>NZ_CP086328.1:0-4317500 GCF_020861345.1 Bacillus pacificus
ATGGAAGAAAAGGTAGAAGAATTGATTGATATATATAAGCAGCAAATATATTCCTTATGCTATAAGTTAGCGAAGACGAAAGAAGACGCGGAAGATATTTTTCAAGAGACGTGGATAAAAGTTTTTTCATCGCGGCACCAACTTTCTTACGTGGAGAATCATAAAAAGTGGATTACTACAATTTGTGTTCGTACGTTTTATGATTTTTATCGTAAGAAAAAAAGATGGAAAGATCGAATGTTGGATTTGTTTCATAAAGAAGATGGTGGAGAAATAGACTTCTCGGATGAAGTGAATATATCAGAAGAATTTATTCAAAAAGTGGAAGCAGAAATGATACGGGAAGTTATACAGTTATTGAATGAAAAGTATAAAACTGTGCTCGTACTCTACTATTATGAACAATATTCTTATAAGGAAATGAGTGAAATATTAAATATACCGATTGGTACAGTGAAATACCGCCTTAATTATGCGAAAAAGCAAATGCGAGAACATTTGGAGGGGTTCGTTTATGAAGGAAGATAAATTTGAACAGAAGATAAAGAGTAGCTTAGCAGAAGAGATAACTCCAAGCGAAGAGCTGATAGATAACACGAAGCAGGGCGTGCGAAAGGCTCAGAAGTTAGAGAAGAGATGGGTGATTTATATTCACGCCATTTGGATTGTTTTATTAACAGTTGTTATAGAACAATTTGTCATTCATTTGGATCATAAAATTCCTATGTTGATAGCAATTGTGATTATGATGCACGTATACATTCCAATATATGTTGTCATACAGTCATTTTTAAAGAAGGAGTATAAATTACATGATAGAGTTCGCTAATCCGTTTGTAATATTTGAAGTAGCTGGAGTGACAATGTTTTTAGCTTTTATAGCACTTTTAATATGTGTTGCATCATGGGTATATACAGATGCTAAAGCACATCAAATGAGTAAAGGATGGAGTGTTTTAGCGGTTATATTGCCATTCTTTATCGGGTTTTTATTATATATGGTAAGAAGAAGTAAAAAGAAAGTTGAAGGAGAATATAGGGTGAATTTTGTTAAAAAGCAGAAGGTAACATTAGTTGCGATATTGGCAAGTACAATGTTTGTATTACTTAGTGGCTTTACTTTTGCACAGACGTTAGATGATGCGTGGAGAGCAGGAGATATATATTTAGAAAATGAGAAGCAAGGAGAGACAAGTTACGAGGCAAAATTCTCATCATGGGATATTGCTGGGAAAGATATTGAACTTGAGTATGAAAAGGATACAGAAGTGACATTTTCTTATGAGACGGATGCAAAACGTGGGAATTTATGCTTTAGCTTGTATGAAAGGCAAGGAGAAGGTATAAGAGAGTTAAAAGAGATCTGTGAATCGAAAAAAGGTACTTTTACAGTTACGTTGAAAGCAAATGAAAAATATGTATTGAATATAAGTGGATTAAAAGTAAAAGATGGTTTTGTAAAAGTGAATTGGGAAACAAAATAAAGGACCATGAGAAAGGCCCTTTATTTTATCGGATTGTATACGTAACCGAAAAGCTAACAGGACTATAGTAAACGTAAGGTGCATGAAATTGAACGTACATATTCCCATCTGTTTTTGCAGTGAAAATTCGTCCGTATCCATCAGAATAACGTCCAATAAGATTATGATTTGAGTCATAAACACTGTAACTAGGAGTTTTGCTGTTAGGTTGAATTGTTAGCTCTTGTCCCTTTTGAAGGAAAATAGGTTCTTGCTCAGAACTACCTCCAGTTTGCAAAGAATAAAATTTCGTAAAGCTCTGTTCTTGAGTCGCGGCAGCAACCTTCGTTTCAGCAATAAAAGCGGTAGCACCAGTAATTCCTGCTAAAGTTAACGCACCGGCTAAAATCATTTTTTTCATAGTAGAAAAACCTCCTTATTAGTTGTAATCATTTTTGTTACAGTTAATATTGTATACGATAATGAGTAGGAAAAAATATGCTTTTATGCATATGTATTTTTTCTCAATAAAGACCACTGATAAAAATCAGTGGTCTTTTAAATGATTAAGCAGCTTTCTGTTCGGTTTGAGCAACAGGTTTTTGAAGAGTGTTATAAACACCAGTTCCGATAACTTCTAATGCCATTTTCATACGTTCAGGTGAAATATTCTCCAATACGTTATCTTGAGGTGTATGGTATACCTTCTCAATATGATAGATTAATGGATTCCAACTATCGACACCCATCCAGATGAATAGGGCGGCCGGAATCCCAACTTCAGCAAATGGCACGTGATCACTAGAGCCAAATTTCCCTTGAAGAACGAGGTCATTATTTAATTGTTTACCTGCTTGTAAGGCCGCGTCTGTTACAAGGTTTGGAGAACCGTTAGGCGTCATAGCATATAAATTCTTCGCCTTATCGTAATTTGTTGCAACCATGTCTGCGTTAAAGACACCTAAAATCCGGTCACGTTCTTTTTGGGATAGACTATTAACGTAATGATCAGAGCCAAGTAAGCCAGTCTCTTCAGAACCGAAAGCAATAAAACGAATTTCTTTATCAGTTTCTACATTTTGAAAAGCGCGTGCTAACTCTAATACTAACCCTGTACCAGAAGCATTGTCATTTGCTCCAGGTGCTCCAACGACACTATCATAGTGTGAACTTACAACGACAGCTTTTTCATTACCTGTACTATTTTTTGGTTTCTTTTTAGCAATGACGTTTAATGACGTTAAATTAGATTCATGTCTTGCTTTTAGGGAAAGAATTGTTGTCCCTTTTTTAGCGATTTCTTCTTTAAATGCATTTCCTTGTGCATAAGCAAGACCAAAGACAGGGATAGACTGTTTTTTCGTTAGGCGGGGATTGAAAGTTTGTCCGTAATTTCCACGTCCACCAATTAAGCTGTATAAAAGAACACCTTTTGCTCCTTTGCTAACAGCATTTTCAACTTGTTTATTATAGTCTGCAACTGTTGTTCCTCTTTCGAATAGAACGATTTTTCCGTTTACTTCATTTGGGATATCCTCTAATTTTGTCCCACCTTGAACAAAGATAAGAGGGGCTGTAACAGCCTCTGTAGAAATTAGTGCGTTAGGGGCAGCACCAGCTTGCCAATTACGTTTTGTGGATAATGGTGATTCAATAAATCCAACGTATTGATCCGGCACTTGGAATGGTTGATATTCTACTTCATAGCCCATTGATTTAAGCTGCATACCAACGTAGCGGGAAGCCCATTCCTCTGATTTTGTTCCACCGGGGCGAGGACCAATTGTTTCGGATAAGAAACGGATGTGTTCGATAGCACGGCTTGCATCAACTTGTTTTGTAATAGATGAAGTCTGTGTGATTTCTGACGTGGAATCAGCTTTGGCTTGTCCAATCGGGGCTAAGCTAACAGCGAGTGATACAGCAAGCAAAGAGCTTACTATTTTTTGTTTCAAAGATTTTTTCATTTCTTCCTCTCCTATTCTTCTATTCTCTCTGACTGACAAAAGAAGACGGATAACGACTTCATTTTACCTTTACCTTTATAGTTTTTCAATATTCTGACATTGAGAAATAAAAAAGTTATATGCATATTTACATATTTTTGACGGAGATATGTATGCTATCATTTTAAATGAAGGTTCGCTTTCTGCTTGGAAAGCTCCTACATTGCATGAATCTAGTGTACCCAAACTTTAGATTATGTAGAGAAAAGAATTCACTGTAGGGTTTCTTTTCTCGTGTTTGAATCATGTGATGATAAGTATGTTTCCGCATTTCATAATTATCATCAGTGATATATGTAAGGCATCCATATGAAAATACGAGGCTGTTCAAAGGTTTTCCGTACTTTTGGACAGCCTCACCCCGTTAAAAGGACGATACTCTATGTATCGTCCTTTTTTGTATAAAAAAACACCCCATCAAATATTCACTTGATGGGGTGTGAAAAACTATTAATAATATTTTTTTCGTTTTGTAGCTAAAATACTTAACAATCCAGCTAGTAGAAGTACGATACCTACTGTTTGAGTAGAATCTTTTTTGTGACCTGTATTTGGAAGTTCTTTCCCCTTATTTTGGTCATCTTGCTGTTTGTTTTTATGTGTTTCAGGATTTCCTTTTTCTAGTTCCTCGGAAGTACCTTTACCATGTGTTTCAGGATTTCCTTTTTCTAGTTCTTCGGAAGTACCTTTACCGTGTGTTTCAGGATTTCCTTTTTCTAGTTCTTCAGAAGTTTCTTTTCCTGTTTCCTCTTCTTTATTAGGAGGAGCAACTGGTTTATCCTCTCCACCTGATGAAGAATCGATTTTTTTATTTGAAACTGTAATTTGTAGTGGTGTAGCTTGCGCTTTTTCAATTGTAAAGTCTATTGGTGATACATCTAATTGATAGCCCTCAGGAGCCTTTGTTTCCACTAATTGATAATTACCAGGTTTCAAATCATTTACGATTAATTTACCATGCTCATCTGTTTTTAAACCTTCTCGTACTACTTTTCCATCTTGATTTAAAATATTGAAAATGGCACCCTCAAGTGTTCCATTGTGATCCATATCAACTTTCGTTAACTCCATTGAACCTGTTGTTAAACTATTTAAAGCAGTCACAGAAGTAACTTGAGCTTGTCCTTTCGTAATAGTGAAAGGAATTGGCTTAGCGTTTAAATCGTATCCAGTAGGAGCTTTCGTTTCAATAAACTGATAGTCGCCCGGACGTAAATCAGAAACAGAAATTTTTCCATCTTTATTAGTATTTAAATCAGAACGAACGTCATTGCCATTCATATCAACGATTTTAAATACTGCGCCTTCAAGAGTAGCCCCGTCGATGTCATCAACTTTCGTTAATTCCACAGCGCCTTTCGTTAAGCTATTCTTAGCGGTAACAGAAGCTGTAGCAGTTTGACTCTTTTCAACAGTAAAGTTGATAGGAGTTTGATTTAAGTCGTAATGAGTAGGAGCCTTTGTTTCAATGAATTGATAGTCTCCCGGACGTAAATCAGAAACAGAAATCTTGCCATCTTTATCAGTAGTTAAATCAGAACGAACGTCATTGCCGTTCATATCAACGATTTTAAATACTGCGCCTTCAAGAGTAACACCGTCGATGTCATCAACTTTTGTTAATTCCACAGCGCCCTTCGTTAAGCTATTTTTAGCGATAACAGAAGCGGTAGTGGTTTGACTCTTTTCAACAGTAAAGTTGATAGGAGTTTGATTTAAGTCGTAATGAGTAGGAGCCTTCGTTTCAACGAATTGATAGTCTCCCGGACGTAAATCAGAAACAGAAATCTTGCCATCTTTATCAGTAGTTAAATCAGTGCGAACGTCATTGCCGTTCATATCAACGATTTTAAATACTGCGCCTTCAAGAGTAACACCGTCGATGTCATCAACTTTTGTTAATTCCACAGCGCCCTTCGTTAAGCTATTAGTAGCTGTAACGGAAGCAATTTTTTCTTGCCCTTTTTTAACTGTGAACTTAATAGGTGTTTCGTTTAAGTCATAATGGTTAGGAGCTTTTGTTTCGATAAACTCATAGTCTCCTGGCGGTAATTCATCCACAACTAAACGGCCGTTTTTATCAGTAGTTAAATCAGTACGGACGTCGTGTCCATCCTTATTAACAATTTTAAATACCGCACCCTCGAGTGTTGTGTTTTTTTCAACATCATCGACTTTAATTAACTCCACACTACCTTTCGTTAAGCTGTTAGTAGCTGTAACGAAGACATGCTTTGTTTGACTTCTTTCAATTGTGAACTTAATAGGATCTTCATTTAAGTCATAATGTTTTGGAGCTTTCGTTTCAATAAATTGATAGTCTCCAGGTTGTAAGTCTTTAGCGATGATTTTTCCGTCTTTATTGGTAACTAAATTCGTACGAATATCATTACCGTTCATATCAGTAATTTTAAATACCGCACCTTCTAGCGTTTCTTTCGCATCTAAAGAGTCAACTTTCGTTAATTCAACGCCACCCTTAGTCAAGCCGTTTTTAGCAGTAACAGAAACGTGAATTGTTTGGCTTTTTTCGATAGTGAAAGGAATCGGTGTATTATTTAAATCATAATCTTTCGGAGCTTTCGTTTCTACGAATTGATAATCTCCTGGTCTTAAATTAGAAGCAGAAACTTTCCCGTCTTTATCAGTAGTTAAATTTGTGCGAACAATTTTACCTTTCGCATCAATAATGTTAAATACTGCATCAGAAAGTTTTGTATCTTGATTTATATCATCCACTTTAATTAACTCTACCGCACCTTCAATTAAGCTGTTCTTAGCAGTGACTTGTAACTTCTCTGCTTGGCTTTTCTCAATTGTAAATTTAATTGGTGTAGCATCTAGTTTATAGTGCTTAGGAGCTGTTGTTTCAATAAATTGATAGTCTCCAGGATGTAAATCAGGAATAGAAACTTTCCCTTTTGCATCTGTCGTAATGCCAGTGCGAACGTCATTGCCGTTCATATCAACAATTTTAATACCGCACCTTCAAGAGCTGTACCGTCGATATCATCCATTTTAGAAAGTTCTACCGCACCTTTAGTTAAACTATTTTTAGCAGTAACAAAAATCGGTTCGGTTTGTCCTTTTTCAATAGTGAAAGGAATCGGTTCTTTATTTAAATCGTAATGTTTCGGAGCCTTTGTCTCGATGAATTGATAATCACCTGGACGTAGGTCAGGAACGCTAATTTTACCTTGTGAATTTGTAGTAAGATTCTCGCGAATTACAGTACCCTTCATATCAACAATGTTAAATACTGCGCCTTCAAGAGTAGCCCCGTCGACGTCATCCACTTTAGAAAGTTCAACGCCGCCTTTTGTTAAACTATTTTTCATAGTAACAGTAGCAATACCTTTTTGGCTTTTTTCAACTGTAACTACAATTGGTTTTTTGTCTAAATCATAATGTTTCGGAGCTGTTGTTTCGACAAATTTATACGTACCAGGACGTAAATTTTCAACAACGATTTTTCCTTCATTATTTGTTTTTAAATCTGTTTTAAGCACTTTCCCGTTTTGGTCTAGTAAATTAAATACCGCATCAGAAAGTTTCATTTGATCGTTTAGATCATCTACTTTAAGTAGTTCAATACTACCTTGTTGTAAGCTATTTTTAGCAGTTAAAGAAATAGCTTTCTTTTGTCCTTTTTCAATAGTGAAAGGGATCGGTGTTTCCTCTAAAACGTAATGCTTAGGAGCTTTCGTTTCGATGAATTGATAATTACCTGGACGTAGGTCATCGATTTCGATTTTCCCTTTACTATTTGTAACAAGATCTTTATGAATGACAGTACCCTTCATATCAACAATGTTAAATACTGCACCTTCAAGTTTAGTGCCATCGATGTCATCTACTTTAGAAAGTTCAACGCCACCTTTTGTTAGAGCGTTTTTAGCCGTAATATGAAGAGTTTCAGTTTGGCTTTTCTTAATTGTAAATTCAATCGGTTTTTTATTTAAATCGTAATGTTCAGGAGCTATTGTCTCAACGAATTGATACGTGCCAGGACGTAGGTTTTCAACAACAATTTTTCCCTCATCATTTGTTTTTAAGCCTTCTTCAACTATCTCTCCGTCTGCATCTAATAAATTAAATACAGCATTAGCGAGCTTCGTATCAGTATCAATATCGTCAATTTTTGTTAATTCAACGCTACCTTTTTTTAACGTATTTTTACCTGTAACAGTAATTTTCTCTGTTTGACTTCTTTCAATTGTAAATGGAATCGGTTTCTCATCTAACACATAATGTTCAGGAGCAGCTGTTTCAATAAACTGATAGTCACCTGGACGTAAATTAGAAACAGAAATTTCACCATTGTCATCTGTAACAAGGTTTGTGCGAACTTCGTTACCATTCATATCAACAACTTTAAAGATTGCACCTTTCAGCATTGTACGATCGATGTCATCGATTTTGGTTAAAATGACGCCACCCTTCGTTAAGCTGTTAGTAGCGGTAACGCTAATATTTTCTTTTTGACTTTTTCCGATAGTGAACGGAATAGGATCTTTTCTTAAGTCATAGTCTTTTGGAGCTTTTACTTCAATAAATTGATAGTCACCTGGACGTAAATCAGAAGCAGAAACTTTACCATGTTCATCGGTAGTTAATCCTTTACGAACTACCTTTTTCGTATCATGAGCATCGACAATGATAAATTCTGCACCTTCAAGAGTAGCCCCATCAACGTCATCAACCTTTGTTAAAGTAACGCCACCTGTAAGTAAACTATTTGTTACAGTGACAGGGACTGGAAGATCATCCTTGCTACCTTTTTTAATTGTGAACTTAATAGGTGTTGGATCTAATTTATAATGTTCAGGAGCTGATGTTTCAATAAATTGATAATCTCCTGGTGCTAAATCAGGAATAACTAGTACTCCGTAATCATTTGTTTTTAAATCTTTCGCAATTTCTTTGCCAGTTGCGTCTTGTAATGTGAAGACTGCGCCGGCAAGAGCGATACTACTTTCCACATCATCTTCTTTAATAAGTTTAACTTTTCCTTTCGTTAAACTATTTTTAAATGTAAGTGGAAGAAGTTTTTGTTGTCCTTTTTCGATTGTAAATTCAATTGGTTCTACATTTACATCGTAATAAGTTGGGGCCTTTGTTTCGATAAGTTTATAGTTACCAGGACGTAAGTCGTCTACAACTAACTTTCCTTCACTATTCGTAACAAGTTCCGTACGAACATCTTCATTCGTATCTCTATTAACAATTTTAAATACCGCACCTTCAAGTGTTTCCTTTTCATCTGCAGCATTCACTTTTGTTAATTCAATACCGCCTTTTGTTAAGCTGTTTTTAGCGGTAACAGTAGCAGACGTCGTTTGACTTTCTGTGATCGTAAATTTAATCGGATTTGTATTTTTATCGTAATACTTCGGTGCTGTCACTTCGATAAATTTATAATCGCCAGGGCGTAAGTCGGTAGCGATAGCTTTACCATCTGCACCAGTTTTTATATTTTCGCGAATGACTTTCTTTTCATCATTAGCATCAACAATTTTAAATACAGCACCTTCAAGAGCTGTACCATCGATATCATCAACTTTCGTTAATTCAACATCTCCTGGTTTTAAAGCATTTTCAGCTTTCACAAGTAGCGTTTCTTTTTGACTTCTATCGATTGTAAATTCAATAGGTTCTGCTCGTAAAACGTAATGTTCAGGAGCAGCTGTTTCAATAAATTTATACGTACCAGGACGTAACTTATCAGCTTTTGTTTTTCCATCAGCATCTGTAGTTAGGTCAGTACGAACATCATTATTATTTACATCAACAATTTTAAATACGGCACCTTGTAGAGGTTTTTTATCACCAAATTCATCAACTTTTAATAATTCAACTTCGCCTGTTTTTAAACTGTTTGTTGCCGTAACGGTAGCTAAAGACTGTTGGCTTTTATCGATTGTAAACTCGATAGGGTTTGTATTTAACACATAATCCTTAGGAGCTTCTGTTTCAATAAATTTATACGTACCAGGCTCTAAGTCTTTAACAGTTACTTTACCGTCAGCACCAGTTTTTACATTTTCGCGAATGACTTTCTTTTCATCATGAGCATCGACAATTTTAAATACAGCACCTGCAAGAGCTGTACCATCGATATCATCAGTTTTTGTTAAAGTGACGCCACCTTTAATGAGGTGATTCGTCGCAGTAACAGTAACTGCTTTCTTTTGACTTTTTACAATTGTAAACTCAATTGGTTTTTTATCTATGTCGTAATCTTTCGGTGCTTTTTCTTCGACAAATTGATAGTCTCCAGGGCGTAAATCTTTTGCTTCAATTTGTCCTTGATCATTTGTCGTTAATTTTTCATATCCACGAATTACATTGTTATGTCGATCTCGTACACTGAACTCCGCACCGGCTAAAGTTTTTCCATCTTTATCGACTTTTGTTAAAATGGCCGAACCCGGAATCAAGCTGTTTGTTGCAGTGCGGTTTATTACTGTTGTTTGATCTTCCGCGATTTTAACCCCAATCAGTCGATCATCTAATTTATAATGCTCAGGAGCCTTTGTTTCTTGTAAGTAGTAAGTTCCTGGTTTTAAATTATCTACAGTAATTTGTCCTTTATCATTTGTTGTTAATTTTTCATGTTCTGAAATTATTTTTTTGTCTTTATCAAGTAGTGTGAAAACGGCACCTTGTAGTGTTACGTTTTTGTTCAGGTCATCAGACTTTGTTAAAACTACTTTCCCGACAAACTTCTTATTTACAAGTTTATATGTTGTAGTCTCTTGTGTACCAAGTTCAACAATTTTCCCTTGTTTTAACTCCCAGCTAATTACATAGCCTTCAGGAGCCTTTGTTTCTTTTAATAAATATTTATCGCGTTTTAAGTTATTAAATTTAGCGATACCATCTTTGTCTGTTGTAATTTTACGGATAACAGTTTTACCTGTACGATCGTATAAAGTGAATTCTGCTCCAGCTAATGGAGTGTTCTTATTGTCGTTATCTACCTTTATAATTTCAAGGTTTCCACGACCTGTAGTAGCAGATCCTCCGCCGGAACCGGAAGACATTCGTACTTCAATCGTTTCGGTAGTTTCTGTATTTGTTACTGTTAACTTATTGCCTGTGATTTTTGCTTTATTACTTACTTTTTCTTTATCGTCTGCATTAATAAATGAACGATATTCTAAAATATAAGCTCGATCAATTTTCTTCAAGAAAGCAATTTCAAAATGTTGCTTTCCGGTATTATTGTCTGTTGTTATTTTGAGTTTATAGTCTGTTCCTTGTTTTAATTCATTTGCTGTATCTTTTGTTACATTTCCATAGTAATCGACAGTTGTAGGATATAAGTGGAATGAATCTTCCACAAGTACTTGATTGTCTGTTGGATCGTCTGTTACAACTGCGTCTGCAATGGTCGATTGGCTTTCATTAATTGCAATACTCCAATTAATATAGTTGTCATCTTGCACAGCTTTTTTAGTAACGAAGCTGCCACCTTTATTTACTTGAGCATCACCTTTAAGCGTGTTTACAATTTTAGAGCCATCTTTTAACTCTGCCTCGTTTTTGTAGATGCCTTGGATAAGTTCACCATCGAGGCTTGTTTTAAAGATAATATAGTAAGGTGAATTAATTGATTGTTTGAAATGAACCTTTAGGGTGTTTTTATTTTTCTCTGTAGGTTCTTCAAGTTCATATTTCTCAGTTGGTACAGCATTACCAGGTTGTGCATTGTCAGGACTTCCATTTAAAATCATATCGCGCACTTCAATGGATCCTGGTACTAACTTTTGTTTATTTTGTATTACGTCTATCACATATGGATCTTTAATCTCAACATTATTATAATTAAAACCTATTATCCAAGTGATTTCTTTCGTTTGGGCGTTATAAGAACCGTATTTATATCCATTCGCCTTTGTGAAAGTATCAGGATCAAAGTCCGCTTCAACTTTATTTGATTGTGGATTGGACCCTGCATCTATCCAAGATAGGTTACCTGTATTTTTAAACGAAGTTTTACCACTTTCTAATTTTGTATAGTCAAAGTCTGTCGTATATTTTACGACTAATGTCTTTGTCATATTAGACTGATATGTACCTATAAGGGTAATTTTGAAACCTTTATCTGTTACATCTAAAACATAATCAGTCCCAGCTTGAAGGGTATAATCTCCGTCTTTAATTTCTAGTTTTTTATCTTTTAATTGTAATCCACCATGGTCAAAGGTATCCGTAATGATCGCGTTGTTTAATGGATAGTTGTTATTATTTACCGTAATTGTCCAGGTTGTTGTTTTGTCTTTATAGTTTGTTTCAGCTTTATTATTAGATTTAATAATATTTTGCTGCTTGAAGCCAACTTCATTTTCTTTACTTGAACCATTATCAGCTGTAACTGTATTTTTTATTTTTCCATCTTTTATGACATTACCAGTTGGCTTTGTTTTATAGGAAATTACATAAGCACTATTAATATCCTCATTAAACTGTAAGTCGAATCCATTCTTCTTGTTACTTACAGTGTAATTATTAACAGTATCTCCTGTTACAAGCCTTCCATTATCATCGTAGGAAGCGTTTTTCACAACGATAGAATTTGCATCTAGTTCATGTGTATCGTCAAAAATATCTTTTAAAAGTGCATCAGTTTTTTTGATATTTTTTTGATCACCGTTGTAAGTAATTGTCCATTCAATCGTTTGCGTCTTTGGATCATATTTACTTGTTTTGTTTAAATGTGTACCACGAGAAACCGTTACAGTAGAGCTTGCGTTTTGTTGTTTTTGATTATCACTCGTTATCGTAACGTTATTTCGGAAGTCTTTTACATTTTCATCAGTAATTTTTGTGGCATATTCGATTTGGTATGCTTTACTGATATTCTCCTTAAAAGCAATCTCCAATTTTGAACCATCTGATGAAATAATTTTGTAATCTTCTGGATCGGCTTCTTTACCACGTGTTGCGTTCCCGTTAACATCAACTTCTAAATAATAAACTTTAATAGAATCTTTATTTAAGCTTGTACCTTGTGGGATGTTATCTTTAAAAACGGCGTTTTTAAGGGTGTCTTTCGTTTTATTCATCTCTACTGTCCAATTAATCTCATTTGTATTAATTGGTCTATCAGGTAACCCCTTTTTATTCGTGGCTGTTTTTACATTAGGCTTAAAGTCAACTGTAATAGAAACATCGTTATCTTTAATTGGGAAAGGAATTTCTTGTGTTGTTGTACCTTTAATTTCAGCTTTATTAAATTCTGTTTTTAATTGTAGGTTACCAACAACATCTGGATGTTCTTCAACATAATCGTTAAATGTCATCGTGACTTTTCCATCTTTTGTAACAGTAAAGTTACCAATTGGATTGTTTTCACTATCGTATAAAGGACTGTTAATTGTATTATAAATCTTAAAGTGTTTAGGAAGATCAAAAATATAGTAATCTCCATTTTTAACATTC
Organism: Bacillus pacificus; assembly: GCF_020861345.1. Classification (NCBI taxonomy): domain Bacteria; kingdom Bacillati; phylum Bacillota; class Bacilli; order Caryophanales; family Bacillaceae; genus Bacillus; species Bacillus pacificus. The sequence continues at coordinate 12,917 of NZ_CP086328.1, forward strand.
ATCGATTTTAAAAGTTCCCATGTAAACTCAATATTGGCAGGGGAATCTGTACTTGGACGGTTATCCTCTGTAAATGGTTTTCCGTCTTTATCCGTCAACTTTACACCCGTTAAAATGTTTGTTGTTATTTGCTTTGGACCTGAATTTGTACTCTCAGCAGGATCGCTTGCTAGATTTTGTTCTTGGTTATCAGCAGCAGGTTTAGTTGCTGGATTTTGTTCCGGATTGTCAGTAGCAGGTTTAGTTGCTGGGTTTTGTTCCGGATTGTCAGTAGCAGGTTTAGCTGCTGGGTTTTGTTCCGGATTGTCAGTAGCAGGTTTAGCTGCTGGGTTTTGTTCCGGATTGTCAGTAGCAGGTTTAGCTGCTGGGTTTTGTTCCGGATTGTCAGCAGCAGGTTTAGTTGCTGGATTTTGTTCCGGATTGTCAGTAGCAGGTTTAGCTACTTGATCTGGCACTTGTTTATTAGTATCCTGTTTGGTGCCATCTTCTTTAGAATCTTCTACTTGAATAGGAACTGTTATAGGCTGAACCAGTGTTCCTAAAGGAAAATCGATTTGAACTGATTTCTCTTCAGCTTTTAAAGTTGGGTTAAACACAGTATCAATTTTAATTTTTCCTTTAGCATCTTTCGAATTTTCTACTTGATCATTAAATATTAGTTTTAATTTATTATTTTTAGCTGTTATAAAATATTGACCAATATTTTTTTGATCTGTTACTAAATCTCCTTGTAAATCTTTAGATACTTTTAATGCAAGTGGTATTTGAATTACTGCTGTATCGTTTGCATGTACAACTTGTTGATCTTTTATTGACCAAGCATATTCTACTTGAATGGTTGATCCTATCTTTATTAAGTTGTTAGGATTTTTTGCTTCGTCAATAATATGATCCGTTGCATCTTTCATCTCAACAGTGTCAAATAATGAAGTTTCCTTTAAAGTCTCAGCTTTTGCCTGATTGTACGGGAAACTAATAAACTGTGAAAATAGTACAAATACAATTAAACATATATTGAAAAGTTTTTTCATTTTGCCTCCTTTGAACATTCATTTGTTCACTGAGGAATATATTCCACATGAACAAATGGAATATAAAAAAAGTTAATTGTTATAAAGTCTTTGTTGCTACTATCCCTCCGTTTCTATGTACGTTCTCTGACAGAATAGATGTTTAACTAAAGGCATATATAAAGTAACGTAAAAATCTGGAATATACATAATTCGACAAAAAATGTCGAAATTATGCTGATAAAAGGAACGATATCAGACCTTTATATACAAGAGCATTTTCTTGTGAATGTGTTATGAACTGGATAGTCATAAAGGTAGGTTTTACGATACATGCTAACCAAAGTAATGTATCCCAAGTTAAAAGTTTGTTTTTTGCTTTAAAATTATGTGGAAAAAATCTGAATAGGGTTGATTTTGGTTAGGGTGAAGACAATATGCACTTTGAAAATATTCATTTATGTAATCTGAAATTGAGATAATTGTATCTTAAGAATGTCACTTATTACATTTATGAAAATTAACTTTCTGCCTAGAGAGAGTTGTACAATTTGTGGACCGAAGTTAAGATGGTACAGTTCCTTTTCGGATTTAGTGGAATATAAGTTATTTATAATATTCGGCTAAATCATTACTGCGGTCATTTTTGAAGCTGTTTTACATAAGAAAAAAGAAGGTATCCCTTTTGATAATAGTGTTATCTTCTCTGAAAGATGATTATGAATAACCTTCGCTAAAGATTATATACTTAAATGATAAAGAGTTCAACAGCGGTTTAACAAATATTTTCCAAAAATTAAAAATGACCGTTTTAGTAGAAAAATTCTAAAAAACGGTCATTTTTAATTTTATATTTCTGTTAAAATTATCGGTTCGCCGCGTGTTACGACAACTGTATGTTCACATTGTGCAACAAGGCTTTTATCAGGTGTAACGAATGTCCAACCATCATCGCCACGTTCGATAATATGATCAGCTTTCATAGAAATGAATGGCTCTACAGCGATAACAAGACCGTCTTTTAGAAGCGCATTATCCATTGGATCAAAATAGCTTAAAATGTGGTTTGGTGCTTCATGTAAGCTAAGACCAATACCGTGACCAGTTAAGTTTTGAATAACATTGTATCCATTTTTATGTGCAAAGTTTGAAACGGCACGACCAATTTGGTTTTGTTTTGAACCAGCTTTCACCTTTTTCATTGCTGCCCAAAAGGCATCAACAGCTGCTTGGCAAAGCTTTTCTTTTGCTTCATCTTCTCCAAGTACAAATGAAATACCTGTATCTGCATAATAACCATCAAGTGCTGCAGATACGTCGACATTTACAAGGTCGCCTTCTTTTAATACACGATCACCTGGAATACCGTGAGCAACTTCTTCGTTTACACTGATGCAAGTTACGCCAGGGAAATCATATTCTTTTTCAGGTGCAGAAATAGCACCATGCTCATCTAATACTTTTTTACCGATCAAATCAAGCTCTTTCGTTGTCATGCCTGGCTTCGCTTCTTTTTTCATTTCTTCACGTGCAAGCGCAACGATGCGGCCGATTTTTCGTAAGCCTTCTAAATCTTGTTCATTACGAATAATCATGAAAACCACTGTCCTTCCTCGAATATATATCTTACCCGATTGTATCATGTTTATTTTCGTCCTGCTACTCGCTTGCAGTATGGCGGATTGATTCCTCTCATAAAGAATACATGACAATTGTCATATCGATGTTATGACGCATCATACTGTTTCCTAAGTTTTCCAAGGAATACAATGTAAATATAAGAAACAGCGGGGGTGGAGAGATGGAAAAGATTATTGAAGTAAATAGTGTTTCTAAAACATTTAAACATAAAAAAGCAGTAAATAACGTTTCATTTCATGTGAATAAAGGAGAAATCGTAGCATTGCTTGGACCGAATGGTGCAGGGAAAACGACGACGATGTCGATGATGCTTGGATTAAAGGATCCGACGGAAGGAACGGTTTCTATATTCGGAAAGAGTCCAAAGCATAGAGATGTTCGTAATAGCCTCGGCGCGATGTTACAAGAAGTAAGTGTCATCGATAGCATTACAGTGGAAGAGGCAATTGAGTTATTCCGTAGCTATTATACGAATCCGATAGCGAAAGAAACGTTGCTACAGTTATCGAATTTAAAATCAGAGAGAAAGCAAAGATGTGAGAAATTATCAGGAGGTCAAAAGAGAAGGTTAAATTTTGCACTCGCACTTGCAGGAAATCCAGATTTGTTATTTTTAGATGAGCCGACAGTTGGAATGGACATTACGTCTCGAAGAACATTTTGGGAAACAATTCGAAAGTTAGCAAGTGAAGGGAAAACGATTATTTTAACAACGCACTATTTAGAAGAAGCAGATGCATTAGCAAATCGTATTTTATTGTTTGCGAATGGAAAGGTTATCGCAGACGGTACGCCAGATGAGATGAAAGCGACGATTTCACGAAAAACAATCACGTTTTATTCGAAGGAAAGTATTCCTGCAAAATTACTAAAAGAATTACCAAACGTAACAGAAGTACAATCAAAAGAAGGACACTTCACTTTAACAACAGAAGATACAGATGCAACGTTAAGAGCAATTTATGAAAAGAACTTACCTGTAACAGATGTTTCTGTTGAACGTGGAAGCCTTGATGAAGCATTTGAACAATTTATCACAAATCAGGAGGGGGAAATCGCATGAGAGCTTTATGGATGCAATGCAAAATAGAAATTTTACGTACGTTTCGTAATAAATTGTTTATCTTTTTCTCATTATTAATGCCAGTTATGTTTTATTACATTTTCACAAATGTGGTTCAAGTGCCACAAAACGGAGATGCGTGGAAAGCGCATTATTTAATCTCAATGGCAACGTTCAGTATTGTAGGGACAGCACTTTTTAGTTTCGGTGTGAGAATTTCTCAAGAAAAAGGGCAGGGTTGGACACATCTTTTAAAAATTACACCACTTCCAGAGGGAGCGTATATAACAGCGAAGATTATCGCTCAAACTGTAGTGAATGCTTTTTCAATCTTAGTTATCTTTATCGCAGGAATATTAATTAATCATGTTGAGTTAACAGTAGGGCAATGGATTGGTGCTGGATTATGGTTGTTGTTAGGTGTGACACCATTTTTAGCGTTAGGAACAGTAATAGGTTCTATTAAGAAGGCGGATGCAGCAGCGGGTTTAGCGAATATTTTAAATATGAGTTTAGCTGTAATTGGCGGTCTATGGATGCCAATCGAAGTATTCCCGAAAATATTAAGATCTATCGGTGAATGGACACCAACATATCACTTCGGAAGTGGTGCATGGGATATTGTAGCTGGAAAATCGGTTGGTTGGGAAAATATCGCGGTATTAGGAGGTTATTTCCTTATATTTGTTGTAATATCAATATATATAAGAAAAAGACAGGAAGCGGTATAAATGATAGAGAAGAAGAGGATTGAGATTTTTCCGAAACATATGGGATTCTTTCCGTATATGTGGCTCGTTTATTTGTTATTTCCAATTTATAATTTAACACAAGTATCGGGATGGAAGCTTGTAATAGGAAGCGGTATGTTGATAGTTTTCATGATCACATACCGTCAACTTTATTTTGTCCAGAAGACGTTTATTTTGTGGGCTTGTATTCAAATGATACTTACGCTTTTATTTGCTTTATTTTATAATCCCTTCATGATATTCTTTGGCTTTTTCACAGCAAGTGCAATGGGGTTTGCACCAAGTAAGAAAGTATTTCGGATATTACTATGTTTGTTAGTTGTAATGCTTGGAGTATTTATAAATATGAATCAACTAACACCGACAAGTTTAGTAAATATCGTTCCGATGTTTATTTTAATGCTTCTTACACCATTTGGAATGCGTAATTTTAATCAAAAAAAGGTGTTAAGAAATCAATTAAACGAAGCAAATGAGCAAATTAAAGACTTAGTAAAACGTGAAGAGAGGCAGCGTATTGCAAGGGATCTTCATGATACGTTAGGGCATACGCTATCTCTTATTACGTTGAAAAGTCAGCTTGTTGAAAAGCTAATCGTCAAAAATCCAGAGCGCGCAAGTGCGGAAGCGAAGGAGATTACACAAACATCGCGAACTGCTTTAAAACAGCTAAGGGAGTTAATTTCTGATATGCGCATGATTACAGTGGAAGAAGAGCTTGAGCAAATAAAAGCGATCTTACAAGCTGCTAATGTTGAATTAGAGATCAAACAAGAAACGAGTGCAAGTTCGCTATCACCCATTGAACAAAATATTTTAGGAATGTGTTTACGCGAAGCTGTTACGAATGTTGTAAAGCATAGTAAGGCGACGCGTTGCATAGTTTCTGTACTAGAATCACAAGGTGAATTGATTTTGACAGTAGAAGATAACGGAATCGGTTTAGCGGACCAAAACCACGATGGGAATGGTATTCGTGGTATGAAGGAGCGAATCGCTCTTATTGATGGATTTGTTGAACTGGGTACGATTAATCCAGGAACACTATTAACAGTAAAAGTTCCAGTTGTTATTAGAACAGGAAAAGATGAGGTGAAGGCATGATTCGAATTATTATTGCAGAAGATCAGCGAATGCTTCGTGGTGCGTTAGGAGCCCTACTCGATCTAGAAGATGATATTGAAGTAATTGGGCAAGCAGCGAACGGAGAAGAGGCGCTAAAACTAATCGAATCGTTAAAACCTGATGTAAGCATTATGGATATTGAAATGCCAATTCAAAGCGGATTAGATGTTGCAGAAATGTTGAAGAAAGAAAAATCGGCATGTAAAGTAATGATTTTAACAACATTTGCGCGCCCTGGATATTTTGAACGAGCAATGAAAGCTGGTGTGCACGGATATTTATTAAAAGATAGCCCAAGCGAGGATTTAGCTGCATCAATTCGCAACGTAATGAAAGGTAAACGAGAGATCTCTCAAGATTTAATGTTCGGCTTATGGCAAGAGCAAAATCCGTTATCAGATCGCGAAAAAGAAGTATTGCTACTTGCGAAAGAAGGAAAGACAGCAAATGAAATTGCAAAGACACTTTATCTTTCACCTGGTACAGTACGTAATTATATTTCTGAAGTATTAACGAAGCTTGATGCGAAAAATAGAATTGAGGCAATTACAATTGCGGAAGAAAAGGGATGGATATGAAAAGAAGTTTACCTATGAATGGTAAGCTTCTTTTTTTGTAATTCCGTCTCAGTTATATAGTCTGGAATTAGGGGGGGATTGCGTCATATAGATTTTACTTCATTTTTCGACAAAAAATTTGTTATAGTAGGATTAGGTTATCGGTATAAATTCTGGATAACTTTACCACTAATAGTTGTGATTACTCCATTTTTATCTACTTTTATAATGAGATCTTGATCATATACTTTATAGTTTTTATAAGTTTGTGCAAGATGAAATTCGGTTTGATTTTCTTTATCGGTAGGTTGAAATTCTACATTTTTTCAGTTGTTACTTGCTCTTGTTGAGCCTTAGCCCCAGTTACCTCACCTTTTAAATACTTTTTTGCAATATTTTCTTTTATATCATTTTGAGGTTGTGTTAATTTCTAAATTGTTAAGCTAGGCTGAGCAATTTCAACTTTTACTTCATTTTTCCTAATTCTTGGGTGTGGATAGTTTTTGCCGATAAAGGATAAAAAAGACCGAGTGTAATGGAAGTATGGGCAAGTTTTCTGTAATTTATCTATAATACTCCTAATCTATTATTGGATGTGAGATGAATTGCATGAAAAATTTGCCGAATTTTATATATATTATGCATTATTTCATATCAAAAATTGTCGAATTCACATTATTGTAGTGGTATGACAACTCGAAAAATTAGATTGTTATAGTGGGATGGTGAGTAAGTATGCACGCAGAAAAATTAGGAAGTGAAATTAAGAAAATTAGGGTGATGCGGGGATTAACACAAAAACAGTTATCCGAGAATATATGTCACCAATCGGAAGTGAGCCGAATTGAATCGGGCGCGGTATACCCAAGTATGGATATATTGCAAGGTATTGCAGCAAAGTTACAAGTTCCCATTATCCATTTTTATGAGGTACTTATTTATTCTGACATGGAAAGGAATAAGCAGTTAAAAGACCGAATTATTATGCTCTGTAAGGAAAAGAAATATAAAGAAATTTATAATAAAGTATGGAATGAGTTGAAAAAGGAAGAATATCATCCTGAGCTTCAGCAGTTTCTTCAATGGCAATATCATGTAGCTGCTTACATATTGAAAAAAATTGATTACGAATATTGTATTTCAGAATTAAAGAAATTGCTCAATCAACAATTGGCAGGGATAGACGTATATCAGAACCTTTATATTGAAAACGCAATTGCAAACATTTACGCTGAAAATGGCCATTTTAAGAAGAGTATTGAGTTATATGAAAATATATTAAAACAATTAGAAGTATTACATGATAATAAAGAGTTTGATGTAAAGGTGAGACATAATCATGCAAAAGCATTATACTTGGACAATCAATACGAAGAAGCACTTTGTCATGCAAATAAAGCCATTGAATTATCGTGTCAAATTAATAGTATGACATTGATTGGACAGTTATACTATCGAAAAGTTGAATGCCTAGAAAAGCTAGAGTGTGATAGAGCAGAAATTGAAGATGCTTGCGAAAAAGCTTACTTCTTTTTCGATATATTAGGAAACCATACATTAAAAGAATTAATTATAAAAAGAATGAAGAAATAAAAAAGATTTAAAAAGCAAATATGCATAATTGCATAAGATACGGATGGATTTTCATGATATATTTAAAGAAAAAAATGCGGGTGATGGAATATGAAAAAACTACTTATTGGTAGTCTGTTAACGTTAGCAATGGCATGGGGTATTTCATTAGGAGATACAGCTTTAGAGAAAAACCAAGTAATTTCTCATAATGATCAAGAAGTACAATTAGCTTCAGATGTACCTTTTGAATATTAAAAAAACAACCGTCTTACTTAGACGGTTGTTTTTTTGTGGAGTAACCTCCAAACGTCTTTACTAGAAACGGGCTTACTAATAAAGAATCCTTGAATGTGGTCACAGTTTTGCCCATATAAAAACTTCCATTGTTCTTCGGTTTCTACACCTTCTGCGATAACTTCTAAATTTAGTTCTTTTGATAGTGTAATAATGGAAGAAATAATCGCTTCCTCTAAAGGACTAGTTGTAATTCCGCAAATAAATTCTCGAGCAATTTTTAATGTATTAATTGGATATTTTGTTAAATAAGCTAAAGAACTATAACCAGTTCCAAAGTCATCAATTGAAATTTGAATACCGAGATTTTGAAGCTGTTCTAGTTTTGCAACTACAGATTGATTTTGGTTAATGGCGATACTTTCTGTAATTTCAATATCTAGTGCTTCTGGTTTTAACTCTGTTTCTTCTAAAACCTTTGAAATAGTAGGTATTAAATTTGCATGGTTAAATTGAACAACAGATAAATTTACACCGACTTTTAAGTGAGAAAAACCTTGATTATGCCATCTTTTTGCTTCTAAGCAGGCGGTACGCAAAATCCAATTTCCAAGTTCAATAATGAATCCAGTTTCCTCGGCTAGAGGAATAAATTGGGCCGGGGATACGATACCAAGCTTTGGATGTTTCCAACGAAGTAATGCTTCAAAACCGATAATTTGTTTTGTTTTTGTGCTTACTTGCGGCTGGTATTCAAGGAAAAATTCATTTTGTTGTAATGCTTTTGCAAGTTCGCCTTCTAAAAATTGGATTTCATTTTGAGCAATACTTATTTCTTTTGAGAAGAAAACAAATCGATTTTTTCCATTTGCCTTCGCGCGATACATAGCCATATCAGCATTTTTCATTAATGCTGTTACATCTGTTCCATAATCAGGGTACATTGCAATTCCGATACTCGGTGTAATAGACAGTTCTTCGCCTTGAATGAAGAATGGTTTGTTTAAAATATTTAAAATCTGTTCAGCAATAAAAGCCGCACTTTTTTCTGAGTACATATCTGGTAATAGAATTGTAAACTCATCTCCGCCTTGGCGAGCAACGACATCCTTTGAACGTAGGCAACTGCGTAATCGTTTTGCTACTTCAATTAATAATAAGTCTCCGACGTCATGACCGAGTCTATCGTTAATTTTTTTGAATCGATCTAAATCAAGAAACATGACAGCAACATCACTTGCGCTAGTTTGAGCTGTATTTAAAATGTTTTTTAAATCCTTTTCGAACTTGCGGCGATTTGGTAGTCCAGTAAGTGCATCATGAAAGGCTAAATGCTCTACTTGTTTTTGTTTTTCATATAAAGTTGTAATATCACGTGCTATGCCGAACATCCCAACAACTTCTTTATTTATGAAAGTAGGGATGAGCGTAATGTGAAGGTAATAGTAATAACCTTCTTTTTCTTTTGTGCGAACTTCTAAAGTTTGTGGTCTACCTTTTTTCGTTAGTTGTAAAGCTTTCTTTAGTAAATCATGGTCTTTTGAGTCAATAAAGTGTAAAAGGGAATAGCTTTCTACTTCACAATAGTAGGCAGTAAATAAGCTTTCGCAAGCTGTATTAGACTGTTGGAAAATACCATACATATTTAAAGAGAAAACAGCATCCGGGTGATCTTCGAATAAAGATTTATAACGTTGTTCACTTTTTGATAACGCAGATGCACCTTCTTCTACTTTGTCTTCTAGTTGTGTAGTCAACTGCTCGTATGTATCGATTAGTGCCTGATTATCTTTCCACATATAAAGTTGTCGTAAGAACAATAAGATGAGAGATAATACTAGACCGATCAACATGAACTTATCATCCCAAGGTTGAAAGATAATAAAAGAAAAAGTAATGATTATACTAAAATAAGGTAATATAAAGCGCACATAATCAAACCGATAATATTTTGTTTTCGTTTCATGCTGCATTGGTTTATCTAAAATATATAGTATGGATGACAAACCAATTAATAAAATCGAAGCAGTATGTATTAAGTAAGAGACTTCAGAAGAAGTTTTCATCCCTGCGTTTAATTGAAAGAGATGTATATATCCGTATACAAGTATGATAGTAAAGCCGATAATTAATGAGATTCTACTAGCAGAATATTGTTCTCGTCTATATAGACTAATAACGGCGTAAATGACTAATGATTGTGCAATAAAGTATCCAATTAAAACCCAATGATCTGTTGTTAACATACGAAAGCTTGAACGGTCTAAAATAAAAGTTAAGGTAAAATAAATATTCATAATAATGATAAAGATGCTATCGAATGAAAATTGAGCTAGGCCTCTAATAGAGTAATGTTTTATGAACTTTATAGCAAAGCCAGAAAAGAGCAAAATATATTGTACGATAAAAAAGGGTAATGCCGTATATGAGAATATGACTTGGTCATATATAGAAAGTGAATGAAGAAATAAAGTTATCTCCATTGTCAATCCACACAGGCAAGTGCATAGTAATAAAACCCAAAATAATTTATCACCGCGCTTCATTTTCTTAATAGCTTTATATAAGCAATAGCAAGAAAAGAGTGCAGCAAAACAAAATAAGAAGAGAATTCCAATTTCTTTTATATTCAAGTTCTTAGGAATAAGAAATATCCAAAGAGAAAATATAATTATATATATCATAACAAAGTGTACATATTTTTTTTGATTAATCATATTATGACTCCGTTTCAATAAAGTTGAATCACAGGTGGAAAATGCTAATTCCAATCATAGCATATAAAATAGGGTGTTTTTCACTAAAAAAATTACTTTTTTTGAAAAAAATAGCTCAACATTACAATTTACCATTGTAATGTTGAGCTATTTATTCTTTTTATTCCTCTTATAGCGGATAATTCATGTATGAATTGCAGCATCGCTAAATCTTTCTGTTTACTTTCAATCATAATATCGAAATTATGATTGACTTTTTTTGCAACGTGTAAGAAAGGTTTAATAAACTCTAAATCAATATATTCCGCGTGAGCCCTAAATTCTTTTTTTGATTTAGGGGAAGAAATATGAACTTTAGGAAGGATATTTGTATGTGCCCAAGTTTCAAAAATTGCAGGAAGTAACTCTTCTAACGGTTCTTCGCAAAGATTTGCCATGTGATGATGATAATCAAATACAAATGGAATCTTTTCTTTTTGGCAAATAGATAAAGTTTCAGCAGTTGTATATGTTTTATCATCATTTTCAAGTGTCATTTGCCTTTTTATATGTGCAGGAAGTTTTTTTATGTTTTCATGGAAACGTTCAACCGCCTTTTCTTTATTTCCGTAGGCACCACCTACATGGATGTTAATATAAGAAGAATCTGCAATTCCTATTGCATCTAATACTTTATAGTGATAAGTCATATCTGTAATAGCGTTAGTTGTAATGTGTGGCTTATCGCTTGTAAATAGCGTAAATTGATTTGGATGAAAACTTACTCGTAAATTATGTTCTTTAATTAATGCCCCAATGGTACGCCAAAGCGGTGTGAACAACCCGATGTAATCAAACTCGACTTCGGGATGTGTTGCAAGTGGGACGATGGAAGAAGATAAGCGATATAATGGAATTTCATGCGCTATATTGTAATGAAGAATACGTATTGTATGCTCAAGATTCTGTCGCGTAACATCGTATAATTTATCTTCTCGTTCTTGTTTACTAAGCTTTTGAAAGCTTGTAAATGTCATCGTTTTAGCCGGAGAACAGTCCCAGAGTGCCATTGCATGTGAGACATATCCGAAACGCATAATCATAATGAATACATCTCCTTTATGCATTATCTTTCCTATAGGAAGAAAGCAAGTATTGTTCCTATCCATTCTTTGCCTCTATTAATGAGAGAATTCGGACTAACATCTTTCAAGGAAAGTAATGACGCATTTTCTAGATCTTCGTGGAATTTATTTTTTACTGTTTGTATAAAATGTTCATCATATAAAAGGCAGTTGATTTCATGGTTAATATATAAACTTCTCATATCAAAGTTTGCAGTTCCGATATCACAGATGTAGTCATCAACTATAATAACTTTAGCGTGAAAAAAACCTTGTTGAAATGCGTAAATATTACAGCCAGCTTGTATTAACTTTCGGCAATATGGGAATTTTGCTTCTCGAACAAGGGGGTGATCCGCTTTTTCTGGAACGAGAATCGTGATTTGAACCCCGCGTTTTCGTGCTTCTAATAATGCATTCATAATTTTTCTTCCAGGAATGAAATATGGTGTACCGATAAAGAGTTCTTTTTTTGCGCTTTCAATTAAATATAAAAATGTATTTTGCAAGTAGGCCCCATCAGTAGGGATAAAACGATGCAGAATGGTTCCTGGTTGTTGCTTAGGAAAATAAAGAGATGCCTCTAATAAATTTTGGTCTGTATCGTCCAGCCAATCATGTAAAAATTGCCTTTGTAAATCTTGTATTCCTTCTCCTGTAAGACGTAAATGATAATCGCGCCATAATCCTAATTTTTGATTATGCCCTAAATATTCTTCTCCAATATTAAATCCACCAATATAACCAATTTTCCCGTCGATAACTGTAATTTTTCTATGGTTTCTTTGATTTGCAGAAAAGAAAGGAAAAGGAAACTTTACTTTGTGACAAAATGAAAAAGAGACACCATGTTTTTGTAGGGAGCGAATGGCCTCATTTGATAAATGATGGCTTCCCAATCGATCGAGTAGAAGTCTTACTTCAATTCCTTCCTTTGCCTTGTCAATAAGTAACTTTAAAAATTCCCGGCTGATTTTATCGTTTTTTACAATGAAGAACAAAACGTGCACATGGTGTTTCGCCTGTTTTATATCAGTAAATAGAGCGTCATACAAATCTTTTCCGTATGTATAAAGGTGAAAATCACTTTGACGTAAAGGGAAAGAACGAGAACGTACACGCTTTAAATGAACAATTCTCCCATAAGAAAGATCAATTACAATCCAGAGAGTGCTACCTATTAATAAGAGAGATAAGAAGAACATGAGTAAATTCCCTCCTTCACGGTCTTTTCACCATTCGTTTTTTATAAATCAAACATTCATTTTATCCTGTTATTTGTGGGCTAATAATTAGTAGGGAGTAAATAACTTCTACTGATTAAAGTTTCACTTTATAGTTTCACCGAAATAAACAGCTTTATTAAAAAATATGTTGTTGTATAACAAAAAACTGTTGACTGAATGCTCACTCATTATATAATGAAGGTAGGGGATAAAATTCAGAAAATTATATGTTTTTGAAGAATCTAAAAAAGAAAGAGGGCTTACAAAGAGAGGGGTAGCATAAAAATGAATAGCTTACTGATCATGAATTGGCTGGCTGCCATTGCTGTTATTGCTTATGCGGGATATTTGTTTGTGTATCTTATACGAACGAGGATGGCCTACATACAGTTAGGAAAAAAGATTGAATTTGACCGTCGTTTTAAAGAGCGTTGGGATCTCCTTAAGGTCAATGTTTTCGGTCAGAAAAAGCTGCTGAAAGATAAAAAGAGCGGCATTATTCACGTTATGTTCTTTTACGGATTTATTCTTGTCCAATTTGGAGCAATTGACTTCGTTTGGAAAGGACTCGCACCAGGATCACATCTTCCACTTGGACCACTATACCCTGCATTTACATTCTTCCAGGAAATTGTCACACTTGTTATTTTAATTGCAGTCTTTTGGGCTTTTCATCGACGTTATGTTGAGAAGCTAGTTCGTTTAAAACGTAATTTCAAATCAGGCCTTGTTCTTATCTTCATCGGTGGCTTAATGATTTCTGTGCTACTCGGTAATGGGATGGGAATTATATGGCATGGCGAGGAGCTTTCATGGAGTGAGCCAATCGCTTCTGCAATCGCTTACGTTTTCTCAGGGATAAATGAAACCGCAGCCATTTCTGTGTTCTATTTCTCTTGGTGGGTGCATTTACTAATTTTGTTAACGTTTTTAGTTTATGTTCCACAATCGAAACACGCGCATTTAATTGCGGGACCAGCTAACGTTTTCTTCGGCCGCCTTTCAAATCCAGGGAAACTTGAAAAGATTGACTTTGAAGATGAAACACAAGAAACATTTGGTGTTGGTAAAATCGAAGACTTTAGACAAAATCAGCTTATTGATTTATACGCTTGCGTAGAGTGTGGTCGTTGTACAAATATGTGTCCGGCAACAGGAACAGGGAAAATGTTATCGCCGATGGATTTGATTTTAAAACTTCGCGATCATTTAACTGATAAAGGAGCTGCAGTGACATCAAAAGCACCGTGGGTTCCGGTAGTTGCTTTTAATAATACACAAGGAAATCAGTTAGCGATGATGGCAGCGGGGAAAGGACAACAAGAATCTGCAGTCACAACACTCGCTTACGATCCGAGTTTAATTGGAGATGTTATTACAGAAGAAGAGATTTGGGCTTGTACAACGTGTCGTAACTGTGAAGATCAGTGTCCGGTTATGAATGAGCATGTTGATAAAATTATTGATTTACGCCGCTATCTCGTTTTAACAGAAGGAAAGATGGATGCGGAAGCGCAACGTGCGATGACAAACATCGAGCGTCAAGGGAATCCGTGGGGTCTAAACCGTAAAGAGCGTGAAACTTGGCGCCAAGGTGATGATGAAGTAACGGTTCCAACTGTAAAAGAAAAATCGAAAGCTGGCGAGGAGTTCGAATATTTATTCTGGGTTGGTTCAATGGGATCATATGATAATCGTAGTCAGAAGATTGCGATATCGTTTGCGAAGTTGATGAACGAAGCAGGCATTTCATTTGCAATACTCGGTAATAAGGAGAAGAACTCTGGAGATACACCGCGCCGCCTTGGAAATGAATTTGTCTTCCAAGAGATGGCGACAAAAAATATCGAGGAATTTGAAAAAGCAGGAGTGAAGAAAATCGTTACGATTGACCCTCATGCTTATAACACATTTAAAAATGAGTATCCGGACTTTGGCTTGCAAGCAGAAGTCTATCATCATACAGAACTGTTAGCTCAGTGGGTGAAAGAAGGACGCTTAAAACCGGTTCACGCTATTGAGGAAACAGTTACGTACCATGATTCCTGCTACTTAGGAAGATACAACGAAGTATACGAAGCGCCACGAGACATTTTGAAAGCGATTCCTGGTGTGAACCTTGTAGAAATGGCACGTAACCGTGAAACGGGAATGTGCTGTGGAGCAGGTGGTGGCTTAATGTGGATGGAGGAAACAACAGGTTCACGCATTAACGTTGCTCGTACAGAACAAGCATTAGCTGTACAGCCATCCATTATCGGTACAGGATGTCCTTATTGCTTAACGATGATTAGTGATGGGACGAAAGCGAAAGAAGTTGAAGAGAAAGTTCAAACTCTCGATGTAACAGAGATTTTAGAACGTTCAGTGATTGGACAGAAGAAAGAAGCAATCTAGTTTGTAGGAATGCATACAACTTTAGAAAGAGGTGCAATTATTGCACCTCTTCTCAACGTAGGAACACCGAGCGCACGCTCAGTGATAAAAAGAAATGGGGGAAAGAAACATGAGTAAAACAGTTATTTTAAGTGCTGCAAGAACACCGGTTGGGAAATTTGGAGGGTCTTTAAAAGATGTAAAAGCAACAGAACTTGGAGGGATTGCAATTAAAGCGGCGCTTGAAAGAGCAAATGTTTCTGCTAGTGATGTTGAGGAAGTTATATTCGGAACGGTTATTCAAGGTGGACAGGGACAAATTCCATCACGCCAAGCGGCGAGGGCTGCTGGAATCCCTTGGGAAGTGCAGACGGAAACAGTGAATAAAGTTTGTGCGTCGGGGCTTCGTGCGGTTACGTTAGCGGATCAAATTATTCGTACTGGCGATCAATCATTGATTGTAGCTGGTGGTATGGAGTCGATGAGTAACAGTCCTTACATTTTACGAGGAGCAAGATGGGGATACAGAATGGGCAACAACGAAGTCGTTGATTTAAACATTGCTGACGGTTTAACATGCGCATTTTCTGGTATACACATGGGTGTTTATGGCGGAGAAGTTGCGAAGGAAGATGGAATTTCTCGCGAAGCGCAAGATGAATGGGCATATCGTAGCCACCAACGTGCGGTTTCAGCACATAAAGAAGGGCGTTTTGAAGAGGAAATCGTGCCAGTAACGATTCCGCAAAGAAAAGGCGATCCTATTGTCGTTGCAAAGGATGAGGCGCCACGCGCGGATACAACAATTGAAAAGTTAGCAAAATTAAAACCTGTATTTGATAAAACAGCGACAGTGACAGCTGGTAATGCACCAGGCTTAAACGATGGTGGTGCTGCACTTGTATTAATGAGCGAAGACAGAGCGAAGCAAGAAGGAAGAAAGCCGTTAGCGACAATTTTGGCACATACAGCAATTGCAGTGGAGTCTAAAGATTTCCCGAGAACGCCAGGTTATGCAATTAACGCATTGCTTGAAAAAACAGGCAAGACAATTGAAGACATCGATTTATTCGAGATTAATGAAGCATTTGCAGCGGTAGCAATTGCAAGTACAGAGATTGCGGGAATTGATCCAGAAAAATTGAATGTAAATGGCGGCGCAGTGGCGATGGGGCATCCGATTGGAGCAAGCGGAGCGCGCATTATCGTTACACTAATCCATGCACTGAAGCAACGCGGCGGCGGAATTGGAATTGCTTCGATTTGTAGCGGTGGTGGTCAAGGTGATGCAGTGATGATTGAAGTTCACTAATTAAGATTAGACGGTATATAGTTTATTGAAAATTAAGGGGGAAGAAGAAATGAGTGTACAAAAAATTGTTGTAATTGGTGCAGGACAAATGGGATCAGGAATTGCACAAGTATGTGCAATGGCAGGATACGATGTGAAGGTTCAAGATTTAAAACAGGAGCAATTAGATAGAGGATTGGCTATTATTACGAAAAACTTAGCACGCCAAGTAGAAAAGGGGCGCATGAAGGAAGAAGAAAAGGAAGCGACATTAAACCGTCTTGCAGTAACGCTTGATTTAGATTGTGTGAAGGAAGCGGATCTTATTATCGAAGCAGCTGTCGAGAAAATGGATATTAAAAAGAAAATCTTTGCGAATTTAGATGAAATTGCTCCAGAACACGCAATTTTAGCGACAAATACGTCATCTTTGCCAATTACAGAAATTGCCGCGGTAACGAAACGTCCGGAAAAAGTAATCGGTATGCACTTTATGAATCCGGTTCCGGTTATGAAACTTGTTGAAATTATTCGTGGTTTGGCTACAGATGATGCGGTATACGAAACAATTGAGGATATTACGAAGAAAATTGGCAAAGTACCAGTTGAAGTAAATGATTTCCCAGGATTTGTATCGAACCGTATTTTATTACCGATGATTAACGAAGCAATCTATACGTTATATGAAGGGGTAGCGACGAAAGAAGCAATTGATGAAGTAATGAAACTTGGTATGAATCACCCGATGGGCCCTTTAACGCTCGCTGATTTTATCGGTTTAGACACATGTTTATACATTATGGAAGTGTTGCATGAAGGTTTAGGTGATAGTAAATATCGCCCATGTCCATTGCTACGTAAGTACGTAAATGCAGGATGGTTAGGACGTAAAACAGGTCGTGGTTTCTACGTTTACGAATAAATCCCCCTTTGTTACAAAATAGTGGTCTTACCAAATTGTTAAAAGGTTATATAGCAAATGGAGGCGGAGTATATGAACTTTCGTTTTAATGAAGAGCAGCAAATGATGAGGAAAATGGTTCGAGATTTTGCACAGAAGGAAATTGCTCCCTTTGTTCCTAGTATGGAACAAGGGGTGTTCCCAAAAGAGATTTTGCAGAAGATGGGTGAGCTTGGATTAATGGGAATTCCAGCGCCTGCAAAATACGGTGGTGCAGAAATGGATTTTATTTCTTACATTTTAGCAATTGAAGAAATTTCAAAGGTAAGCGCAACAGTTGGTGTAATTTTAGCTGTGCATACGTCAGTTGGAATGAACCCGATTTTATATTTCGGAACAGAAGAACAGAAAGAGAAATACGTTTCTAAACTTGCGACTGGTGAATATTTAGGTGCATTTGCATTAACAGAACCAAATGCAGGATCGGATGCAGGAAGTTTGAAATCAAGAGCTGTGAAGAAAGGCGATCATTACATTATTAATGGATCGAAGGTGTTCATTACAAATGGTGGTGAAGCAAGTACATATATTGTATTCGCTTCTACAAATCCAGAGGCAGGAAAGAGTGGGATTTCTGCATTCATAGTAGAGAAAGATACACCAGGCTTAATCATCGGTAAAGATGAGCATAAAATGGGACTGCTCGGTTCTCGCACTGTACAACTTACGTTCGAGGATATGAAGGTACCGGCTGAGAATTTACTTGGTGAAGAAGGACAAGGATTTAAAGTAGCGATGGCGAATTTAGATGTTGGGCGAATTGGAATTGGGGCGCAAGCATTAGGGATTGCTGAAGCGGCGCTTGCATGTGCGATTGATTATGCGAAAGAACGTGAGCAATTCGGAAAGCCAATTGCGGCGCAGCAAGGGATTGGCTTCAAACTTGCAGATATGGCAACTAGCGTAGAAGCGGCGCGATTACTTGTATATAGGGCGGCATCGCTAAGAGCGCAAGGATTACCATGTGGTAAAGAAGCATCTATTGCGAAATTATTCGCTTCTAAAACAGCTGTTGAAGTTGCGATTGAAGCAGTGCAAGTATTTGGTGGTTACGGTTATACGAAAGATTATCCAGTAGAAAGATTTTTCCGTGATGCGAAAATCACGCAAATATATGAAGGAACGAGTGAAATACAGAAACTTGTTATTAGCCGGGCTTTATAAAAGCATAAGGGGGAGACGGGCATGCATTTTAAACTATCAGAAGAACATGAAATGATAAGAAAAATGGTTCGGGACTTTGCTAAGAACGAAGTAGCACCGACAGCAGCTGAACGTGATGAAGAAGAGAGGTTTGATCGTGCGCTATTTGATCAAATGGCAGAGCTTGGTTTAACCGGAATTCCGTGGCCTGAAGAATACGGCGGAATTGGAAGCGATTACTTGGCGTATGTAATTGCTATTGAAGAATTATCACGCGTATGTGCTTCTACAGGTGTAACATTGTCTGCACATACTTCACTTGCTGGTTGGCCAATTTTTAAATTTGGAACAGAAGAGCAAAAGCAAACATTTTTACGACCGATGGCTGAAGGAAAGAAAATTGGTGCATACGGCTTAACGGAGCCAGGATCTGGATCGGATGCTGGTGGAATGAAGACGATCGCCAAAAGAGATGGAGACCATTATGTATTAAATGGATCAAAAATATTTATCACTAATGGTGGTATTGCTGATATTTATGTTGTTTTCGCATTAACTGATCCTGAATCGAAGCAGCGTGGCACGAGTGCATTTATAGTGGAAAGTGATACACCAGGATTTTCAGTTGGGAAGAAGGAGAGTAAATTAGGGATTCGCTCTTCACCAACAACTGAAATTATGTTCGAAGATTGCCGTATTCCTGTAGAGAATTTACTAGGGGAAGAAGGACAAGGGTTTAAGATAGCGATGCAAACATTAGATGGTGGCCGTAACGGTATTGCAGCACAAGCCGTTGGCATTGCACAAGGGGCTTTAGATGCTTCCGTAGAATATGCAAGAGAGCGTCATCAGTTTGGGAAGCCGATTGCGGTGCAGCAAGGGATTGGCTTTAAACTTGCAGATATGGCAACGGATGTGGAGGCGGCGCGTCTTCTAACATATCAAGCAGCTTGGCTGGAATCGGAAGGACTTCCTTATGGGAAAGAGTCGGCGATGTCAAAAGTATTTGCAGGCGATGCCGCGATGAAGGTGACGACTGAAGCGGTACAAGTATTTGGTGGTTACGGTTATACGAAAGATTATCCGGTAGAGCGATATATGCGAGATGCAAAGATTACACAGATATATGAAGGAACACAAGAGATTCAAAGGCTCGTAATTTCTCGTATGTTAACGAAGTAGGATCAAAGGCGTAGGTATTTTCCTACGCTTTTTCCTTCCAAAAAATAATAGAGAGGTGAAGGGGATGGTTAAACATAATGTGCATGCATCAGTGAAAGATGAAAAATTAGTCGCGTTAAGGCGTGAACAAATGATTAAAGGTGCAGTGCAACTGTTTAAACAAAAAGGATTTCCGCGTACAACAACGAGAGAGATTGCAAAGGCAGCTGGATTTAGTATTGGAACGCTTTATGAATACATTCGTACAAAAGATGATGTTTTGTATTTAGTTTGTGATAGTATTTATGAACATGTAAAAGAAAGATTAGAGGAAGTAGTTTGTACGGAAAAAGGAAGTGTAGAAAGTTTAAAGATAGCAATAACGAATTATTTTAAAGTGATGGACGAATTGCAGGAAGAAGTATTAATAATGTATCAAGAGGTACGCTTCTTACCGAAAGAATCACTCCCGTACGTATTAGAAAAGGAGTTTCAAATGGTAGGAATGTTTGAGAATATTTTAGAACAGTGTACGGAAAACGGAACATTTACATTAAATAAAAAAGAAATACAGCTTCTTGCGCATAATATTTTTATACAAGGACAGATGTGGGGATTTCGACGTTGGGCGCTGCAAAAGCTATATACGCTCGAAGAATATACAGACATGCAAATTAGGTATGTATTACAAGGGGCCCATATGCTTCCGAAATAAGGAATGTATACTACCCTATAAAAGTTTCCCGTTTTTTTTGTAGCATATTTGTGTGACTTTTGTTTATAATGAATAGTATGGATTTTTTTAAGCAGGCCGTTATATATAAGGTTATATTTGATGAAAGGAAGTGCCGCATAAGTGGATTTTAAGCAATATTCACCAGAAGAGCTAAAAGAATGTTCAATGATTGAAGTTGTACATAGCGTTTTAGGGGATAAAAAACAAGCAACGACATTCAACGAGTTGGTTCAAGAAATCGCTCAAGTGCTGGGACTATCTCAAGAGCAAGTTAATGCGAAAATCGCACAATTTTATACAGACTTAAACATCGATGGACGTTTCATTAATTTAGGAGAAAATCGTTGGGGGCTACGCAGCTGGTACCCATACGAGCAAATTGATGAAGAAATCTTGCCTCAACCAAAACCGAAGAAGAAACGTAAAGTTGAAGAAGACGGTTTTGACGACTACATTGACGAAGATGAAGATGACTTTGATGATGTAGATGGAAATGAAGACGAAGATGATGATGTAGAAGATTTGGACAAGGTTCTTGAAGACGAAGACGGAGACGACGATGATCTTGATGATTTAGACGAAGATGAAGATGACTTCGCTGAAGAAGAACTTGAGTATGATGAAACTGAAGAAGAAGAAGAGGAAGAACTGTAGTTCTTGACTTTTCATTATCGTCCATGTAGAATCATTTTTGGGCTCTTTAAAAAAGGACGATAATACTTTTAAAGTGTAAATATAAAAGAAAATTGCTCCCTACTTATTACTTTATGTGATGAGGGGAGCAATTTTCTTTTTTGTTTTTTGTTTAGAAAATAAAAAGAGTCTAACAATAAGATGGATACAGTGTTATCTACATACGTTGCGCTTTGCAACGGTGATTATATAACAGCAAAATAGAAGGGAGCTTTTTCATGACTAAGTATATTTTTGTAACAGGCGGTGTAGTATCGTCTCTAGGAAAAGGTATTACAGCAGCATCTCTTGGAAGACTTTTAAAAAATCGTGGTTTAAACGTAACGATTCAAAAGTTTGATCCATACATTAACGTAGACCCAGGGACTATGAGCCCATACCAACACGGTGAGGTATTCGTAACAGATGATGGTGCAGAAACTGACTTAGACCTTGGTCACTATGAGCGTTTCATCGACATCAATTTAAATAAATACAGCAACGTAACAACAGGTAAAATTTACTCTTCAGTTCTTCAAAAAGAGCGTCGTGGTGAATACCTAGGAGGAACAGTTCAAGTTATTCCTCACATTACTAACGAAATTAAAGAGCGCGTATACCGTTCTGGTCGCGAAACAAACGCGGACGTTGTTATTACAGAAATCGGTGGAACTGTTGGTGACATTGAGTCTCTACCATTCTTAGAAGCAATCCGTCAAATTAAGAGCGACATCGGTCGTGACAATGTAATGTACATTCACTGTACGTTAATCCCGTACTTAAAAGCAGCGGGCGAAATGAAAACAAAACCAACGCAACATAGCGTTAAAGAGCTTCGCAGTTTAGGTATTCAACCAAATATTATCGTTGTTCGTACAGAAATGCCTGTTTCTCAAGATATGAAAGACAAGCTTGCATTATTCTGTGACATTGATACAAAAGCAGTTATTGAAGCACGCGATGCAGATACTTTATATGCAGTTCCATTATCTCTTCAAGAGCAAAATATGGACCAAATCGTTTGCGATCACTTAAAATTAGACAATCCAGCTGCAGATATGACAGAGTGGACTGCGCTAGTTGAAAAAGTGCGTAACCTTTCTAAGAAAACAAAAATCGCTCTTGTTGGTAAGTACGTAGAGCTTCAAGATGCATACATTTCTGTTGTAGAAGCACTTCGTCATGCAGGTTACTCTTTCGACACAGATGTAGAAGTGAAATGGGTAAATGCTGAGCACGTAACAGCAGAGAACGTACAAGAATTAGTAGGAGATACAGATGGTATCCTTGTACCAGGTGGCTTCGGTGATCGTGGTGTAGAAGGTAAAATCGTTGCAATTCAATATGCTCGTGAAAACAAAGTTCCATTCCTAGGAATTTGCTTAGGTATGCAACTTGCATCAATCGAATTCGCACGTAACGTATTAGGATTAGAAGGAGCTAACTCTTCTGAAATCAATCCTGACACACCTTATGCAATCATCGACTTATTACCAGAACAAAAAGATGTAGAAGACTTAGGTGGTACACTTCGTCTTGGTCTATATCCATGTAAGCTTGCTGAAGAAACAAATGCTTACAACGCTTACAATGAGCCGGTTGTATATGAGCGTCATCGTCATCGTTATGAGTTCAACAATCAATTCCGTCCGGATATGGAAAAAGCAGGATTTGTATTCTCTGGTACAAGCCCAGACGGCCGTTTAGTTGAAATCGTTGAATTGAAAGATCACCCTTGGTTCGTAGCAGCACAGTTCCACCCAGAACTTGTTTCTCGTCCAAACCGTCCACAACCATTGTTCCATGACTTCGTAAGAGCGTCTATTACGAATAAAGAGAGCAAGTAATAAAAAATAAAGCCGGCACTTTTAAAGTGCCGGCTTTATTTTTTGTAATGTTGATTTAAGATGCTGCAAGGTGTTGACAAAGTTCCTCATAAGCAACATTGATTTTTTTCATTTTTTCCTCTGATCCATTTCCTGTATCAGGGTGATATTTCTTGGCTAAAGTTCTATACTGTTTTTTAATAATATTCATATCTCTTGTATCTGTAGGTAATTCTAGAATTTCAAGAAGTATAGAAACTCTAGAATCATTATTCTCAGAGGTAATCCAGTCCATGTGAGTTTCGATTGTTTCTTCAGCAATCACAAATATCTCTCTAAATTTATCAACGAATAGGGGGCCATCATATTTGTTAGAGACAAATATGTTTTGATTTTCGAACTTTGCTATAATACCTCGTTTAATCATCATATTGAAAATAAGAAGGTCTCTCATGAAAATATAGACCTCTATTTTTAATTGTTCATTGAAGTTTGCATCTGATATTTCAGCATACATATGACTAAATGTGTGCACAACACTGATGATGTTGAAATTGGAATTATTTTGATTGAGAAAATTTCCATTTTTATCTACAACAGAGAATGGTTTTCCGTTTATATGAAAAAAGATAGGAACGATACGACGGTCATTTACTTGCTTGAGTTGGATTTCAATATTACCAGTAGAGTTTCGAAGTTGGAGAATACCTTCCTCGTATCCATACAGTAACCCTTGCTCCCCGAAATTAAAGGAGAAGACAGGACCTTTAGCGTAAACATCCCTATCTTCTATATAAAATCCTTCTATAAATTGTCCATCAGGATGGTACCATGAGCCAGATGAATCGTTACGGTTTACTTGGGTACTTCCCCCAGAATCAGAACTAAAACACTTATAAGCAATATAAATTACTATTAAAAATAAAATAAACCCCAATATATTCTCCTTCTTTCTAAGAAATGTAAAATCAAATTCTATTTTATATCATTAAAATGGAATCTTCCAATATAATTTAGGTACAGGAAAAAAGGAATATTAGTAAAAGGGGCGTATTGGTTCATAATAAAATAGAGATTTATAAAAGGACCTAAATTTTAGGTCCTTTTAACGTAAGTTATTCATAATCCTCAATTATTTCATCGATTGTAAATTTGATTCCGTGATATGCAAATAAAGCTATCATTAAGCTTGGGAATCCGTAGCGATTACCTTCATCGTCTGGAATAAGCCCTTTTAACAATTTCGTATCAATATGTACATCTGTATATTGTTCTAGTGATTCATTGCCTTCTTGAATAGCAGAAATGCCGACAATAGAGTGTCCATCTGCTTGAAGTTTTTTTGCTATTGCTACAACTTCTTCATCTGTTGAAAAACGGCTAATAAGAAGTACACGATCTGCAGAAGTTACTTCTACTTCCTTACCATTTTCAAATAGTCGTTTTGCTTGCTTCATTGGTTCAGCACCGAATAGCGCTTCAGCAACAACGCCCTCCATTTCATTTGTACCATGTAAATAAATGAAACCTTCGCCAACTAATGCTTGAGCAAGTAGACGGGCGCTATCTTCTATATTCATTTCCTCTTTTTGAGAAACTCTGGAGAAATAACCGCTTAATTGGGTTGAAAAAATTTTTAACATAATGTTACTCCCTTCGTACGTGTTTACCGGCTTTCATTATAGTTTATTTTTTTAGAAAGGTGAAATCGAAGGTGGCATAACAAAATGGGAAACGGTAAAATAAGAAAGAAATAGGAAGGAATTTGGTAAAGAATAGCGAAAATTAATCGTTAAGATATAAGAAGCTTTAAATCTTGTACTTACACAGAAAGGTTGGGAGTTATGGAAGGGAAAATTTTAATCGTTGATGATCAATATGGCATTCGTGTGTTATTACATGAAGTGTTCCAAAAAGAAGGTTATCAGACATTCCAAGCAGCGAATGGATTTCAAGCTTTAGATATCGTGAAAAAAGATAATCCAGATTTAGTTGTGTTAGATATGAAAATTCCAGGTATGGATGGTATAGAGATTTTAAAGCATGTAAAAGAAATTGATGAGAGTATTAAAGTGATTTTAATGACTGCTTATGGAGAGCTTGATATGATCCAAGAAGCAAAAGATTTAGGTGCTTTAATGCATTTTGCTAAACCATTTGATATTGATGAAATTCGTCAAGCGGTGAGAAATGAGCTCGCTGTAGAGGCTTAAAAATGAATTTTTTATAAAAAATATGGAAAAAAGCGTTTACATGGACTATTGTGCAGGTGAATACGGTTGAGTTTTTGAGTACAAGTTGTTATCCTATTGAGTGTAGAAAAAAGTCCGGTATGTAGATATACATATTTTACCTTATTCTGGTCATACTACCAGCGATAAGAACTTATCGGATACAAAAAACGTTTTTTAGGAGGATTCACCATGCCTTTAGTTTCTATGAAAGAAATGCTAAACAAAGCACTAGAAGGAAAATACGCAGTTGGTCAATTCAACATGAACAACTTAGAGTGGACTCAAGCTATCTTAGCTGCTGCGGAAGAAGAAAAATCTCCTGTAATCCTAGGTGTATCTGAGGGTGCAGCTCGTCATATGACTGGTTTCAAAACAGTTGTAGCTATGGTTAAAGCTTTAATCGAAGAAATGAACATCACTGTTCCTGTAGCGATTCACCTTGACCATGGTTCAAGCTTCGAAAAATGTAAAGAAGCAATCGATGCAGGTTTCACATCTGTAATGATCGACGCTTCTCACCACCCATTCGAAGAAAACGTAGAAACTACTAAAAAAGTAGTAGAATACGCACACGCTCGTAACGTATCTGTTGAAGCTGAGCTTGGAACAGTTGGCGGACAAGAAGACGACGTAATCGCTGAAGGCGTAATTTACGCTGACCCAGCTGAGTGTAAGCACCTTGTTGAAGCAACAGGTATCGATTGCCTAGCTCCAGCTTTAGGTTCTGTACACGGTCCTTACAAAGGTGAGCCTAACTTAGGATTCGCTGAAATGGAACAAGTTCGTGACTTCACTGGCGTACCTTTAGTATTACACGGTGGTACTGGTATCCCAACTGCTGATATCGAAAAAGCTATCTCTTTAGGTACTTCAAAAATCAACGTAAACACTGAGAACCAAATTGAGTTTACAAAAGCTGTTCGTGAAGTATTAAACAAAGACCAAGAAGTTTACGATCCTCGTAAATTTATCGGACCTGGCCGCGACGCTATCAAAGCAACTGTTATTGGTAAAATTCGCGAATTCGGTTCTAACGGTAAAGCGTAAGAATAAAATTCCGTTTTGGAAACCGTCTACTCTTTTAGACGGTTTCCTTTCGTTGTATAATGAAAGCGTGAACAAGTCTAAAGATTTTATCATTTTGTTTTTGAAATAGAAAATAATGTGCATAGTCCTATTAATAAATGTGATAATGTATCTAAATTGATAAAGTAAATTCGATAAATAGTTAATCTTTATCTTTTTGTATTACAGGAGAAATGAAGATGATGGTTTCCTATTTATTGAGTGTTAGGGTGGAAAGAGTGATTGAGATTCTTAAGGGGGAGCTTTCTATAAAAATATAGAAAGTAAATACATTCACAAGAAGGGAGCTCAATATGGAAAAATTGCTAATTGAAGGCGGAAGAGCTTTAAATGGAACAATTCGTGTGAGTGGTGCAAAGAACAGCGCCGTTGCACTAATTCCAGCGACAATTTTAGCAGATACTCCAGTAACTATTGGTGGTGTCCCTAATATTTCGGACGTGAAAATGTTAGGAGACTTACTAGAGGAAATTGGAGGAAGAGTAACGTATGGACAGGAGGAAGAGATGGTAGTCGATCCTTCTAACATGGTTGCAATGCCTTTACCAAATGGAAAAGTGAAAAAATTGCGTGCTTCTTATTATTTAATGGGTGCGATGCTTGGCCGTTTTAAAAAAGCTGTTATTGGG
This sequence comes from Bacillus pacificus, assembly GCF_020861345.1. Lineage (NCBI taxonomy): Bacteria > Bacillati > Bacillota > Bacilli > Caryophanales > Bacillaceae > Bacillus > Bacillus pacificus. Next base: position 40,035 of record NZ_CP086328.1, read on the forward strand.
CTTCCAGGTGGATGTCACTTAGGACCGAGGCCGATTGATCAGCACATTAAAGGATTTGAAGCGTTAGGTGCACATGTTACGAATGAACAAGGTGCTATCTATTTAAGAGCAGATGAACTACGAGGGGCACGTATTTATTTAGATGTTGTTAGTGTAGGAGCTACGATTAATATTATGCTAGCAGCTGTACGAGCGAAAGGTAGAACTGTTATTGAAAACGCAGCGAAAGAACCAGAGATTATTGATGTAGCTACATTGTTAACTAGCATGGGAGCACGCATTAAAGGTGCTGGTACAGATGTAATCCGAATTGATGGTGTGGATTCATTGCACGGTTGTCATCATACGATCATTCCAGATCGTATTGAAGCGGGTACGTATATGATTTTAGGTGCTGCGTCAGGAGGAGAAGTAACAGTTGATAATGTTATTCCTCAGCATTTGGAGTCAGTTACTGCAAAATTAAGAGAAACTGGTGTCCAAGTTGAAACGAATGATGACCAGATTACAGTGAACGGTGATAGAAGATTAAAAGTAGTTGATATAAAAACGCTTGTATATCCAGGTTTCCCAACAGATTTACAACAGCCATTTACAACACTTTTAACAAAGGCGCATGGAACGGGTGTTGTAACGGATACGATTTATGGCGCACGTTTTAAACATATTGATGAATTACGTCGCATGAATGCGCAAATTAAAGTAGAAGGTCGGTCAGCTATCGTAACTGGTCCTGTTTTATTACAAGGTGCAAAAGTGAAAGCGAGTGATTTGCGAGCTGGAGCAGCTCTTGTTATTGCAGGATTGATGGCGGATGGAATTACAGAAGTAACCGGACTTGAGCATATTGATCGTGGCTATGAAAATATAGTAGACAAGCTTAAAGGGCTTGGTGCAAACATTTGGCGAGAACAAATGACAAAGCAAGAAATTGAAGAAATGAAGAACGCATAAGTGATACTTCCGCGAGGGGGAAGCGAAGCATCACTACTTGCGGAAGTACACTTTATAGAAAAACACGGTTCACAAAATACGGCAGAAATATAAAGACTTAAAGGAGAGGGATTATCGTGGAAAGAAGTTTATCTATGGAGTTAGTACGTGTAACAGAGGCTGCAGCTTTATCATCAGCGCGTTGGATGGGACGCGGGAAAAAGGATGAGGCAGACGGTGCAGCAACATCAGCTATGCGTGATGTATTTGATACAATTCCGATGAAAGGTACAGTTGTAATTGGTGAAGGTGAAATGGATGAAGCACCAATGCTATATATCGGAGAAAAATTAGGTACAGGATATGGTCCGCGTGTAGACGTTGCAGTTGATCCTTTAGAAGGGACAAACATTGTAGCAGCTGGTGGATGGAATGCTCTTGCTGTTATTGCAATTGCAGATCATGGTAATTTGTTACATGCTCCTGACATGTACATGGATAAAATCGCGGTTGGCCCAGAAGCAGTTGGGGCGGTCGATATTGATGCGCCTATTATCGATAACTTACGTGCAGTTGCGAAAGCGAAAAACAAAGATATTGAAGATGTTGTAGCGACAGTTTTAAACCGTCCACGTCATCAAGCAATTATTGAAGAAATTCGTAAAGCTGGTGCTCGCATTAAATTGATTAATGATGGAGACGTAGCTGGTGCAATCAACACCGCATTTGATCGTACAGGTGTAGATATTTTATTCGGCTCTGGTGGCGCGCCTGAGGGTGTGTTAGCAGCAGTTGCATTAAAATGTTTAGGTGGAGAAATTCACGGGAAATTATTACCACAAAACGAAGCTGAATTGGCGCGTTGCAAAAAGATGGGCATAGAAGATATCAACCGCATCCTTCGCATGGAGGACTTAGTAAAAGGTGACGATGCAATCTTCGCAGCAACAGGCGTAACAGACGGAGAACTACTACGCGGCGTTCAATTTAAAGGTAGCGTAGGAACAACACAATCCCTTGTTATGCGCGCAAAATCAGGCACAGTACGCTTCGTAGACGGACGTCACAGCTTAAATAAAAAACCGAACTTGGTTATTAAGTAAAAAGCGGAGGTGGCTTGCTCAGAAGGGGAAGGCATTGGAACTCCTGACGAAGAGGCGTTTTGTGCCTCGTAGGAAGAAGTGAAGTCACCGACCATTCTAGCTGCTGAAGCTGGATTAAATAAAAAGCGAAGACAAATTTTCTTGTCTTCGCTTCTTGTATTTGTGTTTCAACGTATTGATTAAAACTAGATAAAAGGGTTACAATAGTGAATATTACCCTACTTGAACTTATTGCCTTTCATTATTAATTATTTGCCTTCCGTATTTTTTCCCTTTACCCATGTGAAAAGAGAATAACGTTAAAGTGTGGTGTCTGAATGAATTTGTCAATTGCAGCATTAGAAAACATGAAATTAAAAGAGTTATACGAGCTTGCGAAAGAATTTAAAATTTCGTATTATAGCAAATTAACGAAAAAAGAGTTAATCTTCGCCATTTTAAAAGCTCGAGCAGAAAAAGAAGGTTTCTTCTTCATGGAAGGCGTATTAGAAATTATTCAATCAGAAGGATTTGGATTCCTACGTCCTATCAACTACTCTCCAAGCTCAGAAGATATTTATATCTCAGCTTCGCAAATTCGTCGTTTCGATTTACGTAATGGAGATAAGGTTTCTGGTAAAGTACGACCTCCGAAAGAAAATGAACGCTACTTTGGATTATTACAAGTTGAAGCTGTAAACGGAGATGATCCAGAGTCAGCAAAAGAGCGTGTGCATTTCCCTGCATTAACACCATTATACCCAGATCGCCAAATGAAATTGGAAACGGAACCGAAAAAGTTACCGACACGCATCATGGATTTAATTGCACCAGTTGGATTTGGACAACGTGGTTTAATTGTCGCGCCTCCAAAGGCTGGTAAAACTAGTCTATTAAAAGAAATCGCACACAGTGTTACAACAAATCATCCGGAAGCTGAATTAATTGTCCTTTTAATTGATGAGCGTCCAGAGGAAGTAACAGATATTGAACGTTCTGTTAAAGGAGATGTTGTAAGCTCTACTTTTGATGAAGTACCAGAAAATCATATTAAAGTAGCAGAACTTGTGTTAGAACGTGCAATGCGTCTTGTAGAGCACAAAAAAGATGTTATCATTTTAATGGATAGTATTACCCGTTTAGCGCGAGCTTACAACCTTGTTATTCCGCCAAGTGGTAGAACATTATCGGGTGGTATCGACCCAGCTGCCTTCCATAGACCGAAGCGTTTCTTTGGAGCTGCACGTAATATCGAAGAAGGCGGTAGCTTAACAATTTTAGCAACAGCTCTTGTTGATACAGGATCTCGTATGGACGATGTAATTTACGAAGAATTTAAAGGAACTGGAAATATGGAACTTCATTTAGATCGTTCATTAGCTGAGCGTCGTATCTTCCCGGCAATTGATATTCGCCGTTCTGGTACACGTAAAGAGGATCTATTAATTCCGAAAGAACATTTAGACAAGCTATGGGGTATTCGTAAAACAATGCGTGATACACCAGACTTTGTTGAAGGTTTCTTACGTAAACTTCGTCAAACAAAGACAAATGAAGAATTTTTACAAAACATTGTTGCAGATTCGAAAAGATATGTAACAACGAAGTAAAGGGAAAAGATTGGGACTCGCTTATTTTATGGTAAGCGAGTTTTTTATGTTTTTTAGGTGATCTTAAAGAGAGATGAGTGGAAGGGCATTAGTTGGTTCTAGTTGGATGAGCGGCCTCCATTTTAAGATAATATCCAGCTCCAGCGGCTAGAATGGTCGGTGGCTTCGCGTCTTCCTACGAGGCAAAAAGCGCCTCTACGTCAGAAGCTCCATCCCCCTCCCATTCTGAACGAGCCGCTTGCGCTTTTAAATTGTATCTAGTTCCGACGGCTAGCTCTTCGTGTCTAAGAACCTCCGCTACTTAAGGTAAAAAGCACCATTTGTGCGAGAGAACCTTAGCCAGTCAGAGCTGAACGAGCCGTCTCCACTTTAAAGATAATATCCAGCTTCAGCGGCTAGAATGGTCGGTGGCTTCGCGTCTTCCTACGAGGCAAAAAGCGCTTCAAGGTCGAGAGTTCCAAATAGCCTGCGATTCTGAACGAGCCGCTTCTGCTTTTAAATGATATCCAGTTCCGATGGCTAGCTCTTCGCATCTAAGAACCTTCCGCCCGAAAGGTAAAAAGCACCTTTAGGTCGAAAGAACCTTAGCTGGTCAGAGCTGAGCGAGCCACCTCCACTTTAAATTTCAAAAGACAAAAACAGGTAGTTGCAAAATGAAGTTAGCCTTGTTATAATTTCATCATATGTGTTTCATCAATATAGTTGTGTATGCAGCTGAAGATGAAAAACTCTGTTTCGAAAATGATTCAGGGCGGAAGGAGATGAAAAGAATGAAAGCAGGAATTCACCCAGATTACAAGAAAGTTGTATTCATGGACACAAACACAGGCTTCAAATTCTTAAGCGGATCTACTAGAGGATCTAACGAAACTGTTGAGTGGGAAGATGGTAACACTTATCCATTACTAAAAGTTGAGATCAGTTCTGATTCTCACCCATTCTACACTGGACGTCAGAAGTTTGCTACTGCAGACGGACGCGTTGACCGCTTCAATAAGAAATACGGTCTTAAGTAATAAAAACATAAAACAGGCAAGTGTATCTATTCGCTTGTCTGTTTTTTTTGCGAAAATATTATACCTTTACCCTACTTTTAATTAAAAAGTAGATGAAAGGAGAGCTTCATGTACTTAATAAATCAGAACGGTTGGATTGAAGTGATTTGCGGTAGTATGTTTTCTGGTAAATCAGAAGAGCTTATCCGCCGTGTGCGTCGTACGCAATTTGCGAAACAACATGCAATTGTATTTAAACCATGTATTGATAATCGCTATAGTGAAGAAGACGTTGTATCACATAACGGATTAAAGGTAAAAGCAGTTCCTGTTTCAGCTTCAAAAGATATATTTGAACATATCACTGAAGAAATGGATGTAATTGCAATCGATGAGGTGCAATTCTTTGATGGGGACATTGTGGAAGTGGTGCAAGTATTGGCAAATCGTGGCTATCGTGTCATTGTAGCTGGTTTAGACCAAGATTTCCGTGGTCTACCATTTGGACAAGTTCCTCAGCTGATGGCGATTGCTGAACATGTAACAAAACTACAAGCAGTATGTTCTGCATGTGGATCTCCGGCAAGTCGTACACAACGATTAATTGATGGAGAACCAGCGGCATTTGATGATCCGATTATTTTAGTTGGTGCTTCAGAATCGTATGAACCACGCTGTCGTCATTGTCATGCAGTTCCTACAAACAAAGATAAGTAAAACTCGCTGCGCAAGGCGGGTTTTTTTCAGAATAGAGAGTGTGAGTGGTGTGAGCCACTTGCGCTTTAAGTTGTAATATCTAGCTCCAGCGGCTAGAATCTCCGGCCATTTCACTCTCTCGCTTGAAGCAAAAAGCGCTTCAAGGTCGAGAGTTCCAATGGCCTGCGATTCTGAGCAAGCCGCTTACGCTTTTAAATATAATTTGCGTTTTTTTGAGTAAGTACCATATACTATTTGTATTAGATACTAGGATGTAGAGGTGAATGATGTGTTAGATCGTTTGCAAGCTGTAGAAAATCGTTATGAGAAGTTAAATGAATTGCTAAGCGACCCAGCAATTATTAGTGATTCAAATAAGCTTCGTGAATATTCAAAGGAACAGTCTGATATACAGGAAACGGTAGAGGTGTATCGTGAGTATAAGGATGTTCGTGAGCAATTAAAAGATGCGAAAGCAATGTTAGAAGATAAGTTAGACGCAGAAATGCGTGAAATGGTAAAAGAAGAGGTTTCTGAGTTAGAATCACAAGAAAAAACATTATCAGAGCGTCTGAAAATTTTACTTGTACCAAAAGACCCTAACGATGATAAGAACGTTATCGTTGAGGTTCGTGGAGCTGCTGGTGGCGACGAGGCCGCTTTATTTGCTGGTGACTTATATCGTATGTATAGCCGTTATGCTGAGGTGCAAGGTTGGAAAACGGAGATTATCGAGGCTAGCTATACAGAGTTAGGTGGATATAAAGAGATTATCTTTATGATTAACGGTAAAGGTGCTTTCGCGAAGCTGAAATTCGAGAATGGCGCTCACCGTGTACAACGTGTTCCTGAAACGGAATCTGGTGGACGTATCCATACATCTACAGCAACTGTAGCTGTATTACCAGAGGCAGAAGAAGTAGAAATTGATATTCATGAGAAAGATGTTCGTGTTGATACATTCGCTTCTAGTGGACCTGGTGGACAGAGCGTTAATACAACGATGTCAGCGGTACGTTTAACGCATTTACCGACTGGTGTAGTTGTATCATGTCAGGATGAGAAATCACAAATTAAGAATAAAGAAAAAGCGATGAAAGTATTACGCGCACGTGTTTATGATAAGTTTAGACAAGAAGCACAAGCTGAGTATGATCAAAACCGTAAACAAGCTGTTGGTACGGGTGATCGTTCAGAGCGTATTCGTACGTATAACTTCCCGCAAAACCGTGTTACAGACCATCGAATCGGTTTAACGATTCAAAAGTTAGATCAAATCTTACAAGGTAAGTTAGATGATTTCATCAATGCCTTAGTAATGGAAGATCAGGCTCAAAGGATGGAGGCAGCTGAGTAATGCGTGTCTATGAAGCCCTGAAATGGGCTTCTTCTTTTTTACAGGAGAATGGACGAGATGAAAATGCGGGAGAAATTGTCCTTTGTCATGTATTAAAGACGAATAGAACAGGATTATTGATGAACATGCGTGAAGAAATAACTGCGGAACAAGAAAAAAGTTTTACAGAGTTTATCCACAAGCATGTAGAAGGTATTCCTATTCAATATATGATTGGTCATGAAATGTTTTATGGAAGATCGTTCTTTGTGAATGAAGAAGTATTAATACCAAGACCAGAAACAGAAGAGCTTATAGTAGGAGTGTTAGAAAGAATCGAGCGTCATTTTGGTGATGAGAAAATACATGTAGCAGATATTGGTACAGGTAGCGGAGCAATTTCGATTACACTTGCTTTAGAAAATAAAAATCTTCATGTGTATACGGTAGATATTGCGCAGGAGTCGATTGAAGTTGCAAAAGAAAATGCGAAAACTTTGGGCGCAGAAGTAACGTTCTATCATGGTGATTTATTATCACCATTTTATGAAACGGGTCAAAAGTTAGATGTTGTTGTTTCAAATCCTCCATATATACCGGAAGAAGATTGGCGTGGTCTTTCTCCAGTGGTGAAAGAGCATGAGCCAAAGAGAGCGCTTGTTGGTGGTGAAGACGGATTAGATTTCTATCGCCGCTTTATGGAAGAGTTGCCGAATGTGTTGCAGAAGAAAGCAATTGTCGCATTTGAAATTGGAGTAGGGCAAGGTGAGGACGTGAAAGGGCTGTTACAACAAGCATTTCCACATGCTCATGTTGAGGTTGTTTTTGATATTAATGGAAAAGATCGTATGGTATTTGCGGAGATGGAGTAAGGTTTACACCTTACTCTATTTTTTTTGTGGAAAAATTCATATAGATTTTGAATTTAATAGTTTAGAAAGATGAAAGTCTGTCCACACTGTTTGTAGAAGGGACGGTGGAGGAAATGAAAAAACAAGTTATTGCTTATCTTCTTCTATTATTAATTGGTGCACAGTTACTTGTGCAGTTTGGATATATGAAAGCTGATGCGAAAGGGCCTTCAGTTATTCCGAAAGAGGCCGTTCGATTACGGATTTTAGCAAATAGTGATTCAGATAAAGACCAGGCGTTAAAGCGCAAAGTGCGTGATGAAGTAAAAGCACAAATTGATGGATGGGTAGCTGATTTAACTTCATTTGAAGAGGCACGCAAGGTCATTCAAAGTCATATTCCAGAAATCGAAAAAACAGTAGCAAATACGTTGAAAAAAGAAGGAAGTAAAGATTCATTTCAAGTGAAATTCAGTAAAAATGTAAAGTTTCCTACAAAGGTATATGGGAATTTTATTTATCCGGCAGGGGAATATGAAGCAGTCTTAATTACAATTGGGGAAGGTGAAGGGGCAAACTGGTGGTGTGTACTATTTCCACCAATGTGTTTCTTAGATTTTTCAAATGGTACAGCTGTAAGGAAAGAAGAACATGTTGTGAAGGCTGAATCTCCTGAAGAGGAGCAAGTGAAACAAATAGATGATGAAGAAGTAGTAAATGCAGAAGAGAAAAAAGGGGATGAGGTGAAAGAAAAGAAAGTTGTAAAGCAGGAAGTCGCAAAAAAAGTAACAGCTTCTGAAAAAAAAGTAGTAAAAAATGAAACGAAAGTAGAAGAACAACCTGCAAGTAAAGAGGAAACAAAAACTGTGGAAAAAGTGGAGAAACCTGTGGAACAAAAACAAGAAAAGCGAAATGAGTATGTAAAAGTAGAAGAGGAAGAAGAAAAGCCGGAAGTTAAGTTATTTATTGTAGAAGCTTTTACATCTTTATTCTCTAAATAGTACTATTCGTAAATCCCTTCTCATATATAAAAAAGAGGAGGGATTTATTATGAAGAAGGTATATTTTGCGACAAAGGCAGATGTGGAAAGATTGCATTCTTTTTTCGGACAAGCTAATAAAAAAGATGATAAAATAAATGAGTTGTACGCACAGTTTATGATTTTGGAAGAGGCGGAAGAAATACGGGCAGTCATTGGATATGAACAAAGTGAAGAAAACGCACTTATTCGTTCTTGTTTATTCACACCTAATGTGGATAAACAGACTTTCTTATATTTTTTTGAAATGTTTTTGCAGTATATGAAAGAAAAAAATATTCGACAATTGTACTTACTAACAAATCATCCACAATCTATAACGATCTTTCAGTTTTTTGACTTTGTTACGATAGAGAAAGAGAACGTACCAGAGGGGATTCGACAGTTAGAACACTTTTGTAAAAATATAAAAGAGCCAAATGCAATAATACTAAATTGTCAGCTATTCACAAAGTTATCCACGGATTAATTAGGTTTATCCACATTTTGTGGATAAACCTTGTTTGTCTTTTGGATAAATCTCATAGTAAACTAAAAATAGACAAGTATTTCAGGGTAGAAAAGGACGTGGGAAAAAATGCATACAAATATGTGGGTTGTGGATAATGTTGTGGAAAGAAAAAAATATTATCCACAGTTACAAGAAGCAGCAAAATTATTAAGGGAAAATGAGGCGATTGCCTTCCCTACAGAAACGGTATATGGACTAGGTGCAAACGCGATGAATGATGAAGCGATTGCGAAAATTTTTGAAGCGAAAGGAAGACCGAGTGATAATCCACTTATTGTCCACATCGGTACAAAATCGCAGTTAGATGGTATTGTGAAGGAAATTCCGCCAGTTGCAGAACAGTTAATGGAGCATTTTTGGCCGGGCCCTTTAACAATTATTTTACCTAGAAAAGAAGGGATTTCAGAGAAGGTAACGGCAGGACTTAATACGGTTGGAGTAAGAATGCCTGATCATCCGGTAGCTCTTGCTCTTATTGAAGAGGCAAATGTACCTGTTGCAGCACCTAGTGCAAATCGTTCAGGTCGTCCAAGTCCGACGTTAGCATCTCACGTATATGAAGATTTAAATGAGAAAATCGCAGGTATTGTAGATGGTGGTGCAACAGGAGTCGGTGTTGAATCGACTGTAATTGATTGTACGAGCGCTGTTCCAACGATATTACGCCCAGGTGGAATTACGAAAGAACAATTGGAAGCGGTGATTGGCACGGTTTCTTTAGATCCGGCTCTAAAGGATGAGAAGGAAAAACCTAAATCACCTGGAATGAAATATACACATTATGCACCGAAAGCGCCGCTAAGTATTGTTGAAGGTTCACGTGAATTTATTCAGCTTATTGTGGATAAGAAAAAGGAAGAAGGATTCAAAGTCGGTGTATTAACGACAGAAGAGTATCAGCATGTATATAGCGCGGATGTTGTATTATCTTGTGGTGTTCGAAGTGATTTAGCTAGCGTTGCGACTAAATTATATGATGTACTTAGAACATTTGATGCAAGTGAAGTGGATGTTATTTTTAGTGAATCATTCCCGAATGAAGGAATAGGGAATGCCATTATGAATCGTTTAACAAAAGCGGCAGGACATCAAATTATTACTGAATGATAAGGTACGATTAGCAAACAGAATATTTCTCCTCGGATAAGCATATTGTGAAGTAGCACGTCCGAGGAGGGACATGAATGACGTTTGAACAGCTAATACCTTTAATAATTATGGCATTCGCCTTAGGGATGGATGCATTTTCGGTGAGTCTTGGTATGGGAATGATGGCCTTAAAGATAAGACAGATCCTGTATATCGGTGTGACGATAGGGATATTTCATATTATCATGCCATTTATTGGGATGGTATTAGGTCGTTTTTTATCAGAGCAGTATGGAGACATTGCACATTTTGCAGGTGCTATTTTATTAATAGGACTAGGATTTTATATTGTGTATTCCTCTATTTTAGAGAATGAAGAGACTAGAACAGCCCCTATTGGAATTAGTTTATTCGTATTTGCATTTGGTGTTAGTATAGATAGTTTTTCAGTAGGGCTTAGTCTTGGTATTTACGGAGCACAGACAGTTATTACGATATTACTCTTTGGATTTATTAGTATGTTATTAGCGTGGACTGGTTTATTCATTGGTAGGCATGCGAAAGGTATGCTCGGTACATATGGTGAGATAGTAGGTGGTATCATTTTGGTTGGATTTGGATTATATCTCCTTTTTCCTATATAATTTTAGGGGGAGGGCGTTATTTTACAAATTTCAATTTTAGGTTGGATTAAATTAATTCGCGAATGGTAAGATAGTTCCTTTCTGTGCATAGTTTTGTTTGTACTATACTGATTGCGCTAAAAAATTAAACATATAGAAAGGATGAGATGGATGACGAGATTGAAGCAAGTTTTTGGTATTATTATTAGTTTTTTTGTTTTTTGGTTTAGTATGCTCGGTGTACAAATGTTTGCTGAGTTTTTAGATATTGAGTCATTGAAGTTTGTTGCAGGGAAAACGGAGGCAGCGCGTGCCTTTTATTCTCCGTATCCATTTATAATTGTTTTTCTTATTACATTGCTTTCCCTATATTTCTTAGTCATTAAGCTTGGGAAACCGAAAAAAGAGAAAGTACCTACTTTAGAGGAGCAGAAAGAAGAGATATAAGGGGGATACTATGTCTAACATTTCTTTGGCAGAAGCTGTAAAATTAAAAAGTGTATTATCGAAAAGAATACATGAATTAGAAGAAGAGATGAACCAAATTGGATTTGTTGAAATTGAAAAAGGTGATACACTTCCAAAACAGACGCGTACATTGGTACAAGTTGAACAGGAGCTAGATGAAGTTCGCGCTGATTTTCGTCTTTTAGGTAAATTAATGTATGAAGCAAATATCCGAAATGAAGTGAATTTCAACGGAGAGAATATAACGATTGTTGAAGCGATAGAACTTGCAACGCAGTTACGTGCAAAAGCTCGAAAGTGTAAAGAGTTTGGCGTGAGTAAGAAAGAAGAACATGTATATTCGTACGGTGAAACATCGTCGCTTGTAAAAGTAGCCATGTTTGATCCTGAAGTATATCGTGTAAAAGGTTTAGAGTTAGAGAGACAAGCTAATAGGTTATCTAACTTAATTAATGCGAAAAACTACGCCATTGAACTAGACTTTGATGGTGAAAAATACTTTTAAACCTTGAAGTGGTGAGACTCCGCTTCAAGGCATAGAAGAAGACCACTTTTGTAAAAATGAGATTTGTGATGGCCAAAGGACAACCAATCATCCAATAACCAATCACACTGTTACTTTTTACCGATGACCAATAATGGGAAAAGAGGTCGATGACCAATAATGAAAAATTATTTTTCTTCTTCTATGAAAAGGGTGTACCAAATTAATTTGGTACACCCTTTTATATTATTGTTACTTCTATTCTGAACGAGCCGCTTCCGCTTTTAGATTGGCCTCACTAATTCAAATTGTTCTCCTAGTTTTGCGTAGTTGTGTCCTGCTAGGCGGCTTACTGGTTTTAGTCCTTCGGCATGAATGCGTCCTTTTTCGTATAGGTGTTCTGCGACGTGGAAGCGAACGACGCGTCCGATTAGTAAATCGCAAGCTGGTGAGTCTTCTGTTCCGCCAAGGGGGATTGCGCGTTCTAGTACGCATTCCATTCGAATATTTGCTTCTTTTACACCTGGAACGGAGATGACATCACTTTCAATTGGTGTTAATTTTGCTAATTCAATTTCACTTTCATTTGGAGGGAGATTTGCTGCTGTTTCGTTAATTGCCGCTACATATGATTCATCAGAGATATGTACAACAAATTCTCCTTTTTCAATTGCGTTTCGAGAAGTGTCTTTTCTTTCTCCAGCTTTTCGTTGTACAGAAACTGAGATAAGTGGCGGATTAGCAGCAACAATATTGAAATAACTATATGGTGCTCCATTTAATACGCCGTCTTTTGTTACAGAAGTAACGAATGCGACAGGGCGTGGAATAATACTTCCTGTAAGTAATTTGTAATTCTCTTTTTCCGATTGTTCATTTGGATTAATGGATAACATGATTGAAATCCCCTTTCTAAATATGACGACTTATTGTTTGTTTACAAGATGTTAGTGGAAAACTCCTGCTGAAAATAATATTTTTATTACATAAAAAGAACTTACTTCAACCACAATGAAGTAAGTTCCACCTAAATAATCTCGGATTCAAGATAAAAATTATAGTAAAACGTATGCGCCAGGACCGATTAAAGCTACACCGATAGCAACAGCGATTAACATTAAGTTATATTCATATCCATTTTGAGTTACCCAGTAACCGTTTTTTCCATGAACAGTGAAGATCGCCATTAACATTGTTCCAACAATAAATAATGAACCGATTGCAGTGAAAATACCTGATGCGAATAAGAAACCACCTAACAGTTCAGTTGCACCAGCCATAAATGCCATAAATACACCAGGGCGTAAACCGATTGATTCCATCCAGCCACCTGTTCCTTTTAAACCGTAACCGCCGAACCAACCAAATAATTTTTGAGCACCATGACCCATGAATGTAATACCTATAATAAGACGAATAATAAGAAGACCGAAATCCATCATTTTTGAAAACCTCCTAAAAGTTATTAACTTACCTTACGTAAGTAATAATAAAATAGTTACTTACTTTAGTCAAGTGGATTTCGAAAAAAGTTTGAAAAAAATTTTACAAATTAACAACAAAAAATAAAATGTAGTAAAGACCTCTAGACAAGTTAAGTAAAAAAAGAGAAAATATAAGTAGAAGTTAACTTCTTATTGTTATTCAGACAATCAGAATTGACTGGAATTTTGTGAGACGCTACAATAAGAGTCTAGTAGTAATGACGTAATTTATTTCGAAAGCGTTTTTACAGTATAATATTCGAAGTATGAAGTCTTACGTTTATTCTGATCTTTAATAGAGATTGCCCTATAAACTTTTAGGTAAATTATAAGGAGGACTATCCTATGTTTAAAAAATTATTCGGTCTTGGTTCAAAAACAAATGAAGAAACAATTGTAGCTCCATTAACTGGAGCGGTGAAAAATATTGAAGAAGTACCAGATCCAGTATTCGCTGGTCGTATGATGGGTGACGGTGTTGCAATCGATCCTACTGAAGGTGTAGTTGTATCTCCAGTTGATGGCGAAATCGTACAATTATTCCACACGAAACATGCAATTGGAATTAAAGCGAAAAACGGTACAGAAATTTTAATCCACGTTGGATTAGAAACTGTAAAAATGGAAGGCGAAGGTTTTGAAGCTCACGTTTCTGAAGGACAAGCTGTAAAAGCTGGAGATAAATTAATCTCATTCGACTTAGAATTAATTCGTGAAAAAGCGAAAAGCACAATTACTCCAATCGTTATTACAAACACAGACGCAGCTGAGTCTATTAAGACAACTGTAGGTGTAACTGCTACAAAAGGTTCAACAGAAGTAATGAAAGTTACAATGAAATAATTATCACATGAAAGGAATCCGTTTCGTATGAAATGGATTCCTTATTTTGTTTTGTAGTCTGTTCCTTATATATGGTAAAATACTTTGGGCACTTGGAAATAGGGTTTCACATATATGTGGATAAGGCGCATTTTTCTTAGAAAAAATATAAGAGAAATGCGCCTTTCGTATATTCACATTTCTTTTGTTCTATTGTAATGTACGCTATGATAAAAGGAAGGAAATAGAGAAAAGGGGTGGGTTTAGATGAAACGAGTATTATTTGTTTGCACTGGAAATACATGCCGTAGTCCGATGGCTGAGGCGTTACTGCGCCATTATGGAGAAGGTAAGTTTGAAGTGCAATCTGCTGGTGTTTTCGCCTATCCTGGAAGTGATGCGTCGGTACATGCAAAGGAAGCTTTAGCTGAAAAGGGAATTGCAATCGATCATGCTTCGCAGCAGGTAAACGAAGCCTTAATTGATTGGGCAGATATTGTAGTAACAATGACGGAAAACCATAAGGAACTTATCCTTGGGCATTATCCGAGTGTTGAAGGGAAAGTAGATACATTATATGGAGTAACTGAGGGGATGAGTAAGGATATTTCAGATCCGTTCGGCGGATCTCTCTCTATTTATAAAGAAACATTAGAAGAGATGGAAAAACTTGTACAAACTTTACTGAAAAAACATTCAGAAGGTTGATGTTTCGTGTATAATACGATATTGGAGATCACTTCGTCCCATTAAAGGATTAAGTGAGAATGAAGATAATGGATTGAAACTTTGGAGGGGTAAAAATGAAAGTAGTAGTAGCATCTGATCACGGCGGTATGAATATCCGTAAAGAACTTGTAAGTTTATTAGAAGAGTTAAATATTGAATATATTGATTTAGGTTGTGAATGTGAAGCTGGTTCTGTTGATTACCCTGATTTTGCGTTTCCAGCAGCGGAAATGGTAGCAAATGGCGAAGTAGATCGTGGTATCTTAGTTTGTGGGACAGGCATCGGTATGTCAATTGCTGCAAACAAAGTAAATGGTATTCGTTGTGCATTAGTTCATGATACTTTCAGTGCGAGAGCAACGAGAGAGCATAACGATACAAACATGTTAGCAATGGGCGAGCGTGTAATTGGTGCTGGTCTAGCACGCGACATCGCAAAAATTTGGTTAACAACTGAATTTGAAGGCGGCCGTCACGAAAACCGCGTAGGAAAAATTAAAACATACGAAGCAAAGTAATAGATTCTAACTAGAAGCAGTAGGAAATATAATTTGGTGAACCAACCTGTGAAAGGAAGAGGCGTAATGACAGAAATCGTAAAGGTAAGAGAACAGCTACAAATTTCGCTTTCTGATTTCCAAGAACAAGCTTCATTACAAAGTGGTCAAATTTTTGTAGTGGGGTGTAGTACGAGCGAAGTGCTAGGAGAAAGAATTGGGACATCAGGAACGATGGAAGTAGCAGAGGCGATTTTTTCTGAGTTAAAACAATTTCAAGAACAAACAGGTATTGAGTTGGCGTTTCAATGTTGTGAGCATTTAAACCGTGCTTTAGTAGTTGAGAAAGAGTTGGCGATGAAATATCAATTTGAAATTGTAACAGTTACGCCTGTTAGATCAGCAGGTGGTGCATTAGCAACATATGCTTATCACAATTTGAAAGATCCGGTAGTAATTGAGTTTATTAAAGCAGATGCGGGAATGGATATTGGTGATACATTTATCGGTATGCATTTAAAGCACGTAGCTGTTCCGGTTCGTACTAGTGTGAAGGAAATTGGAAGTGCACATGTAACGATGGCAACAACACGTGGAAAGCTAATTGGTGGAGCACGTGCTGTTTATGCGGCGAAGGAAGAGACTATCACTTGCCGTTAAAGTTATGAATAAGGTATGTTGTCTGACTTTATTATAGAAGAAAGAAAAGACCGATTTTCGGTCTTTTTTTTCTTTTATGATATAGAAAGTCATGTTAGAATGTAGTTGAAAACATGAAGGTTCGAAAGAATTACAACCTGAATTTTCGTTTTTTCTGAATAAATAAGAAAAAACTGTTGGGAATCGATGTAATTCGTTCAGAAAAGGGGGATTTTGGTGGATCATTTAAAACGTCAAGATGAAAAGGTATTTGCTGCAATTGAGGCAGAACTAGGGAGACAGCGTTCGAAGATTGAGTTAATTGCTTCGGAAAACTTCGTAAGTGAAGCAGTAATGGAGGCGCAAGGTTCTGTTTTAACGAATAAGTATGCTGAAGGATATCCTGGGAAACGTTACTATGGTGGTTGTGAACATGTAGACGTAGTAGAAGATATCGCACGTGATCGCGTAAAAGAAATTTTCGGCGCAGAGCACGTAAATGTTCAACCGCATTCTGGTGCACAAGCGAACATGGCAGTATACTTCACGATTTTAGAGCAAGGCGATACAGTACTTGGTATGAATTTATCTCATGGTGGTCACTTAACACACGGAAGCCCTGTTAACTTCAGTGGAGTACAATATAATTTCGTAGAATATGGCGTGGATGCTGAATCTCACCGTATTAATTACGATGATGTATTAGCAAAAGCGAAAGAACATAAACCAAAATTAATCGTTGCAGGTGCAAGTGCATACCCTCGTGTTATCGATTTCAAACGATTCCGTGAGATTGCAGATGAAGTGGGCGCATACTTAATGGTTGATATGGCACATATCGCTGGTTTAGTAGCGGCTGGTTTACATCCAAATCCAGTGCCACATGCACATTTCGTTACAACAACAACACATAAAACATTACGTGGTCCACGTGGTGGTATGATTTTATGTGAAGAGCAATTTGCAAAACAAATTGATAAATCAATCTTCCCTGGTATTCAAGGTGGTCCACTTATGCACGTAATCGCTGCAAAAGCTGTTGCGTTTGGTGAGGCACTTCAAGATGATTTTAAAACATATGCACAAAATATCATTAACAATGCGAACCGCTTAGCTGAAGGTCTTCAAAAAGAAGGACTTACACTTGTTTCTGGTGGAACAGACAATCACTTAATCCTAATTGATGTTCGTAACCTAGAAATCACAGGTAAAGTAGCAGAGCACGTATTAGACGAAGTTGGTATTACAGTGAACAAAAATACAATTCCATTTGAAACAGCAAGCCCATTTGTAACAAGTGGTGTACGTATCGGTACAGCAGCTGTAACATCTCGTGGTTTCGGTTTAGAAGAAATGGATGAAATTGCGTCACTTATTGCTTACACATTAAAAAATCATGACAATGAAGCTGCATTAGAAGAAGCACGTAAGCGTGTAGAAGCGTTAACGAGCAAATTCCCAATGTATCCAAATCTATAATAGATTGAAGAAGACTGCTGAGACATAATTGTTTTGGCAGTTTTTTTTGTGGACATATATTGTTCTTTAAGTATGTATACAAATGATGAATAAATTTTGGCGATATAATGAAGGATACAGCTCCCATAATTGGTAAAGATACTAGATAGATTCATCGGAAATCATGACTTTTCCAAATTTGCCCTTGAATATTAGTAGCGTTTTCTTTACAATCGTAAATAGTGTAAAAAAGCGTGCAAACGCATGAATATCATCTAAAGGAGAGATTCACATGGGAAAACTGTATGTATTTGATCACCCGTTAATTCAACATAAGATTACATATATTCGCGACAAGAATACAGGTACGAAAGATTTTCGTGAATTAGTGGACGAAGTAGCAAGCTTAATGGCTTTTGAAATTACTCGCGACCTTCCACTTAAAGACATTGAAATTGAGACTCCTGTAAGCAAAGCGACAACAAAAGTGATCGCTGGTAAAAAACTTGGTTTAATTCCGATTTTACGTGCAGGTTTAGGAATGGTTGATGGAATTCTGAAATTAATTCCAGCAGCAAAAGTAGGACACGTTGGCTTATACCGCGACCCTAAAACATTGCAACCGGTAGAATACTATGTGAAACTTCCAACGGATGTAGAAGAGCGTGACTTTATCGTACTAGATCCGATGCTAGCAACAGGTGGTTCTGCAGCTGAAGCAATTAACTCTCTGAAAAAGCGCGGCGCAAAACAAATTAAATTAATGTGTATCGTTGCAGCTCCAGAAGGAGTAAAAGTAGTACAAGAAGAACATCCTGATGTTGATATTTATGTAGCAGCATTAGATGAGAAATTAAATGACCACGGATATGTAGTACCAGGTCTTGGTGATGCTGGTGACCGTTTATTCGGAACGAAGTAAGACAACTGACGAGCAGGGGGATTCCTCAGCTCGTCTTTTTTTGATGTAAGCAAGTAGGGGAGGGGAGAGGATAAATATACATAGTATATACAACATAAGTTGCATACACATCACATATAATATAGAAGTCTTACGTCTAAAGAGCACTATATTATGGAAGGAAAGCGTTATATCGTAAAAATATAATAGTGACAAACTTGTGAACATTTCCTTCTATTATAAAGAGAAAACTGTTAGAAATTTCATATCTCTAACCAGTATTTAGAAGGGGAACGTTTTCATTTTTGGGAGGAAATGACTAATACTCAAATTTTTTGATTTTTTACGATTTCTCGTTGACACTGTTAATACCCTATTGTATGCTAACAACGGGGATAGATGGTAGGGCTTTCAGTGACAAAAATACATCTATTCCGTGACGAAAATGTAAACTTTTTATTTTGTATAGGATTTATGCAAAAAAATGAGTTATTATTAACACATCGTGAATGAGGGCTACATATTGGAGGGATGAATCCTTGCAAAAAAACGATCGCAGCCATATAAAAGCTTATGCTTTAATGTCAGGTATTCTTGCTCAGTTAGTCGGTTCTATTCTTGTTGGGATCTTTGGTGGGCAGTGGATTGATAATAAGGTTGGAACGTTTCCATTGTTTCTTATTATAGGGTTATTACTCGGATTAGGAACAGGGGTATACGCAATGATTCGACTCATTCGACATTACTATTCGGGAGAGCAATGATGATAGACGTACATGGACTTGTCCAAAGACAAAAGAAATATATGTACTACTTGCTTGCGCTTCTAGTGCTAGGATGGGGATTCACCTCTTACAAGGATGTATTTCTTGGACTGATTATCGGAACGATTTTCAGTTTTCTTAGTTTGCGCATCATTGCACGTAGGACAGACAAGCTGTTGGATCGCGTGACAAATGGAGAAAACGTGAAGTTTAAGGCGACAGCGGTAAGTACATATTCAAGATTCGCCACGATTGGGTTATTAATTTTATTTGCAGCCAAATATCAAGAGTTAATTGCGATGTGGGGCTTAGGTGTAGGATTGCTGACAGGATACCTTGTCATGATCATAGATTTTCTTTATTTAGAGTATAAGAGCAGGGAAGAGAGGTGAATTACTAGTGGAACACGGTAAATTAGTTGAATTTCTAGGTTTAACGTTCGATTTGTCATCAGTTATGATGGTTACTGTAGCAGCAGTTATTGTTTTCTTAATCGCTGTTATCGGAACTCGCAGCTTAGCTCTTCGCCCAACAGGAATGCAAAACTTCATGGAATGGGTGTTTGACTTCGTGAAAGGGATTATCAATAGTACGATGGACTGGAAAACAGGTGGACGTTTCTTAACGCTTGGCGTTACGCTTATCATGTTTATCATCGTATCGAACTTCCTTGGTTTACCATTCATGTATTCAGCAACTGAAGCTGGCGAACATATTGCATGGTGGAGATCACCAACGTCTGATCCAGCAGTTACATTAACATTAGCCGTGATGGTAGTTACCCTCACCCATTATTATGGAATTAAGATGAAGGGTACGAAAGAATACGTAAAAGGTTATTTCCAACCTATGAAATTCTTATTCCCATTAAAGGTTATTGAGGAGTTTGCTAACACATTAACGTTAGGTCTTCGTTTATTTGGTAACATTTATGCAGGTGAGATCTTATTAGGATTACTTGCTAAGCTGGGCGGAGCATCATTCCTTGGAGCATTAGGTGCACTTGTGCCGATGTTAGCATGGATGGGATTCAGTGTATTCGTTGGATCAATCCAAGCATTTATTTTCGTTATGTTAACGATGGTTTATATGGCTCATAAAGTAAGTCATGACCATTAATATAATTTAAGTAAGAAAAAATTTATTTTTTTATAATACAAAGGAGGACAAATTAAATGAGTTTAGGTGTAATCGCAGCTGCAATTGCAATTGGTTTATCAGCATTAGGTGCAGGTATTGGTAACGGTCTTATCGTATCACGTACAATCGAAGGTGTTGCTCGTCAACCAGAATTAAAAGGCGCACTTCAAACAATTATGTTCATCGGGGTTGCTTTAGTTGAGGCACTTCCAATCATCGGTGTAGTTATTGCATTCATCGTAATGAACAAATAAGGGAGACTCCCCTTACATAGATGGCGAAGAGTGTTTTTCCGAACTTTCTTCGCCATTGCTTTATGAACGAAACGTATGTCTTTTTTTTTCATATGATCAATTTAGATATTTTGAAGGGAGTGAATCCTTGTGCCAACTTTATTATTAGGGGCTGCCATTCCATTTGGAACGATTGCTTATACATTGTTCATTTTCTTACTTCTATTAGTAATGCTACGCAAATTCGCGTGGGGTCCTTTAATGGGGATTATGAAAGAACGTGAAGAGCATGTTACTAATGAAATCGACGCTGCAGAAAGAAGTAACGCTGAAGCGAAGAAGTTAGTAGAAGAACAACGTGAAATGTTAAAACAATCACGTGTTGAAGCACAAGAGTTAATCGAAAGAGCGAAAAAACAAGCTGTAGATCAAAAAGATGCTATTGTTGCTGCTGCGAAAGAAGAAGCAGAATCAATTAAAGCATCTGCTGTACAAGAAATTCAACGCGAAAAAGAGCAAGCGATTGCTGCTTTACAAGAACAAGTTGCTTCTTTATCTGTTCAAATTGCTTCTAAAGTAATTGAAAAAGAATTAAAAGAAGAAGATCAAGTGAAGTTAATTCGCGATTATATTAAAGAAGTAGGAGAAGCGCGATGAGCAATGGGATTGTAGCAAAACGTTATGCTGTCGCTCTTTTTAAAATTGCTAAAGAAAAACACGTATTAGAAATGTTTGAAGAGGAATTACGCCTTGTACAAAACGTTTATGTAAAGAACGGAGAACTACATAGCTTTTTAACGCAACCGAACATTTCAAAGGAACAAAAGAAAACGTTTCTTGCAAACGTATTCGGGTCTGTTTCTGAATCTATTTTAAATACGTTATATATTTTAATTGATAACAAGCGCATTGATATCTTACCTGAAATTGCAGATGAATATGTTGTTCTTGCTAATGAAGAACGTAACGTAGCGGACGCAACTGTATATTCTACTCGTCTTCTATCGGAAGAAGAGAAGCTTAACATTGCAGAAGCATTTGCAAAGAGAACAGGAAAAGATGCAATTCGCGTAAAAAATGTTGTAGATGAAGATTTACTAGGCGGCATTAAAGTACGTATTGGAAATCGCATTTATGACGGAAGTTTACAAGGAAAATTAGCACGTATTCAGCGTGAATTAATGAAGAATAGATAGGGGTGAAGCACATGAGCATCAGAGCTGAAGAAATTAGCGCACTGATAAAGCAACAAATCGAGAACTATCAGTCTGAAATCGAAGTTAGTGATGTTGGTACAGTTATCCAAGTTGGTGACGGTATCGCGCGTGCTCATGGTCTTGATAACGTTATGGCTGGTGAACTTGTAGAGTTCTCTAACGGCGTTATGGGACTAGCACAAAATTTAGAGGAAAACAACGTAGGTATTATCATTTTAGGACCTTACACAGAAATCCGTGAAGGTGACGAAGTTCGTCGTACTGGTCGCATCATGCAAGTACCAGTAGGAAAAGAACTAATTGGTCGTGTTGTAAACCCATTAGGTCAACCAGTTGATGGTTTAGGCCCAATCAATACAACAAACACTCGTCCAATCGAAAGTCCAGCACCAGGTGTAATGGATCGTAAATCTGTTCATGAGCCACTTCAAACAGGTATTAAAGCGATTGACGCTCTTGTACCAATTGGCCGTGGTCAACGTGAGTTAATCATCGGTGACCGTCAAACAGGTAAAACAGCAGTTGCACTAGATACAATCATTAACCAAAAAGATGAAGATATGATTTGTATTTACGTAGCTATCGGACAAAAAGAATCAACTGTACGTAACGTAGTAGAAACACTACGTAAGCATGGTGCATTAGAGTACACAATCGTTGTAACTGCATCTGCTTCTCAACCAGCTCCATTATTATACCTAGCTCCTTACGCTGGTGTAACAATGGGTGAAGAGTTCATGTACAATGGTAAACACGTATTAGTAGTATATGATGACTTATCAAAACAAGCAGCAGCTTACCGTGAGCTGTCATTACTATTACGTCGTCCTCCAGGTCGTGAAGCTTACCCAGGGGATGTATTCTACTTACATTCTCGCTTATTAGAGCGTGCAGCAAAATTAAGTGATGCAAAAGGCGGCGGTTCTTTAACTGCACTACCTTTCATCGAAACACAAGCAGGGGACGTATCAGCTTACATCCCAACAAACGTAATCTCAATTACGGATGGACAAATCTTCTTACAATCTGACCTATTCTTCTCTGGCGTACGTCCAGCGATCGATGCGGGTACTTCTGTATCTCGTGTAGGTGGATCTGCTCAGATTAAAGCAATGAGTAAAGTATCAGGTACACTTCGTCTTGACCTTGCATCTTACCGTGAGTTAGAAGCGTTCGCTCAGTTCGGTTCTGACCTAGATAAAGCAACTCAAGCGAAACTAAACCGTGGTGCTCGTACTGTTGAGGTATTAAAACAAGGATTACACAAACCGTTACGTGTAGAGAAACAAGTTATCATTCTTTACGCTTTAACACGTGGATTCCTAGATGATATCCCAGTAGTAGATATCACTCGTTTCGAAGAAGAATTCCATGCTTGGTTAGATTCTAATGCGACTGACTTATTAGAAGAAATCCGCACAACTAAGAAACTTGCGGATGACGACAAATTTGCAGCAGCAATTAACGGATTTAAAAAAGTATTCGTAGCTTCTGAATAATAAAAAGTGAAGCCGACTGTTTAGCCCCATCGGCTAAGAGGCGGAGCTAGATAATATATAAAGGCATCTCAATTTCTGAGATTGCTGACGGTTATGTAAAGGAAAAGAGTAGGTGCACCTATTCTTTTCCTTCAATCATGAGCAAGAATATCTTGCAACGTAGATTAGGAAGAGGATTCTTACTAATCGTGCCAACTTCCGGAAAAAAGGTGGTGAAAACCTGTGGCATCTTTACGCGATATAAAAGCGAAGATTAACTCGACAAAGAAAACGAGTCAAATTACGAAAGCGATGGAGATGGTATCTGCATCTAAGTTAAACCGTGCAGAGCAAAATGCTAAATCTTTCGTTCCGTATATGGAAAAGATTCAAGAAGTAGTAGCGAGCATTGCGCAAGGAAGTAAAGGAATTAATCATCCAATGCTAAATGCGCGTCCTGTAAAGCGTACAGGATACATCGTTATTACATCTGATCGCGGACTAGCAGGTGGTTATAACAGTAACGTATTACGTACAGTAAGTAACGTAATTCGTGAACGTCATAATATGGATTCAAACCAATATTCAATTATTGTGCTTGGACGACTAGGACGTGATTATTTAAAACGTCGCGGCTTTAACATCATTGATGAAGTAGTTGGATTATCTGACCACCCATCATTTACTGATATTAAAGACCTTGCTTCTCGAGCAATTGCGATGTTCGCAGATGGTGCTTATGATGAGCTGTATATTTACTACAACCATTACGTAAGTAAAATTTCACAAGAAGTAACGGAAAATAAAATTTTACCGCTTACTGATGTGGCGTCTGATAAACCGACGACAGCTTATGAATTCGAACCTTCTGAAGAAGAAATTTTAAAAGTACTATTGCCACAATACGCAGAAAGCTTAGTGTACGGTGCATTACTAGACGGTAAAGCAAGTGAGCACGCAGCGCGTATGACAGCAATGAAGAGTGCTACAGACAACGCAATGGAAGTTATCGATTCACTTACACTTTCATTCAACCGTGCGCGTCAGGCAGCGATTACGCAAGAAATTACGGAAATCGTTGGTGGAGCAGCAGCGTTAGAATAGTAATAAAAAGCGTAGGCGGTTCGTTCAGAATGAGAGGGGGATGGAGCTTTTGACGTAGAGGCGATTTGTGCCTCGCAGGAAAAAGCGAAGCCACCGAACATTCTAACCGCTGGAGCTAGATTCAATAAAAAGCGTAGGCGGCTCTGTCAAAAGAGTCGCGTAAGCTATAAACTAATAAAAAATGAAAAGCTAGCTGCTCGTAGAAAGTTAGCTAATTAAAAGAAAGCTAGGAGGGAACCCGATGAATAAAGGGCGCGTTACGCAAATCATGGGTCCGGTTGTAGACGTTAAGTTTGATGGCGGAAAGCTACCAGAAATCTACAACGCCCTTACGGTAAAACAGAGCAACGAAAACGGTGAACTTAACTTAACATTTGAAGTTGCACTTCATTTAGGTGATGATACAGTTCGTACAGTTGCGATGTCTTCCACAGATGGACTTGTTCGTGGCACAGAAGTAGAAGATACTGGTAAAGCAATCTCTGTACCAGTTGGTGATGCAACACTTGGTCGCGTATTTAACGTATTAGGTGATGCTATTGACTTAGATGGTGAGGTTCCTTCGGATGTACGCCGTGATCCAATTCACCGTCAAGCACCTGCATTCGAAGAATTATCTACTAAAGTAGAAATTCTTGAAACTGGTATTAAAGTAGTAGACTTACTTGCTCCTTACATTAAGGGTGGTAAGATCGGTCTATTCGGTGGTGCCGGTGTAGGTAAAACAGTATTAATTCAGGAGTTAATCAACAACATCGCACAAGAGCACGGTGGTATCTCTGTATTCGCTGGTGTAGGTGAGCGTACTCGTGAGGGTAATGACTTATACCACGAAATGAGCGATTCTGGCGTAATTAAGAAAACTGCGATGGTATTCGGACAAATGAACGAGCCACCTGGAGCACGTCAACGTGTTGCATTAACAGGCTTAACAATGGCTGAATATTTCCGTGATGAGCAAGGACAAGACGTACTTCTGTTCATCGATAATATCTTCCGTTTCACGCAAGCAGGTTCTGAAGTATCTGCCCTTCTTGGCCGTATGCCATCTGCGGTAGGTTACCAACCAACACTTGCAACAGAAATGGGTCAATTACAAGAGCGTATTACATCTACAAATAAAGGGTCTATCACGTCTATCCAAGCGGTATATGTACCAGCCGATGACTATACTGACCCAGCACCAGCTACAACGTTCGCTCACTTAGATGCAACAACAAACTTAGAGCGTCGTTTAACACAAATGGGTATTTACCCAGCCGTAGATCCATTAGCATCTACATCTCGTGCACTTTCTCCAGAAATCGTAGGAGAAGAGCATTATGAAGTGGCTCGTCAAGTACAGCAAACTTTACAACGTTACAAAGAGCTTCAAGATATCATTGCTATCTTAGGTATGGATGAGTTATCTGAAGAAGATAAGTTAGTTGTACATCGTGCTCGTCGTATTCAATTCTTCTTATCTCAAAACTTCCACGTAGCGGAGCAGTTTACAGGTCAAAAAGGTTCTTACGTACCTGTAAAAGACACAGTTCGTGGTTTCAAAGAAATTCTAGAAGGAAAATATGATGACCTTCCAGAAGATGCATTCCGCTTAGTTGGTGGCATTGAAGAAGTTATTGAAAACGCGAAGAAAATGATGGCGTAAGGCCTTAGGAGGGACGAAGTATGAAGACATTTCCAGTCAGTATTGTAACTCCTGATGGACCGGTTTACGAAAAAGAAGTAGAAATGGTAAGTGTAAAAGCAGAGAGTGGGGAAATGGGGATTTTACCAGGTCACATTCCAACTGTTGCACCATTAAAAATTAGTGCAGTTCGTCTGAAAAATGGTGGACACACTGATTATGTAGCGGTAAGTGGTGGCTTTATCGAAGTTCGTCCAGATAAAGTAACTGTATTATCATCATCTGCTGAAGAAGCAAACCATATCGATATCCATCGTGCAAATGAAGCGAAGCGTCGTGCTGAGCAACGTCTGCAAGATAAACAAGCACATGTTGACTTTAAACGTGCAGAAATGGCATTACAACGCGCTGTGAACCGTTTAAACGTTTCCGATATGAAATAAAAAAATCCGTAAAGGCAAAGCCTTTACGGATTTTTTTTATGTAGTTAATGGATAATTTTACAAAAATGGTATAATTATATTGGTGCTCGTATAAGTAGAGAATGTACAACAATTTATAAAGGGGATGAATAAATGATCGGTGAAATGAAGCGAGAAGCATTGCACTCTTTAAAAGGAAAATGGGGACTAGGTGTTGGATCAACGATTTTATATCATATTGTAAGTTACGTCGTTTCAATGGCTGTAATGCTTATAGTATTAATTCCAGGAGTTATAATATTTATTTTAGCATCTATTTTAACTGGTTCAATTGAAGAAGAAACAATGGCAATTGGAGCTGCTATTACGTTTGGGGTTTTTTACTGCCTTATGATAATTTTAAGTTATGCGGCTTATGGCATTACCACATATGGTCATACGAATTTGTTTCTACAAATAAGCAAACGAGAAGATGCTAGAGTGGATTATTTATTTGAAGGATTTCGTGGCTTTAAAAGAATGATGAAAACAATGTGGGCTATGCTTGCAATTTTGTTATATACAGGTATATGGGTTCCGATGTTAGGAACGATTGTATTTGGGCTATTAGGTTTTCTTGATGAGAATGCAAATCCATCATTTATAATTGTTTTCTTTATTTTATTAGCTATTTCGTTTATTGTAATGGCTATTTTGTATTTTTCATATTCGATGACATATTATGTGATGGTTGAAAAACCGGAATACAGTGTTTCGCAAGCAATGAAAGAAAGTAAGAATCTGATGAAGGGGCATAAATTAGACCTATTTCTTTTATGGCTAAGCTTTATAGGGTGGGCTATTTTAGCGATTTTTACACTTGGAATAGGTTTTCTATGGCTTAGTCCGTACGTGAGTACAACGACAGCGCATTTTTACCGCTATATTTCAAAAGATGAATTGTAGTAGGAACATGCTATACTAATAGAGTTATTGTGTATAGGAGGTTACGTATGATTGGTGATTTAAAAGGAGAAGCATTAGATTCATTAGAAGGGAAATGGGGATTAGCTGTCGGGGCGACATTACTTATTTCAATTCTAATCATGATTTTTAGTTTTAGTATTGAGTGGGGATTTTCTTCAATTTTTGATTGGAAAGAAACGAAAAATTCAATTTCAATAAATATCCTTACATTTTTTGTTACTGGGCCTTTAACTTTAGGTGGATATTATCTTGCTTTAAATATCCTTCGTGAAAAGCAAGCTAGTATCGGTAATGTGTTCATTTGGTTTTCAGAGGGAAAGAGATTTTTAAAGTCATTTTTATTATATTTATTAGTAAATTTTTATCTTTTCTTATGGACGTTACTGTTCATTATCCCAGGCATTATTAAATCATTTTCTTATGCGATGACGTACTTTATTATAAATGATCACCCGGAGTATTCTATAAATCAAGCGATTACAGAAAGCCGTCGTATGATGGATGGACATAAGATGGAGTATTTCATTTTATGTTTGAGTTTTATTGGTTGGTTTATATTAAGTTGTATTACACTCGGGATTGGATTCTTATGGCTAATTCCATATTTTTATACGACGTCAGCAGCTTTTTATGAAGAGATTGCAGAGGAATATTACGAAAAAAAAATTCCGACATTATAAAGTGAGTCGGACACTCTGCGTCGATGAATAGCTTTGTAGTCCGCAAATAGCATGATAAAAACACCTAGTATGAGTTATTGGTTCATACTAGGTGTTTTTTGTAGAAATTTTATAAATTGATGACTAGTAAGTGGTTTACTGAAATAGTAACCTTGCATATATTTACAGTTGTTCTTTTGTAGAAACTTAAGTTGTTTTTCTGTTTCAATTCCTTCAGCAACGACAGATAGGTTTAACGTATTTGCAAGGGAAAGGATAGTGGACACGATGGCTCTCTCTTCAGGTCGATGATCAGCTAGTTGTGTAAATTCTCTCGGTACTTTTAATGTATCGATAGGGAAAATAGATAAATAAGCGAGAGAAGAATAGCCGGTGCCGAAGTCATCAATGGACGTTTGAATACCATATTCCTTTAATTGTTTTAGCTTGGATAACGTTTCCTTTTCATCGATCATTGCAATTCGTTCTGTTAATTCAAGTGTTACATCTTTTGGATCGACTTTAACGTCTGTTATTATTTGTAAAATGTTCTCGATTAAATTATTTTGCTGGAACTCTTTAGCTGATAAGTTAACACTTATTTTTAAATCTTTGTAGCCAAAAGTATGCCATATTTTTAGCTGACGACAAGATTCATTTAATACCCAATGACCAAGTGGAATGACTTGAGGAGTCTCCTCTACAATTGGAATGAACTCACATGGCGGAATGTCACCAAGGAGTGGGTGTTTCCAGCGTAGTAATGCTTCAGCACCAATAATCTTTTTCGTCGTAATATCAATTTGTGGTTGATAGACGAGATAAAATTCTTCGTTTACTAAAGCGAGTGGTAAATCTTTTTCAATTCGGGCTTTTCGTTCCGTTTTTTTATACAATTCTTTCGTGTACAGAGAGCTACCATTTTTTCCTTTATTTTTTGCTTCGTACATGGCCATATCAGCATGTTGTAAAATTGATAACGGATCTTCACCTGCTTCAGGATATATTGCAATCCCGATGCTCGGTGAGATTTGTAAATGTTGATTTTCAATTTCGAATGGTTCGTTCATGGCTGCTACAATTGTATCAGCTATTTTTTTTACGTCTGGCCCCTTTTTATAATTTTCGATAAGGATTGTGAACTCATCTCCAGCTAATCGGGCAAGCTTCATATTTGGTGTCGCTATACTTTCGAGTCTTTTTGCTACTGCAATTAATAGAAGGTCTCCTACCCTATGACCGAGGGTATCGTTAATAACTTTAAAGCGATCTAGGTCAAGAAACATAACAGCAAAAGGCATTTTTGATATTTTGGATCGCGCAATTGCTTGTTCTACATATTGATGAAATGCACGTCGATTTGCAAGCTCTGTTAGTGTATCATGATATGCTAAAAAATTAATTTGTTCTTGTTGTTGTTTGCTTTCCGTAATATCTTTAATCATTAAATAAACTCCGGAAATATGATCCTTTAAAAAGATAGGAACAGCTGTCACATGCAAGTAGTAAATATCTCTATTTTTATGATATGCCCGTATTTCTAAAGAAATAGATTTCTCCTTTTTTACGCGATGAAAGGCATTAATGATTTCTTCCAAATCTTCTTCATACGTAAGTGAATAGTAAGGCTGATTTAATAATTCATTCGTTTGATAACCGAGTAAAGTCGTACCAGCGTTATTCACGTTAAGAAAATTACCGTATAAATCTAATGTGAAGATTGGATCTGGATGATGCTCGTATAAAGATTTAAACATTTGTTGGTTATGATACAGTTCATTTTTTTGTTCTACTAAATCTTCTGTACGCAGTTCAATTTGTTTTTCGAGTTCTGAGTTGAATTGCATTTGGGCTAATAATAATATTTTATTTTGTTTTCGAACTAAACTATGGCGTATGAGAACGAAGGAGAAAGTTATCATAAGCCCAATTACTACAATAGGCGCGAAAACATATTCGACTAATATGAAAACAATAAGCATTACGACAGAAATATAAGGTAATGATAATCTGATCGCTTCCCCAAATTTAGGTGTTAATAGCACTTGTTCTTGTTTTTCAGGTTCTTTTGTATGAATAATACATGCGATTGCTACTAGTACTAAAGTTACTTGATAAAGAGGAGTAACTGTAAACATAGAATACTCGGGTATGAAGTATTTGATATAAGCATAAATCGCATCTGTAGTAGCATATAAAAGTAAAGCACTGCCAAGAAGTGCGCCAACCTTTTTGGATAATAAAGATAAAGGCTTGAATAACAGATTAATTCCTATGAGGAAAAAGAGTAAATCGGTCATTGGATAAGTAAGTTGAACAAATATGTCGATATAGGATGTTGAAGAAATGTGAATGGTTCTTTCAATAAGTAAGTAGTAACTTAAAGTGAATTGTGCTGTAACAATAATACAAATATCACATATCATAAAAAGCTTTTCTAATAAATCTCGGTTATAAATGATTTCATATAGAAAGGCGAATGCAAAGCTAATTAAAAAAAGTAAATAAAAAAAGTCGGACGGATCAACGAATGTATAGTAGTCCTTTAAAATTAAACGTTGATAGGCAACGACGATATCCCCGATGAAATAAGAGAGAGTTCCAACGCATAATATCGTCCAAAATAAACGAGGTAACCCTTCTTTCATATTTGAAAAATAAAGTATATAACTACAAGCGATAATATCAATGAATAAAGTACTCATTCCAATTAATATTTGAAAGGGAAATGAGTATTCATATAGAAAAGGCATTGCCACGTAATGAATTACTATAGATAGCAATGTAATGCTTATAAGAATACTTACATGTGTTTGTTTTTTCATCTATCTCACCCACGGTATATACATATAAATTCCTCTTTTGTATTTTTTATAGTTTCTTAAAAAACATATATAACCTATATACTTATTTTGCGCAAGTATAGCAAGTTATAAAAACAGATTTTAATAATTCTCGTTTCTGTCCCCAACATATCGACATAGGAATTTGAAGTTTGCTATAATGATTAAAATAGTTGCATTATTTAGAAAAATTTAAAAATAATAATTACTGCAACTAGGACATATTGTTTACTAAGTGAACTTGTTCTTAATTTAGGGGGGAGGGTTTCACAATGGCAAGTGTATATGAAAATAGTTATATGATCGTTTTGATTTTCTTGCTATTAGGTATATTGCTGCCGGTAGTGGCTCTTACATTAGGAAGGATGCTGCGCCCAAATAAACCAAGTGCAGCGAAAGCGACGACGTATGAGAGCGGGATTGAGCCTTTTCATGATGCGAATATTCGGTTTCATGCTCGTTATTATATTTTTGCTTTATTGTTTGTCATCTTTGATGTAGAAACTTTATTTTTATATCCATGGGCTGTTGCATATGACAACCTCGGTTTATTTGCACTGATTGAAATGCTCATCTTTGTTGTAATGTTGCTAGTTGGATTAGCGTATGCTTGGAAAAAGAAGGTGTTACAATGGTTATAAATTTTGAGGAATTACATCCAAATGAGCGAGCAGAATTAGAACGAAATATCTTTTTTTCTACATTGGAACAGTTGAAAGGATGGGCGAGAAGTAATTCTTTATGGCCGATGACATTCGGACTGGCATGCTGTGCAATTGAAATGATGGGAGTAGGTTCATCACATTATGATTTAGATCGATTTGGGTCATTTTTTCGGACTTCACCAAGGCAATCGGACGTTATGATTGTGTCGGGAACGGTAACGAAGAAGATGGCTCCTATTGTTCGGCGCTTATATGACCAAATGCCTGAACCGAAATGGGTTATTGCAATGGGATCTTGTGCGACAGCAGGTGGTCCATATGTAAATTCGTACGCTGTTGTGAAAGGTGTAGATCAAATTGTGCCAGTTGACGTGTATATCCCTGGTTGCCCACCAAATCCTGCAGCTTTAATTTATGGAATTAATAAATTAAAAGAAAAAATTCGTTACGAAGCAAAGACTGGAAAGCAGGTGACGAATAAATGAGTGATCCTAACAAAGACTTAGAGGATTTAAAAAGAGAAGCGGCTAGGCGTGCGAAAGAAGAGGCGAGAAAGCGTCTCGTTGCGAAACATGGTGTGGAAATAAGTAAACTTGAGGAAGAAAATCGCGAAAAAGAGAAAGCGCTACCAAAAAATGACGATATGACTATAGAAGAAGCAAAACGACGTGCAGCAGCGGCTGCAAAAGCAAAAGCGGCGGCGTTAGCGAAACAGAAAAGAGAAGGAATAGAAGAAGTAACGGAAGAGGAAAAGGCCAAAGCGAAGACGAAGGCGGCAGCCGCGGCAAAAGCGAAAGCGGCGGCGTTAGCAAAACAAAAAAGAGAAGGAACAGAAGAAGTGACGGAAGAGGAAAAGGCAAAAGCAAAGGCGAAGGCAGCAGCGGCTGCAAAAGCAAAAGCAGCGGCGTTAGCGAAACAAAAAAGAGAAGGAACAGAAGAAGTGACGGAAGAAGAAAAGGCAAAAGCAAAGGCGAAGGCAGCAGCGGCT
This sequence comes from Bacillus pacificus, assembly GCF_020861345.1. NCBI lineage: Bacteria > Bacillati > Bacillota > Bacilli > Caryophanales > Bacillaceae > Bacillus > Bacillus pacificus. Next base: position 72,389 of record NZ_CP086328.1, read on the forward strand.
GCAAAAGCGAAAGCGGCGGCGTTAGCGAAACAGAAAAGAGAAGGAATAGAAGAAGTAACGGAAGAGGAAAAGGCCAAAGCGAAGACGAAGGCAGCAGCGGCTGCAAAAGCGAAAGCGGCGGCGTTAGCGAAACAAAAAAGAGAAGGAACAGAAGAAGGAACAGAAGAAGAAAAGGCAAAAGCAAAGGCGAAGGCAGCAGCAGCCGCAAAAGCGAAAGCAGCGGCGTTAGCGAAGCAAAAAAGAGAAGGAACAGAAGAAGTGACGGAAGAAGAAAAGGCCAAGGCGAAAGCGAAGGCAGTCGCCGCCGCGAAAGCAAAAGCAGCGGCGTTAGCGAAGCAGAAAGCATCGCAAGGTGATGGGGATTCGGGGGATGAAAAGGCGAAGGCAAAAGCAGCAGCGGCTGTAAGGGCGAAGATGAAGGGTGCTGAAGGTAAGAAGGAAGAAGAGACGAAGCAGGAAGAGCCATCTGTGAATCAACCGTATTTAAATCAGTATGTTGAAGTTATTAAGGGAAAAGTAGGAGAGGATGCTTTAGTAGATTGCTACATTAATAAACTTTCCAAAGATGTACCAACTCTTGTAGTGGAGCCCTCAAAATATTATGAAGTAATGGAGTTACTGCGATTCCATGAGGGACTTGCATTTGATTATATGTCAGAGCTACATGCGACGGATTTTATGACACATATGGAAGTGTATGTTCATTTATTTTCATATGGAAAGAAACAGTCAGTAGTGGTGAAGGTGAAGTTGGATAGGGAAGCACCGCAAGTGGAATCGGTGACAGCGCTTTGGAAAGGGGCAGATTGGCCGGAGCGGGAAGCGTATGATTTGCTTGGTATCGTATTTAAGGGGCATCCGAATTTATCACGTATTTTAATGCCTGATGATTGGGTAGGGCACCCGCTTAGGAAAGATTATGAACCGTATGATGTGGAGGTGTAGCTAAATGATCCGTACGGAAGAAATGCTTTTGAATGTAGGTCCTCAGCATCCGAGTACGCACGGTGTGTTCAGGCTCGTTATTAAAATTGACGGGGAAATTATTAAAGAAGCTACACCGGTTATTGGATATTTGCATCGCGGGACCGAAAAGATTGCAGAGAGCTTACAGTATACGCAAATTATCCCTTATACAGATCGGATGGATTATTTATCGGCTATGACGAATAATTACGTCATTTGCCATGCTGTAGAGACGATGATGGGGCTTGAAATCCCGGAGCGTGCCGAATACTTGCGAGTACTTGCAATGGAGCTTGGAAGGATTGCGAGCCACCTCGTTTGGTGGGGGACAAATCTTCTTGATATAGGAGCGGTTAGCCCGTTTTTGTACGCGTTTCGTGAACGAGAGATGATTATAAATTTATTAAACGAATTATGCGGTGCCCGGCTCACTTTTAACTATATGAGAGTCGGCGGTGTAAAGTGGGATGCACCGGATGGTTGGATTGAAAAAGTGGAAGAATTTGTTCCGTATATGAGAGAACAATTGGCAGGGTATCATGATCTTGTTAGCGGCAATGAGATTTTCTTAAATCGTGTAAAAGGCGTTGGTATATATAGCGCGGAGGAAGCGATTTCGTATTCTTTAAGCGGAGCGAATTTGCGGTGCACCGGAGTAAACTGGGATCTTCGCAAGGATGAACCGTACTCCATTTACGACCGTTTTGATTTCGATATTCCTGTTGGGAGCGTGGGGGATGCTTGGGATCGCTACGTTTGCCGCATGAAGGAAATTGAGGAGTCGTTAAAAATTGTCGAGCAAGCAGTCCAGCAGTTCCCGAAAGAAGGAGCAGTACTTGCGAAAGTACCGAAAATTATTAAGGCTCCTAAAGGGGAAGCATTCGTCCGTATAGAGTCGCCGCGAGGAGAGATTGGTTGCTATATTGCTAGTGACGGAAAGAAAGAGCCGTACCGCTTGAAGTTTCGCAGGCCGTCTTTTTACAATTTGCAAATTTTACCGAAGTTATTGAAAGGCGAAAACATCGCCAATTTAATTACGATTTTAGGTGGAGTGGATATAGTACTTGGGGAGGTTGATGGCTAATGATTGAAACGCTCTTACAATCACCTTCTAGCTGGACGAATTTCTTCATTTTTTTCGGATTAGCGGTGCTCCTATTATTTGCAGTCCTTGGCTTCGTTACATATGGTATTTTGGCAGAACGGAAAGTGATGGGTTTTATGCAAGGGCGGATTGGGCCAAACCAAGTCGGGGGCCGGTTTGGTCTGCTGCAAACGGTAGCCGATGTTTTAAAACTATTACTGAAAGAAGATAGTATTCCGAAGGCGGCAGATAAACCGTTGTTTATATTAGCACCTGTCATTGCGTTCGCACCAGCATTTATGGTGCTTGCAGTCATCCCATTTACTGATAAATTTCAGTTCGCGGATATTGGCGTAGGCTTACTGTATTACATTGCTGTTTCTGGCATTACGACGATTGGTGTCGTAACCGGAGGATGGGCATCGAATAATAAATATTCCCTTTTAGGAGGGATGCGTGCAGCGGCGCAAATGATTTCTTATGAAATTCCGCTCGTAATGAGTGTAATTGGGATTGTTTTGTTAGCTGGTAGCTTAAATTTAAATGAAATCGTAGCAGCGCAGGAGAATGTTTGGTACATTTTCGTGCAACCAATCGGTTTCGTCGTATTTTTAATCGCAGCGGTAGCAGAGTTAAATAGGACGCCGTTTGATTTACCAGAAGCTGAGTCGGAGCTTGTTTCTGGATATCATACGGAATACTCAGGGTTTCGCTGGGCGTTCTTTATGCTTTCAGAGTACGTATATTTCTTCGGGATGGCATCTTTAATTACAGTGCTCTTTTTAGGCGGATGGAATCCAGTTATGTTCCTTGGATTTATCCCAGGTGCCGTATGGTTTGCTTTAAAGTTTAGCAGTGTAGTTTTTCTATTAATTTGGTTCCGCGTTACGTTTCCGCGTATAAGAGGTGATCAGTTAATGGAGTTTGGCTGGAAAGTATTATTGCCAATTGCACTTGCAAATATTTTCTTAACGGCATTGATTAAGGAGTTATTCTTCTAATCTATGAAGGGGGTGCCAGTAAGAGATGAAAGGGCTATTTAAAGGATTAAAATATACATTAAGCAATTTGAGTAAGAAGAAGGTGACGTATGATTATCCGAATCAACCGTTGCCATTGCCAGATCGTTTTCGAGGAATTCAAAAGTTTTATCCAGAAAAGTGTATCGTTTGTAACCAGTGCTCCAACATTTGTCCGACAGACTGTATTCAGTTAACGGGGAAAAAACATCCGGATCCTACGAAAAAAGGAAAAATTATTGACACGTACGATATTAATTTTGAAATTTGTATTCTTTGTGATTTATGTACAGAAGTTTGTCCGACAGAAGCGATTGTTATGACAAATAACTTTGAACTCGCGGAATATTCACGGGATGACTTATTTAAAAATTTGCAGTGGCTCGATGAAAACGACGAAAACGTCAGGAAGGAGAATAAAGCATGAATGGCGAGTTTATAGCATTCTTTATACTATCCTTGTCTGCAATTATCGGCGGCGTTCTTATGTTGAATTTAACGAAAGTCATGCATATGATGCTAGCTCTCGTTCTGACATTTCTCAGCATTGCAGGTTTGTACTTTCTTTTATCAGCTGAATTTATCGGGGTTGCACAAATTTTACTTTACTCGGGTGCGATCACCATTATTATGATTTTTGGCATTATGTTAACGAAACATAATGCAGAAAATGAATCTCGTCTTACTCTTCGAAAATGGATTATCTTCTTTGCGGTTGTAGCATTTGGGGCAGTTATGTATTTCGCTGTTAACAATATTGATTTTGCAAATGAAAGCACACAAGGAAGTTTACCTCTCCATGAAAAAAACACACTTCAAATCGGTACGCTTCTCTATTCAAAATATATCATTCCATTTGAGTTAACCTCAGTTATTTTACTTGTAGCACTTGTCGGTGCAATTATTCTTGCGAAGAAGGATGAGAAAGAGGAGGATTCCAATGAGTAGCGTGCCTGCTTCTGCGTATTTAACGCTTGCGATTATTTTGTTTTGCATCGGTTTGTTTGGAGCTTTAACGAAGCGCAATACAGTGATTGTATTAGTTTGTATTGAATTAATGCTGAACGCAGCCAATTTAAACTTAGTAGCGTTTAGTAAATTAGGTTTGTTCCCAAATGTAACAGGGCAAATTTTCTCTCTGTTTACGATGGCTGTAGCAGCAGCGGAGGCGGCGGTAGGACTCGCCATTTTAATTGCTTTATATCGTAATCGTACGACAGTTCATGTAGATGAAATGGATACGCTCAAAGGATAACATTGTGACCGAAAAGGGGGAAGGAAACAATGATCGATTATGCATGGCTCATACCGCTTTTCCCGCTTGTTTCGTTTTTGTTATTAATTATATTCGGGAAGAAAATTAGAGAAGGAAGCAGTGTACTTAGTATTTTCTTCGTCTTTCTCTCCTTTATATTTGCGGTACTTGTATTAATAGAAAGATTTACGACAGTACCAGTGAAGCATAAGTGGGTATGGCTTAGAGCTGGAGATATTGATATATCATTTGGCTTTGAAGTGACAGCATTAGGGGCTTTAATGTTGTTTATCGTTACACTTGTGAGTTTACTTGTACACGTGTATTCGAAAGGTTATATGAAAGGTGAGGAAAGATTACCAACCTTTTATGCCTATTTAGGACTCTTTACATTTGCGATGCTCGGGCTTGTTATATCACCGAATTTATTACAGCTTTATATATTTTGGGAGTTAGTCGGCCTTGGTTCATTTTTACTCATCGGTTTTTATTTCTTTAAAGAAGAAGCGAGGGCTGCTGCGAAAAAAGCTTTTGTTATGACACGTATTGGCGATGTCGGTTTATTTATTGGGATGATCTTAATTTTCTGGCATGCAGGTAGTTTTGAATATGACGCAATTTTTAGAGCGATTCATACGGGTGATCTGACTCCGACAATGATTACAATAACGGCGATATTAATTTTTATCGGGGCGATGGGGAAATCAGGTCAGTTCCCGCTTCATACGTGGTTACCGGATGCGATGGAAGGGCCGACGCCTGTTTCGGCACTTATTCATGCGGCGACAATGGTCGCAGCTGGCGTATATTTAGTGGCAACGATGTTTCCGCTATTTTCAGCAAGTGCGGTGGCGATGCAGACGGTAGCAATTGTTGGCGCCTTTACTGCAATCTTTGCAGCTTCCATCGGTCTTGTACAAACGGATATAAAGAGAGTACTTGCTTATTCTACAGTTAGCCAGCTCGGGTATATGATGCTTGCATTAGGATCTGCCGGTTATGTAGCTGGTGTGTTCCATTTAACGACACACGCTTTTTTTAAAGCGTTGCTATTTTTGGCGGCAGGAAGTGTCATTCATGCCGTGCATACGCAAAACATTAATAAAATGGGCGGTTTACAGAAGAAGATGAAAGTAACAGGTACACTATTTTTAATCGGTACACTTGCAATTAGTGGTGTGCCACTCCTTTCCGGTTTCTTTAGTAAAGATGAAATTTTAGCGGCAGCTTGGATGAACGGCAATTATGTTTTATTCGTCTTAGCGATAATTGCAGCATTCCTAACAGCGTTCTACATGTTCCGCCTATACTTTCTTGTCTTTACTGGGGAAGCGAAGACGAAGGAAGATGTGCATGAATCGCCCCGCATCATGACGTATCCGATGATTGTCCTTGGCGTTCTTGCAGTCGTGGCAGGCTATATAAATACACCGTGGTTTGGAACGTTTCTCGGGGATTGGCTTACGAAAGATGTAGCATTTAAAGTGCGAGAGGCACACGGACCAGTTTGGATTATGATTGTTGCGACGCTCGTTTCTTTGACAGGGATTGCTCTTGCATATTTCATATATGGCAAGAAATCTATTGCTAGAGATTGGGCTGGTGGCGAGGACTCGCCTCTTTATAAACTTTTGAAAGAAAAATATTATGTGGATGAACTATACAATATGACGGTGCTTCCTATTACGAAAGGAATCGCTCATGTGCTTCGCCTATTTGAAGTGTATGTAGTCGAAGGAATTGCCGTTTTAATAGGGAGTTTAGTGAAAGGGATAAGTGCAATTGGCTCTAGACTCCAAAACGGAAATGTACAAGTGTACGGGACTGTAACAGCTGTTTCACTTGCAGTACTCTTCATTATTTTGCTCTATACGGGAGGGGATTTACGATGAATGATTTGTTATTAACGTTCTTCATTTTTTCCCCGCTTTTAGGAATTCTCTTACTTACATTAACACCGAAAAAAGAATCACGTACAGTGCGAGCGCTCGGTTTATTTGGAACGGTGCTTCCATTCGGAATGGCTATCGTCCTCGCTTGTACATATGCTTCCGGAAAGAGTTTGTCTCTATTTGATGAAAAAGTGAAATGGATTACATTTGGGGATTTTGCAGCGGTGGATAAAAGGTGGTTTTCCATTTATTACGAACTTGGTATTGATGGTTTATCGCTCGTTATGATGGTACTGACGGCCCTTCTAGCGATGCTTGCAGCAATTGCGGCATTTACGATTAAAAGGAATTTGAAAGCATTTTATATGCTGTTACTCATGTTAGAAATAGGGATGCTCGGTGTCTTCGCTGCTCAAAATTTAATGTTGTTCTTTATCTTCTTTGAAATTACATTGCCACCGATGTTTTTATTAATTGGGAAGTGGGGGAAATTGTCGAGTGAAAAGGCTGCTTATAGTTATTTAATATATAACGGTATTGGCTCCGCTATTTTGCTTATCGTTTTCTCGGTTTTATTTGCGAAAACAGGTACAACCAATATTACAGAGCTTAAAGAAATATTAACGAGTGTAGGTGCTGGCGGAGGAATGGCTGTCCCAAATAGCTTACAGTTCGGCTTGTTTCTTAGCATAATGATCGCTTTTGCGATTAAACTACCCGTTTTCCCGTTACATCGCTGGATGGTCAATGTACATATTGAAGCACATCCGGCTGTCGTTATGCTTCATGCAGGTGTTTTACTGAAGATTGGAGCATACGGTATAATCCGCTTTGGCCAGGGGCTATTCCCGGAATACTTTCGCGAGGTTGCAACGCTCATTGCGATTTTAGGAGTCATCAATTTATTGTACGGAGCCTTCTTGGCACTCATTCAAACGGACTTCCGGAAGGTGCTTGCTTACTCTAGTATTTCACATATGGGTATTGTATTAATGGGCCTTGCGGCGTTAAATGCACCAGGTACACAAGGCGCTCTATTCCAAGTTGTTTCGCACGGTTTAATTGCAGCTTTACTCTTTTTCTTACTTGGTGTTATAGAACAGCGCTTTGGAACATCAAATATTACAGCGCTTGGCGGACTTGCAAAAAGTGTACCAGTACTTAGCGGTTTTTTCTTAGCGGGAGGAATGGCATCGCTTGGATTGCCGGGAATGTCTGGATTTGTTAGCGAGTTTCTTGCCTTTCTCGGTTTATTCCAAGGGGAGCCAGTTATTGCTGCGGCCGGAGTACTTGGCATCATTTTAACTGCTGTATACGTATTAAGAGCAACCCTTCAAGTAACATTTGGTAAGAAAGAGTGGGAAGCGAAAGCTGATATACACGGATGGGAGTATGTCCCGATTTTACTACTTATCTTCTGCATTATTGCAATTGGAGTAATGCCAGAAATACTAGGGGATCCGCTTCAAAATACATTGAAAACATTGGGGGTGAAGTAGGGTGGATATGAATACGTTACTTAGCTTATCATGGCATCTCATGGTGCCAGAATTCATCATTCTCGGGGCTGCCATCCTTCTTTCCATATGTGATTTGTTTTTTAAGCTGAACCATAGGTATGTAGCGCTTGGTGCAATCGCAGCTATCGTATTAGCGATCGTATCATTAATTATGCTATACGGTGAACCAGCGGGAGATATTTTAAATGGCTCGTTTGTGTTAGATGGGTTTTCAAAAGGATTTAAAACGTTGTTATTAGGCGGAGCGGCTCTCATCTTATGCACCGCAATGAGCGATGATAAGAAAAATCCAATTGAAGATAAGGGAGAATATTATTACTTATTTTTAATGGCGCTTCTTGGGGCTATGTTTATGGCTTCTAGTGTCGACTTCATTACACTTTTCGTCGGCCTAGAATTGCTTTCACTTTCTTCTTATATTTTAGTTGGGATACGAAAAAAGAACCGTGCATCAAATGAGGCAGCAATGAAATATGTCATTAATGGAGGAATTGGAACGGCAATTACACTCTTTGGAATGAGTTACTTATACGGCATTACAGGGTCAACTAATATCGTGGATATGCAAAAAGTATTTGCCGGGGAACTGGCTGGTGGTATTCAGTTATTGCTAGCTCTCGCATTCCTACTCTTACTCGTTGGGCTCTCATTCAAAATTGCGACAGTGCCGTTTCATATGTGGGCGCCTGATGTGTATGAGGGAGCGGCTACACCTGTTACTGCTTTTCTTGGAACGATTTCTAAAATTGCTGGGTTCTTACTCATTATGCGTCTGTTCCTCATGGTTTTTGCAAGTGTATCGGTGCAAGGAGACATGCAATCTTTATACGGACGTATGAGCATATACATCGCTGTGCTAGCTAGTATTACGATGATTATTGGAAATGTAGTCGCATTAAAGCAATATAACGTAAAACGCTTATTTGCTTATTCAGGAATCGCGCATGCAGGATATTTACTCGTCCCGCTTGTAGCATTATCGCCATTTACGATGGATAGCATGTGGTTTTACATGCTTGCGTATATGCTTATGAATATAGGCGCGTTTGCAATTATCCACGCCTTAATCTTACAAAGCGACAAAGAAAATATCACCATTTTCACCGGATTATATAAAAGGTCGCCATTTACAGCAATCGTGATGACGATTTTTATTTTATCGCTAGCGGGGATACCAGGAACAGCTGGTTTCATTGGGAAAATTAACATCTTTTTAGGGGCTCTTCATGTAGAGCCAGCTCATTACGTACTAGCTTCTATTATGATGGGGACGACAGTCATTTCATTCGTATATTATTTCCGTATTTTACAGCAAATGTTTTTCCGTACAGGAGAAGTAGAAGAGAAAATTCGTTTGCCACTCAACATAAAGGTTGTGATGAGCCTTTGCGCAATTTCGATTGTAATACTAGGGATTATGCCGATGATTGGGTACAATTTCTTTTATGAATATTTTCCATTAATGAAAGATTTCTTCTTCTTAGGGAACGTGGTACAATAGTGAAAATAAAAGGTGTGGAGTCGTTACTCTGCGCTTTTTATTTTGTGTGAACTACGATTGAAAATGCATATAAGTATACGCTTTTAAAGAGAAAATTACGATGTAAAATGTAAGATGCTTATTTGTATTTGAAAAAGTGTGGCTCCTACTTATTATGGTATCGTTTTTATCCGACTTTAATGGGCAGTAAGACCCCCACCTCAAAATGCAGCGAAAGCAAAGAAGTTAGGTGGGGATCAACTGCCCATAAAAGTCCGATTGGTTCAACTAATAATCAGTGGGGGATGAAGAAAACCCCCACTGATTAAAGTTTCACTTTATATAATTTCGTAAGTAGTAGCTAGTTGACACTCCCACGGCTAAAGCCGCAAGCTGACTAACGTCAGTGGGATTCTTGCTACCAAAGGCGACGTCTATTTCTAGTATCGCTGACGTGCAAGATTGCGGTGTGCCATCACCACTCCGTATCCAGTGCATCTAGCAGATACGGCACTCGTTCTATTACCAAACGAGTCAGATTGTGAGTTCTCAAATGTGTTTTAGCGTCTTGTACTTGACGACTCAATACATTTTACGGAGCAGAAGAATTTGTTACTCCAACCTCATATGTATTCTGTTTTCAGAGAACAAGATTGTTTTAGAGACTTTTACTTGTCTGTTATGAAAATTATACCATTTCAAATACTTGATGTACAGAACGTATTTTCGGTATTTTATCTGTACATCGCATTTGACCTCACTATCATCCCACCCCTAAAGGGGGTACTATCGCACCGTAGTGGGCTTTCCTATTCGGAAAATCTGTAAAAAGGAGTCGGTTTTTTGGCACATCTTTTAGGGCAACAAGCACTGATTGCTATCGTTTCGCATTTATTGTTTATTACCATTACGTGGTGGGCCTTACAAGGTATTCACATTGAGCGTTTAATGAAGCCTGGAAAGGTGATGCAGACGAGAGTATTACTCATCTTAATTACAATTGCAATTGGGACATCTGTAAGTAACTTTTTCCTTGATTATTTAGGCTATTCAAAGAGTTTAACGTATTTAGTAAAGTAAGTGTATAGAACCTCATATCTCCGTTAACAATGGGGATAGGAGGGGATGAAATTGAAGCTTAAAGCCATTCTTGTTGTTGCATTAAGTGTTGTTTTATTTTTGGTTGGGTATAGAGAGATGAAACCAATGAGCGATGAACAGAAGATGGAGAGCATGATCGCAGCTGTAGAGAAAAATGATGCTAAAGTAGAAAAATGGTCATGGCTAGCGCGAGAAACAAAAACGATTTCTAATATACATACGTTTCAAAAGTTGTTAAACGATGTGAAGGACAAGGCGAATATTCAAAAGTGGGAATTAGAGCAATCTCCAGATGGATATAAAGCTACATCCTATAAAAAGTTTTCTTCTTATGAAGAACGAGTAGTAGTAACTTGGAGTAAGGAAAATACTAAAGAAAACACTTTCATTATTTTTGAAGTGAGCGGGGCAAAATGGGACCCGAAGTACATTCAGAAAACGAATAAAATTTTTAGTGAAAAACCTATAATTTACACTTGTGTTCAAGGTGTACTGAATGATAAGATTGAAGGTGTTTTGCAAAATAAAACCAATCAGGTTTTGAAAGATCTTTCAGCAAGAGCGATCGAACAGATAGAAGAAAGAGCATTTGTGTCAGTCTCCGCATACAATAAAAAGTGGGATGACGCTCTTTCAACAAATAGAGAGAAAATAAATGTGCAAATAGCAATACGTTCTACAGACAACAAAGATACAATTGTGGTTGGCACACCGATCATAACTTCTGAGTATTGAGTGAATAGATACTGAAAAAAGGACACGGAGGGGAATAATTTGGAAAAGATCATCGTCCGTGGCGGAAAGCGGTTAAACGGCACAGTGCGTGTTGAGGGCGCAAAAAATGCTGTATTACCTATAATCGCTGCAGCCCTATTAGCGAGTGATGGAAAGAATGTACTATCTGAAGTACCAGTTTTGTCTGATGTATACACAATTAATGAGGTATTACGTCATTTAAATGCTGAAGTCGTATTTGAAAATAACCAAGTAACAATCGATGCTTCTAAAGAGCTAAACATTGAAGCACCATTTGAATATGTACGTAAAATGCGTGCATCTGTTCAAGTAATGGGACCTTTATTAGCACGTAACGGTCGTGCTCGTATTGCACTTCCTGGTGGATGTGCAATTGGTTCACGTCCAATTGACCAACATTTAAAAGGCTTCGAAGCAATGGGAGCAAAAGTACAGGTTGGTAACGGTTTTGTTGAGGCATACGTTGAGGGAGAACTAAAAGGAGCTAAAATTTATTTAGACTTCCCAAGCGTGGGCGCGACAGAAAACATTATGTCTGCAGCTACATTAGCAAAAGGGACAACAATCCTTGAAAACGCAGCGAAAGAACCAGAAATCGTTGACTTAGCTAACTTCTTAAATGCGATGGGAGCGAAAGTACGCGGAGCTGGAACTGGAACGATTCGTATCGAAGGCGTTGATAAATTATATGGTGCAAACCACTCTATTATTCCTGACCGTATTGAAGCGGGAACATTCATGGTTGCAGCGGCAATTACTGGTGGAGACATCTTAATTGAAAATGCTGTGCCTGAACATTTACGCTCAATTACAGCGAAGATGGAAGAAATGGGTGTTAAAATTATTGAGGAAAATGAAGGTGTACGTGTTATCGGCCCAGATAAGTTAAAAGCGGTTGATATTAAAACTATGCCTCACCCAGGTTTCCCAACAGACATGCAATCACAAATGATGGCATTATTACTACAAGCTGATGGAACAAGTATGATTACAGAAACGGTATTTGAAAACCGCTTTATGCACGTTGAAGAATTCCGTCGTATGAATGCTGATATTAAAATCGAAGGTCGTTCTGTTATTATGAACGGTCCAAACAGCTTACAAGGTGCTGAAGTAGCAGCAACTGATTTACGTGCTGCAGCTGCATTAATCTTAGCTGGTTTAGTATCAGAAGGTTACACTCGTGTAACTGAGTTAAAACATCTTGACCGTGGCTATGTAAACTTCCATAAGAAATTAGCTGCATTAGGTGCAACTATTGAACGTGTAAACGAAAAAGTAGAAGAAGTGAAAGAACAAGAAGTTTCTGATCTTCACGCTTAATTGAAATAGTCTCTATGTCTTTTGACATAGGGGCTATTTTTTTGGGCTTATTACTGTTATAGTCAAGAAATTCTATACTTATGCACGTACCAGTAAAAATATTTAGAAAATTTTTGTTTTATATGGATCCCCTTAAGTATGTTCTAAAAGAAAGAGTTGTTCCATAAGAATGAATGGAGTAAAGCTTTTTTTATCCCGCTTTAATGGGCAGTAAGACCCACACCTCAAAATTCAGCAAAAGCAAAGAAGTTAGGTGGGGGTCGGGCTGCCCATAAAAGCCCGATTGGTTCAACTAATAATCAGTGGGGGATGAAGGAAACCCCCACTGATTAAAGTTTCACTTTATATTGGGGGAAATAAGATGAAATTTTCAAAGCCACTTTTTATTACAGTAGCGCTTCTCATAGCGCTCGTTATCATTGTACCTGCTGCTCTTGTGATTCCGTTTGCGAAAGCAAAAGTAGAGGAAAAAGCAGCTTCTAAAACTCCTCCAGCGATAGAAAGTATACCAGCTCCAGGGAAAGTGGATACGGCGGTTCAAGTTGCTGTATATCGTGAGAAACAAAAGAAGGTAGAGTCATTACCTATGGAGGAGTATGTGACCGGTGTAGTAGCTTCTGAGATGAATGCCAGTTTTGAAATAGAGGCGCTAAAGGCGCAGGCATTAGCAGCGAGAACATTTGTCGTGCAGCGTATGCTAAGCGGAGGTAAGAAAAACAATGCGGACGTGACAGATACGGTGAAAGATCAAGTGTACAAAAGCAAAGAAGAATTGAAAAAACAATGGGGCAATAACTATGAAAATAATTTGAAGAAAATCGAAGAAGCTGTTTCGAAAACCGCAGGACAAATTTTAACGTATGACGGAAAGCCAATCTCAGCATCATTCTTCTCAACGAGTAATGGTCGGACAGAAAATGCAGCCGATTACTGGGGAAATGATTATCCGTACTTAAAGAGTGTAGATAGCCCGTGGGATCAAGCCTCTCCGAAATTTACGAGCGAGCAAACCTTTACCGTAGCTGACTTTCAAAAACGTCTCGGCGTGAAAGTGCTAGCAGACGGAAAAGTTGGAAATATTAAAGATCTTACGGAAGGAAAGCGCGTAAAGGATGTAGCATTTCAAGGGAAAACATTAACAGGAAAGGAAGTTCGTGAAAAGTTAGACTTACGTTCTTCCGACTTCACGTGGAAACAACAGGGGGATAAAATCATCGTTACGACGAAAGGCTTCGGCCACGGCGTTGGTATGAGCCAATACGGAGCGAACGGCATGGCAGCAGAAGGCAAGAAATATACAGATATCGTCGCTCATTACTATAAAGGCGTTGAAATAAAGACGATGAACGACTATGAAGGTAAGTTGATGGTGAAGAAGTAGGTGTCAGGGTATCCTGGCACCTGTTTTTTTGTTTAAAATATCATAATTTTCCATTAATTGTTTGGTATAATAGGATAAAAAGCATTTGGGGGAGACAAAATGGCGTTACTGGAGTTGAAACAGTTAGGGAAGACGAACCAGTTACCGGCAGTTGAACTGAAGGTTGAGAAGGGGCAATGTGTTGTTTTGCAATGTAATAACCATACAGCTAAAGTGTTACACCGTATTATTATTGGTGAGGAAGAAGCTTCAACTGGCAATGTGCTATTTGAGGGAGAGTCGATTGGAAAGAAAAACTATTCTCGCATCGGCTTTTGTTTTTTGAAAGATGAGGCATATGATCGTTTGAAGGTGAAGGAATACTTTAAGTTTTTAATAGGGCTCTATGAATCGAATATGAGTATAGAAGAAGTTGTACAATATGTCGGCCTTTTAGATAAATTAAACGTTAAAATAGAAAAACTATCATTTTCAGAGAAACGTCGTCTTCATATTGGGCGAGTTATGATTCATAATCCGGATTTAGTTATTTTGGAAGAACCAGAGCAAAATGTAGATACAGAGAGTACGATTATGATTCGAAAAGCAATTATGAAAATGAAAGAGCAAGGAAAGGCGATTTTTATTACATCATCTTTCCTATCGGACGCCCTTTCGTTAACAGAAGATGTATACATATTAAACAATGATGGTGTGAAAAAAGTAGAAATTGAACAAGAGGAAGCAGAAGAAATCGATGAAGAAAAAGTCGTTCAAATGATTCCGCAAATGAAGTTAGAAAGAATACCAGCGAAAGTAAACGATAAAATCATTTTATTAGATCCAATGGAAATCCATTTCATTGAAACGCAAAACGGAGTAACACATATTCACGTTCGTGAAGGTGATTTCGTATGCGCATTAACATTAAGTGAACTAGAAGCGAGATTAACAGGTTTTGGTTTCTTTAGATGTCATCGCTCTTACCTTGTGAATTTACAAAGAGTACGAGAAGTAATTACTTGGACTCGTAACAGTTTCAGCTTAATTTTAGACGACGAAAGAAAAAGTTCAATTCCGCTTTCGAAAGGACGAATGGATGAGTTGAAAGGTGTAATTGGGCTATAAAAAGTGCTCCAATAAGCTCAAAATACGATCCATTCACCGGTAAAAATACTCCTTTTACTGGTATTTTACTGCGTAAACCCTTTGATTTTTATATGATTGAGTCAAGAAAAGCGAAATAAACAAACGAAAAGCGCTAAAGCGACTTTCATCTATAAAAGAAAAAACAAAGGGGATGACGAGATGACATTGGCAATTGAAATGAAAGATGTAATGAAAAGCTTCAATGAAAAAACGGCACTTCGAAATGTAAATATTGAGGTGAAGCAAGGAGAGATTTTCGGATTCCTCGGACCGAGTGGCTCTGGGAAAACAACAACAGTAAAAATATTAACTTCTCAATTACTTCATAGCGTTGGAACGGTAAAAGTATTAGGGAAAGATATTACAGGGCCAAGCAGCATCGATTATAAACGAATTGGTATTTTAACAGACAACAGCGGTTTATATGAGAGACTTAGCATTTATGATAATCTACTATTATTTTGTGACTTATACGATTGCAAAAAAGAACGAATCGATGAAGTATTAGCGCAAGTAAACTTATTAGATGATAAAAAAACATTAGTAAAGAAACTATCAAAGGGAATGAAGCAGCGCGTTACATTAGCTAGAGCAATCCTTCATAAACCAGATATCCTCTTCTTAGACGAACCAACATCTGCACTTGATCCAGTAAACGTACAAAACATTCATAAAATCTTAAAGGATTTAAATAAAGAAGGAACGACGATTTTCTTAACGACTCACAATATGGACGAAGCAGAAACGCTTTGTAATCGCATTGCCTTTCTATGTGGCGGAGAAATTGTAGCGCTTGATACACCGGAGAACCTTCGCTTACAATACGCGAAAGATCAAATACAAGTCGTGTTAAAGGATAAGAAGAAAGAAACGGTACAAAAAGATGAATTAGGTGCAAAACGCATTTCAGAATGGATGAAAAAAGGAGAACTATTATCTATTCATTCTTATGAGCCAACGCTAGGCGATATCTTTATTGAAGTTACTGGGAGGGGATTATAATGACATTTTCAATGAGACGTGTATCAGCTATTTTTAGAAAAGAAGTACAGGACTTTAAGACGAATTCACAAGTGTTGCTAATGGTATCTTTACCAATTATATTTGCATTTATATTTAGCCGATTTGGAGAAGGACAGGCAGGGGTTGGCATTATTACTTTAATGGCCTTTCTATTTGTTGCTGGGTTTGTTCAATCGATGGTAATCGCAGAGGAAAAAGAAAAACATACATTGCGTGTGTTAATGCTATCGCCAGCTTCTTCTGTTGAAGTTCTTCTTGGGAAAAGTATATTAACAGCATGTTTAACGCTAGGCATTTCTATTGTAAACTTATTCATTTTAGATCAATTAAGTGGAAATTTCTTATTACTAGCATTTGTTTTCTTATGTGGAACAATTCTATTTACTTTAATTGGAACAATGATTGGATTACTAGCTGAGTCTGTCCCACAAACATCACTAATTGGAATGCCGATATTAATGACGATGTATTTAGCTGTACAATTTGAGCCAATGGTTGAAAATAAAGTAATTAAGACAATGATTAGTTATCTTCCAACATCTCATCTTGAAAAGGCAATTAAAAGCTTAGTAGAGGGTGCTGGGTTTAGTAGTATTAGTGGACATATGATAAATGTTGGAGCTTGGCTTATTATTTCACTTATTGCATGTTTAATCGTGTATAAAAAGAAACAATTAGATTAAAAACTGAGCCAAAACGCTCAGTTTTTTCTTTTTTCTATCATTTCCTCGGAAATTTTACAATTCCTATACATATTTTTACAGATTTTGTCGAAAAGTAATTAGTTATAGGTTGTATAGGATGCGTGAATATTGTTCAAAATGATTGCTGAGGTGATGATGGAATGCGAGGAAGAAATAATAAAAAGTCGCAAAAGGTAGTACATTTATTTCAAAAAAGATGGGTATTTCCGGCACTATACATTGCTTGTGCAGCGGTAATTTTAATGGTTGCGCTATGGTTCCAAGGAGCTAATCCGAAGAAGACTC
Source organism: Bacillus pacificus (assembly GCF_020861345.1). Taxonomy (NCBI): domain Bacteria; kingdom Bacillati; phylum Bacillota; class Bacilli; order Caryophanales; family Bacillaceae; genus Bacillus; species Bacillus pacificus. Next base: position 89,306 of record NZ_CP086328.1, read on the forward strand.
CGAACCAAGATCAAGCAACGCCGTATACACAAACGGAAGATCCAGCAGTACCAGTAACGAAGTCTTCAGAAGTAGTGAAAATGCCAGCTCCTGCTAATGCGGAAGTAGTGGTACAGAAGAAGTTCTATGAAGATGCAGCAACTGAGGCGGAACAAGAAAAAGCACTTGTCTTTTATAACAACACATATTCCCCGAACAAAGGAATTGACATTGCTGCGAAGAATGGAAAAGAATTCAATGTTACAGCTGCTTTAAGTGGTACAGTAACGAAAGCTGAAAAAGATTCACTTCTTGGTTATGTTGTAACAGTTGATAGCGGAAATGGTGTAGCAGCTTCTTATCAAAGCTTAGGCAGTGTAAAAGTAGAAAAAGGTACACGAGTTGTACAAGGTGAAGTATTAGGAAAATCCGGTCTAAGTGCAATGAATAAAGAAGCAGGTTCTCACGTTCACTTTGAAGTACGTAAAGACAATGTGGCTGTGAACCCTGAGCGCTACTTAAATAAGTCAGTAGCAGAAATTAAAGCTGATGCAGGTGCTGCAAAGGCAACGAACGCTTCTGGTAAAAAAGCTGATGACAAATCTCAAAAAGAAGAAAAGTCAACGAGCACGAAACCAGAAAGTAAAACAGAAGACAAGTCTCAAAAAGAAGAGAAATCAACTAGCGGTTCAACTAGTGACAAAAAAGAAGAACCGAAGAAAGAAGAAAAATCAACAAATGGTTCTACAGAATCATCTAACAGTTCTTCTTCACAAGAATAAGAAAGTGAAAAAATCAGTTCTCAATAGAGAGCTGATTTTTTTATTTCTATATAAAAATACTCAATTTCGAGAAAAAAGTTGCAATAACAAGGAAAAATGACGAGATTCACGAATATATATTACAAAAAGGAGGGGATACTGTGTCATTTTTGTTTGTTCTGTCGACTGCTATTATTTTATTGTTTGTTTTATTTACTTTATATTATTACATTGCCGGTAAGAAAGAGGTTCCCCACCATCAATTGTTAGAAGAAGAGTTAGAACGAGAAGAATGACGCCTTGTATACAAGGTGTCATTTTTTTCGCCAAAATAGTCACTGTTAACGTATTTCTCACAAAAAAATGTAATTTTTCTTAACTTAGTCCGCAAAAATAGTGAACATGTAGCATATATCAGTAGTGCGGGCAATACAATGGTATAAACCAAAGCAAAGAGAGTGTTTGAGGTGAGAAATCGTGAATCATTTCATTATAAATCCAAGAATGTTTAACGCTTACAAACAGCACTCACACTTACTTCTTAGTCGTATGCAGCGAGGCTCATTTCACACTTCTCACATCCAATTTAGGGAGGCGAGTGGTGTGCACGATTACATCAAAGAGAGAACTATCAAGATTGGTAAGTATATCGTGGAGACAAGAAAGACAGTGCGTGTCATTGCAAAGGAATTTGGGGTATCAAAGAGTACAGTCCATAAAGATTTAACGGAACGTCTACCAGAAATTAATCCAGAGCTCGCAAATGAAGTGAAAGAAATTCTTGATTATCATAAGTCTATTCGTCATTTAAGAGGCGGAGAAGCAACAAAACAAAAGTATAGAAAAGAAGATGTAGAAAAGCCGGTACGTCAATAAATATGCGATCGCAAACATTCCGTTTCAATTCGGTAATATTTTTCAGAAAAATTCTTTTTGCGAATATTACGTTTCTGTTAAATTTATGATAAAATCAGAAATTAGGTGTAAAAGAATTCGGGTGTAACCTGATTTTGAATATCGAGGAGGAAAAAACGGGAATGTTTGCGCGAGATATCGGAATTGACCTAGGTACGGCTAACGTATTAATCCATGTTAAAGGTAAGGGTATTGTATTAAATGAGCCATCTGTTGTTGCTATTGATCGTAACACAGGTAAAGTATTAGCAGTAGGTGAAGAAGCAAGAAGTATGGTGGGACGTACGCCTGGTAATATTGTAGCCATTCGTCCACTAAAAGATGGTGTAATCGCAGATTTCGAAATTACAGAAGCGATGTTAAAGTATTTCATTAACAAATTGGACGTAAAGAGCTTCTTTTCAAAACCTCGCATTTTAATTTGTTGTCCAACAAATATCACATCAGTAGAACAAAAAGCAATTCGTGAGGCTGCTGAACGTTCAGGTGGTAAAACGGTATTTTTAGAAGAAGAACCAAAAGTAGCCGCAGTTGGTGCTGGTATGGAAATCTTCCAACCAAGCGGTAACATGGTTGTTGATATTGGTGGAGGTACAACAGATATCGCTGTACTATCTATGGGTGATATTGTTACCTCTTCCTCTATCAAAATGGCTGGCGATAAGTTTGATATGGAGATCTTAAACTACATTAAACGTAAGTATAAGCTATTAATTGGAGAACGTACTTCAGAAGATATTAAAATTAAAGTTGGTACAGTATTCCCAGGTGCACGTAGCGAAGAACTTGAAATTCGCGGACGTGACATGGTAACAGGTTTACCACGTACAATTACAGTATGCTCAGAAGAAATTACAGAAGCATTAAAAGAAAATGCGGCTGTTATTGTACAAGCTGCAAAAGGCGTACTAGAGCGCACACCACCAGAACTATCAGCGGACATCATCGACCGCGGTGTGATTCTAACAGGCGGTGGAGCTTTACTACACGGTATCGACATGCTTCTAGCAGAAGAACTAAAAGTACCAGTATTAATTGCTGAAAACCCAATGCACTGCGTTGCGGTTGGTACAGGTATTATGTTAGAGAATATCGATAGATTACCAAAGCGTGCTTTACGATAAAGTGAAAGGAACTAAGGTGTAAGCCTTAGTTCTTTTTTTTATTTTTATTTTTGTATTTTGATTTATTGAGAAAATAGAAGAAAAATAAAGAAAAACAAAGAATATAGGTAAAATATTCATATATATGGTTAAATTTAATATTTCCGTATTTGAAAACGTTTATAATATAATGAGTCGAATACGACATTAAGGCAAATCATGTTCAAATACATATTGCCTTTCCCTAATCTGGGCATACACTCTTTTCTACCTCCGTGTCAGTTGCAAGGATATGCAACTATTTTAAGAAAATAGAGTGTATGCATTTTTTTATAAATAGGAAGTAAAGTTTCACTTTATAATGACAAACAATAAACAAAATGGGATAATAGACAATATGTCCAAGTGGTAAGACCATTATTACAAAAGGGGCGATTGTGATATGCTAAATATAGAACAAATTAAAGAAATCATTCCTCACCGCTATCCATTTTTACTTGTTGATAAAATATTAGAAGTAGATGAAGGAAAAAGAGCGGTTGGAATTAAAAATGTATCCGCAAACGAAGAATTCTTTAACGGGCACTTTCCTGACTACGCAGTTATGCCCGGTGTACTTATTGTAGAAGCATTAGCACAAGTTGGAGCAGTTGCTGTATTAAAGAAAGAAGAAAACTGCGGAAGACTTGCTTTCTTCGCAGGTATCGACAATTGTCGTTTCAAAAAACAAGTACGTCCAGGTGATCAACTTCGTCTAGAAGTAGAAATGACACGTGTACGTGGTCCAATCGGAAAAGGAAAAGCAATCGCAACAGTAGATGGTGAAGTTGCATGTGAAGCTGAAATTACATTTGCGATTGGTGATAAAAAAGAATAGATGTGAATGAAAAAAAATTCTTCTGCAACATGCAGGAGAATTTTTTTTCATTCATATATTTTTTGTCCGAAACATTAAAGTACAGATTAATCAGAATTCTTGTTGTAAATGAATGGAACTTCGTATATAATGACGCTATAAATATCTTGAAATTAAGATAAATGATAGCGCGATAAAAATAGAGACGCGGTTGTCACATTATAAAGGGTATGAGATAGGACAAAACTTATTATGATTGGTTATGATGAAGTGTAGAGGAAAGTGATGGGGAAAATTAACAGTATAAACAAATGAAAAATGAGCGTAGCATATCGAACATAGAGAGATAAAGGGGAAAGTGTCGCATTTTGAAAAGAGGAGATCATACCATGTTCGGGAGAAAAAAAAGAAAACCATTACGACAATTAATTACACATAAAGAGCCTAAGTCACGCATTACGGAACAGTACCGTAACATCCGTACAAATATTGAATTTACATCTGTAGATAATCATGTTCGTTCTATTATTGTTACTTCGGCAGATCCAGGCGAGGGGAAAACAACGACAATTGCGAACTTAGCAGTTGTTTTTGGACAACAAGGAAAGAAAGTCTTACTAATCGGGGCTGACTTACGTAAGCCGACGATTCAAAACTTATTTGCCATTCACAGTTCAAATGGATTAACGAACCTATTATCAGGACAAGCAAAATTGATGCAATGCATTCAAAAAACAGATATAGAGAACGTATACTTAATGGCTTCAGGACCAATCCCGCCAAACCCAGCTGAACTATTAGGTAGCCGGGCAATGGACGAGCTATTACTAGAAGCGTATAACATGTTTGATATTATTTTAATCGACACACCACCAGTCCTTGCGGTTACCGATGCACAACTCTTAGCGAACAAATGCGATGGAATCGTACTGGTTGTACGTAGTGAAAAAACAGAAAAAGATAAAATCGTAAAAGCGAAGCAAATATTAGACAAAGCTTCTGGTAAATTACTTGGTGTTGTTTTAAATGATAAGAGGGAAGAAAAGGAACAATATGGATATTGTTAGAAAATAATGTATGTAATAGTAAATTTAAAAGCTGATAAATATTTTTATCGGCTTTTTTGAATTTTTTATTAATTTTTTATTAATTTTTTATTTAATTATATGAAAATAATGATATAATGGAAGTTTTGGGAAATCGATGGAATGTGTTGTCATATTTAAGATTATTTTGTAAGATTATATTTGTTTGTTATGAGCTCGTATTAAATAATTTATTAAAATAAAAAAATGTAAGATGAATATGTTATAATTTTTCTTATGTGCAAATTTTAGAAAGTTGGAGGAACTTATGGAAGAAACAATTAGTTTGAAAGAGTTATTTCTTATCTTAAAAAAGCGTCTAGCAATGATCCTCATAATCGCCTTTGGTGCCGCTATAGTAAGTGCTATCATTAGCTTCTTCTTTATGACACCAATCTATCAATCTTCTACGCAAATTCTTGTTAACCAAAAGAAACAAGAAGGGACAGCTATTCAGTTGGGGGAAATTCAGTCAAATATTCAACTAACGAATACATATAAAGTTATTATTAAAAGTCCTGTTATTTTAGATCAAGTGAAGTCGAAACTAGGATTAAATATAACAATTCAGGACCTAAATAAAAAAATTGAGGTTGCGAATGAAAAAGATTCGCAAGTTGTAACAGTAACTGCGCAAGATAAAAGTCCAAGTTTAGCTCGCGATATTGCAAATGCTACTGCAGATGTATTTAAAGGTGAAGTTGCAAAAATTATGAACGTGGATAACGTAACAGTACTGTCCAAAGCAGAAGTTACGGAAAATCAATCTCCAATTAAACCACGTCCAATGTTAAATGTGGCAATTGCCTTCGTTGTTGGCTTAATGGCTGCAGTTGGTCTTTCATTCTTACTAGAATACTTAGATAATACAGTAAAAAAAGAAGAAGATGTAGAAAACTTACTTGGTTTACCAGTGTTAGGTATTGTAGCTCGTATGGATGAAGAAACAACAAATGTGAAATCACATGCTCCATCATCAAGAAAAGTGAGGGGACAAACAATTGGCTCTTAATTTATTTAAAAAGAAAAAGAATCATCGTCAACGTCGTCAATTAATTGCTCATCAACAACCGAAATCACCAATTTCAGAACAATATCGTAATATTCGAACGAATATCGAATTTGCAGCTGTTGATACGAATTTACATTCATTAATGGTAACATCTGCGAACCCGAGTGAAGGGAAAACAACGACAACAGCGAATATGGCAGTCGTGTTTGCCCAACAAGGAAAGAAAGTATTATTAATTGATGCAGATATGCGCAAACCAGCGATGCATCAAATGTTTCAAGTAGATAATATTTTCGGATTGACGAACGTATTAACACATAGTGAACGTTTAGAGAAATGTGTACAAACAACATCAGTTGATAATCTGCACTTTTTAGCTTGTGGTCCAATTCCACCTAATCCGGCAGAGTTATTAGGTTCGAAGTCGATGCAAGAGCTTCTTGCACAAGCATACAGTATGTACGATTTGATCATTTTTGATTTACCACCGATTTTAGCCGTTACCGATGCGCAAATTATGGCAAATGTATGTGATGCTTCTATTCTTGTCGTTCGTAGTGAATTGACAGAGAAAGAAACCGCAGTAAAGGCGAAAGCTTTATTAGAATCAGCAAAAGGTAAACTGTTAGGCGTCGTCCTGAACGATCGTGAGCGCGAACAAAGCTTATATTATTACTACGGTACTAATTAATTAAAAGAGTGAGATATGGCAGGAACATATCTCCTTTTTCCCCTTGAATATGAGTGAAGTCTCATATTCAAGGGGAAAAAGATTACTATGAGAGAGGGAGGAAAATAAATGATTGATTTACATTGTCACATTTTACATGGCATCGATGATGGTGCACAGACAGTAACAGATAGTTTAGCGATGGCGCAACAAGCTGTGGCAGAAGGAATACATACAATTGTCGCAACACCACATCATCAAAATGGAAAATATGTAAATGAGCGTACTTCTATTATTCATCAAGTGAAGCAATTAAATGATGAATTAGAAAAACATGAAATCCCGCTGAAAGTTTTACCAGGGCAGGAGGTCAGGTTATACGGTGATTTATTAGAAGACTATGAAGCTGGTAAAATCGTTACGTTAAATGAAACAAACAAATACATATTCATTGAATTTCCATCTAATCATGTACCTCGTTATGCAGAACAACTTTTGTATGAACTACGTGTAAAAGGAATGATCCCAATTATCGTTCACCCTGAACGTAATGCCGAGTTAATCGAGCGACCAGCTAAGTTATATAACCTTGTTAATAAAGGTGCATTAACACAAGTAACGGCAGGTAGTTTACTAGGTAAGTTTGGTAAAAAAATCAAAAAATTTTCATTGCAGCTTGTGGAACATAATTTAACCCATATGATTGCATCGGATGCACATAATACAACATCAAGAGGATTTCATCTAGCAGAAAGTTATGCACTTATAGAGAAAGAATTCGGCGCAACTGTTATGAATGATTTAAGAGAGAATCCGTATTTAATCATTAGTGGTAAAGCAATTTATAAAGAAGATCCAGAACAAATTCGACGCAAAAAATTGTTCGGTATTTTTTAAATAAAGAATTGGTGATGTCTCCTAACCGTTATCAATGGAGGCACTCGGTCGTACTGTGGGTAGAAATTGTATTTCATGCCTACCTTAGACGCTTGTTGTCGGGAGTATGGTGTGAGGATGGGTTAGATGCCCAATAATTTATTTATGATAGAAACTCTACCTATGGAGTTATAATTATGACCTTATAGGTAGGGTTTTTGTTATTGTTACATATAAATATAAAAATGTGGGGGATATATTTGAACAAAGTAAGAAAAGCAATTATTCCAGCTGCTGGTCTTGGGACGAGATTTTTACCAGCAACGAAAGCAATGCCGAAAGAAATGTTACCTATCGTCGATAAACCAACAATTCAATACATAATAGAAGAAGCGATAGAATCAGGAATTGAAGATATTATTATTGTTACTGGAAAAGGAAAACGCGCGATTGAAGATCATTTTGATCATTCATTTGAACTAGAACAAAACCTTTTAGAAAAAGGTAAGTATGAAATGCTTGAGAAAGTACAAGCTTCTTCAAGAATTAACATTCATTACATAAGACAAAAGGAACCGAGAGGCCTGGGACACGCAGTATGGTGTGCACGTAAATTCATTGGAAATGAACCATTTGCCGTATTACTTGGCGATGATATTGTACAAGCAGAAACGCCATGTTTACGTCAATTAATGGATCAATATGAAGGTACACAATCATCAGTTATCGGTGTACAAACAGTACCTGAAAATGAAACACATCGTTATGGTATTATCGATCCAGTTGAACAAAACAATCGTCGTTATCAAGTACGTCAATTTGTTGAAAAGCCAGCAGAAGGTACAGCACCATCAAATTTAGCAATTATGGGTCGTTACGTGTTAACGCCAGAAATTTTTGTGTTCCTAGAGAATCAACAAACGGGTGCTGGTGGAGAGATTCAGTTAACAGATGCAATTCAAAGATTAAATGAAATTCAACGTGTGTTTGCTTATGATTTTGAAGGAACTCGTTATGATGTTGGGGAAAAGCTAGGGTTTATTAAAACAACAGTTGAATTGGCATTAAAAAATAGGGAATTAAGGCAAAATCTCTTAGAGTTTATCAAAAAAAAATTAAATAATGATCGTTAAGGAGTGAAAGATTTGGGCGAACCAAAAATGAATAAAACCTATGTAATAAATAAAGATGAAAGTATTTCTAAACAAAATGTAATGAATGCTGTTATGAAGAGGGGAGTAGATATTTTAGGTGCTATTATTGGATTTATAATTTTCTCACCATTTTTCATTTTGATTCCTATATTGTATGGATTTGGTGATGGGAGAGGGCCAGTATTTTTTAAACAAAAGAGAATTGGAAGAAACGGAAAAGTATTTTATATATATAAATTCAGATCTATGGTTATCAATGCAGATAAAAAACTTAAAGAAGACAAAAAATTATATACAAAGTACATAGAAAATAATTATAAACTAGAACCGCATGAGGACCCTAGAATAACTGGAATAGGGAAATTTTTACGTAAAACTAGTTTAGATGAGTTGCCACAATTTATTAATGTAATAAAAGGTGAGATGAGTTTAGTAGGGCCTCGACCTGTAGTAGAAGAAGAACTATTAGAGTACGGAGAGAAAAAAGAAAAGTTTTTATCAGCTAAACCTGGGGTGACAGGCTATTGGCAGGTTAGTGGTCGGAGCGATATAGGATATCCAGAGAGAGTTGATATAGAATTATATTATGTGGATAATCAATCTATATTGCTAGATTTAAAAATCCTTGTTTTAACAGCAATACAAGTTGTAATGAGGAAAGGTGCTTATTAATGAATATAACATGTGTAATTCAGATTTAATTGTAAGAGACATTTAGTTAAGGAGACATATTTTATGAAAATATCTCTAGTGATGGCAACTATTGGTAGGTTGGAGGATATCAGGCTTTTTTTAGAATCTCTAAAAAAACAAACATACAATAATTTTGAATTGATAGTGGTCGATCAGAATGAACATGATAGAGTAGAAAATCTAATTGAAGGATATAAAAAACTATTTACCATTAAATATATTAAATCTAGTCCTGGCTTATCTAAAGCAAGAAATATAGGATTGGAAAAGGTTGAAGGGGATATTGTTGCATTCCCAGATGATGATTGTAAGTATAGAGAGAATACACTACAAGAAGTGATGGACTTTCTAAAGGAAAACCCTCAATACCATTTTGTGACGGGTATGTGTAATGATGATAATGGAAATATTTCTGTTAGTAAATTTAATGAAAAGCCTTGCGAGATTAATAAAAATAATGCATGGGTATGTGGAGTATCAGTTACACTATTTTGTAAAAAAGAGATATTAGAAAGAGTAAGTGGATTTGATGAAGAATTAGGGGCTGGATCAGGGACTATATTTGGATCAGGAGAGGAAACTGACTTTATATTAAGGTGCTTAGGAGCGGGGTTTAAAGGGTATTATGTACCTAAAATTATAGTTTTACATGAAAATCCATTAATTGAATATAATGAAAAAACCTGTAAACGTGCTTATTATTATGGAGCAGGTTATTTAAGAGTTTTGAATAAGCATAATTATCATCCTTTGAAAAAATTTGAAGCAATTATAAAAGCAGGAATAGGTATTTTTATATCTATATACAGTATAGGGAAAATGAAATATTATTATGCTTCGTTTAAAGGGCGAATAAAAGGGTATTTAGCAAGATAAGAACATTTATCATAAGGATGAGAATATATGGATCGAAAGGCTTTTAATAAAATCTTACTTAATTTAATTTTGGTCTTTATTAATATTTTAATGATAGTTTGGTATGTATCTGTAGATATTAATGAAAGTAACTTATTACAAATGAGCCTAGTATGGTTATTTGTCTTAGGTTTTCAAATTTTGATTTCTCCTAAAAGTAGTATAGGGTTAATTGGTATAATAACTATGTTTATTTCATTGTATTCAGTATCGGCTTTTATAGCAGCTTCCTTAGGTTTTATGTACTTTGAAATTCCTCAGTACATTATATTTGAAGTAACTAGTAAAAGTTTGGTTGTTATTATTGTATGCCATTTAACTTTATTATTATTAAAAATGATGTTGAAATTTCCAGATGTTAGTTTTATTGAAAGAGAATTTATTAACATCATTTTTAATTTACCATATGGTAAATTAAAAATGATGTTGGCTCTTTTAGGTATAATGGGATTATATTTTTGGTATAGGATAATATTTGTAATAGGTATAAAAGCTTTATTAGAGAACCCTCGAGTTTATGCTACGATTTTGTTTGAACAAGTAGGATTTTATCATCAAATTGTTATGATTCCTTTAAGTATAATATTAATAACGTATGTTATTAATAAACAAATTGAATATGGAAAGAAGTTCATTATTTTAAATATTGTGTTGTTTGCTTGGCTACCACTATTATTGGTAGGAGCCCGAAAGGAAATATATATATGTATAATAGCTGTTTTTCTATTTAGTGGTATTTCTAGGATGAAGAAAATGGTATTAGGTGTCTTTGCTGTATTGTTATTATTGCTACTACCTTTATTGAGAGAAGGATGGGTTGGATTTGATAATTTAATAATGTCCTTTCATGAATTTATATTACCTCAGTATTCACATTTTATCTTTGAAGTATTAGGTAGTGAAGCCAAAAGAAATATAGTAGAAACCTCAGGATACCAAGCTGGATTTTGGTCCTTATTACCGGGAATGCTTAGACCAAAGGAATATATTCCTTTAGGGCTAAGTACATTTAATTTAGGGCTTACCAATGTTGGTATTGCAGCACATCCAATTGGGGAAGCTGTATTAAACTTTAATGAGAATGGTTATGTATTTTTTGGATTGATTTATGTTGTAATAAATACCATTGTGTTTATGATTTCTAAAAGGTCCCCTCTTGCGGCAGTTATTTTCTTTTCATATTTAAGTTTATTAGGAAGAACTGATTTATGGGTAACTATATTTTTCGGTATATATACTTATGTATTTATCAGAATGTTTTTGATGAAAGTTCAAAAAACAAATAAAATGTAAAATAGGATGCTAAAAATGAAAAAAAATATATATATAAATGGTAGATTTTTAACGCAAAATGTAACTGGCGTGCAAAGAGTCGCAGAACAGATAGTAAAAGAGTTAGATATTACTTTAAATAAAAGCAATATTTTTAGTCAATATAAAATAATTATTTTGGTTCCAAATTGTGAATGTAGAGATGTAGTTTTTAAAAATATAGAAATTAGATCTATAGGGATACTAAAAGGACACTTATGGGAACAAATTGAACTGCCTTTATTTGTGAAGAAAGAATTATTAATTAATCTATGCAATACAGGACCTATGATTAAGAAAAATCAATTAGTTATGATTCATGATGCTGCTATTTGCAGTGCACCAGAAGGATTTTCAAAAAAGTTTGTACTTTGGTATAAACTTCTATATAAACAATTTTCAAGGAATTCTAGAAAAATTGTCACAGTTTCTAATTTTTCAAAGGAAGAGCTTTTAAGGTATTATCCAAAAATGGATAATAAATTAGGGGTTATTTACAATGGTGTAGATCATGTAGTCGATATTAATCCAGATGAAAAAATTCTTAGTAAAAATGATTTGGAAGCAGATGACTATATATTGGCGGTTAGTAGTATGAATCCAAATAAAAACTTTAGGGTAATAGGAGAAGCACTGGCTAAATCAAAGAGATTTAGTGGAAAAGTAGTTATTGCAGGTGGAAATCAAACAGGTATCTTTGCTGATGGGGCTAGTTCAGTTGGGCATAATATAAAATGGGTAGGATATGTGACAGATGAGGAATTAGTTGCTCTATATAAAAATGCGAGAATTTTTATATTCCCTTCATTATACGAAGGGTTTGGATTGCCCCCATTAGAAGCTATGCGTATGGGGTGTGTAGTTATTGCATCTAACGCAGCATCTATACCTGAGATATGTAAGGAGCATGCAATTTATTTTGATCCTAATAGTCCAGAAGACCTTCTTAATAAGATTGAATCAGTATATGAAAATAAGATATTACGTGTGAATCGAGCTAGCAAAGCCCTTGAATTTTCTAAAGAATATCGTTGGAGCTTAGCTGCTAGAATTTTAATAAATTATATTAAAGAATTAGCATAGGAGAATTTTGGAGTATGAAAATAGCTATCGTTCATGACTGGTTAGTAACATACGCTGGTGCGGAAAAAGTATTAGAACAAATGCTTGAAGTTTTTCCAGAAGCAGATATATTTAGTCTAGTAGATTTTTTAGATGAAAAAGATCGTGGATTTATCAAGAATAAAAAGGTTAGTACAACATTTGTTCAGAAACTACCTTTTGCTAAGAAAAAGTACAGAAATTATCTTCCTTTAATGCCTTTAGCAATTGAACAGTTAGATTTATCAAAGTATGATGTTATTCTTTCTAGTTCTCATGCTGTAGCAAAAGGGGTCTTAACAGGACCAGATCAATTGCATATATCGTATGTACATTCACCTATTCGTTATGCATGGGATTTACAGCATCAATATTTAAAAGAGGCAAAATTGGAAAAAGGCCTTAAGGGACTGTTAACAAAATCTATTTTACATAAAATAAGAAATTGGGATTACCGAACTGCAAATGGCGTAGACTATTTTATTGGTAACTCTAAGTTTATTGGGCGTAGAATATGGAAAGTGTATAGAAGAGAATCGGATGTCATTTATCCACCTGTTGATATTTCTGCGTTTACACTGCATGAGAAAAAAGAAGATTTTTATATAACTGCATCACGTATGGTACCATATAAGAAAATTGATTTAATTGTTGAAGCTTTTTCACATATGCCAGATAAAAAATTGATTGTAATCGGAGATGGACCAGATTTTGAGAAGGTGAAAGCAAAAGCTAAAAGCAATGTTCAACTTCTAGGTTATCAATCATTTGAAGTGTTAAAAAGTCATATGCAGCGTGCAAAAGCATTTGTCTTTGCTGCAGAAGAGGATTTTGGTATTACGCCAGTTGAGGCACAGGCTTGTGGTACACCTGTTATTACATATGGTAAGGGTGGAGCTACAGAAACTGTTTTAGATTTAAATCATGAGAAACCCACTGGTCTATTCTTTAAAGAGCAGACTGTTGAAAGTATTATTGAGAAGATTAATGAATTTGAAAAAAGCTATGATAAGTTTACTCCATCTAACTGTAGGGAGAATGCTATAAGATTTTCTCCAGAGAGATTTAGAGAAGAGATTAGAAGTATTGTAGAGGAAAAATATAAAGAAAAATTTCTAGGGTGAGGAGATAGTATCTTCACCTTTTTTATTTTTGGTAAGGGAGTGGAAATATGAAATTAATATTATTATCTGGTGGTTCAGGAAAACGTCTCTGGCCATTATCAAATGATTCGCGTTCTAAGCAATTTTTAAAAGTACTTAAAAATGAAAATGATGAAATGCAATCAATGGTTCAAAGAGTATGGGGACAATTGAAAAGTTTAGGGATTGAAAATGATGCAGTTATTGCTACAAGTAAATCTCAAGTAGATATGATTAATAGTCAGCTAGGAAATGGTGTACCTATTATTATTGAGCCAGAACGACGTGATACATTCCCGGCAATCGCTCTTGCTGCTTCGTATTTATATTCTAAAGAGCACGTTGATCTGGAAGAGGTTATAGGTGTATTACCAGTAGATCCATATGTAGAAAATAGTTTCTTTGAAAGGCTATTGGATTTGGAAAAGACACTAAACTCTTCAAATGCAGATCTAGGTTTAATGGGGATTACTCCTACATATCCATCTGAAAAATACGGTTATATTGTTCCGAATGTAGAGAAAAGCACACAGGAACTTATTCAAGTAAGTCATTTTAAAGAAAAGCCAGCTACTGCTGAGGCGGAAGATTTACTAAAACAAAATGCACTTTGGAACAGTGGTGTATTTGCATTTAAATTAGATAAAATTATCTCCCTATTAGATCAAAAAGGACTTCCAGTTCAATATGATGTGTTAGTTCAACAATATGAAACTTTACCAAAGATAAGTTTTGACTATGAAGTAGTAGAGAAAACAGAAAATATTGTTGCGCTTCCTTATAACGGTCCATGGAAAGATCTTGGAACTTGGAATACTCTTACAGAAGAAATGGGGACGAATATCCTCGGTAAAGGAAATATGGGAGTTGAGTGTGAGCAAAATCATATTATTAATGAGTTAGATATACCAGTTTCGGTATTAGGTCTCTCTAATATAATTGTAGCGGTTAGTCCAGATGGTATTTTAGTTTCAGAAAAAGATGCAAGCCCTCGAGTGAAAGAATTAGTGGGGGATTGGGATCAAAGACCAATGTATGAAGAACGTCGCTGGGGCTGGTATCGTGTACTAGATCACACTAAATATGATGATGGAAATGAAGTATTAACGAAACGTATAGGCATTACAGCTAGTAAAAATCTAAGCTATCAATATCATAATAATCGAAGTGAAGTTTGGACAATTGTAAAAGGTGAAGGTATTTTCGTATTAGATGATGAAATACGAGTTGTTCGTTCTGGGGATGTATTAGAAATTCAACCTGGACAGAAGCATGCAATCAAAGCTGTTACAGACTTAGAGTTTATTGAAGTGCAATCAGGTAGCGAATTAGTTGAGGAAGATATTGTTCGAATTTATATGCATTGGAACGAAATAGAGGAAGTTTGTTATTTAAAGAAGTAAAAATTAGTAGTAAAAGCAGCTAGAGGTGGAATTATTTTGTATAGAGAACCATTATTTTTTCAACCAGTATTACAGGAACGAATTTGGGGAGGGGAAGCTCTAAAAGGATTTAATTATGATTTACCTTCACAAACAACTGGGGAATGCTGGGGAATTTCTGCTCATTTCAATGGACCAAGTATTGTAAAGAGCGGTAAATATAGAGGTTTAACATTAAAGCAACTATGGGATAAACATAGGGGATTATTCGGAAACTATAAAGCTGAGCAATTCCCTTTATTAACTAAAATTTTAGATGCAAAAAAAGATTTATCTGTACAAGTACACCCTAATGATGAATTTGCAAATATCCATGAAAATGGTGAGTTAGGGAAAACAGAATGTTGGTATATTATTGACTGTAAAAAAAATGCTGAAATGGTGTACGGGCATACTGCTCAAACTAAAGAAGAATTTAAGAGCAGAATTGAAAATAACGAGTGGAATCGATTACTACGTCGAATACCAATTAAACCCGGAGATTTTTTCTATGTACCAAGCGGAACCATCCATGCGCTATGTGAAGGAACATTAGTATTAGAGACACAGCAAAGTTCAGATACAACATATCGTGTGTATGATTATGATCGTATGGATAGTGATGGAAACAAGCGAGATCTACATGTTGAAAAATCAATTGCTGTATCGATGATTCCTCATGATGATTATCAAGTTTATCCTGAAATTGAAAAAGAGAATGGTGCTATTGTTACTAGATATGTACAAGAAAAGTATTTTTCTGTTTATAAATGGGAGATTCAAGAGGAAGCATCTTTTCAACAGAATCAACCATTTCAATTAGCAAGTGTAATTGAAGGCGAAGCTATGTTGAGAACTGTAAGTGGTGAATTTAGTATAAAAAAAGGAGATCATTTTATCCTTCCAGCCGGAATTGAAAGTTTTGTTGTAAAAGGAAATGTGACTTTAATGGTCTCTCATCCGTAGGGTAGGTCACATTAATTTTGTGATTTCACTTTATCATTTAGTATTATTGCTATAATATAATGAAGAAGTCTTAGTATTTTATTTGTAATTATAAGCAAAGAGGGTATAGAAATGAAAAAGAAAATTTTATTTTGGATTCTCGGTATAATAGGAGTACTCATTATTGGTGGCGGAGCGTATGCTTATCATGTATATTCTAATGTATCTAACACATTAGATGCAGTTCATAAGCCGTTAGATCGTGATAAATCGGATAAACGTTCAGAAAAAGTCGATGTATCTGGTAAAAAGCCTATTTCAATTTTAATGATGGGTGTGGATCAACGTGGTGAGGATCAAGGGCGTTCGGATTCTTTAATGTTATTTACACTAAATCCATCCAAAAAATCGATGAAGATTACAAGTATTCCACGTGATTCTTATACAGAGATTGTAGGAAAAGGTAAGAAAGATAAGATTAATCACGCTTATGCTTTCGGTGGAATCAATATGTCAGTAAAAACAGTGGAAAATTTCTTAAACGTTCCTGTTGATCATTATATTGAAGTGAATATGGAAGGATTTAAAGATATTGTTGATGCTGTTGGTGGAGTAGATATTAATAATGATATGGACTTTACAATTGACGGTGTTCATTATGCAAAAGGTGATTTGCATTTAAATGGCGAGAAAGCATTGTTATATTCTAGAATGAGATACCAAGATACTCGTGGTGACTTTGGTCGTCAAATGCGCCAACGTCAAGTTATTCAAGCAGTAATCAAAAAAGGGGCAAGTGTATCTTCCCTAGCAAGTTACGGTGATGTATTAAAAGCGATTGAGAAAAACGTTAAAACAAGTTTAACGCAAGAGCAAATGTTTGATATTCAAAAGAACTATAAAGATTGCATGCAGAACAGTGAAGAAATCCAAATCCCAGGGGACGGCCACAAAGCCGCTGATGGTATTTGGTATTACTATGTTCCAGATGCAGCGAAACAAGATATTACGAATAAGTTAAGAGCTCATCTTGAAGTGGCTAAGTAATTATGGAATAACCCAACTCCTTTGGTAGGAGTTGGGTTTATTTTTACGTGAATTTATATTAGTATTATATGTTGTGAGAATAATAGATGAGGTGAATCGATGAATAAGAAAGCAGTACTTGTCCTAGTTATTTTTGTATTGTTTGTCGCTTCGGTTGTGAGCGGTAAATTATATTGGAATAAGAAGATTGCGAATGCAACAGGGCAGACGAGTGAAGTAACGAAAACAAAAGCTGACGTAAAAGATAGTGGAGCGAAGAAATCAGAGAAGAAACAAGATGCAAAGTCATCTTTTAATGAAGCATATGCGAAGAATTTACCAGATGAAGTGAAAGAGAAGTTAAAGAAAGCCGCTGAGGATAAAAAGGCAGTAAACCTTGTTATTGTTGGTGATGAAGCTTCTTCATCTGCAAAAGATGCTTGGGCAGCTAAGTTAACGGCTAACTTAGAAACTGCTTACGGTAAAGGTTTATGGAATGTGACGGTAAAGGAATATAAGGGCGAAAGCACAGATGAGTTAATCGCAAATAAGCGTGATAAAGAGATTGCGAAAGAAAAGCCAGATGTGATTTTATTCGAACCGCCATTTATTACCGACAATGGTAAAACTGGTAATGGAAACTCAGTTGCAAGTACGCAGAAATTTGTGCAAGCACTTTCTACTAGTGCAAAGGGTGCTACAATTATGATTCAACCATCAAACCCAGTGTATGGTGCGAAGAATTATCCGAAGGCAATTGAGGCGTTAAAGCAATTTGCGACGCAAAATGGCTATACATATGTAGATCATTGGGGAGCGTGGCCTGATGCGACAACAAAGGCTATTCTACCGTACCTACAAGAAGAATTTGGTTTCCCAAGTGCTAAAGGATATGAGGTTTGGGCGAATTATATAATAGATTATTTTATTGCGAAATAATCTGTTATCAATTAAATAGATAAAGTGAGGAAGAGTTTAAAATGGGATTTAAAAGAAAAATTAAAACATATATTAAAAGTAATAAATTAATGTATGCAATATTAAAAAAACCCTTAAAATATCGTTTTAATAGAAAAATGCAATGGAAAAGGGATGCCATTAAAAATTATGGAATAGAATGTTTATTATTAATGAAAGAAAGCTTTAAAGAGCATAAACAAGAATTTTGGTTAGATTATGGTACATTATTAGGCGCAGTTAGAGAAAAAGACTTTATAGAGCATGATTTAGACATGGATCTTGGCACATTTAATGTGAGTGAAGAGAAAAAAAGAGCTCTAGAAAAAACACTAAATGGAAAGGGGATTAAGACCTTAAGAGAATTTAGAATTAATGGTAATATAGTTGAACAAACTTTTACGTATAAAGAGGCGCATATTGATATATTTTATTATTATCGATTAGAGGAAACACAAAAAATCTGGTGTTATTTTTTTGAAGAAACAGATAATATGATTAAAAAAGAAAACGGAAATAATAAGATAGTCACGGGCTGGAAGGCAAAGACAGCAACTTCAACATTTTTAGGAGTTAATGAGATAGAGTTTAAAGGTGAAAAATTTCCAAGTCCTATAAACATTGAACAATATCTTGTTGAGAACTATGGTCCTAATTTTATGATAAAAGATGATGAGTGGGATTACGCTAATTCAGGTAATAATATCCAAGCTATAGAGGTTAATGGTATAAAGGCGATTTATAAATAATATGATTTAAAATTATTAAATTTGAAAGGATAATTACCGTAGTGGTGGTGAAATTATCCTTTTTATTTTTATTAAAAGGAGTAAATAGAAAATTTATGATTAAAAAGTTAAGGGAATTTTTAGGGGTAAAAAAACCTTATAAGTACAATGTTAAGGAAATAAATACAATTATTGATGAGCAAAGTAATTATATTTCTCAAATTATTGATACGCAGAATATTATTTTGAATAAGTTAGATAGATTAGATAAATGCTTATTAGACAATGATTCAGAGCAAGTAATGGAATCACTAGAAAAGAGATCTAATATAATTAATGAGATAATGGGAAAAGTATATGTTAATTTAGATGACATTGAAATAAAATCGGATATAGATTATTCGAAGGTTTTACAAAAGGTAATAGATGCTGTAGATATAGAGAAACCAATTGTATTCCCAAGAGGGCAATATATATTTAAATCAACAGTTAAAGTCAGGGCTGGACAAAAAATAAATTTTCAGAACTCTACAATATTCTTTAAAGGTAAAGGAGTGTTATTCGATTGTTCTTTTAAGGAGCATTCACAAGCAATAATTGAAAATGTAGATATTGAAATGGAATTAGGAAATGAGGACCAGATAGCATTTAAAGTAGATAAATTTGTAACTGGACCTCTCAGGAATATTAATATTTATGGTGGAGGATATGGTATATATTCAACAAATTCACATAGTTATGAAGTTGAAAAATTATCTCATCGGAACCCAAAAAAATCTGGCATCTATCATCAAGGTGACTTAGGGGCTGAATTACATTTTCGAGATGTACAAATTACATTTGTTGAATTTTTTGGAGGAAATGGAATTGAGATTGAACGAAAAACAACAGAAGATATTGGAGGATACTATCTCCATAATGTCTTAATTATTGCAAATAAACTAAGGAATGGATATGCGCAGCATGGAATTTATATTCATGGCCTATGTGGTCAGATTGCGACGACAGTTTTTAATTTAATTGGTGGCGGAGTAGATGGGTTTGATATACAGGATATGGAGAAAAAGCGCTTTGCTATAAGGTTGGAAAATGTAGCAAATAATCGATTTTCCTCTGCATGGATTAATAGTGTTTTATTAAAAAATACAGATAATAATTTTTATATTAATTCAAATGTACCATATGGTTTTTTATTTGACGAGTTAGTTTCGAATTTTGTGGCCTCAAATATTCGCTGTGGAGAAAATGTAGCTTTTAATTTTACAAATAATGCGGATGTAAGGAAATTTCAATATAATAATATTTCGACGTGTGAGGGACGTTTAGCTAATGAACACTCCTTTTTAACTAAAAGTGCAGATAAATCAATGAGGACTATTTTTGTGGATAGTAGAGAAATAGAAGGAGCATTATGTATTGTCGATTCATCTGATATAGCTAATAAAATGTATCTTCGAATGAGTGCATCGGGTGAAATGGAGTTGATTGATCAGGAATTCACTAAAACTCTATTAACCATCAGTCAAAACGGTATCATAAGGATTCATAGAGGGGCTTTAGAAATTAATGGATCTCAGGTTTTAGGAGCACGAAAAAAAGAATGGGAAATTCCAGGTGGTAATAGAAACAATGGTCAATGGGACACTGAAACGGTTTCATTACAAGAGCTGGCTAGTACTATGAAGAAATTAATAGAGGATTTACATGGGCATGGTTTGATTGGAAAATAAAAAAATCATCTAGTGACTTGAAGAGGTCACGGATGATTTTTTTATTTGGTTAATAAATGAAGGTCTAGTTATTAAAGCGAGTTTTGATTTTGTTTATAAATAGCATTAGAATCTCATCTTTTGTCAAGATTAGAATAAGTGTATAGAGTAGACTATTAGTTATGATTAAAGTGATAAATAATGGGATTGGATCTGCGATAAATAATCGAATAAAATAGGAAGTTGGGATAAATAATAGGGAATAAAATCCATATTTTATTTTTGATAACTCAAATAAACGGAAATTTATCTTTAATCCTTTTCTTATATAAATATATTCTAGTGTAAACAGTAAAAAATTAGATAAGGTTGTAGTTAAAATAGCTGAAGATGGTGACAAAATGTTTAATTTTACCAACGTGATATTTAGAAATAAATTTAACCCTCCACATATAAAAATAAGTTTAACCAGCATTTTTTCTCCTTTTTTTACATAGATAACTTGATTGGCTACAATAGATTCAAAGCCAAGGGAAATCATATAAAGGGAAAATATTGATAAGACAGTACTAGTATTAATAAATTCAGCTCCGCCATAAATATACACACCAACATCTGATACAATGTATAGTCCAATCGAGGCTGGGAATAAGAAGCATAAATAAATTTTTGAAATAGTATTCAATAAGTTGATGTAAGAAGCATTATCTTCATTTCCAGATAAATGAGATAAACGAGGAATAGTTACTTGAATGATGCTTAACATTAACATATGGATAATACTCATAATTTGTTGTGCCATAGCATAATAAGATACAGATTTAGTATCAACATACTGTCCTAACATATAGCGATCAAGTTGTGTATATAAAATGTTTGCGTTTGAAAATATAACAACCAAAAATAATGGCTTTAAGTGTTTTGAAATACCAATATCTTGAAAATTAAATGAAACACGGCGTTTTACATAAATAAAACTAATGATGTTATTAAGGAAGGTTGAAAGTACCAATAACCAAGCATAGCTGTGATAGTCTTCGGAACCTTTTATTAAAACAAAAAGGAATATTACGTAAAAAATTCGAACAATTATAGTTTTGATTGTAATAAAATCATAATTTTCATAAGCTTCATTTACCCATTCCACATAGAAAATAGATCCGATGAAATTAATTCCATAAATAAGTAATATAGGGAATATAATGCTTTCTCGATAGCCTATATAGGAGAATATAAGGTACACGATTAGAGAAAGTATGCTAGTAATGAATGTAACTGTGAATAAACTTGTAAAAAGTTTGCTTACTTTTTCTTTATCATGTTTAATAAGGCTCATTTCTCGCATACCGTATTGGTATACTCCAAAAACTGCAAAAATAAAAAAGTAATTGAAAATAGATTCTGAGAACTGTACGTTTCCAATAGAAGAGGCCCCAAGTGTACGATAGACATAAGGGCCTACCAGTATTGGAAGAATCAAGTTGAATAGATTAAGTAATACTTTGTAAATAATATTTTTGAATAGTGATTTTTGCATTTTTATAGCAAACCCTTCTAGATGTTTTCAATAAGAAACAGCATAAAAATATTTGATTTTTAAATAGGATATTATACATATATTTAAAACCATAAGTTAACTACAACTAGATAATTGTAATATATAACATATTCTTGGACAATAAGAAATTAAATTTTATAAAACATTTACATTATAAATTATTAATGATAACATCGATGATACATTCAAAAAATGAATATATCATCGATGTTATGGGGGCCCTCGTTGTGCAACATATATTAAGTGTATTAGAAATTATTAATCAAGAACCAAACCTAAATCAGAAAAAAATCGCGGAATATTGTGGGATTTCGATAGGGAAGGTCAATTATATTATTAGCGATCTAGTAAAGAAAAAATATGTTTCCAGTGAGAAGAAAGGGAAGCATATAAGTTATTATTTAGAGGAGAATGGGTTTTCCTTTTTGCAAAGGGAATTAGCTATTCTTCAGAAAAAGAAAATTAAAATAAATCAAGTTGGTTATAAAAAGGTTAAGCAGGCAGTAATTTTAGCAGCTGGGAGTCGGAAAGAGCTAGAGATGCCGTCGGGTTTATTGTCTATAGGAGATAAAATACTTTTAAATAGAAATGTTGATATATTAAAAAATAATGGTATTGAAAAGATAGTTATTATTTCTGGGTACAAAAAGGAGAAATTTGTTTCATGGAATAAACATCAAAACTTGTATTTTGTGGAGAATCAGGAATACAAATGGACAGGATCAATGGCTTCACTTGCTTGTGCTCAAGAAATAATCGATGATGATTTTTTATTAATTGAAGATGATATTCTAATAGAAGAAAATGCAATTGCGCAAGTATTAAAGCATCCTGAAAGAGATTGTGTATTAATCACAAATGAGAGTGGTTCTGGGGATGAGGCCTTTGTTGAAATTCAAGAAGGACATTTATATAAAATTTCTAAAGATTTTCACCAATTAAATCGTATTGATGGAGAAATGATTGGGATTTCAAAGGTTTCATATGATGTTTTTGAGCAAATGTTAGAAATATTTGCATGTAATCAAAATCCATATGTAAATTACGAATATTTACTTTTAGATATTGCAAGAACGTATGACATTGGGTACGTGAAGTTACAAAATGTTGTATGGGCGGAGATTGATACAAAACAACAATATGAAATTGTTAAAAATACAATCTATCCTCGTTTATTGCGAAAGGAAGCCGAATTTAAAGAGAAGCAAATAAAGCAATGTATTGTAGAAGGATTAGGGATTCAGGAAGATAAAATTACAGACATTCAACCATTTGGTGGCATGACTAATACTAATTTTAAAGTATGTGTGGATGATTCGGAATATGTATTGCGTATTCCTGGAAGTGGTACTGAGAATATGATTAGCCGATATGATGAAATGGTAAATTCAAAGTTTGCAAGTGAGCTAGGAATTGATGCAGAACTAATTTATTTTAATGAAAAAACAGGTGTGAAATTGGCGGAATTTATCCCTAATGCAGAAACATTAAATCCAAAAACTGCAAAACGTAATGATAATATGATGCTAACAGCTGCAGTCTTAAAGGAGTTACATAATTCGAATGCATTAATGAGCAATAGTTTTAATGTATTTGAAAAAATTGAACAGTATGAAGGACTATTAGATAAAGTAAGGGGTGATAATTTTAATGATTATGAACAAGTTAAAAGAAAAGTTATGAAATTAAGAGATGTTTATGAGGATATGAAAATTAAGGTAACACCGTGTCATAACGATACTGTTCCTGAAAACTTTGTAAAAAGTGGAGAAAATAAAATTTATTTAATTGATTGGGAATATGGTGGGCTAAATGATCCAATGTGGGATATTGCTGCTCATTGCCTAGAAAGTGGTTTTTCGGTTGAAGAAGAGGAGCTGTTCTTAAAGTACTATTTTAATGGAAAAATAGAGGTTTTACATAAAAAAAGAATATTAATGAATAAGATTTTTCAAGATTTTTTATGGAGTATTTGGACAAAAATCAAGGAAGCTACAGGAAGTGATTTTGGTACGTATGGGATGGATCGTTATCGTCGAGCCAAAGAAAATATACAATTATTTATAGAGTATTATGGAGGATATTGTTATGAACCTAAAGCAAAGTAAGGGTATCCTATATGGTGTTTTTTCAGGCTTTGCTTGGGCTGTAGATACGGTATTAATTGGAATCGTTTTGTCTTCAACAATTATGTTAGAGACGAAACAGGTTATATTTCTTGCGCCTCTAGTTAGCACTTTTTTACATGATTTTATGTCTACAATATGGATGATAGTTTATATGGCAATTAAAGGTAGCCTAGCGACTGCACTTTCAAAATTGAAAACAAGAAGTGGACGATTTGTTGTTTTGGGTGCATTGTTAGGTGGACCGTTAGGTATGACTTTTTATGTGTTAGCTGTAAAGTATATCGGTGCATCGTATACAGCTGCCATTTCGGCAATATACCCTGCGGTAGGAGCTTTTTTTGCATTTATATTTCTCAAAGAACGTTTACGTTCCTGGAATTGGTTAGGACTTATAATTAGTATGGCTGGTATTACTATATTAGGTTTTACAGGAGTGAGTAATTCCACAGAAAGCTATATTTTAGGCTTTTTATTTTCTTTAATTTGTGTTTTAGGCTGGGGATTGGAGTGTGTAATTTGTGCATACGGTATGAAGGATAATGAAGTTTCTCCAGAAGAAGCTTTACAAATTCGTCAGCTTGTTTCATCTATTACGTATGGATTGGTAATTTTACCTTCTTTAGGTGGACATTTTTTAACAAGAGAAGTTGTGGTTAGTAGTGATTTTATTTTAATCATTTTTATTGCATTAGTGGGAACTGCGTCATATGTTTTTTACTATAAAGCAATTCGTGAATTGGGTCCTACTAAAGCGATGGCATTAAATATTACATATTCAGCTTGGTCAATTTTAATTTCCATATTTATACTAGGCACTTCCCTTTCAGTTGGATTAATAATTAGTTGTTTATTGATTGTTATGGGAGCTGTTTTAACAGTTTCGGATTCACAAGAGTTTAGAAAGAAAAAATATAGAGGTGAAGCAGCGTGAGAGCGATTTTATTAGCAGCGGGCATGGGAACACGATTACGTCCATTGACTTTAACAAAACCTAAATCTTTGGTGGAAGTAAATGGTAAACCTATGTTAGAACGTCAAATTGAATTTTTACAGGAAAAAGGTATAGAAGAGATTATTATTGTTACTGGATATCTATCAGAAAAATTTAATTATCTTACTGATAAATATGAAAATATTAAAATTGTATATAATGACAAATATAATATATACAATAATATTTATACTATGTACTTAGTGAGAGAATATTTATCAAATGCATATGTAGTTGATGCAGATGTATATTTGCATCGTAATATATTTATTGAACAACCTAAGTCATCTCTATATTTTAGTGCGAAAAAAGAAGATTTTTGTAACGAGTGGATTATTAAATATGATGTAAATAATAGAGTATATGATATTGAAGTTGGTAATGGTCACAATGATTATATTTTATGCGGTATTTCATATTGGTCTGAAAATGATGCAACTTATATAGTGAGAGAAATTGAAAAGGTAGTTACTCAAGAAGATTTTAGTGAGTTATATTGGGATAATATCGTGAAAGATAATATTAAAAATCTAGATGTTCGCTTATATGAAATCAATAAAAATGATAGTTTTGAAATTGATTCACTTGAAGATCTACAAATGGTTGAAAGAAAGCTTGCTATAATAGGGAATTAAGTGTCACTTAAATATTTAATTGTTTTGGAGGACTATAATCATGGCAATACTTGTAACAGGTGGAGCAGGATATATTGGTAGTCATACATGCGTGGAATTACTGAATAATGATTATGAAATTATTGTAGTAGATAATTTGTCAAATAGCTCAGTAGAATCTATCAATCGAGTGAAAGAGTTAACAGGAAAACAATTTAAGTTTTATAAAGAGGATCTTGAGAATTATGAGGCACTGAATAAAATTTTTGAGGAAAATACAATTGAAGCTGTTATTCACTTTGCAGGTTTAAAAGCTGTAGGGGAATCGGTAGCAAAGCCATTAATGTACTATAATAATAATATTATTAGCACATTAGTATTATGTGACGTGATGCAAAAGCGTAATGTGAAGAAGATGATTTTTAGTTCATCAGCAACGGTATATGGTATTCCAGAAACATCACCAATTACGGAAGAATTTCCATTAAGTGCTACAAATCCATATGGTCAAACGAAATTAATGATTGAACAGATGATGCGTGATGTAGCATTTGCAGATGCGGCATGGAGTATCGCATTACTTCGTTATTTCAATCCATTTGGTGCACATGAGAGTGGAAGAATTGGAGAAGATCCAAATGGAATTCCAAATAACTTAATGCCATATGTCACACAAGTGGCAGTAGGTAAACTAAAGGAATTAAGTGTATTTGGAAATGACTATCCAACGAAGGATGGTACGGGCGTTCGTGATTACATACATGTTGTCGACTTAGCGAATGGTCACGTAAAGGCACTTGAAAAAGTACTGAATACAACGGGAGTAGATGCTTATAACCTTGGTACAGGCACAGGTTATAGTGTACTTGAGATGGTTGAAGCATTTGAAAAAGTTTCGGGCAAGAAAGTTCCTTATAAAATTACGGAGCGTCGTCCTGGTGATGTGGCGGTATGTTTTGCAGATGCATCAAAGGCAAAGCGTGAACTAGGATGGGAAGCAAAACGGGGATTAGAAGAAATGTGTGCAGATTCTTGGAAATGGCAATCAAATAATAAAGATGGGTATATCACAAAATAGCATTAAGGTTTTAGTGTACACACTATAGGTAATAGGGATAGATGTCTATAGTATAATATATTATAAATTAAATAGTTCTAAACCTAAAAATTTAGCTATGAGGAAAGTAGGTATACAATGAATTCAATTCTAATTTGTGGCGGAGCTGGATATATCGGTTCTCACGCCGTGAAAAAATTAGTAGACGAAGGTTTATCTGTAGTAGTAGTAGATAACTTACAAACGGGTCATGAGGATGCAATTACGGAAGGTGCGAAGTTTTATAATGGTGACCTTCGTGATAAAGCATTTTTAAGAGATGTGTTTACACAAGAAAATATTGAGGCGGTTATGCATTTCGCGGCTGATTCTTTAGTTGGAGTTAGTATGGAGAAGCCTCTTCAATATTATAATAACAATGTGTATGGTGCACTTGGTTTATTAGAGGTAATGGATGAGTTTAAGGTAGATAAGTTTATTTTCTCTTCTACTGCGGCAACGTATGGTGAGGTAGATGTAGACCTTATTACTGAGGAAACGATGACAAATCCAACGAATACGTATGGGGAGACGAAGTTAGCAATCGAGAAGATGCTTCATTGGTATAGCCAAGCTTCTAATTTACGTTATAAGATTTTCAGATACTTTAACGTGGCTGGTGCAACTCCAAATGGTATTATTGGGGAAGATCACCGTCCAGAGACGCATTTAATTCCTCTTGTGCTGCAAGTGGCGTTAGGTCAACGTGAGAAGATTATGATGTTTGGTGATGACTATAATACACCAGATGGTACTTGTATCCGTGATTATATTCATGTTGAAGATTTAGTGGCAGCTCATTTCTTAGGGCTTAAAGATTTACAAAACGGCGGAGAAAGTGATTTCTATAACTTAGGAAATGGTAATGGTTTCAGTGTAAAAGAAATCGTTGATGCAGTTCGTGAAGTTACAAATCATGAAATCCCTGCTGAAGTAGCGCCGCGTCGTGCGGGAGATCCAGCACGTTTAGTTGCTTCTTCTCAGAAAGCGAAAGAGAAGTTAGGTTGGGATCCACAGTATGTAAATGTGAAGACAATCATTGAGCATGCTTGGAATTGGCATCAGAAGAAACCTAATGGGTATGAGAAATAATAAATCTAAATTTTAATATGAAAAATTAAGTTACTATTTTTAAGGTATGTGTATTAAAGCATACCTTTTTAGTTTGAAATTGGAGGATAATTATATGAACTGGAAACAAAAATTTAGTCGCTGGCTTTCATATGCAGAGTTAGATGCAGAACTAAAAGAACAGTTAGAAAACATGAAGCAAGATGAGAAAAAAATCGAGGACAGCTTTTATAAAAATCTAGAATTCGGCACAGGTGGTATGCGTGGTGAACTTGGTGCTGGTACGAACCGTCTGAACGTATATACAGTTCGTAAAGCGACACAAGGATTAGCGAAGTTTATTGAAAAGTTAGGTGAAGAAGCGAAGAAACGTGGTGTTGTTGTAGCGTATGATTCTCGCCATAAATCACCTGAGTTCGCAATGGAAGTTGCTGCTACACTAGGTGCACACGGCATTACAACATATGTGTTTGAAAGCTTACGTCCAACGCCAGTGCTTTCTTTCGCAGTTCGTCATTTACATACAGTGAGTGGAATCGTTCTTACGGCAAGTCATAATCCGCCTGAATATAACGGTTATAAAGTATACGGTGAAGATGGTGGGCAGTTGCCTCCAAAAGAAGCTGATGAATTAATTAGCTACGTAAACGCAGTAGAAGATGAATTAACAGTTGAGGTTGCTGATGTGGAGCAATTAAAAGCTGACGGTTTATTACATATTATTGGACAAGAAGTCGATGATGCATATGCTGCAGAATTGAACAATGTCATTATTAATAAAGAAATGGTACAAAAGGTTGGGAAAGACTTAAAAATCGTCTTCACACCACTACACGGAACATCAAATATTTCTGTACGCCGTGGTTTAGAAGAAGTTGGATTTACAGATGTAACAGTTGTAAAAGAGCAAGAGTTACCAGATCCGAACTTCTCTACAGTAAAATCACCGAACCCAGAAGAGCACGCAGCATTTGAATATGCAATTCGTGACGGTGAGAAGGTAGGCGCAGATGTGTTAATCGCAACGGATCCTGACGCAGACCGTCTTGGTGTAGCAGTTCGTAATCACGATGGTGAGTTCCAAGTATTAACTGGTAACCAAACAGGTGCATTAATGCTTGATTACTTATTATCTCAAAAGAAAGAAAACGGAACGCTACCAGAGAACGGTGTTGTATTAAAAACAATCGTAACGTCTGAAATTGGTCGTACAATCGCGAAAGCATACGGTTTAGATACAGTTGATACGTTAACTGGATTTAAATTTATCGGTGAGAAAATTAAACAGTATGAAGAAAGCGGACAATACGAATTCCAATTCGGTTATGAGGAAAGCTATGGTTATTTAATCCGTCCATTCTGCCGTGATAAAGATGCAGTACAATCTGTTCTATTTGCATGTGAAGTAGCTGCATACTACAAATCACAAGGTAAAACGTTATACGATGGTCTATTAGAAGTGTTTGAGAAGTACGGTTTCTTCCGTGAAGATCTTGTATCGTTAACGCTAAAAGGAAAAGATGGAGCGGAACAAATTCAAGAAATGATGGCAACATTCCGTGAAAATCCTCCGAAAGAAGTAGCGGGCTTAACAGTTGTAGCAGTTGAAGACTATAAAGCGAGCATGATTACATCTTTACAAGATGGACATAAAGAAGAGATTCACTTACCGAAATCAAATGTGTTAAAATATCAATTAGAAGATGGTTCTTGGTTCTGCCTACGTCCATCTGGAACTGAACCGAAGATTAAGTTCTACTTCGGTGTTCAAGATAATTCTTTACAAAATAGTGAACAAAAGTTACTTATTATTAAAGAAGATGTTATGAATCGTTTATAATAAATTTTAGAAGAGTTCGATTATGTTATCGAACTCTTTTTTATGAACAAATTCCAAACAATAAATTCCCCTAATTCAGAAATTCACCAATATGTTATGATAAATGCACTAAGTTAGTAACATATTGGGTACAAAGGATAGAAGAAACAGGTGAAGCAGATGAATAAAAGGCAACAGGAAATTTTGCAAGTTTTATTATCTGAGTCTAATGAGTATTTGTTAGTGCAGGAGCTTGCTGATAGGATAGGTTGTTCAGAGAAGACGATTCGTAATGATTTTAAGGTGATTGAGGGATATTTAGAGAAGTATTCAGATGCACTTCTTATTCGGAGACCGGGTTTAGGTGTTTGTTTAGAAATTACGGATTATGATAAGTCCAGTTTGTTCAATAAATTGTATGCTGTAAAACAGGATATAGGCTATGCATCAGACGAGGAGAGAGTGTTGCAAATTGCGTATAGCTTGTTGATGAATGTTAAACCAGTTACGGTGCAGGAGCTTGCTGAGCAGTATTTTGTTAATAGGGCTACAGTTAAGAAAGATTTAGATAGAATTGAAACGTGGCTTGAGGAACTAGGATTAGATTTAGTTGTAAAGCAAAGGATCGGATTAACGGTAGAGAGCGATGAGAGAAGTAAGAGGAAGGCATTAGCTAAACTATCAGATTTAATTCATAATCAGGAGTTAATGAACCAATTTATTAAAAAGCAGTTTTTGTATCATGAAATTGAATTTATAATGACGGAATTGAAAGCGTTACAAAAAAGGTATGATACATTTTTTACAGATGATACGTTAGAAAATCTTTTATTACATACGCTAATCATGGTACGGAGGATGAAGTTAAAACAACCAATTTCAATGTCTACAGATGATTTGAACATCGTTCGAGAGACGAAAGAGTATGGGTGGACATTAGATTTTTTAACAAGGTTAGAGTTTGTATTTACGGTTCATTTTACTGAAGAAGAGATAGCTTATTTAGCCATTCATATTTTAGGCGGGAAATTTCGTTATCAAGATGAATGGGAAAGAGATAAGTTAAATGTGAGTAATCCTGTTCTTTCACAAGTTGTATCGCATTTAATAGGTCGTATGTCTAAATTGAATGAAATCGATTTCGGGGAGGATCCATTTTTACTAGAGGGATTACAGATGCACTTGTACACGACATTAAATCGTTTGCAATATAATCTGTCTGTCTCAAATCCGATGCTTCATCAAATTAAGCGAATGTATCCGTATATGTTTGATATGTTAATTCATGAGCTGGATGATATGAATCAATCATTAAGTCTACAAATCCCTGAGGAAGAAGCAGCCTATCTTACTTTGCATTTTCAGGCGGCAATGGAGCGTTTGAGTGATAAAAGGGTATCAAAAAATGTAATTATTGTTTGTCATATGGGGATAGGGATGTCGCAATTATTACGGACGAAAATCGAAAGGAAATTCCGGTATGTCCATGTGCTAGATTGCATTGCAAAGTCCAATTTAGAAGAATACTTAATGAAAAATAAAAAGGTAGAGCTTATTATTTCTACGATAGATCTTCCGCAGTTAAATATTCCTCATTTTGTTGTATCTCCTTTATTAGAGCGGAGTGAAGAAAGTAAGTTAGAGGAATTTATGAAGAAATTAGATGAACTACCGTCTAGCGGAAATAAGGACTTTGTATTATTGAATTACACAACTCCTTTTTTAGTCTTTTTACAACAAGAGGTAGAGCATCGTTACGAATTAATTGAAAAATTAGCGAGGTCTCTTTATGAAAAGGGATATGTAGAGAAAGAATATATTGAAAATGCGATTGCTAGAGATAGAATGTCAGCAACGACAATCGGTGCAGGGGTTGCCATCCCGCACGGAAGCCCTAAGCTAATTAAAGAATCCGTGATTGCAGTTGCTACGCTTAGGGAGCCGTTGGACTGGGGAGTAGAGAAAGTATCGCTCGTATTTATGTTAGCAGTTAAGAGTGATGGTAAGGAAGTTACGAAGCAGCTATTTCATGAGTTGTCTTTTATAAGTGAACAACCTGTTTTTGTCCAGAAGCTTATAAAGGAAAAGAATATAATGAAGTTTTTATCTTATTTAAGATATGAATAGGTAAGGCGATAAGCCTTACTTTTTTGTTTGTTCCGGTAAAATAATGTTTTTTCCGGAGGTTACGGTAAAAAAGAAAACTTTTATGAATCGAATATTGATATATATTATTTGTAGGCGCTTACATAAGGGTGAGGAGGATTAAAATGAGAGTACTAGCGATTACATCGTGTCCGAATGGGATTGCCCATACGTATATGGCTGCAGAAAATTTACAAAAAGCAGCGGATAAATTAGGAATTCAAATGAAAGTTGAAACACAAGGTGGTATAGGTGTTGAGAATGAACTTACCGAGCAGGAGATTCGTGAAGCAGATGGCATCATTATAGCGGCAGATCGAGTAGTAAATAAAGATAGATTCATAGGTAAAAAGCTATTAGTTGTAGGAGTTAAAGATGGTATTCGTAAGCCAGAGGAGCTCATTCAAAAAGTAGTGGATGGTAATGTTCCTGTTTATCATTCAGATGTGAAAAAAACAGAAAATGATTTGCAAGGAAAAAAACAAAATCCTATATACCGTCATTTAATGAATGGTGTATCATTCATGGTTCCTTTCATTGTTGTAGGTGGATTATTAATTGCAATTGCATTAACACTTGGTGGTGAGAAAACTCCTGGTGGTTTAGTAATACCAGAAGGTTCTTTTTGGAAAACAATTGAGCAAATAGGTGGCGCTTCATTTGCATTTATGGTGCCAATTTTAGCTGGATATATTGCTTACAGTATAGCTGATAAACCTGGACTTGTTCCTGGTATGATTGGCGGATATATCGCAGCAACAGGAAGTTTTTATGGTAGTGAGAGTGGCGCAGGTTTCTTAGGCGGCATTATTGCAGGTTTCTTAGCTGGTTATGTTGCGTTAGGAATTAAAAAGTTAAAAGTGCCAAAAGCGATTCAACCAATTATGCCGATTATTATTATTCCTGTATTTACATCACTTATTGTTGGTTTAGCATTTGTATTTATTATCGGTGCTCCTGTAGCACAAGTATTTGAATCATTAACAGCTTGGTTAGCTGGTATGCAAGGGTCAAGTTCAATTCTTTTAGCATTAATTTTAGGTGCAATGATTTCATTTGATATGGGTGGTCCGGTAAATAAAGTAGCATTC
Organism: Bacillus pacificus; assembly: GCF_020861345.1. Taxonomy (NCBI): domain Bacteria; kingdom Bacillati; phylum Bacillota; class Bacilli; order Caryophanales; family Bacillaceae; genus Bacillus; species Bacillus pacificus. The sequence continues at coordinate 122,179 of NZ_CP086328.1, forward strand.
TTATTTGGTTCTGCAATGATTGGAGAAGGAAATTATGAAATTATGGGACCGATTGCAGCGGCGATTTGTATTCCGCCAATTGGAATGGGACTTGCTACATTTATAGGAAAGAGAAAATTCCAAGAGTCTGAAAAGGAAATGGGGAAAGCTTCATTTACGATGGGCTTGTTCGGTATTACAGAAGGAGCTATTCCTTTTGCAGCACAGGATCCATTACGTGTTATTCCTAGTATTATGGCTGGTTCGATGACAGGTGCTGTTATTGCAATGATTGGTAACGTAGGAGATAGAGTAGCACATGGTGGACCTATCGTTGCGGTACTAGGAGCGGTAGATAACGTATTTATGTTCTTTGTTGCTATTATTGCAGGTTCTATTGTTACAGCGGTTATTGTGAATGTATTAAAGAAAGATATTTCAAAGATTGAAGAAACACAGGAATTAAAAGAAATGAAAGAAGTGTCAGCAACTAAGGAAGTAACGGAAGCTCAAGAACAAGAAATAGAACAGAAAGCTGAAAAGATTGAAATTCAGAAGTTAACAGATATAACAAGTCTGGAGCTAATTGATGTTAATTTAGCAGGAGAGACACGTGAAGATATTATTGATGAAATGATTGGGAAATTAAATACCGTAGGTGCTTTACATTCTGATTCTGAGTTTAAGCAAGCAATTATGAGTCGCGAAGCAGAGAGTAGTACAGGCATTGGAATGAACATTGCGATTCCTCATGGGAAGTCAGATGCAGTAAAAAAACCAAGTGTTGTATTTGGAATTAAACAATCAGGGGTAGATTGGAACAGTTTAGATGGAACGGATGCAAAATTAATATTTATGATTGCAGTTCCTAAAGAGAGTGAAGGAAATGAGCACTTGAAGATTCTTCAAATGCTTTCAAGAAAACTTATGGATGATAGTTATAGAGAGAGATTAATATCTGTCCAAACGAAAGAAGAAGCACATAAGTTATTAGATGACATCGTATAAAATGGAGGATTTTAATCATGACAGAACCGTTATTTTTTGCACCCATTTTTAAAGAAAGAATTTGGGGTGGTACGAAATTAGCCTCTTTCGGATATGAAATACCATCAGAACAAACGGGAGAATGTTGGGCGTTTGCTGCGCATCAAAATGGACAAAGTGTAGTTAAAAATGGAAAGTATAAAGGCTTGTCTTTGGGACAATTGTGGAACAATCATAGAGAGTTATTTGGGAATATTGAGGGAGATCGATTCCCTCTTCTTACAAAAATTTTAGATGCAAATCGCGATTTATCTGTTCAAGTACATCCGAATGATGAATATGCACGTATAAATGAAAATGGTGAGCTAGGAAAGACTGAATGCTGGTATGTCATCGATTGCAAAGAAGGTGCCGAGATTATTTATGGGCATCATGCAAAAACAAAGGATGAACTAGTAAATTTGGTTGAACAAGAAGAGTGGGACAAGCTATTACAACGTGTAAAAGTGAAACCAGGTGATTTCTTCTTTGTTCCAAGCGGGACTATTCATGCAATTGGTGAAGGTATTTTAATATTAGAAACGCAACAAAACTCTGATACTACTTATCGGTTATATGATTATAATAGAAGAGATTCAGAGGGGAAACTGCGTGAACTCCATCTGGAGAAAAGTATGGAAGTAATAGAGACACCATTTGTTTCAAAGCAACAATCTGTTCAATATGAAAAAATAGAAGATTTATATGTAAGAAAATTTATTGAATGTCCTTATTTTTTAGTAGAAAAATGGGAATTAGATGGAGTGGTTAACTTAACGCAAAAAAATCCATTTCTTCTTTTAAGTGTAATAGATGGAGAAGGCGAGCTAATACACGGTACTGAAAGGTATCAATTGGAGCAAGGAGATCATCTCATATTACCAAGCGATTTTGGGGAATATAGAGTGGTAGGACGTGCTGAATTTATTATTGCGAGCGTATAAGAGATGAAATATAACAGGAGAGAGTATCGTCGACAAAATATGTTCGACAATACCCTCTCTTTTTTTATAAGATTTTTGCTATACTAAACTGTACTATAATACAGGATGGAAGGAGGAGAATAATGAAAATACTTGTAGTGGATGATGAGTCGAGTATTCGTAATTTGATTCGGATGCAGCTTGAGATGGAAGGATATGAAGTGCTTACGGCGGCTGACGGGAGAGAAGCTTTAGAGAGATGGAATGAAGGGCCGGATGTTTTGATTTTGGATGTTATGCTTCCAGATACAGATGGGTATGAGTTGCTTCGTTTGTTTCGGGAGAAGGATCGAGATATTCCAGTCCTCATGTTAACTGCGAAGAGTCAGATGAATGATAAATTGCTTGGCTTGCAGCTTGGTGCAGATGATTATGTGACGAAGCCATTTAATTATGCGGAGCTTATTCTTCGGGTCAAGAATATGACGCGGCGCGTGAAGAAGGAGGTAACGGTAAGCCATGAAGTAATCGGGGCGGGAGAGATAACGATTTGTCCTAAGGAAAGAAAAGTGCATGTGAGTGGGCAAGAGATTCAGTTAACGTACCGAGAGTTTAATTTATGTCAGTTGTTTGTTTCCAATCCGCAGCGTGTATTTATGAGAGATGAGTTACTTGAGAAAGTATGGGGATTTGAGTATATCGGAAATACGAGAGCGGTTGATATTATGGTGCAAAGACTGCGGAAGAAGCTCGGGAATAGCGGAGAATATATTAAGACAATTTATGGCGTTGGTTATAAACTGGATTGTTAAGTGGTGATGGTATGTCTTTAAAAAGAAATATGGTGTTTGGAATCGTTGGACTATTAATCCCGATATTTGTTCTTTTGTACGCAGTTGTTTATATTACGTTAGAAAAGAATATGTATCATAACGCGGCAAATTCTTTAGAAAAGTTAAGTGTAGAAGCACAAATTTATACGATGAATTATTTAGAGAAGGAAGCAGAGGTAGAGACGCTCGGTCCGAATTCACTTTTAATTGCTTCGTATTTAGCAAAGCGCATGGATGTCCGTGTACAGATGATCGGGAAGAATGGGGATGTTGTGGCGGATACGCAAAAGGGAGCGCTTCTTCATCGGAATATTGATATTGAGAGTTCTTTGAAGGGAAAGAAATCTTATGTGTTTGAAGAGGGAGACCCAGCTCCAATTCTTTTGTTTTCAAGCCCGGTTTATTATGGAAACGATGTCATTGGTAGTGTTCGTTTTATAAATGAGTTAACGGGTGAGAAGGAAGTGTTAACAAATGTCGGTTGGACGTTCTTAATGACGTCTCTTTGTCTCGTAGCTGCAGGTATTTTCTTTGCGATTCGTTTGGCGAAGTCTCTTCATAAGCCGATTGATCAGTTAAGGCAAATGGCGCACCGGCTTGCGAATGGTGATTATAAAAGTAAGATTGAGCTAAATGAATATGTGGAAATTGCGCAGCTTTCAGCGTCTTTTAATGCGATGGCTGATGGGATTGAACTACATATTAAGCAATTGAAGGAAGAGAAAGAGAAGCAGAAAGATTTCTTAGACCGTATTACACATGAGCTAAAAACACCGCTAACGGCGATTATTGGCTATGTGGATTTAATTCCGAAGTTAAAGGAGAAGGAAGATGTACAGGAGAGCTTGCGCTATGTAGCTGTAGAAAGTGAGCGTTTATTATCACTTGTAGAGGAATTACTTAAGTCTTCAAAGTACGGGACGAGTACGTTTGAAATATCACCTACAGTTGTGAATATAAAGGAATTAGCCGAAGAAGCAGTTTCAATCGTGAAACCTCGTCTGCAGAAGTTTGAGATTGAAGTTATTAATGAGTTAACAGATGTATATGTTGTTGCCGATTTCGATAAGACGAAACAGATCTTCTTAAATGTGTTTGATAATGCGATAAAATATAGCGACGCTACGCAAATTCGTATGAATGTCATTGTAAATGAACGTGAGGCGAAGGTGTTTGTTCATGATGATGGCATTGGTATAGATGAAGGGGTGCTGGCAGAGTGGAATGAATCGCCAGAAGGGAAGGTACTTTCTTCTAGTTACGGGAATGGTTACGGTTTGTATATTTGTCAGGAGATTATGAATAAGCAGGGCGGAAGTATGCGGATTGAGAGTAGTGAAGAGGTTGGTACTACCATATTTATTACATTCTTACTTCCGAGACGGATGGAAGACATAAAAAACTTGAAAGCGGTTAAATGATACATTTATGAAACAATTATGCGGTATTTTCGAAACAACGTTTTTTTATCTTGGAGGTAGGCAGAAATGAAAAGGCTATCATTTCAAATTCTTATGTTTGTCCTTTGTATAATCGTTTCTCTTATTTTGTTTTATGTGATGGAGAAGCAAATATATAATCGGATCACAATCGTGAATGACAAACAAGCTGTTTTACAAAGAGTGAATGAATCCCTGCCTACTGAAATGAAGGTTAGGCATGAAAAGTGGGGAGAAATTGTTATAACGGATGAAGTTCGTTTGCATACGATTGTTTCATTCTTTGACCGAATTCAAATCAATCCGAGTGAAGCTAAGAATCAAGAACAAGTATTTACTGGAGAAGTAACGTACTTGAATGGACAGAAACGTACTTTTGCAGTAGGTGACTTGTTCCAGTACGGGGCTGATATGTACGGAAAGAATGGTACGGATCCAATGATTTCAGCATTGCAAACGTATTTGTTAAGCCTGTATTACACACCAGAACGTATTCATGATTTTTTTGCGTCAGCACAGGATGTCATAGTACGCCAAGGTGGTGTAGAACGTGCGGTGAATGTTACGCACATACTTGATTCGATTCGGTACGCAAAGCAAATTACAGATTACGGAGAAATTCAGAAGTTATTACAATCACAGAATGAACCGATCGCTTATATTACCGCTTATAAAACTGGTAAGCGTATAAAGAATGAGCGTGAAGACATTCTTACTATTTCTGTGTATCCATCGTATTTTGTTGTGCAATATCTCGGTGATAATAATGGGAATGTCATGTATATGAAAAGCTCCCTCGCAAATGTATTTGTAAAGGAGAATGTGTCATGAGAAAGATAGCCTTTTTCTTCTTTTTGCTAGTAATTGGAGGAGCGATGTCTAGTTGCTCTCGAGATACAACCTCTATTAAATATAATAAAAGTGGTCTCCCTATTTTGAATGATCGTCATCTTGTTGCGTATGTAGCGGCTCGCGAGGAAGTTGGGGAAGCGTTGCTTTCATCATTTTGTAAACCACGCGGCTGTACGTATGAATTTATTCGTCTTTCGACAGAAGAGCTTCTTCGCAGGGTAGAAGAGGAAGCTGGAAATCCGAAAGCGGATATTATTATTGGCGGTACGGTAGACGCGCATCAAATGATGAAGCAAAAAAATCTATCTATTCCTGTTACGAGTCAGCATGCGAACCGTATTTCAAAAACTGTGAAAGATAAAGACGGTTATTGGTACGGTTATGAAGTAGAGAAGCTGGCAATTGCGATCAATAAAGAGCGGTGGAACGAAGAATTAGCACCGCTCGGACTTCCTTATCCATCGAGGTGGCAAGATTTATTAAATCCAGCATATAAGGGAAAGATTGTTATGCCAGATCCAAATGTTTCAGGAACAGCCTATACGTTTTTTCAATCACTTATTGATACTGTAGGTGAAGAGGAAGCGAAAGAATATGTTAAGAACTTTGCAGGGCAAGTTGGTGAAGTAACGGTGAATGGTTACATGCCAGTAGAGCTTGTTGCGAGTGGTGAGTATATGATAGGCATCAATTTCATGGGAGATCAGAGAATGCTTCAAAAACAAGGCTTTCCAGTTGTAAGTATCGTACCTGAGCAAACAGGGCTATCTGTTAATGCGATTTCGAAACTAAAACGTGCACCGAACGGTATTATTGCGGATTTATTTATTGATTATTGTTTATCAGAAGAAGCGGGTCACATTTTAGAAAAGGTTTCGTTTGGCGTGCCAACGATGTTTGCGAAGAACGAGAAAGAAATAGAAGGACAGCCGGTTAGAAGAACGAACCAACATATATCAAATAGTGGAATAATCGAGATATGGAATAGACAACGTCTCTCTCAGAAGTGAGAAAAGGAGACGAAAGAATATGTTTAAATGGCTCAAGCCAGCACCTGCAATTGAAAGATTGCCTGCGGATATGATCGACCGTGTATATCGATTACTACGTATTCGTGTGTTAATCGGAATTTCAGTTGGATATGCTGCTTATTATTTAGTTCGTAGTAACTTTACGTTATCAAGTACGTATTTAGTACAAGAATATGGTTTTAGTACAGCTCAAATTGGTCTACTAGGTTCAGTAATGGCAATTGTTTATGGATTTAGTAAGTTCTTTATGGGCAATTTATCAGATAAAGCTTTCGCCCAGCGCTTTATCGCGGTCGGTTTATTTTTATCAGGGCTTGTAAATATTTGCTTCGGTTTTGCATCTTCATTTGGGATGATTGTTACATTACTTGTTGTGAACGGTATTGTACAAGGTATGGGTGCACCTCCTTGTAGTATCGTTATGACGAAATGGTTTTCAAAGAAAGAACGTGGTACGAAAACAGGTCTTTGGAATATTTCACATAACGTTGGTGGAATGCTTGTACCACCACTTGTCGGAATTGGTGTAGGTATTTTTGGTGAAAATCATTGGCAAGGCGGCGTGTTTATTTTCCCAGCGATTATCGCAATGGTAATTGCAGTTCTTGTTTGGATTAATGCGAAGGATACACCGGAATCAGAAGGTCTTCCTCCAATTGATGAGTATCGTAATGACTATGAAAATCTTGAAAAAGCAGATCATGCTAACAAGATGTCACCAAAAGAAATTTTAATGAAGTATGTAGTGAAAAATAAATTTGTATGGTTCTTATGTATTGCAAATGCATTCGTTTATTTAATTCGTTTCGGCGTTATTAACTGGGTTCCACTTTATTTAACGACAGTTAAAGGTTTCTCAAAAAATGAAGCACATGCGGCGTACGCAATCTTTGAAGGTATGGCAATTCCAAGTTCATTAATCGTTGGTCTTTTAAGTGATAAATTATTTAAAGGAAAACGTATGCCATTATGTATCATTAGTATGGTCGGAGTTGTTATTGGTACGTTTGTATATTGGCAAGCAACTAGCATACTTGTTGTAAGTATTGCAGTTTCTATTATCGGTTGTTTAATTTATGTACCACAGTTCTTAATCGGTTTAAGTGCGATGGAATTAGTACCGAAATTTGCAGTAGGTACGACAGTTGGTATGTGTGGTCTGTTCGGTTACGTAGGCGGAAGTCTTGTAGCAAACGCAGCAATTGGTGTTATTGTTGATCGTTCTGGCTGGGATGGTTGTTTCATCTTACTATTAACAGGTGCTATTTTATCAACGATCTTCTTGTTCATCGTTCAACGTGGACATGAGAGCAAAGCTCCTAAAGCGGCGTAATATTTTGTTTGAAAAGCTATCCAATTATCATTTTGGATAGCTTTTCTTATATTACTATAATCTTTCCTTAAATCTATCTTAAAAGACATAATGTCATATTTCTAATCATTGGAATTTTTGTTACAATATAAATGGATGTGTAAAACTTTGTAAAAAGAATGTAATAATATGTAATTCATTTTCAGAAAGTTTTATACAATTTTTATATTAAACTATTAAGTTATAAAAAGGAGAGAGAATATGGTACCAAATACGGTTCGTACTCCAAACAAGAAGAAGAAATGGATTATTATCGGGGTTATTGCACTAATTGTTATTGTAGCAGCAGTTAATATTTTTGTAATGCAAGGGAAGAAGAAGGGGGCATCAACATCTGCTGATGCTGTAAGTTTCGAGAAGGTAACGGAGCGTAAGCTGAATAATACGAAGTTAATTTCAGGTCAAGTGAAGCCTGGAAATATTGAAAGTTTTTATGCGGATCCGACTAAAGGAAAAGTGAAAGATATTGAGGTAAAAGAAGGACAAGAGGTAGAGAAAGGTGCGAAGTTATTCTCTTATGATAATGAAGAGATTAATCTTCAAATGAAGCAAGCTGAGCTTGATCAGAAGATGGCAGATATGCGTTATGATCAAGGGAAGAAGAAAATTGATTCGTTGAAGAAAGAAATTAAGAAGGCGAAAGATAGCGGAGCTGGGAAAGAAGTAACAGATCCGATGGAAGAGCAAGTAAGTGAGCTGGAGATGGCGCAAAAGACAACTGATCTTGAGAAAGAGAAAGGGAAGTTGCAGAAAGAAGAGTTAAGTAAAAAGCAGAAAGAGCTTACGATTTATAGTAACTTTGCGGGTGTCGTTCAAAAGTTAGATAAAGATGCGGCGCAAAGTTCATCTCAAGCGTTAGGTGGTCAAGGGAAAGCCTTTTTACAAGTGGCTTCTAAAGATCCGTTCCAAATTCAAGGGACGTTAACTGAGCTTCAAAAATCACAAATTCAAAAAGATCAAACATTTACTGTTACTGCGAAAGCAAATAATAAGAAGAAGTGGACAGGTAAGATTACAGAAGTAAGTGAATTCCCAACAAGTGCAGAGATGGCACAAGCTGGCGGTATGGGTGAAGCGACTCAAAATATGTCTCAATATACATATAAAGCAAGTCTTGATAGTCAAGATGGTTTATCTCCAGGTTATCACGTTTCTCTGCAAGTAAATTTAGAGAATAAGAAGATGGTTGCTGTTCCGACTAAGAGCATTGTAGAAAAAGGTGATGATGCATTTGTTTATGTTGAGGATAAAGGAAAGCTTCGTAAACAAAATGTGAAAAAAGGTTCTACTGATGGAGACTGGACAGAGATTACTGAAGGCGTAACAGTGGGGCAAAAGGTGGTTAAAAATCCTTCCGACGATGTGTATGACGGAATGGAAGTGAAAGAGAAATGATTACGTTAAATAATATTGCTAAAACGTATTATCAAGGAAAATTGGCAGTGCCGATTTTGCATGGTATTAGTTTAACAATTCAAGGCGGGGAGTTCGTTTCGATTATGGGACCGTCTGGTTCTGGTAAGTCAACGCTTATGAATATTATCGGCTGTTTAGATCGTCCAACAGAAGGCGAATATATGTTGAATGATGTGAATATCTTAACAGCAGACGAGTCAAAGCTTGCTTTAATTCGTAATGAATATATCGGTTTTGTGTTTCAGCACTTTAATTTGCTGCCGCGTCTTTCAGCAGTCGAAAATGTTGAGCTTCCGCTCGTATATGGTGGCATAAAGAAAGCAGAGCGTCGGAAGCGTGCTTTAGAGGCGTTAGGTAAAGTTGGATTAGCAGACCGCGTGCATCATTTACCGAACGAATTGTCAGGTGGACAGAAGCAGCGTGTAGCAATTGCAAGAGCGATCGCGAATAATCCAACGTTCATTATGGCCGATGAGCCGACTGGTGCGCTTGATACGAAGTCTGGTGAGCAAGTTATGGATATTTTCACGAAGCTTAATGCAGAAGGTACAACAATTGTTATGGTTACGCATGAAGAGGAAGTAGCAGCGTATTCTTCCCGACGCATTGTATTGCGAGACGGGAAAATTACAGAAGATAGAAGGTGTGCGGTATGAGTTTACTAGATAGTATAAAAATTGCCCTCTCTTCTATTTTAGCTCATAAACTGCGTTCAGCTCTTACGATGCTCGGTATTATTATCGGCGTTGGTTCTATTATTACTGTCGTTGCAATCGGGCAAGGCGGGGAAGCGATGCTGAAGTCGAAAATCGCTGGTTCTGGTAATAATCTTATGCCAATTCAATTTAAAGCAGATATTAATGACGAGTTTAATATGGGCGGGCATGAAATACCGAAGTTAACGGAAGAAGATATTCTGGAAGTAAAACAAGTGAAGGATGTATCCCACGTTATTACAACAAATCAGGGGATGGATACACTTGATGTAAATGATAAAAAAGCAAATCTGAATGTTATTGGTCTTGATAATGAATATTTTGCCGTTAATAAAGTAAAGGTCGTAAAGGGACGTACTTTAAGTGAATCAGATATTTCTCATGCAAATAACGTTATGATGATTAGTACAAAAACAGAAGAAGTATTATTTAAGGACGTAAACCCAGTCGGGCAAATTATTGAGATGAAGGGACAACCGATGCAAATTGTCGGTGTGTATACATCTGATAATGAGTTTATGGGATTTGAAATGGAAGAAGCGTTAATTCCGCTTACGTTATGGCCTGTTTTATACGGAACAGATGATATTCAAAATATCGCAATTCAGTCGAAAAATGTAGATGATTTAGAATCGGCAGGGAAACAAGCGGTTGATGTATTAAATAGTCGTAAGCCAAGTGAAATTCCAGGTAAATATGAATTAGTAAACTTGAAAGAATTCCAAGAAGGTGTTTCTAAAGTTACTAACATTATGACGATGATTATTGGTGGTATCGCAGGTATTTCATTAGTCGTTGGTGGTATTGGTGTTATGAACATTATGCTCGTATCTGTAACGGAGCGTACGCGTGAAATCGGGATACGTAAAGCACTTGGGGCAACGCGTAGTAAAATTTTATTACAGTTTTTAATTGAAGCAGTTATGTTAACACTTCTAGGCGGCTTAATTGGAATTGGTCTTGGATATGGCGGAGCATATATCGTTTCCACATTCGCAAAATGGCCACCTCTTGTTTCATGGGAAGTTGTCGTCGGCGGCGTATTATTCTCGATGACACTCGGTATTATTTTCGGATTAATTCCAGCGAATAAAGCTGCGAAATTAGATCCAATTGAAGCATTACGTTATGAGTAATTACTAGTGTAGTAGAACTAAACATTACCGTTCTAGTGGGCGGTTCGTAGCCTCTATATGAGGAAGTGAACCGCCCGTTAGAACGGGTTATATAAATGGAAGGAGGCGTTATAATGGAAGCTAATGTGAATACACAAAAAGCTGGCGGAGAGAGACCGTCATTGTTTGGAATGATTACTTCTCCTGCTTTACAGTTTGAGAGAATGAAGACGAGCGAGAAAGTTTGGGGTATGTTCTTCTTAATGGCGCTATTACAGGGGCTTTTAAGTGGTCTTACTACGTACGTTACGAATACTTCACCTGAGATGGTTAAAATGAAAAAAGAATTAGGTGAATTTGCAGGACAGAGTTCACTGACATCTGACGTTATTTCTGGTATTGTGTCGGGTGCTGTAGGTGGTATGTTTGCAATAATCGTTGTAGCAGCTATCTATAAAGTATTTATGATGTTCTATGGGAATGATACCTCTTATAAAAAATTAGTAACGATTGTTGTATATGCGAACATTGTTGCTATTATTGGTGGATTTATTAATGGAATTATAGCTTTAATTTTAGGTGAAGCACCAAATGCATATACAAGTTTAGGACCACTATTTGAGCAAGGTTCACTCGCTTATGGAATCGGTAATACAATTGAAGTGTTCTATTTATGGAATATCGTTTTAATTTGGTTAGGACTGCAAATTACAGCGGGAGTAAGTAAAGTGAAAGCAGCTATTCCAATTATCGTTTTATTTATTATTAAAGCGTTATTCTTAGCAGCGATCGTTATGTTAATTGCAGCATTTTTACCAAATGTGCCAGTATAAATAAGGAGGCGTTATAATGGAGGCAAATATTAATACGCAAGATGCAGGTGGAAAGAAGCCATCATTATTTGGAATGATTACTTCTCCAGGTGAACAGTTTGAGAGAATGAAGACGAAAAGTCCGGTTTGGGTCGCATTTGTCTTATTCGTTTTATTAGGAACACTTATGGCAACAGGTGCAGCATACTTAACATTAATTAATACGCCAGAGATGGCAAAAGAGTTAAACGGTGAAGCGGGCGCAATGATAAAAGGATTTGCACTTGGTGGTGGAGCACTTGTTGGTGTAATAGGTACCCCTATAGGGCTATTTATTGCAGCTGGTTTTTATAAAATTATTATGATGTTTATGAGCAATGATACTCCGTACATGAAGATACTATCTATTTACTTATATGCTAATCTTGTTTATTATATCGGCGGATTGTTAAATGTAGCGTTAGGCTTTGTATTTGATGGAAATGGTGTTGATATTTATACAAGTTTAGCTCCTTTATTCGAAAAAGGGACAGTGTTACATGGAATTGGTTCTTCAATTGAAATCTTCAATATTTGGAGTTTGGTTTTAACGGGACTAGGATTACACATTGTAGCTGGTTTAAGTAAGAAACAAGCTACAACATTAATCGTAATTTTCTTCGTTCTATCAGTTGCATTAGGTGTTGTAAAAGGGTTAACTGGTATTGGTGCATAATACATTTGTTAAGAAAGGTGGCTCTCCCGAGAGTCACCTTTTTTATTTGTACCTTTACTTCAAATACCGCCGTTGAAATTTCAAATACAACCTAGTGTAATTTCAAATTTCAGTGATAGTATTTAAAATTACCCACAGTGAAATCCTTTCTTTATTTTTATATTGTGAAGGTACCGCGGAATATTAGAAAGGTATACCTTTTAGAAACGGGTACTGTGTGAAGCCAGCGACTTTTAAAGAGGCAGTTGTGTTGTATGAAGGAATGATTGTAAATCAAATAAAGAGGTTAGGGATCTATCAAGATTATGAAGAGTATTATCAATGTGGGTTAATCGGTCTTTGGCATGCGTATGAAAAGTTTGATGCGGAGAAAGGGAGTTTTCCTGCATATGCAGTTGTAACGGTACGTGGTTATATATTAGAAAGATTGAAGAAAGAGTTTGCAGTGCAAGAAAAGTGTGTATGTGTAGGAGCGTATGAGGATATCTTTCATTTTGAAGATATTGAAATGAAAGCGAAGGATTTTATGAGTGTATTAGATGAGAAGGAGAAGTATATTATTTTTGAGCGTTTTTTTGTAGGAAAGACGATGGGGGAAATCGCTTTAGAGACAGAGATGACCTATTATCAAGTGAGGTGGATGTATCGGCGAGCACTTGAGAAAATGCGAAATAGCTTAAGAGGATAAACATGATCATAAGAATGGAAGGCAAGTAATATTGCTTTCCATTCTACTTATTCTGTTAAGGTAGTAAATGTAGTAAGAGGCTTTTAAATTGTAGTGAATCTTGCATGTTCATACGTGATAATACATATCCGGCTTTTAATAATTGTTGTTTTAACTTATGTTGACTGATATGTATAGTTGTAGTTGTACCATTTGAAAAATGAATGGTAGCTTTTTTACTTTTTTTGAAAAACTCTATGTCATCTATATGGTTATAAAATAGCCATATACAGTTTGGAGAAGAAGGAGACTCTGTTGGAAAAGCACAAATATATTCTCGATGATTAATTGGAATCGGCACATTTCGTTTGAAATGAAAGTTTGTTTGAACTGCTTTCCGTCTACCTTGATAAGTAGAGTGAACATTGGTTAGACAAGATTTCTTGATAAGTTGGAGAGCAGTTTGACAGGAGTAAAGATGGTTCCCGCTACTTTCGATAATCTTTGTTTGATAGTAAGGGTGCTTGTGTGGTTCTAACATCATTGTAGAATTAGAAATAATAATATCATTTTCGTCATTCATAAATTTAATTCCCCCTTTATAAATGATAATAATTCTCAATATAATTATATACGAATTAAGTAAATTAATTGTTAATCTTTTATTTCATATTGTAAATTTTAGCTATTCGTTTACAATCAATAGATGATAGTCTTTCTAATTTGCATCGCTTGTACATATATATGAAAATAGAAAAGAGTAGGCGGTGAGATAGTATGAAGAAAAGGTATATTATTATGGCTCTAGTTGTTGTTCTTCTAGTATATTTAGCAAATAGTAATCCGAGTAAAGGTGAATATACGGATTGGGCAGCGAAGCAGTTTATGAAACGTAATGATGTAAGTAAGAAGCTAGACGAAGTTCAAAAGGAAAATGAAGAGGGGCTCCTTGGTGATTTAGCATCGGCTGGTAAGAAGTTGGCGAAAAAATATGTTGAGCCGCAAGTTGGATTGTTAATCGATCATTATACGAAGCGAGATGATTATATATTCTTCTCAACATATAAGACGGAATTTGATATCGGCGGAGAACACTATAAATATGTATGCGTCGGTTTTTCAAAAATCTTTATTCCAATTGAAATGCCGAAGAAAAAAGACGAATCTGCAAAATGATGCAGATTCGTCTTTTTGTTTATAAGGTAATGGGAACTTCAGATACATTCCTTTCTACGAGACGAGCTCCTTTTTTTCGGGTATTTTCATTAATTGATGAAAATACAGATGAGGCAAGGATCGTATCCATTACTTGATTTACGACTTGTGCATCGACGGGCGTGATCGGCTTCTCGATAGAAAAGACAACTGTTTTTCCATCTTCTTTCGCGAAAATTAATTCTAGTACTTGCATACGTTGATTCCTCCTCTTTATTTATTTTGTAATCAGTGGGGCATCCCCACTGATTACATTTCCACCTTAAAGGGTAGAAAGATCTGATGTGCTAACAAGTTGTACAGCATGAAGTGGTGATGCTTGTAAAGAAGCAAGAGCACGTGCTACGTTTTGTACTTGCTCTAAGTTTGCGTTTGTTTTTACGCGCTTAAATTGTTTGTTCTTAAAAACTGTTTTTCCATTCTTATCTAATCCATTGTTTAAGACGAGACGTAAAGTTAAATCCATTACGATTGTTTCGACTGCCATGTTTATCACCTCCTTTCACTATATAAATAGGATGCAAATGTCATGTTTTGGCGTGAAATTTATTCTTTTTTTTGGTACTCTTAAAAGAATAAGAGAGGGGTTTCGGAAGAATGAATCGTAAATGGTTATTTTGGATTCCTGTTTTACTATGGATGGGGCTGATTTTCTATTCCTCGGCACAACCATATAAAAAGCAGGATATGCGTTCGGATATTGAACAATATGTAAATGTGGAGTTTGTGAAAGAGCATTTTTCATGGGTATCTATCGATTACGGCGGTGGTACACCTGTTAGTATTGCAAATAAAGGTGTAGGCGGATTTATTGAGTTTTTCCTTCGTAAAGGTGCTCATTTTATGGTGTTCTTTATGCTCGGTTCATTGACGTATTACGCTTTTCATCGATCAGGTTATTCGAGAAAAAGGTGTTTTATATACGCTCTCCTTTTCGTTGCGGGATATGCAACATTTGATGAAATTCATCAATGGTTTACGGGTGATCGTACACCGATGTGGCAAGATTCATTACTGGATACGTGCGGCGGATTAACAGGTATTATAATAAGTAATTGGTTTTGGAATAGAAAAAGGAGCTAATCTCGAAAAGATTAGCTCCTTTTGTTTATACACCAAGTAATTCTTTTAGTTCATCTGTAGATAGTTCTGTCATCCAACTATCGCTTGTAATGACGGCGTTGTTTAATGATTGTTTTCTTTCTAACATTTCATCGATTTTCTCTTCAAGTGTCCCCGTTGTAATCAGTTTATGAACGTGAACGAAACGCTTTTGACCAATGCGATATGCACGGTCTGTTGCTTGGTTTTCTACCGCTGGATTCCACCAACGATCGTAGTGAATGACATGGTTGGCAGCTGTTAAGTTTAATCCTGTACCACCTGCTTTTAACGATAAAATGAAGATGTCATACGTTCCGTTTTGGAATTGTTCGATCATTTTGTCACGTTCTTTCTTCGGTACACTACCGTTTAAGAAGAGGACGCGCTGACCGAAATGTTCTTCTAACACATCTTTTAGCATGTTCCCCATACCGATGTATTGCGTGAAGATTAAGCAACTTTCATTTTGATCTTTTATATTTTCAATGAGTTCCATGAGCGTGCTCGTTTTCATGGAACGCTCGATGATGTCTTTCGGTTCTGTTTCTTTTAAATAAAGAGCGGGATGATTACAAATTTGTTTAAGTTTGTTCAGCATGAGTAATATAAATCCGCGTCGTTCAATTCCGCTTAATCCTTCTACATTTTGCAACGTATCTTGAACAAGTTGTTCATATAAGGAAGCTTGTTCACCAGTTAGTGGACAGTAAGCTTTCTGTTCTTGTTTATCTGGTAAGTTTAATGCGACTGTTTGATCTTTCTTCGTACGACGCAGTAAAAACGGTGAGATAAAACGTTGAACTTGTTGGATTTTTCCTTCGTCACGGTCCTTTTCAATTGGTGAGACGAAGCGGCGCTGGAATTGTCCTAAGCTGCCAAGATATCCATGATTAATGAAGTCGAAAATAGACCAAAGCTCGGCAAGGCGGTTTTCCATCGGTGTCCCAGTTAATGCGATTTTGTGATTTGCTTGTAAGTTTCGTACTGCTTTAGACTGTTTCGTATGTGGGTTTTTAATATTTTGTGCTTCATCCAAAATAACAGCATCCCAGCATAACGTACTAAGTTCTTCCTCATCAAGCTGAGCTAATGCATAAGATGTTAATACGACATCTGCTGATTGAAGGAAATCTTTAAAGGATTCCCCTCTAGCTCGGTTACTTCCATAATGTAACTGAACACGTAAATTCGGTGCGAAACGCTCAAATTCTTTTTGCCAATTTCCAAGAACAGATGTCGGAGCCACGATTAAAGCAGGACCTGTTTGGAGATTGTTTTCTTTTATATATAGTAAGTAAGTAATCGTTTGAATACTCTTTCCAAGTCCCATGTCGTCAGCTAACAATGCGCCGAATCCAAGCTTTCTTAAATATAATAACCACTCAATGCCATGTTGTTGATACGGACGGAGTGTAGCGTTTAGTGAAGAAGGGACATCTACTTTCGGAATATCTCCAATGTGCAATAGTTTTTGGAATAGCTCTTCATAATATCCATCTAGTTCAATTTCAATATCGTTAAATGGACTATCCTCTTCTACAATTTCTGTTTCAGCCGTGTTGGATAAATGTTGCTGCAGGACATCTTTCATTTCAAGTCCATACTTATCAGCACGATTCATGAGCTTTCGTACTTCTTCAATAAAGGCTGGATCTAGTCGCATCCATTGACCATTTATATTGAATAATCGCTTGTTTTGTTCAACGAGTTCAAAAAATTCGCTTTCTGATAAATCAATGCCGTTCGTTGAAATGCGCCAGTCAAAATTAACGAGTGTATTCATGCCGAAGAAAGATTGCGTTTGCGTAGCATTTTGCTTCAGTTGCACACGTAATTTTGGTTTTGTCGCTTTTAAATTTTGCCACCACGATGGTAATAAGATTGTAATACCTGCGGCGAGTAATTCGTTACTTGCTTCTGTTAAGAAGTTCCACGCTTCTGTTTCAAAGAGTTCACTTCGGAATGTATCACCATCTTTTAGCCACGGTACGAGCTTACTGAAGCTTTCTTGTGTTTCCAGAATACGTTCTTCATAATCGTGCCATCGTTTTGGTAAAGAATCGATACTCTCATATACATATATGCGATGTGCCCCGCGCTTTGGCGTAACAATTGTTTCAAGCTTCCACATTTCAAATTCTTCTTGCGGCTCTTGTAGTCGTAGTCCGATTGTAAAGGGAAGGTCATCTTCAATGTAACCAATTTTTCGAAGCCAATCTTCTTCATGTAGTGCTGCATCCAATTGTCTTTTCGTAAAGTCGTAATGTTCATAAAGTCTCTTTGCATCTTCCCATCCGTCATTTGAACGGTTATCTTGTAATATGCTTTCATTTACTGCAGCCGAGAAAAGAGAAGCCAATGTGTCATCTTCGATTGGAGTATTTTGAACTTTCCAAGATGGTTGTTTAGGCCAACGCTCCATATCAGGTACGAAGCTACCGCTTGTGAAGGCATCCCACAATTCGTTCGCATCTTCCGTAAGTGCTGTAATAGGGCCGTTCATTTGAATACGAGCAAAGGAGTTCATCGGTTTATTCGCGATGTATTCAAATGCTTGTGCGTTTGTTAGCATAACACCTTGTCTTCCTTCAAAGGTTGCTTCTTTTAGAAACGTGCCGTAGAAGGAAGTGGAGTGCCATGTAAATGCATTTCGTTTCCAACTTGTTACGGATAATGGAGTACCGCTATCATCTTCTCCCCAAAGGAACCAACCGTGACTAACGTGCTGGAGCCTAATTGTTACTTCAGTTTGATTGATCATCGATTAATTTTCCTTTCCGTAATTCCTCTTGTAGTGCACGCAGACGTGAATGTAAGTTTGCGATGTGAATAATGAAAGCATCCCATTCATCGGTACGCTTTAATCGTTTATATAATGTACGTAATTTCTTTAAGTAACGAACTGCACGTCTATATGATTTGCGATTTCGCTCTTCAATAGCTTCGGTAGCAGCAAGATGATAAAGAGGAAGTGCAGCTTCTGGTGCTTCCTTTTCAATATCTTTCAGCGGCTCTTTCAAAAGTTCAATCGCTTCAAATCCATGTAAGAGCTGAAGTTCTGCCCATGTTCGATACTGTTTTTTCGCCAGTACGTATTGCTCATAGTTTGCGAAACTATATGGTAATAGCTCTTGCAAAATCATTTCGAATCCAGCTTGTTCATTTGTATGGGTTGCATACGTTTCATACATGATGACGAATAAGCGAACGATATCTTTTATGAAAATTGTATTTTCGTGCTCATGTATCGTTTTCTTCACTTGTTTATACGTAAAGGAAAGCCAGTTTTTCGCACGATCCCATTTCATTGCATGTAATAACTCTTCTAACCAATAGAAGTACAGACTTACAACAGAAGCAGGTTGTTTCTTTAGTAAGTCCATCGCTAATCGATCTTCGTCATTTAAAAAGAGTAGATGAGAAGATGCTAATGCTTTGGAAAGTGGATTCATTTTCGTATCAATTCGTTTTTCCTCTTCTTGTAGTTGCTCGTTATTGTGTAACAGTTCACTCCATATGTGACGATAAATAAAGAACCTCTCTTGCGTATAGGCATCGGTGGAGAAAAATACTTCGTGAACGAGACGAGCTGTTTCTTGCAGAATTGATTTAGACTCTGAAGGAATCGATTCTGATTGTAAGTCCCGAACGATGGATTCCACTTTATCTACAAATAGGCGAACGACATTAACAGGCTGATGATAAGAATACGTTTTATTTGCCTCAAATTCCTGAATTTCTTCTAATAATTTTTGAAAGCAATAAAGTGCCGCGTGTAGCCTGAACAATTCATGTATCACAATGATACGCGGAGCTTTCCGCTCGAGTTTCGTATAGAAGTCCGTAAAAATACTCATAAGAAAATACATTTGTTTATAAGTAAGCCGAGCTTGTTCTTTTTTAAATGATTCATATTCGTTATCAAAATAGGATTGCCAACTTTTATAATCCGTTTCTTCAAAAGCTGATGATTGCAATACTTGTCTTGCAGTTCGAATAGGAGGAAGAGAAGGTTTCGTATTATTTTTGAATAAAGTTAATACATCTCCTACTTGCCCGAAACTAGATGCTGCCGATAGTAATACAGCGAGCATATGCTCACACTGCGTTGGTGCGAAGCAATCGCAATAGCTTTCAGCGACGTTACGAATCGGGATATGGACGCTATATACGCTGCCTTCAGCATCTACAGTTCCTGATAGCGTATAGCCATCAAAGTCAACGTTGTAGACAACACCACTACGATATAGGTGCCGAGCTGTAGCGACATGTTCCTGATCAGCTGTTTGCTGTGGATCTAGTCCTTGAACGAACTCATTCGCAATCATCATAATTTCATCTTTCGTAATTGAGTGTTGCAGCATAATATTCCTCCGTACACATATTTCTTTCCTTTACCATTATAAACAAAAAATGCTCAAAACAGAAAAAATGAAATTTAGATTACATTACTTGAAAATCATGGTAATATATAAAATGTTAATTTTGTATATTACTATATATTTATAGAAGGGTAATTAGTTTGTCAGATTTACAGACGAAGTTAGGCAGTGGAATGAATAAGTTACAAGAAGGAATTGAGCAAGGGAAGATGAAGCTGCAAGTTGCACAAGAGATCGCCCAATTGAAAAAGGGAATGCAAGTGCAAATGCAGAAAAAGGCAGAAGTTCTATTAGGAGTTGGACAACAAGTATATGTTCAATTAAGAGGAAACGGAGTAAATGAAGAAAGTTTGAAAGAAATGATTGCTCCAGTTCAAGAATTTGATGTAGCTATTTATCAAGCGAGAAAACGCATTGTTGAATTGCAAAAACAACAAGGGGAGAAAGCTACATGTGAATGCGGTGGACCTTTATCGATGAATGATAAGTTTTGTGGTTCATGCGGAAATCCTAACCCAATGTTAGCGGTAGAAAATGACGGTGAAACAGCAAATTGTATTTCATGCGATGAGCATATCGATAAAAACTCTACTTACTGTCCGGTTTGTGGAATTAAGCAAAGTGGGGAGTGAATAAGATGTATTGTCGCACGTGCGGAAAGCAACATGGTGAAGAAGTAAATTATTGCCCTAATGAAGGAAGTATGGAGATTGCAGGAGCTATAGATGTAGTAACGTTAGAACAAGATACTGCAAAATACTGCAAAGGTTGTGGCAGTGAAAATGCTCAGCAAAATTTATATTGTCAAAAGTGTGGGCATTCTTTATTTATTGTGAAGAAAAAAGAACAATCTATTAAATTGCCTGCAATAGACGGTACTCCTGAAGTTAAATTTACAGCAGATAAAGCCGTTTTAAAAACAGGTTTCATTGGTGGAGCTGTTGCAAGTATTCTCATGTTAATTGCAGGATGGATTGGTAGTGTATTATTTGCGTCTATATTAAGTGAGATGTTGAGTAAATTTGCGAAAGAGTTAGAAATGTTGCCGAGCTTTTATGCAAGCGCAACTGCTACGTTGTTAAATTATCATTTACTTGGTTTTACAGCTAGTGATGATAGTGGATTGATATTATCTTTATCTTGGCATACTCCATTTACATTATTAATCATTCCATTTATTATTTTCGCTGGAACAGGAATATGGTTAGGAAAACAGCATGTTGCAAAAACGATTAAAGATCAAATTTTTGTAGCGGCAACAGTTGGTATTATTTACGGTGTCTTTTTATTCATTATAAGCTTTATAGCATCACAATCTGTTACAATCCCGTTCTCGGATGCAGGTAAGATTACAGTCGGATATTCAGCAATTAAGAGCTTCTTAAGTGGTTTTGTATGCGGGACGTTATTTACTTTAGTAGGATTTATTGCTCATACAAGTAAAAACAATATGGCAGCAGCATTTCAAGAGTTAATGCCATATGGAGCGTCTGTTTATTACGGTGTTTCAGCTATGATAAAAGGACTTTTAGTAACAGCAGTAGCGGTTTGTATTATGGCGTTGGTAAGTAAGGAAGACGGTATTGAACCATTAAAACAAATAACAACCTTAAAATCTGAAAGTACATTATTAGCATTAGAGTTAACACCTCAATTATGGAGTATGGCTCATTTTGCTCCGTTAGAAGTAACAAGTCCAGCACTGAGTAAGGAATTTACTGGAGTTGGTAAGAAATCAAAATCATCTGAGAGTACATTATCGTTTTCATTTATATCAGGCGTCTCTGTAAATGGCGTAGAGGTTAGAGATGTAATGATTTCAAAAGGAGCAAGTCAGGAAAGCCTTGCTGAATTTGATGAAGTGAATAACGTATTCAATTATGGTTTATTACTGCTTATTATTCCATTGTTCCTTATGTTTAGAGCGGGAAGAAAGTTATCTGAATTACCGACTGCCAATATATATATTACATTAGCAGTATGCAGTGGTTCTTACACAATTATGATGATTGCAATGAACATCCTTTCTAAGTTCCAAATTGATGTATCTGGAAATGTAATGAATTTATTTGGAGCGGGCGGTACTGTATTATCTATGCAAAATTCATTTGTATATTTAACTATGTTTAGTTTTATTGTGACATATGTGGCGGCATTTGCTGGAATGAAATTAGCTAAAAAATAGGGGGAGAGCATGTTGAAGTTTTGTGGAACATGTAAAAAAAACGTTGCAGGCCATTTGAACTTTTGTCCTGAGTGTGGAAGCAAAGTTGAAGTAATTGTTGATAACACTGCTGCTTCAGACACAGAAGTACAAAATGAGATAAAACCAGCGAAAAGTAAGAAAAATGTATTTTTAATCATCGGTTTCCTCATTATTGCGGCTGTATTATTTGGAGCATATAAATTTGGAGCATATAAGTTTTCAAAAGAAAAGCAAGTGAATGTAATGATTGAAGCATTCCAAAAGAAAGACATTACGGCAATTGATGAAATTGTGAAAGCAGATGATCCAAGCTTAAAGATTAAGACGGAAGATATTAAGGCGTACATGCGTTATTTAAAAGAGAACCCTTCGTACAACAAAGAATTAATTTCGTATTTACAGAAAGAGACAGTGAATCAAAAATTAACAACAGATAAAGCATCATTTAAAGATGGTCAAATTATAGAAGACGGGAAAGAATGGTTCTTATATCCAAAATATAAATTTAACATGAAATCTTATTACATGAATGTAAGCACAACTGCGAAAAGTGCTGAAATATATGTGAATGATAAGAAAGAGATAGACCTATCAAGTGATAAAGCTTCAAAAGAAGTTGGTCCATATTTCCCTGGGTCTTACGTTGTAAAGGCAAAAGCGAAGACGGAACTAACTGAGTTAGAAACAGAAAAAGAAGTGGACTTGGCAGATGAAAAAGAGGCGAAAGTGGATGTTACATTATCATTAGAAGGAAATTATGTAACCATTTCTTCTGATGAAAATGATGCAACTGTATTTGTGAATGGAAAAAAATGTGGGAAATTAAGCTATGGAAGTTATAAGCTTGGTCCTGTATCCACAGATGAAACAGTAGAAGTACATTTAGAGAAAACTACTGATTTTGGTGTGATGAAATCTGAAAGTGTTAAAATTGGAGACCAAAGCACGTATTACTTAAAATTCCCGAAAGAAACATCAAGTTCGGCTGTTGGTGACTTTGTACGAAATCATATTTATGATAATGTGCGTGCGATTTCATTAAATGATTTTAGCTTAATTGAAAATAATTATGATAAGAGCGGGAAATCGTATAAGGAAGACCGTGATTATATACAGTATTTACACAAAAAAGGAATTACAGAAGATTTATTAACAATGGAAATTCGTAATGTAGAGCGTCAAAGTGCTACGAAATATAAAGTAACGACATATGAAGAGTATCATATTCGTTACGGTGATGGCTCTGTGAAGTTCAAAAGCTTTAATAATGATCATATCGTTACTGTGAATGGAAATGGAAAGATATTGTACCATTCTCTTGGAGCGAATAATACGTTGAAATCAGAGGAAGTATCTGGTCCAACTCATTAATGCAAAAGACTATCTCATGATTGAGATAGTCTTTTTTCGATTAGAAGCGCGTTTCCTTTAATATCGCTTGTACATATGGATCATGTAATATTTGCTCTATAATTGGTAACATGTTTTGTTCGAATGGAATATTGATAGGGAATGGCTTTTGTGAGCCAGGTTTGATTCCATATTGGACAAATTTGTAATGTGTATTATCTTCAGACTTGAGCACAATTAATTTATATCGATTGTCGTCGTCAGCGAGTGAGAAATCAATGGAAGTAGCGTCGTATGTTACTTCATCCTTATATATATATGGTTTTGGTGTACCGATCCAGTCTACTTTTGCTTGTACATTCATGGACATAACCTCCTTATGGCTATTATAAAGTGAAACTTTAATCAGTGGGGGTTTTCTTTATCCCCCACTGATTATCAGCCCTCACCAATCGGACTTTTATGGGCAGTTGATCTCCACCTAACTTCTTTGCTTTCGCTGAATTTTGAGGTGGGGTCTTACTGCCCATTAAAGTGGGATAAAAAAATAAAAGCCAGCTCTCAACAAAGAGAACTGGCTTCAGCAGTCATTGGTTATTTTAAAATTTTCACTTTAACAGTTTTGCGTCCCCATTTTTGAGCAGCGCTATCTGATCCAAGTAGGATGTCGATACGGTTACCTTTAATTGCACCGCCAGTATCTCCAGCGATAGCTTCTCCGTAACCTTCTACCCATACTTTAGATCCTAATGGGATTACTTTCGGGTCAACAGCGATCATTTTCATGTTTGGGTTCGCTGTTAAGTCATGACCCATTGCAGTTAATACACGGCCGCCATATGTGCCACCGTTTTCGCTCGGATGAGCTGTATATGCTGTAGCTACAACTGTTAACTCACGACCACCAGAAGGTGTGTTAGTTTCAGCAGCCTTTACAGCAGGCTTAGCAGCTTGTTTTGCTTGAGCTGCAGGTGCTTGCGCTTTAGCAGGAGCAGGTTGTTCTTGTTTCTCAATAACAGGTGCTGTACCTGTTAAGAAAGGAACGTGAACATAAGCTGTTTTTCCGTTATATTCGAATTGTAACCACTCATTTTGTACTTGGTTCGTTGTTTCGATCATATCATCTTTCTTAAGCGTCCCAAGAATTTCTGAGTTTGTGTTCGCTTCAGCACGTACGTTTAATACGTTAGCTGTTACGTAGTAGATGCTTTTAGTGAACTCTGCACTTACGAATGCGTCTTTACCATCTAAAGTGATTTTTGACCATCCGTTCTCTGTATTTTGAACATCTATTTTATTACCGTTTAGTAATTTACCGACAACTTTTGATTCCGTAGTAGGGTTTTCGCGTACATTTAGTACGTCTGTTGTTACAACAGTTTCTGCATTAGCAGATGATGTGAAAATCCCAAGACCAAAAACTGCTGCTGTTGCTATACCAATTAATTTTTTCATGATAGCCTCCATTGCGTTTGTTTTCGTGTCCTCATTATAGCAACAGATTTTTTCGGATTTGGGGAAAACACACAATTACAAACCATTCGTAATAAGTCGTTAACATCCTGTAATATAACAAAAAATATAGGAAAGCGTTTTTTATTCTATATGTTTAGTAGGTTTCTACTTATATTCAAAATATTTAATACAACATATTGTTTTCGGCGTAAATAAAAATATTACAGGAGTGTTACATGATGTTTACTAAACGATTACATTCCTTGAGTATTTTACCGTTTTATGGGTAATATAGTTATATAAACATAAACATTTCGTTTGTGAAACTATAAACACGTGCTATATACTAGCAAAAAAACCGCATAATTGTTACAAAAAGAAAGGGTTGCAAGGAAGGAAAATGCCCTTTTTTACATCTGTAACACATCCTTTTTTGGGAAAATACATTCCCATCCGCATTTTTCTCGCACAATTTGACAGCAGTATTTCGATCTTATAGCTCTTGCAGAGTGAAAAGGTTATACGGAAGGTAAGGCTGTCCATCAGAATTCTAGTTGGTGAAGGTGAAAGTAAGAAAATCACCGCAAAATTATAGTTTTCTATCCGATTTTACATATCGGAATTAATGTTATTTATAAAAGTAAAACCTACGAAGGGGGATTTGATGAGGAAACTGACAAAAACATTCATCGTTTCATTAACATTATGTATTGCATTTACAATTTGGGGGATTATTCCCGAATCTATTATTGGAAAAGGTAGCTTAGGAAATGTAACAACCGCAATTCAAACTGCATTAGTTAGTAAGTTTGGATGGTTTTATATTATTTCTGTTTCTATTATTTTAGGTGTGTCTATCTTTTTAATTGTTTCAAAATACGGTTCTATTCGTTTAGGGAAAGATGATGACGAACCTGATTATAGTTATATGACATGGTTTGCCATGTTATTTAGTGCTGGTATGGGTATCGGCTTAGTGTTCTGGGGCGTTGCCGAACCATTAAACCATTTATACGCGCCTCCGTTTGGAGAAGGTGCAACTGAGGAAAGTGCGCGTCTTGCACTGCGTTTTTCATTTTTCCATTGGGGATTACATCCGTGGGGACTATATGCATTTGTAGCGCTTTGTATTGCTTACTTTACTTTTAGAAAAGGAAAAGCAAGTACAATTAGTGCGACAGTAGGACCGTTATTTAAGGGCGGGGACCATGGGCGCATTGCTCATTTATTTGATGTGTTAGCTGTTTTCGCCACTGTGTTTGGCGTGGCAACATCATTAGGTCTTGGCGCAAAACAAATTGCCGGTGGTGTTAGTTATTTAACTTCTATCCCGAACTCATTAACGACTCAGTTAGTTATTATTGCAATCGTAACAGTATTATTTATGTTATCTGCGCAAACAGGTCTTGATAAAGGAATTAAATATTTAAGTAATACAAACATTATTTTTGCGTTTGCACTTATGATTATTGTATTGTTTGCAGGTCCAACAAACTTTATTATGAATTACTTCACTTCGACAATCGGTTCTTATATTCAGGAATTGCCAAGTATGAGTTTCCGATTAAGTCCATTAGATGAAGGCGGAAACCAATGGATTCAATCATGGACAATTTTCTATTGGGCATGGTGGATTGCATGGTCACCATTCGTAGGTACATTTATTGCCCGTGTTTCACGAGGGCGTACCATTCGTGAATTTGTTATCGGTGTGTTACTCGTACCGACAATAATTGGTGCTCTTTGGTTCTCAGTTTTCGGCGGGACTGGTATTCATATGGAACTGTTTGGTGATGCACATATCTTTGAAAAAATTAAAGAGATGGGAACAGAAGTAGGATTATTCGCTATGTTTGATCAGATGGGAAGCTTTGGATCAGCGTTATCTGTTCTAGCTATTCTTCTTATTTCTACATTCTTTATTACATCTGCAGATTCAGCGACATTCGTTTTAGGGATGTTAACGACACATGGTAGTTTAAATCCACCAAACCGCATTAAAATGATTTGGGGTATCGTTTTAGCTGCTCTAGCTTCTATCTTATTATATGTAGGTGGATTAGAAGCCTTACAAACGGCAGCTATCATTGCAGCATTCCCATTCGTCTTCGTTATTTTCTTTATGATGGCAGCATTATTTAAAGAGTTACAAAAAGAAGGGCGTATGAAGCGTCATAAATAATAGAAGGAAAAAGAGTTGATTATGTATCAGCTCTTTTTTTTATCCGGTTTTAATGGGCAGTAAGATCCACACCTCAAAATTCAGTGAAAGCAAAGAAGTTAGGTGGGGGATGAAGAAAACCCCCACTGATTAAAGTTTCACTTTATATAGAAGGAACTTTAACTGCAAGTAAGGGAAATAAAATACTTTACAGATTTTCCGAATAGGAAAGCCCACTACGGTGCGATAGTACCCCCTTTAGGGGTGGGATGATAGTGAGGTCAAATGCGATGTACAGATAAAATACCGAAAATACGTTCTGTACATCAAGTATTTGAAATGGTATAATTTTCATAACAGACAAGTAAAAGTCTCTAAAACAATCTTGTTCTCTGAAAACAGAATACATATGAGGTTGGAGTAACAAATTCTTCTGCTCCGTAAAATGTATTGAGTCGTCAAGTACAAGACGCTAAAACACATTTGAGAACTCACAATCTGACTCGTTTGGTAATAGAACGAGTGCCGTATCTGCTAGATGCACTGGATACGGAGTGGTGATGGCACACCGCAATCTTGCACGTCAGCGATACTAGAAATAGACGTCGCCTTTGGTAGCAAGAATCCCACTGACGTTAGTCAGCTTGCGGCTTTAGCCGTGGGAGTGTCAATATATTAGTAGTATGCCTTTTATATGGAGAAAAATCGATACATTTCGACAATGTTCGATATCTTGCAGATTCTATTCATATTTTTGACAAAAAATTGTCGGAAATGTGTTGTCACGTTTATATATATGTGCTATATTATTTCCTGTAAGCGATTTCAAATAGTTTTAAAGCGCATTCAAGGGGGACATCTAGAATAATGAAACGTTACGAAAGAAAGTGGAAGCATATTTGTTTGAAACGTGTGGCACATCGTAGTGTCCAAGAAAGCACGGAACCTAAGACTGAAACGCGCAAAGAGCAGCAAGAGAAGCAATTGGTTCTACAAAAATAGCAATCACTTTTTCGTATATAAATGAAGGTCGATCGTTCGTTGGGGGATGGACGTGAAATTACTTTCAGCTAAGGGGTATTGTCTGATATATAATTTATACGGCAAAAAATAAGCACAGAGCATACGGCGCTCTGTGCTTATTTTTATTTGTCTTTTTTGAATCGAACAGTTTTATCCCAGCCAATGACTTGTTTCTTACTCTTTGCACGTAAGTATAAAATTAAGCTACGAATGAATAAGTACGTAAAGAGCTGTGCGTACGTAAAGTACATGATAACACTAATAAAAATATTAGTTGGTGTAAAGGTTCGTTCCACACTCTGGGCACTAAATAATTGAGAAACATATGTAACATATGCGACATACCACATAAATAGTAGTGGGATGCTATATTGAATTTGGAATATCCCGAGTAACCCAATTACAAACCAAACGTTCGAAATGATTAAGAATAACCAAAATACAACATACACTAAAACTTGTTGTAAAGAATGGACGAGCAGTTTTCCTTTAAAGAAACTTAATGAAGAAAACATTTTTTCTAAAATGTACAAGTTCCCTTGAAGCCAACGTGTACGCTGCTTAATAAGAATTTTTAAATGCTCAGGTTCTTGTTCCCATGTAATTGACTCTGGAACGATTGGCAGGAGATAGCCTTTTTGTGTAATTCGTAATGTTAATTCAGCGTCTTCTGCAATTGCATAAGGGTCATAGCCGCCAAGCTCTTCTAATGCAGTGCGACGAAGAAGCATGTTTGTTCCTGTTAGTGAACCTGTTTGGAATAGTAACCAGCGTCCGGATTGCATAAGGAGCTGGAAGATTTGAAATTCTAACGAAATCATTCGTGTTAGCCAGTTTCTTTTTTCATTTACAGTACGAACATGCCCAACAGCTCCAACAGCATCCTCGGTTGTTTCAGCGTGTTCTACAAGCATTCGCAGTGCGTGTGGTTCAGGCTGGTTATCTGCATCATAAACACAGAAGTATTCACCATCTGAAATACTAAGGCCATAGTTTAATACACGTGATTTTCCTTTTGGTTCACCAGGTGGAACGCGAATGTGACGAATATGAGCATAAGCTTTGTCAAAATCGTCACCAATTTCAGGTGTCTCATCTTGCGAGTTATCGTTTAATAAATAAACAGTTAGTTTGCCTGGATATTCAATCTTTGCCATCGCCTCTAAAGTATCCTTAATCACGACGCCTTCATTGTGAGCTGGTATTAAAATATCGACGCTTGGGTAATGCTCTAGCGTACGATCTTTTTGTTTTCTACTTCGGTGAACTAAACCTGCGAGTGTTAAGAAAGAATAGTAAACGAGTAAGCCAGAGAATAGAAAGGCTGTAAAAATAAGTACATACTTAATTGAAAATGTGATGCTGATCCAAAAAACGAGTACGCAAAATAGAAGGAATAAAAGAAGTATAACGAGTGTCATCATAATAACTTCGGTCCTTTTGTAGCGATTTGTTCTCGTTTCATCTTAATATCTTGAATGGCCTCATCTGCAAGCTATTTTTCCATTTTAGGCTGTAGACGGTTCATTACAATATCGGCACCAGCTTCATTTGTATTTTGTAATAAAATGACTAATGTGTTTTTATCATACTCAGCAACAAGGTCAAAGTCAGCTCTTACCGTTTCAACTAATAATGAAGCTACACGGTCCATAACACTTTCCTTTGTATATTTACTAAAGGAAGTGAAGTCAAAATAAATCATAACGCCTGTTTCATTACGACGATTCATTGCATTGATTAATAATGCTTGTCGTCTCTCGAATTCTTGTCTTGTTAATAATTTCGATTCTCCAATGTATTGTTCTAACGTTCTCACACGTTCGGTTAATTCTTTATTTTCATGAATAACCTTCTTTAATAGATGAGTGGAGATATATACAATGAAGAAATTTGCTGCCATTAGGAAGTGAGTAATAATGTATTCCCATTGTTCTGATGTACTCCATAAGTAAAGCCATGCTTGGTAGAACAGGTAGAATACCGAAGTAATGGTTCCTAATATGAAGAAAACAAATGCAGTTTTATCAGGCAAAAATAGAAATAGTACATTAACAATTACATATATAATTGTAAAAATGAGAGCATGCTCATATTGCGTTACATGTACAGTTGTAAAATAAAATAAAATTTGTAAAATCCACATAGAGAGGACTTTATAGAAGTTATCTTTCACAAAACTTTCCTCCTTAAAGATAATTCATACAAGGATACTTGTAGTATGCACAATTATTAAGAAATAGATCGGATGACTACATTCTTTTTGAGAGGCAACAACAAGTAGTATCCCTCTTTTGTAAGAAAAAATAAACAGACTTGATAATTATTGTATCATAATGTTTTTATATTTCGGCATAAAGTATTTAATATATACTGAGAAAATAAAAAGTCCCCTCTTTAGAAAGAAGGGACTTTTTATTAATTTATAGGAACATCATACCTGCAACTGCTGCGTTTAAGAAGTTAGCTAGTGTACCAGCGATAACTGCTTTAATCCCTAATTGTGCAATTTGTTTACGGCGAGTAGGAGCTAATGTCCCTGTTACACCTAATTGAATTGCGATAGAAGAGAAGTTTGCGAATCCACAGATTGCGAATGTTAAAATTAGATTTGTTTTTGCAGAGAACTCTGCCATATGTGGTCCTAAGTTTGCGTATGCAACGAATTCGTTGATTGCAAGTTTTTGACCGATAAAGCTTGCTGCTTGTACAGCTTCACCAGGAGAAACCCCGATTAAAATTGCAAATGGTGATAGTAAGTAACCGAAGATTAAATCAAGGCTAAGTTTAATATCGAACCAAGAGCCAACCCATCCTAATAGGCCATTTAATAAAGCGATTAATGCGATGAAAGCCATTAACATTGCTGCTACGTTAATAACAAGTTGCATACCTTCTGATGCACCACGTGCTGCTGCGTCAATAACGTTTGCATCTTCACGCTCTGTAGAAAGTTCAACGTTATTATCTACTTTTTCTGTTTCTGGCATAATAAGTTTCGCAATTAATAAACTTGATGGAGCTGCCATAATTGCTGCTGCTAATAAGTGTTCTAACGGAATACCCATTGCTGCATAGCCGACAAGAACTGATCCAGCAACAGCTGTCATACCGCTTACCATAATAGCGAAGAATTCACTATTTGTTAAACGTGCTAAGTAAGGTTTGATTAAGATTGGAGCTTCAGTTTGTCCTAAAAATACAGTTGTTACTGAGTTTAAACTTTCTGCTTTAGAAGTTCCAAGAAGTTTACTTAATGCGCCACCAACGATACTAACAAATCTTTGCATAATACCGAAATGATATAAGATTGCTACTAATGAACTAATAAATACGATTGGAAGTAGTGCTTGAATAACGAAGATAAATCCCCAAGGGCCTTTTGCGTTGACTAAATCCCCAGCAACGAACTTAATTCCCTCGTAAGAAAAATTAATTAATCCTTGAACGCCATCTGCAGCGTGTTTTAAACCTGCTTTTCCGGCATCCCATCGTAATACGATAAATGAAAATGACATTTGTAATGCTAGCGCGATTAAAATCGTGCGCCAATTAATAGCTTTGCGGTTGGAAGATAGTAAGAAAGCGATTGCTAATACTCCAATCACGCCGCCAATTCCCCATAAAAGATTCATGCAGTGTATGCTCCTTCCTCATAGTAAAAAAATGTATAAAACAGTTGTCTATACTTCTGCAAATATAACATCTTAAGTAACTTATCATAATGGACATCAGAGGTCAAACGTCTAACGAAAAGTTTAAATAAAAAGAAAATTCTTCAAAAAAACACATATAAAATGATTAGACATGAAATAGGTTATGTTTTTTATGTGAAAATATACATTATGATAACGTTATGGATCATTATTGTAGAATATAGTGTATGAAATAGGAAAATAGATACATTATTTTTTTAGGGAAATAGGTTATACACATTAAAAAGAGCCTTCTAGTAATCTAGAAGGCTCTAAAAATATAACTTAAGGTGCTTTCGTATAACCTAAGAAGTGCTTACTCCAATAAGAATTGCTTAATGAAGCGATTGCTACACCTTTATCTCCAGCTTGGATAAATGATCCGCCCCCAAGGTAAATACCCATATGAGAAGGACCTGATTTATAAGTGTTTTGGAAATAAATTAAGTCACCTGGTTGTGGATTTGAAGTTTGTGGTAGGCTACCCCAATATCCTGCAACACTTTGACGGCTAATGTTATGACCAAATTTCTTAAATACGTGGTAGATGTAACCACTGCAGTCAACACCAGTAGCAGAAGTTCCGCCCCAAACGTATGGTACACCTTGCATTGATTTTGCATATGCAAGTACGGAAGAACTGTCACCGCTATTATTGCTTGTATTGTTATTATTGCTTGTATTGTTATTATTGCTTGTATTGTTATTATTGTTGTTTTGATTGTTATTTTGGTTGTTGTTAGGCTTATTATCTACTGCGCCACCAACTGGTGTTTTAGAAAGGTAACGTGTGCCGATATAACCAGTTTGGCCGTTGTAGTTAATTTTGCTCCATCCAGAGTTTTCAGAGATTACTTGAACCTTCTGTCCTTGTGGAAGTGCGCCTATGATTCTATAATTTGTACCTTCACCACTACGTACATTTAAGGCAGAAGCATTAATGTAGTAGTCACCAATTGCACCTTGATTAGGTTGTTCAGGTTGTTTTGGTTGCTCAGGAGTAGTAGTGCCACCTTTAACAAATTTCACGAATTCGCTACTAACGTAGCCTGTTTTTCCTTGATAGTTAACTTTAAACCAGCTACCTTCAGAACCAATTACGTTTAATGTCGTACCATTTAATACGCCACCAATTACGCTATGGTAAGTAGCAGGACCTGTACGTACGCGTAGAGATGTTGCGTTAACAACGTAAGTACCGCCAGTTTGAACAGTTACATTATTATTTTGTTCTTGTTTGTTATCTTGGTTGTTTCCTTGTGTAACGTTATCGCTAGAACCGCCTTTTGTTACGTAGTCTTTACTTACGTAAGCTGTTTGGCCTGCATAATTGATTTTGAACCAATCTTGAACTTCGCCAACAACTTGTACGACTTGTCCTTTCGTAACAGAGCCTACAGTTGTGTGAGAAGTGCTAGGACCTGTACGAACACGAAGGGAAGATACATTTACTGTATAGTTTCCGCTTGCTGGTTTTACAGATTCTTGGTTGTTATTATTCGTATTGTTGTTTGAAGAACCTGCATTAGCAGAAACACCAGATACGAATTCGCCACTTACATAGCCAACTTGTCCATTATGGTTGATTTTCACCCAACCATTTTCTTGGCCAATTACGTTTAATGTTTGTCCTTCATATACACGTCCTGAAACAGAACTAGAAGTGTTAGGAGCAGTACGTACACGTAATACATCGGCAGTAACTTTGTTTTTTCCACCTGTTGTACTTACATTGGAATTACTTGCACCATTTTTTGATACAAATTCGCCACTAACAAAGCCTGTTTGTCCATTCATGTTAATTTTGTACCAACCATTTTCTTCGCCAATCACGTTTAGTGATTGACCGTTATAAACGCGCGAGATGATGTCGTGAGAAGTACTTGATCCTGCACGAACATGTAATACGCTAGCGTTTACCGTATAAGATGAGCTGTTTGATGCAGAAGCTTGGACAGTTGTAGCAGCTTTTTGTGTATTTTGTTCAGGGGCAGCTTGAACACTATCAAGTGTAGGTGCTGCTCCTCCTGCTACAGACACTGCCGCAAGACCGGCAAGGTATTTTTTCATAATTTGTCGATTCCTTTCTGTCTGTAATGTAGTGAAGAAATATTTACCAACTGTTAAAAATTCTAAAGAGCATGTCGATTACTGTCAAGACTTATGCGGGAATCTGAATATGACAAAAAGATTACAAGAAAAAATCAAGGCATAAATCTATACCTTGATTTCCATTTAAATACATATATTGAATGTAGAAAGGATAGAAATTATTCGTGTTTAAGAAGATGACATATTGGATTGTAACAAACTCTGAGAAAATGATCGTTGCAGCATTTTAGTGATAGGGCCAACTTGACCATCTTGGATGGCGGTTCCATCAAGATGAGTCATCGGCAAAATTTCAATCGTCGTTCCTGTAAAAAAGCATTCATCCGCTTGATAAACATCACGAACGCTGAAAAGCTCTTCTTGTACTGGAATACGAAGGGTTTTCGCTAAAGAAAGAACATATTGACGAATAATGCCATTTAAAATAAGGTGATTAGCTGGATGTGTGTAAAGAGTTCCGTTTTTAATTAGAAAGAAGTTAGAGTGGCTTCCCTCGGTTACAGTACCATTTCGTACGAAAAGGGCCTCTTTACAACCTTTTCGTTCCGCTTTCGTAGTAGCTAATATATTCGGTAATAAATTTAATGATTTAATATCACAGCGTAGCCAGCGCGTATCCGGTTCTGATATGGCACGTACACTATATTCAATCCATAACGCTGGTCTTTCTTTCTTTGTAATATAGGCATAGATTGTTGGAGGGACGTCATATGAGAACGTATGGGTACGAGCTTGTACACCACGAGATACTTGCAAATAAATCGTTCCATCTTCGTGGAAGTTATTATTTTCGATTAGTTTATAAAGTAGGGTAATCAGTTCCGCTTTTGAGAAAGGGAGTGTTAATTCTATTTCTTCCATGGAGCGATATAATCTTGTGATATGCGGATCTAATAAGTGAAAGTTCCCTTTATATAGACGAATAACCTCGTAGACACCATCCCCAAACTGCAAGCCTCTTTCCTCAAGGTCTATGTACGTTTTTTGTTTCGTTGTATCAATAACTGTATCATTCCAAAGTACAAATCTTTCATATGCCAATTTTCGTCCCATCCTTTCGTAAGTGCATAAGTAAAGTGAAGCTTTCATTCATTTGGAATAAAAATCACTACAGTAATTTTTATGTGAGTAATCCTTTACATATGACGTATATGTATTTGTAAATGGTAGAGAAGTGGTAGTGATTTACAGCATTTCGTATATACAAATTCGAAAATAAGAAATAAGAATCCTGCTTTTAAATAAAAAAAAGCAACATTCTTATGGAATGCTGCACAAGGAGGGTAGCTATCTTTCATAGGGACATCGTCTTATTGAATGTTTTGTGTATGGAAACAAAACATATTGAAAGACAATTATAAGAAAGTAGAAATAAACGATTCACATATTTCTTTAAGGGATCTTATTACAGATGAGAGATAAGAAATATATAGAACCTCGTTTACATATTTTATTATAGAGATACTTCATTAATTCTATGTGAATATTTGGTAAAGGTTATGTAATGTTAAAGTTAAAGTTAATGAATATAAGTAATTGTATGGAGGAATATAAAAAAAGAGGCTGAGATTACTCAGCGCTCTTCTTTTCTTCTTTAATAGCTGTCTTTACTTCACCAGTTTTGATCTTGTTGCTTTCAGAGAAGCGAAGTAAGTCACCCTCAATGATTTTGTCAGACATGTTCAATTCATTTTGGGCACGATCAATAAGTGGTTGAGATTCTTCTTTTGGCAGTTGTACAACTTCGCCAGTAGCACGGTCGTAGAATGTACTGTTCGTGTACATGTACTTATCTGTAACGAAGCTACCATCACGAAGAACAACGAATCCTTTATTATCAGGTGAGAATACGTCATGACCGAATCGAACGTCATTCGTAGAGTCTACACCAAGTAAGTTTAGAATAGTTGGTTTAATGTCAATTTCACCAGTTGGTTTTGAAATTGTTTTACCTTCTTTTTGACCTGGAACGTGAATAAACATCGGTGTTTTTTGTAAGTTCATATGGTCAAATGCAGTAATTTCTTCTTTTCCTAAGAACTGTGCCATTGCACGGTTATGGTTTTCAGAAATACCGTAGTGGTCACCGTAGAATACGATAACTGAGTTGTCGTAAATACCTTCTGCTTTTAGACGCTCAATAAAGTGTTTCATTGCTTCGTCTAAGTAGCGAGCTGTTACCATGTAACGGTCAAATACGCCATCACCAGAATTGTATTCGTCAATTAATTTTGTATTGTCATCATAAGTGAATGGGTAATGGTTTGTTAAAGTAAGGAAGCGAGTATAGAACGGTTGCTTCACTTGTTTTAACATATCGATAGATTGATCAAAGTACTCGATATCTTTTAATCCCCAGTTTAATTTCGTTTCTGGCGTAATCTTATAGTCAAGCTCGTTGTAGTAACGATCATAACCAAGTGCCGGATACATAATGTTACGGTTCCAGAATGTTGCGTTGTTTGCGTGGAATACTGCAGTGTAGTATCCTTGCTGACGTAAAATTTCTGGAGTTGCTGTATATTCGTTGTTACCGTGTGTGAAGAATACAGCACCACGGTCTAGTGGATACATTGAAGTATCTACTAAGAATTCAGCATCAGATGTTTTTCCTTGCCCAGTTTGATGGAAGAAGTTATCAAAGTAATAACTTTCTTTCGTAAATTGGTTTAAGAATGGTGTAACTTCTTGTCCGTTAACTGTTGCACCGATTAAGAATGTTTGTAATGACTCAAGAGAGACAACGATTACGTTCTTCCCTTTTGCAGTACCAAACATATTTGGATCTGGTTTGCTTTGCGTTGTTTTTACGTAGTTCTCTGTTTCCTGTAACTTACTGCCGTCAGCAAATGCTTTTTGTGAACTTGATTTTGCTTGTAAGCCAAGATCATATACTTGGTGTACATATAAACCTAAGTTTTTAACAAGCATAACGCGGTCGAATGAACGTGTTAATAGTTCTGGACGCTCAGCTTCTGCCAATCCTAAGTTTGCGAAGAAAATAGCAATTGTTGACACGAAGTATAGGGAACGCATTGGGCGTGCTACACGTTCTGTCGGTGCAAAATTCTTCATCTTCTTCAATAAAATGAAGAATACGATAATATCAGCAAATGCAAGGATAATTTTGTAGTTAAACAATTCTTTTACACTAGAACCTAAACTTCCGAAGTTAGATGTTTGTCCTAGTACTGGTAAAGTAACGAAGTCATTGTAGAATCCGTAGAACATTACGTTACCAACAAGAACGATTGTTAAGACAAAATTAATTCCAAGTGCTATATAGTTACGTTTTTTCCCTTTTGCAAATAATGCAAGACCAACAAGCAGTAATGATGCTGCTAATGGGCTCAGGAATAAAATGAATTCTTGCATGAAAGATTCAAGTTTTAAATCAAAGCTTGTGCGTGTAATAAGATATGTCTTCAACCATAAGGCTAAAGCTACGAATGCAGTGAAACGCACATTTTGAAATTGTGATTTCAAGGTTTCTTTCATTCATTTCCACCCTTTCTCTATCAGGCTTGGTCGATTTTGGAGCGAAAAATGCTAAAATAAAAAATACATAGTTTTCTTGGCCATAATTAGAGGTTCTATATTCACCCATATACGACTATAACTATGCATACCCTTTTAGTTTCTTGTGTTACTCATAAGCATAACGTCATTTCTGTATTATACAACAAAATTCATTTCTGAGAAACACTATAACATTTTACATTTTTTGTATAAGATTTGTCACTACCAGAGAAAACTTTAACATTCGTTTATATGTCCGTCAACTAGAAAATATAACAAAGGTAGAGCAGAATGTTAAGTGAAAGTGAAAAATTTCTTGTTGAGAAATAAGAAATGACAATGGGTAAGTGGTTATCTAGAAACCTATTATATGAAGGGAAGTATGTAAAAATTAACGAACACTTGTTCTTTTTGGGTTTGTTTGTTACAATGAAAGTTCATTGATAGATTATGTGTAAATTTGATGAACTTTTACTGAAAACATATTGTAGCTTATTTCTTTTAAAAAATAGGGAGGCTTTTACATGGAGCAAAAATTTTCAGTTGAAGCATTTTGGAAGAAAGTAAAACATGTCGCAAAGCAGGCAGGGCAGTCAGTCATTTATGCAAGTTTATTGTTGTTTTACGTTTTGCAGAAACCAGATGTTCCAAAACGAGTGAAAATTATTGTAATTGGAGCACTTGCTTATTTTATTGCACCGATTGATGCGATTCCAGATTTCGTTGCTGGAATTGGTTATACGGATGATTTAGGGGCGTTAATGGCTGCGCTATTACAAGCGTCGCTATACGTCGATGATGATGTAAAAGATAAGGCACGAATGAAGTTGGCAGAATGGTTTGGTTCGGATATAGACACATCCTTTATCGATCAGAAATTAGATCAATAGGTAAGAACTGTCACATGGTGACAGGGCGAACGTAAGCGAGGAAGTGCATTATGCCATCAGGAAGAACGCATACGAAAATAAACTTAATATCCCTTCCGGTTGTTTTGTTTATGCTCTTTTCGTATGGACTAACAAATTTTGATTTTTTATTAACTTTTGCAATTGGCTTTTTAGTAGGTACTACATTTTTAACACCGGATTTAGATACGTATAGTAATGCGTATAATAAATGGGGATTCCTGCGTATATTTTGGTATCCGTATAAGAAGGTGATGCCGCATCGTTCCTTTTTTACACACACAATTATACTTGGTGATGTAATTCGCATTGCATACATGTTAATTGTGTTTTCTCCGTTTTTATTCCTATTAAATGTAATCGCGCTTGACGGGAATTTAATAGAAATGGCGAAGGAACATGAGGTTGAAATTGTAACGTTCGTAATGGGAATTGTTGTGGCAAGCAC
Source organism: Bacillus pacificus (assembly GCF_020861345.1). Taxonomy (NCBI): domain Bacteria; kingdom Bacillati; phylum Bacillota; class Bacilli; order Caryophanales; family Bacillaceae; genus Bacillus; species Bacillus pacificus. The sequence continues at coordinate 160,653 of NZ_CP086328.1, forward strand.
GCTTCACATTATAGCGGATAAAGTGAATACGCGCCGTAAGAAAATGATGAGAAAAAAGAAGAAACGCAGAAGATAAAAAACCGTCCCAAAAAGGTATTTTGGGACGGTTTTTCTTTTTTAATCAAACGTTTGTTTAAAAAGGAAATTAAGCTTTCAGTACTTTTATACCTTTCACGATGTTCCAAATGAAGTAGTATAAGCTAATGATTCCGCAAATACATAAGACAATCATTGTACCGATGCCCAGTGTTACATCCGGTTGATCAGATCCAAGACCCATAACTCCTAAAATAATCATGCCAATGAATGTAGCAATACTTGGGATAATGTGTGTCCATAGAGCACGTTTTGCATGTGGTTTCGTTTCCGCGTCTCCCACAATCCACACAATAATCGGGAATAAGATAGGGGCAAATAATACACTAAAGTATGATAAAGCTGCTAATATTTTGTTTCCGTTCATATATATCACCTCATAAATAATATCCGTTGTTATACCTTTATTATGCAGGAAAGTTAGCGAGCCTTCTATCGATGAACATTACAAGAACATGACGATTTTGTAAGATTTTTTCGTTAAATAATAAAATTTTCAAAAAAATCTTTTTAAATGGAAATTGTTATGGTACAGTATAAAAGAAAGTTGTTGAAAACGTTTTCTTAAACGTTTTTTTATTTTTAGGTTTAAAGGTATGATGACCTGATAGTCTATTGATGAGGTTATTCTACTTAAAAGGGGATTCTTTAGGGGGAGAGAACAATGAACACATGGACACAAGTTTATGATCCGTTCGGAAACATTTGGATTTCGGCAGCGGTAGCACTTATTCCGATTATCTTTTTTTTCTTAGCTTTAGCAGTTTTCCGCATGAAGGGGTATGTGGCAGGATTTATTACAGTTGTACTTACAATTTTAGTGGCATTATTCGCTTATAAGATGCCGTTCACAATGGCGATGGCAGCGACCGGATATGGTTTCTTATACGGATTATGGCCAATTGCTTGGATTATCATTATGTCGGTATTTTTATATAAAATATCTGTGAAAACAGGTCAATTCGATGTGATTCGTGCATCTGTATTATCCATTACGAATGACCATCGTTTACTCGTTATTTTAATCGGTTTTTCATTCGGAGCATTTTTAGAAGGGGCAGCGGGATTTGGTGCACCAGTAGCGATTACGGCAGCGCTTCTTGCAGGTCTTGGGTTAAATCCTTTATATGCAGCAGGTCTTTGTTTAATTGCAAACACAGCACCAGTAGCGTTCGGAGCGATGGGTATTCCGATTACAGTTGCTGGACAAGTAACAGGTATTGATCCACATAAAATTGGACAAATGGCTGGACATCAATTACCGTTCTTATCATTATTTGTTCCATTCTTTATCGTATTTTTAATGGACGGGTTGAAAGGAGTAAGACAAACGTGGCCTGCTTTACTTGTAGCAGGTAGCTCATTTGCAATTACGCAGTTCATAACAGCGACATTCTTAGGGCCAGAACTTCCGGATATTACGTCGGCACTTGTAAGTTTAGTTAGTTTAGCGCTGTTCTTAAAAGTATGGCAACCGAAAGAAATTTATCAATCTGGGCAAGCAAATAGAGAAGCAGCTGCAACAACAGCGGCATCGATGCCAAAATTAACATTGGGAAAAGTAGTAAAGGCATGGTCTCCATTTATCGTATTAACGGTTATGGTAGTCATTTGGAGTCAAAGTTTCTTTAAAGCATTATTTGCTCCAGGAGGCGCGTTAGAAAGTCTTGTATTTAAGTTTGAAATTCCAGGCTTGCACAATTTAGTAATGAAAGCAGAGCCTATTGTAAATAAAGCGACTCCTTACGAGGCAATTTTGAAGTTTGATGTATTATCAGCAACGGGAACAGCAATTTTAATTGCTTGTCTCATTTCCATGCTGATTTTGAAAATGAGTGTAAAAGATGCAGTGGTAACATTTAAAGAAACTTTAAGTGAACTTAAAATGCCAATTTTATCTATTGGATTTGTATTAGGATTTGCATTTATCGCAAACTATTCTGGGCTATCTTCTACACTAGCATTGGCACTAGCAGGAACTGGCGGACTATTCCCGTTCTTCTCACCATTCTTAGGATGGATTGGCGTATTCTTAACAGGGTCTGATACGTCAGCGAATGCATTATTCTCAAATTTACAAGCAATTACAGCGCAGCAAGTCGGTGTATCTGAAGTACTCCTCGTTGCAGCGAATACAACGGGCGGTGTAACCGGAAAAATGATTTCTCCACAATCGATTGCCATTGCTTGTGCAGCAGTTGGACTTGCTGGGAAAGAATCAGATTTATTCCGGTTTACAGTAAAGCATAGTTTGTTCTTCGTAATAATTGTGGGGATTATGACTTATGTTCAGGCTTATTATTTAACTTGGATGATTCCGTAAGTGGAATATTATAAATAAAAACAAGCGATTTTAAATGAATCGCTTGTTTTTATTTATATACAAAGAGTTAAAAAACATTGAAATTTTAACTCTTTGTATATAAAATGATTCTTAAAAATAAAATTATGTATGGATATAGATTTTTGGAACGATAATATAATGGAGGAGTGAGTAATATGTATGAAAGGTTATCTAAGATTTATTATAAGGACTCTTCTGATTATCAAGCAGAATACGAAAAGCGTATTAATAGTTATGGAACTGTAAGGCTTCCTTTTAGAATTAAGCCACTAAAAAGTAGCGATGAGTTTGAGTGCTTCTATGTCAATCACATGGAATTAGATATTCTTCATGAACAAATTATTAAACAAAGTAATGAAATTCAATTTGTTGCCGATAAATTACCTCCTATTGCAATTAGACAATATATTCAAGCAAAGTTAGTAGATGAATTAATAAGTACTAATGAAATTGAAGGTGTACAAAGTACCAGGGCTGAAATGACTGATGCGATGGCTGTAAGAGAAAAAAAAGCAACAAAAACTCAAAAAAAGGTTAGACATTTGAGCTTGGTAAATTCGTATTTTAAATTGCTTTCGGATAAAAATAGTAAAATTACTAGCTTAGAACAAATTAAAGAAATATATGACTCCCTAGTAAAAGATGAAATAAAAGAAGAAGATCAATTAGATGGAGAAATGTTTAGAAGGGGACCAGTAGATGTAGTAACTTCTACTCAAAAAGTGATCCATAAGGGAGTCTACCCGGAGATACTTATACAAAATTCATTAAAAGACTTAATAAAATATTTAAATGAATATAATGCACCGATGTTATACAAAATTGCAGTAACACATTATTATTTTGGATATATACATCCTTTTTATGATGGGAACGGGCGTACCTCCAGGTATATTGCTAGTATGTATTTAAAAGAGGAATTAGATCAATTAACAGCACTTACTTTATCCTATTCGACTAATAAGTTGAAGCAGTATTATTATGATATTTTTAATGAGAGCAATAATCACTTAAATAAAGGTGAATTAACGTTTTTCTGCCAAACATTTTTTTCTATTGTGTATCAAGCACAAGAAGACATATTGGAAGATTTAGCGGAAAGGGTTGAAAAAATAGGTCAATTGCATCAATTGATAAACGAACTTGAAGAATTAGATTCTCTGTGTCAGGATATTCTTTTTGTCATTGGTCAAGACTATATTTTTGGCTTAGAAGGAGAAGGAATTGAGAAATCTGTATTGATTAAGGGGTTAGATGTGACAAAGTATAAAGTTGATAAATCTTTGAAGCAACTAAGAGAACAAAATTTAGTTATAAACACGAAGAATAATCCAGTAAAAGTTACGTTAAGTAGTAGATTATCAGATCAACTTTAGTTAAATCGAAAATTAATCAGTTTTCATTTTTCAGATTATCGTGTATGATGAGAAAGTATTGAAAATTAAATCAGTGATAAACTAGGGGTGCCTAACGTATGCGTAGGCTGAGAGAGAAGCGCGTGAACTTCTTAACCCTTTGGACCTGATCTGGCTCGTACCAGCGTAGGGAAGTTAACGGCTTTACATAATGATGTCTTTTATGAGCCAGGTCCTTATTTTTTTATGGACCTGGCTCTTTTTATTTTGGCATACGCTGGCCATATCTCGTCCTTGTCACGTACAGGGGGGCAACAAAGGTTATGAAACAGTCTGTTTCAGCTGAGCAAATTGAATTGAAATCGAGTTTACCAGGAAGTAAGAAAGTGTATGTGGATGGACCACGCGAAGGTATGAAGGTGCCGATGCGTGAGATTGAACAAAGCGATACAAACGGCGTTCCGAATCCGCCAATTCGTGTGTATGATACGAGCGGTCCTTATACGGATCCAGAGTATAAAGTGGAGTTAGAAAAGGGGTTGCAGGCGCCGCGCCACTCTTGGATTCTAGAGCGCGGGGATGTAGAAGCATACGAAGGGCGCGAAGTGAAACCAGAGGATGACGGTGTGAAGGTGGCTTCAAAACATACACCTGTTTTCCCGCAGATGGATCGCAAACCGCTTAGAGCGAAGCAAGGTGCAAATGTTACGCAAATGCATTATGCACGTAATGGCATCATTACGTCTGAGATGGAATATGTTGCGATTCGTGAAGGAGTAGAGCCGGAGTTTGTTCGTAAGGAAATTGCGGAAGGTCGCGCTATTTTACCAGCGAATATTAACCATCCTGAAGCAGAGCCGATGATTATCGGACGTAATTTCCACGTGAAGGTTAATGCAAATATCGGAAACTCTGCTGTATCTTCTTCTATTGCAGAAGAAGTAGAGAAGATGACGTGGGCTACTCGCTGGGGTGCAGATACAATTATGGATTTATCTACAGGTAAAAACATTCATACGACACGTGAGTGGATTATTCGTAACGCGCCTGTACCAGTTGGAACTGTACCAATCTATCAAGCTCTTGAAAAGGTAAACGGAATTGCAGAAGATTTAACGTGGGAAGTGTATCGTGATACGTTAATTGAGCAAGCGGAGCAAGGCGTAGATTACTTTACGATTCACGCTGGTGTATTACTTCGTTACATTCCCATTACTGCAAAGCGTACGACAGGTATCGTTTCGCGTGGTGGTTCAATTATGGCGCAGTGGTGTTTATTCCATCATAAAGAAAACTTCCTATACACTCATTTTGAAGAGATTTGTGAAATTATGAAGCAGTATGATGTTTCGTTCTCTCTTGGAGATGGATTACGTCCAGGTTCGATTGCAGATGCAAATGACGAAGCGCAGTTCTCTGAGCTTGAAACACTTGGTGAATTAACGAAGATTGCTTGGAAACATGATGTGCAAGTTATGATTGAAGGGCCTGGGCATGTACCGATGCATTTAATTAAAGAAAATATGGAGAAAGAGCTTGATATTTGTCAGGGGGCGCCATTCTATACACTTGGGCCGTTAACGACAGATATTGCACCAGGTTATGACCATATTACATCCGCAATTGGAGCTGCGATGATTGGCTGGTTTGGAACAGCGATGCTTTGTTATGTAACGCCGAAAGAACATTTAGGTTTGCCGAATAAAGATGATGTACGCGAAGGTGTTATTACGTACAAAATCGCTGCGCATGCAGCTGATCTGGCGAAAGGGCACAAAACGGCTCATCAGCGTGATGATGCACTTTCAAAAGCTCGTTTTGAATTCCGTTGGCGCGATCAATTTAATTTATCTTTAGATCCTGAACGTGCAATGGAGTATCACGATGAAACATTGCCAGCAGAAGGTGCGAAAACGGCTCATTTCTGTTCCATGTGTGGACCGAAGTTTTGTAGTATGAGAATTTCACATGATATTCGTGAATATGCAAAAGAAAATGATTTAGAAACGACAGAAGCAATTGAAAAAGGAATGGAAGAGAAAGCGAAAGAATTTAAAGAAACGGGTAGTCATTTATACCAATAACACGTTACACCTCTTTACTTGATTGATCACACTGTAGTACCTAACTTAAATATAGAAGAAGCCCGCTTTGCTAAGACGGTAGCAAAGCGGGCTTCTGTTGTTTATCCTGCTATTTGCGGGCAGTGAGACCCCTCACTGATTAAAGTTTCACTTTATAAGGCGAAGAAGAGATGTACCCAATAGAATAAGAGGAATAATGTGACGACTGTTGTGAGCGGGATAACAATAAGGGATACACTTAAATAGTCTTTCCATTTTACTTTAATTTTGTTTTGTTTCAGGATATACATCCAAATGAGGGAAGCTAGCGTACCGATTGGTAATAGTAGTGAACCGATGTCACTACCAATAATGTTTGCGAGGTAAATCGTTTTTAAAGTGATTGGGTCTAGTCCCATTTCTGTTAATGTGATTGTACCAATCATAAGTGCAGGGTGATTATTGAAGACGTTGGAGAGGAGGGAAACGAGTCCGCCCATTGTAAAGCTAGCATAAAGTAGATGCTGATTTACAACTGGTTCAAGCCATTGGACAAGTGCTGCTGTTAATCCTGCGTTGTGAAGTCCGTAAATAATGACATACATAGAGAAAGCAAAAATTAAAATGTGCCAAGGTGTCTTTTTCAAAATATCGACAGGGTTCGTTCGTAAGTAGTACCATCTCCAGATGAGAAGAACGAGTGAACCGAGTACGGCAACAATCTCGATTGGGATGGATAAGAAGGATGCAACGAATAGAAGACAGCGCATAAGGAAGACGAAGCCTAATACTTTTAGCATGAACCTTGTCCGTTTTTGCTTCGTATCAACTGAATTTTTTCCTTTTAACGGATGAAAGTTTTTCGTGAAGAATATTTCTTCAATATCATATGAAGAAACAGGCAATTTTTTCGGAAGTTTTTTCTTCAAAACCGTATACATAAGCCATGACATAAACAATAGTCCTAATGTTGCAGGTACAAACATCATAGCAGTATGCATATAAAGAGTCATATTCACGATATTTAATGCGATTAAGTTTACGATATTACTTACACCAATTGGTGCACTAGATGCAGTAGCGATTAAAGCACCGCTTAATAAATAAGGGATTTGTTGATGCGGTTTTAATTGAAGATTTTTTAGGAGAAGAATTAAAATTGGCGTTGTAATTAAAATACTACCGTCGTTATTAAATAAAAGAGTCATAAGAAAACATAATAATTGAATATACCAGTATAAGCGGCGCCCGGAGCCTTTTGCTAAGTTTGCAAGTTTCGCTGCGGACCAGTGGAAGAAGCCGAAGCTTTCTAATATAACCGCCATAACGATGGTCGCTAATATTGTTATGGAGGCACCGCCAATTTTACTAATAATGTCCATGACGTCTGGTTTTGATACAAGTCCAGTAATCAGGATAATGCCAGCGCCAATTGCTGCCGGCCACGCCTCATTTAAACCACGAGGTCGCCAAAAGATAACAATCATCGTTAAGAAGAATACAATAATAGTAATCCATATTTCAATGCTCATATTTTACCTACCTTTCTACTTTTCCTCAAAGCAATGTAGCTTGTCTTAAGGTTTGTATTGGTAGTATATTCAGCAAAAAATAAGAAGAACTAGACGTATAACGGAGTGCAATGAATATGTGTTTTTCAAGTTATGGGGCAAGTATCTCTCTTAGTGAAATAACTATTGTGAGAGGAGTCTAGAAATTAATGGGGCAGTAAGATAGTAAATAAAATTTACATAGGTGATTATGGAGATATATCGGCGATTATTGAAATATATCAGCGCAACTCAAAATATATCGGCGATTATTGAAATATATCAGTGCAACTCAAAATATATCAGCGATTTTTAAATTATATCGACTTATCGACAAAACATGACAAAAGGAGCCCATCCCAAAATACCTTTTGGAACAGGCCCTACAATATTATTTTTCTTTCAAAAAAGTTCGATCCTTCAAGAATAAATTCCAGAAGAAAATAAATCCTGGTAATAAAATTGCAATCCCAATTGCATATAGAATAAGCAATGCATAGAATGTTTCGACCGTTGTAAAACTTGTAAATACAGTTACATCAGGATAAATAATATACGGTAAATGTGCAACGCCGTAAGCATAACTTGCAAATGCATATTGAGCGATGACTGCTAAAACGGCAATGCGAGGGTATCCTAGTGTGCCATACTTCTTGTTTGTCCACCAAAGAGAAGAGTACCCGATAACGAATAAAACGATAGAAACTGTAAACCACGGGAATTGCTTTATGAGCCCTTGCATAAGCCAGTGTGTTTCCGGATCCATTACAACGAGGGCGATAATCGCCGTAACGAGTGTTGCAGGACCAAGGATGATGGCGTTTCTTCTATAAATTCTATACGAATCTTCTGAACCTTGCTCTCTCGCAAAATCAGCAAGAAAGAGGGAGGAAAGAAATAATTCCGAAGTTAGCCCAAAGAGCATATAACAGTAGATCACCGGGCTAGAAAGAAGTTTTCCATACAGGAGTACTTCTTTTCCCTCAGACATTGTAATATAAGCCCCCTCTGTAACAGGTAAAACGGTAATTAATAAGGCTGGAATTAAGAGCCCAGTAATACCTGAAATAACCCGAAGGAGGTACTGATATTTTGGCACAGAGTAAGCAAATACCATGAATGTACTGCGAATTGCAATGAGTATTAAAATTAACATAACTGGTACGAACATGACTGTCGCAAGGGTGAAAGCGGCTTTCGGAAAGAAACCGAGAAAAGCGACAACGACAAAGACGAGAAATGTATTTGTTACTTCCCAAGTCGGTGATAAGTATCGGTTGGCAAGCTTGGCAGCGAGCGTTGGATGTTTTGCGTATACCATGCCCCAAAAACCTGCTCCAAAATCGATGGACCCTAATATACTGTATACGAAAATAAGAGCCCATAAGATGATGATTGCAATACTTTCCTCATGCACGAGAATCGCCTCCTTCGTGATGTAAATCATTTGTAAGCGGATGTTTCTTAAAGAATGTCCGTAATACGAAAACTGTTAAAATACCGAGTCCAATATATAAAATGATGAATAGAATAAATAAAGGACCGACAAAATCAGCGCGTGTAGAAGCGTCGACTGTACGTTGCATACCGTAAATGGTCCATGGCTGACGACCGCTACAGCTGAAAATCCACCCAAATTCAATGCCGAGCATCATAACTGGTCCACATGCGGCAGCTCCCCAAAGAAGCCACTTCGGTAGCTCTGTTCCTTTTTTTCGGTAAACAAAGTACCAATATAAGAGGGCAATTGCTGCAACTGCAAAGGTAAAGGCAGCAGTGCCGACCATTAAATTGAACAGTGTATGCGTGTAAAATGGTGGCCATGTTTCTTGTGGAAATTCCTTTAGTCCTTTTACGACAGTGCTAGGGTCTAGTCCTACTAGTAGGCTAAGCATGTTCGGAATTTCTAGTGCGTAGTTTAGTTCAAGTGTGTTAGGATCTACAACGCCGCCAATTGATAACGGTGCATGTGATGTCGTTTCAAATAAAGCTTCAGCAGATGCCAGTTTTTCAGGGGAATGCTTATGTAAAGCAATTGCCGATTCGTGTCCCGAAAGCCACATCGTAGCGCCTGTAATAAATGTCACGACGAGTCCTAACAGTAGTCCTTTTTTATGATATGCCACTTCACGTTCACTTACATTCTTCTTTAATAATTTAAATCCGGCGATAGAGGCAATGACGGCAGCTCCAGTTGCGTAGGCTGTAATCACAACGTGGAATGCGCTCGTGCCAAAACTCGGATTAAAGAAAGCTTTCCACGGATCAACGTTAAAAACGGATCCATCTGGCCCCATTGAAAAGCCCGCGGGTGTATTCATCCATGTATTTGCCGATGTAATAAGCACGGCAGATGCCGTGGCACCAATCATGACGAAGAATAGCGAGATTAATCTCATGAATGGAGGTAGTTTGTCAGCTGCATATACATAAATGGACATGAACAAAGCCTCTAAAAAGAAGGCGAAAATCTCAATTTGAAAGGGCACAGAAATAACCTGCCCAACAATTTTGGCAAAACCAGGCCAAAGCAGTGAGATTTGCACACCAACGATTGTTCCCGTTGGAATTGCTACACCAAGAAGGATGGCAAAGGCCTTTGTCCATCTTTTCGCCATAATGGCGTAGTCGGAATCTTTCTTCCAGTGGTAGAGTATTTCACTTATAAAAATCATTAATGAAAGTCCGACACCAAGTGTTGCGAAGATAATGTGGAATGCTAGTGAAGAACCGAAAAATGCTCTTGCTAATGTTACCGTATCCATATGTAAACTCCTCTTCTTTTTTGCCATTATTTTCTGATTGAATTGGAAGATTTATTCAAAAAAACTTCCAAAAATATATATGTATTTAAAAAGTGGATATGATAATATTATGTTTGAATATTATAAATAGAAAGAATTTAATGTTTAATAATGTTTTGTTTGTTTTTTAGTAAGGAATATTTTATAATCTTTTATGCGAACATAAGTTCTGTTTTTTCGAAGTGAAGAAGTTTATGTGAAATGGAGAGGATGTTTTATGTATCCTGAAGTCATTAAAAAGATGGCATTTTCAAAAGAGCATAGAGATTTATTATTGAAGCTGTATAATAAAGAGATTACGCGTAGTGAGTATGATCGACTCGTAGAATCGCTATATAGACCTTCTAAAGAGGCTTGTGAGGGATAGAGGAACGGGAGACAATCTAATAGATTGTCTTTTTTACATTTACGTATGTTCTGGTAAAATTAAGGATAGCCTTACTAGAGAGGTGAAAAGTTTGCGGAAATGTATATATATAGTGATTGGCGTTATTCTTTTAATCGCTTTAGGTGGAATTGTATTTTGGTCAGCTTTGCAAGGAAACCGTACGGAACATTTTATTTTAAGACATATGGTGAATGAAAATGGGACACTTGCTACATATCGTTTAGAAGATACAAAAGCAGGTACTGGTGAAGCGAAAGGCCGTGAAGCTTTATCGGAATCAGCAGGGCTATGGCTGCAATATACACTCGATAAAGACGATCAAGCGTTATTCGATGAACAAGTTAAAGTTATTCAAAATAACTTTGTACATAAGAACCAAATTGTTTTATGGAAAATCTCTGAAAAGGGAGAAATGCAGTCAGCTACAAATGCACTTATTGATGATCTTCGTATTATAGAACAGTTATATCGCGCTTATGAAATGTACAAGGAAGAGCGCTATAAAAACTTAGCGGATCAATTGAGTGATGCTGTAATTCGTTATAATAAGAAAGGTAATTATTATGTTGATTATTATGATGCAGATGCAAGGAAACAAAATGATTTTGCAACAACGTCATATATAAATCCGCGCGCATTCTCCTATATGAAAAAGTATGGAAAAGTTTCTGCTCAGCAATATGAAGAAGTCGTTCAATTTTTAGCAGATTATCCAAGGCATGGATGGGCATTCCCGAAAGAGTATAAAGCAGATGGCACATTTACGTACGACAAAGAAGTGAATCTTATTGACCAATCATACGTTGCATATCATCGTAGTTTAGGTGGCCTTTCATCAGATGCTTATTTGGAATTTATAAAGAAGAAATTCCAGGAGGATGGAAAGCTATACGGTCGTTACAATTTAGAAACGGGAAAACAAACTGTGAATTATGAATCGCCTGCGGCTTACGGATTAACGATTTTGTATGTACTACAAACAGGTGATACAAAGTTTGCAAAGGAATTATATGATCATATGGCCACATTCCGAAATGACAACGTATTTAGTAGATATTACGGTGGATATGTAACAGGAGAAAATAACAATACGCATATTTTTGATAATGTTTTGCCGCTTTTAGCTGAAATAGAATTAGAGAAGAATAAGAAATAGAAGGTGCTATCCATTTCGGGTGGCGCCTTCTATTTGTGTCGTTATTTGTTGATAAGTCGATATTCCTTGTCGAAACGTCGATATATTGAAAAAATCGTCGATATAATTTTACGTCCTAATATTAGAGAAGTAGTCGATTACGAATTTACGGAATTGCTGAGCAGTTTTCGATAAGTAGCGTTTTTTCGACCAACTTAAACCGATCGTTCGCTCACAATTTGGTTCAATAATACGTAACTTATTTAATGCTAAAGTAGAGTTCTTTAATAAAGTTAAACTTGGGACGAAAGCGATGCCGAGGCCTTGCTTAATCAGGTCGCTAATCACGGTTGGTTCATCTACTTCAAAAGCGATATGTGGAATGAAGCCAGCTTCTCTACAAAATTCATCTGTTAAGTGCCGAAATCCATAACCAGTGTTCATACTAATAAACGGTTCGTCCTTTACTTCATGCAGATATACACTTTCACGTTCTGATAAACGGTGCCCTGAAGGGACGACTAAGAAAATTTCTTCTGTAATAAGTGGTTCCCAAATAATCTCTTCGCCTTCAATTGGCACAGAAGAAATGCAAAAGTCAATTTCTATATTATCTAGTTGTCGTTTCATAGAAGGAGTAGATGCGAGAAACTGTTGGAATCGAACGTTAGGATGTTGTAGTAAAAAAGAACCGAGTAGTTCTGGTAATATTCTTGGAATAGAAACAGCCAGCGTAATAGAGCTTTGTTGTAAGTTAGCTAAATCTTTAATTTCTCGTTCGCCTTCACTTAATTCATGAAAAATGCGCTCTACTCGTTTTAAAAATACTTTCCCGAAAGAGTTTAATGTAATTTGTCGACCTTGGCGATCAAATAACGGGACGCCTAAGTCTTTTTCTAGTCTAGCGATTGTTTTGCTGAGCGAAGGCTGTGCGATATGCAATTCTTCAGCGGCTTTTGTCATATGCTCTAATCGTGCAACTGTTTGAAAGTATTTTAGTTGAAGAAGTTCCATTTTGACTCTCCTTTCTATAGACCAAAAGGAATGGATTGATAATTAAAGATGTATTATACAGTATGAAAATGGACGTGTATAGTAAATCTGTTAAACCATTCTAATGGTGTGAAATTCGGAGAAGGAGTATGTTTCATGAAAGGAATTCAACTTGTATTTAAAGATTGGAAAGCGATGTGGCACCATAAACATGGGCGTATCGCTTTAATTTTTTTGTTAATCGTTCCTTTAATTTATTCAGGGTTCTTTTTAGCTGGATATTGGGATCCATACGGAAAATTAGATAAATTACCTGTTGCGATTGTAAATTTAGATAAAGGTGCTGCAATGGATGAGAAAATAATTCGTGCAGGAGACGATTTTGTAAAAAATTTAAAAGAGAATAAGGAACTGGCTTTTCATTTCGTATCAGAAAAAAATGCTGAGGAAGGGCTAAAAGAAGATAAGTACTATATGGTTGTTACGATTCCAGCAGATTTCTCTAAAAAGGTAAGTACACTTATGGATGAGAAACCAGAACCAGCACAATTGCAGTACAAAGTAAATCCGGGTAAAAACTTTGTAGCAGCGCAAATTGGAACGACAGCTGTTGAAAATATGAAAACAAAAATTTCAAATAGTATTACGAAATCTTATACAGAAGGTGTCTTTTCAAAGTTTCAAGACTTAGCACAAGGGTTGAGTGATGCAAGTAATGGTGCTGGGAAGTTACATGAAGGAACGACAGATGCAAGAAATGGGGCAAATCAGCTTGCAGATGGTATTCATCGTTTAAGTGACGGGACATCAAAAGTGAAAGAGGGAAGTGAAAAACTTGCTTCTAGCAAATCAGCCTTAACTGATGGAGCGAATGAGCTAAGTCAAGGAGCAACCTCACTTCATAGCGGTATGGAGTTATTGACGCAAGGTGAAAAACACTTACAATCAGGGATTAGTGAATTAAGTGCTGGTACAAATGAGTGGGTGAACGGAAGTGAGAAACTGGCTGAAGGACAAGCGAAAGCGGACAATGCAGCAAATAGTGTAAAACAACAATTAGAAGAGTACGTGAAAAGTCATCCAGAGGTGCAGCAAGATCCTGCTTTTCAAAAGATTATCGCTACTTCTAATAGATTAGCTCAAGCAACAAACACTTTAAATAATAGTCAGAAACAATTGACACAAGGTGCACAGAAGCTTGCAGATGGTCAGCATAAGGTTGAAGAAGGTATGAATACATTCGGAGTTAAATTAAATGAAGCTACTGCTGGAACGAAAAAGATAGCAGATGGTGCTACAAATTTAGCTAGTGGATTTACGAAATGGGGAACTGGATTTACATCATTACAAGAAGGTGTCAATCAACTTGCGAGCGGGGGAACAGAGCTGAATCATGGTGCTGATCAGTTAACGAACGGACTTGTTAAACTTGACGATGGTGCGAAAGAACTTTCGACGAAATTGGGAGAGGGCGCAGAGAAGATAGCGGATGTTCGCAATGATGATGCACGCAATACGATGTTCTCAGAGCCGGTTCAATTAGTGAAGTCAACAGTTTCTGACGTGCCTAATTACGGTTCGGGTATTGCACCATATTTCTTATCGCTTGCATTTTATGTTGGCGGAATTATGGCATCAAATATTTTACCGCTTGGCCGTAGACAAAATATGAAGGTAAGCGGAACGGTACATTTTATTAATAAACTAGGATTGGTATATGTAATTGGACTTATTCAAGCATTACTTGTGGATGTGGTTGTGCTAGGAGTTATGAAATTAGAAGTTGCAAGTGTGCCGCTCTTTGTATTATCAAGTATCGTGATTTCCTTTACGTTCATGACGTTTATTCTTATGTTAGTAACGGTGTTTGGTCTTGTTGGAAAGTTCTTAGCGGTAACGCTTCTCGTCTTGCAATTAGCGACGAGCGGTGGTACTTTCCCAGGAGAATTAAATATAGCTGTTCTTAGCAAGATTGGACAATTTCTCCCAATGTCCCATTCTCTTAGAGGATTGCAAGATGTGATTTCTTTAGGAGATTGGTCGCAATTACAAATGCAAATTTTAATATTATTATGCTATCTCGTTATTGCTGGTGGAATTGCTTGGATCACGAGCCATATACAACATAGGGAAACGAATGCAGAACAAGTTTCTTAAAATAAAAAGAAGTTATCCGATTTTTTTTGGGTGACTTCTTTTTATTTTGCTTGTAGCAAAAAGAGTATTGCATTATTTTTTTATACACCAGTTCCTATATAAGAGAAGGGGGGCATAGTGAGAGTATTTAATTTGTTTTTCTATATATATGCGCTTTAAGTATTTTGAATATTCTAAAATTGGACTATGCCAATTGTTAGAATATTATGGAAAAGTTTTTTTGAAATAAATATAATGAACGTACAAATTAAATATTGGCATTGTTTTACATGATAGGAAAGGTATTCAAATGTTTTTAAGAAAGGAAGAGGAGGCATACATAGTTTATCCCACTTTAATGGGCAGTAAGACCCCCATCTCAAAATTCAGCGAAAGCAAAGAAGTTAGGTGGGGGGCGGGCTGATTAAAGTTTCACTTTATATGTTGGTTTGTTTGGACTTTTTACTGGATAATCATTCAGTAAATTTTCTTCTACGTATAATGATGAACCGTTCCTTTGGAAATTACCGATCCTCACTCTTAATGATGTAAATTAATTTTCCTGTTTGACATGGAAAGTACAATGCAAATGCCGTAGTAATAAGTCAAGAAGTCTGGGGAGGAGTGGGATATCGTATATGAACATATGGAGGCGAAAAAAGAAGCTAAGAAGACAAAAAACCTTTTTAGTACTGTTGATGCTTTTATTAGTGTTCGCGGATATACCTATCAGTTTTATTGACAACATGACGATGCATGCGGAGACAGATTCTATGCCGAAAGATAGGGGTACAGATTCTATAACAGAACAACCGAAAGATATAGAGATAGGTTCTGTAAAAGAGCAGCCAAATCCAGAAGCTGCGAAAGATTTTGATCCAGGTCCATCTTATGAGCAGAATGTAGCAAAGGATATTCCTGTAGAGGTTGGAGAGGAACGGATTGGGACGTCTTCCTGGATAAAAGATATTGCACCAGCAAGTTTAGTAGGTAACACGTGCGTTCAGCAAAATAGAGTTGTACTTAAAAATGGTGGATTTGAAAAGCCAAGGATAACGAAAGACTTCTTTATTGATCAAGATAATGTAGAGGGCTGGAGAACGACAGATCGCTATAAAGTAATCGAAATTTGGAGAACGAGAGATAGAATACCATTGCCTTCACCACTTCCAGCAGAAGGAGAGCAATTTGCCGAACTAAATGCAAGGGAACCTGGAATGTTATATCAAGATGTGAAAACGACTCCAGGGCAAACGATTTATTGGAGATTAGCTCATAGGGGAAGAGATGGGAAAGATACGATGCGCGTTCGTATCGGATCAGCAAGTGCGAATATTACTTCCTTACCTACTATTCAAACGATGGAAGATGATAATAAAGCGTGGGGTCGCTATAGCGGGACTTATACAGTTCCAGCAGGTCAAACGTTAACTCGATTTGGTTTTGAGGCTGTAAAAACATACGGAAATGTCTTATCAGTAGGAAATTTCCTAGATGATATTTTCCTAGGAACAGAACCTTGTGTTACGGCAACAAAATCTGTAAGTCCAGAAGGAAAAGTGTATGCGGGAGATGAGTTGACGTATACAGTGAACGTTAAAAACCACGGCGGAGATGTTGCTGGTGAAGCAATGTTCACTGACATGATTCCAGATGGAACAGAATATGTACCGGGCTCCATAAAACTAAAAGCTGATGGAACCGAAAAAGCTATAACAGATGCAGAAGATAATGATGCAGGCTTTTATAAAGACAAAAAAGTCACTGTTAAATTAGGCGATGTACAAAATACAGAAGAGGATCCAAATGGAATTACAGTTCAATTTAAAGTAAGGGCTTTACCAAGTTATATTGGAAAGCAAGTTACAAATAAGGCAAGAATAGATTATGGCAACTTGTTGAAGGGCTCAAAGGAATATACAAATTCCAATGAAGTTGTAAACGAGGTTATTGCAAGAAACCCTGAAATAGAGTCGGTTAAAGAAGTGAAAAATGTACAAGGTAAGAGTAGGTACGAGGTCGGAGATACAATTGAATACACAGTTAAAATGCGTAACAAAATTGAGAATAGCATCGCGAAAAAGATTGTAATAGAAGATTCATTACCAAACGGGGTAGATTATGTACCAGGGACCATTAAAGTAGATGGAAAAGCGGTGACGGACGCTGTAGATCAAGATAGCGGCCACTATACGATAGGTAAAGTGATTGGGAATTTAGGTGATATTACAGATACAGGATGGCATACAGTTACCTTCCAAGCGAAAGTAAAATTGGATCAGTTAGATAAAACGATTCGTAACATAGGAAAAATAACAGGTGAGAACATTACACCGCAAGAACCAGAGAAATCTATTGTAATAGAACCGAAAGATCCAAAGCTAGAAACGGTAAAAGAAGCAAAGAACTTACAGCAAGGTAAGAGCATATATGAAGTCGGAGATACGATTGAATATACAGTGAAAATGCGTAATAACGTAGCGAGTAGCGTGATAAACAATGCTATTATTGAGGATCCATTACCAGAAGGTGTGGAATATGTGCCAGGGACGATTCGAATAGATGGGAAGGTTGTCACAGATGCTGAAGATGGGGATAGTGGCCATTATAAGACTGGAAAAATAACCGGGAAGTTTGGAGATATTCGAGATACAGAGTGGCATACAGTAGTGTTCCATGTGAAAGTGAAAACGAATCAAGCAGGGAAAGAAATAGTAAATAAAGCGAAGGTAACAGGAGAGAACATTACACCGCAGGAACCTGAAAAACTAGTAAAAGTAGATTATAAGAATCCGAAAGTGGAATCAGTGAAGGAAGTAAAGAACTTACAACAAGGTAAGAAGTATGAAGTAAAAGATACGATTGAATATACGATTAAGGTTCGTAATACAGTCAAAGATAGCATCATAAGAAATTCTTTAGTAGAAGACCAATTGCCAGAAGGTGTGGAATATGTACCAGGATCAATTCGGGTGGATGGCAATATAGTAACGGATGCCGAAGATGCTGACAGTGGTCATTATAAGGCTGGAAAAGTAATAGGGAAACTCGGAGACATTCAAGATACCGAATGGCATACAATCGTATTTCAAGTGAAGATAAAAGATGGTTATGAAGATAAAAAAATACTGAACGTAGGTACGGTAAAAGGAGATAATATTTCTCCACAAAAACCATCAGTAGAAATAGCAGTGGAACCTCCTCCGTCAGGGAAAATTGAAATTGAAAAAGTAGATGCAAAGGATCATACGTTGAAACTGAAAAATGCAGAGTTTCAAATTATCGATAAAGATGGAAATGTAGTCGGAAAATTAGTAACCGATGAAAGTGGAAAAGCAATTTCTGAACCGCTAGTATTCGGTAAATATGAAATTAAAGAAATAAAAGCACCGACAGGTTACATGATCTTGAAGGAATCAATTCATGTAGAACTTACATCACCTTTGCAAAAGTTGAAAGTAGAGAACAA
Organism: Bacillus pacificus; assembly: GCF_020861345.1. Lineage (NCBI taxonomy): Bacteria > Bacillati > Bacillota > Bacilli > Caryophanales > Bacillaceae > Bacillus > Bacillus pacificus. The sequence goes on from NZ_CP086328.1 coordinate 178,986, forward strand.
CAAGAGTGAATGGGTCATTCCGAATACAGGAGGGTTTGGAACAAATCTCATTTACTTATTTAGCACATTGCTCATTGTGTTAACGCTATTTCTCTATTTCCGAAAAGGGGACAGTAATTTATAAAATATAAAGGGGGCAATACGAGTATGAAAAAGGTATTTAGTATGGTTTTAGCATTTATATTAATGCTTTCAACGCTACCAAGTGCATTTGCAGCAAATGAGGTTCCGAAAACAGGATCTTTAACAATTCATAAGTATGCGCATGAAAAAGATGGACAAAAAGGTGAAGAAGGAACTGGTGAACCTGGTCAGAAAGTTCCTGAAGGGGCAACACCGATAGAAGGAGTAGAGTATGAGGTTATACAAATTGCATCTTTTGAGGTAATTACAAAAGATGGAGAGATTGTAAAAGAAGGTGAAAAGGAAGTTAAAAATGCAATACCGATTAAAGATAAAACAGGTAAAGATGGTACTGTGAAATTTGGTAATCTTTCAATCGGTCGTTACTTAGTGAAAGAAGTTGGTGGTCCAGCAAACGTTAATTTAAATACGGACCCATATACAATTGAAATTCCAATGACTGATAAAGAAGGTAAAAAATTAAACTACGACGTTCATATTTATCCAAAAAATGAAATCAAGCGTGGAGCAGTAGAATTAACGAAAGTAGACGATGCAGGAAAACCATTAAAAGATGTAGAGTTCACACTATATCATAAAGGGACTGATAAAGTAGTAGTAGATAAAGCAGGAAAAGAATTAAAGAATCTAAAGACAGATAAGGATGGTAAAATCCGCGTTGACGGTTTATTGTATGGAGAATATTATTTCAAAGAGTCAAAAGCACTAGAAGGGTATGTTTTAGATCCTAAAAAATATGAATTTAAAGTTGAAAAATCAGGTGCATTCCCTAAAGACGGTCAAGCAGGCTATGGGGAAATTGTAAAACTAGATAAAATTATAAACTATAAAAAACCGACAATTGATAAGAAGATTAACGGTAATTTAAATGGTTTACCAATTAACGTAGATGAAGAATTCACATACGACATTAAAACGAAACTACCAGGTGATATTCATCTGTACAAGAAATACGTAATAACAGATAACGTGGATCCAAGATTAACAATTATCGGTACACCAGTTGTTACAATTGATGGTGAAAAAGTATCTTCTGATGTTGTAAAAGTGACGTTAGGTGAAAAGACTGCTGCAGGTCAATTAGTGACAGTGACTGTAGAGAATTTTGCAGCGTTAAAAGATAAAAAAGAACTACATTTGCAAATTAAGGCGAAAGTAAATGGAGATATTAACGGTGGAACAGTAATAGAAAATATAGCAAAGATCGATTATGAAACTGGTGATAAAGTAACACCACCAGACGATGAAACAACAACACCTCCTGTAAAGGTTATCGTAACTGATGGTAAAATTTCATTGAAAAAAATTGACGGTGCAACTAAAGATGCTTTAGAAGGTGCGAAATTTGAATTACGAAAAGATGGTAAAGTTGTAAAAGTAAAAGGTGTTGACGTTGTCGGCGTATCTGATAAAGATGGGATTATTAATTGGGACAACATCCCTTACGGTGAATACGAAATCGTTGAAATTGAAGCACCGAAGTATACTGATAAAGGTGAAGTGAAATCTTATCAAAAATTAAGAGAGCCAATTAAAGTTAAGATTGATAAGGATAACCAAACGGTGAAATTAACTGTAGAAAATAATAAGAGTGGCTGGATCCTTCCTGCAACAGGTGGAATTGGGACAATCCTCTTCACAGTAGTTGGCCTTGTATTAATGGGCGCAGCGTTTATGTTCTTAAGAAGAAAAGCTTAATAAGCGTACGAGTATAGGGAGAAAAGAGGGAGAAAGAACATCTTCCTCTTTTCGTTATTTACTGCCCGGTAAATAGCGGGATAAATGGAACTACATATGCATAATAAAGGGGTATATTATGAAACGTAATATTATTTTTGGATGCATCTTTTTAGTAGGACTTAGTATTTTTTTATACCCGACGGTGAGTAATTGGTTAGCGACAAGAGCGCATTATTCTGAAGTAAGTACATATGACAAAAAGGTGAAAGAGCTGCAAAGGGAAGAGATTAAACGTAAAGAAAAAGAAGCGAAAGAGTACAATGAGAAACTACAACGGGAGAGACAGACCGTTACAGATCCATTTCGTTCCGATAAGAGTGGAAATTCCAGTTCTTACGTAGATATGTTGAATGTAGGAGAAGTAATGGGCTATGTAGAAATTCCTAAAATTAATGTGAAGCTTCCTATATATCATGGAACGTCTGAGGATGTTTTAAGTAGAGGGGTAGGTCATATAGAGAATTCCTCTTTGCCAGTTGGCGGAGAAGGAACACATTCTATTTTGACTGGACATAGGGGGTTGCCATCTGCTGTATTATTTACAGATTTGGATAAATTAAAAGAAGAGGATATTTTTTATATTCATTCTTTAGATAAAGTATTAGCATATAAAGTAGATCAAATTAAAGTAGTGCTACCAGAAGAAACGGATGATTTAACGGTAGCTGAAAGTCAGGATTATGTGACACTAATTACATGTACGCCATATGGTGTAAACACGCATAGGTTACTCGTTCGAGGACACCGTGTTCCATATGACGAAAAGGAAAAAGGAGAGATTAAGGAAGTTGTTGGAGTAGATAAACGAATGATAGGAGCAGGTGCTATCATTGTAGGTGCATTTCTAATTGCTTTATATAGAAGAAAGAAGCGTAAAACTATAGAGAAAATATAAAATGGTTCTCCTTTCAATGTATATGTATGAAAGGAGAACCATTTTTTGGCCTATTATTTGCGTTCCATTACCGCAAAGTAATTGTTTTCGTTATCAGCGAAGTTAAAAGCTCTGCCAGTAGGTAAATCTACAACTTGTCCAACAGTAACATTTTTCTCAGAAAGATCTTTATACAGTTGATCTAAGTTGTTAGAGAAGAACATAAGTGAAGGTGTATGTAAGTTTAATTCAGGTTGCATTTTTGCAATTAACTCTTTATCGTGAAGGACGATGCTTGTGCCTGCTTCTTTTGACGGCGCAATTTCAATCCAGCGAAAACCTTGTCCGTTATTTTCTTCCGCAATAATTTGGAATCCTACTGTCTCAGTCCAAAATTGTACTGCTTCATCTTGATTATTTACATATAGCATAATTTGTCCAATTTGATTAATCATAGGTGTGTCCTACTTTCTTTTCTTTTATGGAATTCTATTATATCAAAGATATGGTTTGAATACCTTTTCGTGATTTTTCCGAAGTGCAATCTTAGCCCATTTCATATTTGCCCTAGGAGAAGGTCCTGTAATCCATGTATGAAATGGTAGTGTACTGCATATGACCATTGTTGAAATCGAGATTGTGGCTGTTATTGTAAATAATAATAAGCTATATAATATTGTGTTTTCTTGCAGTGTGAATAAAGAAAGAAACTTTGTACATAGTTGCAAGAAGAAAAAGTGAGCTAAATAAGCACCATACGTGTAATTCCCGATAAATCGTAAAGCTTTATATAAGAAACCACGTCGCTGTACGATTGTAATAGATAGCACGTAAAGTATGATAATTTCGCATACGATATATAAAAACATAGACGGTTTTAAATAAGTCGAAACGGTTAAATGAATAGAGTTTGCTCCGTAAAAACTAAATAACTCATAATTGATGAATAAAAATAAGATAAAGAATAAGATTGTAATAAGCGGAATATGTTTTATGACAAATGTACGCCACGCTTTTAGTGCGACAGCAGCGATTCCTCCCATGACGAAATAGAACGAATAGAAGAAGAAGGAACGATCTGTATAATGTAAAATGGTTGAGCTAGTCAATTTCTCTCCATTAAAAATGTAGTGCGAAGAATACCACATTAAGAGGAAATATAGAGAAGCAAAGATGGTCATATATTTATATATGTCTTTTTTATTTTCTGTTCGTTTTTGAAACCAATAAAATAGTGTGCACAGCAAAGGGAACAGTAGGTGAATTTGAAACATCATAATCACGTACCAAAGATGAGGTGCGGCTGTTCCAAGTAATAAACTTTTTATTCCGCTTTGTAGTGTAATCATATCGTTTGTTGTTAATAAGTAAAGAACAGACCAGAAGAAATAAGGAATGAGTAAATGTGCGGCTTTTTCAGAAATATATTCTTTGTATACTAATTGCTTTGTATAGTGACGAATTAAGTGGAAGCCGACGATAAATATGAATGCAGGTGCTGAAAATTTTGCAAGGTTAAATAGCATGCCCATAATGAGAGATTGCTCAAGTAAGACATTTCCTTGATTCATTGTATATAATAAGGAACTTTGCAAAACGACAGCAAGGAATGCAATGCTTTGCAAAACTTTAAATTCAGGTGCGCTTTGAGTCATTATGTCCATCTCCTTTTCCATACATGATTATAGTACGGAGAAAGGATAATGAGTGTGGAATATTTGTGAAGGTTTTAACAAATTTGTGGCGGAATAGATTATATCGACGTTTCGACAAGGAATATCGACTTATCAACAAATAATGACAAAAAGAGGATGCTCAAAACGAGCATCCTCTTTCTATTTATTAAGCAAATTTGTTTTTGATCCAATTCTTACCTTCTACAAGGCGAGCTGTCATTACGGCACAAGCATTATCTGCTGTTACGTTTAACATCGTTGCAGGAGGATCGATGATTGTACTAATCGCTGCGATAATTGGCAATGCTTCTGGCGGGAAGCCGTATAGAGAAACGATTAACATTTCACCAATCATACCGCCGCCTGGAATAGCGCCCATTACTGTTCCTACTAATAAAGAAACAACAAGTGCGATTGCTAATGTTTTTGGTCCTTCGAATTCCATGTTGAAAATACCGAATAAGAAAGCAATTTTTAATACGCCGCCTAAAACAGAGCCGTCTTTATGAAGTGTAGATCCAAGAAGGACAACTGTTTCACGAACGTCAGAAGAGATACCCATTTTCTTCGTTGCTTCTAAGTTCGCTGGAATACTTGCGGCACTACTACAAGTTGCAAGAGATGTAACAGTAGGAGAGACCATGTTCTTCCAAAATACTTGTACACCTTGCTTGCGACCTGCAAGGTATGCATAGAACGTAAAGAATACAAAGAAGTAAATAAGAGACGCTGGATAGTATACCATTGCTGCTCGGAAGTAAGTTCCAAGAAGCTGTGGTCCGAATTCACCAACTAATGCTGCGAAGTAAGCAGCAAGTCCGATTGGAGCGTAGTACATAATGAAAGATACGACTTTCATTGAAATTTCTGCACCAGCTTGTAAGAATGTAGCGAATGGTTTTCCTTTTTCACCAACTGCTGAAGTTGCAACTCCCATTAAGATAGAGAAGAAAATAAGAGCTAACATATTTTCACGAGATAGTAACTTCGAGAAGTCAGATACTGTTAGAATACCGACGATTTGATCTGCAACACTAACTGCTTTTTCAGCTTTGTCAGGTTGTGTTAGTTCTAATACAACACCTTGTGCTGGCGGGAATACTTTCACGACAATAATCATAAAAATAGCAGCTAAAATACTTGTAAATAAGAAAGTCCCAGCCATACTAGACATAATTTTACCGAAACGTTTTAATCCATCCATATTAGCAATAGATGACGCGATGCTAAAGAACACTAGAGGTACAACAATCGTAAACATTAAGTTTAAGAAAATGTCACCAAGCGGCTTTAAAGCAACTGCATCGGCACCCATGAAATAACCAATGAAACCACCAATTAGGATAGAAGATAATAAAATAAGTGGAAAGCGATATGCCTTCATAAATATATCCTCCTATCAATTATAAAAAATCATACTGAATTATTATAGCGAGTTAGAGCCCTCTTTACTAGGAGAATACGGATAGATGGAATAGCGTGAAAACCGAGAAATTTTTGTTTTTAAGCTCGGCATACAGCAGGAAATCTAGACATATATATTTGTAACCTAGTTGTGGTAAGGGATGCGCCGTAACTTAGGTTTGGAAAAAGGGGGAGGGAAAAGGGATGAATATTTTACTTTGCTGTGCAGCGGGAATGTCTTCCAGTTTGATTGTTACAAAAATGGAGAAAGCAGCAGAGGCAAAAGGGATAGAGGTAAAGATTTGGGCTGTATCAGGTTCTGAAGTAAATAGCCATATTGATAAAGCCGATGTACTTTTACTTGGACCGCAAGTACGTTATTTATTACCGAAAATGAAAGAATTATGTAAGGAGAAAGGAGTACCTGTTGATGTCATTCAATCCGTCCATTACGGGCTTTGTAATGGAGAAGCTATCTTGCAAGCAGCTTTGTCAATGAAACCATGAGGAGAGTGGGATAGATGATACGGTTTTTAGAGAAATATGTAATGCCAGTGGCAGGAAAGGTTGCAGAGCAGAGGCATTTGCTAGCAATTCGTGATGGACTTGTATTGACGATGCCGTTCTTAATTATAGGATCAATTTTTCTTATTATTAGTACATTACCAATCCCTGGGTATAGTGAATTCATGGCGAGTTTGTTCGGGAAAAACTGGAACGTAGCATTAGGGTATCCAGTTAGTGCAACTTTTAATATAATGGCTTTAATAGCTGTTTTTGGAATCGCTTACAGGCTTGGGGAATATTATAAAGTGGACGCTTTAGCATCCGGGGCATTGTCGCTTGTGACATTTTTACTTGCAACTCCATTTCAAGTTGCATATATCATGCCGGGTACGAAAGAAAGTATACTGGTAGATGGAGTAATTCCAGCGGCATTAATGGGAAGCCAAGGTTTATTTGTAGCGATGATTATTGCAATTATATCTACTGAAATATACCGATTTCTTGTACAAAAAAAGATGATTATAAAAATGCCTGAGACAGTTCCACCGGCAGTAACGCGTTCATTTGCAGCGCTTATTCCTGGGTTTATTGTTGTGACAGTTGTTTGGATCATTAGATTGATTTTTGAACACACAACTTTCGGAAGCATTCATAATGTTGTAGGGAAGCTACTGCAAGAACCGCTGAGTATACTTGGTGCTAGTCTTTGGGGAGCAGTTATAGCGGTTATTCTCGTTCATGTCCTTTGGGCGTGTGGAATTCATGGAGCTACAATTGTGGGCGGTGTAATGAGCCCGATTTGGTTATCGTTAATGGATCAGAACCGGATTGCTTTTCAAGCGGGCCAAGATGTACCGAACACGATTACTGCACAGTTTTTTGATTTATGGATTTATATGGGCGGTTCTGGTGCAACATTAGCCTTAGTTGTCGGAATGTTATTGTTTGCACGAAGTCAGCAATTAAAAAGTTTAGGACGATTGTCAATTGCACCTGGTATCTTTAACATTAATGAAATGGTAACTTTCGGTATGCCAATTGTCATGAATCCACTTTTACTTATTCCATTTATAGTAGTTCCTGTTGTATTAACAATTGTTTCTTATTTCGCAATGGAATGGGGATTGGTAGCTCGCCCGAGTGGTGCTGCTGTAACATGGACGACACCAATTCTATTTAGTGGATATTTAGGCTCGGGTGGCAAAATTTCAGGTGTGATTTTGCAACTCGTTAACTTTGCACTAGCGTTCGTCATATATTTACCGTTCTTAAAAATATGGGATAAACAAAAAATAGCGGAAGAAAAGGGGGAGTAGAGAACTAAAATGGATACGATAGAAACGAAGGCCTTTCACTTAATCTTGCATGGGGGAAATGCGAGAAGTTGTTCAATGGAAGCAATTGATTGTGCAAAGCGTGGAGAATTTACAGAAGCAGAAGCGAAATTACAAGAAGCGTTAGAAGAATTAAAAGAGGCGCACCGTGTACAAACGGATCTCATACAGAAAGAAGCTGGTGGTGAAAAGACCGAAGTCACCCTTCTGATGGTGCACGCGCAAGATCATTTAATGAATGCAATTACGGTGAAGGAATTAGCGAGTGAATTTGTAGAATTATATAAGAAGATGTCGGTAACTGAATGAACCTTGCGTATGCAAGGTTTTTTATTTCATTTTTTTAGCTTGATGGCCATGGGATATTACTGCCCTTTAAAGTGGCATAAAGTTAACGTACGCCTTATAGAACAAATAGAATACAATTGAACAGCTTAAGATATAAAAGAGACTTCTTTTCCCCCTTAATATCCATTTTAATTTTCTATCCTGTAGCGACAGCTTTATTTTACTTCCTTTTGGCACGTTACATACTACTTCAAACAATTCACGCTACTCCTCATTAATCCCTAAAAGTACGTACTCTTTCCCGTTTGTATATTTTATATATAAAAATTCACTGCCGCTTTTACGATCTAATACTGTTTTCATAGAGACAATTTCATCTAACTGATATATTTTCAAATCAACATCGTTATAATATTGATTTACAAAGAACACATACAGTTTTTTATTTGTAACAACGAGGACGTTATTAATACCAAAATTCATAGAAAGAAAACCGATTCCTAATGTTATAGCTGTCCCTGTTTGCCAACCCTTTACACGCGGATTGGACGCAGCCATGCTATATAAAATCTCTTCACCCTGCTGTAAATTACCTTGCACCTGATGATAACAACGCTGCATCAAAATACTTTTTGTTACTACCATTTTTGCACGTCCTATTTTCTTTTCATCTACTTTTGTTTCAACATTATATTCTGCTACATCTTCATCACTATATTGTAAATTATTTAAACCCTGCAACAGTTCCTCTTTGCGCATCAGTTTCCCCTCCTATTATCTTTTTTATTTTTTTTCGTCCTCTTGAAAGCCTGCTATACACAGTATCTGTTGCCAGCCCTAATTCAGAAGCAATCTCTTGCACACTATATTCATCCAGATACCTTTTTATAAAAATTTTTTTATCTTCATTGTTTAGCGACCTAATTAAAAGATAAAAGTTTTCTTCCTCCTCTTCTTTTGTTTGATTTGTGCCCGTTCTCTCTTCATATATATCCTGCTGAAATTCCTGTAATCTATATACTTGATTACTCTTTCTCTTAAAATCTATCGCTTTAAACTTCGCGATAGATATAAGCCAATTTCTAAATTTTCCGCGTTTCTCATCATAACTATCAATGTTGTACCAAATGATTAACAAAATATCATCAACACACTCATCTACTAACACTTTACTATGGGATGTATCTAATACACCGTGAACAACTTTATAAATTAAATCTCCATATTGATCAATTGCTGCATGTAATGCTTTCATATCTTTCTTTCGCAACCCTTCTACTATTTCTACTTCTCGCATTCCTATCACCACTCTTTGCTCCATTCTCTATTCACTTAATATACGAATTATAATGATGGTTTTCTGACATTATGATAAAAAAATCTCATTTTTTCGTTTTGGGTTTATTTTAAAATCTTAGCTTGACGGGCATGGGGAAAAAAACACTAAAAAATTTTTTTAGTGTTTTTTTGTTTTAAATACAACTAGACAACTAAACACTAATCTATTTTCATACAGTTATGTGTTAAAAGCGTGTTGTTTTATAACACACTGTGTGTTTTTTGGTCGACACACTAATTGAAAGCGTTAACACACAAAGAAAATGGTCGAAAAAGTGCTGATTTTAGTGGTTTTAAAAAGTTGGCACGCTAATTGCATTAATAAATAGCGTAAAGAAAAATAAACAAAATATAAATTTTTTATACTACACAAGGGGGATTTTCAAATGAATATTTTATTATGTTGCTCAGCAGGGATGTCTACAAGTTTACTAGTTACAAAAATGGAAGCGGCTGCAAAAGCTCGAGGTTTAGAAGGAAAGATTTGGGCTGTATCTGGGGATGCAGTAAAAACAAATATCGATCAAGCGGATGTATTATTATTAGGACCACAAGTTCGTTACATGCTTTCTTCAATGAAAACGCTTGCTGATGAGAAGAACGTTGGAATCGACGTTATCAATCCAATGCACTACGGCATGATGAATGGAGAAGCAGTTTTAGATCACGCATTAACACTAAAAAAATAATTAGGGGGGAAGCAAAATGCAAAAGTTTATTGCATTTATGGAGAAATATTTAGTCCCAATCGCAGGTAGAATTGGATCGCAGCGCCACTTAGTTGCGATCCGTGATGGATTTATCGCAGTTATGCCTCTTATTTTAGTTGGATCATTTGCAATACTTATTAATAACTTACCAGTGGATGCATTCCAAAAATTTATGAAAGGTGCATTCGGGGAAGTTTGGAAAGATATCGGCGGCGGTATGTGGGCAGGTTCCTTCGCTATACTCGCCCTCATAGTCGCAGTAGGGATAAGTTATAATTTAGCGAAATCTTACGGCGTTGACGCGTTGTCAGCAGCAATCATTACATTCGGTGCATTAATTATTATTTCTCCGACAACGCCAAAAGAAGGCGGTATTGATTTAGCATGGACTGGATCACAAGGTTTATTCGTTTCTATAATTGTAGCTCTTCTTGTAACAGAGGCATTTAGATTCTTTGTTCAAAGAGATATTACAATTAAAATGCCAGATGGTGTTCCACCAGCAGTAATGAAATCATTCGCAGCATTAGTTCCAGCATTCGTTATTTTAATCGTAACAGCAAGTATTCAATTAGCAGTGAAATTAGCAGGAACAAGCATTCATAAAATCGTATTTGAAACAATTCAAGTACCATTACAAGGTTTAGCAGGTACATTACCAAGTGCAATTATTGTAGCATTACTTATTCACGTATTATGGTTCTTCGGATTACATGGTCCTAATATCGTTGGTGGTATTATTGACCCAATTTATTTACCAGCATTAGAAAAGAATATTAAATTATTTAACGATGGTATGTCTGCATATGATGTACCGCACATCTTCACAAAACCATTCTTTGATGTATATGTATATATCGGTGGATCTGGTGCAACGTTAGCATTCTTAGTTGCAGTAATGCTTGTTGCGAAAAGTGCACAGCTTCGCGGTGTAGGCCGTGTATCTATCGGTCCTGGTTTCTTCAATATTAACGAACCAGTTATTTTCGGTACACCAATTGTATTAAATCCAGCATTAATTATCCCATTCGTACTGACACCAGTTGTATTAGTTATTACTTCTTATACAGCAATCTCTTTAGGATGGGTACCAAAAACAGTTGCTTTAGTTCCATGGACAATGCCACCAATCTTTAGTGGTTATCTTGTAGCAGGCGGAAGTATCGCTGGTGCAGCATTACAAGTAGTAAACTTTGCAATTGCAGTATTGATTTACTATCCATTCGTATTAATGTGTGACCGTACGTATGTACAAGCTGCAAAAGCTGAAACAAAAGGAAGCGACAATTCAGTATCACTTTAAAAAATATTATTCTGACGAGTTTCTATAGCTCGTCAGAATAATTACCTTTATATCATGTTCAAAAAGATGATACTCATCTACAAGAACACCAAACTATCATTCATAAATTAATATTTTAATAGAAATGTTCAAACTGAAGGGGTATTTCAATCGGTTGAACGATAATAGAGAGGGCGGTAATTATGATGACTACAGCAGAACAAATTCCATTCCAATTAATTTTAAATAGTGGTAATGCACGAAGCTTTGCGATGGAGGCACTTCAATTTGCCAAACAGGGGAAAATGGCAGAAGCTGATGAAGCGATGGCAAAGGCGAAAGAAGCGATTAATGAAGCGCATCATTTTCAAACGGAGCTCATACAATCAGAAGCAAGAGGAGAAAAAACAGAGATTAGTGTTCTTTTAATTCATGCACAAGATCATTTAATGAATGCGATTACAGTAAAAGAATTAGCAGCAGAGTTTATTGACCTTTATAAAAAGTTAGAAGCGAAAGGGGAATAAAGCATGACTGGAATTAAAATTGCTACAATCGGCGGTGGATCTAGTTATACACCAGAGTTAATTGAAGGATTTATTAAGCGTTATGATGAGCTTCCTGTTCGTGAAATTTGGTTAGTAGATATTGAGGCAGGAAAAGAAAAGTTAGAAATCGTTGGTAACTTAGCGAAACGTATGGTGAAAAAATCTGGTTTACCAATTGAGGTACATTTAACGCTTGATCGTCGCGAAGCATTAAAAGATGCTGACTTCGTAACGACGCAGCTTCGCGTAGGTTTATTAGAAGCTCGCGCAAAAGATGAAGCAATCCCGTTAAAATATGATGTAATCGGTCAGGAAACGAATGGTCCTGGTGGTTTATTCAAAGCATTGAGAACGATTCCTGTTATTTTAGATATTTGTAAGGACATGGAGGAGCTTTGTCCGAATGCATGGTTAATTAACTTTGCAAACCCAGCTGGTATGGTAACAGAAGCTGTTCTTCGTTATACAAATATTCAAAGAGTAGTTGGTCTATGTAACGTTCCAATCGGAATCCGTATGGGTCTTGCAAAATTACTTGAAGTAGATGCAAGTCGTGTACATGTGGACTTCGCAGGTTTAAACCATATGGTATACGGACTAGACGTATATTTAGATGGCGTAAGTGTAATGGATCGTGTGTTAGAACTTGTAACAGATCCAGAAAAGCAAATTACGATGGAAAATATCGCTGCGCTTAACTGGGAGCCTGACTTTATTCGTGGCCTTCGTGCAATTCCATGTCCATACCATCGTTACTACTACAAAACACGTGAAATGCTAGAAGAAGAGAAAGAAGCTTCGGTTGAAAAAGGTACACGTGCAGAAGTAGTAAAACAATTAGAAGATGATTTATTCGAGTTATATAAAGACCCGAATTTAGATATTAAACCACCACAATTAGAAAAACGTGGAGGCGCTTATTATAGTGACGCAGCATGTAGCTTAATTACGTCTATTTATAATAATAAAGGTGATATCCAGCCTGTTAATACACGAAACAACGGAACAATTGCAAGCTTGCCACATGATTCGGCTGTTGAAGTGAACTGTATTATTACGAAAGAAGGTCCAAAACCAATTGCAGTTGGAGATCTTCCAGTACCAGTTCGCGGTTTAGTACAACAAATTAAATCATTCGAGCGCACAACAATTGAAGCTGCTGTTACAGGGGATTATCATAAAGCGCTGCTTGCTATGACAATTAATCCACTTGTACCATCAGATAAAGTGGCAAAACAAATTTTAGATGAAATGTTGGAAGCACATAAAGAACATCTTCCGCAGTTCTTCAAAAAGGTAGAGAAATAAAGCGGCGCTATTTAGCCCGCTTTTTTTTATTCTATCCCACTTTAATGGGCAGTAAGACCCCTACCTCAAAATTCAGCGAAAGCAAAGAAATTAGGTGGGGGATCAACTGTCCATAAAAGTCCGATTGGTTCAATTAATAATCAGTGGGGGGTGAAAAAAACCCCCCACTGATTAAAGTTTCACTTTATTAGGAGGTATTACGATGATTAAGTTAATTGTAAACGCAGATGATTACGGTCTTACAGAAGGTACAAATTACGGTATTATTGATGGGCATATAAATGGACTTGTAAATTCAACGACGATGATGATGAATATGCCAGGAACAGAGCATGCGGTACGTTTAGCGAAAGAACATAACACATTAGGAGTAGGCGTACATCTCGTATTAACGGCGGGGAAACCGCTTCTTGGAGACGTACCATCACTTGTAAGTAGCGATGGATTGTTTCATAAACAAAGCGTCGTATGGGAAGGGAAGATAAATCCAGAGGAAGTCGAGCGAGAATGGACTGCTCAAATTGAGAAATTCTTATCTTACGGATTAACGCCAACTCATTTAGATAGTCATCATCACGTGCATGGATTATCGATTTTACACGATGTTCTTGAGAGATTAGCGGCTACATATAATGTTCCAATTCGTCGTTGTGAGGAAGAGCGAGCAGTACGCCCGTTTTCTGACGTATTTTACAGTGACTTTTACGCGGATGGTGTGACGGAAGATTACTTTGTGAAGTTAAAAGAAAGAGTACAAGGTGAACAAACGGTGGAAATTATGGTTCATCCAGCGTATATTGATCCAGAGCTTGTGAAGCGTTCTTCTTACGTAATGGATCGCGTGAAAGAATTGCGTATTTTAACAGAGAGCGAGTTGCCTGAAGGAATAGAGCTTGTGAAGTTTTAATAGAAAAACGACGGCTATATCATGCCGTCGTTTTTTATATTTATAAAATGGATAGAATATATCCGCCAAAGGCTCCGAGTATAACGATAACCCAAGGTGGTGTTTTCCAAAAAGCAAGCAAGCAAAAGAGAAGAGACGCAAAAACAAAATCTACAGCGTTCATAATTGTGCTTGTCCAAATAGGATCATAAAAAGCAGCAATTAAAATACCAACAACAGCGGCATTGACTCCAAGTAGTGCGCCTTGTATGAAAGATATTTTTCTCACACTGTTCCAAAATGGTAAAACACCAATAACGAGAAAGAAAGCAGGAAGAAAAATAGCAATTGTTGCAAGTATTGCTCCAAGCGTCCCGTTTAACACTGCTCCTATATAAGAGGCGAATGTAAATAGTGGTCCTGGCATTGCTTGTGTTAATCCGTATCCAGCTAGAAATTGTTCTTTCGTCATCATTCCGTTTTGTACGAACTCACCTTCAAGAAGGGGCAGCACGACGTGTCCGCCTCCAAATACAAGTGCACCAGAGCGATAGAAACTATCAAATAAAGCGATGTAATAAGAGAACGGTCTTAATATTGGTAGCAGTAGTAATAGTCCGAAGAATAAGACGAGACAAGAAACTGCTATCTTTTTTGAAATAGGTACTTTTATACTTTGAGATTGGCTAATTGGTTGGTTGCGATATAAAAGCCAGCCGATACAGCCACATATGATAATGAGAGTGACTTGTGTCCAGCTACTTGGCCATAATAGGGCGATTGAGGCAGTTGCAATTGCAATCGTCGCACGATTTCGGTCTGGCGTTAATTTTTGCGCCATTCCCCATATGGCATGAGCGACAATAGCGACTGCTACAAGTTTTAGTCCATGAATCCAGCCAGTACTTCCAAGATTGAACTGATTAAGGAATGAGGCGAAGAAAACTAAACCAATCACAGACGGCAAAGTGAATCCGATCCATGAAATAATAGCTCCGAATACCCCGCCTCTTAATAATCCAACGCCCATACCAACTTGGCTGCTAGCAGGACCAGGGAGGAATTGACATAGTGCTACTAAATCTCCATAGCTTCGTTCATCCATCCATTTTCTTTTTTGTACATATTCGTGGTGGAAATAGCCGAGATGGGCGACGGGGCCACCAAATGAAGTAAGTCCTAATTTAAATGAAACGAGAAAAATCTCTAATAATTTGTGAATAGTATATTTGTTATTTTCCAAAATAACCTCCTAGAATGTTTTTCTATGTGCATTATACAAGAGGTAGTAAAGCAAAAGGAACGATTCTAATGTAAAGATTGTGTGAATCTTTTCTTCGTAATTAAAGTTTGAAAAAGTCATAAATGATTATGTATAAACCATAAAGTAGTAGAAGTAGTGCTGGGAAATTTATATAAGGAGAATGCCCGTATGACAACACATTTCTTTGCGAGGTTAACAGGTAAGAGGGAAATACCTCCTGTAAATACAGAAGCTTATGGCGTAGCAGAGTTTATATTTAGTGAGGATTTAAAGAAGTTGCAATATCGGGTCATATTGAAAAACATCGAAAAAGTTACATCATGCCAAATTCATTTAGGGAAAACAGATCAAATTGGTCCAATTGTTTTAAGTTTATTTGGTCCATTAAAGCAAGGTATTAGTGTTAATGAAGGAGTCGTCACTGGTGTAGTTAATGTGGGGGATTTTGAAGGGCCTTTACAAGGGCGAGCGTTTGATAGCTTACTGCAAGAAATCATTCAGGCGAATGTATATGTAAATGTTTATACGAAGTCTAATAAGAAAGGCGAAATCAGGGGGAGAATTAGGAAAGTAAAGAAGTAGAAAAAAGGCTGTTCATATTGAACAGCCTTTTCTGTTATAAGGTGCGAATTTTAGCGATTATTGACGGTAAATCGATATATTAGAAAAATCGCTGATAAAACTCGAGTTGCGCTGATATATCTTGAAAATCGCCGATAAAATCCGAGTTGCGCTGATATATTTTGAAAATCGCTGATAAAACTCGAGTTGCGGTCGATATACTACAAAACAGCCTCGATTAATTTTTTACAGGCTGATTTTTAATGAAGAAGTCCATAACATAAAATACTTCGTCATCAGGTATTTGTATTTCAAATGTATTTTCAATTGGCTGCAATGCTTTTTTTACTTTCATATACATCCAGTATTCATCTTGTCTTCGTTTCTCTTTATCTGGATGAGGGAGGAGGCTTTCTCCTTTTTGAAGACGGTCAACCATACAGCTCATATGAAGAATAACACCCATTAAACTGTCAGGAGTTAGCTGTAAGGAAATTAATTCTTGAATTGTATTTAATGCGTAACGGATCGTTTTAATAAGTAGTGCTCCGTCGTTACGCTGCATTTGTTGTTCAAGAATATCAGCCATTTTTGCATATGTTTCTTCATACGTAATTAATTCTTGAATTGGCTGAATCGCTGTGTAGTTTACAATATCTTGGAAATGATAAGTTAAGCATGGCACCTGCACATCGAAATTTGTGACGATACAAATGATATTCCGCTCTTTTTTTATGTTCTCAATCATTTTCGTTAAATCTTTTTCATGGACAATACTAATCGGAATGATTTCAATTAAGTCTTTGTCAAATCGCAAATAGTTCTCCAACATTTTTTGAATAGCTAAAGCACTGCCTTCCCCAGTTAAACAAGCTGTTAAAATAACAGATTTCATTGGTGATAGTGGCTTTTTCTTTTCTTCTTGTACGTTTAAGTAAAACGGTGTTAAGTTCTTTACTGTTTCATATAATGCATCTAACGAGTAGCCAAGCTGAGCTTTTCGAGCAGCTTCTAGTGCATGTGGAGTGCTCGTCATGGAAAGAACACGTACCGGAATTTTGAACTCAGTTTCTAATATATCACCAATATAAGCGAGAGATCCCATATCAACGAGTAAGAGAAGCCCGTTTACATTTTGGAGTGTTTTCATATACACTTTCACACGCTCTAAGAAATCTTTCGGCGATTCATGTAACGGCATATCGATACCGGTTACTTCCTCAATGCCGAGCAGTTCGTTTGCGACGTTTGCCATTTCTGTTGCTATGCCGTTGCCGTGCGCTAATATTAATACTTTTACTTCTGTTTGTGAGGCAGGAATTGGATCAACAACGAAGAACATTGTTAAAAAGCCTGCTTCATCGATAGGCATTGTTATTTGTAATTCGTCTTCCAGTAGTTGAATGCATTGCATAGCTACGGAAAAAGCTTCTTTATATTTCGTACGAATTTGATTTAATTGTGGGTGATGAATTTGTTTTCCAGCTTGTAAACGTTGTAGAGTTGTCTGTACATGTAAGCTTAAAGCGAGAAATACTTTTTCATCGAATGTCTTGGATAAATGTTTTTCAGCAAGTTCAGCAATTTTTTCACAAACGGAAACGATATTACGATCTACAATTTTAAAAACATTTTCATGACTTGTTTTTTTTGACATTTGGTTAAAATATTGTACGAAAAAGCTTTGAATATCATTTTCTATTAGTAATTCTAATTCTTCCTCTTCAATACCACGAGCTTGAAGTTCTTCATATTTATAGTCAATATAATCGTAAATAGAAGACTGTTTTTCGTTTTCTGCTTTATGATTACTCCAACCTTCATCGCCTGTAAATATAAATGTTTCATTCGGTATTTGGTATAGATGACGGCTTTTTCTTTCAATGAAGAGCCCTTCCTTCATATACCAAGGTAAGTCTGTACTTGAAACATAGACAGAATCACGTTTCTTTGTCACGAAGTCAGAATAGGCTTTCGCACAGGCAATTTGTACATCTGTTTTTAATTGGCCGATGTTATTGGGACAATTGTAAAAGACGAAAGCACGCATTGCATTCGGACTAACGTGAATTTCTTTTCGCAAGCGAATTGCTTCATTTGTGAAAAATAGTTGCAGTAAAGCAAAACGTTCTTTATGTGTACGCTCACGAAGTGGTGGCAGCGTGACAGTCATTGGTATACGTCTTGTAAATGTTTTTAATAAAAATGAATTTGGTTCTTCTGTTGTTGCAGTAATGATCAATACTTGTGCTTTACGTTCGTTTTCTGTTTCTCCAAGGCGACGATATACTCCGCGGTCAATAAAGGTGAAAAGCATTTCTTGTCCCTCTGGAGGAAGGCGATGTACTTCATCTAAGAAAAGGATCCCTTCATGTGCTTTTTCAATTAACCCTTTCTGATCACTTGCCCCTGTATACGCTCCTTTTTTAATCCCAAATAATTGCCCGAGTAGTAGCTGTGGGTTATTTGCATAATCAGCACAGTTAAAGACGATAAATGGTGCATTTTTAGGAAGCTGTTCAACTTCAATTGCATATTCGTGCATTAAAGAAGCAAACATGGATTTTCCGACGCCTGTTTCTCCGAGCAGTAAAGTATGCATACCGTTTGGAGGATAGAGAATAGAAGCTTTCGCTTTTTCGATTGCGATTTTAAGGCTCGTATTTTCAACTGCAAATGTATCTAATGAAGTTACTTCTTTTGAATGCGTTTCCAACGAAGTGTTCGTTTCTATATAAAAACGAACAGGACGCGTATTTGTTTTTAATAAACGTTTATCTTTTACGAGTTTGTTTAAGTCGCTACTTACATTGGCTCGATCTAGCTGCAACAGGGTAGCGAGTTCTGATGCAGTTACACCTTCTGTATAATTGCCTTTTTGTATTGCGTTAAAAATGAGATCTATTCGTTTCATTTCTATTCACCTCGAAACTTCATCACTATTTAAAATTTTACACAAAAATGGGAAGGGTGGGAAGAGAAAAATAAAACAGCTTTAGCACATAGCACTAAAGCTGTTACAATCTTGTGTCTTTCCAAAAGTTTACTTCGAGATGAGAAGATGGATTATAGGGAAGAAGCTGGTATCCTTGTGACTGTAAGTAATCAATTACTTGTGGCAGTATTTGTACGGTTACACTCGAATCATGCATTAAAATTACTTCGACTTGTTCATCGCTCTGATTACGTACCCTTTCTAGTATGGCAGAGGGATTGTCATAGCTTTTCCAGTCGTATGTATCGATTGTCCAATCCCACATTTTATACTGGGCTGATACAAGTGCATCACGGTAATTCTTTTTTAAGTAAGGCATGCTACCATATGGGACACGAACGAGATGCGTATTTAAATTTGTAACTTGCTGAACGATGCTTTGTGCTTGTTCCATCTCTGTAATTAAAGCAGATGGATCACCAGTGTAAAGGCGCTTTACATCATGGGACATACTGTGAAGTCCGATATAATGTCCCTCTTTAATTAATCGTTGCATTGTCTTTTTATAATGTGGTACTTTTCCACCAATAACAAAGAAAGTTGCTTTTCCGTTCTTTTCTTTTAAGATGTTTAAAATTTGCGTAGTATATTTGTTTGGTCCGTCATCAAATGTTAAGTACGCGATTTTTTTTGTAGAAGAGGAAGTTTCGGTATTTGGATGATGTTCAGCAGGGGGAATTGTAGTTGCTCCTGCATGAGATGACGCGTACATAGTAATCGTTAAAAATAAAATAATGTATTGAAATACTCGCTTGATCATAACATTCACCCTCAGTTTGACAATCAAGATGTAAAAAAGAAAATATAATCCTTTTCTTATTATGTATATCTTTCTCCAATAGTGGAACTCTCAAACAAGCTATATTTTGGAAATATAAAATAACGAATAAAAAATAGCATCCTCTTATAAGAAAGAGGATGCTATTTGAATATTTCATAATAGTAAAGGCTATACTACAATTAGTCTTCGCGTTTTTTCACTTTTTTATAAAAGGAAATAAGTGGTTTGTAACGTTCATGTACAAGTCCAATTACTTCAGCAATAATCTCTGTAAAGAAGATTAAAACGAAAAGAAGAATAATGGATAACCATAATGTCGCACTAGAGAAAATGATTGCATTTACACTAAAGAAAATACCGAATGCGTATATAATTAGTACCGTTTTACGATGAGAGAAGCCCATTGCAAGTAAACGGTGATGTAAATGCGACTTATCTGGTGCTGAAATAGGTTTTTTATTTACGATACGACGGATAATTGCAAATGTCGTATCAAATACAGGCACGCCTAAAATGATAACTGGAACGATAAAGCTGAATAGCGTTACACTTTTGTATAATCCAAGTAACGATATAACAGAAATACAGTATCCTAAAAATAGTGCTCCTGTATCTCCCATGAAAATTTTTGCTGGATGGAAGTTGTAGAATAAAAATCCAATTGTACTTGCTAATGTAATTAATGCTAGTGGTAAGATAATAGCAGCTCCAGTACCCCATGGGCTAGTGAAGGCCATATATGCTAGCGTTGCCAGTACGATAGATGAAATACCAGCGGATAATCCATCTAAGCCGTCAATTAAGTTGATGGCATTTGTAATACCTACAATCCAAAATACTGTAATTGGGTAAGCAAGCCATCCAAGTTCAGTATCCCCGAGGATTGGAATATATAATACTTGCACTAATAATCCACTTTTTACAATCATAATGGCAACTAATAGTTGTCCACCGAATTTTACCTTCGCAGATAACTCGTACATATCATCTAAAATACCGATGATTACAATGATAATCGCACCTAGCGTTATCGATAACATTCTTTGTTCGTATAAGCCACCGACAACAAATCCAACAGCCACACCAATAAATATTGCTAACCCGCCAAGACGAGGCATAATCTTTTGGTGCACTTTACGCGCGTTTGGCTTATCTGTTGCTCCTATTTTAAAAGCTAACTTAATAACTAAAGGAGTAACGATGAGTACAGTGATGAAAGATGCCAAAATGGCATAAATCACTTGTGAGTCCATTAATACCCCACCCTTTTATAGTCTAACGTAATTTTTTTTAATATATTTATCTGAAAATTATGATGTTTATTTACAGGCTCATAACATATGGTATCACAAAAAGATTAGAATTCAATCTTTTTTTCGTTTTATGGTAAATGGAAGCAGATAGAATATATGACAATGGTATACAGAATGTTGAATCATTTGAGAAGGTTAATCGTATTGGGCTTTGGAATATGACATTTTTTCTTTCTCTTTAATAGCGAATAATTTTATTTCAATATTATAAGTGTTACACGTAGAAATGAGTAAGTTCCGTGTTAAAATGTGGGAATTTTTCGAGCCTGAACGTGCAGCTTTAATCTCGGTAAAATTTCTATTGGTTTTATGGACAATATTTAATTTTACAAAAACTTAAAAAAGAATGAAGAAAGCAATTCATATAATAAAGAAGTAAAAGAGTTTTCTCATTTTTAATGTGAGAGGGGGAAGCACAGGGGAAATTCTATGTATTCGTATATTTTCTATTGTATATTCCTGTGCGAAAAGGAAATGAAAATTACGATAATAGGTACCGGATACGTTGGGTTGATTACAGGAGTAGGATTGGCAGTATTGGGACATTCGGTTACATGTTTTGATATAGATGATGAGAAAATTGAACGGATAAAACAAGGGGATCTGCCTATTTATGAAGCTGGCTTATATGAATTAATACATGATGCGTGTGAGAATAATCGTTTAACTTTTACAGCAAGTAAAGAAGAAGCATTTCATGATGCAGAATTTATATTTATTGCAGTTGGAACGCCATCGTTATTAGATGGGACAGCAGATTTAACATATATTCAAAATGCATGTTTTGATATTGGAGCATATGCGACTAAAGACATTATTGTTGTTACAAAAAGTACTGTTCCTGTAGGGACGAATGGTGCTATGAGGGGATGGATTGAGGAGAAATTACAAAATAGGCATGAATTACATATTGTATCGAATCCCGAATTTTTACGGGAGGGTTCAGGGATTTACGATTTTTTTCAGGGAGATCGTATTGTAATTGGAGCAGATAACGAGGAAGCGGCGCGAAAAGTTGAGAATTTATATAGTAAATTACATTTGCAAACGTATGTTACAGATATAAAAAGTGCAGAGATGATTAAATACGCATCGAATGCCTTTTTAGCGACAAAAATTAGTTTTATCAATGAAATTTCAAATATATGTGAGAAGGTAGGAGCTAATGTATTAGATGTTGCAAAAGGAATGGGAATGGATAAGAGAATTGGGGCGTCTTTTTTAAATGCGGGCATTGGTTACGGGGGATCGTGTTTTCCGAAAGATACGAAAGCGCTTGTGCAAATTGCAGGGAATGTGGCGCATGATTTTCGTTTGTTAAAAGCCGTCATTGAAGTGAATAATAAACAACAGTTGTTATTGATTGAGAAAGCGAAGAAAGTAATAAATATGAACAAGAAGCGGATTGCAGTGCTGGGAGCGGCATTTAAACCGAATACGGATGATATAAGAGACGCACCGTCCCTTATTATGATACAAGAATTAATTCATATGGGTGCGGATGTAGTTCTATATGATCCAAAGGCAATTCACAATATGAAAAATATCTTTGGGGAGACTATACAATATAGCGAATGTATAGATGAATCGATTAGAGGAGCGAGTGCGGCTTTTATCGTGACAGAATGGGAAGCAATCAGAGCTTATCCGTTAGAAAAGTACGCACAACTTATGAGAGAGCCTATTTTATTTGATGGAAGAAATTGTTATACTAATGAGGATGTCAAGAAACAAGGAATAGATTATTATTCCGTTGGAAGAGAAAGTATTCATAAGAGGGATTTTTCTGTTATTCGTTAAAAAGGTATGTATTCATGTATATTCTTATATGTCATAATAGGATTTGTAACTAGTGAAAGAAAAGAGGCAATGAAATGACTGAACGTTTAAAAGTAATGACAATTTTCGGGACACGTCCAGAAGCAATTAAAATGGCACCTCTTGTATTAGAGTTGCAAAAGCATCCTGAGAAAATTGAATCGATTGTGACTGTAACAGCACAACATCGTCAAATGTTAGACCAAGTATTAAGTATCTTTGGAATTACACCAGATTTCGATTTGAATATTATGAAGGATCGCCAAACTTTAATCGATATTACAACGCGTGGTTTAGAAGGTTTGGATAAAGTAATGAAAGAAGCAAAGCCTGATATCGTACTTGTACATGGTGATACGACGACAACGTTTATTGCAAGTTTAGCTGCTTTCTACAATCAAATTCCAGTAGGTCATGTCGAAGCAGGACTTCGTACATGGGATAAGTATTCTCCATACCCAGAAGAGATGAATCGCCAATTAACAGGCGTAATGGCAGATCTTCATTTCTCACCTACAGCAAAATCAGCAACGAACTTACAGAAAGAAAATAAAGATGAATCACGCATTTTCATAACAGGAAATACAGCGATTGACGCGCTAAAAACGACTGTAAAAGAAACATATAGTCATCCTGTACTAGAGAAACTTGGAAGTGATCGTCTTGTACTTATGACAGCTCACCGTCGTGAAAACCTAGGAGAGCCAATGCGTAATATGTTCCGTGCAATTAAGCGTCTTGTTGATAAGCATGAAGACGTACAAGTTGTGTATCCTGTTCATATGAACCCTGTTGTTCGTGAAACTGCAAATGATATTTTAGGCGATCATGGCCGCATTCATTTAATTGAGCCGCTAGATGTAATTGATTTCCACAATGTTGCAGCTCGTTCATACTTAATGTTAACTGACTCTGGCGGGGTACAAGAGGAAGCACCATCACTCGGTGTGCCAGTTCTTGTTCTTCGTGATACAACAGAGCGTCCAGAAGGTATTGAAGCAGGTACGTTGAAATTAGCGGGAACAGACGAAGAGACAATCTTTAGCCTTGCTGATGAGTTGTTATCAGACAAAGAAGCTCATGATAAGATGTCAAAAGCGTCTAATCCGTACGGTGATGGCCGTGCATCAGAGCGTATTGTAGAAGCAATTTTAAAACACTTTAATAAATAAAAAAAAGCCAAATCGCATGCGATTTGGCTTTTTTATTGCTGATTTCTCATAATCCACTCTGCATGAGCATTCGTAGAAGGAGGGGGATCAGTTGGTGTTTTGTTCTGATTCTGATTCGTTTCTTTCTTCGCTTTTTCGTTAGAGTTAGAATTTGAAGAAGGAGTGGATTCCGTTTTTGTTGTTGAATTTTCTTGCGTGGTTACCTTTTCTCCTAGTTCTTTTTTAATTTCGTTACGTACTGCCTCAACACCGTTTGGATCTGGAAGGAAGTAATAAATACCACCTATTTTTTTGTCTTCTCCTTCAAGTTTGAGTGTTTGTATTGTAGAAGGATCAAACCCAGAAAGTTTCTTGTAAAGAGCAAGGCCATCAGAAATAGGAATGTCAGTTTTTATATATTTTCCAACGACCGCTGTTAAATCTTTAATTTTAAATACGGTAGAGGTGGAATTTAGTTTTTGAGCAACAGCAGCTAGTAATTGTCTTTGTCTAGCGGCCCGACCATAGTCACCATTTGGATCTTGCTTTCGCATACGAACGTAAGCGAGTGCTTCTTCACCATTTAATTCTTGCTGTCCTTGCTTAAATTGGATTTTTTTGTAGTAATCTACGTCTGAACGCTCCCAAAAATCGAAGGGAACATCAACAGTAACACCGCCAACAGCATCAACAATACCTTTAAAGCCTTGGAAATCAATTTTAACATAATGGTCTACAGGTACTTTTAGGAAACCTTCGACAGTTTTGATTGCCATTTCTTCTCCGCCGTAAGCATGCGCAGCGTTAATTTTGTCCTCTTTATTCTTTCCGACAATTGGAACGCGACTATCACGAGGGATACTCATAAGCGAAATCTTTTGCGTTTTCGGATTGACTGTCGCAAACATTAATGAATCTGTACGACCGTTTTGGCCGTCTGTTGCATAATCTTCTATACCCATAATAAGGAGTGTAAAAGGCTCCTTTGTAATTTCTACATCTTCGGTTCTCAAATCCGATTTTTCACGAGTAAAACCACTATACATCCCCATGAGAGAAGAGTAGGAATTTAATATATAAAGTCCTACACTACCAAATAAAAATAAGAAAATAAGGAAGTAGAAAAACTTTCTTCTTCGTTTCTTTTTTATTCTGCTATTTTGGAGATGATAATAACGTTCTTCCATATATAATCTCCTTAGTTCATTTGTAGGAAAGTAATTCACTACATTAATCTTTAAAGGCGATACAGTAGTTATTCTTAGATAACATCTTGCTCTAAGTACAACATATCTCCTTCTGTAATTGTACATTTCCCATTTGTTAATTCAATCATCCAATCCGTGAATGCTTGTTTTCCATCTTCTTCTACATACGTATCAAATGTGACATTTTCGAGGTAATGTATATCTTTAATGGCATATTTTGAATTACGTAATTCATTTTCAATTTTGCCAAGTAATGTGTAATCAATTTCGGTCTGCATAATACGCATTAGCTTTCGCTCGACAACACCGACATGATTAATGCCTTCGCTTGTACATTTTCCATATGCGCGAATTAATCCACCAGCGCCCAGTTTGATGCCACCAAAATAGCGGGTAACGACAACGACGGTATCTTTTAAACCGCGTTTTTTTAGTACCTCTAACATAGGTACGCCAGCTGTACCACTAGGTTCACCATCATCATTTGCTTTTTGGATTTGATCTTGTTCGCCAATTAAATACGCAGAACAATTATGTGTTGCATTCCAGTTTTGTTTTTTGATTTTTTGTATGAATTCTTGAGCTTCTTCTTCGGTTGTAGCACGACTAACATAACAGATGAATCTTGATTTTTGAATAACAATTTCGTGTTCACCGTAGTCTTTTATTGTTAAATATTGTAATAACACTTGTATACGCCCCTATCCATCAAAATGACTAGTACTTTACATTTTAAAAGCGGGCGTTTTTATATTCAAACATTTTTTATAAATAAGCTGAAATTTTTGATGAGTATTTTACCTTTTTGTTGTAATTTGTCGAGATGATAAGTATAATTTCAAACCCGCATTTTCATGTATGGATGCACCATTTTTAGTTTTCGTGTAAAATTAGGAAATAAAAACTTTTTTATAAGGCAGGTACGAAAATGAAAACAGCTATTGTTACTGATAGTACAGCATATATACCGAAGCATATTCGTGATGAACTCAATATATATATGATTCCATTAAACGTTGTGTTTGGAACGGAATCTTATCAAGAAGAAGCTGAAATTTCAGCAGATGATTTTTATGTAAAAGTACGTGAGCAAGAAGAGCTTCCGAAAACTTCTCAACCAGCAATCGGAAAGTTTGTTGAGCTATATGAAGAATTATCTAAGGATTATGATGCAGTTATTAGCATTCATCTTTCAAGTGGGATTAGTGGTACATATCAAACGTCAACGACAGCTGGTCAAATGGTAGAGGGTATTGATGTATATACGTACGACTCTGAAATTAGTTGTGAAGTACAAGGATTCTACGTGCGTGAAGGTGCAAAGCTAGCAAGCGAAGGGAAGGATCCGAAAGAGATTATCGCCCGTTTTGATGAAATGAAGAAAACGATGGACGCTTATTTTGTAGTAGATGATTTACACCATTTACAACGTGGAGGCCGATTAAATAGTGCGCAAGCTTTCATCGGTAGTCTGTTACAAGTAAAGCCGGTTTTATATTTTAGAGACAAAATCATTATCCCGTTTGAAAAGATTCGTACGCGTAAAAAAGCGCTAAAACGTATCATTGAAATTTTTGATGAGCAAGCAAGTAAAGGTGTACCTATGGAAGCAGTTATCATTCATGCACAACGTGAAGAGGAAGCGAATGAATGGAAGGCAGAATTAGAAGCAAAATATCCTCATGTTACAATCCGCACAGGTTATTTCGGTGCTGTAATTGGAACGCATTTAGGTGAAGGTGCATTAGGCCTTGGATGGTATACGAAGTAATAAAGATATAAAAAGCTCTCTTTCGGAAGAGGGTTTTTTTACGGATATTTTACGTGAAGTTGACAAGTTAATATTTGGAAATGGTAAAATGTACGTAAAATAAAATAATGAGGAAAGTTTTATAACTTACTTTTTACAAGAAACTATATTATAATAGAAGAGAGGTGAAACATATGGAGCATAATTCTTGTTTATGTCCAAAGTTTGAGTCAGCTTTTACTTTGCTTAGTAAGAAGTGGACTGGCTTAATTATTAAATCTTTGCTGGAAGAGTCAAAACGTTTTAGAGAAATCGCAGATATTATACCGAATATGAGCGATCGTATGTTATCAGAGCGTTTAAAGGAATTGGAAAGCGAAGGCATTGTAGTTCGTAATGTTTATCCAGAAGTACCAGTTCGAATCGAGTATGGCTTAACGGACAAGGGAAAAGCGTTAGAAAGTGTTATGGATGAAGTCCAAAATTGGGCTGAGAAATGGATGAAATAACGTTTTGATTTCATCCGTATTAGTATATTTAATAAAACGTAAGGGAAACCTTGCGTTTTTTTCTTTGCTTAAAAAAACTTTTAAAACTCTACACATATATACAAAAATATGCATATTTTGCGATAGAGTTACATATAATATTACATTTGTTTTACAAAAGCGTAACATTAGCAAAAAAAATCCCGAATTATGGTATAAATTTTATAGGTTATATACGGAAAAAGAAAAAAGAAAGCGGTGTAAAAAATAAAATGAAAAAGCTAAAAATGGCATCTTGCGCATTAGTGGCAGGGTTAATGTTTTCAGGACTAACACCAAATGTATTTGCGGAAGATAAAATTTCTGACGTGAAATCACAAATTAATACACAAAATGACACTTTACATAAACAACAACAAGAACGTGATGAATTACAAAAACAAATGAATGACTTAAACAAAACAATTCAAGGTTTAGATAAGTCTGTTCAAGAGAATGCTGCAAAGCTTGATGAAACAACGAAAAAAGTTGCGGACACTGAGCAATTAATCGAAAAGAAAAATAAAGATATTGCAGAATTACAAACGAAAATTGCAAAACGTGAAGAGTTATTAAGAAAACGTTTAGTTGCACTTCAAGAGCAACCAAACACAAACGTTGTAACAGAAGTTCTTGTAAACTCTAAAAACGTTGCAGATTTAGTTGATCGTTTAACTTCTGTTTCTAAAATTCTTGAGTCTGACGAAGATATCATGAAAACAC
Source organism: Bacillus pacificus (assembly GCF_020861345.1). Lineage (NCBI taxonomy): Bacteria > Bacillati > Bacillota > Bacilli > Caryophanales > Bacillaceae > Bacillus > Bacillus pacificus. Next base: position 207,116 of record NZ_CP086328.1, read on the forward strand.
AACAAGAAGATCAAGCGAACGTGAAAAAAGATGTTGAAACGGTAAAAACAAAGCAAAAAGAATTAAAAGAAGCACAAGCTCAAATTGAAACTGCTAAAAAAGAACTTGACGCTGAAAAAGCGAAAAAAGCAGCGGCAGTAAACGATTTAAGCGGTAAAATGGATACAGTTGTAACTTCAATGACAAGTACGGAAAGTCAATTGAAAGATCTTGAAAAACAAGCATTACAATTACAACGTATTGCTGAACAAGAAGCGCAAGAAAAAGCTGCACAAGAGGCTGCTGCTCAAAAACAAGCAGAGCAAGCTGCTAAAGATGCGCAAGCTCAACCAGCACAAGCGGCACCAGCTCAGCCAGCGGCACCAGCAAACAACGGTGGACAAGCTCAAAAAGAAGAACCTAAAAAGGAAGAGCCTAAAAAAGAAGCACCTAAAAAAGAAGATAAAAAACCAGAACCGACACCAGGCCCAGCTCCAGTTCCTGGCGTAATTGGTAAAGCGCAACAATACTTAGGCTTACCATATGTTTGGGGAAGTGCATCTCCATCAAACGGTGGTTTTGACTGTAGTGGATTCATTTCTTACGTATTCGGTGTAGGTCGTCAAGATGTTAATGGTTACTGGAATTCAGTTTCTAAAGTAAGTAGCCCACAGCCAGGGGACTTAGTATTCTTCCAAAATACTTATAAAAATGGTCCATCTCACATTGGTATTTACGTTGGCAATGGCCAAATGATTCATGCTGGTGACAAAGGGATTGCTTACTCTAGCTTAAGCAGTAGCTACAACCAAAAACATTTCTTAGGATACGGTAGATTCTAGGATTTATAATCGAATAAAACATGTGTATAAAGTCGATAGCTTACTATTTTATAAGTAGGTTATCGGCTTTTTTGCGTTTTTACGAGATTATAAGAAAGGTTTATAGTAATGCTGGAGGTGAGTGCTAATGCTTGCTGGAAAACAGTTGCTATTAGAAGAACTCTCTTCAGATTTACGGAGAGAATTAAGTGATTTGAAAAAGAAGGGAGAGGTTGTATGTGTACAAGGTATAACGAAGAAGGCTTCTAAATATATATGTCAGCGCTGCGGAAATATAGAGCAGCGGCTATTTGCATCATTTTTATGTAAAAGGTGCGGTAAAGCATGCGCGTATTGCCGGAAGTGTATCACGATGGGGAGAGTTAGTGAATGTACTGTACTTGTTCGCGGGATTGCTGAAAGAACAGGAGAGTGTCATAAAAAACGGTTACATTGGAAAGGGACTTTATCTACTGGTCAGGAGTTGGCGGCGCAAGGAGTTATAGAAGCGATTAAGCAGAAAGAATCTTTTTTTATTTGGGCTGTGTGCGGGGCTGGAAAAACAGAAATGTTATTTTACGGTATAGAAGAGGTGCTTCAAAAAGGAGAAAGAGTTTGTATCGCAACGCCAAGGACGGACGTTGTACTGGAATTAGCGCCGAGATTACAAGAAGTGTTTCCGAGTATAACTGTAGCTGCTTTATACGGAGGGAGTGTAGATCATAAAAAAGATGCAGCGTTAGTCGTTGCAACGACTCACCAACTGTTACGTTACTATAGAGCGTTTCATGTGATGATTGTAGATGAGATTGATGCCTTCCCGTATCATGCGGATCAAATGTTACAGTATGCAGTGCAACAAGCAATGAAAGAGAAAGCAGCGCGTATTTATTTAACTGCAACCCCTGATGAAAAGTGGAAGCGTAATTTCAGAAAGGGGAAACAAAAAGGTGTTATTGTGTCAGGACGATACCATCGTCACCCGTTACCAGTTCCTCTATTTAGTTGGTGCGGAAATTGGAAGAAAAGCCTCCATCATAAAAAAATTCCTCGCGTGTTACTACAATGGTTAAAAATGCACTTAAACAAAAAGTATCCTATTTTTTTATTTGTTCCTCATGTGCAATATATAGAAGAAATAAGTCAGTTGTTGAAAGGGTTGGATAATAGAATCGATGGCGTGCATGCAGAAGATTCGATGAGAAAAGAAAAAGTAGCATCTTTCAGAAAGGGAGACATTCCGTTATTAGTTACAACGACAATTTTAGAAAGAGGAGTAACTGTGAAGAACTTACAAGTGGCTGTGTTAGGAGCTGAAGAAGAAATTTTTTCAGAGAGTGCGCTCGTACAAATTGCAGGCCGAGCGGGGCGTAGTTTTGAAGAGCCATACGGAGAGGTTATGTATTTTCATTACGGTAAGACAGAGGCAATGGTACGTGCGAAAAAACATATTCAAAGTATGAACAAAAATGCGAAAGAACAAGGGTTGATCGATTAATGCATTGTTTACTTTGTGATGAGTATATGGTGGAAACAGTTAGTTGGTACGCCTTCTTTGTAAAGTCCCCCAAAAAATATGTATGTGATAGATGTGAGCAAAAACTTTCCTATATTATAGGAAGAATTTGCATGGATTGTGGTCGTCCTTTAGATGACTTACCTACTCGATATAAAGAAAATGACATTTGCATGGACTGTATAAGATGGAGGAATGAGGAAGGATATCGTCCTTTTAAAAATCGTTCGTTGTACGTGTACAATGATGACATGAAAGGTATACTAGCGCAGTTTAAGTTTCGAGGTGATGCGGAGTTAGTTCGTATTTTTTATCAATCTTTTCGGGAGCTATTTCAAAAGTATTTTACGGACGTTTCAACTGTTATTGCTGTTCCGCTTAGTAGGGAACGGGAATATGAGCGAGGTTTTAATCAAGCAGAGTTATTAGCAGCTTGTTTGCCTGTCAAAAATTTTTATTCATCATTAAGAAGGAAGGAAACAGAAAAGCAAAGTAAGAAGTCGCGTAAAGAAAGGCTTTCGGGAAGTAATCCTTTTTATTTTCAGAGAGAAGAGATGTTTCATGGTCAACATATTTTACTTGTTGATGATGTATATACGACAGGAATTACAGTGAGACAAATTGGAAGTCTTTTCTATGATAAAGGAGCAAGCGAAGTTTCTAGTTTGACGCTCTGTAGAAGTTAATCTGTAACTGTCGAAAGGGATAATAAAAAGGCGATAAGTCTTCTTTGACTTCGTATGTTGTCATTCGTTATAGTGAAATTATGGGGCAAATGTCCTGATTTTTAGAGTGAAGGGAATGGAATGAACATGCAAGGAAGAGTAAAATGGTTCAATGCAGAAAAGGGATTTGGGTTTATTGAGCGTGAAGACGGTGATGATGTGTTTGTTCATTTTTCTGCTATTCAACAAGATGGATATAAGTCATTAGAAGAAGGGCAACAAGTTGAGTTTGATATTGTAGAGGGAGCACGTGGACCGCAAGCAGCTAATGTTGTAAAACTGTAGGTATATTGTTTTTGGGAAGAGAAAGCTGCGTTTGTGGCAACGTTATATATATGGTAGAACCTCTTGTTTTTTTGCAAGGGGTTTTTGTTATGAATGGAGTTGTCAAAAAGTTGTTTCTTTTCTGTAACGAATTGTCCACAGTTATATTCGTTATTCACGATGTTAATAGGATAAAATAAAGATAGAAACGATGCATCTTTTCATTTCAACAAAAAACGATAAAAAAATCGCAATTCCACTAATTTTTTTAAAAAAGTTAGAAGGAGTTTTTAAGCCGGTGTCGAAATTATAGTACATAGGCTTGAAAGGAGGAATTCATCTATGAAATTCAACATTCGTGGTGAAAATATTGAAGTAACTCCAGCATTAAAGGAATATGTAGAGAAAAAACTAAGTAAGTTAGAGCGTTATTTTGATACATTCCCAGAGATTAAAGTTAATTTAAAAGTATACTCTGACAAGCAACGTGTCGAGGTAACAATTCCATTTACTGATTTATTACTTCGTGCAGAAGAAACTAATAGCGATATGTACGCTGCTATCGATTTAGTAGTTGATAAACTTGAGCGACAAATTCGTAAACATAAAACAAAAGTAAATCGTAAGTTACGTGAGAAAGGTTCTATGAAAACGAACTTTATCCTTCCAGAAGCAGTAGCTGTTCTGGATGAGGTAGAAGAGGATGAACTAGAACTTGTACGTACAAAACGATTCGATTTAAAACCGATGGACGTTGAAGAGGCAATCCTACAAATGGATATGCTAGGACATAATTTCTTCGTCTTCACAAATGCTGATACAAATGAAACTAACGTTGTATATGGCCGTAAAGATGGGAAATATGGTTTAATTGAAACTAAATAATACTTCAAAAGCGCAGCCGAAATGGCTGCGCTTTTTTTATATTTTAGTTTTTGTTTTTCGAAAGGTGAGTTACTCTTTATGATTTGGAACAGGCATAGGTAAGTAGTTATCTCTATAAGTAATTTTTTGCTAGGAGTGTATTATTATTTTTGTTAATTTGTCAAAATGTTTACCATTATAAATATAACATTAAGTTTTCTGAATGCTATTGAGAGTACATCGAGAGATTGTTATTGTTATATTGCGTTATAGAGATTTTATTTATTCCCTCGGTGAAAAAATAAGATTAGTATAATGCTACAAATTATCGGAGGTGCTTTTAGTGAGTATTAAGAAAAAAAGTCTTTTTATGCTTGGATCTGTTTTATCTTTAGGTATTTTAGCTAGTACTTTCGTTTTAACCGAACCAGCTAATGCTGATACAAGGGATGATCATGTAGAATTTACCTTTAGACTTTGGAGTGCATATGATTTTACTAACGCACGTCCTAAAGAGACACCTACTTCTATGTATATGCGTGTGAAGAGCAGTGAGAAGGGCGGTGGTTCTTTCAATGTTTGGACAGAAGCGGATAAAAATAAAGGTAAAGGTGATAGAGATTGGGTAAATGTTTCAGGTGAGTCAGGTAAGCATGAAGGAACGGTGCGACCAGGTAAAACGTATCTTTTCCAAAATTACGCATATGAAAACTATGGGAAAAATGTACCTGTGAGATTCGGTGGTTATTCTAGAGAAAATAATGCTTATCCTACTGCTTGGAGTCCTGATAGTGTAAGACCTAGTGGACCTTACACTGAATATTGATTTAGAAATTATAAATTAAAATTATTTATTGTGTAACGTTAGAAAAAGTCGTCTAGTTCGTCATCTGGATTATACGACTTTTTCTACTATTTCATTTTTTGAATAGGAGGTGCTGCAATGAAGCTTATTTCAAAATATATTTTATTCTGTTGTTTTATATTGATTATTTGTTTATTAGCTTCTTGCCATAAGAAAGTAGATGAACCTATTGTAAATATTGAAGATACTTTAACGGAAAAAGATAATTTGAAAAGTATTCAGTTGAAAGGAATTAATAAAAATACTGTTTTTGAACAAGTATTTTTGGAAAATGAAACTGGTGATGATTTCTTTCAAGGGCAAATAGATAGAAATGATATTGCAATAAAAGATAGGCTTTCAGATAAAAATTTAAAGTCAGGAGTTATACCAGAAAATTATTATGTTTTTTTAACGGGTGTTACGAACAAGAAAAAACCAGCGTATCTTTTGGGGCGGATTGAACAAACTGATGGAAAAGTAATTGAGTGGAAACAAGAAGTTAAGAGTGTAAAAAGAAAAGGTACAAATGATGTTTATCAGTATGAAGTTGAGTTTCCTAAATTTGAAGGTGAGAGAGTAAATGTTTCCTTTCGTTACATCTGGTTAAATAAAGAAAATAAATGTTATGGTGTTGCGGATCAAATGTTCATATTAAAAAAGATTTAAATTTCATTAATGGTTTATGGAGGAGCTGTAGATGAGTTACTTTTTAGGAAGGATTTTAAAAGGTAGGATGTTTTGGTTGTCTTTATTTATTATGTTAGTAATTGTCATTGTTCAATATATTTCTATGTGTGTAACAACGAAAGGATTTAATGATGCTGGGATCATAAAGGTATCTCCATATTTATCTAACATTTTACATTTTAATAGATTACCATTTTATAGTGAATTTTATCTACTTATATTTCCTATGATTTCTGCAATGGCTGTAGCTGGGATTTATAGAATTGATAAAAATTATGGATTTATTTATCCTGTCATTTCTAAGATGGGAACGCGTCATTATTTTAGATTACTTTATTTTATTAATTTTATTGTATCTTTTTTTATTATAAGTGTCCCTTTACTATTTCATTTTTATTTATATGTGATGACTTATCCGACAGTTGCTCCGCATCCGATATTAAATTATATGGCTGCTACTGTTTCACCAACAGCTCAATTTCATACGGTTTATTATGAGTATCCGACTTTATATTTTCTTATGTATGTATTTTTAAATGGTTTATACGGTGCGGTTTTTTCAAGTTTGGCTTTATCAGTGTCATTTTTTATAAAACGAGTTTATTTTATTTATTTAGTGCCATTTATTTTACATATTTTTTGGCTTGGTATTGGAAAGGGAATTCTCAATCCTAAAGATTATTTAATTAAAGACTTCGGCTTTTTTGAATTACAAATTTTTCTTAGTGTGCTGTTATGTATTTGGTTTTGTTCTGTAGTTCTTTATTTACGGGGGAGTAGGAAGCATGTTCTTTTATAATGTAATGAAAGAAACTATAAGGATGAAATATATTTGGTTCAGTATTCTCTTTTTACTTAATGCTAGTATCATTGGTTGCTTGTTCAATTATTTTGAACCTGGAATTGTAAAAGAGAAAATGAACGAATTGGAAACCCTGTATAAGGTTATGTCGTTTTATAATTTGTCGACCATATTTATTCCTTTAACAATCGTTTTTTCTGTATATTCTATGTCGAATTTTTTTAGTATTTATGTAGTTTACCGAGTGAATAATGCATGGAAATTAGTTTCTATATATTATTTGAAACTATTCGTTTTCGTTTGTTTTTTCGCTGGGAGTATGATTTTACAGTTATTTTTGATGTCAAATATGATGGCTGTAAATAGTATTTCTGTGAATTATCCATTATTATTTTGCATTCAATTATTTGCGACTATTTTTATATGTATGATAAGTGCTTTATTGCAATTATTTTTACCTAGTTTACTTGTAATAATATGTATGATTACTGCCGTTTTATTAGATAGATTTATATTACATGGATTTTTATTTACAAATGCTTTTTATATAAATGTGTTTGAAGATGCTACTGGTTTACTTATACGCTTATTTGGATGTTTTTTTATCTTTTTTATAAGTGTATGGATTTTATCTAAAAAAAGTTATATTGCTATGAATGATGAGACAGAGGTGATCTAGTTTACATTATGATTTTATATCATTTGTTAAAAAGAGATTTACATGTAAGGTTTAGAGATTCCATCAAGATAATGGCTTTTTTATTCTTAATTTACGCTATGATTGTAGTTACCTTTTTATACAATCAGCCTCTGAGTAATGGTAAAGAACCTGTATTAGTAGATGTTACCTTTTATCGATTTTTTCATGGAGTAGACTTTGTGGATTTATCTTATTTTTATAAGGAGGGGCGATTTTCTATCCCGTTTTATTGGATATTTTTTCAAATTACTCCTTTGTTGCTAGTAGGGAAGTTTGCTTTTTCAGATATTCAGCAGAATGGTGTTTATTTATTTCCTCGTGTTAAGAAGAAGCATTTTCTTTGGTTAACGAAAATACTATCTTTGTTTTTTTACATAATTAGTATTTGGATTGTTATGTATTTGATTTGGTTTACTGTTTATTATTTGCTTACTTTTGGCGGGCATTCTTTTTCAAATGTATATAGTCAATTTTCTTATAAGATAGTAGGTACTATGCTAATTCAAATTATTATAAGCTTTTTATTAGCTTTGATTTTTGAGTTTTTAACATTTTATATACCGATAACTATTGTTTTTGTACTAATGTTGTTATACCTATTTTTCTCTATTTTCTTTCATAGTATTTATTTTTTAGGCTCTTTTGTTATGCCAAATCGTTGGTATTTTGTTGATCACAGCTCAATTCAATTGACTTTAGGTAATAATGAATCTATTCAATGGCATGAGTTACTTTTAATCGGAGTAGTAATTGTTGTTGTAATGATTTTGTTAGGTAGTTTTTGTTTAAAAAAACTAGATGTGATAGGTGAATAATTTATGGACAATTATATTAAATGTGAATATATGACGAAAAGATTAAAGGGAAATATTGTGTTAGATAATATTAGTTTGTCAGTAAAAAAAGGAGAGTTTTTAGTTTTGAAGGGGCATAATGGTTCTGGTAAAACAATGATTTTACGTGCTATATCAGGATTAATGCGTTTAAATTCTGGAGCTGTTTACGTAGATAATGAAATGATTGGAAAACAAAAGCAATTTCCGGATTCTATGGGGATATTGATTGAATATCCAAGTTTTATTCCAGGGTATACTGGTTTTCAGAATTTGAAATTTTTATCATCGATTAACAATAAAATCTCTGATGAGGAAATTTATAATATTATTCAAAGGGTTGGACTTGATAAAACAGATAAGAGAAAGTATAAAAGATACTCTTTAGGTATGAAACAACGTTTAGGGATAGCGCAAGCTTTAATGGAACAACCAACACTATTGTTATTAGATGAGCCAACGAATGCTTTAGATAGTGATGGGATAAAAGAGGTTTTGGATATTTTGAAAGTAGAAAAATCTAAAGGAACGACTATCATTGTAGCTAGTCATGATGTGCATGTTCTAGATAATGAAATAGTAGATCGCATTGTACATGTTAATAATGGAAGGTTGGTAGATTAAGAGTGACAAGAAAACATGTCTTAATAAGCATTGGATTGTGTATGTTGCTATGTACATTTGCTAGTTTCTTTAGATTTAAAACATTAAATCAAAATAATGAATCTTATAAAGTCATAAAAGGTGAGCTTTTATCTAATAGAACTTTTGAAGATGGTCAAGGAGTTACATTTCATGCACTTGATCCTCTTGATCCTACAAAAGTGTATGATCCTTATGAAGACCGTGAAGTAGTGACATATGTGTTACCTTTAGATATTACAAATACAACGAATCGGGATATTAATTTGCTTAGTAATCAGTCTACTTCTAATACAATGTTTTATTCTAAAATAGGCGAGTTTTATAATGTAATCCCTTATTCAATAGAATTACCTAAAAAATATCAGTTTGATCCTGTAATACCTGCTGGTAAAACAGTGCGAGGATATATAGGGACAAATTATTTTATAGGAGATGACCCTTATAAAAATTATAAAAACTTTTCAAATGAATCAACTAAAGTGAAATTCATTTCTTTTGTGAAAGATAAGAAAGGGAAATATCATGAATTAGAAATACCAATAAATTAATACATGATTGATACAGATATATTTTAAGCGTGCTTTTGGGATGCCATGATTGAGTAGCTCTTGCAAAATAATATTATCTTTTCAAGTCGGAGGTTTTGCGCAGGTGTAAGTATCTATGGATACTGTACCGGTGAAATTTTCGGCTTTTTGTAATTATCGATTTAGATTTAATACGAAATTTGTAATGTGAATTTGAAATGATGAGATAGAGAAAAGAAACGTAACAAATGAAACTTTAATTAGCCCTCACCAATCGGACGTTTACGGACAGTTGATCTCCCACCTAACTTCTTGGCTCCAACTGAATTTTGAGGTGGGAGTTTTACGGTCCGTTAACGCGGGATAAAAACTTTTTTTGAATATAAGGCCTGACATTCGGCCGATTGTTGTCATAGTTATAAGACAAGTGTTACAATTATCATTAGGTATATACATTTTAGTTTTTTTAATTAGGAGAAAAATTGGCATAACATACATTTGATTTTTATAACGACTGATTGTAATAGAGAAAAAGAAAAAACAATCGGAAGTTTTATTTTAATAAAAAGAGGAGCGTATTTCCTATGATCGGTATCTTAAAAAAGGTGTTTGATGTAAATCAACGCCAAATTAAACGTATGCAGAAGACAGTTGAGCAAATTGATGCACTAGAGCCATCTATTAAGCCATTAACTGATGAACAATTAAAAGGGAAGACGCTTGAATTTAAAGAACGTCTAACAAAAGGTGAAACAGTAGATGATCTACTACCTGAAGCTTTTGCGGTTGTTCGTGAAGCTGCGACTCGTGTTCTTGGAATGCGTCCGTATGGTGTACAGTTAATGGGTGGTATTGCCTTACATGAAGGGAATATCTCTGAGATGAAAACGGGTGAAGGTAAAACGTTAACATCTACATTACCTGTATATTTAAATGCTTTAACAGGAAAAGGTGTTCACGTTGTTACAGTCAATGAATACTTAGCACAACGTGATGCGAGCGAAATGGGACAACTTCATGAATTCCTAGGATTAACAGTAGGAATTAATTTAAACAGTATGTCACGCGAAGAGAAACAAGAGGCTTATGCTGCTGATATTACGTATAGCACAAATAATGAGCTTGGATTCGATTACTTACGTGACAACATGGTTTTATATAAAGAGCAGTGCGTTCAACGCCCACTGCACTTTGCTATTATCGATGAAGTCGATTCTATCTTAGTCGATGAAGCGCGTACGCCACTTATTATTTCTGGACAAGCTCAAAAATCAACAGAGCTGTACATGTTTGCAAATGCATTCGTTCGTACGTTAGAAAATGAAAAAGATTATTCATTTGATGTGAAGACGAAAAATGTAATGTTAACAGAAGATGGTATTACGAAAGCGGAGAAAGCTTTCCATATTGAAAACTTATTTGATTTAAAACATGTAGCGCTTCTTCACCATATTAATCAGGCACTTCGTGCGCACGTTGTTATGCATCGTGATACAGATTATGTTGTACAAGAAGGCGAAATCGTAATTGTAGACCAATTTACTGGTCGTCTTATGAAAGGTCGTCGTTATAGCGAAGGGTTACACCAAGCTATCGAGGCAAAAGAAGGCGTAGAAATTCAAAATGAAAGTATGACGCTTGCGACAATTACATTCCAGAACTACTTCCGTATGTACGAAAAGTTATCTGGTATGACTGGTACAGCGAAAACAGAGGAAGAGGAATTCCGTAACATTTACAATATGAACGTTATCGTAATTCCAACAAACAAACCGATTATTCGTGATGACCGTGCAGATTTAATCTTCAAATCAATGGAAGGTAAATTTAATGCTGTTGTTGAGGATATTGTAAATCGTCATAAGCAAGGACAACCAGTTCTTGTCGGTACAGTGGCGATTGAAACGTCAGAACTTATTTCAAAAATGTTAACGCGTAAAGGTGTACGTCATAACATCTTAAATGCGAAAAACCATGCGCGTGAAGCGGATATCATTGCAGAAGCAGGTATTAAAGGTGCTGTAACGATTGCGACGAACATGGCGGGTCGTGGTACAGATATTAAGCTTGGAGACGATGTGAAAAACGTTGGTTTAGCCGTTATCGGTACAGAGCGTCACGAAAGTCGTCGTATTGATAACCAGTTACGTGGTCGTGCTGGTCGTCAAGGGGACCCAGGTGTTACGCAGTTCTATTTATCAATGGAAGATGAACTAATGCGTCGCTTCGGTTCTGATAATATGAAAGCGATGATGGATCGCCTTGGTATGGATGATTCTCAGCCAATCGAAAGTAAAATGGTTTCTCGTGCAGTAGAATCTGCGCAAAAACGTGTAGAAGGAAATAACTATGATGCACGTAAGCAGTTACTACAATACGATGATGTACTTCGTCAGCAACGTGAAGTTATTTACAAACAGCGTCAAGAGGTAATGGAGTCTGAGAACTTACGCGGTATTATTGAAGGTATGATGAAATCTACAGTAGAGCGTGCGGTTGCACTTCATACACAAGAGGAAATTGAAGAAGATTGGAACATTAAAGGTCTTGTTGACTACTTAAATACAAACCTTCTGCAAGAAGGAGATGTGAAAGAAGAAGAATTACGTCGCCTTGCTCCAGAGGAAATGAGCGAGCCAATTATCGCGAAATTAATAGAGCGTTACAATGACAAAGAAAAGCTTATGCCAGAAGAGCAAATGCGTGAGTTCGAAAAAGTTGTTGTATTCCGTGTTGTAGATACGAAATGGACAGAGCATATCGATGCGATGGATCACCTTCGTGAAGGTATTCATTTACGTGCTTACGGCCAAATTGATCCACTTCGTGAGTATCAAATGGAAGGATTCGCAATGTTCGAATCAATGATTGCTTCTATTGAAGAGGAAATTTCTCGTTACATTATGAAAGCTGAAATTGAACAAAACTTAGAGCGTCAAGAAGTTGTTCAAGGTGAAGCTGTTCACCCATCTAGCGATGGCGAAGAGGCGAAGAAAAAACCAGTTGTAAAAGGTGACCAAGTGGGCCGCAACGATTTATGTAAATGTGGTAGCGGTAAAAAATATAAAAACTGCTGTGGCATTGGGAAGTAATATAGGGCGGTAGCCCAGGCTGCTTTGCAAACTTTTACATCAAAAATGTATAATTAAGAAGGATTAAACTCTCTCCGTCATAAGTGGAGAGAGTTTCCCTTGTTTTCATGCGAAAGTAACAGCAATTACATAGAGGTGAAGGAAATGGAATTAGTAGAAATTAGACAGGAATTAGAGAAAATGGCTAAGAGATTAGCGGCTTTTAGGGGGTCTCTTTGACCTCCCTACTAAGGAGAAACAAATTGCAGAATTAGAAGAGAAAATGATGGGCGCAGGATTTTGGGATGACCAACAAGGCGCACAAGCTGTAATTAACGAAGCAAATGCACTGAAAGATATGGTTGGAAAGTTCCGTCAACTAGATGAGACGTTCGAAAACCTAGAAATTACGCATGAGCTTTTAAAAGAAGAGTATGATGAAGATTTACATGAGGAACTTGAATCAGAAGTAAAAGGCTTAATCCAAGAAATGAATGAGTATGAGCTGCAGTTACTACTTAGCGATCCTTATGATAAAAATAACGCCATTTTAGAATTACACCCAGGTGCTGGTGGAACAGAGTCACAAGACTGGGGCTCTATGTTACTACGTATGTACACACGTTGGGCTGAAAAACGTGGATTTAAAGTAGAAACGGTTGACTACTTACCAGGTGATGAAGCTGGTATTAAGAGTGTTACTTTATTAATTAAAGGTCATAACGCTTACGGTTACTTAAAGGCAGAGAAAGGTGTACATCGTCTTGTACGTATTTCTCCATTCGATTCTTCAGGCCGTCGTCATACATCGTTCGTATCTTGTGAAGTTGTACCTGAGTTCAATGATGAAGTTGAAATTGAAGTGCGTACAGAAGACTTGAAAATTGATACGTATCGTGCAAGTGGAGCGGGTGGACAGCACGTTAATACGACAGATTCAGCAGTTCGTATTACGCATACACCGACAAATACGGTTGTAACGTGTCAGTCAGAGCGTTCTCAAATTAAAAACCGTGAGCATGCGATGAAGATGTTAAAAGCGAAATTATATCAAAAGAAATTAGAAGAGCAACAAGCGGAGTTAGATGAAATTCGCGGAGAGCAAAAAGAAATCGGATGGGGTAGCCAAATCCGTTCTTACGTATTCCACCCATATTCTCTTGTGAAAGACCACCGTACAAATACAGAGGTCGGTAATGTACAAGCAGTTATGGATGGAGAAATTGATCCGTTTATTGATGCTTACTTACGTTCTCGCATCTAATAAGCTAAGTGAAAAAAAGCCAACAAAATTGTTGGCACACGCTGAGGATATAGAGGATATAAAGAGTGCTATTTTATTTATATGGATGAAGTACAGAGGAAGAGAAGTTGGAAACGACAACTTCTCTTTTTGATGGAATTATATGTAGCATACAATGTTGTATATTGTTTTGTAAAAAGTAGAAAATAGTAAAACAGATTGGCAATTGAGTAAGGCTTTCTACAGGTTTTTTCTAAATTCCCGTTCAAAAAGGATCCTTTATAGAAGTTTATAAGTTGTTCACAGAATTGAAACAACTTATAAAAGCTTTATATCATTAGGGTTCCCGCTGTATTTTTGAAGAATATGAAATATACCTTAGTTTTTCTATATAAAGATAATGCTTATAATGAAAATGAGTGTGTTAGGAATGAAAAGAATATCAACAATGGGGAGCGATAGAAGTGAAAAAGAAATTGTTGGCTATTGCGCTAGGAACATCAGTCGTTTTTGCTTTAGGAGCGTGTGGAAATAAAGAAGAGAGTAAACCTTCGAACCAGTCTGCAAGTACAGACAGTGCAGAACAAATTTTCCAAAGAAGTTGTGCTGGGTGTCACGCAACAGATTTATCAGGGGCAACTGGACCTGATTTAAGAAAAGTAGGCGGTAAGTACGACGCGGCAGATATTGAAGAAATTATTAAAAAAGGTCGCGGTTCAATGTCACCAGGACTTATTCAAGGTGAAGATGCGAAAAAAGTAGCTGAATGGTTAGCTGAACATAAATAAAAAGGGGTAAAATGGACGAGTTGATTCATATAATCAACTCGTTTCCCTTTTTTTGGAATGTAACATAACTGTAACAAAAATGTATCCAAACTGGAAACCGTTTGATGTTACAATGAGGTTTGTAGAATTTTGCTGAAATATATTACATAGAGTAGTATTGCTTAGAAAAAGAGTATAAGTAGACTACCTTCAACAAGAGTCGGTTAAAAGAGAATAAAGGTTTAGCTTTTATTTTCAAATGTACAGAAAAGTATTTCAAAAAAAATCATTAAGTATTGGGTGATAAATAATGATAAAAATGACGAATGTTTATAAGGAGTACCCGAATGGTATGAAAGCCATTGCTGGTCTCACAGTTAACATTAAACAAGGCGAGTTTGTATACGTAGTTGGACCGAGTGGAGCCGGAAAATCTACATTTATTAAAATGATGTATCGTGAAGAGAAGCCATCTACAGGATCAATTAATGTAAATGGTCTTACTATCGAGTCATTAGCAGAAAGAGACGTTCCATATTTCCGTCGTCAATTAGGCGTGATTTTCCAAGACTTTAAATTACTACCTAAATTAACGGTATATGAGAATGTTGCGTTTGCCTTAGAAGTAATTGAAGAAGAGCCAGATGCAATTCGTGAGCGTGTAACAGAAGTGTTAGGTCTTGTAGGTCTTGAAGATCGTGCAGACGCACTTCCAAGCGAACTTTCAGGCGGGGAGCAGCAACGTGTTGCGATTGCGAGAGCAATTGTTAATAGACCAAAGGTTGTAATTGCCGATGAGCCAACAGGTAACTTAGATATTGAAACAGCTCTTGATATTATGAAGATTTTCACACGCATTAATGAGCGTGGTACAACGATCGTTATGGCGACACATAACGCAGATATCGTAAATACAATCCGTCATCGTGTAATCGCGATTGAAGGCGGAAAAATTGTTCGAGATGAGATGGAGGGAGGATACGGATATGAAGGCTAAGACCCTTAGTCGACATTTGCGAGAAGGTGTAAAGAATCTATCACGTAACGGATGGATGACGTTTGCTTCTGTTAGTGCAGTAACAGTTACATTATTACTTGTAGGTGTCTTTTTAACAGCGATTATGAATATGAACCATTTTGCGACGAAAGTAGAGCAAGATGTAGAAATTCGTGTACACATTGATCCAGCAGCAAAAGAAGCTGATCAAAAGAAATTAGAAGATGATATGAGTAAGATTGCAAAAGTAGACTCTATTAAATATTCTTCTAAAGAAGAAGAGTTAAAACGTTTAATTAAAAGCTTAGGCGATAGCGGAAAGACATTTGAGTTATTTGAACAAGATAACCCACTTAAAAACGTATTCGTTGTAAAAGCAAAAGAACCAACAGATACAGCAACAATTGCGAAAAAGATTGAAAAAATGCAGTTTGTAAGTAATGTTCAGTACGGAAAAGGGCAAGTTGAACGATTATTTGATACTGTAAAAACTGGTCGTAACATCGGGATTGTGTTAATTGCTGGTCTTTTATTCACAGCGATGTTCTTAATCTCTAATACAATTAAAATTACAATTTATGCTCGTAGTACAGAAATCGAAATTATGAAACTTGTAGGTGCAACAAACTGGTTTATTCGTTGGCCGTTCTTATTAGAGGGATTATTCCTAGGAGTATTAGGATCAATTATTCCAATTGGCTTAATTCTAGTTACGTATAATTCGTTGCAAGGTGTGTTTAACGAAAAACTTGGCGGAACAATTTTCGAACTTCTACCATACAGCCCATTCGTATTCCAATTAGCTGGTTTACTAGTGTTAATCGGGGCTTTAATCGGTATGTGGGGAAGTGTAATGTCAATTCGTCGCTTCTTAAAAGTATAAAAAGTTGCAAACATAATTCGTACAAGCTTATCATATAGTAGAAATAGGTAAAGGCATCACACACTGTGTGATGCCTTTTGCTACACCACCTGTGTGTTTTGGAAAGGGGAATTCCGCATTGAAACGTAGAGTTGCAATTATTGGAATGGTTGTTGCATTTTTAATTGGTGCTGGCGGAATGTTTGCAGGTATGTCTTTATTTGGGGTTAACCCAGCAGAAGTAACGCAAACAATTTCGAATGGAAACGCTAGCACTGCGCAAGGGAATTTGGCAAAAATTAATGAGGCGTATGCACTAATTGATTCACGTTATGTGGAAGACGTGAAAGATGAAAAATTAGTCGAAGGTGCAATACAAGGCATGTTGTCTACGCTGAAGGACCCTTATTCCACGTATATGGATAAAGAAACGGCTAAACAGTTTAGTGAATCGCTTGATCCCGAGTTAGAAGGGATTGGGGCTGAGGTGAACAAAACGGATGGTAAGCTTATTATCGTATCTCCAATTAAAGGCTCACCAGCAGAAAAGATTGGAATTAAACCGAATGACCAAATTTTATCTGTAGATGGAAATAGTGTGAAAGATTTATCACGTGAGGAAGCGGTATTAAAGATTCGTGGTAAAAAAGGAACGACTGTTGCGATTGAAATTAAGCGTGCAGGAGTGGCTGATCCGATTGTATTTAAAATTAAGCGTGAAAAAATTCCAATCTTCACAGTGTTTAGCTCTGTGAAACAAGAGAGCGGAAAAGATATCGGTTATATGCAAATCACTTCTTTTGCTGAAAATACAGCGAAAGAATTTAAGGATCAGTTAAAAGAGTTAGAGAAGAAAAACATAAAAGGCTTAGTTATTGACGTACGTGGTAATCCTGGTGGCTACTTAAATAGTGTAGAAGAGATACTAGGAGAAATTATGACGGATAAAAAGCCGATGCTACAAGTAGAGCAACGAAATGGTGAGAAGAAGAAATTCTCTACGGAACTGAAAGAGAGAAAACCATATCCGATTTCAGTATTAATTGATAACGGAAGTGCTTCTGCTTCAGAGATTTTAGCGGGTGCGCTAAAAGAGGGAGAAGGATATGATTTAATTGGTGAAAAAACGTTTGGCAAAGGTACTGTTCAGCAAGCTGTTCCATTTAAAGATGGCAGCAACATCAAACTAACGATGTTCAAATGGTTAACACCGGATGGAAACTGGATTCATAAAAAAGGAATCAAGCCAACTGTAGAAGTGAAACAACCAGATTATTATCATGCGACACCAATTCAAATTGAAAAAACACTTTCATACAATTCAAATGATGTACAAGTAAAACATGCCCAAGAAATGCTTAAGAGTTTAGGATATGTACCAGGACGTGAAGATGGATACTTTAGTAAAGAGACAGAATCAGCACTGAAAGCATTCCAAAATGCGAATAAGATGGAAGCGACAGGACAGCTCGATAAAAAGACAGCTGAGGCGATTCAAACGAAAATTATTGAAAAAATCCGTTCTGGAGAAAATGATCTACAATTACAGTCAGCATTAAAATTAATGGCGAAGTAAAGTGAAACTTTAATCAGTGGGGGGCTTCATCCCCCACTGATTATTAGTTGAACCAATCGGACTTTTATGGACAGTTGACTCCCCACCTAAATTCTTTGTTTTCGCTGAATTTTGAGGTGGGAGGCTTACTGCCCATTAAAGTGGGATAAAAAGAAATACAGGCAGTTTGCTGCCTGTATTTTTTTGTGTTAAACAAACGTTTGTCCAGTTATGATAATATAAAAAGAAAGAATGATATAAATGGTGGTGAATGGGTTCGTGGAGGCATGGATTTTTGAAATAATGCGGGCAGTTGGACGTTTTTTCTTACACCCTGCTGTCTATGTATTTTTAATAAGTAGTATCTTCGTTGGATACTTACGTATGTTACGAGAACGAAAAGATTTTTCTTTTAAAGTTTATGATATTTGGTTTGAACTGCGAACATCTTTATTGGCGGGAGTTAAATACGGATTAATCGTATCTATCATTACGATTGGGCTCGGACTTGTTGTTTCTAAGGCGAGCTTATGGGCCATTTTACTTTGGACGTTATTATTTGGATTAACTGCTATGTATCGATATTTATCAGCAGCTTATACGCTTAGTATCGCGATTGTATGTGTTCTATTATCTTCTAAGCTACCAGTTTCTTTCTTACAGCTTGGAGAAGGTGAAGAGAATACAATCGTATCCCTTGCTATTTTGCTAGGCATCATGCTCGTTGTAGAGGGCTTGTTGATTTCTAAAAATGCAGTAGGATATTCGACGCCGAAGATTAGGAAGGGGAAGCGTGGACTAAAGATTGGTTTACACGAATCAAAGCGTTTATGGATCGTTCCTATTTTTATTCTTGTACCAGGTGAAGCAGTAACGCAGTTTATTTCATGGTGGCCTGTCGTGTCAATCGGTTCACATACATATTCTCTATTCCTCGTTCCATTTTTAATTGGATTTATGAGAAGGATTAGAAGTTATGAGCCGACGGAAGCTTTATTATTTACAGGAAGACGTGTGTACGGATTAGCAGGACTTGTGCTTGTTTTAGGAATCGCAAGTTATTGGTGGCACGTACTTGCCATTATTGCAATGGGCGTTGCAATGCTTGGACGTTTTACAATTTCCATGCAAGAGAAAATTGCGGATGAAACAAGACCAGCATACTTCGCTGCACGTAATGATGGACTCGTTGTACTAGATACAATTCCAAATACAATTGGAGCAGAGCTGAATTTACTGCCTGGAGAAATGATTACGAAAGTAAATGGAGTCATTCCAAGAAGTGCTGAGGAATTTTATGATGCGCTTCAAACGAAGACGACAGGAGCATTTTGTAAGTTAGAAGTATTAGATACAAACGGAGAGTTACGTCTTGCTCAAACGGCATTATACGCTGGTGGACATCACGAATTGGGTATTGTGTTTGTTCAGCAGGAGCATGAATGGGATTCGGAAGCGATGTAATAGAAGAAAAGGTATCACCTTGTGGTGATGCCTTTTTTGTGTAAGATGGGCGGTAGTTATAGTACATGAAATTTATATCGGCGATTATCGGAATATATCAGCGCAACTTGAGATATATCGGCGATTATTGAAATATATCAGCGCAACTGAAATTATATCAGCGATTATCCAAATATATCGACTTTCCGGCAAAAAACGACAACTATCGCAAACCTTATTTTAGTTTCATAGTCGAATCACTTGAATAATTATTTGATAATGGTTATCATTTAGGGAGTCTTTTTGATTTTGGAAAATGGAGGGAAGATATGCTACGTAAATTTTTTTCTTATTATAAACCGTATAAAGGTTTATTTATACTCGACTTTTCTTGTGCGGTCGTCGCAGGATTACTAGAACTTGGCTTCCCGCTTATCGTAAATCAATTTATTGATAAGTTATTGCCAGGGCAAAACTGGACGCTTATTTTATGGGCTTGTTTCGGTTTACTTGCAGTGTATATGTTAAATGCAGGCTTACAATATGTCGTTACATACTGGGGACATATGCTTGGAGTTAACATTGAAACAGATATGAGGCAAAAATTATTTGGATCATATTCAAAAGCTATCATTCAGATTTTTTGACAATAATAAAACAGGTCATTTAATTTCGCGTCTTACAAACGATTTAATGGAAATTGGGGAAATTGCTCACCATGGGCCAGAAGATTTATTTATCGCTGTAATGACTTTAGTTGGGGCATTCTCATTTATGATGATGATCAACTGGAAGTTAGCGCTATTAACGTTCTTCGTCATTCCATTCCTATTATGGTTAGCACTTTACTTCAACAAAAAAATGACAGGTACGTTTAGACGTTTATTCTCAGACGTTGCTGATTTCAATGCATGTATTGAGAATAACGTTGGTGGTATTCGCGTTGTACAAGCATTCGGAAATGAAAAGTTTGAGAAAGAGCAATTTGCTGTGAACAACGCTCGTTTCCGTACAACGAAATTAATGGCGTATAAAATTATGGCGCTAAATTCATCGATTAGTTATATGCTCATGCGTCTCGTAACGCTCTTCGTCTTAATATGCGGTACATGGTTTGTTCTGCAAGGTGAATTAACGTACGGTGGATTTATCGGATTCGTTCTATTAACGAATATTTTCTTCCGCCCAATTGAAAAAATTAATGCGGTAATCGAAAGTTATCCGAAAGGGATCGCCGGTTTTAAAAGGTATGTAGAGCTTCTTGAAACAGAGCCAGATATTGTAGACTCTAAAGATGCGATGGAAGTGAGACATGTACACGGTGATATTCAATATAACAACATTACGTTCGGATATGAAAATAAAGAGCCGATTTTAAATGATATTAGTTTGAAAATACATGCAGGTGAAACAGTTGCGTTCGTTGGACCATCTGGAGCTGGAAAAACGACGTTATGTAGCTTATTACCACGTTTTTATGAGCAATCATCTGGATCCATTCAAATTGATGGTATTGATACGAAAGACATGACCTTATCTTCACTTCGTAAGCAAATTGGAATTGTGCAGCAAGACGTGTTCTTATTCTCTGGAACGATTCGTGAAAATATTGCTTACGGAAATTTAAAGGCGTCAGAAGCTGAAATTTGGCAGGCAGTAAAACGTGCGCAATTAGAAGACTTAATTTACTCACAACGAGACGGTTTAGATACCGTTATTGGTGAGCGCGGTGTGAAACTTTCAGGCGGACAGAAACAACGTCTAGCAATTGCTCGTATGTTCTTGAAAAACCCGCCAATTTTAATATTAGATGAAGCGACTTCCGCATTAGACACAGAGACGGAACTTGCGATTCAAAAATCACTTGCTGAACTATCTGTCGGTCGTACAACGTTAGTTATCGCTCACAGACTTGCAACGATTAAAAATGCAGATCGCATCGTCGTTGTAAATAAAGATGGGATTGCAGAACAAGGTTCACATGATGAATTAATTGAGCAAGGCGGGGGATACAGTAGGTTATACGAAGCGCAGTTTAGTTCGTAAATATAATTTGTACGGAATTAGTGCACCATAAGTACGTAAAAATCTCATATGGGGGGTAATAAAGTATGATTGTAACAACAACGTCTACAATTCAAGGGAAAGAAATTATTGAGTATATCGATATCGTCAATGGAGAAGCGATTATGGGTGCGAATATCGTTCGTGACCTCTTCGCCTCTGTCCGTGACGTTGTCGGTGGTCGTGCTGGCGCTTATGAAAGTAAATTAAAAGAAGCACGCGACATCGCAATGGAAGAAATGAAAACTTTCGCAAGACAAAAAAATGCGAATGCAATTGTTGGTATCGACGTGGATTACGAAGTAGTTCGCGAAGGGATGTTAATGGTTGCGGTGAGCGGGACTGCTGTTCGTATATAAAGTAAAAAGCCGTGCTGGTGCACGGCTTTTTGTATGCTATGTCGAAGTTTCAATATTTCTTGGGAAATGCGGAAGGTCCCGTCGATATATAGGGAAGACATTAGAGTGCTTCTTTACATTTCCGGATTTCAACTAATAATGTTTCGTATTCTTGTTCGAGAGATTTGATGTCATCGTGATGATTTGGTATGGAAATTCGGCCAATGATTTCTGTTAATTTTGTTTGTAATCGTAACAATTCTTGTTCGGTAACGTTTACAGAATCCTCGGTTGTTCTCTTGGTGTATTGCTCGTAATTACCGTGGAATACTCTAGGTTCACTCTCGTCTACTTGTAGAATATGGTCTGCCACAGAGCGAATAAAGGCACGGTCATGGCTAATAAAAAGTATAGTGCCAGGATATTCTTGTAACATGCTTTCTAATTCTTCTTGTGTTGCTAAGTCTAAATAGTTTGTCGGTTCATCAAGCAGAAGCATATTATAGTTTCCTAAAAATACTTTTGCGAGTGCAACCTTCATTCGCTCGCCCCCGCTTAGAACGTGCACAGGTTTATGAACATCTTCACGGCGGAATAGAAGCCGTGCAAGTATTGTGCGAACGAACGACTCTGTATAGTTTGTTTCTTCTAGCACATTTTCTAAAATGGTTTTATCCGTTTTTAAAATGGATAGTGTTTGTTCAAAGTACCCAATCTTACAACTTTTCGAAAGCTGAATGCCACGCTCGTTTGCAAGAAGCATGTTGAACAGGGTCGTTTTTCCACTTCCGTTTGCCCCTAAAATAGCAAGCTTTGCACCAGGGACAATCGTTCCGTTCATATTTTTGAATAGTGTGCGGTCATCTATTTTCTTTGTTGCTTTATTAAACTGTAATGCCACTTTACTATGAATGGGTGTATGGTATTGCACGTCAAACTGAGCTTGAGAAAGATCCTTTGGCTTTTCCTTCTTTTCTAGTTTTTCAAGACGTGTTTCTAATGCTTTCGCTGCTTTACTAACCTGTTCTTGGCCATGAGCCCCACTTAATTTATACAGTTTAGATTCAGATGAACTGAACCGTGTTGGGATTTTTGTCATGCTAGAAGCACGTTGCTTTTTTTGTAAAATGGACTGCTCTAAACGATTTTTTTCTTGTACATATTGCTCATATTCTGCTTGTTTTTGTATTCGCTCACGTTCTTTTTGCTTGCGATAGTTTGAATAATTACCTTTATACTCTTGAATAGTGCCGTCTTCGATTTCGATGATTTTTGTACATATTGCATCTAAAAAGTCACGATCATGTGATATTAAAACAAGTGCCCCTTTATAAGATAAAAGTGCCTTTTCTAATTGTTCTGTACCGGCCATATCTAAGTGGCTTGTTGGTTCATCAGCGAATAAAATGCCTGCATTCTGTTCAAGAGCGTGGGCAATCTTTAGACGCATTCGTTCACCGCCGCTCATTGAATCTGTAACGTTTGAAATGCACCATTTTCCTTTTGCGAGAGAAGAAGCGGTTTCTGGTAGTTCTTCGCTAAGCTGAGGAATGGTGCTGATAGAACTATGATGAGTTACTATGCCTTTGTCAGCTTCTATTTCTTTACTTAATATTTGTAATAACGTAGATTTACCAGCACCGTTGACTCCGACAATTCCTATGCGATCCTGTGATTGAATTTCCAGTGATGGTAACGTAAATAGTGTACGATCACCAAAGCTTTTTTCAATATTACGTGCGAATAAAATAGTCATAAAAAAACCTCCCTAGTTTCACTAGAGAGGATAAACGTCGTCCTTGCATGTAAAAATCGTACATAAATAAACGATTTTTCACATGATCGTTTCGAAAGAAAGTATCGACAAATGGACAGACTAATCCTCTGCTAGTTTTCATCATTTTTGTTCACTATTTGTGATGGATGAAATAAATAAGAGAATTAGAACTTCATTGGTCAAAGTACCTTCCTTTCATAATATTACTTTTATTGTATGCGCATACAAATGAGTTTGTCAAACTTATTTCAGCTTGTGATTTTTGAATTCGTTATTATAAATTTGTGCTTTCGCTAGCGCCTCAGCATCATTTTGAATTTCATTTAATCCATTCGCATCCCCAATAATATAACCTTCAAATGATGAACCAACAAAATCAAAGATGTATTGGAACTGGGAGATAAGCGGTAATGCTTTTAGTTTCGGATTATCGCCGCCAACGATAACAACGTACATTTTTTTGCCTTTCATTTTTTCTTTGAAATGAAGGGATGTATCACGCAAGCTTTGTGACCAGCGATCGATGAAGTTTTTCATATGACCACTCATCCCGTACCAATATAATGGTGTAGCAAAGATAATTGTGTCGTGCTCTAACATGCGCTTCGTTAACTGCTCGTAGTCATCATCTACAGGTTGGAATCCTCCTGCATCATGACGCTGATCTGTAATAGGATAGACTGTGTGATCACGTAAATAAATTTGTTCTGTTTCAATTCCATCAATCATCATATGTGTTAAAGCTTCCGTATTTCCATTTTGTCTTGAACTGCCGTGTATAACAAACATGTAATCATTCCTTTTCTTTTGCTTTTTTTAGGAGTGAAACGTGTTTTTGCAAATTCGTTTGAATATTGGAAAGCAATGAAATTTGCTTTGTTACTTCATTAAGTTTATCTTCATAAAGCGTAAGGATGCTGCTGCACGGATTGTCGTATAAGTGCGGTTCAATTTCAAGGCAGCGCAGCATCCTTGCCGTCTCTTCTAAATTTAAGCCAATTTGTAAGTACATTTGAATAAGCTCCACTTTTTCGATGGCACTTTCGTCAAAATCACGATAGCCATTTGCGAGGCGCTTCGAAGGGAGTAATCCCTTTTCTTCGTAATGTCTTAGTGACCTTTCGCTAACGCCAGTTTCTTTTGATAACTCCCCAATTCGCAATGCGTTTCACTCCTTTTACATGTATTGTAAACCTTCACACTAATGTGAAGGTCAACTCTGTTTTTTCGCAAAGTAATCTACATGATTTAAAAACACTTGAATAGCTTTAGACGGAATAAAATATTTGCCGCGCACGATGGAGAATGGACGGATGAGTTGTTCATTTGGAATTTCGACGTGGAATAGTTCTTTTGCCAGTAGCTCTTTCCGTACAGTCCAATCAGAAAGTATAGCGATGCCAAGCCCGGCAGCGACAGCTTCCTTTACGCTTTGGATACTACTAAAGGTAAAGAATCGTTTCATTTTTAAATGGTGTTGATGAATAAAGCGATCGCTATAAGCACGTGTTCCGGAACCACTTTCTCTTAATACCCACACTTGATCTTGGAGTGTCCTTTCATTTATTTCATTTGTGCGGAGCAGTGGATGATTTGGCGGGACGACGAGTTTCATTTCATCTTGCATAAATGTTTCAACGTCAACGTCAGCGTATACGACTTGCCCTTCCACTAAGCCGATATCAATTTGATTAGATCGGAGACTTTGCAAGACGTCTTCTGTATTTGAGATAAAAGTATGGACTTCGACGTGCGGATTTTCATTCGCATAGTTAGCGAGTATTTTTGGAAGTAAGTATTCGCCAATTGTAAAACTAGCACCGATGCGAAGCGTTCCTGTTACAACGTTATGTAGTTCGTTAATTTCTTGTTTGGCATCTTCGTAAAGAGAGAGCATTTGCTTTGCGTGTATATATAATATGTTTCCGGCCTCGGTCACTTGAACGTGCTTCGGGGATCGCTGAATAAGTGTAGTTCCAAATTCGCTTTCTAAGTTGCGAATGTGCGTACTTACGCCAGGCTGTGAAAGGTTTAATAATTCCGCTGCACGAGAGAAGTGTTTCTGTTCAACAACCGTAACAAAAATTTTTAAAATGTCTACGTTCATATCATCTGCTCCTTTCTTTTTCTATCATCTTATCATAAGTATTTCTGATGATAGAGATTTGGTATTGGTATTAAACTTATTATAGAAACCCTCTTATAATGTAAGTAGAAAGAACATGCATGTTCCAATACGATTATTGGAGTGGTTCAAAGTGGAACAAACACTTGTTATACAAAAGAAGAAGCGTTTTGGATTTTCGCAAGGGATTGGGATTACATTATTAATCGCAATTGTGGCGAAATATTTAGCGGAGCTTCCATTTTTAAATATTATGGGACAATTAGTAATTGCTATTCTACTTGGGATGGTTTGGCGTGCGGCAATTGGAGTTCCTCATGATGCGATTGCAGGGACGAATTTTGCGAGTAAGAAGTTGCTGCGCTTTGGAATTATCTTACTTGGAATGCGATTAAATCTTGTTGATATTGCGAAGGCGGGACCGAAAGTATTGGTTATCGCTGCGGTTGTTATTACATTTACGATTTTCATTGTATATGGACTAACGAAAGTATTTAAGGTAGAAAAGAAACTTGGGATTTTAACAGCATGCGGGACAGCAATTTGCGGCGCGGCAGCGGTCGTGGCAATTGCGCCGCAAGTGAAAGCAAAAGATGATGAAACGGCAGTTGGGGCTGCAATCATTGCAATTTTAGGTACGATATTTACGCTTATTTATACGTTGTTATATCCAGTGCTTGGCCTATCGCCGTATGGTTATGGTGTATTCTCAGGGGCGACGCTGCATGAAATTGCTCATGTCATCGCAGCTGCGGCGCCAGGAGGAAGCGTGGCTGTAGACATCGCAGTTATCGTGAAGTTAACGCGCGTTGCAATGCTGGTACCAGTAGCGGTTTTAATTGGATTATGGTTTGGTAAGAGTGAAGGTAGCGAGGAAAAAAGATCATGGCGCGACCTTCCAATTCCATGGTTCATCTTCGGATTTTTAGCAATGAGTGCAGTGCATTCGCTCGGGATTATTCCAGAAGTTGTTGCGGGATATATTGTAGTCATCGCTTATATGCTTATCGCAATGGCGATGGCGGGGCTTGGTTTAAATGTAGAGTTTAAAACGTTCCGTAAGTTAGGAAGCAAAGCATTCGTGGCAGGGCTAATTGGCTCGGTTTGCTTATCGGTGCTTGGATATGTTCTTGTATATGCGTTAGGATTTATGTAGTAAAGGAGAGAGCTGTTCCCGAAGGTATATTTGGGGGCAGCTTTTTCTTATGTTTACCTTGCTACGAATGTCGGTATTTGTCGGTAAGTCGATATATTCGAAAAATCGCTGATATAAATGGAGTTGCGCTGATATATTTGGGAAATCGCCGATATAATTTCAGTTGCGCTGATATATTTGAAAAATCGCTGATATAAATTGAATTACTTTTGTACTTTGTTAGAGTAGATGTTTAATGAGACGTTTTTCTAAAATTTGTAAAGATATCTTTACTTGTAGTTGGAAAATATTTATAATTAAAGTAAAGATATCTTTACTTTCGAAGGTGGAGCCTATGGGTGTAAAAAATAAAATTAAAGAATTAAGAAAGCAACATCATATAACGCAAGTTGAAATGGCAAAGGCGATGCAGGTGACACGGCAGACAATCGTGGCGATTGAAAACCATCATTACAACCCGAGTCTAGAGTTATCCTTAAAAATCGCCAAATATTTTGGAGTGAAGGTGGAAGAAATATTTACGCTGGAGTAAGGGGAGAGAAAAATGCAGGATGAGTTTGAGAGATTTCAGTCAGATAAAGCGTTTAAATATTTAGGGTTGTTTTTAGCGATTAGTTTAGCCATATGGAGTTTGTACAATTTAATTGTTTACGGAAGTGCTGGTATGCCGTTTGTGTTATTTGTACTAGGGCAGTTTGTTTATTTCTTTGTGAACTATTGGCCGAAATGGAGATATAGAAATAGTAAAGAGGCTGATCGTGTATGAGTAAGCAAGAGGTTATACGATTTATAGGAAGTTTGTTTTTAGCGGGTTTTATTTTAAATGTGAGTCTAATGATTTTAAGTATTTCGTGGAGAACTATTTTCATATCGAATGTAGCACTAGTCATTTTATATGGCATTGCGGAATATAGAGAACAGAAGCGTTTGAAAGAAGAGGGAATACCGTCGATTGATGAGCGAGTTGTGAACAAGATGAAGTCATATTTTGCGATTAGTATGACAAGCTTCGTTTTCTTATTCATTATGTATCTTTGTGTAAATAAGTATTTAGACAGGCCAGTAGTACATGTAAATGAGTTATTATATATTGCTATTTTTGGTCTATTAATAAGTATGGCATCGACGAGCGTGTTAGCAACAAGGAATAGATAGAAAAAGGGGAACTGGGATGGGATTACCGGTATTATGTGTCGCTACAGCTATTTTTGCTTTGTTTTGGGGAATGCAGAACTTCTCTCATAATCCAGTGCCGAGTATTTGTATTATGCTTGGTACTGTAGGTTTATCGTATTATTTATTAGTTTCAGCTCATTATCATAAAACAGCAACGAGCGTTGTTGTCGGAGCACTTATTTTATTTTGTGGTCGTGCTGTGCAAAAGGGGTTATTTCCGTAAAGGCTGTTTATACGAAGCGTATAAACAGCCTTTTGTATTTTTTTTACAAAACACTTGAAAGTTACGTAACGTCATCTTTTATAATGAAGGAGAAGAGGTGATGATAGTGATTTCAATTCAACAATTGACGAAAGAAACAGGGGTAACAGTACGCACATTACGTTATTATGATCAAATAGATTTATTAAAGCCGAGTGGTAAAACAGAGGGTGGACATCGGTTATATAGTGAAGCGGACGTTATTCGTTTGCAACAAATTTTATTTTTAAAGGAAATGGGATTTTCGTTAAAAGAAACTGCGAATATGTTAGTAAAAGGTGAGTTGGATTTAAAGAATTCTCTTGAAAAACAACTTCGATTTGTACAGGAAGAACAAAAGAAATTTAATCGAATGGAGCGTGTTTTACAAGCGGTTGTTTATTCGGTAGATGTAGAGGGAGAGCTCGATTGGAAAGTTATGTTTGAATTAATTCAGCTTTCGAAACAGTCTTCTCGTATACGTGAAATATTTCAAAATGAAGTGTTTTCAAAGGAAGAACAAAAATTGCTTCAGAATTTGCCGAATATGAGTGAAGAAGATCCGAATGTTTTAGAGTGGGTAGATTTATTAAAGCAATTTCGCACTTTTATGAAAGATGATAAAGAAGTAGCGAGTGATGAGGTACAAGGGGCAACGAAGAGATTAATGCAGAAGTGTTTAGAAATGGCTAATGGTGACGAAGCGTTTTTAGATAAGTTATGGGAAGTTAGAAAATCGAAAGAAGATTCCCAGAAAATGAGCATGTATCCAATCGAAGAAGAACTTTTATTATATATGGATGAAGCTTTTCGTATATATGATGAAAAGGAGAAGGATAAATGAGTATACTTGCAGAATATCGTTGGTATTTTTTAATTGGGGCAGAGATTGTATTTTGGTTATCAGCTATCGGTTTCTTTTTACTCCGTTACGGATTCCGTTTGAAAAAGGCGAGTTTTATTATGGGGATTGTACTACTCATAAATGAAGTGTTTATTTTAACTTTAGGAGTAGTGGATTACTATCAAACAGGAAAGTTCTCTAACTTTCAAATCATTACGGTGATTATTTTATTGTATGCAGTCTTTTACGGGAAAAAGGATTTGAAGAAGCTTGATATATTTGCGCAAAAGCTAGTTGCCAAATGGCGAAATGAGCCGGCGCCTATTATAGAAGAACAGGTAGAATTAACAGGTATGGCTTATGCGAAGCAGGAAATAAAAAATTGGGTATTGCACCTTAGTTTGTTTGTTGTTGTGCATATTTTCTTTTTCTTTCTGTACGGTCTTGCTCCGGTTGAACAATGGCGTAATTGGTTAGAAACGGGAATTGTTTTAAATAAAGCAGCGAGTCGGGTTAGCCAAGTTTGGGCGATTATACTTTTAGTGGATGCAGCTATTTCATTTTCATATGTTCTTTTTCCGAAGAAGGAGAAAGGGAAAAAGAAGCTACTTTCTTAGGGGAAAGTAGCTTCTTGTTTTCATGCATTTTCTAAAGTCTTTGGAATAATTGTAAAGTCCTGCTCATCGATATCAATTGGGAATGAAATGATAGGAATGTCACAATCAATAATGCTTGGACATATCCCGATAGAGATAATGCAATCGAAGTGCTCCTTTTCTTCTGTTAATAAAGAAGTCACTTCTCTTAGTGTATGAATACTTGTAACTGAATAATGAGGTGATAAAGAAGTTAATTTCTTTTTCGTATATAAATCTAACCCACTACCTGTTGTACATAGAAGTAATAACTTTTTTGGTAAGGCCTTCTTTTTAGGTTCTGACACACTAAATAGATAGGTGGCAAGATAATTTAATATATGTTCAGAAACTGGTTCCTGCTTACTAGTAGTAAAATTGTGTACAATTTTACGAGTTATATCATAATAATAATAAATTTTAGACTTTAAATTTTGTAATTGCGGATGATAGATATGGATATTTAACTTTTGAAAAACGTAAAATCTAAAAATTAGCCATTTTAAATCTGCAATGATAGTTTCTTGCGGGCACGTAAAAATTAGATTTTGAGTAAGTTCCTCTAAAATCGTGGGAATAAGCATATCGAATTTCTTTGTATATAGTGGAAATTGATGTTCGAAATGTAGACCGCTTATTACACAACAATTTAAATAAAGGATTTCAGGAAATAAAAGTTTATTACCTGTTAAATTTTCTATTTGTTCAATAAGACTAGAAATAGAATCACTATATGGATTTTTTAATATAAAGGAGAGATCGGGCTCCAAGTTTTTGATAAATTGCTTATGACGATAACGAATAATACATGTAAGTAATAAACAATGAATACGTTTATAACCAATATCAGAAAGTGTACCAGTATTTCTTTCTATTTGTTGTATTGTATATTTGGTTATTGAAATGTCTTGTTCGTGAAATAAGAGTTGTAATCCATTACTATACTGTGTAGTTAAATGGGCATAGTGACAAATTAATTTTCTAATATGTAGCTCGTCACCTTCTAGACGGATAGGCTGTTTTGTTAAAGTAACATCGTGCTTAGTGAACTGAAGACGAAGAGCTTGTAATAAAGTTTGGCAATAACTTTGACTGACATTTAGTGTAGTAGCAATCTTTGCTACTGTTAATCCATTTGGATAGTTAAGTATAAGCTGTAAAATTTGAAAAAAATATAACTCTTGTTTGTTTTGTATACTTTGTTTTCCTTCTTTTAAGTTGAGTTGATTAATTTTAATTCCCTTTCCCCTTGAAGATAAAATGATGTTTTCTCCATATGTATTTTTTAAAAGGGTTAAGTAATTTGAAACGCTTCTTTTACTGCATTGTAATTCTTCGGATATTTTTTGAACAGTAGTCCAATCGTGTTGGGCTAATAAAAAACTTAATAATTGTTGAATTTGCTGTTGCTTCATTGTCATCGCTACACCTTATATATATATATATATTGGTAAATCAACTAAATTTTAGATTAATATGGATACTATTGTAAATAATTTTAACTGAGGCAATACTATTCCGAATATTATGAATTTGCGTCATATAATGCAAAAACACAATAAAATTTAATGCGAAATGTTCGATACAATTCATGTGTTTGTATATATATGACAATTCAACTTACGGAGGGGTATAAGCAAAATGGGTAAGAAAAAAAATAGACACATGAAGAAGATTACATCGACAGTATGTACAATTGGGATTTTGAGTGCATCTGTCACACACGGATATGCTGCAGAGATAAATAATAAACAACAGCAGTATGATCGTTTGCAAGTTGCTGAAACAGATAAAGGTTCAAAAGATAATCTTAAAATTGATCTTAATACAACATTCCCAGATAGCGCGCTAAGAAATGCTGTGAAAACAAAGATGGGGACTACTAGCGATGAAGTAACGCTAGAACAATTAAGTAATGTACGTGACGTACTAGATTTAAGTGGTAAAGGTGTTAAAAACTTTGAAGGTTTACAATACTTAACAGGATTAAATGCTTTATATATAAAAAATTCTAATCTCACAGAAGTGCCTCAACAAGTATTAGAGCTAAAAGAATTGAAAATTTTAGATCTATCCCGCAATACGATTACAACAATTCCAGATAATATGTCCTTTGATAAATTAAGAGTATTAGATTTATCGTATAACAAAATAACAGCAGTACCAGATAGTGTATGGGAGTTACCTAAACTACAAGCGTTACTACTATCGAATAATAAAATTAAAAGCATTCCTGAAAAAAAATCTAAGTTTTTAGATCTTCGTATTTTCGACTTGGCTAATAATGAACTGGAAACATTGTCTGTAGGTTTATTACATGATTTAGCACGACTTGAAGTTTTAAATATTCAAGGTGGTAATAATAAAAAACTAGAATTAGCAGATGTGAAGTTGTTAAAAGGACTAGTTGGTTTAAAAGTATTAGAGCTAAATTCAGATGTAAGTCCTGAAGAGATTAACAAACAATTAAAAGTCGGTGTGTTAAAAGTAAAAGGGAATCAGGTTGGTTTAATTTCAGTCAATGGTGTGACTGTTTTAACGTTAAGTAAGAATGACCCTGTATTTAAACTGGATGGGGAACAAAATATGTATAAAGAGGCTGGAAAACCAGCAACTATCCCAACAGGTACAATTACAGCAACGAAGGGCTTATTAGAAAGTATTACTACGAAAAATATTTTAGGATTAGATTTATTATCTAAAGAAGTGAATGGACCATTAGTTGAAGGAAAGAATGGGACGATACATTATAACGGATTAAATACAAGGAATCCGGCTCCAGGTTCGTATACGGTAAATTACAATATCTTAGTGAAGAAAACTATTTTAGATAAAATTCCACTAGTAGGTGGGTTGTTAAGCTTCTTATTTGATAAAGGAAATATTGAAAAATTAGTTGATACAAGAAACGTCATTGTAGTTGATGTAACATCACCAACGATTGGTACAGATGAAATTGAAGTTGATGATCCATCTACATTAACAGATGAGAAGCTAAAAGAATTATTAAAGGTTAAAGACAATGTTTCGAAAAATGTTGCAATTCAATATGACAAAGATTTGAAAAACTTAGCATCTGCTGAAGAAGAAGTTACTTTTACAGTTCAAGATGAGTACGACAATATTAACGTGAAGACAGTAAAAGTAAAATCTGCTGCCAATAATCAAGCGCCAGCAATTGAAGCGAAAGATTCCATTTTAGCTAAAGTTGGAGACGAAGTAGATGTAATCAAATCAGCAGAAGCAAAAGCGATGGATAAAGAAGATGGAGATTTAACGAGCAAAATTCAAGTTGAAGGTACAGTAGATACACAAAAAGTTAGCACGCAAAAAGTTTCATTAAAGGTAACTGATAAACATAATGAGACAACGTCTAAAGATGTTGAAGTGCGTGTAATTCGTATTCAAGATAAAGTAACAGTAAATCAAAAAGATCTTGATAGTAATAACTTTGATCCTAAAAAACTTGTAGAAGGTTTAAATGATGAAGATAAGGTAACTACAAAAGTAAACAACGGTAAAATCGAAGTAACCGTAACAAATAAAAACGGTCATCAGGTAACCGGAGATATGACTCCTGAAATTAATGGAAAACCATCTATTGAAGCAAAAGATAAAGTATTTGTAGAAAAGGATAAAAAAGACTTCGATGTGAAAAAAGAAGCGAAAGTAAAAGTGATTGATAAAGAGGACGGAGATTTAACAGATAAGGCTGTAGTAGAAGGTACTCTAGAGCTAGATAAAACGGGTGAACAAAAGGTAAAAGTGACAATAACAGATAAAGATGGAGAAACAGCAGAAAAAGAAATTACAGTGAATGTGATCCGTATTCAAGATGAAATTGAAGTAAATAAAAAAGACATCGTTGATGGCAAAGTGAAAGATGAAGCAATTAATAAAGAAAAAGTGGTAGACGGTTTAGATAAAGATAGTAAAGAGGAAGTAAAAGTAGAAATCACAGTGGACGAAGAGAATGGCAAAGGTAAAGTGACTGTGAAAGATAAAGAAGACAATGTAGTAAGTGAAAAAGAAATCAAAGTGAAAGTAACTAATGAAAAACCAGAAATTAAAGTAGAAAAAGACGAATTGTTCGTAGAAAAGGACAAAAAAGACTTCGATGTGAAAAAAGAAGCAAAAGTAACAGTAATAGATAAAGAAGATGGAGATTTAACGGATCAGGCGGAAGTAAAAGATTTCGATATAAAAACAGTTGGAGAACAAAAAGCAAAAGTAACAGTAACCGATAAAGCTGGGGAAACAGTAGAGGCAGAAATTACTGTGAATGTCATTGAAATTCGAGATGAAATTGAGGTAAATAAAAAGGACATCGATAAAGGTAAAGTAAAAGATGAAGCAATTGATAAAGAAAAAGTGGTAGACGGTTTAAATAAAGATAGTAAAGAGAAAGTGAAAGTAGAAATCACAGTGGACGAAGAGAATGGCAAAGGTAAAGTGACTGTGAAAGATAAAGATGGAAATACAGTTAGTGAAAAAGAAGTCAAAGTCAAAACTGTAACAGAACTAGTAAAAATCAATGTAGCACCAATGATAG
The DNA here is from genome assembly GCF_020861345.1 of Bacillus pacificus. Lineage (NCBI taxonomy): Bacteria > Bacillati > Bacillota > Bacilli > Caryophanales > Bacillaceae > Bacillus > Bacillus pacificus. Next base: position 241,172 of record NZ_CP086328.1, read on the forward strand.
AAGCGAAGGGTAAGGTGTTAGCCTTTGTAGGAGATCAAGTCGATGCGAAGTATGTAATTGAGAAATCAGGAGCGAAAGCAACGGATAAAGAAGATGGAGATTTAACAGCGAAAATTGAAGTAGAAGGAAAAGTTGATACAAGCAAAGCTGGCGAATCGAAAGTAACGTTGAAAGTAACAGATAGCCAAGGCGCAACAGGAAATAAAGAAGTAACAGTGAAAGTAGTGAAAATCAACGACACGATTGAAGTGAAAGAAAAAGATATCGTCGATGGCAAAGTAACAAATGACAAGATTGATAAAGAGAAGATCGGTGAAGGTTTAGGTGAGAAAGAAAAAGTCGAAATTATCATTGATAAAGATGGCAAAGGAAAAGTTGTCGTAACAGATGAAGAAGGAAACAAAGTAGAAAAAGAAGTAACGGTAAAAGTGAAAGATGATAACAAAGTCATCAATGAAAAGCCTGTAATTAAAGTTGAGAAAGAAGAAGTGTTTGTAGAAAAAGATAAGAAAAACTTCGACTTGAAAAAAGAAGCAAAAGTAACGATAACGGATAAAGAAGACGGAGATTTAACAGATCAAGCGGAAGTAAAAGATTTCGATATAAAAACAGTCGGGGAACAAAAAGCGAAAGTAACAGTAACCGATAAAGCTGGAGAAACAGTAGAGGCAAAAGTGACTGTAAATGTAATCGAAATTCAAGATGAAATCGAAGTAAATAAAGAAGATATCGTAGAAGGTAAAGTAAAAGAAGACAAAATCGATAAAGAAAAAGTGGTAGGCGGATTAAATAAAGAAAGTAAAGAAAAGGTAAAAGTAGAAATCACAGTGGACGAAGAGAACGAAAAAGGCAAAGTAACTGTGAAAGATAAAGATGGAAATGTAATTAGTGAGAAAGAAGTAACAGTAACGGTTAAAGATGACCAAGGCGGCAAGGATGATCAAGATAACAAAGCAATCAATGAAAAACCAGTTATCAAAGTGGACAAAGACGAAATCTTCGTAGAAAAAGGTAAGACAGACTTTGATGTGAAGAAAGAAGCGAAGGTATCCGTAATAGATAAAGAAGACGGTGATTTAACAGATAAAGCTGTAGTAGAAGGTTTAGATACAAGTAAAATTGGCGAACAAAAAGTGAAAGTAAAAGTAATGGATAAAGATGCGGGTACAAGTGAGAAAGAAATTACAGTGAATGTCATCGATGTGAAAGATAACATTGAAATAAATAAAGAAGATATCGTCGATGGTAAAGTAAAAGAAGATAAGATTGATAAAACAAAAGTGATTGAAGGTTTAAAAGAAGAAGACAAAGAGAAAGTGAAAGTAGAAATCACAGTGGACGGAGAGAACGGCAAAGGTAAAGTAACTGTGAGAGATAAAGATGGAAATGTAATTATTGAAAAAGAAGTAACAGTGAAAGTGAAAGACGACCAAGGCGGTAAGGACGACCAAGGCGGTAAGGATGACCAAGGCGGCAAGGATGACCAAGGCGGTAAGGACGACCAAGGCGGTAAGGATGACCAAGGCGGCAAGGATGACCAAGGCGGTAAGGATGACCAAGGCGGCAAGGATGACCAAGGCGGTAAGGACGACCAAGGCGGTAAGGATGACCAAGGCGGTAAGGACGACCAAGGCGGCAAGGATGACCAAGGCGGCAAGGATGACCAAGGCGGTAAGGACGACCAAGGCGGCAAGGACGACCAAGGCGGTAAGGACGACCAAGGCGGTAAGGATGATCAGAACGGCAAAGATGATCAAGATAACAAAGTAATCAATGAAAAACCAGTTATCAAAGTGGACAAAGACGAAATCTTCGTAGAAAAAGGTAAGAAAGACTTTGATGTGAAGAAAGAAGTGAAGGTATCCGTAATAGATAAAGAAGACGGTGATTTAACAGATAAAGCTGTAGTAGAAGGTTTAGATACAAGTAAAATTGGCGAACAAAAAGTGAAAGTAAAAGTAACGGATAAAGATGCGGGTACAAGTGAGAAAGAAATTACAGTGAATGTCATCGATGTGAAAGACAAAATTGAAGTAAATAAAGAAGACATTGTTGAAGGGAAAGTAAAAGAAGATAAGATTGATAAAACAAAAGTGATTGAAGGTTTAAAAGAAGAAGATAAAGAGAAAGTGAACGTAGAAATCACAGTGGATGAAGAGAACGGAAAAGGAACAGTAACTGTGAAAGATAAAGATGGAAATGTAATTAGTGAAAAAGAAGTAACAGTGAAAGTGAAAGACGACCAAGGCGGCAAGGATGGCCAAGACAGTAAGGATGATCAAAAAGAAAAAGACGATCAGAACAGTAAGGATGATCCAAGCAGCAAAGATGATAAAACTACAACTAACTTGAATAAAGATACTATAAACAATCAAGGGAATAATGGTGGTCAAGGTAATACGAATAATGAAAGTAATAAAGGTAATGGAACGAACTCTGCAAAAGAGTTACCACAAACAGGAGCAAGCGCATCTGCTTATCCGTTAGTTGGTTCTTTATTAGTTCTGCTTTCAGGTGTAGTAGCATTCTTTAGAAGAAAGAAATAAAGTGAAAAATGGTCGTTAGGGGAAACTCTAGCGGCTGTTTTTTTATTCGTGAAAAGGATTTGCTATAAGTTGAGAGAAGAGTATATCAATTAAATGATTAGGAGAGGAATGCTTATGAAAAAGTGGGGGTGTTTATGTAGTTTTTTGATTATGTTAGTAGCATGCTCACAATCTAACACTACAATTGATAAGAAGAATGATGTCATTGTAAAGGGAGCAGGAATTCTCAATCTAGATAAATTTGAAAAGTTCGTTTTGAATGTCGAGCAAAGGGAAGTTGATAAAATAAGAATTGTACAGTATACCCATGAAGGTGACCCGATTTTTCAAACGTTAGAGCGTAGTAAGAACGATATACTTTATGTGTCAGATAATAGAAAAGACCAATTTGCCGGTGATAATAAAGGGTTATATAAAGATAGTTGTAAAAGTATTGTTAAAGACGAACGCGAATCAGGAACCACTTATAAGCTAATAGATTGTACGAATGAAGATGGGCGCAATGGATATGATGTATTATATGTACCTAAAAAATAGAGTTAGTAGAGGAAGGAAGTATATACTCCTTCCTTTTTCTATGTATATATTGTCGAAAACTTTACCGAATATCTGTTCGTTTTTTTAGGTTTTTTATGGGCATTCGTGGTAAAATAATAATACAGATTTTTATGAGGAGGTCGGATCTTACGTGGAACATCAATTTGAAATTATTTCAGCGTATTCCCCGCAAGGTGATCAGCCGGTAGCTATAGAGAAGCTTGTAGAGGGAATTAATAGCGGAAAGAAAAAGCAAGTGTTGCTTGGAGCGACAGGAACGGGTAAGACATTTACGATTTCAAATGTCATTAAAGAAGTGCAAAAGCCAACACTTGTCATGGCTCATAATAAAACGTTAGCAGGACAGTTATATAGTGAGTTGAAGGACTTTTTCCCAAATAATGCAGTTGAATATTTTGTTAGTTATTACGATTATTATCAACCAGAAGCGTATGTGCCGCAAACAGATACGTTTATTGAAAAAGACGCACAGATTAATGATGAAATTGATAAATTGCGTCACTCGGCAACGTCTGCATTATTTGAACGGGATGATGTAATTATCGTTGCGAGTGTTTCGTGCATATATGGTTTAGGTTCTCCAGAAGAATACCGCGAGTTAGTTGTTTCACTTCGAGTTGGTATGGAGAAGGATCGCAATCAATTGCTTCGTGAACTTGTTGATGTGCAGTATGGACGTAATGATATTGATTTCAAGCGCGGTACATTCCGTGTGCGCGGAGATGTAGTTGAAATCTTCCCGGCATCACTTGACGAGCATTGTATCCGAATTGAGTTTTTCGGTGATGAAATTGATCGTATTCGCGAAGTAAATGCGTTAACAGGGGAAGTATTAGCAGAACGTGATCATGTAGCAATTTTCCCAGCATCTCACTTCGTTACACGTGAAGAAAAAATGAAGGTCGCTATTGAAAATATCGAAAAAGAACTAGAAGAGCGTTTAAAGGAATTAAATGATAACGGCAAGTTGTTAGAAGCGCAGCGTATAGAGCAGCGCACACGTTATGATTTAGAAATGATGCGCGAGATGGGCTTTTGTTCAGGTATTGAAAACTATTCCCGTCATTTAACACTCCGTCCAGCGGGGGCAACGCCGTATACGTTATTAGACTATTTCCCGAAAGATTTCTTAATCGTTATGGATGAGTCGCACGTATCAGTGCCGCAAGTAAGAGCGATGTATAACGGGGACCAAGCGCGTAAGCAAGTACTTGTGGATCATGGATTCCGTCTGCCATCAGCTTTAGATAATAGACCGCTCACATTTGATGAGTTTGAAGAGAAAACGAATCAAGTTATTTACGTTTCAGCAACACCGGGACCGTACGAATTAGAGCAGTCGCCAGAAGTAATAGAACAAATTATTCGTCCAACAGGGCTTTTAGATCCGCCAATTGATATACGACCAATTGAAGGGCAGATTGACGATTTATTAGGAGAGATTCAAGATCGCATTGCAAAAAATGAACGTGTATTAATTACAACTTTAACGAAGAAGATGTCAGAGGATTTAACAGACTACTTAAAAGATGTAGGGATTAAGGTGAATTACCTGCATTCTGAAGTGAAAACATTAGAACGTATTGAAATTATTCGGGATCTTCGTCTTGGTAAGTTTGATGTTCTTGTCGGTATTAACTTATTACGAGAAGGGTTAGATATTCCAGAAGTATCACTTGTAGCTATTTTAGATGCTGATAAGGAAGGATTCTTGCGTTCAGAACGTTCATTAATTCAAACAATCGGTCGTGCAGCACGTAATGAAAACGGCCGCGTTATTATGTACGCAGATCGCATAACGAGATCGATGGAAATTGCGATTGAAGAAACGAAGCGTCGTCGTAGTATACAAGAAGCTTACAATGAAGAGCATGGTATTACGCCGAAAACGATTCAAAAAGGTGTGCGTGATGTAATTCGTGCAACGACAGCTGCTGAAGAAACAGAAACGTATGAAGCAACGCCAGCTAAGAAGATGACGAAAAAAGAGCGTGAAAAGACAATTGCGAAGATGGAAGCAGAAATGAAAGAAGCAGCAAAAGCGTTAGACTTCGAGCGTGCAGCTGAATTAAGAGATTTACTATTAGAATTAAAAGCGGAAGGGTGAAAAGAGTGAGTAAGAGCAAGGATTTTATCGTTGTAAAAGGTGCTAGAGCACATAACTTAAAAAATATTGATGTAACCATTCCGAGAAATCAGCTTGTCGTTGTAACAGGATTGTCTGGTTCGGGGAAATCATCATTAGCATTTGATACGATTTATGCAGAAGGGCAGCGCAGATACGTAGAATCGTTATCTGCGTATGCACGCCAGTTTTTAGGACAAATGGATAAACCGGATGTAGATACGATTGAAGGATTGTCACCAGCAATTTCAATCGATCAAAAAACGACGAGTCGTAATCCGCGTTCAACTGTTGGAACGGTAACGGAGATTTATGATTATTTACGTCTATTATTTGCGCGAATTGGTACGCCAATTTGTCCGAATCATGGCATTGAAATTACATCACAAACAGTAGAGCAGATGGTAGACCGCGTCCTTGAATATCCTGAACGTACGAAATTACAAGTGTTAGCTCCTATCGTTTCTGGCCGTAAAGGTGCACATGTGAAAGTACTTGAAGATATTAAGAAGCAAGGATATGTTCGTGTACGTGTTGATGGTGAAATGCTTGATGTGTCTGAAGATATTGCGTTAGATAAAAATAAGAAGCATTCCATTGAAGTTGTAATAGATCGTATTGTTGTAAAAGAAGGAATCGCAAGCCGTCTTGCGGATTCACTTGAAAGTGCATTAAAGCTTGGCGGGGGACGAGTGTTAATCGATGTTATGGGAGAAGAGGAACTTCTATTTAGTGAGCATCATGCTTGTCCGCATTGTGGTTTTTCAATCGGAGAATTAGAGCCGCGTATGTTCTCATTCAATAGTCCGTTCGGTGCATGTCCTTCTTGTGATGGACTTGGCTCAAAGCTAGAGGTAGATTTAGAACTTGTTATTCCGAACTGGGATTTATCATTAAATGAACATGCGATTGCGCCTTGGGAACCGACAAGTTCACAATATTACCCACAGCTTTTACAATCTGTATGTAATCACTACGGCGTTGATATGGATGTGCCTGTGAAAGATATACCGAAAGATTTATTTGATAAAGTGTTGTACGGAAGCGGTGAAGAGAAAGTTTATTTCCGCTATGTAAATGAATTTGGTCAAGTAAAGGAAAATGAGATTTTATTTGAAGGTGTTATTCCAAATATTGAACGTCGTTATCGCGAAACGAGTTCTGATTACATTCGTGAGCAAATGGAAAAGTATATGGCAGAACAAGCTTGTCCGAAGTGTAAAGGTGGACGTTTAAAACCTGAGAGTTTAGCTGTTTTCGTTGGCGGAAAAACGATTGCTGATGTAACGAAATATTCTGTTCAAGAAGTACAGGAATTCTTCTCAAGTGTGGAGCTAACAGAGAAACAACAAAAAATTGCTCATTTAATTTTAAGAGAAATTCAGGAGCGCGTTGGGTTCTTAGTGAACGTCGGTTTAGATTATTTAACGTTAAGTCGTGCCGCAGGAACTTTATCAGGTGGTGAGGCGCAACGTATTCGTTTAGCGACACAAATTGGTTCTCGTCTTACTGGCGTACTTTACATTCTTGATGAGCCTTCTATCGGTTTGCATCAGCGCGATAACGATCGTCTTATTCGTACATTGCAAGAAATGCGTGATTTAGGTAATACGTTAATTGTTGTTGAGCATGATGAAGATACGATGATGGCAGCTGATTATTTACTTGATATCGGGCCTGGCGCAGGTATTCACGGTGGACAAGTCGTATCAGCAGGTACACCAGCTGAAGTGATGCAAGATGAGAATTCGCTAACAGGGAAGTATTTAAGCGGTAAAGAGTTTATTCCAGTTCCACTTGAAAGACGTAAAGGTGACGGACGAAAAGTGGAAATTGTCGGTGCAAAGGAGAATAACTTAAAGAACGCGAAAATGTCATTCCCGCTTGGTACGTTTGTAGCGGTAACAGGTGTATCTGGATCAGGTAAAAGTACGATGATTAATGAAGTACTATATAAATCGTTAGCGCAAAAGTTATATAAAGCGAAAGCGAAGCCAGGTACGCATAAAGAGATTAAAGGTCTTGAGCATTTAGATAAAGTAATCGATATTGATCAATCACCAATCGGTCGTACACCACGTTCTAACCCTGCGACTTATACAGGTGTGTTCGATGATATTCGTGATGTGTTTGCCCAAACGAATGAAGCGAAAGTGCGCGGATATCAAAAAGGACGTTTCAGCTTTAACGTAAAAGGTGGACGTTGTGAAGCGTGCCGTGGTGATGGAATTATTAAAATCGAAATGCACTTCTTACCAGACGTATACGTTCCGTGTGAAGTTTGTCACGGTAAACGTTACAACCGTGAAACGTTAGAAGTGAAATATAAAGATAAAAACATTTCTGAAGTGTTAGGGATGACGATTGAAGACGGGGTAGAGTTCTTCGCTAATATCCCAAAAATTAAGCGTAAACTTCAAACGCTTGTAGATGTAGGGCTTGGTTATATGAAATTAGGACAACCAGCTACGACGTTATCTGGTGGTGAAGCACAGCGTGTGAAATTAGCTTCTGAATTACACCGTCGTTCTACAGGTCGTACATTATACATTTTAGATGAGCCAACGACTGGTTTACATGCGCATGATATCGCACGTCTGCTAGAAGTGTTGCAACGTCTTGTTGAGAGCGGTGAGACGGTACTTGTAATTGAACATAATTTAGATGTAATTAAAACAGCGGATTATATCGTTGACCTTGGACCAGAGGGCGGAGACAAAGGTGGACAAATCGTTGCTTCCGGAACGCCAGAGCAAGTAGTGAAAGAAGAGCGCTCGTATACAGGTAAGTATTTAAAAGAGATTTTAGATCGTGATAAAGCAAGAATGAAAGAGAGAATAAAAGAAGTAGAGTTATCACAATAAGTTTAGTAATAAAAACCGAGTTGAAATGACGCTCGGTTTTTATTGTATAGGGGGAGAAGATGGGGTTTTAAGAAATTTATAAGGTATCAAAATGGAATTGTAATGGAGGGGGATTATGTCAATTAATCATAAATCACTTGCCCAATTTATTGTAGAAGCGAAAAGAAGGACATATGCATCTCAGGGAGATGACGCATCGGTTCAGGCGTTATTAAACGGATCGAAACAACTTGAGTACAGTAGCGGTGATTATTTTTATCGAGATATTTATTTTGGTTCAGCTTTTTTTATTGGACAAGAAACTGTAGAGTTTGAGAATCGTCCCATTTGGTCAATGGTCTATTCAGGTGGTGTCACTAACCCAAACTCAGATTGGGATATCATGGGTCCAATTTATAACTTTCTTCGCCAAGCATTAAGGTCAGTTGATACGAATTCTATCTATCGTGGTCCAAATTACTATAAATTAGGTACATATATTTTCAAGAATGAGTATGAAGGCACTCTTGATTGTTTTCAAGGTAAAGAAATTATTCTCATAGGTGATGAAAAGGTGTATGAATTGAAATATAGCGGTGGAATAGTACGATAATTATTTTAATAGAACCACAATGTGAAAAGAGAAAAAGAAATACTTAAAGGGGAAAGAAGCAGAAAACGCGTTTCATAATGAATTGAAAAAGGAGTGCTACATCTTCTATCAACACTGTAATGATGTACTATTAATAAAAGATGCAAGTGTATTAAGTATGGATGATATATTACGTGAAACAGATGATATGTATAAAGGCGATATTTACATTGTAGATAAAGATTTCACTTAGACCTTTGTGAAAATTCATGAACATAGGTGGTGTGGTCCCTATTTCACAAAGAGATGTTGGTAGGTATACAAGCGTGAAGAGTAGAATAAGTTGATATAAGTGTTTGCTGATACTTGCGTTTATTATCTATTAGCGTATGATGAAAGATATATGTTTAAAAGGATGTGTAAGAAAATGAGATGGATTGTATCACTTCTTGTAAATAGTGTTGTGTTAATCGCTGTATCGGGACTTTTAAAAGGGATTGCACCAGACGCGTTTTACGTAGCAAATATACAAACTGCAATTATTGCGAGTATTATTTTGGCTGTTTTAAATGTGTTCGTAAAACCGTTTTTAATTTTAATTACGCTACCAATTACTGTTGTAACTTTCGGTTTCTTCTTAATTGTTATTAATGCGATTACGTTAAAAATAGCAGATTCATTATTAGGAGACGCATTTAATATATCAGGTTTCGGTGTAGCGATTGTTGCGGCAATTTGTATTTCAATTTTTAATATGATTATTGAAAAGGCAATTGTGGAACCTTTATATGAAAAAAAGAGAAAATGACAAAAAGAAAAACATTTCATGATATGTATGAAATGTTTTTTTCTATTTATTAGAAACCGTATTTCTTGTTTCCAGAAAAAAATGGTACAATATCCGGTAGAATGGAATTTTACATCAAATGAGACTGAACCCGCAGCGGAGTGGAGGTTTATACATATGCCGAAAGTAAGGACAAAAGATTTAATTGAACAATTTCAATTGGAGTTAATAAGTGGTGAAGAAGGAATTCATCGTCCGATTGATACAAGTGATTTATCACGACCTGGTATTGAAATGGCAGGATTTTTTACATATTATCCAGCTGATCGCGTGCAGCTTCTTGGAAAGACGGAGCTGACGTTCTTTGACACGTTAACGTCAGAGCAAAAACAAGAGAGAATGAAAGCGCTTTGTACTGAGGAGACGCCATGTATTATTGTAACTCGTAATCAAGATGTACCAGATGAGTTGCTGCAAGCATCGCGTGAATCAGGCATGCCTTTATTACGCTCTTCTCAAACGACAACGAGATTATCAAGTCGTTTAACAAATTATTTAGAAGGTAAGTTAGCACCAACAACAGCTGTACACGGTGTGTTAGTTGATATTTACGGCGTTGGTGTTTTAATTACAGGACAAAGTGGTGTCGGTAAAAGTGAGACAGCTCTTGAGCTTGTGAAACGTGGTCATCGCCTTGTTGCGGATGATAGTGTAGAAATTCGCCAAGAAGATGAAGACATGTTAGTTGGAAGCTCGCCAGATTTAATTGAGCATTTATTAGAAATTCGTGGTCTAGGCATTATTAACGTTATGACGTTATTCGGTGCAGGGGCAGTGCGAAATTATAAGCGTATTACACTTGTTATTAATCTTGAAATTTGGGATCAAAAGAAAAACTATGATCGCTTAGGTCTTGATGAAGAGAAGATGAAGATTATTGATACAGAACTTACGAAGATTACACTTCCAGTTCGTCCTGGTCGAAACTTAGCTGTTATTATTGAAGTGGCAGCGATGAACTTCCGTTTAAAACGTATGGGAGTCAATGCAGCACAGCAGTTCTCAGAACGATTAATGAGTGCGATTGAGTTAGGGAATCAGGAGTAAACATTGGAGAGGGAGGTCATACATATGCTGTTAGGTTCTGTACCACAGCTTGACCGCGTAGCTATCCAACTTGGACCGTTTCCTGTTTATTGGTACGGGATTATTATCGGTACAGGTGTGCTATTAGGTCTTTGGCTAGCAACTCGCGAAGGAGAAAGGCTAGGTATTCCAAAAGATACATTTGTTGACCTTGTATTAATTGCAGTACCGATCGCTATTCTATTTGCGAGAATGTACTATGTTATTTTTGAATGGGAATATTACGCGCAAAACCCGAGTCAAATTATTAATATTCGTCAAGGTGGCTTGGCGATTCATGGTGGCTTAATCGGGGCTGTTATTACAGGGATTCTTTTTGCGAAACGCCGCGGAGTTTCATTCTGGAAGTTGGCGGATATTGCTGCGCCAAGTATTTTACTAGGACAAGCAATTGGCCGATGGGGAAACTTTATGAACCAAGAGGCACATGGTGATGAGGTAACGAGACAGTTTTTAGAAGGCCTTCATTTACCGGATTTCATTATTAATCAAATGTATATTGATGGTGTTTACTATCACCCGACGTTTTTATATGAATCATTATGGAATTTTGCAGGGGTAATTTTACTACTTGCATTACGAAAAGTGAATTTACGCCGCGGAGAATTATTCTTCACATATTTAATTTGGTATTCAATAGGGCGCTTCTTCGTAGAAGGGTTACGTACAGATAGTTTAATGCTAGGGCCACTTCGTATTGCACAAGTAATGTCAATTGGACTTGTTGTTATTTCTGTTATTTTCATTATTGTGAGACGAAAAATGGGGCAAGCTGATAAAAGATATTTAGAAAATTAGAGAAAAGTAGCATCTTATTATAAGATGCTGCTTCTTTCATATTCAGGAAAGAGAAAGGACTAAGGCAATGAAAATAAATACAGTGTTATTTGATTTAGATGGAACGTTAATTAATACAAATGAACTTATTATTTCTTCTTTTTTACATACTTTACATACATATTATCCAAATCAATATAAGCGTGAAGATGTATTGCCATTTATCGGTCCATCTTTACATGATACTTTCAGCAAGATTGATGAAAGTAAGGTTGAAGAGTTAATTACAAGCTATCGTCAATTTAACCATGATCATCATGATGAATTAGTAGAAGAATATGAAACTGTATATGAAACAGTTCAAGAGTTGAAGAAGCAAGGTTATAAGGTTGGTATTGTTACAACGAAAGCGAGACAAACCGTTGAAATGGGATTAAAGTTTTCAAAGCTTGATGAGTTTTTTGATGTTGTTGTGACAATTGATGATGTCGAGCATGTGAAACCACATCCAGAGCCACTTCAAAAAGCGCTTCAGTTATTAGATGCGAAACCGGAAGAAGCATTGATGGTTGGGGATAATCATCATGATATTGTTGGCGGACAAAATGCGGGTACGAAAACAGCTGCGGTTTCATGGACGTTGAAAGGTAGAGCGTATTTAGAGGCTTACAAGCCAGACTTTATGCTAGATAAAATGAGTGATTTATTGCCGATTTTGTCCGACATGAATCGTTCGTAAAGATAAGTAGAGGAGCGAGTGAAGTGCGACGGACAACGCGCTATCCTGTTTCAGGAGAGAATTCATTATGGAATGTGTATAAAACAGTATCTTTTTGGAAGGTAATGAAAAACTTTATGATTATCCAAATTGCACGTTATACACCTTTTTTATCGGTCAAGAATTGGTTATACCGCACATTTTTGCGGATGAAAGTAGGAAAGAAAACATCGTTTGCGCTTATGGTAATGCCAGACATTATGTTCCCGGAAAAGATAACTGTGGGAGAAAATTCGATTATAGGCTATAATACAACGCTTTTAGCACATGAATATTTAATTCGAGAATATCGACTTGGAGAGATTGTTATAGGAAATGAAGTGATGATTGGAGCGAATACGACTATATTACCAGGTGTGAAAATTGGAGATGGTGCGATTGTTTCAGCTGGTACACTCGTTCATAAAGATGTACCAAGCGGTGCTTTCGTAGGTGGAAATCCAATGCGTGTTATTTATACAAAAGAAGAAATGGATGCTAGAGAAGGTTGATGCTAAAAATGTAACATTTCTCTTCTTTTTTAATGAATAAAAAGGAAATAATTGAGTATAATATACTGTTTTGTTTTTTACGGAATCGTTTATACTTATAGATAGAAGAATGTGTGAACGAAGAAAACAAAAAACTGGAGGATATATGGGGAAAAATCAAAGAATATATAAGGAGAACGGACAAGTTATCTCTTTTAATCAATTAGCGGACTTCTTTTATAAAAAAGGGATGAGGGCTTACAAAGGACAAAAATTGCAAGATGCAATTAAATATTTTCGAAGAGCGGCACAAAGTGAGAAGGAGCCGTTTATTTTATGTCAATTAGCAACAGTATTATCTGAGGCTGGTGAATATCAAGAGTCGAATCAAACCTTCTTTAAGCTTGTTAGATCTAATCCAGAACTTGAACAGTGTTATTATTTTATTGCAAATAATTATGCATATATGGGGCTATTTCAGCAGGCGAAGAAGTATGCGGATCGCTATTTAGAAGTTGCAGAAGAGAAGGAATTTGTTGAAGATACATTAGAATTACTTGAAATTATGGAAGAAGAAGCGATGGGTGCGGAAGAGATTGAGGATGAAGATGATTTAATTGTTATGCAGGAAGAAGCCAATCGTTATATTCGTAACGGACAATTGGAAGAAGCAATTGCTACATTAGAAATTGTTACGAAAGATTATCCGGAATTTTGGTCGGGGCATAATAATTTAGCCATTGCGCATTTTCAATCTGGTAATGTAGATAAGGCGCTGAAATTAACGGAAATGATTTTAGAGAAAAATCCTGGTAATATACATGCGCTTTGTAATACACTTATTTTTCTATATTCAATTGGAGAGCATAAACAGGTAGAGGCGTTAGCTGCTCAGTTAGTTTCGGTATATCCGATTTCGTTTGAACATCGTTTGAAACTTGGGACGACACTTGCAACAATTGGTCATTTCGAGCCTGCATATAAATGGTTCAAATTATTAAAGCGTCAAGGATACGAAGGAGACGTTAGTTTTTATTATTGGTTTGCATATTCTGCGTATATGGTAAAAGATCAGCAAGTAGCTGAAAAAATGTGGCAACATGTTGTAGAATTGCACCCTGATAAAAAGGGAAAAGAACCGTGGAATGCATTGAATTTAGCGGATGAAGGACAAAACGTGTTATTTGAAGAATTACGAAAATCATTTCAGCAAAGTGCGACGCTAGAGGAACAAATGCTAGCTTTATATTTAATGAATGAATTATCAACGCCAGAGAAGGTTGGATTCTTCTTTGATGTAACGCAGGCGAAGAATGGTGTTCCGATCGTATCGCAACTTGCAAAGTATTTCTTTTTACTGAATAGCCATAAGAGTATTCCGGCTGATTTACAGCAATTTGAACAGTGCGCGCGAATCGCGGATGCTTTATACAATTATACGAAAAAAGATGATGAATTAATCGAAGAGTGTTTACAATTTTGGTTTTGTACGTTCATACGTTTATATACATCTGGGGCAGTTTTTACAAATGTATACGGCTGGTCAGCTGCGGTTGAATATATTGTACGCAGTGAACAAGGAAATAAGATGACACAGTCGGAGCTCGGAGATGTGTATAATGTATCTGTAGCGACTGTTCGAAAGTATGTGCAAGCTGTTAAGCGTACGCACACATAGATAAGCAAATCATTGGGAAAAAAATGATGCGAACAGTATAATGAGGGTAACTTAATTGTGTAGGAATGGATAGGAGTGAATAGTGTGTCGGAAGAAAAAATTTATGATGTCATTATTATTGGTGCAGGACCAGCTGGTATGACAGCTGCAGTATATACATCTCGTGCGAATTTAAGCACATTAATGCTTGAGCGTGGTATTCCAGGCGGACAAATGGCAAATACAGAAGATGTAGAAAACTACCCAGGTTATGAGTCTATTTTAGGACCAGACTTATCAAATAAAATGTTCGAGCATGCGAAGAAATTTGGTGCTGAATATGCATACGGTGATGTGAAAGAAGTCATCGATGGTAAAGAATACAAAACAATTATTGCTGGCAAAAAAGAATATAAAGCACGTGCAATTATCGTTGCAAGTGGTGCAGAGTATAAAAAAATTGGTGTACCAGGTGAAACAGAACTTGGCGGCCGCGGTGTATCATATTGTGCGGTATGTGATGGTGCATTCTTTAAAGGTAAAGAACTTGTAGTTATTGGCGGCGGAGATTCTGCTGTTGAAGAGGGTGTGTTCTTAACACGCTTTGCATCAAAAGTAACGATCGTTCACCGTCGTGACACGCTTCGTGCACAGAAAATTTTACAAGATCGTGCTTTCCAAAACGAAAAAGTAGACTTCATTTGGAACCACACGATAAAAGAAATTAACGAAGCAAATGGTAAAGTAGGAAGTGTAACACTTGTAGATGTAAACAGTGGAGAAGAGAAAGAAGTCAAAACTGACGGCGTATTCGTATACATCGGTATGTTACCACTATCAAAACCATTTGTTGAACTAGGTATTACAAATGAAAATGGTTACCTTGAAACAAACGAGCGTATGGAAACGAAAGTTCCTGGTATTTTCGCAGCAGGTGATGTTCGTGAAAAAATGCTACGTCAAATTGTAACTGCAACAGGTGATGGTAGTATCGCAGCACAAAGTGCACAACATTACGTAGAAGAATTATTAGAAGAACTAAAAACTGTATCAGAAAAATAAGGGATAATATACCTTTTGAGAAGAAAGCTACCGATAGGAGCTTTCTTCTTTTTTTTGTGTGAAAATGTCAAAGTTTTGTCAAAAAATATTGAGATTATAAGCTTTCTTATTGATATACTGGACTTTACGGAAAAAATCACTATAAGAAATGAGGAATTTATTCAGTATGGAATGGCGTAATATATATCGTGGATTTTGTATGGGCGTTAGTGATTTAATTCCTGGTGTGAGCGGCGGTACAATCGCTGTTGTGTTAGGGATTTATGAACAATTGCTTGCGGCAATTAGCGGATTCTTTAGTCGTGAATGGAAAAAACATTTAGGATTTTTAATTCCACTTGCAGCTGGTGTGGCAGCAGCGTTTTTAACGTTAAGTCACGTTATTAAATATTTACTTGCAAATCATTATGAACCGACTCAATTTTTCTTCCTCGGTTTAATTATTAGTATATTACCGATGTTAATGAGAGAAGCTGATGCAAAGTCGTCGTTTAAAGGTAAGCACATTGTTTTATTAATAGTTGCAGCAATTCTTGTTGCGATTACAGCTTTCTTTAAACCAGATAAGACAGCAGATCCAATTACGACGTTAACAATTTTAAATGCAATTGGTTTATTTTTCGCAGGATGGATGGCTAGTATGGCGATGTTACTTCCTGGAATTAGCGGATCGTTTATTTTATTAATTATTGGTGTGTATCCGACAGCAATTAATGCTTTAACTACACTCAACTTACCTTTAATCGCAGTTATTGGTGCTGGCGTTATGGTAGGGTTCGTTGTAAGTAGTAAAGGAATTAGTTTCTTATTAGATCGATATAAAAGTATGACATTTGCGGCAATTATTGGACTAGTTATCGGTTCGATTGTAATTGTTTTCCCTGGTATTCCAACTGGAGGATTTTCAATTATAAGTTCAATTATTACCTTTATTTTAGGATTTGCGATTGTTACTTATTTCGGTAAGAAGTAAGGGCTGGAGTCCCCTTGGCGATAAAAGTCGTTAAGGGGATTTTTCATGCTATTCACTGAAAGTCCAGGCATTTACATTGCTTGTTATAAAAAGCTTTTTTAAAATTGTTGAGTAGCAGTGCTTAGCGAAAGGGGGACTGGCTCCTTCGTTGTAGCAAACTGTTTTTGATAGTATAATGAAATGAGTATGCAGTGAGAAATTTGCTGCAAGTAGCTGAGGTGAAGAAACATGCAAAGAGTGACAAACTGTGTGTTAATTAGAGATAATGAAGTACTCTTACTCCAAAAACCTCGCCGGAATTGGTGGGTTGCACCAGGCGGGAAAATGGAGCGTGGTGAGACTGTAAGAGATTCCGTTGTTCGCGAGTATCGTGAAGAAACAGGTATTTATTTAAAGAACCCAGCGTTAAAGGGGGTCTTCACCTTTGTCATCCAAGAAGGTGATAAAGTTGTTTCTGAATGGATGATGTTCTCCTTTTTAGCGACAGATTTTGCAGGAGAAAACAAACTAGAGAGCGAAGAAGGCATCATTGGTTGGCATACATTTGATAAAATTGATGATTTAGCAATGGCACCAGGAGATTATCACATTATTGATTATTTAATTAAAGGAAATGGCATAATCTACGGTACATTTGTATATACCCCAGATTTTGAGTTGCTTTCATATCGATTAGATCCGAGTTAAACCGTCAAGGAGAGGATACGATGACAGAGAATAATGATATAAAAATGGTAATTATTACAGGAATGTCTGGAGCTGGAAAGACAGTAGCTTTACAAAGTTTTGAAGATTTAGGATATTTCTGTGTGGATAATTTACCACCGATGTTATTGCCGAAGTTTATTGAGCTTATGGCGGATTCAAAAGGAAAAATGAATAAAGTAGCACTTGGTATTGATTTACGTGGCCGAGAGTTTTTCGAACATTTATGGGAAGCGCTTGATGATTTATCAGAACGTACATGGATTATTCCTCATATTTTATTCTTAGATGCGAAAGATAGCACGCTTGTAACTCGTTATAAAGAAACGAGACGCTCGCATCCACTTGCACCAACTGGTCTGCCGTTAAAGGGAATCGAAGCAGAGCGTAATTTATTAACAGATATGAAGGCACGCGCGAATATTGTGCTTGATACATCGGATTTAAAACCGAAAGAATTACGTGAAAAAATTGTTCACCTATTTTCAACTGAAACTGAGCAAGCATTTCGTGTAAATGTTATGTCATTTGGATTTAAGTACGGTATTCCAATTGATGCAGATTTAGTATTTGATGTTCGTTTTTTACCAAATCCATATTACATTCCACATATGAAGCCATTAACAGGACTAGATGAAGAAGTTTCATCGTATGTGCTGAAATTTAATGAGACGCATAAGTTTTTAGAGAAATTGACTGATCTTATCACTTTCATGCTGCCTCATTATAAAAGAGAAGGCAAGAGTCAACTTGTAATTGCAATTGGATGTACAGGTGGACAGCATCGTTCTGTTACGCTTACAGAATACCTTGGGAAACATCTGAAACCAGAGTATAGCGTTCATGTATCTCATCGTGATGTGGAGAAGAGAAAGGGTCATTAAGGGATGAAAAAAGAGAGAAAGCCTAAAATTGTTATCATGGGAGGCGGAACGGGACTTTCTGTTTTATTACGAGGATTAAAACAATATCCGGTTGATATTACAGCAGTTGTTACAATCGCTGATGATGGTGGCAGTTCAGGTAGATTACGTGATGAGCTAGAAATTCCACCCCCAGGTGACATTCGTAACGTACTTGTTGCGTTATCAGATGTAGAACCACTGGTGGAAGCTTTATTTCAGCATCGTTTTACAACGGGAGATGGGCTGAAAGGTCATGCGTTAGGAAATTTATTATTGGCAGGTATGACCTCGATTACAGGAGACTTCTTCCACGCTATTACAGAAACGAGTAAAGTTTTAAATGTTAGAGGACGTGTATTACCAGCAGCGAATCAAAGTGCAGTACTGCATGCGGAACTAGAAGATGGAGAAATTGTAACAGGTGAGTCAAAGATTCCTTATTTCGGAAAGAAGATTAACCGTGTCTTTTTAACTCCAGAAGATGTAGAACCGTTACATGAAACGTTGACTGAAATTAAACGAGCTGATTTACTTGTTTTCGGTCCAGGAAGTTTGTATACGAGTATATTACCGAATTTAGTTGTTAACAAAATTGGGGACGCTGTTCTTGCTGCAAAAGCGAAGAAGGTATATGTGTGTAATGTTATGACGCAAGCTGGTGAAACGATGGGATATACTGCGTTTGACCATGTGCAGGCGTTACATGATCATTTAGGTGAACCATTTATCGATACTGCAATTGTAAATAACCGTGATATTCCTTGTGAATTACGTCAGTTATATGAGGAAGAAATGTCGGCGCCAGTTGTAGTAGATGAAGAGCGTTTTACTGAAAATAATATTAATGTGATTCAAGATCAATTAGCGAAGTATGATGACCGTGTTGTAAGACACGATACATTAAAATTAGCTTCTATTTTATATTCACTGTTGTAGATGTGCGTTGCCTCGTTTGAGGTAACGCTCCTCATTTCATATAGGACAAGATTTTTGTTCCACAATAATCGTATAAGGAGGTGTTGACTGTGTCATTTGCATCAGAAACAAAGAAAGAATTGACGAATCTGGAGATGAAGGAATGCTGTGAGAAAGCAGAATTATCAGCGTTACTTCGCATGAACGGATCGCTTTCTTTTTCAAATCGTCGTCTATCAATCGATATTCAAACGGAAAATGCGGCAATTGCAAGAAGAATTTATACGCTTTTGAAAAAAGGATATGACGTGACGGTAGAATTACTTGTTCGTAAAAAAATGCGATTGAAGAAAAACAATGTATATATCGTAAGGCTTGTTGAGAAGTCGCGCGAAATATTAGCTGATCTTCATATCGTTCGAGACGACTTTTCATTTATTCGAAATATATCACAAGAATTAATTGAGAAGAAATGTTGTAAACGATCGTATTTACGCGGTGCATTTTTAGCAGGTGGTTCAGTAAATAACCCAGAAACATCATCTTATCATTTAGAGATCTTTTCGTTATATAAGGAACATAATGATGCTATATGTGAACTGATGAACGGATTTGATTTAAATAGTAAGACGTTGGAAAGAAGAAAAGGGTACATTACGTATTTGAAAGAAGCAGAAAAGATTACAGAGTTTTTAAATATTATAGGTGCTCATAATGCACTTTTAAGATTTGAAGACATTCGAATCGTACGTGATATGCGTAATTCTGTAAATCGCTTAGTGAACTGCGAAACAGCTAATTTAAATAAAACAATTGGTGCAGCGCTAAGGCAGATTGAAAATATCCGTTATATTGATGAGACGGTTGGTCTTGATATATTGCCGGATAAACTACGAGAAATTGCGCAACTACGAAGAGATTATCAAGATGTAACATTGAAAGAGTTAGGTGAGATGGTATCCGGGGGGAAAATTAGTAAATCGGGTATTAATCATCGTTTGCGTAAAATCGATGATATTGCAGAGAAATTACGCGCGGGGGAAACGGTAGCAAAAAAATAAGAGGTTAAAGGGGAAATGGAGCTGTGGTTCAAAAAAGAGTTCAGGTTTCATTAAAAAACGGTTTACAAGCACGTCCGGCTGCGTTGTTTGTACAAGAGGCCAATCGCTTTCATGCAGATATCTTCATCGAGAAAGATGGAAAGACAGTAAATGCAAAGAGCATAATGGGGATTATGAGCTTAGCAATTGGAACTGGTAGCATGATAACAATTACAACAGAAGGTTCAGATGCAGAAGAGGCTTTAGAGGCGTTAGCTGCATATGTACAATAAGAAGCTATCGCGCATGTGCGATAGCTTTTTTGTTGTTTGGGGCTTGTTGGTGGGGGTATGTGGGGTGTGCGTACTTGTCGAGAATTGTCGGTAAGTCGATAAGTTGTGTCGAAACGTCGATATATTAAAATAATCGCCGATATAATTGGAGTTACGGTCGATATATTTGAAAAATCGCCGATATATTTCGGTTGATACTAGGTGGGGTATGTGGGCGGAGAACAGCATATAAAAAAAGCGCCCTGTTATAGGGCGCTTCTGCTTTTAATCTATCCAGCTCCAGCGGCTAGAATCTCCGGTTGTTTCGCTTTTACATTCGAGGCAAAAAACGCCTCGGATGTAAAAGCTCCAACACCCTGCGATTCTGAACGAGCCGCTTCCGCTTTTAGTTATTAACGATTTGTAAAGATCTTATCGATTAAACCGTATTCTAAAGCTTTTTCTGCTGTCATGAAGTTGTCGCGGTCTGTGTCGCGTTGTAGTACTTCAAGTGGTTGACCTGTGCGGTCAGCAAGAATTTGGTTTAGTTTTTCACGTAAGAATAGGATACGTTTAGCAGCGATTTCGATTTCAGTCGCTTGACCTTGTGCTCCACCAAGTGGTTGGTGAATCATTACTTCACTGTTTGGAAGTGCATAACGTTTTCCTTTTTCACCTGCTGCAAGTAAGAATGCACCCATAGATGCAGCCATACCGATACAGATTGTTGATACTTGCGGTTTAATAAACTGCATTGTATCGTAAATTGCCATACCTGCTGTGATAGAACCACCAGGGCTGTTGATGTAGATGTGAATATCTTTTTCTGGATCTTGAGATTCCAAGAATAAAAGCTGGGAAACGATTGAGTTAGCTACGTTGTCATCAATTGCGCTACCAAGCATAATGATGCGGTCTTTTAATAGTCGAGAGTAAATATCGTAAGCGCGTTCTCCACGATTTGTTTGTTCAATTACTGTAGGAATTAAATTCATCTGTTATTTCCTCCTTATAAAGCTTTCTTAGTCTTATAATACAATTATGGTCAATAAAGGTCAAACGAAACCACTTTAAATCAAAAAAATATGTAGTTGTACCATGAAATATTCGCTATGTTTTTGAAATTCCCTGCTTATGTATCTTCAACATCATAACCGAATTACATAAATTTAAACGTTATAAAAACTGTAGAAAAAAAGAAAAGAACGCCTTTTGACTGAAGCGTTCTTGCGATATCTATTCTTTTAAAAGATAGGTTACTTTATTTAAAATCTTTTCGATTTGTTTCGCGTTTTTACTATACATTTCGCTCGCTGATTTCGACTTTGTTTCTAGGGAAAATAGTTCGAGATCAGCATGACATTTTTTTAATGATGCTAATAATAAAGGTTTGTTTTGAGGAGAAGGCATTTGTAGTTTGTCATTATAAATGTCGATAGTCAGTTGTCCGTATGAATCAACTTGACCGAGAAAGACATTTTCGATAACAACACCGAGCTTTTCTAGTTCAGCATGTAGCCAAGCGCGGTTATGTCCACTTGCGGATAGCGGTTCATCTAAGACATTGCCATCCATAATAACAGTTTGTGGTTCTTTTTCGTTCGGCACTTTTAAACCGATGTCTTTTGCTGTGAGTGGTTGGCGATCTTTCTTTAATAATACATTTAATTCTCCGCTCGGTTCTAATACAGCAAATTCAACATCAGCTACGCTGAAAGCATCTTTTCCACGGAGAAGTTCCAGTAATTCGTCACTTGTATATTTTTCTTTCTTTAAATTATCTTCGAGTATCTTTCCATCTTTTATTAATACAGTAGATTTCCCTTCAAAGAAGTCCCGAGCTGTTTTGTTCTTTAAAGAAAGGATTCCTGTTAAAAAAGGTACCACAGCGAAAATGAGTATCGCAAAGACGCCGTGAAAAAATTTTGAATCGAGCCCTGTAGATACTTGGGCAGCGATGTCACCGATTGTCATTCCGGCTATGTATTCAAAAAAGGAGAGCTGAGAGATTTGTCTTTTCCCTAACCATTTCGTAATAGCGAATAAAATAATTAATATGAATACAGAGCGAAGAATGACAAGTGTCCATTCCGGCAGGTGAGACATAGTCATTTCCTCCAGTCTACTTAAAACCCTTTATATTGAGGTTCTTCACGTTCTAATACTGAAACTCTATTTTGTAAATCAGCGATGATGCTGTCCATTTCTAACATACATTCATGAAATACACGTTTTGATTCTGCGTCCTGTGAATGTAGTGAAAGGGAGCTTAAACTTGCTTGAGCGCCCCTTACACTAGCAAGGCAGGTTTTGACGCTAGCGATAACTGTCATACGAACACCTTATCCTTTCGGTTTGAATAGCAATGCTCCGATGAAGCCGAAAATGATAGCTGCGGATACACCGGCGCTTGTTACTTTAAACATGCCGGTAATAACGCCAACGATGCCATGTTTTGCGGCTTCTTCCATTGCGCCGTGAACGAGGGCATTACCAAAGCTTGTAATAGGTACGGTTGCCCCAGCTCCAGCGAAGTCAATTAATGGTTCATACAAATTGAATCCATCTAATATAGCTCCAGCAACAACGAGTGTTGCCATTGTATGAGCGGGTGTTAGCTTGCCGACATCAAACATAAGTTGGCCGATTACACATATGAGTCCGCCAATGACGAAAGCCCAGAAAAAAATCATTGCGTTGCACCTCCGAATTCAATTGAAACGGCGTGAGCGATGCACGGAATCGTTTCTTCTTGTTGGAATGTAAGTGGAGATAGTAAAGCGCCTGTCGCAACGACAAGTATTTTTTTGAACTCTCCTCTTTTCATTCGGTTTAATAAATGACCGTACACGACTGTTGCGGAACATCCTGGTCCGCTAGCCCCAGCTATGACAGGTTGCCCTTCTCTATAAATGAGTAGCCCGCAATCTTGAAACTGTTCGCTCGTTACTTTCGTTCCGTGTTTATGTAGTAAGTCATAAGCAATTTCACGTCCTACATGCCCGAGGTCACCGGTTACGATTAAATCGTAGTAAGAGGCGTCAATTTGACGTTCGCGTAAGTGAGCTTCAATTGTATCGACGGCGGCTGGAGCCATTGCGCCTCCCATATTAAACGGATCTGTTAATCCCATATCAACCACTTTTCCGATTGTTGCGGATGTTATCCTAGGACCATGTCCAGTATCGCTTAAAATAGCGGCTCCTGCTCCAGTTACTGTCCACTGTGCGGTAGGTGGCTTTTGTCCACCATATTCGGTAGGGTAGCGGAACTGTTTTTCTACAGCGGTGTTATGGCTTGATGCCCCGGTTAATAAATATTTTGCGCCTTTTGCATTTACGATACTCGCCCCAAGTGCTAAACCTTCCATAGAAGTAGAACAAGCGCCGAATAGTCCGAGATAAGGAGTGCCCAGTGTACGGCAAGCAAAGCTTGTAGGGGTAATTTGATTAATTAAATCTCCTGCGAGTACAAATTGGATATCATCTTTACGAAGTTCTGCTTTTTCAGTGGCGCGGCTACAAGCTTCTTCGAACAAAATTTTATGTGCTTTTTCATAGGAATCTTGTCCGAGCCATAAATCTTCATGAAGGATATCGAAGTCTTCGGGGATTTTTCCTTTTGCTTCAAACGGCCCGCCGACGACGCCTGTCGAAATAATAACTGGTTTGTTTTCAAATACCCACGTTCGGTGTCCTTGTAACATTTATAGCCCTCCCCATTGAACGAGAATCGTTTTAATAAGTGCGATGACGAAAGCTGAAAATACACCAAATAAAATAACGGAGCCGGCTAATTTAAACATGTTAGCTCCAACACCAAGGACAAATCCCTCTGTTCGGTGTTCGATGCATGCTGCGATAACAGAGTTACCAAATCCAGTGACAGGTACAGCTGTTCCAGCACCTGCAAATTGACCGAGACGATCATATACACCGAATCCAGTTAGTAACATCGAGATGAAAATAAGAGTTGCTACTGTTGGATTCCCTGCTGAGCGTTCAGTGAAATCGAAATACGTAATATAAAAAGTAGAAATGAGTTGCCCAATTAGGCAAATGAAACCACCAACGAAAAAGGCTTTTATACAGTTTTTTAAGACAGGACGCTTCGGTTCGCGTTCTTGCTCGAATTTTTTATATTCCTGTTGTACAGGGGTTAAGTTTTTATCTTTACTAGACATTTAAATCCTTCCTTTTCTATTCGAAAGCGTTAAGTGTTAGATTCCATTTCTGATCCGATAAGTTTTAACTGTTTTTTGATTTCATCTTTAGATATTTCTTTTTTCTTGATTCTGTTTTCAAGCTTTTCGAGTAACATAAAGATTTTTTTATCGGTGCTAACACGAACATCGAAAGTGGGATATTCGTCACTTAGTTGCTTTTGAAGTTTCTTGCGTAAAGGTTTTAACCCAAATCGTTCATGATGCTCAGGCTTAACTGCTATGTAGAGATCTAAATTTGAATTCACAGCTGCGCTCTTTATAATTTCATCCATAGCGAGAGCTCTTTTCTTCGCTCCCTGTGATATAGATTGATTAAAGGATTCCGTACTCGTCTTTGTTAATTTGGGACCTTTCTCTTTCTCTGTTCGTTTTGCTTCTTCTTTTTTTACCTTTTTATCTAATGGGCTGTGATCACAACCGGTAAAAGAACTAAATAGAAGTATAAATAACGCGGTAATGAGTCCGATCTTTCGCATAATCATCATTCCATTTCTATTGCAATATGTAATGTGATAGAAAAAGGATGACTGCATATCACCCTTTTTCTATTTCACAGCAAGACTGATTCGTTATTGCTGTGAGTATTGTGGTTCTTCTTGTTGGACTTCTTCAACACGTGGGTTTAAAGAATCGATAATTGTTTGTGTTTGCTGCGCAGCTGTTTGGAAAAGTTGCTTAGCTTGTTGGTTATCCGTATCAAGAGCGAATCCCTCTAAGCTAGCTTGTGCACTTTTTAATCCAGAAACAGTTTGCTTTAATTTCGTAATTACAGTCATTGAATGAAGCCCCCTTTGGAATATCAATTCAAAGATTATAATTTGTGAGTTGGAGTGAATTTATGATTGGAAAATTTAGGGGTGGAGCTTCTGGGAAGAGGGACGAGTGTATAGAATGAAGGTAATTTCATAGGAAGGATAGAAGGTAAGGAATTTAATACCAATATAAATTTCTTTATTTAGCATGGTATATCCGTTTATAATGGGCACTTATGGAATTTTAATACGGAGGTTGTACATGAATACTTTATTTTTGTTAATGACGATAGTAGGATTTATTGTTTTTCCAATCCTGTCTGTTGTTTTTATTTTGTCATTTTTTATGAAACGATTAAGACCATACAAGAAAAAAATTATCGGTGCTATGGCAATAGGGTTTCTTATGTTAATCGTCGGAGCTGTTAATTACGAACCTAGCCCGGAGGCAAAGGCTCAAGCGGCGAAACAAGCTGAGGAAGCGAAAAAAGAGAAAGAAGCAAAAGCGAAAGAACAAGCTGAAAAAGAAGAGAAGAAAAAGGCTGAGCAACAAGCTGAAAAAGAAAAGAAAGCTGAAGAAAAAGCGCAGAAGGAAGCGGAAGAAGAGAAAAAGAAGAAAGATAAAGAAGAGGCTGAGCGCTTAAAAGCACAAGAAGCTGAGAAGAAAAAAGTAGAAGAAGAACAGCGTAAGGCGCAAGAAGCGGAAAAGAAAAAGGTAGAAGAAGACCAACGTAAAGCACAAGAAGCGGAATTAACGACGTTGCCTTTCGAGGAATTTTTAAATAAATATTATGCGTTAAGCGCAGATGAAAATAGTAAGTTTTATGATGAAAATATTCATAAAAAAGTGTTTACATGGAGCGGTTATGTAGCGGATGTATTTGGTTCTAAAGTTGTAGTGAATACGAAACCAATCGTTAAACAGTGGGGCGAGTTTACTGGTGAGGAACAAGCACATACGTTTATTGCGAGTTTTGATAATAAAAAAGAGTTAGCTAATGTTAAACCAGGGGATAAGATTACAGTGTCTGGTTCTGTGGAGAGCCGCGGGGCATATATGCCAGAGAAAGAGCTGTACTCTTATTGGAAAATGTATAAAGGAAAGTTAATTAAGTAGCGAAAGGAGGAGCGGGTTCGCTCCTTTTTTAATGGTTGAATTTATGTGGATTCTAAATTGAAAAACTCGTCAGAGGACGTGCATGGCAATCTGTACATCCTCTGACGAGTTTTGATGTTACTTCAATAGTTTACTTAGGATCGGAATTAACTCTGAAACGTAGTCTGTGTTGTGCCACAGAATGATACCGATTACTGTCGCAACAACACATTTTACAGTACCGCTACCTTCAATTGAATAACTTTTGTCCGTTTCTTCTTTGGATCCATCTACCTTTGTTACCGTCGTTTTGTTATTCTTTGTAAATTTAAAAATGTCCATGTATGTACCTCGCTTAACGTATTCTATTCACCCGTCTTATTTTTTGGATGTATACTTCTATATAAAAAAAAACGTGGGACTCCTTTTTTTTTTTGCTAAGTTTTTAATGGACACTTTCAAAATGTTGGTGTTGTTCCTACAAGCACTTGACTTAGTTTTACAGGGATGTTCTTTTCTACTTCAGAGGAATAAAGTGAAACTTTATTCAGTGGGAGTTTTCTTCATCTTCCCACCTTAGTTCTTTGCTTTAGCTGAATTTTGAGATGGGTCTTACTGCTCGGCGAATAGTGAGATAAATAGTTAAGAGAGTTTTTTATTTGTGTGGAGCGTGATTCCTTCTATATAATGTGTATCAGATATTTTTATTGATTTGGCTGGGTTTTATTGCTATTATTATGAGAAGAAAATAAGCAGGTATTTACTTGTTATATTTCACTTCTATTAGAGGTTTTTCGCAAGAAATTAAATGTGGAAAAGCGGAATAGAAGAAGGCTTAAAACCTTGATAATAAACGGTTTATAAAATTTTATCATGCGCCCATAGCTCAGTCGGATAGAGCGGTGGTTTCCGGTACCACGTCTGCCGGGGGTTCGAATCCCTCTGGGTGCGTTACTTATCGTTAAAGTCTTGCTATATCTACATTCTTTTAAGAAAAAATTTGGATAACCGTCATACATTTAGCGTTGCTATGACACGTTCTATTCCAAAAAGGAAAGAATTATGGTATTAAGTAAGCGGCACTCAACAGCGTGAAGAACGTGTTGAAAATTAATAGTAAAACTAGGGAAACCCCTTGTATGTGATTAGAAATAATCGTGTACAGGGGGTTTTTTCGTTATGAAAAGAATTAAAAGACGTGCCGTTGGAAAGCGTCGTGACGTTGATACGGATATTATCCTATATAAGCCGTCTATCACTGTTAATAGGGCTTTAGAACGTGTAATGGACATTTATGTAGCTGAAGGGTACAGAGAACGGACTATAAGCGATTATAGAATGTTTTGGGCGGAGTTTATTAAGATAATTGACCGCCAGCTAATTACAGATGTTACGAAAGAGGACATAAGGAAGTACGTGAATCAGCTGCTAAAAGAAAGAAAGTTATCGCCTGTGACAGTTAATATTCGCTTATCTGCTATTAGGGCAATTTTTAATCGTTTGGAAAAAGAAACGGTTATAGAAAATAATCCCGTGTTGGGTGTTAGAAAGTTAAAGGTAGATGAACAAAAAATTTATACTTTGACCGACAATCAAATAAAACGTCTATTTGCGATGATTGATAAGACTTCTTATGCGGGTTATAGAGATTATGTAGCTATGCTGGTAATGCTTAAATGCGGCTTGCGTATCAACGAAGTCAATGCATTAGAAATCAATGATGTTGACTTTGATAATGGCGTTATTTTATTGCCTGGCAGAAAAAATAAGAACCGAAAAAGTAGGGTAATTCCAATGTCTAAAAAGGTTCAAAATGAATTGGCCCAGCTAGTAACAGAAACAGGAGAGTATTTTGAAGGGTTGGGAATGGCTGTATTCGTTAATTCGTTTGGTGAACCTTTGAAATACGACCATATACGTAAAAGAATGAATTACTACGGGAAACAAGCGGGTTTAACTAAAGAATGTAGGTGTTCACCACATAGTTTACGCCATACTTTTGCCGTTAACTTTTTAAAGAATGGTGGAGATATAAGGACGTTAAGTCTTATTTTGGGTCATAGTGATTTATCGACTACACAAGTGTATTTAAGTTATTCAGATACTCACGTAGTTGAACAGTATATGAAGGCTAGTGATAATGACAATTTAGAAGTTTAAAAAAGAAAAAAGCCACCTATTCGCAGTAGGTGACTCAAAATAATTCAGCTTAAAACTAAATAACGGATATTCCGTACATTCAGCACTTGTATTATACCATTTTTGAAAAATGGATAGCAAGGGGCGTAGTTTCTCATTGCCTTTTTTAGATGATTAGAAACTTTTGTGTGCGGTAATTCCGAACGTGGAATTGCCTGTAAACCACGTTAAAAACTGATTGGCTGGCGTATGGTCGTGCAGCGGGTTCTAGTCAAGCCCGTCTAAGATACGCAACTCATAGTGTATACCTGTTCATATGCTATGAGAGGGCGAGAACTTGCCTAGACGTTTAGTCTAAAAGGTTCGGGTGGTTATCGTTAGCATTACGGTGCTAGGGAATACATTCAGTTTGTTGTGTAGGGACGATATTACAAGGACAAGCCATAGAAAAAGGATGTATGCGATGAAAATCGCTGAGTGAATAGGGCTACGCATACGGACACTGCATAACGCAAGCCATGTATAGTACTTATCCTTTCTAGCTTTCTTAGTTATTTTTAACTTTGAAAAACTAGGGGATAACTATGCTATCAGCCGTTTCTGCAATCCCCGCTTCACCATGTCAAAGGGCGTTCAAAACCGTCAAGTGATTTATTCCACTATCCACGGCTAGAGGGCAATTAAAGCATTTACCACTAACTAAGATAGAGGGGAATAAGGATTAAACGATGTATAGATTAAGAACTATTAGCCAAAATGAGAGGAAGAGAACCAAAAAAAGAATTATAGGAATATTTTACATAGAAACACTTGTTTGTCAGAAAGAAATTTGAGATAATATAGAAGGTTCATTCAACCATCAACCGCTTTTAAAGTGGTCACCATTTGCATGAATTATAAAGGGATTTTTTAATTTATATCGAAAATGCTGTACAAATAGGTGGTGGTTGTATATGTTCAAGTTCTTCTATAAGAAGGATTCAGATACAACAGAAATATCTTTTCATGTTAATTTTGAAGTGATTATTTCTGCTGTAGTAGGGTCTGGTGCAACTTTTGAATTTATTAAACAACTGTTAATGAACATATAGCAACTTGAAAAAGGAATGTGGAGATAATCCATGTTCCTTTTTCTATTTTTAAATACGATTAGCAGTACAAATTTCCCCCTAAATTTTTCAGTATGTACAGATAGTCCGAAATAGGAAAACTGATATAAGAAGTACACCTGTAGGTTAAAAAATAACCTGGCAGCTTAGGAGATAATGGATGGTAGAATGAGGTGACAATGTTTAAAGGGGAGAAAGTATTATGGTTGTTGTTAGGGTATATCGTTCATTAAAAGAAGACACACTAGGCTATTTTCAGTATAAAGGCGAATGCGTTCAAGCTATGGTTAATGAGGGATTTCCTGTAGTATCAAGTGTAATTGTAGTTGATGCATGGGAACTTCAATTTAAGCAATTGGAGGATATTGAAGTTTATCAATCAATTGCTAGAAGATACAAAGAAAAGGGATTAACTAGCACTGTAGCAGTTGCAGCAGCGTTAGATGAAGAAATGAAACTGATTCATAATACTAGGGTACAAAATATATTAAAACGCGATTAATAATGTAAGGGTCAAGTAAAAGATATTAATGTTAATATTCTTTACTAAGTTAAATGTTTTAACACAGATACAGAGGACTGAAAGGGAAACGTTAAAATGCGTACTACAGGAAGTAGGTCTGAAATCAATTGTAACAAAAATGTAACAAAGTGCCTTGAACCCTACAGCCCCAACGGTTTTAGCGTTTTGTGTAAGGTGGGGGTGAGAAATAGGCGTAGTACAAACGCTGCTTTTAACGCCCTATATACTAAAGAAAAAGAAAAAGTAACCAAAAAGAAATTAAAGATTAAAAGATATACGTAAGTCACTAACGTTCCTTACGTCGTTACTCATTTCGCTAACGCTACATGAGATAACGGCCTAAAAGATTATAGCTATAAATAATATCTATAGATTCTTAAAAAGAGTTCGTTGAATGAACGTAGTGAATGAAACGACCGAATGCGTTAGCAATTCGGAATAAGGTTTTAATGTTTTTATTGTTTTAATCTTTAATGGAGAAGTCTGTCTATATGCTATCGCAGCATAGAGGATAGAATAATAAATTATAAAATACAATTAGGAAAAACCGCTAAGGTATAAGCGGGATTGCCTATTGTCCATGTCATAGCTTGAAGTGTATACCTGTTAGTATTGTAATTCATGTGTAATCTGTTTTGAGGTGTTATTAGTGGTTTTGTATCCACTAGTAGCACCTCTTTTTTTTATATCTATTAACTAGTAAATGATAAAGAAATTGTAGTACAAAACCTTGTTCTAACGCTATTAAAGATAAGAAAGGCTATCAATTGAATAGTTAAAGTAAGAGGGAGGTTACATACATGAAGAACAATAGCCACTTGTTAAAATTCATGACCGGGGAAGTTATTTCTGGGATTGCTAGGCTGTATGGCTTATCACATCAAGATATGGCGTTACCTTTACGTTGTACACGTATAAATGTCCAGTATCACATTAGAAACAATTCTTTTGCACCATATCAGAAGGCGTTAATTCTAGAGTTGTTCCAGTCTAGAGGTTTAGAAGAAGCAGAACTATTATTTTATCATCAACTAGTTTCACTGAAGAAAGAAAAACAATCCGTTTAGCGGCCCTAGAAGGCTTATAGATGGCTTTAAAATATATATACTACAAAGGAGACAGAAACGCATGACAAAGGCAAAAACACGCTTAGATTACATCAAAGATTACTATGCTAAACATAACAAACTTGTTCACCTAGCAATTCCAGGACACCCAATAGCAAATGGGCAGATAAGAGTTGGTGAGTATGAATACAGTGGAATTAAATTTAATCGAAATGTCGCTAAAGATGTACCAGTAGCAGAGGCACACCGATTAGCAGAAGCATTTGATTATATGGTTATTGTTGAACCAGGAGAAAAGGAGGATGAAGAATTATGGAAAGTACTTTACAGCCGAGTGTCAAAAGCCGAGTAGAAGCATTTCATAAAGCTTTTTATGAAGGATTAGAAAAGATTGACCAACAAATTGAAGCTACTAATAATACGATTGTAGATAAAACCCTCGAAATGAAATTTATCAATGAAGTTGAATATCCTAAAGCAGTAGAAGTAAGGGTTATTAGTGGTGACGATAAGGAAGCAAAGAAGTTAAAAACGTTACTTGATAAGCTACAGGAGGACGTCGCAGAATTACAAGAAGAATTAGTTGTAATGGCTTCAGTTCGTGATAGATATGTATTTACGAAATCAGCTGAAGCAAAGGAATTAATACATGACTTTAATACAGAAAGAGACGCTGCTGCTAAACAATCCTATCATAGAATGTCATTAGCTAAACGAAAGTACTTAGAAGCATTGAAAGCAGAGTCTAAACCGTTAAATGAGTATTACAGGGTCGATGGAATGCTAGAAGGTGTTCTCGGAGAAGGTGGCCACGCTAAGCCAATGTCTTACTTCCCTAATTTATCAGCTAAGAAGTTTGGGGATAAGTTTTTAACTGATGGCATTTACTTGCCAGTAACGTATGATGAAGCTACACTCTTTATTCAAGGCAGAGATACAGCAGAAGATATTGAGTATCTACCTACACGGTAATTACTCATATTACTTGTTTTTAATTTAGTTGTAATGAAATAGAATCCTAAATTCCTTTTTAGCCCACTGTGTACACGGAAAGTATACGGTGGGCCTTTTTTTATGCCTATTTTTAATATAATGGCGTCTGAAAAGAATCTTTACTACGTTACTAAGGTGAGAGACAGTTAAAACCACTAGATGTAATCATTACGAAAAGGAGGGAAGGGCAATGACACAAGTAATCTTTGTAGAATCGGAAAAGACGTTAAAACCCTGGGAAACGCCAGAAGCTATTGAATTAGCAAAAACAAATAAAGCTAGACGTGAAGCGACAAGAAAGCTAGAAGCCACACCAATAGAGTCTATACCAGAAGAATCGGGGGACTACTACATTAAAAAGATGTTAGATTTTAGAACGAAAATTAGGGGCAGCCATTAATAGGGTTGTCTCTTTTCTTTGTTGTAGCAGCTGTGTACGGTTTTACAGGATACTTCTGTTAAGTCTGTAATGAGATTATAATAAAGTTATCTAATGAAGTGGTTTGGGGGCTGATTGCAGGTGTTTAAAGTAAATGGTGTAGTAAGTATTTTTGGAGATAACAAGAAACGAGAAATTACAGTAGACGAACACGGAAACATTACAGGTGACGAAATGTTTAAATTTGAAGTCCTGTTTTTATTGGAAACAATGCAGCGAAGAGGGAAGGCGATAGGGCCAATTCATTATGTGCCGGACGGTTCGTATATTTCTGATGTAATCGCTATTTCATTAGTTGTCGATATGATTTGCGAAGACGTGGAATTCATAGGGGAATGGCCGAAAATAGGGGAGGTGGAGAAGTAATACTTCTATATTTAACGAAGCATAGCGAATCTTGACGAAGCTACTACATGAAAGCGGGATTGTTTGGGCATTGTTAAAAATATTATTCTGAATAGAATCCTGTAACGGTGCGGATTCCCTTTAACCTGGTAGGGCATGTTATGGCCAGTTAGCAGTTTTGGTTGTCACTATATAAAAGTAAGTTTTGTTTTTAATTGAGTACAGTTTGTTCTCTGTATTTTTAACATTATATGAGTTTGTGAAATAGTTAACTTTTAGTGTACATAATACTTATTATTAGCAGTAGTTTGGCATAAGTGTCGTGAAGGCAGTTGTGGCAAGGGATTCAGCGTTTTGTATTTTGGGTGAATATTTTTATTTTGTGGTTAAAAGTTATTTTATTCATTTAGTGCATAATTATTTGTATTAGATTGTTGATGTAATAGTGTTCTTGATATTTTTATACGGGATTTTATACATAGTTTTTTGGGGCGTAGTCTTGTTAAATTTACCTAGGGTCATTGTTTAATTATGAGAGAAGCCGTTCTCCAGGTTTATATGAAGTGCTAGGGCTATATGCATTATATATAGAGTAGGAAGTGCTAGGCTATATATGTATAGCAAGTAGTGTTGTGTATGTTGCTATATACAGCAGCAGAGTTAGACAGACTGTTAGGACTATAGGTATATACTACAGCATGGTACGTATGGTAACACGCCGTTCGGTAGTACATGGTGCATAGTGCATAGTGTGTGATGGTGCATGGTTGGTGCATTGTGTATGTGTGTGTGATGTGTGTACAACACGTTACAACGCGATACGAACAGCGTGTTCCGTTTGATGTGTTAATGATGACTAGTGGAGGACGTAGGGTAGGTGTATATATGGCACTATCTATAGCATATCAATTAAGGCTATTTTGTCAAAGCATTTAAGATTAAGGGGGCAGCAGGGGGGATACACCCTATAATAGCCCCGGTACAGCCTTTTAATAATTTCTATTTCACTTTCTGACACTTGTATCGTAATGGTTGAATATAGAAAGCAGCTTTTAAATTTTTTTTTATTTTTTTTTGAGATTCGGCCGTGTAATTATTATTTGACTACCCTTCTTATAAGTTCTATAATGTCTATAGGTTCTATAGGGAGGAGGTTAAAAAAATGGCTAAAGTATTCCATCCAATCGAATCTTTATTAGTTCCTGCTACTACAGGGCAGAAAGCCCACCCAGCGAACACTGAATATAAAGTTTCATATGGCAGTGAAATCTGGGACGGTATTGCAGTAGAGGTGTATAAGGTTCAAATGGTTTATGATGGTAAGGTTTCTGGTAGAAGGTCACCTTCATATCCATGTGCTAGTGATTATCAGAAAGTACATGAAGCAATGCAGCAATTAATAGAAAAACACGGTAAATAAAAAAAGGAGGAAAGCCAATATAGACTTTCCACCAACACACACACTTATTTTAGTCTATATTG
Organism: Bacillus pacificus; assembly: GCF_020861345.1. Lineage (NCBI taxonomy): Bacteria > Bacillati > Bacillota > Bacilli > Caryophanales > Bacillaceae > Bacillus > Bacillus pacificus. Next base: position 275,493 of record NZ_CP086328.1, read on the forward strand.
GTGAATTTAACAATGAATATTCCGGCTATCGAGAGATTATTGAAGAATGAAGGATTTGCCAACGTTAGATACACAGAAAAAGAAGGTTTTGTATTTGATTTAAACGCTGAATTACATACTGGGTGGGTTAACCTAGAGTATGATAAGCAGCAGAATCAATTTGTAATTAAAGGTACTGAGTTTAAAACAACTGAATTGGCTTGTTTAATGGACGTAGCTACAGAAATGAACAGTTTCACTAGATGTATGTATCACGCTAACTCGTGGTTATAGCAGCCATTTTCTTTTATATAGTAGAAACTTATCAAAATTACTTGTATAAAGTTTTAAAAATTCGTGGCAAGCTTACAATGAATAACGTTGAAAAAAGTACTTTAGCATTTTATAATCGAAATAGGCTGGCATAAGTACTTAGTATGTTCATGTCTAAAAATATCATTTCTAAATTACGTACAAGGTAAAACCTTGATTTTATTAATAATTTTAAACAGCGGTTACCGTGTGGTTTCCGGTACCACGTCTGCCGGGGGTTCGAATCCCTCTGGGCGCGTCAAAAAGTCCTAACTTACGTTTTGTAGGTTAGGACTTTTTTTATTTCCCTCTTGTTATATCTGATGATAAGATTTACTATTAGTACTTGGTTATAATTAAATTCCGTTATTATTTTCTTTCAATATTATTCAAATTTCGGTTTTAAGTTGTAAATCTCATTAATACATATAAATTAATAATATTTTGGAATGGGTGTCTGTGATAGCATTCTCCTTTTACCAAACTTATTGTACAATAGAAACAAGGGGGAGATTAGTTTGAAGGCAAGTCTTTTACAAGAACAAAGCTTACGTTTGGCAATGACACAAGAGTTAAGGCAAGCGATTACAATGCTCCAGTATAATGTACAAGAATTATCGGAGTTTTTGTATGAGCAATCGTTAGAGAATCCCCTTATTGAGTTAGGTGGTTTTGAGAGGGAGAAGAAAAAGAGCTCTAACAACAGTAAAAGTACCAGCAAACAAGTCGAGAATCAGATGGAAATCTACAGTGTGGATTCTACAACGATTCAGCAACATTTATTAAATCAAATACAGTATTATAAAATAGAGGAAGAAGAGCGAAAAGTAGCTTCTTTCATTATTATGAACATGGATGGAAATGGGTATTTACAAGAAACGAACGAGGAGTTAGCAAATCTCCTTTCCGCACCGCTACATGTAGTTGACCGCTCTGTAGAGCTTGTCCAATCACTTGAGCCAGCAGGGGTAGGGGCGCGTAATATTCAGGAATGTCTAACTTTACAATTGAAGCGCTTACAAAGACGGGATGGATTAGCAGAAGAGGTTGTAGAAGACCATTTCGCTTATTTCGTGAAGAAAGATTGGCGAAAGCTCGTTCAAGTGTTGAAGTGTAGTAATGAGGAATTACAGAGTGCTGTAAATTGTATAACGTCATTACAACCAAAACCAGGTCTTGCGTTTTCTTCTGATAAACCACTTTATATTGTGCCTGATATGGCGGTGAAAAAAGATGGTGATCGTCTCGTTTTACAAATGAATGAGAGAAATATGCCGAGAATTGAAATTCATTCTGAATATAGTGCGCTTCTTAATAATAGTGAAAGTGAAGTAGCATCTTACGTTTCAGAAAAGTATCAGCATGTACAGTGGATTATGCGTAGTTTGAAACAGAGAAAACAAACGCTTTTGCAAGTGATGACCATTATTATGGAAAAACAACGTGATTTCTTCTGGAAAGGTCCGGAGTATTTAAAGCCACTTGCTTTAAAAGAAGTAGCAGAAGAGTTAAGCGTCCATGAATCGACAATTAGTCGGGCAACGCGAAATAAATATGTGCAAACACCACACGGTTTATTTGAGATGAAATCGTTCTTTAGTAATGCCGTTTCGACTACTGAAGATGAAGCGGTTTCTACAAAGCGTGTAAAACAATTTATTCAAACGCTTGTTGAGGCGGAGAATAAGAAAAAGCCACTTTCAGACCAAAAGATTTCAAAATTGTTAGAAGAAGAGCATGAAATCGTTATTTCTCGAAGAACAGTGGCGAAGTATAGGGAACAAATGCACATCCCAGCGTCGTCATTACGAAAAACGATCGGATAGGTGAAGAAGATGAAAGTTGTACTGTATACAAAAAATGATTGTGGCCTTTGCGTGAAGGCGAAGCAAGTTTTACAGGAAGTACAATGTGAATATTCTTTTCAAATTGAGGAAATAGATATATATGAAGATAATGACCTTTTAGAAAAATATCACCTAATGATTCCGGTTGTAGAAATAGACGGAAAACAAGTAGAATATGGTAACATTCACAAAGGTGTCATAATAAACTATATAAAGAATGCAGTTAAGAGTTGAATAAGTTTCTATCTCCTGTTACAATAATACACGTAGCAGGGATTATTTTTTTAAACTATGTGGGACACAAAATGTCACTACGGGACGTAAAGTGACCACGAGGGAAAATGAACCGATGTAGTGAGGAGAAAAGATATGCGCTCATGGATTCAGAACACAAAAAAATTATTACCTGATCTGCTACCTGTTATGCAAACGAGAATGCAAATTCTTCAATACATTAGGCTTATGCAGCCAATTGGAAGAAGAAATTTATCAGCAAGTCTCGGTATGACAGAACGAGTATTGCGAAGTGAAGTTCAAGTTTTGAAAGAACAAAACTTAGTTCACGTCGCTTCTTCTGGAATGACTTTGACAGAAGAAGGAACAGCTTTAGTTCTTGCTTTGGAAGACTTTATGAAAGAAATTTCCGGGTTAAAGGTTTTAGAAAAGCAACTTAAGGAAACATTAGACTTGGATGAAGTTTTCGTTGTCCCTGGTGATAGTGATGAATCGCCTTGGGTCAAACTGGAGATGGGCCGTGCTTGTGTGACTTGTATAAAAGACCGTCTGACAGCGAATAATATCGTTGCTGTGGCTGGAGGAACTACGCTAGCTGCTGTTGCGGACATGATGCAGCTTGATTGCAAAGATTTACATATGCTATTTGTCCCAGCACGTGGTGGAATTGGAGAAGGCGTCGAGTTAGAAGCCAATACTATTTGTGCCAAGATGGCGCAAAATACGATGAGTAATTATCGCTTATTGTATGTTCCAGACCATGTTAGCAGCGAAGCATATGCGTCTATTGTGACAGAGCCTTCCGTGAAAGAAGTTCTTGAGTTGATTCGATCTTCCAATATCGTCATTCATGGAATAGGTGATGCGTTAACAATGGCACGTCGCAGAAATACTTCAGAAGCAGATTGGTTAAAGATTCAGGCAAGCGAAGCAGTTGGCGAAGCTTTCGGTTACTACTTTAATGAACAAGGAAATGTTGTTCATAAAGTAAGAACAGTTGGTATGCAACTAGAGGATTTACAAAATGTATCTCACGTTGTTGCAGTCGCTGGAGGTTCTTCAAAGGCAAAGGCAATACAGGCTGTAATTAAACAAGGGCACACTTCAATTCTAATTACAGATGAAGGTGCAGCAAAACAGTTAACAAAGGGTATTACCCTTTAATATAATCCCCCAAGGAGGAAATTCAAATGACTAAAATTGGTATTAATGGATTTGGACGTATCGGACGTAACGTATTCCGCGCAGCTCTTAACAACCCAGAGGTAGAAGTAGTAGCAATCAACGACTTAACAGATGCTAAAACTTTAGCTCACCTTTTAAAATATGACACAGTTCACGGAACTTTAAACGCAGAAGTATCTGCTAACGAAAGCAGCATCGTTGTTAACGGTAAAGAAATTAAAGTTATCGCTGAGCGTGACCCAGCACAATTACCATGGAGCGACTACGGAGTAGAAATCGTAGTAGAATCTACTGGCCGTTTCACTAAAAAAGCAGACGCTGAAAAACACTTAGGTGGATCAGTTAAAAAAGTTATCATCTCAGCTCCAGCTTCTGACGAAGATATCACTGTAGTTATGGGTGTTAACCACGAACAATACGATGCAGCTAGCCACAACGTAGTATCTAACGCTTCTTGTACTACAAACTGCTTAGCTCCATTCGCTAAAGTATTAAACGAAAAATTCGGCGTAAAACGCGGAATGATGACAACAATTCACTCTTACACTAACGACCAACAAATCTTAGACTTACCACACAAAGATTTACGTCGTGCTCGTGCAGCAGCTGAAAACATGATCCCAACATCTACTGGTGCAGCTAAAGCAGTAGCATTAGTATTACCAGAACTTAAAGGTAAATTAAACGGTGGCGCTGTACGTGTTCCAACTGCTAACGTTTCTCTAGTTGACCTAGTTGTTGAACTTGACAAAGAAGTAACAGTTGAAGAAGTAAATGCAGCATTCAAAGCAGCAGCTGAAGGCGAATTAAAAGGTATCCTTGGATACAGCGAAGAGCCATTAGTATCTATCGACTATAACGGATGTACAGCTTCTTCTACAATCGATGCATTATCTACAATGGTAATGGAAGGTAACATGGTTAAAGTACTTTCTTGGTACGATAACGAAACTGGTTACTCTAACCGCGTAGTAGACCTAGCAGCTTACATGACTTCAAAAGGTCTTTAATTCTTAATTATATAAGTTATCAATGACAAAACGAGGGAGAGGGTTTGTTCCCTCTCTCTCTTCTTTCGTTTTAAAAGCAAATGTGTTAAGCTTTTGAGTGGGTTTTGTCAATCCTAACTAGTAGTCGGAGGGAAATCCAATGAACAAAAAATCAATTCGTGACGTAGATTTAAAAGGTAAGCGTGTATTTTGCCGCGTTGACTTCAACGTACCTATGAAAGAAGGCAAAATTACAGATGAAACTCGTATCCGTGCAGCTCTTCCTACAATTCAATATTTAGTAGAGCAAGGTGCGAAAGTTATTTTAGCAAGCCACTTAGGCCGTCCAAAAGGTCAAGTAGTAGAAGAAATGCGTTTAACTCCAGTAGCAGCACGTTTAGGCGAGCTTCTTGGTAAAGACGTTAAAAAAGCAGACGAAGCATTCGGACCAGCTGTACAAGAAATGGTTGCAGCAATGAACGAAGGCGACGTATTAGTTCTTGAAAACGTACGTTTCTATGCGGGCGAAGAAAAGAACGATGCAGAACTTGCGAAAGAATTTGCAGCTCTTGCTGACATCTTCGTAAACGATGCATTCGGTGCAGCTCACCGTGCTCACGCTTCTACAGCAGGTATCGCGGACTACCTACCAGCAGTATCTGGTTTACTAATGGAAAAAGAGTTAGATGTTCTTGGAAAAGCACTTTCTAACCCAGATCGTCCATTCACAGCTATCATCGGTGGTGCGAAAGTAAAAGATAAAATCGGTGTAATTCGTCATCTATTAGACAAAGTAGATAACTTAATCATCGGTGGCGGACTTGCTTACACATTCGTTAAAGCTTTAGGTCATGAAATTGGTCTATCTCTATGTGAAGACGACAAGATTGAACTAGCAAAAGAATTTATGCAACTTGCAAAAGAAAAAGGCGTAAACTTCTACATGCCAGTTGATGTTGTAATCACTGAGGAATTCTCTGAAACTGCAACAACTAAAATCGTTAATATCGATTCTATCCCTTCTAACTGGGAAGGCGTGGACATCGGTCCTAAAACACGTGAAATTTATGCAGATGTAATTAAAAACTCTAAGCTTGTTGTATGGAATGGACCAATGGGTGTATTCGAAATGACTCCATTCGCAGAAGGTACAAAAGCAGTAGGACAAGCATTAGCAGATGCAGAAGGTACATACTCTGTTATCGGCGGTGGTGACTCTGCAGCAGCTGTTGAAAAATTCGGTATGGCTGATAAAATGAGCCACATTTCTACTGGCGGCGGTGCGTCATTAGAATTCATGGAAGGTAAAGAGCTTCCAGGTGTAGTTTGTCTTAACGACAAATAAGTAGCAGCCAAAGAAAAAGGACGGTGCAAAGCATGCGTAAACCAATTATCGCAGGTAACTGGAAAATGAATAAAACTCTATCTGAAGCAGTTAGCTTCGTAGAGGAAGTTAAAGGTCAAATCCCAGCAGCTTCAGCTGTTGATGCAGTAGTTTGCTCTCCAGCTCTATTCTTAGAGCGCCTTGTAGCAGCGACTGAAGGAACTGATTTACAAGTAGGTGCACAAAACATGCACTTCGAAAAAAATGGTGCATTCACTGGCGAAATTAGCCCAGTAGCACTTAGCGACTTAAAAGTAGGCTACGTAGTACTCGGCCACTCTGAGCGTCGTGAAATGTTTGCTGAAACAGATGAGTCAGTAAACAAAAAGACTATCGCAGCATTTGAACATGGTTTAACACCAATCGTATGTTGTGGTGAGACTTTAGAAGAGCGCGAAAGCGGAAAAACATTTGATCTAGTAGCAGGTCAAGTGACAAAAGCACTTGCAGGTTTAACTGAAGAGCAAGTTAAAGCAACTGTTATCGCTTATGAGCCAATCTGGGCTATCGGTACAGGTAAATCTTCTTCTTCTGCAGATGCAAACGAAGTATGTGCGCACATCCGTAAAGTTGTTGCAGAGGCTGTTTCTCCAGCTGCTGCAGAAGCTGTTCGTATTCAATACGGCGGTAGCGTAAAACCAGAAAACATTAAAGAGTACATGGCACAATCTGACATCGACGGCGCTTTAGTTGGCGGTGCTAGCTTAGAGCCTGCTTCGTTCTTAGGTCTTCTGGAGGCGGTAAAATGAGAAAGCCAACAGCTCTAATTATTCTTGACGGTTTCGGACTTCGTGAAGAAACTTACGGGAATGCTGTAGCACAAGCTAAGAAACCTAATTTTGATGGTTACTGGAACAAATTCCCTCACACAACGCTTACAGCTTGTGGCGAGGCAGTAGGTCTTCCAGAAGGTCAAATGGGTAACTCTGAGGTTGGTCACTTAAATATCGGTGCTGGCCGCATTGTATATCAAAGCTTAACACGCGTAAACGTTGCAATCCGTGAAGGTGAGTTCGATAAGAACGAAACGTTCCAAAGTGCAATTAAAAGCGTAAAAGAAAAAGGTACTGCACTTCATTTATTCGGTTTACTTTCTGACGGTGGTGTGCACAGTCACATGAACCACATGTTTGCTCTTCTTCGCTTAGCAGCTAAAGAAGGCGTTGAGAAAGTATACATTCATGCATTCTTAGATGGCCGCGATGTTGGACCAAAAACAGCACAAAGCTATATCGATGCAACAAATGAAGTAATTAAAGAAACAGGAGTAGGACAATTCGCGACTATCTCTGGTCGTTATTACTCCATGGACCGTGACAAGCGTTGGGATCGCGTAGAAAAATGTTACCGTGCTATGGTGAATGGTGAAGGCCCTACTTATAAATCAGCAGAAGAGTGTGTAGAAGACTCTTATGCAAATGGTATCTACGATGAATTCGTATTGCCGTCTGTAATTGTTAACGAAGATAACACGCCAGTTGCAACAATCAATGATGATGATGCAGTTATCTTCTATAACTTCCGTCCAGACCGTGCAATTCAAATTGCTCGTGTATTTACAAACGAAGACTTCCGTGAGTTCGATCGTGGTGAAAAAGTACCTCACATTCCAGAATTCGTATGTATGACACACTTTAGTGAAACAGTAGATGGTTACGTGGCATTCAAGCCAATGAACCTTGATAACACTTTAGGTGAAGTTGTTGCGCAAGCGGGATTAAAGCAACTTCGCATCGCGGAAACTGAAAAGTATCCGCACGTTACATTCTTCTTTAGCGGTGGTCGTGAGGCTGAATTCCCAGGAGAAGAGCGTATCTTAATTAACTCACCGAAGGTTGCAACGTATGACTTGAAACCTGAAATGAGCATTTACGAAGTAACGGACGCTTTAGTAAATGAAATCGAAAATGATAAACATGATGTTATCATTCTTAACTTTGCGAACTGTGATATGGTTGGCCATTCTGGGATGATGGAACCAACAATTAAAGCAGTAGAAGCAACTGACGAATGTTTAGGAAAAGTTGTAGAAGCGATTCTTGCAAAAGATGGTGTAGCACTTATTACTGCTGACCATGGTAATGCTGACGAAGAATTAACTTCTGACGGAGAGCCAATGACAGCTCATACAACTAACCCGGTTCCTTTCATCGTTACGAAGAACGACGTAGAATTACGTGAAGGTGGTATCTTAGGTGATATCGCTCCAACAATGCTTACACTTCTTGGTGTTGAGCAACCGAAAGAAATGACAGGTAAAACAATTATTAAATAATTTGCTTATATAAAAAGGAGAGAATTTATTATGTCAACAATTATTGATGTTTATGCTCGCGAAGTCCTTGACTCTCGTGGTAACCCAACTGTAGAAGTAGAAGTTTACACAGAAAGCGGCGCTTTCGGACGCGCTATCGTACCAAGTGGTGCATCTACTGGTGAACACGAAGCAGTAGAATTACGTGATGGTGACAAATCTCGTTACCTTGGTAAAGGTGTTGTTAACGCAGTAAACAACGTTAACGAAATTATCGCTCCAGAAATCGTTGGTTTCGACGTAACTGACCAAGCTGGTATCGACCGTGCTATGATCGAATTAGATGGCACTCCAAACAAAGGTAAACTAGGCGCTAACGCTATCCTTGGTGTATCTATGGCAGTAGCTCACGCAGCAGCTGACTTCGTAGGTCTTCCATTATACCGTTACCTTGGTGGATTCAATGCAAAACAATTACCAACTCCAATGATGAACATCATCAACGGTGGTTCTCACGCTGATAACAACGTAGACTTCCAAGAGTTCATGATCTTACCAGTTGGTGCTCCAACATTCAAAGAATCAATCCGTATGGGTGCTGAAGTATTCCATGCACTTAAAGCTGTATTACATGACAAAGGTCTTAACACTGCAGTAGGTGACGAAGGTGGATTCGCTCCAAACCTTGGTTCTAACCGTGAAGCATTAGAAGTAATTATCGAAGCTATCGAAAAAGCTGGTTACAAAGCTGGCGAGAACGTATTCTTAGGAATGGACGTTGCTTCTTCTGAGTTCTACAACAAAGAAACTGGTAAATATGACCTTGCAGGCGAAGGCCGTACTGGCTTAACTTCTGCAGAAATGGTTGATTTCTACGAAGAGCTTTGCAAAGACTTCCCAATCATCTCTATCGAAGATGGTTTAGACGAAAACGACTGGGATGGTCACAAATTATTAACTGAGCGTCTTGGAAGCAAAGTACAATTAGTTGGTGACGACTTATTCGTAACTAACACTCAAAAACTTGCTGAAGGTATCGAAAAAGGTATCTCTAACTCAATCTTAATTAAAGTTAACCAAATCGGTACTTTAACTGAGACTTTCGAAGCTATCGAAATGGCTAAACGTGCTGGTTACACAGCAGTTGTATCTCACCGTTCTGGTGAAACTGAAGATGCTACAATCGCTGACATCGCAGTTGCAACTAACGCTGGCCAAATCAAAACTGGTTCTATGAGCCGTACTGACCGTATTGCTAAGTACAACCAATTATTACGCATCGAAGACGAACTAGGCGAAATCGCTGTTTACGATGGTATCAAATCTTTCTACAATATCAAACGATAATTGTAGAAAATAACGACAGACCGTGAGAAATCACGGTCTGTTTTTTTATGTTAAAATTGTTCATCCGTCATAAGTGACATGAAATGTTTAAAGAAGCGGTTATAATCAAAATCAATTGCGATTTGATGAATCGGCCGATCAATAAATGGTTTAGATTCTTCTAAAGAGCGGAATTCCCCAATGCTTGCCCCTTGTGCATAAGATTCGGTCATGATAACGATAGGTGATTTGTGATACGTAAACATAGAGTTATCAAGTAAAGCGAGTATTGGCATTGTGTCATGGAAGGGGCTACCCTTTAAATGTGGTAGAGCATTTTTATAATAACTATAGTAATAATGATCGAATAAAGGTTTGACGAGTGGGGCTTTTCCTTTTGCTTCAATATATTCAGCCATTTCTGGTGTAATGATGGAATATTGGGTGACGTTTAATGGATAGATGTACATGTTAGGTGAGGATTGAAGGACTATATTAGCGGCAACAGGATCACCATAAAAGTTTGCTTCAGAAATAGGGGTAACATTACCCGGGTGTAAAAAGGCACCGCCCATTATGTAGTAAGATTTAATTTGCTTCATTAACTGTTTACATACGATGAATAAAATTGCGAGGGAGGTAAGTCTTCCTAAACTTACAATGATTACTTCATCTTTATACTGTTCAATAAGAGGAATAACTTCGAAAAAATTCTCCATTTCCCCGTTAGTTACATTCCCTTTTGGAATAATTGGCCCGAGCCCTTGTTTCCCATGTACATCGGTAAAAAAAGCAGGTGGGGCACCAGTAAGTGGACGCTCTGACCCACCAAATATCTTAATATTTCTATTCATTGTTTCATTCTTAAGAAAATGAGCATTTTGTACGGCCATCTCTTTTGGAACATTACCGTAATCAGCAACAATGCCGATGATTTCTATTTCATCAATAAAGAATGCTAAGAGGAGAGCCATCGTATCATCAATCCCAGGATCACAAAAAATGAGAACTTTTTTGGGCATATGTTCACCACCTATCTTGTTTATCCCACTTTAATGGGCAGTAAGACCGCCACCTCGAAATACAGCGAATTAGTTCAACTAATAATCAGTGGGGGATAAAGAACCCCCACTGGTTAAAGTTTCACTTTATATATATGTAAGCTTAAGGATAAAAAGATTATTTTATTGAAATAACAACCTTTAAAATTCAGAAAATAAAAACTTTTTATATTAGGTCAAGGTTTTTGACTTAATTTTCTTTTAGAAATGTAGTCATATCAAGGTTGTAAGCGTATAACATAGGCGTTTTTTGCTGTCAAGTTGATAAATTGCAGCTTTTTACAATTTATACTATGATAAAGATATTAACAGAAGATCGTATAAACAAGAGGGATGATGAACATGAAATTTACAAAGATTCTTGTCCAAATTGCTGCTCTTTACGTTTTTTATATGGTTGGAACTTGGGTACAAGAAATGTTAAATATTCCGATTCCAGGAAGTTTGATTGGAATGTTCCTCTTACTTGTTTTACTTAGCCTAAAAGTTCTTCCTGTGAAATGGTTCGATTTAGGAGCAGAAACACTCGTTGCTATTATGCCGTTTTTATTAATTCCGCCAACACTTGGCCTAATGAATTACGGTGCTTTTTTTATGAGTAAAGGAATTTCTCTTTTCATTACAATTGTAGCGAGTACATTTTTAATTATTATTGTCGCAGGACATACAGGACAATATCTTGCGAATAGAAAGGAAAGAGAGTCGCGATGAGCCAAATATTGATCGGAATCGGTTGGGTTATTTTTACGGTGCTATTATACCAATTATCTAAAAAAATCTATAAATTATTTCCAACACCATTCACCATTCCAATGCTTGTAGCAACAGGATTAATGGCTTTCTTATTTATTATGCTTGATATACCGTATCAACATTATATGGAAAGTGGTGGCGGCTGGATTGCAAAACTGCTCGGACCCGGTGTTGTAGCATTTGCAATTCCTCTTTATAAACAACGCCACGTTCTTCAAAAATATGTTGTACCAATTGCCGGCGGGGTACTAGTAGGTACAACAGTTGCCATTGCAAGTGACTTTGCTATTGCGTCACTTATGGGAACAGATAAAAGCTTAATTTTATCTTCTTTACCAAAATCAGTGACAATGCCAGTTGCGATGAGTGTTTCAGAGCAAGTTGGTGGTGTACCGTCATTAACAGCAGCCTTCGTTGTTATTGCAGGTATTACTGGAACGATTACCGGCCCGCTTTTATTAAAATGGAGCCGCGTTACAAACTCAGTTGGTAAAGGTATCGGATTTGGATGTGCTTCTCATATTATGGGCGTAATGAGAGCGATGAAAAATAATGAACATGAAGGTGTTATTGGATCGGTAACAATGACATTAACAGCGATTTTAACATGTTTGCTCGGGCCGCTATTTGCAATGATGTTCATGTAATAGAAGAAAAGCGAGAGCAACCTTATAGCTCTCGCTTTTCTATAGAATTTATGCTACAGTTACAATAACTGAATCTTTGTAGGAGGTACGCCAAGTGCATACGTTATTATCCGTTTTACTTATTATTGTATCGATTTTAATGATTGTTATGGTACTTATGCAGTCTAGTAATAGCTCAGGCCTTTCAGGTGCAATTTCAGGCGGTGCAGAGCAATTATTTGGTAAGCAAAAAGCACGTGGAATTGAAGCGGTATTAAACCGTATTACAATTGTTTTAGCTGTATTGTTCTTCGCATTAACAATTGGTGTTACGTACTTAAACTTATAGAATTGAAAGAAGAAGCGTTAGTAAGATGTACTAATGGTTCTTCTTTTTTTGTTTTGTCATTTGAAAGATGTTTCTAATTAGATTATAGAAATATAAATATGGTACACTAGATATAGAAAGAATACGACTAGATTACAGAAGAGAAAGAGGAGAAGTACATGATGAAATTAGCATCTCCGAAACCATTTACATTTGAGGGTGGAGACCGCGCTGTTTTATTACTACATGGATTCACAGGAAACTCAGCTGATGTACGTATGTTAGGGCGTTTCTTAGAAAAGAAAGGCTACACTTGTCATGCCCCAATTTATAAAGGGCACGGTGTACCACCAGAAGAGCTTGTTCATACAGGTCCTGAAGATTGGTGGCAAGACGTAACGGAGGCATATCAGCTTTTAAAAGATAAAGGTTTTGAGAAAATTGCTGTCGTTGGATTGTCACTTGGCGGCGTATTTTCTCTAAAATTAGGTTATACAGTACCGGTTTTAGGTGTAGTCCCAATGTGTGCACCGATGTATATTAAGAGTGAAGAAACGATGTACCAAGGTATATTGGCATATGCCCGCGAATATAAAAAGCGTGAGCAAAAATCACCAGAGCAAATCGAACAAGAAATGTTGGAATTCCAAAAGACACCGATGAATACATTAAAAGCATTACAACAATTAATTGCTGACGTACGTAACAATGTGGACATGATTTATGCCCCAACATTTGTTGTACAAGCGCGTCATGATGAAATGATTAATACAGATAGTGCGAACATTATTTATAACGGTGTAGAATCAACGTTAAAAGACATTAAATGGTATGAAGACTCTACGCATGTCATTACACTTGATAAACAGCGTGACGAGCTACATGAGGATGTATATAACTTCTTGGAGCAACTAGATTGGTAAGATCTAGTTGCCTCTTTTTTTCATAAGGGAATTTTTTATGGAAGCTGTAAAAAAATCATTGGGAGATGATTGAAGTTTCGCTTTATACATCCCCCATCTTTCGGATACACTAAATAATATAAGGGTTTAAAGGAGGTATTTTTGCTTGGAAGAAATCATACAAGAACATATTGATAAGTTGTTATTATTTATGAGAGAAGAAGCGTATAAACCGCTAACGATACAAGAGTTAGAAGAGGCGTTTGGGATTGAAGGTTCTGAGGGCTTTAAAGATTTTGTAAAGGCGCTTGTAACGATGGAAGAGAAGGGACTTGTTATTCGTACTCGTAGCAACCGTTACGGTCTTCCTGAAAAAATGAATTTAGTACGTGGTAAGTTAATTGGACATGCACGTGGCTTTGCATTTGTTGTACCAGACGAGAAGAAAACAGGAGACGACGATCTTTTCATTCCGCCTACAGAATTAAACGGTGCGCTTCATGGTGATACAGTATTAGCCCGCCTTAGTTCTCAATCGAGTGGTTCGCGTCAAGAAGGTTCCATTGTACGCATTTTAGAACGCGGAACGAAAGAACTAGTTGGTACATATACAGAGTCCAAAAACTTTGGATTTGTTATACCTGACAATAAACGCTGGACAAGTGACATTTTCGTATTGAAAAGCGCATCAATGGGCGCTGTAGAAGGTCATAAAGTAGTTGTGAAAATTACGAGCTATCCAGAGAATCGTTTAAGTGCAGAAGGTGAAGTTATTCAAATTCTAGGTCATAAAAATGATCCAGGAGTAGATATTTTATCTGTTATCCATAAACATCATTTGCCTTTAGCGTTCCCTGAAGAAGTGATGGAGCACGCCAACAGTGTACCAGAAACGATTTCAGAAGAAGATTTAAAAGATCGCCGTGACCTGCGTGACCAAATGATCGTAACGATTGACGGTGCAGACGCAAAAGATTTAGATGACGCTGTTACAGTCACGAAGCTCGAGAACGGTAACTATAAACTTGGCGTTCATATTGCGGATGTAAGTCATTACGTCCAAGAAGGCTCTCCAATTGATGTAGAAGCAGCGGAGAGAGCGACGAGTATATATCTTGTTGACCGTGTAATTCCGATGATTCCGCATCGTCTATCGAACGGTATTTGTTCATTAAATCCGAAAGTAGACCGTCTGACATTGTCTTGTGAAATGGAAATCAACAACTTAGGTGACGTCGTAAAGCACGAGATTTTCCAAAGTGTAATTAAAACGACAGAGCGTATGACGTATGCTGACGTAAGAAGCATTTTAGAAGATGAGGACGAAGATTTAATGAAACGCTATGAGCCGCTCGTACCGATGTTTAAAGAGATGGGGCAATTAGCACAAATCCTACGTGAAAAACGTATGCGCCGCGGTGCAATCGACTTTGATTTTAAAGAAGCGAAAGTATTAGTAGATGAAGAAGGAAAACCGACAGACGTTGTTATGCGTGATCGTTCTGTATCAGAGAAGTTAATTGAAGAATTTATGCTTGTCGCGAACGAAACAGTAGCAGAGCATTTCCACTGGATGAACGTACCATTTATGTACCGTGTCCATGAAGATCCGAAAGAAGATAAGTTAGAGCGTTTCTTCGAGTTTGTAACGAACTTCGGATATGCGGTAAAAGGACGTGCAAATGAAGTACACCCTCGTGCGCTACAACAAATTCTTGAAATGGTTCAAGGGCAACCAGAAGAAGTAGTCATTTCGACAGTAATGCTTCGTTCTATGAAGCAAGCACGTTACGATGCAGAAAGCTTAGGACATTTTGGTCTATCAACTGAGTTCTACACGCATTTCACATCACCAATTCGTCGTTATCCAGATACGATTGTTCACAGATTGATTCGTGAATATATCATTAATGGTAAAGTTGATAATGAAACGCAAGCAAAATGGCGTGAAAAATTACCTGAGATTGCAGATCATTCTTCTAATATGGAACGCCGTGCTGTTGAAGCAGAACGTGAAACAGACGAAATGAAAAAAGCAGAGTATATGGTTGATAAGATTGGCGAAGAGTATGATGGTATGATTAGCTCTGTAACAAACTTCGGTTTATTCGTAGAGCTTCCAAATACAATTGAAGGTCTTGTACACGTTAGCTACTTAACGGATGATTACTACCGTTATGATGAGCAGCATTTCGCAATGATTGGAGAACGTACAGGTAACGTATTCCGTATCGGTGACGAAATTACCATTCGTGTTATTAACGTAAACAAGGACGAGCGTGCAATCGACTTTGAAATCGTTGGCATGAAAGGTACGCCTCGTCGTAAGTTCAAAGATCGTCCAGTTGTGATCGAACAGCCAAGAACAGGCAGAAAGAAACGCGGCGGACGTAGCGAACGCAGTAATGAGCGCGGCGGAGAACGTGGCACAGGTAGAAAATTTGACCGTGGTGGAAAAGGTAAAGGAAGAGGATCTGCATCCGCGTCCGCTAGCCAACCAGGGAAAAAAGATGGTAACGGCAAGAAGAAAAAAGCATTCTTCGAAAATGTACCAGGATTCAAGAAGAAAAAGAAAAAGCGTAAGTAAGAAAAGGATGGCTTCGCTTTGATGAAAAGCGAGGCTTTTTCTTTTTTCTTAGTGGCTGGAGAACGAGCCACTTTCGCTTTTTATGGGAATCCAGCTACAGTGGCTAGAATGTTCGGCGGCTTCGCTTCTTCCCGAGAGGCAAAGGGCGCCTCAAGGTCAGAAGCTCCATCCACCTCACATTCTAAGCGAGCCACTTTCGCTTTTTATTAACATTTGTTACAATAGTAAAAATAGAGGAGGGACGTTATATGCCAAAAGGTTCAGGTAAGGTTATTGCACAAAATAAAAAAGCATTTCATGATTATTTCATCGAAGAAACATACGAAGCAGGGCTTGTCCTTCAAGGAACGGAAATTAAGTCGATTCGCGCTGGACGCGTGAACTTGAAAGATGCGTTTGCACGTGTACATAATGGTGAAGTATGGGTTCATAATATGCATATTAGTACGTACGAGCAAGGAAATCGTTTCAACCACGATCCGCTTCGTACGAGAAAGTTACTTCTGCATAAAAAAGAAATTGATAAATTAGCGGGAGCTGCAAAAGAAACAGGATATGCATTAGTTCCACTTAAAATCTATTTGAAAAATGGATTCGCGAAAATGGCACTTGGTTTAGCAAAAGGTAAGAAACAATATGATAAGCGTCACGATTTAAAAGAGAAAGAAGCAAAACGTGAAATTGCACGCGCGTTCCGTGATCGTCAAAAGATGTAATACAGATATTTACATTTGTAAAACGGCGCGCGTATGTTATAATAACTTATGTAAGATTGTTGCACATTGAAAAACAGCTCTTAGTAGCTATCACGAAATTTTCTTCGTATGCTCCATTTTTATCATGGGGACGTTACGGATTCGACAGGGATAGTTCGAGCTTAGGTTGCGAGTCGAGGGGATCGGCCTCGTTAAAACGTCAAAGCCTATAATTGGCAAACAAAACAATCTTTCTTTAGCTGCTTAATTGCACTAAAGGTTCCTCCCTCCATCGTCCATGTGGTAGGGTAAGGGACTCAAACTAAGTGGACTACGCCGGAGTTCGCCGTCTGAGGACAAAGGAAGAGAACAACCAGACTAGCAACTTGGAAGCCTGTCGATAGGCCGAAGAGTTCGCGAAATGCTAATATATCGACTACACTCGTAGAAGCTTAAGTGCCGATATTTTTGGACGTGGGTTCGACTCCCACCGTCTCCACCAATACATATTTGGTGGTTTTTTATTTTGTATGATATGAACCATAATTTTGCCAGTTTGGTGAGGTTATGGTTCTTTTTGTTTTGTGCTTTTATAAAATATTTAAGTTGATAGGGATGAGGCAGTATCCCTGAAACAGAAAATAAAGAAATGGTTATGGATGATAAGCAGGTAGATTCTATAGCTGCTCGTAAACGCCTGATTGGTGAGTTTCTATTAATAAAATCACTTTATTTAAATGTTAATATATTTTGTCTTTTTATCCATACCTATTGTAAGATTATATAGAGTTCTCCTAATAAGCTGTTATAATGACTTTTTTTAGGAGTTTAATACTTATAAATCTTAAATTATTTTTTGGGAATAATTTTTTATCTAACCAAGTTATATTGAAGTAGAGGTGAACCATCGGTGAGGCAGGTGTTAGTAATTAAGAATGAACGGTCTTTAGCGAAGAAAATCGTAAGTGGTTTAAAGCAAGAAGGCCATTTCATTTTAAAACTTCACAATGAAAACGAAGGTTTAAATATAGTATATGAACAAGATTGGGATATTATCATATTAGATTGGGATTCATTAAGCATGTCCGGACCAGAAATTTGCAGGCAAATACGCCTTGTTAAAATGACACCGATCATTATTGTGACCGACAATATTTCTAGCAAGGATTGCGTAGCAGGGTTACAAGCAGGAGCTGATGATTATATAAGAAAACCATTTGCGAAAGAAGAATTAGTAGCAAGAGTTCAAGCTATTTTAAGGCGAAGTGATTATACTCAGCAAAATGAGCCGAATTTTGTTCAGTTTAAAGATCTCCTTGTTGATGTATCTAGCAATATTGTGAAAAAAGGCGGTAAAAATCTCTCGCTTACGAAACGCGAGTACGACTTACTTGTATTTTTAATCAAGAATAAAAACACAATATTGAGCCGTGAAATGCTTTTGAATCAGGTTTGGGGATATAACGTAGTAGTAAATCCAAATGTAGTAGACTTATATATTGGATATGTAAGAAAAAAGTTAAAGTGTGAGAAGAAAGACAGATATATTCAAACGATACATGGCAGAGGCTATTCAATGATTGAATGATAAAATAGTTTATGTGAAATATGAAAAATTAGCTATTAATGGTCATTTTTTTTACAGTAGAAATCACAGTTTATAAGGTGCTAATCTACTGGTTAGTACGTGTGGGGGATGAATCTGTTGCGCATTAGTTGAGATTATATCTAAGTTATGTTTAATTTTATTAACTCACACCATTCACAAGATTTTCACAGAATTAATGACTATACTTATTTACAGGATATTCAAATGAAAATGATTATCAATATTGATTTAGGTGAATAGTAGTTACTATCTAATTCAATCTTTGGAAGTCATCATTTTCGAAATAAATTACATAATAAGGAGTATACGTATGAAAAAAACTATGCTTTTAAAATTAGTAAGTATTCTAGCAGTTTTCACTTTAATGTTAGTAGCTTGCTCAGATTCAGGTAAAGAAACTTCGAAGGCTACTAAAGATAATAGTAGTGATAAGCCAAAAACGGTTGAAATTACTGATGCGCATGGAAAAGTTACAGTTCCTGTAAATCCAAAGAATGTAGTTGCTTTAGATAATAGAACGTTTGAAACTTTAGCTGATTGGGGAATTAAATTAGCGGCTGCTCCAAAGGATGTCATGCCTGCTGATTCAGCATATAAAAAGGATGAAAAAGTTCAAAATATCGGGAATCACCGTGAACCAAATCTTGAAATTATCGCAGCTGCAAACCCTGACCTTGTAATCGTTGGTCAAAGATTTGCTAGCCATTACGAAGAAATCAAAAAATTAGTACCAAATGCAGCAGTTATTGATCTTAATGTTGATGTTTCTGAGAAGGCTACTAAGCCTGGAGAAAACTTAGTAAAAGGACTTAAAGATTCTACAGTTACTTTAGGAAAAATCTTTGATAAAGAGAAAGAAGCTAAAAAATTAGTAGCTGATTTTGATAAATCTATTGAAAATGCAAAATCTGCTTATAACGGAAAAGATAAAGTTATGAGTGTTATCGTTACTGGCGGTAATATTGGTTTTGCTGCTCCACATTCTGGTCGTGTTTGGGGACCAATGTATGAAATTTTCGGTTGGACTCCAGCATTAGAAGTTTCTAATTCTACTGCAGGTCATAAAGGTGACGACGTTTCTGTTGAAGCTATTGCACAAACAAATCCTGATTGGCTGTTCGTATTAGATCGTGATGCTGCAACATCTGATGCAGCTAAGTCAGCTCCTGCTCAGGATGTTATTTCTAAATCACCAGCTCTTCAAAACACAACTGCTGTTTCTAAAAAACAAGTTATTTATGCACCAGCAGATACTTACACAAATGAATCAATTCAGACTTATATAGAGTTATTTGGAAATATCGCAAAAACTTTAGCTAAGTAGTGTAAAGGGGTACGAAGCAGTGTCAAAAAATATAATTTCTAGGGTTGAGAATATTTCTCAACCCCAGTTTTATAATCACAATAAATTATGGACAAAATCTTTTATAATAGCGATTATAGTTGTTCTAATTTTAGGGATTATATCACTGTTTACTGGCGTTTATGATATACGTGGACAAGAGGACGGAATGGAGATGTTTTTCATCACTCGTGTTCCGAGAACAGTTGCATTAATGCTTACTGGAGCTGCAATGGCGATGGCAGGGCTTGTCATGCAACTTATTACACAAAATCGATTTGTTGAACCTACTACAACGGGGACTATTGAATGGTCAGGCTTAGGCCTGCTTTTTGTGTATTTACTATTCCCTGCCCCGACTTTAGTTCAAAGAATGACTGGTGCAATCATTTTTTCTTTTATAGGAACTATGATTTTCTTTCTATTTTTAAGAAGAGTTAAGCTTCGTTCGTCTTTAATTGTCCCGATTATTGGATTGATGCTGGGAGCAGTTATTTCTGCAGTGTCTACTTTTTTGGGACTCCTTTTTCAAATGACGCAAAGTATTGAAACTTGGTTTGTAGGTTCATTTGCTAACATTCAGGTGGGAAGATACGAATATTTATGGCTGATTGTTATCGTTACTTTGCTTATTTTTATGTATGCGAATAGATTGACTTTAGCTGGACTAGGAGAAGATGTCGCAACAAGCCTTGGCGTTAATTACAATCGAATTG
The DNA here is from genome assembly GCF_020861345.1 of Bacillus pacificus. Classification (NCBI taxonomy): domain Bacteria; kingdom Bacillati; phylum Bacillota; class Bacilli; order Caryophanales; family Bacillaceae; genus Bacillus; species Bacillus pacificus. Next base: position 295,622 of record NZ_CP086328.1, read on the forward strand.
TTCTTTTTGGAACGGCCCTTATTTCTTTTGCCGTTGGGATTGTTGCAGCTGTTATTGGAAACTTACCTTTCTTAGGGTTAATTGTTCCAAATATTGTTTCCATGTTTAGAGGTGATGATCTTAGAAGTAATTTACCTTGGGTGTGTCTGATCGGAATGGGTACAATAACTGCCTGTGATATCATTTCTCGAACAATTATAAAGCCTTTTGAATTACCTGTTTCTTTAATACTGGCATCAGTGGGAGCAGTCGTGTTTATTACTATTTTATTGAGAAAAAGAAAACCAAGGAGGCCACGATGATCACATTAGATTATAGAAATAAAGAAAATGTCGAAGTCGATTCTAGCCTTCATAATGAAAGTAGATCAGCTAGCGCTTTTCGTTCTAAGAAGGAAGCAAGACGTTATTGGATTGTACTGATAACATTGATTGCTTTAGGCCTCCTTTCTTCATATGGACTGTTAGTGTATAACAATCCAGTTCCGATAGATTCACCTTCTTTTATCCCAGTTGTTAAGAGAAGGATTGTAGCTATTGTTGCAATGATTATTGCAGCTGTTTGCCATAGCTTGTCGACAGTTGCTTTCCAATCCATTACGAATAATAAAATTATTACGCCTTCGCTTTTAGGTTTCGAATCACTTTATTCAGCAATTCACACGAGTACAATATTCTTCTTTGGTGCTAGTGCATTGATCAATTTTACTGGGATTGGTCCATTTTTATTTCAAATTTTTGTTATGGTCCTCATGAGTTTGATACTTTATGGATGGCTACTTTCCGGTAAATACGGAAATTTACAACTTATGCTTTTAGTCGGGATTATTATTGGTGCTGGACTAAATTCTATGTCAACTTTCATGAGAAAGTTACTTGCGCCTTCAGAGTTTGATCTTTTACAAGCAAAATTATTTGGTTCTGTTAATCATGCAGATCCTGCATATTTTCCTATTGTCATTCCGATGATTATAATTGTAGCAGTATTAATTTTTGCTCATTCTAAGAATTTAAATGTGTTATCACTAGGAAAGGATGTTGCTACTTCCTTTGGAGTTAAATATCAACCTAGTGTAATTTATACGCTTGTATTAGTAGCTATTTTAATGTCTATTTCAACAGCTTTAATTGGGCCACTTACTTTCTATGGGTTTTTAGTAGCAACTTTGAGTTATCAGGCGGCGGCAACTTATGATCATAGATATATTTTCCCAATGGCTTTTGCAATCGGATTTTTAATAATGACGAGCGCATACTTTTTAATGTATCATGTATTCAATGCTCAAGGTGTAGTTTCAGTTATTATTGAATTATTTGGTGGAATTATATTCTTAACTATAGTTTTAAGGAAGAGGGCTTTATGATAAAAATCGATAATGTTAAAAAGTTCTATACTGATAAGGTAAAAATAGGACCTTTGGATATTGAAATACCAAAAGCGGGCTTTACTTCTTTAATTGGACCAAATGGTGCTGGAAAGTCTACGACACTTTTGATGATAGGAAGACTTTTAGATATGGATGAAGGTCAAATCCAAGTAGCAAATATGGATGTTTCTGAATCCAAATCAAAAGACTTAGCAAAAGTTTTGACTATATTGCGACAAGAAAATCATTTTGTAACGAGGCTTACTGTTAGACAATTAGTTGGATTTGGACGCTTTCCTTATTCAAAGGGAAGATTAACGAAAGAGGATGAAGTTATTATTTCTAAATATATCGACTTCCTAGATTTAACGAATTTAGAGAATAGATATTTAGATGAGCTTTCTGGTGGTCAAAGACAAAGGGCATATGTAGCGATGGTATTGTGCCAAGAGACTGAATATGTACTTTTGGACGAACCTTTGAACAACCTTGATGTTGCTCGTTCTGTTCAAATGATGGAGCATTTGAGACGTGCAGCTAATGAATTCGGAAGAACAATTTTGACTGTTATGCATGACATAAATTTTGCAGCAAAATACTCTGACAAAATTTGTGCTATGAAAGATGGACAAATTGCTGCTTTTGGAACAGTAGAAGAAGTTATGGACCCAACGCTTTTAACAGATATTTTTGAAACAAAAATAGAGATTATTGATGGTCCTTATGGGCCGATCGCTGTTTATTAGTTATAAAATGTATACTGTAGCTGCTGTCTATATTTTGTAGGTAGCAGCTTTTTTGCGATTGCATTTATAAAAAAGTTATTTTACATAAGGTGAATGTGATTCTCTCGTTTTTAAAATGTCGTAATCAAAAGGGAGGAGTAACATTATGCTTACAGTGCGATTTTAGATGTGGTGATATACTGTTTATGAGTGTTTGTTGTGTCGTTTTTTGTCGGTAAGTCGATATATTATGAAAATCGCTGATATAAATTGAGTTGCGCTGATATATTTCGAAAATCGCCGATATAATTGGAGTTGCGCTGATATATTTGAAAAATCGCTGATATATTTTGGAGGGGATAAAGATGATTGTGAAAGAACGGAAAATGCCCGTACATTTGCTCCAATTAGAAGCTTTACTTAGAAGATTGCCTGCTCATCATCCAAAAAGGAACGTGGTGGCTGAAAATTTAGCGAAATTTATGGCTGGCTATAAAGGAGAGCAGGCAATTGAATATCCGCTTAGTTTTCTATCTGAAACAAAATATAGCATTTTACATGACATTAGATTGTTTGATCAGAAACATTATTTCCAAATTGATGCCCTCATAATTTCCTCATGTTTTCTTCTTTTTCTTGAAATAAAAAATATCATTGGTACGTTAATTTTTGATGCAAAGTTTAATCAACTCATTCGAATCGTAGATGGTGCTTCAGAAGAGGGTTTTCCAGATCCGCTTTTACAAGTGAAACGGCAAGAGATGCAGCTGAGAAAATGGCTGAGTTTGCATGGTTTATATAATATTCCGATTGAATCTCTCATTGTAATTAGTTCTCCTCGTACAATTATTAAAACTTCAGATGAAATGCTTCCTAATAAAATTATCCACGGTGCAAATTTACCTAATAGAATCAAACAAATGGAAAATCAATATAAAGAAGATATAATTGGTAATGTAGATGGACTTATAAATCAGATTATGAATGAGCACATTCCGCAACGACAAAATATTTTGGCACAATATAAATTAAAAAAAGAGGAATTACTAAAGGGCGTGCAGTGTGAGGAATGTTTTACAATGGCAATGTTAAAAGAAAAACAGGGCTGGCGTTGCTCAAACTGTAATAGTACGTCTAAAAATGCTCATTTACGTGCTTTACAAGACTACACACTTCTGTTTGGAACAATAACTACCAATAGCAAATTGAGGGACTTTCTTAATATGCAATCTAGTTCTGCGGTTAAAAGACTCCTCAAAACAATGAACATCCCACACACCGGCACCAACAAAGGGCGAAAATATGATTTAACCCACCTCCAATTATAATTTTGCTATAATAAATATGTACTTATACGAAGGGGAGTTTAATGAGAAAATGAAATCATTTAATATTGATCATTTTATCGCGAGTGTTTTACAGTGGATATTAAATATAGCGTTAATTATATTATCCATTGTCTTATCTATCTTTTTAATTAACGAGACTATCACATTTATTCAATACATATTTTCAACAAAGGAATATACGTCGTATAAATTGGTTGAAAGTATCATCGTCTATTTCTTATACTTCGAGTTCATCGCATTGATTATTAAGTATTTTAAGTCGAACTACCATTTTCCGTTACGTTATTTTATTTATATTGGAATCACGGCGTTAATTCGATTGATTATTGTGTCTCATGAGGAACCGATGGAGACGTTATTATACGCAGGAGCAATTCTTATTTTAGTTATCGCTTTATACATATCTAATATGAGGGATTTGAGAAAAGAGTAGTAAAAAAACCCCTATATTTAGGGGTTTTTGCTTTATCCCGCTTTAATGGGCTGTAAGACCCCCCACTGATTAAAGTTTCACTTTATATAATATGAAATCCGATTAATAAAATAACGATGAACGTGATAGCAAATACACCCCACCATAACGTATGAGTTTGTCCTCTTCTTTTTCTTGCTACGAGAATTTCCATCGACATAATAAGGATAAGAGCGAATACTGCTTTTATCATAGAAATGACAGGGAAGTTTTTAATAACTACCATTCCAATTCCTGAACCTAACATAAGAACATAAAATGCACGTTGCCCCCACAGTGTAAATTCTTGTTTGTTAAGCATGTAACTCATAATAAATAAGATGATAAGAATTGCCCATGATCCCGCGTGAATTTGATAAAAAGTATTAAGCATTACAGTTCACTCCCGTATGTATGTTGTTTTTTTGAAAATAGGATTACGAATCCGATAGAAAGTATCGTTATCATGCCGCCTATTATGAAAGATATTGCCCCTTGTGATGTAAATATCATTGTGAAAAATACTGGTCCGATAATTCTTCCTAAACTGTCAAATGAATAATTTAAGCCTGAAATGGTACCGTGATCACTTTTTATTTGTTTTGTTAAAAAGGATAAGGTACATGTTCGTACGAGTGCGTTTCCAGCTGTGAAGATGGATAAACAAATACCAGCCCATAGTAAGTTCGTAATGAATGGGATTAAAAATAAGCCTGTTGCAGAAATGATTTGTCCGATTATAATGTAGCGTTTTTCATCTCCGTTACGAATGTAGCGTATGAGTCCACCTTGTATAAATGCATCTACTAGGCCGCTTGCTAAAAAAATTATGCCAATTTGTAATGGTGTAATGCCGATTGCTTGTTTACCAAATAGTTGATAAGTGCCTTCTAATCCAGCTAATGCCATAGAAATTGTGAAGGTAATGAAAAATAATCCAATTGATGCGGCTGGTAAACGAATGAATTTTTTTAATGGATTTTCAGCATGTTTTTCTTCTGCATTGTTTAAACTCTCTTTAAAAGTAAAACATGTATAGAGAAATAAAATGAGAAGAAGATTGCTAGCAATTTGGAAAGGAACCGCATTTCCAAAATGGCTTAGCATACCGCCAATTGCTGGCCCGACAATAAAGCCCATGCCAATGCAAGCACCCATCAGTCCTATATAACGATTACGCTCATTTTCATTGGTCATATCGACAATGGAAGCTGTTGCAGCGGTGTATAATGCCCCTGCAAATAATCCGTTTAGGCTTCTTGTGATGTATAAGCCAGTTACATTATCAATCAGTAAACCTGTTAAGAAAAAACTAATGGAATATCCGAGTATACCAATTAGTAGTACAGGACGCCGACCAGCTCGATCAGCAATCTTTCCCCAAAGTGGAGCTGTTAAGAATGAAGCAAGCGAATAAGAAGATAACAGCATCCCTAAATGATGTGACGGTACATGTAAATTTGTAATGATTTCTGGTAGAACAGGGATAATCATGCCGAATCCTAAAAAGATAAAAAATTGAACGGTCATTAACGGAAGTATATTCCTTTTCATCATATCCTCCTTTCCTTTTATTATTTAAATGACATATGACTAAATAGTCATATGGTTATAATAATGGTTTATTAAAAGGAGTACAATCGATATAATAAAATTGAAACAAATTATTCATAATTTCAAAGTCCGGTTAGGAGAATTAAGAATGTCTATTCGTTATGCATTACTTGGACTACTTTCAAAAAAAGAACAAACTGGTTATGACTTGTATCATACGTTTCAAGAACAACTCATTTATTTTTGGAATTCAAGTCATTCACAAGTGTATAAAGAATTATCAAAAATGGAGCAGGATAACCTGGTTACGTTCGAATATATTTATCAAGAAGGAAGTCCAAATAAAAAAATATATTCTTTGACGAAAGAGGGGGAAAAGGCTCTTGTTGAATGGATTATTCATTCGAAAACGAAGCCCCAACGTATAAAGGATGAGTTTTTATTAAAAGCCTCAAGTTTTAATGTTATTTCAGTAGGTGAAGCTATTTCACTATTACAGAAGATAATTGATAGAGAAGCGCATGTAATACGGGAAACTCAAAAATGGAAAGATTATAGTTTTCCGGATCAGTCGTCTATTCGTAAACAGGTAATCGGAGAGTATATTACTGTTGAATATGGAATAAGGTATTCAAAAATGTACATCGACTGGTGTGAATGGGCAATTGAAGTGTTAGAAACATTACGAGAAGAAGAGTAAGAGAAAGTAGTGCAGACAAAGGTTTGCACTACTTTTTTATCCCGCTTTAATGGGCAGTAAGACCCCCACCTCAAAATGCAGCGAAAGCAAAGAAGTTAGGTGGGGATCGGGCTGATTAAATCTTGACCTTTAAGTTACTTGAAAGTTTACAATGTAAATAGGGCGTTTGAAATTGAAAAAAATTGAGAAATTAAGTGAAGAGGTTTCTTTTACTTGGAGGTTATAGAAATGAGTCAGGAATTGAAATTGCGTCCATTAGAGCGAGAAGATTTAAAGTTTGTACACGAACTGAATAATAATGCACATATTATGTCGTATTGGTTTGAAGAGCCGTATGAGGCATTTGTAGAGCTGCAAGACTTATACGATAAACATATACATGATCAAAGCGAACGCCGATTTATCGTTGAAAAGGACAATGAAATGGTTGGATTAGTTGAGTTAGTAGAAATCGATTATATTCACCGTAGAACGGAATTCCAAATTATTATTGATCCGAACTATCAAGGATATGGTTATGCAGCGGAAGCGACGCGTTTAGCGATGGATTACGCTTTTTCTGTATTAAATATGCATAAACTCTATTTAGTTGTTGATAAAGAGAATGAAAAAGCTGTACATGTTTATAAAAAGGTTGGATTTATGGTGGAAGGTGAACTGCTAGACGAGTTTTTCGTGGATGGTAACTATCATAATGCAATAAGGATGTGTATGTTCCAAAAGGCATACTTTGGAACGAAATAACCGATTGAAAAAGCTATAGATAATATTGTGTCTATAGCTTTTTTGTAATGTAAACAGAAATTATTTATTGAAAAACAATAAATAATTATTGACTTGTGATATTCCTAGGCTTATTATGATGGTAATAAGATCAATGAAAATTAAAGGAGAGTACAAGATGAAAAACAAATATGTAGTAGCTATTTCTTTCATGATTTTAGCGATTATTACTTTAGCTATACATGCTTCAAACAGTAAAGTAGGAGCGAATGGATTCCTTGAAGAACCTTTCTTTTTCCTAGTACCAATAAGTTATGTATTGTTCTTTAGCGGTATTGGTGTATTATTATTTGGATTTATTACTTCAAAGCTGAAAAATGGCAATAGATAGGGACAAAACACTCACTATGAGATAGAAACATACCATATGGAAGAAAAAGAATAAGTGAGATGAATCATGATGAACCATCATTTTTATAATGGAAGACAAGTAGGAGCAGCTATTACTTTGGCTGGGGCACAGGGAACCATTCATGCTGTGAATCAAGTGATTCAAATGCAGCAACAAGCATATTTGGCACAAATGATGCAAGGACAGTATATGCCATACTCACAACTTCCAATGCAAAGTGTGCATTATGATGTGCATCCAGCGGGGTTACTTTCTATTCCATATGGCGGGACTTACTTCTTATAAAAAGAAAGCGACTGATAAGAGTCGCTTTTTTTATATTCCGCCTAGCTTCATTCCAAGGAATGCAAAGAGGATGCCGATGATATAAGTAGCACTTAAATATAGAAATAGTATGCTAAGGTTTTTACGATTGAAGAGCTGAATGGACTCTAGCTTAAATGTTGAAAATGTCGTGAAGGCACCCATAAATCCAGTGCCTAACAATAATTGCCAACCTGTAGTGACTCCGTTGCCAATTATATATCCGAGTAAAAACGCTCCTGTTATATTAATGAGAAATGTAGCGATTGGAAAGGGAGTTTTATTTCTTTTTTTAAACCAATTGCTAATTGCAAATCGTGTAATCGCACCGAAAAATCCTCCTGTTGCTACTAATAAAGCTTCTATCATAAATAATCACCTTCCGTAAGATGTTTCTTAATTAAGAAATCACCTAATGTATAGCCAAGACCAGACATAATGAGACCACCAAGTATGCTGCATGATACATATAAGAAGGCTATGCTCCACTCAGAATGATTGATCAATTGAATAGTCTCTACACTAAATGTTGAAAACGTCGTAAAGGAACCGATGAATCCAGTCCCGATGCCTGTGATAATTTCTGAAGGCAAGATGTTAAGCTTAGCGATATACGTAGTCAGCCATGCTAATAAGAAGCATCCGGCTAAGTTAATGAGTAATGTAGCTAGTGGAAATGTATGATGCCAAAATTCCTGAATCGTAAGACCTAAATAATAACGAGAAAGGGCCCCTAATATGCCAGCAATGCCAACGATAATATAAATCAATTTTCTCACCTCTTTAAATAGCTTGCTCAAAAAAATAGACTCCTACCAGTAGTGATACTGGTAGGAGTCATTAGCTAAGCAGCGTTTATGGCGAACTCCATCGCCTATAATTATTACATATAGTGTACTAAACATTGCGCTTGATTTCCAGTGAAGGAGTTAGGGGATTTTGTATTTTTGATAATGTAAGAGCAAGAATTGTTGTTTATAAACTAAATATAGTGATATAAGGTTTTTGATATGATAAAATATTTGTTATGTCTGTCATTCAGTTTTAGTTAACTGAAAATAAAGATAATTAAGTTATGTGTTTTAGAAAAGGGGCGTTTATTTGAAGAAGTTATTAAAAATAGTACTTATATGTATTTTAGTAGGGGTAGGAGTTGTAGGTGGTTTTTTAGGGTATATGACACTTACTAAAGAACAGCCTGCTGATGTTGTAAGTTTGAAGGTGGAAAATAATAAAGAGCGCGTATTAGCGACAGGAAATGAATTTAAAGTTACAACATTTAATATTGGATATGCCGGATTAGATAAGGACCAAGACTTCTTTATGGATGGAGGAAAGGGGTCTGGTTCAAGTAGTAAAGAGCAAACGGAAGTTAACTTAAAGAATATGCTTTCGTTTTTACAAAATGAGAATAGTGATTTTGCGTTATTACAAGAAGTCGATATAAAATCAATGCGATCTTTTGATGTAAATGGGCATGAATTTTTGAAAAATGGATTACCTGATTATGCTTCATCGTTCGGAAAGAACTATGATACAAAATGGGTCCCTGTCCCAATTACAAGTCCAATGGGATATGCGGAGGCTGGATTAAGTACATTTTCTAAATATAAAGTTCAAACAGCAGAGAGGTTCCAGCTTCCTGGAATGGAGCCTTGGCCGAAGCGTTTGTTTGATTTAGATCGAGCGATTGTTGAGCATAAAATTCCTGTTAGTAATGGGAAGTTTGTTAGACTCGTAAATTTACATTTGTCTGCGTACGATGAAGGCGGGAAAATTAGAAAACAGCAAGTAGAGTTTTTAAAAGAATATATGAACAAGCATTATAAAAATGGTGATTACGTAATAATGGGCGGAGATTGGAATCAATTACTTTCTAACGTTCAATTAAGTGATCCGAAGTTTGTGAAAGAGCGTCCTGAATGGTTGGTAGAGTTACCGAAGGACTTTACTGATGGTGGCTTTAAGTGGGCTGTAGACTCATCTGTTATGACGGTGAGAGACGATGTGAAGAAGTATGTAGAAGGCGAAAACTTCGTCACGATTATTGATGGCTTTATCGTTTCACCGAATGTAGAGATTGTAAATGTACAAGGGAAAGATTTAAAGTTTGAAAATAGCGATCATAACCCAGTAAGTGCGGTATTTAAACTGAAGTAATTGATATGTATAAGTAGAAGGTGGGGCTTCATATGGAGTGGTTAAAGAGGACTTGTTTTTCTAAACTTGAGAAAGAATCACAGAAAAATCATTTATTACTGTTTATAACGATTTGTAGTTTCTTCCTTGGGATAATCGCGATTGGGTATTATGGATATATTTTTACAGAGAGAGCAATAGCGTTTTGGATTTGTGGTATTTCTGTCGTTGCATTTGGAACGCTTTTTACTTTTATAAAAAGTATGGAATCAGCGTATAAATATATCATGACATTTATGTTGCTTACAATGTCTTACATTATGGTACAAGCTTTTAATGAAAGCCCGGCTGTATTTCAAATGGTCTATTTTACATTAGCTGTTTCACTTATTTACTTAAGTGAGCGCCTCATTTTAATTCTTGGCGGGGTAGCTGTTGTGATCACATTTATCCTTTGTAGCTATTGGCCGGAGCAATTTTTTGCTTATACAGCCTCGTCTGAAGCTGCTAATTTCGCAAGTTTGTTAGCGATTGTAACAATCGCTATGTGGGGCGTCACGAAAATTGGTTCTAACTTACTGGCTCGTTTAAGTGATGAGAAGCAAGAAGTAATGAGAAAAGCTCAGGAGTTAGAAGAAACGCAAAGGCTTATTGAGGAAACGGTTGTGAAACTAGATCGTAATTTCAATTATTTAAGACAAAATATGAATACATCGATGGAGTCAATGAGTGAAATCAATTTTGCTTTTGAAGAGGTAGCAGTTGGCACGCAATCACAATCAGAGATGATCCATCGTTCGGTAGAAGTATTGAACGATATGGAGGGAAATATTGAACAAATCATTTCTCAAGTAAGAAATGCATCGATTCGTGTTGATGAAAGCTTAGAAATTTCAAAAGGTAGTGTACATACTCTACGAAGTTTTGAAGCGAATATGAGAAGTTTAAATGATGTTGTTTCACAATCAGGAATTATATTTAGAGATTTAATGATGCAATCGAAACAAATTAATGAAATTGTAGATGTAATAACGAATATTTCAAGTCAGACGAGTTTGCTAGCTTTAAATGCAAATATTGAAGCTGCAAGAGCAGGTGAGCATGGAAAAGGATTTGCTATTGTAGCGAATGAAGTATTAAAGCTTGCTGAGGAATCGAATCGTTCTGCGGGAAGAATTCAAGGGATTTTGAAGGATTTTAGTAATCAAGCAAGTAAGGTAGAAGTGCAAGTAGAGAAATCAGAAAGAGTACAAGAAGAATGTAATGAAATGCTAGTAAGTGTTTTAACAAATGTAACGGATTTAGGGAAGTTTATTGATGAAATTAATGATGTAATGAGAGAAATCGTTGGTCATCAAGAAAGTTTCCAAGTTAAAACGACGAATATCGTAAAGGATGTTACACATGCTTCCAATGTAATCCAGCAAACTTCTGCAGCTACAGAAGAAGTGTTAGCAAGTGTGGAAGAAGAAAAACATCGAAATGATACATCTGTGAAGACATTACATACTGTTAGCGAGCAAGTGAAATTGTTAGAAAATATTTTAGAAAAGTAATATCACTTAAAAAGGGCACAACGTTTGTGCCCTTTTTTCATTTAAACGAAGACTTGCTCGGATTTTAATTGCTTTTCTGCTCGTTTTCTGCCAAGCTTAAGAAGATGAAATTCAGCTAATAGCGGAATTAAAATACTTCAAAGAAAGAATTAAATAGGTGACGTATATGATCGAAGTTAAGACTTCTGAACTTAGTGATGGAGAATTTAATAGAGGTGTATTTGCAACTCGTGATATTAAAAAAGGTGAGTTGATACACGCAGCGCCAGTTATCTCTTACCCGAATGAACAGCATGAACACATTGAGAAAACATTACTTGCTGACTACGCATTTGAGTATGGGATTAATCATACGGCAATCCTTTTAGGATACGGCATGTTATTCAATCATTCATATACACCGAATGCGACGTATGATATTGTCTTTGAGAATCATACATTTAACTTCTATGCTTATAAAGATATAAAAGCAGGAGAAGAAATCTTAATCAATTATAATGGTGAAGTGGATAACGATGAACTGTTATGGTTTGATAAAGAAAAAGAAGAGAACGAAAAGTAATTTAAAATAAGTAATGAAAAAGATGTTTTTACATAGGTAAAAGCATCTTTTTTATTGATGAAAATAAAGCAAAAATTACAAAAAAATACCACTTTATTTTCGTGTGGTATAGTAAGATACTGAAGGGTAGTGTTTTGAAAAAGTAATATATTTTACAAATTGTTGTCTTTCTGATGACATGTCAAGTTTAGTAGCCTATTTGGGTTGCTTTATTATGCAATATATATTTTAATATGAGTGGCACCTCTTATAAATTAAGAGGTTAATAGGTGTCTCGAATTGATTTTGGGTACACTGTATCCACCACTTTAGGTTCATTTCATGTATGTGGGGATATTATGGGCCCGTATAACGGGATAAAAAGAATATAGAAATAGAGGAATCGTAAAATGAATATGCAAGAGGTTTATGAATATTTAAGTACGGTATTGCCTGAAGGTCATGTGAAACAAGATGAAATGTTAAAGAATCATACGCATATTAAAGTTGGCGGAAAAGCAGATGTTTTTGTTGCGCCGACAAATTATGACGAAATTCAAGAAGTTATTAAATATGCGAACAAATATAATATTCCAGTTACGTTTTTAGGAAATGGATCCAATGTTATTATTAAAGATGGTGGAATTCGCGGGATTACAGTAAGTTTAATTCATATTACAGGTGTTACTGTAACAGGAACGACGATTGTAGCACAGTGCGGTGCAGCAATTATTGACGTATCACGTATTGCGTTAGACCATAACTTAACGGGTCTTGAATTTGCTTGTGGTATTCCAGGTTCAGTTGGCGGAGCATTATATATGAATGCAGGTGCATACGGCGGTGAGATTTCGTTTGTATTAACAGAAGCTGTCGTAATGACAGGTGATGGAGAGCTACGTACTTTGACGAAAGAAGCATTTGAATTTGGATATCGTAAGAGTGTATTTGCGAACAACCATTACATTATTCTTGAAGCGAGATTTGAACTTGAAGAAGGTGTATATGAAGAAATTAAAGCAAAAATGGATGATTTAACGTTTAAACGTGAGTCAAAACAGCCTCTAGAATACCCTTCATGCGGTAGCGTATTTAAACGCCCACCAAATAACTTTGCTGGTAAATTGATTCAAGAATCAGGACTACAAGGTAAGCGAATTGGTGGAGTGGAAGTTTCTCTAAAACACGCTGGATTTATGGTGAATGTTGATAACGGAACGGCACAAGATTATATCGATTTAATTCACTTTGTACAAAAAACAGTTGAAGAGAAATTTGGCGTGAAGTTAGAGCGTGAAGTAAGGATTATTGGAGAAGATAAAGAATAACATATACGTATGAAACTGCGAATTATTTTAAAATAACATTTGGGTATTGTTGACAATTTGTTTGCAATTCAATATAATGGCTAATAATTTAACAAATAACATACGTTGAAAGAGCCCAGTAGCAGTTTGTCACTGTTAACGAGAGAGCTAGGGGATGCTGGAACCTAGCACAAACAAACTTGTGAATTACACTCTGGAGTATCTTAGGTAATGCTAAGCGGATTGGCAATCGATACTATTGCTGAGAGTGGTATGAGTAGCTATGCTATTTATACAAACTGGGTGGTAACACGGTGAATCATCGTCCCTATGTCATAGACATAGGGATTTTTTGTTTTTAAAAAATAAAGGGGATGACAAAAAATGAACATTATTGATGAATTAGAATGGCGCGGCGCCATTAATCAACAGACTGACGAAGAAGGTTTACGTAAGCTAGTAGAAGAGAAAAAGATTTCGCTATACTGCGGAGTTGATCCGACTGGTGATAGTATGCATATCGGACATTTGATTCCGTTTATGATGATGAAAAGATTTCAGTTAGCTGGCCATCATCCGGTTATTTTAATTGGCGGAGCAACAGGAACAATTGGTGATCCAAGTGGACGTCAATCAGAACGCCAACTTCAAACGCTAGAAGTAGTTCAACATAATGTGGATGCGTTAACAGCACAAATGAAAAAGCTATTTGATTTTGGCGGAAATAGCGAAGTAAAGATGGTAAATAACTACGATTGGACACATGAAATAAATATTATTGAGTTTTTACGTGATTACGGGAAAAACTTTAGCATTAATAGTATGTTAGCAAAAGATATCGTAGCAAGTCGTTTAGATACAGGAATTTCTTTCACAGAATTTACGTACCAAATCCTGCAAGCGATGGACTTCCATCATTTATACACGAAAGAAGATGTTCAACTACAAATTGGCGGTAGTGACCAATGGGGAAATATTACGAGTGGTTTAGATTTAATTCGTAAGTTAGAAGGGCACGAAGCGAAAGTATTCGGATTGACGATTCCGTTACTATTGAAATCTGATGGTACGAAGTTTGGTAAATCAGCAGGTGGTGCCGTTTGGCTTGATCCTGAAAAAACAACACCGTTTGAATTTTACCAGTTCTGGATGAATACAGATGACCGTGATGTCGTTAAATACTTGAAATACTTTACGTTCTTAACGAAAGAGCGCATCGATGAGTTGGCAGTGAAGGTAGAGACAGAGCCTCATAAACGTGAAGCGCAAAAAGTATTAGCGGAAGAAATGACGAAATTCGTTCATGGAGAAGAAGCGTTGCTGCAAGCTGTGAAAATTACAGCAGCGTTATTTAGCGGAGATATTAAATCGTTAACAGCCGATGAAATTGAACAAGGCTTTAAAGAAATGCCAACATTCCAGTCTTCAAAAGAGACGAAAAATATCGTAGAATGGCTCGTTGATTTAGGAATCGAACCATCTAGACGACAAGCACGCGAAGATATTAATAATGGAGCTATTTCTATGAATGGCGAAAAAGTAACGGATGTAGGTACGGATGTTACGGTAGAAAATTCATTTGATGGACGATTTATTATTATTCGTAAAGGGAAGAAGAACTACAGCCTTGTGAAGTTAGGATAGTAAACAAGACGGAAAAATTATATCGGCGATTTTTCGAATATATCGACCGTAACTCGAATTATATCGGCGATTTTCTCGATATATCGATTTACCGACAAAAGGTGACAATAAAAGCTGTTCCAAAACGGGACAGCTTTTATTGTGAAAAAGTCAGTATATTTAGATAAATTTAAAGGGTATATCATTTTTTTGACGAATAAATAAGTTAGAGAAAATTACGGATAAAGTGAAACTTTAATCAGTGGGGGTCTTACTGCCCATTAAAGCGGGATAAAAATAGCCCGAACCATGCAGGGCATGATTCGGGCTTATATTCAGATTAGTAAGCTAAGCTGAATAGACCTTTAATGTGTGATAAGTAACGAACGTTACTTGCTTCTTTCATTAATGATGCTGGTAAGCCTTTAAGTGGAGTATTGCTTGCTCCGATTGTAGCAACAGCATCTTTACGTCCTAGACTAGCAAGTGTTCCAGAGTTTACAGGTGCGAACTCTTCGAATGCTTTGCCTTCTAGTGCTGCGTATAAGTTGTATCCAATTAACTCACCCATTTGCCAAGCGATTTGTGCAGTTGGTGGGTATGGACGTCCGTCTGGAGCGAAGACAACAGCGCTGTCTCCAGCAACGAATACGTTTTTGTGAGAAGTAGATTGTAGGTATGCATCAACTGTTGCACGACCACGGTTTACTTCAAGACCTGATTCACCGATTAGTGGGTTACCTTGAACGCCACCTGTCCAAACGAATGTGTTAGCAACAAGTTTTTGACCGTCTTTTAAGTCAATTTCATTGCCAGCAACGTTTGTTACAGGAAGACCAGTTAAGAATGTAACGCCGCGTGCTTCTAGGCTAGTAGTTGCACGTTCGATTAAGTGGTCTGGTAATACTGGAAGGATTTTTGGACCTGCTTCAACAAGAAGAAGTTTAACTTCTTTTGGATTTACGCCGTGGCTTTTTGCAAGTTTAGGCATAATGTCAGCAAGCTCACCAACTAGCTCAACGCCAGTTAATCCGCCACCACCGATTACGATTGTAGCATCAGCTTCGTTTTTCGTTTTCGCGTATTCACGAATACGGTCTTCAACGTGTTTGTAGATTTTGTTTGCATCAGCAGCAGATTTTAATACCATGCTGTTTTCTTCTAGTCCTGGAATACCGAAGTAAGCAGTTTTACTTCCTAAAGCAACTACAAGTGCATCGTAAGATAAAGTAGTGCCGCCAGCTAATTTGATTTCTTTGCTATCAACTGAGAATGACTCAACTGTTGCGATTTTAAGATCGATATCTTTACCTTTGAAAAGCTTTGTAAGTGGCATTGCAACTGCTTGCTCAGACACGTTACCAGCTGCAAGGCGGTGTAGTTCAGTGATGATTTGGTGTGTTGGGTATTGGTTAATCACTGTAACTTGTGCTTCTGATTTGCTGTAATATTTACGTACGTTTAAAGCGGCAAGAAGACCGCCATAACCAGCGCCTAAGATGACAATTTGTTTTGACATAGTATGATATCCCCCGTCTTTACTAATTGTTGTTATAAGTTAACTTATTTATTGTTACGTTCTGCACTAATTTGAAGATATGCGTTCACAAAGCGGAACATTTTTTGTGCTTGTGGATCTTTTAGTAATTTTAAAAGACCGAATAGGCCGATAACTTCGTTGCTTTCGTCAGCACGGTCTTTCGCTTCGATTGCAGTTGCAGCCATGCTTTTCACTGTATCTTTTACAGGTTCTACAAGCTCTGTGATTGCACCAACAGTGTCGCTTTTTAATACTTCATCAGTAGCAACAGTTTGAGCGAAGTCATAAGACTTAGTTAAAATGTTAACAAGCTCAGTTAATTTTGGAAGCTGTTCTACTAGTGTTGTTAATGATTCTTGTACCTCAGGTTTTAACAACTGATCAAGTACATCAAGTTGTCCTTGGCTAGCAGAAATTTGTACAGTTTCTTGTTCTGGCTTTGTTTGAGTCATAGTTTCTGGCATCTCCAATTCTCCTTTACGATAGCAATACTCTTATTTTTGATAAGTAAGATAGTAAACGGTTACGAAACTTTATACAAAGTTTCACAAAACACAATAAAATGCCTTTAAATTTATGACAGCAAGTAAGCTGCAAACATAAATCTAAAACCATAACGTCTTACTTATTATTTATGAACTGTCCGATATATGGCTTGTCCGCATAATGGAAAAGCTCCGTTACCGGAAAGTGTATATAATATATATCCTATATTATATACTATATACACCTATGTTAACATAAAAATGATTCCTAATTATTTGATATTGAGTGTATAACGTAGTACTGACAAGGTATGGAAGCGTATAAAATATTTTGTTCCAGTTAGAAATGTACATATATATAAACAAAAAAAGGAAAAAACGAACAAATTCACGTTCGTTTTTTCCTTTTTCCTTTTATTCACTTTCTGCAATTAGCATCGATGTCTTACCTTCTTTTTCAAGATGGCATTCGCCCCAAGTACAAAGGGAATCAAGAATGGATTCTAAAGACCAACCGTAGTCTGTAAGGGAATATTCTACTTTCGGTGGTACTTGATTGTATACCTTTCTTTGAATAACGCCGTCGTCTTCTAGTTCGCGTAATTGCTGCGTTAACATTTTTTGTGTAATACCAGGCATAAGACGTTTTAATTCACTCGTTCTCTTTGTACCTTTCGTTAAGTGACAAAGAATAACGACTTTCCATTTTCCGCCGATAACTTCTAAAGTCGCTTCAACGGGAATGTTATATTTCTTCATATAAAAATCTCCTTTGATGAATCTAGATTGCATTTCTCCAACAAAAGAAGCTAAATCATTTAAATGTTACTAAAAAGTACCTATAGCACTTTAAAGTACGTACTTTTTATCATGTTGAATATGTTCCATAATAGCATACGTAAGAGGGAAATGAGTAGTACGGTACTAAAAAGTGCCTATGTTACTTTTTGGTACCTATCGTACTTTTAAGTGCGTTCTTCAAAAAAAGAGCGAAGCCATTCATAATAGCATATATGAGCAATAAAGTTATTTTTGTAGAAGAAAAAAGGCCTTTTTTCACACTATTATGATTGGATTTCTCGTATTAAGGAGGGGTTCAATTGAATTCATATACAGTATCTTCTTCGGCTATGCAGACGAATCGAAGAAGTATGTTTGCTTTATTAGCACTAGCAATTAGTGCGTTTGGAATTGGTACAACCGAATTTATTAGTGTCGGTTTATTACCATCTATTTCAGAGGATTTACATGTTTCTGTTACAACAGCGGGTTTAACCGTTTCTTTATATGCGTTAGGAGTAGCGTTCGGTGCCCCGGTATTAACGTCAGTAACAGCTAGTATGTCGCGAAAGACATTATTAATGTGGATTATGATTATTTTCATTATTGGTAATGGAATTGCGGCAGTGGCAACAAGCTTTACTGTGTTACTTATCGCAAGGGTTGTATCTGCGTTTGCACACGGCGTTTTTATGTCGATAGGATCGACAATTGCGGCTGCGCTTGTACCTGAGAATAAACGTGCGAGTGCAATTGCATTTATGTTTACTGGTTTAACGGTTGCGACCATTACAGGTGTGCCAATTGGAACATTTATCGGTCAGCAATTTGGATGGAGAGCATCGTTTATGGTAATTGTGGCAATTGGAATCGTTGCCTTAATCGCCAACAGTATGCTCATTCCTTCTAATTTAAAAAAAGGTACGTCTGTATCATTTCGCGATCAGTTTAAGCTGATTACAAATGGAAGACTATTACTTGTATTTATCATTACTGCATTAGGGTACGGGGGAACATTCGTAACATTTACGTATTTATCTCCCCTATTACAAGAAGTGACAGGATTTAAAGCAAGTACCGTTACAATTATTTTGTTAGTGTACGGAATTGCAATTGCGATTGGGAATATGGTCGGCGGAAAATTATCAAATCATAATCCGATTCGAGCGTTATTTTACATGTTCTTTATTCAAGCAATTGTATTATTTGTTTTAACATTTACAGCGCCGTTTCAAGTCGCTGGATTCATCACAATTATTTTTATGGGACTATTCGCATTTATGAATGTTCCAGGACTACAAGTATACGTTGTTATATTGGCTGAACGATTTGTACCTAGCGCTGTTGATGTGGCATCCGCGATTAACATTGCGGCATTTAACGCTGGAATCGCTCTTGGTGCTTATTTAGGTGGTATTGTAACGAACTCGTTAGGATTAATTCATACAGCTTGGGTAGGCGGTGTGATGGTAGTAGGTGCTGTTATTTTAACGGCGTGGAGTATGACTTTAGAAAAAAGAGATCAAGTGAAATAGAAGGAGAGAAAATATAATGAAAAATTTACAAAGTACAACAACATTGCATAACGGTGTAGAAATGCCTTGGTTCGGTTTAGGCGTATTTAAAGTAGAAGATGGGCCAGAACTTGTAGAAGCTGTAAAATCAGCGATTAAAGCAGGATATCGCAGCATCGATACAGCTGCAATTTACGGAAATGAAAAAGCTGTAGGTGAAGGAATTCGTGCAGGTATAAAAGAAGCAGGCATTTCTCGTGAAGATTTATTCATTACTTCAAAAGTGTGGAATTCGGATCAAGGATATGAAACGACACTTGCTGCATATGAAGAAAGCTTAAAAAAATTAGAGCTAGATTATTTAGATTTATATCTTGTTCATTGGCCTGTAGAAGGGAAATATAAAGATACGTGGAGAGCGTTAGAAACACTTTATAAAGAAGAGCGCGTACGTGCAATTGGCGTAAGTAACTTCCAAATCCATCACTTACAAGATGTAATGAAAGATGCAGAAATTAAACCAATGATTAACCAAGTGGAATACCACCCTCGTTTAACACAAAAAGAACTACAAGCTTTCTGTAAAGAACAAGGTATTCAAATGGAAGCATGGTCACCATTAATGCAAGGTCAATTATTAGATAATGAAACATTACAAGCAATTGCAGAGAAACACGGTAAAACGACAGCTCAAGTTATTTTACGTTGGGATCTTCAAAATGGAGTAATTACAATTCCAAAATCAACGAAAGAACACCGTATTATTGCAAACGCTGATGTGTTTAACTTTGAATTAACGAAAGAGGACATGGAAAAAATCGATGCGTTAAACCAAAATCACCGTGTTGGTCCAGATCCTGATAACTTTGATTTCTAAGATTAAGGTGAGAAAAAGAGTGTGTAAAAGCACTCTTTTTTTGTGCATAAAAATAGTTTCTAAATAAATACTACTTAGTATTAAGTTTGTTATTAAGGGGCTGTAAACATGAATATAAAGCAATCGTTCAAAATTTTAGCTATGTTTTTAAGTGTTTTATTTGTGTTATTCCCACTTCAAAAGGCATTCGCAGAAGTTATGGACCATACAAAGTATCAAATGGATTGGAGCTATAGTAAGTCCAAGAAGAAACCAATCCGCACAGAGCTTATTAAAACGGCAGATGGGAAAATTGCTTTTTGCTTAAATGTAGATTTGAAATCTCCAAGCGGTCAAGATTTACCGGAAATGGGGAAAGTGGATATTAATGTGTACCGTGTACTATTGAATGGATATCCACAAAAGAGCCCGCAAGAATTGGGTGTTTCTGATTGGAGAGAGGCACATTACGCAACGCAGCTTGCAGTGTGGAATGCATTAAAACAAATCGATATTAATGATTTAGACTTCCGTAATAAAAATGTAGAAAAGTTAACGAAAGATATCGTTGCTAAGGCAAATGCTAGTGAAGAATTACAAGAAATTACGATGAGTGTCGTACCATCAGAGGAACAACAAGCGGTATTGAAAAATGATTTCTTTGAAACAGGCTTATATACAGTAGAAACAAATGCAAAAAGCGGAACGTATAAAGTGCAAGCAACAGGTGCACCAGCGGGCGTGAAGTTTGTAAATGAAAAAGGCGAAGCAAAAACGGAATTTAATGTAGGAGAAAAGTTCCGCATTTTAATTCCTAAACAAACACCAGCTGGTGGATTTAGCTTTAAAGTAATCGGGAAATTAACGAAGTTACAAGGAATTTCTTATAAAGGGACACCGACGATTCAAAATGCAGTCGTATTACTTGAGAGAAGTGAGGAAAAAACAAGTCCGGAGTTATCGGTGAGCTGGAAAAAAACACATAGCCATGATCATAATAATAAACCATATACTCCAAACGAACCGCATAAACCGAATCAATATAAAAGGTAAGGATGAAAGCATTGGTATTAACCAATGCTTTTTATATATGAAATATAAAATTATATTAAAATAACTATTAACTAAACAAAGCACTGTTTTTATGTTATAAAAGCTATTTGAAAATAACGAAATATAATAAAATCCAAACGTTAAGATTAACAGATTAAATTCACAAAATTGTAACATTATTCTAATTGAAAAGGCTATCAAACAAAGTGTAAAGCGTGTAAAATTCAGTTGGAAAAACTACCTATAGATGGTCATATATGAAGAAAATGTAAGACTTTATTGTTATTTATAACTTTACATGTATAGATGACAATACTAAATGATATCTTTTACTATTCTCTTTTTATGTACGAAGAGAACTCATCACAAATAGAGAGAAGTGAGGAGGACATATTACATAAAAATTTTACAATTTAAGAAAGCGAATACATGGAGGGAAATGCGGTAGTAATAGATACAGGTGCGCAAGGTGTTCGTTTATTTATTACATGTTTTTATAAAAATAATAGGATTTTTCATTAAACAAATATATAGGATGGTTTTTCTAAATAAAGGAACAGGGGACACAGATTATGTCGAAGAAGAAAAAGAGTAGGGTATTAGTAGCTGGAATATGTATTTCTACATTATTATCACCAGTAGCTTTTGAAGCATCAAAAGGATATGCGGCACCTTTGGAAGAGGTTAAAGGTGGAAAGTTGGAAGAGAGCAAAGAGAGTCGTTTGGAGCAGAGGACGTTTTATGTGCCTGGAAAAGGTGATGTCACTGAGGAACGAGATCGTTTAAAGGTGGACTGGGAACTAGCGGCAAATGAACCAACTGGGATTTATGCAAAGCCAAATGAAGAAATGAAAATTAAAATAAAAGGTGATAAGTCTATTAAAGCTTTTATAGGAACACATGCGTATGATGAAGAAGACCCTAAGGAATTTGATTTAACACCTGGTGAAAATGTAATATCATCTCCAGTGGGCGGGATACTGTATTTCTATAACCCGAACAATCAAGGTGATATCACAGCTGAAGTTACTAATGGTGGAAGTCATTTTCCATTATTCATGTTAGGAAAGCATACGAAAAAAGATTGGGATGAAATGTTGAAAAAGTATGAGAATCCATATGCAGTGGAATTAAGAGGAGAAAGAAGCCTAATCACATCAAGCTATGATGCTGTACAAGATTATATGAAAAATACAGATCCAACAGAATTATTGAAGCTGCATGATCAAATCATTCGCATAGAAAATAAGATTTCGGGATTATCTGAAGAGAGTGTAGGGGTGGCGAAAGCGCCAAAACACTATGTTCAATTTGTTGAAAATAGATATCCAGAAGAGGGCGATTGGATGAATGCATACTATTACCGCACTTCTTATGTTAAGAATGCGATGAAGTATGTATTAGACAGTAAAGAGTTAAAAACTGATGGATGGGGGCCTTGGCATGAAGTTGGGCATTTACATCAGCAGGCACCTTGGGAGTGGGAAGACCTGGGAGAGGTAACCGTTAATATTTACTCTTTAGCAGTTCAAACTAAGTTTGGTCATCAAACGAGGCTGGAAGAAGAGGAGCGCTACAAGGCAGCTTTTGCTTATTTAGGTCAAACAGATGCACAAGAGAAGATGGATGAATTCGAGAAATTAGTTATGTTTTGGCAATTGCACTTAGCATATGGAGATCAATTTTATCCGAAACTACATCAGATGTATCGTATGTTACAAAATACAGAAATGCCTAAATCTGATGAAGAGAAAAAGCAGTTGTTTATTTACATGACATCAAAGCTGGCTGGTCAAAATTTAACTCCTTTCTTTGAAAAATGGGGATTAACTCCAAAGGATGATACTAGAGACAAGATAGAGAAATTAAATTTACCGAAATTAGAAAAAGAAATATGGTTATCTACAGACAGCAATCCAATTCGTGAAAAACAAACTGGATTATATGAGGTTCCATACGGTGAGCCGAATGATACAAAAATCCAAAATGTAGAAATTGGTACTACATATGATGAGAAAAAGGCAAAAGAACTCGTACAGAATTTAGGGAAGGGTGTCAAAACAACGGGCGTAATTATGCAAGATAAGCCCGAAGTTGGAGAAAAAACTGTAAAAGTAGAGATTATGGATGAAAAAGGGAATAAGAATTTCATTCCTGTTGTAGTGAATATTGGTTATGGTGATAGTTTAGTATTTAAAGGGCTTAATTATGATACTAATATTAAATCCATCGTAACACTGCAACATGATCAGAAAAAGTTTAGTGCGATGGCCGATTCAAATCCAGTACACTATTATTTTAAAGAAGACACGTATTTTGAATTCTCATTACTAGGCCAAAATGGAAATGAGAAAAAGAAAGCAACAGTAAAAGGTGTTGAAAATGCGGAAGAATTCGCGAAATCAATTAATGGGTTAGAGTTCGAGTATGGTGATGTAGTGAAAGTGTATCACGCTGAATCAGATCGCTTTAATTGGTATCAAAATAATGACTTTATCGGTCAAGGTAAGGCAAAGGTAGAGAAAGAATTATTATTTAAAGTAACAGAAAAGGGCTTTGAGCGAATGGGGGCCCAGCAAGAAGTAAAGGCGTTGCCACAAAAAGTAGTAATCGGAACAAACAGTGAAACATTAGACGCAAAAAACTTTGTTCAAGTGAAAGATGGAGAAGTAATTGGATTTGTAGAAAAACCAAATACAACAAAAATCGGTGAACAAAAAGTAAAAGTAGAAACGAAAGATCGTTTTGGAAATAAGAAAGTGACAGAAGTACCATTAGAAGTGACGTATGGAGATAGTATCGCATATGTGGGATATAACAATGACATTGCTTCAATCGTAACTTTAAAGCATGATGATAAGAAATTCCATGCGACTGATATGGATAGTCAAATCCATAAATATTTTAATAAAGAGCTATACATGGGAATGACGTTATACGATGGAGAAGGAAAAGAGAAAAAACATGTAACAGCAGAAGGGCAAGAAACTTCAAAGGACTTTGCGAAGCAAGTGAATGGTATGCAGTTCGAGCATGGAGATGTAGTGAAAGTATTTCATGCGGAACCAGATCGTTTGAAATGGTATCAAAATAACAATCTTATTGGTCAAGGTGAAAAACAAGGAACGAAAGAACTATTCTTCAAAGTGACAGAAAAAGGTTTTGAGAGAATGGACATGCTACAAGAAGTAACAGCAAAGCCACAAACAGTAGTAGTCGGAACAGAAATTGAAAAGCTAGATGCGAAAAACTTTGTTGGAGTAAAAGGCGGAGAAGTAGTTGGATTTGCGGAGAAACCAAATACAATGAAAATCGGTAAACAAACAGTAAAAGTAGAAACGAAAGATCGTTTCGGAAATAAGCAAATAACAGAAGTGCCAGTAGAAGTGATTTACGGAGATAGCATTATGTTCTTCGGGACATGGCACGACGGAACGAATATTAAATCGATTGTTACATTAAATCATGAAGAAAAGAAATTCAGTACAACAGATTCAGAAGGTCCAATGCATACTTCATTTAAAGATGAAAAGTATATGGCGATGGCTGTATATGATAAAGATGGGCAAGAGAAAAAAGAAGTAACAGTAAAAGCATCTGAAAATACAAAAGAATTTGCAGCGCAATTCAATGGTATGGCTTTTGAATATGGTGATATAGTAAAAATTTATCAAAAAGAATTTGATCGTTTTAAAGTGTATAAAAAGAATGAATTCATTGATGCGAAGTATGGTGTTAACGAAGTGTTCTTTAAAGTGACAACGCAAGGTTTTGAACAAATGGGAGCGCAGCAAGAAGTAAAAGCATTGCCTCAAAAAGTAGTAATTGGAACAAACAGTGAAATATTAGATGCAAAAAACTTTGTTGAAGTGAAAGATGGAGAAGTAATTGGATTTGTAGAGAAACCAAATACAACAAAAATCGGTGCACAAAAAGTAAAAGTAGAGACAAAGGATCGTTTTGGAAATAGGCAAGTGACCGAAGTTCCTGTAGAAGTTACATATGGAGATAGTATAGTATATCAAGGAGTGTCCAATGTAACGCGTTCGATTGTTACACTAAATCATGATGAAAAGAAATTACATGCAACATTTACAAATGATACGATTCATTATCGTTTTGTAAATGAACAATATATAGGTCTTACGATTTACGATGGAAATGGAAACGAGAAAAAACATGTAACAGCAGAAGGGCAAGAAACTTCAAAGAATTTTGCAGAACAAGTAAACGGTACACCATTCCAGTATGGAGATACGATAAAAGTGTATCATGCAGAATCTGATCGTTTAAGTTGGTATAAAACTGGTGAGTTACTTGGAAAAGGGGACGCGAAGAAATTTAAAGAGATTTCCTTTAAGATTACTCCAAATGGTTTAGAACAAGTGAGATAATAAAAAAGCTCGTAAAACATTATGTTTTACGAGCTTTTCTTTATTATTCAGCCTCAGAAACAACTGTGAAGCGTTCGTTTACGTGTTTTGGATTTTCGATTTCATCAAGTGCTGCGACTGCGAAGTCTTCGTAACTTACGTAGCTATCACCTTTTGCGTTAACAAGAAGGTTGTCTTTACCAGCTGTATAAGAGCCTGTGCGTTTTCCTAATGCAAATAGTGCAGAAGGGCTGATGAATGTCCAAGTGATGTCATTTGTTTGTTGTAAAATTTCTAAGTTTTTACCTTGGTTTTGAGCAGTTGCAAGGTATTCTTTCGGGAAACCTGGTGTATCAAATACACGTGTTGTTTTCTCTTCGTCTACAAATAAGCTTCCAGCGCCGCCAACTACAAGTAATTTTGTGTTAGGTGCACCTTTCATAGCTTCAATTAGTACATTTCCTGCATCTACGTGAAGGTGTTCTTCGCCTGCTGGAGCACCGAATGCATTTACAACTACATCGAATGCTTGTAGGTCGTTAGATGTAAGAGAGAATACATCTTTCTCTAAAACTTTTACATTTTCTTCTGTAATTTTTGCAGCGTTTCTTACGATTGCAGTTACTTCATGTCCGCGATCTAATGCTTCTTTTAAAATGCGACTTCCTGCTTTACCAGTTGCTCCGATAATTCCGATTTTCATAATAAATCCCTCCAAAGTGTTTTGTTAAAGTGTATATCTGAAAGTAAATGAATTTGTTGTAATTAGGTTTGTTACAACCTGATGTAATCATTATAGTTACAGGGTGTTATTTTTGTCAATAGGTTTGTTTGTGAATTATTTTTTGTTTTAGTATGCACAGTTAGAGGGAGAACAGTCATAGAGATATTTTTACTGCAAGACTGTCTAATATTTGGAAATTGCAAATTGTCGAAAAATGTTGATTTTTGAATGTTTTTTAAATATAATTCGTTTTATGGAGAAAAGGAGGGGTTAATTGTATGAATATTTTGGAACAATTCGTTTCGTCAACAAATACAATTCTTTGGTCATATATTCTTATAGCAATGTTAATTGGTTTAGGGATTTATTTTTCTATTAAATTGAAATTCGTACAAATCACTCATTTAGGGGAAATGATTCGTTTAATGAGTGATGGGTTAACTGGAAAGACGCGTAAAAAAGGTAGTGTATCTTCTTTCCAAGCATTTTGTATGAGTTCAGCAGCCCGTATTGGTATCGGTAATTTAGCTGGGGTAGCTTTAGCGATTTCTATGGGAGGACCTGGAGCAGTATTTTGGATGTGGGTGATTGCGATTATCGGGGCGTCTTCAAGTTTTGTAGAAAGTACGCTTGCCCAAATTTATAAAGTAAAAGATGGCAGTGGCTTCCGTGGTGGTCCTGCTTATTATATGGAAAAAGGTTTAAATAAACGTTGGATGGGAATTTGGTTTTCTATCCTTATTACAGTTAGTTACGGTTTAATTTTCAACTCAGTACAAGCAAATACAGTAACATTAGCGTTTAAAAATGCATTTGGTTTAGAGCGTTATATTGTTGGTATTGCATTAGCTGCATTAGTTGCAGTTATTATTTTTGGTGGTGTAAAAAGTATTGCACGTATGTCGGAAATGATTGTTCCGCCAATGGCGCTTATTTATATTGCGGTAGCTATTTTTGTTGTCATTAAAAACTTCTATTTAATACCAGATGTGTTTACGGAAATCTTTAAAGGTGCATTCGGTTTAGATTCAGCTGTAGGTGGCGGTATTGGTGCTGCGATGAAATATGGTATTCAGCGCGGATTATTTGCGAACGAAGCAGGTATGGGTAGTGCGCCGAATGCGGCAGCAACAGCTGATGTAACGCATCCAGCGAAACAAGGTTTTATTCAAACGATTGGAGTATTAGTAGATACATTTTTAGTGTGTACATCAACAGCATTTATCGTACTATGTTCTGGTGCATATAAAGCAACGAATTTAGAAGGTATTGAACTAACACAAAATGCATTAAGTTCACAAATTGGCCCATGGGCAAGTAGCTTCTTAGCGATTATTATTTTCTTATTTGCGTTTAGTTCACTTTTAGGAAACTACTATTATGGTGAAACGAATATTGAATTCATTAAACAAAGTAAAACTTGGTTAACAATTTACCGTATTGCGGTAGTGGGAATGGTATTATTCGGTTCTGTTGCGACGCTTCAAGTTGTATGGAATATGGCGGACTTATTTATGGGACTAATGGTAATCACGAACTTAATTGCGATTACACTTCTTGGACGATTTGCGTATGCTGCATTGGCAGACTATGTAAGGCAAAAGAAACAAGGAAAAGATCCAGTCTTCCGTGCAGATTCTATTCCCGGTTTAACGAACACAGAGTGTTGGGATAAGTCAGCGGTAACGGATAAAGAAAAAGCAGTATAATGAAAAGGCGAGCATCGAGATGAATTCGGTGCTCGTTTTTTATTGTAGTAAATGATGAAAAGAGTAAGAGGTAATGATTAATATAATTTTTGGTTGTTCATTTTTCATGTTATTTGTAGGGAACGTACTGTCTTAAAGGTATGAATGGTCGCATAGGATGAGTGATTTAGTATTGGATAAATGCGCGTATTGGTTATAGTTTTACGTAAAAAAATCATGTATGTTAATTATGTTAACGTATAGATGTTAGAAAACCTAACATAAAGTTCTTGATTACTAAGAGTTTTTAGAATATAATTTTCTTATTGTTAGGAAGAGGGGGCAATGCAATTATGGATTTTTTAGCTAAGGTAATTGGGGATATAAATAATGTCCTTTGGTCATATATCATTATTGCGATGTTAATTGGGTTAGGACTTTACTTTTCATTCCGTGTGAAATTTGTCCAAGTTCGTTACTTCGGTGAAATGATTCGATTGCTTGGGGATGGGGCGAGTTCGAAAACGAGGAAAGCACAAAAAGAGAAGAGTGGTGTATCATCATTCCAGGCTTTTTGTATGAGTACAGCTTCTCGTGTAGGTACTGGTAACTTAGCCGGAGTAGCTATTGCAATTTCAGCAGGTGGTCCAGGAGCAGTATTTTGGATGTGGTTAATCGCGGTAATTGGGGGTGCTTCTGCATTTGTAGAGAGCACATTAGCGCAAATTTATAAAGTGAAAGATGGGAATACGTTCCGTGGTGGTCCAGCGTATTATATGGAAAAGGGGTTAAATAAGCGCTGGCTTGGAGCTATTTTCTCTGTATTAATAACAGTGAGTTTTGGATTAATTTTTAACGCTGTACAATCTAATACTGTAGCAGCTGCTTTTGATGGGGCATTCAAAACAGATAGTAGATTAGTAGGTCTTGTAATGGCTGGTTTACTTGCAGTTATTATTTTTGGCGGAGTAAAGCGAATTGCACGCGCGGTTGAAATGATTGTTCCAGTAATGGCGATTATTTATGTAGCAGTAGCATTATTCGTTGTTGTAACAAACATTACGGCAATTCCGTATGTATTTAAAGAAATTTTCTTACATGCTTTCGGAATTAAAGAAGTAGTAGGTGGAGGATTAGGTGCTGCGATTTTATTAGGGGTAAAACGCGGATTATTCTCAAATGAAGCAGGTATGGGTAGTGCGCCGAACGCAGCAGCGACTGCAAACGTAACGCACCCAGTTAAACAAGGTTTCATTCAAACTTTAGGGGTATTTACAGATACATTATTAATTTGTAGTTGTACAGCATTTATCATTCTTTTATCAGATGTGCATAATGCAGCTGATTTAAATGGTATTCAATTAACGCAACAAGCATTAAGTCAACATATCGGACCGTGGGCATCTATATTTGTAGCAGTTGCAATCTTCTTGTTTGCATTTAGTTCATTAGTAGGTAACTACTACTACGGTGAAACGAATATTGAATTCTTAAATGGAAGTAAAGTGTTATTAACAGCGTACCGCATTGCTGTACTTGGTATGGTTATGTTAGGGTCTGTAGCAACAATTCAAATCGTTTGGGATGTAGCTGATCTATTCATGGGTATTATGGCTGTTATTAACTTAGTTGCAATCGTATTCCTTTCTAAGTATGCTTTTGCAGCGTTATCAGATTACGTAAAGCAAAAGAAACAAGGAAAAGATCCAGTCTTCTATGCGAATTCAATTCCAGGCCTGAAAAATACAGAGTGCTGGGAAGAGCAAGTAGCAGATAAAGAAAAAGCGGTATAAGGAAATGGGTATCAAGTGAAACTTGATGCCCATTTTTTTATTTTATCTAAATCTTTGCAAGAAGTAAAAGACGAACATTAATGGATGTTTCTTAATAAAATGTAATTTTTTAAAGAAAAGTGCGGATATGAGTTGTGATTTATGTTAGAATGGAAAATGCCTTTGAAACAAGAGGTTTTATGATTTTTCTTATCCGATTGAAGATTTTGGAGGAGAAATGGAAAGTTCGGATTATTTCTTGTTTTTAGTGGTCAGACGTTCAACGTTAATGAAGAGTTAAATGGAGGATTTTATTAATGAAGTTTGTTATGTTTCTTGTAGGATTACTCGTTGTATTTGTACTCGGTTTTCTTATAAGCTCCGATCGAAAGAAGATTAAGTATAAACCAATCGCAATTATGCTTATTATTCAGCTAGCATTATCTTATTTCTTATTAAATACGCAAATTGGTTATATTTTAGTAAAAGGAATTTCAGATGGGTTTGGCGCACTTCTTGGATATGCGGAAGCTGGAATCGTTTTCGTATTTGGTGGTCTTGTTAATAAAGGAGAGGTTTCATTCTTCTTAACAGCGTTATTACCAATCGTATTCTTTGCCGTTTTAATCGGGATTCTGCAACACTTTAAAATTTTACCGATATTTATTCGTGCTATTGGTACATTGTTAAGTAAAGTAAATGGTCTAGGAAAATTAGAATCATATAACGCAGTAGCAGCTGCTATTGTTGGGCAAGCGGAAGTATTTATTACAGTAAAAGATCAATTAAGTAAAATCCCAAAACACCGTTTATATACATTATGTGCATCTTCTATGTCAACAGTATCGATGTCAATCGTCGGTTCTTACATGAAAATGATCGAACCAAAATATGTAGTAACAGCACTTGTATTAAATTTATTTAGTGGTTTCATTATTATTCATATTATTAACCCGTACGATATTACAGAAGAAGAAGATACACTGAAATTAGAAAATAAGAAAAAACAGTCATTCTTTGAAATGTTAAGTGAATATATTATGCTTGGTTTCACAATCGCGATTACAGTAGCAGCGATGTTACTTGGTTTCGTAGCATTAATTACAGCAATCAATAGCTTGTTTGATTCCATGTTCGGTATTACATTCCAAGCTATTTTAGGATACATTTTCTCGCCATTAGCATTCGTAATGGGTATCCCGCAAGCCGAGATGGTAACAGCGGGACAAATTATGGCAACGAAATTAGTATCAAACGAATTTGTTGCGATGCTTGATCTTGGAAAAGTAGCTGGTGATTTATCAGCTCGTACAGTTGGTATCCTTTCTGTATTCCTTGTATCATTTGCGAACTTCTCATCAATCGGAATTATCGCAGGTGCAACGAAAGGTATCGATGAAAATCAATCAAATGTAGTATCATCATTCGGTCTACGCCTTGTGTACGGTGCAACATTAGTAAGTATTCTATCAGCGATTATCGTTGGTGTTATGTTATAAAAAAGATGGTCCTAGCTCATAGCTAGGGCTATTTTTTATGGTAAATTTGCATAGAAAAACCAATTAATTAGGAATATATTAACATATAAAAATCTTTTTAAATTTATATTGCTTTTCAGTTAGATAACGCTTACAATTTGATTTGTAGGTGGTATCAATTTCAGACTTTCAAGTATGGTAGGAGAGAAGAAGCTACCTTTTATAAATTGCAATTTATGTAAACGCTTACTGATTTTAGATAATAGTTGAATAGTATTTAGGGGTTTTAAATTTTTTTAACATCAATGGTCAGACGTCATTCGTTATACGACCGATAACTCGTGGGAGAAGTGGAGGATTCACATATGAAAATAGTAATGTTTCTAGTCGGTTTACTTGTCGTATTTGTACTAGGTTTCCTTATCAGTTCAGATCGTAAGAAAATTAAATATAAACCAATTGCACTTATGCTTGTCATTCAATTGGTACTTGCATATTTCTTACTAAATACAAAGGTCGGATTTGTATTAGTAAAAGGGATTGCAGATGGGTTTGGCGCTATTTTAAAATTTGCGGAAGCAGGGGTTAATTTCGTATTTGGTGGTCTAGCAAATGATGGACAAGCACCATTCTTCTTAACAGTATTATTACCAATTATTTTCTTAGCGGTATTAATTGGGATCTTACAACATATTAAAATTTTACCGATTATCATTCGTGCAGTCGGTTTCCTATTAAGTAAAGTGAACGGTTTAGGAAAACTAGAATCATATAATGCAGTAGCAGCTGCGATTGTTGGTCAAGGGGAAGTATTCATTACAGTAAAAGATCAATTAAGCAAATTACCGAAAAATCGTTTATACACACTTTGTGCATCTTCCATGTCAACAGTATCGATGTCAATTGTCGGTTCTTATATGAAAATGATTGATCCAAAATATGTAGTAACGGCACTTGTATTAAACTTATTTAGTGGATTCATTATCGTTCATATTATTAATCCATATGACGTGAAAGAAGAAGACGATATTTTAGAATTACAAGAAGATAAAAAGCAAACATTCTTTGAAATGTTAGGCGAATATATTATGCTTGGTTTCTCTATCGCTGTAACAGTAGCGGCGATGTTAATCGGTTTCGTAGCATTAATTACAGCAATTAATGGTGTGTTCGATTCAATTTTCGGAATCACATTCCAAAGCATTTTAGGATACATTTTCTCACCATTAGCATTCGTAATGGGTATCCCAACATCAGAGATGCTAACAGCAGGACAAATTATGGCAACGAAATTAGTAACGAATGAATTCGTTGCAATGCTTGACCTTGGTAAAGTAGCTGGTGATTTATCAGCTCGTACAGTAGGTATTTTATCCATCTTCCTTGTATCATTTGCGAACTTCTCATCAATCGGAATTATCGCAGGTGCAACGAAGAGTATCGATGGTAAACAAGCAAACGTTGTATCATCATTCGGATTAAAACTTGTATACGGTGCAACATTAGTAAGTATATTATCAGCGGTTATCGTTGGGGTTATGCTTTAATAAATAGTAAAAAAGTCGTTTATCTCTCACTTAGAGGATAAACGACTTTTTTTTGTTTTGGTATGATAAATAATACAGAGAGGGGGAATTAGGTTGGAAGAACAGGATATTTTAAGGGAGTTTGACGAGATTATAGATAACATTGATCAATTAACTGGAGAAGATGCTAGAGCGTTTTTGAAATTGATACATGGATATTTGAGCATAGTAGAAGAAGGCGATGGGACTTTTACTCATAGTGACTTTGTTGAAAAGGTTTCTAGGTTTTATAAGAAAGATGTGGCGAGGGTTATTCAGCTGAGAGAAGAAATAAAAAAATCACCTTAATCCATTCATTAAGGTGATTGAAATACTACTCAGCTGGAGGCGTAAATGTACGTTTCTCTAATTCAGCATCTAACATAAATAATGCGTTTGAATCGCTTGTAATACGTTTTAATTTTTGGATGATGCTATCGAATGAAGCTTCTTCTTCTACTTGCTCATCGACGAACCATTTTAAGAATGTAATTGTTGCGTGTTCACGCTCATCCCAAGCGATATCAGATAGATTGTAAATACGTTTTGTTACTTCACGCTCGTGCTCAAGTGCTACTTCAAAAGCGTTCAGTACAGAGTCATATTCGTTATTTGGATTATCAAATCCAGTAATAATAGCGCGCTCACCGCGGTCATTAATGTAGTTGTAAAGCTTCATTGCGTGGAAACGTTCTTCTTCAGCTTGTACAAGGAAAAAGTTAGCGAATCCATCATAGCTTTCGGCTGTACAGTAAGCAGCCATTGCCATATAAGCGTGGGCAGAGTAAAACTCAAAGTTCATTTGATCGTTTAGTGCATCGTGCAATTTTTTAGATAACATAAAATCCCCCTTAGTATTGTGACAAGAATATTATATCATAATTGATAATATTCTCATTTGGATGTTTCAAACCTTTTCGAAAGCTTTGTGACGTGTGCGTCCATAATGTCTTGCAAATCTAAATCATATTTTTGTGAAAGAATAATAAGATTAGATAGTACATCACCAAGTTCTTCTTTTAGTTCTTGTTTTAGTTCTTCTTCTGTCTTAGCGTCTTCATCAGGACGATCGCGACCGATTTCGATTGCGCGAACAACGCGTGAAACTTCCCCAACTTCCTCTGTTAAGAAATTTAAGCGAATAAAGGCATTATACTGTGACCAGCTTCGTTTTTCGTAAAATTCCTCAACCCATCTTTGAAATGCAACGATATCCATTTCTTTCTCATCCCCTCAATATGTTGTACAATGTTCATTGTATCATAACAATATATAGTTTCGGGGTGTAAGGATGAGAAAGATTTGTGTGTTTGCAGGTTCCAACTTAGGGGAGAGACCAGAATTTAAAGAGCAGGCAATAGCGTTAGGGAAAATGTTTGTTGAGAACGATTATGAGCTTGTATACGGTGGTTCTTGCGTTGGATTAATGGGAGAAGTAGCAAATGAAGTACTTCGTTTAGGCGGGCGTGTAACAGGTGTTATGCCGCGCGGTCTATTCCGAGGAGAAATCGTTCATACAGGGTTAACAGAATTAATTGAAGTAGAAACGATGCATGAACGTAAAGCGAAAATGGCAGAGCTTTCGGATGCTTTCATCGCACTGCCGGGGGGATACGGAACGTTTGAAGAGCTATTTGAAGTAGTATGTTGGTCACAAATTGGTATACATAATAAGCCAGTTGGTTTATTGAACATAAAAGATTTTTATGGACCAATTTTGCAAATGGTTGAACGCGCAGCGGAAGAAGGATTTATGAATCCGTCAAATAAAGAGTTAATCGTTTCAGCTGAGACAGCTGATAAATTAATTCATGAAATACAAAATTACGAGCGTCCTGTTTTAGGAACGAAGTGGAAGCAGTTATCATAATACAATTTTATAGAGATTATTGGAAACACATGTCACTTTATCTTCAAAAGGCATGTGTTTTTAATTTGGTTAAATATGTTAATGTTGAGATATAATGTTTTGGGAAAAGGAGAAATAGATGGAGGAGTTTGTGTATTTACGTCCTGTTTTTAAAAGTATTTTAGCAGCATCTATTCTTGTTATGCTAATTGTTTCAACACAGAAGAAAGAGCTAATTAATGAATTTTCGCTTTGGTTTATTTCGATATTGTGTATCGGTGTTTCAGCGATCACGTTGTTTATGTCTGGATTTATTGTGGATGAGTATAATCTAGCTGGGGATGCACAGAGTTTTAATATGTGTATTGCGATTGGTTGTATTAGCGGTTTGAATTTCATTATTTACTATAGACGGAAACAATAAGGAAGGCATTCCATATTACTTTGGAATGCCTTTATCATTTTGATTACTTTGTTTTTTATACAAGTACCAGCCACCCCAGCCGCCACCAATTGCTACTACAACGAGGAAAGCGTAGTCTTTCACCTCGATACGTATGTTGAAAATATTAGCTATAAGTAAGACAATCCCAACTGTTATTAACGCAAAAAATGCTCTAATTAAGTAGTCTTTCAACTGAACCACTCCCGCCATTTAAGTAGTAAATGATGAATATGGAAAAGCTTTTTTTGAATCTATGTTACTATATTTTAACATAAAAGAGATTGTAATATATTGATGAAAGTAGGGGAGAGGGACACAGATCTTGTCGTGATTTGTCGGTAAGTCGATATCCTATGTCGAATCGTCGATATAATGAAAAAATCGTTGATATATTTGAAAAATCCTTGATATATAGGGAAAATCGTTGATATAAATTTCATGTACTGATACGCGCGACCATTCCATAGAAAAAAGCGACTCTGAACGAGCCGCTTCCGCTTTTAATTATTATTGATTTAAGAACGCACGTAGCATCCAAGCGTGTTTTTCTAGTTCTGTGTAGATGCCTAGTAGTAGGTCAGATGTCATTTCGTCATCAGAGTCTTGAGCGATTTCCATGCCTTTTTTCAGTTCGACTAGCATCATTTCGTAGTCTTTCATGATTGCTTCGACCATCCCTTCTGCAGTTTCTCCGTATGCTGCTTCTTGAATAGAAGATATTTCTAAGTATTCTTTCATTGTTGCTACTGGTTTGCCGCCAATTGCTAAAATACGTTCTGCAATTTCATCGATGTGAGTAGCTGATTCTGTGTAAAGTTCTTCGAATTTCTCATGTAATGTGAAGAATTGAGGTCCTTTTACGTACCAATGGAAGTTGTGTAATTTTGTGAATAAAACGCTCCAGTCTGCTACTTGTTTGTTTAATACTTCGATTACTTGTTTGTTCATTATGATCAATCTCCTTTTGAGTTGTTATGTGATATCAATTACTAATTTATAATTATTATAATCTAGTAATTCGTATAAATCAACCCTTTTGCTGGAATTAATTTGAACAAATTATGAACTGTTGTAAATAAAAATCCCTATTACGTTGAAGTAATAGGGATTTTGTTTGATATATAGCTGTTGTTCTAAACGAGCTGCTTTCACTTTTAGTGATATCCAGCTCCAGCGGCTAGAATCTCCGGTCATTTCGCTCTCTCGCTCGAAGCAAAAAGCGCTTCAAGGTCGAGAGCTCCAAATAGTCTGCGATTCTGGACGAGCCGCCTCCGCTTTTAATTATTACACAGCCTTCTGTTTTTCTTCTATATCCTGTCCATCCCAACACTCTGTATTTTGTAAGCCAGGGATAGAACTTGCAACGAAAACAGGATCTTTTCCTTGTTTCTTTTGCTTAATATAGTCTACTAATGCTGCGTAGGCGAATTTGCTTAGGAATGAGATGGCAATTAAGTTTGTGAATACCATTAGTCCCATGAATAAATCAGCTAAGCTCCAAACTGTTTGAAGGGCAGCGATTGATCCGAAGAATACCATTCCGACAACTGCCACGCGATAAATCATTAACCATGTTTTACTTTCTTTAATGAATGCGATATTTGTTTCACCATAATAGTAGTTTCCTAGTAAAGAACTGAAAGCGAATAGGAAAATAATAATCGCTAAGAAAGTGCTTGCCCACGGTCCAATTTGTGAACTTAATGCATTTTGTGTTAATTCGATACCTTTTAAATTTGAACCTTTGTAAAGTCCAGAACATAATACGATAAATGCTGTTGATGTACATACTAAGAATGTGTCTACGAAAACACCTAATGCTTGAACAAGTCCTTGTTTTACAGGGTGAGATACATCTGATGTTGCAGCTGCGTTAGGGGAGCTACCCATACCTGCTTCTGTTGCGAATAGACCGCGCTGAATTCCGTACTTAATTGCTGCTCCAATACCACCAGCGATGGCTTGGTCTAAACCGAATGCACCATTAAATATTTCCATAAAAATGCTTGGTAACATAGTAAAGTTGTTAATCACGACAAAAATAGCCACACCAATATAAATGATTGCCATTGGAGGAACAATCATTTCCGTAATACGTGAAATGCTCTTAATGCCACCGAAAATAATAACTGCAACTAATAAAGCTAATAGAGCTCCTACGATCGTTCGCTCTAGTCCAAAAGCATTTTCAAATGCAATTGTTACTGTATTTGCTTGTACAGAATTGAAAATTAATCCGTATGCAACTGTAATAAGAAGTGAGAACCAAACACCCATCCAGCGTTTGTTTAATCCTTTTTCCATGTAATATGCGGGTCCACCACGGAATCTGCTTCCATCTTTTACTTTATAAATTTGCGCGAGCGTACATTCTACGAAACTAGTAGCTGCTCCAAGGATGGCGATAAACCACATCCAAAACACTGCGCCAGGTCCACCCATTGAAATAGCTAATGCTACACCAGCTAAATTTCCGATACCGATACGTGCTGCTGCACTTAAGCAAAATGCTTGGAACGGAGAGATGCTATCTTTCTTTTTTTCTTTTCGATTAAATCCTTTACTAATTAAACCGACCATCTCACCGAAATGAGTAATTTGGACAAATTTTAATTTAAAAGAAAAATAAAGACCGAAGCCGATTAGCATTGCAATAAGAATATATGACCATAAAATATTATTCGTTACCTCAAGGAATCTGCTAAAGATATCAACCATATAATACACTTCCTTTTTTCCGTAATAAGAAAATTATATGCAAAAAATATATGAGAATCAATTTTTCTAAAAAGTTATGTTACTTAAAGTTATTTTATGTTATGATTATGTTACATCGTAATATTTTTAGAATTGTTTCCATTTTAAAAAACTAAATGTAAAGCGAGAAAGAGGGGATAATTTGAAAGAAGAAACTTTATTGAAAGTAAGCCTTAAGAGTTTGAAAATGAGAAGTAATATATTTTTTATCATTACATCTTTAAGTATCTTTTTAGGAGCCACTTATTATTACAATAAAAGATTTCCAAATCACAGGTATCCTGAATGGTTAGAGTTTCTAAAGTTGATTGGATGAATAAAAGGCAGAAAAACAGAAAATTCAAATAAAAATTGTTGTGGAGGAGCTAAATATGAATATTAGAGAAAGTGAACTTCCGGGTATTGGTTATAAGTTTCAAATCGTTACGAAAGGTAACGAGAAGATGGTGATTGTTATTCATGATGACGGGCGTAGAGAAATGTATCATTTTGATTCAGACCATGAAGAAAGTATCTCAAGTATTTCATTACGTGACTCAGAGGCAAGACAAATTGCAGCCATATTAGGTGGAATGGTATATAAGCCGAGAGCATTAGAAAATGTTGAAATGGTTTTTGAAGGTTTGGCGATTGAGTGGTTTAAAGTGGAGAATGCTGCGCCAGCAATCGGAAAAACAATCGGCGATCTGGAAATAAGAAAAACATATAGCGTAACGATTATTGCAGTTATGAAAAAGAATATGAAAAAGCTATTTAATCCAGGACCAGAAACAGTAATTGAGGAAGGCGATATGCTTGTAGTTTCAGGTGAGAGAGAAGAAATTAAAAAAATTATTAATGAGTTACTTTCGAATAGGGGGACTGACTAGATGGATACGTTAATTTTTGAAGTTGGTACAGCGTTAGTATTAGTTGCAATTGCAGCAGTAATTGCTGGAAAGTTTAAATTCTCAGTCATTCCGTTTTTAATTGTTCTTGGGATGTTAGTGGGGCCACACGCGCCGACAATAGGTGTGATCGATTTCAAGTTTATTGAAAGTGCAAGTGTCATTTCCTTCCTTGGACGGATTGGAGTTCTGTTCCTTCTGTTCTATCTAGGACTAGAGTTTTCGATGAAAAAATTAATTAAATCTGGACGTTCTATTGCGATTGGCGGAACGATCTATATTTTAATTAACTTTTCACTTGGGTTATTGTACGGATTTATCATGGGATTCCCTTTACTAGAAATCTTAATTATTGCGGGTATTATTACGATTTCTTCTAGCGCTATCGTTGCAAAGGTGTTAGTGGATTTAAGAAGAACTGGTAATAATGAGACCGAATTAATTTTAGGAATTATCATGTTCGAAGATATATTCCTTGCTGTATATTTATCAGTCGTTTCTGGATTAGTTCTAGGGGATCACGCTTCATTCTTAGGTGCCCTTACTTCAATTGGAATTGCTTTAGGATATATGCTTCTATTCTTTATTGTAGCTAGAAAAGCGACGCCGTTATTAAATAAATTGCTTAATATTAGTTCGGATGAAATTTTCATTATTGTAGTATTTGCTTCATTATTCTTTATTGCAGGATTCTCGGAAACAATTCATGTTGCCGAAGCAATTGGAGCACTTCTTTTAGGATTAGTTTTCTCTGAGACAGAGCATAGTGACAGAATTGAACATCTCGTTGTTCCATTTAGAGACTTTTTCGGAGCTATTTTCTTCTTCAGTTTCGGATTAAGCATTGATCCGTTCTCATTGGGCGGAGCGATATGGTTAACGTTAGGTGCAGTTCTTCTTACAATCATCGGGAACTTTATAGCAGGGATGATTGCAGGACGACAAGCTGGATTATCTCATAAAGCGTCAACAAATATTGGATTAACAATCGTTTCAAGAGGAGAATTCTCCATCATTATGGCCAATATCGGTATCGCTGGTGGTTTAATGTCAGTCTTGAAGCCATTCTCAGCACTATACGTGCTTATACTATCTATCTTAGGTCCACTTCTGACAAAAGAGTCAAAGAATGTATATAAATTTTTAAATAAAGTCTTTAAGTGGGATACGAAGACTAACTAAGTTAAAAAAATAAAAGTAAAAGATATGTATGAAAAAGTGATTATGGAAAAGGAATCTATGTCGGCATAGGTTCCTTTTTTATTGGTATTTTTTCAAGGATGAAAGAATATGTTTAATATTTACCATATTGTGGCATACATATAGAAAAAGGGTGCTTGGAAAGGGGAATAAAGAGAAATGGAACTCCAGTTTCAAAATGTATATCAACAGGTGGAGAATTGGTATGTGTTGGATTCGGAGCTTCCTTGGGATGTCAAAAGGCTTAGAGACGATTTATTTTCACTGATTGAAGTATGTAAAACACCGGTTATTTTTTGTGATACGTGTGATGCGAATCATGTCCTTTTATCACTAGGAGAAGAAGAAGAGGAATTTTTATTCCCGGTAGGTGGTTTTTATCATAAAGAAAAACAATTAATTTTTGTTTGTATGTGGGAGGAGTATGAGCAAGTCCTTAAAACATTGCTACATGAATTTCGTCATGCGATGCAGCATAAGAGCGAAGTATTGTATGTTGGAAGTGAATTGTACGAAGATAGATGGATTGAGAAAGATGCGAGCAAGTTCGCGGAGAGGAAGTTAGATGAATATAAAAATAGAAAGTTAATGTAAAGCATAGTGGAGAAATAGCGCTGTGCTTTCTTTGCTTCTTACTAAAAATAAGTAATTGACTTTTATAAAGTTTAGTTCTAAACTAATGGTATGAAACGAGCGAGGTGATGAAATGAAAACAGAAGATAGACTAGGTTTACTACTATGGTTTCGTTTATCACGTTTTTATAACAAAAGTATTCGTGAGACAAATCAGCATTTGAAAGAATGGAAAGTATCTGCCGCTCAGTTTGATGTACTAGCTCAAGTTGGAGGGCATGGTCGTTTAACGCAGCAAGAGCTTGGAAATAAGCTATTTGTTACGAAGGGAAATATTACGCAGCTTTTAAATAAAATGGAGCAGCTCGAGTGGATTCGTCGTGAACGAGAAGGTACTACGAAATATATTTCGTTAACAGGAAAGGGAAGAGCTTTATATGAAGAAATCGTTCCGCCTCAAGAAACATTCCAAGCGGAGCAGTTTCAAAATTTAAATGTAGAAGAACAACATCAATTACTACAATTACTAAAAAAGTTACAGTGAGAAAAATTTTAAAATAAATCTCGAATTTGAGATAATATGAGGTGAAGGATATGTTTAGAAAAGTTGATCATAAAAATATGGGAAGAGCAAATCACGGTTGGTTAAATACACATTTTCATTTTTCATTTGCAAATTATTATAATCCTAATAACATGAACTTCGGTGCATTACGTGTAATTAATGATGACTTAGTAGCACCGCAAACTGGTTTTGATATGCATCCCCACCGCGATATGGAAATCATTTCGTACGTTGTAGACGGTGCTTTAACACATGAAGATAGCATGGGGAACCGCGGAACAATTGAGCGTGGACATGTTCAATATATGAGTGCGGGTACGGGTGTATTTCATAGTGAGCATAATTTAGGAAATGAAACATTACGTTTACTACAAATTTGGATTTTACCAGATCGCGCGGACCATAAACCAAACTATGGTGAGTTTAAATTTGATTGGAACAAGCGTGAAAATGAATGGTTTCATATGGTATCTCAAGTAGAAGGCGGGGCACCAATTCAAATTCATCAAGATGCGAATTTATATGCTTTATCGTTACATGCTGGAAAAGAAATTCATTTTCCAGTGAAAGAAGGCCGTCAATTGTATCTTGTACAAATTGAAGGTAGTAGTGTAATCAATGGTGAGACACTTGTTATGCGTGATGCGGCAGAAGCGATAGAAGAAGATATTCATATTGTAGCGAAAGAGCAATCTCACTATTTAGCAATTGAATTGAAAAAACAATAAAAGGTTTGAAAAGAGGACATCCGATAGATGTCCTCTTTTTTTGAGTGGAATTGTCAGAAAAAACTTTCTCAAATTTTAGGGAAAGGTATCAACTTGAAAAACAAGAATTGTATAAAAGTGTCAAAAATCTTTATGGGAATGGGGAATGTTATAGTGAAAAAGCAAGTCATTTCATCAGCATTAGCGTTAACTGTTATCGCCGGGGGATTTGGAACATTTGGAGCAACGACAACGAAAGCGGAAGAACAAAAAATTCAATACCATCAAGAATTTAAAACGCCTGCATACATAGGTGAAGAATGGAAAGCGCCGGAAGGACTAGATAAAAAAGAAACGGTCTTTCAATATTTAGAGAGTAAGAAAGATAT
Source organism: Bacillus pacificus (assembly GCF_020861345.1). Classification (NCBI taxonomy): domain Bacteria; kingdom Bacillati; phylum Bacillota; class Bacilli; order Caryophanales; family Bacillaceae; genus Bacillus; species Bacillus pacificus. The sequence goes on from NZ_CP086328.1 coordinate 337,571, forward strand.
GTTCAAATTAGCAGGAAATATGGATAAACACTTTAATGTCGTTGGGGAAGAAAAAGATGCTGAATCCGGTACAACACACGTGAAGCTAGTTGAGAAACATAATAACATTCCTGTGTACGGTTCAGATCAAACAGTTACACTAGATAAAGAGAATAATGTAAAAGCATTCTTCGGACAAGTTATTCCGAATTTAGAGGATAAAAATATTCCTGCATTTGCAAAGATTAGTGCAGAGCAAGCAGAAACAATTGCAAAGGCAGATATTGAAAAAGAAGTTGGTAAAGTAAAAAATTATGACGGTGTGAAAAAAGATTTATATGTGTATGAAAAAGATGGGAATTACTATCTTGCATACTTAGTGAAAGCATCGATTTCAAAGCCAGCTCCAGGGTATTGGCATTACTTTGTTGATGCGACAAATGGAAATGTGATTGAGAAATATAACGCTGTAGATAACATTACAGGATTTGGTTACGGAGTATTGGGCGGTAAACAATCATTTGAAATTGCTCAAGATACGAAAACAGGAGAATTCAACTTATTTGATGGTAAACGAGGACAAGGTATCCATACATTTGATGCAGAGAATATGGACGAAAACTGGTTTAATCTATTCTCACAAATTCTTGGGTATACGGGAGAAGAAGTTAAGAGTAAATCTAAGTTCTTCGAAGATAAAGCGGCAGTTGATGCGCATGTAAATGCAGGGAAAGTATATGATTACTACAAAAAGACATTTAATCGTAACTCTTTCGATGATAAAGGTGCGAAGCTAATTTCTACTGTTCACGTTGGAGAAAGCTGGAATAACGCAGCTTGGAACGGTGTGCAAATGATGTATGGTGATGGCGATGGTAAAACATTCATTCCATTATCTGCTGGACTAGATGTTATCGGTCACGAATTAACGCATGCTGTCACTGAGCATACAGCAAATCTTGTTTATAAAAATGAGCCGGGTGCGTTAAATGAATCGTTATCTGATATTATGGGTGTTATGGTTGAGAAGAAGAGCTGGGATTTAGGTGCTGACATTTATACACCTGGTAAACCTGGTGATGCACTTCGTTCATTGAAAGATCCAGCGTCTATTCCAAACCCATTAAAACCAGGTGAAGGTTACCCAGATCATTACAATAAACGCTACACTGGAACAGCTGATAATGGCGGCGTTCATATTAACAGTAGCATTAACAATAAAGCTGCATACTTAGTATCTGAAGGCGGGGAGCATTACGGCGTGAAAGTAACAGGAGTAGGCCGTGAAGCGACAGAAAAAATTTATTACCGTGCTCTTACGAAATATTTAACTGCAAACTCTGACTTTAAGATGATGCGTCAAGCAGCACTTCAGTCAGCTGAAGATTTATATGGTAAAAACTCTAAAGCTGTACAAGCTGTAACGAAAGCTTATGATGCAGTAGGCGTAAAATAATAAGAGAAAAAGACCTGACTAGGATGTCAGGTCTTTCTGTATTTAGTCGCGAATACCTAATGCGATTTTCGCCATACGTGACATACGTTCTTTAGACCAGGGCGGATTCCATACGACATTTACTTCTATTTCATTGACTTCAGGTACGTTCGTTGATAATACTTTTTTAACGTCTGATACAATTTGCCCAGCCATTGGACAACCGATAGAAGTCATCGTCATCGTAATGACAGCATTATTATTTTCATCTGCTGTAACGTCATAAACTAATCCAAGATTAATAATATCAACACCGAGTTCAGGGTCAATAACAGCTTCTAAGTTTGCATATAACTTTTCTTCAAATGCTTGTTGTGACATGTGTAGCACCCCCCTACATATTAATGATATCGATTCTCATTATAACGGATATATGTATAAAGTGCAGGAAATGAGCTCAAAAAAATATTCCTCTTGGAAGAGGAATATTTTTGGAATGGCTATTCAGTTTTAAAATGAGATACGAGTTGATCTAATTCTTCAACTGTTTGTTTCATTTGTTTAGCTGTTTGTGTCATTTCATTCATCGTAACGACTTTTTTCTCAGCAGATTGTGCTGTTGCTGCTGTTTCACTAGATACTTCAGTAGAAATAGAAGCGATGTTATTCAGTGAAGCGTTCATTTCTTCAGCACTTGCAGCCATTTCTTCAGCAGTTGCTGAGATGTCTTGCATTTGAGTAGATACTTTGTTTACTTGTTCTACAATTGTTGTGAAAGAATTGCCAGCTTCACGAATAACATGAATGCCTTCAGATGCTTCCGAACGGCCTTGTGACATCATAGAGTTAGCAGTTTCAGTGTCTTGTTGAATTTGATGTAGTAGCTGGTTAATATCTGTTGCCGCTGTTTTAGATTGTTCAGCAAGTTTTCGAACTTCGTCAGCTACGACAGCGAAACCTTTTCCTTGTTCGCCAGCACGAGCTGCTTCAATAGAGGCGTTTAAAGCAAGTAAGTTTGTTTGTTCTGCGATATTAGAAATAGATTGTACAGCTGTATCAATATATTTTGTATGAGTGATTAGACGTTCGACCACTTCTGACGTAGCATTTACCGCGTCGTGTATCGTTGTCATTTGTGAAACAGATTTTTGAATAACAGTATTTCCATCGTTAGCTTGTTCGGATGTAGCTACAGCAAGTTCAGTTACAGATGAAGCAGATTCAGCAATGCGCTGAACACTTACTGTCATATCGTCCATTGCAGTTGAGCTTTCTTCCATGCTAGCAGATTGCGATTGAATACTTGCATTTAAGCTAGACATCGAGCTTTGAACTTTTATTGTTGCCTCACGTGATATATTCGTTTTTTCTAGCATATTTTCAGAAGCGTTTTGTACTTCCACAGATGTTTTTTGAACACGATTAATAATATGTTGTAGATTTTCTAACATTTTATTAAATGATGTTGCAATCGTACCAATTTCATCATTACTATTTACTTGTAGGCGGGCTGTTAAGTCACCTTCTTGAGATGATAATTCTTTTAGCTTGCTATCAATTTGTTGAATTGGTTTAACAAGTTTACCAGAGAACCACCATGCAAGTGTGATAGCTACGATAATACAAATAACAAGTGATAAGAAGACAACATATTCAATTTGTAGTGAAGATTGATCAATTTTTGCGATAGATTGATCACGTAGCTTAGCTTGTTCATTACTATAATTTGTGAAGTCACCAATTACTTTATAAACAGTACCATTTTCTGCATAAGCTACTTGTAAAGCTTCTTCCCACTTTTGTTCTTTTGCAAGAGGGAAAACTTTTTCTTCAATAAATTTTCTCCAAGTGGATCCTGATTCCATTGTATTTTTCATAGATTCAGAAACATTTGGATTAGAAAGAAGCTTATCTTTTGTATTCTCAAGCTCTTTACTCATCGAATTAAACTTATCAAATTCAACTTGATCATGTTGTAATAAATACCCTCTTAAAGCAGAGAGCTGTACTTGATAAGCATCCCCGCGCTCTTTTAATTGTGTTGCAAGGGGGGAAATCTCTTTTTGTAATGCTTCAGCTTGACGAGATTGATCAATAGCAAAAAATAAAATAAAAGCTAAGGCGATTCCAAATAAAGCGCAAATCGTTCCCATCATGAACATTAGTTTTTTTCGAATGCTAATAAAACTCATATAATAAAATCCTCCTTTGTGAAATCATAGTATTAGAATTAATTAATGTAAAAAATTGAAAGAAAGCTTTACTCCGTCTGGAATAAAGCTTTCTTCTTTCCTTTAGGAATTATAGCAGACGGAATGAGAGATAGAAAGAGATATTTTAAAGTGAAAAAAGAGAGATTGTAAATCTCTCTTTTTTCACTTTAAGCATTTGTTTTAAAATGAGAAACGAGAACTTCAAGTTCTTGTACGGTCGTTTTCATTTCAGATGCTTTTTTAGCAACGACACTCATTTTGTTTACTTGGTCACCAGCTGAAGTTGCTGTTTGTGATGTTTCGGCGGCAACTTCACTTGAAATAGAAGCGATGTTATTTAAAGCTGCATTCATTTCTTCAGAACTTGCGGCCATTTCTTCAGCAGTTGCAGACACCTCCTGCATTTGTGTAGAGACTTTGTTAATGTGGTTAACAATTTCTGAGAATGAAGATCCTGCAGTACGAATGACTGTAATGCCTTCAGAAGCCTCTGACTGACCTTGCGTCATCATTTCATTTGCTATTTTTGTATCTGCTTGAATTTGATGAAGTAAATGGTTAATATCAGTTGCTGCTAGCTGAGATTGTTCAGCAAGCTTTCGTACTTCATCGGCAACAACAGCGAAGCCTTTTCCATGTTCACCAGCACGAGCCGCTTCAATGGAAGCATTTAAAGCAAGTAAATTCGTTTGTTCCGCGATATTAGAAATAGATTGAAGTGCAGTATCAATATGATTTGTATGTGTAATGAGTCGTTCCACTACTTGTGATGTAGCGTTCACAGCTTCATTAATGGTATGCATTTGTGTAATAGATTTCTCAATGACTTTATTCCCACTATCAGCTTTTTCTGAAGTAGTAACAGTTAGGCTAGCAACAGAAGAGGCGGATTCTGCAATACGTTGAACACTCGTTGCCATATCGTCCATTGCAGTTGAACTTTCTTCGATGCTGGAGACTTGTGAACGAATATTATGCTCAAGAGCATTCATAGTTTCTTGCGTTTTTGCTGTATTTTCCATAGAAGCAGTTGTTTCAATAAACACATTTTCAGATGCTTCTTTTACACTTGTTGATGTTTGTTGCACTTGTTGTATGATACGTTGTAAGTTAGCGAGCATTTGATTAAAGGAATTGGCGATATCACCGATTTCATCTTTACTCGTTACGTGCAGCCTAGCAGTTAAATCACCATCTTGAGAAGCTAATTCTTTTAATTTCTCATCAATTTGTCGTATCGGTTTAACGAGTTTACCAGAGAACCACCATGCTAATAAAATAGATGTTACTGTACATGTAATAAGTGAGAAGAAAATAATATATTGAATAAGAGATGAAGAAGATTCTACGTCAGCAATTAATGCGTCACGTTTATCATTTTCTTCATTTGCATATTTCGTAAAACGACTTAAAAGGTCGTTTACATAATCGGTTTGAGCTAAAGCGATTTTGGATGCTTCGTCCCATTTTCCTTCGCGAGCGAGAGGGAGGACTTCATTATCTATGACGCTTCGCCATTTTCCACCCATTAAAATGGCTTCTTTCATTCCTTCCGAAAGTTTTTTATCACTAGTTACTTTTTCTCTCGTATCAGCTAGTTTTTTTCCTTCTCGGTTGAATTTATCCAATCCTTTTTGATCATGTGACAGTAAATATTCTTGTAAACCAGCAACTTGTGCTTGGAACCAATCGCCACGTTCTTTTAAAATGGTTGCTCTTTTGGATACATCATTTTTTAAGGTTTCGACTTCATTTGCTTGATTCATGGCGAATGAAAGAATAACAATAAGAGCAATGCTAAATAAGGAACAAATACTTAAGAGTGTGAACAGTAGTTTTTTTCGAATGCTAACATATTTCATCGTTACCCCTACCTTTTAAAAACTATTTATTATGATTTATAAATGTTAATACAGAGTTAATAAAAACATTATTATGAAGTTATTAATCTGTTCAATGAAAATTATAGCAGATAATGGAAGATAGCAAATCAGTATGAGTAAATGTTCTTAAAATGTATACATTTGTATATCAAAAAATTCATAAATAAAAATTAGAAATGCTATTGTAATTTGAAAAAACATCATGTATACTTCTAATTAGTTGATAACGATTATCAGTATCAACTAATAACATTACTCTTCGTTATGTTGGTCATACCCCTTTTTGACGACGTAAGTCAGAGACGAAATGTTGAAATATCTTGTGTCCTATTCTACAGAATTATGGTAATCTCCAACCTCAACTTATATGCGTGAGCATGCAAAAAGGATCCTATCCGTGAAGGGATCCTTTTTTGCATGCTGTTGCAATTAATGTATATAGGCCTGGCACACGTTCTTCCATTCCTTCCGGTGCAGTAGGAGGGAAGACCCATCTTTGATGTGGCCCGTGTTCTTCAACTAGTTTTTCAATTTTAAAATGTGCTTCCGCGAGCGTTGTAATGATTTCTCCTAGCGTCCAGCGACGGATAGTTGTTTTAGGTAGCGATTCTTTCTGTGCTTCTGTAAGAAGAATGCTATAAGCAACATCATCTTCAATCAATTCTTCATCAAAATAATTTCCATTGGCCTGAAATGATGGGTGGTCGACTCCTAATAATTTCGTGTAAACAGGATGATAGTCACGAAGGATAAGCATTCCATCTTGCTTAAGCAAGGTAGCAATTTTTTGAAAAAGCGGTTTTAAATCGAGAAAGTAATGGAGTACACCAAGTTCCAGCAATACGATATCGAATGACTCTGATAGTTGCACATGTAATACATCAGAAACGACATACTGAATAGAGACACCTGCTGCGTCCGCAAGTTCATTTGCATATTTTGCATTACTTGCTGAAATATCAACAACCGTTACGTCAGCTCCTAAAAGAGCGAGAGCAACAGCTTTATTTCCTTTTGACCCGAGTAAATTAATAATACGTTTTCCTTTTGGAGATTGTATGTAAGGTAAATAGTGATCTACCTCGCGCATGGGATCTTCCATAAGCTTTTTTGCATAATCTGCTGGGGCCCCATGGCGATTCGTCCAAGCTTCATAAGCAGCTGCATTCCAGCTTTTTTCATTCCGCGCGCTTAGTTGTTTTTGATTCAATCGTATCACTCCTTTTGTGAACGTATAGGTATTCGGCGGGAGGATGGGATTTCCTTTTCTTTTTGGACAAAAGTTTGATTTTTCTGTTATTAAGTCGTACAATACTTGTTATACGTAAAAGCGTTGAAAAGGAAAAGTAGAATGAAATCATTCTGTCCAGAGAGCTTCGGTAGCTGAGAAGAAGCAAGAATATTCATTTGAACAATGGCCTTTGAGCTTCGTCCTGAACTTATGAAATGATAATAGTAGGCGGCGACGAGAGTTGGTACTCGTTATCAAAACCACAGTATAAGAGCATATAGCCCCGTACTTGTTAAGGCTAATTATGTGAGTAATTGGCGAAATAAGGTGGTACCGCGACTGTTTATACAGCCCCGCCCTTATCTTTTTTTAGATAAGGGCGGGGCTTTTTATATTTTAAAGGAGGAATGTAAGATGAGTATTTTTATTGGAGGTGCTTGGCCGTATGCAAATGGTTCGCTACATCTTGGACATATTGCGAGTTTGTTACCCGGAGATATTTTAGCACGTTATTACCGGGCAAAAGGTGAGAATGTGTTGTATGTTTCGGGAAGTGATTGTAATGGAACACCAATTGCAATTCGGGCAAAACAAGAAGGTGTGACGGCGAAGGAAATTGCTAATAAGTATCATGAAGAGTTTGAGCGATGTTTTCGTAGCCTTGGTTTTACGTATGATTGCTATACACGTACAGATAGTGAGCACCATCATAAAACGGTTCAAAAAGTTTTTTTACGTTTATTAGAAGAAGGCCATATTTATAAAAAAACAGTGGAACAAGCATATTGCGAAACGTGTACGCAGTTTTTACCTGATCGTTATGTAGAAGGAATATGTCCGCATTGTCATGAAGCAGCAAGAGGAGATCAATGTGATGCGTGTTCAGCTATTTTAGATCCACTCGATTTGTTAGAAAAGAAATGTAAGTTATGTGGTAGTACACCATCCGTACAGGAAACAGAGCATTTCTATTTCGCATTGCATACATTTCAGGAGCAAATCAAAGTGGCTGTAGAAACAGCAAAACAAACAGGAACATGGCGCGACAATGCAATTCAGCTAACAGAAAGATACGTAAAGGAAGGGTTACTAGATAGGGCTGTATCACGTGATTTACCAATTGGGGTACCAATTCCAGTAGAAGGGTATGAAGATAAGAAAATTTACGTATGGATTGAAGCAGTGACAGGATATTATTCGGCGAGTAAACATTGGGCTGAAAAAACAGGGAAAGATGATCAAGAGTTTTGGGATAGAGAAGCGAAAACATATTATGTGCACGGAAAGGATAATATTCCGTTTCATTCTATCATTTGGCCAGCGGTATTGCTTGGAATAGGAGAAGGGGCAATTCCTCGTCATATCGTTTCGAATGAATATTTAACAGTGGAAAAAAGAAAATTATCTACAAGTAAAAACTGGGCAATATGGGTGCCTGATATATTAGAACGCTATGATCCGGATTCTATTCGTTACTTTTTAACAGTGAACGCACCAGAAAATCGTGACACTGACTTTTCATGGCGGGAATTTATTTACAGTCATAATAGTGAATTGTTAGGTGCATACGGAAACTTTGTGAACCGAACATTAAAATTTATTGAAAAGTACTATGGTGGTATCGTGCCGAAGGGAAGTATTGATGTAGAGCTGAAAGATAAAATAGAAGGATTATATAAACATGTAGGAGAGGCGATTGAGCAAACTAAATTTAAGGTGGCGCTAGAATCAATATTTGATGCAGTACGTTTTGCAAATAAATACTTTGATGAGAGGCAGCCTTGGAAACAAAGGGAAGATGATCCAGTTTCATGCGAAGAAACGATTTATAATTGTGTGTATCTCATCGCTAATTTTGTAAATCTCCTTGAACCGTTTTTACCATTTTCAAGTGAAAGAGTTAGAAACACATTATCGATTGTGAACCGAAATTGGGAGCCTCAAACCACGTTGCCGAATAGAATTGATAGTGTACAGCCACTATTTGAACGGATTGATGTAAAACAAATTGAGTGTGAGATAGAGAAGTTATATGGAGCAGTAAAGTGAGATAGAGAAAAAGACCTTTCAAATATATGAAAGGTCTTTTGTTATGCAGTAGGATTCTCTTTCTTATCCTTTAAGAAGAACAGCACAGCAAGGATTACGAGAATAATAGCTGCAATATCATATGTTATTTTGAATGTGGTATTAAAGTTTAAGTACTCCACCAAAGGGGTTTTGACTGCCCCAGCATATATGCAAATGGGAATGAGGAGCACATCGTAAAATTTCTTTTCTTTCATATATCTTATTAGGAAGAAGATACACATAATGGCAAAAAAGGCTACGCTTAAAATAGTCATTTATACCTCCAAATAGATTTGAAATTATACCACATTGTAACTGTATTTACATTTATATGCAAGTTTCTATTTTCATGCACTATGCACGCTACTATGTTTCTTTTCTTTCCTAGCGGTAAGTAGCTGAGGAGTAAAAATTCCAAGTAGTATAAAGATGATCCCAATCCACTGCATGAACGTTACGACTTCATGTACAAGTGTAATAGAAGCGATAATGGCCGTTGGTAATTCAGCTGCTCCTAGTATTGTACCAAGTCCTGTTCCTACTTTCGGTACGCCAATTGAAAAACAAATGACAGGTACGACAACGCCGAACAACCCGAGGAAGAAAGCATATTTCCATAGGCCATCTTGCAAAGCACCGTCTGTTAAAAAGGTTGGCGGGAAGAATAGACATACGATAAGAGTAGCGCTTGTTGTCATAAGAAAGCTTTTCGTATAAGGCGGAACTTCTGTAGCAACACGCCCACTTGCAAAAACATAGAATGAAAAAGAGACAGCGGCTAATAGACCAAAGATCATACCTTTTGTGGAAAAGTTTTGTCCGAGGCCTTCAAAGACACCGCCTGCAAACAATGTACCAGTAAATAAAATAATGATAGATATAACTTTCTCACGACTTGGAAATGTTCGATTTGCAATGGCTTCAATAACGACACCAATCCATGTGAACTGGAAAAGTAGGACGACAGCGATAGATGCTGGTAGTTCTTCTACCGAAATAGCGTAGAAGATACCGGTCATACTCATCGTTGTGCCAACTGTTAGTAAGGAAAAGAATTGCTTTTTTGTTACTTTATGACGTGAAACGAAAAGAACGAGCAGAAGAAGACCGATCCATCCGAAGACATATTGACCTCCTAATAGTTGATGGGCTGAAAATCCATCAATGAATCCGAGTTTGAAAATAGTTGAAAGTACGCCGTAGCTACAAGCTCCGAATAAAACGAGTAATGAATACTTAAATTTCTCCATGAAAATCCCCCTTTTACATAATAAAAAACGCCCGCTATCCAAATAAGGATAACGGGCGAACGAAACAGAGTCATATACTCTACAAAATTCCGCCACTCATACGAAGTATGAATTTGGGATATGAAATTGTAGTAGGTTTTTACATTGCTTTTGGGAATACAATAGAACATTTTACACCTTGAGGCGTGTTTTGTATACCATAAGGAAATTGATGTTTATCTAGTATTTGTTTTACAATGTATAACCCAAGACCACTACCTTGTACTAAGCCGTGTTTGTCAGGGTTTGCGCGATAGAATGGCTCAAATAAATGGGCAAGTTTATCCTCATCTATTTGTGAACCTGTATTTAATACTTCTAATGCGTAACCGTTTGGCTTTTCATAAAGCTTTATATATACATGCTGATGGTCAATTGTATAATGAATTGCATTTGAAATAATGTTAAAAATGGCAGTTTGAATAAATTTGGGATCAGCTAAAACTTGTACATCTTGTTTAATGTTAGATTGAACATTTAACTGCTTTACAGATACGAAATAATCTACTTTCTTCATAACGTCCTCAATAATATTAGTTAATGAGATAACTTTTAAATCAGGTTTAAATTGAGGGTTTTGTATTTTGGATAATTCCGACATTTTTTCCGTTAATATGTTAATGTCTTGCATCATTTCATAGGAGCGTTTTAAATATTTATCTCTATCTTTATAAGCTCCAATTCCGTGAATCATGCCATCTAGTTGTCCCATAACGGCTGCGATTGGTGTTTTTAATTCATGGGAAACCATAGACATAAATTCTTTACGGGATTGTTCTAATTGTTGCTCCTTTTTGAGTTCATTTCTTAAATCTTGATTGCTCGCATGCAAATTCTTCACTATATTTGGTATTTGTGAAGCAGCTACTTGTAAATTAAAATCTGTTTGATCAGTATTTTTGTTGAGTAGCTTTTTATCTGAGAAATCAAGATTCATAATATCTTTTAAAGCATCACTCATATATTGAAAAGGTTTAGCAATTAGTTTTGCATAAATTAAAGATCCAAGCAGAGAGAGTGCAAGCATTGTTGCGCCAATATGTGGAGCTAATTGCTGCAGGACATCTGTTAATTTTGGATTATCTTGTGCATCATTTGCTTTACTTGCTGCATTTTGTTTATGTAAGGCATCATTAGTAGCGACTTGCTTTTCCGTTTCTGTAAGTGGAGCAGAAGCGCTATTTTTCCCCGAAATATTTTGAGTATGTTCTTTTGCTTTTGCAGTTTGGCTAGGCTGCAAAAGGTGATTGATAGCTGTAGAGAGAGAATTATAATCTATAATAGCAGATTGGAAATTAAACATGTCCCCCTGTGATACAGCTTTATTTTGATTCGTTTTACTTTGGTCGTTTTGTTTATCTGAATCCGCTTGTTCTGTAGTATGCGTTCCATTTTCTTTCGCAAAACGTTCTTTATCGTAGTTTGAAGCTAAGAAGTAAATAACTTGATAAAGACAAAGTGATAAAAGAATACAAAATAATAAGGTTTTGATGAAAATATTTTTGGTGATGTTGTCTTTGCTACGATTCGATTTTGTAGCCAATGCCTTTCACCGTTTTAATATAAGGAATTCCTAATTTTTTTCGTAAGTTTTTAATGTGTGTATCTATAACTCTTACATCACCATAATGTTCATAGCCCCATACCTTATTCAACAAATCACTTCTTGATAATACTTTTCCTCGATTTTGCAGTAAAGTATAAATAATTTCAAATTCTTTTGTTGTCAATTCAATTTGATTACCATGAACATAAGCGGCGTATGCTGTAGAATTTAACATCAATTCATGGAATTGTAGTATAGTCGCAGCTTCGGCTTCCTTCGTTGCTGCCCTTCTTAATACAGCTTCTACACGTTTAATAAATACGGTGTAATGGAACGGTTTCGTAATATAGTCATCAATACCTAATTCAAATCCTTTAATTTCACTTTCTTCATTATGTAAGCCTGTTAACATAATGATTGGTACATCAGATTGTCCTCGCATAATTTTACAAATACTATAGCCATCTATATCTGGTAACATCACATCAAGGAGGACAAGATCGTATGAATTTTTTTGGAAAAGAAGTATACCTTCTGTTCCAGCACCAACGACATCAACAGTAAAGTTTTGTGCCATTAGAAATTCACGAATTAGTTCTTGTATATCTGGGTTGTCTTCAATCACCAGTATATGCGTCATAGTAACACCTCCTAAATAACGCTTTTAACTGCAATATTCGAATTCATCATTTTTTCGATGACTCAGATTGTTTATACATATAATAAGCCCCTGCCATAAAATAATCATGAAAGTAGCAAGGGGAGTTGTTTAGTGAAACTGAATATTTAAGAATTACAGTAATTCTATTATAGTATGTATTATAAAATTTATAAAATATTATAACTGTATAATTTTAATATCCATGTTTATCAATGTTTGGATGTTACCTAACACAATCTATTCCTATTATATATGTAAATACAGTTGTTTTGCTACTGTAAATGAAGAAATAAAATAAGCCAAGACATAAAATTCTTGGCTACACGTAAATCGCGCTTTGAGGTTATTTTACAGTGACAGTAGCTTGCTGGGGAATACGCTCAAATAACCAGTGTATATCATTGTTATACATACGAATACAACCTAATGTTGTCCACTTACCAATTGCCTGATTATTGTTCGTACCATGAATCGCATAAGTTGTTCCGTAAGTTCCTGCCATGTTTAGTCCGAGCCAACGGTCACCAAGTGGATTGCGCGGATCGCCGCCTTTAATTTTGCCTGTGTAATAAGGACGATTTTTAATTTTATTTACGATTTGAAAAGTACCTTTAGGTGTAGGAGTAGCTGCCTTTCCAGTAGCGACAGTAAAACTTTTTATGAATTTTCCGTTTTGATAATAATCCATTTTATTTAACTGTGTATTCACGATAAGCTGATCATTTGTTGCAGCTGCCTCAGCATTTGTGAATGGAATAGTTAAAAATCCTAATGATAATAGTGCGCTTAATAATAGTTTTTTCATTATGTTCTCCTTTTTACTATTGTAGTAGTCTTACATACAATGAATTTGCAATCCTCGTAATACTTTATTTACATTTTCATCTAATGTTTCAAAGAAGGTAGTAATTTTGGCATTGTGTTTGTTGTTTTTATCAATAAGTAATCTTTCATTTAATAAAAGTTCGCCATGTAGTCCAAAACTTTGAATTTGAATATTTAATTCATCTTCAGTTTCAGAAATAATTGGTAAGAAGTAGTGAAAAGCTTTCGTTGGAATGATGTAGCTTTTGCCAATCATGCTTTCTTGATTTGAATTAATCCATTTTTTCGTAACAATCTTAATGTTCTTTTTTGAAACGATAAAAGACAGTGTTGTAGACTTTGTTAAACTTATGTCAAATTCATTTGTTTCACATATGTGCAAATTAAAAACGGTTTCATTTTGGTGAGATTCAACATTTGTATTAATAAAATCGTGCATTTTATAAGCTTCCATTTTTTATTCACCCTTTTTTCAATTTCGAAAAGCGATTAATATTTATTCAAATTAATGTTTAGTCATATATTGGTTAAATTTTTCAACAAATTCCGATATAATCTTACAATACTTATATGAAGCTAATATGAAGTTAGTATGAGTTTGTAGTGGTTTTTTATTAAGAACAAAATATAACGATTTTTAAGTGTTAAAAAATGGATAAAAAGTGCATATTAAGGCCCTAATTTTTCGCAGTGTATACTTGTTAAATTGTTTTAAAATGAGAGTACATAATGAACGTAAAAGTTTAGTGAGAGCCTTACAAAAATGTAATAAAAATGTAAGCTATTGTGATAGTTATTTCGACATTTTTTTTATACAATATTAGTAAGAAGTTGCACGTGATTGAAAGGAGAGATGACATGGAATGGATTCATGAATTATTTCAGCAATACGGGTACTATGTTGTACTTGTTGGTTTGCTGTTAGAATATATTGCACTTCCGTTTCCGGGAGAGCCAACGTTAGCATATGCGGGATTTTTAGCACATAAGGGTGATTTAAGTTTACCGATTTTAATTATCCTATCCTTTATTGGGACAAGTGTAGGAATGACAATCCAATACTTTTTAGGAAATAAATTAGGAATGCCCTTTGTTCAAAAGTGTGGGAAATACGTATTTTTAACACAAAGAAAAATCGACTTAACAAGAATGTGGTTTGATAAGTATGGATACTTCTTGATTTTTATCGGTTTCTTTATTCCTGGTGTACGTCACTTTACAGGATACTTTGCAGGAATTATTAACTTACCATTCCGCCGTTTTGCAATTACAATTTACTCAGGTGCTCTATTTTGGGTATCATTCTTCTTAATCGGTGGTTACTGGTTAGGTGGAAACTTACATGATATTTTTGGAGCGCTAGAAGGTCACATTGGTAAAATTATTTTTGGAGTGATTGCGATTGTAGCAATTACGTTAGGAGTTCGTTTCCGCAAACAGTTAAAACGAGCATTCTTACAAAACGCAAGTTAATATGGAATCCATTCTATGTCAGAATTTAGGAAGGCAGTGCAGATGCACTGCCTTTTTTATTTTAATAAGCTTTTGTTTGTTTATCAGTTTAAAATCCCATAGGTTATAATTGTCAATTATTAACGTCAAAATGACAATTATAATTGACAAAAATAAGGGTATTATTTACAATTTGATTAAATAAATGAAAAAGAGGGAAGACATGAAGCTTCAAAATCGAGTGAGAGAATTGCGGGCAAAGCATCGTTTATCACAAGGGGATTTAGGGAAAGCGATTGGATCATCGCGGCAAACGATTAGTTTAATTGAGCGCGGGGATTATGCACCATCTATCGTATTGTCGTTAAAAATCGCACAAATTTTCAACGTACCGGTGGAGGAAATATTTATGTTGGTGGAGGGGGAAGATGATGGTGAAGAGTAAGCGAAAAAAACAATTTGATTTTGTGGGGAAAATGGCATTAAGTATGATGGGTGGGTTTTTAACATCTTATATAGCTTTAGATTTACTCTCGGATGAACCGAGAAAATTATCATCTAATACATTTATAGGTATATGCACCATTTTTGGAATCTTAATGATGTACTACACTTGGAAGAATACACGTATGTTAGCGGAGGCACGTGATGAAGAGGAGAGTGTACAAGGCAGAAAATTAGGCATTATAAGTATATATTTACGTGTAGGTGATATAGTTACGCAAGCATGGTTTGTATATGCAGTTATTGCATGTAGACGTGCACTGTTGCAGGATACAAATGTTTCATTTGCAGTGTGGAATTTAGTAGCTTCTATCGTTTGTTTAACTATTGTAGTGATTAGTGGGCTCATAACAAAAAATCGTTATAATAAGCTATATCCTGAACAAGGTGTAACATATATGGAATCTATGAAAATGTGGACGAAAAACGCAGATGAAGGATTAAAACATATTGTGCATGAGGCTGGATATAAAGCTTATGAATTTACGAATACAATATTGGCATATGTATGGTGGGCTGCCGTTATATATACTGTGGCTAGTGATATCAATTTTGTATTAATTGGCTTAATCTCATTTATTTGGATATTGCATCTTGGAAAATTCATGTACGAAATGCATAGAAAAATGATTTACTAAGGGGAGAAAAAGGTGGATATTTTAAGAAGGCCAGCTGGTTCTATGACGGCGGCGTTAGTTTTGTCCATTTTATACGGAGTAATCCGAACTGGGAAATTAGAAGTAATGTTGGATATATGGGCATTATTTGGGATTTTTTTGTTAGTGCTAGCTATTCATGAGCTAGGACATGTAGTGTTTGGTGTAATAGGTGGTTTGAATTTTAAATTTATGACAGTAGGGCCGATTACTTTTCAAAAAGAGAAGGGGAAAGTACGCATTCGAGAAAATAAATTGTGGATGTACTTTGGAGGCGTGGCGATGTTAGTGCCTCCTTCTATAGAGACACCGAATCTTTCAAAAAAATGGGCGTGGATGACTTTAGGTGGACCGATTACGAGTTTATTATTTGGTATTACTTCCGGTTACATATACATGGTGAGTTATTATCAATATCTTTTATATTTTTCTGTTTTACACTTTGTGATTTTTGCAGCTACAATCGTACCGATAAAAGGAACGTTTTTGAGTGATGGCATGCAATTTCTTATTTTAATTAAAGATGATGAAAAGGCTAAGCAGCATTTATATAACATTCAAGTATCGAGTGAATTATTTAGTTATAAAAGGCCGAAAGATTGGGATGAGAGATTAATAGAGCTTAGTGAGGAAAAATTAAAAGAGGATAAAAGTATAAGAGATATAATGAGCGGACTTATGCTCGTTTTTTATGCTAGAGCTGATCAAGAGGGAATGGAAAGAGCGATACCGTATATAGAACCAATTGTTCGACAACCTGTAACGAAAGAAAATAAGTTTTTCGTTAGTAGTTTTCATAGTTGGTACCTTTTATATAAAGCTCTTTATGAGATGGATCGTCTTTCTTTGCAAGAAGCGAAGGAACATGGGAAGGCTATTACAAAAATGGACCTAAACGGATATTATCGTACACAAGGAATTATTAAATATTTAGAGGGCGATATGGAAGCGTCAAACATTTATATGAGGAAAGCGGATAAAGAATTGAAGAGCGCTGAGAAGAGTGAAATGGGATATTTACAATTAGAGAGAGAATGGTTTGAGCAGCTGAAAGAGAGGGTATCTTACGATGGGTGAGGTATCCTCTTTTTTCTATGTCGTCTTATGCCGTTCCATAAAAAGTGTGGGGCGAGTAAAATAAGATGTGAAGAGCAAAGCTTGGAGGAATTCTAGATGGAAATTTTAACGATTATTTTAATCGTCTTGCTCATTTATGTTGTTTTTAAAGTGGCATATGTAGCATTAAAAATACTCGCGATCCTATTAATTATCTTTTTAATCGTAGAGTTCGGCAGTAAATTGCTTGGGGGATAGGGTATGTTGAGCGTCTTGATTGTCGAAGAATGTCGGTAAGTCGATATCCTGTGTCGAACCGTCGATATAATGAAAAAATCGCTGATATAAGTGGAGAAATCGTCGATATATTTGAAAAATCGCTGATATAATCCGGTTGATACTGGATGGGGTATATGGAAAAGAAGTTGCCGTGAGGGTAACTTCTTTTTATTTGTTTATAAATTGTTTATTTTTACCTTCTATTCTTAGAGTAAGGAGGCGGTAGAGATGAAAAAAGCGGTTTTAGAAGTAAGAGATGTGACGAAAAAGGTGAAGGGGAGAACGTTGCTAAGTCATATGTCTTTTTCTGTTTATAAAAATGAGATTTGTGGTTTTGTTGGGCCAAATGGTTCTGGGAAGACAACTCTTATTCGAACAATTATGGGGTTAATTCGACCAAATGAAGGAGAGATATTAGTTAATGGTATTAGCGTACAAAAAAATCGGAAAGAAGCTCTTCAGCATGTAGGCGCAATTGTAGAGGCTCCAATTTTTTTCCCTTATATGTCAGGACGAAAAAATTTGCGGAATCTAGGGAGGATTACGTTACGTACTGGTGGAGAAGTTCTTGAAAATAAAGTGCAGCAAGTATTAGAAATCGTCGGTTTAGAAAATCGTGCTGACGATAAAGTTGGTACGTATTCGTTAGGGATGAAGCAGCGTTTAGGTATTGCACAGGCGCTTCTTGGGAATCCAGATTTTATCATTTTGGATGAACCGTCTAATGGATTAGATCCAGTTGGAATTAAGCAGCTTCGTAAAATTGTACTCGACTTACAGCGTGAGAAGGGCATTACTTTTTTCATTTCTAGCCATTTAATTCGTGAATTGGAGCTTATGTGTGATTCATGGGTCATGATTCGAGAAGGATCATTAATATGGCGGGGAACGACGGAAGAATTGCAAGGAAGGAATAAAGAATTAGAAGATATTTTCGTGGAGATGATGAGCTCATGATGATGTTAGTACGCTCGGAATGGGAGCGGCTTTGGGCGAAGAAAGTAACATGGCTTTGTTTTTTGATGATACCAGTGATGTTACTTGGGGCTGCTAAGTACTATTTAAAACATAATCAAGAGGTCGAAAGGATAGCGGTTGATTATACATATGCGAATTCGTTCCCCGTCCTTGCATTATCTGAAATGCTTATGAGTATATGTAATCTTGTTTTACTCGTTTTAATTGTTCTTGTGTTTGCTCAAGAGTATCATAGCGGTCAAATTAGGATGGTAATCCAAAGATCATATACGTATTCGGAGGTTCTGATTGCAAAAATAATTACGATAGTAGCGGTAAGTTTGCTATTTATAAGTGTTTATTTTATTTGCAGTTATTGTATTGGCTATATTTTCTTTGAGCATGAACCGAATATTCTTTTGTTTTATCATACGGAAAAAACGAATGCACTTGGCGTGTTCTTATACTGTATTTCTTATTACGGAATTGCTTATCTTACTTTAGTAGCAATGGCTAGCATATTAATTATGCTGTCGGTTATAAGTAAATCGACAACAAGTGCGACTCTTCTCGGTATGGGATTCATTATATTTTCCTTTGGATACCCAGCGATGGCGTTAGTGATAGGCCAATCCCCGACTTTTCTTTATATTAATTATTCTTCTTTAATTAAATTGCAACATGAAGGAATTGCTATATCTTTATCTGGTAGCTCAAGAATGATTCTTTTTGGATCTGTAGTTTTACTACTATACATTGTTGTTTGTAATACTGTAACAGTTTATTGGATAGGGAAAGAAGATAATTTTGTGTGAGGTGTGAAGAATGAGACAAATACTTATAAGTGAATTTGAACGGATTTTTAATAGAAAAAAGACGAAAGCATTAATAGCTATTTTTGGGCTGCTACTTATTTTGCATAGCGTATGGGTTCATACTTTTGGAGTTGCTATTTATGATACAAAAGGAACAGAAGTAATCTTAAGTAATTTAAACTTTCCTGTCGCAGTTACAAGAGAATGGTATTTTACGTTATTCTTATTAATTTTTCCAATCTTATTTATTGATAGTTTTAATAGTGAAATTTCATCTGGTGCGTATCGGCTTGTTATGATTCGTCCCGTAGGTAGATGGGAATTATTATTGGCGAAATGGATTACTCAAATGAGCATTGTAAGTTTGTTTTTGTTAATGGCATTCATTGAGAGTTATATATATGGAACATTTTTTATAAGGCGTGCAGAAGAGACATTCTTTTTAGATAAACAAGTCATTTATAGTGCGAATGCTTCTATTTTATATACTGTAAAATATTATTTAATACTATGGTTTATAGCAAGTGCTTTAACAATGTTGAGTAGTTTTGTAAGTCTGTGGTTTCAAAACGCTATCATTACGTATTTTGCAATAGTCGGTTTATTAGTAGCAAGTTTATATGTGAATGAAGAATTAAGTTATTTTGTAATTGGAAGTGGATCAATTCTAAGAATATTAAGTGAGGGGAAAGGAACATTTTACCTGATAAATGGTACAATTTTAGGAGGATGTGCAATAGCGGCTATGTTTAGTTGGTGTAAAAAAGATATATTTAATTAGGGGGGACTTGCCGTGACGAGCAAAATACTACTTGTAGACGATGAACCAGATATTCTTACATTTATTGAAGATAGTCTTGTCATGGAAGGGTATGAAGTAAAAAGTGCATTAAGTGGTGAAGAAGCTTTGAAGAAATTAGATAATAGCGTGGATCTCATTATTTTAGACGTTATGTTGCCAGATATGAATGGGTTTAAAGTTTGCGAGAAGATGAGAGAGTCTTATGCATGCCCAATCTTATTTTTAAGTGCGGATAGTAGTGAACGGTCTCGGATAGAAGGTTTATTGATTGGTGGAGACGATTATATTAGTAAGCCATTTAGTTTAAAAGAGTTGAAAGCGAGAATTGTTGCCAATTTGCGCCGTACGACAGATTTAAGAATGGTGGATCAAAAGGAATTTCTACGCTATGGAAGTATATTAATAGATTTGCAAAACTACGAAATAATGACTGGGAAAGAAAAAATTCATTTTACAAAAAAAGAGTATGAAGTTGTGAAAATGTTAGCACTTCATGCTGGTCAAGTTTTGACGAAAGAGCAGCTGTTTGAAAAGATTTGGGGATATGATAGTGAAAGTGATGTCTCTACTGTAGTTGAGCATATAAAGAAAATTAGAACAAAGCTTAGTGTATATGACAGAGAAAATACATATATTCAAACGGTGTGGGGAATTGGATATAAGTGGAGTGTACAGAATTGATGCAAAGGTTAAGGATTAAACAACAGCTAGTAGCTGGCTTCTTAATAGTTCTACTTGGTAGTTTAATACTAACGGTTTTAACAGCGGCTAGTGGTTGGTATTGGCTAACGAAGAATGGGAAAGTATTTCCTGCGAATTATTATGAACAGAAAATACCTATGATAAAAGAATATGTAAAAGATAAAGGCATACTATTGTTAAATGAGAAAGAGCGAAATGGATTAGAGAAAATTGTCCCTAAAGAGGGAATTAAATATCAAATTGTTAATAGGCAAGGAGATATTTCTTATGGTACATATAACAAGAAATTAATAACAAATGAGAGACCGATTTCGAGTGTTATTAATACAAATATTTATGGTGAAGAAGATGATAATGAAGTTACGACATATCTGCCTTTAGTAGATAGGAATGGAGATTTACAAGGAGCGATAGGGTTTAATTATCATTTAACAATATCTACTGCTTCGGCAGTTGATTCCTTTTTTGTAATCTTATTTTTAGCTTCACCCTTTATATACATTACAATTTTGTCCTACATTATTTCAAATCGAATGGGAAAAAGAATAAAGAAACCACTAGTTGAACTATCAGAGGCCTCAAAAAGAATTCAAGAGCAGGATTTAAATTTTCATTTAGAGTACAACGCGAAAAATGAAATTGGTGAATTAGTCAGTTCGTTTGAAAATATGCGTGCAGCGCTAGCTACTAGTTTGTCACGACAATGGGAGTTAGAAGAAGAAAGGAGAGAATATATTAGAGCTATTTCTCACGATTTGAAAACGCCATTAACGATTGTGCAAGGTCATACAGAAGGTTTGCAAAGTGGTTTATGGAAAAATGAAGATTTGTTACATCGGTATTTACAAACGATTGAAAGAAACACAAACAGAATGACAAAGCTTCTTGAGGAGTTCCAAATAGTAAATGAGCTAGAGAGTTTCTCATTTCAATTACGTTTAAATAAAGTACATATAAATCCATTCTTTCTTAAAAAACTAGAAGAATACGAATGCATAGCTAGAAAAAAAGAAATTGATTGGGATGTCATCTTTGAAAATAATGAGGATATACAAAGCTTAGTATTTGATCAAGAGCGAATCAGTCAAGTAATGGACAACATCGTAATGAATGCAGTTCGATTTACTCCGGTGTCAGGGAAGATGCTTTTGAAAGTATGTGCTTGGCATGACGCAATAGAGTTTCATGTATATGATTCAGGGCCTGGGTTTCAAGAAGGAGATTTGAAAAAAGTATTACAACGTTTTTATCAGGGAGATCAGTCGCGTTCAGGAAGCAAGGAGCATTTTGGACTCGGGTTATATATTGCTAAGACAATTGTTGAGAAGCATGGTGGTAAAATTCAGGTAGAAAATAGTGAGGTGAGAGGCGGGGCACACGTTTCGTTTCGGATTCCGAGCGGAGGTATATAGATGAAAATTGATTGTCGAAAAATGTCGGTAAGTCGATATCCTGTGTCGAACCGTCGATATAATGAAAAAATCGCTGATATAAGTGGAGAAATCGTCGATATATTTGAAAAATCGCTGATATAATCCGGTTGATACTGGATGGGGTATATGGGAAAGAAGTTGCCGTGAGGGTAACTTCTTTTTATTGTGATGCCGTGGTATGCAAACCAACATAAAAAAAGCTGGAAGAATCCCTTCCAGCTTACGAGTTACTTTCAATTTGGCGACCGTTTTCTTCTTCGTTGTCTTGTAACAGGTTGAATACATCAGCTAGACAGAATGCAATGAACCAAGTCCATAGACCGTGGAAGAAAGCTGAGCTTAATTGAAGTGGTAATGTATAGTTAGTCATTGAGTAGGAAATACATCCGCCAACGATTCCGATCATTGTTAATAACATTGTTTTTTGCGCATTTTCTTCTGGATTAAAGAGGAAGAAAATGTATCCACCTAAAATTGAAGCGCTTACAAGTGTTTCGATTCCATTAAAAATGATATTCTCTCCAAGCTGAGTGTTTGTCCAGAAGCAGATTGTTCCGCCGATAATAGCAAACAGGACAGCTATTGTATATCGTATATATTGATTCATATGTTCATCTCCTTATGTAATAAGATGATTTGGAAGTCAAAAAGGTAGGTATAGTATATTGAAGTGAGTTTTAGTTGTACGTATCTTTTTATAAAAAGATTATTGAAGAGTGATCGGTTTTTTAAACCGTTACGTGTATGATGTCTGAAATATACCCGACTGCTCGTTTCTTTTTGCTTGTAAAATAAGAGAAACTTCCAAGTCTATATACTCTTTTTTTGTGAGTCTGTTTTCATTATAACATATTTAGAGGCATAATAATAGAATTATCTGATTTTGTAATAAGTGTAAAAAATAAAAAGCGCAAGGAAATACCATTCCTTGCGCTTTTTTATATACGTTTGAAACGGCCGACAATTTCAACTGTTTCAGTAATATTCATAAATGCTTTGTTATCCACTTGACGGATAATACGTTTCATTTCGCCTAACTCATAGCGAGTCACGACAGTGTAAATCATTTTTTTCTTATGGTTTGTATAGCCGCCGACAGCATCTACCATCGTCACGCCACGTATGCCGTGATGTAGTAGGGCGCTTTTTATTTCCTCGCCTTTTTCTGTAATTGTCATTATCGTCAATTTAATATGTTTCGTATGCACAGCATCGATCACTTTGCTGACTACAAATCGACTAATTAACGTATAAAGTGTAATATCCCATCCGAAAATAAATCCTGCTACAACAAGTAAGATTAAGTTGAATACAAATATGATTGCTCCAATTGAAACATCGCGATATTTCGCTACAATTAATCCAACAACATCAAATCCACCTGTTGAAGAAGCAAATCGGAATATGATTCCTGAAGCTGCTCCGCAGATTACACCGCCGAATACAGAAGATAGTAAAATATCGTCTGAAACTTGGTGTACAGGGATAATGTTCATCGCTAATGATGATACAGCTACAAAGTACGCTGTTAAAAAGGTTGTCTTCTTGCCTAAGTAAAAGTGACTTAAAATAAGAAGAGGAATGTTTAGTAAAAAGATAAGTGCACCGATATTGTAGTGCATTAAATAACCGATAATCATCCCTACTCCAGCGAATCCACCGCTAATCATGTTATGCGGGATAAAGAACATATTCATAGAAATTGCATACAAAATAGAAGCTACGAAAATAACAACCAACTGTATGATAAATTCTAAGTGAAATGTTTTAGCTGCTGGGAAGGATAAAAAGGCGGTGTCGGGAACGTAATCGGCGTCTCCTAGTTGACCCATAGTATGTTTCATCTCCATATTCATTTTTGATTACAAGAAGAGAATAAAGGTTTTTTCAAAAACTGGCAATAGTTTTATTATAATGCAAAAATTTTATAAATTTCTAATAAATCAAGCCTATTCATTGATGTGTGTGAATATACTAAAGAAAGCGAATACAATGTTTCTTAATTATTGTTTTCTTGAGAAAATATGCAAAATACTTTTTTTGACGATAAAAGGAAATAGAGAATGTTTGCCGAATGTGCTAAAATGACCTTATTAAGGATGTGAAGCGATGGAATTTTTATTGCAGGATGCAATTCTATATATATCGTTTGTAACGACAGCACTTTGTTTATTAGAAGTTTTCTTCCTTGCTAACGTTTCTCGCTTTGTGCGTCAGCAAGCATCAAGCGGTAGACAAAGAGCATTTGCGTTAGTTGATACGTGTGAAGATAGTGCGGGGAATGTACCGCTATTTTCGATTTTTTATAAATATGGAATGATTCGTTCTGTACGCAGACAAGAATCGAGTGAAGAGAATGACGAGGTCGGTCCGTATACACCAATGTTTCGCTAAATAATTACGAAACATTGGAGGAATGAACATGTTAAAATCATACCGAACTGCGCTCGTTAGTTTATCATTATTACTTGTTTTTGTTTTATCTGGTTGTAGTAATGCAGCCCCAATTGATGCACATAGTACGGGAATTTGGGATCATTATTTTGTATATCCAATCTCGTTTATGATTCAATTTGTTGCTCATCATATACCGGGAGCTAGCTTCGGGATTGCTATCATTATTATGACGCTCGTTATTCGTTCAGCAATGATTCCATTAGCTGTTTCGCAATATCGTAGCCAAGCGAAAATGAAGAAAATGCAACCTGAATTGCAGAAGTTAAAGAAAAAATACGGTGATGTAAGTAAAGATCTTGAAAAACAAAAACAGTATCAAAAAGAAATGTCAGAACTAATGAAATCAGGCGGTTGGAATCCACTTGCTGGTTGCTGGCCAATCTTTATACAAATGCCGATTTTCTCTGCTTTGTATTATGCCATTAGCCGAACAGAAGAGATTCGCACATCTTCGTTTTTATGGGTGAACTTAGGACATGCAGATCCTTATCATATATTACCGATTATTGCAGCATTAACGACATTTATTCAGATGAAAGTTTTCCAATCTAATATTACACCTGGAGAACAAGTACAGATGCTAAAGATGCAGCAAATTATGATGCCGGCAATGATTTTATTTATGGGATTTGCGGCACCATCGGGTCTTGTGTTGTACTGGATAACAGGTAACTTATTTACAATGACACAAACAATTGTATTAAGAAGAATAATGGAACGTGAAGAATTACAATTACAAAAAGCATAGAAAAACACCGCTCATTATGAAGTGAAGTGACCCCCGAAAACGGGACACCAATCAAAACACCTAAACCACTTGTTCCCTAAATTCTTTAGGGGATAGGTGGTTTAATTTTTCTTGAATTCGCACACAATTGTAGTAATGAATGTATTCTAGCACAATCTTTCGCACAGTTGTGTTGGATACTTTTGTTATCTTTTGTGAATAGAAAGCTTCACTTTTTAAATGACCAAAGAAGCTTTCCATGACGGCATTATCATGGCAATTTCCTCTCCGGGACATGCTGGTGATAATGCCGTTTTCTTTGGCATACGCTTGAAATTCTTTTGCTGTATAAATACTTCCTTGATCTGAGTGAAGAAGGACATCTTTTACTTTTCGCCCTCTCATTGCTTGTTTTAATGTCTTCATCGCTAATGTCAGTGTTTGTGATTCGCTGATGACACAACTAATAATTTCACGATTAAAGGTATCCATAATCGTTGATAAATACAAAGTACGCTCTCCAAATAAGAGATACGTCACATCCGTAAACCATTTTTCATTTGGTCTGGATGCATCGAATTGGCGCTCCAATCGATGAGGGGCTACCATTGGCTCCGCACCATTGATATATTTCTTTTTCTTTCGACGTACTTTTGAAAGAATGTGATTTTGTCTCATGATTCGTAATACTTTTTTATGATTGACACACAGTCCCATTTTACGAAGAGTAGCGGTCACTCTTCGATATCCATACCGGAATTTATGCCTAAGACAAACGTCCTTTATTTTCTCTTCTATACCATCTTTCAAATCTTCCGTTCGTTGTAACCAACGATAAAATGTGGAACGGGGTAATTCTAATACGTTACACAATTCTTTTACCGTTATTTTTGTTTTTACATTTTCCCATAAAGTAACTACAGTTTCTGGTTTCAGCCCCTTTCGATTTCCAGATACTTTCCCCATACAAGTAATTTTGTTTTTAGATGTTTATTTTCTAAACGTAGCTGTTCTAATTCACTGAGCTCTTTTGGTCCTTTTCCATAAGAATATTGTTTTCCTACAGGTTGTTGAAAACGATACGTTTGATCTGTATGATACCATTTCATCCATGTCTTAATTTGGGAAACATTTTTAATTCCGAGTTTCTCCATAATTGTACGATTTGAATAGCCGTCTTTCTTCATTTCAATCACTTTCCACTTTGTTTCTTCTGGGTAATGAACTCTTGTCTTCAAACGAAAAACACCTCCATTGAATTTGCATACTTAGTATGCGAATTCAGGAGGTGTTTTTTTCATGTACCACTATTCGGGTTCACTTCATCATGAGCGGTGTTTTTTTGTTAAGTCGTTAAGGAAATTTTAAGAAACCAACATTACTATAGGCATTGTATACGAGAGTGTACATGCATTAGAAATATGAAGGAGGAAATTTCCTATGAAGAAGAAAACAGTTGGGTATTTAGCGATTGCAGGTGCTTTATCATTCGGAATCATTGGGGGAGTCGGCATCCCGGCATTCGCGGCAACGAATACTCCAGCAGCTGAGCAATCTACAAAAACGGCGAAAAAAGATTTAGATGACGCTACAAAACAAAAAGTAAAAACGATTATGGATGATACAAAGAAACAGTTAGAGGAGCTAGGTGTAAAGCTTCCAGAGAAAGAAAAACGTAAAGAAATGTTTGCGGGATTAGATGAAGCGACAAAAGAAAAAGCGAAATCAATTTTAGAGCAAGAAAAGTCTGGGAAATTAACACGTGAACAAGCAAAAGAAGAATTAACAAAATTAGGCGTGAAGTTCCCGGAAAAGGGTAAACACAAAGAAATGTTTGCGGGATTAGACGAAGCAACAAAAGAAAAAGCAAAATCAATTTTAGAGCAAGAGAAATCCGGCAAATTAACACGTGAACAAGCAAAAGAGGAATTAACGAAGTTAGGCGTGAAAATGCCAGAGAAGGGTAAGCATAAAGACATACTTGCTAACTTAGATGAAGCAACAAAGGAAAAAGCAAAGTCTATTTTTGAACAGGAAAAGTCCGGGAAATTAACGCATGAGCAAGCAAAAGAAGAATTAACAAAACTAGGTGTGAAACTCCCAGAGAAAGAGAAGCATGAAGACATCTTTGCGGGATTAGATGAGGCAACAAAAACAAAAGCAAAAGCGATTTTAGACAATGAGAAGAAACAATTAGAGGCATTAAATGTGGATCTTCCGCATCATAAGTTTTTTATGAACAAAGAAGATAAATAATCGAATTACGTATCTTTCGTGTGGGCAACCGGAAGATACGTATGCGAGGAGGCTGTTTTTGGAACAGTCTCCTCTTACTTGTTGTCGTTTTTTGTTGGTAAATCGATATATTTCGAAAATCGCCGATATAAATTAAGTTGCGGTCGATATATTTTGAAAATCGCTGATATAAATTAAGTTGTGGTCGATATATTTGAAAAATCGCCGATATAATTTTTTATTGCTACACGGCTCCAAAGATAAGAGGGAATTAGAGAAGTATCGTAACTTCTGTTATAATATAAGAAGAGAAATATTTCATATGTTATATAAAAAATATATTGATTTTTTCTAACAATTCAATATAATGAACAATAACTACAAAATTCGACATCAAGAAGTGATGATGAGGACATGATCAATTTTTTACGATTCTCAGAGAGGGAGGCCTTTGGCTGTGAGCTTCCTAATACGGAAAAATAGATTACCACCTCTGAACTGCAGCAGTGAACGAACATCTAGTAATTGCTTGCCGGCAAAAACCGTTATGTAGACTTGAGAAATTGGTGAAGTGTGTTACTTTGCGAATTGAAACAAGGGTGGAACCACGAATACAACACTCGTCCCTTTTTTAGGGAGGAGTGTTTTTTTATTTCATTTTTGCATCACACTAGGATTGGAAGGAGGATACGCAGTATGCATCATGATGAGAAGAACAAAATTGGTTTAACGGTAGCACTTTCTATCGTAGTAGGAACGATTATTGGGTCTGGTGTGTTTATGAAACCAGGCAGCGTATTAGATTACTCGGGGAGTTCTAATATGGCGATTCTTGCTTGGATAATTGGTGGTCTGTTGACGTTAGCAAGTGGTTTAACAGTAGCTGAAATTGGAGCGCAAATCCCGAAAAATGGTGGGTTGTATACGTATTTAGAGGAGATTTACGGAAGTTTTTGGGGATATTTATCGGGCTGGATGCAAACGATTGTTTATGGGCCAGCTATTATTGGAACATTAGGGTTATACTTTAGTTCTTTAATGATTAATTTTTTCTATTTAGATAAAGTATGGAATTTACCAATCGCGATCGGAACAGTTGTGTTCCTTGGCGTTGTAAATAGTATGGGAACAAAATACGGAGGTATCGTTCAAACGATTACGACAATCGGAAAGATGATTCCAATCGTATTAATTGTTGTGTTAGGTTTCTGGAAAGGGAATAGCGATATTTTTAACGTAGTTGTACCGATATCAGAAAATCAAAGTATCGGGATGGCAATTTTAGCAACGTTATTTGCTTATGATGGCTGGATTTTACTTGCTTCGATTGGCGGGGAAATGAAGAATCCAACAAAGTTATTACCGAAAGCAATGACAGTTGGGATTTTAATTGTAACAGCTGCTTACGTATTAATTAATTTGGCGTTACTGAATGTATTACCAGCAACTCAAATTGTAGACCTTGGAGAAAATGCAACAGCGACAGCTGCAGGAATGCTACTTGGAGAATATGGCGGGAAAATTATTAGTATCGGTATTATCGTTTCTATTTTCGGTTGTTTAAATGGAAAGATTTTAACGTTCCCACGTATCCCGATGTCGATGGCAGAACGTGGACAACTTCCATTTGCTAAGTTTATTGCGAAGGAAAGCCCAAGATTTAAAACACCAGCAAATGCGATTACTGTTGAAATCATTTTAGGAATTATTTTAATGATTATTAGTGATCCGAATAAGCTATCTGAGATTTCCGTATTCATTATTTATATTTTCTATGTAATGACGTTTATTGGTGTCTTCATTTTAAGAAAACGTAATAAGAATAAAGAGCGTGCATACAGTGTACCGTTATTCCCAATCGTACCAATCGTTGCGATTTTAGGTTCGTTCTTTGTAATTGGTAGTGCCATTATCAATGATCCGGTAAGTTGTTTCTTATCAATTGGAATTGTATTTACGGGGCTGCCGGTATATTGGTATTTAAATAAGAAGAATAAAAATGAAGTATCATGAGTGAAGGGTAGGCGTATAATACGCCTACCCTTTTTTTACTGTAAAAAAATTGTACTTGTGTTCAACTTCTATTTTGGTTACTATAGTCGTAGTAACCAAAATAGAAAGCGTGGGGAAAGACTTGAATTTTCGTGTGTATATTTTAGCTATCGCGGCTTTCGTAGTCGGAACGGTTGAGCTAATTATAGGAGGAACGCTTGATTTAGTTGCCAATGATTTAGGAGTATCTATTAGTGCAGCTGGTCAGCTTATCACAATATTTTCAGTAGTATTTGCTTTATCAGGCCCTGTTTTATTAGCATTAACAGGGAAATTTGAAAGAAAAACATTGTATGTTGGGGCATTATCAATTTTCTTAATCGGAAATATTATTTCAGCATTTAGTGTGAATTATGGGATGTTAATGTTCTCAAGGGTGATTTGTGCGGCGAGTGGTTCGCTTATTATTGCACTGTCAGTAACACTTGCTTCTAGCGTTGTAGAACCGCATTTTCGTGCGCGTGCAATTGGAATCATTTTCATGGGGATTAGTGGGTCACTTGTACTTGGAGTACCGCTTGGCCTTGTGCTCGGAAATGCATATGGATGGCGTGCACCATTTGTGCTCATTTCAATCTTAACAGTGATGGCAATCGCTTGTATTTCATTATTCTTAACGAAAGTACCACCGACATCGGTATTATCAATAAGAGAGCAAATTGCTACGTTAAAAGATAAAAAAATCGTCAGTGCACAGTTAACGTCGTTCTTATTTTTAACGGGTCATTTAACACTATATGCATATTTAACACCATTTTTAAAAGATGTTATGCATGTGGAAGCGAATTGGATTAGTGTATTTTATTTCATCTTCGGAATCGCAGCAGTAATTGGGGGCGGCTTCGGAGGCTGGCTTGCTGATAAATGGGGATCGAAGAAAAGTATTATCTCAATTATTATCGTATTTGCGTGTGCGATCTTCCTATTGCCGATGATGACATTCTCATTCCCGCTGTTCATTATTATGATGGGACTTTGGAGTATGCTGAGCTGGGCTATTTCGCCAGCACAGCAAAATTATTTAATTGAAATTGCACCAGAATCAGCTGGTATTCAGCAAAGTTTAAATAACTCTGCCCTTCACTTAGGGATTGCGCTCGGTTCAACAGTAGGTGGAGTTGTTATTGAAAAATCATCTGTTATATATAACGCTTGGGTAGGGGGCGGCTTTATTATATTAGCGCTGCTTTGTGCAATTTTCTCGATTACAAGAGGACGTTCTGCCCAGCTTGCAAAAGAAGAATCTATCGTTTGATAGGTTCTTTTTTATTTGTAAAAAATTGCAGGTTTTTGTAGGGAAGTGGAGAATTTGTATGTAGCGAGGTGATGTATATGTATACGAATTTTTCAATTATTGGTCTTCTAATTTCAATGCTTCCATTGTTTCTTATTATTCTTGCGCTTAGATGGGTTCGTTTCATCTATCAAAATTCAGAGAAACAAGTGGAGCAGAATGAGAAAATGATTGAGTTGTTGATGGAGATAAAAGAGGAAAATAAAAAGGAGTCTAGATAAAGAACTAGATTCCGTTTTGGATTGGAAATGAAATCAAAGTTGCATTGCAATAATTTGAAAAAAAGCATCTAGTGGCGCACTAGATGCTTTTTGTTTTTTATCCCGCTTTAATGGGCAGTAAGACCCACCTCAAAATTCAATGAAAGCAAAGAATTTTGAGGTGGGTCGGGCTGTCCATTAAAGTTCGATTAGTTGAACTTTATCGTATGTGTATTAGTATCTCAACTTCATCAACAAACTTTTAATTTCCTCATCTTCCATAAAGAGATCATGGTGTTTCTGGGTAATCTTTGCAAGTGCAACGTCGTGATAGAAAAATTCTGTAAAGAACTTTACGAAAGGTTGTGACATTGTTTTCATTGCTTGCCATGACTCTTGCTCTACACCAGCAAATAAAATTTCGCGGTCGTCAACGATGAGTAGTAAATAGCGCTCTAATGCGTTAGGTTCTTCAGCTGGAATTAGAAAATGCATGTTTTCTAAATTCGTTTCTACTTCTCCAACTATAAGAGATTCAATTTGGACGGCTTGTTTTGCTTTTTCTTCTAGTAACGGAAGATATTCTAAAAGAGTATCGTTCCAAGCTGAAATGCGAATCGATTCTTTTGCACTTTCGATGAGCTCTTTACTTTGAACGCGAATAGAAGATTGCATTTTTAAGCTCCATACACGGTCATCTGTAAATGATTTTTTTGATATAGTTGTCTCTAATTCTTTAATATTAGATTGGAATTCTGTCGTTAATTTTTCAATTGCTAGCTTGAGTGGTAATGCTGTATACAGCTTTTTCTTTTCTGAAACAGAATCCATTACCATTCCTTTATCGATCAGGCGTGCTAGCACTTCATATATTTTGGCTTTTGGCACACCAGAATGCTTCACAATCGTTGTAGCATCTAATGGTTCGTTGCTTGATACGACAACTTCATAAGCTTGGCTTTCATATTGTGAGAAACCGAATTTTTGTAACATAGTTACCTCCGAACGAATGAGATTATATAGTTTAAGGATAATGAACTATTTGTTTTTACACAAGTGGTAGTAGGTTTTCTAATGGGATTGAGTTGAGAATTAATTTCAATTTTTTAATTTTATCCATTATACTTAATATAGTGATTAATATGATTACAATACAACGAGAAGGGGATGCGTTGGGGAAGATGTTAAGAAGTTTACGTTTAAAAATTGCAATAGTATTTTCAGTACTTATTTCAATGATGTTCGTAATTTTAGGTACAGCTATGTATCAATTACAGAAAGAGAAGGAAGTGAGCTCCTTAGACCAGTATTCTCAAAATACGATGGATCTTGTGACAGAGCAGTTAACTGCATTTATGCAGCGAATTGAAGAGGATATGGGTCATTATGGAAGTCATGATGATATTCAAAACATGTTACAAGATGGAGTGACTCCAGAAGAAGAGAGCTTTATTTTAAAAGAGTTTTCAAGGTTTAAAAAGAATCATCCTGATATTTTAGATGTATACATTGGAACGAAAGATAAAAAAACGTTGAGTGCAAATCTTGCTGACGGAGGAAAAGTACCTGAAGGGTATGATCCAACGAGTCGTCAGTGGTATAAAGCATCAGAATCCGATACAAAATCGATTATTTGGGGGCAACCACAATATGAAATTGCGACAGGTAAGTTAAGTATTGGGGTTTCAAAAGCTATTGTCGGACAAGATGGTTCAGTATTAGGGGTAGTAGCAATGGATGTATCATTAGGAACAATCCAAAAGCTACTCCATAATATTCAATATAATAATGGCGGAGAAATGTTTATCGTAAATGATAAAAATATTGCTATTGTATATCCAGAGAAAGTAGGAAAAGATGTTTCAAAAGAATCACTTGTAAAAAGTTTGAATAAAGATGAAACAAAATTTGCAGTGACGACATTAGGAGGGAACGATGTAGTAGCCTATAGTCAACTGTTTGATAAGATGAAATGGAAAATTGGGATTGTTTATCCGAAGGACACGATTGATGGGCTATTAAATAGTACGAGAAATACAGTCCTTATAATGGCATGTATTAGCTTATTCGTTGGAATTGTAGCCTCATACTTGTTCTCAAGAAGGTTAGCAAGACCGCTGCAACTATTAACGAATCACGTTCAAAAAGTAGCAGAAGGTGATTTAACGTTGCAAATGAAAGTGACAAGTAAGGATGAAGTTGGAGAACTGACGAACCATTTTAATCATATGGTTGAGCAAATGAATGAAATGGT
Organism: Bacillus pacificus; assembly: GCF_020861345.1. NCBI lineage: Bacteria > Bacillati > Bacillota > Bacilli > Caryophanales > Bacillaceae > Bacillus > Bacillus pacificus. The sequence continues at coordinate 370,578 of NZ_CP086328.1, forward strand.
AAGCAAAATTAAAAATAGTGTATCAACCGTGCAACAATCAACGAATAATTTACATTATTTAACGAATGAGACTGTAGCAGCTAGTAGAGAAGTGTCAGGTGCAATGGATGACGTGAGCGGAGGAGCTTCTACGCTTGCTAATAGTGTAGATGAAGTTTCAGAGCAGCTCGAGAATATGGCGCAGTCAGTGGAACAAATGAATAACTCTGTTAGTGAAATAAAAGGTGTGGCTGGCAAAGCTGAAGAGGCATCTAAGCAAGGATTAAATACGATGCGTAATTTAGTTCGTACGAGGGGCCAATCCTCTTCGATTGTTGTTCATACAGAGGAAGCATCTGGAAAGTTAGAGCAAAGGGTTGGATCGATTCAAAATGTTGTAGAGCTTATAAAAGGTATTTCAGATCAAACGAATTTACTTGCTTTAAATGCTTCAATCGAGGCGGCACGTGCGGGTGAACAAGGTAAGGGCTTTGCTGTTGTTGCGGAAGAGGTTCGGAAATTAGCGGAACAATCAAAAGAAGCAACAGTAGAAATTGCGACGATGATTGGTGATGTACAAGTAGAGGTAAGACGAGTTGTAGAAGTTGTAAGTAAATTGAAAGACATTGCGGATATACAAAATAATGTTACGACAGAAGCAGAGGCGGAATTCCGTACCATTATGTCAGTTGTAAATACAATTAGTACTTCAGTGGAACAAATTGTAGAAGAGGTACATAACATCGGTCACGAGCAAGGAGAAATTACAGCGGTCATGCATACAATTGCTGGTACGAGTCAAGAAAGCGCAGCGGTTTCGGAAGAGGTAAATGCTGCAACTGAATCACAAGTGAATCATCTAGAAAAGGTAGCTCATACGATGGAAAGCTTGACGGAGCATATGAGAGACTTAGAAAGATTAGTTGAGCAGTTTAAAATAGAGGAATAACAAATTAGTAAAATGATGCGTATTTCGGTAAAATAGACAATGGATATATAAGAAGCAAGTATAGGAGGAAGACTACTATGGCAATTGTTGACGTATCGATTATTCCAGTAGGAACAGGTAATCCAAGTGTGAGTGAATATGTAGCAGAAGTACAAAAGGTGCTAGAGAAAAACTCAGATCGTGTGAAGTATCAATTAACACCAATGAATACAATTATTGAAGGAGATCTTCCTGTCATTCTAGAAGTAATTCAACAAATGCATGAAGTTCCATATGCGAAAGGTGCGCAGCGCGTTGCGACAACAATTCGTATCGATGATCGTCGTGATAAAGTAAGCACAATGGAGAAGAAATTAAACTCTGTTCGATCAAAATTATAAAGAAAAGCAGCGATCTTCGCTGCTTTTTTCATATAGGAGGTAGATAAGATGAGTGAAAAGTTTAACGAACAATTTGACGGGTTGTTAGAGAAATACACGGAACTATTACTTGGAGAGAGCAATGAAGAGAGAAAAGAACAGGTACAGAAGTGGGCGCTGTATTCTTACATAGCGAAGACGATGCCGGCTTTAGTGAAGCATTGGAATGAGACTTATCCCGATGCGAAAGAAGAGATGGTGCAGTTAATTACACATATTAAAAGGCTGAATGAAGAGAAGAGAAATGAGCAATAAAAAAACTTGGGGTAAATATAATCTCAAGTTTTCTGTATTAATATCCTCATATAATTTACATGGAATATAAAGGGTTTTATAGGCATGTCGAATATTTTCGGCATGCCTATTTTGTGCCTATTAAACTCTATTTTTCTAAATGTCGAAAAATATTTCAGGCATATTTATAAGCGAGAATATAGGTTTTTAAATGTTTTTATAGTATTTTATAAATTATCTAAATAATTATTTGTATCCAATAATTTTAAACAATGATATAATTTCGAAGAGGGGTAAAAAACAGATAAATTAAGTCATAGGGGTGAATTACATGGAACAATTAATGCGAAATTCGTTTCTTTTCTTATCTAAAAATAAAGCGCTAACAAAACTGGCTAAAAAGTACGGTTTACGCTTTGGTGCAGGTCGCTTTGTCGCAGGGGAGACAATTGAATTAGCGACAGCAGCTATTAAACAATTAAACAAGCAAGGACTTTGTGTAACAATCGATTATTTAGGGGAATTCGTTGATAATGAAGCGGAAGCAAATGAAATGGCTAACCAATCGATTGAAGCAATCCGTGCAATTGGAAGAGAAGGTCTTGATTCGCAACTTTCTTTAAAGATGACTTCTATGGGATTAGATATCTCTGATGAAATCGTAATGAACAATATGCGCCGCATTTTAGAAGCTGCAAAAGAAAATGGTGTGTTCGTTACAATTGATATGGAAGATTATACACGCTGTGGAAAGACGATTGATATCTTTAAACAGTTAAAGTCTGAGTACGATAATATTGGTACTGTTATTCAAGCTTACCTATATCGTACAGAAAAAGATATTGAGGACTTAAATGCTTATAATCCTAATTTACGCCTTGTAAAAGGGGCTTATAAAGAACCTGAAGAAGTGGCGTTCCCGGACAAGAAAGATGTAGATGACAATTATAAAAAGATTATTAAAATGCACTTATTAAATGGAAATTATACTGCAATTGCTTCACATGACGAAGCGATTATTGAATATACGAAAAAACTTGCCGAAGAACACAACATTCCAAGGGATCAATTTGAATTCCAGATGTTATATGGTATTCGTAATGAGCGTCAACTCGAGCTAGTAAAAGAAGGTTACAAAATGCGTGTTTACGTACCTTATGGAAACGACTGGTATGGCTACTTCATGCGTCGTCTAGCAGAGCGTCCAGCAAACGTTGCGTTCGTATTAAAAGGTATGGTTAAAAAATAACCAAGGAGAAAATACTCCTTGGTTATTTTAATTGCTGAAATGCGTAATGTGCCATTTTCTTCGTATCAGGATACAGTTGCTTGCGAGTAGAAGATAATACAACATTAATGACACGTTTACCGTCTTTCTCATCCACTGTTACGACTGTATATTTTCCGAGTGCTGATAGACCGCTTTTACTTCCAATTGCATATGGATCGTCATATAGTTCTTCTCGTCCATAGTTTGCAATCTTTGGAGAGCGTTCTGAAGTATGTAGAGTTGTACGCGTTGAATTCATATATTCTAAAACAACTGGGTACTTTAATGCTTCTTTCGTAATTATAGCAATGTCATATGGTGATACTTTGTTTCCTAGTGCATCAGCACCACTTGCGTTTTTGAAAGTCGCATGCTTTGTACCAAGTTCCTTCGCTCTAGCATTCATCATTTTTACAAATTCATTTTTTGATCCTGCAATATGTTCTGCAATGGATTCAGCTATTGGGTCTGCACTAATGATAAGCATCAGTTTTAATGCCTCATCACGTTTTAACTTTTCCCCAGCACGAAGTTTAATTTTCTTACTTTGGCTTTCTGTTTTAATTGCGTTTTCTGTAACTGTAATTTCTTCATCTTCTTTTACATTCTCTAGTAAAAGAAGGGTTGTCATCATTTTGGCTATACTAGCCGGATAAGAGCGTTCGTCCTCTCTTTTTCCATACAAAATTTCACCTGTGTCTGCATCAATTGTAATGCCGTATTGCCCAGTGATACTAGGTTGATCAGCTCTTACAGCTTGTTGTCTTTGTGCGTAAGAGAAGAAAATCATCCCTGTAAATAGTGTGGCAATCATTACAATCATAACTATTGTTCGCTTCATTATAATTCCCTCATTTGTTACAAATAAATTGGGCAGAAAAAGCAGCCATTACCCATTATGCCACGTTCTCTGCCCAAAAATATAGCGTTATTTTTCGCCCATATTATGCTTCTTATATTGTTGGTTATTACCTTGACGTCCTTTTTCTACGCCTCGATCAGTTGGGCCAGCGTTTCCTGTCACACTTGCTGCGCTAATTCCAGCCTTTGAAGGGTTCTTCTTAAGTTTTGCCATATATATTCCTCCAGTTTCGTCAGATTATAAAAAGGGAAAGTGTATTTTAGTGAAGAAAATACATATATAGCATGGGCAAATAAAAGAAAAATATTTATCCCACTTTAATGGGCAGTAAGACCCCCACCTCAAAATTCAGCGAAAGCAAAGAAGTTAGGTAGGGGTCAACTGCCCATAAAAGTCCGATTGGTTCAACTAATAATCAGTAGGGGATGAAGGAAACCCCTACTGATTAAAGTTTCACTTTATTTCAGAAAATTTTATCAATAAATATATTGCGAAAATTTAAATAGTATCATATATTTATTAGTAGAGGCTCACTCATTGATTGCGACTTATGTCGAAAAATTGAATGAGCATTCATTCAAGAATAGGGGGAGAATTGGATGTTCCAAATTAAAAAGGCTGCTGTTCTAGGGTCAGGCGTAATGGGTTCAGGAATTGCGGCACACTTAGCTAATATTGGTATTCCGACATTATTGCTTGATATTGTACCACCTGCGCTTACGAAAGAAGAAGAAGCGAAGGGACTTACATTAGAACATAAAAGTGTGAGAAATCGTTTTAGTAATACGGCACTACAAAAACTATTAAAGCAAAAACCAGCTCCTCTGACAGTGAAAGGAAATTTAGCACTGATTGAAGCAGGTAACTTAGAAGATGACCTTGAGCGTCTAGCTGATGTAGATTGGATTATTGAAGTAGTAGTTGAAAACTTAGATATTAAAAAGAAACTATTTGAAAAAGTAGATGCTGTTCGTAAACCGGGTTCTATCGTAAGCTCGAATACGTCAGGCATTTCAGTTGAAAAAATGGCAGAAGGTCGTTCAGACGACTTCCAGAAACACTTCTTAGGCACACACTTTTTTAACCCACCACGATATTTAAAACTTCTAGAGGTAATACCGACGAAAGAAACTGATCCACAAGTATTAAGCTTCATGAAACTATTTGGCGAAGACGTTCTTGGAAAAGGCGTTGTTATCGCAAAAGACACACCAAACTTTATTGGAAACCGCATCGGTACGTACGGTTTATTAGTAACTCTTCAAGAGATGGTAAAACGCGGCTATAGCATTGGGGAAGTTGATTCAGTAACAGGCCCACTTATTGGTCGTCCGAAGAGCGCAACGTTCCGTACATTAGATGTTGTCGGTTTAGATACATTCGTACACGTTGCAAATAACGTATATGAAAACGTACAAGAAGAAGAGCGCGATGTATTTAAAGTACCAGCTTTCATGCATGACATGCTTGATAAAAAATGGCTTGGAAGCAAAACAGGTCAAGGCTTCTTCTTAAAACAAGGAAAAGAAATTTTAGAATTAAATCCAGAAACGATGGAGTACGAAGCTCGTAAAAAATTAAAAGCTGCATCGATCGAGTTAAGTAAACAAGAAAAAGGTTTATCGAATAAATTGAAAGCGCTTGTATATGCGAAAGACCGCGCAGGAGAGTTGTTATGGAATATCATCACACCGACTCTTTTATACTCTGCAAAACTTCATAAAGAAATTGCTGACGATATCGTTGCAATTGACCAAGCGATGAAGTGGGGCTTCGGCTGGGAGCAAGGACCGTTTGAAGTTTGGGATGCAATTGGCGTTGAAAAGTCCGTTCAAAAGATGGAAGAAAACGGCGTAGTTGTTCCTGCTTGGGTGAAAGAAATGTTAGAGAAAGGTTTCACTACTTTCTACAAACATGATAACGGAGATAGCTACTATTACGATAATGGCGAATATAAGCTAATCGAACGTAATAAAAAAGCAATTTCTCTTAAGCAATTAAAAGCGAAAAATGGCGTATTAAAGAAAAATAGCGGAGCGAGCTTAATTGATTTAGGCGACGGCATCCTTTGTTTAGAATTCCATTCGAAGAGCAATGCAATCGGTATGGATATTACGCAAATGATTAACTACGCTGTTGATGAAGTAGAAAAGAATTATAAAGGTCTTGTTATCGGTAACCAATCGAAGAACTTCTGCGTTGGTGCGAACTTAGCAATGATCTTAATGGAAGCACAAGACGACAACTACTTTGAAATTGAGTGGGTTGTGAAAAACTTCCAAGATGCAATGATGAAAATTAAATACTCTTCTAAGCCAGTTGTAGCAGCACCATATGGTATGACGCTTGGCGGAGGTACAGAAGTTTGCTTACCAGCAGCGAGCATTCAAGCTTCTAGTGAAACGTATATGGGCTTAGTAGAAGTTGGTGTTGGCTTAATCCCTGGCGGAGGCGGTAATAAAGAGCTATACATTAAACACTTAAATAAAATGGCAAACGGCGTAGAGTTTGACCTACAAAAAGTTGCAAATAAAGTGTTTGAAACAGTCGCAATGGCGAAAGTTTCAACTTCAGGACAAGAAGCGATTTCTCATAACTTCTTAGGTGATAAAGATGGTATTAGTGTGAATGGTGATCACTTACTATACGATGCGAAACAGAAAGCACTTGCTTTATATGAAGCTGGTTATAAAGCGCCGATTCGTAAAAAGATACCGGTTGTTGGTGAAACAGGATATGCAACTCTTGCACTTGGTGCAGAAGCAATGCATTTATCTGGTTACATTTCAGAGTACGATCTTCACATTGCGAAGAAACTTGCATATGTCATCGCGGGCGGAAAAGTGCCGTATGGAACAGAAGTTGATGAGCAGTATTTATTAGATGTAGAACGTGAAGCATTTATTAGCTTAGTAAGTGAGATGAAATCACAAGCAAGAATGCAGCACATGCTTGTAAAAGGAAAGCCATTACGTAACTAATAACGAGGGGAGATATCGTTCATGAGAGAAGCTGTCATTGTTGCGGGAGCAAGAACACCAATTGGAAAAGCAAAGAGGGGTTCATTAAAAACAGTTCGTCCTGACGATCTAGGGGCGTTAGTAGTAAAGGAAACGTTAAAGCGTGCGAATTATGAAGGACCAATCGATGATTTAATTTTCGGTTGTGCGATGCCAGAAGCAGAGCAAGGTTTAAATATGGCTCGTAATATCGGCGGATTAGCAGGACTTTCTTACGATGTTCCAGCTATTACAATTAACCGTTACTGTTCTTCAGGTTTACAAAGTATCGCTTACGGAGCAGAGCGCATTATGCTTGGGCACTCGGAAGCTGTATTATCAGGCGGAGCGGAATCAATGAGTTTAGTTCCAATGATGGGACACGTTGTTCGTCCAAATAGTCGCCTTGTAGAAGCAGCTCCAGAATATTATATGGGTATGGGACATACAGCAGAGCAAGTTGCTGTGAAATATGGAATTTCCCGTGAAGAGCAAGATGCATTTGCAGTACGAAGTCATCAACGTGCTGCGAAAGCATTAGCTGCAGGAAACTTTGCTGATGAAACAGTACCTGTAGATGTAACGTTACGTACTGTTGGATCAAATAACAAACTGCAAGAAGAAACAATCACTTTCACGCAAGACGAAGGTGTAAGAGCAGAAACGACGCTAGACATTTTAGGTAAATTACGTCCAGCATTTAACGTTCGCGGTTCTGTAACGGCTGGTAACTCTTCACAAATGAGTGATGGTGCAGCATCTGTATTATTAATGGACCGTGAAAAAGCAGTAAGCGATGGTATGAAGCCACTTGCGAAATTCCGTTCATTTGCAGTAGCGGGTGTACCACCAGAAGTAATGGGAATTGGCCCAATCGCAGCAATTCCGAAAGCATTAAAACTAGCTGGCTTAGAGCTATCTGATATCGGCCTATTCGAACTAAATGAAGCATTCGCTTCACAATCGATCCAAGTTATTCGTGAACTTGGTTTAGATGAAGAAAAAGTAAACGTAAACGGCGGTGCAATCGCACTTGGACATCCACTTGGCTGTACAGGAGCAAAACTAACACTATCTCTTATTCACGAAATGAAACGCCGCAACGAACAATTCGGTATCGTAACAATGTGTATCGGCGGCGGAATGGGAGCAGCGGGAGTGTTTGAATTACTATAAAAAAAGTGCAGGTGGCTCGTTCAGAACAGGAGGGCGTTGGAAGCCCTGACGAAGAGGCGCTTTTTGCCTCACAGGAAGGGGTGAAACGACCGACTGTTCTAGCCACCGGAACTGGATTATGAAAAAAAGTGGAAGCGGCTCGCTCAGAATGTGAGGGGGATGGAGCTTCAGACGTAGAGGCGTTCTTTGCCTCGCAGGAAGAAGTGAAGCCACCGAACATTCTAGCCGCTGGAACTGGACTATAAAAAAGCGCAGGTGGCCCGTTCAGAACGAGACGTCACCAATGCAAAGAATGGAAGCAACAAAGGTTTATAAAAACAAAAGGGAGAGCCAGCTTCTTTCAAAATGAGAGAAGCGGCTTATGAAAATATGAAGGAGGAAATTTTCATGGAAAAAACAGTAGGAAGTGCAGTTAAAGGCGGTAGCTTTTTAGTAGATGAGATTACGATTGATCAAGTGTTTACGCCAGAAGATTTTTCATCTGAGCATAAAATGATTGCAAAAACGACAGAGGACTTTATCGTAAATGAAGTTCTTCCAGAGCTTGAATATTTAGAGCAACATGAGTTTGATCGTTCTGTTCGTCTTTTAAAAGAAGCTGGGGAACTTGGTTTATTAGGTGCTGACGTACCAGAAGAGTACGGCGGAATTGGTCTTGATAAAGTAAGCTCAGCGTTAATCGCAGAGAAATTCTCTCGCGCTGGTGGCTTTGCAATTACTCACGGTGCTCACGTAGGTATCGGATCTTTACCAATCGTATTATTCGGTAACGAAGAGCAAAAGAAAAAGTATTTACCATTACTTGCAACTGGTGAAAAATTAGCGGCATACGCATTAACAGAGCCAGGTTCAGGATCGGACGCATTAGGTGCAAAAACAACGGCACGTTTAAATGCAGAAGGTACACATTACGTATTAAATGGTGAAAAACAGTGGATTACAAACTCTGCATTTGCTGACGTATTTATCGTATATGCAAAAATTGATGGAGAGCACTTCTCAGCATTTATCGTGGAGAAAGACTATGCTGGTGTATCTACAAGCCCAGAAGAAAAGAAAATGGGTATTAAATGTTCTTCAACTCGTACGTTAATTTTGGAAGATGCGTTAGTACCGAAAGAAAACTTACTTGGCGAAATCGGTAAAGGTCATATTATCGCATTCAACATTTTAAATATCGGTCGTTATAAATTAGGTGTTGGTACAGTTGGATCTGCGAAACGTGCAGTAGAAATTTCAGCACAATATGCAAACCAACGTCAACAGTTCAAACAACCAATCGCTCGCTTCCCATTAATTCAAGAGAAACTTGCGAATATGGCAGCAAAAACATATGCAGCTGAAAGCTCTGTATATCGTACAGTAGGCTTATTCGAAAGCCGCATGAGCACATTATCTGAAGAAGAAGTAAAAGACGGTAAAGCAGTAGCAGCTTCTATCGCTGAATATGCAATCGAGTGTTCTTTAAACAAAGTATTCGGTTCTGAAGTACTAGACTATACAGTAGATGAAGGTGTTCAAATTCACGGTGGTTACGGATTTATGGCAGAGTATGAGATTGAAAGAATGTACCGCGATTCTCGTATTAACCGTATTTTCGAAGGAACGAATGAAATTAACCGCCTAATCGTACCAGGTACGTTCTTACGTAAAGCGATGAAAGGTGAATTACCACTTCTTCAAAAAGCACAAAAATTACAAGAAGAGTTAATGATGATGATGCCAGAAGAAGTAGGCGATGAGCCATTAGCACTTCAAAAATATTTAGTAAATAACGCGAAGAAAATCGGCTTAATGGTAGCTGGATTAGCTGCTCAAAAATACGGTAAAGCATTAGATAAAGAACAAGAAATTCTTGTGAATATCGCTGACATCGTAAGCAACCTATACGCAATGGAGTCAGCTGTTCTTCGTACAGAAAAAGCAATTAAAACAACTGGTCTTGAAAAGAATAAACAAAAAGTGTTATACACTGAAGTATTCTGCCAAGAAGCATTTAACGAAATCGAAGCAGATGCGAAAGAAACACTTATCGCAGTTGAAAACGGCGACATGCTGCGCATGATGTTATCATCATTACGTAAATTAACTCGCCACACACCACTTAACGTAATTCCGAAGAAACGTGAAATTGCTGCGAAAATTTTAGAAGATGAGCGTTACACGGTTTAATATTTTTAAAGAAAAGTAGTCGTATAAACGACTGCTTTTCTTTTTTTTCTGAGAAAATAAAGTTTTTAGTGACATAAAACTAATACCATTAGTATAATAAAACTAATGGTATTAGTTTTCGTGAAAAGGGAGATGGGAATATGAGAGTGATGCATGAAAAAACGGTATATCAATTGTCATTTTTGCCAAGAGTGTTTCCTGTGAATTGTTACTTTATAGAGGAAGAAGATGGTTTAACTTTAATTGATGCTGCTTTGCCATATAGCGCAAAAGGAATTTTACAGGCGGCTGAGAAAATAGGAAAACCAATTACGAATATTGTATTAACACACGCGCATGATGATCACATCGGTGCATTAGACGCATTAAAGGAAGTGCTTCCTCATGTTCCAGTCTATATTTCTAAAAGGGACGCAAAGCTGTTAGAAGGAGATACGACGTTACAAAAGGATGAACCGAATATACCGATAAAAGGCGGTGTACCTAAAAAAGTAAAAACGGTACCTGATGTTTTATTGGAAGATGGCGACCGAGTTGGATCGCTTCTTGCGATTATGACACCGGGACATACGCCAGGCTCCATGGCGTTTCTTGATGTACGAAATAAAGCTCTTATTGTTGGGGATGCATTCCAAACGAGAGGAGGTACGGCTGTTTCGGGACAAATGAAATTTTGGTTTCCGTTTCCAGCGATGGCAACGTGGAGTAAAGAAATATCATTACAAAGTGCAGAGAAGCTAAGAGAATATGAGCCGTCCTTGCTTGCGGCAGGGCATGGGAAAATGATAAACGATCCAGGGGCTGTCATAGAGCTTGCTATTAAGGAAGCTAAGCGGAATATAGAAAGTAGAAAAGAGGGTTAATTGATGTCACCGAGAATCGGACTTACATTACAGAAAATTGTAGAAACAGCAGCAGAAATTGCAGATGCAAATGGAATACAAGAAGTAACGTTAGCTTCATTAGCGCAAACATTAGGGGTACGTTCACCTTCGCTATACAATCATGTGAAAGGTTTACAAGATGTACGGAAACATCTTGGTATTTACGGAATCAAGCAGCTGTATAACAAACTGGAAGAAGCGGCCGAGGGTAAACGGATGGATGAAGCAATTCATGCTTTAGGAGAAGCGTATGTAGCATTCGTACGCAAACATCCTGGACTATATGAAGCAACCTTTTTACGAGATGAAGAAGTAAGAAAAGCAGGTGACGGAATTGTAAAGCTTTGTCTTCAAGTTTTACAACAGTACGGCTTAGAAGGAGAGAATGCACTTCATGCGACACGTGGATTCAGAAGTATTTGTCATGGATTTGCGTCGATTGAACAGCAGGGCGGATTTGGTTTGCCGTTAGATTTGGATATAAGTTTACATGTATTGTTGGAAACGTTTATTAAAGGATTACGTGGAATGAAAGAGTGAATAAGAGGAGAAAAAGCATGAATTTGTCGCTGAGGATGCTTTTTATATAGCAGGCTTTGATTTGCTGGAGGGACAATGACAAAAGGATGTGAAGTGAAATGTTTGCAGGACATTTTGGCTTAGCGGCAGCAGTAAAAGCCAAGTCACCTAAACTACCACTTTGGGCTCTTATGGTAAGCTCACAATTGTTGGATATCATTTTTTTGCCGCTGTATATTTTAGGAGTAGAGACAATTGAACCTATTAATAGGAATAGTTATGGTGAAGCAATCATTCATGCGGATTACACACATTCTTTAATAGGAGCACTGTTTATTGCTTTTGTTGCAGGAATAGTGGGGAAAAGGTTTTGGGGCAAGCGGAGTGGTTTTGTTATAGGGGCTGTAGTTTTTAGTCATTGGATTTTAGATTTACTTGTGCACCGTGCTGATTTGCCGTTACTTCCGGGCCATTACGGAGATTTACCTATGCTTGGTTTTGGATTGTGGAGATTTCCGGCTATTAGTATCATATTGGAATGTATTCTTATTGCGATAGGAGGTATATTATACTTCCGTTTTATCGTTTCAAGTGCGGGCGCACAAAAGAAGTTTATAGCACGAGTAACTGGCGGATTGGTAGTTATATTATTAATTCTTTCGTTACTTATTAGTATAGTGTTTTGAATATGGATAGCCGGAAACCTTAGAAGCGATTCTAAGGTTTTTTAGTGTATATGGTTTGAAAAGAACAGTAAGTGGATTAAAGTTTCTCTTTATTATTGTTAAAAATAGTTTACATGATGTTAAAAATAAATTACGATTAAAATATAGAAAATATTGTAAAAAGGAGAGGTTATGAAACAGAGTGGAATTTTACAAAATAATCTCGTTGTACTTAGAGCAGAAAAACGCTGGTCACAAACTGATTTAGCGAACAAAGCAGGGGTAAGTAGACAAACGATCGCCTCAATTGAAGCAAATCGTTACAATCCATCTTTAATTTTAGCTTTTGAAATTGCACATATTTTAGGTAAGGAGTTTCATGAAGTTTTTCAATATAAAATAGAGGGGGAAACGGAATGAGCATTGTAATAGGGGTCATAATCTCAGTAGCAGGACTAATAGGTGTTTTATATTCCACACGTTTTCAGAAGAATGAGGGGGAAGATGAAAGAGGCGAGCATATTACAGGAAATGCCGCTAAAATTTCATTATTTGTATTTTTATTTCTATATTTAGTTATCTTTTTGATTGGGAATCTATATTCACTGACAGGCGAACAGTATAAGTTAGCAAATGCATGTTTATTAGCTGGAGTGCTTTGTTCGTATGCTTTAACTATTGTAGTTTTGAAAAGAAGATATTAGATGAGAAAGAGCCTCTAGTGGTTTAGAGGCTCTTTTTTGTTAAATGATATTATTTAGCTGGTTTGAAAAATGTAAATATCGCTAAGAAAAAGCAAACGAAACTGAATGCGATGGGATCTTGATAGGGACTAGGCTCAGAGCCCTTTTGGATTTCTGTAAGGAAGTCGTGTGTTTTCATGTTTATTGCTCCTTTATATAAGAATACTGTTAATGAAACTAGTACTGACTAATAGAGTTGCACTAATAAACAATAGGAAAAATGTAGTGTTACGATTTTTATAATTGTTAAGCGCAATGAGTAAAAAACAAATGAGAAATAACATATGTAAAGGGATAGAAGTGAATAGTGGTTTTAAAGTTAATACATCAATTAATAATTTTACATATAGAATGGTGTAGACGATAAAGAAGATAATTTTAAAATATTTTTGCATAAGCACACCTACCTACTATGGTTTGTTTTGAGATGCTATCGTTAGTGTAAGGTGACTTTTTAAAATTTGTATTTTTCTGTAATTATAACATTTTTTTGTATTTATAAATAGATGTGAAATGTAAGAAAGCTTTTTCATGAATACGATTTAAAAAGAACAGAATACTAAAGGAGAATGAAAGAAGAAAGGTAGGAGTATTCCATGCAAAATTTAACAGAGCTTGAAGTAGAAAACTTACGTCATTTAATTGGTGGACATGCAACAATTATTAACAAGTTGGAGCAGTATGCACAGACGTGTACGGATCCACAACTGAAACAAATGCTACAAAAAGATGCGCAAGATGCACGAAATACGAAACAACAATTAATGACTTTCTTAGGATAGGAGGAAGCGAAAGATGAATGAAAAAGATATGGTAAATGATTATTTAGCAGGATTAAATGCAAGTTTAACAAGTTATGCAAACTATATCGCTCAGTCTGATAATGAACAGTTACACCAAACGTTAATTCAAATTCGTAATCAGGATGAGATGCGTCAACGTAATATGTATGAGTATGCAAAGCAAAAGAGTTATTACAAACCGGCAGCACCTGCAAATCCGATGATTGTACAACAATTAAAGAGCCAATTAAGTGCGGAATAACAGAAAAAAGAAAACGAGCGAATCTATTCGCTCGTTTTCTTTTTGTATATGTCAATAAATACATAATAAATATTTTTCCAGTTGTAACAAATATGACGAAAATGGAATATAACAATTCGCAAAAAGGACAAAAACTTTGCTCAATATTTCACAAAGTATCCATGGTTTATATCGTGGGAATCTCTATAATTAGGAGTGTAAAGAACAAAAGAAATAGATTATATGATCAATTAGGAGAGATTGCTATGAAACGAAATACAAGAAAAATTGCAATTATCGGTACTGGATTAGTTGGATCAAGTTGTGCATATTCCATTGTGAATCAAGGCATTTGCGAAGAGCTATTATTAATTGATATAAATCATGAACGTGCAGTTGGGGAAGCGATGGATTTATCACACTGCATTAACTTTACAAATACAAGAACAAAAGTATATGCAGGAAGCTATGAAGACTGCAAAGATATGGATATTGTTATTATTACAGCAGGACCAGCACCAAAGCCAGGGCAAAGTCGCTTAGATACTTTAGGAGCGAGTGCGAAGATTATGGAAAGTGTTGTTGGTGGCGTAATGGAAAGTGGATTTGACGGTATTTTCTTACTTGCATCGAACCCAGTTGATATTATTACATATCAAGTGTGGAAATTATCTGGATTACCTAGAAATCGTGTGATCGGCACTGGTACATCACTAGATTCTTCTCGCTTACGAACAATTTTATCTGAAATGTTACATGTAGATCCTCGTAGTATTCACGGGTATTCATTAGGGGAACATGGTGATTCTCAAATGGTTGCTTGGTCACACGTAACTGTTGGTGGAAAACCAATTCTGCAAATTTTAGAAGAGAAAAAAGATCAATTTGGTGAAATAGATTTAGATGAAATTGTTGAGAAGACTGCAAAAGCTGGATGGGAAATTTATAAACGTAAAGGAACAACTTATTACGGAATCGGAAATTCTCTAGCATATATTGCGAGCTCAATCTTTAACGATGATTACCGTGTCATTGCTGTATCAGCTATTTTAGATGGTGAGTATGGTGAATATGATCTTTGCACAGGAGTACCAGCTATTATTACTAGAGACGGTATAAAAGAAATTGTAGAACTAAACTTAACAGAAGATGAAGAATCTCGATTCGCAAAATCAAACGACATTTTACGTGATTATATGAAAACAATTGGTTACTAACTTATAGGAGAAGGTGAAACAAATGAAGGAATATATAATGTCTCGTGTATTTAAAGCTTCTGCTGGAATTGCACAAGGTATTTTCGTATCCCTCGGAATTGGTTTACTGATCGAAAATATAGGAAGAATTGTTGATATTCCGTTGCTTATTACAATCGGAGTTGTTGCAAAATCACTTATGGCACCAGCCATTGGTGCCGGAATTGCTTTTATGCTCGGTGCAAATGGCCTTGTAATCTTCTCGGCTATGGTAGCTGGAGCGATTGGTGCCGGATCCATTTCAATTACTGAAGCAGGTCTAATTATTAAAACAGGTGAGCCAATCGGAGCATTATTAACAGCGACTTTAGCTGTATATATTGGTAAACGTTTAAGTGGAAAAACTGCGTTAGATATGATGCTCGTTCCATTTGCGGCCATATTAGGTTCTGGTTTAGTCGGTATTTGGTTATCTCATAATATTACTCCTGTTTTAAATACAGTTGGAGCATTCATTAAAGATAGCTCAGCTGGTAGCCCGTTCATCGCTTCTATCGTTATTGCGGTAGTTTGGGGACTATTACTTATCTCCCCAGCTTCATCAGCTGCGTTAGCGATCGCACTTAGCTTAGACGGTGTTGCAGGTGGTGCTGCTCTTGCAGGCTGCGTTGCTCAGTTTATCGGATTCTCTGTTATCTCAGCGAAAGAAAATAATTTAGGTGGCATATTAGCTCAAGCTCTGTGTACTCCAAAAGTACAGTTGCCAAATATCACTAAAAATCCAATGATTCTCGTCCCAACGGTCGTCGCCAGTGCGATAGTTGGTCCAGTATCAGCATTAATTTTCCAACTGGAAGCAGGAAAAGAAATTGCAGGTCTTGGATTAAGTTCCCTTATCGCACCAATTAATTTAATTTCCAGCGAAGGATGGGAAGTTGTCCCAGCGATGGTAATCACTTATATCGTCATTCCAGTAGCTGTTTCTTATATACTTTACATTGCTCTTAAAAAAGCAGGTCGTATTCACTCTGGTGATATGACTGTACCGCAATCTTAACTTGAAAATCTCCCTTTATATAGAGAAAAGCAGACTGAGAAGCCACAGTCTGCTTTTTACATTTTTTGATTTTGTTTTACTGGAACACGTACTGTTTCTTTTGCTAATAACAGCTGAACGCCGAAGTATAGTATGCTTGCAAGCGTCATTCCAGAGATGGCGTCTACAAATGCATGTTGCTTCGTAAATAGCGTTGATAAAATAATAAGCGTACCGAAGAAGGTAAGAATGTAATATTCAAAAGCATGTTGTTCTCTACGTTTAAAGGCAGCTAGCATAATGACAAATGTAGTAAGAACATGAATGCTCGGGAAACAATTTACCGGTTGATCGATACTATAAATATAGCGGACTAGTTCAGAAAACACGTCTGATCCAACGACGGTTGGACGTGGTACAGTTGTCTGCCAAAAATAATAAATGGAAAAACAAGCAAGTTTTCCGAGAATGATACTACTTAAAGTGACATAATATTGTTTTCGATCTGCAAAGCAGTAATAAATAAGTGCGCCGTATAAGTAAGGAAACCAAAGTAAATAAGGAATAATAAATGCTTTCACAAATGGAATCCAATCATCTACTACAGTTGTGACATCTACTGCGTGTACAGTCGATTTATTTAATACATCGTAAAGGGGACTTACGAGTACGAGTAGAAGTATATAACTTAACGGAAGAAAAGATGAAAGTTTAAATTTCTTCATGATAATCTCCTATGTTTAGTAATGTAAGTAAATTCAATTGATTATAATATAGAAACGTAATTTGGGCTATCGATTTTGCTTACATTTTCTTGAATGAACCTTACGTTTTTGTCACTTGACTGAAAAGAAGGGGAGGGTGCTAAATGAAGCGTTTATCGTATTTCTTAGTTTTTATATTGATATGCCTAGCGAGTGCTGGGTGTGCAAAGGATAAAGAAGGAGAGAAATTAGAATATAACGGAAGAGCACTCGTAATTGGAGTTGTTGGAGAAAAACCGAAAGATACGTTTAGGAATGTAAAGTTTGAGGAAATGAAGTTAGAGGAACTGGAAAAGAAATCTAAGGAAGTAGATGGTTTTCTCATAATGAAAGATCACTTTCAAGAAGCCTCAACAGAGCAATATAAAAATGTATTTTCATCACTAAAGAAACCAGTATTTTTTATCGGTTTGCAAGATAAATCATATTCGATTTTTATTACAAAAGGGATAGAGTATAACAGTGCTCGAAAAGATGTAAATGCGATGTATACGCAAGGGTTTGCAAATATCGGAAGTGGTGAAGGACAACAATGGGCAGTTGGTTTATCGAATGGCGGAAATACTGAAGAAAGCATTCATAATATGTATATCGTCGTATTTCAAACAATTGCAGATTATTTGAGTCGATGATGAAGAAGGGTCCTGTAAACGAAGCTTCTCCTTTATTTCGCATGCAGGAATCGGGTACATAGTGGGTTCAACCGATGTCATTGTTTATGAGGTAACTAGTCGAAATTATGGAATACTGTAAATACAATATGCAAATATGCATATTGTATTTATTTGGATATTAAATGTGTTAAAATTAAATATAAGGATTTTCGTATATAAAGAACTAAAATCAGAAATATCCAGTGAATTTTGAGAGGTGTTACATGTTTACAAACAAGAAATTAATTCGTTTTGGTCTAACATTACTTGTATGTTTATTTGTAATTGATTTTACAATCGGTTATTTTCAAGCATATCTTGAATCAGCAGGTATTAAATGGGTAATATCAGAAACTTGGAGAACTATTTTGTTAGATGCCCCTGAAAGTATATTGGTTATTTTAGGCGCAATTGCTTTATATGATTTTACAAAAGAAACATCGCCAAAAGACGCATCCATTTAAATGCGTCTTTTTTCTTTGCAGTAATTTCTTCAAAATCATGGAACACTCTCATTATTACGGCCAAAATCGTTAGTTCCTTTTATCTGTACATCTTTGTCATGTAAAGTGTTTTCAGGTTTTGTGACTATAGGCTGAAATGGTTAAATAAACGTTTGTTTAAGAAGTATGTTCGGTAGGAAGAAAGCGATGTAGATCAAGGGTTAACAAAGAAAAAAGGGGAGTTAATCAAACGTTTGTTTAAGAAGTATGTTCGGTAGGAAGAAACTGATACAACTCAAGGGTTAACAAAGAAAAAAGGGGAATTAATCAAACGTTTGTTTAAGAAGTATGTTCGGTAGGAAGAAAGCGATACAGCTCAAGGGTTAACAAAGAAAAAAGGGGAGTTAATCAAACGTTTGTTTAAGATATATGTTCGGCGAGTGATAAGAGAAGAATCTAAAAAAATTTATATAGTTATTTTTTCTTAACAAATGGCGGAAAAATAAGAAAAATTTGCAGGATTATTAAAAATTATCACGAAATAAGTAAAAGTTTAGCGAATAATCGTTTGAAATAATAAAACGTTTTCTATATGATAAAGGTAAAGGTTAGTAAAAAAGTAGGTGAATTTATGACAGTAACATTTTATTCATATCCAAAGTGTGGCACATGTCAAAAAGCAAAGAAATGGTTTGAGGCAAACGATGTAGCATATGAGATGATTCATATTGTTGAAAATCCACCATCAAAAGAAGATTTACGTAATTTACATGAAAAAAGTGAATTACCATTAAAAAAATTCTTTAATACAAGTGGAATGCGTTACCGTGAACTTGGTCTGAAAGATAAGTTAAAAGATGCAAGTGAAGACGAAATGTACGAGCTTTTAGCATCTGATGGCATGTTGATTAAACGTCCAATTGTAACAGATGGAACGAAGGTAACACTTGGTTTTAACGAAGAGCAGTTTGAAAGTGTGTGGAAAAAGTACCAATAAGGTATTTTTACATAATTAATACATTCACTGGAGGTACAGTCATGAGCATTCCAAATAATTTACGTTACTCTGAAGAACACGAATGGGTAAAAACTGAAGGTAATGAAGTTGTTATCGGTATTACTCACTTTGCACAAAGTGAGCTAGGCGATATCGTATTCGTTGAACTTCCAGAAGTAGGTGCAACAATCGAAGCTGACGAGCCATTCGGAAGCGTAGAATCTGTTAAAACAGTTTCTGAATTATACGCACCTGTAAGCGGTAAAGTTGTAGCAGTAAACGAAGAATTAAGTGACCAACCAGAACTTGTTAACGAATCTCCATACGAGGGTGCATGGATGGTTAAAGTTGAACTTTCTGATGCAAGCCAAGTTGAGAAGTTATTAACTGCTGAAAAATATGCAGAAATGACAAACCAAGACTAATTATAGTCGACTGAAGGACAGCCTTTGTGCTGTCCTTTTTTATTTTATGTAAAATAATGAACGTAGAATCATATACTAATTATCGTGTGGGAGAACGTTTTTTGGAAAAACTTTTTTGTTTTAAGCTTTATATAGTTCTAGCTGTTTTCGCTTCTTCTTGCAAGGCAAAAAGCGCCTTTACGTCAGAAGCTCCATCCCCCTCGCAATCTGAACGAGCCGCTTGCGCTTTTCTTTGTCCAGCTCCACCTCCTAGCCCTTCATGTCTAAGAACCTTCCGCACGAGAAGACAAAAAGCGTCTTCTGTGCGAAAGAACCTTAGCCAACAGGGCTAAGCAGTCGGTTCCGCTTTTCTTTTGCAAAAATAAACAGGAAACAACATGAAAATAACGAATATACTATATACTAAGTTAAAGGTTGTATAGTATATGGTGATCGGGTGATGACATATGGTTTATGTAGAAAAAGTCATTATTGTAGAAGGTACATCAGATAGAAGAAAGATTGAATCTATTATTCGGGAACCGGTGGAAATTGTTTGTACAAATGGTACAATTGGTTTGTCGAAAATGGATGAGCTCGTTGATCAGTTTTTTGATAAGGAAGTGTATGTACTAGTGGATGCTGATGATGCTGGAGAAAAGTTAAGGAAACAATTTCGAAAAGAATTCCCGCAAGCAGAGCATATTTATATTGATCGCTCGTACCGAGAAGTGGCAACTGCGCCATCTTCACACTTAGCAAATGTATTATGGGGAGCTGACATTGACGTTTATACAGAATATTTACGGTAAGGAATGATAGAAGTGATTGACTGGACAGGAGCCGAAGCTACAGCTCTAATAGAGAATGAAGAAAAAACAGTGTTATATGTATATACTCCAATGTGTGGAACATGCCAATTAGCAAAAAAGATGTTAACTGTCGTTGAGATGACAATTGAAGGTTTGAAAATTGGAATGTTAGATTTAAATTATGCTCCGCATTTCGCGAAAGAGTATGGGATCGAAAGTGTACCTTGTTTACTTGTTTTTGAAAATGGGACACTGATGAAGAAGATATACGCATTTCATTCGGTTGAATATTTATATACGGAATTAAAGTAGGCGGCAAAGTTTTTGTCGCCTCGACATATTTCTCGGGAAATATGTCGAGATGCAGGGTGGTTACAGTATTTGTCGAGCGAAAATAACAGGATTGCTCTTTAGTGAGAGGGAATGGTATGTGTAATAGAAAGTGATATGAAGGATGTGATTTAGAGTGAAATTATATTCTTTGCTGCAATCATTTGTAAATTACGCTAATGGTCAATATCATTTAGAACCGCTTTTAAGACAAGGAGAAAAAACTGTTAATTTCCGCTTTGGAGATGAAAGTTGTTCGTTACAAATTTCAAGAGATTATATAGAGCTGTTGAAAGAAGAAAGAGGAACAGAGCAAATTGTGTGTGTAGATGAAGAAGATGTAAAAGAATTGGTGAACGGCAATGTACGATTGCAAATGTTAATGAACGATGGACGTGTACAATATTCGGGAACGTATCGAACGATGCTATTAGTTGAATCGATGTTTCATATATGTAAACCGATGTCAGTAGGTGCTTAAAATTCTGAAGTTTCATTTTTTGCGAAAATTTCTGTTGACATGGTGTGTGGATATTGATACAATTCAATTCATAAAATATAGATAATTTCATAAATTACAAATCAGACGAAAATGTAATCTGATTTCTCTTATCAAGAGAGGTGGAGGGACTGTGCCCTGTGAAGCCCGGCAACCGTCAACTTTATGTTGAAATGGTGCCAATTCCTGCAAAGCAAATGCTTTGAGAGATGAGAGAGAGGGATAATGTTGTTATATATGCACATAAACCTTTCTGCTTCTCTAAGGCAGAAAGGTTTTTTTGTTGTTTGAATGTGGAGGACATTCAAATAATAAAAGTAGTGATAACGGTGGACTACACGCATTAAACATAAAAAATTGCGGAGTCGATCCAAACAAAAAAGGGGTGATACACCATGATTCTATTAGAGAATGTAAAGAAAATATATAAAGCAAAAAGCGGTGATGTCACTGCTGTAGATAATGCCAATTTAAAAATAGAGAAAGGTGAGATATTTGGTGTTATCGGATATAGTGGCGCTGGAAAAAGTTCTTTAATTCGATTATTCAATCAGTTGGAGAAACCAACTTCAGGCCAAATTACAATTGCAAATCGCGTCATTTCAGCGATTACAGGAAGCGAACTTCGTAAGGCAAGGCAAGAAATCGGAATGATTTTTCAACACTTCAACTTACTTTGGTCACGAACTGTACGTGAAAATATTGAGTTCCCACTTGAAATTGCAGGTGTTGATAAGGCGAAGAGAAGAAAACGCGTGGATGAGTTAATCCATCTTGTTGGATTAGAAGGAAGAGGAGACGCGTACCCATCTCAGCTGAGCGGAGGACAAAAGCAACGTGTTGGTATTGCGAGAGCTTTAGCTAACAATCCGCAAGTACTTTTATGTGATGAAGCAACGTCAGCTCTTGATCCAGAAACGACAGATCAAATTTTAGATCTATTATTAGATATTAATAAACGTCTTGGTTTAACGATTGTACTCATTACACATGAGATGCACGTAATTCGAAAGATTTGTAATCGTGTTGCAGTAATGGAAAAAGGGAAGATTGTAGAAACAGGTCCAGTACTTGATGTGTTCCGTAATCCGCAGCAAGACATTACGAAACGATTTGTACAGCAGTTAACGGATTCTGAAGATACAAATGAAACGATTGAAAGTTTAATTGAAAAATATCCAGATGGAAAAGTAGTTCGTTTGCAGTTTATCGGTGAAGCGGTAGAAAGACCAGTACTTCAAAGATTAATGCAACGCAGTGATATAGAAGTTAGCATTTTGCAAGGAAATATCGCACAAACGAATAACGGCTCTTACGGTAGTTTAGTTGTTCATTTAAATGGTGAGGAAACAGCGATTCAGCAAGCAATAGAGGGAATACATCAAGATCAAGTAGAGCTGGAGGTGATTGCACATGGATAAGTTACTCACAAATGTTGATTGGAATCAAATGTTAGAAGCAACTGGTGAAACGTTATATATGACGGCAATCGCCGCTCTTGCCACATTTGTTTTAGGACTCATTTTAGGATTGTTACTCTTTATGACAGCGAAAGATAATTTATGGGAAAACAAAGCGGTTAACACAGCGATTGGAGCTTTCGTAAACATTTTCCGCTCGATACCGTTCATTATTTTAATCATTTTATTAATTCCATTCACAAAGATTTTGCTTGGAACAATTCTTGGAGCGAGTGCAGCACTTCCAGCTTTAATTATTGGAGCGGCACCATTTTATGCAAGAATGGTTGAAATTGCACTTCGCGAAATTGATAAAGGTGTAATTGAAGCTTCAAAAGCGATGGGAGCAAAAACAAGCACAATTATTTTGAAAGTGTTAATTCCAGAATCGTTACCAGCGTTAGTATCTGGTATTACGGTTACGACAATTGCTTTAGTGGGCTATACAGCAATGGCGGGAGTTGTTGGTGCTGGTGGTCTTGGAACACTTGCTTATTTAGAAGGATTCCAACGAGGAAATAACGACGTAACAATCGTTGCGACAATTTGTGTATTATTAGTTGTATTTTTCATTCAGTGGATTGGTGATCGTGTAACGACTCGAATAGATAAACGATAATAAAAAACGGGAGGATGTTTCAAATGAAAAAATTATTACTTACAGCACTGATTTCAACTTCAATTTTGGGGCTAGCTGCTTGTGGCGGAAAAGATAAAGATGAAAAGAAACTTGTTGTGGGGGCTTCTAACGTACCGCATGCGGTTATTTTAGAAAAGGCTAAACCTTTATTAGAGAAAAAAGGAATTGAGTTAGAAGTGAAAAAATTCCAAGACTACGTATTACCAAATAAATCGTTAGCGGATAAGGATTTAGATGCAAACTACTTCCAGCACATTCCGTATTTAGAAAAAGAAATGAAAGATAAAAAATATGATTTTGAAGTAGCAGGAAAGATTCATTTAGAACCGATTGGTGTATATTCTCAAAAATATAAGAGCTTAAAAGAACTTCCAGACGGAGCGACAATTATTATGAGTAATTCAGTTGCTGACCATGGACGTGGTCTAGCAATTTTACAAAAAGAAGGTATTTTAAAAATTAAAGACGGAGTAGATCCGGTTAAAGCAACTCCAAAAGATATTGCGGATAACCCGAAAAACTTGAAATTCAAAACAGATATTGAGCCTGGTTTATTGCCACAAGTGTATAACAATAAAGAAGGCGACGCGGTTCTAATTAACTCGAACTATGCAATTGATGCGAAGTTAAACCCAGAAAAAGATGCAATTGCAATTGAAAGTAATGATTCACCATACGCAAACGTAGTAGCTGTTCGTAAAGGCGATAAAGATAAGAAAGAGATTAAAGCTCTTGTAGAAGTATTACATTCTAAAGAAATTGAAGATTTCATTAATAAAGAATATAAAGGGGCAGTTGTTCCTGTAAAAGAATAATTGCTGTAAAAGGGCTGGTGTATGCCAGCCCTTTTTATAACTACATAATTATACGGGAGAAGGGGACATCATATGAAAAAGATTCTATTGTCAGTTGTTACAGCGCTGTCTATATTTACATTAGCTGCTTGCGGAGGAAAAGAGGAGAATAAGCTTGTTGTGGGAGCTTCTAACGTACCGCACGCTGTTATTTTAGAAAAGGCACAGCCGATATTAGAGAAAAAGGGTATTAAATTAGAAATTAAAAAATTCCAAGATTATGTGCTGCCGAATAAAGCGTTAGCGGATAAGGAAATTGATGCAAACTACTTCCAGCACATTCCTTACTTAGATAAAGAAATTCAAGAAAAAGGATATAAAATTGTAAACGCAGGGAAAATTCATTTAGAGCCAATGGGCATTTATTCTAAGAAATATAAAAGCTTAAAAGACTTACCAGATGGCGGGACAGTGATTATGAGTAATAACGTAGCGGAGCGTGGCCGTATGCTAGCGCTGTTACAAAAAGGCGGCGTTATTAAATTAAAAGACGGAGTAGATGTTGTGAAAGCAACAGTAAAAGATGTTGTAGAAAATCCGAAAAACTTAAAGTTTAAAACAGATGTAGAGCCTGGTCTTTCACCGAAGTTATATGAAAATAATGAAGGTGATGCATTATTTATTAATTCAAACTATGCAATTGATGCAAAATTAAATCCAACAAAGGATGCGATTGCGATTGAAGGATCAGACTCTCCGTATGCAAATATTATTGCAGTTCGTAAAGGTGACGAGAAGAAAAAAGAAATTAAGGAGCTAGTAGAAGTGCTGCATTCAAAAGAAATTCAAGATTTTATTAATAAAGAATATAAAGGTGCTGTACTTCCGGTAAGTGAATAGATATAAGGAAAGGGCTGGAAATTTACCAGTCCTTTTTTCTTTATATAAATAAGAAGAAAGGTGTATCATATAAGGATGCAAGTGAAATACTTATATACATTTGTGAAAAAATTGTTACTTTTTTTCATCGTTTGCGATATCATTTTATTTGATATAAAATTAGAATGAGAATAAAATGAGAATATGAACGTTTTAGGAATTTTTAAAATGTATATATAGGATTAATGGAGGTATTGAGATGGCTGGTTCTACATTAACGGTTAAAGACTTACACGTATCAATTGATGGCAAAGAAATTTTAAAAGGTGTAAACCTTGAAGTAAAAGGTGGAGAAATCCACGCAATTATGGGACCTAACGGAACAGGTAAATCAACTTTATCTTCTGCAATTATGGGTCACCCAAAATATGAAGTAACAGAAGGTAGCATCATCATCGACGGTGAAGATGTATTAGAAATGGAAGTAGACGAGCGCGCGCAAGCAGGTCTATTCCTAGCAATGCAATATCCAAGTGAAATTAGCGGAGTAACAAACGCTGACTTCTTACGTTCTGCAATTAACGCACGTCGTGAAGAAGGCGATGAAATTTCTCTTATGAAATTTATCCGTAAATTAGATAAAAACATGGAATTCCTAGAAATGGATCCAGAAATGGCACAACGTTACTTAAACGAAGGTTTCTCTGGCGGTGAGAAAAAACGTAACGAAATTCTTCAATTAATGATGATTGAGCCAAAAATCGCAATCTTAGACGAAATTGACTCAGGTCTTGATATCGATGCATTAAAAGTTGTATCTAAAGGTATTAACGAAATGCGCGGCGAAGACTTCGGTTGCCTAATGATTACGCATTACCAACGTTTATTAAACTACATCACTCCAGACTTCGTTCACGTTATGATGAACGGTCGTATCGTTAAATCTGGTGGCCCTGAGCTTGCACAACGTCTAGAAGCTGAAGGTTACGACTGGATTAAAAAAGAATTAGGTATTGAAGACGAAACAACAGAGCAAGAAGCGTAAGAGAGGAGCATAAACATGACAATCGGTACATTACCTTTCGATCAAGAAATAATCCGTCAACGCGCAAGCGAAGTAAACGAAGCAGCTTGGTTGACTGAGTTCCGCTTACAAGCTCTTGCACAAGCAACTGAACTTCCAATGCCAACTCCTGATAAAACGAAAATTGACAAATGGGACTTTATCGGAAAAGGCGACGCTGCTAAGCAAGAGCCTGTAAGTTCTTTAACAGAGCTTCCAGAAGCAGTGAAAAACTTAATCGATGAAAATAACAGCGTATTAGTGCAACGTACTGGTACAACTGCATTCGTTTCTTTAGCAGACGAAGCAAAAGAAAAAGGTGTTATTTTCACAGACATCGTAACAGCTGCAACAGAGCATGCTGAACTAGTACAAAAGTACTTAATGAAAGACGGCGTGAAGGTAGACGAGCATCGTCTAACTGCACTTCATGCTGCATTAATCAACGGTGGTGCATTCGTATATGTTCCGAAAAACGTTGTTCTTGAAACGCCACTTCAAGCTGTATTCTTAGTAGACGGCGAAGAAGCTAACGTATATAACCACGTATTATTCGTAGCTGATGCGAACAGTACTGCAACTTATGTAGAAAACTACGTTGCAAATGAAAATGCTAAAGGTATTGCAAATATCGTAGCAGAAGTAATCGTGGAACAAGGCGCACAAGTGAAATTCGGTGCGGTTGATTTATTAGCAAAAGACGTAACAACTTACGTTAACCGCCGCGGTATTGTTGGACGCGACGGCCGCGTTGATTGGGCTCTAGGCCTTATGAATGACGGAAACACAATTTCAGAGAACGTTACAAACTTAATGGGCGACGGTTCATATGCTGATACGAAAACAGTAACAATTGGCCGTGGTAACCAAACACAAAACTTTACAACTAAAGTTGTTCACTTCGGTAAACATTCTGAAGGTTGGATTTTAAAACACGGTGTACAGAAAGATAGTGCAACATCTATCTTTAACGGAATTGGTAAGATTGAACACGGTGCATCTAAGTCAAATGCACAACAATCTTCTCGCGTTCTTATGTTAGATGAGAAAGCACGCGGTGATGCAAACCCAATTCTTTTAATTGACGAAGATGATGTTATGGCAGGTCACGCAGCTTCAGTAGGTCGCGTAGATCCAACTCAACTATACTACTTAATGAGCCGTGGTATTCCAAAACGCGAAGCAGAACGTTTAGTCATCCATGGATTCTTAGCACCTGTAGTTAATGAGCTTCCAATTGAAGGAGTAAAAGCACAGCTTGTTGAGGTAATTGAAAGGAAAGTTCGCTAATGAATATTCATGAAATACGCAAACAGTTTCCAATTCTTGATCAAAAAGTGAACGGCAAACAACTTGTTTATTTCGATAGTGCAGCAACTTCTCAAAAACCAATTCAAGTCATTGAAACGTTAGAACGTTACTATAAAGAATACAATTCTAACGTGCATCGCGGTGTTCATACGCTCGGTACGAAAGCTACCGACGCGTATGAAGGTGCACGGGAGAAAGTTCGCAAGTTTATTAATGCGAAATCAATGGAAGAGATTATTTTCACGCGCGGAACGACAACTGCATTAAATACAGTAGCGGCTAGCTATGGTCTTGAAAATGTAAAAGAAGGCGATGAAATCGTTATTTCTTACATGGAGCACCATAGTAACATCATTCCGTGGCAACAAGTTGCGAAGAAAACTGGTGCAACTTTAAAATATCTTCCGCTTCAACCAGATGGGACAATTTCAATAGAAGATGCTCGTCAAACAATTACACCGAATACAAAAATCGTTTCTATCATGTATGTTTCTAACGTACTTGGAACGATTAACCCTGTAAAAGAAATCGGAGCAATCGCACATGAGAATGGCGCAATTATGGTCGTTGACGGTGCACAAAGTACACCTCATATGAAAGTAGATGTACAAGATTTAAACTGTGATTTCTACGCATTATCTGCTCATAAGATGTGCGGACCTACAGGTATCGGCGTATTATATGGTAAGAAAGAATTGCTAAACAATATGGAGCCAATTGAATTTGGCGGTGAAATGATTGATTTCGTAGATTTACAAGAATCTACTTGGAAAGAGCTTCCGTGGAAGTTTGAAGCAGGTACACCGATTATCGGTAATGCAATCGGACTTGGTGCGGCAATTGATTTCCTAGAAGAAATCGGTCTTGATAATATTGAAAAGCATGAGCATGAATTAGCGCAATACGCTTTAGAAAGACTATCAGAAGTAGATGGCGTTACAATTTATGGTCCAAAGCATCGCGCTGGTCTTGTTACATTTAATATTGAAGACGTACATCCTCACGATGTAGCGACTGTATTAGATGTAGAAGGTATTGCGGTTCGCGCAGGACACCACTGTGCACAACCGCTTATGAAGTGGCTGAAAGCTTCTTCAACAGCACGTGCGAGCTTCTATTTATATAATACAAAAGAAGAAATTGATACATTTGTTGAATCGCTAATCAAGACAAAGGAGTATTTCACAAATGTCATTTAATAATTTAGATACGTTATATCGTCAAGTTATTATGGATCATTACAAAAATCCTCGTAACCATGGCGTGCTAGAAGATAGTGTTACAGTTAACTTGAACAATCCAACTTGCGGCGATCGTATTCAACTTACGATGAAAGTAGAAGAAGGTATTGTGCAAGAAGCGAAGTTTGAAGGAGAAGGATGTTCTATCTCAATGTCTTCAGCTTCCATGATGACACAAGCAGTAAAAGGTAAGAAAATTGAAGAGGCGCTTCAGCTTTCTAAAATTTTCTCTGACATGATGCTAGGAAAAGAGTACGATGACAGCATCGATTTAGGAGATATTGAAGCATTACAAGGCGTATGCAAGTTCCCTGCACGTATTAAATGTGCAACATTAGCGTGGAAAGCGTTAGAAAAGGGCTTAAACGAAGATAAGTAATGTTAAAGGTTCCTAAAAACGAGGTTATCTAAGGAGGGACACACCAACATGGCGAAGCAACTGCCAGATATCGGCGATTATAAATATGGTTTCAAAGACAAAGACGTTTCGATTTTCCGTGCTGGACGCGGTTTAACAAAAGAGATCGTTGAAGAGATTTCACGTATGAAAGAAGAACCACAGTGGATGTTAGACTTCCGTTTAAAATCACTGGATAAGTTCTATGAAATGCCAATGCCACAATGGGGCGGCGACTTAAACGACTTAGATTTCGATGAAATTACGTACTACGTAAAACCATCTGAGAAATCTGAGAAGTCTTGGGATGAAGTACCTGATGAAATTAAAGCGACATTTGATAAATTAGGTATTCCAGAAGCTGAGCAAAAATATTTAGCTGGTGTATCTGCACAGTACGAATCTGAAGTTGTATACCACAACATGAAAGAAGACCTAGAAGCTCTAGGAATCGTCTTCAAAGATACAGATAGCGCATTAAAAGAGAACGAAGATATTTTCCGTGAGCATTTCGGAAAAGTAATCCCACCAACAGACAACAAATTCGCAGCATTAAACTCTGCAGTTTGGTCTGGTGGATCATTCATCTACGTTCCAAAAGGTGTGAAAGTTGATACACCACTTCAAGCGTATTTCCGTATTAACTCTGAAAATATGGGACAATTCGAGCGTACGCTTATCATCGTAGACGAAGGCGCACACGTACACTACGTAGAAGGTTGTACAGCACCTGTTTACACGACTAACTCACTTCACAGTGCGGTAGTAGAAATCATCATTAAGAAAGATGCATATTGCCGTTATACAACAATCCAAAACTGGGCGAACAACGTATACAACCTAGTTACAAAACGTGCGGTTTGTGAAGAAAACGCAACGATGGAATGGATTGACGGTAACATCGGATCTAAATTAACGATGAAATACCCAGCAGTTATCTTAAAAGGCGAAGGTGCTCGTGGTTTAACATTATCTATCGCGATTGCTGGTAAAGGCCAACACCAAGATGCTGGTGCGAAAATGATTCACTTAGCACCAAACACATCTTCAACAATCGTTTCTAAATCGATTGCGAAGCATGGTGGTAAAGTAACTTACCGTGGTATTGTACACTTCGGACCAAAAGCGAAAAACTCTCGCTCTAACATCGAGTGTGACACGTTAATCATGGATAACCAATCTACATCTGATACAATTCCTTACAACGAAATTAAAAACGATTACGTTTCACTTGAGCACGAGGCGAAAGTATCGAAAGTATCAGAAGAACAATTATTCTACCTAATGAGCCGTGGTATTTCTGAGCAAGAAGCTACAGAAATGATCGTAATGGGCTTCATCGAGCCATTCACTCGCGAACTTCCAATGGAATACGCAGTTGAAATGAACCGCCTAATCAAGTTTGAGATGGAAGGTTCTATCGGTTAAATAGAAATGCGGAGCCGACTGTTCAGACCCGTTGGCTAAGGTTCTTCCGCACAGAAGATGCTTTTTATCTTCTCGTGCGGAAGGTTCTTAGACATGAGGGTCTAGGAGGCGAAGCTGGACAATATATGTATGAAGAAAGCGCCCTGCTGTGCAGGGCGCTTTTTTTATTGTGTGAGCTTGGCTTGGGGTGGGGTTAGCCGAGATACCCAGGTGGGTTTCTGGCTAAATATATCAGCGATTTTTCAAATATATCGACGATAACTCCGAATATATCAGCGATTATTTCAATATATCGGCGATTCGACAAAGGATATCGACTTATCAACAAATTACGACAGGAAGAACAGGTCGTATACCCCGAACTTAAATCGTATCCACCTTATCCACAGATTTAACACGTTCCAAAATATACTTCATCCCAACAAAAGAACCGTACCCAATTAAAGCTCCTAGCATATTCAATATGATGTCATCAATATCGAAAACACCAGTAAAGGTAAGGAGTTGTAACGATTCAATTAATAAAATAAACTTAATAAAAATTTTGGATGCTATTTTTACATTGTTAATTTGTTTAAATAATAAAGGTAGCAGGAATCCGAATGGGATGAATATGATGACGTTTCCTAATGTGTTCATAAGTACGATTTCTATATTATAAGGATCTAGTAAATGAGTAGGATCGAATCCACTTAAATAGTTGATTGTACTTCTGAAAGGAACTAAGTTTATTAACCCACCGTGTATAGCATGCCAGTCACCTGTTTCAAAGAAGTACTTCAGATTACCAAAGTAAAAAGCTGACCTCCCGAGCAATAGTTTAAATAACAAAATAAGCGAATACGGTAAAAACAATCCCCAGCCAATCCACTGTACATATTTTTGAGTAGAAGATTGCATCGCTTTTTCAATTTCAGTTCCTAAAGTAGAGGCTTCTCCAAAGTTTTGAATGGCTAATGCAGTAGCTTCTTTTTCAGATTTTCCTTGATCGAGAAATTCTTGTTTTAAGCTTGTGAGATGATCATAAATTTCGAAGTATAGTTCGCTTTTATCAGATTGGGATAGGTTTGTTTTTTGAACGATACTCTTTATGTATTTTTCAATCGTCATTAATTTAAAGCTCCTTTCTGACAAGTTTTAATAAGAGCTGTAACTGAATCCCACGCTGTTAGTTTTTCTTCTAAAATTTTCTTTCCGTTCGTAGTGATGCGATAAAATTTTCGTTTCATACCCGTTTCAGATTCGCCCCAGTAGGAATTTATTAAATCCTTTTGTTCCAGACGTTTGAGTGCTGGATAGAGTGTACCTTGGCTCATTGTGTATAAATCATTGCTGTTTTCTTTTAGCTTTTGAATAATTTCATATCCGTACGTATCGTGCTGTTTAATGATGGAGAGAAGTAAAATATCAATACTTCCTTTTAATATCTCTTTATCCATTTTATGGTTCACCACCTTATAATGAGATTGTAACACGACATATGT
Organism: Bacillus pacificus; assembly: GCF_020861345.1. Classification (NCBI taxonomy): domain Bacteria; kingdom Bacillati; phylum Bacillota; class Bacilli; order Caryophanales; family Bacillaceae; genus Bacillus; species Bacillus pacificus. The sequence goes on from NZ_CP086328.1 coordinate 402,303, forward strand.
CGTGTTACAAGGTATATATGCATGAGTATACCCCTGCTAGTATACATTTCAATATATCAGCGATTTTTCAAATATATCGACGATTATTTCAATATATCAGCGATTATTTCAATATATCGGCGATTCGACAAGGAATATCGACTTATCAACAAATTACGACATAGCAGAGCGGGCGTATACCCCTCAATATTTAGATGATATGCATGAAGTGGCCGAATGGAAGTAGTTGAGGCTAAGATATTGACAAACCCCCACAAGGAACCCCCACAACACCCCCACAAGAAAACCAAACAAACACCTCGTAAAACCACTCAACAAACTTTCTGACAAATCCCACCCCCGTTCTCTCAACGAATCCAACAACTAAAAAGAAAGTTTCTCATATGAAAAAGGGCAATCTTTTGCTTTTTCTCACAATGCGAGTACAATGTAAAATAGCAAGAAAAGACGAAAAGTATTTACAGGATTATTGCGTACGCATAGCGTAAATGGCAGTAAGGAACTGAGAGGAGGTTTTTTCTCTGAATATAAATAAAGAAACAATGATCCACCTTTATCATACAAACGATATACATAGTCATTTTGAAAATTGGCCGCAAATTTCTCGGTTTGTACAAGGAGAGAAAAAGCGAAGACAGGAAGCGGGAGAGACCGTTTTGACTGTAGATATCGGCGATCATGTGGATCGTTTTCATAGTATTTCGGAAGCGACGAATGGGCTTGGCAATACGAAGCTTTTAAATGAGGCGTTATATGATTATGTAACGATCGGAAACAATGAAGGAATTACGTTAGCGAAGGAGCATTTGAATCGCCTATATGATGATGCTGGATTTGAGGTGCTTGTCGCGAATTTATTTGAAAAAGAAGGGGTACGTCCGGAGTGGGCAAAGCCTTATAAATTACATACAACGACAGATGGGATTACGATTGCTTTTATCGGATTAACGGTTGCGTATCCAGAGTTTTATCAAATGTTAGATTGGCATATTGAAGATCCAATCGAGCATTTAGAGTCTATTTTAGAAGAAGTGAGAGATGAGGCTCATATAACGGTTGTCCTTTCTCACCTTGGAAAAAGCATGGATGAGCATATGGCGGAGCATTATGATATAGATGTTATTTTAGGGGCACATACGCATCATTTATTTGAGCGTGGTGTTCTTATGAATAATACGTTACTATGCTGTTGTGAGAAGTGGGGACGTTACGTTGGGCACGTTCAGCTTACTGTGGATAAAGAGACGAAGAAGTTGTTGAAAAAGGATGGTAGAGCGATTAAGACTGAACGTTTAGGTGCTTATAGCAAACCGTTATCCACAATTGAAGCGCTGCAGGAAGAAAGTGAACATATTATGGAAGAGCCTGTCGTTCATTTAAAGGAATCATTACCGGTTGATTGGTTTCATGAGACAGCATTTTCGCACATGTTAGCAAATGCGCTGAAAAACTGGTGTGGTGCAGAGATTGGTATGGTGAACGCTGGTGTACTTCTTGAAGGATTAGAAGAAGGCGTTGTGACGCGCGGAGATATTCACAGAATTTGTCCACATCCCATTAATCCATGTTTATTGAAAGTGCCGGGGAAAACGTTACGAGAAGTGATCTTGAAAGCACGCCGCCCGAATATGGAGAACCTTGAGGTAAAAGGATTCGGATTCCGCGGGAAAGTAATGGGAAAAATGATTTACGCTGGTGTAGAAGTCATTCCAGATACGATTCCTGGGAATAAAATTTTACTCGAAGATGTATTGATTAACGGGGAATCGCTTGAGTTAGATCGTATATATACAGTAGGAACGATTGATATGTTTACATTCGGCTACTTATACCCAGAGCTATCCACACTTTCTGACAAACAATATTATATGCCAGAACTACTTAGAGATGTGTTAACAGACATGTTAATAACTTATACATCTTCCGTCAAACTATAGGCTAGTTAACTTGTAACACTCATTTTTCTCTTGTCATACAGATAAGAAAGAGAGGAGTGTGAACTATGGTTAATGTGGAGACAATTATAATCGATAATTATACGTTTATTGCGGTTAGCGTCAAACTTCCAAAGACAAATTTGCTAGCTGTAATGAGCGATAAAGGATATATTATGTGCGGTGCATTAGATGTAGGTCTTTTAAATGAGAAGTTAGGGGATCGAGGTATTATTGCTGGCCGCGCGGTTGGTGTAAGAACGATTGAACAACTTCTTGAAGCACCGCTAGAATCAGTAACGATTGAAGCCGAAGCGTTAGGTATTACGGCTGGCACAATCGGAAAAGAAGCATTATTAAAAATGAGATAAGCATATATCGTCCCTCCTTCTTGCATAGAAATGATATAAGAAGGAGGGTTTTGTATGAGTATATTTCGTTCGAAAAATTCGCGGTTTCGAAGGGGACCTGTTTCCTTTCGGCATATACTGCTTATGTCGTTTATTCTTTTTGTCATATTACTCGTGCAAGGATTATGGATTGTGAATAGCAGCATTCAGCCGACATTAATGAAATATGGAGAAGTAGAGACACATAAAATGGCGACAGCGGTTATGACGAAGGCGGTAAAAGATAGAATTGATGAGGGATTCGATGTCGATTCATTAATGAAAGTACAAAATGATAAAAACGGGAAAGTATCCACAATTAATTTAAATACGAAGCAAGTAAATGAAATCGTAACGTCAACGACCACATACATAGAAAAATATTTACAGCAAGTAGAACAAGGGAATTTGAAGGGGCTAGGTATTTCTGAAAAAAATGGGGCAACAATGGCAGTTCCGTTTGGCCGTGTAACAAATAATGCACTTCTTGGAAATATCGGACCCGACATTCCAATTGATTTCACAACGATTGGTCATGTGAATACGGATATTAAACAAAAAATTGAGCCGCACGGAATCAATACGACAGCGATTCAAATTATTATGGAGATGGAAGTGACGTTGCAAGTCATTATTCCATTTCATACGAAAGAAATAAAAGTAAAACAAGATGTTCCGATTGCGACGCGTATCGTTCAAGGGGAAGTGCCTACGTATTATGGAAGCGGAAGTGTTGTTGTACCTGATAAAAAGAAAACGGATAGTTAGTCGAATATAAAAAATAACCGTAGCAATGTGCTACGGTTATCGTTTTGTATTCGCGCGTTCTTTTCGCTCCCAAAGACTTAAATGCATGTATGGATCGAAAGCCCATTCTGTATAACCATTGTCTTTATACATACCGAAATGTAGGTGGGGCGGGAATTTTCCAGCTGTGCCGGGAGGTCCGTAACCGGTGCTACCAACAAATCCGATTACTTTTCCAGGCTCGACAATTTGCCCAAGCTGTATTTCTTTTGAGAATCCACCTAAATGAGCGTAATAATGGTAATTATTATGAAGGTCGCGAATGCCGATGCGCCATCCGCCAAGGCGGTTCCAGCCTTTTGTTTCAATAATGCCATAGCAAGTGGATCTTACTGGCACGCCATAGCCTGCAAAAATATCAGTTCCTTCATGAACTCTTCGTCCTCCAAAACTTCTTCCAGCGCCGAAAGTACTACGGTAGCTATGGTCACTGCGAATAGGGAGAGGAAACGCATTTCCTTCTAAATTAATACGTCCATAATGTTTATAAATTTGGGCGTATTCGGTGATTAAATCAACTGTTTTTGCACGTCTATAATATTCCCAGAGCATGATTTTAATACGTTCTTCTGACGTTCCTTGTTTCTTTAAAATCGTTGCTGCTGTATGCAAAAGATCACGGTCGTTATTTGCATTTGCAAATCCATCTTTGTCACCATCTAAACCTAACCCGCCAAATAGAGCAATTGTATGGGGGAGAGTGTCGTTACCATTAACAGGTCCAGCCCATATTTCTGGTTTGAAATAAAGGGAAATGATGGCATCTGGTTTTTTCGGAATATCTTTTCTTACGCTCCGTATATTTCTTTCGTATTGATCCATTGCAGCTAAGTAATACCACGGAATGCCTGAAGCTTGCTCGGTTTCTTTATATAGTGCCATGCGCTTTTCGTATATGCTTTGCTGATTATCTTCACCGTAAGCGATGTTTTGGTGGAGAAGAAAGCAAATCGAAAGCAAAAGAGAAATTTTTCGAAGCATGAAATAGACTCCTTTCACATCATCACTCTTTTTAGTGTGGGATATACGGAGTATTTCATTATAGGGAACGATTGGAAAAAATCTTAGAATCTTCATTTGAGCAAATCGCTTTCATACGTTAGAATAGATATGTTACATTGAAAGAAGCGAACACGGTAAACTATTTCATATTGTGCGGAGTTGATAACCATGACAAAACAAACAGAATATAAGCGCAAGCCCGAATGGTTGAAAATTAAGTTAAACACGAATGAAAACTATACAGGCTTAAAGAAAATGATGCGTTCTAAAAATCTTCATACAGTTTGTGAGGAAGCAAAATGTCCGAATATTCATGAATGCTGGGCTGTAAGAAAAACAGCAACATTTATGATTTTAGGTGCGGTTTGTACACGTGCTTGTCGTTTTTGTGCGGTTAAAACAGGCTTACCAACTGAGCTTGATTTACAAGAGCCAGAACGCGTAGCAGATTCTGTAGTACAGATGGGCTTAAAGCACGTTGTTATAACAGCGGTTGCACGTGATGATTTAAAAGATGGTGGAGCAGCTGTTTTTGCTGAAACAGTACGCGCTGTACGTCGTAAAAATCCATTTACGTCAATCGAAGTATTACCATCTGATATGGGTGGAGTAGAAGAAAACTTAAAAATGTTAATGGATGCAAAACCAGATATTTTAAACCATAACATTGAAACAGTACGTCGATTATCTGACCGAGTTCGCGCTAGAGCAAAATATGATCGTTCATTAGAGTTTTTACGTCGAGCAAAAGAAATGCAGCCTGATATTCCAACTAAATCGAGCATTATGGTGGGCTTAGGTGAAACGAGAGAAGATTTAATTGAAGCAATGGATGACTTACGTGCAAACAATGTAGATATTTTAACTCTTGGACAATACCTACAACCATCTAAGAAGCATTTACCAGTTCTTAAATATTACCCACCAGCAGAATTTGCAGAGCTAAAAGAAATTGCACTTAGCAAAGGCTTTAGCCACTGTGAAGCTGGCCCACTTGTGCGTTCTTCTTACCATGCGGACGAGCAAGTTCGTTCTGCAAAAGAAAACACAGCAGAAGCAAAATAATGAAAAAAGGGAGCTAATGATTAGCTCTCTTTTTGTTTGTACTCCAAAACAGTATTTGAACATGTTAATAAAATCTTTTTTAATTCTTCTGTGGATAATTCAATTGTAAATTCAGGTACACCAGGTGTAATTAAAATTTTATCGTACGTATAAATAGCGTTATCCACAATAATTGTTACATCGTGTGAATACCCGAAAGGAGCTACACATCCCGGCGTACAACCAGTTTTGTCTCGCAGTTCATCAGGAGAACAGAGAGATAAGCGTTCTCCCGTTAGTTCTTTCATCTCTCCGCGGTTAAGCCTTGTGCCCTCTAACGTGAAAAATACGTAATAATCTCCAGCCTTTGATTTTAAAAATAAGCTTTTACTTGGAGTGCCTTGTAAGCCAAGCCTCTCGCGTACGATCCGATCTGTCTCATAATCGAGTACCGGTTCATGTTCAAATTTTTCATAAGAAACATTTGTTTTATGTAGTAAAGCAAGTACATCTTCGTACATATGGAGTGATACCCCTTTCTATTATTAGTACAGTTCCTTCTCGTGGCGTCAACTGAATGTGTTGGAAAGAGATATTACTTGGACGGTGCTTTCCATAATCGTTTTAGGCTACATTGTTCATCAATTGTAATTTCGTACATATCAGGATTGGTTAAAGCTTTCCATTCATGAAAGCCGATCGTATGATCAAGGTGCTTTAAAATGAGCGTAAGTAAGTTTCCATGTGTAACGAGTAATGTTGTAGAATGGTTTAATTTTAAAACGTCTTCGATAAGCGATATAGCACGGTCCGTTGCTTGTTTTGTTGACTCTCCGCCTGAAAAGGCAATATCTATATTTATAAAAGTAGATTCTAGTTTTTGCATCCAATCGTCCATTGGAACGTCGCTTAATATGCGTTCAGCTAATCGTTCATCTTCTTGGATAGACAAATTAGCTTGGAGTGCATAGGGCCGAATAGAATCGATAGCTCGCACAAATGGGCTTGAAATAATATGATCTATTTGTAGTTGGTTTTCTAAGAGGAATGTAGCAAGGGTGTTTGCTTGTTTTTTTCCATCGGTCGTTAATTCGGCATCACGTTCTTGGCCAGTTGCTGAACAATGTCGTATTACAATAATTTTCTTCATAATTCATCCCCATCTTTCAAGTTGACGCTATATACTTCGACAAATGCGAAAAAAATTCCTTTTTATTGGAAAGTGCATAGTGATTTATATATATGGAAAAGTAATGTGGATAATGAAAATTGAGGTGCCAGTATGAAAAAAATGATATGTATCGTATTCATGATGTGTTTTCTGACGCAAATGTCCACAACATATGCACAATCCAATCAAAAGTTAGGTTATCCAAGTAATCGAAATAAGCCATTTGTGAGCGAAGATGTGTTTTACGAACAGTTAGATAAGAAAATGTATAAAGAATACAATAATGCAGCGTATAGTGTTCGAAAAAAGATTTTATTTAAAGAAGTACCCGATGAAGAACTTTCTTTTCTACAAAAAACAGCCGCGGGTTGTCGGGGTGAAGTGGTGCTTCAAGATTCTTTTATTCACCCTGATCGCCAAGTTTATTTTTTCGCTTCCTTTTCTCAAAATGAAGTAGAAGAGTTACACAAGTACATCGTTATAGATGCAGAAACAAAGAAGGAGCTGCAAAGTGGCAAAAGTTATCATCACTATGATAATCCTTATAAAAAATAACCCACCAATTGGCGGGTTATTTTTTATTCCGGCACACTCATTAATTTCTCTTTCATTTTACGAATAAGAATGATAGCACCAATTGTGAAGAGAAGGGTGATTCCTTCTGCAACAAAGATGTTAATTGTTTTCGTTTGGTAAAGTGCCGCGAAGAAGTCTACAAGTGCGTGGAATAGTATAGCGTACACAAGGAAGATATATTTCTTCTGCTGCACTGCGTATAAAACAAGCATTGTAAAGGCGATTTGAAGCACGAGTGCCATAATTCTTTCTAAGCTACCAAGGAAGTATAAGTAGGCAGGTTGCTGAATTAACATGTCCTGTAGGCGACTTAGTTCCGGCATTTTTTCGACCATCTGGGCGAAGCTACCGTTGTTAATTGAATTCGCAAATATAAGTGCTTGGAATGCAGAGAATCCGCCAACTAAAATGGATTCTATCCCGCCGTGACCTATTCCGTAAGCAAAGCCATCTTTATATTCTTGATATTTTTTTAGTAGGAAGAAGAAGGCAACGAAGCGTCCTAATTCTTCAAAAATACCAGCAGTGAGTCCGCCATAGAGTGCGAAAACAAATGGATTTTCTAAAATTGGAGCGATTGCTGGATTACCGCGCATAAATAGGTGGAATGGTGTTTCGAGAATTTGGGTAAATCCGATAAAGATAAGAACACCAACGCCGACTACTTTCCAATTTATATTATATTTTTTACGGAAATAAACGAGTACAATAATTGGGACCAGAATCGAGACAATGAGTTGAAAGATGATGCTGGCAATTACAGTATTTGAAACCATACTTTCACCGCTTTCTAATATATGTACATATCTATTATGCATGAAATATAGGAGAGATGAAACTTTTTAAGATAAAATGAATTTACTTATTGACTCTAACGTTGCGTCATACTTTATCGTATGTACTAAGGGGGAGATACACATGGCAATGAAGGTAAAAGAAGTAGCTAATTTAGTTGGAATTAGTGTGCGCACACTGCATCATTACGATGAAATCGGGTTGTTAACCCCAGACGAGACGACAGAGTCTGGATATCGTCTGTATTCCAATGAAAATTTAGAGACGTTGCAGCAAATTTTATTTTTTAAAGAATTAGGCTTCCCTTTGAAGAAAATTAAAGACATTATCATGAGTCCATCATTTGACCGGGAAGAAGCATTGCAGCTTCATAAAAAAATGCTTCTTGAAAAGCGGGCTAGGTTAGATAAAGTGATTGCGACGATTGATAAGACAATTCAGCATACAAAAGGAGAGATTGAAATGACGAATAAAGAGAAATTTGAAGGCTTCGATTTCAGCCATAATCCGTACGAAGAAGAAGCGCGTGAAAGATGGGGAGACGCAGCTGTAGATAAAGCGAATGAATATGCGAAAGGTATGTCAAAAGATAATCAAGAAGAGTTTAATACGATTTACAGAAATTTAGCGGCGCTTAGACATGGTGCACCAGATTCTAAAGAGGCACAAGAAGCAATTGGAGTATGGTACGATTATTTGCAAAACTTCGGTGAATATTCATTAGATGCTTTTAAAGGACTTGGTCAAATGTACGTCGCTGATGAGCGCTTTACGAAAAATATCGATAAGTTTGGCGAAGGTTTAGCTCAGTTTATGTGTGATGCGATGGAGGTTTACGCAAATCGTAAGAAATAGTAAAAAATAAAGAAGATGGAGGTTTTCTCCACCTTCTTTATTTTTTTATCATATCATTCAAAGTCTGATCCTCTGTATTGTTCAAATGAGGATTTTTGCTCATTTCACGTTTTAACATATCGAGGCTCTGTGTATATTCTGTATCATTTAATGCGCCAGATTGAAGGCCTTGAATTTGAGAAATCAACTTTTGGTCTGTTGATACATATGCTTTATAATAGCGAGGGACGATGGACAAAGCAGCTCTATATACTTGATCCGCTACGAGTTTTGGATCCGTTGTGTTTGCACGGTATACAACAAATACTTCATCATCGGTAACGAGCGTAGCAGCGTTTGTAACGTCAGGAAGTTTGACTGTCATGCTTGTAATCATTTCAGCGACTTTCTCACGGTTAATGGCTCCTACTTGTTTGTTAGACACTTCATGCTTTTGTTTAGATGAATAACCGACTCTTGTAAGCCGTGTATTTGTATTTTCCGTATGATACATGTCGTTTTTATTGGAAACAAGAACACGACTTCCTTCTTCACGTTCCATTTCGGCTTTATTCGTTGATTGGCAGCCTGCAAATAAGGAAAGAGTGAGAAGAGAAAGGATAATTTGTTTTTTCACGATGTATCACCTCCTTCTCCATAGCATGCACTAATTTTCAATTTTTTGTATTTGAAATTGTTGGTTGGTATGCTTTGTGATACGATAAAAAGAAGAATGCTTAGAGAGGAAGTTAATGATGGAGCAAAAGCAAGAGATTCATGCTACGGTGAGCATTAATAATGTGCAGTACGAAGTAATTAAAAACTTTCGTGACGGTTTTAGTGAAGAAGCATTTAAAGAGCGCTATGCAGAAATTTTAAATAAATATGATTACATCGTTGGGGACTGGGGTTATGAGCAACTTAGATTGCGCGGCTTCTTTGATGATAGTAACCAGCGTGCGACATATGATACGAAAATTAGTACGTTATCGGAGTATTTATACGAGTACTGCAACTTCGGTTGTGCACATTTCGTATTACGAAAAGTGAAGAAATAAAAAAATCCTCTTACGATTGTAAGAGGATTTTTTGCATTATAAACAAATCGAGATACGATCGCCTTCAGAAAGTATTGTATTTGGTTTCATTTGTTGTCCGTTCAATTGAATATCCCCGTTTTTAATTTTATTCACAATGCGTGTACGGCTCCAGTCGGAAATATATGTGGATAAAGTTTTATCCATCCGGTGGGAACCGAAAACGAGGTCTAATACAATCGTAATTTCAGCTATACCATTTTCTTTATGTTGCGTAATGGAAATGGTAGTAGTTGTTTCTAGTTGATCCTGCTGCGACATATCGACTGTTTCAACGTGATCAGTAAATGATTTATAAATACGCAATTTTTGATTCCACGTATGATCTTTCGGACATTTATAAATAGCAAAGCGGTATATGTTTTTTCCGTTGGCGTTATGCCTACGAATATTTGTATCGGTAAATAGGGTAGTGCGTCTGCAATTTTTACAATACTTTTCGATTGTGTTTTGCTCGTTTTCATATAAACTCCAAGAAAGTTGTACTTTCTGCATTTTCCTTCACCTCTTATAGTAGTGGCAAAGAAACGTAATACAGCTATTTGGATGTCTTGTAGTATGAAGACAGGAGGAAAAGACAAAAATAAAAGGAGGTTCCCCAAAGAGGAACCTCCGTAAACATCATACTACAGATGCAATACGTTCCTTTGTAATGGGAATGGGCAGACTACTCCCTTGAAAAAGCATGGTGCTTTTTTGAGAGTAATGCTATCCAATTGCTGGTCCATTACAAAGTAGTTATTGGCATACGTAGATAACGTCCTTTCTATCCAAATAGATTTATTCTTCATTATAACATAAAGATTAGAAAATTCAAAATACTTAAAGCGAAAAAAACACCAGCTAAAAAGCTGGTGCCTAAGATAAATTATATAAGTTCAAATAAAAATGAGCGTAGTTCTTCTGCAATTTCTTCAGTCATAGAAAATGCGTGCTCTAAGTAGCCTGGTTCGTTTAAATCGTCAGCGCCGATGATTGCGAATTTATTACGCTGCATATCAAGGACAATTGTTTTACCGTAATGACGATCGGAGTATAATAGCGCTAAATCATGACGCTCATTTTCTCCCATAAAGCTAACGAAACGAGTTTTTGTAGCGACAGTGTCGTCGTACAGAAAGAAACGTTCTTCCATACACATGGCTCCTTTTATTAAATATCTAAGTTTAAGTGTGGCTTATGATCTAAATGGTGATGCGTTTTAATGAATCGTACTGTTCTTGTTTTGTAACGCATTACGATAGAGTATGTTTCAGCTAAATCTCCGCCTAGGAATTTTACGCCGTCTAATAATTCACCAGCAGATACACCAGTTGCTGAGAAGATTGCGTCATCACCAGATACTAAGTCTTCTAGCATTAGAAGTTGACGAGGGTCTTCTAATCCCATTTCACGACAACGAGCTTCTTCTTCTTCGTTCATTGGAACTAAGCGAGCTTGCATTTCACCTTCAAGACATTTTAATGCTGCTGCAGAAATAACACCTTCTGGAGCTCCACCGATACCTACGAATAAGTCGATACCTGTCCCAGGTAGTGCTGTTGCGATTGACGCACCAACATCACCATCACCAAATAATTTTACGCGTGCACCTTTTGCACGAACACGATCAATAATATCTTGATGACGTTCACGTTCTTGAACGATAACTGTTAGATCGCGAATCTTTTTATTGTTAGCTTCTGCTACAATTTCAATTGTTTTTTCAATTGGATCATCTAAGCTAATTTTACCAGCTGCTTTTGGACCAACCGCGATTTTTTCCATGTACATATCAGGAGCATGAAGAAGGTTTCCTTTATCTGCGATTGCGATAACTGCCATTGCATTTGCAAGACCTTTTGCAACGATGTTTGTACCTTCTAATGGGTCAACGGCGATATCTACTTCTGGACCGTTACCTGTTCCTAGTTCTTCACCAATATATAACATCGGTGCTTCATCAAGTTCTCCTTCACCAATTACAACTGTACCTGCCATGTTTACTGAATCGAACATATCACGCATTGCTGTAGTTGCTGCATCATCTGCTTCGTTTTTCTTTCCGCGGCCCATCCACTGTGCGGATGCTAATGCTGCTGCTTCTGTTACACGGACAATTTCTAGTGCGAGTTCACGTTCCAAGGTTCCATTCCTCCAATTTCAAAAATCATACAAATATAACTATAACAAATAACGGAGAAAAGGTGAATTCGAAAAATTGTCGATTTTTTCAGAAGAAAGCGTTACAATTAAAATGTAAATGCTTTAATTTCCAGGTAGGTGACATTCATGTATTTTGTAGACAGAAAGAAAATAGAACAAATGCTAGTATGTTTAGAACGAGCAACAAGTACATTTCAAGAGAAAAAGATATATGAAACCGAGTTTGAATTTTACGCATTAGAACGCATAGCTCATCTAATGATTGATTGTGTATTAGATGTAGGGAATGCGATGATTGATGGATTTATTATGCGCGATCCAGGAAGTTATGAAGATATTATCGATATTTTAATGGACGAGCGAGTGATAAGTACAGAAGATGGACAAGGGATGAAAGAAATTATCCTTCTTCGAAAAATGCTTACGCAAGATTATATTCAAATGAATCATGATGAATTATATAAGACGATTCAAAAACATATTGCAGTGGTAGAGAAATACCCAGCAAATATTCGCAGTTATTTAGAGAAGGAATTAGGACCTGTATCTGCATTTGTACCAGAATAATTATGCTTATAAGATCCCCAGAGAATGCCTTTTGGGGGTCTTATATTGTATGTGAGGGAGAAGGGTGAAGCATGGGGGAAGCACGTACGACGAAAGATGAAATTGTGCAGTTGTTGAAAGTAAAGGGAGAGCACACCGTAGCGGAACTAGCTGAAATGTTAGAGATTACAGAAATGGCAATTCGAAGACATTTAAGTAATCTTGAGAAAGATGGTTTCATCTATTCCAAGATGGTAAGGCAACATGTCGGAAGACCAACTTATTTGTATGGATTAAGCGAAAAGGGAGAAGATACATTTCCGAAAGAGTATAAGCAATTTGCGATTGATATGCTAGAAGATTTAGCTCGAATGGGCGATGAAAAAATACTTCGTTACGTTTTAAAAGAGAGAACGAAGCGTATGGAAGAACAGTTGCAAAAGCGAGTGAGTAATCAAAAGAATTTAGCATATAAAGTGCAAGAGATAGCAGCTATGCAAGAGAAAAATGGTTATATGGTTCAAATCAAGAGAGATGGAGAGAACTCTTTCGTAATTGAAAAACAAAATTGTCCGTTAAAGGAAATTGCAGAGAGATTCCCGCAAGTGTGTGAAGATGAAAAAGAGATGTATAATCGTTTATTTGCGAACGCAGATGTGAAAACGCTAGCAAACATGTGCGAGGGCGATTGTAGTTGTTCTTACCAAATAAAAGAGAAAAAATGAACGTTATGGGGCGCTTTAAGGTAAAGCGTTTTTTTCTTTTGGAAAAGCGGGTAATATAAGAGTGGTATGATAAGGTGAGAACGTTAGCATAGAAGGAGAGACATAATCGATGTATAAAGGTTACTTAATTGACTTAGACGGTACAATGTATCGCGGAGAAGAACAAATTGAAGAAGCAAGCGACTTCGTCAAAGCGTTAGGAGAGCGCGGCATTCCGTATTTATTCGTTACGAATAACTCAACTCGTAAACCAGAACAAGTGGCAGAAAAACTTGTTCGTTTCGATATTCCAGCGAAAGCAGAGCAAGTATTCACAACGAGTATGGCAACAGCAAACTTCATTTATGAACGTAAACAAGACGCAACTGTATATATGATTGGTGAAGAAGGTTTACACGATGCGCTTGTGGAAAAAGGATTTGAACTTGTAGATGAAAATCCTGATTTCGTTGTTGTCGGTTTAGATCGTGACATCACATATGAAAAATTAGCAAAAGCTTGTCTTGCTGTGCGTAACGGCGCAACGTTTATTTCTACAAATGGAGACATTGCCATTCCGACTGAGCGCGGATTATTACCAGGTAACGGTTCATTAACATCAGTTGTAGCAGTATCAACAGGTGTGGATCCAATCTTTATCGGAAAACCAGAATCAATCATTATGGAACAAGCCTTGAAAGTGCTTGGCATAGAAAAGAATGAAGCATTAATGGTTGGGGATAACTACGATACAGACATTTTAGCAGGAATAAATGCTGGTATGCATACACTTCTTGTCCACACTGGAGTAACAACTGTGGAGAAGTTAACAGAATACGAAGTTCAACCGACGCAAGTTGTGCATAACTTGACGGAGTGGATTGAGAAGATGTAATGAAGAAAGCTGTTCCATACTTTGGAGCAGCTTTTTTCTAATATTTGCGGGTAGCCCGATTGGGGTGGGCTAATATTCAGTTGTAATTAGTGTCGTTTTTTGTCGATAAGTCGATATATTTAGAAAATCGCCGATATAATTTGAGTTGCGCTGATATATTTGGAAAATCGCCGATATAATCTGAGTTGCGCTGATATATTAAAAAAATCGCTGATATAATGTTATTTAAAACGCACGATTCACAACATCTTTAACCTCTTCAAGATATTGTTTACGCACACTATCATCCACAGAAGGGACACTTGTATAGAATGTATGCTCAATTGTTTCAATGCCTGTAAATTCAAAAATACCAACATCCGCTGTTTTCTTCATTGCGTCAAACATACCGCCTGTTGTGTATGCCTCTTTCGTATTTCCCATTGTAGATAATAATAATCCTTTTTTACCGCTTAATAACTTTTCAATACCATTCTCACCGTAAGCATAAGCGAAGCCGTGGCTAAATACACGATCAACGTATCCTTTTAAAATAGCAGGAAGTCCCGCCCACCAAACCGGATAAATAAATGTAATGCTATCAGCCCAAGAGATATGCTCTTCTTTAATATCTGCTGGTGTGTTTCCTTGAGAAAATGAGATGAAATCGGAAGCGTCTAATACTGGGTTGAAGTTTAATTCGTATAGATCGCGAACGCGTACTTCATGACCTTTTTCTTCTAATTCACTTTTTACCGTTTCTAAAATCGCATGGTTGAAGCTTTCTGTATTCGGGTGTGCATAAACGATTACATGTTTCATTGTTCTTCCTCCTATTTGTGGATATGTGAATGGTTTCACTGTAACCATTATTGTTACTTCTTTTGCGAAAGTCAAGTAATACATATGTATAAAAAGACGCCTCAAATCGTCTTTCTACACTCCGCTCATACAAAGAACAAAGAAAACAAATAAAATGATAACAATACCAATGCCGAAGTTAAATACGAGAGTACTATCCATATTATGTAACCTCCTTGTTTGAAAGTAAAAAGCACTCTAGACAAGAGTGCTTTTTTATTTTGAGTCTACTTAAAAACTTTGAAAAAAGGACTCATGCATGTAAAGAGTTATATCATTTTATGTGTTTATGCTTTGAAATGAGTAAGTCCTTGTAAGGTATAGAAAAAAAGACACTCTTTCGAGTGTCTTTCAAGATGACAAAATGTGCCAATTGCTTGAGTTTGATAAGGCGCTAATATCCGTTTTAACGCCTTTTCTTTGATCAAGAAGTGTAGCAACAGCGATTCGAATAAATTGTACCATTTGTTCCATGGGCGTGCGTATGCAATTGTGCATATTTCAATTATGAGGTAGGTGATGAACTGTGAATGATTTGAAGTGATTTACTTACGATTTCTTCTGCGGCATATATGCCGATTGCATCTGTTTTTACAATATGGGGTTGTAAATGATTATATGTTGCCCCTAATTCACCATGAAGTGGTGCAAAGGCATAGTTCGCCTTTTCAAGCATGCATAAATCAAGTAAAGAATCCCCAGCTGTAATAATAGTATCCATTTGTAGTATTTCTTGTATATATTGCACGGCGTCCCATTTGTTAATTGGTTTTGGTACAAAGTATAGTTTCCTACCTTGAAGTGAATGATTCCAGCCCTGTTTGTCTAACCAGGAAGTGAAGGATGATAATTCATCATAAGGAATGTTCTCTCGTTTAATGATGCAATAGTGGAATAAATCATCAGCCGTTTTTTGTGATATAACCCAATCTTTATGAGCGATTTGTTCAAATTCCTTTAGTATATCGTTCCTCTCTATACATTCTACTGAAATTCTTTTTTTTATTTCTTTGTTCCAAGTAACATCTTGCTTACCGTTATGAAGGATATTACCGCCGTTACTTGTAATGGCATATTCAGGAATGATTTCATTTTGGAATAAAGTAATACGTTGAAATTGTTCAATCGTTCTTGTTGTAACTGGGATAAAATATGAATGCAGTTGCAATTTTATTAGTAGTGTAATGGTTTTATATGTTATGAAAGAAATTTCTTTTCCATCTAAAGTTTCAATGAGCTGAATTGAATTATCTTCTATATGAGCACGAAATGATTTACGGGAATAAATAAGTGTCTGATCAAGATCACTGGCGAAAATCATATCGTATTCCCCCTAAGAGGCTTAATGAGTCCGCAACATGAATAAGTCATATTCTCATATATTTCAACAGGGACATTCTTTTCTTTAGCAAGAAGTAAAATATGCTTTAAATCAGGAGTGTCTTGCTTTCGTATTAAAATTTTCCACGGTATTCTCCGGAGTAATACGCGAGTTGTTTCACCGACTCCTGGTTTAATTAGATTAATATCATCAATTTCAAAGTGAGTTTGGATAGATTGTATATCTTTTAATCCTTGCCAAGATGGATCGGTGTATGTTGAAGCAATATAATGTAATTGATTATCTATATGAGAATGAACAGAAGGGAATAAATCTGTTATCTCATCGATAAAGAAATTTGATAAATCTTCTTGTTCTAGCTCTTTATAATATTTAACACCATGAAAATCATTTGGGCCAATATAGGTGTCATTTAGTACAGTGCGGCTAATTAGTCCAGAGACGGTCGCATTTAAGCAAGCACTAGGGATAAGAAAATCTTCGCGTGTACCGTAAATTGAAGTACAGTAACCGGGATCAGCAAGTACAGCCATACAATGAGAAAGGTGTGTATTATTTCTCTCGTTAAATGTATGTACTGCCTGTTCCAATTCCTTTTTTATTGCACCCTTTCCAGTCCAGCCATCAATGAATTGAATTGTTTCTGTAGGATGATGTTCTAAAATATAGTGAAGTGCATTTTCATCGATGCCGCGTCCACGAATAATAGAAATACAATAGTGAGGTACATCAAGGTTATATTGATAGCGTATGTAGCGTTTTATAAGAATACCAATAGGTGTACCAGCACGCGCTAATGAGACGAGGACGAGATTCGTTCCTTTAGTCTGTATAATTTGTTCAGCGACAACTCCGACAGCGATGGCTAGTTTGTGTTTGTAATGTTGCAGGGAAGAAAAGAATAAATCCATATATGCTTTAGATGGTTTATATTCCGTTGGTAACATTTCAGAATAATGTATGCCAGCTTGAATGGCTTGTTCTCTCGTTTCTGTGGAACTTTCTTTCATTAAATCACTAATATCTTTTAATAGAAAAATAGCATCATTTGGATCGTAACTACTAATATGGGAATTTACCTTTACCATAATTATCAACCTTCCTTTTCTATGCTA
Source organism: Bacillus pacificus (assembly GCF_020861345.1). Classification (NCBI taxonomy): domain Bacteria; kingdom Bacillati; phylum Bacillota; class Bacilli; order Caryophanales; family Bacillaceae; genus Bacillus; species Bacillus pacificus. The sequence continues at coordinate 419,539 of NZ_CP086328.1, forward strand.
TTTGAAAATGAGACGATATGAATACAAGGAATAACTGTTTGTAACTGCTGTAGAAGAGGTGATAAGGCTTCTTCTCCTACATCACGTTCCATAAACACAAATACTTCATCGTATTCATGGGGTGAAATATTATAAAAGTAATTTGTAATAGTAGAATCTTCGGGATTTGGATAAGAGAAATGATTATGAATGGCGTAGTTCACATCATTTGAAACAGGGTGGATAGGGCTTCGTGTTGTAGATTGATATAAAATATTTTCACCCATTTCAGCAGCAATTTTCATTGGAATATACATAAACTCACCCGTTCCGAGGCAGAGTGTTCGTTTTCCAATTCTTTTTCTTTGTAACATTTTTCCTGCTTCTTGAGCAAAAGAATGAATGTGCTTTTGTTCATATGATGAAATGCCAAAGCGTCCAGTATATTTTATATAATTTGATGTATAGGATAATGCTGGACAAATAATCGTATGTTTTTTGAAATAAGGTTTTGTTTCTTCAATATGAGTATCTGTTTTTGTAATATTCAATGGCTGGCCAGTTGTGTGAATGCGGCCTTCTAATAAAAAAATAACATGAATTTTTATTTGAAGTTCTTCTTCTAGTTGTTTAAATTGTCTTCTATTAGTATTAGAACGCCAGTCTAATAAAGAAGCGATGGTATACTCTTCTCGTGGAAATTGCTGTTGAATAGACCTGATAATATTTAGTACGGTTTTCCCAGTTGTCATCTCATCATCTACGAGAATGATTGGATTGTTGTTTTGAAAAAAGCTTTTATCCACATAACAACGGTGTGATGTTGCATGGGAATGTTCTTCCTCAAATGTAATGACAGATTCGAGATTGGGTATCGATTCCCTAGTTGTATGTACATACTTTGCATTTTGAAAGCATTGAAACATAGAATGGCCAAGTGCTGTTGCTGTTTCAGCGAATCCGATAAATAAAACTTCTTCTGGCAAGGGATATTGATAATAAAATGTTTCTTCTGGAATTTCATCAACTTCTAATGAAATAAGATTTAAAATTTCTTTTTGAAATGGATGAAAAGTATTATGTAGTATTTCCATATATCTTGCAGCGAGAGCAAATCCACTTGCTAGAGAGACTGCAGGTTTAATAGGAAGATGCTTTCCAAGAATTGTACTTACAAATAAAAAACTCCGCTTCTTATTGATTCTCGCAGCCATTTGAAAAAGATTGTCTAATTCTAAGTTATATGGATTATCACGCACTTCTACATGAACCTTTATATTATTCAAAACGTTATACGTGTTGTTTTGCGTTTGTAATAAGGAGATCGGTGAATTGTTTGTTTTCATGTAGCACCCCGTAAATATTAGATTTTAAAATGGTTTTGCGAGCCCAGTTATAATGGGGCTTTACTTCATTCATTTTGTTAGCAAAACTGCTTTTTAGCACTCCGTTATACGTATTTGCATGTTGTAAAATTGACCTTGCGTCTAAATAATCTTCCATTGTAACAATGTGCATTGCTTGTACAACTTTAATATGAGATGGGTGAATGACTGTCTTTCCAATTAATCCATTTGCATGGTCAAGCGATACCTCTTGAATGAGCCCTTCTTCGTAATCATTAGAAAAATATTCCCATACACATCCTGAAATAACATATCCATTTGTTGCTCTGGAGAAAATATTAATAATGTCGGAAATACAATCACGAACAACAGTAATATGATAGATAGGGGTGTGTTTATTACGCCGAATACCAAATATGCTTGAAAAATCAGTAGCACCAATGCGTACATTTAAGATGTAATCACGATAGGAATCTAGTAGATCTTTTATTTGTAACAATGATTTTACACGTGTTTCTCTATACATAATTTCTGGGGATTCTAAAATCGGCATTCCGTAAAGGGATAATGAATATAGCTTGTTTATATAAGCAAGCTGATCGATATAAGACTTTCCATTAACGGGTGTGAATTTTGGAAAGACAAAACCACATAAGCAATGAACCGCACTACCTAATTCAGTAACAATTGTCCTCATTTGACTTGGCTGTCGAACTCTAATAAAAAGAAGGGGGATGTCTGCTTGATTTAGTATGTTAGCACTGACCAAGTTGGCGATTTGCTGTATTTGAAAGACGATATTTTGCTCTGCAAACTTTACTTCCTTATCGCTGATAGAGTCTTCTAGACAAAAAATAATCGAGGTAGCTTCCACATGTTTTTTTCTAATTATATCTTCCGCGATCGTTTCTTTCGTGCCAGGAGTATATAGTGTAGCACCTAATGCGTACGCTAATTGCTCTTTCTCTATATTTTTTGAAAAACTAAGAGGTTCTTTATAGAAAAAATTTTGACGTTCTTCTAAGGAGAGATAAGAAAAATAATTCAAATTGTCACCACCTTATTTCAAATGATTCTGTTTAATCGTAACATAATAAGAAAAATCTTCCATAAAAATAAAGCGAGAAATTAAAAAAACATATTGAGAAAGATGAATTATAAGATGAGTATCGAATATTGTTAGTAGAAATATAATAGGGGGAAGAGAAAGTGGAAATACATGAGCTGACGGTAGAAGAAGCAAATGAGATAAATACGTGGACGTACGAAGAACCCTATAATTTATATAGCTTTTCAGGCGAGAAAGAAGTAATAGAAGAATTGCTAGATGGGACGTATTATGGCTGTTGTGACGATAATGGAGAGTTTATCGGCTATTTTTGTTTTGGGGAAAATGCACAAGTGCCAGGTGGAAGAGATGCTCATTTATATAGTGGAGAAGATGTAATGGATATCGGACTTGGCATGAAGCCGGAGTTAACAGGGAAAGGGCTGGGGAAAATATTTTTTCAAGCTGGGATAGCCTTTGCAGCGAAAGAATATAAGCCGAAAACGTTTCGACTTAGCGTAGCGACATTTAATACAAGAGCGATTACGCTATATAAAAAAATAGGTTTTCAACAAGGACCTATTTTTTTGAGCCGTGGAAGAGAATTTATGCTCATGGAATACGAAAGCCCGTCAGTATGACACTGACGGGCTTTCATATTTCACTCCGAATGCTCAGCTCTATGTGCTAAACGGCTTGAAGCAGCGGCAGCGATTCCACCAACGATATCATCAAGGAATGTATGCACCTTTCCAGTTGATTTATCATTTAAGTATTCTAAAATACCAGGTTTTAATTTATCGATATATCCAAAGTTTGTGAAACCGATAGAACCGTACACGTTAACGATAGAAAGTGCGATCACTTCATCAATTCCGTATAAGCCTTCATCACGTTTTACGATATCTTGTAACGGCTCACTTAACATTCCTTTTTCAGCAAGGACATCGAGTTCGATACCAGTAATTAGTGCATTCTGTACTTCACGTTTTGATAATACACGCTCAACGTTATAACGGCATTCTGACATCTCTAAATTTGGATGATATTTTTTTTGAAGAAAATGAACAAGCTCAGCAATATCATCAATTGTTACACCGCGTTCTTGTAATAGTTGCAATGCTCTTTCTTGTAGTTGATTTGATTCTTTCATGTTTATCACCTTTTTTTCTTTTTAGTATTTGTATACGTTTCGTTGCTTTATCATGTGCATAGGAATGAAAGGCGAGCACAAGCTCATATATATAAAGAAAAACCATAGGTGGCGACTGCGATGATTCATCATATTTATGAGCATTATCATATGCATGTTAAAGAATTAATCCCCCTTGGCCCCTATAAAAGCTTTTGGATTCGCAACAAAATTTATGTACTTGTTCCAATTGGAGAAATGGAGGAAGAAGTACTTGTAGAGATGAAAAAGCTCAGTGATTATATGAACCAGCAAGGGGATATAACTGTAGCGACTTTCGTTCCGACTATACACGGCTACTATGTAAGTGAGATAGAAGAACAAAATTACTGCTTATTAAAAGGTATGCGCGCGTTAGAACGACATGCTATGTCATTAGGAAGTGAGCTTTCTATATTCCATAAACGAGGTGCATTCTTTCCAGAAGAAATTGAGCAATTAAGCCGCATTGGTGAATGGAAAGCGTTATGGGAAAAAAGGCTCGATCAGTTAGAAAAGTTTTGGCAGTCACAAGTGATGAACCACCCTACAGACGTATTCGATCAATTATTTATTGAATCCTTCCCGTATTACTTAGGAGTTGCGGAAAATGCCATTCAATACGTTGTTGATACAGAGATGGATGATACGCCGCAACTAACGGATGCAGCAACCATTTGCCAAGAACGATTCACACCTTTATTATGGCATCAAACGAAGCGTCTCAAACTCCCTTTTGACTGGGTGTATGATCATCCAACTCGAGATATAGCAGAATGGATTCGCTATATGATGATTGAAAAAAAGAAAGACTGGGAGCAAACAATCGTTCAATTTGTTACAGATTATGAACGGAACTATTCGCTATCCTCATTTGGGTGGCGCCTATTATTTGCAAGGCTCCTGTTCCCGCTTCACTATTTTGAAACAGTTGAACGATATTACCAAACTGGAAACGAAGAACAAAAAAGCATATATAGAGATCGCTTAGAAGCCATTTTACACGATGTGAACCGCTCTGAGCAATTTATGAAACATTTTTATGGCTCACTTCGTTTACCAGTTGATAAGCTCGGGATTAGAAAATTAGATTGGCTGTCTTAAAAATATAAAAAAGAGACCGATTGAGGTCTCTTTTTTATATACCACAATTATATGTAATACATTATGCCCCTACCTGTTGATCTGCACATATATTTAAAATGAATTGATGTTGTTCGATTTTTTCATTTACTTTACTCAATAATTCTTGCTGGATTTCTTTAAATAAAAATTGATAGCTCGCATTCCATGTCGGTATAACGGATGAAAGGTCCAATAAATACTCTTTTTTCCTTTCTAGTTCTTGAATTGTTAAAAACGTGTTCCCCATTTTTGGCATGTGTCGTCCCCCTATGTTTTTTACTTTATATGTGTGAACGATTCACTATATAGTATCAATTATCGCATTTTTTGAGAAGGATTTCCAATTTTGTTTTATGATGTTAACGGATAAATGTGATTTGTATAAAAAAAGGAGACCAAATTTGGTCTCCTTTTAGCAAGTGGCTTTGAACGAGCCGCTTCCGCTTTTAATTAAAATACTTGTTCTACTTCGATAACGCCTGGTACTTCTTCAAGTAATGCGCGTTCGATACCAGCTTTTAGTGTGATTGTAGAACTTGGGCAGCTTCCGCATGCACCCATAAGGCGTAATTTTACGATACCTTCTTCAATGTCTACTAATTCAACGTCTCCGCCATCGCGAAGTAAGAATGGACGTAATTTATCTAATACTTCTAGTACTTGTTCTTGCATATGTGGGTTTTCCATTTTTATCGACTCCTTTCATCAGTTTTATTATAATCAAGATAGAGGGGAAAATCTATTTTTTCTGTTCTTGTTTTATTGCCGAAATTTTTTATCATGTTTACAACGTGTTTTTTCAGTATAGGGGTATGGAATGAGTTTGTAAAATGATGTGCTTATGTAATAAGGTATCTGAATATACTGTTAGAACAAGAAGTGGGGGAGAAGAAATGGTTAATGTGCAAGTGTATGGGACGAAAGTAATTTGTGCGAGCTGCGTTGGAATGCCATCTTCAACAGAAACGTTTGAGTGGTTACAAGCGGCGATTGGTCGTAAATATGAAGGACAAGAAAATAAATTTAATTTCGAGTATATTGATTTTCAAGAAGAACAAGAAGATGAAGATAAAAAAGCATTCGCAGAGCGCGTAGTGGAGGAAGATTTATTTTATCCGGTCGTTCTTGTAAATGGAGAAATTGTTGGAGAAGGAAATCCTCGTTTGAAGGATGTTTACGAAGAAATCGAGAAATATTTATAAAGCAGGAAGCCTTTGCGAATTTGCAAAGGCTTTTTTTATTGGAGGGATAGATGTGAAGCATGCGTTACCGAAAGAAGTAGAGCAGTTGATGGAGCAGTACATAGGAGGACTGAAAGAAATTTTTTTAGATGAAAAAATAGTCGGGGTATATATTTACGGATCCATCGCACTCGGTGCATTTCATGCAGAAACGAGCGATGTTGATTTTGTCACGGTAATAAGTGATCCCGTGAATGAAGCTGAAAAACAGCAACTTGTAGAGCTTCATAAGAAACTTAGTGGTAGTACGTTAGGGAAAAGAATGGATGGTATGTATATTCCGCTTGCTGATTTAGGAAAATACAATGATGAAATGAATGAGTACGTGTATTGTGCAGATGGTAAGGCGAATATAGGACATTGGGATATTAATGCAGTCACATGGTGGACATTGAAAAATCAAGGTATTACAGTGATCGGGAAAGAAGCAGAAGACCTTTCGTTCCAAATAAGGTGGGATGATGTAGTAAATACGATGAAATACAACGTAGAACAGTACTGGAGCGGGAAGGCGAAGCAGCCATATTTATTCTTTATAGAAGAATGGGTAGAATCAGCGGTCGTTACGATGGGTCGTATTGTATATACACTAGATCATAAAACAATCGTTTCAAAAGATAGAGGACTACAATACTTGTTAGAACATTCATCGGAAGAATGGGGACCTTTATTAAAAGAAGTAGAGAGAATACGGCAGAATCCAAAAGAAAAGCGAATGCTCTCAAGGTGGAGAAGAGCGGATATGACGAAGAGATTTTTATTGCATTTAATTGAGACGTGTAGAGGGAAGTGGACGATACAGTAAATTGTATCGTCTCTTTTTGTGTTGGAATTGGTATATAATGGTTTTAAAAGTTTGATTATACTGGAGGGGATAGGATGGAAACGGAATTAGTTACATATAAAGAAAAGAATGTACAAATGAGTATGCTAGAAGTAATCGGTATGATCGGAATTATTTTTGGGGTAATGTATGGAATTGGTTATTTGAACTTTTTATATGAATTCTCATTATATCCGTGGTATGTAAATCATCTCATTTCACCCTTCACGTTTTGTATGATTATTGTAATGTATGCACCAGCAAGAAATTACTGTGTGCATTTAATAAAATCAATACAATTCAATAACTCAAAACATTATGTAACAATAATAATGACGATGATCGTATTGCTTATATATCTTGCGGTATTAAATTTAGTTTTACCACATGGGCTTCGTGTGGGTGAATCTAATATAGTAATAGAGCCTACTAAAAATGAAATCATTTTATATGTAGTTGTACTCACGATTTTTGCGCCGATTTGGGAAGAGCTTGTATTCCGAGGGATGTTTTTTATGACATTATCTCAGCGCTTCTCTACACTTAGTAGTGCCGTTATAAGTGCTTTCATATTTACTTTAGGGCATCCCTTTACAGTAGGGAGTATTTTATATATTTTTGGTATAGGGATATGTTTAGCCTACACCTATAAGAAAACAAACAATTTACTCGTTCCAATTGGAATTCATGTATTAAACAATTCATTTAATTTATTAGTAAATTTTCAACTGTAAAAAAGGCGCCTTTTTGAAAGGGCGTCTTTTCTATTTTGTAGTAGGTAGAAAAGGCTTTACAAGTATTATGTAGAGGAAAGATAATAGAAAAAATATGTGTGTGGAGGAAGATGATGAGTAAATATAAATTACATATAGATAGGGAACAATTATGGAAAGGCTGCATCTTAAATTCGATTGCAAATGCAATTTTTGTAGCACATGATCCTGATTTCTCACATGAAAGTTCATGGGATGGATGTAACTATAGTATGCAAGATAGCCAAGGCGGAAGAGGGACAATTACGTTTCATCCGGATTATACGATCGTATGTCTTCAAGATGTGAATAGTGAAAGAATTGATGAGTGGATTGATGCGGCAAATTATTTTGAAGGGGCACCTTCGGAAGTGTTAGAAATTGCGAAAGAGGAAGCGCTTCAATACGTATTGGAAGAAGTAGAAGGTGAAACAGTTCCTTTCATTACAGCAGCATTTTGGATTGATGAGAGCGGTGCATATTCAATCGATTCATTTGAAGAGATGGAAGAGCATGGCGGATTTTTATTGGAAATCCCATTACTTGATACGGAATCAGCGATGGAAAGATTGGAAGAAGAGTATGAGCTAACAGAGGAACAAATAGAGCTTTTACAACTTGTGTATGAGAGAAAAATCAAAAATCCAAACGAGGAAATGATGTTGTCTAAAGAAGAAGTGGCGATGATTGGGACGGATGATGACGAAGGATTGGAAGTATGTAAGGATTCATTTGAAGAGATGAATATTACTTGGGAGTTGTAGTGGAGGATAAAATGTTTCCGATAGGTGATCAGCCGAAGATTACGAAAGACTTAGCGGGTATAGCTGGCGATTTAGGAGAAGTAGCGATTGAGGGGAAAACAAAAAATATAGAACGACTAGCATCTTTGCAAGTTAAGAAATTATGGATTTTCGCAGTAAATCAAAAGCAGTTTGAGCATATTCTTACGTATGCTCGTCCCGATATATTATATGTTTACGAAATGCGGGTCGAGGATTTAAGTAGCCTTCAGAAATTATCAGATTTACAACAGTTGTATATGTGCTGGAATACCAAAGCGAAGACGTTATGGGATATCGCGTATAATAAGCAACTCAAATCTTTACTAATTGATGATTTTTCTAAGCTAGAAGATTTAAGTGCCTTAAGTAAGTGTCCACAACTCAATACCTTTTATATGGGCGGTGGGATAAATACAACGATGAAAGTACAAACTTTGCAGCCACTCGCTGCATTAAAACATTTGAAAAAGCTTACTCTTATGAATTTAAAGGTTAAAGATGATTCGTTAGAACCGTTAATACAATTGAAAAATTTAAAGGAGTTAAGCTTATCTAATCAATTTAAGGTGGAAGAGTATGCAAAATTATCTGTGGCATTGCCATATACGGAATGTGAATTTTTCAAACCATACGTATATATGAACGATGCAATAGAAGGAAAAAATATAATGGTGATTGGGAGAAGAAGACCACTCCTTAATTCGAAAACGGATACGGTAAAGATACAAAAGTATGAAGAGGAATTTAAAAAGTTACAAGAGGAATATAAAGCACTAGTAGAAGGTACAATGTAATTTCACATTGCACCTTCTACTAGTTTTTTCATATACATATCAACTTCACGAAAGAATACCTGCTCTTTTTCCTCGGTATTAAGATGTACAGCACAATGCAAATATTGCTGTAAGTAGTGATTAGCTTGCTCGTACTGCTTTAAATTGTAGAAAGAGAAACAAGTAAGAAGCAGAAACGCTTTTTCCTGTAATATTGGAACGACGGCTAGTACCGAAGTAACGGAATGTATATTTGTTTTTACTAAATTCTCATAAGATGCCCACACTTGAAACCAGTCGAAAATAGTAGAAAGATAATTTGGAATGTCGATAGTTTCATGTGAAACATTATGCAATAACTGGTTCTGTTTCATATGTATAGGCTCTATTCTCGTTCGCAGAATGCAATCGAATATTGAGATGTTTTCTTTAATTAGTAATTGGTCCGTGATAAGCTGCGGGAGACCGATAGGATGAACTCCTATATGTATATAGAAGTCATCTCCAAATTGACTTTTTTGTATGTTAATGAGTTTATAAAATCCGTTTTCAGTTTTGCAAAATGTATGTCTTTTTTTCTTAAATCCAAGCGGTTTTAAAGCAGCATGTAAATTTGCCATGGAACTTTGTACCGCTTTAGAATAAGGCTTACTCTTCATCATATTCATATGTAGTTAAGTTTTGTAAGAAACTTTCAAAGTTAGGTGCTAATTCAATTATTTGCTCAACTTCATTATCAATAAATATAACTGGAGGATTTTCAGCTACATTTCGATAGTCTAATGCAATCCACGTATGCCCGTCCCCCGATAAAAGTACGAGATTCTCAGGCATTTCCCATTCTTGAATTAAATAATGACTCTCTAAAATACTAGATTCATTTTCATCAAAAGAAATGCCATATAAGCCAGACACATTAACGTGATCGTCTGCCCAAGAATTTGGCTCTGAAGTAGGGTGAGCATCAAGGCGCAGTGTTCCTCCATTTTGTTCTTTTAGAAGGTTTATGTATGATTCAGGAAGCTTTACGTTCAGTACTTCTTCTGCTTTTTTGATTAGTTCGTCGTTAATAGGTGCTAGTTTTAAATAATCATCTTCTGTCCAAATTGTAGTCTTCATATTGGATCACCTCAAATAATAGTTTTAAGAATCTTATGTCATATATTATAGTTAGTTTAGATGATGCACAATAGAGGGAGGAAATAATGAAAAAGTTTCAAATCAAACTAAATAAACTACCAATAGAAAATGCTGGAGAAATAGTACTTAGCGTAGATGAGAGTATTGTGTTTCAAGAAAAGACAGACATAATAGACCCGATTTGGTGGTTGTTTGACGCTTGGGTGGGATTTTTTGAATATGATGATGCTACAATTTTCTTAGATGAATATGAAAAAAAGATGGAATTTCAGAAGAAAGATGGAGAATTTCTCATTATTAATCAGAGAGGTAAGAAGTTAGCTAGTGTTGATAGCGAGCAATTTTTACGAGTACTCTTTTCGTTTCTTAAAAAGGAGATAGGACAGATTTACATGAGTGGAGTTGATTCTTTTCGAATCAAAGATGCTTACCATAGAATGTTAGAAATTGAGCCGTTTGTTCCCGAACTTATAAATGGAAATAAATCAATTATGTATCGAATTTATCATTCTACAAGTGGCAAGTATGAATTAAGCTGGAAGTATGTAAAGGGGATAGAGGTTGAACCGATATTTGTTCCGGTATTATCTCATGATGAGAAGAGTATCTTTTATGTGGAGGAAAATAACCACGAAATTCGTAAACTCGATAGTGAAACGAAAGAAGAGGTTTGGCAGTGCCATATTCCATTAGTAGAAGATTGTAATTGCATAACTGTGAATGGTGTCACAATTATTTGGCATGCGAATCGATTGGGAGAAAGTATGGCGAAATTGTACGCTATTTCATCAAGTTCCGGGGAGCTTCTATGGGATTTAGAAATAGAAGGGCATATTATACAAGATGTAAAAATTACGAGAGAAGAATTATCACGTTTATTAGTTATTACACAGGAAGGCTATAATATTTTATTAGAGCTTGAAAGTGGAGTGAAAGTATGGGAAAAGAATGTCGGAGTTGGAGGAGAAAAGTTGCAGTGCCATCTTGGCCCAGATTACTATGTGTTAGTAGGCAATCCTGTTGATGGAGATGGGGAAGTTGATGCATATAGTAACATTGCAATTGCCATTCAATTATTAGACGCTTCTACACTATGGAAACAAATGATGGAAGATTGTAATCCAAATAAACCAGTTACTTTAACTAATGAGCATTTTATATGTGTAGGAATAGAGTTATTACAAAAGTGGGAATATGGAAAAGAAGGTTGTAACTTAATTTTTGAAAAAGCCTTTGATGAGGTATGGTATTCTTACATTGCATCACAAGAATCAAAAATACTATTAGCAAAAACTGAGTATGAATATGACGATGAAAGTAGACAAATACAATGTTATGACCATAAGAGCTATCAAAAATTATATGAAGTAAATATGCCTTTTGAAATTGAAACACATCCATTTATTACCAGTGAGATCATGGTATTGTCCTTAGGAGAAGGTAGAATTTGTGGTATTCATATTCAAACAGGTAAAGTGATTTGGAACAATACGACTCTACATGATATTACAAAGGTTCTGTTATATAAAAATGGGGAAATTTACATTGCTACTTCAAATTTAGAATTAATCATACTTGATGCTAAATGTGGCGAAGTGAAAGATATAATTAAACTCCCTAAAAATGTTGTAGCAATAGATTTTATTGTATCAATTGAGGAAGTTAATAATGGATTATTCATTAGTTGCGTAAGTGGAAATATGTTTGAAATAGTAGAAAGCTAATTTGTGAGTTCTCTTAAGTCGAGATGTTTGTTTTACAATAGTAGTATATATTCACTAAAAAAGATGTATAAAAATGATTTTGATGCATTCTTTTTAGTGAATATATAAAATAATTAACTTAGTGTATTAAACGTATTATTCATAAGTATTCTAATATATTTAAAAGTAAAATGGAATAAGAAACGGATAATTGTCGGAATATATTCGATTTCCATTCATTTTTATGAAATATATGTACTTTTTGTTAGATTCCTTCTTTTTATTTCTATAAAATACACGTATGTAGATATGAGAAAAGGATGATGTACGTGAAGGACACTGTTTTACAAAAAACGATTTCTCCACAAGAATTACATAAAGTTGTTCAAAAGAATACAGCTTATTATGACTTTAAGTGGGGCAAAGTAGAAAATCCAGCGCAAGGGAATACGTGGAATTGGGTAGCCTTTTTCTTCCCACCTTTTTGGTTAGCTTATCGTAAAATGTATAACTTTTTTATTATCCTTATGTTATTATCGGTTCCTAGTATACTTATACCTCCTTTTATAGACATTCCAGATGGAATTTTTTTATCAATTGGTCTAGTTTTTCAATTAGGAATGATGATATTTACTGGATGGCAAGGAAACCGTTTATATTATAAGCACGCTGTTCGTGTATTACATAAGGGAGAAGATATGCCAGATCATGAGAAGGCATATTATTTACAATCAAAGGGTGGAGCTAGTTTTGCTGGTATGATTGGTTTACACATAATAGTAGGGTTAGTATTTGGCGGAGCAACCTTTGGACTTTCCTTATTACCAACTGAGCCAAATATTAAAAATGTTGTTCGTTCAAGTGGTGAAGGTGTGACTTTAGAGATTATGACGGATAATCCGACTTGGAAGTTTGTGAAGAAAGAACAAGATTATGATGTAGTAGAATTTACTGGCTATGATTATACAGAGAAGAAAAATGTGAAAATTAAATTTGCTGTTTATTTTAGTGAAGACTATTTTGAATGGCAAGAAGTATATGAGAATAATAAGAAGTTAAGTGAAGATGAGCTAGAAGAGTATCAATTTTACATCGAAGAAAATGGTTGGGGGTTCTAGTGAGAACTCGTCCATTTTGAAAAGAAGAATCTTGTGAGGGTTCTTCTTTTTGTATATTAGAAAAGTAAATAATGTTAGGGGGAAAAGGTAGTATGATGGATGTTCATTTTTATGATTGGGCTAAAAAACGTCCTAAAAAACATTATAATCGATTACATGAAATGAGAATTTTTGAATTGCTTTTTTCAAAGAAGTTAAGTAGTTTCAATCTTGGATTAGGAACTGTAGAAAATATTGATATATATTGTCTAGCCAATTCTAATAAAGATACTTCTTATGAATTACGTGGGGATTTGTGGAAGATTTGTATATACCTACCTTATGATTATATGCAATTTTTAAATATGAAATCAGTTGAGGAGAAATATAAGCATTTTTGTGATTTGGTTCACCTCTATGTCGTACCAGCTATTGAAAAATATTCAAAACTATCAATAGAAATGATTAAAGCGCATGTGAATGAGGCGCTTCAAGAAATAGAGAAAGAGAATTATGAGATTGTATTTTTGGTGGATAAAACGCCGAAGAAGAGCCCAAGCCGAAAGAAAACGGCTATATTAAAAGGAATTCATCGTTCGGAAGGATTTCAGCTAATGTGTGAAGTGTATAACGATAAAGGGCTAAGAGTGGTAAATAAATTACTCGTAGAAGAAGTAGGGAATGAAGTAGTCTACTCTAGATTTTTAGGTAAACTAAAATGGGAAAACGAGCACTTAATAGTAGTGAAATCTAAGACAAGTAGTTGGATGGAAGAAGTACATGTCGAATAAACTAATTAACGAAATATGTGAATACAAAATACCATACGAATTAAAAATTTGTAAAATACAATAAAAAATGAGAATTCCAGGTAGGCTTGTCAATAACGTGAGACTATGGCACTATAAAGAAATGCTGTACAAATTTTATTTATCGAGATGTAAACATCAATTTTGATTTTTACGTATAAATAATGAACGGAGGAAATGAATTTATGGCTACTTTACCAAATTGTCCAAAATGTAATTCAGAATATACGTATGAGGATGGCGTTCTTTTCGTATGTCCAGAATGTGCTCATGAGTGGGGCCAAGAAGCAGAAACTGAAAATAATGATGGTGCAAAAGTTGTAAAAGATGCGAACGGAAACGTTCTTCAAGACGGCGATGCTGTTACTGTCATTAAAGATTTAAAAGTAAAAGGAACTTCTTCAGTTGTGAAGATCGGTACGAAAGTAAAGAGTATCCGTCTAGTTGATGGTGATCACGATATTGATTGCAAAATCGACGGTTTCGGAGCTATGAAGTTAAAATCACAATTCGTTAAGAAGGCGTAAGTAACAAGAGGAGGCGACTAGCCTCCTCTTGTTTATTGTCATTTTTTGTCGGTAAGTCGATATTCCTTGTCGAATCGTCGATATATTTCAAAAATCGTTGATATATTTTGAGTTATGATAGATATATTCGAAAAATCGTCGATATAATTTCACTCACCGAGAAAGGTGCATCATTTACCGAGCAAAAAGCCAGATTACCGTCCGCCATAGTCAATCTCCTTCAACTGACACCGCTTATTAAAGAAAGTTTTATATCCAAGCTGCAAGAAGATAATAACAGCAAAAGCGGTACTTCCTGAAATACCGAGTATAATGGCAATTTGATATTGAATGGCTGTAAATGGTGATACACCAGATAAGATTTGACCGGTCATCATGCCCGGTAAGCTTATAATTCCCATTCCGACCATAGAATTGATTGTTGGTAAAATAGCAGAGTCAAAAGCGTCGCGTATGAGCGGAGCAGCGGCTTCTTTCGGTGTGGCACCGAGCATAAGTGCCCCCTCGAGTTGACCTCTTTGCGATTTCATATTGTTTAAGAACGTATTTGCACCGAGAGAAACACCTGTCATCGCGTTCCCAACTAACATTCCGGTAATCGGAACGATATATTGCGGTGCATACCACGGATCGTGTCCGATAATAACAAAGATAAATAGTAGAAGTGGCCCAATTGATCCGGCGACCATGGAAAGAGCGGCTACTCGTTTTAATTCTTTAGACATTGGGATATTAACTCGTTTATAAATATTAAAAATTGCAAAGGTAGTAATAGAAGTAATGAGAGCAATTGTATAAAATGGATTACTGTTTTCAAATACGTATGTAAGGACATAGGCAACGAGTACGAGCTGAATCGTCATACGGAACGTTGCGAGCGCGATTTGTTTTTCGCGAGGTATCCCTTTTAATTTCACGAGCCCGATTAAAATAAGAATAAAAATATATGCAGCGGCAAGTTGCCAAATTTGGAGTTCAATCACGCCCTTCAACTGAGAGCACTTCCTTTCTAGTTGCACCGTTTGCTTTACTAATCTCAATAATATCGTCTGCAATTTCTTCTGGAAGTTGTTGCGAGTGTGTGATAACGATAACTGTTTTGTTCTTTTCTCTTGCTAGCGTAGTGAATTGTTTCATAACGCGTCGTTCTGTATCGCTATCTAGCGCCGAAGTTGGTTCATCTAATAAATAAACAGGTGGATCCATAAGTACGATACGTGCAAAAGCAAGTCGTTGTTTTTCCCCGCCTGATAATGAATTAGCGTTGTCTTCTAAATTTTTTTCTAAGCTAACAGTCGTTAATGCACTTCGCAAGGCGGCATCATTTGGAAATGGTTTTTCAGAAAGACGAAGTCCCATTAATAGATTGTCTTTAATGGTTCCATCGAAAATAGGTGGCGTTTGCCCAAGCATGACTACGTCACGTCGTAATTGAATAGGGGGATAGTCAGAAATCAATTTTCCGTTATATTCAATTGTTCCAGATGTTGGAGATTGTAGATCATTTAACATACGGAGCAATGTGCTTTTTCCGCTCCCACTCTCACCGATTATACATGTGATTTTTTCTTTTTGAATCTGTAAATAAGGAATGTGCAGTATATCTTTATATGTAACGTCTTTTAATATAAACATAGATGGCTCCTTTCTGATTCTAGTTCTATCGTATCAAAAAAGAGAAGGTAACGGTTATAAAGAGCAACGTTTTTTCTTCGTCTTGATTTCTATTAATAAGTTAAGTAAACGATCTAATTCTTGGCTGAAAGAAATTACTTTATGATGAGTGAATCCATATTGTTCAACGAGATGAATCAACTCTTTCTTCTTCGCTTCTATTCGATCGTTTAGTTTCGTAACGTTCATAAGTGAAATGGAATGCCTCCTGTAAAAGTATTTACAACACAAAAAATAAGACCGAATGAATTCGGCCTTAAAGGAAATAAAACAACTTATAAATAGCATACACTGTTTATTGGTAGTTTTTAATATGAAAATGAAAAATAAATCATAATTCATATTGAGAAAGATGTGTCTGATAATTATATTTTAACGAATAAGAGAGGCTGCTTACTTAGTAGACAGCCTGTAAAGTATTAACCGTTATGATATTTGTACATCCAGAGGATACCGGATTTTAGTAATCTTGGTACACGTCCCATTAATGGTTGGTTTGCTAGCAAACCAAAGCCATGCTTCTTACCAAGAGAGCCGAGAACACCTTTTAATTTAATGACAGGTAGTTCGTCAGGAAGTGGTTCATTATTCCAACGTTTTAATAATATTTGGACAATTTGTTCTCCTTGCCCTTCAGCAAGTTGTGCAGATGGTGCGTGTGGAAGTGCTGCACAATCTCCTACAACATATACGTGCTCGTTATTTGGAATATTGTGATATTTTGTTAAAACAACCCGTCCGCTACCATCTTGTTCAACTGGAAGGTTTCGAACAACTTCATTGGCTTGAATACCAGCTGTCCAGACGATTGCATCACATTCAAGTGGTTCATCGTGGTTGTACACAATATTTGGCTCTACTTTTGTAATGTTAGAGTTTCGTATAATAGTAACTTTATGTTTTACGAACCATTCTTCTACATATCTACTTAATTTCTCTGGATATGGGAATAGAATTCTATCTTTTCGATCAAATAAGTAGATTTTTAAATCAGAACGACTCTCGCGAAGTTCACTTGCAACTTCAACGCCACTTAATCCAGCGCCAACGACAGCTACTGTTGCATTTGGTTCTAGACTATTTAATTGTTCATATGTCTTACGTGTTTGTTCAATCGATTGTAGGCTATGTGTATATTCCTTCGCCCCAGGAACGTTATGGTATTTATCCTCACAGCCAAGTCCAATAATTAAATCATCATATTGGATCGCTTCGCCGCCATCGAGATGAACAGCTTTTTCTTCGAGATCAATATTTGTTACTGTGCCGTATTGAATATTGAGGCGTGGGTGTTCAGGAAACGGTATACGAATATGCGTTTCTGAAATAGTACCCGCAACTAATGCATAATATTCAGTTTTGAAGCAATGATATGGTACTTTGTCGATTAATGTCACTTGTACATCATCTGGAAGTTGGTTGCTTGGAAGTAGCCGCTGCAGAATTCTCATTCCACCGTAGCCGCCACCTAATATTACGAGGTGTTTCATGATGGATTACCCCTTTTCTGTTGAAATATCCCCTAATCATAAAATTTTATATTAATAAAATATTTTGACTTTACTCAATCAAATTATATCGAATTTGTGAACAAATAACAATGCATGAATGAATACTCTGTTGTACAATAAGAAGAAAAGTAGAGTAAACTGTTTTTCTTATTTAGTTACCATTTCATCGCAAGTAGCATGTTATATAGAAGGAATCATCTATTTTGAAGTGAAATAATGAAGTAACTAAATAGTTTAGAAGGTGTAATGAAAACAACAAGAAACAGCTTAGTTTTTTTCTTATAGATGAAGTCAGAAAGTAATTTGT
Organism: Bacillus pacificus; assembly: GCF_020861345.1. NCBI lineage: Bacteria > Bacillati > Bacillota > Bacilli > Caryophanales > Bacillaceae > Bacillus > Bacillus pacificus. Next base: position 437,350 of record NZ_CP086328.1, read on the forward strand.
TTTGTAGTACAGGGGGGAGAATTTTGATTAAACCATTAATTGAATTTTGTGTAGGTAACCTTGCAAGTGGTTCACAAGCAGCTTTAGAGAAATTAGAAAAAGATCCGAATTTAGATGTAATGGAGTATGGTTGTTTAGGATATTGTGGCATTTGTTTTGAAGGACCGTTTGCACTTGTAAATGGTGAAGTAGTACAAGGTGCTACAGTAGAAGAACTTGTTAATAATGTATATGAGTATTTGGATGAAAATCCAATGTTTTAAGGTGTTGCAATCGGCAGCACCTTTTTCTTTTTCTATGAGATAAAATCTTCTTTCGTAGGGAGATAATACTGTATATAAATAAAAAAAGGCCCTTTTAGAAGGGCTTTTTCTTACACAATTTGCGCAAGATTGGCTCATCGCCAAATGTTGTCAAATATGAGAAACGGGGGACATTCATATTGTGTTCTAAAAGCGTGCATTTTATACTTGAAATAACAAATTATTTTTGGAGTGAATACAAATGAGCCAATTTTCTTTTACAAAAATGCATGGTCTTGGCAATAGTTATATATATGTAAATATGTTTGAAGAACAAATTCCTGAAGAAGATTTAGCTCTTGTGGCGGAAAAGGTTTCAAATATTAATACTGGTATTGGAGCAGATGGAATGATTTTAATTTGTCCATCTGACGTAGCGCCGGTGAAAATGCGCATGTTTAATAATGATGGATCAGAAGGAAAGAGCTGTGGTAACGGTTTACGCTGCGTAGCGAAATATGCGTATGAGCATAAACTAGTAGAAGATACAGTTTTCACAATTGAAACGTTAGCTGGCATTGTAACGGCGGAAGTAACGGTAGAAGAAGGGAAAGTTACATTAGCGAAAATCGATATGGGAGCACCTCGTTTAACCCGTGCAGAAATACCGATGCTTGGTGAAGGTGAAACACCATTTATTCGTGAAAACTTCCTATACAATAATCATCGTTATGCATTTACAGCTGTTTCAATGGGGAATCCGCATGCAGTTATTTTTGTTGATGATGTAGACCAAGCGCCTCTTACAACGCTTGGTCCAGTCCTTGAGACACATGAAATGTTCCCGGAACGAGTAAATGTTGAATTCATCGAAATCTTAAATGAGGAAGAGATGAACTTCCGAGTTTGGGAACGTGGATCTGGTGTAACACAAGCTTGCGGAACAGGGGCGTGTGCTGCAGTTGTAGCCTCTATTTTAAATGGAAAGATGGAACGTGGTAAGGAAATTACAGTTCATTTAGCTGGCGGCGATTTAATGATTGCATGGACAGAAGAAGGCAATGTGTTAATGAAAGGACCAGCGGAAGTAATTTGCCGCGGAGTGTATGAGTACAAGATAGAAGCGTAAAGATGTATAATAGAATGAGAACAGAAAGGATGGTGTATTTCATGATTGAAGTTACAGAACAAGCAGCTTTTCAAATTAAAGATATGTTAAAAGATGCTGAGGATGGAGAGAAGTACGTGCGCCTTGCTGTACATGGCGGCGGATGCAGTGGTCTTTCTTACGGCTTAGGATTTGAAGTAGAACCAAACGAAGACGACACAGTTCTTGAGTTTTTCGGTGTCGAATTTGTTATCGATAAAGAAAGTGCTCCCATTGTTAAAGGAGTAAAAATTGATTATAAACAATCTATGCTTGGCGGCGGATTCACAATCGACAATCCAAACGCAATCGCATCATGCGGATGTGGATCATCTTTCCGTACAGCGACGAATGCTGGTAAGCCAGAAGAGTGCTAAGTTTTTAGGTGAAATAGAAAAAGACCTTTTTAGCGATGGAATGCAATCGTTAAGGAGGTCTTTTCTTTTGGCGTAAAAGTCCAAAATGAAACTTATGTAAAAAACTTTTGCTCAAAAGTTAGAAAACAATATATAGTCACTTCATCATTTAGAAATTTCTTTTCACATATTGAAAACGAAACTGCTAAAGTAGCTTTAGGTTGTTCAATTCATTCATTGCTAGTTATTTGAGCTTCTTTTAAAGTTCTCTTTTTTCGAGTTATAATTGAGGGGCAGAAAGAGAGGATATATGCTGGAAAATACTTTTGAATTTATATTGAAGTACATTATAGGTCCTATTTTTAGATTTATAAGATACATTGTGATAGATATTATAATAGAATGCATAATAGAAGGTGTAATAAACGGTATAAGGAAATTACGTGATAAAGCCCATGATAAGTGGCGAAACTGGCGTGAAAGACGTTATTGGCGGTAATCGGTACATAAAAAATTGGTAGTAAAGAGATAGCGGAGAAAAAGCCTTAAGGGAGATGAATGATAAAATTCATCTCCCTTAAGGCTTTTTCTTTTGACATTATGTATACGAACGTATACACTTGTGATTAATAAAATAAACGTATACATTTGTATACAAAGGGGGATTTGAAATGAGAAAAGATAAGTTCATGAAAGAAGGACACCACCGTGGTGAGCGTCATAAAGGGAGAGATGGATCGCATCATCGCGGGCCGAAAACATTTCGACGCGGGAGAGCAATTGCTTTTTTAGAAATGATGAATTTGAAACGAGCGACAATTAAACAACAGTTAAGTGAGCCAGAATTCCAGTCTATTCAGCAAATTTTAATTGGGGAATTAAAGGCAATTGATATGGTTATTAATGAATTTACACAACTATTTGAAATACATGAGAGTGAAACAGAAGAAGCGCCTATGTTAGATGAGCAGGCAGATTTAGAGAAAGGGACTGCATCTGATGAAACAAATTAATCGTTATATTGATTCCGTATTTTGTGGTCAAGATACACTTTTGGATGAAGTGATTGCTTCCATAAAAGAAAACGAAATGCCGCCCATATCGGTATCGCCTTCTTCTGGTAAACTTTTGACGATGTTAGTTTCTATTTCTGGAGCGAAAGATATTTTAGAAATAGGTGCATTAGGTGGGTATAGCGGAATTTGTCTTGCGAAAGGTTTTGGAGAAGAGGGGACGTTAACTTCACTGGAACTAGAAGAAAAATATGCAAAGGTAGCGCACCGCAATCTACATAAAGCGGGATTTGGAAAACAAGTGTCGTATATGACTGGTGCTGCCTTACAAAGTCTTGAAATATTAGCTGCAGGTAATAAACAATTTGATTTCTTCTTTATCGATGCTGATAAGGAGAATTATGAAAATTACTTGACGTACTGCATTAAGCTTGCTAAGCCAGGTGCTTTAATTGTTACAGATAATGTTCTAGCTGGTGGTAGTGTAGCTGATGAAGGTGTGAAACAAAAACGTTATACAGAAGTTATGAAGAAGTTTAATGAAGTAGTAGCAGCTCATCCGAATTTAGAATCTGTACTTATTCCAATTGGTGACGGGATGACGGTTTCTAAAGTGAAGAAATAATTACTATCTTACAAAAGTGTAATGTTCATGTCATGTTTTTGAATTTCTTCTTTAAGCTCTGGGCTTTAAGATAACAATATAAGAAAAACACATGAGGTGAAGGAAATGAAAAGATATATTGCACTTTTTAGTATTTTAGTTGTATTTGCGAGTCTTTTAGTTGGCTGTGATTTAAATCGTATGGGTAAAGATGAGTACTACGTTCAAATTACAGTAGATGGAAAAGAGTATAATGGTAAATCTGATAATGGTGAACCATATAAAGATTACCAATATAAATTAACTGGATTTGATAAAGAAGGTAAAGAAAAAGAATTAGAATTTATGGCACAAAAAAACCTTCGTAAAGAAGCATTCTTACGCGTATACCACTCAGATAAAAAAGGTGTAACAGCTTGGGAAGAAGTGAAGAAAGACGAGCTTCCAGCGAAAGTGAAAGAAAAATTAAATGTGAAATAAGACAGAAAAAAGGAATTGACGAACAGGGTCAATTCCTTTTTATCCCGCTTTAATGGGCAGTAAGACCCCCACCTCAAAATTCAGCAAAAGCAAAGAAGTTAGGTGGGATCAACTGCCCATAAAAGTCCGATTGGTTCAACTAATAATCAGTGGGGGATGAAGAAAACCCCCACTGATTAAAGTTTCACTTTATATTCTCAAAATCCTCTTCTGAAATGACTTTCAATCCATGTCTTTTGAATAAAGCAGTTGTTACCCCGTAACCAGTTTGTTTATTCCCGTTAAATTCTCCCGTATAAATTGTAGAACTACCACAAGAGGGACTACGTTCTTTCAAAATAATATATTCTGGTTGCAAATTTTTAATTTGTTCTAGCGCTTTATAAGCGCCACTCACGAAAGATTCCGTGACATCTTCCCCATCTTTTGTCATCACTTTTGCTTTTCCATCCAAAACGTCATCGCCATTCCCGCCAATAATTTCAGCTGAGGGACGAGGCGTTGGCAATCCTCCTAATACTTCAGGGCAAATGAGTAGTGTCTCTTCTTGTTGCAGCAAATCCTCTATTTTTGAAACGAGATTGTCATTTCCATCATACCGACAAGCAATACCACCTAAACAAGCGCTAATTACGATCATATTTTCATCTCCACTAAAAAAATATTAAATAGCACGCCAAATTCCCTTCCTGCCTCTTACTTATAAATGAGGTGATAAAAATGGGAAGCTTATATAACTTAATGAAACCATATAGTGAATTTCGAAGTAAAGAAGAGTTTAATACATATCAAAAACAAGTTTTGAAACATTATCGATTTCAATTAAATAAAACGGATGCTACCATTATTCATTTTTTAGGAAAGTACGCGGTGAATGAGAAACAGAAAACAGTGGGAGTTGCTTGTCCGTTAATGGAGACAATTGCTACAAATGTTGGAAAAAGTATTCGTACAGTACGTCGCTCCATTGCAAAGTTAGAGGAATTAGGAATTATAAAGCGTGTTGCAACAAAAGAAAGACATAGGCGAGGCGGATATAGTGCGAACTTATATGTTTTTCTTACATCTGCAATTGACCGCATGGATGACCGTATGAGAATGTCCGCATGTGAAAGTGAGAATGATGCAGCTGGCTGTAGTAAAAATGAGCAAAAAAATGAGGGGGAAACAATTCTTTTTAAAAACTTTCCCCAAATAAAAGAGAATAGAAAAGGAACGTACGAACTTGATGAGACGTATTGCCGTCATGATATACCGAAGCCTTTTATATATGCACTTCTACCGATGACGAGTAATCCGAAGAAGATCAATATATTTTGGAGTAAGGTGGAACTTGCATATAAAAAGAGTGGGTTACTAGAGCAAGGTGTTTTACTGGAGCAAATATTAGCTGATGAAGAAGTGTATGGAAATTTCATTTGGCGCGTGAAAAGCGTTGTGAGAGCGTATAAATACGGAGAAATCCGTAAAAATGTGAAGGCTCTTTTATATAGTACAGTGCGGGATTTATTTTTAGAAGTTGGATTAGAATGGGGAGCAGCAATGAGAAGAAGTAAGGGAATACCGTTATTTGATCCGTTTAAAAAGGAGCCATGCGTATAACGCATGACTCCAAGTAGTTAATCAAACTTTCTTACAACTGGAACACGAATCGCTACAAATAGTACGAAGACGATAACGGCGATTGCACCACTTTTCATAACGGTTACGATTGGAATTCCAATTGCAAGCGCGATGGATGTGAATGCATAAGAAAGCGGGATAAAGCCCATTGATGATAGCATAAGCAAACTCATTACGCGTCCCATCATTTCTTCTTTTACTGTCGATTGAATCATCGCCATAAGTGGAACGATAGCCATTGCGATTGTAATACCGTAAAACATGCCAGCTAATAATGCTTGCCATAGTACAGTGCTAAAGTTGATGGATAAGAAGAATACACCAGACAGTAGCATCATGATAATGCAAAATAGACCGCGTCTACGATTAATATTTTTTAAACCGACAATGACAGCACCTATCGCCATACCGCCACCTACAGATGCTTCTAAGTAACTAAACTGAAGCGAGTCACCGTGCAGAACATTTTTAACGAAAAGCGGGAAACCGACTTGCATCGGACCGATTAAAAATAAGTTTAGAAAGGCGCTACAAATAAGGAAAGTTGAAAGGAATGGCGAGTCCTTTACATATAAAATTCCTTCTTTAATAGAAGTGAACATGCCTTTGTCTGTATTTTGCTGCTCTGGCATCGTAAATTGTATTTTTTGAACGAGTATGGCTGCGATAATGAGTAATAAAATTGTAATTGAGAAAATCGTTTCATAGTTCGTAAATTTGATAAGAATGCCGCCAAGTACAGGGCCTAAGATGACCGATGCTTGGTTTGTCATTTGTGTAAGTGAGTTTGCTTGTGTTAAACGGCTTTTTTCTACAAGTTCAGGCAAGATAGATCCATCAGCTGACCAGAAAAAAGCATCAGCAAGCCCGAAGAATAGAGCGAATAAAGCAAATGTATATAGTGTTACATCACCTACGATAAACCATGTAAGGATGGTTGCGACAAGAATAGCACGAACAATATTAGAATAAAACATAATGTTTTTTTTCGGGAATTTATCAGCTACAGCGCCGCCGATAATCATAAAAATAAGCCTTGGAACACTAAGAGCTACGAAAACAACACCGAGTGATGCCTCAAGGTTTAATGTTTTTGCTATGTACCACGTTTGTGAAAAAGTAAAAAAGGCTAAAGCGAAACTTGAAAAAAGAGTAGCTGCCCAAAGAAAAAGGAAATTCGTATTTTTTAATAACGGTTTTCCGCTTCCTTCTAAAGCAGATTTATTTTGTTGTAGTTCCTCCATATTGCTTCCTTTCTATGCGACAAATTTAAACTAAAAAACTTGTTAACAATCACTTTATCCCGCGTTAACGGGCAGTAAAACTCCCACCTCAAAATTTGGCTCGAGCAAAGAAGTTAGGTGGGAGACTAACTGCCCGTAAACGTCCGATTGGTTCAACTAATACTCAGTGGTGGGGGATGAATCCCCTCCCACCACTGAGTATAGTTTCACTTTATACAGTTTCTAATATTTCTATACTGCACTTTCTCATTGTAGACAATTATGCTGGATTTGCACAGTGGCTATTTAACGACGAAAGAGAAGATACCATTTGGTATCTTCTCTTTTGTTGTTTAGGCTAATGCAATATAAATATCCAATTGTGCGTTGTTTGGATCTGTTACTTTTTCATCGTATAGCTCGAAGTCTATTGTGAAAGCACGTTTGTTTCCTTTTGACCATTTCCAAATATATTCCCAAGCTTCGCAAACGACTTCAGCAACTGGTCCTTTTCTCGTTGTAAATACCGCATACGTAGCGGCAGGTATTGTTAAAGTTGTCATATTTTCAGGAACGTCTTCTAATGAAGAAACGGGCATACCAATTGTGAATTGATATGTACCAGTTTCATCTGATTCGTAGTTTGAGTAAAAAGCGAATGTTTCTTTCGTTTGTTGATTTGGGATGTGATGCATGATTTGTTCGTGGAAGTAGCGATTCCAAAGCCCGGGAATTTTTCCTTCAGTAGATGCCTCTTTTTCATTGGTCGTCGTAATCGAAATGCCTATTGCTTGAAAAGCTTCTTTTTTTACGATAGTAGGTTCTTTCATTTTTAAATATCCCCCTTATTAAATAGAACGTTTGTTCTTGTTCATTGTAACATATTTTGGAAGGGAACGATAGCGTAATAAAAAAGAACTCCTTCGCATAAAAGGAGTTCTTTTCATTTCTATATTAAAACATACTAGAGCTATGCATCGGTTGAAGCTTTGCGTTTGGATCGAAGTAAGCTTTCGCATTGTTTACCGCTGTCGGTGCTTCACCGAAGCCGCAAGCAATGAGTTTTACTTTTCCTTCATATGTACAAATGTCACCAGCAGCGTAAATGCCAGGAATATTTGTTTCCATTTTCGAGTTCACGAGAATGCTGTTTTTTTGTATATCTAAGCCCCAGTTTTTTATTGGTCCAAGGGAAGAAACGAAGCCGTAGTTTACGATTACATCATCAACATCGATGATAATTTTTTCTTCCGTTTTTACATGCTGAAGAACGACTTGTTCAATTTTGTCATCACCAATGAGTTCTACTGGAACGTATGGTGTGCTTACTTCTGCACGAGAGTTCATTAAGCTTTCTACGCTATGTTCATGCGCACGGAATTTATCACGACGATGAACGATTGTAACTTTGTCGGCGATTGGCTCTAACATCATTGTCCAATCAACAGCTGAATCGCCGCCGCCAAATACTACGACGCGCTTACCAGCAAATTTATTCATATCATCAACGAAATAATGTAAGTTTTTCTTTTCATACTTTGCTGTTCCTTCTAATTCTAAGCGGCGTGGTTGGAAAGCACCATTGCCAGCAGTAATAATTACTGATTTAGAATAGTGAGTTTGCTTATTTGTAACAAGTTTAAATATACCGTCAGCTTGTTTCTCAAGCGTATCAACAGCTTCTTCTAAACAAACGGTTGGATCAAATTTCTTCATTTGCTCTTTTAAGTTATCAACTAATTCTTGTGCACGCACTTTCGGGAATCCGGCTACATCATAAATATATTTTTCAGGGTAGAGCGCGGATAATTGTCCTCCAAGCTGAGGTAAGCTTTCAATAATTTTTACACTTGCTTGTCTCATACCACCATAAAATGCTGTGAATAGTCCTGTTGGACCACCACCAATAATTGTTATGTCGTAAACTTTTTGATTTTCTGCCACTTTCATTCCCCCTATAGATGGAATTTTGATATTGATTTCATATATTGTTCATATGTACACGAAAATCCTGCAAATGATGACACTTTCAAATAAATGATAGCATATTTGAGTTCATAATACTTCTGAAAACGACTGAATTGTGTGTAAGTTTTCGCATAGATGTTTTTTACATTGTATAAAATATACAGAAAGGAAAATACATGAAAAAAAGGCTGAAAAACCCTTGAAAACGCTATGTTATTTTAAAATATTGATAATTCTCCAGACGCTTGAATTCTGGAATAAAACCGACTAATATAGGGAAGTATTATGTTAAATTTCTATGACAAAATTCGTACGATTTTTTGACTGCGTTTTGTTATGATATAGAATGTGATAAATTCCACATTCTTGACAAATAGAGTTTTTAGTACTTGGTATTATTTTTCATTACTATTATATAAAGAAAAGGGTTGTGATTTGGTGAAGACTCCAAAAATCGTAGTTTTAGGTGCAGGTTATGGCGGGATGATTACGACTGTTCGTCTGCAAAAAGCATTATCTGTAAATGAAGCTGAAATTACGTTAGTAAACAACAACAGCTATCACTACCAAGCGACTTGGTTACACGAGAGCGCAGCTGGTACATTACAAGATGAAAAAATCTGTCTAGATATTCAAGACGTTATTGATACAAATAAAGTGAACTTTGTACAAGATACAGTAGTAGAAATTAAAGCTGCTGAAAAACGCATTATCTTAAAAGACGGCGAGTTAGAATATGACTACTTAGTAATCGGTCTTGGTTTCGAATCAGAAACATTCGGAATTACAGGATTAAAAGAGCATGCATTCTCAATCGCTAACATTAATGCAACTCGTCAAATTCGTGAGCATATGGAAGCTAGCTTCGCTAAATATGCAGATGAAAAGCGCGATGAGTTAGTAACAATCGTTGTTGGTGGTGCTGGATTTACTGGTATCGAGTACGTAGGTGAGCTTGCAAACCGCGTTCCTGAACTTTGTAAACAGTACAATGTACCACGTGAAAAAGCACGTATTATTTGTGTAGAAGCTGCTCCAACAGCACTTCCAGGTTTCGATCCAGCGTTAGTAGAATACGCTGTGAAACAACTTGAGAAAAAAGGTGTAGAATTCCGCATCGGTACAGCAATTAAAGAAGCAACTGAAGAAGGTATTATCGTTGCGAATGGCGATGACACTGAATTAATTAAGTCTGAAACAGTAGTTTGGGCTGCAGGTGTTCGTGGTAACGGTATTGTGGAAGAGTCTGGTTTTGAAGCAATGCGCGGACGTGTAAAAGTTGATGAGTACATGCACGCTCCAGGATACGAAGATGTATTCATGGTTGGTGACGCAGCGTTAATCATTAACGAAGAAATTAACCGTCCATACCCACCAACAGCACAGATCGCAATTCAACAAGGTTACAACATTGCGCACAACTTAACTGTGTTAGTTCGTGGTAAAGGCGAAATGAAGAAATTCGTATTCGACAATAAAGGATCTGTATGTTCTTTAGGCCATGACGATGCAATGGGCGTTGTTATGGGCAAAAAGTTAACAGGTTGGAAAGCTTCCTTCATGAAGAAAGTTATCGATAACCGTTACCTATTCTTATTAGGTGGACCTTTATTAGTTCTTAAAAAAGGTAAGTTAAAGTTCTTTTAATATATAGTAGAAAAAGCAGAAACGGCTAAGAGCTGTTTCTGCTTTTTTCATTTAAAAAATATAGTATAATGTATAAAAAGAAAGAATATTCTGTCCGTTCTGGTAGAGGAGGGTACTGCATCATGGAGAAGCGAGGAAAAGTATGGTTAGCTGTCAGTGGCCTAGTAGCTACAAAAGATGGCAGGTGGCTATTCGTTAAGAAGAAATACAGTGGATTAAAGGGGAAATGGTCTTTACCGGCTGGTTTTGTAAATGAAGGTGAGACCGTTGATGAAGCTGTGAAGCGTGAAGTGTTAGAAGAGACAGGTATTGTCGCTCATGTGAAGGGGATCATTGGTGTTAGATCGGGTGTGATTCGCAATGAGATTAGTGATAATATGATTATTTTCCTTTTGGAGCCTGAAGGGGAAGAGATTATTGTACAGGAGAAGGAATTGTCTGAAGTAGCGTTTCTACATCCGGATACGATTGCGGACGATCCAAATACGTCTGTGCTTATTACATATTTGTTAGAAAGACAATCAGAATTACATCTTGAAATGGACAAAACATTAAATCCAGGAGAGCAATTTGGTTATACAGCCTATCACGTATTTACGGCACGTACGAAGGAGAGGGAGAAAGAGTGAGTATACCGGTATTACTTATTTCAATGATGTTATTTTTCATTTTGTTTTTTGGAATTGGATTTTTACTCAACATGATATTGCGAGCGACATGGGTAATGGTTATTGTATATCCGATTGTTTGTATGCTTATTATTAATAAGGCGAGTGTGTGGGATTATTTTTCAAAGCCAAAAGAAACATTCTCTTCATTTGGGACAAGTGTATCGCATTTAGGACAAGCAGATTTGTTTATTTTATCTACTGGATTGGTTGGTGCTGTTTTAGCAGGAATCGTCATTAAGAAACTTCGGAAAAGCGGATATCAAATGTTTTAATCTCCAATGCAATTGGAGATTATTTTTTTGCATATTCTTTCATCGTATAGGGAATGATTAACGATGAAGGAGTGTGGAATATAAAAATGTTAAAACGATATTGTATTCGCATTATGATGACTTGTTTACTTGTATCCGCATTATGCGTAACATGGAATGCTTTCACAGGAGTTTCTTTATTAGATATTGTAAAGAAATATGAGGGAACGAGTGCAAAAGAAGTACATGCAGCAGAAGTTAAGAGAAATGTTGCTCCGAGTAAAGAAGTGATAAATGCTTTAGAGCAGGCAAATGACTGGTCTAAATATCGTTCAATTGAAATGACTGCAACAGGTTATACATCGGGAATTGAGTCAACTGGTAAGAGGCCGGGACATCCGGAGTATGGTATTACATATTCAGGTGTTAAGGCGAAAAGGGATTTATATTCCACAATCGCAGCGGACTTACGCGTATTCCCGATTGGAACAATTTTATTCATACCAGGTTATGGGTATGGTGTAGTAGCTGATAAGGGCGGTGCAATAAAAGGAAACCGTCTTGATTTGTATTATGATACGGTGAAAGATGTTTATAGCCAATGGGGTAAGAAAAAAGTAAATGTGTATATAGTTAAGCTAGGAAATGGTAAGTTTTCAGAAGAAGAGTTAACGATGTTAAATCAAGACGAAACGATGCAAGTGTTTCGTGGTCAATATTTAAAACAAAGATAGTCTAGTGGTAAGTACGCTAGACTTTTTTTATTTTATATAGGATGTAACAGAAGTTAGAATTATCGCATTTTATCGAAAATAAAGTTATAATAAAGATAGAGTAGAGAAATTTAGGGGGTCTGAACATGTTTCACGTACAAAAAGAATTAGGAAGCCATGAAGCGGTGATTGTTGCCTTATTTGAAGAAGAGAAAACGAGTAGTTTTGTACAAGAACTGGACAAAGCGTTTGAAGGACAATTACAAGTTTTATTAGAAGAGAAAGAACTTTCTACGAAGAAGAAAGCTATTTCAAAAGTACATAGTTTAGGAAAAACAGAGGTAAAACGCTATTATTTTGTTGGTTTAGGTAAGAAAGAATCTTATACGACAGAAACATTACGTGCGGCTCTTGGTAAGGCATTTAAAACATTGCAAGCAGCAAAAGTACAAGATGCAGCAATCTTGCTTGATTCTTTCGTAACAGAGAAATTAGACGCGATTGATGTCGCTCATATTGCAGCAGAAGTACAAGGCCTTGGTACATATGAGTTACAAACGTATAAATCAGATAAAAAGGATCGTGTGGAGCTAGAGAAGTTCACGGCTATTACAGCGGAAGATACACAAGAAATTGAAGCTGCATTAACAGTTGGCTACGTACATGGGCGTGCAACAAATTCAGCTCGTACACTTGTAAATATGCCGCCAAACGTATTAACAGCGAAAAAGCTCGCTGAGTATGCTGTTGAGTTAGCCGAGAAGTATGATATGGATTATAAAGTTCTTGAGAAAGAAGAGATGGAAGAGCTTGGTATGGGTGCGTTACTTGCAGTAAACCAAGGTAGTGTAGAGCCACCAAAAATGATCGCTCTTATTTATAAAGGAAAAGAAGAGTGGACAGATGTTATTGGATTCGTTGGAAAAGGAATCACATACGATACAGGCGGTTATTCTTTAAAACCACGTGAAGGCATGGTCGGTATGAAAGGTGATATGGGCGGTGCGGCTGCTGTATTAGGTGCGATGGAAATTATCGGTGAACTTCGCCCAGAGCAAAATGTGATCGCTGTTATTCCATCAACAGATAACGTTGTAAGTGGTACAGCATTTAAGCCAGACGATGTAATCACATCTATGAGCGGAAAAACAATTGAAGTATTAAATACAGATGCAGAAGGTCGCTTAGCATTAGCTGACGGTATTACGTATGCTAAAAAATTAGGTGCAAACTACCTTATTGATGTTGCGACATTGACAGGTGGAGTAATTGTTGCACTTGGAAATCATACGACAGGTGCAATGACAAACAATGAAGAGTTATTCGAGCAAGTACTAGAGGCATCTATGGAAACAGATGAATCAATTTGGCAATTACCGATTTTTGATCGTGATAAAGAACGCGTGAGAAACAGTAAGTTTGCTGATTTAAATAACTCACCAGGCCGCGAAGGACATGCGGTTATGGCAGGTACATTCCTAGGTGAATTCGCTGAAGATACACCTTGGGTACACTTAGACATCGCTGGAACATCTGAATCATCAGGAGCGCATGATTTAGGACCAGCTGGAGCGACAGGTGCAATGGTACGTACACTTGCAACACTTGTTGAACGTTTCGGAGAAGAATAGGATAATAAGAGAAGGCTGTTCCTACATTTTGGAACAGCCTTTTTTATTGATATATGGTGTTACGGCCGATGTAATTTTACTTTATAGAGAAATTGTATATAAAGTCCCGTTTAAAGCAAAGGAAGTGCGGCCCGTTTCTTCAGAGACAACTAAAATAAGGGCATCGCTTTTTTCTGATAAGCCAATTGCAGCTCTGTGACGTGTTCCGAGTTCAGGATCAACTTCTGTACTTTTCGTTAATGGAAGAATATTAGCAGCAGAAACAATATGGTTATTTTTAACGAGAACGGCTCCGTCATGAAGAGGGTTCCCTGGATAAAAAATCGATTCGAGCAGTGGTGCGGTTAAATGAGCATGTAATGTTGTTCCAGTTTGAATACAAGATTCAAGTGGCTCGTTTCGTTCCACAACAATAAGAGCACCATGTTTTCTGGCACTTAAATGTTGAACAGCTGTTGTAATGAACTGTGAGCTTTCTGTATAAGGTGATAAATACGCTTGAATATAGTATGTAGCTGCCAGTGTTTGTACATTTGCTAACATATGATGAATATCTTCCATCTTGCACAAAATACATTCATCTTCTTTATCAATTGCCTGCCTCATAATTGATAATTCTTTTTCAGCAATTTCAATCATTTGCTTTGTTTGTATTTTGAGCTCTTCTGACAAGCCCCATTCTTGCATAATCCTCATTCCCTTTAGTGGAGTATTTAATCATAGTGTATACAAATATTCCTAGTAAAATCCTGTTAGATTGTAAAAAATATTGAGATACAGGTTGTTTTTTTCATATAATAAAGGTATGACAAGCGAGAGGAGATAGAAGTATGAACTGGAAACAAGAATTTAGTCGCTGGCTTTCATATGCAGAGTTAGATGCAGAACTAAAAGAACAGTTAGAAAACATGAAGCAAGATGAGAAAAAAATCGAGGACAGCTTTTATAAAAATCTAGAATTCGGCACAGGTGGTATGCGTGGTGAACTTGGTGCTGGTACGAACCGTCTGAACGTATATACAGTTCGTAAAGCGACACAAGGATTAGCGAAGTTTATTGAAAAGTTAGGTGAAGAAGCGAAGAAACGTGGTGTTGTTGTAGCGTATGATTCTCGCCATAAATCACCTGAGTTCGCAATGGAAGTTGCTGCTACACTAGGTGCACACGGCATTACAACATATGTGTTTGAAAGCTTACGTCCAACGCCAGTGCTTTCTTTCGCAGTTCGTCATTTACATACAGTGAGTGGAATCGTTCTTACGGCAAGTCATAATCCGCCTGAATATAACGGTTATAAAGTATACGGTGAAGATGGTGGGCAGTTGCCTCCAAAAGAAGCTGATGAATTAATTAGCTACGTAAACGCAGTAGAAGATGAATTAACAGTTGAGGTTGCTGATGTGGAGCAATTAAAAGCTGACGGTTTATTACATATTATTGGACAAGAAGTCGATGATGCATATGCTGCAGAATTGAACAATGTCATTATTAATAAAGAAATGGTACAAAAGGTTGGGAAAGACTTAAAAATCGTCTTCACACCACTACACGGAACATCAAATATTTCTGTACGCCGTGGTTTAGAAGAAGTTGGATTTACAGATGTAACAGTTGTAAAAGAGCAAGAGTTACCAGATCCGAACTTCTCTACAGTAAAATCACCGAACCCAGAAGAGCATGCAGCATTTGAATATGCAATTCGTGACGGTGAGAAGGTAGGCGCAGATGTGTTAATCGCAACGGATCCTGACGCAGACCGTCTTGGTGTAGCAGTTCGTAATCACGATGGTGAGTTCCAAGTATTAACTGGTAACCAAACAGGTGCATTAATGCTTGATTACTTATTATCTCAAAAGAAAGAAAACGGAACGCTACCAGAGAACGGTGTTGTATTAAAAACAATCGTAACGTCTGAAATTGGTCGTACAATCGCGAAAGCATACGGTTTAGATACAGTTGATACGTTAACTGGATTTAAATTTATCGGTGAGAAAATTAAACAGTATGAAGAAAGCGGACAATACGAATTCCAATTCGGTTATGAGGAAAGCTATGGTTATTTAATCCGTCCATTCTGCCGTGATAAAGATGCAGTACAATCTGTTCTATTTGCATGTGAAGTAGCTGCATACTACAAATCACAAGGTAAAACGTTATACGATGGTCTATTAGAAGTGTTTGAGAAGTACGGTTTCTTCCGTGAAGATCTTGTATCGTTAACGCTAAAAGGAAAAGATGGAGCGGAACAAATTCAAGAAATGATGGCAACATTCCGTGAAAATCCTCCGAAAGAAGTAGCGGGCTTAACAGTTGTAGCAGTTGAAGACTATAAAGCGAGCATTATTACATCTTTACAAGATGGACATAAAGAAGAGATTCACTTACCGAAATCAAATGTGTTAAAATATCAATTAGAAGATGGTTCTTGGTTCTGCCTACGTCCATCTGGAACTGAACCGAAGATTAAGTTCTACTTCGGTGTTCAAGATAATTCTTTACAAAATAGTGAACAAAAGTTACTTACTATTAAAGAAGATATTATGAATCGTTTATAATATAAAGTAATTTTAAGTAGTAAGGAACAAAAGGGAGCGAGATCTCCCTTTTGTTTTATGTAGGAAATGATTGCTATGAATTCCGACAGGAGAGAGGGTATTTTGTGATGAAAAAAGTAAGAAAAGCGATAATCCCAGCAGCTGGATTAGGAACACGTTTTTTACCAGCAACGAAAGCGATGCCGAAAGAAATGTTACCGATTGTTGATAAACCAACTATCCAATACATTGTAGAAGAAGCAGTAAAATCAGGAATCGAAGATATTATTATCGTTACTGGTAAAACGAAGCGTTCTATTGAAGATCATTTTGATAATGCATTTGAGTTAGAGCAAAACTTATTAGAAAAGAAAAAGTATGAGTTACTTGAAAAAGTACAGGCTTCTTCAAAAATGGTAGACATTCACTATATTCGTCAAAAAGAACCAAAAGGATTAGGTCACGCTGTTTGGTGTGCGCGTAAATTCATTGGTGATGAGCCATTTGCTGTTTTATTAGGTGATGATATCGTTCAAGCTGAAAAACCATGTTTACGTCAATTAATTGAAGAATATGATAAAACGCTTTCTTCTGTTATTGGTGTACAAACGGTTCCAGAAGATGAAACACACCGTTACGGAATTATCGATCCGTTAGAGCAGGAAGGACGTCGTTACCAAGTTCGCAATTTCGTTGAGAAACCAGCAGCAGGTACAGCACCTTCAAACTTAGCAATTATGGGACGTTACGTTTTAACACCTGAAATCTTCATGTTCTTAGACCAGCAACATGTTGGTGCTGGTGGTGAAATTCAGTTAACAGATGCGATTCAAAGCTTAAACGAAATTCAACGTGTATTCGCTTACGACTTCGAAGGAAAGCGCTACGACGTAGGTGAAAAGTTAGGATTTGTTCAAACAACAATCGAAATGGCACTACAACACCCAGAATTACGTGATGACATGGTTACGATGATGAAGAAAATTTTAGAAGAACAAACGAATCAAGAGTCTTAATATAAAAAAGGAGTTGTTCCAGTAGGAACAACTCCTTTTTCTTATGAAATCGTCGAATGAGAATGCTGATAAGCGGAACGGCGTACAGCATAGTATATACGAGGTGCGATAATAGCACCGATAATGGTAAATGCAATATCTTTTACTGCAAACCACATCATAATCATCCAAGCAGCTTTATAGCTCATATTACCACCCATGAAGAGATTGACTGCTCCGTACATGTAAGTAGTACCGATAATATACGTTAAAATGATTCCTGTGAACGAAGCAATTGCAAATGTACGAAATGTCGGTCGTTCCTTTTGTTCTACTAATTTTCCTGATACGTAAGCAACGATAATAAATGCAATAATAAAGCCACCAGTAGGATCTAAAAGTGCTCCAAATCCAGCTTTGAAGTTAGCGAAGATTGGCGCACCTGCTACTCCAACAAGCATGTAAACGGTCATTGATAATGCACCAAGTCTACTTCCAAGAAGAAGCCCTGCTAAAATTGCGAAAAATGGTTGCATAGATAGTGGGACGCCCGCTATTTGTAAGAATGGTGCCCAAGATACAATATTTGCACCAATGGCCATAAGAGCAACGAACATGGCAGCTAATGCTAAATCTAAAACATGAAATCTTCTCATAATGTTAACCTCCTGTTGTTTTTAGGTTAACATTATCGTAGCGAAAAGATTTACTTGTTGTCAATTAAAATATTTTGATAAGAAGGCTTCAAATAGTCTCTTAACAACGTATAAGGAATACGAAATTGCGGAATTCCACTTGAATAAGGGGCAATCTCATATAAAGGGAAATAAATGACGAGATTGTCCGGTTCTAAAAAGAAGTGGAACTTTTTCGTGCTCATGACTTTTTCAGATGCATCCGGAAAATAAATACTTTCATTTTGTTTAATTTGTCTTACAATCTCAGCACGAATTACTTCTTTGTATGCATCTTTTTGTTGAAATAAATCGTCTAAGTGTAGTAACTTTTTTTCGTTTAAATCGAATGTGTTTGCCTTCCACGTATAAAGACCATGTGCTCCGCCTGTATATTGATAGTAATTCAAATATAGGCTAAGAAAAGGTGGTTTATTTAAAGAGACTTTATAATCAACATTCGCCACGTACGGATGAAATGGTGTACTTGATCCTTCTGTTTCTTTATAATATTTTTTTGCGTCTTTTTCTAATTTGGTTTTAAATTTGTCAGTAGATTTTTTGTAATAGAAATTGAGCTTATTTTGAAATTTAGAATCGGAAAAGTTATGAAAAGAAGGTCTGTTAATTTGATATTCTATATAAGGTTTCTTACCTTTTTGTGTGACAGTCTGAACATCGATTGTCAGGTTGGATGCTTTGGCTACTAGTGCACAATTTGGTACAATAGTCAGCAAGGAGCACATAAGCAGTAATATACAAAATTTCTGTTTCATTTAGGTGAAACCTCCTTATATAAGTGTTATAAGTAGTTTGAAAATAAATAGGTAAAATTATACATTTTATTAAAGTAAGAGAAGGGGGAAACGATATGGCAAAAACTTTAATGGATTCACTTGGAATTGAGTTGTTAGAGATGACAGAAGATAAGGTGGTTGCTACGATGCCCGTAGATGAGCGTACGCATCAGCCATTTGGATTTTTACATGGTGGTGCTTCTGTTGCGTTGGCGGAAACAGTAGCAAGTGTCGGTTCATACAATTTAATTGATCAAGAAAAATGCATCTGTTTCGGTCTAGAAATTAATGCAAATCATATTCGCTCAAAGAAAGATGGAATTGTAACAGCGATCGGAACACCGATACATAGAGGAAACTCAACGATGGTTTGGGATGTACGTATCATTGATGAGAATGACGATTTATTATGTATTTCAAGATGTACAGTAGCAATTAAAGAAAAACGTGAAAAGTAAAAAAAGAGGCGCTCATTAGAGCAGCCTCTTTTTCTTATAATTAGAACTGGATTTTCTTCTCTAAGAAACCTTTTAGTTCGCTAATTGGCATACGAACTTGTTCCATTGTGTCACGGTCACGTACTGTAACAGCTTTGTCTTCAACTGAGTCGAAGTCGTAAGTGATACAGAATGGTGTACCGATTTCGTCTTGACGACGGTAACGTTTACCGATAGAACCAGTTTCGTCAAAGTCTACCATGAAGTCTTTAGCTAGTTCTGCAAATACTTCAGTAGCACCTTCAGATAGCTTTTTAGATAATGGTAAGATAGCTGCTTTGTATGGTGCTAAAGCAGGGTGGAAACGAAGAACTGTACGAGAATCGTTTTCTAATTGCTCTTCTTCGTATGCATCACATAAGAATGCTAATGTTACGCGGTCAGCACCTAAAGATGGCTCGATGCAGTATGGTACGTAACGTTCATTCGTTTGTGGATCAATATAGTTAAAGTCTTCGTTAGAGTGTTCCATGTGACGTTTTAAATCGAAGTCTGTACGAGATGCAACGCCCCATAGTTCGCCCCAACCGAATGGGAATTTGAATTCAATGTCAGTTGTCGCGTTACTGTAGTGAGATAATTCCTCTTCACCGTGGTCACGAAGACGCATGCTTTCTTCAGTCATACCAAGTGAAAGTAACCAGTTCTTACAAGTTTCACGCCAGAATGCGAACCACTCTAAATCTTCACCAGGCTTACAGAAGAATTCAAGTTCCATTTGTTCGAATTCACGTGTACGGAATGTGAAGTTACCAGGCGTGATTTCGTTACGGAAGCTCTTACCGATTTGGCCAATACCAAATGGAAGCTTTTTACGCATAGAGCGTTGTACGTTTTTGAAGTTTACGAAAATACCTTGTGCTGTTTCTGGACGAAGGAAGATTTCGTTTGTGCTAGACTCTGTAACACCTTGGAATGTTTTGAACATTAAGTTGAACTGACGGATTTCAGTGAATTCTTCACTACCGCAATCAGGACATTTTACTTCATGTTCTTTCATTAAGTCAGCCATTTGGTCGAAAGTAAGACCATCAACAACCATTTCGATGCCTTTTGCATCTAATGCATCTTCAATTAATTTGTCAGCACGGTGACGCGCTTTACATTTTTTACAGTCGATCATTGGATCGTTGAAGTTACCAACGTGACCAGAAGCGATCCAAGTTTTTGGGTTCATTAAAATAGCTGCGTCTAAACCAACGTTGTATGGGGATTCTTGAATGAATTTTTTCCACCAAGCTTTTTTAACGTTATTTTTTAATTCGATTCCAAGTGGACCGTAATCCCAAGTGTTTGCAAGACCACCGTAAATTTCAGAACCAGGGAAAACGAAACCGCGATGTTTCGCTAAGTTTACTACTTGTTCCATTGAATACATAATAAAATCCTCCTTTTGAAAGTTAACGTATTGGCGATGACGTGCTCAGGTAACTTGTGAAACGAGCAGTATATGCTTTAAAAAACATAAAAAAACGCTCATCCCAAGGCTTTATTGCCTAGGGACGAGCGTTTGCCCGCGGTTCCACCCTAGTTGATACACAAAAGGTGCATCCACTTTATCACGTATTGCTCGAGACTGCCGTTTCCTTGCGGCTTCAGGCTTTCACTATCCCTGAATCGCTTTTTGTGCAAGTACTTATAAGTCCGTCATCGCTACTTATATTAATAATAATGAACATATTCTAACACGTTCTTTTTTAAATCTCAATAGAGGAACGCGTCTATCTACGATAGAGTCTCGCCTATTTTTTCGTTATTTATTCCGTAATTTTGTTTAATGTGCTTAATTGCTTCACGCCTGCTGAGCGGGGCAAGCTCGTTATTTTGCACGTATTCCCAAACGACATCGGGCTTTGTTTTTGCATATTCGCGAAGTACCCATCCAATCGCTTTTTGAATGAAAAATTCTTTCGAAGAATGTAGTTGTCCAATAACCCAAAAAAGAAGTTCTTCATCCATCTTTTGTTTATATTTTAGCTGGAATAAAATAGCGGCGCGTTGTAACCATATGTTATTTGATGCAATCCATTTTGGAATATAGGCAGAAATCAATTCGGGATGTTGTAAAAAAATAGTACCTAAAAATGTAGGGACGATGCTATCGACAGTGTCCCACCAAGATTTTGTTACAATGAGTTCTTCTAAGAAGGGGATATGCGTTTCGTTTATATGCTTTTTATATTTTTGCATCATATCGAGTGCGGCTGCCTGAAATTCTCGTTCTGGTAAATCCCAAAGCTCACGTACGATAACTTGGAAGTCTTTTTGGTCTGGGAGCGTATGTATTTGAATGACGTCTTTCAATAATTGTCTTCTCTCGGGAGTTTGAATACCAAGAAACGGGAAGTGATTTTTCATATAACGTGCCATCGGTTCTGCTTTTTCTGGGTTTTGATTTGCTATGAAGTGCTCTTGTAATGCTTTTACAAATGGGTGCATAAGTACATTCTCCTCTCTTATTATCTTGCTTATTTCATTATACAGAGAGTTTGGTTGAATTTTAAAACATAACTTGCCATGTAACGAAATATGTTGAAAGTAGAGAGGAGAGGATAAGATGGAAGATCAAGGCGTACTAGCAGGTTTCTTTGCTCTTAGTTTTGCGTTTATTCTTGTTATCATAATTTGGGCAATTATTTCGTATTTGTTAACGGCTTTTGCACTGTATACGATGGCGAAAAATGATGGTGCAACGGATGGGGTTCTTGCTTTTATTCCTTTTATAAATAGTAAAACGTGGGGCGATTTAGCAAAAGATAAATTACCAGATTTCTTGAAAGAAGAAGCAGGATGGAAAGTATTCGGCATATATGTCGCGTGTTTCATTTTTAATTTTGTACCAATTATAAGTATACTAGCAACAGCTGTATCGATTGTGTTGTCCATTTATCTCATCTACGCTATCTTAGACAGATATGGAACGAACTCTATATTATTTACAATTATTCATGTCATCACATTTTCGGTGTTCTTGCCGATTCACTTGTTCATTATTCGAAATGAGCCGGTGAGGTATAACGAGTAGTATATGTAATATTTGAGATAGAAAAAGCGCCCTGAAAGCAGGGCGCTTTTTGTGCTACATAAGGTAGCGTACATAAATATAAATATGAGAAATGATTAATGAAACGATCATAATTGGGAAACCGACTTTTAAGAAGTCCATGTAGCTAAATTTATGTCCTTCTCGGCTTGCGATACCTGCAACGATTACGTTAGCAGAAGCGCCGATTAATGTTCCGTTTCCGCCTAGACAAGCACCTAATGCTAATGCCCACCATAATACGTCGATTTGCGCGTCAGCAGGTGATAAACCTAATCCGACAGCCATATCGTTAATAAGAGGAATCATTGTTGCAACGAATGGAATGTTATCAATCGTTGCAGAGGCGATACCAGATACCCATAAAATAAGGATAGATGCGTAAGAAATATCTCCGCCTGTTATGCCAATTACTTTTTGAGCTAACATTTTAATAAGACCGATATCGATAAGTCCTCCAACGAGTACGAATAGTCCTGCGAAGAAGAAGATTGTTACCCATTCTACACTTGCGAATACTTCTTCAATTTCATGTTCTTTTACACCGATTAACATAAGTACAGTAGCACCAGTTAAAGCGATGATAGCTGCATCGACGTGGAAAATGGAATGGGTCATGAAACCTACAATTGTAAGTCCAAGTACTGTTAAAGACTTTTTCATTAATACTGGATCTTTAATGTATTGTTTTTCATCTAAACTCATTAATTTTTTAACTTGTACAGGATCAGCGATTAATTGTTTGCGGTACATGAAGTAAAGGATTGTCGCTGTCACACCAATGATAATAATTACGATTGGCGCTAAGTTTAGCAAGAAAGCATTGAAATCTAAATGCTTATTGGCAGAACCAATCATAATGTTAGGTGGATCACCAATTAATGTTGCTGTTCCCCCGATGTTTGAAAAAATAATTTCAGAAAGTAAATAAGGAACAGGATTTACTTGCAGTATGCGCGTAATAGATAAAGTAACTGGAACAACAAGAAGTACAGTTGTAACGTTATCTAAAAACGCGGAACCAAGTGCAGTAAGTAAGGAAAGTGAAATTAAAATTTTAATTGGATTTCCTTGCGCTCCTTTTGCTGCTTTAATGGCAACGTATTGGAAGACGCCCGATTTACTCGTAATGTTCACCAAAATCATCATACCGATGAGTAGTGTAATCGTCCCCCATTCAATATGTTTCGTAAAGGCATTGTGTAAATCAACAACCCCCATAATTACCATGAGTGCTGCGCCAAGAAGTGCGATGACAGCGCGATTAATTTTTTCAGAAATAATAATGGCATATGTAATTAAAAAGACTGCGATAGCAAAATAATACTGCCAGTTTGCGAGCTCTTGCGTTGTTTCGTGCAAAACTCTCATCTCCTTTCATTCACTTTTCTTAGTGTGTCAAAAATTAACTAGATGAAACACACATAACGTCATTATAAAGTAGAAAAATGTCGGATGTAAATGAAAGGGCTTATTTTGTTATATTTTCTGCAAAGGTTACTTTTTCTTATTTTTAAAAATATTTGCGGGCATTTGACATATATATAAGATACATCCAATCTGAATATTTAAAATGGAATTAGCATTCGAGCTTGTTCGTGTAGGAGTGTCAAATAGAAAGGAATGACAAAGATGATAAGGAAGGGATCGTATGAATGAACAACAATTTTTATTTTTGGATTTTGAGTTTACGATGCCCCAGCACAGAAAAAAACCAAAAGGATTTTTCCCGGAGATTATTGAGGTAGGACTCGTTTCGGTTGTTGGCTGTAAGGTAGAAGATACGTATTCAGCTCATGTTAGGCCGAAAACTTTTCCATCTTTAACGGATCGATGTAAGAAGTTTTTAGGGATTAAACAAGAAGTCGTAGATAAAGGAATTTCGTTTCCAGAACTCGTTGAAAAACTTGCAGAATATGAAAAGAGATGTAAACCGACCATTGTTACGTGGGGAAATATGGATATGAAAGTGTTGAAGCATAATTGTGAAAAAGCGGGAGTAGATTTTCCTTTCCAAGGACAGTGTCGTGATTTATCACTTGAGTATAAGAAGTTTTTTGGTGAGAGAAATCAAACAGGACTGTGGAAAGCAATTGAGGCGTATGGAAAAGTAGGGACGGGTAAGCATCATTGTGCGCTAGATGATGCGATGACGACGTATAATATTTTTAAGTTAGTAGAAAAAGATAAAGAGTATTTAGTGAAACCAGCACCTCCAACATTAGGGGAACTCGTTGATTTTTCAAAAGTGTTAAAGAAAGTGAGTACACAGTAACGACCAAATTGCACAGTATGTAATTTGGTCGTTTTGTTTTTTTAAAGTTTGTAGTCTTTTTTTAATTGCTCTAATGTTTCTAGACTACGAACTGCAAAAGGTGAATCATCTTCAGAAAATGAATTCATTTGAGTTTCTAATGCTAATTTGAGTGAATCTGTATAATCTGGAATTTCTCCTTCATATTTCTTCACCATTTGCTCTGGAATGTTCGTCTGTTCACGAAAAGCTAAAGCACGTCTTTCGTGGAAAAATGGTACGTCAGCTTGTTTTACGTTATGTAAGTCACCTTGCACCGGATGTTTTAAAACAGCTAATACTTTTACGACGTAACTGCCAGGGCGGCTATTTGTAACTTCGCCAATGTATTTTCCCGTTTTATAAATACCAGTAACGATTTCGCCAATTTCAAATGTTTCTCTCATATTTTTCACCTCAAGTTTATAGTAAGGAAAGTAGGAGAAGGAGTCAAAGAAATCATTCGCGTTCGGAATGCCCCCTTGAGAATGTGGATAGGTTCCACTATAATTTAAAATAATATAACAGAAAATTCTGATGTTTTGCGAATCCTATAATAAGGAGTGATTTATATGATGCCATTATATTTTCCGGAAGATAAAACAGAATATATTATTCCAGGGATTGTTTGTGTTCTATTTATTATCGGTGCGGTTGCCACGTGGCGTATGTTCATTCGTGTATCAAAACGAGAAGCAGATCGATTACAGAAAGTTGAAGAAAAGCTGTTAGCTGAAAAGAAACAGTAACTCATTTTTGTATGTTTCCCTCTATGCTCGGACAATCTAAGGGCAGAATGTATTTTGGAGGGAATAAAATGAAAAAACGGCTTTTTTTCAGTTGTTGTTTACTATTTCTGATGGCAGGTTGTGACCAAGGAAAGCCGAAAGAAATTGACGTGAAATTACATAATGCTTCAGGTGATGAAGTGGGGACTGCGAAAGTAGTGCAGCAAACAAGCGGAGTAAAAATTAAGATTAAAGGGGAAGGGTTCACACCTGGCCCACACGGCATACATGTACATGAAATTGGTGAGTGTAAAGCACCGCGTTTTGAATCATCTGGGAATCATTTTAACCCTGATAATAAAAAGCATGGACTCCTTAATCCGAAGGGTGCAGAAAACGGTGATTTACCGAACGTAATTGCAGACGGTTCCGGGAAAATTAAAGCAGAAATTGATGCGCCACATATAACGCTTGAAGAAGGGAAAACGACGATTCATAGAAAAGATGGAGCGTCTATTATTATTACAGAAAATGCTGATGATGGTATGACACAACCGACAGGTAAATCAGGTGATCGAATTGCTTGTGGGGTTATTGTAAAAAAAGCGTCGGATATGAAGAAAAAGTAAAAGCTACCGTGCGCGGTAGCTTTTTTGTAGTGTAAGTGAAAATATATCGGCGATTATTGGAATATATCGACCGTAACTCAAAATATATCGGCGATTTTTAAAATATATCGACTTACCGACAAAATATGACAAAGGAGGCTGTCCAAAATAGCCTCCTTTCTTATTATGAAAACGTATGGCGCAGCCTATTTAAAATTTCTTCTAAAACAGACCTTGGACAGCCGATGTTAATTCGAATATGTTCTTCGCCGCCTAATCCGTATTTCTCACCAGGTTCAACAATAATTTTTCCTTTTTCTTCGAGCAATTTAGTGCGCTCATCTTGAGAAAGCTGTAGGCGAGAGCAATCAATCCATAACAAAAAGCTACCTTCTGGCTTCGTTACGGAAAGAGCAGGTATGTGATCTTTCATATATTCACAAGCGAACTTAGCGTTATCTTCTATATATAATCGAATTTCATTTAGCCAATCGTTACATTCTGTATAGGCACTTACCATCGCTGTATAGGCAAATGTATTTAATCCGTGGAAGCCTTGTCTATATTGGATAGATGTAAAGGCTTGACGGAGTTTTTCATTTGGAATGATAATAATCGATGCTTGTAATCCAGCGATATTAAATGTTTTACTTGGAGCCATACAAGTTATCGTGCGCGCTGCTAGTTCTTCAGATAAAGAAGCGAACGGTGTATGTGTATGATTTGCGTAAATAATATCGGAATGAATTTCATCTGCGACAACGATTACATTATATTTTGTACATAAAGATCCAAGCTTTGTTAATTCCTCTTTCGTCCAAACACGCCCTATCGGGTTGTGAGGACTGCAAAGAAGCATAAGTTTGACGCCTTGTTGAAATTGCTTTTCTAAATGTTCGAAGTCTATCGCATATGTATCATTGTGTTTCTGTAATGGACTTACGCATAATTGTCTATTGTTTGTTGTGACCATTTCGAAAAATGGGGGATAAATAGGTGGTTGTACGAGAACGGATTCGTTTTCCTTTGTGAAGGCCTGTATGCTCGCACTAAGAGCTGGAACGATTCCGGCGCTAAAGACAATCCATTCTTTTTGAATATCCCAGTTGTACTGTTTTTTTGTCCAGTTACAAATAATATCGCCAATATTTTCGGGAGGAAGTGTATAGCCGAAAATAGGATGCTCGATACGTTGCTTTAAAGCAGTTTGAATTGGTTGAGGTACTTCAAAATCCATATCAGCAATCCACGCGTGGATAAGTTCTTCGTTTTTATATGTATCCCATTTTGTACTATGAGTTCCACGGCGATTGACTGCTTTATGAAATAGTTGCATAAGTTTGCTCCCTTCTTCTGTAAAACCGTTAAGTTATGAAAGTTCTCTCTCTTCTTATAGAATAGCTGATGTGATAGGATAAAGAAAAGTATTAAAAAGTGAAAAGGCGGGAAGCGAATGGGTACATATGAAAAGATGATAGAGGTTGTGAAGAATTGGGATCCGTTTCAAATGGGACCGGAGTTTTATGAAACAGAAGCGAGCGATGTTGTGAACGTCGCAAGTGTGTTTGATGATTCAAAATACATCGCAAAGAAGATTCAACATATATACTTTATGTCTTTTGAGGAAGTACCTGCGCTTGAAAAATGTGAGAAGTTAGCTGTGGAATTACTTGTAATAAAAGAAGGCGGAAGTTGTTCATTGTAGGCTGTCGGAATTTCCGACAGCCTTTTTGATATTATTGCGCAGAAAAAGCGATAATTTCTTCATAAACATGTTCCGGTTTTTCTTCAGGTAGTAAATGCCCTGTATTTTCGTAAGAAATAAATTTCGAATTCGGTAAATCTTTGTGCAGACGATGACCTACATGTACAGGGACGACCCGATCTTTTTCACCCCAAATGAGTAGCGTAGGTGTTTCGATTTTTTGTAATTCAGTTGAAGATAAGTCACCTTCACGATCTCGTATCATACGAGTTAAAGCGGGGAATATACGGTTGTCATAAAAAGGAGCGGAGTAACCAGCCTTCATTTCATCGTCAATTAATGAATGATCATGAACGACATTCATTAAGTTATGAACAATGCCGCGCCGTATAATCCAATTCTTTACGTATAAATGAAAGAACGGTAAATAAGAAGAATACATTAAAGGTAAGTTTGCCCGTGCTAAATAACTCGAGCTACATAGTAAAATTGTCTTTGAAATTAATTCAGGACGTATACGGTTTACGTAAAGTGAAATTTGGCCGCCCATAGAATGTCCAACTAACACAATGTTTGAGAGAGATAAGTGTTCAATTAAATCGATTATAATCGTTGCTAAATTATGATAAGAATACTTAAATAGATGAGACTTATCACTCTTTCCGAACGGTGGTAAATCAAGAGCAATGACTGTTCCTTCTTTCGATAATAAAGGAATAAGACGGCGGTAGCTGAATGAGGAAGATAAAAAGCCGTGAACGAGTACGAAAGTAGGACGTTCTGTTTTATTTTCATGTTCATACAATTCGTAATGAACAGTAGTGCCGCGAGTGGAAAAAGTGAAATAAGGACAAGTAGATTCGTGATTCATTTTTTGTCACTCCATTGATTTTTGTTCATATCATTTCCAAGGCAGAAAAAAATATGTTAACAAAAAAAGGCAAGATGACGATGTCATCTTGCCTTTCGTATATTCAGTATTACCCGCGAACAATATTAGGCGGTGTTTTTCCTTGTAACGCTGCAACTAAATTTTCAGCGGCGGTCATAGCCATTTGTTGCCTAGTTTTTAATGTTGCAGATCCGATATGTGGTAAGGTCACAACATTTTGTAAGGATAAGAGCGGATTATCTTTTTGAATCGGCTCTTGTGTAAAAGTATCGATGCCTGCTGCAAAGATTTTCTTTTCTGTTAACGCATGAATTAACGCTTCTTCATCTACTGTTTTCCCGCGAGAAGCATTAATGAAGATAGCTGTTTCTTTCATGAATGAAAATTCCTTTTCTCCGATAAGATGGTACGTTTCATCTGTTAATGGAGTAAGAAGAACGATAAAGTCAGACTGTTTGAGTAGCGTCTGTAAATCACAATATGTAGCATCGAATTTTTGTTCAGCTTCTTCTTTTCGGCGACGGTTATAATAAAGAACATCCATATCAAATCCGAATTTCGCTCGTTTTGCAACAGCTTCACCAATTCGGCCCATACCGATAATGCCGATTGTACTATGGTGTACATCTAGCCCAAAGTGCTCTTTTCCAATTTCCGCATTCCATTTACCATTTTTTACGTAGGAGTCGAGTTCACAAACACGACGACCAGCAGATAACATAAGAGCAAAAACGAGGTCAGCTACTGTATCATCTAGTACGTAAGGTGTATTTGTTCCGAGGACATTGCGCTTTTCCATCGCTTGTAAATCAAAATTATCGTAACCGACAGAAATGTTGCTTACTACTTTTAAGTTAGGAGCCGCCTCCAATAATTCTTCATTAATAGCAGATCCGAAATTTAATAAACCATCTTTATCTTGTATTTTCTCTAGTAGAACATCACGAGGTACCTTCTCATTTTGCTCCCATTTTTCATAATCACAGTGTTCTGATAAATAGTTTTCTACAAATGTTGGAACTGGTTCAGCAATATAAACTTTTGGTTTCACGGTTCCATCCCCTTTCGCTTTATCACGCATTTATCCGCTGATTAAAGTTTCACTTTATTTTGACATAATTCACTAAAAAAATCTTCTTTTCAAACTGGAAAGGCTATTTGTATAATTTAGACACAAACGAAAAGGAAGGATGATTTATATGGTGACAGAAAAAGAATTAGAATTATTAGCTTGTCTTGAAAAAAGTAGTCGATTAACTGTAGATACATTAGCGAAGCTGTTAAATATAGAAGTAGAAGAAGTAAAGAAAATGGTTGAAAAATTAGAAGCGGAAAAGATTATCGTGGATTATGTAACACATATCGATTGGACGAAGGTGAAAGAACATACAGGTTTAACGGCAATGATTGATGTGAAAGTTACGCCAAAGCACGGCGTTGGGTTCGATGCGGTTGCTGAGCAAATTTATCGCTATTCAGAAGTGAAATCTGTGTATTTAATGTCAGGGACATATGACCTTTCTATTACATTAGAAGGAAAGACAATGGGAGAAGTGGCGATGTTTGTTTCTGAGAAATTAGCAACAATTGAATCTGTCGTTTCTACGACAACGCATTTCATTTTGAAGAAGTATAAACATGAGGGAATTATTTATGAAAAAAACGATGATGATAAGCGAATTGTGGTGACACCATGAAGCAATTTGAACTATCTAGAGCAGCGGAATCTTTACAACCATCTGGTATTCGAAAGTTTTTCGATTTAGCAGCAAATATGAAAGGTGTTATTTCGCTTGGAGTAGGAGAGCCTGATTTCGTTACACCTTGGAATGTGAGGCAAGCATGTATCCGTTCTTTAGAACAAGGATATACGTCATATACAGCAAATGCAGGATTATTGGAGCTCCGTCAAGAAATAGCAAAGTATCTAAAAAAACAATTTGCAGTTTCTTATGATCCAAACGATGAAATCATTGTTACAGTTGGAGCAAGTCAGGCGTTAGATGTAGCGATGCGCGCCATTATAAATCCTGATGACGAAGTACTCATTATTGAGCCAAGTTTCGTTTCTTATGCCCCGCTTGTGACATTAGCTGGAGGCGTTCCAGTTCCTGTGGCGACTACTTTAGAAAATGAATTTAAAGTACAACCAGAACAAATTGAAGCAGCTATTACAGCGAAGACAAAGGCAATTTTACTTTGTTCACCAAATAACCCAACAGGTGCAATGTTAAACAAGTCCGAGCTTGAAGAAATAGCAGTGATTGTTGAGAAGTACAATTTAATCGTATTATCTGATGAAATTTATGCAGAACTTGTATACGACGAAGCATATACAAGTTTCGCGAGTATTAAAAATATGCGCGAGCATACGATTTTAATCTCAGGATTTTCAAAAGGATTTGCAATGACAGGATGGCGTCTTGGTATGATTGCAGCTCCTGTTCATTTTTCAGAATTAATGCTCAAAATTCACCAATATTCTATGATGTGTGCACCGACGATGTCTCAGTTCGCAGCACTTGAAGCGTTACGTGCGGGGAATGATGAAGTAATTCGGATGAGAGATAGTTATAAGAAACGCCGTAATTTTATGACGACATCTTTTAATGACATGGGATTAACGTGTCATGTGCCAGGCGGAGCATTTTATGTCTTTCCTTCCATTTCTTCAACCGGACTATCTTCAGCGGAATTTGCAGAACAGTTATTATTAGAAGAAAAAGTGGCTGTTGTACCTGGAAGTGTATTTGGCGAAAGTGGCGAAGGGTTTATTCGTTGTTCGTATGCAACATCGCTTGAACAGCTTATGGAAGCAATGAAGAGAATGGAACGGTTTATAGAGAATAAAAAAAGGACAAAACACAATACGTTTTGTCCATAAAAGGGGGGGAATACTAGAAAGCCATGTGTTAGTATTCTATCCTAATATTGGAGAATTATACTTACTTAAGGAAATTTTTTCATGAATTTTGAATGAGCTCTGTCATAGTGGTATAATTTACTAATATAAGGTATGCGTATCTTGAGTTGCTTTACTTAGGGTACGTATTAACTAATCGGATATTTAACAATAAATCATCTGCTTTGCTATCTACAATTGTAGAGAAAATGGTAAACGTATGGGAGTGTTTCATATGTCAGAACAATATACAACAGGAGTGGTTGTAACAGGGAAAGTGACTGGGATTCAAGATTACGGTGCATTTGTAGCGTTAGATGCAGAAACACAAGGACTTGTGCATATATCTGAAATTACAAATGGATATGTAAAGGATATTCATGACTTTTTAAAAGTCGGCGATACAGTAGAAGTAAAAGTACTTTCAATTGATGAAGAACACAGAAAAATGAGTTTATCGTTAAAAGCGGCGAAAAGAAAACAAGGACGGATTCTTATACCGAATCCATCTAAGGACGGATTTAATACGCTGCGAGAAAAGCTAACAGAATGGATTGAAGAGTCCGAGTTAACAAAGTAAAAGAGGAGCGCATATGAGCGTTCCTCTTTTACTTTTTCTTATGATATATATTTGCAAATATGATTGCATGCAATCATATTCGTATGTCGAAGGTGAGTAAGGACATACTGACTAGCGAATTTCGTTCGTTTCTGGGTGAGTACCAAGATTTTCTGATGGTTTAAAGAGTAAACCAAGATTGATCAGCCCAGAAATACCGACGATGCCGTAAATAATACGTGCAAGAGCTGAGTTTTGTCCACCGAAAATAGCTGCCACTAAGTCAAACTGGAAGAACCCGATTAATCCCCAGTTCACAGCGCCAATTACAGTAAAGACTAATGCGATACGTTGCAAAGTACTCATGAAAAAGCCCCCCTTAATTGTGAAGCATGAGCAAGCGATGAGTTAATTAACTCTTTTATAGAATGGTGTAGTTATGTTGTTTTTATACATAAAAAATGTTTGAAACAGGATGTATATACATCTATACCGAAAAATGCGAATTTTTATGCAAAAAATGAACTTTTTTTAAAAAATATATATTGGTTGCGTTTACAATTGGCTAATCGCTTGATTTACAACTTCAGTTTCGCTAAAGTGAATACAGAAATACATATCCATAATTGGAGGGAAAAAGATGAGTACACATGTAACGTTCGACTATTCTAAAGCGTTATCCTTCATCGGTGAACATGAAATCACTTATTTACGTGATGCAGTGAAAGTAACACATCACGCAATCCACGAAAAAACTGGAGCTGGGAACGATTTCCTTGGGTGGGTAGACCTTCCGCTTCAATATGACAAAGAAGAATTTGCTCGCATTCAAAAATGCGCAGAAAAAATTAAAAATGACTCTGACATTTTACTTGTTGTAGGTATCGGTGGTTCTTACCTAGGAGCACGTGCAGCAATTGAAATGTTAAACCATTCTTTCTACAACACACTTTCTAAAGAACAACGTAAAACTCCACAAGTGCTATTTGTTGGACAAAACATTAGCTCCACTTACATGAAAGATTTAATGGATGTATTAGAAGGTAAAGACTTCTCTATTAACGTTATTTCCAAATCAGGTACAACAACAGAGCCTGCACTAGCATTCCGTATTTTCCGTAAGTTGTTAGAAGAAAAATATGGAAAAGAAGAAGCTCGCAAACGTATTTATGCAACGACAGATAAAGCGCGTGGTGCATTAAAAACATTAGCTGATAATGAAGGTTACGAAACATTCGTTATTCCAGATGATGTTGGAGGACGTTTCTCTGTATTAACGCCAGTTGGTTTATTACCAATCGCAGTGAGTGGCTTAAATATTGAAGAGATGATGAAAGGTGCAGCTGCTGGTCATGATGACTTCGGAACATCAGAACTAGAAGAAAACCCAGCTTACCAATATGCAGTAGTTCGTAACGCTTTATACAATAAAGGAAAAACAATTGAAATGCTTGTTAACTATGAGCCAGCACTTCAATACTTCGCTGAGTGGTG
Organism: Bacillus pacificus; assembly: GCF_020861345.1. Taxonomy (NCBI): domain Bacteria; kingdom Bacillati; phylum Bacillota; class Bacilli; order Caryophanales; family Bacillaceae; genus Bacillus; species Bacillus pacificus. Next base: position 470,640 of record NZ_CP086328.1, read on the forward strand.
GAAACAGTTATTTGGTGAAAGTGAAGGAAAAGATCAAAAAGGTATTTTCCCATCTTCAGCAAACTTCTCAACTGACTTACACTCATTAGGTCAATACGTTCAAGAAGGTCGTCGTGAATTATTTGAAACAGTTCTAAAAGTAGGTAAACCTACACATGAACTAACAATCGAATCAGAAGAAAACGATTTAGATGGATTAAATTACCTTGCTGGTGAAACTGTAGACTTCGTAAACACGAAAGCATACGAAGGTACATTACTTGCACATAGCGATGGCGGAGTACCAAACTTAATCGTAAATATTCCTGAATTAAATGAGTACACATTTGGTTACCTTGTATACTTCTTCGAAAAAGCATGTGCGATGAGCGGCTACTTATTAGGCGTAAATCCATTTGACCAACCAGGAGTAGAAGCATACAAGAAAAACATGTTTGCTTTACTTGGTAAACCAGGATTTGAAGAATTAAAAGCAGAATTAGAAGAGCGTTTAAAATAATAAAAAGCGGCCGGATCCGGCCGCTTTTTATTATTTCATCGAAAAGTCCATCAGTATATTCAAACTAGAGTGGGTATGCTAAGGAAAAAGTCTAGGAGGGATGGACTTGATTCCGATTCAATCAAATTTAGAAGGACGTACATATGCGTTATATAAGTTAGAAGAAATCATGAAGCCACTCGGATATAGCATTGGTGGCAATTGGGATTATGATAAAGGATGCTTTGATTATAAAATTGATGAAGAAGATGGCTATCAATTTCTGCGAGTGCCCTTTACAGCGGTGAATGGTGAATTAGATGTGCCAGGCGTAATAGTCCGTCTTGAAACGCCGTATATTCTTTCGCACGTATATCAAGACGAACTAGATGATCATGTAAATACGTTAACAGCCGGTACGAGTGGATTGGATCAATTTGCTGAGCCGAAAGATCCAGATGGAGATGTAAAAAGAAAATATATCAATATTGGGAAAGTGCTCATGCAGGAACTAGAGCGTCATTTTACTAATGATGAATAACAATGAGTATGTCGCTTTCAATGAGAACAAAAGAATGAACTGGGTTAATCATATATTGTTCGTCGCGCTTTATACCTAGTAAGAGAATGTTTTGCTTTAAAAGAGTATAGCTACAATTTGCAAAAGTTTGTCCAGTGCAGGATGGGGGAAGCTCCATCAGTTGTAATTTATTATCAGAGATTTCGTCGTAAAGTGAAAATAGTACACCTGAAATGGAAGGAAATAAAAGAGAAGCGGTAAATACATAGCTCGTTAATTTATTTCCTTCTATAATTTCTGACACGCCAGCTCTCGTTGCATTTTGTATTTGTTCAGAAGTAAGAAGTTCAGCGATGCAGTGAATGTTTGGGTTGAGCCCTTTTGCAGTTAAAATATTTAAAATGGACTGTGTATCCGCTAAGCTTTCGTTTTTTTCTTTATCAGCTGTTATTAATATAGTGTGAGCCGTTGTAATATTAGCTTTTAATAGCGTTTGATCGTGATGGGGGCACCCCTTTATAAATTCTAAATGATGAAATGGTTTTGGCAGTAAAGAAAGTGTTTCATCAATTAAAACGATATCAAGGTTCGGCTGTAATACGTGCATTTGTTTTACAACGTGCTTTGCCCGTTCGTTCCAGCCGACGATAATCATATGACCGTTAGAAGTTGCAGCTTCTTCTCCTTTAATCTTCATATATTGTTTACTAATCATTTCAGTAGCGAACAGCACCATATAATAAGAACAAAATCCGGTTCCTAATAAAATAATACCTATACCGATAAGTTTGCCCATTAGTGTATGAGGGGCAAAGTCACCGTAGCCAACAGTGAAAATGGTAACGATCGACCACCAAACTCCATCAAACCACGTAGTGAAGTGGGATGGTTCTAATCTATGTATAAGAAAGCCGGAAAAAGCAGTAAGTACAATAATAAAGCAAATTAAACGAAAAATAATGGAATCACGAAATGTATCTACTAAATTTGGACGGGATTTCAATTGCCTATTCCTCCTTACTTTGCAAGACTACATTCATTGTTACCATTATAGAAAAAAGAAAAACTCTCTAATTGAAAAGAGAGTTTGTTTTACGTTACATACTTTCCACTTCAGTTTGTTGAACACTTTCAAGATGCTGGAGAGCATAGTAAACATCAGCAGTATGTCTTTTTTGATCGATACATAATTTAAGATGCAAATAGTGAGAACCATTTTCTAACGTTTTAAGCTTCATATTCTTCACTTTTATATCCATTTCTTTTATTTCTTCAATTACAACCGGGATATTGTCCATATTTCGCACAACAAGTTTTACTGCGATATCACGTTGACGAAATGACCTAGGTCCTACAAATTTCATTGTTAACGGTATAAGTTCAACGCTAATCATAAGGAAACACATTCCGAAAATTGCTTCGATATAAAATCCAGCTCCAACAGCAATACCAATACCAGATGCGCCCCAGATCATAGCGGCAGTCGTTAGTCCTGCAATACTATCGTTTCCTCTTCTTAAAATAACACCAGCACCTAAAAAACCAATCCCTGATACAATTTGAGCGGCAAGTCGAAGTGGATCCATATTCATATGATCAGTATGTGGTAAATTGTAAGCTGCTTTAATAGAAACAATCGTCAGGAGGCAACTAATGATAGAAATAACTAAGCATGTTTTTAAACCAAGTGGTTTCCGTTTTAATTCGCGCTCTAAACCGATGGCGAATCCTAAAATAGCCGAGAGACCTAGTTTAATTAATAAATCGGTATAGTCCATATGTATTCCTCCTTGTATGATATGGTATATGAATAAAACATTTATTATAGAAAGAAATGTTTTTGGGTAGAGTGACTTTATATAGAATATATGTAGGAATCTCTTAGAAATGAAAGAGATATTTCGTTTAAGTATATGATATAAAAAAAGAAATGTAGTTAATTTGAAAAAAGTTTATAAAAGGTGTTGCATTTCATTTTTCACCATGATATATTAATAACCGTCGCTGATGCGGAAACGCAGAAAACGACAAAAAAGAAATTGAAAAACTTAGTTGACATCGAAAAACGAAGATGTTAACATAAGGGAGTCGCAAATGAGCGACCAAGTAGTTCTTTGAAAACTGAACGAAACAAACAACGTGAAACGTCAATTTTTATTTTAGATGCTAGACAAACTAACTTTATTGGAGAGTTTGATCCTGGCTCAGGATGAACGCTGGCGGCGTGCCTAATACATGCAAGTCGAGCGAATGGATTAAGAGCTTGCTCTTATGAAGTTAGCGGCGGACGGGTGAGTAACACGTGGGTAACCTGCCCATAAGACTGGGATAACTCCGGGAAACCGGGGCTAATACCGGATAACATTTTGAACCGCATGGTTCGAAATTGAAAGGCGGCTTCGGCTGTCACTTATGGATGGACCCGCGTCGCATTAGCTAGTTGGTGAGGTAACGGCTCACCAAGGCAACGATGCGTAGCCGACCTGAGAGGGTGATCGGCCACACTGGGACTGAGACACGGCCCAGACTCCTACGGGAGGCAGCAGTAGGGAATCTTCCGCAATGGACGAAAGTCTGACGGAGCAACGCCGCGTGAGTGATGAAGGCTTTCGGGTCGTAAAACTCTGTTGTTAGGGAAGAACAAGTGCTAGTTGAATAAGCTGGCACCTTGACGGTACCTAACCAGAAAGCCACGGCTAACTACGTGCCAGCAGCCGCGGTAATACGTAGGTGGCAAGCGTTATCCGGAATTATTGGGCGTAAAGCGCGCGCAGGTGGTTTCTTAAGTCTGATGTGAAAGCCCACGGCTCAACCGTGGAGGGTCATTGGAAACTGGGAGACTTGAGTGCAGAAGAGGAAAGTGGAATTCCATGTGTAGCGGTGAAATGCGTAGAGATATGGAGGAACACCAGTGGCGAAGGCGACTTTCTGGTCTGTAACTGACACTGAGGCGCGAAAGCGTGGGGAGCAAACAGGATTAGATACCCTGGTAGTCCACGCCGTAAACGATGAGTGCTAAGTGTTAGAGGGTTTCCGCCCTTTAGTGCTGAAGTTAACGCATTAAGCACTCCGCCTGGGGAGTACGGCCGCAAGGCTGAAACTCAAAGGAATTGACGGGGGCCCGCACAAGCGGTGGAGCATGTGGTTTAATTCGAAGCAACGCGAAGAACCTTACCAGGTCTTGACATCCTCTGACAACCCTAGAGATAGGGCTTCTCCTTCGGGAGCAGAGTGACAGGTGGTGCATGGTTGTCGTCAGCTCGTGTCGTGAGATGTTGGGTTAAGTCCCGCAACGAGCGCAACCCTTGATCTTAGTTGCCATCATTCAGTTGGGCACTCTAAGGTGACTGCCGGTGACAAACCGGAGGAAGGTGGGGATGACGTCAAATCATCATGCCCCTTATGACCTGGGCTACACACGTGCTACAATGGACGGTACAAAGAGCTGCAAGACCGCGAGGTGGAGCTAATCTCATAAAACCGTTCTCAGTTCGGATTGTAGGCTGCAACTCGCCTACATGAAGCTGGAATCGCTAGTAATCGCGGATCAGCATGCCGCGGTGAATACGTTCCCGGGCCTTGTACACACCGCCCGTCACACCACGAGAGTTTGTAACACCCGAAGTCGGTGGGGTAACCTTTTGGAGCCAGCCGCCTAAGGTGGGACAGATGATTGGGGTGAAGTCGTAACAAGGTAGCCGTATCGGAAGGTGCGGCTGGATCACCTCCTTTCTATGGAGAATTGATGAACGCTGTTCATCAATATAAGTTTCCGTGTTTCGTTTTGTTCAGTTTTGAGAGAACTATCTCTCATATATAAATGTATGTTCTTTGAAAACTAGATAACAGTGTAGCTCATATTTTTTAATTTTAGTTTGGTTAAGTTAGAAAGGGCGCACGGTGGATGCCTTGACACTAGGAGTCGATGAAGGACGGGACTAACGCCGATATGCTTCGGGGAGCTGTAAGTAAGCTTTGATCCGAAGATTTCCGAATGGGGAAACCCACCATACGTAATGGTATGGTATCCTTATCTGAATACATAGGGTAAGGAAGACAGACCCAGGGAACTGAAACATCTAAGTACCTGGAGGAAGAGAAAGCAAATGCGATTTCCTGAGTAGCGGCGAGCGAAACGGAACATAGCCCAAACCAAGAGGCTTGCCTCTTGGGGTTGTAGGACATTCTATACGGAGTTACAAAGGAACGAGGTAGACGAAGCGACCTGGAAAGGTCCGTCGTAGAGGGTAACAACCCCGTAGTCGAAACTTCGTTCTCTCTTGAATGTATCCTGAGTACGGCGGAACACGTGAAATTCCGTCGGAATCTGGGAGGACCATCTCCCAAGGCTAAATACTCCCTAGTGATCGATAGTGAACCAGTACCGTGAGGGAAAGGTGAAAAGCACCCCGGAAGGGGAGTGAAAGAGATCCTGAAACCGTGTGCCTACAAATAGTCAGAGCCCGTTAATGGGTGATGGCGTGCCTTTTGTAGAATGAACCGGCGAGTTACGATCCCGTGCGAGGTTAAGCTGAAGAGGCGGAGCCGCAGCGAAAGCGAGTCTGAATAGGGCGTTTAGTACGTGGTCGTAGACCCGAAACCAGGTGATCTACCCATGTCCAGGGTGAAGTTCAGGTAACACTGAATGGAGGCCCGAACCCACGCACGTTGAAAAGTGCGGGGATGAGGTGTGGGTAGCGGAGAAATTCCAATCGAACCTGGAGATAGCTGGTTCTCCCCGAAATAGCTTTAGGGCTAGCCTTAAGTGTAAGAGTCTTGGAGGTAGAGCACTGATTGGACTAGGGGTCCTCATCGGATTACCGAATTCAGTCAAACTCCGAATGCCAATGACTTATCCTTAGGAGTCAGACTGCGAGTGATAAGATCCGTAGTCAAAAGGGAAACAGCCCAGACCGCCAGCTAATGTCCCAAAGTGTGTATTAAGTGGAAAAGGATGTGGAGTTGCTTAGACAACTAGGATGTTGGCTTAGAAGCAGCCACCATTTAAAGAGTGCGTAATAGCTCACTAGTCGAGTGACTCTGCGCCGAAAATGTACCGGGGCTAAATACACCACCGAAGCTGCGGATTGATACCAATGGTATCAGTGGTAGGGGAGCGTTCTAAGGACAGTGAAGTCAGACCGGAAGGACTGGTGGAGTGCTTAGAAGTGAGAATGCCGGTATGAGTAGCGAAAGACGGGTGAGAATCCCGTCCACCGAATGCCTAAGGTTTCCTGAGGAAGGCTCGTCCGCTCAGGGTTAGTCAGGACCTAAGCCGAGGCCGACAGGCGTAGGCGATGGACAACAGGTTGATATTCCTGTACCACCTCTTTATCGTTTGAGCAATGGAGGGACGCAGAAGGATAGAAGAAGCGTGCGATTGGTTGTGCACGTCCAAGCAGTTAGGCTGATAAGTAGGCAAATCCGCTTATCGTAAAGGCTGAGCTGTGATGGGGAAGCTCCTTATGGAGCGAAGTCTTTGATTCCCCGCTGCCAAGAAAAGCTTCTAGCGAGATAAAGGTGCCTGTACCGCAAACCGACACAGGTAGGCGAGGAGAGAATCCTAAGGTGTGCGAGAGAACTCTGGTTAAGGAACTCGGCAAAATGACCCCGTAACTTCGGGAGAAGGGGTGCTTTCTTAACGGAAAGCCGCAGTGAATAGGCCCAAGCGACTGTTTAGCAAAAACACAGCTCTCTGCGAAGCCGTAAGGCGAAGTATAGGGGGTGACACCTGCCCGGTGCTGGAAGGTTAAGGAGAGGGGTTAGCGTAAGCGAAGCTCTGAACTGAAGCCCCAGTAAACGGCGGCCGTAACTATAACGTTCCTAAGGTAGCGAAATTCCTTGTCGGGTAAGTTCCGACCCGCACGAAAGGTGTAACGATTTGGGCACTGTCTCAACCAGAGACTCGGTGAAATTATAGTACCTGTGAAGATGCAGGTTACCCGCGACAGGACGGAAAGACCCCGTGGAGCTTTACTGTAGCCTGATATTGAATTTTGGTACAGTTTGTACAGGATAGGCGGGAGCCTTTGAAACCGGAGCGCTAGCTTCGGTGGAGGCGCTGGTGGGATACCGCCCTGACTGTATTGAAATTCTAACCTACGGGTCTTATCGACCCGGGAGACAGTGTCAGGTGGGCAGTTTGACTGGGGCGGTCGCCTCCTAAAGTGTAACGGAGGCGCCCAAAGGTTCCCTCAGAATGGTTGGAAATCATTCGTAGAGTGCAAAGGCATAAGGGAGCTTGACTGCGAGACCTACAAGTCGAGCAGGGACGAAAGTCGGGCTTAGTGATCCGGTGGTTCCGCATGGAAGGGCCATCGCTCAACGGATAAAAGCTACCCCGGGGATAACAGGCTTATCTCCCCCAAGAGTCCACATCGACGGGGAGGTTTGGCACCTCGATGTCGGCTCATCGCATCCTGGGGCTGTAGTCGGTCCCAAGGGTTGGGCTGTTCGCCCATTAAAGCGGTACGCGAGCTGGGTTCAGAACGTCGTGAGACAGTTCGGTCCCTATCCGTCGTGGGCGTAGGAAATTTGAGAGGAGCTGTCCTTAGTACGAGAGGACCGGGATGGACGCACCGCTGGTGTACCAGTTGTTCTGCCAAGGGCATAGCTGGGTAGCTATGTGCGGAAGGGATAAGTGCTGAAAGCATCTAAGCATGAAGCCCCCCTCAAGATGAGATTTCCCATAGCGTAAGCTAGTAAGATCCCTGAAAGATGATCAGGTTGATAGGTTCGAGGTGGAAGCATGGTGACATGTGGAGCTGACGAATACTAATAGATCGAGGACTTAACCATATAATATGTAGCAAATGTTATCTAGTTTTGAAAGAATATAAAAAACTTGTTGACTTTAAAAGTTAAATGAGTTACAATAATTCTTGTCTTAAATGAATACAGTCTGGTAATGATGGCAGAGAGGTCACACCCGTTCCCATACCGAACACGGAAGTTAAGCTCTCTAGCGCCGATGGTAGTTGGGACATTGTCCCTGTGAGAGTAGGACGTTGCCAGGCAAATGGAGGATTAGCTCAGCTGGGAGAGCACCTGCCTTACAAGCAGGGGGTCGGCGGTTCGATCCCGTCATCCTCCACCATTTAGCCGACTTAGCTCAATTGGTAGAGCAACTGACTTGTAATCAGTAGGTTGGGGGTTCAAGTCCTCTAGTCGGCACCAGAAATTATGGCGGTTGTGGCGAAGTGGTTAACGCACCGGATTGTGGCTCCGGCATTCGTGGGTTCGATTCCCATCAGTCGCCCCATTTTTCTTAAATAAATTAATATGCGGGTGTGGCGGAATTGGCAGACGCACCAGACTTAGGATCTGGCGCCTTTGGCGTGGGGGTTCGACTCCCTTCACCCGCACTTTTAATTAAATAACTCATACATGTCTTGCGGAAGTAGTTCAGTGGTAGAATACAACCTTGCCAAGGTTGGGGTCGCGGGTTCGAATCCCGTCTTCCGCTCCAATTTTCAATATGACATGCCGGGGTGGCGGAACAGGCAGACGCACAGGACTTAAAATCCTGCGGTGGGTAACCACCGTGCGGGTTCGACCCCCGCCCTCGGCACCATATGCGCCCGTAGCTCAATTGGATAGAGCGTTTGACTACGGATCAAGAGGTTAGGGGTTCGACTCCTCTCGGGCGCGCTTTTATTAACGGGAAGTGGCTCAGCTTGGTAGAGCACCTGGTTTGGGACCAGGGGGTCGCAGGTTCAAATCCTGTCTTCCCGATATTCCCAAAAACATGGGGCCTTAGCTCAGCTGGGAGAGCGCCTGCCTTGCACGCAGGAGGTCAGCGGTTCGATCCCGCTAGGCTCCACTTATCTTAATATCATTTATGGCGGTGTAGCTCAGCTGGCTAGAGCGTACGGTTCATACCCGTGAGGTCGGGGGTTCGATCCCCTCCGCCGCTACCATAAAGGACCTTTAGCTCAGCTGGTTAGAGCAGACGGCTCATAACCGTCCGGTCGTAGGTTCGAGTCCTACAAGGTCCACCATTAGAAGTTTATATCTCGGAGGTATACCCAAGTTCGGCTGAAGGGATCGGTCTTGAAAACCGACAGGCGGCGAGAGTCGCGCGGGGGTTCGAATCCCTCTACCTCCTCCATTTTTTCTAAAGTAAATATTTGATCGTCGCGGGGTGGAGCAGTCTGGTAGCTCGTCGGGCTCATAACCCGAAGGTCGCAGGTTCAAATCCTGTCCCCGCAACCAAGGTCCCGTGGTGTAGTGGTTAACATGCCTGCCTGTCACGCAGGAGATCGCCGGTTCGACCCCGGTCGGGACCGCCATTTTTACATAAAGGCTCGGTAGCTCAGTCGGTAGAGCAGAGGACTGAAAATCCTCGTGTCGGCGGTTCGATTCCGTCCCGAGCCACCATTTTGAAGTCGCAAGCCGGCTTAGCTCAATTGGTAGAGCAACTGACTTGTAATCAGTAGGTTGGGGGTTCAAGTCCTCTAGCCGGCACCACTTTCAAAATGAGCCATTAGCTCAGTTGGTAGAGCATCTGACTTTTAATCAGAGGGTCGAAGGTTCGAGTCCTTCATGGCTCACCATTTACAATTTAATGCGGGTGTAGTTTAGTGGTAAAACAAGAGCCTTCCAAGCTCTGGTCGAGAGTTCGATTCTCTTCACCCGCTTTTCAATTATGGGCCTATAGCTCAGCTGGTTAGAGCGCACGCCTGATAAGCGTGAGGTCGATGGTTCGAGTCCATTTAGGCCCACCATAATTGTTCCGCAGTAGCTCAGTGGTAGAGCTATCGGCTGTTAACCGATCGGTCGTAGGTTCGAGTCCTACCTGCGGAGCCATATTTATAGAGAAGTACCCAAGTGGCTCAAGGGGCTCCCCTGCTAAGGGAGTAGATCGCGAACGCGGTGCGAGGGTTCGAATCCCTTCTTCTCTGCCAGTAATTGGCCCGTTGGTCAAGTGGTTAAGACACCGCCCTTTCACGGCGGTAACACGGGTTCGAATCCCGTACGGGTCATACTAAAAGAGATAGCATAATCTGCTATCTCTTTTTTTGTTGTGTAAAAGTAGCCTTTGGATAGTCTGCTTTTTTTTATGAATTAAAAGAAAGATGAAGTATTCGCTGTTACAGTTGGGAATACAGAGAGCTGTAAGTATAATCATGTTGTTTACCTTGACCTGTATGAGTATGAAGGAATGTTCACTTAACAAATCATACTCAAATTGAATTTTTATCTCGGCCTTATGCTAAAGCCTCCTGCACTTGGATAAACGGGTAAATCTCATAGCTGGGAAGATCCTAAGGAATTAGTTGTAGAGTTATTAGATACCGTTGAATAATAAAAATTGAAATATGGGTTGTTCAAACAAAGGATGCTGTATTAGGCGCTACGGCGGAAAATAAATAATATATAGAAGAAACTGTCTCTCAGTAGGTGATCTACTGGAGGCAGTTTTTTTATGCTGTCATTATTGTCGAGTTTTGTCGGTAAGTCGATATATTGCAAAAATCGCCGATATAATTTGAGTTACGGTCGATAAATTTCAAAAATCGCTGATATATTTGGAGTTATAGTCGATATATTCTAAAAATCGCCGATATAATTTCACTTACCGACAAAAACATAAGAAAATCCCTTTCACAATCTAAAGAAAACGCCTCCATTGAAATGGATTCCACACCTATTCCAATAACTTTACACTCTATGTGAAAAAGTTCACAAATAGGTCATAATTTGTGAAGTAATTCACAATAATACGTGCTACAATATGAGTGTAAAGAAGTTAAACAACATTAAATTAGTATTTTAATTAATTACTTAAACAATCATAAAAAAATATATGTGAACAATAGAGAGGGGAAATTACCATGAAAAAAGGTATCAATCGTGTAGTATTAGTAGGAACAGGAGCTGTAGGTTGTAGTTACGCTTACTCAATGATCAACCAAGGTGTAGCTGAAGAATTCGTATTAGTAGATGTTAATGAAGCAAAAGCAGAAGGGGAAGCAATGGACTTAAGCCATGCGGTACCATTCTCTCCATCACCAACAAAAGTTTGGAGCGGTAGCTATGCAGATTGTAAAGATGCAGATTTAGTAGTTATCACTGCTGGATTACCACAAAAGCCAGGTGAAACTCGTTTAGACTTAGTTGAAAAAAATACAAAGATCTTTAAACAAATCGTTCGCGGTATTATGGATAGCGGATTCGATGGAATCTTCTTAATCGCAACTAACCCAGTTGATATTTTAACTTACGTAACTTGGAAAGAATCTGGTCTACCAAAAGAGCGCGTAATTGGTTCGGGTACTACTTTAGACTCTGCTCGTTTCCGTTACATGTTAGGTGACTACTTAGATGTAGATCCACGTAACGTTCATGCTTACATCGTTGGTGAACACGGTGACACTGAACTTCCAGTATGGAGTCACGCTACTATCGGTGTACAAAAACTAGAAACAATTTTAGCTAACAACGAACAGTACAAACAAGAAGACTTAGATAAAATCTTCGAAAACGTACGTGATGCAGCTTACCATATTATCGAGCGTAAAGGTGCAACTTACTACGGAATCGGTATGTCACTACTTCGTGTAACTAAAGCAATCTTAAACAACGAGAACAGCGTATTAACTGTATCTGCATACCTTGAAGGTCAATACGGTGAGAAAGATGCTTACGTAGGTGTTCCAGCTGTAATTAACCGTGAAGGTGTACGTGAAATCGTAGAGCTTGAGTTAAATGAGGATGAAAAAGCGAAATTCGCTCATTCTGTAAAAGTATTAAAAGAAACAATGGCACCAGTACTATAATAATTGCTAAATAATCCAGAAGTGGGGAACTACTTCTTACTTCTGGATTTATATATAATTTAATATAAATTCCTTTTCCGGTTTCCCTTGTATATCCCCAATATACCCCTTTTGCTGGATCAGGGTCGTTTATAGAAAAGAGCACTCTACTTTGCGTAGAGTGCTCTTTATTATTATCATTTTTTAGGCGTCAATCCTAATTTCTTTAAAATATCTGCCAGTGTACCGCTTTTTGATTTTTCTACAGGTGTTTGTGATTTGGATGCATCTGGACCTTTTTTCAAGAAGTTCTTTTCAACGAAGCGAATATCTTTTTCGTCGACAATACCATCTTTGTTAAGGTCGCCGTCTTTCACAGATAGTCCTTTTTTACCGTAGTTGTTAGCGATAATTTCAGCATCTTTTATATCAATTACTTTATCGCCATTTACATCACCTGCAAGGTTTTCATCAAAGCGTGCATAATAATATTGGCCAAGTAGCTTACCGTCTTTTTCAGTACCAAGTTTCGTGGTTAGTCGGCTTGTTAAATGCCCTGGTACTTCTACATATAAGTTATAGTCGCGTTTATTAACAGGAAGTCCATTTAGTTTGAAGGATCCGTATTTATCAAGTGAGCCTTCAAACTTATGACGGTAAGAATCTGTTGCATATACTTTTACGCCAAGCTTTGTATAATCGAATTTTTCATCTAAATATCCGCGTTCATTTAAGAAAGCACCAGGTTTAATACTTCCTTCGACTAGTGAGTTTAAAGACATAACTGAGAATGTTTGATCTTGAAGGACACGCATTCTATTTGGCTCTGATTCACCTTGTTTCCAGTAAGCGAACACTGATAAATCTAATTGAGCATTTGCTTCATAAAACTCATCATTTTCTACTTTAAAAGTTACATCAATGAACGGGAAATCACCATCTAATCCAGCGAAGTTTTTGTCATCGATAGCTCCGCCAACTGTAACAGAACCTTCTTCTAGTTTCGGTTCATTTACTTTTGCGGTCACCCCTTTTTCGAAAAGTAGCTTTTCAAAAGCAGGATTTAATTTCGCATTTGCAAATTTGAAGTTCTTTTCTAGGAATTTTACGTTAAATTCCCCAGCAACAAATTGTTTCACATGTTTGGCGTTTAGCGTCACAGTGAATTCATCACCTTTATATACTTCTTTTTTATCATAACTAGTTTTCGCATATTGAGCTCCTTGCGGGATAAACCAATAGTTATTTACACCGCTCGGATAGTCAGCTCCTGCAGTTGCATAATCGAAAATATATACGCCTGTATTCATTGGACCTTCAGTTTTAAAGGATTCAGGAGTAATGCCAACTTTAAAGTCACCATTTGCATTAATAGGTAAAAACTTATGCAAGTATGGAGAATAATCATAGTACATCACTCCGTTTGCTTCTTGCGTAATGTTTAATCCTTTTCCTTTTAAGTAGTCAACGTTCGAATCATACACATTTCCTTTAATCCATAGTGCTTTTTTACCGTCTTCTACTGTATAGTTCTCTTCATTTAATTCATAAATACCAGGCCGTAATCCAGTTAATTTCACTTCTGGCGGTGTATTATCAATTACGACATAATCCCCTTTCACACGTGCTTTACCGTCTTTATCGTAGCCAACAAACTCAATTGTGTAATCACCTTCTGGTAAGTCGATTTTCTCATCACCAATTGGTTTTGCAGGATCATTTGTAAAAGGATACACCCTGCCGTTAAAGAATGAATCTAAGTAGTAATACACATCAGTTTTTAATCCACTAGTGTTTAATGTACCAAGGAAACCGAGAGCTTTATTTGTTTTGGAATCTTTCACGATAAGATCTAACGTTTCAAGTTCGCTGTTTAATTGGAACGCCCCGTGCAAATACGATTCACGGTATGGATTGAATTTAGATGTATCAGTTGAAATTGCTTTTCTTGATAATATTGCATTTTCAATACCAGGTTCTGATACACGAATAGAGAACGGAATTTGGTACGTTTCTTCTTTATTTTTCGTATTTGTAATATGAATATATCCTTCATATCGGCCTTGTTTTACACCGGCTGGAACATTAATTTTTGCTTCAATTTCATCTGATTTGCCAGCATCAAGAGTAATTGTTTCTGGAACAGAAACTTTTACACCGTTTGCGGTAGCGTCGTTAATAGAAGAAGATGCTGGTGTATAAGAAATTTCTGTTTTAAATTCTTTTTTCTCTTGTTTATTATGATTTTGTACTTTTATATTTCGTTTTTGTTCAAGAGATTCACCGTCTTTTTGATAGAACTTCCCGAATGCAATGGATCCAGTTTCTTCAGGTACTTCAATTACTTCATCATTTACAACTGTTTTTGTTGTATCTAGCACTTTAAAACTAGTTTCCGTATGAACGGCGTTGTACGCATCTACTCGTCCAGCTCCAACTTCATATACGGAATACTTTTCTTTTAAATCATCAGCTGTGTTCATAAGAGACGTCTTTACATCGAATGGAGAGTATTCTGGGTGTTCTTGTAAAATAAGAGCAGCAACGCCCGCGATATGAGGAGAAGCCATAGATGTTCCTTGCATACGCTCATAGGAAACATCATAATTTTCGCCCTCTTGTGGGTCGTTAATATATTCAGGTACTGTTGAAAGTACAGCAACACCAGGCGCTGTAATATCTGGTTTAATATCATCATTTGATGTAACAGGACCGCGTGAGCTAAAGTCTGCAAGATGATCGCCTTCTGTTTGAATATAACTAAGTTCGTCAAAGGTAAAGGATGTATTACCTTGTTCGATTTGAGCTTTTAGTTTTTCACCGTCTTCTTTCGTTAGGCGGAATGCGGGAATGTATTTTGTACTTTCGCCAACGTAGAAAGGAATTTCTCCGTCCACATTGTTATAAATAATAACGGCTTTTGCACCAGCTTGTTTTGCATTCGCAATTTTTTCATCAAATGACAGTGTACCACGTGCAACGAGAGCGATTTTTCCTTTTACATCTTTTTTACTAAACTCGTCAGGCGTACCAATTCCTACAGATTCAATAGGTAAAGTTTGTCCCTTGAAATCTTCTATTTTATCAGTAAAGTTTTTGCCGAATAAAATTAGATTAGGAAATTGTAATTGTCCAGCATGACCTGATAGTTTCGGTAAGGAAATAGAGCTATCACTTGCGCCAACCGTAATCGCAAATGGAGAAGCACCTGGTGATCCGAGTGTCGCTGGATTTGGACCAGAGTTTCCAGCAGCAACGACTGTAACAACACCGGAAAGCATCGCGTTATTGACAGCGATAGACGTAGGATCAAGTGGATTGTTGCTATCGTCACCTAACGATAAGTTAATAACATTCATGCCGTCAGAAATAGATTTATCGATTGCAGCAATAATACCAGAACTATCTCCACTTCCGTATGGACCGAGTACACGATAGTTATACAGTTCAATGTCAGGTGCAACACCTTTTACTGCGGAATCTGATGTGTTTTTCTTTTGCGCAGAAACGATACCTGCTACGTGAGTACCATGCGCGGTGTAGAAGGAAGAGCCACGATCATCAAATTCAGGAGCACCAGATTGTTGCCACTCTGTATAAGTTGTTTCCATCGGATCTGCATCGTTATTAATAAAGTCCCAACCTTTTACTGAGTTTGGATCTACCTTGCTAGAGTCTTCGCCAGGTTTTGCGCGATAGCCTTTATATACGTCTTTTAGGTCAGGATGATTGTAATCAATACCTGTATCTAATACACCAACTTTAATTCCTTTTCCGGTAATGCCTTCGCTATGTAACTTATCGACCCCAATTTGCGGAATGCTATCTGTTAGTTTTTGAGGTGCTTTCTGCTTTGCTTGTTTTGGTAAATTTAATTTCACTTCGTAATCTTTCCAAATACGTTTTACAACGCCAATCCGTAACAATTCTTCCACTGTATTTGCAGGTAACGTCAGCGCAACCCCATTTATCGCATGTTTATAAGAACGTTTAATTTGTACGGACTGGAAATTCCCTGACTTTACTGATGGGCTGAACTGATAAAGACGTTTTAGTCCTTTTTGAAATTCCTCATGTTCTTGATCAATACGTGCCTTTATATTTTCAGGAGCAGCTTGTAACCCTTTTTCTTTTTGTTTTAATTCATTAATCTTTACTGGAGCCGTTTGAAATTCTACAATGATATTTACTGGTTCGGAACTACTTGTATTAATATCTGGTGAAATCGTAAAACCAGGGTTGGCATCTAACGTTTGTAATGCCTGACGCTGTTCTTTAGAAAGTTTTGATAGTAAAGACTGGGCGTTTGAAGAGTCAATTTGGTTAATAGGATTTTCAGCAAGTACATTGAACGGAAGGGCAGTTGAAAACAGAACGCCAGCCGTTACAATTCCGGTAACAAAACGATTTTTCTTTTTCATGTATAAGCCTCCGATAATTTATATTTTAAAAATTATTTCTCTGTGCCCGGTGTTTGCTCTGCATGGAATGTCCAGTTTAGCTGTAAGGAATCACCCTGGAATTTATTTTGATCTTGTTCGTTGTCTTCAAAGGAGAAGAGCACGTGTAAATAATCTGTTTCACCAGATTTAATACCGTCTATTAAGTTATGACGTTCTAAAGAAGTAGCCACATCCTCAGGTTTCATAGTCTTTAATTGTGATAGTTTTGTTTCCCACAAAATTTCATGATCATCGTTTGGATTAGATGGTTTTCCATCATTCACTAAAAATTTGACGATGATGTGATCGCCTAAATCTTCACCATCATTATTTTTCTTTGCATCTGTAACTTCATAGGATGTTTCAAGTGCTACTTTTGCAATATCCAATGACCCTTTATTTTCAAGCGTGAAATTCTTTTCAATAAAATCACCTGGCTTTAAATCTTTCACATCAACGATTACACTGGGATTAATAGAAAGGTCTAGTGTTCCAGCTTGAAATGAGTTACTAGATGTTTCAGAATCACTGAAGTAGGCGAATACACCGCCGAATGTAAGGGATAAGCCGAGCGTTGCGGTGACAACTCCCATTCCAACCTTTTGTTTTAATGACATAAGAAAGCCCCCTAATTAAATTTTTATAGCGACTGTTCGTAACAAGGATAAATAAGTAAACATAGTAGTCCACTATGAATTATAGTTACGAAAAGTTGCTGTTCTTTATTGAGAACAAGTATATGCTTATCAATTTTCCATTTCAATAAAATTGTGACAAAAAATGTTGAGAAACATTTTTTTATGGTAGATTATTTTGTTGCGATTTCAAGTGGAAAATAGCATGAAAAAGGGGATAAAGCTAATAAAATAGATGTTGAGAAATAAATAGTAAGATGAAAAGCTAGTAAAAAATGAAGCGTTTTCAATGAATATTCGTCAAAATTCGATATTTTAAATAGAAATGTGAAAAAAATTCAACATTTTTAAGAAAAAAACGTATGTTTTTTATAAATTAACAAGGATATTTCAGTTTTTCGCAGAATTGGTAAAGTATAAAAAATTCTGTCATCTTAGTGAGGTGAGCATATTGAGTGTAATAAATTGTGAAGAAGTGAAACGAGATGAGTTTCATACAGAAAAGTACTATGACAGTTATAACATCTTTGGCGCACATATTGTGACGGAAGATGAGATGCGAGGTGTACGATTTACAGTATGGGCTCCTCATGCGAAAGCAATGAGTGTTGTTGGAGATTTTAATGAATGGGATTATGAGCAACATAAGATGCTACAAGTGACAGAAGAGGGAATTTGGTCCTTATTTATACCGCATATTGAAGAAAAAGAAATATATAAATATGCGATTGAAACGACGGCTGGTGATGTCATTTTTAAGGCAGATCCGTATGCTGTATATGCAGAAGTAAGACCGAATACGGCATCTGTAGTTTTTGATATAAAGGGATACGAATGGAATGATAAAAACTGGAGTCGTAAGAAAAAGAAAAAATCGGTTTATAAAGAAGCGATGACAGTTTATGAATTGCATTTCGGTTCTTGGAAAAAGAAAGAAGATGGAACGCTGTATTCTTACAGGGAAATGGCAGAAGAACTCATTCCTTATGTGGTGGAACATCAATTTACACATATTGAAATTATGCCCCTTGTTGAGCATCCGTATGATCGTTCTTGGGGATATCAAGGAACGGGATATTATGCCGCAACGAGTAGATTCGGCACGCCACATGATTTGATGTATTTTGTCGATGAATGTCATAAATATGGAATCGGTGTCATTTTAGATTGGGTGCCGGGGCATTTTTGTAAAGATGCTCACGGTTTATATTTGTTTGATGGGACACCGACTTATGAATATAAAGATAAAGATGTGCAAGAAAATCCAGTATGGGGAACTGTTAACTTTGATTTAGGAAAGAGGGAAGTACGTAATTTCTTAATTTCAAATGCGTTATTTTGGATGAGATATTTCCACATTGATGGTTTCAGGGTGGATGCAGTTGCAAACATGCTGTACTGGAATAAAGAAGGACAAGAGCAAAGTAATGAGCACGCTGTTTCATTTTTACGGGAGTTAAATGAAGCGGTATTTGCAGAGGATGAAGATTTTTTTATGACAGCAGAGGATTCAACAGCTTGGCCACTTGTAACAGCTCCAACGTATGAAGGTGGGCTTGGATTCAATTACAAATGGAATATGGGCTGGATGAATGACGTGCTGAAGTATATGGAGTGTGCGCCAGAGTACAGAAAATATATTCATGAGAAAATGACGTTCTCTTTACTATATGCTTACTCTGAAAATTTCATATTACCGCTTTCTCATGATGAAGTCGTTCATGGGAAAAAGTCGTTATTAAATAAAATGCCAGGAGACTACTGGGATAAGTTTGCTCAACTTCGTTTATTATATGGATATTTCTTTACTCACCCAGGAAAGAAATTACTTTTCATGGGAGGAGAATTCGGGCAGTTTGATGAGTGGAAAGACCTTGAAGATTTAGATTGGAATTTACATGATTTTGAAATGCATCGTTATATGCATGATTACTTTAAAGAGCTCATAGCATTGTATAAGCGCTCCAAACCACTTTGGCAGCTTGATCATTCGCCTGAAGGATTTCAGTGGATTGATGCTAATAATAATGAGCAAAGTATTTTCTCTTTTATCCGCCAAGGGGATAAACAAGAAGATGCGTTAGTTGTCGTATGTAATTTTACGAAAGCTACATATGAAAACTATAAAGTAGGTGTACCAGATTTCGAGTATTATAACGAGGTTTTAAACAGTGATGCTGAGCAATATGGCGGATCAGGACAAGTAAATAAGAAGCGTCTGAAGGCGATTCAAGAGCCGTTTCATAATCAAGCAGCACATGTAGAAATTACAATTCCACCATTTGGCGTATCCATATTACGACCAGTGAAGACGAGAAAGGGGAGCAAAAAACAAGATGGCTCAAAAACAAAAGTGCGTAGCAATGTTACTAGCAGGGGGAAAAGGTAGTCGATTAAGTGCATTAACAAAAAATTTAGCCAAGCCAGCTGTTCCATTTGGTGGTAAATATCGCATTATTGATTTTACGCTAAGTAACTGCGCAAATTCTGGTATTGAAACGGTTGGGATTTTAACGCAATATCAACCGCTCGAACTTCATAATTATATCGGAATCGGCAATGCGTGGGATTTAGACCGAGTAAGCGGTGGAGTCACAGTATTACCTCCTTATGCGGAGTCTTCAGGTGTGAAGTGGTACACAGGTACGGCAAGTGCCATTTATCAAAACTTAAACTATTTAAGTCAATATGAACCAGAGTATGTTCTCATTTTATCAGGCGACCATATTTATAAAATGGATTACAGTAAAATGCTAGATTACCATATTGAGAAAGAAGCGGACGTTTCCATTTCTGTTATTGAAGTGCCTTGGGATGAGGCGAGTCGTTTCGGTATTATGAATACGAACGAAGAGATGGAGATTGTTGAATTTGAAGAGAAACCGCAATTTCCAAGAAGTAATCTTGCATCAATGGGAATTTACATTTTTAACTGGGCAATTTTGAAAGAGTATTTAGAAATGGATGCAAGAAACCCTGAATCTAGTAATGATTTCGGAAAAGATGTACTTCCGCTTTTATTAGATGAAGGGAAGAAGTTAATGGCGTATCCGTTTGAAGGGTATTGGAAAGATGTTGGAACGGTGAAGAGCTTATGGGAAGCGAATATGGATTTACTTCGCGATGAAACATCACTGAATTTAAACGATCGTAATTGGCGTATTTATTCTGTTAATCCAAACGAACCGCCTCAATATATTGCTGAAAAGGCAAAAGTAGAAGAATCACTTATTAACGAAGGATGCGTCATTGAAGGGGACGTGAAGCATTCTGTACTATTCCAAGGAGTGACGGTGGAAGAAGGTAGTATGGTTATTGATTCTGTCGTTATGCCTGGAGCGAAGATTGGTAAAAATGTTGTGATTGAAAGAGCGATCGTTGGATCAGAAATGGTTATTGAAGATGGAACAATTATTCGTCCAGAAAAAAATGTCGACGATGTAGTACTCATTGCTGAAGGGAAATAGAAAAGGGGGATGAAATGAATGGGAGAAAAAATGTTAGGAATTATTAATGCAACGGGAAGTTTTCCTTCCTTAAAGAAAGTAACAGGGCATCGTTCACTAGCGGCGTTACCGTTTGGGGGCCGTTATCGACTCATTGATTTCATGCTTTCAAATATGGTGAATTCTAATATTCATAGTGTGGCAGTTTTTACTAGCCATAAAAACCGTTCGCTAATGGACCACGTTGGTTCAGGAAAACAGTGGGATTTAGATAGAAAAAGAGACGGACTGTTTTTATTCCCGCCAAATTGCCAATGTGATCAAGATGAATTTGGATCTTTTGCGCATTTTAGAAGACATATTGATTATTTTCTAAGAGCTAGAGAAGAATACGTCGTTATTACGAATAGCCATCTCGTAACAGCATTACATTTTCAAGCGGTGTTAGAGCGACATATACATACGGCAGCTGATATTACGGAAGTTTGCCATGAAGGGGTTTCGCTTCAAACGTACGTGTTAAAGAAACAATTATTGTTAGATTTATTCGATTCATATAAAGATGTGGAGCAATATAGCTTATTCGATGTAGTGAGAGAAAAGCGCGGAAAATCACTACATATTGCTACGTATGAGCATACAGGATATGTAGCTATTATTGATTCAATTGAAAGCTACTATAAACATAGCTTAGAAATTTTGCAACCTGCTATTTGGAAGCAACTATTTAAGAAAGGAGCACCAATCTTTACGAAAGTAAAAGATGAGCCACCAACTCGTTATGTAAAGGGTGCAGTCGTGAAAAATACAATGATTGCAAATGGTAGTATTATCGAAGGTGAAGTAGAAAATAGTGTTGTCTCCCGTTCTGTTAAAATTGGGAAAGGTTCAATTGTTCGTAATAGCATTATTATGCAAAAGAGCCAAATTGGAGATAACTGTATAATAGACGGTGTTATTATTGATAAAGATGTGAAAATTGGTGACGGTGTTGTACTAAAAGGAAACGCCGATGAGCCATACGTTGTAGAAAAAGGAAGCGTGCAAAACAGTACGATTAATAGTTATTCTTAAGGAATCAGTGGGGGTTTTTCCTCCACTGATTAAAGTTTTAATTTAAATGAAAACTCGAAGGGAGGAAGCTGCAAGGGAAGTAGTATAAGCTTTTCGTGCAGTGGGACAACAAGTGAATATTTTATTTGCAGTATCAGAATGTGTACCATTTGTTAAATCGGGAGGATTAGCTGATGTAGCAGGTGCGCTCCCAAAAGAGCTAAAAAAATTAGGTGTGGAAGTTCGTATTATACTCCCGAATTATAGTCTTATTCCGCAAAAATTAAGGGATGGATGTACGCTACATAAAGTAATTAACGTCCCGCTTGGGTGGAGAAATCAATATTGCGGAATTTTAAAAGGTGAGCAAGACGGGATTACGTATTACTTAATAGATAATGAATATTATTTTAAGAGGGATTCTCTGTATGGTCATTATGATGACGGAGAGCGTTTTTCTTATTTTTCGAAAGCAGTTTTAGAGTGTATTCCTCATCTTGATTTCGAAGTGGATGTTCTTCATAGCCATGATTGGCATACAGCTATGGTAAATTTCTTACTACGTGAAAAGTATCAAGATAACCCATTATATGAGCATATTAAAACGGTATATACGATTCATAACTTGCAGTTCCAAGGTGTATTTCCTCCTGAAGTGATGTACGACTTGCTAGAACTTGGTGATGAATATTTTCATAGTGAGCAGTTAGAATTTTATGGGAATGTGAACTTTATGAAGGGTGGCATTATCGCTTCTGATCAAATTACAGCGGTTAGCCCGACATACAAAGAGGAAATCCAATATGAGTTTTTCGGTGAGAAGTTAGATGGATTACTGCGAAAATATAATGGTAAGCTTAGCGGCATTGTAAATGGAATTGATACGAGCGTGTACAATCCAGAAACGGATTCGTATATTACTGCTCAGTACGATGCAGATTCATTATATGAAAAGAGTAAAAATAAACGCGCGTTGCAGCGTTATTTTGGTTTGCCAGAAAAAGAAGATACGCCGATTATTTCAATGGTAACGAGATTAACGAAGCAAAAAGGTCTTGATTTAGTGCGTACTGTATTCCGTGAAATAATGGAAGAAGATGTACAATGTATTATTTTAGGATCAGGTGATTCGGAATATGAGAAATTCTTTGAGTGGATGGCATATGAGTATCCTGAGAAGGTAAAAGTGTATATTGGCTTTAATGAAGAATTAGCCCACCAAGTATATGCGGGAAGTAATTTATTCTTAATGCCATCACTATTTGAACCGTGTGGACTTGGACAACTTATCGCATTAGCGTACGGTACGATTCCAATTGTAAGGGAAACAGGCGGATTAAATGATACGGTACAATCTTATGACGAAGAGACTGGAGAAGGAAATGGTTTCAGTTTCACGAACTTTAATGCACATGACATGTTGCACACGGTTCGGCGTGCAATTGAATTTTATCATGATAAACCGGTATGGGAGCAGCTTGTAAAACAAGCAATGACTGAAGATTATAGCTGGGGAAAATCAGCTTTGGCTTATAAGAAATTGTATAAAAGTCTCATGGAATAACATGTAGGTGGTGAAGAAATGTTTACTCATGTTGAAAGTTTCAAATCAGCTTTTCTAGAAAAGTTAGAGACGATGTATGGTAAAAGTTTCAAAGACTCTACAACTCGTGATCAATACAATACGCTTGGGTACATGGTGCGTGAGTATATGAATAGTCAATGGATTGCAACGAATGAAAGTTATCGGTCTGGAGAGCGAAAGCAAATGTATTACTTATCCATTGAGTTTTTACTTGGGCGTTTGCTTGGAAGTAACATATTAAATTTAGGCATCAAGGATGTATGTGAGCAAGGGCTTTCTGAGCTTGGAATTTCGTTGCAACAATTAGAAGAGGTGGAAGCAGATGCAGGTCTTGGAAATGGTGGACTTGGACGATTAGCAGCCTGTTTCCTTGATTCACTTGCATCTTTAAACTTACCAGGTCATGGGTGCGGAATTCGTTACAAACACGGCTTATTTGATCAAAAAATTGTTGATGGTTATCAAGTTGAATTTCCAGAACAGTGGCTTCTTCATGAAAATGTATGGGAAGTAAGAAGGCATGATCAAGCTGTAGAAGTAAGTTATTTCGGCAATGTTGAACCGCTCTACATTGATGGGCGTTTAGAATTCAGGCATACAAATGCAGAAGTAATTATGGCCGTACCATATGACGTTCCGGTAGTAGGTTATGAGACGAGTACTGTAAATACACTTAGACTTTGGAATGCGGAACCAGTTCCTTTCCCGCAAAATTGCAAAGATATTTTGAAATATAAGCGTGAAACAGAGGCGGTATCGGAGTTTTTATATCCAGATGATACGCATGATGAGGGGAAAATACTTCGTTTGAAACAACAGTATTTCCTCGTATCAGCAAGCTTGCAAAATATCGTTCGTATGCATAGAGAAAGATATGGTGACCTTCGTCAATTACATGAGAAAATTGCGATTCATATTAATGATACACATCCAGTTTTGGCGATTCCAGAACTGATGCGTATTTTATTAGATGAAGAAAAACTAGCATGGGAAGAAGCTTGGCACATAACGACGCAAACGATTTCTTATACGAATCATACGACGTTATCAGAAGCGCTTGAGAAGTGGCCAATTCACATTTTTAAACCGTTATTACCGAGAATTTATATGATTATTGAAGAGATTAATGAACGTTTCTGTCATGAACTTTGGGAGCGTTATCCGTATGAATGGCATCGTATTGAAGAGATGGCGATTATTGCGCATGATCTTGTGAAAATGGCTCATTTAGCAATTGTCGGTAGTCATAGCGTAAATGGTGTAGCAAAAATTCATACAGAAATTTTAAAGCAGCGTGAAATGCGATTGTTTTATGAGTTTTATCCAGATAAGTTTAATAATAAAACGAATGGAATCGCTCATAGACGCTGGTTAATGAAGGCGAATCCACAGCTAACGAATCTTATTTCAGAGGCGATTGGAACAGAGTGGAAGAAAGAACCGATTAAGCTTCAAGAGCTACAATTAGTTCAATACGATGCGAGTTTCCAAGAGAAATTTGCAGAGGTCAAACAAGAGCGCAAAGAGATTTTAGCAGCGCGCATTCATAATACAATGGGGATTACAATTGATCCTAATTCTATTTTTGATGTGCAAGTAAAAAGGCTACATGCTTACAAGCGACAATTATTAAATGTTCTTCATATTTTATATTTGTATAACCGTTTGAAAGAGGATGCTAGTTTTACATTTTATCCGCGTACTTTTATTTTTGGAGCGAAAGCATCACCTGGCTATTACTATGCGAAAAAAATTATTAAATTAATAAATGAACTTGCAAGGAAAGTGAATAACGATCCGTACGTAAGCCAATATATGAAAGTTATCTTTCTAGAAAACTATCGAGTGTCTGTAGCGGAAGATATATTCCCAGCGGCTGATGTAAGTGAACAAATTTCAACAGCGAGTAAAGAAGCATCCGGAACAGGCAATATGAAATTTATGATGAATGGTGCGATTACGCTCGGCACGTTAGACGGAGCGAATATTGAAATAAAAGATAGAGTCGGCGATGATAACTGTTTCATTTTCGGTTTAACGGCCGAAGAGGTTCTTCATTACTATCAAAATGGTGGATATCGTGCAAGTGATTATTATCACCACAATGGGCACATTAAGAAGGTAGTAGACCAGTTAACGAATGGTTTCTTTGCACAGTCGGGAGCTGAATTTGAAGCAATTTACGATTCTCTCGTTATTCAAAATGATGAATATTTCGTTCTGCGAGATTTTGGCCCATATGCGGAAAAGCAAGAAGCTGTTGGTAGAGCTTATGAGAACCGAACGAAGTGGCTCGAAATGTCGATTTTAAATATTGCACAATCTGGTCATTTTGCGAGCGATCGAACGATTTTACAGTATAGTAATGAGATTTGGGGTATTGGTAATACAGTTACGCAAATTTAAAGAGATTGCTACGTTGGAAAAGATTATATGAAATTTATATCAGCGATTTTTAAGATATATCGATTTACCGACAAAAATTGACACTAATAAATAAACCGAGCTTAAACTCATTAAGCTCGGTTTTCTTTTTTGCTTAAGAAAGAAATGGGATCGCAGTATATATTACACCCGTTCCACCATATTCTCCTGTCGCAAAGTATGAAAATGTAAAGAAACCTGTAAACGTAAAAATTACAATGAGAAAAAGTGCAAAGATAAATTTTAGCATGTAAGGTCCCCTCATCCAAAAGTAACTTCATATATTATTATAGTATAAGGATATTTAATTTCCAATTGTTTACTGGTTAAAAATGAGAAGTCAGACATGTTTTGTATGTTGTCATGGCATGATTATTTGTAATAGATTTTGTGTTTTTTGTAAAAGTCATGTTGTGATGAACGTGTGCATATTCCCAGTCTTGGTCATTAAAATTTATGTTTCGAGGAGGAAGAAGTGGAACGACATCAAATAAGTTGACGAAACGAAAGCTACTAGCTACTTGTAGTTTATAATAATTACGAAATGCAATATCTCCCACTTTTGGGGAGGCAAATGTATACAGACCGTACTGTGCGAAGGCAGTGTTTATACGCGCATCGAGTATATGTAGTGTAGCGAGTGCGCCGCCTAAGCTATGACCGGTTGCAAGGAGTTTCTTATGGGCTGGTAACGATACGAGCATATCCATAATAGAATCTCGGCAAGATTCATAAATGGAAAGAAAGCCGTTATGGACATTTCCGCTATTTAAAGCATATGGATATGGTTTTTGGTTAACGAGTGAATCGATAATCCAGTCTGTATCTGTTTGTGTCCCGCGAAAAGCTACAATAACGGTATCCTCAGATTCTAGTATGAATCCGAACCATTCTGTCGTTTGAATGGTTTTTCCTTGAAAGCCTTGTACATATTGAAAACCATCTGGTATTTCAAAAATCCCATTTTGTTTATATT
Organism: Bacillus pacificus; assembly: GCF_020861345.1. Lineage (NCBI taxonomy): Bacteria > Bacillati > Bacillota > Bacilli > Caryophanales > Bacillaceae > Bacillus > Bacillus pacificus. The sequence continues at coordinate 496,959 of NZ_CP086328.1, forward strand.
GTTCATATGTTAACTCACAACAAGAAGCTAACAGTATGGCGGTATCTTTATCAAAGGATAAAGGAGTACGCATTAAGGGAGCCTCCTTAAGAAAAGGTATAGTTCAATATATGCAGTGAGGGACTTGATTCATTCTTTTAGAAAAAAAGCTTGAACCTACAGTTACGTGAGGGAGTATGATTTTTGTAAACATACTGTTAGGAGGAGTGTATGCTTTAGGAAAATTAGAGAATGCACAAGAACAATATAATAATATGATGCCATCTCCTTATACGGAAGAAGAAGAGGCGTGGCTTAACGAAGCGATGGAGTATTATATGATTCAAAGTGGTTTGTATAGTCCACCTAAATAACAAGAGCCCTATAAGGGCCCTTGTTACTCTTTCCCATCTAATAAACGACCAAGCCCACCTAAAACGCTGCCTTCACCAGTGCTTTGCGCTGCTGGGCTTGTCAGACGTGCTGCTAAGCGGCTAAGTGTTAAGGACTGAATCCAAACTGTTCCAGGTCCTTCTAACGTTGCGAAGAATAAACCTTCGCCGCCAAATAGAGCTGTTTTTACTTTTCCAACGAACTCGACATCGTAGTTAATGTCTTTTGTCATGGCAACGAGACAACCTGTATCGATGCGAAGTTTTTCGCCATGTTTTAGTTCACGCTTATATACAGTTCCGCCTGCATGCATGAAAGCAAGTCCATCACCTTCAAGTTTCTGCATGATGAAACCTTCACCGCCGAAGAAACCAGTTCCGATTTTTTTCGTAAACTCGATTCCGATAGAAACGCCTTTTGCGGCACAAAGAAATGCATCTTTTTGACAAACTACTTTTCCTTGATATTCTGTTAAATCTACAGGAATAATTTTACCCGGATACGGAGCAGCAAAGGATACGTGACGCTTGCCGTGACCTGTATTTGTAAATACAGTCATAAACATGCTTTCGCCTGTCACGAGACGCTTACCAGCGCCCATTAATTTTCCGAATAAACCTCCAGATGGGCCAGAACCATCGCCGAAGATTGTTTCCATTTCTATGTAATCTTCCATCATCATCATTGCACCAGCTTCTGCGATCACGCTTTCTTCTGGGTCTAACTCAATTTCAACAAACTGCATATCATCGCCGTATAATTTATACTCGATTTCATGTGCTCTCATTTTTTTCACCTCGTATGTAATAGATATTTATATTGTACAGAATTTAATAGGATTAGAATACTTTAGTTTTGTTAATTTTCAAATAAAGTGGGAGCACTCAAGATTGGTTGTCAGCTCTCACCAATCGAGCAGTCCACAAATAGCGAGATAAAATATGAATATGGAAGTTCAACATTATATTAAAATTATAAAAAAATAATGGAATGAAAGTGTTCTCATTTGACGTTTTGGATATAGCGTGATATAGTGAAGTCACTATTGAGCTACATAATGTGGTACGGAAATAAAGCACGTTGAATTAAAGGCTGTAAGCTTGTTATACATTCATGTCCTTTATATCCACCTTTTCATGTGGATTCATAGTTTCATTTTTATTTAGGAGGTACATGACATGCAAACAGGTAAAGTTAAATGGTTCAACAGCGAAAAAGGTTTCGGTTTCATCGAAGTTGAAGGTGGAGACGATGTATTCGTTCACTTCTCAGCTATCCAAGGTGACGGATTCAAAACTTTAGAAGAAGGTCAAGAAGTTTCTTTCGAAATCGTTGAAGGTAACCGTGGACCACAAGCTGCTAACGTTACAAAAAACTAATTAGCTAGCGATAAAAAGCATTCCGATTTTCGGAATGCTTTTTTTTATTCTTTGGAACTCGACTCATTTGAAGACAATTCGCCCTTAAAGGTACGCTCTTCAAAGTCATCAAGCATTTGCTCATATTCTTCATGTTCTTCCGTAGCGAAAACTTGCGGATTTTTTCCGTACATATCTGTACCGATAAAGTTTTCGAAATCCTCTACGTAGCCTACGTTTTCTTCACTATTTACGTACATGCCGTTATAGTTTTTCGAATCTTGTCTTTCTAAATCAGATGGTGTTTCAGATGTTCCGTAATTGGCAACATCTTGCCATGCATCTTCTGCATCGTACTCAACAGAATGATCTTCATCATGTTTGTGGAAAGAAGGAGACAATACTTCTTCTTCAACTGGTCGTGTATTCATATTTAACTTACTTGTCGTGTGCTGAACGCATGTTGTAGCGGTTGGCATTGCTTCTAATCTTTCAAATGGAATTTCTTCACCAGACACTTCACAAATACCGTACGTACCCGCTTCTATTTTTTGCAAGGCATGTTTCGTATCCTCTAGCTGTTTATGCCAAAGTTCAATAAGTCCGAAGTCTTTTTCGCGTTCATATAGCTCTGTTGCCATATCAGCTGGATGGTTATCATAGCTAGATAATTCGCCAACGGAATCGCGTTCAGATGCACGATCTTCATTTTCATGTGTTTGTATCGTTTGTTCTAGTTCTTGCTTTTGTTTTTCTAAAACGGATTTAAATTGATTTATTTGTTGTGGAGTTAACATAGTCGTCCACCTTCCTACAATTCAGTTTCTTTACATAGTATGAGCGTTGCGAGTAGGAATTATGAGCTGAAATTGGTATATGAAAAAGGAGCCGCATTAGCAGCTCCTTTTAAAGGAAATATCCAAGTAATAATCCGATTCCCATTAAGAGACCGAAGATTGTATTTGTTTTTGCTGTTGCTATCATCGCAGGTACCATTTCCATTGGAATGCTTTTGCCGATAAAGCCTTTCGTCGCTGTATATGCTTTCGGTGCACTTAAAAATACGATAAGCATCCATGGTGATACGATGCCGACGATAATTAAAGCAATTGTCCAAATGTAGGAAACGATGAACATAGAAGCAAGTACACCAACTGCTCGCTCGCGTCCAACGAGAATTGCTAACGTTTTACGACCGTTTTCTTTATCCCCATCTAAGTCACGGATATTATTGGCTAGTAAAATGGCACCAATTAAAATGGAGCTTGGAATAGATAGTAAAACGACTTCTGATGTTATAGTTCCAGTTTGAATAAAGAATGAAATCCCGATAATAATGACACCCATAAATAATCCGGCTGTTAACTCTCCAAATGGTGTATAGGCAATGGGAAGTGGGCCACCCGTATAAAGGTAAGCAACGGCCATACAAACAAGACCGATTGCAGCAAGCCACCAGCTAGAATTCATACAAATATAAACACCTAATAGTATTGCGATGCCGAAAAATCCAAATGCTAAGTTAAGCACTGTTTTTGGCTGAATGCCATCGCGAACGATAGCGCCGCCGATACCAACTGAACCTTCGTGATCAAGTCCTCTTTTATAATCAAAGTATTCATTAAACATGTTTGTTGCTGCCTGAATGAGAAGACAAGCAAGAAGCATTATAAGGAAAAGAGGGAGATGTATTTGATTTATACCTCCGACCTGCATTGCATAGGCTGTTCCGATGAAAACAGGAACGAAAGCTGCTGTTAATGTATGGGGACGTAGTAAACTCCACCAAATGCGCCAGCCTGTTTGCTTGCTTGGCTTTGGCGCCGTAGGAGAGGAATTCGTTTCGACGTTCATTTCCATGTTGAATCCTCCTTTGGTCACATATTGTACACAACTAAGTGTAGAAAAAGCATCATTTAGTGTCAACGTTTATTTTCTAGGAAGAGAAGGTGAATTTCTCAGAAATGCTAAACGTTGACAGGCCTTTCGTTTGAGGTGTATCTTAAAATCAAGCGTAATTATGACTATTTTTCGCCCATAGGGGGGAGACAATTGTGATTCAAACGAAACAAAAAGGCTTGCAGGAAGTTCTAAGTGCAGCCATTAAGCATGCAACTGATGAAAAAATATTGGTTAGTTTTGTAAAACAAATAGACTGGATGGATCCACTTCTGTTTTATGCAGCAGGAAAAAGGATCTCATTCGAAAATAGATGTTATTTTGCAGACCCAGCTCAGCATGTAATATTTGCTGGAATTGGTTCTGTTTTCACTATAGCAACTGCTTCTCACAAACGCTTTCAAACTGCTCGTGACGAGTGGGATAAAGTAAAAGAGAAATCGTTTGTACAAAGAGAAAAATATGAATTCGGAACAGGTCCTCTTTTATTTGGTGGATTTTCATTTGACCAAGAAAAAGAGAAAACAGACTTATGGAAAGAATTTGATGATACGACATTTTCACTACCAGCATTTTTATTAACTGTAAAAAATGAAAAAGCATGGTTAACAATGAATACATTCGTTTCAGCAACAGATTGTGCAGAAACTCTTTATAACGAAATTGTTTCTTTAGAAGAGAAAATTTTGGAGGAGAGTAAATGTGCACTAGAAGGATCGAAATTAACAGTTACTTCTAAAGTAGAAGTGGATCCGAAAGGCTGGATGAAGGCTATTGAGAAAGTGCAAGATGAGATGAAGCAGGGGAACGTGCAGAAGGTTGTATTAGCGAGGGAGCTAAAAGTAGAGATGGATCATCATATTGATTCTGCGCTTGTTTTAGAAGCACTTCGCATTGGGCAACCAGATTGTTACGTATTTTCTTTTGATTATAAAGGAGCATGCTTCTTAGGAGCGACGCCAGAGAGATTAATTCGCAAAGAAGATGAGAAGTTTACTTCAATGTGTCTTGCTGGTTCAACTGGTCATGGTCAATCTATAGAAGAAAGTAAGCGAAATAGTGATGCGCTTCTTCATGATGAAAAGAATTTAGCTGAACACGGTTATGTTGTGAACATGATCAGGTCTGTATTAAATGAGCACTGCGAATCTGTTAATATTCCGGAAAGTCCGGGCTTATTAACAACGAAAAACTTAATTCATTTATATACGCCTGTAGAGGCAAAAGGCGATGCGAGTCTTTTAACAATGGTAGAAGAATTACATCCAACACCAGCTCTTGGCGGGACACCTCGTTTGGAAGCGATGAAACTGATTCGTGATGTTGAATTGTTAGACAGAGGATTATATGGTGCACCGATTGGCTGGATAGATGATGAAGGAAATGGTGAATTTGCGGTTGCACTTCGCTGCGGATTATTAAATGGCGAGAAAGCATCCTTATTCGCCGGTTGCGGGATTGTAATTGATTCAGTACCACAACTTGAATATGAAGAAACAAGTTTGAAGTTTAGACCGATGCTTGGTGCTTTGGAGGAATTAATGAAATGAACAATCATATAGAAGCATTATCATATTATTTAGGCGCGTTCGTGGATGAACTGACGCGTCTAAATGTATGTGATGTTGTCATTAGTCCAGGCTCACGGTCAACGCCGATTGCTCTACTAATGGAACAACATGAAGGAATGAACACATATTTACATGTAGATGAAAGATCTGCAGGATTTTTTGCGCTCGGTATCGCAAAAGCGAAAAAACGTCCTGTTGCATTATTATGTACGTCAGGAACGGCTGCAGCGAACTATTATCCAGCTGTATGTGAAGCTTTTCATTCGCGAGTGCCGCTTATCGTCTTAACGGCAGATAGACCGCATGAATTAAGAGATGTCGGTGCACCACAAGCGATGAATCAAATTAATTTATACGGCACGTTTGTGAAGCAATTTACAGAGATGGCACTTCCAGAAGCGAATGAGGCGATGTATCATTACGCTCGCATGACAACGCAGCGCATGATAGCGAGCGCGCTTTTAGCACCGCAAGGACCTGTTCATCTTAATTTTCCAGTTCGTGAACCGCTTATCCCGGACTTCTCATTAGAAAGTTTATGGGATAAAGGACGCGGAGAATATACAGGAGTAGTTCAGCGAGGGAATGCGGTGATGCCGAGTGAATATGTAGATTCTCTTGTAGGGCGCCTTTCACATATGGAAAAGGGGCTTATTATTTGTGGAGATGATAGTCATTCAGAAATCGCAACGTTTGCAACGCAACTAGCTGAAAAAACGGGATATCCAATATTAGCGGATCCACTTTCTAACATTCGTAGTGGACACCACGATAAAACGATGGTAATCGACTGTTACGATACATTTTTACGAAATGAGCCGTTAAAAGAAACGTGGAAGCCGGAAGTTATAATTCGCTTCGGTGGTATGCCTGTTTCGAAAGCATTAACGCAGTTCATCAAAAAACAAACGAAAGCTGTTCATATCGTTGTTGATGAATCAGGACAATGGAGAGATCCAGCTCTCGTTGCAACAGAAGTTGTCCAAGCAAGTGATATTGCATTTTGCAGTGCACTAATAGAAAAAATGCCAGTTATGAAAAAGAATGATTGGTCCCAAATGTGGCAACATATAAACGAAAAAACGAAGGAAACGCTTCGCGAAATGGAAACATATGATACTGCGTTTGAAGGAAGAGTCATTACGGATATTGTTCGCGTATTACCAGAAGGGGCAACGTTATTCGCGAGTAATAGTATGCCAATTCGTGATACAGATTCATTCTTTTTCACATCGGATAAAAATATTCAAGTGATGGCTAACCGCGGTGTAAATGGGATTGATGGAATCATTTCGACAGCTTTAGGAGCGAGCATGATTTGCGATCCGCTCGTATTAGTAATCGGTGATTTATCATTTTATCATGATTTAAACGGATTATTAGCCGCAAAATTACATGAGTTAAATATAACGATTGTTGTTGTAAATAATGACGGTGGTGGTATTTTCTCATTCTTACCACAATATGAGAAAAAGGAACATTTCGAATCATTATTTGGAACTCCAATTGGGCTTGACTATGAGCATGTTGTCAACATGTACGGTGGTTCATTTAGCCGTGTAAATGGTTGGGAGCAATTCCGTGAAGAGGTACAAAAAGGAACGACGACAGAAGGTTTACACGTTGTGGAAATTTGTACGAACCGTGATGAAAACTTAACGTTGCACCGTACGTTATGGGCAAAAACACAGGACGTCATTACTACATCGTTGCAAGGTGAATCAAAATGAACGTAACGCTGCAAGGTTTATCGTATGAATATGAAGTAGTCGGAAGCGGAGAACCACTTCTACTTCTTCATGGTTTTACGGGAAGTATGGAAACGTGGCGTTCCTTCATTCCTTCTTGGAGCGAGCAGTTTCAAGTCATTTTAGTAGATATTGTTGGGCACGGAAAAACGGAAAGTCCTGAAGATGTGACGCATTATGATATTCGAAATGCGGCATTGCAAATGAAAGAACTACTAGATTATCTTCATATTGAAAAGGCGCACATACTCGGCTATTCAATGGGCGGTAGACTGGCGATTACGATGGCGTGTCTATATCCAGAATATGTACGTTCTCTTTTATTAGAAAATTGTACAGCTGGGCTTGAAAGTGAAGATGAGCGAAAAGAACGCTGTGAAAAAGATGAGCGACTTGCTCAAAAAATTGAGCGAGAAGGCATCGAAAGTTTTGTATCGATGTGGGAAAATATTCCGCTGTTTGAAACGCAAAAAAGTTTAGCACAAAACGTACAAGAAGCAGTGCGAAAAGAACGACTCGCTAACAATCCAAAAGGGCTTGCAAATAGCTTGCGCGGCATGGGAACAGGGGCTCAGCCTTCATGGTGGAATGAGCTGCAAAACTTAAAAATGCCTGTTCTTTTAATGAACGGTGAGCATGATGAAAAGTTCTTTCGCATATTAAAAAATATCGAAAAATGCGTCTCTGACGCGAAATTTGTCAAAATTGATGGCGCTGGCCATGCAATTCATGTGGAACAACCGGAAAAGTTTGATACAATAGTAAAGGGATTTCTAAAAACTATGCAGTGATGCTTTTTTCAGTTAAGAATGAAGTTGCACTTATAGAGGAGATCAGAAATATACAAGGAGGTAGTTGTAATGGCTATTGAATGGGTAAAAGAAGGCAATTACGAAGATATTATTTATTCAACATACAATGGTATCGCAAAGATTTCGATTAACCGCCCTGAAGTACATAACGCATTCCGTCCTAAAACGGTAATGGAGTTAATCGACGCTTTTGCACATGCTCGTGATGATGCAAATGTTGGCGTTATCATTTTAACAGGTGAAGGTGGACGTGCATTCTGTTCTGGCGGCGACCAAAAAGTTCGCGGTCATGGTGGATATGTAGGTGACGACCAAATCCCTCGTTTAAATGTATTAGACTTACAACGTCTAATTCGCGCAATTCCTAAACCAGTTATCGCAATGGTAGCAGGTTATGCAATCGGTGGTGGACACGTACTTCATATCGTATGTGACTTAACAATTGCTGCAGACAACGCTGTATTCGGACAAACAGGTCCTAAAGTAGGAAGCTTTGACGGTGGATACGGAGCTGGTTACTTAGCTCGTATGGTAGGCCACAAGAAAGCACGCGAAATTTGGTACCTATGCCGTCAATACAACGCGCAAGAAGCACTTGATATGGGATTAGTAAATACAGTAGTACCATTAGAACAACTTGAAGCAGAAACAGTACAATGGGCAGAAGAAATTTTAGCAAACAGCCCAATGGCACTTCGTTTCCTAAAAGCTGCATTCAACGCAGACACAGACGGTCTAGCTGGTATTCAACAACTAGCTGGAGATGCAACGTTATTGTACTACACAACTGACGAAGCAAAAGAAGGTCGCGACGCGTTCAAAGAAAAACGCCGTCCAGACTTCGGTCAATTCCCTCGTTTCCCGTGATCAAAAGCGGAGCCGACTGTTTAGCCTCGTTGGCTAAGGTTCTTAGACGGAAGCAGCTCGCCCACAAAGTGAGTCGCAACCAAATGATCAAACCGGAAACAAAACAACTAAGAGACTTGATGTCATATCAAGTCTCTTTCTTTCATGAAAGGAGAATGAGTGATGGAGACGATGCCAAATTGGTTAATGCAACGTGCATTTTTAACACCAGATCGCACTGCAATTGAAATAGAGGAAGAGAAAGTTACTTTTATGCAGCTGCATGAAAAAGTAGTATCTGTTTGTGAACACCTCACACATATAGGAGTGAAACGTGGGCAAAAGGTGGCTGTTCTGATGAAAAATGGTATGGAGATGATTACAGTTATTCACGCCCTATCTTACGTAGGTGCAGTAGCTGTGCTTTTAAATACGCGTCTTTCAAGAGAAGAGCTACTTTGGCAAATGGATGATGCTGAAGTTATTTGTTTAGTGACAGATCAAGACTTTGATGCTAAAGATATTCCTGTATATTCATTCGCTGAAGTGATGAATGGATCAAAAGAGGAAGCCTCTATACAAGAAGAGTTTTCTTTAGAAGAAGCAATGACAATTATTTATACGTCTGGGACGACAGGCAAACCGAAAGGCGTTATTTTAACGTACGGCAATCATTGGGCAAGCGCGGTTGGCTCTTCGCTTAATTTAGGCCTTCGTGATGATGATTGCTGGTTAGCTTGTATGCCGATGTTCCACGTTGGCGGGTTATCTCTTTTAATGAAAAACATTATGTACGGCATGCGCATTTTACTCGTTCCGAAATATGATGCTGATTTTATTCATAAAGCACTTCAAACGAGAGGTGTAACGATTATTTCTGTCGTTTCTAAAATGTTAACTGATTTATTAGAGCGACTTGGGGCAGAGACATACCCATCTTCTTTACGATGCATGTTACTTGGCGGAGGACCAGCGCCGAAACCATTATTAGAAACGTGTGTAGAAAAAGGAATTCCTGTATATCAAACGTACGGTATGACAGAAACGTCTTCGCAAATTTGTACGTTGTCCGCAGATTATATGTTAACGAAAGTAGGATCAGCTGGAAAACCACTATTTCAGTGCCAACTTCGTATTGAAAAAGATGGCGTCGTAGTGCCGGCATTTACAGAAGGCGAAATCGTAGTAAAAGGACCGAACGTAACAGGTGGTTACTTTAAGCGTGAAGATGCGACGCGCGAAACAATTCAAAACGGATGGCTTCATACTGGCGACCTCGGTTATTTAGACGAAGAAGGATTTTTATACGTATTAGATCGCCGCAGTGATTTAATTATTTCTGGCGGAGAGAATATATATCCGGCTCAAATTGAAGAAGTGTTACTTTCTCATCCGGCGGTAGCGGAAGCTGGTGTTGTCGGCATGACTGACGATAAATGGGGACAAGTACCCGCTGCTTTTGTTGTAAAAAATGGAGAAGTAACAGAAGAAGAAATTATTCACTTTTGCGAGGAGAAATTAGCGAAATATAAAGTGCCGAAAAAAGCTTGTTTCTTAGAGGAGTTACCACGAAATGCTTCGAAAAAATTGTTAAGACGAGAGTTAAGACAATTAGTGGAGGAGATGTAAGTGGAGATAAAAAAAGCGACACTTCATATAACGGAAATGCCACTCGTCATCCCGTTTGCTGCAAGCTACGGAACGTATGAAAAGCGTGAAAGTATCGTCATTGAATTAGAAGATACGGACGGGTGCATTGGTGTTGGCGAAGTCGTTGCGTTTTCTGAACCGTGGTATACGGAAGAAACAGTGAAAACCGCGCTGCATGTACTGCAAGATTTTTTAATACCGGATTTATTAAAGGCTGACATTTTTCATCCGAATGAAGTGCCGAGTTTGTTCCAGCATATAAAAAGAAACCGAATGGCAAAGGCGGGAATTGAAGGGGCTGTCTGGAATTTATATGCGAAGCGTCAAAAGAAATCGTTAGCGACAGTGCTTGGCGGAACGAAGGCTGAAATTGAAGTCGGTGTTGTAATTGGGCTTAATACGATTCCGGTTATGTTAAAACAAATCGAGAAGTACGCTGAAGAAGGATACGAGCGTTTTAAAGTGAAAATAAAGCCAGGGCATGATTATGAGTTATTAAAAGAAATACGTAAAGAGTTTCCGCATATCCCGTTAATGGCTGATGCCAATTCAGCGTATACATTAGCGGATACGGAGAGTCTGAAACGACTAGATGAATTTCAATTGATGATGATTGAGCAACCGCTAGCGGATTACGATTTTCTTGATCATGCACAGTTGCAAAAGAAAATAGAAACACCAATTTGTTTGGACGAAAGTATCCATAGTTTAGAAGATGCACGCGTTGCGATTACGCTTGGCAGCTGCCAAATCGTTAACATTAAACCAGGGCGAGTGGGCGGATTAACAGAATCAATCCAAATCCATAATTATTGTATGGAGCATAACATACCAGTTTGGTGCGGCGGTATGGTAGAGATGGGGATTTCACGAGCGCAAAATGTTGCCCTCGCCTCATTGCCTAACTTTACGATTCCAGGCGATATATCCGCTTCTAGTAGACATTGGGAGAAGGATATTATTTCACCGGCAGTGACGCTTGAGGGCGGAAAAGTGATGGTGCCGCAAAGTGTTGATGCTGAGTATGAGGTAGATCACGGAAGACTGGCGGAAATTACGAAGCAGCGGATTGTTTTTGAGCGGTAAGTGGAGTCTTTAAAATAGCGAGAGGATTTTGTCGTTAATTGTCGGTAAGTCGATATATTTTAATAATCGCCGATATAATTCGAGTTACGATCGATATAATTGAAAAATCGCCGATATAATTCCAGTTATGGTCGATATATTTGGAAAATCGCTGATATAATTTTATTTACAAAGGTTACTCTAACGGGTAACCTTTTCGTATTGTACAAATTGGATAGACTAGTTTACAATCGAGCGTATAAAGGGGGAGTAAAATGAAGCGCATTTCCATTTTAATAGCGGATGATGAGGCAGAAATTGCTGATTTAATTGAGATACATTTAGAAAAAGAAGGGTACCACGTCGTGAAAGCAGCTGATGGAGAAGAGGCAATTCATATTATTGAAACGCAGCCAATCGACTTAGTGGTTTTAGATATTATGATGCCAAAAATGGATGGGTATGAAGTGACGCGCCAAATTCGGGCGAAGCATCATATGCCAATCATTTTCTTAAGTGCGAAAACGTCTGATTTTGATAAGGTGACAGGTCTTGTGCTAGGCGCAGATGATTATATGACGAAACCTTTTACACCGATTGAATTAGTCGCACGTGTAAATGCACAATTACGCCGATTTCTTACGTTAAATCAGCCGAAAGTAGAGGAGAATAAATCTGCTTTAGAGGTAGGCGGAGTCGTGATTGATCCTGAGCGAAGAACGGTAAATGTGTACGGAGAACAAGTTGAATTAACACCGAAAGAGTTTGATATTTTATATTTATTAGCGAGTCACCCGAAGAAAGTGTACAATGTGGAAAATATTTTTCAGCAAGTATGGGCCGATGATTATTTTGAAGGCGGAAATACAGTTATGGTACATATTCGCACATTGCGGAAAAAACTTGGGGAAGATAAAAGAAAGAATAAGTTAATAAAAACAGTGTGGGGAGTAGGTTATACTTTCAATGGCTAACAAGATGAGAAGTTTTCGCTCGAAAATGGTTATGCTATTTGCGTTAAGTATGATATGTGCTGCTGGCGTAACGTATATCATTTATGAAGGGTTACGGATCTATTATAAATTAGTCGTTCGTTTTGAGGATCCGTTAGCTCAAGTCCGGTCGATAATAAGACAAATTGGGGATGTTAATTTCTTTTTAATTATCTTCATACCTCTGTCCATTATGTTTTTCTTCTTCCTTACTAGGCCGTATTTAAAATATTTTGATGAGATTTCAAATGGAATTCATCATTTGGCGAACGGAGATTTTACAAATGAAGTGCGCGTTTCATCAAATGATGAGTTTGGATATATTGCAAGTGAGATTAATGTAGCGAGTGAAAAATTAAGGGAAGCAGTGGAACGAGGAGACTTTGCGGAAAGTAGTAAAGATCAGCTTATTGTTAACTTAGCTCACGATTTAAGAACACCATTAACATCCGTGTTAGGATATTTAGATTTAATTCTTAAAGATGAAAATTTAACGAAGGAACAAATTAAACATTTCTCTACAATTGCATATACGAAATCGCAAAGGCTCGAAAGTTTAATTGATGAGCTATTTGAAATTACACGTATGAATTATGGCATGCTAAAGCTGGATAAAAAGCCGATTGATATAAGTGAGTTACTTATACAGTTAGATGAGGAATTGTATCCGTTATTAGAAAAACATCATTTAGAAGCTAGGTTGAATGTTGATTCTCATTTGCCGATTAACGGTGATGGAAAATTGTTAGCTAGAGTATTTGAAAACTTGTTAACAAATGCTGTTCGTTACGGATATGATGGGCAATTTGTTGATCTGAATGGGTATATCGATAATGGAGAAGTTGTCGTACAAGTTATAAATTACGGAGATAGCATTCCAGAAGAAGATTTACCGTATGTTTTTGATATGTTTTATACAGGTGATAAATCGAGAACTGAGAATCGTGGCGGGACAGGCCTTGGGCTATTTATTGCGAAAAATATTATCGAGCAGCATAACGGTACGATTTCTGCTGAAAGTAATGTAGTTAGAACAATGTTTGAAGTGAGATTGCCAAAAGACGAGAACGTAACAATTTAATAAAAATTTAAACTTTATCCCACTTTTTATTTTAATAGTTTTTTCTATTCTAGACGTAAGTTACGTTAAGGAGGAACTAGAAATGAAAAAGTGGGTATTTATTTCTTTTTTTATCGCATGCACAATCTGTGTAGGCGTTTATATATCACCGTTATTTCAAAAAGAAATTGATGTGAAAATCGGCGGGGAAAATAGTGCAGTAAAGAATGAAAATATGAAAAAGGTAGAGGTTACAAAAGAAGAAATTTATAAAGGGGATCTATTATTAGTTAACAAAGACTACCCAGTGAAAAAAGATAGTATTAGGTCTGACATTATAAATGTAAATCACAGTAGTGAATTAGTGAGAGGCTACGTAATATTTGATAGAAATCTTCGTTTATCAAAGGAGGTTGTAAAAAAGTTTTTGAACGTTGTCGATGCGGCTGGAAAAGATGGTGTACAACATTTCTTAATGAATAGCGGGTATAGAGATTTTAAAGAACAAAGTAAATTATATAAAGACATGGGATCTAATTATGCACTCCCAGCAGGATACAGTGAGCATAATTTAGGATTATCACTGGACGTTGGATCGACGCAAAAGAAAATGGAAAAAGCACCTGAAGGAAAATGGATTGAAGAGAACGTATGGAAGCATGGCTTTGTTTTACGTTATCCGAAAAATAAAAGCAATATTACAGGCATTCAATATGAGCCGTGGCACATTCGTTATGTCGGTTTACCTCATAGTGCGATTATGCAAAAAAAGAAAATGACATTAGAGGAATACTTAGACTTCTTGAAAGAGAAAAAAGAAATCACAACCGATGTGGAAGGTAAGAAATATACGGTTTCTTATTATAAAGTATCCGGGAACAGGACAGTGAATGTTCCGGTGAATAAGCAGTATGAAGTTTCGGGGAATAATATGGATGGGGTTATTGTGACGGTTCAGGAATAGAGAAAAAGCTATCTGAAGTAGATAGCTTTTTTTCATGATTGGCCGCCTATCAAGCTAGCGAAATAAATCAATGGATACGAAATCGGATTGTCTTTAAACTAACAAATAAAAGTAGGGGTGCTAAAAAAGCTTATTAAAGTGCGATTTTTTTATTGGGTACTTGTCTATGCTTTATCGTTGTTTTATACACAATATCGGATTATAAAAAATGGTACCTTCTTATATCGATGAGATTTAAGACCATTCTTTTTAAGCAGTTGATAAAGGCGATTACTTGAAATAGGAACGAAAAGGAATTATTAATTATATAAATTGCTCTATATTTGCACCGAATGAATTAGTTATGAGATTTATTTTAAATGTCATTAAATAATTGTTTTATACAAATTGATAGTAACCAATATTGATGATTATTGATAGACTAGTTAAATTTTTCTTAATATTTTATTATTTAAAATGCGAGATAATAAAAATGTATTTTTATTGTTTTCTGCTGTTATATATTTAGGAGGGAGAATGGTAGATGAAAAAGAAATTTATCACGGGGATGATTTCTGCTGCATTATTGCTGAGCTTTACTTTACCATCAATTGCTGATGCAAGTATTGAAACGGAAGAAGATGGTATTGTAACGGAGTATATCCCTGAAATCAATCTAGGCATTGATTTATCAAAGGTTGATACTTCTGACTTCGATTTTGAAAATTTCGAAAAAGAGTATGGTTTTTTAGTAAATGACCCTGTTTTTTTACAACTAGAGGAGGAAGTAAGTAAACTAAGGGTTGAATCTGTTGTTGAAAAAAATCCTTTTACTGGCGAATTGGTTGTTAAGCAGGAGATATTGCCTGCTATTGTTCTTGGTGCATTAAGAGTATTAGTTTCAAAGGTAGGTAGAACTGCTGCGGATAAAGCCTGGGCGGTTGCGCGTCCATATGTACAAAAGGCACTCAATTCTCCGAAGCAATATATTTTAGAAGCAGCTAAGGGTGGAATGATAATACAAGTACGTTCTAAAGCTACTGGTAACCGAGTTTTTGCCATAGATTATCATTATATTGATGGAAAAGGTCCTATCTTACATTATCATAGTCCTCCTAATGTTAGTGCACATAAATATTTTAGATAATGTCTAAGGAGCTTATATCTATGAAAAAATATAACTTTGACGATTCGATTCATATGCATTTATTTTATTACGGGGATATAGAAGAGGTTTTTACATATGAGGCTATAGCTTATAAAGTATGTAATGAAAATTTATGGGTAGTGTATTTTGATATTTCTTACTATGATGATTTATCAAATCATCAATTTTCTCAGTATCCATTCTATGATAAGTATGGATATGAAATTCTCCATGTTCGTACAAAAGATCTAGATGAGTGTGAAGGAAATAAATTATTTACTGATTGGTTAATTAATAATTCAATTGTTTAGTTCTAGCCAGCTATTGGTGGGCAGTAAGGCTTCCACCTCAAAAGTTGGTGAAGGCTAATCCACACTGATTAAAGTTTCATTTTATAAATCTATCTATCACCAAAAGGCCTATCAATTTAAGTGCTTTTTGGTTTTTTATTTATGATAGAGAAATGTCTTGAAAAATCAGAGGCACAATGTACTAAAAATATCTTAACATATAAAATTTACGAAATGATAATTGTATCTATTATCGGGACTTAAACATTATAACGTTATATTTACTTCTCTCTTTTTTTGTGTTACGCTAAACGTGTGAAAGAGATATAAAATGAAACTTTAATGTAAGCGTATTCTTATGGCTTCTTATAGAAAAGGGTGGAAGTACAATGACAGAACGATTCGTACTACGTAACGTGAAACGTGTGAACGGGGAAGAAATTGACATTGTAATTGAAAATAATAAAATCGCACAGGTGACGAAAGCTGGTGCTGGTGAGGGTGGAAAGGTTCTTGATTACTCAGGTACTTACGTATCGAGTGGCTGGATTGATTTGCACGTTCATGCTTTTCCAGAGTTTGATCCGTATGGCGATGAGGTGGACGAAATTGGCGTTAAGCAAGGGGTAACGACAATTGTTGATGCGGGTAGCTGCGGAGCTGATCGTATTGCAGATTTAGTAAAAAGTAGGGAGCAGGCGAAAACGAATTTATTTGCCTTTTTAAATATTTCTCGCATCGGTTTGAAACGAATTGATGAATTATCCAATATGGAATGGATCGATAAAGAGAAAGTAATAGAAGCAGTAGAAAAGTATAAAGATGTAATCGTTGGGTTAAAGGCGAGAATGAGTAAGAGTGTCGTTTGTGATAGCGGAATTGAACCGCTTCATATAGCGCGTGATTTATCCCGTGAAACATCATTACCGATTATGGTACATATCGGTTCAGCGCCTCCTCGCATTGAGGAAGTTGTACCTCTTTTAGAAAAAGATGATGTGGTTACACATTACTTAAACGGGAAAGAAAATAATTTATTTGATGAAGAAGGCAAACCGCTACCTGTGTTACTAGATGCAGTGAATCGCGGCGTACATTTAGATGTTGGTCACGGTAATGCTAGTTTTTCTTTTAAAGTAGCAGAAGCAGCGAAGCGTCACGGTATTGCCTTCAATACAATTAGTACAGATATTTACCGGAAGAATCGCGTGCATGGTCCCGTGTATAGTATGGCTCACGTTCTTTCGAAATTCCTTTACTTAGGTTATTCGCTAGAAGAAGTAATTGATGCGGTGACGAAAAATGCAGCAGAGTGGCTTAAGAAACCAGAGCTTGGCCGTATTCAAGAAGGAGATATTGCAAATTTAACTTTATTTACGGTGAAAGATGAGAAGATTACGTTAATTGATTCAGAAGGGGATCAGCGCATCGCTGAAAGAAGAATTGATACGAAAGGGGTTGTAATCAATGGGTCATTCATTGAATGCTAAGTACGGATTAAAAAGAGTGATTAATGCGAGCGGTAGAATGAGTATTTTAGGTGTATCCGCTCCGACAGATACAGTTATGGATGCAATGAAACATGGGGGACAAAATTATGTGGAAATTGCTGATTTAGTAGATAAAGCAGGAGATCATATTGCGAGAATTCTAGATTCAGAGGCAGCGGTCGTTGTGAATTCAGCATCGAGCGGAATTGCGCTTTCTATCGCAGCAATCGTGACGGAAGGAAATCGCCGTAAAAGTGAAAGACTTCATCAAGAGGTCATCGCGAAAAACGAAGTGATTATGTTAAAAGGTCATAACGTTCAATACGGTGCTCCTGTTGAAACGATGATTTATTTAGGCGGAGGAAAACTTGTAGAAGTTGGCTACGCAAATGAAGGGAAAGCAGAGCATATTGAAGATGCGATTGGTGAAAATACAGCGGCGATTCTTTATGTGAAATCCCATCATGCAGTACAAAAAAATATGATTTCTGTTGAAGAAGCATGGGAAGTTGCGCAGCGAAATAACATCCCTCTTATCGTTGATGCGGCAGCTGAAGAAGATATTCAAAAATATGTGAAGTATTCAGACCTTGCCATTTATAGCGGTTCAAAAGCAATTGAAGGACCTACTTCTGGTATTGTTGGCGGGAAACGAAAATATATTGAGTGGCTGAAAGTGCAATTACATTGCATTGGAAGAAGTATGAAAGTTGGGAAAGAAACAACTTTTGGTTTACTGCAAGCACTTGATGAGTACGGAGTAAAAGAAGATAAGAGCGAGCAAGAAAAAGAGTTGTTACAAGTACTTATGCCGCTAAAAGAATTAAACGGTGTAAATGTAACGATCGTTCAAGATGAAGCGGGAAGAGCAATTTTTAGAGCTCGTATTCATATTGACGAGAATGAATTAAATAAATCAGCAAAAGACGTTGTGACTGCATTACGCGAAGGGGAAATCGCAATTTATACACGTGATTACGGAGTAAGACAAGGATTCTTTGATATTGATCCACGTCCACTTTTAGGTGATGACATACATGTAATTGAAGAAAAATTGAGAGAAATTGTAGGGGGAAACTAAAATGACAAACATTCAAAAACGTTTTTATAAAGGCCGTGTAGCATTAAATGTATTAGCGAACAATATCGAAAATGCGAAAGATATTTTTGAAGCAGCAGAAGGTTATGTAGTAGTGGGAGTGTTATCAAAAGACTATCCAACAGTAGAAGAAGCAGTTACAGCGATGAAAGCATACGGAAAAGAAATTGAAGACGCTGTATCAATCGGACTAGGAGCAGGAGATAATCGCCAAGCGGCAGTTGTAGCTGAAATTGCGAAACATTATCCAGGTAGCCATATTAACCAAGTATTCCCTTCAGTTGGAGCGACACGCGCAAATCTTGGTGAAAAAGATAGCTGGATTAATAGTTTAGTATCGCCGACAGGAAAAGTAGGGTACGTAAATATTTCTACTGGTCCAATTAGTGCAGCTGGAGAAGAAAAAGCAATCGTTCCAATTAAAACAGCGATTGCACTTGTACGTGATATGGGCGGAAATTCATTGAAATACTTCCCAATGAAAGGTTTAGCTCATGAAGAAGAATATCGCGCAGTTGCGAAGGCTTGTGCGGAAGAAGGATTTGCATTAGAGCCAACAGGCGGAATTGATAAAGAAAACTTTGAAACAATTGTACGTATTGCGCTTGAAGCAAATGTAGAGCAAGTGATCCCGCACGTATACTCTTCTATTATTGATAAGGAAACTGGTAATACGAAAGTAGAAGATGTTCGTGAATTATTAGCAGTCGTGAAGAAGTTAGTTGATCAATATGCGTAAGAAAATTGCAGCATTTGGTGAAGTAATGATGCGCCTGCAAGTACCAGAATATGAGTTGTTGTCGCAAGCTAATACATTAAAATACTCATTTTCTGGTACAGGTGTGAACGTTGCAGCAGCACTTTCTCATCTCGGTCACGAAGGCTTTCTTATTTCAACTTTACCGGAAAATTCGGTTGGAGATGCTGCAGTATCACACATTCAGAAATTAGGTATTCGTCCTTCATTTATTTCAAGAGGCGGTAAATATGTCGGCATGTACTTTTTAGAAAATGGATTTGGGGCACGTGCAAGCCGCGTTACATATTCAAATCGATTAGAAAGTAGCTTCAATACGGCATGTGAAGACATGTATCAATTTGAAGAAATCGCAAAGGAAATTGATATCGTTCATTTTTGCGGGATTACACTTGCGATGAATGACACGGTGCGTCATCATATGAAATCTTTAGCGAAAGCAGTGAAAGAAAACGGAGGAACTGTCGTCTTTGATTGCAATTATCGTCCGTCACTTTGGGGAGAAGATGGATATGAGCAGGCGAGACCGCATTATGAAGAAATGTTAGGGCTAGCTGATATTGTAATGATGAATGAAAAAGATGCAATGTTCGTTCTTGGAATGAAAACAGAGGAGACGGAGCGAGAGGCGCAACTTATTGATCTCATTCCGAAAGTAGCTGAAACGTATCATATCGCTACAATTGCTGGTACACATCGCTCTATTAATAGCGATAATACACACTCGCTTCGCGGATTTATATGTAAAGATGGTGCGTTCACTTTTGCAAAAACACTTACGTTTTCTGTATATGATAGAATAGGTGCTGGAGATGCTTATACGAGCGGGATTATTCATGGCGAGATAGAAGAGTTTGCACCAGAGAAAGCTGTTTCATTTGCGTCAGCAGCTGGAATGCTTGCACATACAATCGTCGGTGATACGCCAATGTCATCAGAGAAGGATATACTTCGGGCAATGACGGCATCAGTAGGTGATGTAGAAAGGTAGTGGGGGTAACGGTGAACGTAACGAGGAAAAAAGGACCATTATATTTACAAATAAAAAACATTATTCGTGATCGAATATTGCATGGTGTATATGCGATTCATACGAATATTCCTTCCGAACCACAGTTAGAAGAAGAGTTCAAAGTGAGCAAAATTACAGTGCGTAATGCGATTAAAGAACTTGCTCAAGAAGGATATTTGGAAAAGAAAAGCGGTAAAGGAACGAAAGTTATCCGTAATACTTCTGCGACAAAGTTGTCAAAGGGTAAAAAATTTACAGAAGTGTTAGTGGAAGAAGGATATAAAGTACAAAAGAAATTGCTCAAAGCAGAAATCGTTCATAATGAAGAAGGAACGGTGCCTTTTCGATTATTCGGTAAGGAAAGTTTTCGCATTGAACGTTTATATACGTTAAATGATGCACCGTACATTCATTATACGCACTATTTCTCAGCGAAAATGGCAAGTACAGATTTATCGGACTTTGATTTGCAATCGCTTTACGATTTAGTAGAAGACCGAGGTATACATTTAGAAAACTTCAGAGATGAATTCGCTGTTGGTCTTGCGCCTAGTTTCGTTGCCGAAGCGTTAGGTGAAAAAGAGGGGACAGCGCTATTAAAACGCATGCGCTATTCTTACGATGAAGTTGGAGAAGTAATTGAATATAGCGAAGGCTACTACAATACAGAAATGCAGCATTATGTAGTGAATTATGACGTATAAAAAGAGGGGATTTTCCCTCTTTTTTTATCCCGCGTTAACGGACAGTAAAACTCCCACCTCAAAATTCAGTTGGAGCAAAGGAGTTAGGTGGGAGTCGGGCTGTCCATAAACGTCCAATTGGTTCAACTAATAATCAGTGGGGGATGAACAAAACCCTCACTGATTAAAGTTTCACTTTATAAAGTAAGGGGAATGAGAGATGGATATATACTTATTAATCGTCACGTTACTTGCAATTGCGATTGTTATTTTAGGGGTATCATGGTGGAAATGGCATGCATTTATTAGTTTAACAGTTGCGAGTTTATTTTTAGCTATCATGTCTGGACTGAACTTAACGAAAATAGTGGCTGCCTATGAAACTGGTGTTGGTAGTGTACTAGGGCATTTAGTTGGTATTTTGGCACTTGGAACTATATTAGGGAAAATGATGTCTGATTCAGGGGCAGGCATGCAAGTTGCAGATTTCTTTATTCGATTTTTCGGCGTAAAAAAATTACCGTGGGCTATGTTATTTGCAGGGTTTGTTATAGGGATTCCCGTCTTTTTTGAAGTAGGGATTGTCATTTTATTGCCACTTGTTATTTCAATTCGAAAAACAACGAAGCAAAACATATTATTAATTGCTTTACCTGTTATTGCTGGGTTATCTATTGTTCACGGGCTCGTGCCACCACATCCAGGGGCGATGACAGCAATCGGTATTTATAACGCGAACTTAGGAAAGGTACTTTTATATTCATTACTTATCGCGTTACCAACAGCCATTATCGCAGGACCGATCTTTGCAAAGTGGGTACATAAAAGGGTTATACCTGAAAATGAACCAGAGCTTATTCGGGTTACGACTGTCTCAACTGATTTACCGAGTCGTAAAGTTTCATTCTTTATTATTTTATTACCAGTTGTATTGATGATTTTATCGGTCGTTGCACCATATATTTCATTACCGAAAAAGATGACTGAATTTTTTGTATTTATTGGAAGTCCAGTAATTGCTTTACTTATTTCATGTTTCGCAGCATTTTATTTACTTGGAATAAGACAAGGAATTAATAAAAAGATGATTAAAAAATTAACAGACGAAAGTTTATTACCGGTCGGTTCCATTATTTTAATTATCGGTGCAGGCGGTGGATTTAAACAAATATTAATTGAAAGCGGCGTTGGAACGGCGATCGCGCAAATGGCAGAACATATATCGTTATCACCAATCGTATTAGCTTTCATGGTAGCTGGATTAATTCGAATTGCAACAGGTTCAGCGACAGTAGCATTAACGACAGCAGCAGGGATTGTTTCACCAGTTATTCAGCACATGTCTGGTGTGAATTTAGAGTTGCTTGTTATTGCAACCGGAGCAGGTTCATTAATGTTTTCTCACGTAAATGATGCAGGGTTCTGGCTTGTAAAAGAGTATTTAGGTTTGACGGTGAAGGAAACGTTTAAAACGTGGACGGTACTCGAGACATTGTTATCATTTATTGCATTTGGTTTTG
Source organism: Bacillus pacificus (assembly GCF_020861345.1). Taxonomy (NCBI): domain Bacteria; kingdom Bacillati; phylum Bacillota; class Bacilli; order Caryophanales; family Bacillaceae; genus Bacillus; species Bacillus pacificus. The sequence goes on from NZ_CP086328.1 coordinate 519,273, forward strand.
CGCTTTTATTGAATATGTTTATTTAGAAGAGCCGATTTAAACGAATAGAGCACACAGAGAAAATGTAATTTCTCTGTGTGCTTTATTCGTTTTTTTGTGCTTTCTATCGCTCTATTACTTAATGGAACGGACATACTGATCTTCTCCATCGTCTTTGACAAAGACTCCTAGCTCATTCAAATCTTTGCGTAAATGCTTCTTTTTTTTCGAGTTTCCTTCTCGAAGGGCATTTCGTCTTTTATATAAAATCGTATTTACACTTTTACTAAATCGCTCATCCTCTAATTTCCATAGACTATAGTCCTGTTTATAAGGATCTTGTTCCACCCATGGAAAACCGTGCAGCAAGAAAATATCTTTAATTTTACGTGGATTTATATCAGATGTTTCACGTAGCCATTCTCGGTCTTCTTGATCAATGACCACCACTTGACGATTCTCTACAAAAACGACTTTTACATTCGCCTTTGTAATTTGTTTTTCTTGCTCATCTTTACTCATATGAATACCTTCTGAATTGATTTTCATCTTTAAAGCTTCACTATAAATAATGAAAGAAAATAAAATCCCTGCAATAGCGCCAATTGACATGAGGATAATTGGAAGCCAGAAAGGGTTAATAGAATGTAAAAGTTCTATAATTTTTGAATCAGAAAAGAGAGGAATCTTTTTTATAATCTCTATTAATTTAGGTGAAAAATATCCAATAACGCCTAAAAGGATTGGACTTACTATAGCAAGTAATTTTTCTAAAAAACCTAATCCAATGACAGATGCCTTTTTCATGTGTAGTTCATCCTTTCTAAATCTATATTTTTTCAAAATCAGGGCATTTAAATAGTGAGTTTCTTCACCATTTTTATGAGCTCATCTGAGTAATTTTCTATAGATATAGATGAATTCGCCTTTAGCATTCTTTCTTCGATTGCTCCTAAAATAAATGAAGCCAATGTGTCAATTCGGAAAGAGTTAGAAAAGACTCTATTTTGTTGACCAGTCTTCAAAATATTTAATAACATCGTTCTAAGTGCATCATCTTCTTCATCGTCTTCAATTCTGTAATAAGGAATATTCTCTTCATTTCTTGCATTAAAGACGATCTCAATTAAGGCAATATTATTTTTGTAATGAGTTTCTTGATAAGCCAAATGTGCTTCAATAAAAGCTTCTAGTTTGTTTATTTCAGATTGGGCTAATAGCACTCGATTGCTAATAAATTCATGTTGTTTCTCAACTAAAAATTGTAATGTCCGATTCATAAGATAAAGCTTATCGTTAAAATGATAAGAAATAAGTCCAGTACTAATCTTAGCTTTTTTTGCTACCTTCGTTAAGCTTAAGTTGTTATATCCAACTTCTTCTAACGTATCAATACATGCAAGAATAATTTGTTCACGCCTAGCCTCTGCAATAAAAGAATCAGTCACGCTATTCAACTCCTGATTTATATAATTTGAATGTATAATCAAAAAACTGATTGGTCGTTCAATTAAATTTTAGTAAGAAATTAGAAGTATGTCAAATGCTTTATGCTTACATCTTGAAAAGGCTAATTCGCCTATCAATGAAGCCCAATTGCCAAAACAAGCCCGTTTTTAAGTAAGCCAAGCTTCCGATTCGCCCTGAAAACATAATATAAATGGAATCCCCTCATTTAGAGCAAGGTGAACTTGTTATGAATGATACTAAAGGAGGAATAGAGTAATGAGCGAAAAGTGTGAACACAGACATGATGATTGTAACCGCAGACATGGGTGCGGAGGCGGTTTTGCGCTTCTAATCGTATTGTTTATTTTATTAATCATCATCGGTGCTAGCTGCTTCGGCGGAGGCGGTTGTGGTTATGGCGGTTACGGCGGCTACGGATATGGTGGCTACGGCGGATATTGCTGCTAATTAAAAACTATTGAAAATGGCCTTGTGCAATACGCACAAGGCCATTTTATTCATATTTTGATCTGCTGTGATAATTTATTAATGTACAGGGAACGAATTAAGAAGAAGAAAGTAATCTCGATCATCCCGAAAAAGGTGAGTACGATACATGTCTCTTTTAGTAATGAGAAAGAAAACATACTTTGTAAAAACTTAACGGCAAATAATGTGTGAACACCAGCAACGATGTAAGGAACGAAAAATAAAATTCCTAATTGAATCGTTGCGGAGCGAAACATTTCTGACTCAGTTAATCCAAGCTTTGTAATCGTAATATACTTTTGTCTTTCAGTTGTTAAGTCATTATACATACGGAAGTATAAAACACTAGCTGCTCCGATAAAGAAAATAAAGCCGAGAAATGTCCAAATAAAGAAAGTGGCAATTGAATTTCTTTTACCGTAAATGAGTTCATCCGTAGCTGTGTAAATGTGAAAAGGAATTTGAGCATGTTCTTCTTTGGTTTTTTTAAAGAAATCACTTGCATCATCACTAATTGTACGTAAAATATTTTTCGTCGGAACGATTGCATTTTCCCAATTCTCTACGAAATAGTTATAAATTATAGTCGTTTCAATATGAGGAATCATATTATTAAATACATAATCTTGTACGACAACTAAATGTGGGAATGCAAAGGATGGCTCGATCCCCTTATTAATAAACCCTTTAATGTGAAATTCTTTTTTATTAGAGTCAAGTGTAATCGTATTTTGTTTTGCAAATGGATTAGATACGAGATTAAGAAGTTCTGGTGAGTAGCGAGAAATAATATAAACTTGTGTAGAATCAAGTGTTATTTCCGGTCTTTTCAATTGTTTAGCAATTGCGTTATAATCACTCATCTTCATAAGCATAATATCTTCTTTTGAAGCTGTATCTTTTAATACTGTAAACTTATATTTTTTATAATCGAAATTGCTATTTGTAAGCTCAGTTTCAATTGTAATAATATGTTTTTGTTCAAGGTAATTGTCACCTTCTGATGTATAAGTGAAGGGGACAGGATACCGCTCTAGTACCGATGCCTTCGTATTATTATTAGCAGCAAATAATCCAATAATAATCGTAAATGCAAGTGCCGATAACATAGAAACGATAAAGAGCACATTAATATTACTACGAGTGCGGCTAGTTAAATCTGAAATCCATAACATATTTATTTGCTTCATATAAAACTTTCTTCGTCTTTTTAAAATCAAGATAAAGAGAAGAAATGTTTGGGAAAAGAATAAATATGTTCCGACTACTACGAGTGGCAAAATAGATAACATGATAAATAATACAGATCCATTTTGAACATTTTTTTCTGTTATGTAGCCTTGCGGATAACCAGCGATATAATAACATACTGCTAAGCAAATTAAAGCGAATATCGAAATGAGTATAGATGGTTTTTTTTCTTTATCGCCTTTTTTAGTCCCTTTAATGAGCTGTGTTGTTTTACGAGTGCGAATGAACATCGGTGTAAACGTAGAAACGATGAAAAATAAAATAATAAAAGTTACGGTTGTAACGATAATTGCTTCTGTTGGCCAATATAAATAGAGGCCTTTTGCACTTGTTAATTTAGAAGTAACGAGTAAGAAAAAGTTAGAAAACACAAGACCGCCTTGAATACCTACAAAGATAGCGAGTATTCCAATGATCATATTTTCAGTAAACAAAAGACGTTTTAATTGTTTTTGGGATATACCGAGAACAGTTAAAATGCCAAATTGTTGTTTTCGTACATTTAAAAATGTCCCAATAGAATATAAGAGAAAGAAGAACGAGAACAAGACGATAACAAACTGTGCCATTCCAGCTAAGTTCATGAGCGGATCTTGTTCCTGTAATTTATTCATAATTTGTAAGCGTGGATGATACGCGTATACAGTAAATGAAAAGAAAACCATGATAGAGAACGCACTACTTACAAAATAAGCGAAATATGCTTTAGAATTACGCGAGACATTTTTAAATGCAAATTGCCAAAATGTCATCCACGTCTTCCTCCTAGTAATGCTAGAACATCCAATATTTCTTGATAAAATTTCTCTCGGTACAATCCGCGGTGTAGTTCATTGTAAAGTTCGCCATCTTTAATGAAAATGACGCGGTTACAATAACTTGCTGCGAATGGATCGTGCGTAACCATTAAAATTGTTGCATCTTCTTCTTTGTTCAATTTCGTAAATAGCTCCATTACGTCAATAGCCGCTTTTGAATCTAAATTTCCTGTCGGTTCATCGGCAAGTAAAAGTGACGGATGATGAATAACAGCACGTGCTACTGCGGTACGTTGTGCTTGTCCTCCTGACACTTCAAAGATACGCTTGTCTAAAATATGATCAATTCCAAGTTTTTTTGAAATGTTATCAAGCTTTTCATCCATTTCTTTTAAAGGAACATTATCTAATGTTAAAGGTAGTACGATATTTTCACCGATTGTTAATGTATCTAGTAGGTTAAAGTTTTGGAAAACAAATCCTAGCTCTTGGCGGCGGAAAATAGCTAACTTCTCTCTACGAAATGTGTGCGGTTTTTTTCCATTAATCACGACATCACCAGCAGTCGGAGAATCAATGGTAGAAATAACATTTAAAAACGTAGATTTACCGCTACCAGATGGTCCCATAATCGCAACGAATTCACCTTTATCTACATGTAAATTTATATTTTTTAAAGCAGTATGAGGGACCTTTCCTTCATACACTTTTGAGACATTTTTAATGTGTAATACTTCTTCCATAATAATCACCTTTCTAATTTTAAAACTTAATGTGTTGTGATAATTTTTGCATATAGAAGGAACGAATTAAAAGGAAAAATAAAATTTCAACTGTTCCAAAAATCACCAGTACGACTGTAATCTCAGCGAAGAACGAGAGATGTAAAACTTCTTGCAGCATCTTTGTCGCAAACATCGTATGAATTGATGCCATAATGTACGGAACAAAGAAAAGAATCGCAAGTTGAATTGTAGCAGATCGTTTCATTTCGGCTTCTGTTAAACCAATTTTTGTAATCGTTACATACTTTTCTTGTTCATTTGTTAAATCTGTATGCATCCTGAAGTAAAGAACACTGCCAGCACCAATAAAGAAAATAACACCTAAGAAAGTACCAATTAAGAAGAACGAAGCGACATTTTGTTTTGTTGTGTATAGAGAATCGCTCGCTTCACTTGCATGGAAAGGCGGGTGCTCTGCTTGAATGTTGTTCCCGTCAGTATTAATTTTGTCTATGAATACCGCGCCGATGTTATTAGCTTTTTCCCAGTCCTTAACTTTAAAGCTATATACACTCATCTGTTTTGAAACAGTGGATAATGCTTCTACATTTTCATCAGATAGTATGAGCAATTGGTATATTAAGCGATTTGGGAATGGGTTATAACTTTTATATTCTTTCACTTGTAGTTGTAAATTGTTTTGCGTAAGTGTAAGAGTATTTTTCTTGTCTTTATTATGAAGCGTTCCAATAACTTGATCATCTAAGTCTTTCATAAGAATATAAGATTCATTCTTATTTACCTTGAGTGTTTCCCAATTTAAAGCCTTAGCAAGTACATTATAGTCACTTTGTTTAATTGCATAATAGAGCTGCGAATTTTCTTCCGCTGAAGATACTTCATATATATCCGTTTTAAATTGTTTATAAGTAAATTGCTCTTCATTAAATCTTTGTTTTAACCAGTTTAAATGTTCATCCGCCAACGTATTTTCAGTATGTGATAAATATGTAAAAGGAAAAGGATTTTCTCTTACTGTATCGAACTTCATAAATTTACCAAAACCATATAAGAATGTAATCATAGTAAAAGCAAGGGTTGATAGCATCGCTACAATAAAGAGCATGTTAATGTTTGTCCGAATGCGCGCTGCTAAATCAGAAATCCAAAGCATATTAATTCGCTTCATATAAAATGTTCTGCGCGTTTTTAATATACGAATGAGTAAAAAACTAATTTGTGAAAAGAAAAAGTATGTTCCAGCTGTAACAAGTGACGGAATGAGAAATATACTGGTGGCGGCGTACAAGAGCCCAACTACGTCGCCGAGCGACATGAAATATAGCGGATTGGCTGCTAGTACGTATCCAGATATTAAACATGTTGCACCAAATAGAGAGATGAGCACAGATGCTTTTCTTTCTTTTTGTTTTGTTCCTTCTTTTAAAAGACGTACAGCCTTTCTCGTCCGAATGAGCATCGGCGTAAACGATGAGACGAGAATGAAGAGTCCTAGAAAAATGATCATAGTTAAAATAATGGCAGCTGTTGGCCAATATAAATATAAACCAGGAACATGTGTAATCTTGGCAGTAACTAATAAAAAGAACTGCGAGAAGACAAGTCCAAGCTGAATGCCGAAAAAGATGGAAAGAACACCAATTAGCATGTTTTCTAGAAATACGAGTCTCTTTAATTGTTTTTGGGATATGCCAAGTACTGTTAAAATCCCAAATTGCTTTTTTCGTACTTTTAAGAAAGTACCGATTGAATATAGTAAAAAGAAAAATGAAAAGAATACAATGACAATTTCTGAAATTGTCATTAATATGTTCAGAGCAGCATTTACGCCTGTCATATGTAGTTTAGGATGAAATAAATAAACCGCAAACGAGAAAAAGATTGCGATAGAGAACGCACTGCTTACAAAATAGGCGAAATAAGCTCTGGCGTTTCGTGTGACGTTTTTAAATGCAAACTGCCAAAATGTCATTTGCCTAGCCTCCTAGTAGGGTGAAGAAGAAAAGGATATAAGAGATACCCTTTTCCTCTACTAAATACATTCATAAAATTTAACCATTCGTATACTCTGATAACTTTTGCATGTAAAAGGAACGAATGAATAAGAAAAAGACGATTTCAACTACGCCAAAAATAATAAGAACAGCTGAAATTTCTTTGAATAGTGATAGATCAATTACATCTTGGAGCATTTTCGTTGCGAACATTGTATGAATGGATGCCATAATGTAAGGGACGAAAAATAAAATACTAAGTTGAATGGTTGCAGATCGTTTCATCTCTTTATCTGTTACACCGATCTTAGAAATCGTTATATATTTCTCTTGTTCGTTCGTCAAATCTGTATACATTCTAAAATAAAGAACGCTCCCCGCTCCAATAAAGAAAATGACTCCTAGAAATGTCCCGATTAGGAAGTACGTGGCACTACCAGATGTGATTCTGTATAATGAACCTGCTGATTCATAGGAGTATATAAGGGCCCCTTCGTGCTGGAATTCTTGTAGATCTTTTTGTATTTTTCGTATAAAATCATCAGCAATTTTATACGTCTTTTCCCAGTTTTGTACTTTATAATTGTACGCTGCTACATGCTTTGTTGTATGTGGCAAGTTATTTACAACAGTATCAGGTAAAATTAAAGTTTGGTATGAAAAATTAGATGGAATGGCCCCTGCTTGTTCATAGCCCTTTACTTGTAATTGCGTATTCGTGCTAGAAAGTGTAATAGACTTTCTATTGTAGCTTGGCTCAAATTCGCTGAATAAGGTTACATAAGCGTTACCTGTTAAGACATATGCTTCATTTTCGTTCATGAATAGTTGTTTCATTCGCAGGGAAGCTGCGAGTTTATTATAGTCACTTTGTTTTATTGCATATATGTCATTATAAGCTGTTATACCTTCATCTTCTTTTAGTGGTGTTTCATATAAATCAGCCTTTATTTTTTTATAAGAGAAATTCTCTTTTTTTAATTGTTGTTCAAGCCAATTTAAATGATCGTCCACAAAAGGATTTGCGTCATAAGAAAAATAAGAGAATGGAAACGGTGAACTTCGCGTAACCTCTAGCTTTGTAAACTTTCCGACTCCATATAGGAACGTAATCATTGTAAAAGCAATTGTAGATAGCATCGCTACAATAAACAGCATATTAATATTCGTTCGGATGCGGCTTGCTAAATCCGAAATCCACAGCATATTAATTCGTTTCATATAAAACTTTCTTCTTTTCTTTAAAATATAAATAAGTAAGAAACTAATTTGAGAAAAGAAAAAATATGTCCCAATTGTCACAAGTGATGGAATCACAAAAATACTTGAAACCATATATATAACGCCTACTTGCGGGTTTATTGAGAAGAAATATTTAGGATTTGCAGCTAAAATATAACCACCTAATAAACAAATCGCACCAAATAGAGAGATGAATATGGATGGTTTTCTTTCTTTTTGTTTCCCACTATTATTCGTTTTTAAAAGGTTTACCGCTCTTTTCGTACGAATTAGCATTGGTGTAAATGAAGATACTGCAATAAAGAGACTCAGAAATACAATTGTTGTTAAAATAAAAGCATTCGTTGGCCAATATAAATATAGTCCTGGTACATGCGTAATTTTCGCTGTTACTAATAAGAAAAATTGCGAAAAGACAAGTCCAAACTGCATGCCGAAAAAGATAGATAAAATACCAATTAACATATTTTCAGTGAAAATGAGTCGATGTAATTGCTTTTTTGATATACCTAAAACGGTTAACACACCAAATTGCTTTTTCCGAACTTTTAAAAACGATCCGATTGAATAAAGTAGAAAGAAGAACGAGAACAAGACAATGATAACTTCTGAAAAAATCATTAATCCTGAAATTTCTGAGATCATACTGAAATTTTGTAATTTAGGATGAAATAAATAAACAGCAAACGAAAAGAAAACAGCAATGGAAAAAGAACTGCTTACGAAATAAGCAAAATAAGCTCTGGAATTACGTGTTACATTTTTAAAGGCAAACTGCCAAAATGTCATAATACGTACCTCCCGCTAGAAGACAAATATGTAGTTTTATTGCAAAAAATGTATGAGAGTAAGTTCTCATACATTTTGCTAGCATATGTTGCGATCATGCTTCGGTCACCTTCTCCGTATGTTCTGCTTGATTATTTGCAGCGTTGTGGAAGATGATTTTAATCGTCGTTCCTTTACCAACTTCAGAATCTAGTTTGACAGAGTGACCTAAATAATCACAAATTTTACTTACGATATAAAGTCCCATACCAGTAGATTCTCCGAATGTACGGCCGTTTTTCCCAGTGTAAAACGGTTCGAATACTCTTCGAATATCTTCTTGCGGAATACCAACACCTTCATCACGAACTTCTAAAATAATATCTTTTCCATTTCGGTAAGCGGATAAGAATACTTTCTTTCCGCGCTCACCAGAGTAACGAACAGCATTTGTCATTAACTGATAGATGATAAATTTTAGCCATTTCGCATCAGAAGCAACCTTTAAATCAGAATGAACTTCTAAAACAGGGAAGACTCCATTACGAATGAATAGCTCTTTTAATCCATTAATATTTTTTGTTACCGTGTCTTTTAATGAAATCGTCTCAACATGGAAGTCTTCATGGAAGTTATTTAACCTTGCCATGTATAAAGCCATATCAAGCCCTTGGTTTAGACGTTCTAATTCTTTTTTGAATTTCGGAATCAAATGTTCATCTTCCATTTCGAGAACCATAAGCTGCATAACAGAAACGGGTGTTTTCATTTGATGCACCCAGTGGTTAATAAATAATTGATGTTCTTGTTGTTTTACTTCGTACGATTGTAGCTCTTTTTGGAATAGACGATACTGCGTGCGCACGAGTTCATTTACACCGTGAGGCATCGGAGCAGTTGCTCTTTCAATAAACGCATCTTCCATTTTTTCTGGTTGCTCACTTAATCTATGGTACATTCTACGATTGCGGACGTAACGGTAAGCGAGGAAACAAATAAATAAGTATAAACTTAAAACGACGAAGTAAAATTTATTATTTTGAAATCCATCTACTGCATCATAAAGAACGAAAATGATACCGAAGTTTAATACGTACAGTAGAAAAAATGCAAAATGATCACGTAAAAATAGCTTCATGCTTATTCACTCCAAGTTGCGTTAAAGCGATATCCAAGTCCACGTACTGTTTCAATAGAGTTCTCAATGCCAAGCTCATTAAACTTTTTACGAAGACGTGTAATGTTTACGTTTAATGTATTTTCCTCAACGAAACTTTCGTCATCCCATAGAGCAGCTAATAAATCTTCACGGCTCGCCGTACGAGGGAATTTAGATAATAACATTTCTGCTAAAATAGCTTCTTTCTTCGTTAAAAGAACTTGCTCAGATCCAAAATGAATTTCTGGACGCTCTGGGAATAGTTTTAAACCTTCTACTTCAACGATACGTTCAGAAATATTTGGTGCATAATCACCGTAAATACGGCGTAATTGTCCTTTAATTTTCGCCATTACAACGTCATAGTGGAACGGTTTTGTAATATAATCATCCGCACCGCTTTCAATCGCCATAATTTGTTCCATTTCACCAGCACGAGCTGAAATGAAAATAATAGGACAAGTAGATTCATGACGAATTTGGCGGCACCAGTAGAATCCATCGAATTTCGGTAAGTTTACATCAAGTAAAACAAGATGTGGTTTCACTGTGTTAAACGATTCCATAATATCATCAAAGTTTTCAGTAACAACAGCGTCGTAACCGTACTTTTGAATATGAGATTGCAGTAATGATGAAATATTTGGATCGTCTTCAACGATTAAAATTTTATACATATGTATATTCCTCCTAAAAAAACAATTGTAGCTATAGTGTATCATGTGTTTCAAGTCTTTTCATTAAGTTGAAAGATAAGCTAGTAAACAGTATATGTCAAAAGCGTAGAAAGTAAAAAAGGGCTTCTTATATAATTGACAATTAACCGAAATCATTTTAACATTTAGATAAATATCTAAATGTCTAATTAGTGAAGGGAAGAAAGACATTGAATCAAGCATTTAAAGCATTAGCAGATCCAACAAGGCGAAAAATTTTAGACTTATTAAAAGAAGGTGATCTAACCGCTGGTGAGATTGCTGAACATTTCAATATGACAAAGCCAAGTATTTCACACCACTTAAACGCACTTAAAAATGCTGAACTTATTCAAGATGAAAAAAAAGGTCAGTTCGTTATGTACTCTCTAAACACAACTGTATTTCAAGATTTATTAACTTGGGTGTTTACGTTTACGAATAAGGGGGAAGAGGGGAAATGAGAAAACATGTATTTCCGTTATTATTAATTGCTTTAACGATTATTGCATGGTGCGTTGCTTGGCCGAATTTACCAGAAGAAGTTCCGAGTCACTGGAATGTTTCGGGTGAAGTAGATGGACATATGTCTAAAATGGGAGGTATGATTTTTGATGTGGCAATTATGGTTTTTATATATGCTTTATTGACTGTATTGCCTAAGATAGATCCGAAGTATAAGAATTATGATAAGTTTTCTAAGGGATATAATGTAATAAATTATAGTGTATTGATCTTATTATTTTTAGTAAATATCATTGGAATTGGAGCTGGATTAGGTTATGACATTCCAATGAATAGTACACCGCATATTCTTGTTGGTCTTTTATTTATGGTTATAGGTAACTATTTACCACAATGTAAACCAAATTACTTTGTAGGTATAAAAACACCGTGGACATTAAGTAACGAGGAAGTATGGAGAAAGACACACCGTTTTAGCGGAAAAGTGTTTGTTGTATTAGGGGTTATTATGATTTTAAGTATTTTTGCCCCCGTAGCGTGGAAAGGTTTCCTAATCATTGGAATTATTGTCGGGGCAGTAGGATTAACGATGGGATATTCTTATGTTGCTTATAAAAAAGAACTAAAAATGTAAACAAAGCTGCTTTTCCTTTCAAGGAAAAGCAGCTTTGTTTTTTATCACTTCTTCAAAACCGGTATCCAAATTTCACTTTTAAAGTTTGGAGAGGATGTATCTTTCTGTTCATTCCACAATATTTCCGGTCCTTCCGCTAGTTCATAGTTTGAGGAAGGAAACCATTCGGAATAAATACGGCCCCATATGTTTTGTAATGTTTCAGGAAATGGGCCGACAGCTTCAAATATAGCCCACGTTGAAGCTGCGACTTCAAGTTGCGCGAATTGCTCTGGACAATCTTTCGTTGTGGCTACTCCAATGTAGTGATCGAGTTCGCCTTTTTCCTCCATTCTGCCTTCAGAAAAGTTAGTAGAAGCACTAATGATTCCATTCGGTGCCATGTTTGAAAGTGACTTTAACGTTTGAATGGACTTTGGATTTAAACGATTCCACATAGAAGCGATTTCTTCATTTACACCGTTAAATACAATCGGTACTCGTTTTGTAATACCTATAATTCGAAATGGTTCTTTTTCTTCAATTCGATAGTTCATTTCGTTTCCTCCTTGGATGGATAATTGGAAGGTCATTGGTGAATAGGCTTTTAAGGAATGACTACTATTTCGGGCCTCTGAAGGTGTTATGCCGTGTAAGTTTTGAAAGGCGCGAGAGAATGAATCTGGTGAGTTGTATCCATATTTGATAGCGACATCAATGACTTTTGCATCGCTATTTTTTAGTTCAAAAGCAGCGAGAGTAAGACGTCTACAACGAATGTATTCTGATAGTGATATGCCAGCTAGGAAAGAAAACATTCTTTTGAAATGATATTCCGAGCAGTAAGCTAGCTTCGCAACTTCTTTAAAATTAATTTCATTTGTTAAGTTGTTTTCAATATATCGCATTGCAGCATTCATATTTTTAAGTGAATCCATATTATGACCTCCTCTGTACATAGAATAGCAGGAACGAAATAGCTCCACCCGACATTTCGTGCACAACTTTGTAGGGTACATTTTGTACCTTACAAAATTGTAATGTTCCTGTAAGGAGAATGAATGGATGGCATGATATCCCAATGTTATAGTAACAAAGTACTTTGATTCATTAGGTTAAATTTTGATTTCTTTGCTTACCGGTCTTACATAACTGTCATGTTTGTGTAAGAAACATCGATAGTGGAAAAAGTAGAGAATGTATATAGTGAAAATAGAGAATAGATGAAATGAGGGATGTCGAGATGAAAACAGTGTTAGAAGCAAAAAATATTGAAAAAGTGTATGACACGGGTGGTAATAAATTTGCAGCGTTAAAAGGTATTAACTTACAAGTAAAAGAAGGTGAGTTCGTTGGAATTATGGGACCTTCTGGTTCTGGTAAGACGACTTTACTAAACGTTCTTTCTACAATTGATAATGCGACGAACGGTGAAATTTTAATTGATGGAAAAGATATCGTGAAAATGAATGATGATAAGTTAGCGTTATTCCGCCGCGATCATTTAGGTTTCATTTTCCAAGATTATAACTTATTAGATACGTTAACTGTAAAAGAGAACATTGCGTTACCTCTTGCGTTATCAAAAGTGAAAGCGAGTGAGATTGATCGCCGCGTTCTTGAAATCTCAAAGAAATTCGGTATTGATCATATTTTAAGTCAGTTCCCATATCAAGTATCTGGTGGACAGAAGCAAAGATGTGCGGCATCACGTGCAATCGTTACAAATCCAAGTATGATTTTCGGGGACGAGCCGACTGGAGCGCTTGATTCTAAATCAGCAACAGATTTACTTGAAAGTATGAAGTCGCTAAATGAATATGACAACTCTACAATTTTAATGGTAACGCACGATGCGTTTGCGGCAAGTTACTGTAAACGAGTTATTTTCATTAAAGATGGTGAGTTATATAAAGAATTGCACCGCGGTGAATTAACGCGTAAACAGTTCTTCCAACAAGTCGTTGACGTAATGTCTTCTATTTCCGGAGGTATGGCTGATGACCTTATCTAGCATTGCCCTCCGCAACATACAGCGGAACTTTAAAGACTACTTTGTATATTTTGCATCTATGATTTTTAGTATCGTTATTTACTTTACATTTAAAGCACTGCAATATAATTCACAAATGGAAAAAGCTGCGGAAGCTTCTAAAAAAATTAGTGGAGCTTTCCAAGTTTCCAGTGTCATGCTAATTATATTCGTAGCGGTGTTCATTATATATTCAAACGGTTTCTTTACAAGGAAACGTAAAAAAGAAGTTGGATTATATTCCTTATTAGGTATTCGTAAAAGACAGATCGGTAAAATGCTCTTTTATGAAAATATGTTAATGGGATTAATGTCTTTAATTATCGGAATTGCGATTGGTAGCGTCCTTTCGAAATTATTCCTTGAACTGCTAGTAAGCATGATGGGATTAAACTTAAACGTTCATTTTGAAGTACCGATAGCTGCCATTATTGATACAGCACTTATTTTCTTTGTGATTATTTTGTATACATCACTTCAAGGATATCGTTTAATTTATCGCTTTAAGTTAATTGAACTTTTCCGTGCAGAACGTGAAGGAGAAGCAATGCCAAAAGGATCTGTCATTATGGCATTCATTTCAGTTGTCTTAATCGGTTCAGGTTATTTCTTAGCATTAATGTTCATGAAGGCAGTTAAATATGCAGACTTTATGGCAGTTGCACTTTATATTTTACTAGCAACAGTATTAGGTACGTACTTACTATTTATGTTCTTTACAGTATTCGTATTGAAACGTGCAAGAACGAATAAATCATCGTTTTATAACGGTATGAATATGGTAACGACGTCACAGCTACTATATCGTATTAAAGGAAATGCAAAGTCACTTGCGACAATTTCTATTTTAAGCGCGGTAACATTAACGGCAGTTGGTACATCAGTTACGATGTATTACAACACATTTACACAGTCAAAAGCAGTTGCACCTTACAGTTACTCTTATGAGAAAAAAGATGCAGAGCTTGATAAGAAAGTAAATGCGATTTTTGCAGAAGAGAAGAAAGATCACCCGATCAAAGATCAATTTGAAATTGAGACAGTTCCTGTAAAAGGGAAGTTTGAAGGAGACAAAGTTGATTTCATTCTTAACATGAACTATAGGATTTCAGAGAAATATCAGTTTATGTCTCAGTCAGAATTTAATAAATTTGCTAAAAAAATCGACGCAGAAACAGTGAATGTAGCTGCTGGTGAAGCATTTATATATGATAGTTCGTATATGGAAGGGCATGAGTTTAGTCCAACATATAAAGGAAATAAAACGGTATTCCAAATTGGAAATGAAACGAAGACATTAACAATCAAGGATGCAAATAATACTGCAATTACAAACTTAGGTGAACTAGTTGTTGTCGTTTCAGATGAAATGTATGAACAAGCGAAGCAAGCATTTGGAACACGCGTTGTAAAAAATATTGATGTAAAAGATGAAAAAGATAGTAAAGTGTTAACAGAAAAATTAACAAAAGTGATGCCAGCTGGTGAATCAGAAATGGTACTATCATTTAGAGATTTCTACACTGGTTTCCATATGGGGCTTGAAGGAACAGGACTAATGATGTTTATTGGAATGTTCTTAGGTCTTGTATTCTTACTAGCAACAGGTTCTATCATTTACTTTAAACAATTAACAGAAGCAAATGCTGATCGTGAGCGTTATGTTGTACTTCACAAAATAGGGGTCACAAAACAAGAAATGAAAAAAGCTATCGCCAAACAAGTAAGCTTTATCTTTGCAATTCCGTTAGTGATTGGAATTTTGCACAGCTTATTTGCACTAAAAGGTTTAGCAACACTAATACAATTTGAAATTATGATTCCGCTTCTAATGAGTATCGGAGTATACGGTGTTATTTATATTGGATATTACTTCTTAACGGTTCGTTCTTATTATAAGATTGTGAGTGCGAAGTAATAAAGGAGCAGCTATCGCTATAGGCGATAGCTGTTTTTTATTCTTCATAAAATCTTAAGAAATCTCCTCAATTTTTGTTAAGAAACGATAGTTATACTTAGAAACAAGTTAAAAACTATTGAACGAATGGGGAGATGGTTACATGCAACTCATAACATTCTTACACGAATTTATTAAACATCCGAAACATACTGGTGCAATTGCGCCAAGTTCAAAAATATTAGCAAGAAAAATGGTAGATGTAATTGATTTTCATAGAGCGAAATGCATCGTAGAGTTAGGGCCTGGTACAGGGGTTTTTACGAAGGAGATTATGAAGAGAAAAAAGAAGGAAACAATATTTCTTCTTATTGAAATTAATGAAGTGTTTTGCAAAGAGCTAAAGAGAAAATATAAAGATGAGCAGAACGTCATTGTTGTACACGGTTCAGCTGAAAATATAAAGAAGTATATGGAAGAGTTCCATATAGAATGCGTGGATTACGTCTTATCGGGATTACCTTTTACCTCTTTACCAGAAGAAGTTTCAAAGCGTATTTTAAACAATGTAATGGAATCGATACAAGAAAACGGTGAATTTATTACATTTCAATATTCACTTGTGAAAAAAGGATTTATACAGCATTTCTTCCCTGAAATTAAGCTAGAAAAAGTGTGGCTCAATTTCCCACCAGCGTACGTCTTTAGCTGTAAAAAAGAGCTAAGGAGAGCATATGCATAATGGAATTACATGAATTATTATCTTATATTGAACAATACGGTTATTGGGCTTTATTTTTCTGTTTATGGTTAGGCATTATCGGTATGCCAATTCCAGACGAAATGATTGTAATGAGCGGTGGTTTTGTATCATCACTAGGGATATTAAGTGTCATTCCTGCGTTTTTATTAACATATTTAGGTGTTGTATCTGGGCTTTCTTTAGGTTATATATTGGGGAAAATATTTGGTACAAAAGTACTTCATAAGCTAATGAAAAAGAAAAAGGCGAAATATCTTTTGAAATCTCAACAAATGGTAGAGAAATATGGTCATTATGCGTTAGTTACAAGTTACTTCATACCGGTTGTAAGACATATCGTACCGTATGTAGTTGGGATGAATAATATGTCATTTAAGATGTATGCTTTGTATTCTTATACGACAGGATTTGTTTGGACACTCGTTTACTTTATGCTAGGTTCTTTATTTGGGAAACATATTGAAAGTATTGTCGCAGTTGCGATAGAGTATGGTGTGTATTTTGGCGTAATTGTCGTTTTGATTGGCAGTTTGTTTTATGTAAAAAGAAGTGCAGTAGTTAGTAAATAGAGGAGGCTGTTCCAAAATACATTTTTGGAACAGCCTCTTTTGTTGTCTCTACTGTCAGTTTTTGTCGGTAAGTCGATATTCCTTGTCGAAACGTCGATATATTGAAAAAATCGTTGATATATTTTGAGTTGTGTTCGATATAATTTCATGTACCTAGATGTGATGCCAAATTTCTTCTGCATTAAGAAAAAGTTAAGAAACTGTACGAGTTTTTATTAAGAAATGCGCTCTATACTTAGAAATGTCATAAATAAAAACATAATGAAAGGCGGAATATAGATGAAAAGATTCATTTTTGGAGCAATGATTGTTATTGTAGCAGGAGCGGCATATTTATTAAATGGGAGTGCTGCAATTGATCGAATGAATCCGTTTATTGATTTAGAGAATCATTACGCAATTATTGATAATGATGGAAAAGAATTAGGCGGAAATAAAGGCCGTGAGTATACAGTGAAAGCCTATGATGAGAAAGGCGAGTCAAAAGAAGTTACGATTAGTGAGGTTGATGAGTTACCGAAAGGTTCGTATTGGCACGTAATTACAAGAGGGAAGTTTTTACATGATAAAGTGCAAGTAACGATAGATAAAATTCCTGATGGTGCGAAGGTAAAGTTAGGATTGTAAGTATAAACCCGATTCTTGATGAGAGAATCGGGTTTGTTATTTTATAGTAAAATAGAGAGGGGAGGAGTGAGAGTGATGCTACTCATTGTTAGTCTTATATTAATTGGGATTATGTGTAGTATGAGGATAGTATCTTTACATATGATAGAACGCCAAAAAATAGAAGAACGATATGTATATTGTCCAAAATGTGATACGAAAATTAGAAAAGGGAATTCTGCTCCTTTTTGTTCGAAATGTAATTTAATATTTTAACTATATTAAATCCAAAATCATAAGAATTGATTTTGGATTTTTCTTTTTAAGAAAATATTAAGAAACCCCATTACTATTTGTTAAGAAAATGTATTTATACTGAATTCTGTTGCTTAAAGAGAACATCACGACTTATAACAGGAGGTACAGATAGATGAAAATAATGTTAGAAGCGAAAGGGATTTCGAAAATATATGATACAGGCGGAAATACGTTTGAAGCGTTGAAAGATATTCATCTGCAGGTGAAAGAAGGAGAGTTTGTCGGGATTATGGGACCGTCTGGTTCTGGTAAGACGACGCTTTTGAATGTCCTTTCTACTATTGATACGGCTTCAAAGGGTGAGATTTTAATTGACGGAAAAGATATTGTGAAGATGAATGATGATGAATTGGCACTATTTCGTCGTAATCATTTAGGATTCATTTTTCAAGATTATAACTTATTAGATACGTTAACAGTGCGAGAAAATATTGCTCTGCCGCTCGCTTTATCAAAGGTGAAGGCGAAAGAAGTAGAATCTCGCGTTGAGACGATTGCGAAAAATTTTGGAATAGATCATATTTTAAATCAGTATCCTTATGAAGCGTCAGGTGGACAAAAACAACGCTGCGCAGCATCAAGAGCGCTTGTAACAAATCCAAGTATGATTTTTGGAGATGAGCCAACCGGTGCGCTTGATTCCAAGTCAGCGACAGATTTATTAGAAAGTATGAAGACATTGAATGAAAAAGATTTTGTGACGATTTTAATGGTAACGCACGATGCGTTTGCGGCAAGTTATTGTAAACGAGTTGTATTTATTAAAGATGGAAAGTTATATAAAGAATTACATCGTAAAGGGATGACACGAAAACAGTTCTTCCAGCAAATTATGGATATGATGTCTTCCATATCTGGAGGTGCGACAAATGAGCTTATCTAGCATTGCACTTCGTAATATAAAACGAAATTTTAAGGATTATTTTATATACTTTGCCTCTATGATTTTTAGTATTGTCATTTATTTTACGTTTAAGGCGTTGCAATACAATTCACAAATAAGTAAAGCCGGAGATAACATCGGACGAGGATTCCAACTTGCGAGTGTCATGCTTATTATTTTCGCTGCGATATTTATTATATATTCCAATGGTTTCTTTACACGAAAGCGAAAGAAAGAGATAGGTCTTTATTCTTTACTCGGTATTCGAAAGAAAGAAATAGGTAAAATGCTTTTTTATGAAAATATGTTAATGGGTTTATTATCGTTAGTAATCGGAATTGTAATTGGTAGTTTACTTTCAAAAGGGTTCCTAGAGTTATTTTTAAATATGTTAGAGCTACATGTAAATGTTCATTTTGAAGTGCCAATTGGAGCGGTTATAGATACAGCAGCTATTTTTTGTTTTATTATTTTATACACGTCGTTTAAAGGATACCGCGTTATTTATCAATTTAAGTTAATCGAGCTATTCCGTGCAGATAACGAAGGCGAAGTCATGCCGAAAGGTTCTAAAATAATGGCTATCATTTCTTTATTATTAATTGGATCAGGTTATTTCTTGTCAGTAACGGCTATTAAAAATTCGAACAATGATAACTTTATGCCACTTGCACTTTACATTTTATTAGCAACAGTACTTGGAACGTATTTATTATTTATGTTCTTTACAGTCTTTGTATTAAAAAGAGGGCGAAACAAAAAATCTTCATTCTATAACGGAATGAAAATGGTGACAACATCTCAATTACTATACCGCATTAAAGGAAATGCAAAATCGTTAGCGACAATTGCAGTATTAAGTGCAGTAACGTTAACAGCGGTTGGAACTTCTGTAACAATGTATTACAACACGTATATACAGGCAAAGAAATATAAACCAGTTAGTTATTCATATGAACTGAAAGATACTCATGTGGATCGTAAAGTAAATAAGATTTTAAAAGAAGAAAAGACTGAAGTCATTCATCAATATGAGTTAGAGACGGTAAAAGTAATAGGAGAATATGGTGATGGAACTTCATTACAATCAAGAACAACAGAAATTATCGCACAATCATCATTTAATACAATCGCAAAATATTTAAATGAAGAAACTGTAGATTTAAAGAAGAACGAGTTGTATGCATTTGATGGCATGTACAGTGAAGGTAAGAGAGATAGTGGCGTATATAAAAATCGAAAAGCTACATTCCCAATTGGAGAAGTAGCGCCAGTACAAGTGAAAGATGTACAAGCACAAAACATTACAAACTTATATGAACTTCTAGTTGTTGTTCCAGACGAAGTATATGAGCTAGCAAAGAAGACAATTGGCTCTCATACCGTGAAAAATATTGATGTGAAGGACGAAAGAAATAGTAAAGTATTAACAGAGAAATTAAAGAAAGTAATACCGGAAGAAGATGCAGAAGGTAAAGAACAATTTAGTGATTTCTACACTATTTTCCGTGAAGGCATTGAAATATCAGGTTTAATGATGTTTAGTGGTATGTTCTTAGGACTTGTATTTTTACTTGCAACAGGATCTATCATTTACTTCAAACAATTAACAGAAGCATATGCAGATCGTGAGCGTTACATCGTTCTTCGAAAACTCGGTGTCACGAGAAAAGAAATGAAAAAGGCAATTGCAAAACAAATGAGATTTAACTTCTTCATTCCTTTAGTAGTTGGTATATTACACACTTTATTTGCGCTGAAAGGATTAGCGACAGTTATTCCATATGAAATTGCAGTTCCGTTATTAATTAGCATCGGTGTGTATAGTGTTATTTACATTGGTTATTATTACGTAACGATTTGTTCTTATTTTAGGATTGTTAGTAAATAAAAAATGGATTCAAACTAAAAAAAGCGTAAGAGAACATAGTGTAAATGATGTTCTTTTACGCTTTTTTATCATTATTTATGTCCTAAAATATGCTCAATCTCATGCAAACTTAATTTACTTGCCTTAGCAATCGTTTCAAGTGGTATACCAAGATCATACATACTTTTAATCATTTGAATTTTTCCTTGTTGAACCCCTTCTTTTCGCCCTTTTTCTATACCTTGTTCTAAGCCCTTTGCTAAGCCTTTTTCCATGCCTTTTTCCATGCCTTTTTCTATGCCCTTTTCCATGCCCCTTTTCATACCTTCTGTCTCTGCATGGGCGAATTTTGCGGCCTCATCCATTAAAACTTTCTCCCTTGCGTCATAGGCTTGTCGGAAAGAGGAATCTTGACTCATACGTTCCCACTTGTTTATTGCTTTTTGTAAAATAGGATCTCGGTTCATAGCAATATCCTCCAATGTTTTAGTTAAGTGTTCATCCTCATTTGCTGAAAGCAATAAAAGCCAACGAACAAATGGATCTTTCCACGGATTTACTTTTTCTTCATGCCATTGTGTTGTTAACTTTGGAATTTCTATAATGTGAATCTCTATGTCATCACTCAAGAGTTTCTGTTGTTGTGTATTCCATAACGTTCCAGTTGTATGAAATTCTTTGTGATCTAAAAACATTATGAAGTTCAATAAATTAATGGTGATGGTTTTACGAAGTGCACTGTAGGGCATACCTTTTTGTAACTGAGATGTGTATAATTTTCCCCAATAATATAAACTGCGTTTCATCATATCATGATTATTATTAAGCTGTATTTCTACATTTACTTTTGTCCCTGTGTCTAATGTTGCTGAGATGTCTAGAATTGATAATTTATCATTTGCGTGTTCTCGGTGTAAATGTGGATCTTCTAATTGTAGAGAAGCAATAGGTGACTCTAAAGACTCTTGTAACATCGCGTTTAAAAAGGCAATGAGAATATCTTCACTACCATTCGTACCAAACAATTGTTTAAATGCAAAATCAATGCGTAAATTCACTAATTGTTGGTTGAACAAATTTTGTCCTCTCCCTTATAATAAGGTGCTTCTTTTCTTCATTGTATCTAATAATAACTAGAGTATGCAAACAAGCCATTCTTCTATTTTTGAGTAGTATTGTTAGAATGTCACAGGCAAGCATATCTATGTTATACTCTAGCGAAATTGAAAAGTTTATCCGACTTTAATGGGCAGTAAGACCCCCACCTCAAAATGCAGCGGAAGCAAAGAAGTTAGGTGGGGGATGAAGAAAAAAACCACTGAATAAAGTTTCACTTTATTCGTGCCAGTTAGCCCATTTAGTATTTAACATATTTTTTTCTTCTTCTGAAATTATATTGTCTTTATACCAGGGCAGATGTTTACATGTAAAATTATCAGCTACCCTTACGGCATTATAAAAACCGTTACTAATAAATTTTTTATTGTAAACAGCAAAAGTCGTATCAATCCCAGCGTTGAAAACTTTAGGGTTATTGTATTTAGTTATAGGAAAAAGCCAATACTGCATTTCCCATTCTGTTACTGTACATTCCTCGTTTGACATGAGGTCCCAGTTGAAATTAGGCGTAGGTATAATGTCTAAAGCAAGTCCGGCTTTAAAGAGTGAAAGCTCAATTGTTAATTGCTTTAAATACTCTAAAAAGTTATCTGGCATTTTTTCATTAAAAGATAAATCAGGATCAGTTACAGCAAAGAAATCTGGAAGTAAATCGAAAAAATAGGGAATTACAAAAAAACGTGGCCCATAGTTCTCTGCATTCTTTACTAAATTATATTTAGTTGATATTTGCTCATAAAAAGCAAGCAGAGCAGGAGCGGTTGAATTATTATCCCAAATCCATATATCTTCATTTTTTATCTTTTTGTTTTCTAATTGTTTTAACATATTTTTTACATAAGTGACATTATTGAAGGCTATCACTATTATAGGAATGTTGGAATTATATTTTAAGTTTTTTATATTAGAAAGACTTAGTTCGTTCTTACATTCGAACATGATTTATAACACCTCCCAGCAAAAATAAAATACACTGCATTAGAAACAACATTCCAATATATGCGTAAGTAAGAGGAATGGAAGCGGTGTGCGGCCTATATATGATGGAAGTAGGAAAAGTAGTTTTGTTAAGGTAGATTGAGTATACGAATAGTGATGAAAGAGGAATTTTTCTAGCTACATGAGAGCACGGTAAACGTTAGATAATATTAATGAAAAGGTGATACATGTGCAAAAAGAGATTTTAAGGTTATTAGATAAAAAGCAAAGTAACTATGAATTTCCTGCCTTTGATAATGAATATATGGATATTTCGCAAGTGAAATTCTCTCTTTTTTTTAAAGATAATAAGGATTGGTTAATGGCGTTTCAACTTGTTGGTGTAGGTTCATTGGGTGTGTTTAATGATATTCAAGTATATGGAGATAGAATTACTCATTCAATGGGTGATGATTGTATTTTACAATTAAATGATGGCGATTATGAGTTGTTTGATGATGAAGGTGAATTTATACCGAATATTTATAACGGCAGTTTAAAAATTCGTGAGCATCATTTTGAATATCAATTTACAGAAGAAGATTATATAAATAATGGAATAGAAGTACAAACGACAGAGCATTATCCAACATACTTTATGCGTATGCTTGCTACTAATAATGAAGCACGAAATTTATTATGGTGGAGTAAAGAAGAGATTTTAGAAGAGTTTGATTTAGAAGGCAACTGGGAAGTAGCGTATGAAACGGAAGAATGGCAACATGTTGAGGAAGAGAAAGTAAGTGAAAATGAATTCTTCCAATCAGTAGCCGCTGCAATAGAGAAGAAAGATCCAAGTGTTATTGTGAATAAGAACGCTAATACACATTGGAAAAATTGGGTGGAGTTTGATTACGAAAACTCATATTAAAATATCTTTCTAATAAAAAAGACGAGCTAAAATGTTAAAACTTTAGCTCGTCTTTTTGTATTACACAACCGCAGGATTATAAATCATCGTAAAGTGCCCTTGTAATACTTCAATATAACAAGGTGTATGCAGTGAGCTTTCTCCATCTGTATCTACTTCTTTTTCTTCTTCTGTTTCAATATGAATGGATTTCGCTTTTACGTGGAAGATGTCATTTTCATTTGAGTCTTCAAATAGTTTCTTTCCGATATAATCTTTAAATGCTTGAATGCCTGTTGATTTTACGACGAAAATATCAAGTGTGCCGTCATCACATTTTACGTTCGGAATAAAGGAAGGAATACCGCCAAGATATTCACCGTTTCCAACCATAACAAGGACAGCTTCGTCTTCATATACTTGTCCGTCGTACGTGATTTTAACTGGGAATGTTTCAGCATTTTTAACAGTTCGAATAGTGCTTAAGTAGTAACCAATTTTACCAAGCTTTGCTTTCTCTTCTGCATCGATATTGTTTGATACTTCAGATACGAGTCCAATGCCCCAGAAGTTTAAGAAATGTTGTCCGTTTGCTTTTGCAACATCAACTGGTTTTACATGTTCCTGTGTGATAAGCTTTGCTGCTTCTGCAATGTTTTGCGGAACGCCGAGTGTGCGAGAGAAGTCATTGCAAGTTCCCCCTGGAATGATTGCAAGTGTAGGTCTAGTTTCAAGAGGCGCTAAGCCATTTGTGCATTCAAATACAGTGCCGTCACCACCAAAGACGATAATTAAATCTACTTTACTAGCAAACTCTTGGCAATATTTCGTTGCATCACCTTGCTTTTTCGTATGAAGGATATGTAAGTCAGGAAAAGTAGCCGCAAGAGGTGGTACGATTTTCGCCAAATTTGTATGTAAGTCGCCTTGTCCAGCTTTTGGATTTACGATGAGGAGTACTTTTTCAAATTTTGTCTTTGTCATATTTCATCTCTCCCTGTTTTTTGTAATGGAAAGAAAGGAGCTGTCCTCATGTATTTCAGAACAGCTTCTTCCTATTTAATAGGGTGCTAAGATTGTCAGTTATTGTCGGTAAGTCGATATATTTAAAAAATCGCCGATATAATTTGAGTTATGGTCGATATATTTAAAAAATCGCCGATATAATTTGAGTTACGGTCGATATATTTTGAAAATCGCCGATATAAATTTCATGTACTATCGATTTTTTAAGTTATACGATTATTCCGTTACAACTGAAGCGATAAATGGTAAGTTACGATATTTTTCTGCACAGTCGATACCGTAGCCAACGATAAATTCGTCTGGAATTTGGAAGCCAACATATTCAGCTTTTAAGTCTACTTTACGACGCTCAGGTTTATCGAGTAATGTACAGAATTTGAGTGCCTTCGGCTTATGCATAAAGAAGTGATCTTTTAAGAAGTGAAGTGTTAAACCAGAATCGATAATGTCTTCTACAACAATTACATTTTTTCCAGTAATGTTTACATCGATATCTTTTAATAGTTTTACTTTGCCAGTTGTTTCTGTTTGATTTCCGTAGCTAGATGCAGAAATAAAGTCGATTGTCACATCGTTTTTAATGTGACGAATTAAATCAGCAGCGAATACGAAAGATCCTTTTAATACAGCGATGACTACGATTTCTTCTCCTTCAAAATCACGTTCGATTTGAAGTGCTAGTTCTTTTACTTTTTCTTGTAATTGTTCTTCAGAAATTAAAGTGTCTTTTATTTCAATATTCATTGGAGTCCTCCTACAGTGTAAAACTTGCGAACATTTCGACTGTAAAGGATAGAAAGGAAAAAGTCAAAGAAGATATAAGTTTTTTACAAAAATACCCACAAAATAGTCAGATGATATGATATACTGATTATAATAAAGAAAACGCTTCCATAAAGGGTGATTATGATGAAAAAGAAAGAGTATACAAGTGCAACATTTATAAAAGCATTACTTTTAACAATTGTTCTTGGCTTGTTAGCTTACATAATTGATGTACCAGCGATTCGGATTTCACTAATTGGAATGACTTTAGTATTAGGCGCAATTTCTCATGGTATGATGTCGCAGCTACAAGAAGCTGGACTTGATGATATGAAAGATCATATAGATAAGAAATAAGAGACCTTCACATATGCATAGTGAAGGTTTTTTTGTTTCTTACAAAAATGTAAGGTAGTTGTAAGGGAAATCGATAGTTGCATAGTAGTGTTTTGGATAAACTATGGGTGTAAGGTAAAAGGCAAGCATATTTTAGGTAAATTCAGTTTTAGGCACTCTATATGTGAAAAAGGAGTAGGAGGGCATGGAGAAACGTTGGACGACCTTTTCTTTTTTAGCAACTAGCAACACCGTAATGCTAGCTGGCGAGATGGATTTTTTGCACTTGTTTGATCGAGAAGACGATCATTCTTCTTCTAAATTTACAATGAAATGGAATAAATGGAGCGAAAGTTGTAGGTTGGAAGAAGAGGCCCCTAACGAAGAGCAAAAAATTATTTTGACAAACCCTATTAAAGCGTGGGTTGTTCAACGTCGTAAGTGTAACGTCAAAAATCACTTAAAGAAAACTGAGCCGAGACAATTAGTTATCGCTCCGGCCCGTTCTACTTCTAAATCACGCGAAAGTAACATGTAAATAATTGAGACACACACCCGAAAAGAGCATTGATACAGTGCTCTTTTTCTTTTTTGCAAAAAGTCTTTTGTTTGAGGAAAAATTTGTTATGATTATGGAGGAATCTTACATTTTACATTTAGTATGAAAATATGAACGTAATAAAATTTGAAAAGGTGTGTGTATGATGAAAACATATAGTGTAATTGCAGTAGCGAGTTTGTTAGCGACAAATCTATTAACATTTCCTTCTAGCTCTCTAGCTGAAATTGAAAATAAAACGAGAAATAGTATAGAAGCTGTATCGCATATGCAGAGCAATGAGAAAAGTGAATTACAAAAACAATTAGAAGCTGCAAAAGAACGAGAAATGAAATTAGAAAAAAGAGAAGAAATTTTAAAACAGCAGGAAGAATTATTTATTAAAATAGATGATTTAAAACAGAAAAAAGAAGAGTTACTGGAACAAGCTGGTGAACATAACGTACAGATAGAAGAAGTGTATCAGGAATTAAATGAGCTGAAAAAGCAGCAAGAAGAACTTGAAGAGAAGAATCCATTACAGGTAAAGAGCAATGATCAAGAGAAAAAAACGAATGAATTAAAAAGCCAAGAAGAACTTAAAGAAAAGGATGGAGTAGAAGTAAAAGAAAACAATGGCCAAGAAGAAAAAGCTCATGAAGAATTTGAAGAACAAAAAAAGAAGGAAGAGTTAAAGAAGCAACAAGATGAATTGCGAAAACAGCAGGAAGAATTGAAGAAGCAACGACTAGAGCTGGAGCAACGAATAAAGCAAGAACTTGAACGAAAACAGCAGGAAGAACAGGCGAAGCAAGAGCTTGAATTAAAACAGAAAGAAGAACAGGCGAAGCAAGAACTTGAATTAAAACAGAAAGAAGAACAGGCGAAGCAAGAGCTTGAATTAAAACAGAAAGAAGAACAGGTGAAGCAAGAGCTTGAATTAAAACAGAAAGAAGAACAGAAGAAACAAGAGTTTGAATTAAAACAGAAAGAAGAACAGAAGAAGCAAGAGCTTGAATTAAAGCAAAAAGAAGAACAGGAAAAGGGAGAAATAGAATTAAAACAAGCTGTAAGTTCGATACAGGCAGCG
Source organism: Bacillus pacificus (assembly GCF_020861345.1). Classification (NCBI taxonomy): domain Bacteria; kingdom Bacillati; phylum Bacillota; class Bacilli; order Caryophanales; family Bacillaceae; genus Bacillus; species Bacillus pacificus. Next base: position 546,521 of record NZ_CP086328.1, read on the forward strand.
CCGCAATCATTTCCTGACGTTCCAGGATGGGCACAAGAGTCTGTTTATTATTTAGTTCATAAAAAAGTTATTTCTGGGATGCCAGATGGAACATTTTCACCAAGCAAAGTATTAAGCAGAGCTGAAGCAGCTACAATTATGGCGAAAATTTTAGAATTAGAAGTCAGTGAAGGTGAGAAACCAACTTTTACAGACTCTCAAGATCATTGGGCAACTCCTTATATTGCTGCTGTGGAAAAGGCAGGAGTCATTAAAGGGGAAGGCAACGGGAAATTCAATCCGAATGGTCAAATGACAAGAGCTGCTATGGCAACGATGTTAGTCCAAGCCTATCAATTAGAGAAAAAGGTTCATGAAGAATTACCAACATTATTTCCTGATGTAAAAGATCATTGGGGTGAGAAATTCATTAATATTTTAGTTGGCATGGGTATATCAAGTGGTGTTGATGGAAGACGTTGGCAACCAGATAGATCCATTACACGTGCAGAGGCAGCACAGCTCGTCGCAGTTACAGATAAGTCTAAAGACAATGAGTTGAAGATGAAGAAGGTAAGCATTTCGAAAAAATTCTTTACGTATAACGGACCATCTTTATCATCTGGAATTTCAAAGGAATATGGCCCTAGGGAAGTAACAGTGTATGAAGAGCGAGATGGTGGCTGGATTAGAATTCATACGGATACTGGTTTTAAGTGGGTTTGTTTAGTTGAAAAGAAAGTGAATATGAATAAAAACTTTTTGACGTATAATGAGGCATCCTTATCTTCAGGGATTTCAGGTGAGTATGCTCCGCAAATTGTAACGGTTATTGAAGAAAGAGAAGGAAATTGGATTAAAGTTTATACGGACTTAGGCTATAAGTGGGTCTGTTTAATAGACAAAAAAGTTCAGATTGATAGAGACTTTACTACTTATGATGCTCCTTTCAGATCTGCGAATATACTAGATTATTATGGTCCTCAAGCAGTAACGGTTGTAGAGGAAAGAGGAACTTGGCTTCGTATACGTACATATGCAGGCTATCAATGGTTAGATACGAAAAAAGAAGCGAAGTATTTATCTAAAGTGTTCTTTGCTTATGATAGTCCAAGTTTTGTATCTCGTGTATCAGGAAAGTATGCACCACAGACAGTCGAAGTTTATGGTGAAAGAGAGGGTGGTTGGATTCAAATTCAAACTAGTAATGGGTTAAAGTGGGTTAATGAAGGAAATATTAATCGCAGTCAAGTTATACTGAACGTACCGTCACTGTATCAATTCCCAGAATTGCATAATGGCTGTGAAGTCGTTTCTTTACAAATGCTTGTAGAACATCAAATTGGTCGCTCATTAAATAAAGTAGCATTTGCTTTTGAAATGCCTTTTGATCAAGCGAAATTAAAGAACTATAAAACATCATCACAAATTTGGGGAGATCCAGATGTAGGGTTTGTAGGTGATGTGACGGGAAATACGCCAGGATATTCTATTAATCCAGAACCATTAAAACGTTTGTTAGATAAATATGCGAGAGGAACGAATTTAACTGGAAATGATCTTTCTGTTTTAGAAGACTATGTGAGAAATGGGAAGCCAGTAGTGACGTGGGTAACGGTCGCTTTAAATAATCCAAGAGCGGTTACAACGTGGAAAACACCAGGCGGAAAAATAATTTATGCAAGAATGAATACGCATGCGGTTGTTTTAACAGGTGTGGATGATAATTATGTATACTATAATGATCCGTTCTATGGGACGAAAAATGTAAAAGTGAGTAAGAGCCGGTTTGCAAGTATTTATAATCAAATGGGCAAGAAGGCTTTAAGTGTAGATTAATTTTAAAAGGTTATCCGAAGATGATTTCGGATAACCTTTTTTACAATGAAATCTTTAAATGAAATATATTTCATCTGCATCTTATATTTATATCTCTTGTTTATTCTAGTGATACATCCGATGCGAAGTGATGTAAAACGTATAGAAGGAGAGAAATGAAATGAAAAAGAAACTATTACCAATCTGTGCAATGGCACTTTTAACAGTAGGATATTCTTCAGTAGCAAGCGCGGATACTGGAACAGTAACGAAGGAAGAAGTGGTGCAACAGCAGCAAGATAAGGCTAAAAAAGAAGAAGAGAAAAAACAAGCAGCACAAGCACAAGAAAAAAGTGACATGGCTAAAAAAGAGGAAGCGATAAAGGCTGCACCAAAGAGTGAGGAAGAGAAAAAGAGAATCGCACAAGAACAGTTAAAAAATGATATAGCCAAAAAAGAAGCAGCGCAAGTACAACAAACAAATGCTGCAGCGAAAAAAGAAGTAGCAAAGCCAGCGGTACAAGGTGAAAAATTACCAAATACAGCATCTAATCATGTAGCAATGATGGCACTAAGCGCATGTCTTGTAGGGATAGGGACATTATTTGGTTTGAATCGTCGTAATAAAGTTAAGGCGTAAATAAAATATTGTCCTATAAAGAATGGGATAATTTCATATATTAAAAATGGTAGGTTATTCCTACCATTTTTGGCATGGAGGGATAAAACATGAAGTTACTCAATTATATCGGTATCATATTGATGGCTATAGGACTATGTATGGGATCATATTATGCTATGGAATGGTATAAAGGAAAAAGCTCTGCCGGGCAACTAACGAAAGAAGAAATAAAGAGCCTTAACAACATACAACGTAATCAAATTTCACATGAAACTCCCGTAACTTCTCAAGTGCCTTCTTCTCAAACAGAACATAAAGAAGGGGAAAAGGTTGCACTATTAAATATACCGAAAATAAAGAAGAAGTTTTCTATATATTGGGGAGCAAGTGAGGCAACGTTGAAAAAAGGAGTAGGAATGTTTGTTAGTGATGTAACGACAACGCCATCTGGAGGGGGCCATACTGTACTAAGTGGGCACCGGGATACTGTATTTACAGATTTAGGAGAGTTAAAAGAAAAAGACACCCTTGTTTTAGAGTATGATAATAAAACGTACACATATGAAATTCAAAAGATATGGATTACCGATGCAGATGATCGTACTGTTATTATAAAAAAAGAAGAACCGATATTAACACTGACAACTTGTTACCCATTTAATTATATAGGGGATGCGCCAGATAGATATATTATAGAGGCGAAGTTAACTGCTAGTTATTCAAAGTGAAATTATAGTTTATGAAGGCGGGAGGGAGATATATAAGTTATGTCAAAAAATATTTTAATTGTGGAAGATGAAGATATATTACGTGAAATATTAAAAGATTATTTTTTAAGTGAGCAGTATATAGTGTTTGAAGCAAGAGACGGGAAAGAAGCTTTAGTTGTATTTGAGGAAGAAGAGGTTGATTTAGTTATTTTAGATATTATGTTGCCGAAACTCGATGGGTGGTCCGTTTGCCGAAGAATCCGTAAAACATCCGAGGTTCCTATCATTATGTTGACGGCACGTGTAGATGAAGATGATACGTTACTTGGATTTGAACTTGGGGCGGACGACTATGTGACGAAGCCATATAGCCCACCAATTTTATTAGCAAGAGCAAAAAGGTTGTTAGAGAGTAGAAAAGTGACAAAGCAACTTTTAGAGAATGAAGATGATACATTATCGATTCATGGTATCCATGTCCATTTTCCGTCGCGTACTGTTATGGTAGATAAAACAGATATTAATTTAACACATACAGAATTTGAAATATTAGCGTACTTTATGAAAAATCAAGGGATCGTTTTAACAAGAGAGCAACTCATTTCAAGAATTTGGGGATATGAATTTGCTGGTGATGACCGAACCGTTAATAGCCATATTCGTAATTTAAGAAATAAATTAGGAGAGAAAGCAAAGTACATTACAACTGTAGTACGAACAGGTTATAAATTTGAGGGGAATGTATGAGAAAAGGGATTGTACTAAAATTATTTATCCTCACAACAGCATTATGTATGTTAATTTTAGCGACGATATTTATTGGACAAACGATATTTTTTAAACAATATTATGCGAATAGAAAAGTGGAAGATATTAAATTGAATTTAAATTCCTTCGAAAAAAATTATTTGAACTATGCAGGAAGTGTAGAAGGAATGCAGAAGCTGGAGCAAGACTTTTTAAGAGAAAATAATACGTGGATTACGACATTAGATCAGAACGGGAATTTAAAACATGCAGATGATTTTTATTTTGAGGTAACGATAAATCGTTGGCAACAAAAGAGATTTGGACAACAAATATTCAAAATTCCCCTATACAATCTCGTCAATATAGAGGAGATTGATAATAAACCATCAAATCAATTTTTAGGCCAAGAAATTTATTTTTCTGGAGTGAAAAAAGAAGATCGTTTTATTCCATTTTCTTTCTCTCTATCTAAGGAGAATTTAAATGGATTGAATAAACCGTTAGAAAAAGCATTTAAGGAGAAGATGAAAGCAGTTGGGGAACAAGTTGGTAAAGAAAAGAGGCCGGCCGTTCAGGAACCAGCTGCTCAAGAACTAGATGCTATCATAGGCGGACGTATTACGAAAGTACAATTCCCTGATGTAAAAGGACCCATAAATCCAATTTATAAAAACACTTTATTTTTGGATAGTATAAAAGAATTTCAAACAGATGTAGTATTAAAAGAGAGTAATCAAATCGAATATTCAACAAAGACAATGGACTATGAAAAAAATGATATAAAATATAAATTATTAATGAAACCAATAAAAGAAAAAGATGGATCGGTAACTTATATATATGCGATGGCTTCTTTACAGCCTGTAGATGAAGCTGTACAAATGGTGCAAGATTACTACATTTACATCATTGCATTTGTAGTTGTTCTTATTTTTCTAGCGTCATTCTATTATTCAAAACAAATTGCAAAGCCGCTATTAAAAATAAATGATACAACGAAGAAAATAGCACATTTAGATTTCACAGAACAAATACCGATTACTTCAAAAGATGAAATTGGTGATTTATCAAAAAATATTAATGTATTATCAAATAAACTCCATTCCCATATTGGACAGCTAGAACAAGATATTGAAAAGGAAAGAAAATTAGAAAATACGCGGAAAGAATTCATTTCTGGTGTTTCGCATGAACTAAAAACACCACTCAGTATTATGAAAAGCTGTATTTCTATTTTAAAAGATGGAGTAGCTGAGCATAAAAAAGAATACTATTTTGGGGCGATGGAACGAGAAGTAGATAAAATGGATACGTTAATTTTGGATATGCTGGAGTTAGCTAAATTTGAGTCAGGCACATATAAAATGAAAAAGGATCCATTTTATATCGATACAGTAATGGATGATATATGTGAACACCTTTCTGTAGAAATAGAGAAAAAAGAACTTCATGTTCATAAAAATATAGGTCCATTTGAAGTAGTCGCAAATCAAGGCCGCATTGAACAAGTCATCGTGAACTTCATTACGAATGCAATACGTTATACACCAAATAAAGAAGATATTATTATTTCTACAATAGATGAAAAAGATCGTATAAAAGTATGCATTGAAAATAAAGGTACTCACATTGAAGAAGAGCAATTAGATAAAATTTGGGATCGTTTTTATCGCGTGGATGCAGCTCGTCAGCGTTCACAAGGTGGGACGGGGCTTGGACTTGCCATTTCAAAGAATATTTTAGAACTACATGATGCTGAATATGGGGCAGAAAATACAGAAGATGGTGTGTTATTTTACTTTTATTTACCGAAAAAAGTGTAGACAATATGATCTACGCTTTTTTTAATTATTTTCATATAATCTTTACCTAATCTTTATTTTTAAACGATATAATCTGGTTAGAAAATGAGGTTATGTAAGGAGTCGATGAACCGTGCATAGCAATTGGCTAAGTATAATGGTATTTATTTTCTTTTGTGCATTTATTGTATTTTTAATTGATATTACGATATGAAAAAAGAGCGCTCATTAAGCGCCCTTTTTGTTTGCATTTAGTTGATAAGCACTGATGCTCTTAAATAAGCGTGGTGAAGTAAGGAATAAAAAGATAAGTAAAATGGTACATAGAATATAGGAACCAATCATTGTACTACCATTTACGATTAATGAATATAGCACAGCTGATTGACCTTTCGGTGCATATTGTCCCCAGAAAATAATACCAGCAATAAAGTGGCAGAAATAGCGAGCAAAGCTACCGATAAATGTAGCAAGGATAATATAAGCAAGGACTTTCTTACCTTCGTTTTGTTTTGATGAAGGTTTGTCTTTACGGCTACCTAAACTGGGTTGTTCTAAGTTATTTTCATTAGACGTTAAAAGTGCTTTTTGAATTGGACGATAGAATAAGCCAGCAAATCCGATAAAAGCAAAGGCAATGAAGTACTCAATGAATGCTTGAACAGGTGTTAAAATGTAAGCATCTCCCACGACAATTTGTAATAGTCCCCAAACTAAACCACCTAAGAAAGCCGATTTAAAGCCCCAGCGGTATGCAATAATAAAAATAGGAATCATAGCAAATGAAATGGAACCGCCTGTTGGAAGTTTGATTGATAATGGTAAAATGTCGATGACCAAGGCGAAGGCTGCAAGAATAGCAGATTCGATCATCGCTTGTAAATTGGTGTTACGCATGTTGTCTCCCCCTAAATCCAAGTTGTACAAAAAAGAATAGATATCATAGGAGGATACGAAATACGTAAATAAAAAGAGGTATGTATTTCGGACGTTTGCACAATCCCTGCGTTAGCATTAACTAACAGGTTCGAAGGGTCGGAACGAAGTGTTCCCTCTCAGCGGCATGGCTCCCCCTGTGATAACGAGATTCTTTATTTGCTACTGTTTATTGTAAGTGAAATGGATGAGAATGGCAAATGAATCTGTTATGACAATGATTGAAATAGAATTGTAGTGAAATGTTAATAAATATGAAGCAAAAGGGTATAGTACAAGAGAAATTGGGTGTGGTATAATTTTTTTGAAAATAATTATCATTCTCTTCTGAGGGGGAAGGTTATGAGCTTAGTAGATATTAAAATTGGCGAGAAAGTGTTAGTAAAAAGTATTCAGTCTTTAGATCAGCTATTAAAGCGTAGACTAGCTGCTTTCGGTCTTGCTGAAGGAAGCGAACTTCGCCTGAAACAGAAAGCGATGTTTAAAGGTCCTTGTACATTGGAGTGTCGTGGACAGTTAATTAGTATTCGTCATTGTGACGCGAAAATGATAAAGGTGGAATTAGCGTGAATAAGGTAGCTTTGCTAGGGAATCCGAATACAGGAAAAACATCATTATTTAATGCACTTACTGGTTCTTATGAGTATGTAGGAAACTGGAGCGGTGTAACAGTAGAAAAGAAGGTTGGTAAATTAAAAGATAAGCAAGGAACATTAATTGATTTACCAGGTGTGTATGATTTAAATCCAGTTTCACGTGATGAAGGTGTTGTAACAAACTTTCTATTAACAGAAGAATTTCATCATATGTTAAATATTGTGGATTCTTCGCAGTTTGAACGAAATATGCATTTAACGTTGCAATTACTTGAATTTGGTAAGCCCGTTTCAATTGGTTTAAATATGATTGATGTGGCGAAGCAAAGAGGAATTGTCATTGATGTAAAACGATTAGCAGAACTATTAGGTGTAACAGTCGTTCCTGTCGTTGCAAGAAGTGGAAAAGGCTGTGAAGAATTACTTGCGACTCTTAAAGAAAATGACAAAAACGAGAAAAAGCCATTCATTATTTCATATGGTGTACGAATGGATGAAGGAATTGGAGAAGTAATTTCTCTTTTAGAGAAAGCGAATTATGAGCATCCAAGATGGTTAGCCCTTCAATTTCTAAGTAATAACGAAGTAGTAGAAAAAGAAATGAAAGCATTACCAATCTATAAGGAACTCATAGCCATTCGATCTCGCTTAGAAGAAAAACTTGATTGTACGTTGGAAGAGCATATTTACAAAACTCGTGAAGCGTATATTGAAAAGTTAAAAACAAATGTTATGAAGCATGAGAAAGAAGGAAAAATTCCTTTTTCAGAAAAAATTGATAGATTAATTACACATAAAATTTTAGGACTTCCAATCTTTTTAGCAGTTATGTTTTTTATTTTTCAGGTTACGTTTACGTGGATTGGGACACCTTTATCGGATATGTTAGATGAGTTTTTTGGTGGACAGCTTACGGATTGGGTGACAGCTGGGCTTACAAGTGTTGGAGCTTCTGATTTTATTCAAGCACTCGTTACAGAAGGTATTATTGCCGGTGTTGGTGCCGTATTAGTATTCGTTCCACAAATCTTTGCACTATTCTTTTTCATTTCATTATTAGAAGACTCAGGATATATGGCGCGAATTGCAGTTGTTATGGATCGAATTATGGAGTTCTTCGGTTTAAACGGAAAAGCGTTCATTCCGATGATTATCGGTTTTGGATGTAATGTTCCAGGTATTATGGCAGCGAGAACGATTGAACAAGAAAAAGAACGTTTACTTACAGTTCTTGTAACACCGTTTATGTCTTGTTCGGCACGTTTACCTGTATATGCATTATTTGCGGGAGTATTCTTCCCTCATAGTCAGGCAACTGTTGTGTTCTCCTTATATGTTGCAGGTATTGTCCTTGCGTTATTAGTTACAAAAATTATGTCTCTTACCATTTTAAAAGCGGAAAAATCTATTTTCGTTATTGAACTACCTCCTTACCGCGTGCCACAAGCGAAAACATTATGGTTAAGTACGTGGGAGAAAGGGAAGGGATTTGTTCGCAAAGCAGGTACATTTATCTTCGGTGGTTCTGTTGTCATTTGGCTATTAAATTATGCAGGTCCATCAGGATTTGGTGTTGATATGGGAGACAGTTTCTTAGCAATGATTGGTGGATTTATCGCACCACTATTTGCACCGCTTGGCTTTGGAACGTGGCAAGCTGCAGCATCCCTTTTAACAGGATTTTTAGCGAAGGAAGTGGTCGTTTCTACAATGGCCATTATTTATGCGGTGAAAGAAGATGTGCTTGGAAATGTAATGGGAGCACATTATACAGCATTATCAGCTTATGCATTTATGTTCTTTATTTTATTATATGTTCCGTGTTTAGCGACAGTAGCTGTTATTAAACGTGAAACAGGATCAGCGAAGTGGACGATTTTCTCTGTCGTGTATCCACTCGTTGTTGCTTATGTATTAACGTTCATTATATACCAAGTTGGATCCTTACTCGGATTCTAGAAGGAGATGTATTGTGATGATGGTCAATATTATAATTGGAGCTATCATTTTTGGTTATGCAGCATACACGTTAGTTCATTTTGTAAAGAGAAGTAAAAAAGGAAAATGCGCGGCATGTTCTTTAAATAAGTCATGTCAGTCGAATACTTGTAGTCCGGATATGGAGCAAATTGCTCATAAATAGAAGAAAGCTTTGCGAATGTCGCAAAGCTTTTTTTATTACTTTTTAATTTTTACAAGTTGAGAAGCTTCTACACCATTTTTTCCAGGGAATTCTTTACTTGGATCTTTATCGAATTTTAATACCCCAACAGATTTTTCATCACCTTTTACATTACTGTAAGTTGCGTCATCAACAATTGCATACATATCTGTGTATGCACGGCCACTTCCGATAATTGTGTTGCCTTCATATTTTAATTTTGCCCCATCAAGTGTAGCATTTTCTACTTTTTCTTTAGCAAATAATACACCTTGCTCTGCTGTTACAGCTGGTAATTTATCAAGTGGTTTCGTGTCGTCTTTTTCATCAACTTTGCTAAGTAACTCTTTTTTCACTAGTTCTTCACCAGTTTTCTTATCCATGACAAGAACTTTTTTGCCATCTAATGTTGTCATTTTCATTTTATAGAAGTCTTTTTCTTTCACTTCTTTTTTATTTTTATCCGTAATTTGCTGAACTTGTTCTTCTGATCCGTATAGTACAAAGCCGTTTGCTTTCTCTCCTAATAAAGAACAACCTGATAATGCTCCGAATGAAATTGCTGCTGCTAATCCGATTCCTACTAATTTTTTCATGATGATTTCTCCTTTTATATGTTTTATAGTCAATACAATTTTTGTATTAGTCTTGAAATGATGAGAAGCTTGTTTGTCGCTTCTGGTATTAGTGTATAAGAAATAGGGAGACGTAACTATCGAGTTAGCTTACAGTAACATTACAATAATGTAATTTAGTGAAAGTACATAAAAATGAGTCAATTTTGAAGAGAATTAATGAGAATATATTAGGAATACAATGTTTTGTAGGTAATGTCATATTATATTGGCTGTATTTTGGAAATAACATGTAAGGACATATTAGTTTTGTTATAATAAACACATAGGCTGTAAAAATGAATATTCTTTACTGTAAAGGGAGATTCTTAAGTTTTCCAAGTAGTGAATTTGAAATATGAGGTATATCATAGGAGGAATTTAGATGTCTGTATTTAAACGATTAAGAGATTTAACAATGTCGAATGTATATTCATTAATTGAAAAAGCGGAAGATCCAGTTAAGATGACGGATCAATATTTACGCGATATGCAAGCGGATGTACAAGAAGCTGAGAAAAGTGTAGCAGCTCAAATTGCGCTTGAGAAGAAATTCAAAATATTATTTGAAGAGCAAGAAGCACTTGTGAAAAAACGTGAAGAGCAAGCTCATATGGCTGTTCAAGCTAACAACTTAGATCTTGCGCGCCGTGCATTAGAAGAAAAACAAAATGCAGAGCAAAAGATGAATGAGTATAAAGCAAGCTATGAGCAAAATAAAGTTGCTGCTGATAATCTTCGCCTGAAGCTAGAAGAAATGCGTAAGCAATTAACAGAGCTGAAAAATAAACGTGAAACACTTGTAGCACGTGTAAATGCGGCGAAAGCACAAAAGAATATTAATCAGGCGATGTCTGGATTTGATTCAAACTCAGCGAAAGCTGGTTTAAGCCGTATGGAAGAGAAAGCTCTTCAATTAGAGGCTGAAGCAGAAGCAAGCGGTGAAGTGTACAAGAAAGAAAAATCATTAGATGATGAATTCGCAAGCTTAAACAAAAATTCTGCTGTTGATGATGAATTAGCTCGTATTATGAAGCAGTATGAGAAATAATATAGAATAGAGACAAATGAACCGACATGTCTAAACAAATTCATGTCGGTTTTCTATTATATTTAGAGGAGGTTTTGCAATGACATGGACAAATGTATTAGCCATGCTTGTATGGACTGGAGCGAGTGCAGTCCTTTTATTTGCAATTATGTGGGTTGATTCAATTTTTACAAAATACAATGATTTAAAAGAAATAAGAAATGGGAATACAGCTGTAACAACTCGTTTCGTTATGAAATTATTCGCACAAGGGTACATTTTATCTCAATCGATAACGAAAGCAAATGACTTATGGCAAGCGCTACTTGCATCAGCAGTTTCTTTCGTTATTTTATTAGTGGTAGAAATGTTTATCGAATTTGTGTTAAAGAAAATGGCTGGTTTAGATTTAGAAGAAGGTACGAAAGAAGGCAGTGTTGCTCATGCGATGTTGGCCGGATCATTACATATTGTTGGTGCACTTATTTTAGGTGCTTGTTTATAAAGAGAGAAGGAGGGGTAGCTCATGAGTTTATTTAAACGAATTAAAAATATAATGAAAAGCCCAGAACCGCCGAAACCAGAGAAAAGTTTGTTAACGTTAGCTCCTGGCGATATGGTTGAAGTTTCATTAGTCATGTATGAATTAATTGGGAAAACGAGTATGCATTCTCGTAAAGAAATTGTTTTAACACTGCAAGACGGAAAAGATATTCGTTATTTAAAAATTGAAGACCGTGAAAATACGTATTACAAATTATATACACCAATTGATGGTCGTTTAGATTCGATTGATGAAATTCCGACGACAATTGAAATGGATGATACAGAGTACCATATGGAAGAGCAATATAACGGACGTGTTGTTGTGATGGGGAAAACACCATTCTCAGCTTCAGAGGAACAGTATGTATGGGAGTTCCAATCGGATAATCGAAAATTATTACGTATTGAATGGCAAAATGGTCGCACAATGATGTATGAGGGAGAAGCAATTATTCCTGCTGATGTACAAATTATAAGAGCAACGTAAGGGGGCGTAATCATGTCAAACCGATTGTTTACCATGATTAAATCGTTCGTGATCCCTATACTTGCTATCGTTACATTACTTGTTGTTGCTGGATATGCCTTATCAGGTTGTCAGGGCGGGCAGACAAAGTCGATTCAAGACCGTTATCCGCTTGAATCTGTCGCAAAGGAAGGTAAACAAGAATCTTACGTGTATAGGGCCGCCAATCGGTCAGTTCCTGAAGTCGCAAAGGAACTCATGAATGAAAGAGAACCGAAGCAAGCATCTAAAGAAGACGAAAATCAAATGTTCCTCGTTTATTCTGATAAGATTTATAATCTGCAAAAGGATAAAGAGAAGCCATCTGATACGTTAATTGAAATAAGTAATAAAGAGTTTGTCCGTCAAAATTACCAACCGTCCTTCCTGCAAGGATATATTATGGGTAGTATATTAAATGATATATTCGGTTCGCGAAAATCATCGTACGGTGATTATCGCGGATATAATGACCGACAAAATCATAAACCAGTTATTCCAGAGAGACCGCCTACGAAAGAAGAAAAGAAAACCCCGCCTCCAATTACGAAGGAAGGGAAAGGATCTATCATTAAGCGTGGCGATAATGTAGATTCAAAATCTTCTGTAGGAGATACAGGAAGTATTACGAAAAAAGGAAGCAGCACGCCTCCGCCTTCTACTGGAAGCAAAGGGAAAATAACGAAAACACCAGGTGGTTCGAGCGGATCAGATGTGAAGCCGAAATCATCTATTAAAACGCCGCCAAGGAATACATCTCCTCCGAAAACGAGGGTCGGTGGTTCAGGAAAGATTACGAAGAGAAGATAGTAGAGAGACTGAAAAGTGGAATTTGCTTTTCGGTCTTTTTTGTGGGAATTAATTCCTTATAGCTGGTACAATGAATTTATAAGGAGGAGATTATTATGACTATGTATAAAAGATTTAGTGTAATGATGTTCCTCGTCTTATTCTTAAGTTTATTCATTAGCACAACGATGAAATTTCACTTTGTAGTAGGTATTCTATGGATACTATGTACATGTACTCTTTTTCTGTATGTTCCGCTTCGTTTCCAACAAGAAGTGCCAGCCTTTCAAAAATACGTGGCATGGATTAAAAGTGGAGGAAGATGGGGGGAGTAAAAATATATCAGCGATTATTGGAATATATCGACTTACCGACAAAAACTGACAACAATAACAGAAGAGGGTGTGCCAGCATATTGGCACACCCTCTTTATTCATAATGATTAATGAATATCACGTTTCTTAAAGTTACCGCCTTTTACTTCTGCTACGTCATAAACTGTAATAAAGGCGTGTGGATCGATTTCATTAATAAGTTCTTTCATTTTACTTTCTTCTAAACGGTTAATTACACAAGAGATTTCTTTGAATTTCTCTCTAGAATAACCACCGTATACTTCGTTATATGTTGCACTTCGGCCTAAACGATCGCGAATGGTTTCTACCATCAATTCAGGCTCTTTTGTAATGATTTTAAATGCTTTCGAACCACTTAAACCAACTTCAACGATATGAATCACTTTCGAAGCAATAAAGTAAGCAATTGCTGAAAGGATAGCTCCTTGAAGACCGAATACTGTTGATACGAAAATAAATACGAACATGTTTAAGAATAAAATAAGGTCACTCGTTCCAAATGGTAACTTACGAGAAAGCAATACAGCTAGCATATCGATTCCATCTAATGCCCCGCCATTACGCAATGCTAGTCCCATACCGAAACCGATGATAATACCACCAACAACTGTAACTAATAATGTATCGCCTTCAATAATAGCTGGTATATCATGCATGACAACGGTACCTATTGCTAATGAAGCAATCCCGATAATGGAATAAATCGCAAAGCTTTTACCGATTTGCTTATATCCTAACCAAACGAAAGGAATGTTAATAATTGCGATTAGAGCTCCTAATGGCAATCCAAATAATGTTGAACTAACGATACTTAAACCAGTTACACCACCGTCTGATACGTTATTTGGAATTAATACTGCTTCTAATCCGTACGCTGTGATAAATGCCCCAATAATAATCATCAAAGCTTTAGAAGCAATTCTTAGCTTATTGGGCTTGTTTTTGATAATTTTCTCCATGTAATTTCCTCGTTTCAAACTAGTTTCTTGTTTGTTACATCATTCACACCTAAATTTTATTTTAACATTTAATTTGAAAAAATTCTCCTTTAATGGATGTATGCAGGGAATATTATGACCATATTAACTTTAAAATATTTTTGAAATGAGTATAAGAAATCCCATCCTTTCAAAGGATGGGATGCTATTAAGAAATGATAAAACTAAGCACGGTTAGGAATAAAGCGAAGCCTAAAATAGTTCCACATATTTTCATATGGCGTTTACGTCCCATCACGACAATCGCAACATACTCACGAATCATTGCATTAGGCCAGTAATAAAATGCAGTTTTTGATCCGATTCCTTGGCTATTAAGACCTGCTTGTCTTGCATATATACCAGCGCGGAATAGGTGGAAGTTGTTCGTTGTAAAGATACTATTATACTTACCTTCAGGCTTTAAAGAATCCATAATTTCTTTAGAGAACAACATATTTTGATATGTGTTTACAGAGCGATTTTCTTGCACTGTATGTTCAAGCGGAATTCCTTTTTGAACAGCGTACTTTTGCATCGCTTCTGCTTCAGGAAGACCTTCATCTGGACCTTGTCCACCAGAGAAAATAATTGTTGGTGGCGTATTTACAGCGGCTTGTTTCCAGTAAAAGTCGATTGCTTTATGAATACGACTTGCAAGTAAAGGCGGTACTTTATCATTAATTAAGCCGCTACCAAGAACGATAATGAAATCTTGATTACGTCTTGGTCTGTTGAATTGGTATAAAAAATACGCGCTTAAGAAGTTAGATAAGTGTATAAAGAAATATACTGTTATAAGAGAAATACCAGCGAAAATAGGCTGGAAATGTGATGAGAACAAACTTGCTGGACTTATAATAGGCAATAGCATAAAGAATAATATCCCAAAAGCAGCAAGGAGTGTTAAACAGTTAGTGAAACGTCGTCCTTCTCGCTTCATTAAAATTCTAGCATTCAGAAACAGCCCAAACATTAAGGCAATAATACCGAAAGGAAGCATAATGAGAAGTGCTAAAATAGGTAAAATTATAATATAGCGTAAGACATCACTACTTGAATTCACAGATATAATCACACAAAAAAGAAGGAAAAAACAGATAAAGGTATTAAATAAAAACCCATTTATTATTTTTCGCGGATCCTTTAAGTAAGAGATAAGAAAAATAATAAACAGTATAAGAGGGATAATTCCGAAATACAGCATAAATATAGTACACCTCGACTTGTATAAGAATTTGACATACCTTTTATATTACATGATTTTATAATTGGAAATGAAAGAAAAAGGATTTTGAATTTTCTCAATAAAATATATGGATACATATGTTACAATGTATGTAAAGCGATATATTAAAAGTAAAATGGTTGAAGAGGCACTCTATGGAGTGTCTTTTCTTTTTTGTATGTAATTATGCATATTATATTTATTTTCAAGTGAAGAGGATTAAAATATAAGTGGTAGACATACTTTATAAAGCAGAATTTAATACAAACATTTCCCTCTACTTTTTGTATCTAACAATCGTATAACAATAAATAATTCTGTTTTATAGTGTCTGTTTATGGAAGGTGTCTTCTTTGAAGGCCCTTTTTTTATTTAGTATAGAATGTTTTTACTGTTTGCATAGTGGAAACTATCTATACTAAACATTAGCAATCTTCCGTATAAACATTATCAATTTACTATATATTCCAGTGGTGTTAACCTACATATGAAAGGCTTTCTTTTTCAAAATATTACCCCTAATAAATTTTTGAAGAAGTCAACTGTCTCCAAAATTGCCATTCATGCTTAGCAAAAAAGAATCCTGCAGGATTCTTTTTTGTGTTCGACAGAATATGGAAAAATACATTAACGTTTTGCTAATTGCAAAGAAGCAAACGATGCGGGATATTATGACATTACAAGAGATAGTCCATATTACGGTAAGCATTTAGACCGTGATGGCGATGGAATTGCTTGTGAGAAAAAGAAAAAAGGTAAATAAGAAAAAGCACTCAAATTGAGTGCTTTTTCTTATGGAAACATGCTATTTTTTTAGGCACTTTTCATAAAATGAAAGTAAGGAAATGAAAGTAGGTGACAAAATGCCGTCAGTTGTGGAAGGCGTTATTATTGAAAACTGCAATGGAACGATTAATTTAGGAGATAAATATAACGTGCAGCCGATTGAAAAAACGAAAGCGTATAATGGATCAGGATCATCGAATACAGGAATGAAAGTACAAACATTTAGTGGTATTAGTACAGCAGATGTAGGGGATAGCGACGTGAATGATCAAGGAATACAGTTTACTTTATAGAGAAATATGTAAAATTGCATAAAATGATGAACTTGTCCTGTGCTACAATCTAGCTGTGAGCTGTTAATGATTCTTCTGTATTATAGTTGTTAGATTAGAAATATAACATCTTATCGAAAATCATACGTATAAAAAAGACACTTCAAACGAAGTGTCTTTTTTCATTTTAGTGATACCCTTTAGCAGAGTCTTTATGAATTTTATTTTTAAAGATACTGTAGCTCCAAAGTTGATAGCCAATAACAATTGGTACCATAACCATTGCAACGAAGAACATAATTTTTAAGTTTAATTGACTACCAGCTGCGTTGTATAACGTTGTACTATAAGCATCATTAATACGAGATGGTAACATTCTTGGGAACATACCCGCAAAGCCAGTTGTCATAAACATTGCGATTGTTAAGCAAACGAATGTGAATGCAAGACCAATTTTATGTTTGTACACCATAATTAGTGCGAGTACACTCATTAACATTGCAAGTACTGGAAGAATGAATAGTACTGGATATTCTGTGAAGTTTTGGAATAAATTTGTACGATTTGCAGTTGCTACATAGAAAATAGCTAAAATGATAGCAGCTGCCATTGAAAATGGTCTAGCGATTTTATAAGCACGGTCAGATACTTCACCAGTCGTTTTAATCATAACCCAAAGTGCACCAGATACGACGAATATAGCAGTGAAGAACAGACCTCCTAAAATACCGTAATGATTTAGTAAGCTAAGTAAATTTCCTTCATAGCCATTTTTTCCGATTTGTAGCCCGTAATAAAGATTAGCAAATGTAACACCGAATAGGAAAGCAATTAAGAAACTACCAATTGCAAATGCCCATTTACAAGTTTTTTGCCAAATTGGTGAATCATCTTTATGCATGAACTCAAGTCCAGCAGCACGAGCAAATAGTGCAAGTAATACTAAGAATAACGGTGTATATAAATAACTAAACATATTTGCATATGTGACTGGGAAGGCAGCAAATGTTGCGCCACCAGCTGTAATTAACCACACTTCATTACCGCCCCAGAACGGGCCAATTGCTTCTTGTAATTGATTTCGTTCTTGTCGGTCTTTCGTAACGAAAGGAAAAATCATTCCGTTACCAAGTGCATATCCATCAAGAATAAAGTAAACTGTCCAAATCACGCCCCATAAACCAAACCAGATAATCGCAAGCATATCATGAGACATGAGCTGCACCTCCCTCAGTAGCAGGTTCCTCTAATGCTGCGGGTCCTTTTTTGGCGAACTTCAGCATTAAGTATACGTCTGCGATTAAAAGTAAAGTGTAGAACAAGATTAAACTAATTAATGAGAACCAAATTTGTGGGACAGATATAGGTGATACGGATTCTGCGGTACGCATTAGTTTATATACTGTCCATGGTTGACGACCTACTTCGGCAACAATCCAACCAGCATTAATTGCGATATATGGTAGTAAAACAGACCATATTGTAATTTTTAAGTAACGTTTTGAGTTTTCTAGTTTTCCTTTTCGGTTTAAGTAGAAACCGTACCAAGTTAATGCCATAAAGAACATACCAAGTGCAACCATTAAGCGGAAGCTATAGTACACGAGGTTAACATTTGGACGATCTTCTTTTGGAATATCTTTTAAACCAACAATTTCCCCATCAAATGAATTTGTATAGAAGAAGCTTCCTAACTTTGGAATCGTTAAGAATTCAAAGTTCTTTTCGTTTTTGACATCAGGAATTTGCACAATTGAGAAGCCTTGTCCTTTTCCAGTTTCCCAAACAGCTTCCATTGCAGCACCTTTAGCAGGTTGATATTTAGCCGCTGATACACCAGATTGATGTCCCATAAACGGTGTAATTGTTGCGGCGAATAAGCCTAACATTAAGCCAAACTTAAATGATTTTTTGAAGAATTCAACTTCATTTTTACGTAATAAGTGATAGGCACTAATTGCCATAACGAAGAAAGCACCAACAATATAACAACCAACTACAGTATGGAAGAACATATTCCAAGCGTATGGATTCGTAACGAGTGCCCAGAAATCATTTAATTCAGCGCGGCCGTTACGTACGACGTAGCCAACAGGGTTTTGCATAAAGCCGTTTGCTGTAATAATCCAAAGGGCGGAAATATTTGTTCCAAGTGCAACCATCCACATACAGAAGGCACGGAACTTTGGTGAAATTTTGTCTTTACCGAATAACCATATTCCCATGAAAGTAGATTCTAAGAAGAAGGCAACGAGTGCTTCGATTGCGAGAGGTGATCCGAAAATATCTCCCATATATTTGGAGTACTCAGACCAGTTTGTTCCAAATTGGAATTCCATCGTAATCCCGGTTATAATCCCCATTACGAAGTTAATTGTAAATAATTTACCCCAGAAATTTGCCATTTTGCGGTATGTTGGATTCAATGTGCGGGCGTATTGAGTCTCCATACACGCTACTAAAATCACAAGTCCGATTGTCAAAGGTACAAATAAAAAATGATAAAAAACAGTAATTGCAAATTGAAAACGACTCAGTAACAGAACGTCGGACATAATAAATATTCACTCCTTTTTTACATTATCTACAATCAGTTTATAGTGAAAATGCGTTTAAAGTATGTGAGACTTGTTACAAAGCTGTGTGTATATTTTGAAAGAATTATGTCGATTATCTGAAAATATCTTATTTTTACTATAAAGCGATATCCTTTTTGAGTTTTTCATATTTTGGTACACTATTTATGTAGTGTAAATGAGAGAAAAGAGGGTTCCTTACTATGAAGTCATTAGAAGAGATTTTGCAATACAATGAGAAATTTGTTGAAGAGAAAAAGTATGAAGAGTTTGTAGCGGGGAAATTTCCAAACAAAAAGATGGTAATTATTTCTTGTATGGATACAAGACTTGTTGAACTATTGCCGAAAGCGATGAATATGCGTAACGGCGATGTGAAAATTATTAAAGTAGCAGGCGCTGTTATTTCACATCCATTTGGAAGTATTATGCGTAGTATTTTAGTCGCTGTATATGAGCTTGGCGCTGATGAAGTATGTGTAGTTGGTCACCATGATTGTGGTATGGCAAAAATTCAAGCAAGCAGTACGATTGAGAAAATGAAAGAACGCGGTATAACAGAAGAGAAATTAGATATGCTTCGTTATTCTGGAATCGATTTAGAACAATTCTTGCGCGGTTTCTCTAGTGTGGAAGAAAGTGTAGAACATAGCGTATCAGTACTTCGCAACCACCCATTACTTCCGGAAGAAGTACCTGTTCACGGTCTTGTTATCGATCCTGATACAGGAAAATTAGATTTAGTTGTGAATGGTTACGAAAATTAAGAATGTACTTTGTCATCCTTTTTATCTGGGACAGGATCAAATCCTCCTGGATGGAAAGGGTGACATTTTAATATACGCTTACAAGTAAGCCAAAAACCTTTGAATGCGCCATGCTTTTGAAACGCCTCTAATCCGTAATGAGAACAAGTTGGATAAAAGCGGCAAGTTGGTGGTGTCATCGGAGAAATGAACTTTTGATAAAAGCGTATAATACCAATAAAAATCTGTTTCATAACGATCTCCTTTTCAGCATATTCTTAAAGTATTATAGCACGACTGTACATAATACTTTACTAATGTGCATTTCCGTTATATCATATTGGATATAACGGAATTAAATTAAAAGCGGGAGAGATGTTGTATGCCATCAGTAGAAAGCTTTGAATTAGATCATACGATTGTAAAGGCACCTTATGTAAGACATTGCGGAGTTCACAATGTAGGTAGTGACGGTATTGTAAATAAATTTGATATTCGTTTTTGCCAACCGAATAAACAAGCGATGAAGCCAGATGTTATTCATACGTTAGAACATTTATTAGCATTTAATTTACGTAAATATATTGATCGTTATCCGCATTTCGATATTATCGATATTTCACCGATGGGCTGCCAAACAGGATACTACCTTGTAGTAAGCGGAACACCGACAGTTCGAGAAATCATCGATTTATTAGAACTAACATTAAAAGATGCGGTTCAAATTACAGAAATTCCAGCTGCAAATGAAACGCAATGTGGTCAAGCGAAGCTTCACGATTTAGAAGGAGCAAAACGCTTAATGAACTTCTGGTTAAGCCAAGATAAAGATGAACTTGAGAAAGTATTTGGATAAAGAAAAACTGCCTGTAAAAGGGCAGTTTTTTTGTGTCATGATAATAAATCAAATTATATCGACGATTATTTAAATATATCAACGATTTTTATAATATATCGACCGTAAATCAAATTATATCGGCGATTCGACATGGAATATCGACTTACCGACAAAAACTGACAAAAAATCATCCCTATTTTACTACTTGCTTGTAAATGCGAAAATGCTCAAGATTTCATTCTATACGTAGCGAAGGTAGTTTGATATGAGAACGAAGAGCGTAAGAATAGACACGAAAAAAAAGGAATGCTCATGGATTTTCGTCCAGATATAAATTCGTTAATTCCGACAAGAATAAAGAAACAACTGAGAATAAATTGTACGTATGGGAGAAGTGAGAAATGATCGGTAATCTGGATATAAGTGCAAAGAGAGAGTATGAGAAGCGTGAAAAGTCCTAAAACAATCCGTAATCCAATTAGCATGTAATGTCCCCTTAAATAGATTATTTACCGAAATAGTTCTGAGAAGCTAAGAAATAAAGCACCAGATCCAGCGAGAAAAGCAAATATACCACTAGATTTTCTGTCTTATTTTATTTCCCCTAGTCCTATAGTGAAAGCCATTAACCCTAAGAAAATGAACATGTAAGGCATTATTTCTCTATTACCAGTAAAATATCCATAGATTACTATACATAATGCAATGAGTGCAAAAGTAATCCGTAATCCTTTTAACATGTATATTCCCCCTACTATTTTATATGGCTAATGATGAGAACGATCCAGGTGAAAACTCCAGCACCAATACAAATAAATCCTGTTCCGGAATCCTTTTTCTTTATTTGTTCAATAGCAATGACAAACATTAAAGCTCCTAATAGAAATTGTGAAAGGGGGAGAAAGGTATTTTGCCCCGTATAGAGTCCGATTGCTGAAATAATAATTACAGTGAGCGCGATTCCAATGCGAAGTATACGAAACATATTATGAATTCTCCTTATTATTTTTTGTATAAGGATTATCTTCTAGTTTATCGACGGAATGTTTATAAGCGTAGCCTTTATTAATCGTCATGATGGAGAGTACTAGTATGACTAGGACGATGATAATACCGATAATTAATATTTTAAACATGGAATCCCTCCTTTTCTTTATTTTACATAATTTTGTAATTGATGAAAACAATAGACATAAAAAGGATGAAAGAAGGGTGTTACATGGAGCAGAAAAAAACATATTATATATCAATAGGAAACGGTCAAATTTCACAAGTGAAGACAGCGGATACGTATAATTTTGAGATTTCCGCAAATGATGAGGAAATTACGGAGTTAAGAGAGTACTTTGATCAAGCGTATGTTGAGGATTTAGGTTCATTTGTACGCTCCCACGTTCCATTTGTTGAGTATCATCATGATTCAAATAATGACCGATATGATGAACAACTACAAAAAGCATATAAAATGATTTACGATTTAGGAAATCATGAGACGAAAGAATTAGTCGCGCAAATGGGAATAATCAATGGATTATAATTGGATAATATTATGCAGAAAAGCGAGAATATGCTACAATTTGTGGTAGGAAAAACTTGTAACCATCAATAGGGGAGTAATGGCATGTACAAATTTAAAGATTATTACCACAACACTGTACAATTATCGTTTGAACGTTATCCATTTTCTCCTGAGCCAAAGCATGTTTGGGTTGTATGCCGGTACGGGGATCAATGGTTATTAACGCATCATTTACGTCGCGGTCTTGAATTTCCAGGTGGAAAAGTAGAACTAGGGGAAACACCGGAAGAAGCGGCAGTTCGAGAGGTTCATGAAGAAACCGGCGGCATAGTTTCTGATTTAACTTACTTAGGACAATATAAAGTATCTGGAAAAGACAAAATAATCATTAAAAACATTTATTTTGCAACAATTAGTGCGGTAGAAGAACATACGCATTACGAAGAAACGAAAGGATCTGTTTTATTAACAGACATTCCTGACAACATTAAAACGGATAGAAAATTTAGCTTTATAATGCGCGACGATGTATTGGCGCGTACGATGAAACATATAGAAGAAATCGGCTGTTTTACGAAGTAAAGTGGCCGGTTTCTTTTTTTGTGTGTAAGATTAAATGTAAATATATCTTTACATAATTTTGGTTATATTATACAATTTTGTAAAGATATATTTACATTTTAGGAGGGGGAAGATGGATAAAAGGAAAGAAACGACTGTTACTGTTTCGATGGTTAAGTTAAATATCTATTCATTACTTATAATATTTGCGTTGGCGTTTGGAATTGGTTATTTGCATATATTTCTTTCAGGCGGGGTTCAATTTGAAATTACATTACCAACTATGTTTCTTTTGATTATTGGAATGATTGTTTTCGTTTGTATTCATGAGGCAATACATTTAATTGGATTTCGTTATATCGGAGGTGTTCCGTGGAGTGAACTAACATGGGGCGTCAATTGGAAATTAGGTGTAGCATACGCTCATTCTAAAAAAGAAATTACAGTAAAGCAAATGAAGAAAGTGTTAATGTTACCGTTTCTACCGACTGGAATTTTGCCAATTGTATTGGGATTAGTTATGAATCTGGAGCCACTCTCATTTTTAGGAATTTTACTAACAGCGAGTTGTATCGGTGACATTGCCTTATATCAAAAAGTTTCAAAGTTTCCAGATGATGCGCAAGTTAAGGATCATCCGAGTAAACCGCAGTTTACAGTATATGAGTCATAAAGGAAGAGGAGGCGTCCGGGAAACGAAGCCTCCTTTTACTATTGTCTTGTTTTTGCCTCTATCTCTAAAAACGAAAGCACCTCCAACAAATCATCCACCACACGCGAATGCTCAAAATCACCCCAAAATGAATCTCTTTTCCAAACACCAAGAATCCCTACTTGTTCAGAACCCAGTATATCATTTTCAGGATGATCCCCAACGTAAAGACATTCTTCTGCCTTCACATCTAGCTTTTTTAAAGCTCGTTCGAAAATTTCAGGATGTGGTTTTTTTATTCCTTCCGCTTCTGAAACGAGAATTGTATTTGTATACGTATGTATGTTTAGTGCGCGAAGATTGTTCATTTGAAAGTCAGTAAAGCCATTTGTGATAATCCCAATTTTAATATTTTGTTGTGTTAAACGTTGAAGTAATTCATGCATGTTTTGGAAAGGGATACAATGATGTTGGAAGTTAGTAATGTAGTCGTGCAGCAGTTGCTCTGGTGTTAAAGTAGTAATGTTGTATTCGGAAAGGAGAGTAGCATATACTTTATCCTTCCACGTGTATCCATTATTATCTAGTTCGAGAAATCGAGAACAATACTCGGATTTTTCTATGTTCATTAAATGAGAGGTAAAACGATTATATTGATCATGAATAAATTGTTCTAAAGATTGACGACGATCTAATAGTGTTCCATCTAAGTCGAATAAGACTGCTCGAATCATAGGAAACCTCCTTACAATTTTTATAATTTATTATCGCATATTCATTAAAAAATGATTATGATATTTTTGTAGAATGTATTGATGGAGGAATGTATGAAGAGACTGTATGGCAAGTTAGTAGGGGTTATCGTTGCAATCGGCTTACTAGCAGGGTGCGAGAGTTCTATGAAGAGTGTGAAAGAAAAAGAAGTGTGTAAAACAGAAAAAGAATGCGTGGAAATAGGAGATAAGAAACTTCAAAAAGTATATGAAAAAATAGATGGATTATCTGAGCTTGAAGCAGTAGAGGATTATGAAATAGAAGAGCATGAAAGTGCAAATATGAAAAAGGCAGAGCGGAAAAAAGAAGAAGATGATGATGAAAATTACTTCTTTTTAGCTTCTTATTATATTGATGGTGATGAAATTGTAGATCCTTATTTTGAAAAAATAGAACGGAAACGTTTAAATAAAGTATTTGCTAATGATAAAGAAGCGAAAGAAGAGGTGCTACAACAACGTCAAGATAGAGGGTATCATGAAGATTTATGGGATATGTATCGCACGCTCATTCCAGCAAAATATCGCGGGAATATAACGGAATTTGATCTAATAACGGATGGTTATGACGGTGTTGTTGCTCACGTTATGCCTAGTATAGAGAATCCGAAAGACTGGACTCTTAGCTTAGATACGCTTGATTCTGCGGTAAATATTGATGAAGTGATGAAAACATTAATTCATGAGACGGCTCACGTGTTAACGCTCGGGCATAAGCAAATACCAGTAGATGAAAACTATGTAAAGGATTTTGAAGAGGATAAAGATATTTCGACGTACCGAAATAAATGTGGAACTCTTTTCTTACAAGAGGGATGCGCGAAGGAAAACTCTTATATTAATCAATTTTATAATTCTTTCTGGAAGCCTATTGAGCAGGAGTGGACAGAAAAGAAAGTAGAAGAAAGTGAAGAAACGCAAATTGCATTTTTTAAAGAAAAGCATGATGAGTTTGTATCACAGTATGGAACGACAAATGTAGCGGAAGATATTGCAGATACGTTTACAGCATTTATTTTACAAGATTCAAAAAAGGTGAAAGAAGGATCGGAGTTAAAGTATAAAAAAATCGCCTTTTTCTATCAATTCCCTGAGTTTGTAAAAATGAGAGCGGAAGTGTTGTCGGGATTATATGATGTTTCGAAAACGATAGAACAATACAGCGGAAACTAATGAGAGTTATATATGTTAGCTAACAAAACGTAAAGAATTTTAGTTCTTTACGTTTTTTATGTTGATAAAATTGAAAATTCTGTATTTTTATCAAAAAGAAGAAGGAACTATCATTATAAAATAGAATTAGTATAAAAATGTCACAATTTAGACACAATTATAATGCGCGTGTTATAGGGACTATAAGTTTACTCTCGAGGAGGTAATGAAACGTATGAAAACGATTCTTGCTGTCGCTGGTCTCATTTGGGTAATGTCTCACGGTTTTCCGATTTTTGAAGGGGAGCAAATTCGTAGTGCATTGGATAAAAAGTTTAATGATTATCATGTGATAGATCGAAAAGATAATGTCGTTACAGTACGTGTGAAAGATTGTTTCCATACAGTTACGGTTGCGGATGGAAATGTTAAAAATGAAACAAAGATGTGTGATAAAAAGTAAAAGAAAGAAGCTGACTATAGTCTATCGCTCTAAGTCAGCTTCTTTTTCGTTTCCCAATTAGAAGTTTTTCAAATGCCTCAACAAACACATACATAAGTGTTGCGAGGACGCACGTGAGTAGTACGCTCAGTAAAACAAGTGTGAAATTAAATACTTGGAATCCGTAGCTAATTAAGTAGCCAAGGCCTTGTTTAGAGACGAGAAGTTCGCCGAATATAACACCGACCCAAGATAATCCAACGTTCACTTTTAACGTTGAAATAATGGCTGGGAAAGATGCAGGGAGAACGACTTGTTTATAGCATTGCCATTTATTTGCGCCAAATGTGTCCATCACTTTTATATAGTTAGAATCGACTTCTTGAAATGCGCTGTAAATAACGAGAATGGTAATGATGATGGAAATGATTACTCCCATTGCAATTGACGAAGAAATATTTGGACCGAAGATTACAATGATAATCGGACCAAGTGCTACTTTTGGCATGGCGTTTAGGACGACGAGGTATGGATCGAGTACGCGGGCGAGAAGTGGTAGCCACCAAAGGAAAGTAGCGATAATAGCGCCGAGCACTGTTCCAAGAATGAAGCCTAATCCCGTTTCAAGTAATGTCGTCCATATGTGAACCAAAAGCGAACCGTCCATCCATTTACTAAGGAAGAGCTCCCAAATGCTTGAAGGAGAGCTAAAGAGTAAAGGATCAATCCATTCTTTCTTGCTAGCTATCTCCCATAGTGCAAAGAAAAGAATGAGCAGTAAAAGTTGTAAAGAGCGTGCTAACCATGCGCGCCTGCGTTCTTTTTTCCGAAACTGTTCATGTAGTTGTTTTATATTATCCAAGACGCTCCAGCTCCTTCCATATATTTTGGAAGAGGGATGGGAAGTCATGGTGGTGGCGTGATTCTAACGGTGATAAGGAACGGATGCTTTCTGGGACGATAAATGTTTTTGCAATTTTTCCAGGATTCGCTTGCAGTAAATAAATACGATCACTCATCGCAATGGCTTCTTCAATATCATGCGTCACGAGTAGTGACGTTTTCTTATATTTGTGTAGTAAGCTGAAAACGAGATCTTCTAGTTTCAATTTCGTTTGATAATCGAGCGCTGAAAAAGGTTCATCTAGCAATAAAATTTTTGGGTCGGTCGCTAACGTTCGAACGAGGGCGGCACGTTGACGCATACCACCGGATAGTTCACGAGGATATTGCTGCTCTACATCATGTAGACCGACTTGCTTTAAAAGCTGTAAAGTATGTTCTTTCGTCTGTTCATCGTAAATTTTTCGTATATGAAGTCCAAGCATAATATTTTCTTCAATTGTCTTCCAAGGAAACAAGTAGTCTTGCTGTAACATATATCCCATAGATGAAGTTTTCGTTGTAATGGGCTCACCATCTAAAAAGACGATACCTTCAATTGGATCAAGAAGCCCGGCAATAATGGAGAGGAGTGTCGTTTTGCCACAACCACTTGGGCCGAGTATCGAAATGAATTCGCCTTCTTCCACTTGTAAGCTCATATCTTCGAGAATCAATTTGGCATTCTCTTTTGCGAAAAAGCAGTGAGAAACGTTACGTATTTGTAAAAAACTCATACACTTCGCCTCTATTTCTTAATAACGCTTTCGGCAATTTTCGTATTGACGAGCGCTTCATGTGGAACTTCTTTTTGTAATTCGCCAGCGTCTTTCATAATCGTTTGGAGCTGTTTCCATTCTTCAGCATCTAATAGTGGATTTGTCGCATAAGAATGTTGCTTTTTATACCGTTCAATTACTTTTACTGTAATGTCTTTTGAAGTGTCTTTAAATAACGGAGAAACGGCATCAGCAATTTCTTCTGGGCTATGAGTATCAACCCATTGTTGTGCTTTATAGAGCGCCCGTGTGAATTTTTCAGCAGCAGCTTTATCTTTCTTTAAGAAACTTTCTTTTGCCATGAACGTTGTATACGGAACAGTACCAGATTCATTTCCGAACGAAGCGACGATATAACCTTTACCTTCTTTTTCAAATATACTTGCAGTCGGTTCAAAGAGCTGTACAAATTCTCCGGTACCAGATGCAAAGGCATTTGCAATGTTAGCGAATTCGATGTTTTGGATTAAATTTGTATCTTTGTGAGGATCAATGCCATTTTTCTTTAAAACGTATTCTCCAACCATTTGTGGCATGCCGCCTTTACGCTGTCCTAAAAACGTAACACCTTTTACGTCATTCCAATTAAAAGAGTCTAATTTTTTACGCGAAACTAAAAATGTTCCATCTGTTTGTGTAAGTTGTGCGAAGTTAATGACTGGGTCCTTTGCGCCTTGTTGATGAACGTAAATAGATGTTTCAGAACCGACGAGAGCAATATCAATCCCGCCAGATAATAGGGCGGTCATCGTTTTATCTCCACCAGCTGTTGTTTGGAGGTCAACATGTAATCCTTCATCTTTAAAAAATCCTTTTTCAATCCCGACATATAACGGGGCATAGAAGAGAGAATGGGTAACTTCGCCGACGCGAACATTTTGAGTTTGTTCTTTCGTATCTTCTTTTTTACTACTGCAAGCAGCAAATGTGAAGACAGCTAGTAACATGATACAAAAAACAGCTATTAATTTTTTCACTATATAACACCTCCTAGAAGTCACTCTACAAGCATGATATGTAGGTAAGTGCCCATATGTGAGTGTAGATAGCAGGAATTTTTTTGGGGATAAAGAAGTACAAATATAAGGGGTGATAAAATGGAGTACGAATATGATGATAGCGTACATTTACATCTTGATTATTTCGGAACAGAATGCGATATGGAATCGATTGCTTATAAGCGGAAGAATGAAGACGTGTGGGATGTATATTTTAATTTTGGAGCATATGGTCTTCAGAAAGATGGGATTGAGACGGGGAAATTTATGGACGAATATGCTGGTTATTACGTTTTTTCTGTACATGCTCGTGATCTTAGTTGGGAATTTGGAAGTGCTCAATTTGAAGAGTGGGTTTTGAAAAATCATATCGTAGAAAAATCGCTGCAAAAATAAGGAGGAATTTTGTGGTCGATTTTCTTATTTTCTTGTTTATTTTTGTAGTCGGGTTTTTTATTATGCAAGTGCTCATTTACCGATTTGCAAAGAAAAACATCCAAAAATACACAAAAATAAAATGGCTTCATTTATGGCTAGAGATGAATATGAAAAAAGGACCGAGATTAGATTTTTTTGATTTTGTAGTTATTGTACTCGTATGTATCGTATGGAAAATATGGCTGTTTCCTTTTATATAATACTTTATCCCGCATTAACGGGCAGCCCGCCCCGCACCTCAAAATTGAGCGAAAGCAAAGAAGTTAGGTGGGGGCGGGTTCTTTTGTTATAGTAATAGTTGTAAAAAACTTGAAGTTATAAGTGAAATAGTGAGTAGTGTTGTGAAAGATATTTTGACAAATACAGAAACACATACATACGGAATTAAAGTGTGATTACAGAATGGACAAATTGGCTGTGTGCAAAGTGTGGGGTAATAAGAAAGAGGTCGTCCACCGTTGGACGACCTCTTTCTTATTATGCTTGGTTAGTGCGGAAGAATGGAAGCTTCTGCACAATGTGAATTAATCCGTATGCAAGAATTAAGCACATAAGGGGATTAATGAAAAATCCATAGCGATTAATTGCTAAGAATAAGTTTGAGAAGATAATGTAAATAATAGAACTTGCTACTAGCATCATAACGCGTTTATGTTTAAATGAATTTAGCATGAAGCAGAAGCTGCTCAAGAATGTGCCGATAATAAACACTCTATGACATAGTTGCATAAAGTTATGAATACGGTATTGGTCTACAGCAGGAGCTGTTTTGAATAATTCAATTGTTTTACCGACAGTGAACCAAGAGAACCAATAAGTGAAGTCCGTCTTAAAGCCGTTCTTGATTAATTCTTTTGCGTATGCCCCTTTGTCATCTAAGCCTTTGGCTCTCATTTCATTTACTATATTTTCATATCCAATTTTATTAAATGGATCAGCACCCGCAATTAGTGGGTCAGCACCTTGGGTTGAGAATAAAATAAATTGGTTGAGTGCTAAATAGTTACGAACAACCCATGCACCAATAATAAAGAAAGGTCCGATAAACCATAACAATCCGATTCGAATGGAGTCTTTAAATCCATATGTAAATAACACAACAAGAACAGGAATGAGCATCATTGGAGCTGGATTTGGACGGAACATAAGTAAAATTGAAACGACAATTCCAAACCATATATGGAATTTCACTTTATTGTATTTCCATGCGAGAACAAATACATATACACATAACGCTAATAAGAATATGGATGGAACTTCTGTTAGCAATGTACGGAAGTATGTATAGTTACTTGGATAAATAGCATATAAAATACTTGCAACAATTCCATAAATGTTTTTTTCGAACAATTCTTTTCCTATTAAGAATACTAATAGCACTGTGCATAGGTTCATAATCATGTTAATAACAGTTGCTACGTAATAGTAAGGAATTGATGTAATATCAGAAATAATCATAGCGCCAGCTAATAGTAATGGCTGACCTGGTGTAATATATGCATTTTTCCCTGGAACTTCACTAGGTTCTAAATACACATAACCAAATACACCATGTTTTAATAGTTGTTCAGCTGTTAACGAATAGTTAAAGGCATCATTTGCACCATATGTTACTTTGACTAACTCTCCATCTAATCCTGGCTGTTTTACTAAACAAAAAACGTGCAACAGGAAAGAAAGCGCCAAAATTGCATATACCGCTTTAGGCAAACTCTTAAACTTAGTAAGCAAAAATGAGCAACTCCTTTTTTATTAATTCTTTCGTATTTTCATGTGAAATCTTTAATAGTATTAAGGATTTCCAAAACATAGTTATTATATCATAAAGTGGAATGCTGAAATTAAGTTTTTCAAGAATGAGTATTAACTGGTGATTAAGGGAATATTAAGACAATACATTTATGATAGAAGCAAGTATGCAGACGAAATATGTCATATATGTTATTTTAATAGAAATAGTTCTTTCGATGCGGGGGAAATTAAGACATAGAAACGAGGGAATGAATTGAATTATGGTTTTACACTTTTTGATCTTCCAAAAAGAAATATATTAATTTCTAGCATTATAAGTAGTATGGTGACTTTATTAGTAATAACTATGCTGTTTATGATTTTAAAGGTTTTTAATTTAGACATAATGAAAGCTCAATTAAATCAAAATCTTGTTTTAATTGTCATGATGATTTTCATATGGGGCATAACATTTTATATTTCACATTTTAATAAAAAAGAGATGTCTACACTTAGGGCATCCCTACGAGTGCATTTTATATTATTTTTACTAGCTCATACAGTAGCGTTATTTTATATTGTCATGCAAGTTAATATGAGTTTCATAGAGGCAATGAATTGGATTTACTTGTATAACATGCAGTTTATATTAAGTTTTGTAGCAATTTATGCAATATACATTCTTGTTTATAATGTAATAGGCAAGGTTTTTCTAAGTATGATTTTAACGAGCTGTACGTTAGTCATTTTAGGTATTGTGAATTATTTAAAGCTTATTTTTAGAGGTGATCCGCTGTATCCTTCTGATTTCACACAAATTATGCATATGCAATCTGTTATACCGATGGTGATGGACTATTTTAGCTGGAGTTATATTTTTGTCATTATCTTAAGTATCGTGGCTTGTATTGTAGCAGGGATATATATGAGAAGATATATTCAAAATGTAAAGACTCATCTAGGAATAAGAGCTTTATTAGTAGTAGGATCTATTTTTGTTCTATATGCGTACGGTAATTTTGCGAACACATTTATGAATAAAGTATTTCAAAAATCAGGTGTAGATTTTGTTTTGTGGGATCAAAATGAGAACTATGCTTCAAATGGTTTTGTACTTGGGTTTATTAGCAATTTAGATACAACAGTTATGGAAAAACCAAAAAATTATTCTAAAGAAAATATGCTTCAAATAGCAAACGATATAAAAAAACAATATAGTGGAAATATAGGGAGCCAAAAGAAAAAAGAGAAACCGAATATTATTTTTGTAATGAGTGAATCGTTTTGGGATCCGACGAAAGCAACTAACCTTTCTTTTAGTGAAGATCCTGTACCAAATTTGCATCATTATATAGAAAACTTTCCTGGTGGACAAACTATTTCTCCTACATTTGGGGGAAATACGGCGAACGTTGAATTTGAGGCATTAACGAGTTATTCAATGAGTTTGTTAAAGCCAGGTTCTATACCATATCAGCAGGTTATTACAAATAAGAAAGAAATTCCATCAATCCCTACGGCGTTGAAAAAAGAAGGGTATTACACAAGTGCAATTCATTCATTTGGTCGCACATTCTTTAAACGTGATGATGTATATAAGGTGTTAGGATTTGATAAATTTAATGCAGCTGATACGATGGAAAATGTAGATGTTGATGGAGATTATATTAGTGATTTAGCGATGAGTAAAGAGATAATTGCTGAGTTAGAGAAGCAAAAACAACCTACATTTATTCATGCAGTTACGATGCAAAATCATTTTCCATTTACAGAAGGCCGATTTGGTGAAAACCTAATAGAAATTAGCGGGCTAGAAAATGAAGAATCAAAGGGAGAATTAGAGACGTATACAGAAGGGTTAAGACGTTCAGATGAGGCCCTTCAATATTTAATAGAAAAACTAGATAATTTAGATAGACCTACATTATTAGTATTCTTTGGAGATCATCTTCCATCATTAGGAACAAATAAATCTTTTTATAAAGAAAATGGGTATATAACGAATGAAAAAACACCGAGCGAACGTTTAGCGATGGCCCAAACGCCGCTATTAATGTATGCAAACTTTGATATGCCAAATGATAATTTAGGTGTAGTAAGTCCAATTTATTTTTCCAATCTTATTTTTGATTATGCAGGATTAAATAAATCCTTATTTTATCAATTTTTATCGGCATTTTACAAGGAAATACCGGTACTTAGAGATGAATTAAAAGTTGATAAAAATGGAGAAGTAATCAATGATTTAACAAAGAAACAAAAAGAAATGTTAGAGCAATATAAAATGCTCCAATATGACTTACTCGTCGGAAATCAATATAGTAAAGATATCCTCTTTAAATAAAGTAAAACTTTAATCAGTGGGGGTTTTCTTCATCCCCCACTGATTATCAGCCCTCACCAATTGGACTTTTATGGGCAGCCCGACCCCCACCTAATTTCTTTGCTTTACTGAATTTTGAGGTGGGGGTCTTACTGCCCGTTAAAGCGGGATAAAAGAAACAAAAAGAACTTGTATAACGATACAAGTTCTTTTTTATAGTATTTAACGGGGTAACCAGACAAGCTGGGTTTAGGGAGTATTACTTGTACATTTAGTATAAATGAAAATGTAATCGTTTTATCAATTGATTTGTGAGAAATGTGTGAATTTTAACGTTTTTGAAAACTACGTTCCTATCGATACGATTTGGCATAGATTTTTATGAATGTAAAAACTTTATAAGTTCTTCGTTTAATTCATCCGCTTGATCGATTGGGGAGCCGTGACCACTATTGGTGAGAGGATGTAACTGAGAATTTTTAATCCGCTTTTGCGTAAGTTCAGCGCTTTTGTATGGGATAAGTTGATCGTGAATACCGTGGAATATTTTTGTTGGCACGTTAATTTTACTTAAATCTTTCGTTACATCTTCATTTGCGGCTGCTTGCAATATTTTGATGAGAGCATAGGAAGCAGACTGCATACCGAGATAAGAAAACCATTCTAACGTAGCGGATCCTAAGTTTCTATTAAAAAATGATAAAGACACATCATTTAAAAATTTAGGTAGATTAGCATACATTTGATTAATGAGAGTATCTGCTTGTTCTTTTGGGACACCATAGGGAGATTCTTGATTTTTAACGAAAGAGGGGGAAACGGCATCGATTAATACAAGTTTAGAAATACGTTGACCATTATAGCGAGACATGTACCGAATGGAAAGAGCACCGCCTACTGAGAAACCGACTAATGTAGCATTTTCGACTTGAAGTGCTTCTAGGACAATGGCGATATCGTCTGCTAAACGATCGTATGTGTAACCAGTCCATGGTTTATCGGATTGCCCATTTCCGCGTATATCCATAGCGATGCAGCGGAAATCGTGCTGTGGTAATACGTTGAGCTGATATTGGTACATTTGATGATTTAAAGGCCAACCGTGAACGAAGAACACGGTTTTACTACCGGGACCGGGATTAACATCTTGCACAAAAATATGCACATCTTTCTCGACGGTAACAAACATGAATGAGCCTCCTATTCATACGCCAGGAGCGTAGGTTTTCGTTCTATTAAGACACCAAACTTTCCTTCATTTTTTACCATTTATATAAAATCTCTCCCACATAATATACGTATTATTGTTTATAATTTTTATGATTACATATCGTCTGAAAGTATTAAAACGTTGGGATGATTTTCCTCAAATGTTCGATTTATCTTTGTTTGTATAAGAAAATCATTTATTATAATAAATGGTATTCTTCGAGATATTATGTTGAAGGGGTGTTGAAGTGAAAGAAAGTTTTCTATCATATAAAGAAGAAGAAAGGAATGCCAAAATCTTTTTGTGGGTGCTATACGTCATTGTTGTTTCATACCAAATTCTCTATGCAATCGTATTAGAAAATAAATCACTAACGGATAAGGGACATAGCATACTATGGCAAGTTATTTGCGGAACTGCAATACTCGGTGTAAATGTATATTTAATAAAAAGAGAGAAAGTGAATTTTGTGAAATATGCATGTGTATTTGCATACATAGGAATAGAAATTGCTAACATATTTTCGTATATGCTTTATAATAAGGCGGCATTTGATGGGGGAAATATAATAGAAATTATTTTCATCTTCTTTGTACCTATATTTTTAAATAAAAAATATTTTGTGTTTGTACTTTCAACTATTGTAGGGAAATATGTAATTTACTTATTTGTATTAAAGGAAGTAAAAGGATTTATGTACCTCATTATGTATACACTCATATTAATAGCGGCATATATCATTTTAAATCGATTTATACAATACCTTTCAGCGGTAAAGGAAAGTATTAAGATTGCTAGTGAATCACAAAAATTAGCAGTAATCGGAAAGATGGCAGCGACAGTGGGACATGAAATTAAAAATCCACTTGCTTCATTAAAAGGGTTTACGCAATTACAACGAGAGAAGCATGAAGAGGACCCTATTTATAAACAGATGATTTTTGAAATAGAAAATATGAATAATATGATAAGTGAATTGATGGAAGTTGCTACATGTAAACCCTCTATTTATAAAAAACATAATATAGGTGAAATTGCATTACAAGCAGTAGCAATTCTTCGAGAAAAAATGAATGAATCTACTGTCCAGCTTATGTCTAATATCGAAGAAAAGATAATAGAAGTTGAATGTGATGAGCGGAAAATAAGAGGAGTCTTTCTATATGTCATAAAAAATGCTCTGGAGGCAATGGAGCAAGGTGGCACATTAGAGTTACGATTAGAAAATAAAGGACAAGATTATGTAATATTAAGTGTAATCGATAATGGTTACGGTATTAAGAAAGAAAATGTGGCTCGTGTTACAGAAGCTTTTTATACAACAAAACAAGATAAAATTGGTTTGGGACTTACGGTAGCAGATCGAATTGTCAACGAACACCTTGGTACGTTACATATTTCAAGTGAAAGAGATAAGGGAACGAGAATAGATATTATTCTTCCAAAAAAGTGTGGAAATAATGAAATACAAGTGGGAGAAAAGCTAGGAGTTACCATATGAATAAAGACGGTATATTTAAAAATGAAGAAATGAAGGCGCTGAAAATATATTTAAGTTTATTTTTCATTATATTTTTTGTATACGATCTTGCCTACGAATTTATTGTACCTTTAATAGGAGGAGAGCAAGAAGGAGTAGGACAATTTGAAGATGGTTTAGGTTTATGGCTTTATTTTCTGATGGTGTTTTTATTTTGCACTGGAATATACTTTATGAAATGGAAAAATCCATTTGCAGTAAAGTATATTATTCTAATTGGGTATAATCTATTAGATTTTATCCATAATATTATGATTTACTACGGTAGTGATGCTGAGTTTGATGGTGGGAATATAGTAGAAGGATTTTTTATTTTATTTGCCCCACTTTTTGTGAATAAAAGATATTTTTGGTTAGTTCCGAGCATACTTGTTGGAAAATATGCTCTTATAGGAATCATGATTCACTCATCACTCGTTTTAATCCCGATGGCATTATATAGCGTATTTACTATCATATGTTGGATTATGTTTTTAAGGTTCCAATCTTACGTTCGTACGTTTGAGATGATGAATAAAGAAATACAACAAACAGAAAAATTAGCAACTGTTGGGAAAATGGCTACAGTTATTGGTTCCAAAATTAAAAGACCTTTAGCTAATTTAGATAAATTTGTAAATAAGCAAGCGGTTAAATATCCAGAGGATAAAATATATAGTGATATTATGAAACAAGAAGTAGAACGAATTCATACAATCGCTACAGAACTTAGTGGATTTGAGAAATCTAAATCAATAGAATCAGAAGTTCATAATATAGGAGAAATTATCGCTTATGTTATTCGAGTTATGGGGAAGCCTGCTTTAAATCAAGGTGTGCACATACAAGGTATTTATAGTAAAGACATACCATCGATTACATGCGATGAAAAACGATTAAAACAAGTGTTTTTTAATCTAATTAAAAATGCGATTGAAGCAATGTCAGTTGGCGGAACGATTACGATTAAAGTGACTGTAGAAGATGCAATCATTGTTCAAGTTAAGGATGAAGGTTGCGGCATTCCAAAAGACAAAATCCCGAAGCTAAATGAAGCCTTTTACACAACAAAAGAAACGGGAACAGGTTTAGGCTTAGTAGTTACAGAAAAAATTATTAAAGATCACAACGGTAAAATAAGTTTTGAAAGTGAAGTTGGGGTTGGAACGACGGTGAAGGTTGTATTGCCGATATCATGAAAAGTTATTTTAAAAAGGGAGATCACTTATTTGAGAGTGAACTCCCTTTTTTTTTGAATAAAAATTCGAAATTGTTCACACTATTAGTGCAGCATGCGAAAAAATCCAAAATATGGTTATTTTACAGTGAAAGTATATAATGAACTTGTCTGTTATTTGTTGACCCGAATCTTGGGTCTTTTTTGTGGAATAAATGGTTTTAAGTGTGGGTTATATGTCAGTGATTAGAAAAATAGAATATACAGCACTCGCAGTAATTCCAGGGTTAATATAAAGGGATATAGCATCTCCTCTCGAAACAAGGTTTCCAGTTGTAATACTAGTCCAAGTTACAGTAGCGGGACCTACTGCGGGAGTAGGATTAAATACTTGAATTTGTCCGGAACCAGTATCCGTCGGTTTAATGGAAAATACTATAGTTCCGGTAATTTTGTCTGTGGTAGTTAAAGTAATAGTAGTTAGAATGTAACTGGAAGTAGGAGCAGTGAGGTTTGTAGGGACATTCCTGCAAATATCAATTGTATAAACAGCAGCAGGTAAGTTATTTACATTTATAGACGCCGTAAAACCAACTATACTACCAGATCCAGCAGTGACATACGGAATAACATTGGAGTCAATTCCAGGAGATCCCGCTATACGTTGAAAACCAGCATTTGTTCCTTGAAACACAATACTTTTTGCTGAAGCACTACCAGCGGAGCCAGTGGGTCCAGTACTTCCAGTGATGCCGGTGGGTCCGGTGTTTCCGGTAGATCCGGTGTTTCCGGTAGGTCCAGTATTCCCGGTGGGTCCAGTGATGCCAGTGGGCCCAGTGATGCCAGTGGGTCCAGTGATGCCAGTAGATCCGGTGTTACCAGCAGGTCCGGTGCTCCCGGCAGGTCCAGTATGTCCAGTATTCCCGGTAGGTCCAGTGATGCCGGTGGGTCCAGTGATGCCGGTGGGTCCGGTGCTTCCAGTGGGTCCAGTGTTGCCAGTGGGTCCAGTGATGCCGGTGGGTCCAGTGATGCCGGTAGATCCGGTGATGCCAGTGGGTCCGGTGCTTCCAGTGGACCCAGTGATGCCAGAAGGTCCGGTGCTTCCGGTGGGTCCAGTGATGCCAGTGAATCCGGTGCTTCCAGTGGGTCCAGTATGCCCGGTGGGTCCAGTGATGCCGGTGGATCCGGTGATGCCAGTGGGTCCGGTGCTTCCGGTAGATCCGGTGATGCCAGTGGGTCCAGTGCTTCCAGTAGATCCGGTGTTACCAGAAGGTCCGGTGATGCCAGTAGATCCGGTGCTTCCAGTGGGTCCAGTATTCCCGGTGGATCCAGTGATGCCAGTGGGTCCAGTGATGCCGGTAGATCCGGTGTTACCAGCAGGTCCAGTGCTTCCAGTAGATCCGGTACTCCCAGTAGGTCCAGTGTTCCCGGTAGATCCAGTGCTTCCAGTGGGTCCAGTAGCCCCACTTTCTACTAATACGATATAATCTGGGGATACATTCGGAAATCCTTGAGGTGCATCCTTTTTTACAACATAGCCGCTGCTCGTATAAGTAACAACTTGTCCGGCTTTATAGTTGGGAGCGGCTGCAAGACTAAAGGCGGTAGTACTTTGTAAGCCAGCTCCTGGACCCCCAGTAGCGCCGGTAGCTCCAGTGGGTCCAGTGATGCCGGTAGGTCCGGTGATGCCAGCAGGTCCAGTGCTTCCAGTGGATCCGGTGATGCCGGTGTTACCAGTGATACCAGCAGGTCCAGTGATGCCGGTAGCTCCAGTGGGTCCAGTGCTTCCAGTGGATCCGGTGATGCCAGCAGGTCCGGTGATACCGGTAGATCCGGTGTTACCAGTGGGTCCAGTAGGCCCACTTTCTACTAATACGATATAATCTGGAGATACATTAGGAAATCCTTGAGGTGCATCCTTTTTTACAACATAGCCGCTGCTCGTATAAGTAACAACTTGTCCGGCTTTATAGTTGGGAGCGGCTGCAAGACTAAAGGCGGTAGTACTTTGTAAGCCAGCTCCTGGACCCCCAGTAGCGCCGGTAGCTCCAGTGGGTCCAGTGATGCCGGTAGGTCCGGTGCTTCCAGTGGGTCCAGTATTCCCGTTAGAACCACTGGGGCGTCTGCCGTCGCAACTAAAACAATTACGTGGGTACATGCATGTTCTCCTTTCTATATTTTGAAAATCTAGTTTTTAAAATAGAACTACTATATGTATATTAGGAATTCTATATTTTTGTGTGGTTGATTGTATTGTGTGTTTAGATTTTAACAGTAGGGTGAAAGTGTATTGTATATCGAATTTTTTCTATTTTAAGTTTAGTAAAAAGAGATAGCTAAATTAGCTATCTCTTTAAAAATTTATAACCACCATTTTTCCTGTGGAACCAAAGTAACATCCACTTCAAAATTCTCTTTAAACCAATCATACATCAATGTTTCTTTCACTAAATATTCAGAGGCAGAGTGTGATACACCGATGAGTGACATATTCGTTTCTTTTACGTAATCCATAATGAGCGAGTATTTCTGTTTACCGTAATTATTGTCGATA
The DNA here is from genome assembly GCF_020861345.1 of Bacillus pacificus. Classification (NCBI taxonomy): domain Bacteria; kingdom Bacillati; phylum Bacillota; class Bacilli; order Caryophanales; family Bacillaceae; genus Bacillus; species Bacillus pacificus. The sequence goes on from NZ_CP086328.1 coordinate 585,868, forward strand.
TGGCAATGGATTTCCCCAGTAATATATGCTTCAGCACCTTTTGCTTCTGCTTGTTTCATGAGAGAAACGACATCGCCACATCCCGCAATAATTGCAATTTTTTTGATAGAATCATGTTGTTTACCTTCGAAGTCTGTATAAGGAATATGGAAGAGATTTTTTAGACGCTTTTGGAGTGCTTCTGTGGATGTTTCATCTATTTCACAAATAAGGCCAACTGGCTCTTGTTCTGGGCCTTCATATGCAAAGCCGTCAACTACGTGAGCATGTAAGACTTTTGCAATTGAAATGCTCGTTCCATGCGTTTGATGAATATCCATTGGTCCGTGACATGTATATATAGAAAGTTGTTTTTCTTTTATCGCTTGCAAATATTTTTCAGGTATTGGAATAAAACCACGACCTGATTTTCCAAGCGGATCACCGCATTCCATTACAAGTGGGTGGTGCATAAAAAGTAAATCACCAGATGTGGATTGTGAAATGAATGTTTCAAGAACGTCATTTGTAGGAAAAACAGCTAAAAATACTTTATTTACAGTTTCAGCTCCTCGTATCATAAGACCGTTAAATAGCTCAATAAAATTGGCTTCAAAAAAATTTTGCCATGGAAATGGGATAGGATCATATACGGCCGGGATAAATCGACTAAAGGCACTGTCTTTTCCGTATTTTTCTATTTCGAATAAATGATTGAGTGATTGTTCTATTTCTTTTAAAGTTGGCATGTTATCCTCCTTGAATTAATTAGATGTTTTTGTTTTTCATAGCAAAATAAGAAGCGGATAGAAAACAAATAAAACCTAAAATCCAACCAATAGAAGGAGTATAGGGAAATATATGGTGTAATACTATACCGCTAGAAATAAAAAAGCTACCGAGTAGACCTAGGAAGATGGGGTATCGTAGTAATTTGAGCATGAGTGATACAACCTCCTTTACTACATACATTGTATATTGTTCATAATTTTCTGTATATATCTTTTAAAAAAAATGATGGTACAATATATGAAGGATACGAGAAGAGAGGATGAAGATTAGAGTATGTACGTTACTGTAACAGAAGCAGCATATAAAAAGATTGTGGATACGATTCCAAATGAAGCGAAATATATAAAGTTATTTTACGATAATGAAGGTTGCGGTTGTGTAATGAGCGGAATTATCGATTTAGTAGCTGTAGCAGAAAAAGATGAGCGCGATGTGGATATTGAATCAAGCAAGTTTAGCTTTATCGCAGATCGCACAAAGCTTGTATTTATGGATGATAAGTTAACAGTTGATTGGCATGAAGGTGGAGGGACTTTTCAACTGAAGAGCCCGAGCCAATTTTATAATCCAAATATGAAGTTACATGTTCGAGTGTAGTAAAGGAAAGGTGGTTCCAAAATGTATTTTGGAACCACTTTTTTTATTGAATAAGCTGCTATTTTTGTCGTTTTTTGTTGATAAGTCGATATATTTAAAAAATCGCTGATATAATTCGAGTTGCGCTGATATATTCGAAAAATCGCCGATATAATCGGAGTTACGCTGATATATTCAGAAAATCGCCGATATAATTTCATGTACCAAAACGTTTCATACAATACAAAGGTTTTTTCACATAATGAAATGTACATATGATTGAATTTTCTGTATAATCATATTTGCGGAGGGGATACGCATGAGAAGATGGGGAATTGAATTATTAATTTTAGCAGTCGTTATTATTTGGGGGATTAATTTTACGATTGCGAAATATGGACTTTTAGAATTTACAGCAATTGAATTTACTGCACTTCGGATGATATCAGCGGCACCGCTTATGTTACTCCTTACATTTTTTATTGAAAAGTCGGTTTATATGGAGCGCAAGGATATACCTAGATTAATTATCGTTAGCGTTGTAGGTATTGTACTGTATCAAACGTTATTTATGGAAACTGTAAAATATACATCCGCTACAAATGCCTCTTTACTCATTTCTATTTCACCTATTTTTACAACTGTATTTGCGATTATCTTAAAACAAGAAAAGTTTTCTTCTCGAAAGCTTATCGGTTCAATCATTGCCTTTTGTGGTGCAGCCTTAGTTTTAGTAGCTGGGAATTCACTTGCTAGTTCTTTTTATGGAAATGGGATTGGACTCATTACATCAATATGCTGGGGGCTTTATCCTGTTTTAGCAAGCCCATTAATTAAAAAATATTCAGCGCTACGTGTTACCGCATGGTCAGCACTAGTTGGCGCGATTCCACTCTTGCTTTTAAGTGGACCATACGTATTTATAATGCCATTTCACATTACACATGGAATAACACTATTCGCTTTACTATATTCTATTTTCTTTGTAACAGTGTTCGGTTTAGTGATGTGGTATGTTGGTGTTCAAAAAATTGGAGCGTCACATACGATGGTATATATGTATATAACGCCACTTGTAGCTGTTTTATTTGCAGCTGTATGGGCAAATGAAGATGTATCGTTTCAACAAATAATCGGTGGAATTATTATTTTCTTCGGTTTATGGTTTGTGAAATCGGAGAAAGTAAAAGTGCATTCTACTGCGGGGGAACCTATATCAAAATAGGAAAACAGATCACCTATGATCTGCTTTCCTATTTTTTTATTTTTGGTAAGAATATGAGAAATAAGATAGCAGTAACAAGAGGAATTAAGTTTAAAAATGGAATACGGAAGAGTGTGATAAGAATAATACCTGGAAGAAGGACACCGAGGACAGCGTAGAAAATACTATGGTTTTTCGTGTACCAATACAATGAAAGTCCAATAAGTGCAGGGATAATGAGGTGAATGAGAGCCATTAAAAAATAAATCATTAGACGCCCCCTTTATTTGTGTACTTATTACATCATATCCGTATGTTCATAGATTGATATCAATTTTTTCATAAATGGACGAAAAATGTTTGAAAAAACGTCACAAATTATGAAAATATGATGTTGGAAATCTTGTATAATATTATTTTCTAAAAACATTTAAACAACATAAACATTGTGTTTATGTTGTTTTTTAATTTGAGTGAAATGGGTTTAAGTAGTATGAACTTGAAAGAAGTCTTTCGTTGGATAGATAAAAATTACTGAAGAAGAGGAGAACAGCATGATTAGTATGTCGTTAAGGTCGTTTAAAATTCAATCGTATTATATACTAGGTTTTCTTTTGCTAGGCTGGATGGTAACACCGTTTTCAGCACATTTTTTAGGTGCAGGAATTGGACTTATTGTAAGTATGTATTGCGTGTGGCTTTTAGGGAGACGAATTGAGAAGCTTGGAGATAGTATCGTAAAGAAAACGAAAGCACCGACGCTCGGTATGTTTAATCGTTTTGCGGCTGCTATTTTGGGCGCTATTATTATGTACGAAATTGAGCACCATATGGTTATGTGGGCATTTGCAGTAGGGATTATGGGCGGTTATTTTTTAATCGTCGTTAACTTAGGTTATTATAGTATGAAAGATGAAAAGGAACTAACCAAAAGATAAAAAGCCTCTTTTTAGATGGAATAGAGGATCTAGCGAGGGATATATCCGTAAGTTATATGTGTAAAAATGAATTTACCCTGGAATAAGGGATCCGGCGATGAATAGTACAATAGGAAGCGAAACTTTTCATAAAATACAGGTTTCTGCTTCCAATAAGTTAACATAAAATCACGTAATAGTATGACTTTTATGTTCTTTAAAAAAGTTGGATATAATACAAAAAACTATTCCGATAATTAGAATAATATATTTTATTGTTTCGCTTGTATGCTCAAATACATTAACGTTAAGCATTACAAGTCCCCAAAACATTTGAATCGCTCCGTAACTGAATAAAATTTTTCCTGTACGAGAAAAATTTTTCATAAGCTTCACCCTTTCCTGTATATGTAAATTATAGCATAGGAAACTAAAAACGAATGATTATAAAATGAATTTTCTGTAATTTTATAGGTGACGGTAAGTGATTTATGAGCTAAGTCACTATATAAGATATAGAAAGAAGCTTACGTAAAAAACGTAAGCTTCTTTTTTATGTAAGTGTGTGTAACCGTTAAGCCGCATTGGGTTTTGTCGGTGAGTACGCGAAACTTTACGGTTACACGACACTTATTCATATGAGTAAAGGGTGATTCCAACAGAAAGTTTGTACTTAAGCGATTGGGCCGCCTAAGTTAATAATGTCTTCAGATACGCTGTCGAACTTTTTGAAGTTAGCTTTGAATTCATTTGCAAGTTCGATTGCTTTTGCTTTGTAAGCAGCTTTATCAGCCCAAGTTTGTTCAGGCATTAACACTTCGTCAGGTACACCTGGTACGTGAAGTGGAACTTCAAGACCGAAGATGTCATGTTTAGCTGTTTCAGTTTTCGCAAGTTCACCGTTTAATGCTGCTTGAATCATTGCACGAGTGTAACCTAAGTTCATACGTTTACCAACGCCGTATTCGCCACCAGTCCAGCCAGTGTTTACTAAGAATACTTTCGCATCGTGTTTCTCGATTTTTTCACCAAGCATTTCAGCATAGCGAGATGCATCAAGTGGTAAGAATGGTGAACCGAAGCAAGTTGAGAATGTTGCTTGCGGAGATGTAACACCGCGCTCTGTTCCTGCTAGTTTACTAGTGTAACCACTTAAGAAGTGGTACATAGCTTGTTCTTTTGATAACTTACTGATTGGAGGCAATACGCCAGATGCATCAGCAGTTAAGAAGATAATTGTATTTGGGTGTCCTGCAACACTTGGCAGTACGATATTGTCGATCGCATGCATAGGGTATGCAGCACGAGTATTTTCTGTTAAAGTAGTATCGTTATAGTCTGCGATACGCGTTTGGTCATTAATGATAACGTTTTCTAAAACAGATCCAAATGTGATTGCATCGAAAATTTGTGGTTCTTTCTCGTGAGAAAGGTTTACACATTTCGCGTAGCAACCGCCTTCAATATTGAATACACCGTTATCAGACCAACCGTGCTCATCATCACCGATTAATTTACGGTTTGGATCAGCAGATAATGTTGTTTTACCTGTTCCAGATAAACCGAAGAATAGTGCTACATCGCCTTCTTCACCTACGTTTGCAGAGCAATGCATAGAAAGAATATCTTGTTCAGGTAATAAGAAGTTCATAATAGAGAAGATTGATTTTTTCATTTCTCCAGCGTATTCTGTACCACCAATTAGTACGATACGTTTTTCGAATGAAACCATAATAAATGCTTCAGAGTTTGTGCCGTCAACAGCTGGATCAGCCTTGAAATTCGGTGCAGAAACAATTGTGAACTCTGATTCATGAGTTGTTAATTCTTCTTCAGTTGGACGAATGAATAATTGATGTACAAATAGATTGTGCCATGCATATTCATTAATAACTTGAATTGGTAGGCGGTAATTGCGGTCAGCGCCTGCAAATCCTTTGAAGACGAATAACTCTTCTTTCTCTTTTAAGTATTCTAAAACTTTCGTATATAATTTATTAAAATGTTCTTCAGAAATCGGTTGGTTCACTGCTCCCCAAGCAATTTTGTCAGCAACCGATGCTTCTTTCACAATAAATTTATCTTTAGGAGAACGTCCTGTATATTTTCCAGTTGAAGCAGAAACGGCACCAGTCGAAGTTAATTTCCCTTCATTTCGCATTAATACTTTTTCCACTAATTGCGGAACACTTAGTTGAATCTGTGCATTGCTTCCGTTCAATAATTCGTGTAAACCAATTTGGACATTCACAGTACTCATATTTATATACCATCCTTTTCATTTAATGAAATATTTCTCGTAATCCCCAACAAGAGTATAACACAATTATATAAATAATGTATACTATTTATTTCTTTTTGTTTGTGTGAATGCATTATTTCCTTATTAATATTTCATTTCAGGCGCACTGAGAAAAACTTTCAGGAAAATGTGAATATTAATTGACAAATGAATATCATTTCTTTAGTATAGGTTGGGACGGATACTCTCTTATCCCGAGCTGGCGGAGGGACAGGCCCGATGAAGCCCAGCAACCTCACTTGTATTGGTAAACACAAGTGAATAGGTGCTAAAACCTGTGCGAGGCTACAGGTCTCGAACGATAAGAGCGAAGGGCAAAAAGCAGTATGCAAGTAGCAAATTAAACCTTTCCTCTCTATTATGTAGGAAAGGTTTTTCTGTATGCTTGTGTGGGAGAATAAATGTATGTCGCAATCTGTGGCAAATTAAGGATGAGTTCCGTACAATATATACAATTACTGTAGGGAGGTTTACCACATGACAAAAAAACGTCATCTGTTCACATCTGAGTCTGTAACTGAAGGACATCCAGATAAAATTTGTGACCAAATTTCTGATTCAATTTTAGATGCGATCTTATCAAAAGACGCAAATGCACGTGTAGCTTGTGAAACAACTGTAACAACTGGTTTAGTATTGGTAGCGGGGGAAATTACGACTTCTACTTACGTAGATATTCCAAAAATCGTTCGTGAAACAATTCAAGGCATTGGTTACACACGCGCAAAATACGGATTCGATGCAGAAACTTGTGCAGTTTTAACATCTATCGATGAGCAATCTGCTGACATCGCTATGGGTGTTGACCAAGCGCTAGAAGCACGCGAAGGTCAAATGACTGACGCTGAGATTGAGGCAATTGGTGCAGGAGACCAAGGTTTAATGTTTGGTTTCGCATGTAATGAAACACAAGAGTTAATGCCACTTCCAATCTCGCTTGCTCACAAATTAGCTCGCCGTTTAACTGAAGTACGTAAAGATGATACATTATCATACCTACGTCCGGATGGAAAAACGCAAGTTACAGTTGAGTATGATGAAAATGGTAAACCAGTACGTGTTGATACTATCGTAATTTCTACACAACATCACCCAGATGTTACATGGGAAGAAATCGATCGCGACTTAAAAGAGCACGTAATTAAAGCTGTAGTACCAGCAGAATTAATCGATGGAGAAACAAAATTCTTCATTAACCCAACTGGCCGCTTCGTAATTGGTGGACCACAAGGTGATGCTGGTTTAACAGGACGTAAAATCATCGTTGATACTTACGGTGGATACGCTCGCCACGGTGGCGGTGCATTCTCTGGTAAAGATGCAACAAAAGTTGACCGTTCTGCAGCATATGCAGCTCGTTATGTTGCGAAAAACATCGTAGCAGCTGGTCTTGCTGAAAAAGCAGAAGTACAACTTGCATACGCAATCGGTGTAGCACAACCAGTATCAATTTCAGTTGATACATTCGGCACTGGTAAAGTATCTGAAGACGTATTAGTAGAACTAGTTCGTAACAACTTCGATCTTCGCCCAGCTGGTATTATTAAAATGCTAGACTTACGTCGCCCAATTTACAAACAAACAGCAGCTTACGGCCACTTCGGACGTACTGATGTAGATTTATCATGGGAACGTACAGACAAAGCTGCAGCTTTAAAAGAGCAAGCTGGTCTATAATATATGAAAAAAAGCTTTGCGCGGTGAGTGCAAAGCTTTTTTTATTTATAATTACGTTGGAATAAAGCGAAGAGTTCAATGTCATGCCAAGTGCCGTTGCGGAATATAGCTTCTTTACAAGTTCCTTCATGTTGAAAACCGAGTGATTTATATAATTTAATTGCTCTATCGTTAAAAGAAAATACTCGTAAAGAAAGGCGATGTAAATTTAATTCTAAAAATGCATAATTCAATAATAAGGTGAAAGCTTCCTTCCCATAACCTTGCCCCCAGTAATCCTTTTTACCAATATCAATAATGCATTCAGCGTTTCGATTATACGAATCAATATGAATTAAAGAAGTAATGCCAATTGGAAGGTTCGTAGCTTTTTCTTCAATGATATAGCTCTTAGCGTTTGGAGAATGAATAAATTGCTGGCAAAGTTTTTCTGTATCTTGAAAGGAATATTTATCAAGGTTAAGTGTAGTTGAACTCATAACGTCTATATCATTATGCCATTTATAATACGTTAGAATATCATCTTCGGAAAACTTTCGTAACTGGATACGGTTTGATTCAAACAATATAAGCCCACCTTTTGTATTTACTAGTTTTTGTTCATTATTTCAATACACGAGCTACAATAAATGTGTCCTTCTAGTTCAATATATTTTCTTATATTAGTCATACCACTTGGCGGAAATGGCATATGAATCCACGCTTTTTCATACGTTTTTATTTCTTTCCCGCATGATTTACAAAGGATTATATATAATCAGCCTTTCATTTGACGTGCTTTGCCCGCGCAAAAAGCACTGCTTAGTAAAAATAGTGTTGCAAATATAATGCTCACCAATGTCGCGTATGGGATTGCTCCTTTTAAGGAAAAGCCGACAGTGATGGAAGCGACGAATAAGAGGATGAATGTTGTTGTTAATTTTTTGTATAGTTCCATAATGAATCTCCTTTTTAAGAAGTATATAGTGTCATCTATCTGATACATATGTGGAAACTATTCCTGTAGAGTGAGTAATACCACCATCAGGCATAATAGCATACAATTTTAAAAAGTTAATATCGAACCCGTAAGCGATGCATTGAAAAAGGGATAATATAATTAAGAATGGTATAATGGGTACGTATCGTTTTATATTTTGAATCATGAAAAGCTCCTTTATATGGATAAATATACTTATATTGTATCATGTTGAATTCTTTGATTCATACATAATTTTACAATGAAATGAAAGGAAAGATAAAAAAATGAGCGTAACCGAACATAAAAAACAAGCACCAAAAGAAGTGCGTTGTAAGATCATAACGATTTCCGATACACGTACAGAAGAGACAGATAAGAGCGGACAACTATTACATGAATTGTTAAAAGAAGCAGGGCATACAGTGACTTCTTATGAAATTGTAAAAGATGATAAAGAAAGTATTCAGCAAGCAGTTTTAGATGGTTATCATAGAGAAGATGTAGATGTTGTATTAACAAATGGCGGTACTGGCATTACGAAACGCGATGTGACGATTGAAGCAGTATCAGCGTTATTACATAAAGAAATTGTTGGATTTGGTGAGTTGTTCCGCATGATTAGTTATTTAGAAGATATCGGAAGCAGCGCAATGTTAAGTAGAGCGATTGGTGGTACAATTGGGCGCAAAGTAGTCTTCTCGATGCCAGGATCTAGCGGCGCAGTTCGTCTTGCGATGAATAAATTAATTTTACCAGAATTAGGTCATATTACATTTGAGTTGCATCGCCAATGAGTAAGTGGGCTGGAATTGTATTAGCGGGCGGTATGTCGAGTAGATTCGGTGAGCCGAAAGCATTAGCAAGCTGGCAAGGGAGTACGTTTATTGAGCATATTTTGAAAGTGATGACAAGTGCGCTCCAAGAAGTTGTAGTCATTAGTCATTCTCATATAAAAGAGCGAGTAGAGCAATTCGTACAAGTTCCTGTTATCGAAGATATTCCGCATTATAAAGGGGACGGACCACTTGCTGGAATTGTATCAGGAATGGAATATATAGAAGCAGATTGGTACGCTATTATGCCATGTGATGCGCCAAATGTTTCGCAAGAATGGTTTACCATTTTGCTCGAGCAAACGAGCAAGGAATACGATGCGGTTGTACCTATTATTAATGGAAGGAAACAACCGTTACTTGCGGCGTATCATAACCGCGTGAAAGAAAAGATTTATGCTTTGCTTCAGGAAGAAAAAAGAAGTATGGGTCAGCTTTTATCACAATGTAATGTGAAATATATTGCTGGTGAAGATGTACAAGCAAATGCGGATTGGTTTATAAATGTGAATACGAAAGAAGAATATGTGCAGGCTCAAAAAGACCTTTCAAATGAATGAAAGGTTTTTTGGTATACAGAAATTGGGGAACAATTACTGTATAAAGGTATGTGAGTAAGTTGATTTTAAGGGGAATTTCTTAAAATCACTATACAGTTAAAATACCGTATAACCATATTTTAATTTTTATGGGTTTTTATTACAAGTCTATTTAGTTATGTTTATTTTTGTTATAATGAATATAGGGATAATGTGATATTTCACCTTGTGTATTATTTATCCGACTTTAATGGGCAGTAAGACCCCCACCTCAAAATTCAGGAAAAGCAAAGAAGTTAGGTGGGGGGCGGGCTGCCCATAAAAGTCCGATTGGTTCAACTAATAATCAGTGGGGGATGAAGAAAACCCCCACTGATTAAAGTTTCACTTTATTTAAGTAAAGTTTACAACTGTGTAATAAACTCCCTTCGTTTTTTGAAGGGAGTTTTTCTATTTAAGCAAGTAACTCTGATGCGTTATGTTGAAGGACTTCTTCATATTGGTTAAGCAAGTCACGAAAGATCTCATCCCAGCTTTTTGATTTCGCATAAGATGAAGCTGCTATTCCCATCTGCTCCAGTTTTTCTTCATTTTGTAATAAAGAATAAATGGATGATAGAAATGCGTCCTCATTTTTGGGCGGACAAAGAACCCCCGTTTTTCCATCTGTAATAATATTTTTAACCCCGCCACTATTTGCACCGATGACAGGTGTGCCGCATGCAAGCGATTCAAGTACGACATTTCCAAATGTTTCAGTAGTTGATGGAAATACCATCAAGTTAGAACAAGCATATGCTTCAGCTAAATCGGCCCCTTGTAAATAGCCAGTAAACGTGACATTTGTTTTCGGAACAGCTTCACGCAAATTTGTTGCTAGAGGACCGTCTCCTGCAATGAGCCAATGAATATCGTTTCGAGTATGCGTTGATTTAACGATAAGATTTTGCAACGTATCAATATCTTTCTCAGGAGCAATCCGTCCAATATAGGAAAGGACGTACTTCGCTGTAATATTATATTTTTTTCGGAATAGGTCTGTATTGTAAGCTGGATGAAAGAGATTGCAATCTACACCACGTCCCCATATGGAGAGGGCCTGAAAGCCTTTATGTTTTAATTGATGTAATGTTTCAGGGGATGGAACGAAATTTTTTTGCATATGACTATGAAACCATTTTAAATAGTTCCAAAGCATATTGGAGAGAAATTCGATTTTGTAATAACGTAAATAAGCATCGAAATCAGTATGATAAGAACCGACAACTGGTATGTTTAACTTTTTTGCATAATACAATCCACAAAGTCCCATGTTGAAAGGTGTAGCAATGTGAATCATGTCAGGTTTAAAGGAAAGAAGTTCTCGTTTAATGCGCGGAGTAGGAAAAGAAAAGCGACATTCTGGATATAATATTGTTAACGGGATACTTCTCATCTTGTTCACATTCGCTACGAAATTATCTTCAGCTGTATGCTGAGGAGCGAAAACAGAATAGGCGATTTTTTCTTTCTGAAAATATCGTGTTAACCGCTCTAACGTTTTCGCAACCCCGTTCACTTGTGGGGTAAAAGTATCGGTAAAAATGGCGACTCTCATCATATCACTCCTTTATGTGAAAAGTGGGATGAATTGATAAAAAGAGATGATGCCAGAGCAAGTGCCGAGGCACATACCGACGAATACATCAGACGGATAGTGAAGCCCTAAATAAATGCGCGAAATACCAACGCATAATGCTAACGGTAATAGGAAAATAAGTAAGCTTGGATTATAGCAAATAAATGGAATAAAGACAGAGAAAACAGCTGTTGTGTGACCAGACGGGAAAGAGTGGTCTTGTAATGGATGGACTGGATATTTTGCATCCTGAATTGTTAAATAAGGACGTTTTCGTGGATACCATCTTTTTAATATTTGCACAGGGACATGGCTAATTGCTAACGAAATAGCAGTTGCAATTGCAGCTTGGTGCAAAGTTCCATCTGCGAAAATTAAAAAGAACAGTGTGAGTGCGATGGAGAAAGTCGCGCCACCGATATGAGTAATATTGCTGAAAAAGACGTTTAACGTTTTTTGATCAAAGTATCGGTTAATTCCTTTGAAAATGTAACATTCTATTTTATACAGTCCACTGACCTTCATGAAAATTCTCCTCCCTCGTTTACATATATATGGAGATATTAGCTTTTATTTTAATAAGATTTTGTTGAGGGAGTAATAATGTTTTGTAAAGAAAAAGTTAGATTTTATATAAAAAAGCTGCCAGTGTTATGGCAGCAGTAAAATCATTTTTGTAGTGATTTATAATATTGACCTTTTTCAACGTATTGCGTGCGAATTCGCTCCATGTCTTTACGGTCTTCCTCTGTTAATTCACGAACGACTTTCGCTGGACGACCGAAAGCTAACGTGTTCGGCGGGATTTTCTTTCCTTGTGAAACGAGGCTGCCAGCACCGATAAAGGCTCCTTCGCCAATTTCAGCACCATCTAATATAATAGATCCCATTCCAATTAAAGCATCTTTTTTAATATGACAGCTATGTAAAATAACTTGATGCCCAACTGTAACGTCATCTTCTAAAATAAGAGGATACTGTGGGCTTTGGTGGAGTGTACATTGATCTTGTACATTTACCCGGTCTCCGATGATTGTTGGTGAAACATCGCCGCGTATGACTGTATTAAACCAAATACTTGATTCTTCGCCAACGGAAACATCACCTGTAATGGTAACGTAGTCAGCGATAAAAGCACTACTCGCAATTTTCGGATTTTTTTCTTTATAAGGATATATCATGTAAAGCCTTCCTTTCCTAGAGACTAGTTTCAGTGTATCAAATTATGAAAAAGAGTGAAATGGAGGAGGTTCGTATGTGGAATTACGAAGCGGAGGAAGCAAAGGCTGTAATCGTTATTGTGCATGGAGCGATGGAATATCACGGACGTTATGAAGCCGTTGCGGAAATGTGGAATCATAACGGCTACCACGTTGTGATGGGAGACCTTCCGTCACATGGAACGACTTCAAGAAATAGAGGACATATTGATTCATTTGATGAATACATAGAGGAAGTTAAATTATGGGTGAAAGAGGCAAGAAAGTATAGGTTGCCTATCTTTTTATTTGGTCATAGTATGGGTGGTCTTATCGTCATTCGTATGATGCAAGAAACGAAGAGAGAAGATGTAGACGGTATTATTTTAAGTTCGCCATGTTTAGGCGTATTAGCTGGACCTTCTGCACCGCTGCAAGCTGCCTCAAAAATATTAAATATTATCGCACCAAAATTGCAATTTGCAACGAATCTTACAGTGGAAATGTCAACTCGTAATCATGAAGTGAGAGATGCGATGGAGAATGATTCATTGTTCTTGCGCAAAGTATCAGTACGTTGGTATAGTGAATTGATTAAGTCTATCGAAATTGCCCATAAGAAAATAGATGATTTTCCAGATGTTCCGCTCTTGCTAATGCAAGCATGTGAGGATAAACTTGTAGATAAAACACGTGTCCGCACTTGGTTTGATAATGTTAAAATAAGTGATAAGGCTTTTAAAGAATGGCCGAATTGTTATCATGAGTTATTAAATGAGTATGAGCGTGATGAAATTTTGAATTATATTCAGGCATTTACTGAAATACGCATCAATAACATAATAGAAACAAATAAGTAAATTATTTGTACATTGAATAGAGGAGATGAAGGAAGAAGTGAACGTACCGAGTAATCCCATAACGCTCATGGCGAAAGTATACCGTGATGTGTTTCCGGTTGTACACCATGAGCTAGCGATGTGGAAAGAGCGTGCCTACCATATTCCGAATGATGAGCTTCATAGTCAGGCAATCGCAAGTATTGAGCATAAAACGTTTCATTGCGAAGGCGGTGGTATTTTAGCGCTATTAGCAAATGAACACCGAGAGGAATGTATTCGTTTTATCGTAGCGTATCAAACGATCAGCGACTATTTAGATAATTTATGTGATCGCAGTACATCACTTGATCCAAATGATTTTGCCGCGTTGCATGAATCTATGTTAATGGCATTATCACCTGAAGTAGAAGGTGGCGGTAATTATTATCGCTATCGTGATGATCAAGATGATGGTGGTTATTTAGACGAACTTGTTGAAACATGCCAAGATGTTTTAAAGAAAACGAAGCACTATGACAAAATTGCTCCTATTCTTCATGAACTTGCTTGTTATTATTGTGATTTGCAAATTCATAAACATGTAAAATTAGAAGAAAGAGAACCACGATTACAAACATGGTTTGAAGCGCATAAAGAAAACTTACCGGAGATGAGTTGGTTTGAATTTTCAGCATGTGCTGGTTCTACACTTGGAATCTTCTGTCTTGTCGCATATGCCTTCCATGATGAATTACATGATGAAGATATTGCGAAAATTAGACAAGGGTACTTCCCTTACGTACAAGGACTTCATATTTTACTTGATTATTTCATTGATCAAGAAGAAGACCGTATAGGTGGAGATTTAAATTTCTGTAGTTATTACGAAAACGAGCAAGTGATATTAGATCGTATGAAACATTTTGTAGAAGAAGCAGAGAAGAGCATTGGTGACTTGCCTCATGCGAAGTTTCATCGCCTTATAAGCCGAGGATTACTTGGTATTTATTTATCAGATCAAAAAGTATCAGCACAAAAGAATATGCACAAAATGGCACGGCGCATTGTAAAATACGGGGGGCTCACTTCACGATTCTTCTATTGGAACGGGAAGATGTACCGAAAGAAAACAGCGCAGTGATGAAGAAAACCACTCATGTAGAGTGGTTTTTTGTTATAATATGGTAAAAGTGGTGGCGAAATGAAGCAATTGTTTCAAAAGCTATATGACCATATTGAAATAACATTACTCGTGCTACTTTCCGTTTCATTTGTAACTGGAATGTATATGATGATGAATAGGCCAAGTGGTCCTACTATGATGGATTATGTAGCCCAAGTTATTATTGCATTGATTATTATAGTAGATATTATCTTTTTAATAAGTGGTAGAAAAAAAGAAAATAGTAAATAAAAAGCATTTGTACACGGTAGTACAAATGCTTTTTCATTATGAGCGTATTTTTGAAAATACATATATAAGAAGTTCAATCGCAAAAATAACTAACACAGATAGTCCAAATAAAGGCATGACAGCGCCTAGTATAACCATCATGATAAAGAAAACGATTATGCTTTTCTTATCTCTTTGCTTTGGCGGTGCTGCTAATTTTCCTTTCGGTTTTCTTGCTAACCACATTTTTACTCCGTAATAAATGAGAAGTAATAAAGATAATGTCGTTAGTAAGCATAATATTTTATTGGGCCATCCGAATAAATGACCTTCGTGAAGCGGGATACCGTAAGTGAACCATTGTGCAAATAAGCCATAATCACGATAGTCCGTTTTGGAAATAAGTTCTCCGCTATATTGATCAAAGTAAGCTGTTATTTCTTCATTTGGTGCCACATCCATGCCCGTAATACCAGAACCGCTTGATTTCGAAACGGTGAATACACCTTTCGGATCAGTTGGTAGTGAAATAACGTATGGCTTCTTTATTTCAATTCCTTTTTGTAATGTATCAACTGAAATTGCTTTTGGCTCATTCGAATTCGATTCAGGAGGAGCTTCTTTTCTAGTTGCCCACGGCAATTCTTTTACCTTTGATTCAGGCGGTGCCATATACAACTTTGGATATCCGATCGATTCATTCGACGATGCAATTTTATAAATTTGGTTACCCATAAATCCTGACCATGGCAATCCAGATGCAACTAACAAAACGAGAGGAATTGTAAATATAATACCGATAATAGAATGACGTCGTTTTGCTTTTTCTCGCTTATTGGATGCCGGTGTGTTTTTGAATTGGCGTATACTCATATAGAGCCCAGTAGCAATTAAGAAGATTGTCCAACATGCCGCAAGTTCTACAGTATAGTTGACAACAGTGCCACCAACTAAAAGAGAACTATGTAATTCTCGCATGACATTGGCAAACGTTTCACTTGCGTTTTGATCTCCGACAATTTGATTATTACTATCTAAATACACATACTTTTGTTGTCCAGTATACTCATTTGCAATCGTAAGTCTCGTATTGTAATCCCCATTAAACTCACTAATTTTCGCCACACTATAATGTGGATATTTTTTCTCTGTTAAGGAAATAGAATCAGCCATCGAAATAGATTCTGTTTGAGCACTCTTCCCAAAATATAAATCTTTATAGATGAAATCCTCAACCTCTTCCCGAAATAAATACCCAATTCCGCTCAGTGACAACGTAATAAGAAGCGGTGTAATAAAAAGCCCAGCATAAAAATGCCAACGCCAAAAAATGTAATGAAGCGAACGATTTACTTTCATACTTTCAGTTCCCCTAACCTTCCCTATATGAATAACTACTTATTTAATATAGCGAGATTAAGTGTGATTACTTTGAAAGAATTGTGAAGAAAGTTAAAAGTTTTTAAGGATTTTTATTGGCGAGACATACAATGTTCTATGCAAAGTGTAGTTGAATGAATTAGCTCTTCATCTCCTTTTTGTAGCCTGATTTGAAGCGCTTTTTGAAAATAAGTAAGCGCGGTGTGGAAGTCACCCTCATCTAATTTGCTTTTTCCATAATGTTGGTAGAAGAAGTCTTTATAAGTAGGAACGTTCGGCAACATATGTTGAAGCTCGGTAAAAAGTGTATTTGCCGTATGGAAATTTTGTTCCCAATGATATGTATGTGCGAGACGAAGTTTGTTAATAAAAATCCCTTGGATGTTGTCTGTTTGTGTGTAATATTCAATGGCCTCCTGTAAGTAATACTTACTGTCAGAAAGGTTGCCAACGATTCGTTCATAAACACCGATTAATCCGCAGTTTTTTCCGTATAACGATTCTTTATGTAAATGTTCTTTCAAAAATACAATCCCTTGCTTCATTTCAGCAAGGGATATAGGTTTTTCTCTAAGGTTTTCGTCAAATGTGTATCCCATTTCAAAAGGTATATTCACTGGGGCCTCCTTATATTTCCTACATACATCCTAACAACCGCTTTCGCAAGACATTGAGAAGAATCAACAAAATCCTCACTCGCCACCACATTCAAATCGGTACATGCGATAATTGCCGTATCAACTACCTCTCTCAATTGTAAAACGAGCGCATTCCACAATTCGCGAGCTTCTTCAACCTCTCCAGATTTAATATAAGTAATGATTTGATTAATCATCTCCTGCCATGTTTCATGATGAATGTACTCTATATCACGTTTTGTAATCCCATCTTGGTAAATCCCAGCTTGAACAGTTGCTTCTGTTGCAAGAAGAGCGACTCTTTTTACGTTTTTAGGAATTGCTTGTAACGTTTCATCGACTATATTTAAAATCGGGATAGAAAGAGATTGCTGTAATTCTTCAAAATAAAGATGCGCTGTATTACACGGCATAGCGATAAAGTCTACGCCAGTACTTTCAAGTTTTTGTGCGCCTTTAATAATCGCTTTTTTCATCGCTTCGTGATCAATAGGGCGATCCATATAAAACGGTGTTGGGCACGAGTAAATCATCATATGAGGAAAGTCCATATCATGCTTTGCTCCGTATATTGTTTGGCACTTTGCTACAACTGTATCGACGAATGGCCCAGTTGATTTTGGTCCCATTCCTGCTAGTATTCCGATCATTGTTTTGTCTCCTTTCATATGTAATTAAAAACGTTTTTTGCGAACGATAAACAGAAATAAGGTAAATAATAAAAATGAATATACGATAGCCCAAGCTGTGAGCCATAGCGTGTGAGTCAGTATATTATATTTGTATTGTCCAAGCATGAGAAAGCTTTCGACAGGTGGTAAAAACCATAGTAACTCTTTTTTAAACCGGATAGATGCAATCGTTATAAGCAATATAAATGTAAGGCTAAGCCAAGCAGTGCCTGCTTTTTGAATCGTATTTCTAGTAAATAATGTTGCGATTGAAATTCCTAGTATAGAGAAAGACATATGAGCGAGAAATCCGACTAAAAATAAAGAAACTGTCATTTTTTCATTAAACATTTGCAAAATAATGGGATAGATTACGGATATAAAAGATAATACAGTACAAATGAGAAGAGCCGTAATATATTTCCCAACGTATAATGCGGAAATGTTATTTGTATGTGAAATAGTGATTTGCTCTTGTACAGGATCTTCGGTATGAAAAATCGTGACCGTAATCCAGGCAGATAATAAATAAAGCGCGAGAGCTGTTTCTAAGTATGTCGGTACAATAGGAGTCGGTTTATATGCATATACAAAAAGTAAGCTCATGAAGTACATCGCAATAGGAGGGACGTACTTATACGATTTTGTATAGTCGAGAAAGTGATAACGAATAAGAGCAAACATAATAAACCTTCTTTCGATTTAAAAGTTAGGTTGTAGCAGTGTGATAGATGCTTTTTTATGTAATAAAAACTGAAGTATGTCATTTGTATATTCTTTTTCGATGTGCAATTGAATAAGGTTTTGATTTGAATTGTGTGCAACGTGTATAAAACCGGATTGTTTTTGTAGTTCTATCGCTGAAAATGTTTCGTGAACAATTGCTTCAATATAGACTTGTTCTGCTCCTTTTTGTGCAGAGATATTTTCTGTGATTGTATGATTTGCTAACGTCACAATTCTATCAGCGAAGTTTTCTAATAGTTGTTTTTCGTGACATGTAAATAGCACGGATATACCTTGTTGTTTTAATGAGAGTAAAATATGTTCTAATTCTTGCTGAGAGTTAGGATCGAGCCCAGAAAGCGGTTCGTCTAAAATTAATAAATGTACGTCCGTAAGTAACGCTTGCATAATGCCTGTTTTTTGTTTCATACCTTTTGAAAAGTTTCGTACAACGGAATGCCTTGCATGAAGTAAATGAAACCTTTCAAGAAGCAGCGGGATTTTATCTTTTACATATTTTGTTGATAAACCGTGAATGTGACCGAGATGATATAGATAATCTTCTAATGTAAAACGAATCCCTTCAGGAAAATGTTCAGGTACATAACCGATTTGTATATGTTCTTTCCTTTGAATTGTCCCTGCCGTATGTGAAATAAAGCCTGCAATTATTTTGAGTAGAGTACTTTTTCCAGTCCCGTTCCCGCCAACAATGGCGAGTGCTTCTCCTTCTGGAATGGATAAATCAATGTTGTCTAGTATAAGTGATTTGCCGTACTTCTTTTGAATTCCCCTTAGTTCTACTAGCAAAGTTCTATCCTCCTATACAGTGTATATATCCATTATATAGGAGAATAACAAAAAGACGTGCAATAAGTGCACGTCTTTTTTTGTTATGTTTTGTCGAATCGTCGATATATTTAGCGCTTCTCAATCGCCACAATAAATGGCGGGTTATTTTGTTGGTTAATGAAGCCGTAGCGCAGTACGTGTGCTTGTTTTTGGTCTAATTCTTCGGCAAATTTGAGAACAGCGTCGCGTTCTACTTGTCCTTCTGGATGTCCGTGGTAAATAACAAGGACGATGATTCCTTCAGGGGCCATTACTTCTAGTAATTGTCCGATCGCTGAAATTGTTGAGTTCGGTTTTGTAACGATATGCTTGTCTCCGCCTGGAAGATAACCTAAGTTGAAAATTGCGCCTGTTACTTTTCCTTTTGCATCTTCTGGTAGTACGGATAGAAGTGTATCGTGACTATCGTGAACTAAAACAGTGCGTTCGAAAAGTTCTTTTTCTTTTAGACGCGTCGTCGAGCTTTCAATTGCCTCTTTTTGAATATCAAATCCAAATACTTTTCCGTTATCGCCAACGATTTCAGCTAGGAAGCAAGTGTCATGACCGTTTCCTAAAGTTGCATCTACAGCGTAATCGCCTTCTTTTACTGCCGTTTGCAAGAGAGTGCGAGCAAACGGTAATACACGTTCTAATTTCATTTTTGTTTCTCCTCATTTGCATATTTTCCTTGCCAGCTTCCGCGGCGTACAAATTCTGCATCGATGGAATTTAATACTTCCCATTTATTTAAGCTCCACATTGGACCAATCATTAAATCAGGTGGACCGTCACCTGTGATGCGGTGCACAATTACGTCCTCTGGAATTATTTCAAGTTGGTCAACAACGAGACTTACGTAATCCTCAAGAGAAAGGAATTCTAGTTGTCCTTTTTCATATTGCTTCACCATTGGCGTTCCTTTTAATAAATGAAGTAAATGAATTTTAATTCCTTGTACATCAAGCTTCGCTACTTCACGAGCTGTTTCCATCATCATGTCGTAATCTTCAAGAGGAAGACCGTTAATAATATGAGAACAAACTCGAATGCCGTGCTTACGTAATTTATTTACGCCTTCAACGTAAGAAGGATAATCGTGAGCGCGATTAATAAGATTTGCAGTACGTTCATGAACAGTTTGTAATCCGAGTTCAACCCAAAGATATGTGCGTTTATTTAAGTCCGCTAAATATTCAACGACATCGTCTGGTAAACAATCTGGACGAGTTGCGATAGAAAGACCGACAACGTCTTTTTCAGCTAGAAGCGGTTCGAATTTTTCTTTTAATACTTCAAGTGGTGCATGTGTATTTGTGTAAGCCTGAAAATAAGCGATACATTTTCCATCTTTCCACTTTGAGCGCATTTTTTCTTTCATTTCATGATATTGCGTTATAACATCATCGCGGCGATCGCCAGCGAAGTCACCAGATCCAGCAGCACTGCAAAATGTACAACCGCCATAAGCAACTGTACCGTCACGGTTCGGACAATCGAAGCCAGCATCTAATGAAACTTTAAAGATTTTTTCACCAAATTCATTTCGTAAATGGTAATTCCACGTATGATAACGTTTATTGTCGTTTGTATATGGAAAAGGGTTTTGAACCTTCATTACTTTCCCTCCTAAGCCGAGTCAAAATGAAACAAAATCCATTATAACATACTCATAAGGTTCATATGGAAGGGACACACTAAAGGGGAATTGAAGCAAGGAGGGACAATTATGGCAGAGCGTCAATCACTTGAATCGTATATTACACAAGCGGAACAAGCTGTGGAATATGCGAAAGAACAACTAAATCTTGGTATGAGACAAGAGCATTATAATACGATGGAGTATTCAGATGCGCAGTTACAATTAGAACAAGCATATAACGATTTACAAACGATGCAACAACATGCGAATGATGAGCAACGTGAGCAATTAAATAGAGCACGTATGGCAATTCGCCAATTGCAACATCAAATGATTATTACACCGCACTAATAAGGAGTGAATGTAATGGCGAAACGTTCAGATCAAAATAATCCAGAACAAAAAACGCAAAATGGACATAACGCTGAGTTTTCAAATGAACTTGATCCGATTGTGCAAGTGAAGCAGCGTAATAGTAAAAAAGGACAACCTCAAAAATCGAAACAATCAGAGTAAACCAGGTCGCAATATGACCTGGTTTTATTTTTGCTATATGACAATAATGTAAGATTTTTGTAAGGTTTGTCGATAGTTGTAAGACTACATTTCCAGTAGAGTAGGGGAGGATTAAATTTTGGACAAGGAGTTGCTTTATGGGGAACAATATGACAAACAAACGAATTGATGAGTTAGATTACATTCGTGGCTTCGCATTACTGGGGATTATTTTAGTAAATATTCTTGCACTACTTAACATTAAAATCCCGGATCCTAATACAGTAGATGCGAGTTATCAAAGATTTCTATACTTATTTGTAGAAGGGCGTTTCTTCTCAATCTTCTCATTCTTATTTGGAGTGGGATTCTATATCTTTATCTCTAGAGCAATTGCAAAGGGGAAAAATGGATATGTTTTATTTTTCCGCCGTTTAGTTGCACTATTTATTTTCGGTTTGATTCATCAAATGTTTCAGCCTGGAGAAGCACTAGCGTTATACGCAATTTGCGGGTTAATCGTTTTACCGTTTTATAAGGCGAAAAAACAAGTGAACTTAGTCATTGGTCTTATTTTGACAATAGCTTTTAGTGTAATGGGAGTTAAAGAATTATTACCACTTGGCTTAATTTTATTAGGGCTTGCTGCAGGACAATATCGTGTATTTGAAAATCTTACGCAGAACATAAAGAAAGTCGCTATTTTTACAGGTATTATGTTTGTTTTAAGCGTAATAGCTGTATGGTATCAATATGGGCACGTTCCTGCTGAACCATTTATAAATGGGATAATGGAAATTGAAGACGGAACAATGGATGCTGCAAGCCAATTTTTAAAAATTGGTATTACAGTTGGACCAATTATTTCAGCTTTCTATATTGGAGCATTAATTTTACTACTTCAATTAAAACCAGTTCAAACATTGTTAGCGCCACTGAAATATTATGGTCGTATGGCTTTAACGAATTATATTGGACAAACTGCAATGATTTTAATCGCAGGAAGTGTATTTAACTTTGCAGGTAACTTAACGTACATGCAGACGTTATATGTATGTATCGCAATTTATGCAATTCAAATTGTGTGTAGTGTGATTTGGATGAAAATCTTTAAAATGGGTCCATTAGAATGGATTTGGCGTGTTATTACGTATTGGACGGTAACACCTTTAAAGAAATAAAGTGGGATAAAGAGAGAAGTGGGCTGTTCCTTTTGTGGAGCAGCTTATTTTTATTGTCAGCTTTTGTCGATAAGTCGATATATTAAAAAAATCGCTGATAAAAGTAGGAGAATCGTCGATATATTTGAAAAATCGCCGATATAATTTCATTTATCGATTCAATATGTCACTAGTATTAATAGCCAAGCTTACAAGTACACCTTTGTTATATTACAAAAGTGTAAGGTAATTGTAATGTTAACAAATAGCAGTTCATCTCCAAAAGGCGCAAAATAGGTAATGGAAAAACAAGCGTAGGAGGATATATATGACGAAACCAGTTGTAGACGTGAAAAACGTTCAAAAAGTGTACGGTAAAAAAGGTGAGAATCAATCACATGCATTAAAAGGTGTATCATTCTCAATTCAAGAGGGTGAGTTTGTTGGGATTATGGGACCATCTGGTTCTGGTAAAACGACATTATTAAATGTAATTTCAACGCTAGATAAAGCAACGGGCGGCGTTGTTGAAATTGCAGGAACGGATATTACACAAATGAAGCAAGGTGAGCTTTCAGATTTCCGTTCACAAAAATTAGGATTCATCTTCCAAGACTTTAACTTATTAGAGAACTTATCTATTTACGAAAACATTGCACTTCCACTTTCTCTTCAAGGTGTCTCGTCGCGAAATATTGGGCCAAAAGTAGAAAAGGTAGCAGATATGTTAGGCATTTCAGCAATTCTTCAAAAGTATCCATCTGAAGTATCTGGTGGACAGAAACAACGTTCAGCAGCGGCGCGTGCATTAGTGCATGAACCTGCAATTATTTTAGGGGACGAGCCAACAGGAGCGCTTGATTCTAAAAATGCAACGAGTTTACTTGATGCGATGACAAACTTAAATAAAGATCAAGGTGTATCCATTATGATGGTTACACATGATCCGTACAGTGCAAGTTACTGTCAGCGTATTTTATTCATTC
Source organism: Bacillus pacificus (assembly GCF_020861345.1). Lineage (NCBI taxonomy): Bacteria > Bacillati > Bacillota > Bacilli > Caryophanales > Bacillaceae > Bacillus > Bacillus pacificus. Next base: position 609,208 of record NZ_CP086328.1, read on the forward strand.
AAGATGGTGAGCTATATAAAGAAATTCACCGCGGTGGTACACGTGAAGAATTTTATAAAGAGATTTTAGATGTGCTTGCAGACTTAGGCACACAAAAAGCGTAAGAAAGGAGGCTCCAGTATGTTATTTAAACTTTCCATGTCAGGACTGAAAAGTAAGCTGAAAGATTACATCGTCTTACTTGTCGGCCTTGTCATGTCGATTTCAATTTTTTATATGTTTCAAACGTTAGCTCTAAATAAAGCGTTTATTGAATCTAACTCAGTTATTCAATCAATTGGATTTGTATTCCAGGCAGGTTCATTTTTACTTGCTATTATAACGTTCTTCTATATTTTATATGCGAACTCTTTCTTATTATCTCTTCGTCAAAAAGAGTTTGGTATGTATATGATGTTAGGAGCAAAAAAGCATAAAGTTACATTACTTATGTTTATCGAAACAATCGTATTAGGCGCTGCGTCTCTTGCGATCGGTATTACAGTTGGTGTAGGACTTGCAGAAGGTATCGGTCAGTTATTAATGAAACAATTAGAATTTGCTGGTGAAGGCTATAAAGCATTTTACCTTCCATCAATGATTGTTACTTGTATCTTCTTCTTCGCACTATTTGTATTATCAGCAATTATGAATAGTATTAAGTTATCACGTATTTCTGTATTGCAACTTGTACATGAAGATGCACAAACAGAACGTGTTGCGGTAAAAGGAAAAATGACAGGTGTAGTTGCATTCCTTGCGGTTATTTTATTAGGTATTGGATATGCATCGATGATAAATATGGAAACGTTAAGAGAAATGGGAATCCTTATTGCATTAATTACAACAACAGCTGGTACTTACATGCTATTTGGCTCACTTCTTCCAGTCATTATTAAAAAGTTAAAAAGTAATAAAAAGCGTAGTGAAAAGGGACTTAACGCTTTTACATTTGCACAATTAAACTTCCGTATTAATAGTTTAACAAAGGTACTTGCAACAGTAGCAATGTTAGTTGCTCTTGGAGCCGGTGCAATTTCAGGTGGTATGGCATTTAAAAATAACGTTATAAAAACGGTTGATGGATTTGAAATTTATGATTCGATTATTCATAATCCTACAGCTGAAGAGAAGAAAATTTTAGATGGTATATCATTTAAAAATAAAACTGAGTATCGTTATAAAGTAGACGACAAATATATTTATTATGTAAAAGAAGATTTAGAGAAACATAAACCATTCATTCGAGATGGTGTAGGGAAGGAAAGTTTCGGTAAATATAAAGAAGTTTCAGGAGAAGCTCCAGTAGGTACAGTAGCAGGAGCAGTGCAAGATCAAAATGAAAAAGCAATGCCTGAAGAATGGGAAGAGGTATTTAGAACAATTCAACCATACTATATATACAAAGATCATGCCGTTAAAATTGTAGATCAAAAAATGTACGATACTGTAAACGGTAAAGAAGGAATTGTATTTACTGGAAAAACAGATGATTTCGTAGCATACACAAAAGAATGGAAAAAACTTGACGAGTTGCAGCTAGATAAATATAAAAATGTAAAAGCTGAACAAATGAATAGTAAATATCAAATGTATGACATGTTCTATGGTCTTGCGAGCGGGACAGTATTTATGGGATTCTTCCTTGGAATTGCGTTCTTAGCAATGATGGCAAGCTGCCTAATGTTTAAAATTCTTTCTGGTGCATCAAAAGATATTACACGTTATCAAATGCTTCGTAAAATCGGTGTGCGCCGTGAATTATTAACAAAATCCATTTATAAAGAGTTATTCTTAGTCTTCCTATTCCCAGCGATTGTAGGTATCGCTCACGTATTAGTTGGTATGAATATTTTCGGATTTATTTTAGTTGATCCGTACTTCCGTATTTGGGTACCAATCGTAATTTTCGTAGTTATTTATGCGATTTATTACTTCATTACAGTTCAATTGTATAAAGGAATTGTTCTTCCGAAAGAAGATTAATAATAAAAACCGAGCAAAAACGCTCGGTTTTTATTATTTTCAGAAAAAACACTTCAATGTTACTGAAATATATAATATAATGTAAGTAAGTAACATAATATAAAAGTAGAAGCAGCTGGAAAATGAAAGGAGGAATCCGATCTGTAGAAAGAGGCTGAACTTTTATCCCCCCTATTATTCCTACCCCTACTGTATTTGCACAATTATAAATTTCCAAACCTAAAAGTATATTGTAAAAATAATGGATAATACATGGAAATCTCATAGCGTGATAAGGTAAAATGGACAACATGATGAGAAAATTACCGTTCATAAGATGAGGAGAATACATGTATGGAAGTTGTAGAGGCATTAAAAGATATAAGCCAAATTGAGGCTATGAAAAAGTATTTAAAAGAGCACTCTCAGCGAGATTATCTTTTATTTGTTATTGGAATTAACACTGGATTAAAGATTACTGAGCTACTTAGTATGAAATTTGAAGAGATATTAAATGAAGATGGAACTGTTAAAGAGTTTTATTCTCTTCCTGTGAAAGATGAAAAGTTTAAACAAGATATTTATTTAAATACAAAAGTAAAAGAAGCACTTTTAGAGTACGTACAATCTATTGATGTGAAAAGAGAAAACTACGTATTTCAATCTAATAAAACGAAAAATTCAATTACGCGTCAACAAGCGTATCGTGTAATTCATAATGCTGCTGAAGCGGTTGGGATTGTTGGAAAAATTGGAACGAACTCAATGAGAAAAACATTTGGATTTCACGCGTACAAAAGGGGAATAGCAATTGCGCTATTGCAAAAGCATTTCCATCACGCGACACCTTCAGAGACATTAAAGTATTTGGGAATCTCAAAAGATGAAGAATTTAAAACAGAGATTGATGTAGATTTGTAAAAGCCGTAACTAAAAACTTTAGGAGGCGGAAATTATGAATATTAGAGAGAGTGAATTACCGGGCATTGGCTGTAAATTTGAAGTTATAACAAAAGGTAATGAAAAAATGGTTATCGTTATTCATGATGATGGCCGAAGAGAAATGTATCATTTTGATGCGGATCATGATGAGAGTATTTCAAGCATTTCTCTTCGTGATTCTGAAGCGAGACAAATTGCAGCTATATTAGGCGGAATGGTATATAGACCACAAGCATTAGACACGATTGAGATGGCTTTTGAAGGATTATCAATTGAATGGTTTAAGGTGGAAAATCATGCACCAGTCGTACAAAAAACAATTGGTAGCTTACATGTCAGAAAAACATATAACGTAACGATTATTGCTATTTTAAAAAAGAATATGAAGAAATTCTTTAATCCAGGTCCAGACTCTATTATTGAAGCTGGCGATATGCTCGTGTTATCGGGTGAAAGACATGAAGTGAAAAGAATTATTAATGAATTGCTTTCATCAGGAGGTGATTCATAATCGATGGATACTTTAATCTTTGAAGTTGGAACTGCGTTAGTATTAGTAGCTTTTGCAGCTATCCTCGCTGCGAAGTTAAAGTTCTCGATTATTCCGTTTCTCATTATACTCGGTATGTTAGTGGGGCCTCATGCCCCCGATTTAGGACTTATCGATTTAAGGTTTATTGAAAGCGGAGAAGTTATTTCCTTCCTCGGCCGTGTTGGCGTCATATTCCTCCTATTCTATTTAGGCTTAGAATTCTCAATAAAAAAATTAATTAAATCAGGAAAATCAATTGCTTTTGGGGGGACTGTCCACATATCACTTAATTTCATATTAGGTTTGCTTTATGGATATGTTATGGGCTTCCCCTTATTAGAGACGTTAATTATTGCTGGAATCATTACAATTTCATCGAGTGCAATTGTTGCAAAAGTAATTGTTGATTTAAGAAGATCTGGTAATAAAGAGACTGAATTAATATTAGGAATCATCATGTTTGATGATATTTTTTTAGCTGTATATTTATCGGTCGTTTCAGGGTTAGTACTCGGTGGTGCCACATCATTTGTAGGTGCTCTTACATCGGTGTTAATCGCAGTAGGGTATATGCTACTATTCTTTGTAATCGCTAGAAAAGCTACGCCGTTTTTAAATAAAATATTAGATATTTCCTCAAATGAAATTTTTATTATCGTAATATTCGCTATTTTATTCTTCGTAGCAGGATTTTCAGAAACGATTCATGTCGCTGAGGCAATTGGAGCGTTATTGTTAGGACTCGTCTTTTCTGAAACAGAGCATAGCGATCGAATTGAGAAGCTTGTCGTCCCATTCCGTGATTTCTTTGGAGCCATATTCTTTTTCAGCTTCGGTTTAAGCATAGATCCGTTTTCGCTTGGAGGAGCAGTCTGGTTGGCATTAGGAGCAGTTTTCATTACTCTAATCGGCAATTTTACTGCTGGAATGATTGCAGGACGTAAAGCCGGGTTATCCCATAAGGCTTCTACGAATATAGGTTTAACACTCGTGTCACGCGGGGAATTTTCTATTATTGTAGCGAATATCGGCATTGCCGGTGGCTTAATGGCAGCGATTAAACCGTTCTCTGCTTTATATGTTTTAATATTGGCATCGTTAGGACCGTTAGTAACGAAAGAGTCTGGGAGAATATACTCGCTACTAGATAAGGTGTTTAAATGGAGTGCGAAAGAACGTGCAAAGCGAGAAAAGGAAGTTGGATAGTATAAAGAGGCTGCATGAACTTCATGCAGCCTCTTTATATAGTGTTGCTGTTGTCGTTTTTTGTCGGTAAGTCGATATATTTTAATAATCGCTGATATATTTCGAGAATCGTCGATATATCTTAATAATCGCTGATATATTTCCAAAATCGCCGATATATTTTCAAACAGCAATCAATATAATTTCATTTACCGACAAACCATTATCTGAATTTCATCAACTATTAATCAGTTGCCTTCCTATTTAAAAACGACTACAATTTTACTGTTATAGATGAACGAAAAAATAGAATAGGAGGGGAGACTATGCCAAGGAAAGTATGGCTATTAGTAGCTGGGATGATTATTAATGTCACAGGTGCTTCTTTTTTATGGCCTTTTAATACAATTTATTTGCATGATCACCTAGGAAAATCTTTATCTGTGGCCGGAATGGTATTAATGATCAACTCGCTTACTGGTGTAATCGGAAACTTGCTCGGCGGTGTTTTATTTGATAAATGGGGCGGTTATAAATCAACTTTAGTAGGGATTGTCATTACACTCGTATCGATTTTAGGTCTTGTGTTCTTCCACGGTTGGCCTTTATACGTTGTGTGGCTAGCGTTAATCGGTTTTGGTTCTGGAATGGTCTTCCCATCGATGTATGCGATGGTTGGTACGGTTTGGCCAGAGGGCGGAAGACGAGCATTTAATGCGATGTATGTTGGACAAAACGTTGGTATTGCGATTGGAACAGCGTGTGGTGGATTAGTTGCATCGTATCGTTTTGATTATATTTTCTTAGCGAACTTTATTTTATACTTTGTTTTCTTCTTAATTGCTTTTATTGGATTCCGTGGTATGGAAGACAAGAAAGAGCCAGGAGTACAAAAAGAAGTGGAAACGAAAAAAGGTTGGTCGCTTACACCTGGATTCAAAGCACTTCTTATCGTATGTGTAGCATATGCTTTATGCTGGGTTACATACGTACAGTGGCAAGGAGCGATTGCAACACATATGCAAGAATTAAACATTAGCCTTCGTCACTATAGTTTATTATGGACGATAAACGGAGCGATGATCGTTTGTGCGCAGCCGCTAGTTAGTATGCTAATTCGCTGGATGAAGCGTTCTTTAAAACAACAAATTATGATCGGAATCATCATTTTTGCGGCTTCATTCATTATTTTAAGTCAAGCGCAGCAATTTACGATGTTCCTCGTTGCGATGGTAACATTAACAATAGGTGAGTTATTCGTATGGCCAGCAGTTCCAACGATTGCAAATATACTTGCGCCAAAAGATAAGTTAGGATTTTATCAAGGTGTTGTAAATAGTGCGGCGACTGTAGGGAAAATGTTCGGGCCGGTCGTTGGCGGAGCAATTGTGGATTTATACAATATGGAAGTATTGTTTATAGCAATCATGGTAATGCTTGTAGTAGCGCTTATCGCAACGAGTATTTATGATAAACGAGTAAAAGTAGAAGAAACAGTTGAAGAAAAAATTGCAGTTTAGTTTGACGGAACATGTTCACATGTTTTAGAATATATTTAAATAAAACAACCTTTAGAACAAGGGAGATAGCTCGGCTGTCTTAAGACGAATTCGTTAGTTATTAAAAGTAACGATTAACCGAGAAGCCCCGCTTTAAGTAAGCTCTTTAGAGATACTGAGTGGAGGGTAGTTCAAATTAACTCATATGTGTAATAACAGTGAGAAGGAGTAGTAGTAATAGAAGCTGGTTTAGAGAGTTGACGGTCGGTGCAAGTCAATCCACGTTTCGTTATGAACTCGCCTTTGAGTTGCAGTTGTGAAACTAATAGTAGCAATTGCCGTTAATCCACGTTACGGATCTAAGCGAATGTATATTTGTACATTAATTTAGGGTGGTACCGCGGGAATCTATAACCTCTCGTCCCTTTCTAGGGATGAGAGGTTTTTTGTATTTTGGGCGGTGAAAATAAATAGAATTTCAAGGAGGGTATCTCATGAGCTTTAATCATCAAGAAATTGAGAAGAAGTGGCAAGGGTACTGGGAAGAGAATAAAACATTCCGTACGCCAGATGAGACAGAAAAACCAAAATTTTATGCACTAGATATGTTCCCATATCCATCAGGTGCAGGCTTACACGTAGGACATCCAGAAGGTTATACAGCAACAGATATTTTATCTCGTATGAAGCGTATGCAAGGATATAACGTTCTTCATCCAATGGGATGGGATGCATTCGGTCTTCCAGCAGAGCAATATGCACTTGATACTGGAAACAGCCCAGCTGAATTTACAGAGCATAATATTAATACATTCCGTAACCAAATTAAATCATTAGGTTTCTCTTACGATTGGGACCGTGAAGTAAATACAACAGATCCAAACTACTACAAGTGGACACAATGGATCTTCCTAAAACTATTTGAAAAAGGCTTAGCTTACGTTGATGAAGTACCTGTAAACTGGTGCCCAGCACTTGGTACAGTACTTGCAAACGAAGAAATCATTGACGGTAAGAGTGAGCGCGGTGGACATCCAGTTGAGCGTCGTCCGATGAGACAGTGGATGTTAAAAATTACAGCTTACGGAGATCGTCTATTAGAAGATCTAGATGAGCTTGATTGGCCAGAAAGCTTAAAAGATATGCAACGTAACTGGATCGGTCGTTCTGAAGGTGCCGAAGTACACTTCAATATCGATGGTACAGACGAGAAGTTCACAGTTTTCACAACGCGTCCTGATACACTATTCGGTGCAAGCTACTGTGTACTTGCTCCGGAACATGCACTTGTTGCTGATATTACAACTGCTGAACAAAAAGAAGCTGTAGAAGCTTACATTAATTCAGTAAAAATGAAGAGTGATTTAGAGCGTACAGAACTTGCGAAAGAGAAAACTGGTGTATTCACTGGTGCTTACGCAGTTAACCCAGTAAATGGTGAGAAATTACCAATCTGGATCGCTGATTACGTTCTTGCAACTTACGGAACAGGTGCTGTAATGGCAGTTCCAGCTCATGATGAGCGTGACTATGAATTCGCATCAACGTTCAATCTTCCGATGAAGGAAGTTGTAAAAGGCGGAGACATTACGAAAGAAGCATACACAGGTGATGGTGAACACGTAAACTCAGCATTCCTTGATGGTTTAAATAAAGAAGAAGCAATCGCAAAAATGATTGAATGGCTTGAAGTAACGAGCGCAGGAAATCAAAAAGTAACATACCGTCTACGTGACTGGTTATTCAGCCGTCAACGTTACTGGGGTGAGCCAATTCCAGTTATTCACTGGGAAGATGGCACAATGACAGCTGTAAAAGAAGAAGAATTACCATTAGTTCTTCCGAAAACAGACAACATCCGTCCTTCAGGTACAGGTGAATCACCACTTGCTAACATTGACGAGTGGGTAAATGTTGTTGATCCTGAGACTGGTAAAAAAGGTCGTCGTGAAACGAACACAATGCCACAATGGGCTGGTAGCTGCTGGTACTACCTACGCTACATCGATCCAAACAATAGCGAAGCACTTGTAGATCCTGAAAAAGTAAAACAATGGCTTCCAGTTGATATTTATATCGGCGGAGCAGAGCACGCTGTACTTCACTTACTATATGCTCGTTTCTGGCATAAAGTATTATACGATATCGGTGTAGTTCCAACGAAAGAGCCGTTCCAACAATTATTCAACCAAGGTATGATTCTAGGTGAAAACAACGAGAAAATGAGTAAATCAAAAGGTAACGTTGTAAACCCTGATGATATCGTAGCAAGCCACGGTGCAGATACACTTCGTCTATACGAAATGTTCATGGGACCATTAGATGCTTCAATCGCTTGGTCTGAAAATGGTCTTGACGGAGCTCGTCGTTTCCTAGACCGCGTATGGCGTCTATTCGTTCAAGATAACGGTGAATTAAGTGAGAAAATTACTGATGCACCAAATAAAGAGCTTGAAAAAGCTTACCACCAAACAGTGAAGAAAGTAACAGAAGACTATGCAGAGCTTCGCTTCAACACAGCGATTTCTCAAATGATGGTATTCATCAACGATGCATACAAAGCTGAAACACTTCCGAAAGAATATGTAGAAGGTTTCGTAAAAATGATTGCACCAGTTGCACCTCACATCGGGGAAGAGCTATGGAGCAAACTTGGATACAATGAAACAATCACATATGCAAGCTGGCCAACATTTGATGAGTCTAAACTTGTAGAAGATGAAGTTGAAATCGTTGTTCAAGTTATGGGTAAAGTTCGCGCAAAACTAACAATGAGTAAAGACGCATCAAAAGAAGAAATGGAACAACTTGCACTTGAAGCAATTAAGGACCAAATTGAAGGGAAAACAGTTCGTAAAGTAATTGTAGTTCCTGGAAAACTTGTTAACGTTGTTGCAAACTAATGTATGAAAGAAAAGCTCAGAGCGCTTATGCTCTGAGCTTTTTTGTGTAGAAAATAATTTCAGGATCCCCTTCATCTAAGTTTTCAACTATTCCACTACGTATAAAACCGTTCGCATTAAAAACTTTTTGCATACTTTCATTTGATTCGTTCGTTGAAGAAAATATTTTTTGAGTAGGAGAATGACTTAGCATATATGAGAGTAACGAGCTTGCATAGCCTCGCCTTCTTTTTGTTGGCGAAACGATGATTAATGAGAGGAAAGTACAATCAAAGAAATTTGTATCGTATGTTAGAAAACCGGAAATAGAATTATCTTCTTTTACGATGACGCATCGTCCCTCATCAATAGAGTGCTTAATATAATTTCGTCTACTATCATTTCCGATTACATCAATATCTATATGTACGATTGAATCTAAATCATCGATAGAAGCTTTTGTTACGTTCTTCAATGGAAATACCCCCTAGAAAAAATATTCAGTTAATTAATTTTACCATGAATGAAGAAAAAGGAGCGGAATTCCCATACAGACAAACACCTATTTTTCTATAGGAAATATGATAAAAAAGGTAGGCTAAATTGAGTAGAAGAGGTGAAAGGAATGAAAGGGATGGACAATAATGCACCACATGGTTTTTTCGGAGGTGGTTCGGATAGTTATGAACAAATGATGTTAATGGGAGGAGCTGGCCAACAAGGATACGGTGGTATTCCGAGCTGGATGGGCGGAGGAGCAGGAGGTTTTCCGACATCGGTAGCTGGTATGCAAACTGGAATGCCTACATTAATGGGGGGCTTTTCGACATCAGGGGCTGGAATGCCTACAGTAACAGGAGGCTTTCCAACATCAGTAGCTGGCGTACAGACAGGAATTCCAGTAGGGGTACCAACTACATTCCCATCTTTCGTTGGAGGGGTACAAACAGGATTTCCGGTACCGGGAGTAGGTGTTGTGGCAGGCGGAGTAGGTGGTTATCCGCAAGCTGTTCATGGTCATCATGTACATCACCATCACCACGGTCATCATGGTCATCATCACCACCAAGGTCAGCACGGCCATCATGGTCATCACCATCACCAAGGTCAGCACGGCCATCATGGTCATCACCATCACCAAGGTCAGCACGGTCATCATGGTCATCACCAAGGCCAACACGGCCACCATGTACATCATCACCAACAACAAGTACATCACCACGGTCAACACCACATTCATCCGCAAGCTGTTCTTTATCAAACACATCAAGGCCACCAACACGGTCACCATGGTCATCACCAAGGCCAACACGGTCACCATGGTCATCATCACCACCAAGGCCAACACGGTCACCATGGCCAGCATCACCACCAAGGCCAACACGGTCACCATGGCCAGCATCACCATCAAGGTCAGCACGGTCATCATGGCCAACATGGTCATCAAGGTCAACAACACCAACAACATCAACAACATCAACAACATCAACAATATCAACAGTATCAACAACAACAATCTTCTCCTTGGACAGGTGGAATTGGGGCAGGAGGAGCAGGGGCAGCGGCAGGAGCAGCTAGCATTGGTGGAGCAGCAGGGCATGCTGGACACGTGGGTCATTAATGAATTGCAGAAAAAAAGACATAATAAAAAACTGCTAGGAAATCCTAGCAGTTTTTTTCAGCTTCTTGGCGTTGACGTTCGATTTCAGCACGAAGTTGTGGCTCTGGTGCTTGCCAGCCTTCAGGTTTTAGAATTTTGCCGTCGCCTTCGCGGAATCTTGGTTTCCCATCAGGGAATAGTTTTGCCATGTTTGCATTATTTACAATTTCGAATCCTTTATCAGGACGTACGCCCATTTCGGCAAACGTGCCGAATGCAAAGTAAATAAGGTCAATCAGTGCATCGTATTGATCTTCAACAGTCGTTGCTTCTAGAAATTCTTCTAGCTCTTCTTGCATAAAACTCGCACGGATTTTTGCGCGTTCTTCTGTTAATTTTGTTGGAGTATTTGTCACAGGATGTCCGAATACTTCATGCATTTTCGCAACAAGTTCGTACCCTTTATCTAGACCTTTTTCGTTTGTCATGTTGTTTCATCCTTTCTCGCTTAGTGCCGAATCTCATTGTAACATAAGGTGATTATGAAATGAAAAGAACATCTTATAGAAAATAAGATGCTCGCCTGTTATTCTTCTTTCTTAATTAAAATGGATAAAATAAGATCGATGCCAAATATACCAACGAGTAACATTGGTATAACGACAAGTAAATAACGTGTGAAGGAAACATTTTTTAAATATGTATGAGCAAATAAAAAGACGCCGAGAAATAAAATACCATTTAAAATAGGCTTTACTAATTTTTTAGACATAAGCTCCCCCATAAATATCTTCTCTCTCTATCTAAAATAAAAACTCCTCTTTCCGTTGTATCATGCTGGAGAGAGGAGTTCAATCATTTCTCATTCAATTACACCAGAATTTGTAATATTTACGGTGTATTTTACAGTGACAGGGACATCTTTGTACAGCTGTCTCCATTTTTCTAATTTGAATGGGCGATAATGTTGCTTATATTTAGCTCCTAGCCCGAGAGGATCAACGCCTAAAGATTTAAACTGCTTAATTAATTTAGCAGCTTGTTTATCTAATTGTTTTTGGATGTTTTTTTCAATGTTTTTTGTGTTCTTGTTATTTTCTAAGTTAATTTGCTTCGATAGTTCTTGAATACGTGCATCAAGATGAACGTGAATGAAGAAAGAAGGCTTCCCGTTTTTAATTTTTATATCGTAAGTTGGAACAGAACGAATATTATTAATCATTACGTACGCGGAATCCGTTTTGAATTCATGTGAATCTAATTTATGTTTCTCTAATAGTCCTTTAAAGATGAACATATCTTTTTCTGCGATTTTCCCGATATATTTATCCTTTTTAAAAAGACCAATTCCGTTGATTTTTATTTTATCACCATGCTTCTTTAGAATGGGAATATAGTAGTCTTGCCCTTCTTGATAATAACGGAATGCTCCTACATGCAGATTATCTGTTGGTAAAGGACCGGTCTCCATATTATGTTCTAACAACTTTTTTATATAAATTGCAACGTTGTATGAAGTCGAATATTTGCCTTTTAAAAGTTCAGTACCATTCCCCTCTAATAAACCAACATATAAAGCGTTCCCTATGTTTACATCTCGAAGTAATGTATCGAATGAAGTAGACATTCCTGTTTTGGCAAGTTTTATCGTATATAGAGCGACACGCATTTGCCCACTAGCAAACGGTTGAGAAGACTCTAACGATGTGTCTGCTTTTACTTGTTTTACCGCATTTGCGGTGCCTTCAAAAACTTGAACTTTATTTCCTTTTTTCTGAATGGGACAAACGAATGTCACTTTTACTTTTTTATCTTTTGCAACATCAAATACTGTTCCTTGAATAAGTTGTACATCATCGATAATATTTTTTTGTAAACACCCAGTTAGACTGAAGAGTGTTATACAAGAAATAAGTATTAATTTACTTGTGCTTTTGATTTTTTCCATTTTCTTTTCACCCACACAATAATAAATAGAATTGGGATGTATACATAAATGAGCCAAAAACTAACCTTCGATGCATTACTAATAAAGTTATTAATATCGTGTCTGTTTGTTAAAAGTTGCGAAACAATGAGCGTGATAAAGATAAAAGCGATTAAAACACCTCTTTGCTTTACGCGGAATATTTCGTGAGTTGCTCTCATTGACGCCCATAAGGGGAGGATAAAACTTGAAATAATAACGAGTGCATAGCCTGAAATTGCAATATATTCGAGTCTTTCTATAAACGGTAATTGAATGACTTGAGTCATAGAAAGTTGCGGCCATATCGTTTTTAACAATTGTTTTTCACTAAAAAATGCAAAGGCTAAAAGGGTGCTAAATACATATAGAAGATTTGAAAATAGTGCTCCGAGCTGAGCGTATTTATGAGATTGCATAGGCTTTTTCACAAATGGATACACCATGAGGTAAATCTCAAAACCGGTCATACTGTAGATTGACACTTGAGCGGTTTTTAAAATGTCTGAAAAAGAATGGGTGAATATAGGGAGTAAATTATCCCAATGTGAATATTTCAAAACGAATAAGCTTAGAAATAAATATCCTAATGTACCACCAACAGAGATGACGCAAATACCGGTAATTACACGAAATCCAGAAGAGATAATGTAATAGCTAACTAAGCACAAAAAGAGTGTTAACATAAAGGTGGAAGCAGTAGGAAACATCCATACTTGAATAATTTCAACATACGTTCGAATAACCGAAATACTGACGATTAAAAAATAAGCTGCAAAGATGATATTAAAGACATTCCCTATCCACTTTCCAAACGTTTGCCTTTGTAAATCAATTAAATTTCCATTTGTTTCTTTTAATAAAAAATACATCATCCATATAAGAAGATGGATACAGAGCCCTGTGATTACAACGCCCATCCATCCGTCGTAACCAGCGGCCTTTGCGGTGATTCGAGCGAAACCGAGAACGCCAGCACCGAACTGTGCACCGTGAATTAAGAAGAAAACGAAGATAGGAGATATTTGATATTTTTCTTGAACTTTACTCATCGAATGCACCTCATTTCTTAATCATCAAAGTCTGATCTATGTTTTGTTGAAATGCCTTTTGCTGCTTTTTTTACATGTTGTGGTCTTGCTTGTACATCACGTGTATCAATCATTGTTAAAGGGAAACGAATCCAAGAATCTTTAACAGATTGTTGTCTTGTTGGGTAGAACAAAGCGTACGGCTTGCGTAAAGAAGTAAGTCTAAATAGATGGGTAAATAAAAAGATAAATCCAAGAGAAATCCCGAAGAGACCACCTATTTCTGCAAATATGAGAAACGGGAAACGTAGTAATCGAACCGCATTACCCATTTTATAAATAGGTGTAATAAAGGAAGCGAGTGCTGATAAAGCAACGATAATTAATAAAATATTACTCGTTAAACCAGCTTGTACAGATGCTTGTCCGATTACGATACCGCCTACAATCCCAAGCGTTTGACCAACTTTCATCGGTAACCTCGCGCCAGCTTCTCTCAGTAAGTCGATTGCTAGTTCTAAAAAGAGTGCTTCAATTAAAGGTGGGAATGGTACTTGTGCTCTTGATAAAATTAAAGTTTCAAGTAAATCACTCGGAATGAGTTCATAATGATAATTTAAAATTGCAACGTATAACGGTGTAGCGCATATTGAGAATAGAACGGCGATAAGTCGTAAAATTCTTGAAAATGTAGCGTATAGCCAAGAGACGTTGTAGTCTTCTGGTGAAATGAAAAAATCGAAATAGGATACAGGTGTTAGTAAAACACTTGGAGAACCATCAACAAAAATAGCGATTTTCCCATCGATTAGTGCTTTTGTAACTCTATCAGTGCGTTCTGTATTGATATAGAGAGGAAAAATCGATTTTTCACCCATTAATTCTTGTATATAAGCACTATCATTAATTTGATCATATTCAAGAGCGCGTAATGACTCTTCTAGAAAATCAACATTATCTTTTTCAGCAAGGTTGTCTAAATACATCATGACAACTTTTGTTTTGGAAAACTCACCAACAATCATCTCTTTTGTTTGTAAATCTAAAACAGGAAGACGTTTTCGAACTAAATTAATATTTGTATCAATATCCTCTACAAAACCTTCTTGCGGACCAATAACAGTCGATTCGTTTAAAGGAGGAGTTGGTGCACGATAATTATCAATTGCAATATTTGCGAGCATACATTTTTGATCTTGTTGATTTACTTGAACGATCGCATGCCCCTTTAACACCATGTCCTCAATTTTTTGTAAATCGTTCGTAATTGTAATGCCGCTCATCGGAATATGCTCTTTCAGCTCTTCTAGTGAAGCATTAGGTCGTTCTAAAAGAGTAGGCATTAAATACTTTTGCAATTTCTCACCATCAAGAGAAGGACGATAGTAAGAAATCCAATAAGGCATCGTTTCATCGTCAGATGTGTGATAATTAACGAAATCACTAGACTTTTTGAGTTTCTCTATTAAATCTTGTAGAGAATGAATACGATCTTTTTCTGGTTTCGAAAAATCATAGATACTATTACCTTTAGAATTTTGCTGTTTACCTTGATCGGAGTTGTCTTGTTTAGAGCTTTGTTGTTTATCCTGATCAGAGTTGTCTTGTTTAGAGTTTTGTTGTTTATCTTGATCTGAGTAGTCTTGTTTAGAATCTTGCTGTTTACCCTGAGTTGAGTTGTCTTGTTTAGAGTTTTGTTGTTTATCTTGATTCGAGTCATCTTGTTTAGAATCTTGCTGTTGATCTTGAGAAGATGCGTCTTGTTTAGAACTTTGCTGTTTATCCTGATTTGAGTCGTTTTGCTTAGCGTGTTGTTGTTTATTTTGATCACGGTCATCTTGTTCAGAGTGTTGCTGTTTCTCTTGATCCGAATGATCTTGCTTAGAGCGTTGTTGATCCTGATTGGATTCATTTTGCTTAGTATGTTGTTGCGGACCTTGAGAAGACTCCTTATGTCCCTCTTTTTTTTGCTCGCCATTGTTATCTTTATTATGCTTCATACTTCTATTCAGTTTTTTGTTATCACCCTCTTGATTGTTAGCGTGTTGCTCCGAGTTATCTGTTTCGTTTTTCTCTGTTGTATTTGATTTTTTTTTCTTACGTAGCCAATTCCAAATCATATGTATGCCCTCTTTAATTGTGTAATATAGTGCTATTTTGTGGCTAATTTTGTATATTATTCATTTATTTATGAAAAGAAGGAGGAGATTGGTTTGCATAGAAAAAATCCTTTAGTAAGCAGTACATACTATGACGAGAAGAGGGCGAGTCTGTGCAAATTGTAAAAAAGGAGAAATTTATTTTAAAGGAGTTTACATTTGAAAATGGTAGGACAATTCCTGTTCAAATGGGGTATGAGACTTATGGTACTTTAAATAGAGAAAGGTCAAATGCGATTTTGGTTTGTCATTATTTTAGTGCAACTAGTCACGCAGCAGGAAAATATACAGCGCATGATGAGGAGTCTGGCTGGTGGGACGGTTTAATTGGACCGGGAAAAGCAATTGATACAAATAAATACTTTGTTATCTGTACTGATAATCTTTGTAATGTGCAGGTGAAGAACCCGTATGTAATTACAACGGGACCGAAATCGATTAATCCAAAAACTGGAGATGAATATGCGATGGATTTTCCGGTTTTTACATTTCTTGATGTAGCTCGTATGCAATATGAGTTAATAAAAGATATGGGAATCGCAAGGCTACATGCTGTAATGGGGCCGTCAGCTGGCGGGATAATTGCGCAGCAATGGGCTGTTCATTATCCTCATATGGTAGAGCGGATGATTGGTGTTATTACGAACCCGCAAAATCCAATTATTACGTCGGTAAATGTAGCGCAAAATGCAATTGAGGCTATCGAGCTGGATCCAAGTTGGAAGGGCGGAAAATATGGAGAAGAGCAGCCAATGAAGGGGCTTCATTTAGCAAATAGAATGATGTTTATGAACGCGTTTGACGAGCATTTTTACGAAACGACATTTCCTCGTAATAGTATAGAGAAAGAGCCTTATGAAACATTTTCTGCATTAACATCATTTGAGAAAGAAATTAACAAAGTGACAAATAGAAGTATAGCTTTAGTTGATGCAAATTCATGGATGTATACCGCGAAAGCAGTTTTATTACATGATATTGCGCATGGATTTTCGTCTTTAGAAGAGGCACTGTCTAATATAGAAGCAAATGTACTTATGATTCCGTGTAAACAAGATTTGCTTCAGCCGTCACGTTATAATTACAAAATGGTAGACATGTTGCAAAAACAAGGGAAGTATGCGGAAGTGTATGAGATAGAAAGTATAAATGGACATATGGCGGGAGCATTTGATATTCATTTATTTGAAAAGAAAGTTTATGAATTTTTAAATCGGAAAGTGTCTAGTTTTGTGTAGAAAATAAATGATGTGAAAAAGGTGCAATGTATGTAGTAGGCACCTTTTTTTACATGATTTGTAGGCGAAAAATATATGTGGCAATTGCTATACCGAAGAATGCGATACTAAGCAATAGAAATAAGAATGACATTTCTTGTGGTGATTTTATCTTTCTATTATTTTTCATACTAAGTGCAATAATTGCAGCGATTAAGAAAATGATGCCCATAATGAAAAGGAAAAGTGTCATTTTCATTGGCTCCTTTCATAAAACAAGTATATTGAGGATACAATGCAAGGGTTATGTTTGTAAAGAATAAGTTTTGCGAGAAAATTGAGAAATAGTTTTTCGATTCTTTGCGTTCTTTCTTTCGCGTGCTAAAATTGATAGAGAATGTTCGTTAAAAAAGAAAATAAAGGTTTTATTTTATATAAGGAGGAACAACATATGACAGAAGTTAAAACAATTACTACAGAAGAGGTGCAAGAGCGTTTAGAAAAAGGAGAAACGTTATTTTTAGTAGACGTAAGGGAAGATGAAGAAGTAGCGGCAGGAAAAATTCCAGAAGCTGTACATATTAAAATGGGCGATATCCCAAATAAAGTAGATTTCTTTGATAAAGAGAATGAATATATCTTTATTTGTCGTTCGGGAATGCGCAGTGAAAATGTATGCCATTATTTAAATGAGCAAGGATTTAAAACAGTGAACATGGTAGGCGGCATGCTTCAATATGAAGGAGAAACGAAATAAGTAGTTTAAAAAACTTGAAACGAGTCTGTTTCAAGTTTTTTTCTTTTGCATACAGTGTACAAAAGGGGGATAGGTAAATGGGGATTAATATGCGTAAAGTGAAAATTATTAACAATACAGGAGCCGTTAATGTTGGCGACTGTTATAATATCGCGCCTTTTGCTGTATCGAAAGCTTATGCGGGTGCTGGAGGATCAAGTGCGGCTATTTTTTTAAATGGAAAAAGGCAGCCACCAGAGGTGATTCGAACATCAGTATTTCTTCCACCATTATCAACGAGTACACGTACATTGGGTTAATAAAGGAAAGGTAGAGTGTTAGTATGCCAGCACATATAAAAGAGTTTGTTATTGTGAATAACACTGGGAATATATTTACGGGTGATAATTTGAGTGATACGTCATTTACTGCTTCGAAATCCTATAGTGGTTCAATGGGATGCACTTGGATTGACGTTGTTACAGTAATAGGGACGGAAACGAAGCTTTGTTTACAGCCAGGAGATTCTGTCACAACAACGTATACGAGAGGTACTCCTGCTGGTACTGTAACAGGAACAAATATGGGGCAAAGTGTAAATGCATCGGGTATAGCACAAGCTGTCCCTAATACAGATAATATGGATTCAGTTGCTGGACTCCCTTAAGGAATTAAGGGAGTTTTTATTATTTAAAATAAAAATAGTCTTTGAGATTATTTTTGTAAATACATATTAAGAAGAGGTTTGTAATGTAAAAAAAGATGGTGTGTAGGTGGTGAAAGTGTGAGAGAGAGCGATAATAAAAGGCAACAACATTCGTTAAACCCTAATTTTAGAATTTCACCAGAACTTATTGGGCCCACTTTTCCTCCCGTTCCAACGGGATTTACTGGTATTGGGATTACTGGTCCAACCGGTCCACAAGGCGCGACTGGCCCACAAGGACCAAGAGGATTTCAAGGTCCGATGGGAGAAAGGGGGCCAACAGGGCCTCAAGGTGTGCAAGGTATACAAGGACTGGTTGGGCCAATAGGTGCAACGGGATCAGAAGGACAGCAGGGGCCACAAGGATTGAGAGGACCACAGGGAGAAACCGGAGCGACAGGATCTCAAGGAGTACAAGGGTTACAAGGGCCGATTGGTCCAACTGGAGCGACTGGAGCACAAGGAATACAGGGAATACAAGGATTACAGGGGCCAATTGGAGCGACAGGACCTGAGGGACCTCAAGGAATTCAAGGAGTGCAAGGAGTACCGGGAGCAACCGGTCCACAAGGAATACAAGGAGCACAAGGGATACAAGGACCACAAGGACCGAGTGGAAATACAGGAGCAACCGGAGCGACTGGTCAGGGGATAACCGGTCCGACGGGAGTAACTGGTCCAACAGGGATAACTGGCCCATCAGGAGGACCTCCTGGTCCGACGGGGCCGACTGGTGCGACAGGTCCGGGCGGTGGACCGAGTGGAAGTACAGGAGCAACCGGAGCAACGGGAAATACTGGGGCTACAGGAAGTACAGGGGTAACAGGAGCAACGGGAAGTACAGGTCCGACTGGAAGCACGGGAGCACAGGGCTTGCAAGGAATACAAGGGATTCAAGGGCCAATTGGGCCAACAGGTCCAGAAGGTCCGCAAGGAATTCAAGGTATTCCTGGTCCGACGGGAGTAACCGGTGAACAAGGAATTCAAGGAGTTCAGGGTATTCAAGGAGCAACGGGAGCAACAGGGAATCAAGGTCCACAAGGTATACAGGGGGCTATAGGGCCACAAGGTGTAACAGGGGCAACCGGAGATCAAGGTCCACAAGGAATACAAGGAGTACCAGGGCCATCAGGAGCAACAGGCCCACAGGGAGTGCAAGGGATACAAGGTCCGATGGGTGATATAGGACCAACAGGTCCAGAAGGTCCAGAGGGACTTCAGGGGCCGCAAGGAATACAAGGTGTGCCAGGGCCAGTTGGAGCGACGGGTCCAGAGGGTCCTCAGGGGATACAAGGAATTCAAGGAGTGCAAGGAGCAACAGGCCCACAAGGTCCACAAGGAATTCAGGGAATACAAGGTGTGCAAGGGATAACGGGAGCAACTGGAATACAAGGAGCAACTGGAATTCAAGGGATACAAGGGGAAATAGGAGCAACGGGTCCAGAGGGGCCCCAAGGAGTGCAAGGTGCTCAAGGGGGGATTGGTCCAACAGGTCCGATGGGACCACAAGGAGTGCAAGGAGTACAAGGAATTCAAGGAGCGACGGGCGCACAAGGAGTGCAAGGTCCACAAGGAATTCAAGGAATCCAAGGTCCGACGGGGGTAACAGGAGATACGGGAGCAACTGGGGTAACAGGGGAAGGCACTACAGGCCCAACAGGAGTAACCGGTCCAACAGGGGTAACAGGCCCATCTGGAGGACCAGCCGGACCGACGGGCCCAACGGGGCCATCAGGTCCGGCGGGAGTAACAGGTCCATCTGGTGGACCACCTGGCCCGACAGGAGCAACCGGGGCGACAGGAGTAACAGGAGATACTGGGGCGACAGGATCGACTGGAGTGACAGGAGCGACAGGAGAAACGGGAGCAACCGGAGTGACGGGTTTACAAGGTCCGCAAGGAATCCAAGGAGTGCAAGGAGAGATAGGTCCGACGGGCCCCCAAGGTGTTCAAGGTCCGCAAGGAATCCAAGGAGTAACGGGGACAATAGGAGATCAAGGTCCGCAAGGGGTTCAAGGCCCACAAGGCGACATAGGTCCAACCGGCCCACAAGGAATTCAAGGTCCCCAAGGAATTCAAGGAATCCAAGGAGCGACAGGGGGAACAGGAGCACAAGGCCCACAGGGAATCCAGGGTCAGCAAGGTGACATAGGTCCGACTGGGGCACAAGGTCCAACTGGAATCCAAGGGATACAAGGAGAGATAGGTCCAACCGGTCCAGAAGGCCCAGAGGGACTTCAGGGTCCGCAAGGAATCCAAGGTGTTCAAGGGCCAGTTGGAGCAACGGGTCCAGAGGGTCCTCAGGGGATACAAGGCATTCAAGGCGTGCAAGGAGCAACAGGTCCACAAGGTCCACAAGGAATTCAGGGAATACAAGGTGTGCAAGGGATAACGGGAGCAACTGGAGCACAAGGAGCAACTGGAATTCAAGGGATACAAGGGGAAATAGGAGCAACAGGTCCAGAGGGGCCCCAAGGAGTGCAAGGAGTACAAGGAATTCAAGGAGCGACGGGCGCACAAGGAGTGCAAGGTCCACAAGGAATTCAAGGAATCCAAGGTCCGACGGGGGCAACAGGAGAAACGGGAGCAACAGGTGCGACAGGGGAGGGCACTACAGGCCCAACAGGAGTAACCGGTCCAACAGGGGTAACAGGCCCATCTGGAGGACCAGCAGGACCGACCGGCCCAACGGGGCCATCAGGTCCGGCGGGAGTAACCGGTCCATCTGGTGGACCACCTGGCCCGACAGGAGCAACAGGTGCGACAGGAGTAACAGGAGTAACAGGAGATACCGGTGCGACAGGCTCAACTGGAGTGACAGGAGCGACAGGAGCAACGGGAGCAACCGGAGTGACGGGTTTACAGGGTCCGCAAGGAATCCAAGGTGTTCAAGGAGAGATAGGCCCAACCGGTCCACAGGGTATTCAAGGTCCGCAAGGAATCCAAGGAGTAACGGGGGCAACGGGAGCACAAGGTCCCCAAGGAGTTCAAGGCCCACAAGGCGACATAGGTCCAACCGGCCCACAAGGAATTCAAGGTCCACAAGGTCCTCAAGGAATCCAAGGAGCGACGGGGGCAACAGGAGCACAAGGCCCACAGGGAATCCAAGGTCAGCAAGGTGACATAGGTCCGACCGGCCCACAAGGTCCACAAGGAATCCAAGGCCCGCAAGGAATTCAAGGTCCAACGGGAGCGACAGGAGTAACCGGAGCGACAGGTCCCCAAGGAATTCAAGGCCCACAAGGAATTCAAGGCCCGCAAGGAATTCAAGGTCCAACGGGAGCTACAGGAGCAACCGGAGCGACAGGTCCCCAAGGAATTCAAGGCCCGCAAGGAATTCAAGGCCCACAAGGAATTCAAGGTTCAACGGGAGCTACAGGAGCAACCGGAGCGACAGGTCCCCAAGGAATTCAAGGCCCGCAAGGAATTCAAGGTCCAACGGGGGCAACAGGAGCAACCGGTTCACAAGGTCCAACTGGAGATACAGGTCCAACCGGAGCTGGAGCCACTGGAGCCACTGGAGCGACCGGGGCGACGGGAGTTAGTACAACTGCAACGTATGCATTTGCGAATAATACATCTGGAACCGCTATTTCCGTTTTATTAGGTGGTACGAATATACCATTACCGAACAATCAAAATATTGGCCCAGGAATTACTGTCAGTGGAGGGAATACTGTATTTACAGTTGCGAGTGCAGGGAATTATTATATAGCTTATACAATTAATCTAACGGCAGGATTACTTGTAAGTTCCCGTATAACTGTAAATGGCAATCCGCTTGCAGGAACGATAAACGCCCCGACAGTGGCTACTGGTTCCTTTAGTGCAACAATAATTGCTAACTTGCCTGCTGGAGCCGCTGTTAGCTTGCAATTATTTGGAGTAGTTGCAATAGCTACATTATCTACGGCAACGCCAGGAGCTACTCTAACGATTATTAGATTGAGTTAATAAGAAGAAAACCTTGGGGCTTCTATGCTTCAAGGTTTTTTATCTCCTTATTTGTATGTAGTCTTATTGATTAGGAAAGTTTTACTTTATTCACATGAGCAAAAACATCGCGGTTCGAAAATATATTATAATAGAATGAAAAGAGAGAAATTTGGCAGAAAGGGAGGGTGGCGATGCAGGAGATGGTTACAGATTTTTTTGGACGCCCGCTTCAAGATTTACGTATATCTGTCATTGATCGTTGCAATTTTAGATGTACATATTGTATGCCAGCGGAAGTGTTTGGGCCAGATTATGCTTTTTTGAAAGATGAGTTTTTACTGACGTTTGATGAAATTGAGCGATTGGCAAGATTATTTGTTAGTATCGGTGTACGAAAAATTAGACTTACTGGTGGCGAGCCACTACTTCGTAAAGATTTAACAAAACTTATTGCACGTCTCATGAAAATTGACGGGCTATTAGATATAGGGTTAACGACCAATGCAATTCATTTAACGAAGCAAGCAAAAGTATTAAAAGAAGCTGGATTACATAGAGTAAATGTTAGTTTGGATGCAATAGATGATGATGTATTTAAGGCTATTAATGGCCGGAATATTAATACGAAACCTGTTATAAAGGGAATTATGGCTGCAAAAGAGGCTGGGCTTGATGTAAAGGTAAATATGGTTGTGAAAAAAGGGATGAATGATCATCAAGTACTTCCAATGGCTGCGTATTTTAAAGAGCAAGGAATCTCGCTTAGGTTTATTGAGTTTATGGATGTTGGTAGTACAAATGGATGGAACTTTGATCAAGTCGTTACGAAACGAGAGTTAATTGAGATGATTCATCGCGTGTATCCGCTTGAGCCAGTTGAAGCACATTATTTTGGTGAAGTTGCGAAGCGATATCGTTACGTTGGAACAAATACTGAAGTCGGTTTTATTACTTCTGTTTCTGAGTCCTTTTGTTCCTCTTGTACGAGAGCGAGAATTTCAGCAGATGGAAAGTTTTATACTTGCTTATTTGCGACAGAGGGACTCGACCTAAGGGAACTTCTTAGAGGAAATCTTTCGGATGAGGAGTTAGTAAGCGTTATACAAGATGTATGGATGAATAGAAAAGATAGGTATTCGGATGAACGGACGGAAGAAAGTGCAAAAAATCGTCCGAAAATTGAAATGTCTTATATAGGAGGATAAGAAAGGAGGCTATCGTATGCAGGAGCGATATTCAAGGCAAATATTATTTTCTGGTGTTGGAGAAGAAGGACAGAGAAAAATTAGAGAAAAGCATGTGCTTATTATTGGTGCGGGAGCTCTTGGTGCAGCAAATGCAGAAGCGATTGTTAGAGCAGGTGTTGGAAAAATAACAATTGCGGATCGTGATTATGTAGAGTGGAGTAATTTACAAAGGCAACAATTATATACAGAAGAAGACGCAACGCAGTATAAACCGAAGGCGGTAGCAGCGGCAGAGCATTTAAAAGCGATTAATTCTGAGGTGGAAATAAATCCGGTTGTGACGGATGTAACAGTGCAAGAAATGGAAGAGTTAGTGAAGGATGTAGATTTAATATTAGATGCGACAGATAATTTTGAAACGCGTCTTCTTATTAATGATATTTCACAAAAGTATAATATTCCGTGGATATATGGTGGTTGCGTTGGGAGCTACGGAGTAACGTATACAATTTTACCAGGAAAAACACCGTGTTTCCGCTGTTTAATGGAGCATCCGGCGAGCGGAGCAACATGTGATACGGCTGGTATTATACAGCCGGCAGTACAATTAGTAGTTGCGCATCAAATAACGGAAGCGCTGAAAATATTAGTAGAAGACTATGGGGCACTTCGCGAAACGATGTTATCGTTTGATCTCTGGAATAATCAACAGATGGCATTTAAAGTGAATAGGCAGAAAAAAGAAACGTGTTTATCTTGCGGAAGATTACGTACATATCCGAGTTTAACATTTGAAGCACAAACGAAAACAGAAGTGTTATGTGGACGAAATACAGTACAAATCCGTCCAGGTGTGCGGAATGAATTTAATTTAGAAGAAATTAAAAAGCGCTTACAAAGAAGTGTGGATGTAAAGGCTACTCCGTATTTAGTATCTTTTCTAGTAGAGGAATTTCGTTTTGTTTTATTTACAGATGGCAGAGCTTTTATTCATGGGACGAATGATATAAATGTAGCAAAACGTTTATATGCAAGATATATAGGTTGAACCTAAAGGGAAATCCTTTAGGTTCAACAGGGAGAAGGTTAAGACTTTCTCGCATAATCGCCACTTTTTCCACCTGTTTTTTCAAGTAAGTACGTTTCGCCAATAATCATACCTTTATCAACAGCCTTACACATATCATACACAGTAAGAGCGGTAGCGGAAGCAGCTGTTAAAGCTTCCATCTCAACACCGGTGCTACCTTCTGTTTTAACTTTTACTTCAATCAGTAATCGATATTGTTCATCGGATTGTTTCCAATCGAAAGAAACGTCAACACCTTTTAATAATAAAGGATGGCACATTGGGATAATGTCAGAAGTGCGTTTTGCAGCCATAATACCAGCGATTTGTGCAACTGCTAATACGTCACCTTTCCCAATTTCATTATGAGAGATTTTATCGTAAATTTCTTTTGTAACGACAATGCTAGAGCACGCAATTGCTGTTCGAACGGTTGCTTTTTTGTCGCTTATATCAACCATTTTCGCGCGTCCTTGGTCATTAAAGTGTGTGAATGAAGACATGGAATTCCTCCTTGAAGTAATTTCTATTTAATATATAAAGTGTAATCGAGATAAAAAAAATTGCAAATATGGGGTGAGAAACGATGGTAGAAAAACGAATTCCGATTCAAGTTGCTGAGGCAGTAGAGAGAGTAATGGAATACGCGAAAATTGGTGAAGTAGAAGAGATTTCTATTACGGAAAGTTACGGGAGAATTCTTGGGGAGGATGTTGTCTCTGATCATGACGTTCCTCATTTTGATCGTTCTCCTTACGATGGTTTCGCAATTCGAGCGGAAGATACGAAAGAAGCAAATCAAGAGAATGCAATTGAGTTTGAAGTAATAGGAGAAATTGGAGCGGGGTCTGTTTTTCTAGATGCAGTAGGATCTTTTCAGGCGGTTCGTATTATGACAGGAGCAGCTATTCCAGCAGATTGTAATGCAGTCGTAATGCTAGAGCTGACGGAAGGTTTTGAGAAGGACGGAAAAACATATATGAAGTTAAAGCGTCCGTTTCATAGTGGTGACAATGTGTCATTTAAAGGAGAAGATATAAAGCAAAATCAAGTTCTCGTTCAGAAAGGTGTTGCAATCAATCCAGGTGTTGCGGCCTTATTAGCGACGTTTGGATATAGTAATGTGAAAGTTGTAAAACAGCCTGTTGTTGGTATTGTGACGACAGGAAGTGAATTGTTAGAAGTACATGAGTCGTTACAGCCGGGGAAAATTAGAAATAGTAACTCTTATATGATTGCTGCTCAAATTATGAAAGCTGGAGGTAAAGTTCGGTATTATGGCCAACTTGCCGACGAGTTAGATGCATGTTTTACAGCTGTTCAATCAGCGATGGATGAAGTTGATATTTTAATTACGACAGGCGGTGTGTCGGTAGGAGATTATGACTACTTGCCAGCTATTTATGAAAAATTACAAGCGAATGTACTCTTTAATAAAATAGCGATGAGACCAGGAAGTGTAACGACCGTAGCTGAAGTTGATGGAAAGTTACTTTTCGGTTTATCAGGGAATCCGTCAGCTTGTTACGTAGGATTTGAGTTATTTGTGCATCCGGTTATAAAAACATATTTGTATGCGAAAGAACCTCACGTATATAGAGCAGATGCTATTTTACAAAAGGATTTTCCAAAGCCGAATCCGTTTACTCGTTTTGTAAGAGCAAAGGTGACAATCGTGGACGGGGCATTACAAGCGATGCCGGTCGGTTTAGATAAATCGAGTGCGGTATCTTCACTTGCAGATGCGAATGCTTTTATTGTGTTGCCTGGAGGAACAAGAGGCTTTGAGGCAGGAATGAAAGTGTCTGTATTATTGTTAGAGCACGCTGAGGGATGTGATTGGCCATGGGCAAAGCCCCTTCAATCTTACAAATAGTAGGGTATCAAAATAGCGGGAAAACAACACTTGTTGAGAAAGTAGTGTATGCATTAGCTGAACAAAACATGAAAGTTGCTACCATTAAACATCACGGACACGGAGGTTTTCCAGAAGTAGCGCAAAAAGATAGTGAAAGGCACCGAAAGGCCGGTGCGATCGTAAGTAGTGTAGAAGGCGCTGGATTACTTTCCATGTCGTCATTAAGAGAAGAATGGTCTTTGCAAGAAATTATTCGCCTATATGAGTTTTTTGAAGTAGATACAATTGTAATCGAGGGCTATAAAAAAGAGAGCTATCCGAAAGTGGTGTTACTTCGTTCTGAAGAAGACGTTGAACTTTTACATAAAGTAGAAAATATAGTAGCGGTTATTACGTGGTATGATGCTCCTGCACACTTACGAGAAGAATATAAAGTATTTCATATAACAGAAGAAGATTTGTATATAGATTGGTTTGTACAAACGGTAAGGAGAAAGAAACAGTAAACAAAAACATAGACAAAAGTAGGCATATATAATAAAAAAGTACTTATGAAACAATATAAACCGAAAGAATTTTCAGAAATGCTTCTTAATGTTTCTGTTAAGACATTACGAAGGTGGGACAATCAAGGTGCTTTAACTGCTTACCGAAACCCAAAAGGAAGAAGATACTATGTTTCTATACTCTGTGAAGTGAAAGAGGTAAAACCAAATTCAATTCTCAATGCAGTAGGTATAGGAATTGATTTGGGAATTAAAGACTTCGCTGTACGTAGCGATGGAAAAACTCACAAAAATATAAATAGAACAGTACAAGTAAAAAAGATAGAAAAACGGTTAAAACGTGAACAACGCTCTTTATCACGCAAATTTGAAAATATAAGAAAGAGAGGTGAACAACCTGTTACTAATAAAAGAGCGAATATAAACAAAAATATTCTTAGGGTGCAAAAACTACATGCTAGGCTAGCAAATATTCGATTAGCGTATGTAAAGTCTATTGTAAATGATGTGGTGAAAACCAAGCCAACGTTTATTACAGTAGAAGATTTGAATGTGAAAGGTATGATGAAGAACAAACATCTATCTAAAGCTGTAGCGCAACAATGTTTTTATGCTTTTAAAACATGGTTATCAACGAAATGTAGGGAATATGGAATTGAAATACGGCAAGTGGACAGATTCTATCCATCTTCTAAAATATGTTCATGTTGCGGTCAAAAAAAGTCGGATTTAAAGCTGTCTGACCGAGTATATACATGTGATTGTGGAAATGTAATGGATAGAGATTTGAATGCGTCAATCAACCTTTTACAAGCAAAAAAATATACAATACTAACGTAAATAGATTGTATATATGTACGGTGGGCTACATCGGAATTTACGCCTGTGGAGTGTCACAGCAAACTGTAGTAGCAAGAGTGATTAGCGAGGCAGGGCACGTAGAAGCAGGAATACTCTAAGAATATACATTTGTCTATATTTTTAGTAGCAGTGCGAAATGACAAATACGTATTATGAAGTAATTGATACAGAAATCTCCATTGAAGAGGTAGCGAAGAGAGTAATTCGCCGCGAATGTGGTGCTGTTACAACATTTATTGGAACGGTTAGAGAGTTTACGAAAGGGCGTCGTACATTATACTTAGAATATGTCGCTTATAAAACGATGGCAGAAAAGATGCTAGAGAAAATCGGATTAGAAGTGAAAGAGAAATGGCCAGGTACACACGTTGCGATTACACATCGCATCGGTACACTGCAAATTTCTGATATCGCGGTTGTTGTGGCTGTTTCAACGCCGCATCGTAAAGCGGCTTATGAAGCAAATGAATATATTATGGAACGCATAAAACAAATTGTTCCGATTTGGAAAAAAGAGTTTTGGGAAGATGGAGACTCTTGGATTGGCGATCAATTAGAAAAAACGCCATATCCGGCGGGAGAGCCTGGGAAGGAGTTATAAGTATGATTCGAGTATTGTTATTTGCGAACTTGCAAGAAGAAGCAGGAAGAAGTGAATTACAAATAGAGAAAGAAAATATTACGGTTGCAGAGTTAAAAGATATTGTTGCAACTGAATATAATGTGCCAGTATCGACACCAATTATGGTTGCGATTAATGAAGAATATGCAAATGAAGATGATACGATTCAATCTGGTGATGTTGTTGCACTTATCCCACCAGTGAGCGGTGGTTAATATTGGATTTATTAAAACGACTTTCCTACATAGGGAAAGTCGTTTTTTTATGGCAGTTTTGAGAACACTAATGTATAGAACAAGGAGGGAACTATGAAAAAAATATGTGCAGTTATAACAATGCTATGTGTGACCTTTTTCTCTTCTCCAAGTGATTCTTTCGCGAAAGAATCAAGAGAACAACTTTTAGAGAGTGCATTATCGAATAGGTACTATTCAGTTATTAGGCAAGTGACAGAAGATCAATATGAATGTGCTTCAGTTATCAATATAAAGCGTCTCGGCAAGAACGGTGAGTTCGTTCCTAGATTTGAAATTACGCTACAATTTCTTACGTTCCAAGGTGCGCATAATCCACCGAATGATAAAGTTACACTTACTTTGGAGGATCATTTAGATCACGTAAAGATACAGAAAGTGGAGCGGGAAAAGAATGTTTCTGGTGCTATTGCAGAAAAGGTTTGTGAACGTCAAAAAGAAAAAATAAAAGCTCACTCTACTGATTCAGAGTGATAACCTATGACATTTAGTAAAGAAAGGTAATGAGCGATGGATATATTTTTAGCGATTTTACCAGCTATATTTTGGGGAAGTATTGTGCTATTTAACGTGAAACTGGGCGGAGGGCCTTATAGCCAAACGCTCGGAACAACGTTTGGCGCACTTATTTTCTCAATTGTTGTTTATATTTTTATGAAACCAGTATTGACTCCTACTGTTATCGGAGTTGGGATTGTATCAGGTTTATTTTGGGCGCTTGGTCAGGCGAATCAATTAAAAAGTATTGATTTAATGGGCGTTTCAAGGACGATGCCCATTTCAACAGGACTTCAATTAGTTGCGACAACTTTATTTGGAGTCATCGTATTTCATGAGTGGTCCACAACAATATCAGTCGTCCTTGGTGTATTGGCTCTCGTTTGTATTATTATTGGTGTTATTTTAACATCGCTTCAAAGTGAAGAAGAAAAGAATGCAGAGCAAGCGGGGAATTTTAAAAAGGGCATTATCATTTTATTGATTTCAACAGTCGGTTATTTAGTTTACGTAGTAGTGATTAGACTGTTTAACGTAGATGGTTGGTCAGCTTTGTTGCCACAAGCAGTTGGTATGGTGTTAGGAGGGATTTTGCTTACGTTTAAACATCATCCATTTAATAAATATGCAATACGAAATATTATTCCAGGATTAATTTGGGCAGCTGGAAATATGTTTTTATTCATTTCGCAACCGCGTGTCGGAGTGGCAACAAGTTTTTCGCTATCGCAAATGGGAATTATTATTTCGACGCTTGGCGGGATTCTTATATTAGGTGAAAGAAAAACGAAACGCCAATTAACAGGGATTGTTGTCGGTATCGTTTTTATTATTGCAGCCGGAATTATGTTAGGTATAGCAAAAAGTTAAAGGAGGTATTGGAATGTATAGTGATTTAGCAGGAAAGGTTGTCGTTATTACAGGATCAGCAACTGGTCTTGGAAGAGCGATAGGAGTAAGGTTTGCTGCGGAGAAAGCAAAAGTAGTAATTAACTATCGCTCACGAGAATCAGAAGCGAATGATGTGTTAGAAGAAATTAAAAAGGTAGGCGGAGAAGCGATTGCTGTAAAAGGTGATGTAACAGTCGAATCAGATGTGGTGAATCTCATTCAATCTGCTGTAAAAGAGTTTGGTACGCTTGACGTTATGATTAATAATGCCGGGATAGAAAATGCGGTACCATCGCATGAAATGCCGCTTGAAGATTGGAATCGGGTAATTAACACAAATTTAACAGGTGCTTTTTTAGGAAGCCGAGAAGCGATTAAATATTTTGTAGAACATGATATTAAAGGGTCTGTCATTAATATGTCTAGTGTTCATGAGAAAATTCCGTGGCCCTTGTTCGTGCACTATGCAGCAAGTAAGGGCGGTATGAAACTGATGACAGAAACGTTAGCGATGGAATATGCGCCAAAAGGTATTCGAGTAAATAATATAGGACCAGGTGCAATTAATACGCCGATCAATGCAGAAAAGTTTGCTGATCCTAAAAAACGTGCTGACGTAGAAAGTATGATACCGATGGGCTATATTGGAAAACCAGAAGAAATTGCAGCGGTAGCAACGTGGCTGGCTTCCTCAGAGGCGAGTTATGTAACTGGAATTACGCTATTTGCAGATGGTGGAATGACGTTATATCCATCGTTTCAAGCTGGGCGTGGGTAATAGAAAAGGACGAAGAGATAAAACTCTTCGTCCTTTTTTTACACAAAAAAATAGCGGCCAGCTATTTTAAATTTAGTGATTAATAGTGTCTTGAAGATATTCTGTTGCTTGATGTTCAGAAACATTTTGTACGAGTGCAACTTCACTAATCATCATTTTTCGGGCGTTATCTAGCATTTGTTTTTCGCTCGCATTTAAAGCTCTCTCTTTATTGCGGCGAAGTAAATCTCGAACAACTTCTGCACTATCTTGCAGATTGCCGTTTTTCATTTTTTCCATATTCATTGTATATCTTTGTTTCCAGGAAAGTGATGTATCTGATTCCCCGTTTTGAAATTCAAGAAGTATATCATCTAACGTACCTTTATCTACGATATAACGAATACCTGATTTTTGTAATTGATCCATCGGAAGCATTACTTGCATATCTTTACTAATGATACGTATCACACAATATTGACGTGTTGTTCCTAATATTTCTTTCTCTTCAATGGCTTCGATGACTCCTGCGCCGTTCATTGGATAAACGATTTTATCACCAATTTGAAACAAATCATCCACCTCCATATGTGGTAACCATCTTTAATGATAGCACAAGTGAATGAAAATGTCAAATTTTATATAATACCATAATAATTATATTTGAGTCAATAAGTAAAAGTTCCTTTTATATATATTTTTTTGCTTTTACTTATTGATGATTTTGTTAGAAAAATAGTACAGGCGGAGAAAGGAGGCATATCCACTTATTTTTAAGCATAAAATGTAAAATCGCTAATACAATATACCTAAATCCGTTCTTTGCAAAGGAGGGAGAGAAGGTGGGGCGCACAATAAAAATTGATATTACAAATAAAGTTGTAGCTAAATTTAGGCCAGATTATTTGGAATTATATACGAGTAAATTTATGATAGGTAAGTTTTATGTCTATACTGAAGGTAAACAATATGTGTTAGAAGACGGATATATATATGAAGACGGAAAGTTTTATCGCATCATAGATACGCACCGTGGCAATAATCAAGTGGCGGAGGGCTGCGATCTAGGATGGTGTTAACATGATTCGTGTGAAAGTGTTTGATGAAAGTCACGAAAAAGACTTAGAAGACGCTGTAAATGTTTTTTTGAAAAAGATTGATGATAGTAACTTTGTAGATATTAAGTACCAAGTCGGTGTTTCTATTAATGATGACGAAAACCAAATTTATTGTTTTTCAGCAATGATCGTTTATAAAACATAAAAAAGAGCTGGGTGAGCCAGCTCTTTTTTATGTTTTATGTTGGGACAACATGTGTCGGTAATACGTTCATAATAGATTGGGTTGTGCCTAATTGTTTTGTAGTTAAAAGAGGCTCCCCTGTCTGATGATTTTGGGCATCTTTACACATACCAAGGTGATAACGATCACCTAAAAATGGATCAATATAAAAACCGTTTTTGAATACTTTATCATTCGGATGTTTTTCATGGTGAATGTCAGAGCAGTTAATGCAATAGAACATAGCTTTCATCCCCTTTTTATTTTTGTTTGAAAAAGTGAGTCGGTAGTCATTTCGCTCCTGAGGAAATGTTGAGGAGAAGAGAAATAACTACCTACTCAAATGGTGGGCATATTCCTTCTGATTTTTCATATCTCGCGTAGTGTCCCTGAGGGAAGGAGGAGAGACGAAATACGCATGATATACGTAAGGCGCTTCTTTCAAGATGAATGATGGAGTTTCATATTGAGAAAAGTTTTTATTTTTTATTGCCTTTGTGAGTATATTATGAGGGAATGCTCAGAGGGTGTTTGTCCTGTTGAAAAAATGTTGAGAATTTCTCAACAGTAAAAAAGAGTTAGCGTTGACATGAAACTAAAAGGTGTTATATTATCTAAGTGTAACCAAAAGGTGTTATATTTGATTGCCGAATAAAGGAGAATGAAAATGGAACAACAAAATACATTAACTGACATTAAACAAACGATCGTTTTTAACGCGTCTATTCAAAAGGTGTGGAATGTAGTATCAACTGCAGAAGGGATTGCCTCATGGTTTATGCCAAATGATTTCGTATTAGAGGTAGGACATGAATTTCATGTACAATCACCATTCGGACCATCACCATGTAAAGTATTAGAAATCGATGAGCCAAATCACCTATCTTTCTCATGGGATACAGATGGCTGGGTTGTTTCATTTCATCTGAAAGACCTAGGAGATAATAAAACAGAATTTACGTTAATTCACGGCGGCTGGAAACACCCTGATGAAATTCTTCCGAAAGCGAATGCGAAGAGCTCTATTATTCGCGACAGAATGAGCGGAGGCTGGGTAGCGATTGTAAATGAAAAACTGAAAAAGGTTGTCGAAGGCTAAGTGTCCTCATCAGCAGCGAAATATGATGTGTTTCAAGCAATTGCTGATCCAACCCGCCGAGAAGTAATACGGTTATTAAGTGATAAAGAGTTACCGATTTCCAAAATAACGGATCATTTTCCGATGAGTCGTACTGCGGTTGTAAAGCACCTTCATATTCTTTCAGAAGCGAATTTAGTAAGCGGAAGAAAAAGCGGAAGAGAGAAAATATATCGCTTGCATCCAGAACCATTAGAGGAATTACAACAGTGGCTCTCGTATTATGAACGTTTTTGGGATAATAAATTGTCCATGTTGAAACATATTGTGGAGAATGAGGAGTAAAAAGAGGATGACCATTTTGGTCATCCTCTTTCTTATTGCTCACTCGTTTGTGTAGCGGGCTTTAATAAAAGCCAAGCGATAATTAATGTACATACTGCCAATACAAAAGTACTCATATAAATGACGTGTACACTTGATGCTAATGCGGATTGCGATTCGGTTACTACGTTTGTTGTAGTACCTCCATGTCCGCCAGATACAAGATCAAGGTTTTTAATACCACGTGCGTGAATCATCGTATTGAAGATTGTACCGAATATTGCCGCACCTAACGTTTGGCTAAATGTATTAATAAATGTGTTTAAACCAACGGCTGTTCCGCGTGTATGAGCTGGTACGGCTGCTTGAATTGTTACCATGTAAATCGGTGTTACAAGCCCCATTCCTAAGCCGAATAATCCGACTGCCACATAAATAAGGAACGATGGTGAGTTTGTTGATAATGTAAATAATAAGAATGTAGCGACTGATAAAATGCTAGCCCCAAGTAAAATGATTTGTTTCGTTTTTAATTTTCCTACTAAGTTACCAGAGAAAATAGCGCCAAATGTCCACATAACAGGGATTGGCATTAAAATAAGTCCAGCTTCTGTCGCATTTTTTCCTAATACTCCTTGGCTCCAAATTGGAAGGTACATTGTAATACTAATAATCATTGCGCCAGCAATAAGCGTTAATATATTAATCGTAGATAATGTACGGTTAGAGAAAAGTGCTAGCGGAATTAATGGTTCCGGAGATTTTTTCTCGATGAATAAGAAAATAAGGAATGAAACGACGGCGAAGATTAATAGGCCGATAATTGTTATGTCTCCCCAGTTTTGCTTACTGCTACCTGTTAATAACGCGTATAGTAGAGCAATCGTACTTAATGAGAAGACTGTTGCACCAAGATAGTCGATATGGTGTTTAGCAGGCTTAATAGATTCTTTGTAGTAAATGGCAATCATTAAGCAGGCAATAATTCCAAATGGAACGTTTAAGAAGAAAATATAACGCCAAGAAAGAGAATCAACTAAAAATCCACCTACTAACGGTCCGATAACACCAGATACACCCCAAACGGCACTCATCCAGCCTTGTGCTTTCGCGCGGTCTTTCGCTTCGCTATATAAGTCTCCAATAATCGTCATTGTGATCGGCATAACAGCACCAGCACCGATACCTTGAAGAGCGCGGAAGAAGATTAATTGTTCCATCGATGTAACGACACCGCAAAGTGCAGAACCGATTAAAAAGATTGTAGCTCCGATAAGTAAAACCTTTTTACGGCCGAATAAATCAGCGAGCTTTCCGTATATTGGAGTTGAAACCGCTGTGGCAAGCATGTAAATTGCATAAACCCAGCTAACAAGTTCAACGCCGGATAAATCACTCGTTATACGAGGGATTGCTGTACTAACAATCGTTCCTTCTACCGCAGAAAGAAACGTCATTAGCATTAAAGACATCATGACTTTTTTTCTCATATGTTTTCCCCTTACCCTTTTTCAAATATTCAACAATATAAAATATAAAGGTACTAAGGTAAATAAAGCAACAAAAAAGCAATGGGAAGTTAGCTGGAGCGTATATTTGTCGTTTTTTGTCGGTAAGTCGATATATTTGAAAAATCGCCGATATAAGTTGCAGAATCGCTGATATATTTGAAAAATCGCCGATATAAGTAGTAGAATCGCTGATATAATTTCATGTACCTATAAAAAAGAAACAGGAATCCCTGTTTCTTTTTTTAATACTTCATTTTCGCGTTTTCTCCAGCTGTCGTTCCGGCAATTCTACCAGTAACGAGAGCAGATGTAATATTATAGCCACCAGTATAACCGTGAATATCAAGAACTTCTCCACAGAAATATAAGCCGTTTGTGAATTTAGACGACATTTCTTTCGGATTAATTTCTTTAACGGATACACCGCCGCCAGTAACGAATGCTTTTTCAATTGACTGCGTACCATTTACATTTACAGTAAATTCTTTAAAGTCTTTCACAAGTGCACGAATCTTCTCATGAGAAACTTGTCCAGCTTGCTCGCTGCCATCAATTTCATTTTTTTCTAATAAGAATAGGAAGTAACGCTCAGGTACATAACCTTTTAAAACGTTTTTAATTCCTTTTTTCGGATCTTCTTTCATTTGTTTCAGCATGCGCTGGAATAGTTGTTCACTATTTTCTTCTGGCAATGCATCGATGCTCATTTGCACTGTATTCGTTTTGAACTTCTTCAGTGCTTTTACAACGAATTGACTACAGCGAAGGGCAGCAGGACCAGATAGGCCGAAATGAGTGAAAAGCATGTCCATTTTGTGAGAAATGATAGCTTTTCCTTTCGGGTTTAATACGCTTAAGTTTACGTCTCGTAAAGCGAGGCCTTGCAGTGAACGATCTCGAATAAATGGTTCGTTTGAAAGGATTGGTACTTCTGTTGGGAATAATTCTGTAATTGTATGACCAGCTTTTTCTGCCCAAGCATATCCGTCTCCAGTAGAACCAGTTTGAGGAACAGATTTTCCGCCAACAGCGATAACGACGTGATTTGTTTCTAACACTTCGCCTGTTTGCAGTACAACGGCTTTCGTTTGACCATTTTCATATTCAATCGTTTCAACAGGTGTATTCGTGCGGATCTTTACACCTAAATCTTTTAATCGTGTTAAAAGTGCGTCTACTACCGATTGGGCTTTATTTGAAACAGGGAACATGCGGCCATGATCCTCTTCTTTCAGTTTTACACCGAGATTTTCGAAGAATGTAATAATATCTTCATTATTAAAAATAGAAAAAGCGCTGTATAAGAAGCGGCCATTTCCTGGTATATGTTTAACGATCTCATCAAGTGGTAGACGGTTCGTTACGTTACAGCGGCCGCCACCAGAAATCGCAAGTTTACGCCCTAGTTTATTTCCTTTATCAAGAAGTAAGACGCTTGCGCCTTCTTCTGCAGCACCGATTGCAGCCATTAGCCCAGAAGGCCCGCCGCCGATGACAATAACATCATAATGCATAATATATCGACCTCATTTTCTACATTTCCTGCCTAAAAGAATAGCATGTTTTCCCTTAAAAGAAAAATAGAGTGAAGTACTGCTTAAGGAGAGAATTGTGGTACAATACAAAAGTTAGAGTTCAGCACTATCCTGCTATTTGTGGGCCATAGGACTAAAACCTTATGAGTTAGGGGAAGTCTAATAGTTCTCGAATGCTCGAATAGTTCAATTTATTATAGTTTCACTTTACCCCGCATTAACGGGCAGTAAGACTCCCACCTTAAAGTTTGCTTAGGTCAAAGAAGTAGGTGGGAGATTAACTGCCCCTAAATGCCCGATTGGTTCAACTAATAATCAGTGGGGAAGAACACCCCACTGATTAAAGTTTCACTTTATGTAGATGTAGGAGGATTTTTGTATGTCCGATTCGAAATTTCTGCGCGGAACGCTTATCGTTACGTTAGGGACATTTTTAGTGAAGTTCTTAGGCATGATTTACGTCTTTCCGTTTCATGCATTAGTAGGGACAGAAGGCGGAACGCTCTATACATATGGATACATTCCATATACTATCTTTTTAAGTATTGCAACGGCAGGGGTGCCGCTTGCTGTTTCAAAATTCGTTTCCAAATATAATGCGCTTGGCGATTATAAAACGAGCCGGAGAATGTTCCGCTCGGGAATGGTTATGATGATAGTAACAGGAGTTCTTTCATTCCTAGTACTGTACATGACGGCGCCGTTGTTTGCAGAAGCAATGCTTGGTAAACAAAGTGTACACAGTAATATAGGAGAAGTTACGACGATTATTCGTCTTGTAAGTTTTGCGCTTATTGTTGTACCGGCAGCGAGTTTAATTCGTGGTTATTTCCAAGGTCACCAATCGATGGGACCAACTACTGTCTCGCAAATTATTGAACAAATTATTCGTATCGTCTTTTTATTAGCGGGTAGTTTTATCGTTATTAAAGTACTTGGCGGTACAGTTGCAACAGCAGTTGGGGTAGCGACATTTGCTGCATTCGTTTCAGCAGTTGGAGCGCTCGGTGTACTCATTTGGTACTGGCTAAAACGTAAAAAACATTTGGATCAATATTTAATTGAACAAACTGCACCAGAATCGACAGTGAGTACTGTTCAATTATTTAAAGAATTATTTGCATATGCGATTCCTTACGTTGTAATTGGGTTAACAATTCCTTTATATCAACAAATCGATACATTGACATTTAACTCAATTATGCAAGCGATTGGTCAAGGAGATATTGCAGAGCGAGCGCTCGGTATTTTCACAATGTGGACGCATAAATTAATTATGATTCCTGTATCACTTGCGACAGCGTTTAGTTTAACGCTCGTACCAGCGATTACAAAATCATTTACTGAAAAGCAATACCGTTATTTAAAGTTACAGATTACACAAACATTCCAGGCAAATATGTTCTTAACATTGCCAGCGGTTGTCGGTATTTCATCACTTGCCTATCCGATTTATACTGCATTTTACGATTCAGATCCATTAGGTGGACAAGTATTAATGTGGTATGCACCGGTTGCGTTGTTATTTGCTTTATTTACAGTAACAGCGGCAATTCTGCAAGGTATTAACCAACAAAAGCATGCGATTATCGCACTTATAATGGGTGTTATTTTGAAATTTGTATGTAACGTAATCTTTATTCGTTATTTCGGTACAGTAGGGGCGATTCTAGCAACAGCTGTTGGTTTCCTAGTCTCTGTTTGGTACACAAATCAACAAATTAAAAAATACGCACACTATTCATTCGGTGTTGTATATAAGAGAACATTCCAAATTGCAGTATTAACACTTGTAA
This sequence comes from Bacillus pacificus, assembly GCF_020861345.1. Lineage (NCBI taxonomy): Bacteria > Bacillati > Bacillota > Bacilli > Caryophanales > Bacillaceae > Bacillus > Bacillus pacificus. The sequence continues at coordinate 647,571 of NZ_CP086328.1, forward strand.
TGGTCGTTACTGTGAAATTATCACAATGGATTCTATCCTTCATGATTTCACCGGATGGCCGAATGGGCGCTCTTATTACGGTTGCGATTTGTGCAAGTATTGGTGGTCTTGTTTACGGATTGTTAGCAATTCGCACAGGAGTACTTGAAAGAGTATTCGGCGGAGAAGCGTTAGAGAAAATCCAACGTAAACTTGGCAATAGATTCAAAATAAAGTTGAAATCAAAAGGGGCGTAATTACGTCCCCTTTTCTATGATAAATAAAGAAGGTGAAGAACGTGAGATTAGATAAATTATTAGCGAATATGGGATATGGAAGTAGAAAAGAAGTAAAGAAATTATTGAAAGACGGCGTTGTAAAAATTGATGGCATATCAGTGAAAGATGCAAAGGTTCATGTAAATGTAGAAGAACAAGAAGTTATGATTCACGGTGAAGTTGTGGAATATAAAGAGTTTGTTTACTTAATGATGCATAAACCACAAGGCGTTATTTCAGCGACAGAAGATGATAATCATGAAACGGTAATAGATTTATTAGAGTTAGAAGATGCGATTTTTAATCCGTTCCCAGTGGGAAGACTTGATATTGATACAGAAGGTTTCTTATTAATAACAAATGACGGGAAGTTATCACATCAATTGTTATCTCCGAAAAAGCATGTGCCGAAAAAATATTATGCACATGTTGCAGGAGTAGTAACAGAAGAGGATGTAAAAGAGTTTGCTAAAGGTGTTATTTTAGATGATGGCTATGAAACAAAGCCAGGTACACTTACAATATTAAAAAGCGATGATATTTCTGAAATCGAGCTTGTCATTACAGAAGGAAAATTCCATCAAGTGAAGCGTATGTTTGAAGCGGTAGGGAAAAAAGTAGTCTACCTAAAGAGAACAGAGATGGGGCCGTTAGTGTTAGATGAAGAGCTAGAACTTGGACAATACCGAGAGCTAACAGATGAAGAAGTAGAGATGTTAAAAACATATCAAGTAGATACTGAGAAATAGTACTATTTTTAGGCGCAGAAAAGACCCCTTTCTAATGAGTTAGAAAGGGGTATGTATTTATTTACATACAATTATTTTTCGTTATGAGGTCATTCTCACTTTCTTTCCTGTTGTTGTCCACTTACCGCGGCAAGGGCTATACACGAGTTCATTAAACTGCAACACATTTAGATCACGTTGTATCGTTCGCGGTGTGATCCCGAACTCATCTACAAGGTCTTTCGTCGTTACCGTTCCGTTTTCATTGATGTACATATAAATTGATTTAATGCGTGTTAGCATACGAGTAGTTGTAGGTTTCAAGAGAAAACCACTCCTCTACTAGTTTTTTTGACCCCATTCAGGAAAGAAGGTCGTTACTACCATTGTACTCTACATGATAAAATTCATGCTTTAATCTACTTAAATTTTACAGAAATTTAACAAATATTCATATAGAAAAATATTGGTAGTTGACATTGTATATATGGTCAGTCAACTAACACATAAAATTCTACGTAAAACGCCAAATTCCTGCAATTTTTTTTAGAAAAATAAAAGAAAAACTAATAAGAAATATCTGAAATATTACAATTGTTCGGTATTTGGTTTTCGTATATGGCATAAGAGATTTCGGTTTGTTATGATGAAAGAAACAATATAGTGAAGGATGGATGCGTGATGTCAGCAATTAATTGGACAGAAGAAGTTGCAAAACGAAAAGATGATTTAATTCGTGATACGCAACAATTTTTACAAATTAAAAGTGTATGGGAAGAAGAATCGGCGAAAGAGGGCGCACCATTCGGTGAAGGTGTAGAAAAAGCTTTATCTTTCATGTTACATAAAGGAGAAACGGAAGGTTTTACTTCTAAAAATTTAGAAGGGTATGCAGGTCATCTTGAAATGGGACAAGGAGAAGAATTAGTAGGTATTCTTTGTCACGTTGACGTTGTACCAGAAGGCGATGGCTGGACGACTCCTGCATATAGTGCAGATATTCGTGATGGAAAGATTTTTGCACGTGGTGCAATTGACGATAAAGGCCCAACGATGGCAGCTTACTATGCGATGAAAATTGTGAAAGAATTAGGATTACCTCTTTCAAAACGCGTTCGTATGATTTTAGGAACAGATGAGGAAAGTAATTGGAAATGTGTAGATCACTACTTTAAAAACGAAGAAATGCCAACAATCGGTTTTGCGCCAGACGCGGACTTTCCAATTATTAATGCAGAAAAAGGAATTTCTGATATACAAGTTGTGCAAAATGGTAGTGAAGAGAAGAAAGGTACATATGAACTTGTTTCATTTGAGTCAGGTCGCCGTTTAAATATGGTTCCTGATTTTGCAGAAGCGGTTGTTACAGGAGAGGATGTAAGTGCACTTACAGTAGCATATGAAGAGTATTTACAAACTGCTAAAAAAATAGGTGAAGCAATTGTAGAAGGTAATACAGTAACGTTGCAAATTAAAGGGGTTTCAGCTCACGGATCTACTCCAGAGAAGGGCGAGAATGCAGGTTTATTACTGGCAAACTTCTTAACGAAAGTTGCTCTTGATGGAAAAGGGGCTTCGTTTGCAACATTTGTAGCAGAAACATTTATTGGTGATATTTATGGTGAAAAGGCTACTATCGCTTATAAAGATGAGGTTAGTGGTCCGTTAACAGTGAATGTTGGTCGCCTTTCTTATACGAAAGAGAATGGTGGTAATTTAGGATTAAACGTACGTTACCCAGTTACGACTAACTTTGAAGAAACGATTGCAAAGTTAAAAGAATATGTGGGTACTCATGGATTTGAAGTGGCTGATTATTCGAACTCTCGTCCGCATCACGTTGATAAAGACCATGTATTAATTCGTACGTTGCAGCGCGTATATGAAGAACAAACAGGTGAAAAAGCAGAACTATTAGCAATTGGCGGTGGTACTTACGCTCGTTCGTTAAAAGCTGGTGTTGCATTTGGCCCATTGTTCCCTGGAAAAGAAGAACTTGCGCATCAAAAAGATGAGTATATTGAAATTGAAGACTTATTAAAGGCAACAGCAATTTACGCGCAAGCAATTTATGAATTAGCGAAGTAATGGATATATAAATAATAAAAGACCGTCCCGATACATACTTTGGGACGGTTTTCTATTACGTGCCGTTTGTTGGTAAGCAGCTGTTCCTTGTCGAAATGTAGATATCATTTCATCTATTAACGCGACCTGAACTTGGTTAGACTTGTAGGGAAGTTGGATTCTTTTTAATGGAATGAGATAAGAAAGAAAAGCAACAATAGAAAGAAGGAGAAGATGTACATGGAACTGCATTATTTTGTCGCAATTACGTTACCAAATCATATAAAAGAAGTGCTGTCTAACTATAAAGAGGAAATGCAAGAGGAATTACCATTTCGTTCATGGGTACATAAAGAAGACTATCATATTACCCTTTCGTTTTTAGGTAGTGCGACAGAGGAACAATTAGAAGGAATAAAGAATGGATTACAAGCACTTATAGAAATGAAAGAACTATTGTTCACATTACAAGGATTTTCAACGTTTGGTATGGAAGACAGGCCGCGTATTTTTTGGGCAAAGGTAAGCGAAAATCAAGATTTGTTTCAATTGCAAAAGCAAGTACACGTTATGTGTGAAGAGAATGGATTTTCTTTAGAAACGCGCCCGTATCATCCGCATATTACTGTTGCCCGTAAATGGGTAGGAGAAGAAAAGTTTGATTTAGAACATATAAAGGAAGTGCCTGAAATATCATTTCAAGCGGATACGATTACTTTATACGAATCTCATGTAAAGGAGACACCGAAATATAAAGCAATTGCTGAAATAAAATTACAAAAATAGAATGTATGAAAACGTTTTTTATACAGGTGAATATACTATAAAGAACAATGTGTTACTGTATAGGGCTTCGTTGATAAGAAAAGCCTTATCATTTGCAGCTCGTTTCATTTTAACTTTAAGAATGATGGTGATTTTTTTATGTTGAAAGTAAAACGTCCATTTGATGCCTATTTAGATGAAATGAATAAAATTACAATTTTGCTCCCACATGCGTATGGAACAAGTCGGACATTTCGTTTGCAAGAAGGAAGTAACGTGAAAGATCTACCGATTGCTCATACAATTGCGCTTCCGGATGCAACGAAGTATGAGTGCTTTATAGAAGAGCCGCTAGATGTGGGGAAGTATTATACAGTACGAGATGAACGGAATGAAGAAACAGATTTACAAATAGGTGCTGTCATAAGAACAGCGATTTTCGATGAAAAGTATTATTACGAAGGTACAGATTTAGGGGCAGTGCACCAAAAGGAAGCAACTACATTTAAAGTATGGGCTCCAACTGCGAGGCTTGCGAAAGTACGAATTTATAAAAATGATAAAGAATATACAGATTACGAAATGTACAGAGAAGAAAATGGAGTTTGGGCTCATACATTGCACGGTGATTTAGCAGGGGAAAAGTATACATTTCTTGTTTGTATAAATTTAATATGGAACGAAGCTGTGGATCCTTATGCAAAATCAGTGACTGTAAATGGGAAGTACGGCGTTGTTATTGATTTGGAAAAGACGAATGTAGCAAAGCGAGGGCAATTACCACCATTACAAGCAATGACAGATGCCATATTGTATGAACTGCATATTCGTGATGCTACTATTCATCCGGGCAGTGGAGTGAGTAAAAAAGGAACATATAAGGGACTAATGGAAGAAGGAACGACAGGGCGAAATGGGACGTTAACAGGTTTGTCTCATATAAAAGATTTGGGTGTTACACATGTTGAACTATTACCTTTATATTGTTTCGGTGGTGTAGATGAGGCAAACCCTTCCTCTGCATATAATTGGGGTTACAATCCATTATATTACAATGCGCCAACGGGATTTTATGCTACAAATCCCTCTGACCCGTATAACAGGATCGTAGAGTGTAAACAGCTGATTGAAACATTTCATGAGCATGGCATTAGGGTGATTATAGATGTTGTATATAATCATGTGTATGAAAGAGAGCTCTCATCATTTGAAAAGCTTGTCCCAGGATATTATTTTCGTCATGGTGAAAATGGTATGCCTTCTAATGGGACGGGAGTCGGAAATGACATAGCATCTGAACGGAAAATGATGAGGAAATTCATTGTAGAGTCTATTTTATATTGGCTTACGGAGTACAATGTTGATGGATTCCGGTTCGACTTAATGGGAATTTTAGATGTTGATACAATAAATATAATAGAAAAAGAAGTGCGAAATATAAAGCGAGATGCACTGCTATTAGGAGAAGGATGGGATCTACAAACACCACTTCCTCCAGAGGAAAAGGCAACGTTAAATAATGCAAAGAAAATGCCGCATATTGCGCAATTTAATGATCAATTTCGTGATGGGATAAAAGGGAGTACCTTTCATATAAATAAACGTGGTTTTGCATTTGGTGGGTATGTAGACTGTAATCATTTGCAATATATTGCATCAGGAAGCCTTTTGAGTATGAAAGAAACAGGTTTGTTTCTAGAGCCTGTGCAAAGCATTAACTATGTAGAATGTCATGACAATATGACGATGTGGGATAAACTAATGCGCAGTAATGAAGAGTCGGAAGAGATTTTGAAAAAACGTCACCTGCTAGCAACTGCAATGGTGATTCTGTCGCAAGGCATCCCTTTCTTACATGCTGGGCAAGAGTTTTATCGTACGAAGCAAGGAAATGAAAATAGTTATAATGCAAATGATGAAATTAATCAATTAGATTGGGATCGAAAAGAGAAAGAGATAGAGACCGTTAACTATATAAAAGGTTTAATTGCGATTCGTAAAGAGCACGGAGCATTCCGATTACAAAATGCAGACCTTATAAAAAAGCACATGACTTTTTTGCAAACATCTCCAGAAGTACTTGCATATCATTTAGAGCATGTAGAGTCGTTTGGACCGTGGAAAGAAATTGTCGTTTTATTTAATAGCAGTTTAGAAGCGAAAACGGTGCAACTTCCGAAAGAAGAAACGTGGCATGTGTTAGTAAACGAAAAGCAAGCTAAAATAGAGCCAATTTCTTCATTTAGAGGAAAGGAACTTAGGCTCGCTCCGATTAGCACGTATATATTGACGATAATGTGACAAATCGCTACTTGACGATGAGAATGTAATAAATGTAGAATTGACAAAGGTGACGATTTTGATAAGTTGTCATTCTATGGCTGGTTTTGTAAAATAAAATAGAGAGTTTTTGGCTTATGCCAAGTTTTCTTTTCATTTACAGTAAAATATATATGAATCCACAACATGTGTAGAAATGTTGCGGTTTTTCTTTTCATAACTATAAAAGATAAGGATTTGTTAACGGGTAATGAATATGGAATGGTTGGAACAATTATTAGGAAAAGAGTGGAGTCTTGTACCGGCTGGTGGAGTAACGGGCGATGCATATATTGCGCAAAACGGACAACAGAAGTTATTTTTAAAGCGGAATACATCGCCCTTTTTAGCGGTATTGTCAGCAGAAGGAATTGTTCCAAAATTACTTTGGACAAGAAGGGTAACGAACGGTGATGTAATTTCTGCTCAAAAATGGCTTCCGGGACAGAAGCTAGAGCCAGAGGATATGAAACTAGAACGTGTTGCGAAACTTTTGAAAAAAATACACTCCTCTAAAGCACTCGTGCAGATGATTCAAAGACTTGGGAAGCAGCCGCTTCACGCACAAGAGTTATTACAACAGCTACAACTCGTTTTAAGAGGAGATATAAGGGATGAGGAAACAATTCAGCAAGGTCTTCAATATTTAATGGATTCATTAAAAGATATTGAATACAATGAATTCGTTGTATGCCATTGTGATGTAAACCATAACAATTGGCTATTGTCGGATGAAGATGAGTTGTTTTTAATTGATTGGGATGGAGCTGTAATTGCTGACCCAGCTCTAGACCTCGGTATGTTATTATATTGGTACATTCCGCGCCAAGAATGGAGTGAGTGGCTCGGTTACTATGATATTGAAATGGATGAATCGCTGCTTAAACGTATGAGATGGTATGTGATAGCACAAACGATTTTGTCTATTCAATGGCATACAACAAAAAAGCAGCAAGCAGAAGCTGAATATTGGCATCAATATTTACAGCAACTACTTGCTTCAGAGTAATACTTAAGAAAAATTGTCCATTCCAGCAATCCACTGAGTAAGTTGTTCTTGATTATTGGAAATGTGGTTGTCCAAATTAGAGGAAGATTTACCCGATTGACTATAAGAATATACATCGTTTAGCATTGCTTTAGCGTCACTACTTATATTATCGTTTGCGAGTAACGATTGAATGAGACGCTCTAATTGCTCGCATTCAGAAACTGTCCCGCAACAATCACTTTGGTGATTGACTAAAATATCTTTCAGCACTTCTAATTGATGTTGTTGATTAATTGGCATGAACGGATCATCCTTTCGATTGTTTTTCTCTTCTTAGAAAAGTAAGAGAAAAAGCTGTTTCGTCATGGAATGTTTAATGCTGTATGTAGTTTTTATCAAAATGGTATATCTTATACTTGAAAGAAACGGACCGAGTGCTCGTACGTACTTGGTTTTTTGTTTGGTAGATTGATTAAAAACAGAAAGAAGGAATTATTCCTTTAAAATAGCTATGTAAAGAGAGGGAAACATCTATGCGTTTAAGACATAAACCATATGCAATGGATCGAATTAATGAGTATTCACATATCGTAATCGGAAACCCAGAGGAGCGCGCTGGTAACTGGAAAGAAGTATTTGGAAATGAGCAACCCATTCACATCGAAGTAGGTACAGGTCGTGGCCGCTTTATGTATGATATGGCAAAAGCGAATCCACATATTAATTATATTGGAATTGAAAAATTCACAAGTGTTGTTGTAGATGCACTGGATAAATTAATTGAAGAAGAATTACCGAACTTAAAGTTAATTAATAAAGATGCTGAAGATTTAACAGTTTTCTTTGCAAAAGGTGAGATTGATCGCGTTTATTTAAACTTCTCAGATCCATGGCCAAAGAAACGTCATACGAAGCGTCGTTTAACGTACAAAACGTTTTTACGCAATTATGAAGAAGTGTTAGTAGAAGGCGGAGAAATTCATTTCAAAACAGATAACCAAGGTTTATTTGAATATTCTCTTATGAGTATGGCGGAGTATGGTATGTTACTAACTTACTTAAGCTTAGATCTTCATAACAGCGACTTTGAAGGTAACATTATGACTGAGTACGAAGAGAAATTCTCTAGTAAAGGTCATCGTATTTACCGAGTAGAAGCAAAATATCGTACAGAGCCTATGCAGTAATGCATAGGTTTTTTGTATCTAAAATAATCAGAATTTTATGTTAGTATTAAAAGAAAAGGGGGATGAAAAATGGAACAGTTACAAGTTGGAGATATAAAAGTGACGTGGTTAAAAGGTGGGAACACACATTTAGACGGAGGAGCAATGTTTGGCGTTGTGCCGAAAGTACTTTGGTCACGTAAATATAAACATAATGATACAAATCATATTTATTTACGAACAGATCCGTTACTTTTACAAACGAAAGATGGCAACATGCTCATTGATTCCGGAATAGGAAACGGTAAATTGAGTGAGAAAATGAAGCGAAACCAAGGTGTAACAGAAGAATCATCGGTTTATGAGTCATTAGAAAAACTAGGATTAAAGCCTGAGGATATCCACTACGTTTTAATGACGCATCTTCATTTTGATCATGCATCCGGCTTAACAAAATGGGAAGGGGATCACCTTGTGCCAGCTTTTCCGAATGCGAAAGTTTACGTAAGCGAAACAGAGTGGCATGAAATGAGGAACCCAAATATTAGATCCCGTAATACATATTGGAAGGAAAATTGGGAGCCGATTGTAGACCAAGTTATTACGTTTCAGCAAGAAATAGAAATTACAGATGAAATAAAAATGGCACATACAGGCGGTCATAGTGATGGACATGCAGTTATCGCTTTAGAAAGCAAAGGAGAAACAATGCTGCATTTAGCAGACTTATTGCCGACGCACGCCCATCAAAATGTATTATGGGTAATGGCTTATGATGATTATCCGATGACATCCATTGAAAATAAGCAAAAGTGGATGAAGTATGGCACTGAAAACGATGCTTGGTTCACTTTTTATCATGACGCGTATTATCGCGCAGTAAAGTGGAATGAGGAAGGTCATATCGTAGAAAAAATAGAACGGAAAACGGGTATAGAAGCATAAAAATGGGAGGGTGTTCCAGCAGTCTGTTGGAGCAGTCTCATTTTTGTTGTCGTTTTTTGTCGGTAAGTCGATATATTTGAAAAATCGCTGATATAATTTGAGTTACGGTCAATATATTTGAAAAATCGCTGATATATTTGGAGTTGCAGTCGATATATTCGAAAAATCGCCGATATAATTTCAATCATTATCTGCAATTAAAAAATAAGAGGTTCACCTAATGGGAACCCTCCTGTTTATGCTGCTATAACCTCTAAAACAGTACCTGTTTTAGCATCAACTAAAAATTCAAATCGTTCTTGTATATCATTTAACATCGTTGTAAGACCGCCGCGATACACTTCATACGCGACATCATATTTTTCAAATGTCTCTGGAACCATATGTACCCAAGAGCCAGTAATTTCACCTTTATGACTTAATGCTTGTTTTACCATTTTCAATGCTTTTTCTGAAGAAATATGGGATTGTTCTTGTACTTTGTTTGCAACAAGATAACCAGCTGCGAACCCAACGCCAAGACCTGCTACTAAACCTTTCCAGCTCATATATTCACCTCAATTCTATAAAATAAAAATAGTGTACCGATAATAATTATAAAGCAAATACAGCTAAAAAAGAAGAAACTAGAAACATTTCGAAAATTTCGTTACAATAAAAGAGGTATTCTACTAAGGTTTGAAAGAAGGGGACTTCGTGAATAAAGAGACATTACAATTATTTCGTACGTTAACAGAATTACAAGGTGCATCAGGTTTCGAACATGATGTACGCCGTTTTATGAAGCAAGAATTAAGCAAATATGCAGATGAAATTGTACAAGACGGTTTAGGTAGCGTATTTGGTCTGAAAAAAGGGGATGAAACTGGCCCGCGTGTTCTTGTAGCAGGTCATATGGATGAAGTAGGTTTCATGGTTACGCAAATTACGAAAAACGGAATGCTTCGTTTTCAAACTTTAGGCGGCTGGTGGAGCCAAGTACTATTAGCTCAGCGCGTTCAAGTTATGACGAAGAATGGCCCTGTTATTGGGGTTGTTGGTTCTATTCCTCCTCATTTATTAAGTGACGCGCAACGTGCAAAACCGATGGATATAAAAAATATGTTAATTGATATAGGCGCAGATAGCTATGAAGATGCGATTGAGATTGGTGTAAAACCAGGACAACAAATCGTGCCAATCTGCCCGTTTACGCCGATGGCAAACGAAAAGAAAATTATGGCGAAAGCTTGGGACAACCGTTACGGATGTGGCCTTGCAATCGAATTATTAAAAGAATTAAAAGACGAAACATTACCAAACACATTATACTCTGGTGCGACTGTACAAGAAGAAGTTGGTCTTCGCGGTGCACAAACTGCTGCAAATATGATTCAACCAGACATTTTCTATGCGCTTGATGCAAGCCCAGCTAACGATGCATCTGGTGACAAAACACAGTTCGGTCAATTAGGAAAAGGTGCTCTTCTTCGTATTTATGACCGTACGATGGTAACGCATAGAGGAATGCGCGAATTCATTTTAGATACAGCAGAAACACATAACATTCCGTACCAATACTTTATTTCGCAAGGTGGTACAGATGCGGGCCGTGTACATACAAGTAACTCAGGTATCCCATCAGCAGTAATTGGTGTTTGCGCACGTTACATTCATACACATGCTTCTATTTTACATGTGGATGATTATGCGGCAGCAAAAGAGCTAATTACGAAGCTTGTAAGAGCAACGGATAAAACGACGTTAGAGACAATTAAGAATAACGCGTAGAGAAGAAGGGCGAAAAACCCTTCTTTTTTTAGGTTGAATAGATGCTCGAGCGATGTATGGTAGCGGTTAGTGCTTAATTGATTCTTGCACGGGGGATTAAAACCCCGGGTAGGAAGTGAGAGTAAGGTTGCTTTTTGGTTCGAGGTCCGCAATGTTGTGAGAAAAACTCTTCTTTTTAGAGTGAAGAGACAAACAAGCGATGTGTGGTGGCCGTGCATTCGTGTATAAAGAACAATTTGATTAAGGGAAAATGATAAATTTTTATAGAGGTGAATGAAATGAAAGTAGTAGTTGGATCTAAGAATAAAACGAAGGTTGGAGCTGTGGAGAAGGTTTGGAAAGGTGCTACAATTACATCTCTTTCTGTTCCTTCAGGGGTAGCAAACCAGCCATTTTCAGATGAAGAGACGATGCAAGGAGCGATCAATAGAGCGAAGCAAGCACTAGAGGAAGGGGAAGCTCAAATTGGCATTGGACTAGAAGGCGGCGTAATGAAAACAGAGCACGGTTTATTTATGTGTAATTGGGGCGCGCTAGCAACAAGTGATGGTAAAACATTCGTTGCCGGCGGGGCACGTATTACGTTACCAGATGATTTTTTAGCACCTCTTGAAGGTGGTAAGGAGTTAAGTGAAGTGATGGAAGAGTTTGTACAGAGAAAAGATATTCGTAGTCATGAAGGTGCGATCGGTATTTTTACGGATGATTATGTGGACCGTACGGAATTATTTGTACACGTTGTTAAGTTACTTGTTGGGCAATATAAGTATGATGAAAAGCAAGCATAAACCTTGCACCGTGCGCGATGTATGGTAGTATAAAAGAAAGATTATAACATGAAAAAATGCACTCGTTAGAGGAGGAAATATAGATGAAATCATTAGAAAGCATGGAGCAATTCCAAGAGTTAAAAAATGAAGAGAATGTAATCTTTATGTTCTCAGCAGAATGGTGTCCAGACTGCCGCTTCGTAGATCCATTTATGCCAGAAGTAGAAGAGAAATATAGTGATTTCTCATTTTACTATGTAGATCGTGATGAGTTTATTGATCTATGCGTAAAATTAGACGTATTTGGCATTCCGAGCTTTGTAGCGTACAATAAAGGTGAAGAAACAGGTCGCTATGTAAACAAAGATCGTAAAACACAAGAACAAATCGAAGAGTTCATTGAAGGTTTAAAATAAGGCAATTTGCCAATTGAATTGTAAAACAACCTCTACCTTCGCGGGGGAGGTTATTTTTTTGGAAGGGAGGAAAAAGAGATGAAGATGACAAGTAAAAAGATGAAAGACGAGTTAATGAAGAGATTATCTCGCCCGGAATGGGACTTTCAGTATGATAGTGAGAAAGAAGTTCTACGTATAGAACAGAAAGACTCAAAAAAAGGTATTAACGTATCGCTTCCAGGAGTTGTAGCAAAATGGGAAGTGAATAAAGAAAAGGCGATTGAAGAGGTTGCCTATTACGTACAAGAGGCGTTAATTGCGATGCATAAGGAAGAAAATAGCGCGGCGAAAATTTTACCTGTTATTCGCTCTACTTCTTTCCCGAAACAAGCAGAAGAAGGAAATCCGTTTATTATGACGGATCATACGGCGGAAACACGTATTTACTATGCGCTAGATTCGAATAAAACATATCGTCTCATTGACGAGCGTTTATTACAAAAATTAGGGCTTACAGAGCAACAAGTACGTGAAATGGCATTATTCAACGCTCGCTCATTAGGTTATGAATTTAAACAAGACACAGTAGCAGGTAATACATTCTACTTTTTAAACACAAATGATGGGTATGATGCGACTCGTATTTTAAACGAATCGTTACTACAATCGATGCGTGAAAAGATTTCTGGTGACATGGTTGTTGCTGTTCCTCACCAAGATGTGTTAATTATTGCTGATATCGTCAACGAAATCGGTTATGATATTATTGCACAAATGACAATGAAATTTTTTGCCGAAGGGCATGTTCCGATTACATCACTTTCATTCGTATATGAAGATGGGGACTTTGAACCAATCTTTATTTTAGCGAAGAATCGGAAGAAGAAAGATGGAAAAGAGAAAGGATGAACGAAGTGAACGTTTTTTACAACCTTGAAGGAATTGGTGACACTCTAATTGTTGCCTTACAAGATATTACTTTAGAGAACCGTACTTTTGATCGCAAAGGAGATGTTGCACGCGTATATGACCGTGAAAGCAACGAAACAGCAGGATTCAACATTTTTAATGCATCTTCTTACTTAGAAGTAAAAGAAACAGGTAACCTTACATTAACGAAAGAGCTTGTAGAAAAAATCAATGAAATTTTAGCGAAGAACGGCTTTGAAGAAACAGTAGAAGCTGATCTTTCTCCAAAATTTGTTGTAGGCTATGTAGCTGAAAAAGAAAAGCATCCAAATGCTGATAAGTTAAACATCTGTAAAGTAGAAATCGGTACAGAAACATTACAAATCGTATGTGGTGCACCAAACGTTGATGCAGGACAAAAAGTTGTCGTTGCAAAAATCGGCGCTGTAATGCCAAGCGGTATGTTAATCAAGCCAGCTGAGCTTCGCGGAGTTCCTTCTGCTGGAATGATTTGTTCAGCACGTGAATTAGAGCTTCCAGATGCTCCACAAGAAAAAGGTATTCTTGTATTAGAAGATAGCTTTGAAGTTGGACAAGAGTTTAAATTTTAATTGGTATAAGAAAAGAGAGGTTGTCCTTTTGGGCAGCCTCTCTTTTCTATTGAATCTTTGATATATTGTGAGTTGTGATAGATATATGTAGAAAATCGTTCATATTCATAAGGATGTCACCTTTTTTCTTAAAATCTATATTGTGTTTTATAAACAAAATAGTTAAAATTTAGAAAAATAGAAGGGGATAGAAATATGAAACAACAACTAAAAATCGCAGAACTTCTGAAACGAATTGAAACTTCAAAACAGCAAGATATCGAGTTAGGTTCCTATGAAATATATTTGTTTAGTGAAAATGAATTAGAAAAAGGACAAATCGGTTATCGATATGATAAACATAAAAATTCATTAATAAGTGAAGAAAACGGAAAGTGGCAAGAAGGATGGATTACAATTGGATATGAAACGGATATGGGTGATCCAGTTTTCGTAAATATAGATGATGACGCTTATCCGGTTTATACTGCAGAACGTGGTACAGAAAAATGGCATCCAGTTTATATTGGAAATATGGATGAGATTATAAAACAATTATAAGAAAAACTGCGAGATCGGTGCAAAGTGATGGGAGAAAAACATGAAGTATATAAAAATAATGAGCATGATTGCATTCATTGGAATATATATGGCCGGTTGTTCACAAGAGCAGCCGAAAAAAGAAACAACATCTTCTATAAAAGAAACAAGCGACAATAAAAAGGAAGACGCACCGGTAGAAAAGCAGCAAGAAGAACAAGAAAAGAAAGAAGAACCGCAAGCAGTTCAAACAAATGAGCAAGTGGAGCAAAAGCAGGAGGAAGTGCCGGCCGAAGAAAAGAAAGAGGAATCTACGCCAGCGCAGCCAGTAGAGCAACCAGTGCAAAATAATGAACAAAAAGTAGAGAGTAATGAAAAACAAGGAAAGTTTCTCGTTGTTATTGATCCAGGCCACCAACAAAAAGCAAATTTAAATTTAGAGCCGATTGGGCCAGGCGCAACGACGCAAAAATATAAAGTGACAGATGGTACAACTGGTGTTGTGACGAAAAAAAGAGAGGCTGTTCTTGTATTAGAAATGGCTTTCGTATTAAAAGAAAAGTTAGAAGCAAAGGGAATGCAAGTATTGATGACGAGAACGTCACAAGATGTGGATATAAGTAATAAAGAACGCGCGACATTTGCGAATGCTCATAAGGCAAACTTGTTTTTACGTCTTCATGCAGATGGTTCTGAAAATCCGAATCAAAGTGGATTCGCTGTATTGACGCCGGCAGAAGGAAGTCCGTATACGAAAGAGATTTATGCGGAAAGCCTTCAAATCTCTCAAACGATAGTAAATAAAATGAGAGAAAATCAGCAAGTGAAAGTAAGTGGAATTAAATTCAGGGATGATCTTTCGGGATTCAATTGGTCCAAAGTACCTGGCGTACTATTAGAACTTGGGTTTATGTCAAACCATGAAGAAGATAAAAAATTATCTGACCCGCAGTATGTAAATTCTTTATTGCAAAGTGTAACGGATAGTGTAGATGAATATCGGAAGAGTAAAGCTTAAACGCATTCTTACATGTAAGAATGCGTTTTTCTATATGAAAACACTCGTAAATTAGAATATTATGGATAAATATGACATGCTTAATTTTACCTGCACTTTTTGCCGAATGCTGATACAATAAAGGATGTTACTATTTAGTAGAAAGAGTGGTAAGCATGTTAGATTGGATGAAAAAGCTGTTTAACAAAGAGGAAGAACAAACAGCGATGAATAAAGAAGTACAAAAGCAAGTTGAAAGTCAGCCGAAAATTCCTCGTGTAAACCACTACACCGAAGCAAGAGAAGCACAAATGGCAAGTAGGAATGCAGGTAAATGCCGTTTTCCATTAGTACCGGATAATGGGTTCGATGAAGAGGATGTTATAGAAACAGGGCGTTTTGAAGAACAACCTGTTCAAGCTGTAACATATAAAGAGTCGCCTATTCAAAGAGGAATTAAAGTGGAAAGAAGCAGACGACAGTATGTGGAGAAGGTAGTTTCTACATATGAAGAGCCGGAAATGCAATATGAACCGGAGCGAGAGCCTGTCGTAAAGAAAGCATCTACACCAGCGCAAGAAAGTAACCGTAGACCATTTCGTCCAACAGAAATGATTTCGCCAATTTACGGATATAATCGTCCTTCAGTAGAGAAAAAGGAAGAAAAGCAGGAGGAAGTAAAGGAAAGAGAAGACCTTGAAATATCTGTAGAGGGCAAATCAGTCGTTGATGCATGGCTAGAGAAAAAAGGATATACATTATCTCATTTCTCAGAAGGGCAAGCACCGACTTCTTCCAGTCATGAAAGAGTTGAAGAGCAAGATCAACAGAGTAAAAAGGAAGAAAAGTCAGTTGTCGATCAATGGCTAGAGAAAAACGGTTATGAAATCGAACGCCAAGAGCCTATAGTAGAAGAAAAAGAAGTGGCTCAAGAAATGAGTGCACCGCAGGAAGTTCCAGCGGCTGAATTACTTCATGAAACAATTGCTGAGCGTATGGAAGATGCGAAGCAAGAAAAAGATGTAGTGGTAGAAAATGTTCTACAAACAGAATCATTAGCTTCTAAAGTAGAGCACGAGGATACAATATTATTAGAAGAAATGAAACGTAATACAGAAATAGACCAACCTACTATTGAAGTAGAAAAGCAAGCTCCAGAAGAATCAGTGATTGTCAAAGCAGAAGAAAAGCTTGAAGAAACAATCATTGTGGAAATACCAGAAGAATTTGAAGAGGTAGACGTAATTACAGAAACAGAAGAATCAGAAGAAGTGGAAGTAATTGCGGAAGCAGAAGAATCAGAAGAAGTGGAAGTAATTGCAGAAACAGAAGAGTCAGAAGAAGTGGAAGTAATTGCAGAAACAGAAGAGTCAGAAGAAGTGGAAGTAATTGCAGAAACAGAAGAATCAGAAGAAGTGGAAGTAATTGCAGAAACAGAAGAGTCAGAAGAAGTGGAAGTAATTGCGGAAACAGAAGAGTCAGAAGAAGTAGAAGTAATTGCGGAAGCAGAAGAGTCAGAAGAAGTGGAAGTAATTGCGGAAACAGAAGAGTCAGAAGAAGTAGAAGTAATTGCGGAAGCAGAAGAGTCAGAAGAAGTGGAAGTAATTGCGGAAACAAAAGCACCAGAAGAAGCCGAACCTGTAGTACTTGAGGAAACGCAGCAAGAAATGGTGTTAAATGAAGCAATCGAACAAAAGAATGAATTCATACATGTTGCTGAAGCTGATGAACAAACGAAAAAAGATGTTCAAAGCTTTGCGGACGTTTTAATTGCAGAAGAAGCAGCGATTGAAGAAGAACAATCAGTTGTAGAAGAAGCAGTGATTGAAGAAGCAGTGATTGAAGAAGAACAACCAGTTGTGGAAGAAGCAGTGATTGAAGAAGAACAACGAGTTGTGGAAGAAACAGTGATTGAAGAAGAACAACCAGTTGCAGAGGAAACACCGGTCGTAGAAGAGCCACCAGTTGTGGAAGAAGCAGCGATTGAAGAAGAACAATCAGTTGTAGAAGAAACACCGGTCGTAGAAGAACAACCAGTTGTGGAAGAAACAGTGATTGAAGAAGAACAACCAGTTGCAGAGGAAACACCGGTCGCAGAAGAGCCACCAGTTGTACAAAAAGAAGAACCTAAACGTGAGAAAAAGCGTCACGTACCATTCAATGTTGTTATGTTGAAACAAGATAGAGCGCGATTAGTGGAAAGACATGCAGCTAGAACGAATGCAATGCAACCTTCTATGAAAGAACGAGTAGAGAATAAGCCTGTACACCAAGTAGAAGAACAACCAATGCAGCAAGTAGTAGTAGAACCACAAGTGGAAGAACAACCAATGCAGCAAGTGGCAGTAGAACCACAAGTGGAAGAACAACCAATGCAGCAAGTGGCAGTAGAACCACAAGTGGAAGAACAACCAATGCAGCAAGTGGCAGTAGAACCACAAGTGGAAGAACAACCAATGCAGCAAGTAGTGGTAGAACCACAAGTGGAAGAACAACCAATGCAACAAGTAGTAGTAGAGCCACAAACAGAAGAACAACCAATGCAACAAGTAGTAGTAGAACCACAAGTAGAAGAACGCCCAGTGCAGCAAGTGGTAGTAGAATCTCAACAAGTACAAAAGCCAATTTCAAGTACGGAAGTAGAAGAGAAAGCATATGTTGTAAATCAAAGAGAGAATGATGTGCGAAATGTATTGCAAACACCACCGACGTATACGATTCCGTCGTTAACATTGCTATCGATTCCGCAGCAAGCAGCGTTAGATAATACGGAATGGTTGGAAGAACAGAAAGAATTATTAGATACAACGTTTAATAATTTCCACGTTGGCGCACATGTTATTAATGTATCGCAAGGTCCAGCAGTAACTCGTTTTGAGGTACAGCCAGATCCAGGTGTGAAAGTAAATAAAATTACAAACTTAAGTGATGATATTAAGCTAAGTTTAGCGGCAAAAGATATTCGTATTGAAGCACCGATTCCAGGGAAGAGTGCGATTGGAATCGAAGTTCCAAATAAAGAAAGCAAGCCAGTATTTCTTCGTGAAATTTTAAGAAGTCCTGTGTTTACAAAGAGCGAATCACCGCTTACAGTTGCGCTTGGACTTGATATTTCAGGTGATCCAATTGTAACGGATATTCGAAAAATGCCACACGGACTTATTGCGGGTGCAACAGGTTCTGGTAAAAGTGTGTGTATTAACGCCATTTTAACGAGCATTTTATATAAAGCGAAACCGCATGAAGTGAAGTTAATGTTAATCGATCCGAAGATGGTTGAGCTTGCACCATACAATTCTGTTCCACATCTTGTAGCACCTGTTATTACGGATGTAAAAGCAGCGACAGCTGCATTAAAATGGGCAGTTGAAGAAATGGAGCGCCGTTATGAATTATTTGCGCACGCAGGAGCTCGTGATTTAACTCGTTATAATACGATTGTAAGTGAGCGAGAAATTCCGGGAGAGACATTACCTTATATCGTTATTGTCATTGACGAGTTAGCCGACTTAATGATGGTAGCACCTGGTGATGTTGAGGAAGCGATTTGTCGTATTGCGCAAAAAGCACGTGCTTGTGGTATTCATTTATTAGTAGCGACGCAGCGTCCATCTGTAGATGTTATTACAGGTTTAATTAAGTCAAACATTCCAACGCGTATTGCGTTTACTGTATCATCTCAAGTTGATTCGCGTACGATTATTGATATTGGGGGCGCGGAGAAATTACTTGGCCGTGGTGATATGTTATTCTTAGGGAACGGTACATCTAAGCCAGTTCGTGTACAAGGTGTATATGTATCGGATGATGAGATTGAAAAGACAGTTGATCATGTGAAAAAGCAAATGAAACCGAATTACTTATTTAAGCAAGAGGATTTATTAGCGAAAACAGAACAGGCTGAGTCGGAAGACGAATTGTTCCTTGATGCATGTCAATTTGTTGTAGAACAAGGGGGAGCGTCCACATCTTCTGTACAGCGAAAATTCCGCATCGGTTATAATCGCGCGGCACGTCTCATTGAAGAGATGGAATCGCAAGGAATTATTTCTGAAGGTAGAGGAACGAAGCCAAGAGATGTCCTTATTTCTGAGGATGAATTTGCCGCTATGCAGGAAACAAATGTATAGTAAACGGTTTTGCTGTATACTAAGAGAAAATGTTGGATAGTAAAGTAGGGAGTAAAGCGACATGAAAGAAATTGAATTAAAATTAAAAGGTGAAATAAATAGACTAACAAATAAAACATTTAAATTTGACGAACGCGTTGGAGAAGGTTGGTTCTCTGCCGTTTACTTTTTAAAGACTAGAGAAATCATCGAAGAATTTCGCCCGAAAAGTGTTGTAACGATGCAATTTTTCCAAAAGGAAAATGCAGTTCTTTGCGGAACAGACGAAGTCATTGCATTGCTACAAACATTCGCTAAAAATCCTGAGGAACTTGAGATTAACTCTTTAAAAGATGGCGATAAAATTAGTCCATTTGAAACAGTGTTAACAATTCATGGTCCTTATGAAAATTTCGGATTTTTAGAAGGTGTCATTGATGGGATTTTAGCTCGTCGTACATCGGTTGCGACAAACGTATATAACGTTGTCCAAGCTGCGCGTAGCGTAGATAAAGAAAAACCAGTTATTTTCATGGGAGATCGTGATGATCATTATACACAACAAGCTGGTGACGGTTATGCAGCATACATCGGAGGTATGAGCGCACAAGCGACGCATGCGATGAATGAATGGTGGGGCAAAAGTGGTATGGGGACGATGCCTCACGCATTAATTCAAATGTTTAATGGTGATGTTGTGGAAGCAGCAAAAGCATATCATAAGAAATTCCCAGAAGACGAATTAGTTGTATTAATTGATTACAACAATGATGTTATTACAGATGCACTTCGCGTAGCGCGTGAATTTGGATCAACATTAAAAGGTGTACGTGTAGATACGTCCCGTACGATGATTGATCAATACTTCATTCGCCACCCAGAAGTACTTGGAACATTTGATCCACGTGGTGTAAATCCATCGCTCGTATTCGCACTTCGTAAAGCACTTGATGAAGAAGGATTCCAGCATGTAGACATCGTTGTAACTGGTGGATTTGATGAGAAGCGTATTCGTGAATTTGAAGCTCAAAACGTACCTGTTGATATATACGGAGTAGGAAGTAGCTTATTAAAAATGAATATTGGCTTTACTGGTGATAACGTAGAATTAAATGGAAAACCAGAAGCGAAAGCTGGTCGTAAATATCGTCCAAACCCACGTTTAGAGCGTGTTCAATTAGAAAAAAGAGAAGATATGTAAAAGAGAGAAAAACTGATAGGTGATTGACCCTATCAGTTTTTCTGTTATCATAGTATAGCGGCTTCTTTTTTGCTATAATGGATTTGTTATGGACATAAAAAAGAAGTACGTACGAGTTTATCCTGATAAGTGAAGGGAAGAATAACTTCACTACATCAAAAATGTATGATGATTACCAAAATAAGAAAAGATTCATATACTGTCTTATAGATAGGCCGTTGTATTAGTTCGAAATGTTGGAGGTTCTTTAAGATGACAGTTTACCATTTTGTAGGAATTAAAGGAACAGGAATGAGTTCATTAGCGCAAATTCTTCATGACATGAAGCATACTGTTCAAGGGTCTGATTATGAAAAGCGTTTCTTTACACAAACAGCGTTGGAAAAGCGTAGTATCTCGATTCTTCCTTTTGATAAAAGTAATGTAAAAGAAGGACAAGTGATTATTGCAGGAAATGCATTTCCTGATACGCATGAAGAAATCGTAGCAGCAAAAGAATTAAATATCCCAGTACATCGTTACCATCACTTCTTAGGTGACCTTATGAATCAATACACAAGTGTTGCTGTAACTGGTGCACATGGAAAAACATCAACAACTGGTTTGTTAGCCCATGTAATGCAAGGTGCACACCCTACATCTTACCTTATTGGAGATGGAACAGGGCATGGGGTAGAAAATAGTAAGTATTTTGTATTTGAAGCTTGTGAGTATCGTCGTCATTTCTTGTCTTACAATCCAGACTATGCGATTATGACAAACATTGATTTTGATCATCCGGATTATTTCACAGATATCAATGATGTATTCAGTGCATTCCAAGAGATGGCATTGCAAGTGAAAAAAGGCATTATTGCATGTGGAGATGATGAAGAACTTCAAAAAATTCAAGCGAAAGTACCTGTTATTTTCTATGGATTTGGAGAAGATAATGATTTCCAAGCACGTAACATTCAAAAGAGAACAGATGGTACTATTTTCGATGTATTCGTTCGTAATACGTACTATGACACGTTCAAAATTACAGGATACGGCAACCACAGCGTATTAAATGCATTAGCAGTAATCGCACTTTGCCATTATGAAAACGTTGATGTAGAGGCAGTTAAGCATCAGCTAACAACTTTTGAAGGCGTAAAACGTCGCTTTAATGAAAAGCCAATGGGAGAGCAAGTTATTATTGATGACTATGCACACCATCCGACAGAAATTAATGCAACGATTGAAGCAGCTCGTCAAAAACATCCAGAGCGTGAAATTGTCGCTGTATTCCAGCCACACACATTCTCACGTACAGAAAAGTTCTTAGATGAGTTCGCGGAAAGCCTAAGCAAAGCTGACCAAGTATACTTATGTGATATTTTCGGATCAGCGCGCGAAAACAAAGGTGAATTAACAATCGAAGATCTGCAAAAGCGTATTGACGGTGCAGAATTAATTACAGATACAACAACGGATGTATTAAAGAAACATAAAAACGGCGTTCTCATTTTCATGGGCGCAGGAGACATCCAAAAATTCGAAGCAGCTTACGTAAAAGAAGTTCAAGTTGCAGAGAAGTAATAGAAAAGACGCATAGCTTAGCTGTGCGTCTTTTTTTGTTGTGTTGTAGGGTGTAGTAATGTTGTCGAATTTAGTCGGTAAGTCGATATCCCTTGTCGAATCGTCGATATATTTTAAAAATCGTTGATATATTAGATGGGCATTTTCTATTTAGAAGTGTTAGAATAATAAGAAAAATAAAAAGGGGAGCTAAAAAACATGTTCACACTCCGGGTAGACGACGAAATCGAATTACAATTATTAGAGAAGCATCATAAAGAGGAATTATATCAATTAATAGATCAAAACCGTAACCATTTAAGAAGATGGCTTCCTTGGGTAGATGGGACGAAATCTGCTGATGCTTATAATGAGATTTGTCCGATGTGGTTAAAGAAGTTTGCAGAGGGAGACGGTTTTGAAAGTGGCATACGTTATAAAGGAAAGCTCGTTGGGATGGTAGGTATTCATCCAGTGAGCTGGGGGAAGAAAGCGGCAAGTCTCGGATATTATCTTGCAGAAGATGCTGGTGGGAAAGGTATTATGACGCGTAGCGTGAAGGCTGTACTTCACTATGCATTTGAGAATTTAAAATTAAATAAAATGGAAATTAGATGCGGTATTGAAAATGTGAAAAGTCGCGCTATTCCAGAACGTTTAGGGTTTAAGTTAGATGGTGTTTTAAGAGATGAAGAATGGTTATACGATCATTTTCATGATCTCGCAGTATATAGTTTACTAGCTTCAGAGTGGAAGGAGATTCGATGAACGAGAAGATACGCATTATTCCGTATGAAAGTACGTTTCAAGATGAAGTAGTAGATCTTATCGTTCATATTCAGAAAAAAGAGTACAATGTCCCCATTACGAAAGAAGAGCAGCCGGACCTGCTTGAAATAGAAACATTTTATCAAAGGAATCATGGCAACTTTTGGGTAGCAATTTATGATGGTAAAGTAGTTGGAACAGTAGCTTTATTAGATATTGGGAATCATCAAATAGCGTTAAGAAAAATGTTCGTAAAAAAAGAATTTCGCGGAAAAGAGTGGGGTGCATCACATAAGTTGCTCCAAACAGCAATTTTGTGGGCTGAGAATAAAAAGCTGAAGGATATTTACTTAGGAACGACAGTGAAATTTTTAGCGGCGCATCGCTTTTATGAAAAGAATGGTTTTGAAAGTGTGAGTATAGATGAGTTGCCAAAAAGTTTTCCAGTGTTGCAGGTGGATAAGAAATTTTATAGATATATTGTTTAAGAAGGTCATGTAGAAATGGCCTTTTTTTATTACTAAAATGGAAAAAGTGGTATAATTTAGGTTAGGGGGTGCGTATATGAATTTTCCGATTCAAAGAAGTAAGTCAGTAGTCATTTTCGTTTGTCTCACGTTAGCTTTTATGTTTGTGTATCCACTTGTCATGATTGTCACAAATAAAGAGCAGTGGATGACAGCGTTAATTGGAATGGGTTTATGCTTCCTTGTAAATGTACCACTCGTTTGGGAAGTATTTATTAAAAAGCATAAAGTAGAAAATGGTGTATTAAAGTACGGTATTTTAAATGATGATATCGTATTGAAAGAGATAAGAATCATTCGTCAAGTTGGGAAGTCTCTAGAAATTACGACGAATGCGTATAAAGTACATATGGTGGCGATGCCGCAACATATGACTGAATTCTTGGCGCTTATCGAGAAAGAGAACCCACATGTGAAAATAGAAATGACAGGTAAGAAATGAAATATGTAAAACCTTTGTTTTGTTTGGAAATATTGCTGGTGATTGTTATTTGCACTAGGGGATATATGAAATGGGATCTGCCTTTATATGTACCAATATTAATAGGTACTATCGCAGTGGTGCTTTTATATTATTTTCATTTTCAGCAAACGAAAGGCGAGAAAAGTAGCTCTATATAGTTAGGAGAATTAGAAATGAAAAAAGTCCTTATGTTATTTGTATTTCTGCTAACCGCATCTTTTCTTTTACTAGGATGTAGTACGAAGAAGGAAAAGACGAATCTAAACTTAGAAAAGGCACAAAAAGTTGAAATTGAATCACTTACTGATTCAAGTGAAAAGAAAGTAATTACCGATAAGAAAGAAATTGAAAAGCTGTTTGAAGTCATGAAAATGAATAAGTGGGAAATGCAGTCGGCTCCTTTAGATACTCCGCAAGGGAAAACATTTAAAATGTATCAAGAAGGTACAACAAAATTATCGGAGTCGAGTAAAGATAAAAAGGAATTACATGAAATTGGTACGATGACAGTATATAAAGATGTCCCGTATGTTGAAGTTGAAATGAAAAATAAGAAAATGAGTTTTAAAGTGCCAGAAGATGTGGCGAAAGACTTATTAAAGTATTAAAAAAACGCTCGGAAAAAATCCCGAGCGTTTTTCATTATTTTAAGTTCTCTGGGTTTAAAGCTTCTAATTCAGGTACAACGAATCGTCCGTCTTTACGGATTAGTACGTCGTCGAAGTAAATTTCGCCGCCGCCGTATTCAGGACGTTGGATGCACACTAAATCCCAGTGAATGTTCGAGTTATTGCCGTTCCATGCATCGTCGTAAGCTTGTCCAGGAGTGAAGTGGAAGCTGCCATCGATTTTTTCATCGAATAGGATGTCTCCCATTGGATGTAAGATGTATGGGTTTACGCCGATTGCGAACTCACCAACGTAGCGTGCGCCTTCGTCTGTATCGAAGATTTTGTTAATGCGCTCTGTATCGTTTGCAGTTGCTTCAACGATTTGGCCGTTCTCGAACTTAAGTTGTACATTTTCAAATGTATAACCGTTGTAAGGAGATGGCGTGTTGTAAGAAACTGTACCGTTAACAGAATCACGAACTGGTGCAGAGTATACTTCACCGTCTGGAATGTTTAAATGACCTGAGCATTTAATTGCTGGAATGTCTTTAATAGAGAATGTTAAGTCAGTTCCAGGACCAGTTAGGCGCACTTTATCTGTTTTATTCATTAATGTAACAAGGCTATCCATCGCCTTATCCATTTTACCGTAGTCTAAGTTACAAACTTCGAAGTAGAAGTCTTCGAAAGCTTCTGTGCTCATTTTAGCAAGCTGCGCCATAGAAGCATTTGGGTAGCGAAGAACAACCCAGCGTGTTTTTGGAACGCGAATGTCTCTATGAACTTTCTTACCAACTGTTTGACCATGAATTTGCATTCTTTCACTTGGCACGTCAGCTTGTTCGTTAATGTTATCGCCAGAGCGAAGACCGATATAAGCGTCCATATCTTTCATTACGCTTGCTTCATATGCAGCGATTTGTTCAAAATGTTCTTCAGTAGCACCCATTAATAAAGAGCGATCTACTTGATGATCTTTTAAAGAAACGAATGGGAAACCACCAGCTGCATATGCTTCTTTTACAAGTGCAGTTACAAGTTCTTTTTGTAAGCCAAAGTTTTCAATTAATACTTTTTCGCCTTTTTGTAAGCGAATAGAGTAGTTAATTAAATTGTATGCTAACTTTTCAATACGTGGATCTTTCATATGTAAAGCCTCCCTACTAATTATGTATCCTCTCCTATTGTAACCTACTTAGTGGAATTTGTTGAATCATTTATGTTAAAGTTAACGAATAAGTATGAAAATTCTAATGAAAAGATAGGGATTAGAACGAAACGGAAAATGATTGTATAATAGGAGAAAGTATGAAAAAGATAAAGGAAGTGATGAAATGCAAGTTCTTTTATATGTAAGTGCGGCTATTATCGCGGTTGCTTTCGCTGTATTAGTAGTGTATGTATGCAGAACGTTGTTATCGGTTCAGAAGACGTTAGAAAACGTTGCAAGCACGTTAGAAGGTTTAGAAAAGCAAATGCAAGGAATTAGCGTAGAGACGGAGCAATTATTACATAAAACAAATGCGTTAGCTGATGACATTCAACAGAAGTCACAATCATTAAATAAAGTAGTATCGGGTGTAGATGGAATTGGAACGACAATCCATTCCTTAAATACGAAACTTCGTAATGTATCAGAGTCTGTTACGGACGAAATTGAAAATAATGCAGATAAAGTAGCGCAAGTTGTACAGTGGAGTAGTGCAGCAATTGAAGTATACAATCATTATCGTGCGACAAGACAAGAGAAAAAGGTTGAAAAAGAAGAGCGTAAATTAGAAAGACTTGAGAAAAAAGCTGAAAAGAAAGAGAAGCGCTCTAGACTTCGTATGAGAGGTGAATCGTAATGAATATGACAAAACTTGAAACAATTGAAGAGCTCGAAGTATTAATAGAAAAAAACGAGCCTTATGTTCTTTTTAAACATAGTACGACATGCCCGATTAGTCATGGTGCCTATACAGAATTTCAAGCTTATTGTAGTGAAGAAAGAGCGGTACCAGCGTATTACTTATACGTACAAGATGCGAGAGATGTTTCGAATCGTGTTGCAGAACAGTACAGCATGAAACATGAATCTCCGCAAGTGTTATACATAAAAGATGGGATGGTAGTATGGAATACGTCTCATTGGAACATTAAAAAAGATGTTTTAGAAGAGAATATTAAGTAAAAAGAAGCAAGCGAAAGGTGCTTGCTTCTTTTTTTTGTTTTTGTTGAAATATATTTAATGGTAAACTGTTAATAGTTCAAACTAAATAACTAGATTGTTGAAAGTAGGTTTTAAGTAATGAAGAAAATGGCATTATCTTTCGCAGTCGTAAGTTTATTACTAGGAGCTTGTAGTAATGATACGATTAGTAAGAAGGATGAAGTTATACAGAAAGATACGAAAGAAAAAAGCATGATTCCGAGAACTGCTGTTTCTAAAGATTATTATAGAACTGTAATTCCTTTAAAAGAACAAAAGGTTATAAATACAGCTAATGTAAAAACAAATTCTAAATTAGATTTAGCAGAGTATGAAAATGGTTTAATGAATATTGCAAAAGAGCAATTTGATACAGAAAACCATGTGCTTCAATTAAATCAGTATGTTCCTGAGAAGTTAGTTGATGAACTAGTCGCAAAAGTAGAAGCACCCGTTTTGACAAATATTATAGAACAAGACTATTTCGGGAAGCAGAATTCAAATGAATTAAGTTTATCTGGCGTTGTGATTGGGTTAGCTATGTCTTCAAGTGTATCCAATGAAGAGGCAATGTCTAAGGGGACTGAAGTTGCTAAGCAACTTATTGAAGCTATTCATAAAAATGACAAGTATAATAAATCCCCAATTACGTTTGCTATCTTTAAGCAAGAAAGTACAAGTTCTTTAAAAAATGGTACGTATATTGCTAGTGCTACCGTTCAAAAGAATGATACGAATCTTGGAAATTGGAATGCGATTGAAGAAAAAGCGTATTCGTATCCTTCTGATGAATTTACACAAGCACATGGAGAAGATAATGAAAAAATAAATAAATTTGCTGAGGCAATGAAAGGTTTTTCTCCTGGAGACTTTATCCCAGTAAATGCTAAAGTTTCTTATAAGAAAAATCAAATGGATACATTAAATATGGATATTGTTATTAAATATAACGGTAAAACAGAATTAATGGCTCTTACTCAACTCGCCGCTCAAAGTATGTTAGACCAATTACCAAAAGATGCAAAAGTACAATTGCAGATAAAGTCCGAGAATAAAATTGAGGCAATTGTTATAAAAGAGAAAAACAGCGATAAACCGTTTGTTTCCTTCTTGTAAAAAAAGACAGTGTTTAAACTGTCTTTTTTTACTGTAAATGAAAGGGTACGATGGGACGGAGCGACACGTAATATGCTTCATATTTCCGCTGTACTGATTTCAAAGAAAGAAACCTATTTTTACCCCTTGCATTGTCGATGTAACGCATTCTACAGGGGGATGTGATCTTCTATTGCCAATTGTAGAGTACTCCCAGATCCAGCGCATCAAATGCCTATCATTGTCGATTTTTGTTGGTAAGTCGATATATTTGGAAAATCGCTGATATATTTTGAGTTGCGGTCGATATATTTGGAAAATCGCTGATATATTTCGAGTTGCGGTCGATATATTTAAAAAATCGCTGATATAAATTTCATGTACTATCGTACTGCTTAAAATAAGGTTTCTACTTATGAAACATCTATATTTTTACAAAAAATGCCCTTTTTTTCATAAAAAATACGAAAATACGAGAAAAGAAGCGAATTTTTTCGAAACTTTTGCGGGAAAATATTGTATGAGCCTGCGTTTTTATCGTATCATTAGTAAAAGGAAGAACTCGGGACGATTGGTGGCATCTGCAAATAGAGTTGATGTCTTTTTTTCATTCAAGTAACCGATACATAAAAATAGATAACAAAAATAGAAGGAGTGTGCGATGAGATGAACGTAACAATATATGATGTAGCGCGTGAAGCGAACGTTTCAATGGCTACCGTATCACGCGTTGTGAACGGTAATCCAAATGTAAAGCCTACAACAAGAAAGAAAGTATTAGAAGCAATTGATCGTTTAGGATACCGCCCAAATGCGGTAGCACGTGGACTAGCAAGTAAAAAGACAACTACAGTAGGTGTTATTATTCCTGATATCTCAAATACGTTTTATGCAGAACTTGCTCGTGGAATTGAAGATATCGCAACAATGTACAAATATAACATCATTTTAAGTAACTCTGACCAAAACAAAGAGAAAGAGTTCCATTTATTAAATACGATGCTTGGAAAACAAGTGGACGGAATTGTTTTCATGGGTGAAGATATTACAGATATTCACGTTGAAGAATTTAAAAAGTCTCCAGTACCAATCGTATTAGCAGCGTCATTTGATGAGCAAAATGAAACGCCATCAGTAAACATTGATTATACACAAGCGGCTTACGACGCAATGAAGCACTTTATTGAACAAGGACATAAGCGTATCGGTTTCGTCTCTGGTCCTTTCATTGATAAAGCGGGAAGCGCGAAGAAGTTACAAGGTTATAAAAAAGCTTTAGAAGAAGCAGGTATTTCATATGATGAAAATCTTGTAATCGATGGAGATTACACATATGATTCAGGTATCGAAGCATTCGAAAAGCTTTGGGGCCTTGATGAAAAGCCAACAGCGATCTTCGTATCTTCTGACGAAATGGCACTAGGTGTAATTCACGCAGCACAAGATGCTGGATTAAATGTACCAACTGATGTAGAAGTACTTGGTTTCGATAATACACGCCTTGCATTAATGGTTCGTCCACAACTTTCAACAGTTGTACAACCGATGTATGATATCGGTGCAGTAGCAATGCGTCTATTAACAAAGTATATGAACAAAGAAAAAGTGGAAGATCACACTGTTATCTTACCTCACCGTATCCAATTTAGAGATTCAACGAAGTAAGTATAAAAAAGCTCACAGCGATTGCTGTGAGCTTTTATTCGTATTCAGGATAGTATTTTTGTAAGACTGTATCCACTGTTTCATTTTTCTTAACTTGTAAAAATCTTGCGTATAATTCTTTTCCCGTTTCAAATGGTGTATCGTCTAATTCAAACACATGCAATACTTTTCGAAACGTCCACGTTATTTGCTCACCGTACATATTATCGTACGTATGCTCAGAATGTATAGCGATTTGTTCACCTAGTGCATGGGCCTCTTCCAAGCTGTGTGCCTTAACAAGAATAATACTTTCTTCAAAAAGTGTATCACAATCCTTTTTTTCATAATCCTTATCAATTTTTGGAGGATCAGGCTCACCAGAATGAACAGATTCAAACAATAATTTTACAGCGTACATATTATGCTGCATGTTTCACTTTATAAATAATACTTGCGACAAGCGAAGCAGGTATTGTAAATACGTTACTTTGATAATGGTAATGTATTTGGGATTCTTCATAAGACATGTTGTCATATAGTTCGTTTTGTGACATATTCATTTTCTTCTGTTTTTCTTTGAGTATTTTAATGTAGTTATACTGTATTGGGACGAGAATGATGAAATAGGCTAATACGATTAGTGAAATCCAGATCATTATGAACACTCCCTTATAAAGAATATTTGTATATGATAATTATATCAATTAATAGGAAAAATAACCATTTTTTTAAAAAGGGAGATTAATTCTTTTTCCAAAATGCAAAAAGTTCTTCAGGACTTCGTAAATGATGTTCAAGGCATATTTGTGCAGTGTGTTTAAAGCTTTGTATCAAACTCTCTAACCTAGAAGGGTCATATTGTTTCACATTGCCAGCAATAATAGTTTCATCTTTTTCTAAATTAAGTGATATTTTTAGCAAAGTTCTATTTGTTTCTAGTTGTACAATTTCGGTATAAAAAAACTTTTTGTCTAAGTCAATTGTAATATAATCATATCGCTCTACTTGTTTAAAGTATCCTACAATATCATCTTCCAATTGAAATCCTCCCGAGTTCTATAGCTTATTTGGGAGACTTCTCTATATGACTGTATAATTCCTTGTTATATGTCACATAAGTGCAAATTTAACTATTATAGGGCAATGTCATGTATAATAGAAAGAAAAGGCTTGTGAGGGGGGAGAAGAGATGATCGTTCTTTGGATAATTACGCTTTGTATGACTGCTATTTTTGCATATATGACGTTAAAACAAAATGGTTTAAAGCGATTTGTTCCAGGAAGTATTCTTGCAGGAATTGCCCTTATCACGTATGTAATTTCTATTTTTATTGAAAGTGTATCGGCGGACATGAGCACAAGTTTAATGTTTATCGGTATTACACTATTTGCAAGTAGTATTATGGTACTTATGGTTGCTGGTATTATTTTATTTATTCATATGAATTCGGAAACGTTATAGCATATAGAAAAGGCATGTCCCTAAGGGGCATGCCTTTTTATCCGTTCAATTATGCTCTATCTTTAGAAGAGTTTTGTTGTTTTAATAAGTCGCGAATTTCGCTAAGAAGAACTTCTTCTTTTGTTGGTTCTGGAATTTCTTCCTCTTTTTCTTCTTCTTTTTTAGATGTTAGTTTGTTGAACACTTTAACAAACATAAAGATAGAAGCTGCAATAATTAAGAAATCAAAAATTGTTTGGATAAAGTTACCATACATAACAGCAGATTTACCGTATCCAAAGTGTAAACTTGTAAAGTCAACGCCACCTAATACCATACCAAGTAATGGTGTAATAATATCTTTTACTAAAGAACTAACGATTTTACCGAATGCCGCACCGATTACAACCCCGACAGCTAAATCAACGACATTCCCTTTGAAAGCGAACTTTTTAAACTCGTTCCACATGTGTTAATCCCATCCTTTCCACGATTCATTATGAAATTTATAATTCCTATCAACATATTCTATAGAAATTTGCGTGAGAAATAAAGAGGAAATGGGAATGAAAGTAAATTCTGAAAAATGTATCCGTTTTAATTTTTGTTTACATCATTCAGAAGAGATTGCAACATTTGCTGCGTTTTTAATCCTTCTAATCCATCTACAACAGGCTTTGTATCTCCTTGTACACATGCAATAAAATGATGAACAGCATCTTCAAAACCACGTTGTTTTAACGTCGTATCCCATGATGGGGAACCAATTTGAGAAACTGTATTTTCTTGCTCAACTTCAAATGTGTTCATGTTTTTTACGCGAATGATTTTTCCTGCTGTGACAAGTTCAATTTGTTCTAAATTTGTACCGGCATGGCGGTGCATTGCGGTAGAAAGTAACATTCCATTTGCAGTTGTATATGTATGATGTCCGTAAAGAAGTTCATTCTTTTCATTGATTTGCATCATATTATGAACGACGTTAAGCTCATCGTTAGCTAACCAGCGAGCAGTATCTACAATATGTAAGTAATCATCTAACATCGTAAAGTCGTACGTATATGGCCCGACTTTATTTGTACGATGCTTTTCAATTCGAATCCATGAAATATTATGAGCTTGCTCTTTTGCCGCAACATACATAGGAACGAAGCGGCGATTAAATCCAACCATTAACTTTCGGTTATACTTTTCGCTCAACTCAACTAGTTTCTCAGCTTGTTCTACTGTAGCAGCTAGCGGCTTATCAACATAAACATCGATTCCTTTTTTCAGAAGTTCAGAAACGATTTCATAATGCGATGCAGTTGAACTATGAACGAAGATTGCATTGCATTCTGAAGCTAACGTTTCAATAGAATGGAAGTCTTGTATGCGGTATTGCTGGCAAACTTGTTTCCTTTTCTCTGCATTAGGTGTAAAAGCCCCTACAAAATTCCAATCTGTTTCTTTTGTAAGTGTTGGAAGATAGGCTTTTTGTGCGATACTTCCAAGTCCAATCATCCCAATTTTAGGTTTGTTCATATGTAATCCCACCCTATTCATATTGATATAACGGGTTAAATGTAGCATAGAGCGGGGGAGGAAGGCAAAAATTAGCTTTTTACTTATGTCCTTCCAGCGAGTCATTCTCTATTTCTTTAAAGTTATGAGCATGTTGCAATGAAGGAAACATTATCATTGCCGTGCATGTCTATAGCTGTAAGTAAAAGTATATATAAGGTAATTTATGTTAAAATGTAAAAGGGGATAAAACATCTGTGCCAACACACAAGATAGTTTGAGAGGGCGTGCAACATTTTGGGGGATATATTAAAAGATAATAAATCAAACAAGGCTCTAAAGATTGGAACCAATATCATACTTATCTTATTAATTATCGGTTCAATACAAATGTTTTATGATGAAGACCCTACAAATGATCATTTCGGTGGGTTATTTATGATGGTCTTTTTTGGAATTAAAATAATTTCTAGTTTTATGATGAGTATAAAAGAAGGAGATAAAAAGTCGATATTCATTGATTTAGGTTTAGTGACTTTTTGTGTTCTTCTTTTAATTGTTACTAGTTGAAATACTTCTTTTGAAAAAAGCTCATAGTCTTATAGAGACTGTGAGCTTTTCTTAATAATAACGGTACTGATGTAACAATTTATAAAATGTTCGAGTAGTAGAAGTAAACTGATCAGCTTCTTCCAAAAAGGGATAATGGTTACTCTCTTCAAATGTCACAAAAATAGAATTACGTATGCCCTCATGCATCTCGATAGAATACTGAATCGGGCACTGCACATCGTATCTTCCGCATATAATAAGCGTCTTTGTTTTCATAGAAGGTAAATGTTCTCTTGACACTCCCACGGCTAAAGCCGCAAGCTGACTAACGTCAGTGGGATTCTTGCTACCAAAGGCGACGTCTATTTCTAGTATCGCTGACGTGCAAGATTGCGGTGTGCCATCACCACTCCGTATCCAGTGCATCTAGCAGATACGGCACTCGTTCTATTACCAAACGAGTCAGATTGTGAGTTCTCAAATGTGTTTTAGCGTCTTGTACTTGACGACTCAATACATTTTACGGAGCAGAAGAATTTGTTACTCCAACCTCATATGTATTCTGTTTTCAGAGAACAAGATTGTTTTAGAGACTTTTACTTGTCTGTTATGAAAATTATACCATTTCAAATACTTGATGTACAGAACATACTTTCGGTATTTTATCTGTACATCGCATTTGACCTCACTATCATCCCACCCCTAAAGGGGGTACTATCGCACCGTAGTGGGCTTTCCTATTCGGAAAATCTGTAAATTAATGAGCAATACACGATGCGTAGAAGTGAAAACATCCGCAAAGTAATCACCAGTTTCATTAAATTGTGAATAGTGATGTGTAATGCAAAGCGGTTCGCCACTGCCTTTAGTAAAAAGCTCGAATGTGCCGCGTTTCGTGTGGATCATTTGTTGTGTCCACATAATATCACGACCTTTCCTTATAAAGTCCGTTAGTACATAAAAATATATCAGCGATTATTAGAATATATCGGCGCAACTTGAAATATATCAGCGATTATCAAAATATATCGGCGCAACTTGAAATATATCAGCGATTATTAAAATATATCGACTTACCGACAAAAAACGACAATAATAGCAAGCTATAAATAAAAGGAGGCTATTCAAAAACGAGCCTCCTTTTCGTTTAGTACAAAGATTTTGTCATATTATTCCGAATAATTTCAAGGGATTTCGCTACAGTTAATGCATTCTTTTCTTCAATTTCTGGTTTGCGGGGGATAGGTTTATACATGTTGTCTGGATCTTCCCATGTGAGGGGAAGTTCTGTTTCTGCTTGTCCTTTCCAAGCTTCAATCCATTCTGGAGGGAGATAACCTGAGATGTTTTGGATGTTGTTCATTTCGAGCCAAATGAGTGCCCAAGCTCTTGGGACGACGCGCCAATGGTCATAGCCACCGCCGCCGACAGCAATCCAACGACCTTCGCAATATTCGTTAGCGATTTCGCGAGCGAGCTTCGGTATTTCACGGTAAATATTCATCGTTGCGCAAAGGTGTGTAAGTGGATCGTAGTAATGTGCGTCAGCGCCATTTTGCGTTAAAATAATATCCGGTTTAAAGTATGCGGCCACTTCTTTTACGACAGTTCGATAGGAATCTAAGAAAGATTCGTCCTCTGTAAAAGCATCGAGTGGAACGTTAAAAGAATAACTGTAGCCATTACCTTGTCCGCGTTCATTTACAGCTCCAGTTCCAGGGAATAAATATCGACCAGTTTCATGTAGTGAAATGGTGCATACGTTAGGATCGTCATAAAAAGACCACTGTACACCATCACCGTGATGAGCATCTGTATCAATATATAAAACGCGTAAACCGTATTTCTTTTGAATATATTTCATTGCGATGGAGCTATCGTTATAAATACAAAATCCAGATGCTTTGCCGCGGAAGCCATGATGTAAGCCGCCTCCTAAGTTAAGCGCGTGTTTTGCTTTCCCGGAAAGAACAGCATCGACAGCTGTTAACGTACCACCAACGAGTAATGCGCTTGCTTCGTGCATATTTGGAAACATCGGTGTATCTTCTGTTCCGAGTCCATATGTCATCGCAATTGATTTTTCTAACTTTCCTTCTCCAGCACGTTTTACCGCATTTATGTACTCTTCTGTATGAACGTAGGCGATCTCTTCATCTGTAGCCATCCTTGGTGAGATGATTTGAGAAGGAGAGATGAAACCACCCTTTTGTAATAAGTCATACGTAAGTGTGACGCGCAGTTGGTTAAAAGGATGATCAGGGCTAAATGAATAGCCCCGAAAGTCATCCGAATAAATAAACGCGCTACTCATGCTTGCATCCCCATAATGTTCGGCCATAATACGCGGTAGCCTTCTGCTTCAAGTGCATCAATCACTTTTAGCGGATTCATCGTTTGAATGCGGAAAACGAGTACTTTATCATTCTCATCTTTTGCTGGGTAGACGAGAACGCTCACGATATTGATTTGTAAATCGCTAAAAATAGCAACGACTTTTCCAAGAATACCAGGTTCATTTTTTACTTGAATTTCAATTTGTGAACTCGGTTGATGTGCCCCTGTTAATTTCACTAACGTATGCAGTACAGTTGATTCAGAAATGATTCCGACTAACTTTCCAGCCTTTGTAACAGGAAGACAGCCAATTTTATTTTCAAAAAATAAAGTAGCAATTTCCTCAACGAAATCGAGAGGATGGCAAGTCATAACAGGATGTTTCATAATCAGTTCAAGCGGTTGCTTCAGCATATCGAGTGAAACTTGTTCATCTAAAATAGACGGACTTGCATCTCTTACATCCCGATCAGAAATAATGCCTACGACATGATTATTTTGATCGACAATTGGAATGTGCCGAATGCCTTTCGTACGTATCGTTCGGATTGCTGTTTCGATTGTATCGTTTGGATGTAATGTCACTACATCTTGATTCATAATTTCTTCTACAATCATTCCAGTTGCCCCCTTTATTAGTACATAAAACGATTGTGAAAACGTAGACGATCAAATGCTTGAATAGAATCCGTATCAACGCGTTTACCGATGCGGACCATTAAACAGTTAGCAGGATGTGAACAAATTTCAGGATCATCTGTAGCCATCCATTGTAACCCGCCAGCATTCATCATCTTTTCCATTACTTTTCGGTACTCCCAAACATTTAAGCCTGTTTGTTTTAAATCCCAGTGCCAATAATATTCAGTCGTCAATATAATGTAATCTTCCATATAATCGTCCATCATGGAAACTTCTAATAAGTTTTTTCCGACAGCGCAACCACGGAAGGCTGGGACAACTTCAATTGCCCCGAGTTCAATTAAGTTTTCCATTTTTCCTTCTGACCATCGTTCAAGTGGATCAGGATACAAGTATGTAACATACCCAACAATCGTTTGGTCATGTCTAGCAATAATGAGACGAGCTTCTGGCAATTTAGAAATTTCGACAATTGCTTTATATTGCTGCTCGGCAGGACGAAACGCAATTAAGTCTGGATGAAACTCATACATTTCTAAGTTATGTGTAGAGACAGGCCCTTCAATAATTAAAGTGCCTTTCGCTGTTTTTAAGTTTCTAGCATTATATATTTTTTTATGAATCAATGTATTGCTCACCACCTTGAGGGTTTGTGAATCTATTCATATCGTACTTTATAATATATGCGATGTGAATCGAAATTTGTCATTAAAAATTTGTCTAAAAATCAACAAATATACTGAAAATTTTAAATAATGTTATTATAATAGATAATAGAATACATAGGAGGGGGATGTAAAGTATGAAAGTAGAAACGCTTCCTGTCATTAAAGGAGAAAATAATTTGCCGAATTATGATGAGGCATACGCAAATTTTAACTGGGAAGAGGTTAATAAAAACTTTACTTGGAATGAAACAGGCCGAGTAAATATGGCGTATGAGGCAATTGATAAGCATGCGAAATCCGATCGAAAGAATAAAGTAGCCCTTTATTATCAAGATGGATCGCGAAAAGAGAAGTATACATTTAAGGAAATGAAGGATTTTTCTAATAAAGCAGGAAACGTCCTGAAAAATTATGGCGATGTAGAAAAAGGCGATCGCGTTTTTATTTTTATGCCGCGTTCCCCAGAGTTATATTTCGCCCTTCTTGGTGCAGTGAAATTAGGGGCAATTGTTGGTCCGTTATTTGAAGCATTTATGGAAGGCGCAGTTCGCGATCGTTTAGAAGATAGCGAAGCAAAAGTGTTAATTACAACGCCTGAATTGTTAGAGCGTGTACCATTAAATGATTTACCAGCTTTAAAAACAGTTTTCCTTGTTGGAGATCATGTAGAAGAAGGCGGTAAGACGGTAGCGTTCAATCCTTTATTTGAACAAGCTTCAAAAGAATTACATATTGAATGGTTAGGCCGTGAAGACGGTTTGATTCTACATTACACGTCTGGTTCTACTGGTAAACCAAAAGGTGTGCTTCATGCGCAAAACGCAATGGTTCAGCACTATCAAACGGCGAAATGGGTATTAGATTTAAAAGAAGACGATGTATATTGGTGCACAGCTGACCCAGGCTGGGTAACTGGTACAGCTTACGGTATTTTCGCACCGTGGTTAGTTGGAGCATCAAATGTTATTTTAGGCGGACGCTTTAGTCCAGAGGCTTGGTATGAAGCACTGCAAGATTACGGTGTAACAGTTTGGTATAGCGCACCAACAGCTTTCCGTATGTTAATGGGTGCTGGACAAGATGCAATTAAAAAATACGATTTATCACAAGTGCGCCACGTATTAAGCGTTGGTGAACCGTTAAATCCAGAAGTAATTCGATGGGGTATGAACGCATTTGGACTTCGTATTCATGATACGTGGTGGATGACAGAAACAGGTGGACAAGTTATTTGTAACTACCCTTGTATGGAAATCCGTCCAGGTTCAATGGGTAAACCAATTCCAGGTGTAAAAGCAGCGATTGTTGATAATGAAGGAAATGAAGTGCCTCCATACACAATGGGTAACTTAGCAATTGGTAAAGGTTGGCCAGCGATGATGCGTGGAATTTGGAATAACAAACAAAAGTATGAATCTTACTTTATGCCAGGAGATTGGTACGTATCAGGTGACTCTGCATACATGGATGAAGATGGATACTTCTGGTTCCAAGGGCGTATTGACGATGTAATTATGACGTCAGGTGAGCGCGTTGGACCATTTGAAGTAGAAAGCAAATTAATCGAGCATGCTGCTGTTGCAGAAGCTGGTGTAATTGGTATTCCTGATCCGGTGCGCGGCGAAATTATTAAAGCATTTATCGCGCTTCGTGCAGGTTACGAACCATCTGAAGAATTAAAAGAAGAAATTCGTCAATTTGTAAAGAAAGGTCTAGCAGCTCATGCAGCGCCAAGACAAATTGAATTTAGAGATAAATTACCGAAAACGAGAAGCGGTAAAATTATGCGCCGCGTATTAAAAGCGTGGGAGTTAAACTTACCAACAGGTGACTTATCGACGATGGAAGATTAAGAGAGAAAGGTCTGAACAAGTAATATGTTCAGGCCTTTCTTTTTGTAAACAATAAAGGGGGAATGGAGATGAAGATACCTGTTTTAGAAGGAAACATAGTATGCTTACGCTCTGTGGAACCGGAAAAAGATTACAAACAGTGGTATGAGGTAATGAAAGATCCAGATATGCACCATTGGACAGGGAATGTGACTCCAAAAGATAGTAATGAAATTAAGGACTTGTTACATACTTATAAAAATTTAAAAGATATTATGGCTTGGGCAATCGTAATGAAACAATCAAAGGAAATGATAGGAATCTATTGGATTTCTATGCCAATAATGAATGAAAATAAAAAATTAATTGTAACTTCGGAAGCTCAACGGATTGCGCGTAAGTATTGGCGTACAGGGGTCAATCGAGAAGCGAGAAACTTAATATATAATTACATATTTTTAACTTTAGACGTAGATGAGGTTTATGCGCAGGCATGGGATAAAAATATCAATTCATGCAGATCTATGGAGCAAATAGGATTTAAATTGGAGAAACAAGTGAAACGCTTATTCCTTAAATACAATGAACTATTTTTGGAAAACCATTATGTACTATTAAAAAAAGATTGGCTTGCATAAAAGATTATAGTTAAAAAACTAAAATAATATTTGAACGAAGTACCTTCCTCGTCTGTATACATTTATGAAAGAATAGATGAGGGAGGCTTTTTGTATGTCTAATAAATTCCTCTTTATGGCGTTATAAAGGATTGGCAAGAAGAGAAATCCGACCCTTATTTGACACGCCTATATAAATGATGGTATAAAGAAAAGTATATGAATAATTGAGCGTGGAAAGGGAGAAGTAGTGATCATTTCCCTGTTTTAGAGAGCTGATGGCCGGTGAAAATCAGCACATAGATGATCGCGAATTACGCCCCTAGAGCATCTTTTTTCGATTGAATTGTATTCAAAAGGGAAGAGACGGTGCTAAGCCGTTATGTAAATAAGGTGGTAGGCTTTTTTGGTCTGCAACTAGGGTGGTAACGCGATAATCAAAATCGTCCCTTATTTGAAGGGGCGATTTTTTTATGTTTTCAACCTTCACGCCAGTAATGAACTTAAAGGAGAGTATGTAGGATATGGGTATTTTACAAGATCTTGAATTTCGCGGTCTAATTAATCAGCAAACAGATGCTGAGGGCCTTGAGCAATTATTAGAAAAAGAAAGCGTTAAATTATACTGTGGTTTCGACCCGACAGCGGATAGCTTACACATCGGTCATATGTTACCAGTATTAATGTTACGTCGTTTCCAATTAGCTGGTCACCAACCAATCGCACTTGTTGGCGGTGGTACTGGTATGATCGGTGATCCAAGTGGTAAAAAAGCAGAGCGTACATTAAATACGAAAGATACAGTTGCTTACTACACAGAAAGCATTAAAAACCAACTTTCAAACTTCTTAGAGTTCGAAAACGTGGAAAACCCAGCAACAATGGCTAACAACTATGACTGGCTTGGTAACTTAGATGTCATTTCATTCTTACGCGATATCGGTAAAAACTTCGGTTTAAACTATATGTTAGCAAAAGATACAGTAGCATCTCGTTTAGAGACTGGTATTTCATTTACTGAGTTTAGTTACATGATTTTACAATCATACGACTTCTTAAACTTATACCAACACCATAATTGCCGCCTACAAATCGGTGGTAGTGACCAATGGGGTAACATTACAGCTGGTCTTGAATTAATCCGTAAATCAGAAGAAGATGCGAAAGCATTCGGTTTAACAATTCCACTTGTTACGAAATCTGACGGTACGAAGTTTGGTAAAACAGAAGGCGGCGCAATTTGGTTAGACCCAGAGAAAACAACTCCTTACGAGTTCTACCAATTCTGGATTAACACAGATGACCGCGACGTTGTTAAATACTTAAAATACTTCACATTCTTATCTCATGAAGAAATTCTTGAGCTTGAGAAACAAGTAGCTGAAGCACCAGAAAAACGTGCAGCACAAAAAGCATTAGGTGCGGAAATGACAAAACTTGTTCACGGCGAAGAAGCATTAGAGCAAGCGATTAAAATTTCAGCTGCATTATTCAGCGGTTCTGTAGCAGAACTGACTGCAAGCGAAATCGAGCAAGGCTTCAAAGACGTACCATCTGTAGAACGTACTGCAGAAGATACAGTATTAATCGACTTACTTGTAGAAAGCAAAATCTCTCCATCAAAACGTCAAGCGCGTGAAGATGTAACGAACGGCGCAATCTACGTAAACGGTGAGCGTACACAAGCATTAGACTACGTTGTAACAGAAAAAGACCGCATCGAAGGTAAATTCACAATCATTCGCCGCGGTAAAAAGAAATATTTCTTAATTCGTTACTAATTCGAAACGAATGTAAAACAAATAGTGCCCCGAATTGTAAACTGAAAAGTTTATCCCGCTTTAATGGGCAGTAAGACCCCCACCTCAAAATGCAGCGAAAGCAAAGAAGTTAGGTGGGGGATCAACTGCTCATAAAAGCCTGATTGGTTCAACTAATAATCAGTGGGGGATGAAGAAAACCCCCACTGATTAAAGTTTCACTTTATGATTCGGGGTTTTTATGTATGGATTTAAATCGCCGGATCTTTTCTTTTAAATAGAATATAAAGAATTAATACGAGCATATACAGTAAGCTAATGAGCAGAACGATAAATGCTGTTGGATAAAATTTTGCTGCATATATAAAGAAATCGATTTGATAAATATCTTCGTAATTAGAAACGGTGCCTTTGAAGTAATTCGTAAACTTAGCGCTATATTTCCATTCATCAGGATCATCTATTAAATTACTTCCTTGATACCAATTAATAAGCGCGGAAGTAATAAACAACATACATGCACTGCCTAACTGAACCATTTGGTTTATTGTCAAAATGAATCAACCTCCTATTTTATGGTTATTATAGCGTGCATTCATATACTTGTAACCATTTTGTTGTAATCTCCTTTTCGAGTTCATACGGAAATCACATGTAAGCGGTATGATAAATGTATAACAACTAGAAAGGAGTGGTAAAACGAAATGTCACTAGAAGCGCTCATTATTTTTTCTTTGCTAAACGCGGGTCAGCTTGCAGAGAATTCGAAGGTGGATGTACATAAAGAGCAGAAAGATGCTTATGTATATGTTCAGAAAGAGGAAAATAAATAACTTTAATATATATAAATAAAAGCTACTCGAAATAACTGTTTTAGTTGTCTTCGGTAGCTTTTTACATTATGAATAAATAGGAATTAATTCTCGCTTAAAATCTTCGTACATTTCAAAGGCAATTTTCATGATTTCTTTGAGTTGATCGTAACTGTGGAAATATAGCACGGGTACTTTTTCCGTGTCATTTGATAACAATCTTATAAATATGTCCCAAGGGTCTCCAGCTCTAACTTCACCATTATGCCATGCTTCCCAAATCAATTCAGCAACACCATATTTTAAGCTGATGTTGAATCTAAAGGTGTAGACATCTTTGTTTTTTACTTCTCCTACAATAAAAAAGTCTTCTTTTTTATTGTAACGAGCTTTATAGCCAAGAGACTCAAATACTGCAATTAATTTTTCGTTTTCATAGTTTTCAAGTGTATTTTCCC
Organism: Bacillus pacificus; assembly: GCF_020861345.1. Taxonomy (NCBI): domain Bacteria; kingdom Bacillati; phylum Bacillota; class Bacilli; order Caryophanales; family Bacillaceae; genus Bacillus; species Bacillus pacificus. The sequence goes on from NZ_CP086328.1 coordinate 689,559, forward strand.
TATGAGAAAACTTTTCTGATAGGGCTTTATATCTCTGAATAAAATCAATTTTTGCAAGACTGGATTGTATTTCAGGTTGTAATGAATAAGGCAAAAGTTATTCCCCCTAAAATATTAAGTCTATCCTTGTTTTTGGGTCATTACTTCATATATCTTTAAGGTGAAATCATGAATAAATAGGAATTAATTCTTGTTTAAAATCTTCGTACATTTCAAAGGCAATTTTCATGATTTCTTTGAGTTCATCGTAACTGTGGAAGCATGGACGAAGTATTTTTTCTGTATCATTGGATAATACGTCTACAAACATAGCCCAAGATGTTCCAGTTCTAACTTCACCAGTGTGCCATGCCTCCCAAATAAATTCAACGAGTCCATATTTCAAGCTAATATTGAACCTGAAAGTATAGATATCTTTGTTTTTTACTTCTCCTACTCTAAAAAAGTTTTCTTTTTTCATAAAACGAGCTTTATAGCCAAGAGACTCAAATACTTCAATTGCTTTTTCATTTTCATAGTTTTCAAATGTATTTTCTCTATCTGGAAATTGTTTTGATAAGGACTTGTATCTCTCGGTAAAATTAATTTTCTCAAGTACTTCCTGTATTTCTGGTTTCAATGAATATGTCATTAATTATTCCTCCCTAAATCTAATCTCGATATCATATTTGTCTTTTGCTCGCTTTATATATTCATCTATTTTTCTGAAATTTTTATTAGATACTGGAATTTCTAAAATATGTTTTCCTTTTAGTAATTGCCCATCTATTTCTCTATATTTATTTGAACGAATCTTAGTGCCAATAGCATATTTATCCTTCATTTCTTTTAAATACTTCTCAAAAGTTTTAATATCAATATCTTCTAAATCTGTTGCTTTTCTAGAAATGATTTCCCCTTTACGTGGATTATATGAATCTAATCTTTTACCGTTACTTAGTTGAATCTCATCATGTGGATACCATTCGTTTTTTTGAGCAGTTTTATTAAACTTATTTCCTCTTGCCATAGGTGAATCTTTTGTCCAATAATCACTTGCTTCTTTCCAGTTCAATCTATCTTTAGGTACTTTACCGTCTTTTGCTTTTCTAACGCAATATTCCGCATATTTTAATTCTAAATCAGATTCGACAAACTTACCATCTTTTAAAAGATTTTTAGAGGAACCCCCAGAAGAAGACTGAAACCTTTGCAAAGTATCGATACTATTTTGAACGGTATTATACCATACAAAGGTACCATGTGTAGCAACACCTGCTCCAGCGGTTGTAAGAGCTAAATCAGCTGGGATAACAATTGGTGATGCTGCCCCGAAAGTTACTCCTTCTAACAATACGGTTCCAACATTTGATCCTGTTACAATAGCTATACCGCCCAAAATTTCAAAAATAGATCCTACCCCTGATACAAAATTCCCCACAAGATTTCCGACTTGAAAGGTTGTTTTGTTTTCTAATTCATTGCCCATTGGTAATTCTACGCCTGTAAAGTTTTCAGCAGCTGAATTACAAATTCCTTGGAAGAATTCCCAAGCGCCAATAGCTGTTTTTTGGTACCACGGTCTATTAGCTTCTTGTTCCTGCAAAGCCATTTTTTCTTCAATTTCTTTTTTTATTTCGGCTTCTTGAACTCTTTCCTCTGCAATTTTTTGAATAGAGGCTATCCATTCCATATTCAACCTTTGTGTACTAAATGTACCACTGACGGGACTAAAACCTTTTCCGCTTTGTACTTCAGCTAAACCTGTCGTGATACTAGCGGCTAATTGAATCGCTGTAATATAGTTATCACTAGATGTTTGATTAAATTCATATAGGTGCTCTAGCTTTTCTTGAAGTTTACGCCTCATGTCAGCAAATAGATTTACTATAGCGTCCATGCCCGAGATAGGCATAGCTTGATTGATTGCTTCCGTACTTGCTATCATTCGGTCAATTTCTCGAATTTGTTCTAATATCTCCTGTTCGATAACATCTGTAGAAGCTACCTGTGATTGAAAGTCTCTTGGAAAAGCATCATTTTGACGGATTAATTCTTCGCATAAGTAAATGATTCCTTGTGCTAACGGACGAAAGGTTTGTAAGAAATATGCTTTTGCACTGCTATATGTTTGTCCTTGTAGAACAGTATCCAATGCAAAAGCGTCAATAGAATGAATAATTTGTTCCATACCTTGAATAGTAGTGCTACAGAAAGAGTTCATACTTTCTGTTTGAGCTTGTACTTCACCGAGATACATATTTAAAGACATGAGCTTTCCCTCCTCTTACAAGAAAATAATACCAATTTAAGGAAGGGTTGGTAAATGGAATATTCTAATAATTCGGCAGTTAAAGAGATAATTGTTCATTAAGTTTTTTTAATCTTATTCAGATGCTCGGGTGATGAAGAGGTTTTTAAGGTTGAATGTAAATAGAAAAAGGGAAGATATAGATTATGTACAAATAAATACGTTGTAAAAATAATGTTAACAAAAGGAGAGTACAGCAAAGAAAAATGAGTTATGGGATAGAATGTAGTGTTTTTAAGTGTTAGAAGAAGGGAGAGGTTTTTATTAATGTGGATAAAAAACAAATGAAATTCTAGAGAGAGGGTTAAGTTTTATTAACTATAGACTTGCAGTTCTTTTTTATTTTATTACATTAGTCTGTTTCTATACATATAATCGGTTATATTCAATAAAAAAAACCCAGGCCCCTTGATAAACAAGGTTCCTAAGGCTTTTAATACGACTCTTTTCAGAGCACCGAGATTAACGAGAGTAGAACTCTACGATTAATGCTTCGTTGATTTCAGCTGGTAACTCAGCACGCTCAGCGTGACGAGTGTAAGTAGCTTCTAATTTGTCAGCATCGAAAGTTAAGTATTCTGGTACGAAGTTGTTAACTTCGATCGCTTCTTTAACAACAACAAGGTTGTTAGATTTTTCGCGAACGCTGATAGTTTGACCAGGTTTTACACGGTAAGATGGGATATCTACGCGAGCGCCATCAACCATGATGTGACCGTGGTTTACTAATTGGCGAGCTGCACGACGAGTGCGAGCTAAGCCCATACGGTAAACTAAGTTGTCAAGACGAGCTTCAAGAAGGATCATGAAGTTTTCGCCGTGCTTACCAGGCATTTTACCTGCTTGGTCAAATGTGCGACGGAATTGACGCTCAGTCATGCCGTACATGTGACGAAGTTTTTGTTTCTCTTGTAATTGTAAACCGTATTCTGAAAGTTTCTTACGTTGGTTAGGACCGTGAGGACCTGGTGCGTAAGGGCGTTTTTCTAATTCTTTTCCTGTGCCGCTTAGAGAGATTCCAAGACGACGAGACAGTTTCCAAGCTGGACCTGTATAACGAGCCATAGTTGACTCCTCCTTTAAAATGTTTTTATTTACGTAAAATAAAAACAGACGTAATCGATATTTACGGGCATTTTGTTTTCATGTACCTTCGCTCCAGCAGCAGGGAGTTACGAGATACACCTCCGTAGAGGAACAAAATACAAACGATAAACTCACATTACAAGGCTGCCTTTTTATTTTACACAAACGCTATTATATCTTTTACCCAGAGTTTCGTCAAGCGAGTACGTTTTTGTTTTATGCATATAAATTTTGGAAATGAACAAGAAGGAATTTAAAACGATATAAAAGAAGAGATAGAAACACAAATAAAACGCTTACATAAAATGTAGTAAAAACGTTCATCAAATTTTTGTTGGTGAATATGCGGTAATAAAAACATAAAAGGGGATGTTTTTATGAAAAAGAAGCATATGGAGACAGCGTTAATTCATCACGGTTATACATCAGAGGAACATAAAGGAAGTTTAACACCGCCTTTATTTCAAACGTCTACATTTACATTTGAGACTGCGCAGCAAGGAGAAGCGAGTTTTGCGGGAGTGGATCCATCTTATATTTACTCAAGACTTGGAAATCCAACTGTGAAATTATTTGAAGAACGTATGGCGGTGTTAGAAGGAGGAGAAGAAGCGCTTGCTTTCGGATCCGGTATGGCAGCTATTTCCGCAACTTTAATTGGTTTTCTAAAAGCTGGAGATCATATTATTTGTTCAAATGGATTATACGGATGCACGTACGGCTTTTTGGAAGTATTGGAAGAAAAATTTATGATTACGCATTCGTTTTGTGATATGGAGACAGAGGGTGATATTGAAAATAAAATTCGCCCAAATACAAAGCTTATTTTCGTTGAAACACCGATTAATCCGACAATGAAATTAATTGATTTAAAACAAGTGATTCAGGTTGCGAAGCGAAATGGTTTACTTGTCATTGTTGACAATACGTTTTGTTCACCTTATTTACAAAGACCGCTTGAACTTGGTTGTGACGCCGTTGTTCATAGTGCGACAAAATATATTGGGGGTCACGGTGACGTTGTAGCGGGTGTAACAATTTGTAAAACGAAAGCGTTAGCTGAAAAGATTCGCCCGATGCGAAAAGATATCGGCGGTATTATGGCGCCGTTTGATGCGTGGTTATTGTTACGCGGATTAAAGACACTAGCGGTAAGAATGGACCGCCATTGTGATAATGCAGAAAAACTTGTATCGTTTCTAAAAAATCATGATGCGGTAGAAGGTGTTTGGTACCCAGAAGGAGAGTTAGCATCTCGCCAAATGAAACGTGGGGGCGGCGTTATATCTTTTTCAATTAAAGGTGGGAAAGAAGAGACGCAGGCGTTTATTAATGACCTTCACTTTATTACAATTGCGGTAAGTTTAGGAGATACAGAAACGTTAATTCAGCATCCGGCAACGATGACGCACGCTGCGATTCCAGCTGCGTTAAGACAAGAAATGGGCATTTATGATAATTTAATACGTTTATCTGTCGGTTTAGAATCTTGGGAGGATATCGTTTCTGATTTAGAGCAAGCGTTAAAGAAAATATCTACTGTTAGTAATCAATAAAAAAAGAGCCAGCTATCGGTTTTGTACGTCATGTACTTAATCGATAACTGGCTCTTTTTTGTTACATATGTTTTAGGAGTGTTTCCACAAACTTTTCTAAATAGCGCTGATCTACTTCGTCGAAACGATTTTTTTCAGGACTATCAATATCAAGTACACCAATGACATTCCCATCCTTAATAATCGGTACGACAATTTCTGAATTTGAAGCACTGTCGCAAGCGATATGCCCTGGGAATTGGTGGACGTCTGCTACAAGCTGCGTTGTTTTCGTTTCAGCTGCAACGCCGCAAACGCCTCGTCCAAATGGAATGCGCACGCAAGCAGGCATTCCTTGGAATGGTCCAAGAACAAGCTGATTTCCTTCTGTTACGTAAAAGCCAACCCAATTAACGCGATCTAAAAATTGGTTTAATAATGCGGACGCATTTGATAAGTTTGCGACTACGTTTGATTCGCCAGTTAATAATGCATCCAGTTGTTTTATTACTGTCTCATATTGTTGCACGCGAGATCCTGCATAACTTTCTTTAGTAAACATGGAAACAGCTCCTTTTTTATCGAGATGTGTAAAATATTAGCAAAATACGATGTATTTCACATGACTTTGTCGATAGAAAATTAAAGGAATTTGTCTTAAAAGTCAAGAAATTTACACTATAGCTGTTCAGTGAGAGGAAGTGAGCGCATGAAACAGACGAAACAAAAAGTAATTGATGCGGCAATATCGTTGTTTAACACGAAAGGGTATGATGGAACGTCGGTGCGAGACATTGCAAAGCGAGCGGATGTGAATGTAGCGAATATTTCATATTATTTTGCTGGAAAGCAAGGCCTATTAGAGCAGCTTATTACTAATTTTTTAGAAAGGTATATTCATGTGATTGAAACGTCCTTTGAACAGAGGGAGTATTTGTCGGCTAAAGATGTGATGGTACAAATGGTGCGCGGGATTTTACGATATCAATTTGATAATAGGGAGCTGACACGTTTCTTTTACCGAGAGCTGTCGCTTGATACGACATTAATTCGCGAAGTGATGACCGTTTATTTTTCTAAAGAAAGATATTATATAGAGCAAGTGATTAGACAAGGACAAATGAAACAAGAGTTTAAGAAGGTATCTTTTACAATGTTTATGACGCAATTAAAAGGCATGATGAATATGCCGTTTTTATATCCGCAATATATATCAGAAGTGCTGCATTCTTTTCCATCTGAGACCTTTTTCTTAGAAATGTACACGAAAGAAATTGAACAATGGATGGAACAAACATTATGTATAACGAATATGTATCAGGAATGGCCAAGAGCTGTTCATATGTGAGAAATCCCCACCTAACGAACGGAGGTGGGGATTTTTGTGCTTTCTTTTCTTTGCCATAAATTGTTGCATAATAGCGCGATAATTGTTAATGAAGCTCCGGCAATTTCAATTTTGTCGACTGTATAACCTTGAAAGATGGAACCGATAAGTGCAAGCACAGGAACTAAATTCATAAATAATATGCCGTTAATAGATGAAATATAGCGATTTCCTGCGTTCCAGCAAAATACTGCGATAACGCCTGCAATAATAGACATATATAAGAGTTCAAAACGAACGTTCATAATTGTAGATAGTGAAGGTACAGTGACAACGTTTGTATAAGTTAAAAAAGTGACGATAGTGATGAGTGAAATTGAGCCAAATAAACAAGTTAACGTCGTATACCTAAGTGGTGACCAAGATTGAAAACTAGCACCACCGTTTGTATAAATGACCCAGCAAGTAACGCCGCACAGCATAAGTATATTTGTTGAGAGGTGACTGGCAGCTCCAAATAATAAGTGAATATTTCCTTTTGAAATGACAAGCATAACACCGATAAGTGCAACGAACATACAAAGGAAAGTGTAGTTTTGTGGGCGTTTGTTTTTAGTTATCCACTGCAATAATAAAGCGATGAGTGGCATAAGAGACTGAATCATCGCGGCATGGATGGCTCCAGACGGTCCGGCAAGTTGTTGTCCGTAGAAAACGAGAAAACCATATCCTGCGAAACCGACTGTTCCGTAAAAAAGTAACGAAAGTGTTTTCTTTTCTAAGCGGAGTGACTTTGTCCCTTCGGTAAGTAATAACAGAATAAGAAAAATAATAGCTGCTGATCCATAGCGAATCGTTGTGAAGAAGAACGGATCGATAAACTGTAAGGCGTTTGCCATGACAGGAAACATAAATCCCCAAGCCGTTACGGCAAGTAAGCATAGGAGGGATCCGAGTAGCATTTGTTTTTTGTTCAAGAGTATCTTTCCCCTTTACATTTCGTTATAGTAAGTTGATGAAATAAGTATAAAGAGTAATTGTTTATAGAAGGAAATATCGATTTTTTATGACAGTTATAACTTTTTGTTAGAGGTGTGTACGATGGATTTAGAGGCAGTACGATCGTTTATTGAAGTGAAAAATACGCGAAGTTTATCAAAGGCGAGTAAAATTTTACATATTTCTCAGCCGGCGCTTAGTAAACAAATTCAAAGGTTAGAGGCCGATTTAGAAGTTACTTTACTGAAGCGTTCCGCGCAAGGAGTGGAGTTAACAGAGGCTGGAGAGTTATTTATAAAAAGAATGTTACCGATTTTGGAACACATACATGAAGTGAAAGCCGAAATGAAGAAATTTCAAGAGAAGAGGAACATTTCAATAGGCATATTGCCAAGTTTAGCAGCACATTACATATCAAAATGTAAAGATACATTAGGTGACGGGTTCGAAATAGAATGGAAAATTGAGCATACGAAAGTACTGATAGGACTTTTTAAAGAACGGAAGATTGAAGCGATGTTCATCGATTCAGTAGTAGAAGGTGCTACGTGTATAAAAGAAATACGAGAAGAAAAAATTGTGTGTGTCGTTTCAAGTGATCATCTTTATAAAGAGAAAACAGTAATTCGAATGGAAGATTTGCAAAATGAAAAGTTAATCGTATACCCAGAAATCTGTGATGTTAGAAAAATGATTACGAATCTGTTTCAAGGGATAGGTGCGAAACCGATTATTGCATTTGAAACTTCTTATGCAGAACCGATGCTTGCGATGGTCAGTGCCGGACTTGGCATCACATTACTTCCAGAAATATCAGTAGAGCAAGCGGTAAGGCAAGGAAATGTGCATGCGATTTCTATTGAACCGCCACTTGTACGTAAAATATATTTCGCATCTCATATGGAAGAAGGCCCTTTGCTGCATTCATTTGATGATGAGAGGTAATCCAAACGGAATATTGAGAAAGATTACAATTGCATTGAAAGAAACATGAAATTTTAAAAAAAACTAGGTCAAAAACAAACCATTACATGGTATGATTAGTACATTGTTAGTTGTTAAATATAGGGGAATTCCCTTTTTATACATAATGCCTTCCATTTCATAAACGGAACGGACAAAAAAAGAGATATAACTAGGAGGCTTTTTTGCATGGATTCTATCCTGACGATCGTTATCATTGTAGTAAGCTCTATTCTAGTGCTGCTCATGATAGAGCTTGTGATAAGAAATCGTTCATATAAAGATATTGAAGCACTTGAGCAGTGGAAACAAGAGATAAAAGATAAACCTGTGGCAGATGAACTAAAACGGGTGAAAGATTTAAATATGACGGGTCAAACAGAAGAACTGTTTGGTAAATGGCGTGAAGAATGGGATGAAATTGTATCAACAACCATTCCGAAAGCTGAAAAAGATTTAGCGCAAGCGCGAAAATTCGCCTCGCAATTCTCCTTCCGAAAAGCAAAGCATGCGATGAATGAATCCATAAGTGGTTTAGATGACGCTGATAATCGTATTACAGACATTTTAAATGAATTACAGCAATTGTTAGAAAGCCATGAAAAAAATAGCTCGGAAATCGAAGGGTTACGTGATACATATCGTAGTATGAAGAAGAGTGTTCTTGCTCATAGACATATGTATGGAGCAGCAGAGCAGAAAATTGAAGAGATGCTAGACGTTGAATCTGAGAAATTTAAAACCTTTGAAGAAGCAACAAATAATGGTGACTATTTAAAAGCGAGAGAAATTGTTATTAGTTTGGAAGAAGGTTTAGCAGATTTAGAAATCATTATTCACCAAATTCCAGATTTATTGGTAGAGTGTCAAGCGACGTTACCAGTTCAGCTGGAAGATTTATTACACGGACATAATGATATGGTAAGACAAGGTTATGTATTAGAGTATTTGGAAATCCCTAAAGAAGTTCGCGATATGAAGAAACAACTACAAATATGTTTAATGGATATACAGGAGCTTCACATAACGGAAGCGGCTGAAAAAGTAGAAAACTTAAAAACGAGTTTAGATAGCTTCTATGATCAACTAGAACAAGAAGTACATGCGAGACATTATGTGGAGCAAAAAACACTTTCTGTTTATGAAGACTTAGAAGAAATTCGCACTGAAACGATTGAAACAAAAGCAGAAACACAGCTTGTGAAACAAAGCTATCAGTTGCAAGATAAGGACATTGAGTCTCAAAAAGTAATTGAAAAGCAAATGCACATTTTAATGAAACGTTTTGAAATGCTGCAATTACGCGTTGCGGAACAAGATATTGCCTTCTCTATTATTCGTGAGGAACTAGAAGAGATTTATGAGCAATGTGAAACATTAAAAGTACTTCATGCAGAATATAAAGAAATGCTGCAAACGATGCGCAAAGAAGAATTTGAAGCACGTGAGAAGTTACAAGAAATGCGAAATACTATTTTCGAAACGAAACGCTTTATGCAAAAGTCGAATTTGCCAGGGCTTCCAGAGAGCATTATGGAAGATTTAAAAAGAGGACAAATGGCAATGCAAGCTGTATATGAGCAATTAGAAGTGAAGCCGTTAAATATGAATGCTGTAAATAGCAGTTTAGAAGAAGCTTACACAACTGTTAATGGTGTTGCTGAAATGACAGAAGAGTTAATTGGACAAGCGTATTTAGTTGAAAAATTAATTCAATACGGTAATCGTTACCGCAGTCATGATGAAAACCTTGCAGAGAGCTTAAATTATGCGGAGAAATTATTCCGTGAATATCAATACGATGCAGCTTTAGAACAAGCGGCTTCTGTACTAGAGCAACTTGAGCCTGGCGTTGTTCAAAAAATAGCTGAATATGTAGACAATGAACAAACCCTTTCATAAGGGTTTGTTTTTTTGTGTAATTTTGCAGGCGATGTTGCTATAATGAAGAGCGGAATACAGTAAGGTTATTCGTTTTAAAATATAACGGAACCTTTGAGTAGTCTTAGCGTAATGACACGTATTTGTGATATGATTATATGATGTGACAGCGCTGAAAGGGGAAGAACGATGATCTATTTTGATAATAGTGCGACGACAAAGCCATATCCAGAAGCTCTTCAATCGTACGTAACGGTTGCGGGGAAATATTTTGGGAATCCTTCTTCTATTCATTCGCTTGGAGGAGAGGCAGAGCGTCTATTAACACAATCAAGAACAATTGCAGCGCAGCTTCTTCACGTTAAACCTTCTGAAATTATTTTCACATCAGGTGGAACGGAAGGAAATAACCTTGCGATTAAAGGAATAGCGATGAGGAATCGTTCGCGCGGTAAACATATCATTACAACAAATATTGAACACGCGTCTGTGTTTGAAGCATATAAACAATTAGAAGATCTCGGTTTTGATGTAACATATTTACCGGTTAATGAGCATGGTGTTGTATCGGTAGAGGATGTAAAACGAGCGCTTCGTGAAGATACGATTCTTGTGTCAATTATTCACGTGAACAACGAGACTGGAGCAATTCAGCCCGTTGCTGAAATTGGAACTTTATTATCGAATTATCCGAAAATAAGATTCCATGTGGACCATGTACAAGGGATAGGAAAAGTACCGCTTAATTTATACGCTTCTCATATTGATCTTTGCTCAATATCTGGACATAAATTCCACAGTGTAAAAGGAACGGGTCTTCTTTATGTACGTGATGGCGTAAGGTTAGATCCAATTTTATCAGGTGGTCAACAAGAGCTGAAGTATCGCTCTGGTACAGAAAATTTACCTGGCATTGTAGCGATGGTGAAAGCACTTCGCATGACAATGGAACAAGTGAAAGAAAAGGTAGCTCATTTGCAAAGTTTACAAGCAGAGCTTGTTCGTTTCTTTAAAGAAATGGAAGATGTAACGATTAATACGTCGCTTGCATATGCAGCACCGCACATTTTAAACGTATCATTTGTAGGTTTAAAACCAGAAGTGGTCGTTCATGCTTTAGAAGAGCACGGTGTATATGTATCAACGAAATCTGCTTGTTCTTCAAAAGCAAATGAAGTGAGCAGAGTGTTAGTGTCAATGGGAGTACCGCATGCCGCTGCTGCAAGTGCTATTCGCATTAGTTTGGCGCCAGAAAACACGATGGAAGAAGTAAAGCAATTTGAAGGTATTGTGAAAGAGACGATGCCAAAATTATATGAAGTGATGAGGTAAAGGAATATGATGACATATGAATATATTTTAGTTCGTTATGGAGAGATGACGACTAAAGGTAAAAACCGTTCTAAATTTGTAAGCACATTAAAAGATAACGTGAAGTTCAAACTGAAAAAATTCCCGAATATTAAAATCGATGCAACACATGACCGTATGTATATCCAATTAAATGGCGAAGATCATGAAGCGGTATCTGAAAGATTAAAAGATGTATTTGGTATTCATAAGTTTAACTTAGCGATGAAAGTACCATCAGAATTAGAAGATATTAAAAAAGGTGCATTAGCAGCTTTCTTACAAGTAAAAGGCGATGTGAAAACATTTAAAATTACTGTACACCGTTCTTATAAGCATTTCCCAATGAGAACAATGGAATTATTACCTGAGATTGGTGGACACATTCTAGAAAATACAGAAGATATTACTGTAGATGTTCATAATCCAGATGTAAATGTACGTGTAGAAATTCGCAGTGGTTATAGCTATATTATGTGCGATGAGCGTATGGGAGCTGGCGGTTTACCAGTTGGCGTTGGCGGAAAAGTAATGGTACTTCTTTCTGGTGGTATCGATAGCCCAGTAGCAGCGTACTTAACGATGAAACGCGGCGTATCTGTGGAAGCAGTTCACTTCCATAGCCCACCTTTCACAAGTGAGCGCGCGAAACAAAAAGTAATCGATTTAGCACAAGAGTTAACGAAATACTGTAAACGTGTAACGCTTCACCTTGTTCCATTTACAGAAGTGCAAAAAACAATTAATAAAGAAATCCCATCTAGCTATTCAATGACAGTTATGCGCCGTATGATGATGCGTATTACAGAGCGTATCGCAGAGGAGCGTAACGCGCTAGCAATCACGACTGGTGAAAGTCTTGGACAAGTAGCAAGTCAAACATTAGATAGTATGCATACGATTAACGAAGTAACGAACTATCCAGTTATTCGTCCGCTTATTACGATGGATAAATTAGAGATTATTAAAATCGCTGAAGAAATTGGCACATATGATATTTCGATTCGTCCGTACGAAGATTGCTGTACAGTATTCACACCAGCAAGCCCAGCGACGAAGCCGAAGCGTGAAAAAGCGAATCGTTTTGAAGCGAAATACGATTTCACACCATTAATCGATGAAGCTGTAGCAAACAAAGAAACAGTGGTATTGCAAACGGTAGAAGTAGTGGCGGAAGAAGAAAAATTCGAAGAACTTTTCTAAAACCATAAATTACCATATATAAACCGTGTATGAAGTCATGTTATTTATCACACTCTATACTCACAAGGAGGTGATATAACATGTCACGTAGCACAAATAAATTAGCGGTTCCTGGTGCTGAATCAGCATTAGACCAAATGAAATACGAAATCGCTCAAGAGTTTGGTGTTCAACTTGGAGCTGATGCAACAGCTCGCGCTAACGGTTCTGTTGGTGGTGAAATCACTAAACGTCTAGTTTCACTAGCTGAGCAACAATTAGGCGGTTTCCAAAAATAATCTCATATAAGATGGCTTAGAAAGAGCGGGTTCTCCCGCTCTTTCTTTTTTATGTTGTGTCGCCATTTGTCGGTAAGTCGATGTATTTAATTTTTCTTTGATATATTCTAAGTTGTGTTCAATATATTTGAAAAACTCTCGATATAATTTCATTTACCAATTCGACAGAACTGAAAAATTTGTCAAAAGAAGAGGGTTCAAAATTTACAGAAAATTCTTTATTATATAAGGGAGGCATAAAGAAAAAGGAGGATGTTTATGAAGAGAGAAGAATTGTTGGCACCGCCGTCTTATAATTTAGTTTCTGAAATAGAGAAATATACAGGTGATAAAGAGAAGCTTGCTTTAATTTGGCAAGATGATAAAGGGAATCGACGAGAAGTTACATACGCTGAGTTAATGAAAGGTGCAAATAAAATTGGAAACGCTTTTATAAAGAGTGGTCTGCAAAAAGGGGACAAGCTCCTCATTATGATGCCTCGTTTAATTGAAGCGTACATGACGTATATCGCTGCGATTAAAGCAGGATTTGTCGTAATTCCGAGTTCAGAAATGTTACGTAAAAAGGATATCGAATACCGTATTGGACACGGGGAAGTAAAAGCAATCGTAAGTTATGAGCCGTACATTGGACAGTTTGATGATATAGAAGCGATGGACTCTCTTCAAAAATTCGTTCTGAGCGAGCAGTCAGTAGATGGATGGATTAATTTAAAAACAGCGTTAGAAAAAGAGAGTGATATGTTAGAAATGGCGAAGACAGATAAAGAAGATATGGTCTTTTTATCTTACACGTCAGGAACGACAGGAAATCCAAAAGGTGTTGTTCATACGCATACGTGGGCATACGCTCATTTACGTACGAGCGCTCCAAATTGGCTCGGAATTGAAGAGAATGATGTTGTATGGGCGACGGCTAGTCCAGGCTGGCAAAAGTGGATTTGGAGCCCGTTTTTAGCAACTCTAGGCTCAGGGGCAACAGGATTTGTATACCACGGTAAGTTTGAACCGAAAACGTATTTAAATTTATTAGACGATAATAAGGTGAATGTGCTTTGTTGTACGCCGACTGAGTATAGATTAATGGCAAAGGTAGAAAATTTAAGCGAGTACAATTTAGAAGCGTTACATAGCGCTGTATCCGCAGGTGAGCCGTTAAATAGAGAAGTCATTGAAACGTTCCAAAAGCACTTTCATATTACAGTAAGAGACGGCTATGGGCAAACGGAAAATACATTGCTTGTTGGTGTAATGAAAGGGATGGATATTAGACCAGGATCAATGGGAAAACCAACGCCAGGCAACCACGTTGATATCGTAAATGAGGAAGGTGTTCCGGTTAAAGTAGGCGAGGTTGGTGATATTGCAGTTCACATTGAAACGCCAGCCCTCTTTAAACAATATTACAAAGACGATGAGCGTACAGCGATGCAATTCCGCGGTGATTATTATATTACTGGTGATAAAGCGAAGAAAGATGAAGACGGCTATTTCTGGTTTGAAGGGCGCGGTGATGATATTATTATTAGCTCTGGTTATACAATCGGGCCGTTTGAAGTAGAAGATGCACTTGTAAAACATCCTTACGTAAGAGAATGTGCAGTTGTCGCAAGTCCTGATGAAATTCGCGGAAGTGTCGTGAAGGCATTTATCGTATTAAGAGAGAATATAGAAAAGAGCGAAGAAACATTAATTCCAATACTCCAACAACACGTCAAAGAACTTACTGCACCATATAAATACCCTCGTAAAATTGAATTTGTAGATGAACTACCAAAAACGATTTCTGGAAAAATCCGCCGTATTGAGCTTCGAAAACAAGAGATGGAGATTCCATCAAAATAAATTTGAAAACAGTGAAGGAAATAGTTGATTGAAATGTCAAACAATGATAATATAAAAAACGAACACAAGTTCTATTTTATAAATTAAAAAAAGAGGTGTCCGTATGATTTTAGGTATTAATCCGTACTTAGTTTTAGATGGTAGTGGGCAAGAAGCTGTACAGTTTTATAAAGAGGCGTTAGATGCAAAAGTAGAAGTCATGCAAACGTTTGGTGATATGCCTGAAAATCCAGAATACCCGGTTCCAGCTGAAGCGAAAGAACGCGTTTTACACGCTACTTTAAAAGTTGGTAATACGAATCTTATGATTTCTGATACATTCCCAGGTCAAGGGCATGCAATTGGATCTCAAGTAACAATCGCAATTCAAATTAGTAATGCAGAAAAAGCGAAAGAAGTATTCAATAAGTTACAAGAAGGTGGCGAAGTTATTATGCCACTTCAAGAAACGTTTTGGAGCCCAGCATACGGACAAGTAAAAGATAAATTTAATATTGAATGGCAAATTACAACGTCTACTACTGAACAAAAGTAATGTTTAGAAAAGCACCATGTTTTGAAATGGTGCTTTTTTTTATACAATAAAAATAAAGGAGATGAAATATATGGGAGAAATTTGGTACGGCGGCACCATTTACACGATGAGAGAAGAAAATGAAAAAGTGGACGCTGTTTACGTTGAAAAGGGTATGATCGTTGATGTTGGAAGTAAAGAAGAGTTAGAAAGCCGATATGCTGCGGTTACATTGCACGATTTAAAAGGCAAAACAATGATTCCAGGTCTCGTTGATAGCCATATGCATCTTATTGGTCACGGGGAGAGATTACTTCGTCTAGATTTATCAAATTGCACATCGTATAGCGAAGTGCTTACTCACGTTCAGAAGCGCGTAGAAGAAGCCCCAAAAGGTTCTTGGATTATTGGAGAAGGATGGAATGAGAATAACTTTACAGATACGAAAGATGTTCACGCGCGTGATTTAGATGAAATTTCGAAAGACCATCCGATTTTATTAAAGCGAGTTTGTCGTCACGTTACATGGGTGAATTCATACATACTGCAAGAAGCGAATATAACAGAAGCGACAGAAGATCCAAAAGGCGGAAAAATTGGCCGTGATTCATCAAATATGTTAACAGGGCTTTTATATGAACAAGGACAAGAGTTAATTAAACATGTGCAGCCTGAAATTGATGAAGCCTATTTACAAAGAGCTCTGCAAACAGCGATTAAAGATTGCTGGCAATATGGTCTCGTTGGTGGGCATACGGAAGATTTGAATTATTACGGTGGTTTTAGAAAAACGCACAATGCGTTTTCTCATGTTATAAAGGAAATGCCATTTAAAGCACATTTACTCGTTCATCATGAAGTAGCACAGGAACGAAAGGAATATGAAAATGAGCATTATATTGAATTTGGGGCAATGAAAATTTTTTCTGACGGTTCTTTTGGCGGAAGAACAGCATTATTAAGTGAACCGTATGAAGATGCGAAGGAAACGAATGGGGTTGCGATTTTCTCACGTGAAGAACTTGCGGAATTAGTGAAGAAAGCACGAGATTTACATATGCCAGTTGCGATTCATACTATCGGCGACTTATCGCTTGAATATGTCATTGATGCACTTGAATTATATCCGCCAGCAGAAGGATTACGTGACCGCATTATTCATTGTCAGTTAGCTCGTGAAGAGTTGATTGAAAGAATGAAAAAATTACAAGCCATTATTGATATACAGCCAGTCTTTGTTTCATCGGATTTTCCATCAGTCATTGAAAAACTAGGCGAGCATCGTCTTCGTTATGCGTACGCTTGGAAGACGTTACTGGAAGCGGGATTACACTGTAACGGGGGCTCGGATGCTCCGATTGAGCAAGTGAATCCGTTTCTAGGCATATATAGCGCTGTTACACGTAGAAGTTTTATTGACGATGTGTGCTATATGCCAGAGGAAAGGTTAACGGCATATGAGGCTGTCTCTTTATTTACAACAGGAAGTGCCTATGCAATTGGAAAAGAAGAGAAGCGAGGGCAAATTACAAAAGGATATGAAGCGGACTTTACGATATTAGACCGCAATATTTTTGAAATAGAGGCAGAAGAAATAAAAGAAGTACAAGCAGAGATGACCGTAATAGATGGCAAAGTCGTCTATAGAAAAGATGCGTAAAAATATATGAGCGATTATCGGAATATATCGACGGTAACTCGAAATATATCGACTTACCGACAAAAACTGACAAGAATAACGGCCGGATAGCGAGAAGTTGTTGTTCGCGCCAATCGAGGTAAATAAATAACCGTAGAATTATGGGCCACCATAATTCTACGGTTATTTTAATACTATAAAAACGTTCTCTGTACTTTTTCCCAGAAAGAGTTGTTTTTTAATTTAACTGTTTTAATTTGTTTATCGCTTAAGCGTACAACAGCTTTTTCCACTTGTTTAATGCTAAGCGCTTCATTATCCATACCGATAACAGGATAATCGTTACCGTCTGGTCTTAGTTTTAAAGTTAATGTACGTTCGTGATTTAAAATGAACGGTGAACCGAGCGTGCGGTATGTGTTGTTATTTAAAGATGCTAATTCACTTACTTGGAAGCAAGGGATAAGCGGGTCAACAACTGCACCACGTAACGATTTATTATAAGCTGTACTTCCTGTTGGGGTAGAAACAACTAAACCGTCACCTCTAAATGTTTCGAAATATAAATTATCAACGTGAACGTCTACAACGAACGTTTTAATAATGCTAGAACGTAATGAGAACTCATTTAAACAATGGAAGGATGTGCTGCCATCCACATCTACCTCAATTGTTGGATATTTTCGCACTTCAATTTCATTTTTTGTAATTTCTTGAAGGGCTATATCAACGTGATCAATATGGAAATCGCAGTAGAATGAAATTTCATCTTTCGTAGAAATCCCTGCGTATAAACAATCTTCCCTAAAACCAGTTTTACGAACGGCTTGTAAGAAAGTTGCATCATCTCCAACACTGACGATAGCGTTTGCATTTTTTGGATGATCTAATATGGTAAATCCATTCTCTTCTAAAATACGATAGATTGGTTTCATTTTTTCAACGAGCTTTGCTTTGTCATCACCATAAAAGAAAAATAAATTGCGACGATCTGCCATTATGTATCCCTCCACTGCAGTTAAATTTTCTATGCTTCGTGCTACATATCATTAGAGTCCGTTCCCTGATGATATGTTCAAATAATATATTTCGATATAAATTGTCAAAATACCTTTTTATTTTTAGAAAAATTTTTATATTCAATCTTATGAAACTCTGTTTAATGATGAATAAAGTTGTCGATAATGGGTACGGAGTGAAAGGATGATACGTATGAAGTGGTTCGTAATTGGAATAATAATTCTTCTCCTTTTTATTTTGCTTATACTATTGTCGAAAATAAAGCTTAAAGTGACATTTTTATATTCAGAAATGGAAAAGCAATGTTTGTTTCAAGTGAAAATATGGATGATTCGCTATACATTTGATGTGTTGGAAAGAATTGAGAAGCAACAGAAGAAAACAGGGCAAAAAATCGAAAAAGCTGAAGAGGATGGCGGGCTCGATAATAAAATTATGGCACAACTTGATAGCATCGGGGAACTGATAAAAAAGCTTCAAGAAGTTCATACTATCGTTAAAGATTTTCTCAAACGAGTGAAAATCAATGGTTGGAGATGGCACACGCAAATTGGTGCAGGTGATGCAGCTAGTACTGGAATTGTTACCGGATATGCATGGGGGACAAAAGGAATGGCTGCTGGAGTTGTAGGACAATATATGCATATTGTCGACGTACCAGAATTTGAAATTACTCCTGTTTTTCAAGGGAAAGGGTTTGCGTCAAGATGTGAATTAACAGCATCCTTTCGTATATTCCGTGCTATAAAAACAGGTATTAAATTAATCGCGTTTATGAGAAAACAAAGATCTGGTACGACTGAAAACTCTGTTCAAGCATAAGGGGGGATATAGAATGGACCATCCAATTCAAGGTTTAATGACAACTGCAATGCAGCATTTAAAACAAATGACTGATGTAAATACAATTGTAGGCGATCCAATTAAAGCGGCAGATGGAAGTGTAATTCTTACCGTTTCAAAAGTTAGCTTCGGATTTGCTGCAGGTGGAAGTGAATTTGGTAAAATAGAACATTCAGGCCGTCATCCATTTGGCGGGGGAAGTGGTGGAGGAGTTTCTATTAATCCTGTTGCTTTTCTCGTTATAAATGGAGAAGGCGTAAAAGTGTTACATTTAGATAAGCAAACACACGTCATCGATAAAATAATTGAATTAGCGCCACAAGCTGTTGATAAAGTGAAAGAAATGATGGATAAACGAAAAGAAGATGATCCGGAATTTCAAATTTAACGAATAAAGAAGCTAATCAATGGATTAGCTTCTTTAATTTTTTTGTAAATAAAGCGATTTTATTTGCATTATCGATAGGGACAAACTATCATTTACATTGTACATATTTTGTTTAAATAAGGGAGGATTTTCAAGTGGCAAACGTAACTTTTAAAGGTAACCCAATGACTTTAGTTGGAACAGAAGTTAAAGTTGGCGATCAAGCGCCAAACTTCCAAGTGTTAGCAAATGACTTATCTCCAGTAAGTTTAGAAACATACAAAGGTGAAGTGAAATTAATTAGTGTTGTACCTTCAATCGACACAGGTGTGTGTGATGCACAAACACGTCGTTTTAACCAAGATGCAGCAGGTATTGAAAACGCGAAAGTATTAACAATTAGCGTTGACTTACCATTTGCTCAAAAACGCTGGTGTGCAGCAAACGGTTTAGAAAATGTTGTTACACTTTCTGACCACCGCGACCTTTCATTCGGTGAAGCTTACGGCTTAGTAATGAAAGAGCTTCGTTTACTTGCTCGTGCAGTATTCGTAGTAGATAGCAACGACAAAGTAGTTTACGTAGAATACGTAAGCGAAGGTACAAGCCATCCAAACTATGAAGCAGCATTAGAAGCAGCAAAAGCTGCAAAATAATGTGAAGGAAGATGACCTCTTTGAAAGAGGTCGTCTTCTCTCATATATTGCTATATGGAATCGATATACGAGAGAAGACGTTACATCATACATCACTAAAAAGGGAGCTCTAAAAAAGAGGTCGCTTTTTCTTTTGGGAAAAAATCAGATTATGGTATGATATAAGTTATGTGTAAAAGAGAGAAGGAGGAATGTACGTGAGTCAGACAGTAGAAACTTTATTTTCTATTTTTGATTCTTCTGCGGTAGTTTTACGTAAAGAATTAGATGTAACATATTTAGAGGCGCTTGTAGAAACAGGGGATAACTTGTTTGAAGGAGCGATTTTACAAGAGGAATTATCAGAATCAGCAATTGAAAGGCTGAATCGTGAATATAGTACGTTTAATGAAGAAACATATAAAGGTGAAGAAATTCGTAAAGCATTTCAGTTAGCCATCTTAAAAGGAATGAAAGAAGGCGTACAAGCGAATCACGAAATGACGCCTGATGCAGTTGGTATGTTCATGAGCTACTTATTCCATAAATTTATGAAGGGTCAAAATGAAATTACTGTGTTAGACCCTGCAATTGGAACGGGTAACTTGATGACGACAGTTTTCAATAGTGCTCAAGAAAACATTACGATGAGTGGATTTGGTGTAGAAGTGGACGAAGTGCTAATTAAACTTGCTTTAGTAAATGCGAATTTACAAAAGCATGCAATCGAATTCTTCCATCAAGATGGACTAGCACCGCTTTATATCGATCCAGTTGATGCAGTCGTTTCAGACTTACCGGTTGGTTACTATCCAAATGAAATCGGTGCAAGTGAATATAAGTTAAAAGCAGATGAAGGAATGTCATATGCCCACCACCTATTTATTGAACAAAGTGTGAAGCATACGAAAGAAGGCGGATACTTATTCTTCCTAGTACCGAACTTCATTTTTGAAAGTGATCAAGCACCAAAATTGCATGCATTTATTAAAGAAACATGCTTTATTCAGGGGTTATTACAGCTACCTGTTTCCATGTTTAAAAACGAGAAAAATGCAAAAAGTATATTTGTTCTCCAAAAGAAAGGCCCTAGTGTAACGATGCCAAAACAGGCGTTATTAGTGGAGTTACCTAAATTCTCCAACATGAAGGCGATGGAGGACATTATGGACCAATTAAATACTTGGTTTGCAACGCATAAATAAGGCCAGGTATATGTAACAGGGTTAGTAATTCATGTAGTACAGTTTTATATGATATGTCATATTTTTAAATATATACAAGATTTAACTGAATTTTTTTGAAATCTGTAATATATTTTTTTTCTTGGTGTTACAATTTTTTCACTTGAAATATATGTCGTACGATGTTTAAATTAAAATCGTGAGTATAAAATTTGCTAATGATGAAACGTTTTCATATTTAGTAAATTTGATCAGATAAAATCGAGCGGTTTGTGGAAACATCCACACAACTACCAAGAGAAAAAGGGGCGAAAGACTAGATGTCAAAAATCATCGCGATTAACGCAGGAAGCTCTTCCTTAAAATTCCAATTATTTGAAATGCCAAGTGAAACAGTATTAACAAAAGGTTTAGTAGAACGTATCGGTTTAGAAGATAGTATCTTCACTATTACTGTAGATGGCGAAAAACAAAAAGAAATTACAAACATTCCAGATCACGCAGTAGCAGTTAATATGCTTCTTAAAAAATTAACTGAAAACGGAATCGTTAAATCTCTAGACGAGATTGGCGGTATCGGTCACCGTGTTGTTCACGGCGGCGAAAAATTTGCTGACTCTGTTCTAATTACTGATGAAGTATTAGCTGATATCGAAGAATTAAGCGATTTAGCACCACTTCACAACCCAGCAAACGTTGTTGGTATTAAAGCATTCCAAGAAGTATTACCAAACGTACCAGCAGTAGCAGTATTCGATACAGCATTCCACCAAACAATGCCGGAATCTGCATTCCTATACAGCTTACCATATGAGTACTATGAAAAATTCGGTATCCGTAAATACGGTTTCCACGGAACTTCTCATAAATATGTAACTGAGCGTGCAGCTGAGCTATTAGGTCGTCCACTTGAAAGCTTAAGCTTACTTTCTTGTCACTTAGGTAACGGTGCAAGTATCGCAGCAGTAGAAGGCGGTAAATCTATCGATACTTCTATGGGCTTCACTCCACTTGCTGGTGTAACAATGGGTACACGTTCTGGTAACATTGACCCTGCGTTAATTCCATACATCATGGAAAAAACAGGCCAAACAGTAGAAGAAGTAGTTAACGTATTGAACAAGAAGAGTGGTATGTTAGGTCTTACTGGTTACTCTAGTGACCTACGTGACATCATTGCAAAAGAAGAAGAAGGCGATCACCGTGCGAAAGTAGCACTTGATGTATTCGTAAGCCGTATCCACAAATACATCGGTTCTTACACTGCTCGTATGAAAGGTGTAGACGCAATCATCTTCACAGCTGGTGTAGGTGAAAACAGTGCGATTATTCGTGAACGCGTATTAGAAGGCCTTGAATACATGGGCGTATACTTCGATGCAAAACGCAATAACGTATTCGGTGAGGAAGCATTCATCAACTTCCCACATTCTCCAGTAAAAATTATTGTAATTCCAACTGACGAAGAAGTTATGATCGCTCGTGACGTACTACGTCTTGGAAACATTGGTTAATATATGAAAAGAAAAAAGACGAGATCCTATAGGATTTCGTCTTTTTTCCTTTGAATATAGTTTAAAATTCCATCTGGATATAGTGCTTTTTTCTCCTGAATGAATGCTGTAATGGGAATCCATTTCGCATATGACACTGTTTGCTCATCTTGTATCTTCACTTTTTCCATTCCATATAGTGATGTGTCTAATAAGCGTAAAGAATATAGTTGAATGA
This sequence comes from Bacillus pacificus, assembly GCF_020861345.1. NCBI lineage: Bacteria > Bacillati > Bacillota > Bacilli > Caryophanales > Bacillaceae > Bacillus > Bacillus pacificus. Next base: position 712,249 of record NZ_CP086328.1, read on the forward strand.
TTTCATGAGCAATTTCTCCATCAAGATGAAAGATATTTTCTAAGCAACCTAAATAATCGGTGATTTCCACTTCTGTATGAAGCTCTTCTTGAAATTCACGAATAACGGTATGTGCTGATTTTTCACCAAGTTCAATTGAACCGCCAAGAGGCCGGTAATATGTTTCATCGCCTGTATGATATTCTTGTACAAGAAGGCGACTGTCATGTATAGCAAGACCGAAAGCTTTTGCACGTGGATACATATACAATCACTCCTTATTTATCCCGCTTTAACGGGCAGTAAGATCCCCACCTCAAAATTCAGCGGAAGCAAAGAAGTTAGGTGGGGGATCAACTGTCCGTAAAAGTCCGATTGGTGAGGGCTGATAATCAGTGGGGGATGAACAAAACCCCCACTGATTAAAGTTTCACTTTATTTTGTATAAGGATGATTATAATGTATTGCGTAATAAAAGTGTCGTGTATTTAAGAATGTGGTCGAATTACGATGCCATTAAATAAGTCATTCCAAAATGCTTCATTGTACTGAAATACATCCATAATAGGACATTTTATAACGCAAATATTTTGCAATCCCCAATCTTCTTCCGTAACAGTTGGTACATCTTCAGGAATGAGTAATAGGACAGAGAATGTATGTGTAACGATTTGAGATAAAATATGTTCTAAGGAACGTGCTTCTTCGTATGTTCCTCCAGTTCGAATAAACAATATGGATTGTGCCGTTTCAATTGTATTTAGAAAACGAGTAATACGATGCTTATAATTTAGTTTGATTTCTGTATAAGAAGGCCAAGAAGTTGGTGTGTTTACATCTGTTTTAAAGTCGTGGCAGGAGTCGATTTCATATAGATTGTCCCGGAGTCTTAATTTCGCACCATCATCCCAAAATGAGATGAAGGATAAGTTTTCTAACTGTAAAAAACGGTCAAATCGATTTTGTAATAATATATTCACTTTTTCTAATGATGGGCTTAGCATAAAATCAATAACGCCAAAAAATGGTGATAATTTGAATTGATATAATGCCCAAGCAGGCCAGCAGTTTTGTCCTAAACTGAATACTGCATGATATTCTTTTTTTATATCGGATAGATTCATGTGATTTATCTCATCCTTTTTGTTAATATTTTATGTCACTAAAAATGGTATGTGAATAAAGATAGACAAGCATATTTGCAAAGAATAAGCAGAAATATGTTACAATAGAAAAAAATCGAACGAGGTGGTTGTTACGATGCGATCGAAGCGAGAACAAGCCATTTTAGACAATATAAAAGAATGGGAATCGCAATTAGTTGAGCAAGAAGCGACTGATTTTCAAAAACTGTTTGATAAATGGGTACATACTACAATTGCGAAACTACCTGAGAAAAAACGAAAAGATTTCTTTACGAAAGCAGATGGATGGCTCTTTCATTTGCATGCATTGATTCAAAGTTCACAATCACAGTTAGATGCGCGTAATCGTATTTTAGGAACATCGAGATTATTTGATGAATCGATTGAGCAACTAGAGGATTTAAAAGCATTATCTATTGACCAATTAACATACATAGCAGAGCAGCAAACAGCACGCCATCGCCTATATTCATTCGTACAAGGCGGAGCAACGGGTGCTGGAGGTTTATTATTATTAACAGCTGATTTTCCGGTTATGATTGCGTTAAATGTGAAGGCTGTCCAACTTATTGCAACGTCATTTGGGCATGATGTGAACAAGCCGTATGAAATGATGCTTGCGTTAAAAGTATTTCATGCGTCATTACTACCAGGAAGACTTCAGCAATACGCATGGTACAATTTACTGCAAGAGCTAGAACAAGAAGATTCCTTCTTCTACGAAGGAGATGAAGCGGTGTTACAACCAGCTTCTACTGAAATTATTTTAAAACAAATTTTGAAAACATTTTCGATTTATGCTCTTCGTCGTAAATTATTCCAAGGTATTCCGGTAATTGGAATGGCAATCGGGTCTACAGTAAATTATCGTTTAACAAGAAACGTTACTGAATTTGCAAATAGATTTTATCAAGTGCGCCACATAGTCGAGAAGGAAAAACGGGCATAAAAAAAGCGAGAGGCCGAAGCCTTTCGCTTTTTTAATTTGTTGCATGCTTTTTGGACATTGGAATAGATACTGGCTGCTTTTCTTCTGCTTTTTCTGTTTTTGGATAATAAATTAAATCCAATGTTTTTGCCTGTACGGCAATTGAAAGAATAGTAAAAGCAATTTCTGTCCAATTTAAATAATATAATGAAAGCGCAAGAACAATCGCGTCAAAGACGAAGAAAATTTGCCCAATTGTAAAACGTGTTTTTTTACTTAATACAATTGTTAAAATGTCGTCTCCACCGGTTGCACCGCCAAATCGCAATATAAAACCGAGTCCAATACCAGCTAACGCACCGCCAACTACTGCAGCTATAAATAAATTGTTTGATAAATCGACCGTAAATGGAGAATAATTTTCCATAAGAGAATAAAATACTCCGAATGAAATTGAACCTAAAAATGAATAGCCAACCATTTTTCTACCTAACAATGACGCACATAGTAAAATAATTGGGATATCCATCATTACAGTTGAAATAGATGGTGAAATATCATAAAAATTTTGGATGAATAGTGCGATACCTACAAAGCCACCTTCTGTTAAGTGGTTTTGGAAGTGAATGTGATATAGCGCTGCTGCTAAAATAAATGAACCGATTAAAACCATAAAAACTTCTTTAATAATTTGTCGACTTTGGATGTTCCTCATCGTTATTCCTTCTTTCCGTAGTTAGTAGTCCTTTTTTGTGTTGTAAACTAACTACGAGCTCACATGTAGCTTCAGTTAGTTTACGAAAAAACTAACTACGCTATATGTCGCTGAAGAAATAACGAATAATCCTCTCGTCCATCAATTCTCCCTACTTTCGTTTTAGTTTAAGTCTTAAAACGACTAAACAAAACGTGGAGTAGGATTCTTCATTTAGCAATCCTGCTCTTCTTTGTTTTGTTTAGCTAGTAACAATTAAGCCCTAAACAAAACGCTATGTGTAAGAAGAGTCTTTTTTTTGCCAAATTATCCTTCGGGCAATCATAATTTCCCCACTCTCGTATTTTTTTCGCTAGACTAAAGTATCTGAGCTGGAAAATACGCTACGTGTATGATTCGTCAATACGATGCCACATGCTCCTTCGAGCGATCATGATATCAAAATCCCTTCCTTCAAGATTTATATTATTATATCATACTTTCAAAAAATGTATGCGGATGGAAACCGACAATAAACGGAGGAAATCTACAAAAATTGTTATGTTTAAATATTTTTGTAGAAAAGCCTAAGTTATTTTGGAGAATTGGACAGTTTTTTTAGTTTGTCCAATAAGTAAGAAAAGAAGAGTTTCTATTCAGTTGTATTTTTATCATCATTTTTATCTTTAAAAAACGCATCCCAGCTAATCACACTTAAAAAAGTTAAAGCGATAATAACGAAAGCGCGCATAAGTGTAAGGCCTCCTTTTGTACATAGTATATGAATCATTTACTTTATAATGTGTCATATTTTTACAAATTTTAACTATTATGAGAGTATATTAATATAGATAGATAAAGAGGAGAGTGAAAATATGCTAAAAGACATGTTTAAAAGAAAAGAGTTAACATGTGTTTCATGTCAGAAAAAGATTCAATATGAAGAAGAGCTTGTTGCTTTTGTAAAGTTGCCGAAAGAAAGAAGTATATTAGTTGGTCCATTTGATGCGTGTTTGGCAAAAACAGCACAAGAAATATATTGTAAATCGTGTTACGACAAAAAAGCATGACCCAAAGTAATTGAGGGGCATGCTTTTTTTATTGGTGTGCTTTCCCCTCAGATACATTTTGAGTGAGTCGATACCAAAGCCAAAGGTCATTAATGATGGAAGCGAGATCGGCAATTTCTGAATTCAGTTTGCAAGAAATTTCGAAGTCTTCTTCGTTATTTAAATGATGCTGTTTTGCATTAATATAATGTTCGAGTTCTTTTATACGATCAGGAATCTTTCCGCGAACTTGTTCCCATTTTAATAAAATCGCATGTTGCACTTTTTCGGGGATATCTTCCCAGTCTTCTTGTAAATGCGGAATTTCAATTCCGAGATGATTATCGTATAAGAAATACTTTTCCATAAGTTCACCCCCGTTTTCCTGCTTATATTGTACAAAAAAATAGAAAGAAGTTCGACGAAATTGTTTGAAAAAATTTGAAAATGACTCTTGATACATTTTGTAAAAGGTGTTAAAGTGTGAATTATTATAAAGTAAAATGAATATTTATTCTTTAGGGGGATGCAAAATGGAGAAGAAAAAAGTTGTATTAGCATATTCCGGAGGTCTTGATACTTCCGTTGCAATTAAATGGTTACAAGAGAAGAATTATGATATTATCGCGCTTTGTTTAGACTTAGGGGAAGGTAAAGACTTAGCATTTGTAAAAGAAAAGGCACTTTCAGTAGGTGCAATTAAATCATATATGATTGATGTTCAAGAAGAATTTGCAAATGAATATGCATTGATGGCGATGCAAGCGCACACGTTATACGAAGGGAAATACCCTCTCGTTTCAGCGTTATCACGCCCACTTATCGCGAAGAAATTAGTGGAAATTGCAGAACAAGAAGGTGCGACTGCAGTGGCACACGGATGTACAGGGAAAGGGAATGATCAAGTTCGTTTTGAAGTTTCTATTCAAGCGTTAAATCCTTACTTAGAAGTGATTGCGCCTGTACGTGAATGGAAATGGTCACGTGAAGAAGAAATTGCCTATGCAAAAGAAAACGATGTACCAATTCCGATTAATTTAGATAGCCCGTTTTCAATCGATCAAAATTTATGGGGACGTAGCAATGAATGTGGCATTTTAGAAGATCCATGGGCAGCGCCGCCAGAAGATGCATATGAGATGACATTAGCATTAGAAGATACACCGAATAAACCAGAGTTTGTAGAAATCGGCTTTGAAGCAGGCGTACCGACGACTTTAAATGGTACTGCATACCCACTTTCAGAACTTATTAAAACGTTAAATGCACTTGCTGGAAAACATGGCGTTGGACGTATCGATCACGTAGAAAATCGCCTTGTTGGTATTAAATCGCGTGAAGTATACGAATGCCCAGCAGCGATGACATTAATTACGGCGCACAAGGAACTGGAAGATTTAACACTCGTAAAAGAAGTAGCTCACTTTAAACCGATGATTGAGCAGAAAATAACAGAACTTATTTATAACGGTTTATGGTTCTCGCCTTTAAAACAAGCGCTGAATGCTTTCTTACAAGAAACGCAAAAGAATGTAACAGGCATGGTGCGTGTGAAATTATTTAAAGGCCATGCGATTGTAGAAGGACGTAAATCTGAGTACTCTTTATACGATGAAAAATTAGCAACGTATACTGCTCAGGATGAATTTAATCATGATGCAGCAGTTGGATTCATTTCATTATTCGGTTTACCGACGAAAGTATACAGCCAAGTGAATCAAAAGAAGGTGGAAGCGTGAGCAAACTTTGGGGCGGACGTTTTACAGAAGAAGCGGAAGCGTGGGTTGAAGAGTTCGGAGCATCCATCTCCTTCGATCAACAATTAGTAAATCAAGATATAAACGGAAGTATTGCACACGTAACGATGCTAGCAAAGCAAGGCATCGTTACGAAAGAAGAAGCAGAGAAAATAAAGATAGGTCTTCAATATTTATTAGAAGAAGCGAAACAAAATAAATTGCATTTTTCCGTTGAAGCGGAAGACATTCATTTAAATATCGAAAAGATGTTAATTGAAAAAATCGGTGAAGTAGGCGGGAAACTTCATACTGGCCGAAGTCGTAACGATCAAGTAGCGACAGATATGCATTTATATTTAAAAGAAAAAGTAGAACATATTATAAAAGCTACAAAACAATTGCAAACTGTTCTTGTTCATCAAGCAGAAAATAATATTGAAACAATTATGCCTGGTTATACGCACTTGCAGCGTGCCCAGCCAATTTCATTTGCGCATCATATTCTCGCTTATTTTTGGATGTTAGAGCGTGATGTGAATCGTTATGAAGATTCATTAAAGCGTATTAACATTTCCCCATTAGGAGCAGGAGCGTTAGCAGGAACGACATTCCCAATTGACCGAGAATATAGTGCGGAGCTTCTTGGATTTAATGGAATGTATGAAAATAGTTTAGACGCAGTAAGCGATCGTGATTTCATACTGGAGTTCCTAAGTAACTCCTCTATGCTTATGATGCACTTATCACGCTTTTGCGAAGAACTTATTTTATGGAGTAGCCAAGAGTTTCAATTTATTGAAATGAGCGATCAATACGCAACGGGAAGCAGCATTATGCCGCAAAAGAAAAATCCAGATATGGCGGAACTAATCCGTGGTAAAACAGGCAGAGTATACGGTAATTTATTTAGTTTACTTACAGTAATGAAAGGATTACCGCTCGCTTACAATAAAGACTTGCAAGAAGATAAAGAAGGAATGTTTGATACAGTAAAAACAGTAGAAGGATGCCTTCATATTATGGCAGGCATGCTAGAGACAATGACTGTAAACAAAGAAAAAATGGGGCAAGCTGTAACGCAAGATTTCTCTAACGCAACAGAAATTGCCGACTACTTAGCAAACAAAGGACTACCGTTCCGTCAAGCTCATGAAATTGTTGGAAAGCTAGTGCTGCACTGCACACAAAAAGGAATTTATTTAGTAGATGTACCACTTGCAACGTATAAAGAAATGAGCTCGTTATTTGAAGAAGATTTGTATGAAGTGCTGTCACCGTATGCGGCTGTAAAGCGCCGTAACAGTGCTGGCGGGACTGGGTTTGAACAAATTGAAAAGGCTTTGGAGAAGGCGAAGGGGTTAGTTGGAGAGTTTGTGGGAAGTTGATTGATAAGAAAGAAGGTACGCTAACCTTAGTAGAGGGAAGTGTACCTTCTTTTGTAATTTTTATAGCCTAAAATTAATCATACTTATGCCGATCTTCCGTAATTCGAATATACTCAATATCCATCAAATCTCTAAGCAATGCACCGTTACTTAGTTCCACACCATGTTTCTCTTTAAAATGAGTACGAATCGTATCTAACATTTCAATTTCTTTCCCATTCACATCTAAAATAATACGTTCAGAATCATCCATATAACATCCTCTTTTTTTAAACATATATATTTTGTCCGTCTATTTCTAAAAAATGTATGTTAATGTAATGTTAGGAAATAAGAAAGGGATGGAAAATGAGACGTATTTATTTTATAGGTTTAATTTTGTACACATTAATTGTATTACACAGTGCATTCCCAAATATCTTTTCATTTGAGGATGTAGAGACAGTACACGTTGGGATATTTATCTGTATTCTATTTGTAGTAGATTGCTGTATTTCGATATGGCTTTCGAAAAGAAAACATGTACATGATAAAAAAGAGATAGAACGAAAAAAGAGAAAACGTTCATTTTGGATGACGACGTATTGTTTTTCTTTAGCGATTGTTGCTGCTTTTTTTAGTGAGAATATCCCATTAGAAAGATTAAATATTGAATTTGGAGCGTTCGTATTTGCATACTATTTTTTCATGCACTTTCTTCCTTATATGAAAGAAAAGCGAGGAGAAGAGGAAGATCCGCTTGTAGAAGAAGCGAGAGAACAAGAGCATAAGAGAATAGAAGAAGATATAAAGAAACTAGGGGAACAAAAATGGTATTTGAAATCTAAAATCATATATGTTCTTTGCTTTATTACGCCGCCAATTGGTTATTTGTATGTATTCTGCCTTCGTAAAAAAATGACAGAAGATGCAAGGCAATCTTATTTAACAGTAGCTACGATTATGATGGCATTGTGGTCTTTGAAGTTTCTTCCGCCTTATGTGTTGGCAATAGCTATTATTGTGCTAGTTTGTCTTGTATTTATAGTGAAGTATGTGAAATAAGTTGTAGTTATATAGACTACAGCTATATAATTATAATTGTAATAATATTATATAATGATTTATTTAAAAAGGGGATGCGGTATGGGTTTAATAAAATCAGTAACTGGAGCAGTGTCTAAAGCTGCAGCTGAAGTAGTGGGCGGTGCGATAGAAGTAGTAGGCGAAGTTACGAACAGTAATTTCATAAAGGATGTTGGAAAAGGGGTTAATAAAGCTACGGTTAAAACTGGAGAAATCGTTGGGAATCTTGCTGATGGGACGTATGATGCTATAGGCGGTCTCATTACAGATGATAAACAGCAAGCGAAGCGAGGATACAAAGAAATACTGGGAACGGTTCAAGATACGGCAACGACAATTGGGAAAGGTATTGTACATGTTTCAGAAAAGGGAGTTGAAACGGTGCAAGCGATACGGGAGGGAGATACTGATAAAGCGATAGAAGCAGGAAAAGAATTAGCGAAGGTTGCAGCTGTAGGCGTCTTCTCAGTTGGAGTTATTGATATAATTGATGGTGTGGATGGAATCGCCGACGGAGTAGAAGGCGATAGTGTAGCACAAGCATCAGCTCCAGAAGCAACTGATGTAGAATATGCGACGGAGGAAAACCCGAATACTCATCATGTAACACCACATGAAAGAGTTTTACCTGACGGGAGAACAATATGGGTAGATGGTGATGGCGATACGAGTGTAAATACACAAGGAGGCTGGGAACAGCATAATCCAGATTACAGAATTCTTAAAGTGTAAATGAAAATAGGGTAGATAAGAGGAAGCCTCTTATCTACCCTATTTATTTTTATAAATTAAAGCTCACCTTGCTCCTCATCACCACGAACAACAAGGACATCGCATTTCGCATAGCGAATAATATGTTCAGAGACGCTACCAATTAGGAAACGCTCAACAGCATTTAAACCAGTTGCACCACACATAATTAAATCTACTTTATGATTTGGAGCAATTTCTTTTGAAATTTTTGATTTAGGATTACCAAATTCTAATACAGTTTCAATTTTTTCAAGGCCAGCTTCAAGCGCAGTTTTTTTGTAGTCTTCTAATAAGTCTTCTGCAAATAGATTTGCACGTTCAGCAATTGCACGGCTATAAGCTTCTACTGCTGAGTATGCTTTTACATCAACGATATGAGCAATAGTTAATGTTGCATTGTTGCGTTTTGCGACTTGAATTGCTTTTTTAAAGGCTTTTTCTGCTTCTTTAGAACCATCCACCGCGATTAAAATATTTGTATATGTATTATTCATAGTAAATTCCTCCCAATCATTTTTATTACCGTTTACAACTTTATTATAAAACAAATTTTGGTAATGTGCTTGTCGGAAACGTTACAGAATTTCGAAAACTCTGTTTTGATTCATTTTAGTTGTAATTGGTGCGAGAACTTGTTACATATGAACTATAGCAATTTAAAAGGGGGCCGTTTTGTGAGACACGCGCTCATTACAGCCGGTACGAAAGGTTTAGGAAAGCAAGTAACAGAAAAATTATTGGCTAAAGGCTATTCAGTAACAGTAACATATCATAGCGATATCACGGCTATGGAAAAGATGAAAGAAACATATAAAAATATGGAAGAGCGTCTACAATTCGTGCAAGCGGATGTCACGAAAAAGGAAGATTTACATAAAATAGTAGAAGAAGCGATAAGCCGTTTTGGCAAAATTGATTTCTTAATTAATAATGCTGGTCCATATGTATTTGAACGAAAAAAGTTAGTCGATTATGAAGAAGATGAATGGAATGAAATGATTCAGGGTAATTTAACAGCGGTATTTCATTTGTTGAAACTTGTCGTTCCAGTTATGAGAAAACAGAACTTTGGCCGTATTATTAATTACGGATTCCAAGGGGCAGATAGCGCACCGGGATGGATTTATCGTTCAGCTTTTGCCGCAGCGAAAGTAGGACTTGTTTCATTAACGAAAACAGTTGCTTACGAAGAAGCAGAATATGGAATTACTGCAAATATGGTATGTCCTGGTGATATTATTGGTGATATGAAAGAAGCGACAATTCAAGAAGCACGTCAGTTGAAAGAACGTAACACACCAATTGGTAGATCTGGAACAGGCGAAGATATCGCAAGAACGATTTCGTTTTTATGTGAAGACGATTCCGATATGATTACTGGCACAATTATTGAAGTAACGGGTGCAGTAGATGTTATTCATAGACATCGATAGAGCAAAATAAAGTGAAGTTTCGAATAATTGGACAGTTTATCCTGTATGCAAAGAGGTGCGGATAATACTGTCCTTTCATGTAAGATTAAATCTATCGGAAAACTTGTATTATTTTTTGTCAAATATTGAGATATTATGTTAAAATATAAGAGCGTAGAAAGCGCTTTAAAAAATGATTCAGGGGTCATTTCATAACTCAAGGGGGAACTAATCATGCGTATCGGTATTCCAACAGAAATTAAAAACAATGAAAATCGCGTGGCAATGACGCCAGCGGGAGCAGTACATTTAGTACAAAATGGTCATGAAGTTTTTGTTCAAAAAGGAGCAGGTTTAGGATCTGGCTTTACGGATGAAGAATACGTACAAGCTGGTGCAAAACTTGTTGAAACTGCTGAAGAAGCATGGAATCAAGATATGGTTATGAAGGTAAAAGAGCCAGTTGCAAGTGAATACGGCTATTTCCGTGAAGGTTTAATTTTATTCACATACTTACACTTAGCTCCAGAACCAGAATTAACGAAAGCATTAATTGATAACAAAGTTGTATCAATTGCATACGAAACAGTACAATTAGACAATCGTTCACTGCCATTACTTGCACCTATGAGTGAAGTAGCTGGTCGTATGTCTGCACAAATTGGTGCACAATTCCTTGAAAAAAACAAAGGTGGTAAAGGTATTTTACTGGCAGGCGTTCCAGGGGTAAAACGCGGCAAAGTAACAATTATCGGCGGTGGTCAAGCTGGTACAAACGCAGCGAAGATTGCAGTAGGTTTAGGTGCAGATGTAACAATCATCGACTTAAGTGCAGAACGTCTTCGTCAATTAGATGACATTTTCGGTAACCAAGTAAAAACGTTAATGTCTAATCCATACAACATCGCAGAAGCTGTAAAAGAATCTGACCTTGTTATTGGTGCAGTATTAATCCCAGGTGCAAAAGCGCCAAAACTTGTAACAGAAGAAATGATTCAATCAATGGAGCCAGGTTCTGTCGTTGTAGATATCGCGATTGACCAAGGTGGTATTTTTGAAACAACTGACCGTATTACAACTCATGACAACCCGACTTACGAAAAACATGGCGTTGTTCATTATGCAGTTGCTAATATGCCAGGTGCGGTTCCACGTACATCAACTCTTGCATTAACAAACGTAACAGTACCATATGCAGTACAAATTGCGAACAAAGGCTACAAAGAAGCTTGCCTAGGCAACACTGCATTATTAAAAGGTATTAACACATTAGATGGATATGTAACATTCGAAGCAGTTGCAGAAGCTCACGGCTTACAATACGCTGATGCGAAAGAGCTACTTGAAAAAGCTCCTGCTTTATCATAATAGAAATACATGTAAGCCCCTCCTTACGCAAGGAGGGGCTTTTTGTTTAGATTAATTGTCTAGTTTCTTTACAATTTTCAATCCAAACATCATTGTAAAGAAAAGAATGCCGAACAAGTAATATAAGGCATACTCAACTCGTATCATCGAGTTTTTGTCAGTGATATATAAAATAAATAGTATCGCAGATCCGACTAAATGAGAGAGACCGAAAATTTGTGCCATAAGTTTTAAACTCATCTTCTCGATTCTTTCATCCATTTCGGGTAAGGGATATTTCTCTGCATCGTTCTTTTTTTTCTTAAAGAATATTCGTTTCACTACGAATAGTATCAAGGAGAAGAGTATGTATACGCCAGCGAATAAAAGGACAGAACTAATCTTTTCTTCGTCATTACTATTGAAATAAAGAAGAGCTGAACCTAACAGCAAAATGGTAAGATGCGAAATGAACTTTTGATTAAAAGTATTTTTCATTCTTTTTCCTCCCCAGTTTTATCTAATTGAAATAAATCTTCTACTTTACAGTTGAAAAACTCACATAATTTCAATGCTAATTCTAAACTTGGGTTGTATTTGTTTTTTTCGATAGCGATGAGGGATTGTCTAGTGATTTGAACAGAGGAAGCTAATTGTTCTTGGGTGATGTCTCTAACGACGCGGAATTGTTTTACCTTATTTTTAATCAAATATACAAAGTCTCCTTTTTGTAAATTTGTTACATTTATTATATCCATTTTTAGGTAATAAGTAAATAAAACTTTACAAAAAGTAAATAAAACTTTACGTGAAATATAGCTTGTTATAATGTTATTTTTGTGATAATTCGGAATTAAATGAAAAATGAAAGTCAAAAGAGGGGATTGGGTGGGAAGTAAAAAGAGGAGGAAAAAGCAAGCAAAGAGACAAGAGTATATAAAGAAAAAACAGGAACAGAACATACCTCTTTCTAAAAAAATAGTCATTATGATAGAGAAAACATTTCGGTATATTTGTATGTTCTTGTACGTAATTTTTTGTGTGTTTTTATGCGGAATGGTTAAAAGTTTGGGGATCACCCCTAATTTTATTGAAGGTATTTTTGGCGTTACACTTGTTATGGTAGAAGGAATCTTATTCTTTATATTATTTAATAAAGTATGGCCTAGTCATGAAAGTAAGAAAGATAAGCAAAGAAAAATGAGCAAAAAATCTTCATACGCCTCAAGTTCATCAAGTGGATTCGGTGACTACAGTAGCAGTGATTGTAGTAGCTCAAGTGATGGCGGAGGAGATTGCGGAGGCGGTGGAGATTAAATTAGTTTTTTCAGAAGAACGATTAATGAAAGGGTGGGACGAAATATGGAGACTGTGAATTTATTAGAATTAACAAAAGACATTCAAGATCAACATAAAAACTTCGTCGTTTCAAATGTAAATAGTCATTGCCTACGAATTGCTGTATTTACTGGTGAATACGATTGGCACTATCATTCTAATTCGGATGAATTATTTATTGTACTAGAGGGAGAATTACTTATCGATTTTGAAGATGGAGAAACAGCGGTTTTAAAGCCGAATGATTCTATCTTAATTCCAGCATGCACGATTCATAGAACGAGAGCATTAAAGAGAACGGTAAATCTTTGTTTTGAAAATATAGAGGCGGATACGATTAAAGTGGAGCAATTATGAAAAAATTATCTGTAGCCGAGTATAGAAAAATCCTTCCGATTTTAGAAAGTCATACAAAAACGACGACGTTTGCTTATGCGGTATGTGATCAAGTAATAGATGGTGAGGTTTTTGTAAACGAGAAGTTAACAGCAGGACTAATTCGTACAGCGAATGGCATTTATTATGTATTTGGTCATACGGATGATCAAAATTATAACGAAGATTTATTTTCGTTTATAAAAAAGGCTATTGAAAAAACAGAGAAGAGATTTACATTGTTCACTTCGAGTGACGAGTGGGAAATGATGATTGACGAGCGTTTTAGTCATGTACTTCGGGACATTCCGCGAATGAAATTTCAAAGTGTAACCTTTGAAGGGAGAAAACGAGATTGTAACAAAAATACATATGAAGTGAAGCGTATTGATAGAAGAGATATAGAACGAAGCAGTGAATTTACAGAGGAGTATTACAAAGAATATTGGGGATCAAAAGAAACATTTTTAAACGGTGGTTTTGGATTTTGTATAGAACAAGAGGGAATGATTGTAGCGGAATGTGTTTCAATATTTAGTGGGAATGGATTCGCTGAAATTGATATTGTGACGCATAAAGCATATCAAGGGAAAGGATTAGCCCAAGCTGTTGCAACACGGTTCATTGAACATTGCATGCAAAATGATATTACACCGTGCTGGGATTGTTATGTAGACAATATTTCTTCGCGAAAATTAGCTAGCAAATTAAGTTTTCATAATCCAATAGAATATAGATTATTTGTACGGAAGAAAACGGGGGAATAAAAATGAATGTGGAATTAACGAGATTTAAAGTAAAGCCTGGTAAAAGTCATCGTGTAGATGAATGGATGCAGCTTCTTAATGACAATATGAAAGAAGTACTTTTGACATTAAACGACGAAAAGATGTACGTTGAGACAATTTTCCGGGAAATAAGAGATGGAGAAGAGTACTTATATTGGTATTCTGTGCAAGGAGAAGGCGGGGCTCTTGTCGAAAATTCTCATCATGAAATTGATAAAAAGCATTTGGAATTTTGGTATGAATGTATTGATGAAGAAGCACCCGCTGTTGATATGAAAACAGAAGTTGTTATGATTCAAGAAGTTGTGAAGGATGCGATGAAATAATAGATTGGTATTTTGTAACCGTAACATGGTCATCTTTTTGGTTGGAATATATATTATTGGAGATGCTGTAGGATGAGAATTAATAATAAATATATCACTCTCGATGAAATAGAAATAGTAAGAGAACCTTTAAATAAATTGCATGAATATCATAACAATAAATCAAAATATTTTTCTGGTGATTATCCAAGAATGACATTTGAGGAACGTATTGAAAATTATAAACAAAATTCAAAGTACGGAGAATATAGAATTGAATTATTAGTTGAGTCGGAAACAGATGATATATTAGGATTTTGTATAGCGTATAGTAAAAGAGCAAGTGGGAAGATTGAAGTTTTATTCGTTGATGAAAAATACCGAAGAAACGGATTTGGTTTGAAATTAATGAATAGTGCAGTGGAATGGTTTAAAGCGAAGAAGATAGATGAAATTGAATTAACAGTAGTGTACGGAAATGAAGCTGTATCGTTTTATGAAAAGCTGGGGTTTTATCCTCGTTCAATTATTATGGCGACTAAGTCATAACTATAGTGTGAGGAGAGATGAGTGGGAGTTTTTGTTTCAAAAAATGATTCATATGTTACTAAAGTATATGCGTAGAGCACATCAAAATAGATGTGCTTTTTATTATAATAAACATTTAGAAATCTGTATTTAGATATCTTTAAGTGAAAATAAAAGGGGATATCACGAATCTTTTAGGACAAACTATAAAGAAATAAAAAACACAAAACCAAAAGACCTACCAATATACGGTGTAGTCGTAACAGGAAAAACAGAGGATTTACAAAGTTTACAAGGAGCACCATATATTAAGGCTGCTGTTAGAGGTGTAACAGTTGAGAAATATTAATTACAGTCTATTAATGTGAATAATCAGAAAATTTATGGTATACTATGTGAAAAGGGGGTTAATATGAGGCAAATACATGGAGCAATTTATATTTACATAACAATGTTTTTCGTGGCAATATCTTATGGATTAGGGCACGTGTATTCGCATCCTATACTAACTTTTTTAAGCGGAGCATGTATGGCGTTTGCGCTTCTTGTCCACCTTTTCTCAGTTTGGATCGTGAAATTCCAATTAAATATTAGTGAAATAGAAGAAGGCACTTTCTAAGTGGCCTTCTTTTTTTAATAATATTTTGGAAGCTCTTGTAGCAATTTTTCAACTTCACGTTCAGTTTCTTCACATATAGAAAGCTTGCGCAGTCTGAAAAATAAGCTGCGTAAGAAAGATTTTATGTTCCCATATAGAAACTCGTACGATTCAATATGTAATGTTTGTTTTTTTGCGGGTAATTGAGCTATTAATTCATGAAGGGCTAATAGGAGTACTTCTTCTTTTAAGCCATTTTGCAGCATTGTGACAATTGGATAAACAATACGTTCATCTTCTTCATATTTGTAATAGATGGAATGGACACAAACTTTGTTTAATAAAGTTTGTAATATTTCCTCGTAATATAAAGTTTCCAATTTAGGACTACGAACAAGCGCTTCAAATGTATCGGAAGCATGAGCGATACTATGTGCCCAGCCGTGGTCTTGCACATATCCCCGGAAATCATGTTCATTGTTCATATATAGAATTAATTGATCTTTTACATTTAAAATATCATTCTGTGATAAGAAATTATGATTTGTATCGGCATCAATAATGAGCGCGATTAATAATGTTGTAAATGAACGGGTAAATACAGCATCTTCGTCATTTGAATAAATCTTATACAATAAAAATTTTTCACCGATGCTTTCTAATAATAGTTTCTGTAATTGTGTGTGTGAAAGGTAGTCCTTCTTGATGAGATGATAAAAAGTAGAGTAAATAAGTTTGTCTCTTAAATAGCTATCAGTAACACCGATATGCTCAAGCATGCTGGAACTTAAAGAATCAATATGAAGTGTGTTATCTATGATGTAATTATTATTACGAAGTTCTTCTAACTGTTGTTGTAACATATAACCCCTCCTTTTTTAGAAAATTCTGTATTTTAATAGTATAATAAGAGGAAGAAATAGACAATAAATAAACGCTTTTGAATGGAGGGGCATGATGAAGAGAGCATTATTCTTTTTCATTAGTATTTTCTTTTTAGGGAGTTGTTCGATTTGGTATGTTACTTTTTCAAGCGAGAGCAAAAGTTGGACGGGGCAATATAAAGGATATATTAAGGATGACAGTGAAGATGGAATGTTTACGTTTCAGTATAAGGGCGGGGATGGGAATACAGAATTCAAAAATTTGGAGATTTCTATTAGTGAAGCGTTTCGTACAATGACACAAACGTCAGAAGTTCATAAAGGAGCAAGGATTGAAATGAAGTCTTCTTGTGTAAGTTGCGCGCCTCTATCTAAAGATGAACCGATAGAGATTGTGATTAAATGGGATGATAAGTATGAGGAGAAGATGGTTTTAAAGCGGAAATAGAAAAAGGCAGCACTCAAGCTGCCTTTTTGTTATTTTACAAATTGTAATTCTTTCGGGAATTTCGTTAAAATTTCTGATCCGTCTTTTGTGATGTAAATATCATCTTCAATACGAACGCCACCTACGTTTGGTACGTAAATACCTGGCTCGATTGTGAAGACCATACCTTCTCTTAATGGAGATTCGTTACCAGCTTTTACATCTGGGTATTCGTGCACGCTAATTCCAAGTCCGTGACCAAGGCGGTGCGGGAAGAAGTCGCCGTAACCTGCATCTGCGATAACAGAACGAGCAGCGTTGTCGATTGCGCCAAGTGTAACACCTGGTTTACATGCTTCAACTGCTTGTAGTTGTCCAGCAAGTACAGTGTTATAAATACGAGTTTGCTCTTCAGAAATGTCGCCAAATGCCACTGTACGTGTAATGTCAGAGCAATAGCCATCAATGATTACGCCTAAATCAAATAGTACGAAATCGCCGCGTTTCATTTTGTTTGCACCTGGAATACCGTGTGGAAGAGCAGAGTTTGCACCAGCTAATACCATCGTATCAAATGACATTTTATGTATGCCTTTTGTTTTTAATTCGTGTTCAATAATTGCTAATACTTCTAGTTCGCTACGATCTTCTTTAATTGCATTTACACCAACTTCAACAGCATAGTCTGCCATTTTAGCTGCTTCGCGTAAAATAGAAAGTTCTTTTTCATCTTTAATTAAACGAAGTTCACGAACTTTTTCCTCAGCTGATTTGAAAGCTGCATTTGGGAATAGTTTTGTTAATTCTTCGTAGCGCTCTACGTTTAAATGTTCTTTTTCAATTGCAACTGCGTTTGCATTGATGCCGCGGTCTTGAATTGCTTTTGCAATCATATCCCATGGTCTGTCAGTATCAGTAAATCCGATAATTTCATGTGCCCAGCCAGCGTTACGTGCTTGGCCTTCTTCCATTTTAGGGCAAATTAAAATAGGTTCTTTTTCTTGGAATACAAACATACCAAGAAGTCTTTCGTGTGGTTCACAGTGGAAGTTTGTCATGTAGAAGACGTTTGGTGTAGAAGTTAAGAACGCAGCTTCTACGTTTTTTTCTTTTAGCCATTGCATTAAATTTTCTAATCTAGCATTCATCGATTGGCACCCCCGAGATATTTAATTACAAATATAACTTTAACTCGGAAGAAAGCGTTATGACAAGTAAATAGATGTTAGAAAAGACAGGGAATTGAAAAATCATGTAGAATAAAAAGTGAGAATGTGAATAGGGGAGGAATGTAAGAATGAAAGTATCTTATCATGGGCATTCAGTTGTAAAGATTGAAACGAATGGAAAAGTGATTGTAATTGATCCATTTTTAACGGGAAATCCGAAAACAGATTTAAAGGCTGAAGATGTAAAAGTAGATGCGATTCTTTTATCCCACGGTCATGGTGATCATGTTGGAGATACAGTAGAGCTTGCGAAGAAAAATAATGCAGTTGTAGTGGCGCCATTTGAACTAGCGACATTTTTAAGTTGGCAAGGTGTAAAAACACATCCGATGCATATTGGTGGTTCACATGAATTTGACTTCGGAAAAGTGAAGTTTACACAAGCATTCCACGGCTCTAGTTATATTGATGAAGAAAATAAGACGATTACATATACAGGTATGCCAGCGGGTATTTTATTTACAGCAGAAGAGAAGACTTTGTACCATGCAGGGGATACCGCTCTATTCTCTGATATGAAATTAATTGGGGAATTAAATAACATTGATGTAGCATTTTTACCAATTGGTGATAATTTCACAATGGGACCAGAAGATGCTGTTTTAGCAGCAAAATGGGTTCAGGCGAAAACTGTTGTACCGATGCATTACAATACGTTCCCAGTAATTGAACAAGATCCATATCAATTTGTAGAAAAGCTACAAAATTGTACAGGGAAAGTATTAGAAGCTGGAGAAAGTATTACACTATAGAAAAGAAACCCTTCATTTGAAAAGACAAGTGAAGGGTTTTTTACGTGTGTAGAACAGCTTGTAAAGGTTGTACTTGTTTTGATGATTCTTTTCTTTTTGGAAGTGGCTGTTCAGGTGTTTCATTCAATTCCATTGCAACTTTTTTCCCGTCTACGAAAGCTAAAAATACAGCACCTACAACTTCTAATAATTTTTTCATCATGTATCCGCTCCTTTGTTTTATTTCTTGTCTTCATTGTATATGGAAGCGGCTGGACAAACTATCGAACGAGATGACAATACCATTACATTGTTGTAATGGTAGCGGTGGTGTAATGTAAGGTGTATTTTGTTATAAAAAAAATAGTACAGATATACAAAGAGAGAGTGTAACAGTTTTGAAAATATAGTATACTGAAAATACAACACATGAAGAATTTAGGGAAAAGAAAGTATGGTGAAACCATTTGGCTACCAAGCATAACCAAATTTTAGAACATATTAATAGCCTGCCAGTAGGGCATAAAATTTCTGTAAGGCAAATTGCAAAAGATTTGAGTGTAAGTGAAGGTACAGCTTATCGTGCAATTAAAGATGCAGAAAATAAAGGGTATGTTAGTACGATTGAACGTGTCGGAACAATTCGAATTGAACAAAAGAAGAAAGAAAATATTGAAAAGCTGACATATGCAGAAGTCGTTAACATTGTCGATGGTCAAGTACTTGGAGGCAGAGAAGGACTACATAAAACGTTAAATAAATTTGTAATCGGAGCAATGAAATTAGAAGCGATGATGCGCTATACAGAAGCTGGAAACTTACTTATTGTCGGTAATCGTACGAACGCACATCAATTAGCGTTAGAAACCGGAGCTGCGGTGTTAATTACGGGCGGATTTGATACGGAAGATCATGTGAAGAAATTAGCAGATGAATTAAAACTGCCGATTATTTCAAGTAGTTACGATACATTTACAGTTGCAACGTTAATTAATCGTGCGATTTATGATCAGCTTATTAAGAAAGAAATTGTACTCGTTGAAG
This sequence comes from Bacillus pacificus, assembly GCF_020861345.1. Lineage (NCBI taxonomy): Bacteria > Bacillati > Bacillota > Bacilli > Caryophanales > Bacillaceae > Bacillus > Bacillus pacificus. The sequence continues at coordinate 731,992 of NZ_CP086328.1, forward strand.
ATATTTTAACGCCAATTGAAGAAACGTTATATTTAAAGCCAGATGATACAGTGCAGCAATGGCATGCGTATAACGAAGAGACGATGCATGGAAGATATCCAATTGTTGATGAAAATAAAAAGGTATTAGGTATTGTAACTTCTAAGGATATGATTGGTGTTGCAAAAGAAACACCAATTGATAAAGTAATGACAAAGCATCCAATTACGGTAAATGGAAAAATGTCTGTCGCAGCTGCGGCGCGTATGATGGTATGGGAAGGTATTGAGTTACTTCCTGTTGTTGATGAAGGAAATAAGTTGCAAGGTATTATTAGCCGTCAAGATGTACTTCAGGCGTTGCAAATGATTCAGCGTCAACCGCAAGTCGGCGAAACAATCGATGATATTGTAACGAATCAATTTATGACGCCGAAAGAAGCGAAAAATGAACACTTATATCAATTTTCAGTGACACCGCAAATGACGAATTCAATCGGAACGCTATCTTACGGTGTATTCGCAACGATTGTGACGGAAGCAACGAATCGCGTTATTCGTGCGCAAAAGAAGAGTGATTTAATTGTTGAGAACTTAACAATTTATTTCGTAAAACCAGTTCAAATTGACAATGTTGTATCCGTTCATCCGAAAGTATTAGAAATTGGACGTAAATTTGGTAAGGTTGATGTAGAAGTACATCATGAAGGTAATGTTGTTGGAAAAGCGTTACTTATGGTGCAGTTAATTGATAAATAAAAAGATGGAGCAAGCCGCTTTGGTTTGTTCCATTTTTTTTAGAACGCTACAATAGGGAGTTTTTAAATTTAGTTAGCAACTGAATCTACCAAGTTCTGTTTCATATTTATAAGTATGGGCATGCAATCACTTGAAGGTGCTTGAACAATAATTGTGGGGGTGTCGAATGGGAGTAATAATTCTCTTTTTAGGGGTAGTATTTGCAATAACTTTTCATGTGTTAACACATAGAAGAATGGATATAAAGAAAAAGAAATTGTATGTAGTAAGTTTGATTTTCGCTATTGTTTGTTCCTTTATCTCTACAGCTGGAGAAAATAAGGGCGATTTTCTATACTTTGGTGTACCAGCTGAAACATTTGTTTATTATGGCGGATGGGAAATTTCGTTTCATCCCTTAGGCTTTTTCTTTAACTTTATTTTGTTTTATTTTGTTTTGAATTTATTATTTAAGCTACGTAAGGGCTCGGGTAGAGAAGTAAAAAAATAGCAGGATATGTATCGGTACGGATAGAAAATTGGTGATTACTCGATAAGAAAGTTTAAGCTATTAATTATTACTATGCTTCACTATACGAACTAGGGGGATAGGAATGGATTTTCACACTAAAAAATGGTTATGTAAGCAATATAATTTAAATAGTTTTACGAAAGTTTCATTGTTGCATGGGGGAGAAAATCAAACATATATATTTGAATCGGACAAAAATAAATTTGTAGTGAGGCAGTATAGAGAAGGTCGTTATACAGCCGAGCAAATAGAAGCTGAAATACATTGGTTAATAGCAATACAAAAACAAATGTTAGTACCAGAAGTAGTTGTAAATAAAGATGGTGACTGGGTCACACCTGTTATGAAAGATGAGGGAAGTATCCAGTATTTTGTTGTCTTTAGGTTTATAAATGGAAATGAAATTATAGAACCAAAGGATAAAGATTATGAAAAACTTGGATCATTCATGCGAAAGTTTCATGAAAAAACAAATGGAGTGCTTAAAAGTGTGCCGCAAACTTGGAGGGGGTATGAAAGACCTATATATAGCGAGAAAAAGATGATTCATGAGCCTTTACAATGTTTATTACATGCTTCTTTTTTATCTTATGAGGATAAAAATAAATGCTTGAGAATTGCAGAAAGAATACAAGAACTTACAAACTCAATTCAATTGGGAGAAAAACAATTTGTTCACGGAGATATGCATTTTGGAAATATTCTTGTAGACAAAGAGGATTGGTATTTACTCGATTTTGATGAATGTGGATTTGGGTATAAAGAGTTTGATATTGGTGTTCCTAGATTGCATTTAATTGCTTCGGGACAGTTAGAAGAGGCATGGGGAAACTTCATGATGGGATATGGGGAAAATATTTCAGAATCAGCCATTCGACTTGGAGCTGCTTCAAGAATCTTTTATATGGCAGGGAAAATACCATTAAGACTTGATATTGAACCTATTAAAAAGAATCCTGATCATTTCATTCGCCGATATATTCAGTATGCGGAAGAGGAATTATGCGGTGAGACAATTGTCTGATAAAAAAACAGAATATTAATTCATTTAAATTTTAGACTATGGTATAATTATATTGTAAGAAAATGGATTTCTGGAAGGTGGTATACATTATGTCATCAACAGTACTCTTTTTTGGTAGTATCGCACTATTTTACTTCGTTGTGATGATACCAATTCAATATTTATACTTACAAGGTTTACATGAAAAAAAGAAAAAAACAGGATTATCTCAGCGAGAGCTATATGAAAAAATGTCTTTTGGGGAAGAACAATTACACCTTCATGTGCAAGGCAACCCATTCAATATCCCTTCTGCGTTTGTTGCATATATGATTTTAAAAGTTAGAGGACGTAAAAAAGCATCACAATGTTGATGCTTTTTTACGTTGTTTCATAGACTTCGGCTTCTTCAACTGCTAATGGTAAGAAATGTTTATATTGGCGAAATCCATTAAATACACTTGCACTACCAAATAGAACAAATAAAACACCAACGATAATACGAGCGGTTGAAAGTTCTAAAAAGAATTGGTTTATCCCGAAGAATAAGACGAATGAACCGAGTGCCATTGCGGATTTTCCTGAGAGCCAACCTTTCTCCATTGGGCGGTTTGTACGAAAGTATTTTGTTTTGTAGAAGAGATACAACATAAATGAGACGATAATACAGAAGACTAATACTGGCATCATGCACACTCCCATCGTTTTATGAAAAATAATAGTGGAGAAAAAAGAAATATCTAAACTTTCTAACTTTTATTATAAAGCAATTGTTCGCATGTATGAAATACTTTCCGTTATAATGGAGAATAAAGTGAGACTTTCATTAGTGTGGGGATGTTTCCGCGCGCTAATGATTAGCCTACATTTATTGGGCTTTTACTGCACGTTGAAGTGAAGAAGTTGAATAAAAAGGAGATTATACATATGCATGAGCAAATTTTAGGAGCAATTAAAGAGTTTGATACAATTATTATTCATCGCCATGTGCGTCCGGATCCAGATGCGTTAGGTTCACAAGGCGGTCTTAGTACAATTCTACAAGAATCGTTTCCAGAGAAAAATATTTATACGGTTGGGTACAATGAACCGTCATTAGCATATTTACGAGTAATGGATGATATTGAAGATAGTGTATACGAAAATGCGCTTGTTATCGTTTGTGATACAGCAAATCAAGAACGTGTTGACGATCAACGCTATACAAAAGGGAAGATGTTAATCAAAATTGATCATCATCCAAATGAAGATCCATACGGAGACATTACGTGGGTAGATACGACAGCGAGTTCTACAAGCGAAATGATTTATGAGTTTTATAATTATGGAAAAGATAAAGGATTACAAATAACGAAAGAAGCAGCTCGTCTTATTTTAGCAGGTATTGTTGGGGATACAGGTCGTTTCTTATTCCCGAATACAACAGCGAAAACACTTCGTTACGTAAGTGAGCTTGTTGATATGGATGTGAAATTCACAGATTTATACAATGAAATGTATAAAACAAAAGAAAAAATCGCTCGTTTAAACGGTTATATTTTACAAAACTTTACGATGGTAGAAGAAGGAGCAGCTTACATTAAATTAACGAAAGAAGTATTAGAAAAGTTTGATGTACTTCCTTCTGAGGCATCTGGCGTTGTTGGAGCACTTGGTAATATTGATGGATTAAAGGCATGGGTTCTATTTTTAGAGGAAGACGATGTGATTCGTGTTCGCCTTCGTTCAAAAGGACCAGTTATAAATAAATTAGCAATGCAATATAACGGTGGAGGACATCCGATGGCTTCTGGTGCAAAAGCATCTTCTTGGGAAGAAGCGGATCGTCTATTTGCTGATTTACGTGAGATTTGTAAATAAGAAATTATATGTTAGAACGAAAAGAAGGAGTGGCGCTAAAGCCCTCCTTCTTTATCCCGCTTTAATGGGCAGTAAGACCCCCACCTCAAATTTCAGCGAAAGCAAAGAAGTTAGGTGAGGATCAACTGCCCATAAAAGCCCGATTGGTTCAACTAATAATCAGTGGGGGATGAAGAAAACCCCCACTGATTAAAGTTTCACTTTATTTTTCTTTCTCTATCGTAATGCTAATTTCAAGCACGGTATCAAAAGATATTGTATCGACTTTAAAACGGTATAGCCGATCGTAATGTTTGTACGTCTTGTTTTCGATTACTTTTTTGAGTAGGTCTTTATTTTTTGCGATACTTTGTATGTTTTTCGTTAAAAGATGCTGGAGGTCATTATGGATAGATGTAGTCATATTTTCGAGTGTAAGATTGTCTAAATCGTATTTTTCTCGATTTATAAGTTTTATTTTAATCTCTTGAATGGTTAAGAGCCGTTTATTTTCAGTATTCAATTTTTCTTGATCTTCGAGAAGGACGTGGAGCTTTGCTTCTTGTTTTTCTATAATTTCTCTTTGTTCTGCTATTTTACTAGCTTGTTCTTCTTGAAAAACACCGTATATGTACAAAAAAATAAACCAGCTCAACACGCCTCCAACAGCAGCGCCAGCTAAAACTAAATACCATCTTTTCGCTGTATTGGCACTTGGTACTCTCATACATGCTCCTGCGTTAGCCATTTAATAATAATAAGACCAGTTTGCATACCACCTGTTGCGAAAAAAATAAGGAGAATTTGTTTTACGATATCTTTCATATCCCCGCCAAAGAAACTTCTTTCAAAACTATAAAAAGTATCAAATGTTCCGCCAATCGCTGCAACGAGTGCCCAAATCCTTAAATTTTGGGCGAATTGATTAATGTAAGTGAGAGTTGGTTTTCCGATAAGAAATGCACCAAATCCACCAATTAATGAACCACCAAGTATAACCCCAAAGGCAATAAAATAACTAATAATAAGCAGAGAGAAAAAAGTGTGTTCTCTTACATCCATCGTCATTCCCCTTTCTTCTTCATATATATGGACAAAGTATAAGAAGTATGTTTTGATTTCCTCTTTCCTCTTCACCTATAATAAAAGTAGTCAAATAGGTAAAGAGAGGGTACAACAGTGAAGTTTGTGCATTTACAATGTCAAACCGTTTTTAGTTTATTAAAAAGTGCTTGTAAAATTGATGAACTTGTAGTTAGGGCGAAAGAGCTCGGTTATTCATCACTTGCTATTACGGATGAAAATGTTATGTATGGCGTTATTCCGTTTTATAAAGCATGTAAGAAACATGGTATACATCCTATTATCGGCTTAACAGCTTCTATTTTTAGTGAAGAAGAAGAAAAGTCTTATCCGCTTGTCTTACTTGCTGAAAATGAAATAGGTTATCAAAATTTATTAAAGATCTCTAGTAGCATTATGACGAAGTCAAAAGAAGGTATTCCTAAGAAATGGCTTGCACATTATGCGAAAGGATTAATTGCTATTTCACCAGGTAAAGATGGGGAAATCGAACAATTATTATTAGAAGACAAAGAGAGTCAAGCTGAAGAAGTAGCTCGTATGTATCAAAATATGTTCGGCAATTTTTATATGAGTTTACAGCATCATGCGATTCAAGATGAACTGCTTCTGCAAGAGAAATTACCTGTATTTATAAGTAGGATAAATATTCCAGTCGTCGCAACAAACGATGTACGCTACATCAATCAAAGTGACGCACTTGTTCATGAATGCTTATTATCTGTTGAAAGTGGAACGAAAATGACGGATCCAGATAGGCCGAGGCTGAAAACAGATCAATATTATTTAAAATCATCAGATGAAATGGAAGCACTATTTTCTCACGTAGAAGAAGCGATTTATAACACAGTAGAAATTGCAGAACGTTGCAGAGTAGAAATACCGTTTCATGTAAATCAATTACCGAAATTTCCTGTTCCATCTAACGAAACGAATGATATGTATTTACGCCGCGTTTGTGAAGAAGGATTGCAGAAACGTTATGGTACGCCGAAAGAAGTACATATAAAGCGTTTGAATCATGAATTAAACGTGATTTCTAGCATGGGGTTTAGTGATTATTTCCTCATTGTCTGGGATTTTATGAAGTACGCGCATGAAAATCATATTTTAACAGGACCAGGTCGTGGATCAGCGGCTGGCTCACTCGTTTCTTACGTATTAGAAATTACAGATATTGATCCAATTGAATACGATCTATTATTTGAAAGGTTTTTAAACCCCGAACGTGTGACACTTCCAGATATTGATATTGATTTTCCGGATATAAGACGTGATGAGATGATTCGATATGTGAAGGATAAATATGGTCAGCTTCGTGTTGCTCAAATTGTAACGTTCGGGACGCTGGCAGCGAAAGCGGCAATTAGAGATATTGCGCGTGTAATGGGGCTTCCGCCGCGAGATATCGACATATTCTCAAAACTTATCCCATCAAAGCTTGGTATAACGTTAAAAGATGCATATGAGGAATCGCAATCACTCCGTGAGTTTATACAAGGAAACCTTTTGCATGAGCGTGTGTTTGAAATTGCAAAACGTGTAGAAGGCTTACCGCGTCATACGTCTATTCATGCAGCTGGCGTTATTATGAGCCAAGAGCCATTAACCGGAAGTGTTGCAATTCAAGAAGGGCATAACGATGTGTATGTTACGCAATACCCAGCTGATGCATTAGAAGAACTTGGGTTGCTCAAGATGGACTTTTTAGGATTACGGAATTTAACGTTACTTGAAAATATTATAAAGTTTATCGTGCAAAAAACAGGAAAAGAAATCGATATAAGAAATTTACCACTGCAAGATGAAAAGACATTCCAATTGTTAGGTAGAGGGGATACAACAGGTGTATTCCAGCTTGAATCAGGTGGTATGCGAAATGTACTTCGCGGGTTAAAGCCGAATGAATTTGAAGATATTGTTGCTGTTAACTCGTTATATAGACCAGGACCGATGGAGCAAATTCCAACCTTTATTGAATCAAAGCATGGAAAAAGAAAAATTGAATATTTACATCCGGACTTAAAACCGATTTTAGAAAGAACATACGGTGTAATTGTATACCAAGAACAAATTATGCAAATTGCGTCGAAGTTGGCGGGCTTCTCGCTCGGAGAAGCAGATTTATTACGCCGTGCAGTGAGTAAAAAAAATCGTGATATTTTAGATCAGGAACGTAAGCATTTTGTGCAAGGTTGTTTACAAAATGGTTATGACGAGACATCTGCAGAGAAAATTTACGATTTAATTGTAAGATTTGCAAATTACGGCTTTAACCGAAGTCACGCTGTAGCCTACAGTATGATTGGATATCAGCTTGCCTACTTAAAAGCGAATTATACGCTGGAATTTATGACGGCACTATTATCGAGTGCAATTGGAAATGAAGATAAGATTGTGCAGTATATACGCGAAACGAAGCGAAAAGGTTTTCATGTTTTGCCGCCGTCTCTTCAGAGAAGTGGTTACAATTTCCAAATAGAAGGAAATGCGATACGTTACAGCTTACTTTCCATTCGAAACATCGGAATGGCTACAGTGACAGCATTAATCGAAGAACGAGAGAAAAAAATGTTTGAAGATTTATTTGAATTTTGTCTGCGCATGCCATCAAAGTTTGTAACGGAGCGAAATTTAGAGGCGTTCGTCTGGTCTGGATGTTTTGATGATTTTGGTGTTTCGAGAACGAATTTATGGAAAAGTCTTAAAGGAGCGTTAGAGTATGCCAATCTTGCACGTGATTTAGGAGATGCTGTTCCGAAATCAAAATACGTACAAGGAGAAGAGCTCTCTTTTATTGAACAGTTAAATAAAGAGAAGGAAGTACTAGGTTTTTATTTATCAAGCTATCCGACAGCGCAGTATGTGAAGTTAGCGAAAGAATTAGAAATTCCAACTCTCGCTCAGGCGATGCGACATAAGAAAAAAGTACAAAGAGCTATCGTGTACATAACAAGCGTGAGAGTGATTCGTACGAAAAAGTTGCAAAAGATGGCATTTATTACATTTTGTGATCAAAATGATGAAATGGAAGCAGTTCTTTTCCCCGAGACGTATATACATTTCTCAGATAAGTTACAAGAAGGAGCAATTGTTTTAGTTGACGGCATGATTGAGCTTAGAAATCATAAGCTGCAATGGATTGTAAATGGACTATATCCGTTAGAAGAAATGGATGTGTATGAGGGAAAAAAAGATGCGTCTGTTTACGTGAAATTGCCGTCTCAATATGAGAAAAAGCTTTTAAATCAGGTTACTAAAATATTGTTTGACTATTCGGGTTTTGCGAAAGTACTAATTTATTATGAAAAGGAACATAAAATGGTACAATTATCTCGAAGTTTATCGATTCATCCAAGTGAAGAATGTTTAGGAGCACTTCGTGAAATTGTCGGGGAAGAAAATGTGGTTGTGAAAATATAATGGACAATTTCCCTACACTTCGATTATTATAGTAGTAGTGTTCGTGGTCAGACCACTTGGAGAAATTGATATCAGCAAGAATAATTTGAGGAGAGTGGATAGTTTGTCAACACTTCGTGAAGAAGCACTTCACATGCATAAAGTGCATCAAGGAAAATTAGAAACTGTATCAAAAGTAAAAGTAGAAAATGCAAAAGATTTAAGTCTTGCATATTCTCCAGGGGTTGCAGAACCTTGTAAAGAAATTTATGACGATAAAAGTAAGGTATATGAATATACGATGAAGGGAAATATGGTAGCAGTTGTGACTGATGGAACGGCTGTACTTGGTCTTGGTAACATCGGACCAGAAGCATCTCTTCCAGTAATGGAAGGTAAAGCTGTATTATTCAAGAGCTTTGCTGGTGTAGATGCATTCCCAATTGCCTTAAATACAAACGATGTAGATAAAATTGTTGAAACTGTAAAATTAATGGAGCCAACTTTTGGCGGCGTTAACTTAGAGGATATCGCAGCACCAAACTGCTTCATTATTGAAGAACGTTTGAAAAAAGAAACAAATATTCCTATCTTCCATGATGATCAACACGGAACAGCTATCGTAACAGTAGCAGGTCTTGTGAACGCGCTAAAATTAGTTGGAAAGAAAATGTCTGACATTAAAGTTGTCGCAAATGGCGCAGGTGCAGCAGGTATTGCAATTATTAAACTTTTATATCGCTATGGCGTACGCGACATTATTATGTGTGACCGTAAAGGCGCGATCTATGAAGGTCGTCCTACAGGTATGAATCCGGTGAAGGATGAAGTGGCAAAATATACAAATAAGAATCGTATCGAAGGTTCTTTAGCTGATGTTGTACAAGGTGCGGACGTATTCATTGGTGTATCTGCAGAAGGTGCATTAACAGAAGAGATGGTTCGTACAATGAATGACGATGCAATTATTTTTGCAATGGCGAATCCAGTTCCAGAAATTATGCCAGAATTGGCAAAAGCAGCGGGCGCAGCTGTTGTTGGAACGGGTCGTTCTGACTTCGCAAACCAAGTAAATAATGTACTAGCGTTCCCTGGTATTTTCCGCGGTGCACTTGACGTACATGCGACACAAATTAACGAAGAAATGAAGATGGCAGCTGTACAAGCTATTGCTGAGCTTGTAGCAGAAGATGAGTTAAATGCAGACTATATCATTCCAGCACCGTTTGACGCGCGTGTAGCGCCTCAAGTAGCAGCTTACGTTGCGAAAGCTGCAATGGAGACAGGAGTAGCTCGCCGTCAAGTAGATCCAAATGAAGTTGCTGAGAAAACAAAACAATTAGCGCTGATTGGTAAAGAATAAGCGAGGAATTTCCATTGACATCATCAAATACAAAAGTATATCTCGAAATTGTAAAAAAAATCCGTTCCATTATGGAAGAGGATGGATTGGTAGCAGGGGATCGTTTGCCGTCTGAGCGTGAGTTAAGTTCACGTTTAAACGTAGGACGTTCCTCTGTAAGAGAAGCGTTGCGTGCTTTAGAACTTGTAGGATTAATTGAAACGAGACGTGGTGAAGGGACGTTTATTCGAAACTTTTACGATAACGGTCTTGTACAATTGATTGCTCCGTTCTTGCTGCAAGATGAGAAAACAATTCGTGATTTATTACAAACAAAACGATTGCTTGAGAAAGATATGATTCGAATTGTATGTAATTTACCGAAAGAAACGTTTTCTAAAGTGCTAAGTAAATTACATCAAGTGCTTGAAGGAAATGAAAACTCAGTTCCAATGCTTCACCAAACGTTCTTTAAAACACTTATTGAACAAGTCGATAATTATTTACTATATCGCATTTGGATGATCGTAAATGATTACGTATCAACTCTTTCTTGTAAAGTTTCAGGAGATTCTATCGATATGTATAGAAAGCTTTACGCTATTTTGGAAGAAAAACAAGAAAATGATGCACTAAAAATTTACGATGAATTAGTAGAGAATATACAGTTTCACTCGTAATGTATAAAATTTGTCGAAATGACCATGACACGTTATGACAAACATTCTATCGCGTAGCGGTTAAAGTTAAACGTAAAGAGTGAGGTTATTAGACAGATTGAGAAGATAAGGCTAACATCAAACTTTGGTGTTAGCCCAATTTTCTTCTTACGCTAACCTTAGCTCTCAACGAAGGGGGTCAAATTGTGCTAAGAGATTTATTCGTGAAAAAGAAAAAGTACGCTGCAATACCTTCAGAACAAGTACGAAAAGATGTACCAGACGGCGTTATGACAAAATGTCCGAAATGTAAAAAAATCATGTATACGAAAGAGCTTCTAAAAAATTTAAAAGTATGTGTGAATTGTGGATATCATCATCCTATGAATGCATGGGAACGTCTTGATAGTATATTGGACGAAGGGTCATTCCGTGAGTATGACAAAGAAATGGTTTCATTAAATCCACTCGAGTTTCCAGGATATGAAGAGAAACTAGAGAGCGATCGTAAAAAGACTGAATTGAACGAAGCGGTTGTAACTGGTGAAGGAACAATTGATGACATGCTTGTTGTTGTTGCAGTAATGGATTCTCGTTTTCGAATGGGGAGCATGGGCTCTGTTGTAGGAGAAAAAATTGCCCGTGCGGTTGAAAAGGCGTACGACTTACAAGTTCCATTTATTATCTTTACTGCTTCGGGTGGTGCCCGTATGCAAGAAGGGATATTAAGTTTAATGCAAATGGCAAAAACAAGCGTAGCTTTGAAAAAGCATAGTAATGCAGGAGGATTATTTATTTCTGTTATGACTCACCCAACGACGGGCGGGGTTTCAGCGAGTTTCGCTTCACTTGGTGATTATAATCTTGCAGAACCAGGGGCGCTGATCGGATTTGCTGGTAGACGTGTAATTGAACAAACGGTGCGTGAGAAACTACCGGAAGATTTCCAAACGGCAGAATTTTTACTAGAACATGGTCAATTAGATGCGGTGGTACATCGTGATGATATGAGAGAATCGCTTCGTAAGATTTTAGAAGTTCATCAAGGAGGGGAAATGGCTGTATGGCAGAGCTAGAATTTGAGAAACCAGTTGTTGAGCTAAGAAATAAGATTCGTGAACTGAAAGACTATACGAAAAACAGCCAGATGGACTTCAGTGAGGAGATTCGTATTTTGGAAGACAAGCTAGAAAATTTAGAGGAAGATATATACGGTAATATGAAAGTGTGGGACCGTGTTCAAATTGCTCGTCATGCAGAACGACCGACAACGCTCGATTATATTGAGCACTTATTTACTGATTTTTTTGAATGTCATGGAGATCGTCTATTTGGCGATGATGCAGCGATTGTCGGCGGCATTGCGAAGTATAAAGGGATGCCTGTAACTGTAATTGGGCATCAACGCGGAAAAGATACGAAAGAAAATATTCGCCGTAATTTTGGGATGCCTCACCCAGAAGGATATCGAAAAGCATTGCGTTTAATGAAGCAGGCGGAAAAGTTCAACCGTCCAATTATTTGTTTTATTGATACAAAAGGAGCTTATCCTGGTAAAGCTGCTGAAGAACGTGGTCAAAGTGAAGCTATCGCCCGCAATTTATTCGAAATGGCAGGCTTAACGGTGCCTGTTATTTGTATCGTTATCGGCGAAGGTGGTAGTGGTGGTGCACTAGGTCTTGGAGTAGGAGATTACATTCATATGCTAGAAAATTCCACTTATTCTGTTATTACGCCAGAGGGTGCAGCGGCAATTCTTTGGAAAGATGCAGGAAAAGCAAAGGAAGCTGCAGAGGCGATGAGAATTACAGCAGCAGATTTGAAAGAATTAGGTGTAATTGACGAAATTATTCCAGAGACAAAGGGTGGAGCACACCGTAATATTTTGAAACAATCAGAAAATATAGATTTAATGCTAGGGAAAACTTTTGAACAATTAAACGGAATTTCGAAAGATGAATTAATCGAAAAACGTTATGAAAAATATATGAAAATTGGGCAAGTTTCGTTTTCAAACGCTTCCATTTGGATAAAATAAGAAAAGCGTGCGTTCCACTTCGCGAATGCACGTTTTTATTATGAAAAGACACATCTTCTCCATTGTATTTTTATATTTTTTCGTGTTATTTTATTATAAGGCAAATAATCTTTATGAGGTGAGTACAAATGAAACGTATTGGTGTATTAACAAGTGGTGGAGATTCACCTGGTATGAATGCTGCCATTCGTGCAGTTGTTCGTAAAGCGATTTTCCATGATATTGAAGTATATGGTATTTACCATGGATACGCTGGATTAATTTCTGGTCACATTGAAAAATTAGAACTAGGTTCTGTTGGCGATATTATCCACCGCGGTGGTACGAAATTATATACAGCAAGATGTCCTGAGTTTAAAGACCCAGAAGTACGACTAAAAGGTATCGAGCAATTAAAGAAACACGGTATCGAAGGACTTGTTGTTATTGGTGGAGATGGTTCTTACCAAGGCGCTAAAAAATTAACTGAACAAGGATTCCCATGTGTTGGTGTACCAGGTACAATTGACAATGATATCCCTGGAACAGACTTCACAATTGGTTTCGATACAGCTTTAAACACTGTTATTGATGCAATTGATAAAATCCGTGACACAGCTACATCTCATGAACGTACATATGTTATCGAAGTAATGGGACGTCACGCTGGTGATATCGCATTATGGGCTGGTTTAGCTGATGGTGCGGAAACAATCTTAATTCCAGAAGAAGAGTATGACATGGAAGATGTTATCGCTCGTCTAAAGCGCGGTAGTGAACGTGGTAAAAAACACAGTATTATCGTTGTAGCTGAAGGTGTTGGAAGTGCAATTGACATCGGTAAGCACATTGAAGAAGCAACAAACTTTGATACTCGCGTAACTGTATTAGGTCACGTACAACGTGGTGGATCACCAAGTGCACAAGACCGTGTATTAGCAAGCCGTCTTGGTGCAAGAGCAGTTGAATTATTAATTGCTGGTAAAGGTGGACGTTGTGTAGGTATTCAAGATAACAAACTTGTTGATCATGATATTATCGAAGCGTTAGCTCAAAAGCATACAATCGATAAAGATATGTATCAATTATCTAAAGAATTATCCATCTAATCGGCGTAATGTCGGATATTTGGGAACGGTTTCATAATTTTCGGAGGTGCAATATGCGTAAAACTAAAATTGTATGTACTATAGGTCCTGCTAGTGAAAGTATTGAAAAATTAGAGCAATTAATCGAAGCAGGTATGAACGTTGCTCGTTTAAACTTCTCTCATGGTAGCCATGAAGAACACGGCGCTCGTATTAAAAACATTCGTGAAGCTTCAAAGAAAACTGGTAAAACAGTTGGTATCTTACTTGATACAAAAGGTCCAGAAATCCGTACTCACGACTTCGTAGACGGACAAGCTGAGCTTGTAACAGGTGCAGAAGTTGTTATTTCTACTGAGCAAGTATTAGGTACTGCAGAGAAGTTCTCTGTATCTTATGCTGGTCTTTATGACGATGTAAACCCAGGTTCTCGCATTCTAATCGATGATGGTCTTATCGAGCTAGAAGTAATCGAAAAAGCTGACGGAAACATCCGTACAAAAGTTCTTAACAGCGGAACTGTAAAAAATAAAAAAGGTGTTAACGTACCAAACGTAAGCATTAAGCTTCCTGGTATCACTGAAAAAGACGTAAAAGATATCATCTTCGGTATCGAGCAAAAAGTTGATTTCATCGCAGCTTCATTCGTACGTAAAGCAGCTGACGTATTAGAAATCCGTGAATTACTAGAAGAGCATAACGCTCAATACATCCAAATCGTACCAAAAATCGAAAACCAAGAGGGTATCGACAATATCGATTCAATCTTAGAAGTTTCTGACGGTTTAATGGTAGCTCGTGGTGACATGGGTGTAGAAATTCCACCAGAAGAAGTACCATTAGTACAAAAACGTCTAATCAAAAAATGTAACGTGTTAGGTAAACCAGTTATTACTGCAACACAAATGTTAGATTCTATGCAACGTAACCCACGTCCAACTCGTGCGGAAGCAAGTGACGTAGCTAACGCAATCTTCGATGGTACAGACGCAATCATGCTTTCAGGTGAAACAGCTGCTGGACAATACCCAGTAGAAGCAGTAACAATGATGGCTAACATTGCAGTACGTGTTGAAAAATCATTACAATATGAAGATATGTTCAAAAAACGTATTAAAGAGTTCACTCCAACAATTACAGATGCAATTAGCCAATCTGTTGCGCATACAGCACTTGCTCTTGATGTAGCTGCAATCGTAGCTCCAACAGAAAGTGGATATACTGCGAAAATGATCTCTAAATACCGTCCAAAATCTCCAATCGTAGCTGTAACATCTGACGAGCAAGTAGGACGTCGTCTTGCGCTTGTTTGGGGTGTACAAGCATTTATGGCTGAGAAGCGCGCAGCTTCTACTGACGAAATGTTAGATACAGCGATTCAAACAGGTATGGATGCAGGTCTAATCGGACTTGGAGACACTGTAGTAATCACTGCTGGTGTTCCAGTTGCTGAAACTGGTACAACAAACTTAATGAAAATCCACGTTGTTGGTGAAGAAGTTGCTAAAGGACAAGGAATCGGTCGTAAAGCTGCAAAAGGTAAAGTAGTTGTAGCGAAAACAGCTGCTGAAGCTGTAGCGAACGTAAACGAAGGTGATATCCTTGTTACAACAAGCACTGATAAAGATATGATCCCTGCAATCGAAAAAGCTGCTGCTCTAGTTGTAGAAGAAGGCGGTCTAACAAGCCATGCGGCTGTTGTAGGTGTATCAATCGGTATTCCTGTTATCGTTGGTGTAAACGGCGTAACAGCAACTTTAAAAAATGGCCAAGAAGTAACAGTTGATGCAGCACGCGGAATTGTTTATAATGGACATGCGGAAGTGCTATAAGTAATACGGAGAGAAGGATCGGAGTCCTTCTCTTTTTTTTACACAAAAATGAGGTGAAACTAGCTTAAAACGTCTGAAATTGCTTTTGAAAGCTGTTTATTATGAAGTTTGATGGGAAAGTGCATTCGACTTTTATATGGTGTATATGGACGTTGTGAGGGTGTTTGAAGTGATGGGATATGAAAGGAGTGTAGAACTATGAAGTGGTTACTATTCTTGTTTATATTAATACCGGCGATTGAGATTACAGTCTTAATTGGATCGAGTCATGTAATAGGTTTGTGGTCTACGTTCGCTATGATCGTATTTACAGGTGTTGTAGGTGTATATTTGGCGAAAAGACAAGGGTTTAAAGTACTTGGAGAGATTCAATCTAAGTTGAATAGAGGAGAAATGCCAGGAGCAGCGGTTTTAGATGGTATTTTTATCTTTGTAGGAGGTATTCTTTTGGTGCTTCCTGGATATGTAACGGATATAATAGGTTTCATCTTTGTTGTCCCTATGACGAGGGCTGTATTGAAGCCGTTTGTTATGAAGTGGATGGAATGGAAGTTTAGAAAAAACTCAACTATTATTGTGCAGAAATAGTGCTTAGATTATAGCGATCTAAGCACTATTTTTTTGTCTGTAAAAGGATGAGAGGGTGGTTAAAGTTCAGTTAATGAAAGATGTGTTTTAACATGCGGCGAATGTGACAGTTAATAATCGATGGGGATAGAATCCTTGTAGATTAAAGTTTCACTTTATTGTATTTGTTGTGTGTTTTTTTCGATTGGATATGTGATTTGGGGAGTTGTTAGCTCTGAATTAGTGTGTTTAAAATGGGAATCTGAACTTAAGATTGTTTTTGTATGTAAAAAAGAATGAATTGGAATGAAAAAAGTTAAATAAGAATAGGCAAACGGTCAGTTTAAGTCTCATTTTATGCCATTTTGTATATTTATTCATTTACATAAAAAGTAATAAATGTAAGTAATAATTATAATGATAATGGAATAAATATGTAAAAACGCTACGAAATATGCGTTTTTTATGCAAAAAAACAAGAGAATTATCTTTTTTGAGTGCAATTCTCTTGTTTTATGTAATGAGTATGAAAAATAAGTACAAGGAATAATCAGTGGGAAATTCCCACTGATTACATGTAAGTTTTTTTGTTGTGTATGAATTAGAAACTATTATTTTGAAGGTGAGCCTTTAATATATTTCCACAAATCATGAAATACACGAGCTTTGTGTAATGTATTAAGTAGTACTAAGGTGACTGGACCGATGATTAATCCTAAGAAGCCAAAGAGCTTAAAGCCGACAAATAGAGCAATCAGTGTTGCTAATGGATCAAGGCCGATATTAGATGAAAGTACCTTTGGCTCCATAATCTGTCTTTGGACAATCACGACGATGTATAAAATGAGAAGACCGATGGCGAAAGCAGTGTCGCCAGTGAAAAATACGTATATAACCCAAGGAACGAAGACAGCTCCTGTTCCTAAATACGGGAGTAAATCTACAACCCCTGTAATAATCGCGATAGTAATGGCGTATGGTACGCGTAATATTAAAAGTCCGATTAATACAATAACAGTTGTCATAGATACGAGTGTAAGTTGTGCTTTAACAAAACCGAATAAAGCTTTTCTTAAATCCACAAAAATAGTTTTTCCATAGCCATGAACACGGTTGGGCAAAAACTTTCTTACCTTCTGAGCAAGACGATGCCAATCGTAACTAATGAAGAAAGTGGCTAATAAAACGAAAACAAGTACAGTTAAAGTAGTTGGTAGTGCACTAATAAAATTTGTTAACCCGCTTATAATAGCGGTTAAAAGTTCTTTCATTTGCGTCGTTGCTTCAGTTCCTAAGTTTTGAATGTTTTGTGTAATCGTATAGCGCTGTGGTTCCCCAAGATGATTAAATTTAGAAATTAAATCATCATAGAGAGGCATAATATGATTAAGTGCAAACTGCTGAGCGAATGCAACGATATCCGGAAATTTTACTGTAACAAGTTGTAGTAAGTATGTTGTAGCAGATATTGCTTCTGTTACAAGGTATGTAACGAGTCCGACGATAGCTCCAAATACGAGAATTAAGCTAACGAGTACTGCGAGTGCGCGAGGAAATTGTAGTTTTTGATTAAGGAAATTGACGACAGGATTAATCAAATAAGCAAATGCGAAAGCGATAATAAAAGGATAGATAAGTCCTGACATATATAGTAATGCATAGAACCCGGCTACCGTAGCTACAATGACAAATATGAGTCGCAATATCATATATAGTAAGTTTCGATTCAAAGATGTATACCTCCCATTCCAATTTGGATTATCCTAATTCGTTCAACTTATAACGAGTGTGCCCCACTGATTAAAGTTTCACTTTATGTTATAGTGGAATGATGGATTTTTCCTGCTTTTTCAGTACGTGAGTGACTGTGAAAGCTTGGTGTTGATGCTTCTACTATATGGTAAAAACTTCATTTTCTCTTCTTTTTATTTTACCTGTTTCTAATTAGAAAAGAAAGGAGAGACGCTCGTTTTTTAAAATGTATACATGCTTACATTTGTATGGTGAAAGTCTCAGTTTTTCATTTTAAAATGCATAAAAAATGAAGTGATTCATGTTGGATAGGCATCGATATAGCATGTATAACGATAGGTTTAAAGGTATTTTTGTTTGGAAATGAGTTCATTATTTTCAGAAAGGAAGTGCAAACATGATTAGTCAGTCAACGTTATTTTTATTCATACTACTTATTATAGGACTTATTGCGAAAAACCAATCGCTTACTGTAGCTATTGGTGTGTTATTTCTATTGAAATTTACGTTTCTAGGAGATAAAGTCTTCCCTTATCTACAAACGAAAGGGATTAACCTCGGTGTTACGGTTATTACAATAGCAGTACTCGTACCGATTGCAACGGGGGAAATAGGTTTTAAACAACTTGGGGAAGCAGCGAAATCGTATTATGCATGGATTGCTTTAGCTTCAGGGGTAGCAGTTGCTCTGTTAGCGAAAGGTGGCGTACAATTATTAACGACAGATCCTCATATTACAACTGCACTCGTTTTCGGGACAATTATAGCAGTTGCTTTATTTAATGGGGTCGCTGTAGGTCCATTAATTGGGGCTGGAATTGCCTATGCAGTTATGAGTATTATACAGATGTTTAAATAAAGAATTTTATAGTAATATAAAATTTTTGAATTCTTTCTGTTCACAAAAGTCAGATAATTGTTTATAATAGGATTAGAAACTTTGAAAAGTTACATAACAGCAGAGACTTTACACCAGATAAAATAAAAACAACATAAAACAATTTTATAATGGTATTGCTTTATGTTGTTTTTATCATAAAACTCTTCGGAATTCATTTTCCTCACTAACTTGTTGTTTTGAGCGTGAGGATTCGGGGAGACATTCACGCTCATGCTTTCCATGTAAACAATGGACAATAAGAGGGGAACATCGCAACAAATTTGCATGATCGTGCATTTTGCTTGCCTAAAGAGTGAACGGGCGTTCATAATTCAAAAGGGGAGCAAATAGATATAAGGAGCAAGGTTGGGAGAATTTTCAGGAAAAGGAGAGAATGTCATGACTGTTATTCGAGGTTTAGAAGGGGTAGTAGCAACAACATCATCTGTGAGCTCTATTATTGATGATACATTAACTTATGTTGGGTATAATATTGATGATTTAGCTGAGAATGCTACATTTGAAGAAGTAGTGTACTTATTATGGCATCGCAAGCTTCCTAACGAGCAAGAACTAGCGGAATTTAAGGAGATTGTATCGGAATACTATAAAGTTCCAGGTGAGATTTTAGCATATTTGAAACAAGTAGATTTAAAAATCGCACATCCGATGTCTGTTTTACGAACTGCAATTTCCATGCTATCATTATACGATGAGAGCGCTGAAATTATGGATGAAAAGTCCAATTATTTGAAAGCGGTTAAATTACAGGCTCAAGTAGGAACTTTAGTTGCTGCTTACGCAAGAATCCGTAAAGGCTTAGATGTTGTTGAGCCTAGAAATGATTTATCATTAGCTGCAAACTTCTTGTACATGTTAAATGATCGCGAGCCAAATGAAGTTGAAATTGAAGCTTTTGATAAGGCGCTTGTACTTCACGCAGATCATGAGTTAAACGCTTCTACATTTACTGCACGCGTTTGTGTAGCTACACTTTCAGATGTATATTCTGGTATTACAGCAGCAATCGGTGCGTTAAAAGGTCCTCTTCACGGCGGGGCAAATGAAAATGTAATGAAGATGTTAACTGAAATTGGCGAAGAAGAAAATGTAGAATCATATATTCATAATGCTCTTCAAAATAAAGTGAAAATTATGGGCTTTGGCCACCGTGTATATGAGCATGGTGATCCACGTGCAAAACATTTACGCGAAATGTCTAAGAGATTATGCGTGCTTTTAGGAGAAGAGAAATGGTATAATATGTCTATCAAAATTGAAGACATTGTAACAAAAGAAAAAGGTCTTCCACCAAATGTTGATTTCTATTCAGCTTCTGTATACCATTGTTTAGGAATTGACCATGACTTATTTACACCTATTTTTGCAATTAGCCGTATGTCAGGCTGGTTAGCTCATATTCTAGAACAATATGAAAATAACCGTTTAATCCGTCCGCGTGCTGATTATAATGGACCAACACATCAAGTTTATGTTCCGATTGCACAACGATAAGCGAATAACACTATTTTGATAGTGAAAAATACGCTTTCAAAAGTCTGATTTTTTCGGAAAGATGTAATGATTAGAATATTTTAATTTGAATAACGGTTTGAACTGAGGGGTTATTCCCTCAGTTTCATACATATGAAATTTCAAACATGGGGGTTATCACATTGACGACAGGTGAAAAAATTACTGTAACTAATGGTGTTATGAATGTACCAAACAATCCGATTATTCCATTTATTGAAGGAGATGGAATTGGTCCTGATATTTGGGCAGCTGCATCTCGTGTACTAGAAGCAGCAGTTGAAAAAGCTTATGATGGTGAGAAGAAAATCGTTTGGAAAGAAGTGCTTGCAGGGGAAAAAGCATTCAACCAAACAGGCGAGTGGTTACCAGAAGAAACTTTAAATTTAATTCGTGAATATTTAATCGCGATTAAAGGTCCACTTACAACTCCAGTTGGCGGTGGTATTCGTTCTCTAAACGTAGCACTTCGTCAAGAATTAGATTTATATGTATGTCTACGTCCAGTTCGTTATTTTGAAGGTGTTCCTTCACCTGTAAAGCGTCCGGAAGATACTGATATGGTTATTTTCCGTGAAAATACAGAAGACATTTATGCTGGAATTGAATATGCGCAAGGATCTCCAGAAGCAGAAAAAGTTCTTACTTTCTTAAAAGAAGCAATGGGTGTGAATAAAATTCGCTTCCCAGAAACATCTGGTATTGGTATTAAGCCAATCTCAGAAGAAGGGACAAAGCGTCTTGTTCGTGCTGCAATTCAATATGCAATTAACGAAAAACGCTCTTCTGTTACATTAGTTCATAAAGGAAACATTATGAAATTTACAGAAGGTGCTTTCAAAAACTGGGGTTACGAAGTAGCGGAACAAGAATTCGGCGACAAAGTATTTACTTGGGCTGAATATGATCGTATCGTTGAGAAAGATGGAAAAGATGCAGCGAATAAAGCGATGGCAGACGCTGAAGTGGCTGGAAAAATCATCGTAAAAGATTCTATTGCAGACATCTTCTTACAACAAATTTTAACTCGTCCACGTGAGTTTGATGTTGTTGCAACAATGAACTTAAACGGAGACTACATCTCTGATGCACTTGCTGCACAAGTAGGTGGAATTGGTATTGCACCTGGTGCAAACATTAACTATGTGACTGGACATGCTATCTTTGAAGCTACGCACGGTACAGCTCCAAAATATGCAGGTTTAGATAAAGTAAACCCATCTTCAGTTCTTCTTTCTGGTGTATTATTATTAGAGCACTTAGGATGGAACGAAGCTGCGAAATTAGTAACTGCTTCAGTTGAGAAAACAATTGCTTCAAAAGTAGTGACTTATGATTTCGCACGCTTAATGGAAGGTGCAACAGAAGTGAAATGTTCTGAGTTCGCTAATGAACTTATTAAAAACATGGATGTAGCGATAATCAAAAACGCATAATTAAAGCGGGGGGTAAATTATGACAATCAAACGCAAGAAAATTTCAGTCATCGGTGCAGGATTTACAGGAGCAACAACAGCATTCTTATTAGCACAAAAAGAACTTGCAGATGTTGTATTAGTGGACATTCCACAACTGGAAAATCCAACAAAAGGGAAAGCGTTAGATATGTTAGAAGCGAGCCCAGTACAAGGTTTTGATGCTAACATTATTGGAACATCTGATTACGCAGATACTGCTGATTCTGACGTTGTTGTGATTACAGCAGGTATTGCGCGTAAGCCTGGTATGAGCCGTGATGACTTAGTAGCAACAAACTCTAAAATTATGAAAAGTATTACGCGCGACATTGCAAAACATTCACCAAATGCAATTATTGTTGTATTAACAAATCCAGTTGATGCAATGACATATTCTGTATTTAAAGAAGCGGGATTCCCGAAAGAGCGTGTTATCGGTCAATCGGGCGTATTAGATACAGCTCGTTTCCGTACATTCATCGCTCAAGAATTAAATCTTTCTGTAAAAGACATTACAGGATTTGTTCTTGGTGGACACGGCGACGATATGGTACCTCTTGTACGTTATTCTTATGCAGGTGGCATTCCGTTAGAAACGTTAATTCCGAAAGAGCGTTTAGAAGCAATCGTAGAACGTACTCGTAAAGGTGGCGGTGAGATTGTAGGCTTATTAGGAAACGGTAGTGCATATTACGCACCAGCTGCTTCTTTAGTTGAAATGACAGAAGCAATCTTAAAAGATCAACGCCGTGTATTACCGGCTATTGCGTACCTTGAAGGTGAATATGGTTATAGCGATCTTTACTTAGGGGTACCAGTAATTCTAGGTGGTAACGGAATTGAAAAAATTATTGAATTAGAACTTCTTACAGATGAAAAAGAGGCGTTAGATCGCTCTGTAGAATCTGTACGTAACGTTATGAAAGTTCTTGTTTAATAATGAAATAGAAGTAGAAAAAGATTCGGGGCCCCGAATCTTTTTCTACTATTTATACAAATGTTTTTTTGAAATAACATGAAAACGCTATCATTTGTAATATCCTATAATGAAACTGTAGATTTATACTATACATTGCCCTCATCATAGTAAATTTCGGATCAGGTATCGCTTTTCGTAGGATAATAAGGTGAAAAAATCGGAGGGGGTTGTAACATGTTAAAGAAAAAAGTTCAAATCGGTCGTAAAATGGATGAAATTACAGTAGGAGAGAAATTATCTATCACTGAAAAAATTGAGGATAAAGATTTGTTATTGTACTTAGGGTTAACAAATGATGCCAATCCATTATATATTCAGCATGATTACGCATCCCAAACTCCGTATGAAAAGCCGATTGTACCAAGCATTATGCTAACTGGAATGATTACAACGGCAGTTACGAAATATTTACCAGGTCCAGGTAGTCATATTACGAGAAAGGACCTTACGTTCGTGAAGCATGTTCACCATTATGAAACGTTACAAATCCACTTTGAAGTAGTGGCTGTTTCTGAGGAGGAACATACAATTGATATGCTTGTATCTGCTCATGATGAAAAAGGAGAAACGGTTGTAAAAGGTTCCTTAACAGTAACGCCTCCTTTCAAATCAGTTTCTATTATGGAGAAAGCATTAGATAATTTTTAAAACATGAAAATATGAATAGCGCTAGCATACCTTTCATAAAGGAGCTAGCGCTATTTTTAATTGAAGAATCCTTCAGTAAATCCTTGAGCGAAATCTGAACAACCTGTTTTAATTGTATCCCAGCTTGGGGCGTTGAATGTAAGAATACACGTTACTATTAAAGATAGAATAGGTAGTACTAGTCGCATAATAGACCTCCATACTGTTTGTATCTATATATTTAAATTTATAATATACAGATTGTTAATGTAAGTCAATGGAAGGAGTGATCTTTAAGGTGAGATGGAAAAGAGAAGACGTTATCTTTGAAACGATAAGAGAAGCTGAAGTGTGGGCGGACGGGGTTGCGAATGAAATGCATGGAAGAGTATTTGATGGGTATGAAACACTAGATTATAAAATAGCGTACGCTCTATCTTTTTTCTTAGCGCAAAGTCGAGAATATCATATTCATACGAGTATTGAATTTAATAAAGATATAGAAGTGTATAAAGTATGGATCACTACAAGTTAATTGCGCAATCCGAATCCATGAATAGACAATTATATTGAGAGGGACCTTGTTTTCTAGTATGATGAGAATAACGGGGAAAATACTAGGATGAAGAAGGTTTCAAGTCTATAACTTGGAGGAAAAGAATGAACAATCGTATTTTAGTAGTTGATGATGAGGAGTTTATCTTAACTTTAATCGAATTTAATTTACAACAAGCTGGTTTTGAAGTGATAACAGCGATGGATGGAGAAATGGCGCTTCAAAAAGCGACAACAGAACGTCCAGATTTAATTATATTAGATTTAATGCTTCCAAAAATGGATGGTATGGAAGTATGTAAAGAATTACGATTGCAGCGCGTTATGACGCCGATTTTAATGTTAACAGCAAAAGATGATGAATTTGATAAGGTGCTAGGTCTTGAACTTGGGGCTGATGATTATATGACGAAGCCATTTAGTCCAAGGGAAGTTGTCGCGCGTGTGAAGGCAATTTTACGCCGTACGAAATTACAACAAGAAGAGCAAGTTACAGAATCATCAGATGAAGAGAGCATTACAATTGCTGAACTTAAAATTTTACCAGAGTTTTATGAGGCTTATTTCCAAGGAAGAAAGCTTGAATTAACACCAAAAGAATTTGAACTACTTGTTTATCTTGCGAAAAATAAGAGCCGCGTGTTGACGCGTGATCAATTATTAAGTGCTGTATGGAATTATGATTTCGCTGGTGATACACGAATTGTTGACGTTCATATTAGCCATTTACGCGATAAAATTGAACAAAATACGAAAAAACCGACGTACATTAAAACGATACGTGGTTTAGGATATAAATTAGAGGAGCCAAAAGGGGATGAATAAATTTCGTTCCAGGCTTCTTTTTACATTTGTTTCTCTTATTGTTTTTATTTTAGTCGGACTCGGTTTATTGCTGGAGACCGTGTTTGAAAACTATTATATAGATCATGCGAAAGAGAGAATGGTAAAAGAGACAGAGTATGTTGCGGTATTAGCAGAAGAACAAGGTTTTGATGATGTTTTAAAAAATCCATATGTATTTGAGAAGTTAGAAGAAAAAATACAGGCTTCTATTGCATTTGTAGATGAAAAAAAGAAGGTTCAATATAGCGGGGGAGAATCGTCTGCTTTTAGTCAAGGGATAATCAAAGATCTTTCCTCTGAAACAACGAAACAAAGAAATAAAGTCATTACGAAAGAAACAGATCAAAATAATGAATTTTACCATGCGGTGTTCGTGCAAGATGTAGCAGGGAAACAAGGATACATTTTGGTGAAGAGCACAATTGAGCCTTTGAAAGACGTTCATCAAAAAACGTGGGGATTATTAATTATCGGATTTGTTATCGCGTGTCTTGTAGTCGTATTTTTAGGTATGAAAATTACAGGGCAATATATTAGGCCGATTGAATCCGTTACGAAAGTTGCCATCGAATTAGCGAAGGGGAATTATAAAGCACGCGCTTATGAAAGTCATTCGGATGAAACGGGAATGTTAAGTAAAGCGATTAATATTTTAGCTCGTAATTTACAAGAGATGACACTTGAGCAAGAAATGCAACAAGATCGTCTGCATACGTTAATTGAAAATATGGGAAGTGGAATGATTTTAATCGATAGCCGCGGTTATATCAACCTTGTAAACCGTTCGTATAAGGAAACTTTTCACGTCACAGATGAAGAATATTTAGATCGTTTATATTATGAGTCGTTTCATCATCCGGAAATTATAGAGCTTGTGGAAGAAATCTTTATGACAGAAGTGAAAGTGCGCAAACAAATGTTATTGCCACTTGGCATTGAGCGAAAGCATTTCGAAGTATATGGAGCACCGATTATCGGGACGAACCATGAATGGAAAGGGATTGTCCTTGTATTCCATGACATTACTGAGCTGAAAAAGTTAGAACAAATGAGAAAAGACTTTTTAGCGAATGTTTCTCATGAACTAAAAACGCCGATTACTTCTATTAAAGGTTTTTCAGAAACACTTTTAGACGGTGCTATGGATAATAAAAAATTCTGCGAGCATTTCTTGCATATTATTTTAAAAGAAAGTGAACGTATGCAAGGATTAATTGAAGATTTATTAGATTTATCAAAGATTGAGCAACAAGGATTTAAATTGAGTATGGGGACCGTTGATATGAAGGGACTTCTTGAAGATATTCATATGGTGCTTGATAATAAAGCGGGAGAAAAAGAAATCTCTTTACAAGTAAATACGCTAAAACGTGTCTCTGTCATTGGAGATCCAAGTCGTTTGCAGCAAATCTTTATTAATTTAATGAATAACGCAATCGTATATACACCGGCTGGAGGTGTTGTTTCTGTAGAATTAGCAGAAGATAAATATAATGCTTATATAAAAGTATCAGATACTGGAATTGGTATTAGTAAAGATGAAATTCCACGTATTTTTGAACGCTTTTACCGAGTTGATAAAGCGAGAAGTAGAAATACTGGTGGTACAGGCCTTGGATTATCAATTGTAAAGCATTTAGTCGAGGCGCATCACGGTACGATTACAGTGGATAGTGAAGTTGGGGAAGGGACAACATTTACAGTTGTTTTACCAAAATCAGCAACTGAAAAATAGGATGAAGGATGTTTACAATATATTAACAATGGCTTAATTAAATATTAATAAAGCTCTGTTAATATAATACATGAAAACCCCTTCATCCAAGGAGTAATTTTGGACGAGAATAGTTAAGCTGTTCTCGTCACTTCCCTTTATGCCAATATAAGTCTGTTTTATATATGAAAGAAAATAACCGTTATTTTTCTTCTCTCTATTAGTCATGTTAATATAGAGAGAGGAAAGAAACGGTTTTTTTCTGTGAAAAAAATCATTTCAAATTTGTATGGGGAGGTTTCTGATTTGGAAAAAAAGGTCGTATTAGTAGATGGTAATAATATCGCGTATCGTGCTTTCTTTGCACTACCGCTTTTAAATAACGACAAGGGTATACATACGAACGCAATTTACGGTTTTACAATGATGTTAATGAGAATATTAGAGGAAGAAAAACCGACGCACATGTTAGTAGCATTTGATGCGGGTAAAACGACATTCCGTCATAAAACATATAGTGAGTATAAAGGAGGACGTCAAAAGACTCCACCTGAGTTATCAGAGCAATTCCCGTTTATTCGTGAGATGCTCGATGCATTCAACGTACCGCGTTATGAATTAGAAAATTATGAAGCGGATGACATTATGGGAACGCTAGCGAAAGAAGCGAGTGAACAAGGAGCTAGTGTAAAAGTTATTTCAGGAGATAAAGATTTACTTCAACTTGTTTCTGATAACACGCTTGTATGCATTCCTAGAAAAGGGATTACGGAAGTAGATGAATATACGAAAGAAGCTTTATTTGAGAAATACAGCTTATCACCAAAGCAAATTATCGATATGAAAGGCTTAATGGGAGACCAATCAGATAATATTCCAGGTGTACCAGGAGTTGGTGAAAAAACGGCGATTAAATTGTTAACACAGTTTGGAACAGTTGAAGAAGTGTATGAAAATATAGATCAAGTAAGCGGGAAGAAATTAAAAGAAAAGCTGGAAGCAAATAAAGAGCAAGCTCTTATGAGTAAAGATCTTGCAACGATTATTACAGATGCGCCGATTACTGTGCATGTGGATGATATGGAGTATAAAGGGTATGAAGCAAGTGATGTCATTCCAATGTTCGAGAATTTAGGATTCACATCTCTTTTAAATAAATTAGGTGTTACGCCAGAAGAAACGGCTCCAGCTGAATTAGATGATATTACATTTGATATTGTGGAAGAAGTTACAGAAGAAATGCTTCAACAAGATAGTGCGCTTATCGTTGAAGTACAAGAAGATAATTATCATAAAGCAGATATTCAAGGTTTCGGTATTCAAAATGAAAATGGATGTTACTTTATTCAGACAGACATTGCTCTTAAGTCAGATGCTTTTAAAGAGTGGCTTGCGGATGGAGAAATGAGAAAGTATACATTTGATGCGAAGCGTGCGATTGTTGCACTGAAATGGAACGGTATAGATGTGCAAGGGATTGACTTTGATCTATTAATTGCTGCTTATTTACTTGATCCGGCTGATACAGATAAAGATTTCCGCACTGTAGCGAAAATGAAAGAAACGCATGCTGTGAAATCCGATGAAGAAGTTTACGGAAAAGGTGCGAAGCGTGCTGTTCCAGAGCTAGAGATAGTAGCGGAGCATGTAGCTCGTAAAGTGCATGTATTATATGATGTGAAGCAAACGTTCGTTGAAGAGTTAGAAAAGAATGAGCAATATGAACTGTTTACAGAGTTAGAATTACCACTTGCACGTGTATTAGCTGATATGGAAGTAAAAGGTGTAAAAGTTGATACAGAACGTCTTCGTAATATGGGAGAAGAACTTGCCGGTAGATTAAAGGAGATGGAACAGGAAATTTATAAGCTGGCGGGAACAGAATTTAATATTAATTCACCGAAGCAGCTTGGTGTTATTCTGTTTGAGAATTTAAACTTACCGGTTATTAAGAAGACGAAAACAGGTTATTCTACGTCAGCTGATGTACTAGACAAGCTGATGGATCACCATGAAATTATTCCAAACATTTTACATTACCGTCAATTAGGGAAACTAAATTCAACTTATATTGAAGGGTTATTAAAAGTTGTACATGAAGATTCATCTAAAATCCATACTCGTTTCAATCAAGTATTAACGCAAACGGGCCGATTAAGTTCAACGGATCCAAACTTACAAAATATCCCGATTCGACTAGAAGAGGGAAGAAAGATTCGTCAGGCATTCGTTCCATCAGAAGAAGGATGGATTATGTACGCGGCAGATTATTCGCAAATTGAACTTCGTGTATTAGCTCATATTGCAAATGATAAAGGGCTAGTTGAAGCGTTCCAACATGACATGGATATTCATACGAAAACAGCTATGGATGTATTTGGCGTTGAAAAAGATGAAGTAACTTCAAATATGAGACGACAAGCGAAAGCTGTTAACTTCGGAATTGTGTATGGTATTAGTGATTATGGTCTTTCACAAAACTTAGGAATTACAAGAAAAGCAGCAGCGGAATTTATTGAAAAGTATTTAGAAAGTTTCCCTGGTGTACAAGAATACATGGATGACATCGTAAAAGATGCGAAACAAAAAGGGTATGTGGCTACATTATTAAATCGCCGCCGTTACATTCCGGAAATTACGAGTCGTAATTTCAACTTGCGTAGCTTTGCTGAGCGTACAGCTATGAATACACCAATTCAAGGTACTGCAGCAGATATTATTAAAAAAGCGATGATTATTATGGCAGATCGTTTAGAAGAAGAAGGATTACAAGCACGTCTTCTATTGCAAGTACACGATGAATTAATATTTGAAGCACCAAAAGAAGAAATTGAAAAATTAGAGAAGCTTGTACCAGAAGTAATGGAGCATGCAATTGAACTCGCAGTTCCGCTGAAAGTTGATTATTCTTACGGTCCAACTTGGTACGACGCAAAATAAGGAAGTGATGAAATGCCTGAATTACCAGAGGTTGAAAACGTCAGACGGACACTTGAAAATCTTGTAACAGGAAAAACAATTGAAGATGTCATTGTTACCTATCCCAAAATAGTAAAACGTCCAGATGATGCAAAAATCTTTAAAGAAATGCTAAAAGGCGAGACGATTGAAAATATAAAGCGAAGAGGAAAATTTTTGCTTTTATATGTAACGAATTATGTCATTGTTTCACATTTGCGTATGGAAGGTAAATTTTTACTGCATCAAGAGGATGAGCCAATTGATAAGCATACGCACGTCCGTTTCTTATTTACAGATGGAACTGAATTACATTATAAAGATGTGAGAAAGTTCGGTACGATGCATCTCTTTAAAAAAGGTGAGGAAATGAATCAAATGCCTCTTGCTGACTTAGGTCCAGAGCCATTTGATGCTGAATTGACACCACAGTATTTACAAGAGAGATTGCAAAAGACAAATCGTAAAATAAAAGTTGTATTATTAGACCAGCGTCTTTTAGTAGGGCTTGGAAATATATATGTAGATGAAGTTTTATTCCGTTCTCAAATTCATCCAGAACGAGAAGCGTCGTCTTTAACAGCAGAAGAAATTGAGCGGATTTATGAGGCGACTGTTACAACGTTAGGCGAAGCGGTGAAACGTGGCGGAAGTACAATTCGAACGTATATTAACTCACAAGGGCAAATTGGCTCATTCCAAGAACTTCTAAATGTATATGGAAAAAAAGGAGAACCGTGTGTGACTTGCGGTACGATATTAGAAAAAACAGTTGTTGGCGGAAGAGGAACGCATTACTGCCCGATTTGTCAGCCAAGAATATAGAAAAGAGATAACATCGGATAGGCATTTGTCATATACATACAGCAGAGCTATGTATAAGGGAGGAGCTTACCGATGTACCTTTATTTATCTCTTATTTTATTAGCTTTTACATTAAGCTTAGATAGCTGTAGTGTAGGGCTAACATATGGTTTAAGAAGCGTAAGAATTCCACTAAGATCAATTGTAATTATCGGAATGTGTTCAGCGGCTGTTATGCTTGTTTCAATGGGAATTGGACATATGATCGCGAAAGTATTTTCACCTGTTATCGCAACGCGTATCGGTGGGCTTGTTCTTATTGGAATAGGAATTTGGGTATTATACCAATTTTTTCGAAGTGAGAAAAAAGAAGAACCGAAGCAAGAGGAGAAGGTCTGGAAGTTAGAGATTGCCTCGCTTGGGTTAGTCATTCAAATTTTACGGAAACCGACTGTAGCAGATTTCGATAAATCAGGCACCATTTCTGCAGGAGAAGCATTGCTTCTTGGTATCGCTCTTTCTGTAGATTCATTCGGTGCTGGAATTGGTGCATCTTTATTAGGGTATACACCCGCTATGATGGCGATATTAGTTGCAGTGATGAGTTCTTTGTTTTTATTTATTGGAATGAAACTTGGAACGGTTTTATCAAATATGAAATGGTTGCAAAAATTTACATTCCTGCCTGGAGTATTACTCATTATTATTGGAATTTGGAAAATGTAAGTACGGGCGTGGAACATTAGTTTCGCGCCTTTTATTATGAGGAGGGGTATGATGACAGTAGTAATTGGATTAACGGGAGGTATTGCAAGCGGAAAAAGTACAGTATCTCAAATGTTTCGCGAGCTCAGTATACCAGTTATTGATGCAGATATTATTGCACGAGAAGTTGTAGAACGAGGAAAGCCAGCATATAACAAAATTGTAGAAGTGTTTGGAACGGAAGTATTACAAGAAGATGGGGAACTGGATCGGCCGAAATTAGGAAGTGTCGTTTTTTATAATGAAGAGAAACGATTGCAGTTAAACAAAATTGTTCATCCTGCAGTGCGTGAGGAAATGAATAGGCAAAAGGAAATGTACATAAAAGAAGGTATGCAAGCGGTTGTGTTAGATATTCCTCTCTTATTTGAAAGTAAATTAACAAGTCTCGTTGACCGCGTTTTAGTTGTAGCAGTTAAGCCACGTACGCAATTAGAACGTTTAATGAAGCGAAACGATTTTTCAGAAGAAGAAGCAACAGCTCGTATTCAATCTCAAATGCCGTTAGAAGAAAAAGTGAAACGTGCAGATGAAGTGATAAATAATGATGGCACAATTATGGGAACGAAAACACAATTACAGGTGATTTTAAAGAATTGGAACATTATTGACTAAAAAATTGTGAAATTAATGAAAATGCTTAGTGACATATCCCCTTTTTGTGTTATACTATTATTGGGATTGGAGATAAATAGTATAACGCATTCAAGGGGGATAACATATTATGACTCGTGTGGCAATTAATGGATTTGGACGTATTGGGAGAATGGTATTTCGTCAGGCAATAAAAGAAAGCGCATTCGAAATTGTAGCAATCAATGCAAGCTATCCATCTGAAACGTTAGCACATTTAATTAAATATGATACAGTTCACGGCAAGTTTGACGGAACAGTAGAAGCATTTGAAGATCACTTATTAGTTGATGGGAAAATGATTCGCCTTTTAAACAACCGCGATCCAAAGGAATTGCCTTGGACAGATTTAGGTGTTGAAGTTGTAATTGAAGCAACTGGTAAATTTAATTCAAAAGAAAAAGCAATTCTTCACGTTGAAGCTGGAGCGAAAAAAGTTATTTTAACAGCGCCTGGTAAAAATGAAGATGTAACAATTGTAGTAGGTGTGAACGAAGACCAATTAGATATTACAAAGCATACTGTTATTTCAAATGCATCTTGTACAACAAACTGTTTAGCGCCTGTTGTGAAGGTGTTAGATGAGCAGTTCGGAATTGAAAACGGTTTAATGACGACAGTTCACGCTTATACAAATGACCAAAAAAATATTGATAACCCACATAAAGATTTAAGAAGAGCACGTGCTTGCGGACAATCAATTATTCCGACAACGACAGGTGCTGCGAAAGCGCTAGCAAAAGTTCTTCCACATTTAAATGGAAAACTTCATGGTATGGCACTTCGTGTACCGACACCAAACGTGTCTCTTGTTGACTTAGTAGTAGATGTAAAACGCGATGTGACAGTAGAAGCTATTAACGATGCATTCAAAACTGTTGCAAACGGTGCGTTAAAAGGCATTGTAGAATTTAGCGAAGAGCCTTTAGTATCTATTGACTTTAATACAAATACACACTCAGCTATTATTGATGGTTTATCTACAATGGTAATGGGTGATCGTAAAGTGAAAGTACTTGCTTGGTATGATAACGAGTGGGGCTACTCTCGTCGTGTTGTAGATCTTGTAACGTTAGTTGTGGATGAATTAGCGAAACAAGAAAATGTACAACATATTTAATTGAATAAGGGGAGGGCAAGTGAATATTTGCCCTCTTTTTTTTATTTTTTTCTGAAAAGGAAAAAAATTATATAAGTATATTTTTAGAAGTGGACATACCACGAAACGTTGAGGTTACTGTATTCGTGAATCATTTATTTTTTTTAGGGAAAAGTAAAGAGGAAAATATGACAGAAAATCGAAAAAACTGTTGTTGCAAAATGAAAATAAACAAAGTATACTAACACTCGTAAACTTAAGAGCTGAGGTACGTAGTCACTACTTAAAGGGTTAGGACCTCTCTGGACTAACTTTCCCCCGTGGTAGTGGAGCAAGCCAAATTGCAAATTAGTTTTCAATTCGAACAGTTAGAATAAATTTACAAGGGGGAACTGTAGAATGGATACTATGGATACGATGGGTCGTCACGTGATCGCTGAACTTTGGGATTGCGATTTCGACAAGCTTAATGACATGCCGTATATTGAACAATTATTTGTGGATGCAGCACTAAGAGCTGGTGCTGAAGTGCGTGAGGTGGCTTTCCATAAATTTGCACCACAAGGTGTAAGTGGAGTAGTAATTATCTCGGAATCACATTTAACAATTCATAGCTTTCCGGAGCACGGTTACGCGAGTATTGATGTTTATACTTGTGGGGATCGTATTGATCCAAATGTTGCTGCAGAATATATTGCAGAAGGTTTAAACGCGAAAACGCGTGAGAGCATCGAGCTTCCTCGAGGCACTGGTAGCTTCGAAATTAAGCAGAGAGAAACAAAAGCTCTTTAAAAAAGAACATAATTGATTTAAAATGTAAAGAGGTGTATAATGCACCTCTTTTTTAGTTTGAAAAAAAGGAAAAATATGACGTACTCGTTAGTTGAATGAATTGAGCTCTTGCGAATAAGTTAACGCCCTATTCTAGCATCTTATTTTTGGAACCGAGATGATAACATAATGCGTTTAAACTTAAAGTGGTAAGAGAGTTAGAATGAGTTATATAATACTGTATATATATTGTCAGATGAAGTAAGTAGAGAAAAATAAAGAGTATAGTGTAAAGGAGTGAATATATTGCGTTGTCCATCCTGTTCTCATAATGGTACAAGAGTGTTAGATTCGCGTCCGGTAGACGAGGGGCGCTCTATTCGAAGAAGGAGAGAGTGTGAAAGCTGTTTAAGCCGCTTTACGACATTTGAAAGAGTGGAAGAGTCACCTCTTATCGTTGTAAAAAAAGAAGGAACACGAGAAGAGTTTAATAAAGAAAAGATTTTACGCGGCTTAATTAAAGCGTGCGAAAAAAGACCAGTATCTTTAAGACAATTAGAAGAAGTAACTCAAAGTGTGGAACGTGAACTTCGTAATTTAGGTATATCAGAAGTGAAAAGTGATATGATTGGTGAAATTGTTATGGAAGAACTACGTGATATCGATGATGTTGCTTACGTGCGTTTTGCTTCTGTATATCGCCAATTTAAAGATTTAAATGTATTTATTGAAGAATTAAAAGATATACTGCAAAAAGAAAGAGAGTAGAATCTGTATTGTATTCTCTTTACATACCGTAAATAATGAGATAAGAGAGCTAGAAGCGAAAGCTAATAGCTCTTTTTCGCTAATAAATTATATAGTGAAGATTGGATGAGAGAAAGGAAAAGCAAGAATGGAAAAACAGTCATGGATGGAGCTATTGCCGATTGATCGTTATAAAGTAAGTGCGAAAGGGTTACTGCATAATTACGACCGAAAAGTGTTAACGATGTTATATCAGCCGTTAATAGGTAGTAGAGCTTTTAGCTTGTACATGACGCTATGGGGAGAGTTAGAGCAAGATCGTGTGTTTGGAAAAGAGAATACGCACCATTCCCTTATGGTGACCATGCAAATGCAACTTCCCGAAGTGTATGAGGAACGAGTAAAGTTAGAAGCAATTGGGCTTTTAAAAGTATATATTAAGAAAGAAAAAGATATTCGAATGTTTATATATGAGCTGCAACCACCTTTATCCCCGAAGCAGTTTTTTGATGATATTGTTTTAAGTATTTTTTTATACAATCGATTGAGTCGGACAAAATATAATCAAGTAAAACAATATTTCTTAGAAGAAGAATTTGATTTTGTATCGTATGAAAATGTTACGCGTTCTTTTAATGATGTATTTGGTTCGTTTAATCCAGGACAGCTTGAGCATGCGCAAGAAGATCTTCGTATTCCAAAAGCGACAGTTATGCCAAGTAATGAAAAGGGAGATGCTCCAAAAGTTTGGAATGATTTCTTTGATTTCTCCTTATTTGTAGACGGCTTGTCCGCTCTTGTTCCTAAAAAGGCGATTACAGATCAAGTGCGAGAATGTGTCATTACACTTGCTTACGTGTATGATGTAGATGTGTTATCGATGCAAAATATCGTTCTTGGTGCGGTGACAGAGATGCAGACAATTGATATCGAAAGGCTTAGAAAAGGAGCGCGTGATTGGTATCAGTTCGAAAACGGTCAAGCGTTACCTGTATTAAGTGAAAGAGTACAGCCTCACGCTGCACGTATGATGAAAGAAAAAGAGCCTACATCGCAAGAAGAGATGTTAATCAAACAGTTAGAGGAAATCTCACCAAAGCAACTATTGAAAGAAATCTCTGGCGGTGCAGAGGCGACGAAGGCTGACTTGCAAATTGTTGAAGATGTAATGATGAATCAAAAGTTAACACCAGGTGTTGTGAATGTACTTATTTATTACGTTATGCTACGCTCAGATATGAAACTTGCGAAAACGTATGTGGAGAAGATTGCGGGACATTGGGCACGTAAAAAGGTCGGTACAGTTGCTGAAGCAATGGCATTAGCGAAAGAAGAAAATCGTCAATATCAAGAATGGGCTGAGACGAAGAAGAAAGGTCGTACATCCAAGAAAACAGTACGAAAAGAAATGGTACCAGATTGGCTGAAAGAAGAGCCGAAAGAACAAGAGAAAGAAACTGTGAAAAAAGATGTAAGTGCTGAAAAAGGTGCAAGTACGTTAGAGGACGAACGAAAACGATTAGAAGAAGTGTTAAAAAAATATAAGCGTGATTAATAGAAGAGAATGAACGCTCTTTGAGGTGAGAAAATGGAGCATATTCAAAATTCATTTGCAAAGTTAATGGAAAATGAAAATTTTAAAAATAGATATGAAGTATTAAAGGCGGAAGTAATGGCACATCCGCGTGTGAAAGAATTTATAGACGAACATAAAGGGGAAGTAACAACGTCTATGATTGAACGCAGTCTTGTGAAATTATACGAATATATTGGACAAAGTGTAGGTTGCGCGGATTGTCCGGATCTAGGTTCGTGTAAAAACATGCTGCAAGGATATGAGCCAAAGCTCGTTATCCAAGGGAAGATGATTGATATTCAATATGATCGTTGTGTTAGAAAAGTAGCATATGACGAGAGGAAGAAATATGAAAAGCTCGTTCAAAGTGTATATATGCCAACTGATATTTTACAAGCAACGATGGAAAACTTAGACCCTTCAGATTTAGATGCGCGTATTGATGCGATTGGTGCAGCTAATGAGTTTTTAAGTACATATGAACCTGGTAAAAAAGTACAAGGTTTATATTTGTACG
This sequence comes from Bacillus pacificus, assembly GCF_020861345.1. NCBI lineage: Bacteria > Bacillati > Bacillota > Bacilli > Caryophanales > Bacillaceae > Bacillus > Bacillus pacificus. The sequence continues at coordinate 768,285 of NZ_CP086328.1, forward strand.
GTAAATTTGGTGTAGGGAAAACGTATTTGTTAGGAGCAATTGCGAATGAGCTTGCTCGAAAGAAAATAAGTTCGATGCTCGTATACTTCCCTGAATTTCTACGTGAAATTAAAAGTTCGATTCAAGATAATTCAATTGGGGAAAAGATTGATGCGGTGAAACGCGTACAAGTTTTAATGTTAGATGATATTGGAGCAGAAGCGATGTCAAGCTTTGTGCGTGATGATGTACTCGGTGCAATTTTGCAATTCCGTATGTTAGAAAACTTACCGACGTTCTTTACGTCTAACTTTGATTTTAAACAGCTAGAACATCATTTAACATATACGCAGCGCGGTGAAGCGGAAGAAATGAAAGCAGCTCGTATTATGGAGCGAATTAAATATTTAGCGAAACCAATTCCAATTGGCGGGAAAAACCGTCGTCATAAGTAAAGAGTAAGCTGAGAAGCTTGCTCTTTTTTTCGTAGTTAAACGCTTTTTAAAGTAGTCGAATGATAAAATGAAAAGTTCTTATTGAAAATTCCTAGTAGCTTGTATCATTTTTTTCTCCCTCCCTTAATATATATAAAATTAGCAAGCCATATCGAGTGGATTTTCTAACGATAGGAAATGTAATTCTACTAAGAGTGAACTTTCACGCGGGACGGACTCTTATAGGATTTGTAACGTATAGATACAGTCCTTTAGAGCAGGGATAAAAGGGGGGACAAAAGTGATTGAAATTTGCTTCGAAGAAAAAAATGATGCTATGCATGTATATAGACAACTACTGAAAAGAGCGGAACTGTTATATAAGGAAACGAGTGTGTATTTACAGAAACAAAAAGTGGTGATTCACATACCAGTATGTGAATCAAATTATATTGAAAAGATTTTATTGCCGGTAATGGTATATTTCATTGTGAATGTGAAACAAAATGAGTGGATATATACAATCTTAAAAGAGAAGTTTTTTTATGAAGAAGAGGAAGAGTGTCATCAAATATTGCATATGGCACAAGAGATTTTAAAAGGGAGAAGAAAAGGAATTGCTCGTGAATTAACACGTCACACATTTGAATCATATATTAAATCCTCTTTAAATAACTGGCTTTGTGATCCACTTTCATTCTCGTTTTCATCATATGTTCGCTTTCGTCTTCGTACATATAGGGAAATGGTAGCTAAGCTTGCTGAAGTGGCAATTGATGAGTATAAGTTAGAACAAGAATATCAAATGTTTATTGAAACGCTCCGGCAACAAGTTCGTAGCCGGAAATCACGTTTGTCATGTGTCCATCTTATTTTTGATGAAAGTTTTATTTTCTATGATGATAAAGGTAGACGTTTAAAACAAGAGAAATTGGTTCAATATATAGATGAAGACTTATTAAAACAAAAGGATGTATATATTGATACGAAAGTAATTGCACCACTTCTTTCTATTTCGCCGAAAAAAATTTATTTATATACGAAGGAACAAGATCATAATATGATTATTACTTTGCGAAATGTATTTCAAGAACGGGTACAATTACATGGATTACATGAGTTTGAGCGCAATGTGAAAAATTTAAAAAATAAAGGTAACGCCCTTGATTTTCTAAGTTTTTGAGCATATAATTACCTACATAAATGAAATATATTGAAATGTCATGATGAGGACATGAGTAGTTTTCTACGATTTTCAGAGAGGGAAGCCTTAGGGTGTGAGCTTCCTAGTACGGGATTATTACTTACCACCTCTAAACTTTAGCAGTGAACGGTTTTTCTAGTAATTGCTAACGGACAACACCGTTATGTTGAACTTGAGCAATTAACAATTATGTTAATTGGAACAAGGGTGGAACCACGAATTCAACACTCGTCCCTTTTTACGGGATGAGTGTTTTTTATTTTGAGAAAAAGAGGAGTGACCAGTGATGGCAGATGTAGTTAAAATTACTTTCCCTGATGGAGCTGTGAAGGAGTTTCCAAAAGGCGTAACAACTGAAGAAATCGCAGCTTCTATTAGCCCAGGCTTAAAGAAAAAAGCTGTGGCTGGAAAATTAAATGATGAGATGATCGATCTTGTTACACCAATCGAAGAAGATGGTGCAGTTTCTATCATTACATTAGATTCTGAAGATGGCTTATATATTTTACGCCACTCAACAGCTCACCTTTTAGCGCAAGCGTTAAAACGTTTATATAAAGATGTTAAGGTTGAGCTTGGCATTGGTCCAGTAATTGAAAATGGCTTCTACTACGATATTGATATGGAAGAAGCAATTACAGTTGAAGACTTCAAGAAAATCGAAAAAGAAATGCAAAAGATTGTGAACGAGAACTTAGAAATCGTTCGTCATGAAGTACCACGTGCAGAAGCAATTCGTCGTTTTGAAGAAATCGGCGATGAGTTAAAATTAGATTTAATTAACGATCTTCCAGAAGATGCAGTTATTTCAATCTATGAGCAAGGCGAATTCTTCGACCTTTGCCGTGGTGTTCACCTTCCATCTACAGGGAAAATTAAAGTATTTAAATTATTAAGCGTTGCAGGTGCTTACTGGCGCGGTGATAGCAATAATAAAATGCTACAACGTATTTATGGTACTGCATTCGTTAAGAAAGCAGAATTAGATGAGCACTTACGTATGCTTGAAGAAGCGAAAGAGCGCGATCACCGTAAATTAGGTAAAGAATTAAAACTATTTACTAATAGCCAAAAAGTAGGACAAGGTTTACCACTTTGGTTACCAAAGGGTGCAACAATCCGCCGCATTATCGAGCGTTACATCGTTGATAAAGAAGCAAGCTTAGGCTATGATCACGTATACACTCCAGTACTAGGAAGCAGAGAGCTTTATGAAACTTCTGGTCACTGGAACCACTACCGTGATGGTATGTTCCCATCAATGGAAATGGATAATGAAGAGTTAGTTCTTCGTCCAATGAACTGTCCTCACCACATGATGGTTTATAAAAACGATATTCACAGCTACCGTGAATTACCAATCCGTATTGCGGAACTTGGAACAATGCACCGCTATGAAATGTCAGGTGCGTTATCTGGATTACAACGTGTACGCGGAATGACTTTAAACGATGCGCACATTTTCGTACGCCCAGATCAAATTAAAGAAGAATTAAAACGTGTTGTAAACTTAACGCTAGAAGTGTACAAAGATTTCGGTTTAGAGAACTACTCATTCCGTCTATCTTATCGCGACCCAGCAGATACTAAAAAGTACTATGCTGATGATGAGATGTGGGAAAAAGCACAAGGTATGTTAAAAGAAGCTATGGATGAAATGGGTCTTGATTACTATGAGGCTGAAGGTGAAGCGGCATTCTACGGTCCAAAACTTGACGTTCAAGTTCGTACTGCTCTTGGAAAAGACGAAACACTTTCAACTGTACAATTAGACTTCTTACTTCCAGAACGCTTTGAACTATCTTACGTTGGTGAAGACGGTAAACAACATCGTCCAGTTGTAATTCACCGTGGTGTTGTATCTACTATGGAACGTTTCGTAGCCTTCTTAATTGAAGAATACAAAGGTGCATTCCCAACTTGGTTAGCTCCAGTTCAAGTACAAGTAATTCCAGTTTCTCCGCAAGTACATTTAGACTACGCGAAGAAAGTACAAGATGAATTGCGTCGTGCTGGTATCCGTGTTGAATTAGATACTCGTGAAGAGAAAATTGGTTACAAAATCCGTGAAGCACAAATGCAAAAAATTCCGTACATGCTTGTAGTAGGTGACAATGAAGTAACTGAAAACGGCGTAAACGTACGTAAATACGGTGAACAAAAATCAGAAACAATCGCATTAGATGCTTTTGTTGATATGATTAAAGTAGAAGGAAAACGATAAGAAAAAGCCGCGGTATACCGCGGCTTTTCTATGTAATATGAGTAAGGAAAATTAGAAAAAAAAACCATGTAACACTTATCGTAAAAAAGTATTGCAAGTATGTTAGTTGTTTGTTACAATATTTCTTGTTGTTAGTAAAACACATCGCGTCTTCTTGACAGACGTCATGTCCTATGATAAACTCATCAAGGATAATAGAATATTGTTTTGTGGAACAAGTAGAAGCACCCGCTTCTCACCTGATGGACGCATTCGCAGTTTACAGGTAAATGTATTTCTTACTTAAGATTTTACAAGTGTGGGTGTCGTATGCCCGCACTTTTTTTGTCGGGTTCTATGACTACAAACTATGTTCTGAGAAAACCTTGGAGGTGGCTTACTATTAGCAAGGATATGATGATTAACGAGCAAATTCGTGCACGTGAAGTACGTTTAGTTGGTGCAAATGGCGATCAACTTGGAATCAAGTCTCGTAATGACGCTTTAGACTTAGCTGCAAATCTTAATCTTGATTTAGTATTAGTTGCTCCAAATGCGAAACCGCCAGTATGCCGCATTATGGACTACGGTAAATTCCGCTTTGAGCAACAGAAGAAAGAAAAAGAACAGCGCAAAAATCAAAAAGTAATTAGCATGAAAGAAGTACGTTTAAGTCCAACAATTGATGAACACGACTTTAACACAAAACTTCGTAATGCTATCAAGTTTTTAGAGAAAGGCGACAAGGTTAAAGCGTCAATTCGCTTTAAAGGACGTGCCATTACTCATAAAGAAATCGGTCAACGTGTTTTAGATCGCTTCTCAGAAGCTTGTGCTGAAGTTAGTACAATCGAATCTAAGCCTAAAATGGAAGGACGCAGTATGTTCTTAGTTTTAGCACCGAAAAACGATAAGTAATAGATAGAGGAGGAAATACCTATGCCTAAACAAAAAACTCATCGCGGCGCTGCAAAGCGTTTCAAAAAGACTGGATCAGGTAAACTGAAACGTTCTCACGCTTACACAAGCCATTTATTCGCTAACAAATCTACAAAAGCTAAACGTAAACTACGTAAAGCTGGTGTAGTAAGCGCTGGTGACTTCAAACGCATTCGTCAAATGCTTGACAACTTAAAATAAGTTCGGCTGATATATAGAACAATTAGGAGGTAATATTATGCCAAGAGTAAAAGGTGGTACAGTTACTCGTCAACGTCGTAAAAAAGTAATTAAATTAGCAAAAGGTTACTACGGTTCAAAAAATACATTATTCAAGGTTGCTAACCAACAGGTTATGAAATCTCTAATGTATGCATTCCGTGACCGCCGTCAAAAGAAACGTGACTTCCGTAAATTATGGATTACACGTATCAACGCAGCAGCTCGTATGAATGGTCTTTCTTACAGCCGCTTAATGCACGGTCTTAAAAATGCTGGCATCGAAGTTAACCGCAAGATGCTTGCTGACTTAGCTGTTCATGACGAAAAAGCTTTCGCTGAATTAGCAACAGTTGCAAAAAACAACATTAACTAATTAATTAGTTGAAACCTTAGGAGAATTTTCTTCTAAGGTTTTTTATTTGTATACAAAGAGAGAGATGTCGTTATTGATATGACAAAACCTATATAAAAGCTATAGCAATATAGAAGAATATACATATGAAGTCAGGAGAATCCTTCTGGCTTTTTTTTATTATGCCCCTTTGGAAAGAAGAGTATCTTTCCTAGGTGAAACGACACTGCTATAATGGAAAGATGATATGGAACTTTCATCAGATAAAATAACATTTTCATTAGTGGACAATACACAGATAATGATTACCTATCACCAATCGGAGTGAACAATCTAATCGTGATGATTGAAACGTATTTGTAAATTAAGGACAAGCTATTTTGTAAAGAGGTAAATGGCTTACTTATTAATAAGAAATGAAAAATAATAATGAACTTTGAAATGAAACAACATTGTTGCGTAACATGCGATGTTGGAGGAGGACAATAGAGTGGACTTACTACAACTATTTAAATTACAAAAAGAATTAGATGACCGTATTGCGAAAGAACATGACTTACAACCGAAAAAATTGTTAAAAGAGAAAATGTTAGCTCTTCTTGTAGAAATTGGAGAACTTGCAAATGAAACACGTTGTTTTAAATATTGGAGCAACAAACCAGCATCAGAACGTGAAGTCATACTAGAAGAATACGTAGATGGTTTACATTTTATTTTATCAATCGGAATTGATTTAGGTATTGATAAAAACTTCCTATTCTATAAGTGTGCACAGACGAATAAAACACAAGTAGAAATTTTCTTAGACACATATGCGAAGGTAATTCGTTTTACAGATCAACCATCTATTACGAACTATATTGAATTATTTACAAGCTACCTTCGACTAGGACAAGCGCTTGAGTTTGAACAAGAAGAGATTGAAAAGGCATATTTAGATAAAAACGAAGTAAATCATCAGCGTCAAACACAAGGATACTAAGTTAATTTTTGAATATTTCAATTTCCTTTTGTATAATGAAGTGACTGAAGAAAAAGGAGGGTGTTGGCAATGACAAAATTAGACGAGACATTGACAATGCTAAAAGAATTAACAGATGCACGTGGTATTGCGGGTAACGAGCGTGAACCACGTGAAGTAATGAAGAAATATATTGAGCCGTTTGCGGATGAACTTTCTACTGATAATTTAGGAAGTTTAGTTGCGAAAAAAGTAGGGGAAGAAAACGGCCCGAAAATTATGGTTGCAGGTCACTTAGATGAAGTTGGCTTTATGATTACACAAATTGATGACAAAGGTTTCCTTCGTTTCCAAACAGTTGGTGGCTGGTGGTCACAAGTTATGCTTGCACAGCGCGTAACAATTGTAACGCGTAAAGGAGATGTAACAGGTGTTATCGGTTCAAAACCACCTCATATCTTACCTCCAGAAGCGCGTAAAAAGCCAGTTGAAATTAAAGACATGTTCATCGATATTGGTGCTTCTAGCCAAGAAGAAGCAATGGAGTGGGGCGTACGACCAGGAGATCAAGTTGTACCTTACTTTGAATTCCAAGTGATGAAGAATGAAAAAATGTTACTTGCAAAAGCATGGGATAATCGAATTGGTTGTGCAATTGCAATTGATGTATTAAAACAATTAAAAGATGAAAAGCATCCAAACGTTGTATATGGCGTCGGGACTGTACAAGAAGAAGTCGGTCTTCGTGGTGCAAAAACATCTGCAAACTATATTAAACCAGATATCGCGTTCGCAGTAGATGTTGGTATCGCTGGTGACACACCTGGTGTAACATCAAAAGAAGCGCAAAGTAAAATGGGTGATGGACCACAGATTATTTTATATGATGCTTCTGTTATTGGTCATACAGGTTTACGTGACTTTGTAGTTGATGTTGCTGATGAATTACAAATTCCATACCAATATGATTCAGTAGCGGGCGGTGGAACGGATGCAGGTGCAATTCATATTGCTGTAAATGGTATTCCGTCTATGGCCATTACGATTGCAACGCGTTACATTCATTCTCATGCGGCAATGTTACACCGTGATGACTATGAAAATGCAGTGAAGTTAATTGTAGAAGTTATTAAACGTCTTGATAAAGAGGCAGTACATAACATTACATTTAATTAATAGAAAAAGCGAAGGAGCCTCTCCTTCGCTTTTTTATGTTTTAAAAAGGCCGTTCTAATCCAGCTGCAGTATGAGCCCCTAAAATGATTAAACGAGTTAATTGCATGGCCATAAAATGCGGGGTATATATCATTCCTTTTTTTAGCCATGACATAATCATGCCGAGGTGGGCACCAGTAACATAACTAATAAGAATATCACGTGGAACCATTAGTTTTTCATCGTTAGGTTGTGAAATAGAGAGGCTTAATGTTAAATGTGTTTGAATTGCTTTCATCATTTTATACGTATAATTTCCGGCAGCTTTATCACCAAGCATGACGTTATAGAAGTTCGCATTTTCTGCAATATGTTCGAACAAGGCCAAAAAACTTGGATGTGGTGAATCAAATGTAAGTTGAAAATCTTCTTTATTTCTATTTTTTTGTTTAATGACTTTTGTTAACTTCTCTAACATTTCTTCAATGCTTTTGTCTAATAAGTCATATTTATCGTGATAATGGCTATAAAACGTAGCACGATTTACAGGAGCACGTTCTGCAATATGTTGAACAGTTACATTTTCAAACCCTTTTTCGCCTACTAAAGCGACAAAAGCATCCTGTATGAGTTGTCTCGTCCGTTTTACACGTGGATCATTTGTATTTTTAATAGACATTTTTATTTCCCCTTGTTTAATTTTCTTTACTTAAACAACATATCAGCGTTATATTGTTGTTTAAACGACATTTCATACGTAAATTGTCGGTTGTAGATTTAAAATAATTATTTATAATTATAAACGATAGTCCTTCAGAAATCAGCACCGCTCGCAGGTAGATAAATTTCGATTTACACCGCAGATGGTGTGATTTTTTTGTTTAAAAGTTAATATAATTAACAATTAAGCAATCTAAACAATAAGGACATAAATAGTTTAGAAAAAAATTATATGCGATATAAGGAGAGGAATGCAATGAATCAGTTTCGAAGAATGGTAATTATCAACATTATCACATTAATTGTACTAGTTGGCGGCGGTATTGGCGCTTATTACTATTACAACCAAACGGAAAATTACTTAAAAACAGACAATGCAAAGATTGACGGAAAGGTAATTCCGATTGCGTCACCAGTAGCAGGTAAACTAACTGACTGGAAAGCAGAAGTAGGTAAGAACTACAATGAAAACGATAAATTAGGTGCTGTTACTGTAGCAGCAGCAAATGGAGAACAAACAGTAGATGTAACAATTCCGCAAAACGCAACAGTTGTACAATCAAACGCAACAACAAATGCTTTCGTTGGAGCAGGTAGCCCGATTGCGTATGCATTTGATATGAACAATTTATGGGTAACAGCAAATATTGAAGAAACAGTAATTGATGATGTTCAAAAAGGCCAAACAGTAGATGTATATGTAGATGCATACCCAGATACAACGTTAACAGGAAAAGTAGAACAAGTTGGCTTAACAACAGCGAACACATTCTCAATGTTACCATCAAGTAACGCAACAGCGAACTATACGAAAGTAAAGCAAGTTGTACCAGTTAAAATTTCTTTAGATCATAGTAAATCAGTAAATATTGTTCCTGGAATGAATGTGTCAGTTCGTATTCATAAGTAAGGGGGAGATGAGATGTCCTCAATTGCAATTGTAGGATATGCACTATTTTGTATAATCGTCTTCTTCCTTGTAAATCGTCTTTTACGAAAGAAAAAAACGAACGTGGGAGAAGAACAAGTCCCAGCCGTAAGTAAAATAGAAGTAAGTAAGGTAGAAACAGAAGAGAAAGAAAATGAACAAAAGCAAGAAGTAGAAATTTCTAATGTAGTTGAGTTAGAAACAAGCAAGCAAGAAGAAGTAAAACAAGAAAAAGAAATGCCGAAAAAACAAACGTCTATGCCTATAGAGAATGTAAATGTAAAAGCAGTTGTAACAGTATTAATTCTCGGTATGTTCGTTTCTATTTTAAACCAAACAATTATTAACGTTGCATTGCCACCGTTAATGAATGAATTTAACGTATCAACTTCAACAGCACAATGGTTAATTACAGGATTCATGCTTGTAAATGGTATTTTAGTACCGATTAGTGCCTTTTTAGTTTCACGATTTACGTATCGTAAATTATTCGTAGCAGCAATGTTATTCTTTACTGTAGGATCTATCATTTGTGCTACATCAGGAAACTTTACAATGATGATGACAGGTCGTATTATTCAAGCGGTCGGTGCAGGTATTTTAATGCCGGTTGGTATGAATATCTTCATGACATTATTCCCACCTCATAAGCGCGGAGCAGCGATGGGATTACTAGGTGTAGCGATGATTTTAGCTCCAGCTATCGGACCAACTGTAACAGGTTGGGTAATTGAAAACTACAGCTGGAACTTAATGTTCTATGCGATGTTTATTATCGGTTTAATTATTACCTTCCTATCTTTAAAATTCTTTACACTAGCTCAGCCAGTATCTAAAACGAAATTAGATGTATTTGGTGTTATTAGTTCAAGTATTGGACTAGGAAGCTTGTTGTACGGATTTAGTGAAGCTGGAAATAATAGTTGGACTAGTGCCGAAGTTGTTATTTCACTTGTTATCGGTGTAATTGGTTTAGCGTTATTTATTTGGAGAGAGTTGACAACAGACAATAAAATGCTTGATTTACAAGTATTTAAATATCCAGTATTTACTTTCACTTTATTAATTAACGCAATCGTTACGATGGCATTATTCGGAGGTATGTTACTACTTCCAGTATATCTGCAAAACATTCGTGGCTTCACACCAATTGAATCAGGTTTATTATTACTTCCAGGTTCATTAATTATGGGAATCATGGGACCTATTGCAGGTAAACTATTTGATAAATATGGAATTCGTCCGTTAGCGATTGTTGGATTAGCTATTACAACGTTTGCGACATATGAATTTACAAAGTTATCAATGGATACGCCATATAGCGTTATTATGACGGACTATATTATACGTTCAATTGGTATGTCATTCATTATGATGCCAATTATGACAGCTGGTATGAACGCACTGCCGATGAAATTAATTTCTCACGGTACAGCAACGCAAAATACATCAAGGCAGGTAGCTGGTTCAATCGGAACAGCGATTTTAATCACACTTATGACGCAACAAACAACTGCTCACGTAGCAGATTACGGTAACATGTTAACAACGTCAAACCCAATTTTAGTTGATAAAGTACATGGCATGGGGCAAAGCTTAGCGGCCTTAGCTGGATCAGCGCAAGCAGGAGATGCGATGAGCACGCAACTATTATATGGACAAATTTCAAAGCTATCTGCAATTAACGGTATTAACGATGCATTCTTAATTGCAACAATATTAGCAGGTGTTGCATGGGTGTTATCGTTCTTCTTACAATCAGGAAATAAACCAAATAGAAAAGCAGGGAATTAATTTCCCTGCTTTTTTGTGTTCTTTATGCAGTTACATATAAAAGCTGATAACCAGCTACGGAGCAAAGCCCTGCTATAAACAAAATCGTCCCCATAGAACGAATACTCGATATGTGTCTGCCGCTTATAATAGTTAATAGTCCAGCTAAAGAGAAGAAGCACCAATATAAAGTTCCCGAAATTGGAACCATCCCTTCTAAATCTATTCCAGAACCTATACAAAAGATAGGAACAACGATAAGTAATATGCTAATGAAACCAGCTATAGTGGTAAGTGATTTCCGATGTTTCATGCCAGCAATAATTAAAAAAATACCGACGATGAATTCACATAACATGAAAGTAAGAGCTAAAATCATCCAAGTTAATATTCCGAACACTTCTGTATTACCTCCGATTTTTGGGTTTCAAAAAATGTTATATATAGAATGAATCACCTACAGACATGAGCACCCAGAAAATAACCCCTAATATTCCAGCGGTAAAAATAATGAATCCCATATTACGTATACTTTTAATTTTGGCTTGTAATCCACTTATCCCTGCTAATAATCCAGTTAAAGAAAACAGTATCCAATATAAAGTAGTTGAAATAGGGATGATTGTATTGCTCTCCACTCCCATGCCCCAAAAAACAAAAGGTAGTGTGACAAAGGAAAAGCTAAGTAACCCCATTAAACCGACAAATAATTTACGGTGTTTCACGCTAGTAACAATTAAAAAAATACCACCGAAAAATCCGCATAAAACAAGAAGTGGCATATAAACAATCCAAAGTAAGCTCAACATATGTAATCTCCTTCTGTGTAATCAGTTATATTTTACTACATGAGGTTTATTTTGGATATTATTAATGAATATGTATAATTTGATAGAAATGAGTAGTGGTCATACGAATTAATAAAAGAGGTATCGCGATGATACCTCTTTTTAACTCAAGAACGCCAACATATTATTCATAATATGAAATAACATAGCTGGAATAATGGATTTTGTTTTTTTACATAAAATAGCCATTAATAATCCCATGAAGAAAGTAATTACCATAACCCCAAGTGAGTATGTATGAGCGATACCGAAGAAGAAACTTGTTACGATGGCTGCGATCCAAAATGGAAAGCGTTCTGAGAAGAAGCGAAGTATAAAACCACGGAAAATAAGTTCTTCAAAAATGGGTGTGAGTATGGCGAAGCTGAGAAGCAATAATATTTGATATTGCTTAAAGACGTCTAAGCTTAGTGCGGAAGATTGCTGCTTCGTTGCATTTTGGAACACATAATTTAACAGTATGTAATTGAGTACGATGTTTATAACGAAGAAAAGAAGTAAATATACGTATGTGCGCCATTCTTTCAGTGCTTTAAAGTTAAAAGATTTTAGTAGTAATTTTTTTGCGGGTTCGAATTTAAAAATGAAGAATAACAGTACGGCTAGTTGTAATACGGTACTTGCGGTATTGGCAATAGATTCGTACAGGGCAATTTGTTTTTTATTTGTGAGACCAGCTGTATAAATTGTTAATGGCATTGCGAGGAACACAGTAATAAGTCCGGTTCCGAAAAAAGCGAATAAAACGGAGCTAATAAATTGTAACCATGACATAGAGTATTTCTGTTCATTAGAAAGTTGTGTAGCGGGTTGCATTTGTAAAATCACCTCTTTATATTTGTATATTTAATTATAAAGCATATCGTTTTCGGGTGTAACATTTAAATATTACATATAAAGGTGTATTTTCCATAAAATAATAAAAGAGGTATCACCCTATAGTGATGCCTCTTTCTTATTGATAACTATGTTCTGCTTTGTTATTCGATTTTGATTGCTCTATTTGCAATTCACGCTCTACTAAACGGTCTAACTGTTGAATAGCTTTTAATGCTTTTTCATAAGAAATTGTTCGATAATGATGCGCTCCGCCCGGTTCTTCATCTGCTTCGTCTGCCCATTTAATAATGTTTTGAAGAGATGTTCTTTCGATTTCTTGTTCTACTAAGAAAGAATCAGTATGAAGAAGAATGGCGATAGAAATCTCTTTTGCTAGTTTAGGGTGCTCTCCTAATCTAATAAGCAATTTATGAGCTCTTTCTGCTCCTTTAATTGCGTGTATATCATTCTTTTTATATAAATCATAGTCCCATTCGCCGCCTGTGTACCACGTATGATGTCCGATATCATGAAGGAAACCAGCCTTTGTAGCAGCATCGACTGAGGCGTGATGCTTTTTAGCTAAGTGAAACGCATGGTAAGCGACAGCAATCGCGTGGACCATCCCAGAACGATTTACGTATTTTTGTGTAATATGGTGTTTAAAAATTTGTTCAAGCGTAATACGGTGCATAAAACATTCACTCCTTTTATCCCGCTTTAACGGGCAGTAAGATTCCTACTTCAAAATTCAGCGAATACGAGGAAGTTAGGTGAGGAATCAACTGCCCGTAAAAGCCCGATTGGTTCAACTAATAATTAGTGGGGATGAACCCCCCTCCCCACTAATTAAAGTTTCACTTTATCTTATGGTGTCTATAAAGAAAATCGATCGGTTTAAATGTATTTTGAACATTGTACTCCATCATAGTTCGTTAGTAAAGTAGAAATGTTTAGGAGAAGAAAAAAATTTTCCGCAAAAAAAATCACCTTGGCCTATGCAAAGGTGATTTTCAAATTGCTTATTTTTTTAATCCTTGCTCTAGTGTTTCTAACATTTCGTGCTTTTCATTTTCATCGGCGTTTTTCCAAATGACTTCAAATAAAACACCAAGACCTGGTAGCATTTTTTCTTCACCGCTTTGAATTGCATCGACAATTGTTTCTTGTAATTGATCTTGTGTATTACCAGATACATTTGCTAATACAGCACCGCGTAAATTAAAACTCATTGTTTTCACCTCTTCTTCAGAATTGAAACTGACGTTAGTTTTTGTTCTTTTTTATGTAAATATGTATGAAAAATAGGCTATAATGATAAGACAAGAAGAGAGGGAAATACATATTATGAAAAACATTGATTCAGTACAAAATCCGCGTGTGAAGCAGTGGAAAAAGCTGCAAACGAAAAAAGAACGCGATAAAAAAGGTTTATTTTTTGTAGAAGGATTCCACTTAGTGGAGGAAGCTTTAAAAGTAGGAGTTGTAACAGAACTTATCGTTTCAGATCAGACAGACCTTCCGAAAGATTGGACAGTTAATGATGTAGAGATGTATATCGTACCGGAAGCAATCGTAAAAGTACTTCGTGAAACAGAAACGACGCAAGGTGTATTTGCTGTCTGTGAAAAGCATGAGAAAGAAGTAGCTCTTGCTGATGGAAAGTTTCTTTTACTAGATGGTCTGCAAGACCCAGGTAACTTAGGGACGATTATTCGTACAGCTGATGCAGCTGGCATTCATGCCGTTGTGCTTGGAGAAGGTTGTGTTGATGTTTATAATAGTAAAGTACTCCGTTCTACACAAGGCTCTATTTTCCACTTACCAATTGTAAAAGGGAACTTAGAAGAATGGGTAGACAAGTTAAAAGAAAATAACGTTCCTGTATATGGAACAGCTCTTGAAAATGGAGTTCCGTACGGGGAAGTAACACCAGCTGGTAGTTTTGCATTAATTGTAGGAAATGAAGGAAACGGCGTACGTCAAGAAATTCTTGCGAAAACGGATCAAAACTTGTATATTCCGATTTACGGCGGGGCAGAATCATTAAATGTTGCAGTTGCAGCAGGGATTTTAACGTATTATTTGCAAAGCCCGGTTGCGAACAAATAAAAAACTTCTTATAATAAGTTGAAGTACATTATATTAAAAGTTAAATAACGAAAAACGTTGATAGAGAAGAGTAGCTTACAAAATCGCCATATAGGGAGAGAATGCCGTAGACTGAAAGCATTCTTATGGTAGACGGAAGTGAATTCACCTCTGGAGTTGACGCCAGGACCATGTATATGTAAAGGCGTTCCGGTCAGAATTGATCGTTATAACTAATGAGTGGGCAGACATGTTCTGTCAATTTAGGGTGGTACCGCGAATTTACCTCGTCCCTTTTTGGGAGCGAGGTTTTTTTATTTTTAAAATTAGGAGGGTTCCAAATGGAAGCACGTTTAAAAGAGCTAAAGCAAAAAGCGTTAGAGCTTATTGAAGAAGCGAAAGAGCTAAAAGGCTTAAACGACGTACGCGTAGCGTATTTAGGAAAAAAAGGTCCAATTACAGAAGTATTACGCGGCATGGGAAAATTATCAGCAGAAGAGCGTCCACGTATGGGAGCATTAGTAAATGAAGTACGTGAAGCGATTCAAACGCGTCTAGATGACAAAATCAGCAACTTAGAAAAAGCAGTAATTGAAGCGAAATTAGCTACTGAAACAATTGATGTTACCTTACCAGGTCGTCCTGTTGAAACAGGTTGTCACCATCCGTTAACAGCTGTTGTTGAACAAATTGAAGATGTATTCATCGGTATGGGTTATGAAGTAGCGGAAGGAACAGAAGTAGAAAAAGACTACTACAACTTCGAAGCATTAAACTTACCGAAAGATCACCCAGCACGTGATATGCAAGATACATTCTACATTACAGAAGAAACGTTACTACGTACACATACATCTTCTGTGCAAGCACGTACGATGGAAAATAATAAAGAAAAAGGCCCAATTAAAATTATTTGTCCTGGTAAAGTGTATCGCCGCGATGACGATGATGCGACGCATTCACACCAGTTCATGCAAATTGAAGGTCTTGTAATTGATAAAAATATTCGTATGAGTGACTTAAAAGGTACACTGCAAGTATTCGTGAAAAAGATGTTCGGTGAAGATCGTGAAATCCGTCTTCGTCCAAGTTTCTTCCCATTCACAGAGCCATCTGTAGAGATGGATATTTCTTGTATGATGTGTCACGGCAAAGGTTGCGGCACTTGTAAAGGAACTGGTTGGATTGAAATTTTAGGCGCAGGTATGGTTCACCCGAACGTACTTGAAATGGCTGGTTATGATTCAAAAGAATATCAAGGTTTCGCATTCGGTATGGGCGCAGAGCGTATCGCAATGTTGAAATACGGCGTAGATGACATTCGTCATTTCTATACAAATGATGTACGTTTCTTACAACAATTCAAACGAGCGTAAGGGAAGGAGAGGATAAGTATGTTCGTATCATATCGTTGGTTACAAGAGTATGTAGATATTAAAGATGTAACGGCACAAGAACTAGCAGACAAAATCACGAAAAGTGGTATTGAAGTAGAAGGCGTTGAAGTATTAAATAAAGGTGTAAAAGGTGTTGTAGTTGGTCACGTATTAGAATGTGAAAAACACCCAGAAGCTGATAAGTTAAGCAAATGCTTAATCGATATCGGTGAAGAAGAACCAGTTCAAATTATTTGTGGTGCTGCTAACATTGCAAAAGGTTTAAAAGTGCCAGTTGCAAAAGTTGGCGCTGTACTACCTGGTAATTTCAAAATTAAAAAAGCAAAACTACGTGGTGAAGCTTCTCACGGTATGGTTTGTGCTCTTCAAGAGCTTGGCATTGATGGAAAGTTAGTTTCAAAAGAATATGCAGATGGTATCTTCATCTTCCCAAGTGACGCTGAAGTTGGTGCAGATGCACTTGAAATTTTAAACTTACATGATGAAGTACTTGAGCTTGGTTTAACACCAAACCGTGCAGATTGCTTAAACATGTTAGGTGTTGCATATGAAGTAGCTGCTATTTATGGCCGTGAAGTAAAACTTCCAGCTATCGACTTACAAGAAACAGCAGAAAAAACTGCTGATTACATTTCTGTAAGTGTAGAAGCGAAAGAAGAAAACCCATTATACATTGCAAAAATGGTAAAGAACGTAAAAATTGGTCCGTCACCAATGTGGATGCAAACTCGCCTTATGGCAGCTGGCATTCGTCCAATTAGCAACGTAGTTGATATTACAAACTACATTTTAATGGAATACGGTCAACCGTTACATGCATTCGATTACGATAAATTAGGTTCAAAAGAAATCGTTGTTCGTCTTGCAAAAGAAGGCGAAAAAATTGAAACGTTAGATGATCAAGAACGTACATTACAAAGCCACCATCTTGTCATTACAAACGGTACAAAAGCTTTAGCTGTTGCTGGTGTAATGGGTGGAGCGGATTCTGAAGTTACAAATGAGACAGTAAACGTTCTAATTGAGTCTGCATACTTTGCGGGTCAAACAGTGCGCCGTACATCAAAAGACTTAGGTCTTCGCAGTGAGTCAAGTGCGCGTTTCGAAAAAGGAATCGACCCAACACGTACATTTGAAGCAATTCAACACGCAGCTGCTTTAATGGCGAAATACGCTGGCGGTGAGGCGCTTGAAGGTGTAGTAGAAGCTGACAACTTACAAGTACAAGAGCGTACAGTATCTGTTACTGCTGACAAAGTAAACCGTGTATTAGGTACAAATATTTCTGCAAGTGAAATGGGTACAATGTTCACAAACTTAAAGTTCCCATTCACAGAAGTAGAAGGAACATTCCACGTGAATGTACCAGCACGTCGTCCTGACATTACAATTTCAGAAGACTTAGTAGAAGAAGTGGGCCGTCTATACGGTTATGACCACATTCCAGTTACATTACCTTCTGGAACGATGACTCGTGGTAAATTAACATCAGCACAAACGAAACGTCGTAAAGTACGTCGCTTCTTAGAAGGTGCTGGTTTATATGAAGCAATCACGTATTCATTAACAAGCACTGACAAAGCGAAACAATATATGGTTGAGCCAAACGAAAAGGCGCCTGTAGGTCTTGCGCTTCCAATGAGTGAAGAGCGTAGCCAACTTCGTTTAAGCTTAGTACCACAATTGTTAGAAGCAGTTTCATACAACGTTGCACGTAAAAACGACAGTGTTGCTTTATACGAAGTAGGTTCTATCTTCTTACCGACAGAAGAAGGAGAACTTCCGAAAGAAGAACAACATCTTGCAGGTGTTATGACAGGTCTTGCTCTTCACCATGCATGGCAAGGTGAGAAGAAAGTAGTAGACTTCTTCGTTGTGAAAGGTGTACTAGAAGGATTATTCGACGTACTTGGCGTTTCAAACCAAATCACTTATGCACCAGCAAAACGTGAAGGTATGCACCCAGGTCGTACAGCTGACATCGTATTAGATGGCGAAGTAATTGGTTTCATCGGTCAATTGCACCCAGAAGCAGAAAAACAATTAGATGTGAAAAATACATTCGTATTTGAACTATCTCTTGTAAAAGTATTCGGTGCAGACGCAGAAGAAACTTACTACTCAGCGATTCCACGTTTCCCATCCATGACACGTGACATGGCTGTTGTCGTAACGAAAGAAACAAAAGCTGGCGAAATGAAGCAAGTTATTGCTGAAGCTGGCGGGGAACTTCTGAAAGACGTAACACTATTTGACTTATACGAAGGTGAAAAAATGGAAGAAGGCAAGAAGTCACTTGCATTCTCTATGAACTACTTCGATCCAGAGCGTACGTTAACAGACGAAGAAGTAACAGAAGCACATAACCGTGTATTAACAGCGGTAGAAGAGAAATTTGGTGCGGAGTTACGTAAGTAATAAGAAATTGCCGGATTTATTCCGGTGATTTTTTTATTGGATTGGTTGTCGGAAAATGTCGGTAAGTCGATATATTACAAAAATCGCCGATATATTTTCCGACATCTTGCATCTTTCTCTCGAATGTAGTACATTAATTTTAGTTTAACAAAATGAAAGACGATGATAAGGAAAAGTAGTATATACTATAATCCAAAGCGAGTCAGGGACGGTGAAAGCCTGATGAGGCGGTATATGTGAAGAACACCTTGGAGTTGCTAACCGAAATTGAATCTTGTATTCAAGAGTAGACTTAGACGGGAATCCGGCCTGTTACAAACTGGGAAGTATGTATTACATACGAGTTAAAGTTGGTCTTTATGACAAATTGGGTGGTACCGCGAAGTTTAACCTTTCGTCCCTTTATGGATGAAAGGTTTTTTTGTATTTAAATATATCAGCAAAGGAGAATTTCACTATGGAAAACACATTAGTAAAAAGTCTGTATAGAGATACAGATAAATACGCAGGTCAAACAGTACAAGTATCAGGGTGGATTCGTAACTTACGTGATTCAAAAGCGTTTGGTTTCATCGAATTAAACGACGGTAGCTTCTTCAAAAGCGTTCAAATCGTTTTCGATACAGAATTAGATAACTTCAAAGAAATTGCAAAACTTCCACTTAGCTCTTCAGTTAAAGTAGAAGGTAAAGTAATTGTAACGCCTGGAGCGAAGCAACCATTTGAAATTAAAGCAGAAAAAATTGATATTGAGGGCTTATCAGATTCTGATTACCCACTTCAAAAGAAACGTCATACGTTTGAATACTTACGTACAATCGCTCACTTACGTCCAAGAACAAATGCATTTTCTGCAACGTTCCGCGTACGTTCTATCGCAGCATTTGCGATTCACCAATTCTTCCAAGAGCGTGGATTCGTACATGTTCACACACCTATCATCACTGGTAGTGATACAGAAGGTGCGGGCGAAATGTTCCGCGTAACAACGCAAGATTTAAACAACGTACCAAAAGGCGAAGACGGACAAGTTGATGAATCAAAAGACTTCTTCGGCAAAGAAACAAACTTAACAGTAAGTGGACAGCTGAACGCTGAAGCTTATGCATTAGCATTCCGTGATGTATACACATTCGGACCTACATTCCGTGCAGAAAACTCAAACACAACTCGCCACGCTGCTGAGTTCTGGATGGTTGAGCCTGAGATTGCATTCGCTGAACTAGGTGACGTAATGAACCTTACAGAAGATATGCTGAAATATGCAATGAAATACGTATTAGAGCATGCACCAGAAGAAATGGAATTCTTCAACAGCTTCGTTGATAAAACAGTTCTAGAGCGCATGAACAACGTAATTAACTCTGACTTCGGTCGTATCACTTATACAGAAGCAATTAAAGTACTTCAAGAATCAGGTGCTGACTTCAAATACCCAGTAGAATGGGGAATTGACTTACAAACAGAGCACGAAAGATACTTATCAGAAGAAATCTTCAAACGCCCTGTATTCGTAACTGACTATCCGAAAGACATTAAAGCATTCTACATGCGCTTAAATGACGACGGTAAAACAGTGGCTGCTACTGACCTTCTAGTTCCTGGCATCGGCGAATTAATCGGCGGAAGTCAACGTGAAGAAAGAATGGACGTTTTAGTAGACAGAATTAAAGAATTAGGTATGAACGAAGAGGACTACTGGTGGTACTTAGAACTTAGAAAATACGGCGGTACAAAACACGCTGGATTCGGTCTAGGTTTCGAGCGCTTCCTAATGTACATCACTGGCATGGCTAACATCCGTGACGTAATTCCATTCCCAAGAACTCCAGGTTCTTCTGAATTCTAAAATATGAAAAAAGCGAGAGGATTTCCTCTCGCTTTTTATTTTGTATAGTTTATTCTCCTGTAGCAAAAAGTAACGCGAAGGGGTGAATATAAATGAGTAAAAAAGTGAAAAAAGATCATTCAAGATCGGGCCTAGGTTCTCCAGAAGTAGAAGGACAAGGAACGACAACACATGAAACAGGTTCTCATAAAGTACCTTCATCAAATAAGAAGCAGAAACGAAGCTAACATAAAAAAGGAGAGTCTTGGCGACTCTCCTTTTTTATATATTACATTTTCTTATCGTTAATTTCTTTTGTAATGTTATCTACATCCTTGTCTAATCGATCGAAATAGAAAAACCACAGTAAGCTCATGAACACGTAATAGATGGCCATCACACCAAGATTATCAGATATATTTTCAAATGTAGATTTAGTAGTGAAAAAAGCTCCCCAAATGGTAGAAATAGTGAGGTAAGAAAGTGGACCTACGATGTGTACGAAAGCATATAGTACCTTTTTAACTTTTACAGCGTTCATATGAAAAACCTCCTTTTTCTAATCATACATTCAAGCTCCTCGCAGAAGTGTTGTAGTTTTGCGGGATTATGTATTAACGAGCGGGCATCGTGTTTCCCGATAAAGTGAAACTTTAATCAGTGGGGGGGTCATCCCCCACTGATTATTAGTTGAACCAATCGGACTTTTATGGGCAGTTGATCCCCCACCCAACTTCTTTGCTTTCGCTGAATTTTGAGGTGGGGGTCTTACTGCCCGTTAAAGTGGGATAAATCTTCGGATCCGAAAGTTTAATAAGAAAGATCGACCATAGCGCTCTATTAAATCGTTAAACTCTCGTTGCTCACTGAGTAGCTGAATGTTTTCTCTAATTTCAAACTGTCTTTCGTGTGGATTACCTAGTAAAATATTTAGGATCATTTGTAGAAGTAGCAATGGGAATCTCCTCCTATGTTAGAATAATCTGTATATTATAATTATAACAAAACTATAAGGACAATAGTAGGGTGAAACAAAAAACAGGAGTTTGTAGGCTCCTGTTTTTGTCGATACTATTTTAATAAGCGAAACGCCTTCTCTGTATTAGCAAAATGCAGTTTCACAAACTCAGGTAATCGCTCTTTACCAAGCTTTTGAATTAATTTAGCAGCGGCGATATCAACTTGTTTACCAGCACCCTTTGGAAGCGGCATACCAGCTTTTTTACTTAGTTCGTCAAACTGTTTTACGAATGAGTAACGAGCTAAAATGGAAGCAGCGGCTACTGCTAAATGGACGCTTTCGCCTTTCGTCGCAAAATA
Source organism: Bacillus pacificus (assembly GCF_020861345.1). NCBI lineage: Bacteria > Bacillati > Bacillota > Bacilli > Caryophanales > Bacillaceae > Bacillus > Bacillus pacificus. The sequence continues at coordinate 789,876 of NZ_CP086328.1, forward strand.
AACATTTTCACGCTGTACCTGTTTTTGTTTTGCTAAATATTTGTAGTATGTATCAGGTTGTGTAAATTGGTCGATTAAGACGCCTTCAGGTTTTGTAGGTGCAATTTTAGCTAATAAGTTTGTAATAGCTTTATTGTGTAGTAAAGCTTTTAACTTACCTTGGTTGTTTCCTTTATCAAATAGCTCGTTATATTTTTCGTTATGAAGGACGAGAGAGCTGTAAGGGACAACGTGAAGAAGTTGTTTCGCAATGGCAGTAATTTGTTCGTCATTTAAGTTTTTAGAGTCTTTTACACCAAGCTCTTTTAGTAGTGGGATTTGCTTCGCATCCACATATACAGCAACTACTGTCATCGGTCCGAAGAAATCACCAGTACCCACTTCATCTGACCCTACGATTGACATTGTACCGATAGAAGCAGGCGGTGCATAACGGTGTGAATCGACAGATTTTTTTACAGCTGTTTTTGGAGTTTGGGAGACAGTTTGCCAACGGGCAGCTTCTGCTTCAGCACGTCCACCTTGGAACATTACTTTTCCGGATTTATACGCTGTAATGGTGCACGATGGCACTTTTGCCATGAAGATTCCGCCTTGCGGAGTTTTCGGGCTAAGCGAATGTTTATATTGTTGTTTCATGTCTTCAATTACTGTAGAACTTGTTTGAATTACGATAGAATTTGACATAATGGTCGCCCCTTTTTTTATATTGTTATTTTTATCATATCGGATTGTTCTTTCTGTTTCCATATTATGAAGGTTCATGGTATGATAAACTTTAGGATTCTGTACGTGATTGGAGGCCGGTGAGTTGTCACAACAAAAGGGAAAGAAAAGTCGAATTAATGTAGAAATCTATGGTCAGCAATATTCAGTTGTTGGCGATGAAAGTACAAGTCATATCCGCATGGTAGCAGCGATTGTGGATGATAAAATGCGCGAACTCAATGCCAAGAATCCTTCGCTTGACACGAGTAGACTAGCGGTATTGACGGCGGTAAACGTCATACACGATTACATAAAATTAAAAGAAGAACATGAGAAATTGAAAGAAAGTATGACAAAAAAAGGAATGGAATAACATGATTGATATTATTATCATTTTACTGCTTGTTATGGGATTTTTCCTCGGCTTACGCAGAGGGTTCATCTTGCAACTTGTAAAGTTAACAAGCTTTATTATCGCATACCTTGTTGCATACTGGTACTGTAAAGATTTAGCGCCAGCACTTGCGAAATTTATTCCGTATCCATTTGATAAAAACGTATCTGTTCCAGAATGGATTGATGCAAATAATATTGAGACAGTATTTTATCAAGCGCTTGCGTTTATCATATTGTTTATTATCACAAAAATTGCACTTTCATTACTTGGTAATTTGTTAAATATGTTTGCAGAAATACCGGTTTTAAAGCAAGTAAATGCGTTTGCGGGGGCAATCCTCGGATTTTTAGAAGTATATATTATTTTGTTTGTCTTAATTATCATTGGGAACATTCTTCCGATTGAACAATTACAAACACCATTACAACAATCATCAATTAGCAAAATAATTGTAGACGATACACCGATTCTCTCTGAAAAGGTGAAGGAACTATGGCAGACAGGTAGCAGAGTATAACTTCTCTTTTTTCGGAAAGAGAAGTTTTTTTCTATGAAAGAAAGGCGGGACAATGATGAAAGTAAATAAAAAACAAGTGATTAAATTATTAGAGACAATCGGGCTTTTTATGGAACTAAAGGGCGCGAATCCATTTAAAATATCGGCGTTTCGTAAAGCGGCAGCAGCATTAGAAAGTGATGATCGTAGTCTTTCTGAGATTGAAGATTTCACGAAGATTCCTGGCATTGGAAAAGGAACAGCAGCAGTTATTCAAGAATATATAGAGTCGGGAACATCTGAAGTATTACAAGAGCTTGAAAAAGAAGTGCCAAGTAGCTTATTACCGTTATTAAAATTACCAGGCCTTGGTGGTAAAAAGGTAGCTAAGTTATATAAAGAACTTGGTGTTGTTGATATGGAATCGCTAAAAGCGGTTTGTGAGGAAAATAAAGTACAAGCTTTAGCTGGTTTCGGTAAGAAGACAGAAGAGAAAATATTAGAAGCAATCGATCAAGTAGGATCTCGTCCGGAGCGTTTACCAATCGCGATGGTATTGCCTATTGCCGGGGAAATAGAGGAGAAATTGTCGAATATTGCTGAGGTAATTCGTTTCTCGCGCGCTGGTAGTTTGCGCCGCGTTCGTGAAACAGTGAAAGATTTAGACTTTATTATTGCAACGACAGAACCAGCTGCAGTACGTGAGCATTTACTACAATTCGATAATATGATTGAAGTAATTGCGAGCGGGGATACGAAAGTTTCTGTTCGTCTTCAATATGAATATGATATTTCGATTGATTTCCGCTTAGTAAAACCAGAAGAGTTTATTACAACTCTTCACCATTTCACAGGATCAAAAGACCATAACGTAAAAATGCGTCAAATCGCAAAAGATAAAGGCGAGAAAATTAGTGAATATGGCGTGGAGAACTTGGAAACAGGTGAAGTGAAAACATTTGAGACGGAAGAAGAATTCTTTGCTCATTTCGGTCTTCCATTTATCCCGCCAGAAGTGCGTGAAGATGGAAAAGAAATTGAATTAATTAAAGAGTATCCAAACTTAATTCAGTTCTCTGACATACAAGGTGATTTACATATGCATACAACATGGAGTGACGGTGCTTTTTCTATTGAAGAGATGGTACAAGCATGCCGTGCTCGTGGATATAAATTTATGGCAATTACGGATCACTCACAATACTTGAAAGTAGCGAACGGTTTAACGAAAGAGCGCCTTCGTGAACAAGCGAAAGAAATTGAACGTATGAACGAAAAGTATCCAGACATTACAATTTTACGCGGAATTGAAATGGACATTTTACCGGATGCTTCGCTTGATTTTGATGATGAAGTATTAGCAGAATTAGATTATGTCATTGGAGCAATTCACTCGAGCTTCTCACAAGACCGTGAAACGATTATGAAACGTCTTCGTGCGGCGCTAGAGAATAAGCATGTCACAATGATTGCTCATCCGACAGGACGTCTTCTTGGACGCCGTGAAGGTTATGATGTAGATACAGACTTATTAATCGAACTCGCAAAAGAAACAAATACAGTTTTAGAATTAAATGCAAATCCAAACCGTCTAGATTTAAGCGCGAAATTATTAAAACAAGCACAAGATGCTGGTGTAAAAGTAGCGATTAATACGGATGCTCATACACTTGAAATGTTAGAAGATATGGAAACAGGTGTAGCGGCAGCGCGTAAAGGTTGGATTCAAAAAGATAACGTGATTAACACGTGGGATATTGAACGTTTATTAGACTATATTAAACGTAATAAGTAACACAAGGGGGACCTGCAACATGTTAGAAAGAACGTTGCGTGTATTAGAATACAATAAAGTAAAAGAACAATTACTTGAACATACAGCATCTTCACTTGGTCGTGACAAAGTGAAGCATTTAGTGCCGAGCACTGATTTTGAAGAAATTGTAGAAATGCAAGATACAACGGATGAAGCAGCGAAAGTCATTCGTTTAAAAGGTAGTGCACCATTAGGTGGTATTACGGATATTCGCTCCAATGTGAAGCGTGCAAAGATTGGAAGTATGTTAAGTCCAAATGAACTACTTGATATTGCGAATACGATGTATGGTAGTCGCAATATGAAACGTTTTATTGAAGATATGGTTGATAATGGTGTCGAGCTTCCCATTTTAGAAACGCATGTTGCTCAAATTGTATCTTTATATGATTTAGAAAAGAAAATTACAAATTGTATCGGTGATGGCGGGGAAGTAGTCGATAGCGCAAGTGATAAACTGCGCGGTATTCGTACTCAAATTCGTACTGCGGAAAGCCGTATTCGTGAAAAGTTAGAAAATATGACGCGTTCTTCAAACGCGCAAAAGATGCTGTCTGACTCGATTGTAACGATTCGTAACGAACGTTACGTAATCCCAGTAAAACAAGAATACCGCGGCGTATATGGCGGTATTGTTCACGATCAATCGGCTTCTGGACAAACGTTATTTATTGAACCGCAAGTCATTGTAGAATTAAATAACGCGCTTCAAGAAGCACGTGTGAAAGAAAAACAAGAAATCGAACGCATCTTATTAATGTTAACAGAAGAAGTGGCAGTAGAAGCGGATATCGTTTTATCAAACGTAGAAGTAGTTGCAAATCTTGACTTCATCTTTGCGAAAGCTTTTTATGCGAAGCGTATTAAAGCAACGAAGCCAATCGTAAATAACGAGCGTTATATGGATTTAAGACAGGCACGTCATCCGCTTATTGATCCAGAAGTTATCGTGCCAAATAACATTATGTTAGGGAAAGATTTCACGACAATTGTTATTACGGGACCGAATACAGGTGGTAAAACAGTTACGCTGAAAACAGTTGGTATTTGTGTATTAATGGCGCAATCAGGTCTTCACATTCCAGTAATGGATGAGTCAGAGATTTGTGTATTCAAAAATATCTTTGCTGATATCGGTGATGAGCAATCGATTGAACAAAGTTTAAGTACGTTCTCCTCACATATGGTGAACATTGTTGATATTTTAGAAAAAGCTGATTTTGAAAGCTTAGTTTTATTCGATGAGTTAGGTGCTGGAACAGACCCGCAAGAAGGGGCTGCACTAGCCATTTCCATTTTAGATGAGGTATGTAATCGTGGTGCTCGCGTTGTTGCTACGACGCATTATCCAGAATTAAAAGCATACGGATATAACCGTGAGCAAGTTATTAATGCGAGCGTTGAGTTTGATGTAAACACGTTAAGCCCAACGTATAAATTATTAATCGGTGTACCAGGACGTAGTAATGCCTTTGAAATTTCGAAACGTCTTGGATTATCTGATCGCGTCATTGAACAAGCGCGTAACCACATTAGTACAGATACAAACAAAATTGAAAATATGATTGCGAAGCTAGAAGAAAGTCAAAAGAATGCAGAGCGTGACTGGAACGAAGCAGAAGCGCTTCGCAAGCAATCGGAAAAACTGCATCGCGAATTACAACGTCAAATTATTGAATTTAACGAAGAACGTGATGAACGATTATTAAAAGCGCAAAAAGAAGGGGAAGAAAAAGTCGAAGCTGCAAAGAAAGAAGCAGAAGGCATTATTCAAGAACTTCGTCAATTGCGCAAAGCACAGCTTGCAAACGTGAAAGATCACGAGCTAATTGAAGCGAAGAGCCGTCTAGAAGGCGCAGCGCCAGAGCTTGTAAAGAAACAAAAGGTAAACGTGAAAAACACTGCGCCGAAACAACAGTTGCGCGCAGGTGATGAAGTAAAAGTATTAACGTTCGGTCAAAAAGGTCAATTACTTGAAAAAGTAAGCGATACAGAGTGGAGCGTACAAATCGGTATTCTGAAGATGAAAGTAAAAGAATCCGATATGGAATACATTAACACACCGAAGCAAACAGAGAAAAAAGCAGTTGCAACAGTAAAAGGTAGAGACTATCACGTTTCTTTAGAACTTGACCTTCGTGGAGAACGATTTGAAAATGCAATGGCGCGCGTCGAGAAATATTTAGACGATGCCCAGCTTGCAAGCTATCCTCGCGTATCAATCATTCACGGTAAAGGAACAGGAGCACTTCGCCAAGGTGTACAAGATTACTTGAAGAAGCATCGCGGTGTGAAAACATTCCGTTACGGTGATATGGGCGAGGGAGGCCTAGGCGTAACAGTTGTCGAATTAAAATAGAAAACAACGAAACAAAGGGGAAACCATTATATGTTTATGGACAAACTTGCAAAAGTATTGTTAGCTTGTTGCGGAATATTTTTGGTGATTGGGGTTATTTATTTAGTTGTTTTTGCGAAGTAAACGAGCGTCAATCGTGGCATAATGATATTGCCATAGATTGACGCTTTTAATATATATGAAAAGGAATAAGCTATGAAAATCAACCAATACATAAGCGAAGCAAAATCTTGCTCAAGACGCGAAACAGATTGCCTCATTAAAGCTGGACGCGTGGCGATTAACGGTGAAATATGTACGCACGGTGCACTCGTGGGCGATGGTGATGTTGTAACGATTGATGGGCAGGTTATTGCAAAAGAAGAGAAAGAAAAGGTGTATATCGCCTTTCATAAGCCAGTTGGTATTACTTGTACAGCAGCTGATCATATTGAGGATAATATTATTGATTATATTAATTACCCTGAGCGTATCTTTCCTGTTGGACGATTAGATAAAGCGTCAGAAGGCCTTATTTTATTAACGAATGACGGTGCGATTGCAAATCAAATTTTACACGGTGATCATGAGCATGAGAAAGAATATGTTGTCACAGTCGATAAACCTTTTACAGATTGGTTTATTGATGAGATGTCCAGCGGTGTAAAGATTAAAGATGGGATGACGAAGCCGTGTAAAGTGACGAGGGTTGATCAGTCTACATTTCGAATCGTTTTAACGCAAGGAATGAACAGACAGATTCGTAGAATGAGTCGAGCTTTCGGGTTTACTGTAACAAAGTTAAAGAGAGAACGCATTATGAATATAGAGCTAGACGATCTTGAAGTAGGAAAATGGCGAAACATTACAGATGGGGAATTAGAAATATTAATAGGGCAGCTATAGGGAGGAAAAATTTTCTCCCTATATTTTTTTGTCAGAAAAAATAAAACTATTGATTTTTTAAAAAATAGCCCATATAATAAAAAACAACAAGTTTCGACAAGATATTTTATAAAAGTAATGATGAGGACATGAGTTGTTTTTTACGATTCTCAGAGAGGGAAGCCTTAGGCTGTGAGCTTCCTAATACGAAAAGACAGACTTACCACCTCTAAACTTCAAGAGTGAACTGCATGATGCATTGTAATTCTTGGCGGATAAAACCGTTATCAATTTACACGAGCTATAAAATGAGCTTATTTCGTTATAAATTCATTTTATTAGAATAAGGGTGGAACCACGATTTCAACACTCGTCCCTTTGTTAGGGACGGGTGTTTTTTGCGTTCTTTTACGGGGAAGTATGCTTGAAAGAGGATATGTGACGGATTTTGATTCAGAATATTTTGTTAATTTATGATTATTATGTAGGAGGTTAGTAGAAATGAAATCATCTTTAAAGTTTTCTGAGATGTTTGCAATAAGTTTAATGCTATTTGCACTATTTTTCGGTGCGGGTAATATGATTTTTCCACCAGCATTAGGACAAGGCGCTGGAACAGATGTATGGATCGCGCTATTTGGTTTTGTCGTAACAGGCGTTGGATTGCCTTTATTAGGAGTTATCGTTATAGCTTTAAAGGGAGATATTAATGAGCTAGCAGGGCGTGTACACCCTATATTCGCACTAGTTTTTATTACTGCAATTTATTTATGTTTAGGCGTATTCGTAAGTGTGCCGCGTACAGGAACTGTTGCTTATGAAATGAGTGTTGCACCGTTTTTACCAAGTGAAATAGCTGGTCAATCGTATCCACTTGTTATCTTTACATTTATTTTCTTTGCTGTCACTTTCTATTTAGCTTTAAACCCATCAAAATTAGTGGGCCGCATCGGTAAAGTATTAACTCCGATTTTATTAGCTGTTATTGCGATCATCGTAGGTAAAGCATTTATTACACCAATTGGAGAATTTGGCGCACCGACAGAAGCGTATAGTGCGCCTCTTTTCAAAGGATTTATTGACGGATATTTAACTTTAGATGGACTTGCAGCACTTGTATTCGGAAATGTTGTAATTCATGCGTTAAAAGAAAAAGGTATTACAAATAAAAATAGCATTGCAAAAGTAACAATTTTTGCAGGATTTATTGCGGCACTTGGTTTACTACTAGTTTACTTGGCGCTTGCTTATCTCGGAGCTTCTAGTGTCTCTCTTGGAATGGGAGCAAACGGAGGGATTATTTTAACAAACGTTGTAAATCATTTATTCGGTAGTTACGGAACTCTATTATTAGGAATCGCAATTACAGCAGCATGTTTAACAACTTCTGTAGGTATTGTTGCAGCTTGCGGAGAATATTTCTCTTCTTTATTACCAAAACTTTCTTATCAAAAGGTTGTTTTCATTTTCTGCGTATTAGCATTTATGGTAGCGAATCTTGGATTAACTCAGTTAAATGCATTAGCATTACCGATTTTAATTGCAATTTACCCAATTGGTATCGTGCTTATTGTATTATCACTTGTTGAAAACTATATTCGTCTTCCTTTAGTCATGTATGTAGGTGGTATTGTAGGAGCATTCATGATTAGTTTCTTTGATGGGTTACACAATGCAAATCTTGAGATTGCAGCATTAACACCAATTTTAAATAAAATTCCATTATATAGTGTAGGGATTGGTTGGTTCGTTCCTGCTCTAGTAGGTATTGTAATTGGATATATTATTTCTTTGTTTCAAAAGCAAGAAGTTGCTGTAGAAAAATAGAGAAAAGAGGCTTTCTATGAAAGAAAGCTTCTTTTTTTGTAGGGAAAGCCATATATAGAGAAATTTAGATATTTAAAATTTTATACGTAATATAGTTGACAAAAAAATTATGAGTAGGCTAAGATTGACTTAGTTGTGGAAATATTGGAAGGAAAGTGAGGAGTGAAAGGTATAAGGTTTTCTATAACAATATTATTTTTGTAGATAGAGGTGATCAAGTAGGAAGATGGATAGTTTTATTTTTTTTAATATTCATTGAGAATGATAATCAACAAAATAAATAGGGACTTATGTTAAAATACGAATCGCTCTTTATAAAGAATAGGGAGGGATATTATTTTTAACATTCATTGAGAATGATAATCAATAATATCTGTATTACATAAACAAATTACAATTAAATAAGGATAGAAGATTATTATTTTTTTCTAATATAATGAGAATAATTATCATTTTCAAAAAGTGTGGATGAAAGATAAACAAGGAGGAAGTAAGCCAAATGAGAAAGATTTCTGTATTACCCGCTTTTATTATAACGTTCGTATGTATGCTAGCTTTTCTTGTCATGCCATATGGGAAAGTTGCAGCACAACTAGCTGACGGTACTTACGATATTAACTATGTCATTCAAAAAGCGGAAAATGATTCAGCTTCAATGGCAAATGATTATTTTGAAAAACCAGCTAAGCTAGTTGTGAAAAATGGTGAGATGAGAGTGCAAATCCCGATGAATCATAGTGCTTGGATTACAGAATTTAAAGCACCTGAGAACGGGAATTTTGTTGATGCAAAAGTTGTTAGTAAAGATGAATCGGCAGATAAAAGAACAGTAGAGTTTAAAATAGATGATTTATCTAAACCAGCAGCTGCAAAAATTCATGTTGTTGTACCAAACGTAAATTATGACCATAACTACACAATTCGCTTTGCATTTGATGCAAATGTAAAAGCGGTAGGTGGAGAAAATAAAGCAACAGCTGTAACAAAGAATAACGATCAAACAAAAACAGATACAAAAGTAAAAGAAGAAGTGAAAAAAGAAGAGAGTAAAGAAGCAAATAAAGAAGCGAACAAAGGAACAAATGAAAGTGGTAAAGCTGAAAAAACAGATAACCCAAAAACAGGCGATGAAGCACGTATTGGATTATTTGCAGCGTTAATCCTTATTTCAGGAGTTTTCTTCATTCGTAAAGTACGTCAAAACTAAATAAAGGAGCGGTATTCCATTGAATAGATATTTTAAAATTGTTGTTGCGATGTTTTTAATGATATTTACATTCGTATCAACATTACAACCTCTTGCAGTTCAAGCAGCAACTCAATTAGCTGACGGTGAATATTCAATCGGTTTTAAGGTTATTAAAGATACATCGGATGAAGTATCTAAAATGAATGACTATGTTATAAGTCCAGCTACTTTAAAAGTAAAAGATGGCAAACAAAAGGTCTCATTCACTTTAAAGAATAGTGAGTGGATTACGAAGTTTACAACAGAAAAAAATGGTCAGTTTGTTGATGTAAATGTAATTGGTGAGAATAAAGAGCAGAATACTAGAGTAGTGGAATTCGATATAGTCGATGTAGCAAACCTTTTAAATGGAAAAGTAAAAGTAGATATTGATGCGATGGATTACCATCATATTTTTGACGTTCGCATTAAATTTGATTCAAGTAGTATTACACTAATTAAGGCAGAAAAGCCAAATGAAAAAGAGGATCCAGCAAATAAGCCAGATCCAAATGAAAAACCGGATCCAAGTCAGAAGCCCGACCAAAAGCCTGACCCAGATCAACAACCAAATTCTAACACAATTGCAGATGGAGAGTACAGTATTCCATTTAAAGTGTTAAAAGATAAGACAGATGAAGAATCTAGAATGAATACTTACATGGTAAATCCAGGAGTATTAAAAGTGAAAAATGGTAAGAAAAAAGCGGTTGTAACACTAACAGACAACGTATCAATTAAAAATTTCCAAACGGAAAAAGATGGTTCATTTGTTGATGCAAAAATAGTAAGTGAAGATAAAGAGAAAAATACAAGAGTAGTAGAATTCGAAGTAGACAATTTATCTAAAAAATTAAATGCAAAAATATTTATTGAAGTGGCATCAAGAAATTATAAACAAACGCATGAGGTACAGCTTTCATTTGACCAAGAAAAACTCAAGCCAATTAAGAATGAAGAAAAACAACCGGATGAAGATAAAAAGCCAGAAGCAGAAAAGCCGAATGTAGAAACAATTAAAGACGGTGAATACAGTATCAATTTCAAAGCTTTAAAAGATCAAACAGAAGAAATTTCAATGATGAACACGTATACAAAGAGTCCAGGCGTGTTAAAGGTGAAAAACGGTAAAAAATACGTATCATTCACATTAACGAATAGTGCATGGATTACAAAGTTTGAATTTGAGAAAAATGGTTCGTTTATTGATGCAAGTGTATTAAGTGAAGATAAAAAGGCTGATACACGCGTAGTGGAAGTAGAAGTAAACGACTTATCTAAAAAGTTAAATGCAAAAGTGAAAGTAGATATCGATTCAATGAATTACCATCATTTCTACAATATCCAATTTGCATTTGATAAAGATAGCATTCAGCCAGTAGAAAACCAAGGTGGAAACAACAACGAAGGTGGAAACGAAAACCAAGGTGGAAACAACAACGAAGGCGGAAACGAAAACCAAGGTGGAAACAACAACGAAGGCGGAAACGAAAACCAAGGCGGAAACAATAACCAAGGCGGAAACAACAACGAAGGCGGAAACGAAAACCAAGGTGGAAACAACAACGAAGGCGGAAACGAAAACCAAGGTGGAAACAACAACGAAGGTGGAAACAACAACGAAGGCGGAAACGAAAACCAAGGCGGAAACAATAACCAAGGCGGAAACGAAAACCAAGGTGGAAACAATAACCAAGGCAATAACACAACCATTGATCCAAAAGCTCTTAAAGATGGTGAATATAGCATTGGTTTTAAAGTTTTAAAAGATCAAACAGAAGAAATTTCAATCATGAACACATATACAAAGAGTCCAGGTGTATTAAAAGTAAAAGATGGTAAGAAGTATGTATCGTTTACATTAACGAATAGTGCGTGGATTACAAAGTTTGAGTATGAAAAAAATGGTTCTTTCGTTGACGCGAAAGCGTTAAGTGAGAACAAAGAAAAAAACACAAAGGTAGTAGAAATAGAAGTAGATGATTTATCAAAAAAATTAAATGCAAAAGTAAAAGTAGATATTGATGCGATGAATTATCACCATTTCTACGATGTTCAATTTGTGTTTGATCAAAATAGTATTAAAGTTTCAGGTAACGAAGATGGAAACAACAACGAAGGTGGAAATGAAAACCAGGGCGGAAACGATAGCCAAGGTGGAAATGAAAACCAGGGCGGAAACAATAGCCAAGGTGGAAATGACAACCAAGGTGGAAATGACAACCAAGGTGGAAACAATAACCAAGAAGGAGATAATAAGCCGAAAGTAATCGTTGATCCGAAAAATTTAGTAGATGGTCAATACGATATTCCATTTAAAGTGTTAAAAGACAAAACAAATGAACTTTCAAAGATGCATGACTATACTGTGCATCCAGCAAAATTAATCGTTAAAGATGGTAAAAAGTACATTGAGATGACGCTGAAAAATAGTGCGTGGATTACGAAATTCCAAACAGAAAACAATGGTCTATTTGCTGATGCGAAAATAGTGAGCGAAGATAAAAATGCAAATACGAGAGTAGTGCAATTTGAAGTAAGTGATTTATTTGCAAAATTAAATGCAAAAGTAAAAGTAGATATTAACGAAATGAACTACCATCATTTCTACGATGTACAAATCCAATTTGATACAAATAGTATTGGTGCGTTAGGAACGATTAAAGAGGATCCAAAAAAAGATCCGAAGAATGATCCGAAAAATCCAGTAACTACACCGAAAGTAGATAATGTAAAAACAGTAGGAACTCCTGATTTTAACCGAAATGCAGATGGTAAAAAGAAAAACGAAGCTACAAATAATGATGCGAAAAAAGAGAAAAACTCAAAAACTGCAGATACAGCACAGCTTGGTTTATACATGGTGCTACTGCTTGGGTCACTCGCTTTACTAGTTCGTAAATATAGAGCTGGTAGATTGTAATTTTGGGAGTCTTGATGCGTTTTCGGGCGCATCAAGACTTGTTTCATATTGTTTGGAAAGGAGTGGTGATTAAGAGTGAAGAAAATTGCAAGTGTACTAATGGCTATCATTTTATTAGTGAGTATAGCTGGTTGCTCCCCACAAAAAAAAGAAACAGCGAAGCCGGCAAAGAGTGAAAATAAAGAGAGGGTTGTTGCAACGACCGTCGCTGTTACTGAAATTATGGATGCGTTAGAAGTAGATTTAGTTGGTGTGCCAACGAGTACGAAAGATTTACCAAAAAGATATAAAGGTTTAGCTGAAGTCGGGAATCCGATGAGCCCTGATATGGAAAAAGTAAAGTCGTTAAAGCCGTCAGAAGTATTATCCGTGACAACACTTGAATATGAATTAAAGCCGGTGTTTGACGGTGTAGGTATGAAAGCAAATTTTGTGGACTTAACTAGTTTAAAAAATATGCAAAATTCCATTAGTAATTTAGGTAAGCAATATGGACGCGAAAAGCAGGCTGAAGCAGTTGTAACGAAGTTAGATAAAAAGGTTGCTAGCATTCAAAAAGAAGTAAAAGGAAAGAAAGAACCGACAGTGCTTATTTTATTAGGTGTACCAGGGAGCTATTTAGTAGCAACTGAGCATTCCTATATTGGAGATTTGGTGAAACAATTAGGTGGTAAAAACATTGTACAAGGTGAGAAAGTAGAGTATTTAGCCTCTAATACAGAGTATTTAAAGAAAGCTGATCCAGATATTATTTTACGAGCAGCACATGGTATGCCTGATGAAGTTGTAAAAATGTTTGATAAAGAATTTAAAACAAATGATATTTGGAAACACTTCGCTGCAGTTAAGAATAACCGTGTTTACGATTTAGAAGAGCGTTTATTTGGAACGACGGGAAATTTAGAGGCAATGGAAGCGTTAGATGAATTGAAGAAAATGATGTATCCGTGATGCATTTTAATATAAAGGAAGAGTGGAATGAATAAAAAAACTTGGAGTTTCTTCATTGTTACTGTATTGCTTATTGTTATGACATCATTGTCAGCAATGAAAGGGAGTTTAGAAATAGGGATAGTAGACCTTGTACAAGGGATATTTACAGGGGCTAATGAAGATGTGGAAGTGATTAAAGATTTACGTTTCCCGCGTATTATTATTGCGCTGTTCACTGGGGCGGCTCTTGCAGTTTCAGGTGTGCTTTTTCAAGCTGTTATGAAAAATCCACTCGCTGATGCTGGAGTGATCGGTATATCTTCAGGAGCAAGTTTTATGACACTTGTTATTATTACGTTATTCCCGCAATTCTTTTTCTGGACACCAGTATTTGCCTTTTTAGGTGGTGCGTTTGCATGTTATCTCGTTTATGCCTTTTCATGGAAGTCAGGGTTAAGTCCACTTCGCATTATTTTAGTTGGTATAGCTATTAATGCGATGTTCACTGGATTAAATGAATCGTTCATTACGATTTGTGGATATTTCATAAAGAGTATTAAGCAAACGACGACTTCTAATATAACGATGAAGACGTGGGGTGATGTAGAAATAATGGTTACGTATGGAACAATTGGTCTTATTCTTGCTCTGTTTGTAGGAGCTTGGTGTAACTTATTATCACTACAAGATAAGACTGCGAAAAACTTAGGCTTGCACGTGACGAGAGTTCGTCTTATTATCTCTGCTATTGCAGTACTTTTAGCGGCAGTATCAACAGCGATTGCAGGTGTTATTGCTTTTGTAGGATTACTTGTTCCGCACATTTCGAGACAACTAGTTGGTTCAGACCATAAAGTGTTGATTCCATTTTCTGCACTTGCAGGAGCGTTATTAATTTTGACGGCGGATACGATTGGAAGGTTAATTGTGCCACCTAACGAAATTCCAGCGGCGACGATTATGGCAGTTATTGGTGGCCCATTCTTAATATTCTTGCTTAGAAAGAGTGATAAAGTTCATGGAAATTAAAAATGTAACCTTTTCATACGATAATGTAACAAATCGTTTAAAGTCTGTTAGTAGTGAAATAGAAATTGGGAAAATTACAACAATCATTGGTCCGAATGGTTGCGGGAAATCAACATTACTTGGTGTTATGTCTAGAAATCATGCTCCTAATAGTGGGGAAGTAATACTTGATGGAAAGGCGATTAGTGAGTATAAACCGAAAGAGTTTGCTAGAAAATTAGCTGTTGTCCATCAACAAAATGAGGCGCCAGCAGATATTACAGTGGAAAAACTAATAAGCTTTGGGCGTATGCCATATAAAAATGTTTTTTCTTCGCAAACTGATGAAGATAGAGAAGCAATTGAGCGTGCACTAACATGTACGAATTTGCAAAGTAAGCGTGAAAAGCCAATTCATGCTTTATCGGGCGGAGAGAGACAGCGAGTTTGGATTGCGATGACATTAGCTCAAAGTACACCAATGCTTTTCTTAGATGAACCGACAACATATTTAGATATTTATTATCAGCTAGAAATATTAGAGTTAGTGAAAGAATTAAATGAAGTGTATGGATTAACGATTGTGATGGTACTACATGATATTAATCAAGCCATTCGTTATAGTAATCATATTATCGTTATGAAAGATGGGGAAATTGTTACGAAAGGTAATCCTAATGAGGTAATAACAGAAGAAATGGTTAAAGCAATATATGGTGTAGATGTCGTTGTGAAACAAGACGAAGATACAGGGTTATACATGGTACCAATGGGAATTTAAAGGATGGGCATAATCCGTTTTGAGGTGATAATTTGAATAGTAAGAAAGAACGGAAAAAGAATTCTTTTTTTCAACGAATACTTACAATTGTATTTTTAGGAATCTTTTTCTATTCAATGTATGAATTGGGTGGGATTTTCATGGATTATTATGAAAATCGTAAAGTAATGGCTGAAGCGCAACATATTTATAAGAGAAGTCCAATGGAAGAAAAATCAGAAGATGGGGAAGTACGTAAACAGTTTCAAGCTCTCCAAAAAATTAATCCAGAAATAGTGGGATGGATTACGATGGATGATACACAAATCAATTATCCAATCGTTCAAGCGAAGGATAATGATTACTATTTATTTCGTAATTATAAAGGCGAGGATATGAGAGCGGGAAGTATTTTTATGGATTATCGTAATGATGTGAAATCTCAAAACCGAAATACTATTTTATATGGTCATCGTATGAAGGACGGTTCTATGTTTGGAAGTTTAAAAAAGATGTTGGATGAAGATTTCTTCATGTCCCATCGTAAATTGTATTACGATACATTATTTGAAGGATACGACGTTGAAGTTTTTTCAGTATATACGACAACGACGGACTTTTATTACATTGAAACGGATTTTGAAAGCGATGCAGCGTATACAGCGTTCTTAAAGCAAATTCAAGATAAATCCCTTTACAAAACGGATACGAAATTGACGGCTAATGATGAAATTATAACACTTTCTACATGTGACTATGCACTTGATCCAGAAGCAGGAAGATTAGTCGTACATGCGAAACTAGTAAAAAGACAGTAAATAAAAAAGTATAGAATATGAGAAGTGGTAACGCTTCTCATATTCTATACTTTTAAAAAAACAGTTTTTACTGTGCTGCAGCCATTGGCATACGTACAACTTTCACATCATAGTAAGAGATTTTATTATCGAGAATATAATCTGGCATTCCGCCTTGATGTGAGTGAGCTGCTTTAAATGCTGGGCTCTTTGTCCAACCTTGGAAATCTTCTTTTGCATTCCAGCGCGTGCTAATTGTTACCTCATCATAATCAACTGTATTTTGCGTTAGAAGAACTTCTAATCCTAAAAATCCTGGCATTGTTTCGACTTGACCTACTTTATTAAAACGATCAATTAATTTATGTCCATTTCCCTTGGTGATTTTAGCTGTATTTGTAACAATAATCATGTTTATTCCTCCTATAAGTTGTAGCCTTTATTTTCGAGAACTCATATACATTAAATGATAATGAAAATCATTATCATTGTCAATGGTAAATATGAAATATATAAGTATTTTTTCTATTATGTTGGACAGTAAGATTTCCATTTCAAAATGTAGTAAATAGGTGGCGGTTAAGCGAGAGAATGAGTGAGTTGTACTAGCAAAGCAATAATATGGTATAGTGAAACGAGGCTGTTTTTTCAGTCTCGTTTTTCAAATGCTTCCTATAGAGAAAGCATGCAAATGGAAAGGAAGTTATTATATGCGATCAGAAGTAACTGTAAAAATAAAACC
Source organism: Bacillus pacificus (assembly GCF_020861345.1). NCBI lineage: Bacteria > Bacillati > Bacillota > Bacilli > Caryophanales > Bacillaceae > Bacillus > Bacillus pacificus. Next base: position 806,734 of record NZ_CP086328.1, read on the forward strand.
GAAATTTATAAAAGAAATTAAAAGTGGATATCCGCTTATTTTAAAAGATGCGATTCAAAATTTAAATGATGTTCAGGAAGAAGGAACAATCATTAAAGTGGTAGATGAGAAAAACCACTTTGTCGGAAAAGGTTATTATGGAAAACAAAATAAAGGATACGGCTGGATTTTAACGAGAAAAGAGAGTGAACAAATTAATCAATCTTTCTTTGAAAGTAAAATTAAATCTGCCTTACATAAACGAAAACAATTTTACAAATCAAGTGATACGACAGCATTCCGCGCCCTAAACGGTGAAGGTGATGGGCTTGGAGGCTTAATCATCGATTATTATGATGGTTATTATGTAGTTAGTTGGTATAGCGAAGGGATTTATACTTTCAGGGATGAGATTATAGCAGCTCTTCAAAAAGTAGCAAATTTTAAAGGTATTTATGAGAAGAAGCGTTTTGATACGAAAGGGAAATACATTGAAGGCGATGATTTCGTAGCAGGAGAGCGCGGTGAGTTCCCGCTTATCGTAAAAGAGAATGGTGTGAACTTTGCTGTTTATTTAAATGACGGAGCGATGGTTGGGGTATTTTTAGATCAGCGTAACGTACGAAAACAAATTCGTGATAAGTATGCGAAGGGAAGAACAGTGTTAAATATGTTCTCTTATACAGGTGCCTTTTCTGTATTTGCAGCGCTTGGTGGAGCGAGCAAAACGACGAGTGTCGACCTTGCAAATCGTAGTTTAAGTAAAACGATTGAGCAGTTTAGTGTAAATGAAGTTGATTATGAAGCGCAAGATATCATTGTAGAAGATGTATTTCTTTACTTCAAATATGCAGCGAAGAAAAAAATGAAATTTGATATGGTCGTACTTGACCCTCCAAGCTTTGCGCGTTCAAAAAAATATACATTTAGTGCAGCGAAAGATTATAAAAACTTATTAAAAGAAACAATTGCCATTACAGAAAATAACGGGATTATCGTTGCTTCAACAAATTGTAGCGCATTCGATATGAAAAAGTTTAAAGGCTTTATCGATACAGCATTTAAAGAAATGAATGGCAAATATAAAATATTAGAAGAACATTCTTTACCAGAAGATTTCCGTACAATCGATCAATTTAAAGAAGGAGACTATTTAAAAGTAGTTTTCATTGAGAAAATTAAAGGGTAATAAAGAAAAAGGAGCTCGAGTTTAGTTGAGCTCCTTTTCTTATTGAACGATATTTTGTACTCTGCCGACTTGCCCGTCCTGCAAGCGCACTTTAATGCCATGCGGATGAGAAGGGGAGTTCGTTAAAATATCTTTTACAATGCCACGTGTTAATTTGCCAGTTCGTTGATTTTGTTTTAATACAATATCAACTTCAAGGCCGGGTACGATATTAGAACGTTTTTGTCCGTTCATTTATACACCTGTACGTCTACGTTGGTTGTTTGTTTTCTTTGTTTGTTGGTTTTGTAGTTTTTTTGTTTCTTGGCTTTGGTTTTTTGTATTTTGACCATTACCGTTACCTTGCTTTTTCTTTGCAAGTTGTTCACGCATTAAATCAGCTAAGCTTACTTTTTTGTTTTCTGACATGATAAGTCTCCTTTATATAAAGTTAATTATGAACTATCGTAGTAAATTTCATCATATCATTGTTATGGAAGGAAGGGAAGTTGGTTTGAAAATTCATATAATTGTTTCCAGTCTGTAGTAGTTACGATACAATTAAAATGTTAATGTTTGTAAAAAAGGGGATAGATATATGTCACATCATATTTTATTAGTGGAAGATGATATTTCAATTCAAGAGATGGTGCAGAAGTATTTAATAAAAGAGGGCTTTCAAGTTACAATCGCGTCTGATGGAGAGGAAGGCGTGAACACATATTTACAAGGTTCATTTGATTTGATTATCCTCGACATTATGATGCCAAAGTTAGATGGCTTAGAGGTTGTACGAATCATTCGAGAAAAAAGTGCAGTACCGATTTTAATGATGTCGGCAAAAGATACAGATGTTGATAAAGCTGTTGGATTAGGACTAGGAGCAGATGATTACATTTGTAAGCCATTTTCTATGATTGAATTGGCGGCGCGTGTAAAAGCGGGTATTCGGAGGTCTACGAAATATTCAGCTACAGAAACAACAGAAAAGATGATTCAAATTGGCGATTTAACAATCGATCCAATTAATTTTACTGTGGAAAAAAACGGGAAGCCTCTCAAACTTACTTTAAAAGAATTTGAGATTTTAAAACTGTTTGTAAAGAATCAAAATCGTGTATTTATGAAAGCACAAATATATACGCTAATTTGGAACGAAGAGTATTACGGTGACGATAACGTTATTAATGTTCATATGAGAAGATTGCGTGAGAAAATCGAAAGTGATCCATCTAATCCAGAATACATTAAAACGTTATGGGGTATCGGTTATAAGCTGGACGTGATGTAATATGGTCAATTTGTTAATAGGTATTATTTTTATATTGTTATGTGTCATTTATCTACAATATAAAATGAGGAAAAATAATAGCAAAAATTTGCGATACACATATGAAAAATTAGAAAGTATTGTTAATGAAAAAACAGGCGAGAAGTTACTCGTTATGACAGATGATCTAGAATTGCAAAAGTTGTTAGTGGCAATTAATCAATTGTTAGATGCGAAACAGAAAACGAATGCAGATCATGCGAAAGTAGAAATTTCGATGAGAAAAATGCTTTCAAATATTTCACATGACTTGAAAACACCACTAACAGTTATTCTTGGATATACAGAAATGTTAAATAAGGATAAAACGATAAATGAAGAAGAACAACAAATATTACTTGAAAAGGTGCATGTGAAAACATTAGAAGTAATGGAACTGATTCATAAGTTTTTTGATTTAGCAAAACTAGAATCTGGTGACAAGGCAATCGAGATGACAAAAGTAAATATGAATGAAGTTTGCCGTGAGAAAATTTTATCTTTTTATGATTTAGTGACGACGAAAGGTTTTCATGTTCATATTAATATACCAGAAAAAAATATATATGCACTTGGAAATGTAGAAGTATTAGGTAGAGTATTGAATAATTTAATATCAAATGCAATTACATATGGAGATGATGGAAAGACGCTCGGTATGACGTTAAGAGATGATGAAACGAATGTGTATATAGATGTATGGGATACAGGAAAAGGAATTGATGAATCTCATATTGATAAAGTGTTTGAGCGTATGTACACACTTGAAGATTCCAGAAATAGATTGTACCAAGGAAGCGGTCTAGGTTTAACGATTACGAAAAGGCTTGTAGAAGCGATGGACGGAGAAATACATCTTTTTAGTAAGCCGTATGAAAAAACAATTTTTACAATTGTATTAACAAAGATGCAGTTTTAGCTTGTAGAGAAGTAGATTCTACAAGCTTTTTTTCAGCGTAAGGAATTTGTAAGGAACGGGTAAGAAAAAAGAGATTTCCGTTGTCTATTATAGAAGTATAAAGTAGTGCGAAAGGAGAAAACGACATGACATATATATTAAAAACGAATCAGTTAACGAAAGTGTTTAAGGGGAAAGAAGTTATTTCTAGCGTTAACATGCATGTGAAAAAAGGAGAGATATACGGTTTCTTAGGACCGAATGGTGCTGGTAAAACAACGATTATGAAAATGATCACAAATTTAATAAAACCGACGAGCGGTGATATTGAAATTTTCGGTGAGAAGTTAACGGATACATCTTATGAAGTATTAAAGCGCATGGGGACAATTATCGAATATCCAATCTTTTATGATAAATTAACGGCGAAAGAAAACTTAGAATTACATTGTGAATATATGGGCTATTACGATAAAAACGCAATTGACCATGCTTTACATTTAGTAAAATTGCAAGGGATCGATAATAAAAAAGTAAAAGATTTTTCATTAGGGATGAAGCAACGACTTGGTATTGCAAGGGCGATCATGACAAAGCCAGAATTACTCATTTTAGATGAGCCAATTAACGGTTTAGATCCAATTGGTATTAAAGAGTTACGAGACTTATTTAAAATGCTCTGCAAAGAATATGGCATTACGTTATTAGTTTCTAGTCATATTTTAGGTGAGATGGAACTAATGGCGGATACAATTGGTGTAATTCAAAAAGGAAAACTAATAAAAGAAGTTTCAATGCAGAGTATTAACGGAAAACAAACAGAGTACATTGAAATTACTGTTCCTGATGTGAAGCGTGCAGCTTATATTTTAGAAGATAAACTCGGTATAAAAAATTACAAAATAATGAGTGGAAATATGATTCGCGTGTATGAATTGAAGGCGACGCAGCAGGCTATTTCAAAAGCACTTATTATGAACGATGTGGAAATAGAAAGTATGAATAAGAAACATAGTTCCTTAGAAGAGTATTTCTTAAATGTAATGGATGGAGAGGGCATTCATGCTTAATGGATTGTTAGTGAATCTAGTGAGTGGATTAATCGTAATGTTTATAAGTGCAATTTTATATTATAGAAAACCTGAGCGGAAATGGTTGTTAATTATAATAGTGATAGGAATGATGAGCGTAGTTACTGCTGGAATTAGAATGTTAGTAGCATAGAGATAGTTATGTCAGTAATGGAGGCTTGGTTTATATGTTTAAATTGATGAAACTTGAATGGAAGAAACATAAATTATCTAGTTATTTTAAAGGGGTAGCAATTTGTATTATAGCAATTTTTGCTTCGGTAAGTCTTATGGGGATGGGAGTGAAAGGTGAAGTAGACGCAGCCCTCACTGATTTCACAAAATATATGACTTTAGCAAACATTTTTATAAGAATGACATTTCTTATTTTTAGTGCAGTCATTTTATCGCGTTTAGTAATTGATGAATATAAGAACAAAACAATGCAACTATTGTTTATGTACCCATTACAAAGGAAATTGCTAATGAGGGCGAAATTAACAATTGTTTTTAGTTTTTGTTTTATCAGCATGATTATTGCTACGTTCACTATTAGTTTGCTCATATTTTTTATGAACCCAATGATGGGGTTAATTGAAACACCTATTACGATGGGTGAAATAATAGCTACTGTTCCAGCTACCTTTATAAGTGCATTTATGATATCTGGTATAAGCTTAATTCCTTTATTTTTTGGGATGAGAAAGAAATCTACACCGACAACAATTACTTCTGCAGTAATAATTGGGATGCTAATGAACAGTAACGTAGGTCCTGGAAGCGGTCAAGTAAGTATGTATGATTTTATATTTATCCCAATTGTACTCTGTTTATTAGGAATTTTTATTAGTTATTTATCGTATCGTAAAATCGACAAGATCGATGTAGCATAAAACAATAACGAACTGGGGTATGAATAGTGAAAAAAATAATAGTAATTGCAATATTATTCATTACAATTGCTAGTGCGTTTTTTTGTTTTAAAGTATTTCAGGGGAAAGATTTTAAGAAAGAAAAGTCTTTTGAGATAAATAATATAAAAGAAATAGAAGTGGACAATGAAAACTGGGATATTGAATTTAAAAGTACAGAAGCTAACAAAATAGTCATTTCGGCTCAAGGTAAACGTTTAGATAAAGAGGTAGATCCTGTCGAAATAGAACAGGCAGGGAATAAAGTTATAGTTAAGCAAAAACAAAAGGCGACCAGATTTTTTAATGGTTTCACGTTTAGGAAGAAAAATAGTATATGTATAGCTATTCCGAAGAAAGAAATAGATAAAATTGTATTAAATAATAAATCGGGTGATGTGAAAATAAGCGATATAGTAGTAAAAAGTATCGTGACAAAAAGCAAGTCTGGAGATGAAATGGTTGTAGGACTATCAGCTGAGAAAGGTGAATTCATATCGCAAAGTGGAGAGTTAGCTGTAAAAGATAGTTCAGTACAAGAATTAAATATAAAGTCTACGACTGGTGATAACTATATAACAAATGTAAGTAACTCAAATATGAACATCACTTCAACATCGGGAGAAGTATTACTGAAGGATATGAAAGAAGGAAAATCGTTATTTGTAGAAACAAAATCAGGAGATATTGGCGTACGGTATAAAGGTGTTCCGACTTCTTTAAAACTTACGGCTAAAAGTAATTCGTCTGACGTAATGGTGAATGTAAAAGGACTTAAGAAAGATAAAAATACAGAACATGTAAAAGCAGGAACCATTGGTGATGCGAAAAACGAAATGAAGATTTTAAGTAAAACAGGAGCGATTTATATCGATTAAATTTCAAATGAAAGGAGGACTATTATGCTACGTCTTATGAAGCTAGAAATGAAGAAGTTTAAGCTTGGATGGTATGTAAGGGGAGCGATTATTGCAAATATCGCTATACTGACATTACTGATCTTTACGAGCATCGTTTCTCAAATAGAAGGCGATCCAGAAATAAGAGATCCACAGATGGTTTTGTTAATGGCTAGTACATTAGTAAGAGCAACGTTTATTATTTTTGGTAGTGTGTTAATCGCAAGGTTAATAATTGGTGAATATAAAAACAAAACAATACTACTTATGTTTTCTTATCCAATTAACCGAAAGAAAATGATGGTTAGTAAGTTGATTATTACAGCAACATTAACATTTATAACAGTTATTTTATCTAATATTTTAGTAGTAGGAGTTTTCTTTTGGATAGATAGCTATTTTTCAATTCTTCCTCATTCATTCACAGTAGATCAATTGATGCAAGAAGGGATAAACCTTGTTCCTTTAGCCGTTGCAACTGCGGGAATAAGTTTAATCCCACTATATTTCGGAATGCGTAAACGTTCAGTGCCAACTACAATTGTTTCATCAATTATCGTTGTATCAATTGCAATTAATAACACCCCAATGTTTTCAACGGCAACTTTTCTTCCCCTTCAACTAGCATTGGCAGCAATTGGAGTTGCCATTGCATATTACGGAATTAAAAATATAGAGAAGGAAGATATAACTGTATGATAAGAATACGTAAAATAGTTTCACATGAAACAAGTTACAGAAAAAGACAAGATGTGTAAACACCTTGTCTTTTTCTGTAGTTACATTTTAGGAGCTTCCATTCCAGCTGTAGCCCATTCTTCTTTTGCAGGACCATATACGCCAGGAACTGTTAAGCCAGCCTGGCGCATTAAAACTGTCATTTGTCCGCGGTGGTGATTTTGATGATTAATGAGTGTCATTAAAAATATAGAATTTGGCATAGGGCGGCCAAAGAAGTCATTAATAGTAGTTAAGTCTTTATCCGTCCATTCGCTTTGAAGTGCTTCAACAAAAGCTGTATTCACTTTACGATATCCATCTGCAATTGTTTTTGCTGAAGTTGGTACGGGATAATCTTTCGTTTCTCCTTCAAACTTTAGCCCTGTGCCAGATAGTATAACAGGAATTGCCGTCACGATATGCCAAGCGACTCTTCCTAACGTCCAGTGCCCAGGTGCGATTTCTTGTGACAAAGATTCATCTGTTAGTACATCGAGCATTTTTTGAGTAGACTCAGTCTCGTATGTCCATGATTGCAAGAAGCCTTCAATTGTTTGGTACATAGTTATCCCTCCTAGTTATGTTCATAGGTTACATTCGTGAAAAAAAGATAGTTTCCTTTTGGCCTATAAGAACAAATAAAAAAGAAGACTCCTAACATAATCTGTACCCTTTGTAAAGGACATTTTAAAAAAAGTTAGGCGGCATCAAGAAGATGGTTTCTGTATTCGACAGGAGTCATCTTCTTTAAATTCCACTGATATCTGTGCTGATTATAGTATTTCATATAGTCTTTAATTTCTTGTTTTAACTGTGTGAAAGATGTACAAGTTTTGATGTGTGCTTCATCTTTAAAGTGCCCGAAAAAAGATTCTTGTGGGGCATTATCCCAACAGTTTCCTCGCCTTGACATAGATTGTCCCAGCTTTAATTTTTTGACTAATTTTTGATAGGTAGGACTTGTGTAATGAGCACCTTGATCAGAATGAATATAGGCATCTTGCGTTAATCGTACCTTCTTATTCTTCTTTAGTTTGTGCAGCGTCGTCGTTGCGATATCTAAGGTAAGTCGTTCTGAAACATGATACGCCAAAACTTCATTCGTAGACCCGTCTAGAATAGTAGATAAATATCCTTTTTGATTCTTACCATAAAACAGGTATGTGATATCTGTAAGAAGTACCTTTCCCGGTACACCTTGCCTAAATTCGCGTTTTAATCGATTGGGTACCACGAAGTGTTCTTTCGTCGCTTTCAACATTTTTTTATAGGGATTTTCTCTACGAATAGGACAGATTATCCCATATTTTTTCATGATTCTACGGATGCGTTTCAAATTGTAGACAACTTGAAATTGACCCGCCAATGTCATTTTGATCTGACGAGCCCCCTTTTTTCGGTTTTTAAATCGAAATGCCTTTAATATAATCTCTTTCACTATTTCATCTTGATGTATTCTTTTCTCTCGCCGACTTTGAGAAATGGCTAAAAAATAATTATAGTATCCAGAACGTGAAACGCCTGCGACCTGACACAAATATCTCACCATATTTTTCAGGCGGTATTTTTCAATGATAGAACGAATTAATAGGTACTTTTGACTAGCGTGTAACGTTATTTCTTTCCCATCCTCCCTTCCATAAATTTGATCTTTTTTAACAGTTCATTTTCAGCTTTTAATAAGTTTCGTTCCGCTTCCAAACGTGCATATTTCTCCTCTAATGTAAGTTCTCTTTCTGACTTTCTTCCTGAGTTTTCCTTACGTGTGTCTCTTAAGCCCCATACACCGTTTTGCTTATAGGACGTACGCCATCTATTTCCTGATGACACAATACGTTGTAGACCGATGATATCTATATCAAAACCACATTCTTCAAAAATAATACGAGGTGGTTTACCCTGTTCATTTTCCTTAATAAAAATACGCTTGAATTCATCGGTATAGGTAATTCCTTTTTGGCTTACCGATTTTACGTATCGATTTTTTGATAATATTTGAATTTCCTTTTCTGTAAGCAATTTTTTCGTCATTTTGAAATTTCTCCGATTCTCATTTTTCTCTCATTATACAAGAAATACCCTATAGAATAGACTTTTTTTAAGTGTCTATTCTATAGGGTACAGTTTAAACAAGAAGCCTCTTTTTTATTAACTTTCTTCCCACTCTCCCTCATCAACTATAAGAAATAAGGTGCTCCAAGTACGAGAACACCAAGTGGTTTTATTAAGAAAAAGAATTTCGTTTGAGTAAGAAGGCAAAAGTACAAGCAAAAGGGGTAAAAATCGCATGTAATAATTATTAGAATGTACGGAGTAAAGTTATTCTGGGGTATTTGATAGGTGTTTTTTTATTTGTTGCTTATACTTAAAAGATTGAATTTGAAGGAGGGGATCAACATGTCTTCATGGCGCAATAATATAAATGGGTATTGTGAGTGTAATAATCAAAATGGTGTACATGTTGATTCGTGTTGTTTTAGTTGCGATGGGACAGTGCCTAAGCTAGGTCCAACTGGTCCGACGGGAGCAACGGGTCCAACGGGAGCGACAGGTCCAACGGGAGCAACGGGTCCAACGGGAGCGACAGGTCCAACGGGAGTGACAGGAATAACGGGAGCAACAGGTCCAACCGGAGTGACAGGAATAACGGGAGCGACAGGAATAACGGGAGCAACGGGAGCGACAGGTCCAACGGGAGCAACGGGTCCAACGGGAGCGACAGGTCCAACGGGAGCGACAGGAATAACGGGAGCAACAGGTCCAACGGGAGTGACAGGAATAACGGGAGCAACGGGTCCAACGGGAGCGACAGGAATAACGGGAGCAACGGGTCCAACGGGAGCGACAGGAATAACGGGAGCAACAGGTCCAACCGGAGTGACAGGAATAACGGGAGCAACAGGAGTAACGGGAGCAACAGGTCCAACGGGAGCGACAGGAATAACGGGAGCAGCGGGTCCAACCGGAGCAACAGGTTCAACGGGAGCAACAGGTCCGACCGGAGCGACAGGAATAACGGGAGCAACGGGTCCAACGGGAGCAACAGGTCCGACCGGAGCGACAGGAATAACGGGAGCAACGGGTCCAACGGGAGCGACAGGAATAACGGGAGCAACGGGTCCAACCGGAGTGACAGGAATAACGGGTCCAACGGGAGCGACAGGAATAACGGGAGCAACAGGTTCAACAGGAGCGACGGGAGTAACAGGAATAACAGGAGCAACGGGTCCGACCGGAGCGACAGGAATAACGGGAGCAACAGGTCCGACCGGAGCGACAGGAATAACAGGAGCAACGGGTCCAACGGGAGCAACAGGTCCAACCGGAGCGACGGGAGTAACCGGAGCAACAGGTCCAACCGGAGCGACAGGAATAACGGGAGCAACAGGTTCAACAGGAGCGACGGGAGTAACAGGTTCAACGGGTCCAACCGGAGTGACAGGAATAACGGGTCCAACGGGAGCGACAGGAATAACGGGAGCAACGGGTCCAACGGGTCCAACGGGTCCAACGGGTCCAACGGGAGCGACGGGTTCAACAGGTTCAACCGGCCCAACGGGAATAACAGGTACAAGTATCACGGCGACGTATGCATTTGCAAATAATACGTCGGGTTCAGCGATATCGGTACTTCTTGGTGGAACGAATGTCCCGCTTCCAAATAATCAAAACATCGGTCCAGGAATTACTGTTTCTGGTGGAAATACAGTATTTACGGTTGCAAATGCTGGGAATTATTATATTTCATATACGATTAATATAACGGCTTCATTATTAGTCAGTTCTCGTATTACAATTAATGGAGCACCACTTGCTGGAACGATCAATTCTCCTGCGTTAGCAACTACATCATTTAGCGCAACAATTATTACAACTCTTGCAGCAGGAGATGCCATTAGTTTGCAACTATTTGGTTTGTTAGCTGTTGCAACATTATCAACAACTACACCAGGAGCTGTGTTAACGATAATAAGATTAAGCTAAATAATAACTCTCTTATTTTTTTAGATTAGGAGAGTTTATACATATAATAAGAAGTTAATGAAGTAAAGCATAGTTATATAAAAGTCAGAATATTATGATTGTAACGTTATGGTGACTATAATATAATGAAAACAACCTCATGAATGAACATTCATTTATTTTTATGTATTTGAAGGGGGAATGAAGGTGGAAAAACCATGGTTGAAAAATTATCCAGAGGAAATTCCAAGTACAATTTCTTATGATATTCAGCCGCTTCATAAATATGTAGAACAGATGGCTTCTCGCTACCCAGAAAAGAAAGCGCTTCACTTTTTGGGGAAGGATATTACATTTTCAGACTTTCATGATAAGGTGAAGAGATTTGCAAATTATCTTCAAAAGCTCGGTGTGGAAAAGGGTGATCGAGTTGCTATTATGTTGCCGAACTGTCCGCAAGCTGTAATTGGTTATTACGGTACATTACTTGCAGGAGGTATCGTAGTACAAACAAATCCACTATATACAGAAAGAGAATTAGAATATCAGCTTCATGACTCGGGAGCAAAAGTCATTCTTTGCCTCGATTTAGTATTTCCAAGAGTGACGAATGTTCAATCTGCTACAAAATTTGAGCATATTATCGTAACGCGTATTGCGGACTTTTTACCCTTCCCTAAAAATCTATTGTATCCATTTGTGCAGAAAAAACAGTCGAATTTAGTTGTGAAAGTATCAGAGAGTGAAACGATTCATCTTTGGAACTCAGTAGAAAAAGAAGTGAATACGGATGTTGAAGTGCCTTGTGATCCTGAAAATGATTTAGCTCTTTTACAGTACACAGGAGGAACAACTGGATTTCCGAAGGGTGTTATGTTAACGCATAAAAACCTCGTTTCTAACACTTTGATGGGAGTTCAATGGTTATATAATTGCAAAGAAGGAGAAGAAGTCGTTCTTGGGGTTCTTCCATTTTTCCACGTGTACGGCATGACGGCTGTCATGAATTTAAGTATTATGCAAGGATACAAAATGGTTCTTATTCCAAAATTTGATATGAAAATGGTTTTTGAAGCGATTAAGAAGCATAAAGTGACATTATTTCCAGGGGCACCAACTATTTATATCGCTCTTTTAAATAGCCCGCTTTTAAAAGAATACGATATATCTTCTATTCGTGCTTGTATTAGTGGATCAGCACCACTGCCAGTAGAAGTACAGGAAAAGTTCGAAACAGTTACAGGGGGCAAACTAGTAGAGGGATATGGTTTAACAGAATCATCTCCCGTTACACATAGTAATTTTTTATGGGAAAAGCGAGTGCCAGGTAGCATTGGAGTTCCGTGGCCAGATACAGAAGCAATGATTATGTCGCTTGAAACTGGTGAGGCATTACCACCGGGAGAAATCGGTGAAATTGTAGTAAAAGGTCCTCAAATTATGAAAGGATATTGGAATAAGCCAGAAGAAACAGCAGCTGTACTGCAAGATGGATGGCTCCATACAGGCGATGTTGGCTATATGGATGAAGATGGCTTTTTCTATGTGAAAGATCGTAAGAAAGATATGATTGTTGCGAGTGGATTTAATGTGTATCCTCGTGAAGTAGAAGAAGTATTATATGAGCATGAAAAAGTGCAAGAAGTAGTGACGATTGGAGTTCCCGATCCATACCGAGGAGAGACAGTTAAAGCGTTTGTTGTGTTAAAAGAAGGTACAGAGTGTTCTGAGGAAGAATTAAATCAGTTTGCTCGTAAATATTTAGCGGCCTATAAAGTGCCGAAAGTATATGAGTTTAGAGGTGAACTGCCGAAAACGACAGTCGGAAAAATTTTACGCCGTGTCCTAATTGATGAAGAGAAAAGAAAGAATGAGGATGAGCAAACGGGCTAAGGCCCTTTCTTTTTGAAAAAATAGGATTGACACTTTTCTAAATAGTCAGTATTATAAGAATATGAATGACTATTCATTCAGTCATCTTCTTGAAGGGGACAGTAAAGTGAAGAAAAATAGACCGAAATACAATCAAATTATTGATGCGGCAGTCATTGTGATTGCGGAGAATGGGTACCATCAAGCGCAAGTTTCTAAAATAGCAAAGCAAGCTGGGGTAGCGGATGGCACGATTTATTTATATTTTAAAAATAAAGAAGATATATTAATATCCTTATTCCAAGAGAAGATGGGAGAATTTGTCGAAACAATTCGTCAAAAAACAGCAGGAATTGAAAGCGCTGTATCGAAGTTATTCATGTTGGTAGAAACGCACTTCTTGCTGTTGTCACAAAATGATCCTCTTGCTATCGTTACGCAATTAGAGCTAAGACAGTCCAATCAAGAATTACGCCTAAAAATAAATGAAGTATTAAAAGGCTACTTACAAGTTATGGATGAGATTTTAGAGACAGGTATAAAGCAAGGTGAATTTCGAGCGGATTTAAATGTTCGCGTGGCAAGACAAATGATCTTTGGAACAGTAGATGAAGTTGTGACCAATTGGGTAATGAGCGATCATAAGTATGATCTGGTCGCACTTTCAAAAACGGTACATGGGCTACTTATTGCAGCTTGTGGTTATCGTCAATAATGGGAGGGATCATGTTGAAATTCCTATCTGTAAGAGTTGAAGATCATATCGCGGTGGCTACGTTAAATCATGCGCCAGCTAACGCGATGTCTTCACAAGTTATGCATGACGTTACTGAATTAATTGATCAAGTGGAGAAGGATGATAACATTCGTGTTGTTGTTATTCACGGTGAAGGGCGTTTCTTCTCGGCGGGAGCAGATATTAAAGAATTTACATCTGTTACTGAAGCGAAGCAAGCGACTGAATTAGCGCAGCTTGGACAAGTTACGTTTGAGCGCGTTGAAAAATGTTCAAAACCAGTTATCGCGGCAATTCATGGAGCGGCACTTGGCGGCGGCCTTGAGTTTGCTATGTCTTGCCACATGCGCTTTGCAACTGAAAGTGCAAAACTTGGTTTACCTGAATTAACACTTGGATTAATTCCTGGATTTGCAGGTACACAGCGATTACCACGTTATGTTGGGAAAGCGAAAGCTTGTGAAATGATGTTAACAAGTACACCGATTACTGGTGCAGAAGCATTAAAATGGGGACTAGTTAACGGAGTTTTTGCTGAAGAAACATTTTTAGATGATACGCTTAAAGTTGCAAAACAGATTGCTGGAAAAAGCCCAGCGACGACTCGTGCTGTACTAGAGTTATTGCAAACGACGAAATCGTCTCATTATTATGAAGGTGTACAACGCGAAGCTCAAATCTTTGGTGAAGTATTTACGAGTGAAGATGGAAGAGAAGGTGTAGCAGCGTTTTTAGAAAAACGTAAGCCTTCATTTAGCGGCAGGTAGTTTAATTATTTTTTTAATATAAATTAACAGAAAATTAGAATTGATAGAATCTTTCTGAAAAACAAGGGGGTAAATGGAATGAACATCTACGTACTCATGAAACGAACATTTGATACAGAAGAAAAAATCGTAATTAAAAACGGTGCAATTTACGATGGCGAAGCGGAATTCATCATCAACCCTTACGATGAATATGCAATTGAAGAAGCAATTCAAGTAAGAGACGCACAAGGTGGAGAAGTTACTGTCGTAACAGTTGGTGGCGAAGATAGCGAGAAAGAACTTCGTACGGCGTTAGCGATGGGCTGCGATAAAGCGGTATTAATTAATATTGAAGATGATGTAGAAAATGGTGACCAGTTCACGACTGCAAAAGTGCTTGCTGAATATTTAAAAGATAAAGATGCAGATTTAATTTTAGGCGGAAACGTTGCAATTGATGGTGCATCTGGACAAGTTGGCCCGCGTGTAGCTGAAGCGTTAAATATTCCGTATGTAACGACAATTACAAAACTTGCAATTGACGGTAAAAACGTGAAGATTGAGCGTGATGTTGAAGGCGATACAGAAGTGATTGAAACTTCATTGCCAGTATTAGTAACAGCACAACAAGGTTTAAATGAACCACGTTATCCATCGCTTCCAGGTATTATGAAAGCGAAGAAAAAGCCACTAGAAGAATTAGAATTAGATGATTTAGATTTAGAAGAAGATGATGTGGAAGCAAAGACAAAAACAATTGAAATCTATTTGCCTCCTAAGAAAGATGCAGGAAAAGTGTTACAAGGCGAGCTGCAAGATCAAGTAAAAGAACTTGTATCGTTGCTCCATACAGAAGCGAAAGTAATCTAATAAAATACGAAATTATATATGCAGGAGGGAAAATCTATGGCTCGTAAAGTATTAGTAATGGGTGAAGTTCGTGATGGATCGCTACGTAACGTTTCATTTGAAGCGGTAGCAGCAGCAAAAACAATTGCAGAAGGCGGTGAAGTAGTAGGTCTTCTAGTTGGAGACAGCGTTGCCTCTTTTGCAAATGAGTTGATTCATTACGGTGCAGATCGCGTTGTGACAGTTGAAAATGATAAATTAAAATCATATACATCTGATGGGTATGCACAAGCATTTTTAGCTGTATATGCTGAAGAAAATCCAGAAGGTATTGTATTTGGACATACAGCACTTGGTAAAGATTTATCACCAAAATTAGCAGCGAAGCTTGAAGCTGGTCTAGTTTCTGACGTAACTGCTTTAGAAGTTGAAGGTGGAAATGTTATCTTTACTCGTCCAATTTACTCTGGTAAAGCGTTTGAGAAGAAGATTGTAACAGACGGCATCTTATTTGCGACAGTGCGTCCAAATAACATCGCAACGCTTGAAAAAGATGAGTCTCGCAGTGGTGACGTGTCTTCTATTACAGTAGATGTGAAAGACTTACGTACAATCATTCAAGATGTCGTCCGTAAGACGGCAGAGGGCGTTGATCTTTCTGAAGCAAAAGTTATTATCGCTGGCGGACGCGGTGTGAAGAGTGAAGAAGGATTCAAGCCATTAAAAGAGTTAGCTGACGTATTAGGCGGCGCTGTTGGAGCATCTCGTGGTGCTTGTGACGCTGAGTATTGCGATTACTCATTACAAATTGGTCAAACTGGTAAAGTTGTTACACCAGACCTGTACATTGCATGTGGTATTTCTGGTGCGATTCAGCATTTAGCTGGTATGTCTAACTCAAAAATAATCGTTGCGATTAATAAAGATCCAGAAGCAAGTATTTTCAAAGTAGCTGACTACGGTATTGTTGGCGATCTATTTGAAGTTGTACCTCTTTTAACAGAAGAGTTTAAAAAGTTAAAAGTACATTCATGATTTGAGTACCCTTGAGTTCCAAGTGAAGTACCCCTATATATAGAAAAAGGTGAGAGATCCCCTGTCTCTCATCTTTTTAGTATGTAATCCGTATTTTTATATAGTATAAAGGAACACTTTTTTGTTACAATACATAACGATACATATTATTCGCCACGTATATAAGTTAATGATATACTCTTGGTAGAATATACTTGAAGGAGGAAATAAAATGGCAATTGTAAACGCAAATGACCAAAGCTTCGCAGCTGAAACTAGCGAAGGTGTTGTATTATTAGATTTCTGGGCACCTTGGTGTGGACCTTGTAAAATGATCGCTCCTGTATTAGAGGAAATTGATGCAGAACTAGGCGAAAAAGTAAAAGTAGTAAAAGTAGACGTGGATGAAAATCAAGAAACTGCTCGTCAATTCGAAGTAATGAGCATTCCAGCTCTTTTCGTATTAAAAGACGGTAAAGTAGTTGATCAAGCGTTAGGTTACAAACCGAAAGAAGCGTTAGTGGAATTAGTTTCTAAACACTTCTAAAATAAAAGGGCTACCATTTGGTAGCTTTTTTTATTTTCCTTTTTTACACCTTTCCGTTACAATAAAAGAACGTATGTTGGGTGTTTTGGCATAGTATGTTTTCATGTGAAAATAAAAATGCTAAGCATGTAGAAATGGAGGGTAACGAGTGCACGAACATTTAAAAGAGAAATTGGCTATTTTACCAGATCAACCTGGTTGTTATTTAATGAAAGATAAGCAAGGAACGGTTATATATGTCGGAAAGGCAAAAGTGCTTAAAAATCGTGTGCGCTCGTACTTTACTGGTTCGCATGACGGGAAAACACTTCGGCTAGTAGGAGAAATTGTAGATTTTGAATATATTGTAACCTCCTCAAATCTAGAGGCTCTCATTTTAGAGTTGAACTTAATAAAAAAGCATGATCCAAAATATAACATTCAATTAAAAGATGATAAAACATATCCTTTTATTAAAATTACAGCTGAGAAACAACCACGATTACTTATTACGAGAAATGTAAAAAAGGATAAGGGAAAGTATTTTGGCCCTTATCCGAATGCACAATCAGCTCATGAAACGAAAAAACTGCTAGATCGTATGTATCCGCTTCGTAAGTGCTCAAATATGCCCGATAAAGTTTGTTTATATTATCATATGGGTCAATGTTTAGCGCCTTGTGTGAAAGAAGTGACGGAAGAACAAAACAAAGAAATTGTAGATGAAATTATTAAGTTTTTAAATGGTGGGCATAAAGAAGTTCGTTCAGAATTAGAAACAAAAATGTATGAAGCTTCAGAGAAACTAGAGTTTGAACGTGCAAAAGAGTTACGTGATCAAATCGCTCATATCGATGCGATTATGGAAAAACAAAAGATGATTATGAGTGATTTAGTGGATCGTGATGTGTTTGGGTATGCAGTTGATAAAGGGTGGATGTGTGTTCAAGTTTTCTTCGTTCGAAAAGGAAAGCTAATCGAACGTGATGTTTCTATGTTTCCAATCTACGACGAACCAGAAGAGGGATTCTTAACGTTTATCGGTCAATTTTATGAAAACAGCAGTCATTTTAAGCCGAAGGAAATCGTCGTTCCAGGAAGTATCGATTCAGAATTAGTAGAACGCTTTTTAGAAGTGGAAGCGACACAACCGAAACGCGGTAAGAAAAAAGATCTTGTAGAACTGGCAAATAAAAATGCGAAGATTGCTCTTGAAGAGAAATTCTATTTAATTGAGCGCGATGAAGAGCGAACGATTAAAGCTGTAGAGAATTTAGGGAAGCAGCTCGGAATTGAAACGCCTCATCGTATTGAAGCGTTTGATAACTCAAATATTCAAGGCACAAATCCTGTTTCTGCAATGATTGCTTTTATTGATGGGAAACCAGCTAAGAAAGAATACAGGAAATATAAAATTAAAACGGTTCAAGGGCCAGATGATTATGAGTCTATGAGAGAAGTTGTGAGACGCCGTTATACAAGGGCACTGAAAGAGAACTTACCTTTACCAGATTTAATCATTATTGATGGCGGAAAAGGCCATCTGGCGGCTGCAAGTGATATTCTAGAAAATGAGCTCGGTTTATATATTCCGATGGCAGGTCTTGTGAAAGATGACAAACATAAAACATCCCATTTAATTATTGGGGATCCACCTGAACCTGTGATGCTTGAGAGAAATAGCCAAGAATTTTATTTATTGCAGCGCATTCAAGATGAGGTGCATCGATTTGCAATTACATTCCATCGTCAATTACATGGGAAATCTGTCATTCAATCGGCACTCGATGATATTCCTGGAATTGGAGATAAACGAAAAAAGATATTGTTAAAACATTTCGGATCGCTAAAAAAGATGAAAGAGGCTTCTGTAACAGAATTTGTCGAAGCGGGTATGCCGAAAAATGTCGCAGAGACGATTTATACTTATTTAGCGGATAAGAAGACGTTGTAGTTTACAACGTCTTCTATTTTTTGGTATAATTTCTGAAGATTTAAAATAAATTCAAATGAATGAAAATGCAAAAAGTCAACTAAACTGATATGTCTAGTTGACTGCGGGTAATGCTACACTTCAATGAGATCTTTTATATCCCATTTTACAAGAAATGTAATAGAGTCTGAACGTTTTTTCTTTTCTTCGTAGGACTCTGCAACGACGTTTCGTTGCTTTTGAATTTGTTCAGCGATGAACCCAGCTTCTAATTGATAAGAAGAATGTCTTTTTTGTTTTTGACGTTCAGCGATGAGTGTGCCTTTAAGTTGGAACTGCATTTCACGACGCTTATGTTCAATAATGCTTAAAGTGCCCCAGCCAGCTTTTTCAAAGAACTGAATGACTTCTTCAATTGTGTCTAGTGGATATTTTCTTGCAAGGTTTCTACCGGACCAGTATAAAATACCATCTAGATCGTTACCGATTAAATCAGGTAGTAATTCTTCACGTAGCAATTCGTAAGCGAAGGCGTTCAATGAAACATCTTCTAAAGATGTTGTATCGATTGTATTTTTACTCACAATATTCCCCTCTTTCTATAGGGATTATTATATAACATTTCTCATTTATAAAAACAGATTTTTCTTTGGGAAAATCTGAATATATAAGAAGAAAAAAAGAATTGGCAAATTATATGCAAATTATGTATACGTTTTCTTGACGCTTCGACAAAAATAGGAGTAAAATGAACTTGGTATCAAATTATGCTGAAATATTTCGAATAATTTTTTCAGTTTTTCTTATGCCAATAGTGAAAAAACATTATTGCCATAAACTAATCTGAAAACAGCAGTCAATCATTCAAGGGGGGTAATGGGGACATGAAAGGCCGCGAGTATACGTTTCGTAAGTGGCACTCATTAATGGGGGTCATCCCGGTTGGTGTCTTTTTGACGCAACATTTAATTGTAAACAACTTTGCAACACGAGGAGCAGAGGCTTTTAACAAAGCTGCAGGCTTTATGGAGCTCCTTCCATTCCGGTATGCGCTAGAAATTTTCATTATCTTTTTACCAATACTGTACCATGCTATATATGGCTTATATATTGCATTTACAGCTAAGAACAATGCGGTTTCTTACGGTTATTTCCGTAACTGGATGTTCGTCTTCCAAAGAATTTCAGGTATCGTTACACTGATTTTCATTTCTTGGCACGTCTGGGAAACTCGTATTCAAGCAGCGTTAGGTAAAGAGGTAAACTATGATATGATGGCAGATATTTTAAACAATCCAGCTATGTTTGCATTCTACTTAGTTGGTGTTGTTTCAACAATTTTCCACTTTGCAAATGGACTATGGACATTCTGCATCAGCTGGGGAATTACAGTATCTCCACGTTCACAAAGAATCTCTACTTATGTAACATTAGCTATTTTCTTAGGTCTATCTTATGTAGGTGTGAGTGCATTATTAGCGTTCATCGATCCACAGCTAGCAAACCAGTAAGGAGTGGGAGAGCATGAAAGGGAAACTTATAGTAGTCGGCGGTGGCTTGGCTGGCTTAATGGCAACGATTAAAGCGGCGGAAGCAGGAGTAAATGTTGAACTGTTCTCTTTAGTACCAGTAAAACGTTCGCATTCTGTATGTGCCCAAGGTGGAATTAACGGTGCCGTAAATACGAAAGGTGAAGGGGATTCTCCGTGGATCCACTTTGACGATACAATTTATGGTGGGGACTTCTTAGCGAACCAACCACCAGTTAAAGCAATGTGTGAAGCAGCACCTGGTATCATTCATTTAATGGACCGTATGGGTGTTATGTTCAACCGTACGGAAGAAGGACTTCTTGATTTCCGTCGTTTTGGTGGAACGCAACATCACCGTACAGCATTTGCTGGTGCAACAACTGGACAGCAATTACTATACGCATTAGATGAGCAAGTACGTCGTCACGAAGTAGCAGGACTTGTAACGAAATATGAAGGTTGGGATTTCTTACGAGCTGTTATTGATGATGAAGGTGTGTGCCGAGGAATCGTTGCACAAGACTTACAAACTATGGAGATTAGAAGTTTCCGAGCTGATGCCGTGATTATGGCAACAGGGGGCCCTGGTATCATCTTCGGAAAATCAACAAACTCCATTATCAATACAGGTACAGCAGCTTCTGCTGTATATCAACAAGGCGCATATTATGCAAACGGTGAGTTCATTCAAATTCACCCAACGGCAATTCCTGGAGACGATAAATTACGTCTAATGAGTGAATCTGCACGTGGTGAAGGTGGACGTGTTTGGACATATAAAGATGGTAAACCATGGTACTTCTTAGAAGAAAAATATCCGGCTTACGGAAACCTTGTACCTCGTGATATCGCAACGCGTGAAATCTTTGATGTTTGCGTAGAGCAAAAACTAGGTATTAACGGTGAAAACATGGTGTACTTAGATCTTTCTCATAAAGATCCGAAAGAACTAGATATTAAACTTGGTGGAATTATTGAAATCTATGAGAAATTTACAGGTGACGATCCTCGTAAACTACCAATGAAAATCTTCCCAGCTGTTCACTATTCAATGGGCGGGCTATGGGTTGATTATAAGCAGATGACAAGCATTCCAGGTTTATTTGCAGCAGGTGAGTGTGATTATTCTATGCACGGTGGTAACCGTCTTGGCGCGAACTCACTGTTATCAGCAATTTACGGTGGTATGGTAGCAGGACCAAATGCAATTGAATATATGAAAGGTCTTTCTAAATCATCAGATGCCGTTTCATCTAATGTGTATGAACAAAATGAATTAATCGAAACAGAGAAATTTAACAATATTTTAACGCTTGATGGTAACGAAAATGCGTATGTTCTTCATAAAGAGCTTGGAGAATGGATGACAGATAACGTTACAGTAGTTCGTGAAAATAAAAAATTATTAGAAACAGATGCAAAAATTGAAGAGTTAATGGCTCGCTACAAACGTATTAACATTAACGATACAGCGAGATGGAGCAACCAAGGTGCTTCATTTACACGCCAACTTGCAAATATGTTTGAATTAGCACGTGTTATTACAATTGGCGCATATAACCGTAATGAGAGCCGTGGGGCGCATTACAAACCTGAATTCCCAAATCGTGATGATGCAAACTTCTTAAAAACTACGATGGCGAAATTTGAAGGAGAAGGAAATGCACCGGCATTCCATTACGAAGACGTGGATATTTCATTAATTAAACCACGTAAACGTGATTATTCTTCAAAACACGATGTAGCTGCTAAGAGTGAAGAGAAGGGGGATAAACAACATGTCTGAGAAAACAATCCGCCTCATCATTACGAGACAAGACGGACCAGATGCGCAAGCGTTTGACCAAGAGTTTGAAATTCCGTATCGTCCGAATATGAATATTATTTCGGCGCTTATGGAAATTCGTCGTAATCCTGTCGATGCAAAAGGAAACAAAACAACTCCGATTGCATGGGATATGAACTGTTTAGAGGAAGTATGTGGTGCATGTTCGATGGTGATTAACGGAAAACCACGTCAATCATGTACAGCTCTTATCGATCAATTAGAACAACCAATTCGCTTAAAACCGATGAAGACATTCCCGGTTGTTCGTGACTTACAAGTTGACCGTAGTCGCATGTTTAATGCTCTAAAACGTGTTAAAGCTTGGATTCCAATTGATGGTACGTATGACTTAGGACCAGGACCAAGAATGCCTGAGAAGAAACGTCAATGGGCTTATGAGCTTTCAAAATGTATGACATGTGGTGTTTGCTTAGAATCATGTCCAAACGTAAATAGTAAATCGGACTTTATTGGACCAGCTCCGTTATCACAAGCTCGTCTATTCAACTCACATCCAACGGGTGAAATGCATAAAGCAGATCGCTTACGTGCAATTATGGGTGATGGAGGACTTGCAAACTGTGGTAACTCTCAAAACTGTGTGCAATCATGTCCAAAGGGTATTCCGTTAACAACTTCAATTGCGGCGTTAAACCGTGATACAACAATTCAATCGTTCAAAGATTTCTTTGGTAGCGACAATAACTATTAAAAAATATTGCCTCTTCATTTCGAAGGGGCAATATTTATAACTGTATTATTCTGTTTATTCTGTTTATTTTGAAGTGAAAAGGAGAGGGAACAATGAAGAGGATTTCTTATATTGAAGACTTTGAGCAATGGGAAAGTGGTTTTTCGTTTTACAATCCTGTAAAGGTTCGTTTTGGTGAAGTAGATATGTTTGGACATGTAAATAATGTCGTTGCCTTTACCTATTTTGAAGAAGCACGTATCGCATTGTTTAAAGAACTTGGATTTATGCAAGAATGGACGCATGAATCTTCAGAAACGATGATTGTTGTTGCGGATTTACAATGTAATTTTATTAAGCAAATATATTTTGATGAACAGTTGAAGGTGTATGTAAAAGCTGGATCAGTTGGAAATTCTTCATTAGATTTGCATTATATGGTGAAGAATGCAGAAGGAGAAGTTTGTTTAGTTGGTCGTGGAATGATGGTCCAAGCGTCGAAAAAAACGGGAAGAGGCGAACCGTGGCCTGAAGAGTGGAAGAAAAAATTAATACAATGATAGAGTGAAAGAAAAATAAGAGAGCAATTTGCTCTCTTATTTTTTGTCTTCCATCGCCTCTTCTAATGTTAAATGATGTTTATATATGTATGTAGCGTATGGATTTCCAACGTAGCGCAAATGCCACGGTTCATATGAGTATTCTGTTGTTTCTGTTTTATCTTCTAAATAACGAATGACAAAGCCAAATTCATGAGCATGTTTTGCAACCCATTTACCTTCGTTTGTCTCTCCAAAAATAGGCTCTAATTGGAATTTAGCAGATTTTGAACTAATATCCATTGCTAAACCAGTTTGATGTTCACTCGTACCGGGAATGGCACTTACTGAATCCGCCTCAGCTTTTCCTTGACGTCTAACGTATGTATCATGTAATGATTTTTGGCGTTTGTATGAACGATAACCAGATACAGCTGTAAGTTCAAGTCCTTCTTTCTTTGCCGCTTCAAACATATTTTCAAGCGCATCTGCAGCATCTTTGCGCAGCAATGTTTTTTCTTTATCTTTTGGACTAGTAAATGGTACGTTTGGTCTCGTTAAGTCTTCAGGTGTGTATCCGTCTGGTAGTTTTCGATGTTTATTAACTAATACAAGATTAGACTCTGGATTTGTTACAACGGAAAAATCATTGTCTAGCTTCTTTGCATTATGATCAGCTTTTGGAAAAGCAGGAATCTCTTCTTTTTGGTGGTTACTATGCTGTTGACTTTCGACAGCTTTCGCATTATTTTGTAGTGGTGATTTAGAACTAAAGTAAGCGAAAGAAGTGATACCGATTACAATAGTAGTGGCAGAAATAATAATTATCTTTTTCATGATGCCTTGTAATCACAGTCCTTTCTTAATAAAATGTGTATCGTTTCTTATTATAAGTCTAGTTTAATGAAAAAGAAATATAAGAGTCGTAACGTAATAGAAATGCAAAGAAAATGTCAGAAAATGTGTGAAATTGTAGTATTTTTTTATATAATTCATTTCTTGTCTTTCATGAAATTCATTTTTTATGTAATATATACACATAAGAAGATGTAGCGATTATCGAGAATAAAAAACTTCTTGTATAGACTAGGAGTGAATGGGAATGGATTTTGCAACACTTATTGGAATTATTTTAGGAGTAGTGGCGGTAGTAGTAGGAATGGTCGTCAAGGGCGCTGACGTAATGGCCTTAGTTAATCCTGCCGCAGCATTAATTATTTTCGTTGGTACATTTGCTGCAGTATGTATAGCATTTCCAATGAATCAATTAAAAAAGATTCCAAAATTATTTAAAGTTCTTTTTGGTTCTAATAAAAAAGATTTAAGTTATGAACAGTTGCTAGAATTGTTTGTTCATTGGACATCTGAAAGTAGAAAATACGGTATTTTGTCTTTAGAGCAGCAATTAGACAAAATTCAAGATGAATTTCTTTTGCGTGGTATGAAATTTGTGATTGATGGCGTATCTGCAGAAGATTTAGAACAAATTTTAGAAGCTGAATTAGAAGCAATTGAAGAAAGGCATGCAAAGGGAGCAGCAATTTTTTCTCAAGCTGGTACATATGCACCAACATTAGGGGTTTTAGGTGCTGTTATTGGTCTTGTAGCTGCACTTGGTAATTTAACTGATATTGAAAAGTTAGGTCACGCTATTTCGGGTGCATTTATTGCAACGATTTTTGGTATTTTCTCAGGTTATATACTATGGCATCCATTTGCAAATAAATTAAAGCAAAAATCTGCAGCTGAATTAGAGAAAAAACGTTTAATTATTGATTGTCTATTAATGTTACAAGAAGGTACATATCCGTTTATTATGAAGAACCGCATTTTAGGTGCACTTTCTGCAACTGAGCGCAAAAAGCTTGAAAAAGGGGCAGAAAAAAATGCGGAGTAAAAAAAATAGAAGAAGTAAAAAGAAAAAACACGAAGAACATATCGATGAAACTTGGCTAATCCCTTATTCTGATATGTTAACGTTGTTGTTTGCATTGTTCATCGTTTTATTCGCAATGAGCAGTATAGATGCTGCTAAGTTTAAACAGATGGCTGTTGCTTTTCGAAGTGAATTAGCTGGTGGAACAGGTAACAAAGAATTTTTAAGTGATCAGAAGCCAAATGATGAAAAGGAATTATCAGCAAGTAGTTTAGAGTCTGAGAAGATTAAAAAGAATGCTGAAGCTGAAGTAAAGCAACAAGAAATGAACGAATTAAAAGCGGTACAAAAAGGTATTGATAAGTATATTGAGGAAAATCGATTATCTTCTTCTTTTAAAACTGATTTAACAGAAAAGGGATTGAAGGTAACGATATTAGAAAATGTACTATTTGATTCTGGGAAAGCGGACGTAAAATTAGAATCGTTAAGTATTGCGAAAGAAATGTCTAATTTACTTGTTTCAGCATCACCTCGTGAAATCACAGTATCTGGACATACAGATAATGTTCCTATTGCAAATGCGCAATTTGCATCGAACTGGGAATTAAGTACGCAGCGGGCAGTTAATTTTATGCAAGTATTACTGCAAAATAAAGAATTACAACCAGGAAAATTTAGTGCAGTTGGTTACGGAGAATACCGGTCAATTGCTCCAAATGATACGCAAGAAGGAAAAGCGAAAAATAGACGTGTAGAAGTGTTTATTTTACCTTTAACGAGAAATTTGCAATAAAAGAGGATGGCACATGCCATCCTCTTTTATTTTGCATCAAATGATTTTAAGTTGTCATGGCGGATTTTATCTTTTTCTGCATCTGATTTTTTGAAATCATAATCATATAAAGCGCCTTCCCAATCGCCATACATTGGATTTGGGAAAATAATAAATTTCTCCCCAAATTGTGCTTTTGAATCTGAGACTGCTTGGTTTCGGTCCTTTACAGACTTTCCATCAAAACCAGTGAAGTCAGATAAGTTATCACCGAAGAATAAAACGATATCATGTGTTTGAGAAACGAGTTCACGACGTTTTTCTTTTCCTTTTTCTTTCGGGTCTTGTAGTAATATATGTTCTTTCGTTGCTTGAGGCGCGCCTACACGCTCAAGGTTTTTAATTGTTGCATCTAGTTGGTTTGTTTTACGATTTGAGATGTAGTAAATATCTACACCTTTAGACTCTGTATATTTTAAGAAATCAATTGCACCTGGAAGGGCCTCAGCTTCAGCCTTATTAATCCAATCATCCCATTTATACGGATAGCCTTTTCCTGTTTTTACGCTCATTGCTTGATGAGGACTGTTATCTAAAACAGTTTCATCTAAATCAAGTACGATAGCGGGTTTTTTCTCGGTTCCTTTTGCAAGAGCTGCATCAAGCTTCAATTGACCGATATTGTATCCTTGGTAGTACAATGCTTTCGTTTCACCGGCTGTTTGATACCATAAATCAGCCATTAATTGCTGGTCTGTTAATTTTACTTTCTCTTCTTTCGCCACTGTTTTCTCTTGCGTTCCTGAACATGCTACAAGCGATGTAGATAGAACCGCTACAGATAATAAAGTGGTAATGCCCCTCTTCATCTTCATATGTATCCTCCTTGATGTTAAAAAATCATCTTATATTATATATTAAAATATAAATTTTTTTTATGAACATTTGCATATTGTCTTTTGTATATGTAGTAGTATGTCCTATATTAGAAAGATGAGAAAAAATGATGGGAATTATTTTGACAAGTTTAATTGTCGAAATGACAATAATAATTGACAAATCATATGATAATATTTACAATTTTAACTAAATAGAACAAATGATGGATTAAGGCGGTGTTACATATTAAGAGGATAAAGTGTAGTGCTATATTTTATCTTGTATAAACATAGTCTTTGAAAGAGAGTATGAATGATAGTAAAGGGGAGGCTTTATACTTTGAGTTTACAAATTCAAAACTTAACGAAACAATTTGGGGAATCAAAAGCAGTTAACGGCTTGCAAATTTCATTACCAAAAGGTGAAGTGTTAGGATTGCTTGGACGAAACGGTGCAGGAAAAACAACGACAATCAAAATGCTTCTCGGATTATTAACGCCTAATGAAGGGTCTATTACATGGGATGGAAAATCATTTGGGACTAGTGGAGTAACGATAGGGTACTTACCAGAAGAAAGAGGCTTATATACAAAAAGTAGAGTAGTAGACCAGTTGCGATATTTTGGCAGATTAGAAGGCATGACGAAAAAAGAAGTAGATCTTGCTATTGATCACTGGTTAGATCGATTAGCAATACCGGAATATAAATTTAAAACGGCAGGAGAGCTTTCAAAAGGGAACCAGCAAAAAATCCAATTAATTGCTGCTCTTCTTCATAACCCTGAACTTCTCATTTTAGATGAGCCATTTAGCGGACTGGATCCAGTGAATGCGGGGATGTTAGCTAGCATTATTGAAGAACAAGTACAGAACGGAAAGACAATTATTTTATCTAGTCATCGTATGGAACAAGTGGAGGCTTTTTGCCAACATGTATGTATTTTGAAAAAAGGTGAAGCAGTCGTAAAAGGTCAATTAAGTGATATTAAAAAAGAATATGGTTTCCGTAATTTAACGATTGAAGATACAGAAGAGAATGAGAAGGGATTAAAAGCTATTCATGTATCGTATGAAAAACAACAAGGCCTTCTTTATGTGAAAGTACAAGACGATGCAGAAGCTCTAAACATTTTACAACAATTACAAGAACAAGGTATTACCTTACGACAATTTAAAATGTTAGAGCCGACGTTAAACGAAATCTTTGTAGAGAGGGCGAAATAACGATGCGTAAATTTTCTCACGTATTTTCATTTTATTTTAGGGAAGCATTTTTATCTAAAAAATCATTAATTACGAGTGCGATTTTGTTTTTAGTTGTGTTTGGGCTTTTCGCATTTAATCATTTCACAGCTGATAACGATAAAGGAAAAGATAAATTTGCTGTAGTAACAGAAAGCGATACGTATAAAGTGCAAGAAAGTGATATAACAAAGTTACTTCCGTCTGCTAAAGTAACGGTAGAAAATAAGGATAAGTTTAATAAACTACGTAAGCAAGTAGAAGATGGGGATTTAGACGGTTTATTCCGTATTACAGAAAAGAATGGTATCCCAGAAGTGACGTATATGTATAGTGGTTTTCCGAGTCAATCAACGGCTACACTTATGGCAAGTTATTTGAAGGAACAGTATACAGCGGTAATGATTGAAAAAAATAACGTATCTGCCGAAGTAGCAAAACAGTTACAGATGGAAATTCCGTTAAAGCAAGAGGCGGTAAAAGATCATGCATCTTCCTTTGGAATTGGCTATATTTTCTCGTTTGCTTTATATATGTTTATTATTGTGTTTGGAACTGCAATTGGGACGACGATAGCATCCGAAAAATCATCCCGTGTTATGGAGTTAATGCTTCCGAAAGTAAAACCATTAACAATGCTACATGCTAAAATTTTAGCAATTGTTTCTAGTGCTTTACTATTACTTATTACTGCTTCTCTCGGTTTTCTTGTACCGTATTTATTAGGTTGGGTAGACCTAGAAAATGCATCTTTAGTAGGACTTGTACTAGACTTTTCCAAGTTGGATGCTGTAGTAATTAGTATGTTCGTTGTATATTTTGTTACAGGCTACTTACTATATGCAATGTTATATGCAGCGGTTGGTGCTGTTGTATCAAAAATTGAGGATGTGCAATCTCTTTCGTTCCCAATTACAATGTTAGGTATAGCAGCATTTTTCATTAGTATTAAATCACTATTTGATCCTAATAGTACATTAGCTGTAGTTAGTTCGTATATTCCATTCTTTACACCTATGGTTACATTTTCAAGGCTTGTAGCGGGTGAAGCAGGAACTGTAGAGATTATTGTGACTTTAGTCATTTTATTGGTGACTATTGCTATCGTCAATATGCTTGCAAGTCGCATTTACGTAAATGGTGTAATGAATTACTCAGACAAAGTGAAATTTAAAGATTTAGCGAAATTTATAAAGCGTCAATAATGAGAGAAAAGCATGATTTCCTGTTGAAATCATGCTTTTTCTTTATGTATAAATTAAAAATAGTATATAATAATAAGAGTCGTCTTTTAATAGAATGAATAAAAAGGAGGGTGTGCAGATGGGAATTAGTAGTCGTTTTACAGTAGGTGTTCATATGTTGACATTACTTGCGATAGATCGAAACTCTCGCTGTACCTCTGAATGGATTGCCGGTAGTGTGAATACAAATCCAGTTGTGATTCGTCGCATTACAGGAATGTTGAAGAGAGCAGGACTTGTTGATGTACAAGCTGGTAAAGGTGGTACGACACTTGCTCGTGATTTAGAAGAAATTACATTACTTGATGTATATAAAGCAGTGGAAGTTGTAGAAGAAGGACAGCTATTTTCCTTCCATGAAAATCCCAACATTGAATGTCCAGTAGGAGCTAATATTCAATCAGTATTAGAAATTATTTTAATGCAAGCGCAAGAAGCGATGGAAAATGTACTTGCAAATGTAACAGTAGATCAATTAGTTACAAATTTAAAGTCTAAAATGAAAGAGTAAAAAAGCGAGCATCCTCATAATGAGGGCTCGCCTTTTTTTATTTAGAAATATTGAAAATTTTATTTTTCAGTATTTAAAATGAATTTACCTACGATAGCTGCTACGATACCACCAACAATTGGTGCGATGATGAATACCCATAGTTGAGAAAGTGCTTCTCCGCCAGCGAATAAAGCTGGTGCGATACTACGAGCTGGGTTAACAGAAGTTCCAGTTAACGGAATACCTAATAAGTGAACTAAAACTAATGTGAAACCAATTACTAATCCTGCTAGAGAAGAACTTCCTTTTTTACCTGTTACAGCAACGATTACTAAAATGAATACGAAAGTTAAAATAAATTCAACTAGAAATGCTCCAGATAAACCAAGAGTTCCAAAACCGTTTTGACCTAAATTATCTAAAGGTGTTTTAGCAGATTTTAAAATTGTTACTAACGTTGCAGTTCCTAATAAACCACCTAAAATTTGAGCTAATACATAATAACAAAGTTCCATAGCGTTCATTCTTTTATTGATGAACATAGCTACTGATACTGCTGGGTTAATGTGACATCCAGAAATTGTTCCGATGCTATATGCCATAGCCACAATAGATAGACCGAAAGCCATAGCGATTCCTAATGTTCCAATTCCTTCAATTCCGCCGCCAATGACAGCTACTCCAGTTCCGAATAATACTAGTACAAATGTACCAATAAATTCAGCGATTGCTTTTTTTAACATAATTTACCTCCTATTGTTGCGCATGAACCGTATTATAACATAGGTTTTAGTATAAACCGTTAATGAAATACTATTCTGATAAGGCGCAATAGGGGGACAATAAAAAAGAGTATGGTTCTTTGTCACAGAACCATACTCTTTTTTTATGCTGTTTTTTTCTGTTTAACGACTGGAACAGAACGGTTTAAAATGCTATTTGCAACCATTCCTAACATAATAATAATCATTCCAAGTAGGGAAAGCCCGCCAGGAAATGAACCATTTAAGAAAACAATTTCGCCAAGCACGGTAAAGACCATCGTTCCAGCTTGCGTTGCTTCAACAGCTCCAAGTAGAGCGAGATTATCTTTGGCTAAGTCAGTAGCAAAGAAAAATGTCATTGTCGCTATAACGCCAGAACATAATGCTAACAAAAATCCTTGCAGCATTTGGCTTGATGTTGGAATACCCGTAGTAGAAAATCCGAATATACCAAGTAAAATTGTTATAGGAAGACTGCCTATTGCCATTCCTAATACACGTTGGAATGTATCAAGACGCCCGCCAACAAGTTCCATCATTTTTCGGTTACCGAATGGATATAAGAAAGCAGCTAACACGACAGGTAAAAATCCTGAAATGAACTGAGTCATTGTAATGTGACCTGCTGCAGTTGCTTGCATACAAATTACACCAAGTAAAATAAATAATGCGACATATAAACTACGAAGTGGAATTTTTCCGCGTACAAGTTTCGTACCTGATTTTGTTTCTATTTTAACGAAAAATAATGGCGAGAGTAGTAAACCTGCTAATATAGTAACTTGCCAAGTTCCAGCAACGAGCCAAGCGGGAGAAAAGACAGCTGCAAAACTTAATAAAGAATAGAAACCAATACCAGCAACAGACCCCCACCCGATCCAAGCCAATGGATGTTTCTTTAATTCTTCCCATAACCCCCTTAAGTTTTTGCGAAATAAAACGATAAGGAATAAAATAGGGAGAGCAAATAAAAAACGGAAGGAAGCTGTCCAAGCCCAGCTCGTTCCAGATACATTCATCGCTCGATTAATAATAAAGGTTGCGGAAAAAAAGGCTGATGATAAAAGGCCTAATAAAATTGCGCGCATGAAGTATAGCACTCCTTTCGAAATTCAAAGAATATGTATAGTATAATATACTTTATTTGTATAAAAGTAAACTATTTTATATTTTAAGGTGGTTTTATAGATGAAAGAACATGAAGATATGCAAACGAAAGAAGTCATTCAGCAAGTAGGTCAGTTATTAAGACAAATTCGAAATGAGCAAAAATTAAGTTTAGAAGAATTAGCTCAAAAAACAGGAGTTAGTAAATTAACGTTAGGAAAGATTGAAAGAGGCGAAACGAATCCGACGTTAGCCGTCATTTGGAAAATAACGAAAGGATTATCAATTCCTTTATCGAGATTGATGGTTGTTGGAGAACCTGTAGCTGTTGCGCGCTGCGGAGAAGGATTTGCAGTAGATGTAGGACAAGCATGGCATTTAGAAACAATGTTCCGTTATACGAAAGAAACGGGGATGGAAATGCACCGTGCTTGTTTACGATCGAATAGTATATATGAACCAGAAGCGCATCATGAAGGTGCTATTGAGCTTGTAACGGTAATGAAAGGGAAAGTATTGATTCAAGTAGAAAGCGATGTATACGAATTAAATGAGTTCGACTCGATTCAATTTGAAGCGAATAAGAAACATAGTTATAAGAATGAAGAAGATGAAGTGGCGGTATTACATTTAACGATGAAATATTCTTCATGAAAAAATCCCCTATAGAAAAATCTATAGGGGATTTTGTATACACTATGCTTAAATATACGAAAGAATGTTATTAGTAAGAGCGTGGCATAAGTAATAAACAAATAAAATAAACTAAAAACCCCGTCCCAAAACATAAAACAGCAATGACCCAAAGTATGCGAATGAGAGTAGAGCTAATATCAAAATATTCTCCTAAACCACCGCATATACCAAATAGCATTTTATCAGTTTCGGATTTACATAACCTTTTTGACATCTTCCAATCCACTCCTTTTTATGACAAGCTATATACTTCTATTCTATATGGAAATTTATGAGAAGACTATGAGGTTGTATTACATTTTTTTTAGGAAACAGTCGTATTAATTGTCTTAATTTTCAGTTGATATTAAAATTATATCATGAGGTGAGTTTCAATAAAGGGTGGGAGGGATAGAGATGACAGTATATTGGCTGACTAATGTAATGCTTGAATCAGGGTATACATATGAAGAGGGTAGAATTTCTCAAACAGAAACAGAGTTATGTAGTTTACTCATTGAAGATGGAAGAATTAAAAAAATGATAACAGGGGCTATTCAAGAGGAAGGGGTATCAATTTTTGATGCCAATCGTTTATTAATTTTGCCTGCTTTCGAAGAGATGCATATTCATATTGATAAAACATATTATAGTGGTCCTTGGAAAGCTTGTATGCCAGCAGAAAGTATTTTTACACGTTTTCATGAAGAAGAGGAAATTTTACCGAAGCAATTAGCAACTGCTCAAGATAGGGCGGAAAATATGCTAGCGTTATTGCTTCAAAATGGTGCAACGAATATAAGAACGCATTGTAATGTTGATCCAATTATTGGACTTGGTAATTTGGAGGCGACGTTAGCGGCGTTGGAAACATATAAAAAACAGGTTTCTGGTAGAATTGTTGCTTTTCCGCAACATGGATTATTGCGCAGTAATTCTGTGCAACTTGTGAAAGATGCGATGCGTATGGGTGCGCATCTAGTCGGTGGAGTGGATCCAGCTACAGTGGATAATGATATTGAAAAATCATTACATACCATTATGGATATCGCAGTAGAATTTAATGCGGACGTTGATATTCATCTGCATGATGCGAATAATCTTGGGACGTTTACGATGAAGAGATTGGCAAGTTTAACAGAAGAAGCGGGATGGCAAGGTCGCGTAACGATTAGTCATGCGCTTGGACTTGGTGGTGTTACAGATAAAGAAGCTGAAGAAGTGGCGGAAAGACTAGCAGCTTTACACATTGATATTACTTCAACAGTACCAATTGGGAAACAAGTAATCCCAATTCCATTATTAGATAAAAAAGGTGTGAAAGTTTCGTTAGGAAATGATAGTATTACAGATCATTGGTCCCCGTTTGGAACAGGTGATATGTTGCAAAAGGCAAATCGATTAGCGGAACGTTTTGGATGGAGTGATGAAAGATCGTTAGGAAAAGCACTTCGCTTTATTACGGGAGGAAAAGAAACGTTAAACAGTGAAGGGAAGCGAGTTTGGCCGAATGTAGGAGATGAAGCGAGTTTTGTTTTGACGAATGCAACATGCGTCGCTGAAGCAGTAGCGCGTCAAACAGAGAAGCATTTAGTCGTGCATAAAGGAAATATTGTTGTTGGAAGTTTAAGTGAGGTTAAATTAAATAATCTTGTGTAAAAGAATCGTTTAAATGTTTTGAGGAGGGTTCTAATTGTGAGTATAGAACTCTTCTTTTTTATGTTTGAAATATATTTCTTATAGGTTACTAGGAAGGATGAAAAATTTGGACAATCAACATAATCAAAATCATATTATGGGAACTTTGCAATGGTTTATATTTTTATTAGCGAATTCAATCGCATTACCAATTGTCGTTGGCGGATTATTTCATCTTACGACGGAAGAAATATTTTATTTAATGCAGCGTACATTTTTTGTAGTTGGTATATCATCTTTTTTACAAGGGTGGGTTGGGCATAGACTGCCAATTGCGGATGGGCCAGCTGGATCTTGGGTTGGAGTATTTACCGTACTTGCTTACGCAACGGCCGGACAAGATCAATTACATAGTACATTGCAAATTTTAGAATTAGGAATGATAATTTCTGGTGTTATTTTAATAGGGTTAGGGGTAACTGGTTTTATCGGACGTATTTTATTTTTGTTTACGCCGCTTGTGACAGGGACGTTTTTACTTTTATTATGCTTACAATTAAGCGGTGTATTTTTAAAAGGAATGCTAGGAATTACTGCTACTGTTTCTCAAATCGATGGATTTACAGCGGTAATTGCGTTTAGCATATTTCTTTTCGTTATTATACTATCTAACTTCGGAAAAGGTTTTGTCAAAAGTTATGCAGTTTTAATCGGATTAATTAGTGGGTGGATTCTCTTTCTCATTGCAGGAAAAGTGATGATTCCAGCTCAAGTAACGCATTTTGTGCAACTTCCGCAAATATTTGCTTGGGGACTTCCAAAATGGAATACAGGTATGGCTGTATCAAGTTTCGTTATGGTATGTATTTTAGTTTCGAATACAGTGGCGGCGATTATAGCAATTAATCAAGCTACCATTCAAAAAGGGACCATTGAACAGAAACAGTTGAAGGATGGTACGTGGGTTGGAGGGATTTCACATATCATTTCTTCTGCATTTTCAACTGTAGGTGTCGTGCCGTTACCAGCAACGGCAGGATTTATACGTTTAACGAAACAAAAATATATACGATCGTTCTTACTAGCATGTATGTTACTAGTCGTAATGTCGATGTTCCCAAGTATTATTCGTTATTTAGCATCTTTACCATCGGCCGTCGCATCTGCGGTTTTAATGGCTTCATTCGTACAGCTAATTGGAATTGGATTCAATAATATAAAACAAGTGGAGCTTAATGAAAGGAATGTAACAATTTTAGGCGTTGCAGTATTATTTGGCAGCGGTGTTATGTTTCTACCGTCTGGAGCGCTCCAATCATTGCCATCTGTTATGCAATATATATTCGGAAATGGTTTATTTGTAGGTACTGTTGTAAGTATATTGCTAGAACAAATATGGCGTACTGAAAAGTGAGTAGATGCAAGGAGTGTCTGCACTGTATAAAAGTCTAAAATAACATGTGAAATAAAGCCCATTTTCATTCACCACCCGCACATTTCGTTCATACAATATCTTGACTAAATAAACACCCAACTTACACATACACAGCTCTGGCTTAAGCAAGGAGGGTTATACCAGTTGAAGGAAAAAGCGTATCAATCTAAACCTTTACTCACAAAGAGAGAGAGAGAAGTATTTGAATTACTGGTTCAAGATAAAACAACGAAGGAAATTGCAGGTGAACTTTTTATAAGTGAAAAGACAGTTCGTAACCACATCTCAAATGTGATGTGTAGTGATTACAAAGAAAAGAAGTGCGATTCGCGATTCTTTTTGAGGTCTCACAAATAAAACGTGGATTTGTACGGATATGCAGGTTACGAGAAAGAACGGTTTGAACTGCCAAATGCTGTTGTAGCAGGTATGTATGAAATCCTACATACAGTGGAAGGAACGGAAGGCTGACAAACTCTTGGTATGAGTGGATTTCTAGGATTTGGTTATTGTTGATAATGATGTGTTATGTTAACTAGGGGGGCGTATACATTAAAAAACTGTTGAATAATTTATCATTTGGGGTTTATATTGTAAATCGCCAACAAAACTATGGAGATATACACCACAGGAAATAAGGATGAAAAATGAGTGGATTTATTACAAATGGGGGAGGAGTGAAATACATGGACAGCGTATTACCTATTGGAAAGAAACATGGATGTTTTACTATAATTGGTGGTTTTGAAGTATATCAAGAAGAAGTTGCTAAAAAAGAAATTGCAAGACTAGAACAAAAAAAGCAAAAGTTCATTAATGGGGAAAAAGTTGTTGGGAATAATTTTGATTCTGTAGATGTTTATGATAAATGGATACAAGACTGGAAGTCTTACAAGAAATACCAATGCCAATGTAAATGTGGAAAAATAGGATATTTTACTGAAGATCAATTATTTAGAAAGAAGTGGAGGGATTGTGGAGAAAAGTGTGAATTAAAACAAGAACGCAAGAGAAAAAGGATAGCATCATATCCTAGAGTAAAAGATAAAAGTTATGATATTGATTATTTACATACCACACATGAATCATTAGAGGTATTAGAATGTATTGATGAAAATTATGAGGGGAATCCTGTTATATTTAATAAAGGAAGAACAGGAAAGGAAGGTGGCGAAGTTAAAGTATATAAGTTATATAGATGTCATTGTTATCTGTGCGATAAAGAATATCAATTCCTGTCATCAGATTTTAAGATAAAAAATGATAGTCATGGATCGAAAGCAAAAGATGGATATTATTGTAAAGCTCATTGCGACTGTCATAAAATTTCATCATTTCAATGGCGAACTATAAAAATACTGAGAGCATATAAGGTAGCATATAAGGTTGAAGTTGAGTTTCAGGACTTATATGGTATAGGGCAAAAGAACTTGTTGCGTTATGATTTTGCTGTTTTCGGTTCAGGTAATAGCATTAAATGTCTTATTGAGTGTCAAGGTGAACAGCATTATAAGCCTGTAGATGAGTTCGGTGGTATTTCACAACATAAGTCTCAAGTAAAGAATGATGAATTAAAACGTGATTATGCCAAGGCACACAATATATCTTTAATCGAAATCCCGTATACTTGTGATACATACGAAAAGGAAATAGAATTTCTTAAAACCGCTGGAATTATTTAATCACATATTTTCAGATATCGATCAACTTAACAGCACTTGTCAAGATGCACTGAGTCAATGAGATACTGGTTGTTGGATATCAGATTAAGAGGGCATAAAATTCCAATTTATCGGTGAGCTTGATTTGAAAGTGAAAAAGACAATGAAGTGTCTTTTTTCATATCATCGTCAATTTTCTCAGTCACACAGATAGTGCCTCTTTTTTAAAATTTATAACTGCTTATAAAGAATATTAAGTCAAATGTGATGTATAGTTCTTGCGAATAAAACATTTCATTAAGAATTTTTTAGTGTGTTTTCTTGTGCAAAAATACAGTTTCGTGACATAATAAATCTAGATTAGAGAGAAAAATTGATGCAATTCAGGGTAAAGGGGTTTGAGGAATAAGTGGCGAAAGATGCAAGTAAGACTCCTATTTTTCATATTACACATATAAATAATCTGGAGTCGATTTTAAAATCAGGCGGTCTATATTGCAATAAGGTGATAAGAGAGCAAAAAACAGATGTTAAAGATATTTCTTTCGAAAACATTCAAGGGCGTAGAGAGAGTAAAAAGGTACCGATTCCTCCATTTGAAACGTTACATCATTATGTGCCATTTTATTTTGCACCACGTTCGCCAATGTTATATACAATTAATCAAGGAAATGTTCCTCAATATCAAGATGGTCAAGGGTCTATTATTTATTTAGTATCCAGTGTACAAAATGTTGAAGATGCAAATATTCCTTTTGTATTTACAGATGGTCACGCGATTATGAGCTTTTCAGAGTTTTATTCTGATCTACAGGATTTAGATAAGATTGATTGGAACGTAATGCAATCAAATTATTGGTTTGATACGCCAGAACATCCTGATCGTAGAAGAAAAAGACAGGCTGAATTCCTTTTGATTAATTTCTTTCCTTTAAAAATTTTAAAAGGAATAGGGGTAATAAATGCACAAATGAAAGAACAAGTGGAATGTATACTCCAACAAAACAATATATCAGTACCAGTTGCCGTTGTACCTAAGTGGTATTATTAGGAGGTGTACGATTTAATGATACGTTATACAACAGGTAATTTACTTGAGGCTTCTACAGAAGCTTTAGTGAATACAGTTAACTGTGTGGGAGTAATGGGGAAAGGAATTGCCCTTCAGTTTAAACAGGCATATCCGAAGTGTTTTAGTGAATATCAAAAAGCATGTAAAATGAATGAAGTCCGTCCAGGGAAAATGCATGTTGTTAATCTTGATAGTCTGTTTAATCCGAAATATATAATTAACTTTCCAACGAAGAGACATTGGAAAGAGAAATCAAATATAGAAGATATTAAAGCGGGATTAATTGATTTAATTAATGTGATAAAGCAGCAGAACATAAAATCAATTGCAATTCCTCCATTAGGATGTGGAAATGGTGGATTGAATTGGGCGGAAGTAAGACCAATTATTTTAGCTGCAATGGAACAGGTGCCAGATACAGAAGTATTATTATTTGAGCCAAATAATGCTCCATCTCC
Source organism: Bacillus pacificus (assembly GCF_020861345.1). Lineage (NCBI taxonomy): Bacteria > Bacillati > Bacillota > Bacilli > Caryophanales > Bacillaceae > Bacillus > Bacillus pacificus. Next base: position 845,239 of record NZ_CP086328.1, read on the forward strand.
AGATAAGATGAAGATAGGAACAACAAAGCCTAATATGACAAAAACCAGAGCTTTGTTTATTTCATTGATGAATCAGTATAAACTTCCAGGATATCGTTTATCTTTATTAGAAATTCAAAAGCTTGCCTACTTTCTTCAAGAGGTTGGCGAACCTATGCGCTTGAATTTTGAAAAAGGAAAGTATGGCCCGTATGCAGAAGTTCTAAATCATGTATTACAGCGATTGGAAGGACACTATATTAGAGGATACGGTGATCGAAGTAGCAAAGCCGAGGTATATTTATTAGAAAATGCCTCAGAGGAAGCAAAGAAGGTATTAATTAATGAACCAGAGGCATTGAAAAAACTTGAAATGGTAAATGAACTTATATATGGATTTGAAACGCCATATGGGTTAGAACTATTATCTACTGTACATTGGGTTGTTAAACAGGATCCTAAATTCTTGGAAAATAAAGAATTAGTAGTAACGGAAGTTCATAATTGGAATGAACATAAAAAGCAACGGTTACAGCCAAATCATATTTTAAAAGCAGTAGAACACATAAACGAAATCTTTAGTTATAAATAAAAATGGGTTGTCCCTGATATCTAGGTGCATATAGTGGGGATGAGGTGATGTAAATGACTAAAAAATCATCCCCACTTAAACTTGGAAATGAAACATACGGAACCCTAAAAATCGAAGAGGTATTCTTACAAGCTTTAGAATTATATTTTATAAGGAAGAAAGAAGAAAAATCTCCTGTTTAATCAGGGGATTTTATTTGTTATATCTGAGAATATGCGTTGAAAAGAAATCCCTGATTAATTGAAGTGTTTATTCAGTACTAAGACATCAAAGGTAGTTAAGCCGTCATATATATACTATGTAAGTGGGGATGAAAAGTGAATTTCAATGTTTTGTTTGTGGAAATGACGGATTTTTTCAAGATTCTAGAACAACGGATTATAGATACAGTATTAGAAAGGGGTAGATAATATGACCTTATACCGTTTTGATGGTACGCCACACCAATGTGTAAAGTTTATGCAAAGTATTATTGGATTAATAGGTAATATTACTAGGTTTGAAGTGTATTATCATGTAGAAGATATTCCTAACAAGTATAAAGGTATTCCAAATGTCTATTATTATGAGGGTGAAAAAGATTTCACAGAAAAGGATTATTATTTGATATTACATAATGATAATCAGGATATAACGGTTTTATTGGGCGGAGGAAACTGTGGATATAGTGGTTCTGGTCCGAGTGCAACAACAGAAATTTTACAAATATGTGGTGTGAAAATGGATTATAGTCGAATATCTAAGGAGAAAAAGATCATTGAAAACAATGTGAGTATTTACCATGATTTAAATTTTATTATTTTCGAGGAAAAAGAAAGAAGGAGCTTAAAGCGGGAGCTATCTCGGAGAAGATTGAAAGTTAGCATGAAATTTCAAAATGGACATGATAAATGGCAAGCTAAAAAGGTATTTCAAACATTAGGGTATATTAATTCCCTGTCTCGTAGGAATGAGAGTGAAGAGAATAATTTCATATTGCCGTATCTTACAGGTGAAGAGTGGGCTGATTATGCAACGAACAATACGCTTACTTTATCGAATGCTGTTAAAATGTTAGATAATACTACATTAGAAAGTATGATTAAAGAAATTTGTTATGAATATAGTGCTGACTTTACCATTCAATGTTATGAGTGACGTGTGGAAATGTAGAATGCTCATCGGGATATATTTGGCTAGATACACAATGTTTATATAAAGGTAGAGGGTATATCTCATTATTCATTGAGTTTGTTTATTGGTATAGTGCTGCTTTTTATGGATATATTTGAGGTATAGATAAAAGGTAAGAGGGAGTCATATCCTCTTACCTTTTTTATAAGCCCATACAAAATGCTCTCCGATATGAAAATCCCAATCTTGCCATTCAAAAGGTAATGGTGAAGTCGTGTGATAGTATAAGTGATAAAAGAAGCTTAACCATTTAAAAGACCAGTGATCGATTTCTAAAGAGTGATAGAAATCGCGTGGAATCGGAAAGGCATAATTATTTTTAAGGAACCCTTTTGTTTCCGAGAAGTATAAATCAAATTGCGTATCTTTTGGAATAGTATTTAAATCCTCACTGTAATAAATGAACCCATTTCGTTTTTGATCTTCTAAAAATTTAATAATAATGTCAGAGCTTGTTACTCCTAGTTTTTGAACACATTCTGTAATTGAAAGAGAATCCATTGTTTTTCCTCCTATTCATATGAAAAAGGAACCTATATAAATATAGATTCCCTTTTTTTTTGTGATTTTATTCATATTAATAAAATTAATTCATAAAAATGAATAAAGGATAGACAAACTGTTCAAAGTAAGAACAGAATAGCCTTAGGAAGAAGAATATATTTCTAAACCTTTCTCGACATGGGCAATAAAGAAATTTGCTAATTCTGGAGCAGTGTCGTGAACTTGTTGTAACACTTGGCATAATCTTTGGAAACGAAAATGAAGTTCATGGTGCTGTGAATCTGTTTCTTGGGTGAGAGCAGGAAACAGGTTCAACTCTTCTTGCAATTTTTGTAGTAAATCCAATGTGATCGTATCGGTTTTTGCTGTTTCTAAATTACTAAGGTAACCTGGTGAAACATTTAGTTTTGCGGCGAATTCGTTCAATGTAATTTGTTTGTGTTTGCGTAATGTACGAATTGTTTGCCCAAGATGTTGTAACAAAGAAAAACCTCCTGACTTATGTTTGATAAAACAAATGTTTCTTTAGGAAAGTGTATGATGTAAGTCAAAAAAACAGAATATGAATAAAATTTATTAAAATGAGCAGAAGAAATTGTGAGAGGTTTCAACATATGGATTACGTTAATAAGACTTTGTTCTCAAGAGAATGAAGTCTTATTTTCTATTTTTCTTATTACGTTTGTATAGTTATATCTTTCTGATTACATTCATAAAGTAACTAGAGAAATGAGGTGTAACATGAAAAATTGGCTTAATGTTGAAGAAGCGATGGCGTTTTTGGAGGAGCATTATATTCATGTCAGTTATAAAACATTTACGAGTTGGTTGCGTAATGGAGAAATTCCAGCAATAGCATCTGATAATCGTAAGGAGGGATGGGCAATTAGAAAAGAAGATGTATTTGCATTTGCGGATAAAAAGAGACCAGGATTGAGGGGAATTCTAGAGGGATACCATGGCTTATTGGAAGATATGGAAAGAGTGAAGCAGCAAGTAAAAGTATTAATGCAAAATGAATGTGATATAGCCCCGATAGATAAGGAGGGGATACCTAATTCTTCATCAGAAGAAGTTGGGATTCATAACGATGAAATTGCATTTTTATATGACTTTATACAGGACCTATCGGATGAATTGCAGGAGGTAAAAAAACAAAACGAATGGATGAATCAAGCGTATGAACAATTGGTGGGAGACTATAATTTTTTATACGAAGAATTGAAAATGCACTATGAAAATGATGAGGAATTAATATTAGCTAAAGATGAGGAAGTTAGTGAAAAAGAGGAGGTCGCTAAGATAGACGAAGAAACATTTTCTGAATTAGTACAGGTTCAATGGGAAAAGAAGTTCCCTAATGAAATATTTTGTTTAGGACAAGAAAAAATAAAAGAACTATACACAATATTTTATAGGAACTTATATCAAAATGGTGGTGAGGAAGAATTAACAATTATAAAACAAGGAGATGTTTATATTTGTCCTGTTAGTCAAAAGGAATATAAACATATTAATCGAATTTATAATCCTGTGATTCGTAGGGTATTAGATCATACGCAAGGGAAGATTTTAAAAAAGCAGCATATGATTTCGTCAGAAAATGTGTTGTAGGAAGATAGGGGATTTAGTGAGAAGAATAGTAACCAGTAACAGTAAGTATAAAGTGAGTGAAACAAAATAACGAAGGTACACGGTCTTTTGAAAAAGTAGTGTACCTTCGTTATTTTCATTGAATTAATTGAAGATCATTGATAAGAAAATCTTGTTTTTCGTAAGAATGGGGTGTATATAAAACATCCATTCGATTATATCGATTCCAGTTTTGAAATAAGTGACCATGCGAATAAGCATAGGCTCGCTTTTTTGAAAAAAAGAATTCAACATGTTCTTTATTTTTCCCAAAGCAGGAGTGTCCACATGCAAATATGTTTTTGCTTCGAAAAGAAGGTTTTGGATGTCCGTTTCCATAGGGTTCAAGTGCCATCAAATCATCAAATAAATGATTCGGAAAGTTATAGATTGGGAATTCACTTATAAAATATGAAGTTGGCTGGGACGTATTTTGTTGTTGTGCTGCTTCTTGCATGCACGCTCTAAACTGTTGGATGTGTGATTCTTCTGGAGCAATAGATAATCCAGCCGCAGCAGCATGTCCTCCGAATTTTTTCAATAGTTCACTGCAAGATTGAATCGCTTGTATAATTGAAAACTTACTTCCATTTCCGCTTCTTGCAGAGCCTATTCCATCTTGGGTAAGTACAATTGTAGGCCTTTTATAATGGCTAGAGATTTTAGAAGCTAGTATGCCAATAATACCTTTGTGAAAATCTCCTGGTACAACGAGTAATGAATCTTTTTCTAAGGATTGTAGTTCAATGATTTCGGATGCTAATTTGAACTGCTCAGTAGTTAATTGCTTGCGCTTGTTATTTAAATTTATAAGCAGTTTAACATCTTCTACTGTTGGTTCTGCTTTTTGGAGGATAGCTGCACCGATGTTAGGGTCAGATATCCGTCCGCAGGAGTTCAACATGGGTCCAATGAGAAATCCAATAGTAGTGCTATCAATATATTTGATTTGTAATTGCTCACGAAATAATTGTAAAAGTTTATTTGGACAGTTTCGCATTTTATAGAGACCAAACCAACAAATGGCTCTATTTTCTCCAGTCAATGGCATGACGTCGGCAATTGTTCCTATTGTTGCATATTCAATATAATTCCATGTTTCTTTTATCCAGTCTTGTTTTAATGTTAGAAAAAGAGCTTGTATTAATTTTAAAGCAACACCAGCTCCGCATAAGTGCGGGTACGGATATGTATTATCCTTTCTTTTAGGATTTATAAATGCGAAACAAGCTGGATGTTCTCCTAATACTTCATGGTGATCTGTCACAATTATATCGATTCCTTTTTCTTTTGCGAGCTTTATTGCTGGATGTGCACTGGAGCCGTTGTCAACGGTAATTAATAGGCTTATATTTTTAGGAAGAGAATTCACAGCAAGTGGTGATAATCCATACCCTTCTTCTCGTAAAGGTAGCCTTGTCATTACATGGGCACCGAGCTTTTCTAGTGCTTGTTTTAAAATTGTTGAAGAAGTAATTCCGTCGCAATCGTAGTCACCAAAAATATAAATGCTTTCTTTTTGCTGAATAGCCTTTAAAATACGATCGACTGCTCGCTTCATATCATTGAGTAGAAAAGGATTGTGGAATTGTGAAGGATCAGGATATAAGAACGACCATAATTGTTCTTCGGTTTGAATACCATGAACAAACAAATGATAACCGAGTAAAGGATGGATGTTTACATGTTTTGCTAGGTACAGCATGTTCGCGTAGTGCGGATGATTTTCAAATGGAATATCAAGTTGTTTCCAATGCATAAAGAACCTCCTTGGATAGGCGCAAAAAAGAGAACCTGTTTAATTGACAGGTTCTCTTTTTCTATGTAATTTTATTCATTTATATAAAATTCGTTCATATATATGAATAAATATAAGTTTGTTTGACAATATTAACCATCAAGGGATTTGCTTCTGTTTGAACAACTCTAAACCTTCTTCGATATGAGAGATAAAATAATTAGCTAACTTTGGATCAGTATCATGCAGTGATTTTAGCAACTGACACATACGATCCAAGCGGAAATGTAATTCATGATAGGGAAAAGAAGTTTGATTCAGTGAAGGAAATAAATCGAGTTCTTTATTTAGTTTCACAAGTAATTGTAGGGAGATAGTATCTGTTTTTCCTGTCTCTAAATTGCTAAGGTAACCTGCAGAAATATCTAGTCTATCCGCAAATTCGTTTAACGTAATGTTTTTTTGTTTTCGTAAGTTTCGAATGGTCTGTCCAAGATTTTGTATCATATGATATTCCTCCTTATTTATTAGATAAAGGGTGTGTAAAAGATGACAAAGCGTAAGGAAGTAAGACATGTTACATTGGGTTCGATTCAATATGTTCATGATCCTAAAGCGGCAGAGAAATGGTTTGCTTTATATATAGAATGTTTACATGAAAAGTTGATGCAAGATTCTTCTAAAGTAGAAGGACAAGTGCATATTGTAAGTAGAAAGGATGGTGATGCTGAAAATGAAAAAGACAATAGCTTATTACAGAAGTTCGACTGATCTTCAAGAAAATTCGATTGAGATGCAACAAATAAAAGCTTTTGAGTATAGCATGAAAAAGCGTATAACAATTGATGAAGAATATGTAGATAAAGATGTTTCTGCTCGGAAAAAAACATTGATGCAACGACCTGGTATGAATAAGTTAATTAAAGAAATCGAAGCTGGAGTTGTGGGTAGTATTATTGTTTATAAAAGAGATAGATTGGCGCGTAAGTTACAAGAGCATGTGCAGTTATATCGTCTATTTCAAGAGTATGATATTGATGTTTATTTTTCATCAGATAGTGAAGTGCAAATGAATTATTCGCCCATTGGTGAATACATTGAAGCGATTCTCGGTTCTATATGTGAAAACGAAGGTTCATTGATTGCACAGCGTATTCAAGAGACAAAGATTGCAAAGTTTTTGAGCGGAAAGTATGCAGGGAATTTACCATATGGATATGAGAAAGGTGAACCGAATGCTGATGGACAGGTGAATATTTTACAAGTATCACATGAAATCGAAATAGTGAAAGGGATATATGATGCATTAATCAATCAAGAATATAAAAGCATGCAAGACTTGTGTAACGATTTAAATAAAAAATATAAAACAGAAAAGAAAAAGGATTGGGACCAAACTAAAGTCGTTAGCATCGTTGAAAATCCTACCTATTATGGTTTGCGAGTGATGAATTTTGGAAGTAAAGAATATAGAAAAACATATCAAAACATTAAAGTAATTGAGAAAACAGATTGGGATGTAGCGAATGAAAAATTAGAAAAAATAATTGTGAGACGAGAAACTAGTAAAGAAACATTTCAATTTTTATTGGAAAATATCCTTTATTGTTACGAATGTCAAAAGCCACTTAATGCGAAAAAGCGTATGAAAAATTATCAGGATTACTATGTATATGAGTGTAAAGAACATGACGTTTTTGTCGAAGCTAAGTATATAGAAGAAGAAATATTAAAACACGCAAAAGCTTTTTTTTATCGTTTATTGGATGGAAAATTTAATGAATTATATGAAAGAAGTACATATCAAAACGTACGAAAGATTAAAAAATTCATTGGAAACCAGGAGATAGTTATTAAGAGTACGACGAAAAAAGTTGGTAAATTAATAGATCAGTGGTTGAATTGTCAAAAGATGCAACGAGAACATGAGGAGAATGATTGTGCGAAATGCCAAAGTAATCAACATATAGGAGAAATAAAGGAAGCAAATGAAATTTTAAAAAGTGAAAAAAGAAAGTTACAACATTTACAGATGCGATTATATGAAATTAAAAACTTTAAAGAGAAAGCAAAAGAATGGCTAACTCATTTAGAATGTCCAAAAGATATTTTGCTTCTTGAGAAAGAAGAACGAAATCGTTTTTATCGTGACATGATCCATTGCATTCAGGTGGATTCGTGGGAATACCATATTGTGTTTAAGCATCCTTTTATGCTGATACAGGAGGTGCATCAAAATAGTGAAACAGTATAATGAAATGCGATTAGAAGACATTTTACAACCAGGGAAACGTGTTGCTTTCTATGCACGTTATTCTACGAAAGATCAAGGGTATGAAATGCAAAAGCATTCTGTAGAAGTTTTTTTACAAAAATATGGGTGTGAAATTAAAAAGGAGTATGTGGATGCAGGAGTTTCTGCTACAAAGGTTCCATTTGAAGAGAGACCTTATTTACAAAAGTTAATTTGCGATGCAGCAGATAAAAAGTTTGACTGTATTGTTGTATATAAAAATGATCGTATTGCAAGACACATTGAAGAGCATGATAAATTTCGGAAACAAATGTTTGAAATGAACATGCATGTAGTAGTGAGTAGTTCTCATGAACTATATACCGTGGGAGAAATCGTATCACAAACTGTAAAGGATGGATTGACTAGAATTGAAGCTGCTTTAATTCAAGAGCGTACAAAAGATACATTTCATAGTAAAGCCAAGAGAGGCGCATGGCTAGGTGGTAAAGCGTCATACGGATATGAGTATCGGGTAATAGTGGAGAATAACGGTGGAATAAAGAGTCGGATAGAACAATTTGATGATATAGAGCAGGAACAACAAGTTGTAAAGGAAATATATCGATTATTTGAATTAGGGTTTGGGTTTCAGCAAATTGCAGATGAGATAAGAGATAAAAAATGGGATGAAAGAATTAAATGGACAAAAGAACGAATACGGTATATTATTACAAATCCATTTTATTGTGGTTTGATAACAATGAATCGTTATTATAAGGGAGTATTAAATAATAAAAGTAAGTGGATTAAAGGGAAAGTACCTAATATGAATCCTATATTTTCTCAAGAATATTGGGAATATATAATAGGGATATTTGAGGAACGTAAAGAAAGAAAAATTCACTCGAAAGATTATAGCACACCGTTTTTATTAAGAAACATTTTGTATTGTGAGCATTGTAAAGAATCAATGACAACAAAAAATCAAGAACCAGGTGGAGGGAAATCTAAAAATAAAAAAGTAGAGAAAATAAGACGTATATATGATTGCAAGAACTGCAATTTTAAGTTGCAAGCAGAGATGGTTCATGAACAATTTCGAAAGAAGTATCTTCCATATGTATTAGAACAAGTAACACAGGGGAAAAAAGATCAAGTTGAACTTTCTATAGAAAGAAGATTAAAGAAAGAACTAAGTGATTTGAGAAACGCGAATCGAAAGTTGGAGAATGAAGCTATAGAATTAAATCAACAAATTGAGGAATTGAATCGAGAAATAAAATTACATTATGAACAAGAAATAATTCAAGAAGAAACATTAGAATTTATGAAGATATTAATGTCTCATCGTTCTAATAAGATGCATGAACTGAATGTGATAAAGGATAATCAAGATGAATTAAAGAAGAGAATGAATCGGATTGAACAGACTATAAAAGAAAAAAGTTACCTTCCTCCGTACGACTTGCTCAGTGAATTTGCACGAGAAAATATGAACCCACAAAAATTAAGAGCATTTTTACTTCAATTTTTTAAATGTGTATATATTACAAGTGACGGTGAATTGTTAATGACCGTAAATAATTCTTTAATCGAATCATAAAAACTCTTTCTAAAAATGAGAAAGAGTTTTTTTTTGAGATTTTCTCTGTGTAGAAATTAAGAAAAATATATTTTGTGTGTAGTGGCGAAAGGACCTTTGCCCATGTCTATTCCAAATAGAGAGGTGGAAAAAATTCCGTGATTGGATTTTTAAATTTTTTTCTTATTTTTAGGGGGTAAAATATTTCAGCAAAAAGAAATGTCGAATATGTTGTCGAATATAGAGGGAAACACAAAGGAAAACGGATTTTAGGTTTGAAATACCAGTAGTTATTCCGAAAATTTCCTGTGGAATCTACACAATTAGAATTTTTGTACTATGAAAATACTAAATTAGGACAAGTGGTATTTCGGTTTTGGGAGAAGTTATTGTGAAGTCAGTTGTTCATTTATTCGGTTTAACGTTATGTAACCCATGCCAATCATAACTCAAAACCGAATGGATAGAGAAAAAGAGGGCTTATCCTATGGTATTACTGGATTCTTGTCCTTCACTTGTAAATAAAAGAAACTTATGTAAGTGATCTTTCGGTTTTGGGAATTGGTCAAGCCTAACAAGCTATCTGTATTTCGGTTTTGAGTGTATAGATATTAGGATGTAGTTTCAAAGTTTGATAGGAGTTCCTAGAAAGATAAGGATTGCTGGAATGGAATAGGTAGTACGAGCTTGAAAATGTGAGTGGAATATAGATGTGAAGTCAATATGTTTTAAGATAAGAGTTATGTAATTACTGTTAAGAGAACTTTTGGGTATGAAGAGATAAATAAAACATGTGTTTTATAACGTTCTTAATGTGAAGATACTTATAAAATAACTTCTTATGTAGGTTGAAATAAGAAAATTCATTAAGAACTTTAAGTAGTTACGTCTGTAACCTTACAAGTTTTACTACTGGACCGATTCTATGTTCTGTGTTATACTACCTCTAGGATTTTAGAATCGGAGGTAAGACATATGAACTGTATTAGTTTTTTTGCAGGTGCAGGTGGACTGGATATGGGAATTCACAGGGCTGGTTTTGATGTACGCGTTTCTGTGGAAATTGAATCTATATACTGTGAAACATTGCGAACAAATCACCCTGATTGGAATGTAGTAGAGGGTGATATTATGACATATACAAAAGAACAGATATTGGAACAAGCGAATTTGCAAGATGATGAAGTGGACTTGATGATCGGTGGCAGTCCATGTCAGTCTTTCAGTACAGCAGGTAAGCGTCAAGCATTTGCAGATCCTCGCGGACAAGCGATGCTAAAATTTGCAGAACTTGTTCGTGATATTCGACCAAAGGCTTTTATGATTGAAAATGTACGAGGTTTATTGTCAGCAGCTTTAAAACATCGTCCATTAAGTGAGAGGGGAAAGGATGCTTCGCCTTATACCGATGAGGAACAGCCAGGTAGTGCACTCGCATATTTATTGCAACAATTTGAAGGGTATAGTATTCAAGAACCTACCCTTTTAAATGCAGCGAATTATGGAGTTCCCCAAAAACGTGAGCGTGTATTTATTGTGGGAATTCGCCAAGATTTAGGTAAAACATTTGTATTTCCTGAACCTACACATAATGAAGAAGGAACGGATGGAAAAAAGCCGTGGGTTACAGTGGGAGAAGTGTTAAAAGAAATTGAAATAAAGGAACACCACTATCAGATGTATTCTCCAGAGAGATTAAAATATATGAAGATGATTCCGACAGGTGGTGGGAATTGGCGTGACCTTCCAGAAGATGTGGTACAAGATGCTATGGGAGGAGCATATACAAGTGGAGGAGGAAAGGTAGGATTCTTCCGTCGATTAAATATAGATAAGCCCTCTCCAACGTTGTTAACATCACCAGCTCAAAAGAGTACTAATTTGGGGCATCCATTTGAAAATCGTCCATTAAGCATTGAAGAATACCTAGCTATTCAAGAGTTTCCCGAAGATTATTATGTAGCAGGTACATTGTTGAAACAATATACACAAATTGGAAATGCAGTACCTGTTCGTCTAGCGGAGATTTTAGGTAATGCAATTCGACATACACTAGAAGTATAAAAAGTCATAAATTTACTATGACTTTTTATTTTTTTGTCTATTTTTTTATTTTCTCTTATGAAATAATGGAATTATGCAATTTATGGATTAAAGGGAGAGAAAGAATATGAATGAACAGACAAAGCAACGAATACGCGAACATCTATCTACAGTTATGGAACGTCTCATACAGAAGAGAACAGTTGACGAACCATTTTCAGAAGCTGACATTGAAAGAAATAATCCATTTGGTTACTATTTAGTCCCAATTGAAGTATGGAAAGGTGCTAAATTTGAGCGTTCATTTGTAACAAGTTTAGGACAAGGAATCTTAGAGCAATTAGGAAAAATAATTGCAGAAGGAACAGGCGCTACAGCTATTAATCAATATGATACAGTTATGACTATTAATACATGGAGAATAGAAAAAATCGAAGAAATTTTAAAATCTCAGCGTGGAAAAGGAAAAAATCAAAAGAGACCAAATTGGGATGAAGAAGTAAAAGAAATATTAGTACTAGAAAATCAGCGTTTTGAAGAAATTACGGTAAAAAGTGATTTATACATAAGAAGACAGAATGGAAGAGAAGAATATTATAGTTTTAAAACTGTTAAACCTAACCTGGATCAAACAGAAACTGCCAAACGGGACATGTTGTCTTTAAAAGCAGGAAATCCAGATTGTGAGCCCTACTTTGCACTACCGTTTAATCCAGCAGGAGAAGGTAACATATATCGTAGAGCACATACATTGCCGTATAAACTGTTTAATATGGATGAGGATCCAAGTGTGTTAATTGGTGCGGATATGTGGAATAAGATTGGTGATTGTGAAAGTACATATGATGAGTTGATACAAATTTTTAAAGAAGTAGGGGAAGTATATTCTTATAGAATAAGAACTGAATATCTAGAAATAAGGGGATAAAAGTTATTTAAACTACATAGTTTATACTATGTAGTTTTTTGCAAATATTATATGTTTTCCTCTATGGTAGGCCATTATTTATTAAAAATAATAAGGGAGATATAGGATGTATAAACATTTTTTAGGAATTGTTAATGATATAAATGAAGATAATCAAGCTAGAGATGCGTATTCTTCTATAAATGGATATTTTTATCAATTCGAACTTACCTTACTTCATATATTAGAAGATGGAAGCAGTAATGATGCATTTGGAGAAGTAAGAGTGGATAAACCCGCCGAATTTCAGGTTGAAGTAATTGAAGACTATGTGAAGTATTATGAAAAAGATGGGATATCTCATATAAGAGTAGCTCAAATGAAACATCATAGTGGCCTTGCTGGCCCATCAAAATACACTGAAGCAGTTTTATGGCTGTACTATAATTATTTGAAATACATTGAATTGGATGAAAAAAATGTAACTTTGAAGGCAGTGGTATATCATTTTGATCAGTCACCTTCAGATAGTAAAAAAATATTAACTATATTAGAAGATGGAATGGAGAAGAATGCTGAAAAACCTGCAAAAGATCAACTTCCAGTTTATAAAAAAATAATAAGTAAAGGAAAAGATTCTCCAGAAGTTCGAACCAGTTTTTCAGAAAATGCTTGGTTTGAGAAAACTAAATCACTAAAAGAAGTTACTGAAGAAATAAAAAATAAATTGTATGAACGTTATCAGAGTATGAAAGGGTATCATACTCCAGAGTATTTATATGCAGTAGCTGTTAATAAAATCATTGAAGATGGAGCCAGTAAGACTCCGATATCCCTTAGTAGGTTAGATGAATTGTTTAGTGAGCGTGTAACGATAAATCCTAACTTTTATAAATATAAGATAATTGAGGAGATTTTTTACATAATTGACGGGAATATTGAAGAATTAGAATTTAAGCCCTCTTTTCCGCTTATAGAGAAATTTCCAAATGAAGTAAGGATGGCTTATGAAGTAATTTATCAAGAAATAAAAAACTTTATGGTAAGTAGTCTTCAAGATTCAAGCTTGAGGAAATCGTTTTTAAATTCACTAGCACCCAAAAAAATTAGAGACTATTCACTTGAAAGTGAGAAAGAGCTAGAAGCATTTTTAGAGTGTAGTGAGGCAATAAAAAGCTTCTTTGCTAAGTTAGCCAAAATTATTTACTTTCATAGAATTACAACTGGTGAAAATAAAAATGTTGAAGAATTTTTCGATATAGATTCTTCTATATGGTTATTTAAATACCCGAATGAAGAGCGGTCGAGCGGAGTCATTATGGGGAATATTTCAGGAAATCCTGTGCACGCTTTAATTGAATTGATACCAAGGTTCGCTAATATGCAAACTAAACCAAACGTCTGGTATTTAAATGATATTGGCATTAGGGCGGATAGTAATTATCCTTATAAACACAGTATTACGAATATAGCCACTGATTTAACACCATGTAATCCAGATGAAGACCATTTTCACATTCAATGTTTGAACTGTTTAATGCATTTGGATCTTGATAATTTAGATAAGGCACTTAATATTTTTACAGACGGGTGTCATGAAAAAGGGGAATAGTGATGAAAATCGATGAAGTCATTGATTTATTAAAAGTAAATGGATTTAAGGAAAAAAAGTTTATAAAGAAAAGGGTTATTTATAACCAAAAAGAAAGAAAACAAGAGACCCAAGAATTCAATATATTAGAGTTTGAATTTGTTTTTGTCAATGAGGTAGAAACCGAGTTATACATTGTAGAGGAAAAGGATAGCTTATTTACTTATGAAGAGATTGAAGAGTTTAATATTAAAATTGCAGCTTTTCTTACTTTTCTAGGGAATTCACCTATTAAATATAATGTAAATTTAGTTCTATTGTGTCCACTTAATTTAAAGAATTTAGATGAAGAAGATGAGAGGGAAGTTCGATATATATTAGGTCACGAAAGAAATAAATATAATTGTAGAAAAATATTCCTTGATACAGCTAACCAAAATTTTGAAGAGGAGTTGTCTATTCTGCCCTCTCTCCCAATTAATGTACAAATAGAAAATCTAAATATTGGATATGGTGGTTTGTTAGAACAAGTAAAACTAGCATTAGGTGAGGATCTATATCAAGAGTTAAATAAATTCGATGAAGAAATTGATATTCGTTCAATAGTTAAGCATTTAAACGTAAAGGGTGAAGGAAATGAATAATCCGACTTTTTTGATTAAGAGGGTAATAATCAACAATTTTCGTGGATATCCTCAAGGGGACTTTGAATTTTTTAAAGATAATTCAGAGAAAAGAGGATTGATCTTATTAGGAGGATCTAATGGCTATGGAAAAACATCTTTGTTAGATGCTATTGAATGGTGTCTAAGTGGAACAATTCGTCGCATTCAAGAAGATTATGAAATTCGCAAAGAAAAATCTAATAACTTACAAAGGGGTTTAATACGTCATAATCCTAGTAAAAAAGAGGTGTCTGTATTAATTGAAGCTGAAATTCAAGGTCAATTATTTAAATTGGAAAGAAGTTTTAATAAAGAATTAGAGAGTGAAGCTTTTGTTGTAGAAAACACCCTTCTGAAAGTAAATGAAAAGGAACTTTTAAATGGTACTATTGACGATGTGTTAAATAAAAAAATAGCCGATATATTTTATGATAGATATGTTTGTTCGTATGATAAAAATATCAAGATTTATGAGAAAAGTCGAGATGGAATTTATCAGATGTTCTCGGCGTTTTTTGGTGGTACTCAAGAAATTGAAAATGTTATAAATAATTTAGAAGGATATCAAATAGGACGTGGAAAACAGAAGAAGATTGTTTATGGTGTTATAAAACAATTAGAAGAAGAATTGAATGTGTTAAATTTTAAAAAAGATGAAGCGGATAAGAGATTACAGCAATCGACGGAGCAGAGAAAAAAACATTTTGATACGGTAAAGGAACAAGGGGATTTACAAGATGTTTTGAATATATATCCAACTAATCCAGTAATTAAGTTAACTGTAAGTCCCCACGAAATTATTGAAAGTCCATTAGGTTATGAGCAGAGATTGCAACAGGCGAGAGAGCAAAAAAAAGTTTTAGAAAATATACAATATCTTGTTGAGAAAGCAGCAGCTTATAATCAAGGTGTAAAATACATAAAACATTTAGAAAAAACATTATTACTTCAAAGCTTTCGTGAAGAATTACTTAATCCATTTAAAAAAGATGAACAAGTTATTAATCAAGTTCAATCATTGGATATTAAAGTAATTAAAGAACAGCTAATTTATTTTAGAGGTATTGAAAAGAGTACTCCCAACATTGTTCGAAATTCTCGAAAAGTAAAAGAGTTATTGTTAGATTATGCAGGGAAAATTTTTGATGCTCAGCATAGAATAATACAAGAAATTAATCTATTAGATTTGAAAATTGAAGAAAAAGAAAAGCTCGAGGTTGAGCTAAAGCAATATGATACAAATAATCCAGTTCTTAAAGCGTTGCGCTCCTTAGTTGATCATTTAGATGGATTTCAAATACTTCATAAATCTCAACACGAAAGCTGTCCGTTATGCGGTAGTAAGGAATCATTTTCTAATAAAGAATTAGAACTAGCTCAAGATGCAAAACAAATTTTAGGAGATGTTGATCAAAAAAGAAATGCATTACAGATTCAATATAATTTGTTAGAAAGTGAATTGCAAAAAGATCAAGAAAATATAAAAAAATATATTATTGATTATATTAGTAAAGAAATTTTGCATTTAGAGGGACTTCTAACCTCTTATAATCAAATGGAAAATATTCGTTTGGCTTGTGTGAAGTTTCAATTAAACTTTAACGATTTAAAAATGAATACACTGCAAAGAATTGAAAATGAGTTGGGAAAAGCAGTTCTAGATGGAGCTGATGTTTCTCTTGTTGAACAAAATATAATTAAAGCTTTATCTAACAATGCTTATAAATTAGAGGGTGTACCAAGCACTTTGACGGACAAAGAAGATATAACAGTTCAAGAATTTTTAAGTTTATCTCCTAAAGGAAAAAAGAGTGTTTTAGAGGTCTTTATTAAACAGTATGAGATAAATTTGAATGTAGGAGAAAAATATATAAATCCATCTCAAATAAAAAATATTAATAGGGATACATTGAAAAAACAATTAAAAGTGTTGGATTATATAGGACAGTATTTATTAAATGATAAAATTATTAGGGAGTTAGATGGAGAGATTTTAAAATTGAAGGAGAACTTTACAGAACAGGAGAGTTTATATAATAATAAAGTTAAAGAGATTAATAAGCTAAAACATTTACTCTCAAGTTTGAAAAAAATCAGAAGTGATTGGGATAAAAAGATTGCAGAGGAAATAAGAGTACCGTTTAAGAGAATGTATAAAAGATTAACAAGACATACCAATATTAATGATATTGACTTAATAAAAGAAGGAATAACAAATCAAAAAGCTAAAATAGTAGCAAATGTAAATTCTGAGGAGATTTTTGCTCCTAATATATTAAGTGCTGGTCAATTATCAACCATGTCACTGGCGATTTTTTTAACTGTTGCGATGGGGCAAAAAAATCAATCATTTAGATGTTATTTTATGGATGAGCCTATTCAAACAATGGATGATTTAAATGTTTTATCTTTTGTAGATTTACTAAGAACTGAACTTTTGCGTCATAAAATAGAGCAAAACAGTTTTATTGATCAATTGATTTTGACAACTTGTGATGAAGATTTTGAAAATCTAGTTCATCATAAAATGAAGAATTTTAATGTTAATTTTACACATATTCATTTTACAAGTTATGGTGAGTACGAATTTAAAGCTTAAAAGAGCCTATTCAGGCTCTTTTTTTGTTAGTAATTTCAGTTTCAAAATATGTCAAGGTTGCAACACAAATTGCCATTGGAAGTGAATGACTTTCATGAAAATTAGTTTTTTTGTTTAAGGTCTTATGAAACATTCGGCAAAGAAAAGAGTTTGTTTTAATTACTTTAATTTCAGTTATTATGTTCTTTGAAGATAGACGATTTATTAAATCTATTGCACTTTTTATATCTGATGAATAATGCCAATGCCCCATATTATAGTGACTTTGATACCATTGAGATCCTTCTTCTGTATTAAAACAGTCAAATAATAATATCTTATGTGCTATCAATTGATCTTTTTCTGCATTGGTAATTTTTATCCAATCAAAGCCCATTAATATCCTCCTTTTTATAACAGTTATATTAATGTTACATCTGTGGAAAACAATCTAATTGGTAGTCATTATATTCATTTGAAAAGTTACCTATTCAATGAAGTTTATTTTGTTATTTTAGTAATTAATTACAAATATATTCATATTAGTGAATTTAATTCATAAATATGAATATATTTGTAACTTTGAGCGTAAATTAGAAGTGAATTTAGTAAGTTTTGTGTGCAGTTAAAGAGAAGTTTTGATAATACTTAAAAGTCACACATATGTATATGAATAAGAGGATGTAATTGTATCGATTATAGTAAAGCGAGGGATAGTTATTGACGTTTATGCTGTATATGTTCGTGTATCGACCGATAGAGATGAACAAGTTTCATCAGTTGAAAACCAAATAGATATCTGCCGCAATTGGTTAGAAAGAAATGGATTTGAATGGGATGAAAGACGTGTTTATAAAGATGAGGGAATCAGTGGTACGTTGTTTGTAGATCGTCCTGCTATTCAATTGTTACTACAAAAGGCAAAAGCGAAAGAAATTAATATGGTTGTTTTTAAATCTATTTCTCGTTTAGCAAGGGATTTGAAGGACTCATTAGAAATTCGTGAAGTGTTTTTGGCTCATAATGTTCGAATCATTTCTGTTGAAGAAGGATATGATTCCATTAAAGCAGGAAAAAATGATATGGCATTTGAGCTTTGGTCTTTATTTTCAGCACAATATAGCCGTACGTTATCTTCCAGTATTAGTGCTGCTTTAGCAGCTAAAGTACGACGCGGTGAGCATATTGGTAAAGTACCGTATGGATACGATCGTGAAAATCAAAAATTGATAATAAATGAAGAAGAAGCTAACGTTGTTAGAGATATTTATAATTGGTACAACATTGGATGGGGATTCAAACGGATTACAAATGAACTCAATCGATTAGGAATTAAACCAAAAAGTAAAGAAATTTGGCAAATCACATCTGTGCAAAGAATCGTTAGAAGTCCTATTTACAAAGGGACTTTTATTTTAAATCAATACACCTCCATCAAAGTTGGAGGGAAGAAAAAACAGATTCGAAATCCACAAGAAAAATGGTTTGTTTTCCAAAATCATCATCCGAAGATTGTAGATGAAGAAACCTGGGAACAAGCAAATCAAAAGGATATTACTGTTAATAAAACGAAGATTACAGCCTGGAATGAATTTCGTGACTTAGCAAAGTGTGGTGTTTGTGGTTCTAACATGACAATTGTACAATCACACCTTCTAAAGAAAAATGGTGAAAGAACGGAGTGGAAATATTTAAAGTGTTCCAAGTATAGAAGGGCAGGAAAGTATGGTTGTGTGAATCATGTGCCGATTCAATATTGTGATTTTCGTCAGTTCATTATTGACTTGTTGATAAAAAAAGGAGAATACGTTATTTTAAAACTCCAAAGCAATGTAGAACAAGGACAAGAGAAAAAAATAAAAAAACTAAAACAGCTCATCAACGCAAACGAACAAAAGAAAAATTCACTACTGGACTTGTATTTGGAAAAAATAATTAATAAAGAAGAATTTGAAAAAAAACGGAACGCTCTTGAATTAGAAATAAACCAAGCCAGCCAAGAATTGTTTATCTTGCAAAATAGTGATGCTGTACAAATAGATATCAAAACAATAAAACAAGCTTTTGAACAGTTACAACAGCAAGGGAAAGATTTGTTTCGCGTGTTTCAAACTCTTATTGAAGAAATTGTTGTTCATCAAGATGGAACAATTGATATTATATATAATTTTGAATCTCCCTGAAAACATGCTAGTGATAAATAAGTGCACAAGCATGTTTTTATTTTGTTTTTTGATACAGTAGATCCTCACAGTCCAAATAATTATGTAAGCTGTGAGAACGCATTACATTGATTTTTTTTTATAATATAATGTAATAAGGTTTAAATGTATTTTATTTTGAGAATTAGTTAAAGGGGGGAGTTAGTGTGATCCAGCCAGAACCACAAAGTATAGGTATGACCTCACTAATGAATGATATTGAGAGTGGGAGGATAAAAATTCCGCAGTTCCAAAGGGAATATGTGTGGGAAAAGAAAGCTGCTGCGGCATTATTAGATAGTATTGCAAAAGGATTTCCGATTGGAACATTTATTTTATGGGAGTCCCAGGAAGAATTGCGTCATGTGCGGAACATAGGAAATCATAACCTGCCTACAACGCCTAGTGGACATGTGGCACAGTATGTACTAGATGGTCAACAACGCATTACAAGTTTGTATACATGTTTTAAAGGGTTAAGTATAGAGCGTAATGGAAAAGTAGTGGATTTCTCAGAGGTTTATGTTGATCTGAAAGTTGCTGAGGACGGGGAAGTGGTTACGATTGACATTGATTATACAGAAATTAATCGGTACATAAAAATAGTTGATTTATTATATGGGAAAATCAGTGTACTGGCTAGAACTTTTTCTGAAGAACAGTTAGACAAAATTGATTTATATAAAGAGAGGTTTAAATCATATCAGTTTTCATTAGTAGTGTTAAAAAATGCTCCTATTGATGTGGCTACTGAGGTGTTTACTAGGTTGAATATTGGCGGTAAAACCTTAACATTATTTGAAATAATGGTTGCGAAAACTTATGACCACAATTTAGATTTTGATTTATCCAAGAAATATGAACAGCTCTTAGAGGAGTTAGGAGAAGACTATTCAACAATTTCGTCTTCGACAATTTTGCAGGTGATTTCAGCCATCCTAGAAAAAGATTGTACAAGAAAACAAATTTTAAAATTAGAAAAAAGACGCTTTATTGAAATATGGGATGCATCAGCAGTCGCGATAAAAAAGGGTATTGATTATTTTAAAAATCATTATGGAATTCCAGTATCCCGATTACTGCCGTATGATGCTCTGTTGGTACCGTTTGCATATTTCTTTCATTTTCACCCCGATCGCCCATTGGATATAAAGAGAGAATATTTAATGGATTTCTTTTGGAGAATTTCATTATCAGAGCGTTATTCTAGTGGAACGGAAACAAAGTTAGGACAAGATATAAAAAGAATTAATGTAATTCTAAAGGGAGAACTACCGAATTATGATTTTGACGTGGATTGTTCTTCGGATCGTATTATTGAGCAAGGAGGATTCAGTACGGGAAGGAGTTACATAAAGGCGATATTGTGCTTGTATGCATCTCAAGTTCCTAAATCTTTTGCTGATAATACAAAAGTTCATGTGGATAATGCATGGTTGCAAATAGCTACAAGTAAAAATTATCACCATTTCTTTCCAAGAGCATTTTTGAAGGGAAAACAGGAAGAATTCTTCGTAAATCACATATTGAACATTACTATTGTAGATGACTTTTTAAATAAACGAGTTATAAAAGCAAAAGCTCCTTCTGATTATATGAAAGATTTTAAAAAGGTTAACAGTCAATTGAATGAGACAATGCAATCACATTTTATTGATGTAGATACTTTTGGTATATGGGAAGATGATTATGATTTGTTTTTTGATCGAAGGGCAGAGTTAGTTAGCCGTGAGTTACAAAAACGTATAATTCCTCAAAAGGAATCGTTTAATAAAGTTCCAACGAACTAATTTTTAAATACCCTTATATCGGTTAACTGTAAGTAATATCTATTGCTTTTGTTGTATTTGCAAACACTACACATCTCAAAAACTAGGGGTTAAAGGACGTTCACAAGTAGTTATTGAGCTTCTTTGCATGGGAGAGCTCGAACTATAAAGAAAGAAGCCGACTTTTATATGAAGAGTCGGCTATTTTTCTGTTCTTATCATGCAGGATATGAATGATAAGAACATTCCATACATAAATAGGTAGTAAGGAGGGGGTATAATGATGCAAATTTCAATTGGTTTTAATAATAGGTTAGAGAAGAAAATAATTGTAGAAGGAAATGCAGTGGTAAGTTTCCCTTCTGAGTTATATATTCTTTTTCTTTGCATAGTTTTAATTGATATGGAAAGAAAGGGGATATTATAAGTGTTTATTTTGAAGGATATAAATATTGAAGATGATGAAATTTTGGACTCGTATCTAGTTTGTTTTAAGGATAGATAGAGTGAAGAGATTTGCTGTATGGGGATGTTGGTGAAAAGGAAAATGGAAAGCCAGCAAATGAAGAATGAAGATGTGTATTATTATCAATTTATTTATTTATTTTTATAGGAAGAGTCCAGTGGATTTTTCTAGAAGTGATTAAGAAGATATAAAACTTCAAGTACATTTTGATATGAGTCTTGAAATGATTGCTGATTTTCGGTATTCCTATAGTGAATATAGTTCAACACCAGGGTTAAGTTTTTCAATGAAAAATCAGCAAATTAAATCTAATGATTTAGGAAATGTAATTATGCAAGTTAGCCCAGGGGATCGAATTTAATATATAGATTGTCGTAGCTTTGAGAAAAACTGTATAAAAAGAGGTAACCAAACCTGGTTTAGTACATAACTTAAAACCTCCGTTTTGAATTACTGTACAAAATTAAAGAAAAGTGAATATACATAATTTATTTATAAACAATTACTTGTCTATAATGGTTCACATAATATTAAGTACGAGTAAATTACTTATTATATAGTGGTGTACTTTTATTACAATAACCATAAATAATCGCATTTATTGACATGGAAGTACAAAAACGTTCAGTTTTACTAATTTATTCGTTATAATAAGATGATAAATTCGTATAGATTGAAAAATAGATTTCATGATGGAAATGTTGCATCCATAAAACTATTAAAGGAGTTTTTAGAATGTTAAACTTCAAAGGAATGAGTACAAAAGAAAAGGTGTTATTTTCTCTTAATCCAACGGCTTATTTGATTGGAAAAGGCTCGATAAAAGCAGTTGAAAAGGTTCAAGATTTAACAAATAGTAATGCTACTGTACAAGAATTAAGGAATGAAGCTGTCCGCCAAGAAATCCTTTCACAAATGGCAGAATCACAGGCAAGAGTTGCACAAGAACTAGCCATAGCACAAAGGATTAATACTGCTGAGCAAGTTGAGATAGAGGAGTTTTATGATAATTCAGGTAAGGCTGGACTAACCGCTAATTTCACTGAAGAAGCTATAACAGCGGGATTAAGTGGGGAAGGAAGAAAAGTTAAAAAAAGAATATATCGTTTTACTGGATGGCACGAAGGAGGAACACAGGTATTTGATCAAATGAATGAAAAGGATGATTAATAATTTTTAACTGTTTGATTTAAGGAAAAGGGGTTGCAATGGCAATCCCTTTTTGTTATTGAGCTAAGAAGGGTGATTTTTTGAGAAGAAGTTCCCCTTCTCTTTTTTTAACTAACAAGATTGTGAAATATTGTACTAAAATTTAACGATGTGTTAGTAACGCAATGCAAAGGTTGGGGGTTAAAGAACGTTCGCAAGCAGTTGTTGAGTTCCTTCATATGCGAGATCTCGAACTATAAAAGAAAGCCGACTTATATACAAAAGGTCGGCTGTTTTTCTGTTTATATTTTGAAGGGAATAATTGAAATTGGAAATAAAAAGTAAGTAGCTTTTTCATTTTACTTTATGGATTTTCTCATTAATCTCATAATAGGAAGTTAGAATAATTCTGGTATTGCAATTTCAGGATTACCTGACACCTCTTCTTTAACGTTTGGTTCTATTTGTGAGGAGGAATTAAAATCTCCTAAACAATATGGATTTTCTTTTGTCCCATCTCCAATTGGAAATTCGACTTTTTTAATGTACATTGCAGGACGGACGTATGGGCCCCAACTATAATGGAATTCTCTTGTCGTCCAGATTTCACCATCTCTATCGGTATATGGTATCCCTGCTTCTGAATAATCTCTAAGTGAATATGGGGCAAGAAACTTATAATCTATATATCGGTCTATTGTCAGTTCCTTATTGTTTTCTATTACTAGTTCTTTTAGTTCTTTAATGGACAATAAAAAGAATCGATCTTTTGTTGTGAATTTTTCTGCATGTTTGTAACGAACCAAGAAGCTTTCTAAATCTTCATTATTACAGTTGTATCCCTGTACAACTGTTTCGATTTTAGTAGGAAGAATCAAATTGTATATGCTCTCATCAAAAACATTTGAGTACCAATCTTCTAATTTTTTTCGTATAGAACATTCATTCCATAAACATTTTATAGAGTTTACTTTTCTTATATTTTCTGTGTAGGTTGCAAAGAGCAAATAGCTATCTTCTGATATATCTATTACCTGCCATGTTTTTTTTTCTCTTTCTCCAAAAAATATATGATCTCCGATTTGGAGATTTGTATTTTGGGGAGAAATTATTTCCTTTTCGTCCTCTGTGGGTAGTTCTAGTTGCAAATGTTCTACAGGTTCTTCATTCAGATAATTCTTATCAATCATTTTAATATTTGCAAGTAATTCAACAGCTAATTCGAAAATATTTACTTCTTTATTAGATATTATATATGCTGAATTCTTTAAATAGTTATGGATAATAGTGAGTTGTAAATCAATCTTATTAAAAGGTACATTTGCACTTTCTAATGGTTCTATCAATGAATCTAAGATATATTTTTCATCCTGTTTTATTTTAGTTGACTTCTCAATTCCTTTTAATAGTGGAACTTCGTATACCTGAGAATTATAAAGATCATCAACAGTAATCTTATCGAATAATCGGTCAATTAAATCAGGGTTTTCTATTAGATATCTAAAAAACGCTTTATAAGATATAGTTCCTCGTACATTTACTCCACAATCTGAAAGTGTAGATTTTAATAACATTAAATCTGGTGTACTCCAATTGCCTTTCCCGATTTGATAAAAGTCATTTACTATACAACAAATCTTTTCTATATCTGTAAGTAAAGGGTATTCTGTATTGTTGTATACTAGGTGCTCAATCGAACTTTTCCAATATAACAGATTGATATTATGTTCTAATTTATCAAGTCGACTTTCCATTTGGATTATGTCTGAACGTGTTTTTTTGAAGAAATGAGCTAAAGTACCATAAATGGTATTAATTTCTTCGTCTACTTCTATCATCATCGAATTTAATTTGTTGTTAATAAGTGTAACGGTTTCAAAGGTTATCAGATTTTGTTCGGCTAGCTTTTGTATCATTTGTTGAGACGCATATTGAGAGCGAGATAAATCCATATCTATACGACTTCTTATCTTGGTGTTTTTTCCTGTTATTCCACCCCAAAAGCGTTTAAAGAAACCCTGGTTTGCTAACTCTGCTGAACGTGACTCACTTGCTGTTAAAGCTGTTACGCTGTCAATCACGAGTTTATTAATTTTAGCACTATTTTCTTTGTGAGTAGCAAGAGTTGCTTCTATGTAAATATCGAGCTCCTGTTTATCTTGGTGAGAAAGTTCTTCGGTATTTTTTATGGCTAACTTCATTTTAGTTCCTCCTTATTTTTTTATTAATTGTTCTATTTCGCTTTTCAATTTAGTTCGATGATTTATAAGCGTATTTCTTTTTTGTATAAATCCCATTTCTTCTTGTAAAAGATTTGAAAATAGGTCGTTAATCCGTTGTTGTACTTTTCCCATTTGATAAATTGGTTTTAAAATGTGAACTGCATCTTCATAGCCTTGTTGAATTCTTAGATTTGCTCCATCTGAAGTGAAATCCAATGTTCCATTGATAAATTTCCCTATACTTTTTCTTGGAATAATTTCAATTATGTTTGCATCAGAAAATTGGCCATAGTTTATCATTTCATCTGGGTTTAAGTGTACTACAATAAAATTACGATATCCTTCCTGATACAAAGGTGAAATGGGTATGTTATCTCTTATGCCGCCATCAATAAAGTGCTCACCATATATTTTTTCAGGTTCAAATATGAAGGGCAATGCAGATGAAGCAAGTAAAATAGATAGTATTACCTGCGGATCTTCCATGTTTAAAGAAAAATATTTTTCTTTAAGTGTCGGTATTATGCAACATGTTGCATAACATTTTATAGGGGAATTTGAAATATCAGATAAGCAAATGTATGTATTGATTAACTCGATTAATCCACTACGAGAGAATGCTCCAAATTTAGCTATCTTTTTTGATGTTTTTATTAATGGAGTTGTCAATGAACTTGCTATACCGAGATTTTCCAAATTCTCAATAAAGGATGTTGTTTCCACTGAAAGAATTTGACTTGGATTTATATTCTTCCAGACAGATTCAGCTATTTTATAATCCCCTTGAGCGAATAGAGCTGCATTTAAAGCGCCTACAGAAGTGCCAGCTACTGCCCCTATGTTTTGTTCTACGCCAAATTCCGCTAGGGCTTTCCAAACTCCTATATGATAAGCACCTTTCCCGCCGCCGCCAGCTAATACTAGTCCTATTTTTTGTTGCAAGTTAACCCCTACTTTCTTAGATAATGAAGAGTCTTTCCCGCCTCCTGTGTTGTACAAAAGACGGTTTTAATTATTGTATTAATAAAAAGTTATATTAAGCTTGATTATTCTTTAATTGTTTTATAATATAGCGTGCTGCCGATATAGGAGATGATAAAGCTAATGCTGCATCAGTTAAATCTAATAAATCGATAGTATCATTCTCAGCACTGGTACTGGTATGTTTATGGATTTGGTGTGATGAACTACCATGAACATTTTTAGAATCTATGAGGTTCCCCACTCGCCTCAATAAGTTTTAATAATTATCCTCTTTCGTGTAAATAAACTAAGGGTTTATATTTTTGGATGAGCTGTAGGAGATCATCTGCTTGTTTTGTCAAAATGTCTCTCTCGTTTTCATTTAAGGTTTTTTCGGCGTCATTCATGTTCCGTTGTGTTCTATTCTTATTTTATTATATAATATATTTTAGATTTATTCTTTTTAAATTGAATATATAAGAATACAGGAATTAGTTACTCCGCTTAATAAAGCATTGAGTATATACTTTCTTTAAATGCATTGTCATCATATGTTATTACGAGATTTTCATAAATCAAATGCATAGAGATTTTTGATGCAATTTTAATTCTATATTTATTTGCAAACACTACACATCTCAAACGCAATGCAAAAGCTAGGGGTTAAAGGACGTTCACAAGCAGTTGTTGAGCTTCTTCGCATGGGAGAGCTCGAGTTATAAAAAGAAAGCCGACTTATATAAAGAGTCGGCTATTTTTTTGCGTATATTTTGAATTTAAAAAGGTATCTCAGACTTGGAGAGGGAAGATATGTTTCAGGAAGAAATGTTAAAATAACTGTTTTAGAACATGATGAGGTATGCAGGATAGGTATTTTTGTCATTTATAAATAAGAAGGTGCACATATGAAGTTGTATTTTAAGGGTATGGAGATAGGTGAAATTAAAGATGTTTTTGGAGACATGCCATGGATGTATGGAACAATTCGTTTATTCGAGAATAGTAAACCTTTCCAAAAATATTTTCGTGAGATGGTAGACGAAGATAGTATATTTGATTTTGAAAGCATAGACCCTGAATTTTTATATGAAGAAAATTGGGCTATTTTTGAGGAGGATGCTCAGCGGTATTTAGGGATTGATATACCTGCTATTCATATGGAGTATAACATGATTGCGTGGCGCTGGAGATAAAGTTATCAGGTTGTGAACATCTTTGTATGAAAGAATTCAAACGAGAACAATAAGCCGACTTTTATAAAAAAGGTCAGCTAGTTGTTCTCGTTTTTTCGCTTGCTATATGAATGATAAGAACACTCCATACATAAATAGGTAGTAAGGAGGGGATATGTTGAAAAGGGTATTGTTAGTTTCAACAAGCGCTCATGATATGAATGGACACCCGACTGGTTTGTGGCTGGAAGAGCTTGCAGCTCCTTATAATTTGTTTAAAAAAGCTAAGTTCGATGTTGATATTGTGTCGATACAGGGCGGTAGAGTGCCGATTGATAGAGTTTCTATTCCGAACGGGATACCTCGTGAATTTAAGCATGTCGCTTCTTTATTGCAAAATACGAAGTCGATCTCAACGGTTCATTTTTCGGATTATGATGCAGTTTTATTTGGTGGTGGACACGGGGCGATTGTAGATTTTCCAGGTAATCCATATGTTGCAAATTTAATTGTGAATATGTACAACAACAACCGAATTGTAGCGGCTGTGTGTCACGGAGTAAGTTCTTTAGTCGGTGTGAAAAATAAGGACGGCTCGTTTTTTAGTGCGGGTAAGCATATAACAGGTTATACAAATGATGAGGAAAAAGCTGTACATTTAGAAAAGCGAGTGCCGTTTTTGTTAGAAAGTAAATTGAAAGAAGAAGGGGCTTTGTTTTATGTTGCTCCAAATTTTACGCCGCACGTCGTAGTAGATGGGCGTTTAATTACAGGGCAAAATCCGCAGTCTAGTATGGAAATAGGGAAAGCTATAAGAAGAGCTGTAAATAAAGTATAGAAAAAGTGCTCGTTACTTATAAATGCCCCCTTAAACTAAAAAGATGTATTGAGTATAGTGACTTCATTTATAATTAATCGTGAATTTGCTATACTATTTTGTATGGACAAAAGGGGAGGCTCTTTTAATGAGAAAAGTTGCGTGTGCAAATACTTATATTAATAAAATAAAGCCCGTTATTAGAAAAACGAGTTTTAGTCAATTGAAAATAGATGAAATTGCGAAGTATATGGATATTAGTAAAGCTACTTTATATAAACGTTTTTCTTCAAAAGATGAGATTATTGAAGCTGTGGTAGAAGATTTTATGAACTACCTTCTTGAAGGGGATGCGGATAATCAAGATGAAAGTATGTCTTTTGCAGAACGTTTCCAAAAGACGTTTATTCACTCTTTAAAATGTGTGACATACATTTCAGATGTCTTTTTACAAGATTTGAAAGAGGCATATCCGCACTTATCTGATCAGTTAGTCGCTGCACAACAAAATCGTAATCATAATTTGCAAATGTTTTTTGAAGCGGGTATGGAACAAGGCTACTTTAATAAGATGAACGCACAATTATTTATGGTGCAAGATGATGTGATGTTAAGACGTATTATAGATCATTCTTTTTGTATTCAGTACGATATTACGTTAAAGAAAGCGATACTTGATTTTTATCAACTAAAGAAGTATCAACTGTTTAAACCGGAGTATATAGAAGCGATTGATGATTCTGAAATTGAAAAAGAAGTTATGGCTATTTTACAAATGATTTCGTAAAAAAGCAGATTTTCCTATATGAATGGAAAATCTGCTTTTTTTATTACATGTTCTTTTTTAAGTGTTGTAATACTAATTCAGCTACTGGACCACCTGAAGCTGGGTTTTGACCGGTGATAACACGGTTATCTTCTACGGCGAAAGCTTCCCAAGGCTGTGTAGCTTTTTCGTAAAGCCCTCCATTTTTAATAAGTTCATCTTCTGTTAAAAATGGAACGAATTGATCTAATTCAGCTAGTTTTTCCTCTTCATTTGAGAATCCTGTTACTTTTTTACCGCTAATTAAACGTTCCCCATTACTTAATGTAATATGGAATAAACCAGCAGCTCCGTGACAAACAGAGGAAACAATTCCGCCATTTTCATAAATGCTACGGCTAATCATTTGGAGTTCTTTATTTTCAGGGAAGTCCCAAATCACACCGTGACCACCTGCGTAATAAATAACAGCATAGTCTTCCGGATTCACCTCACTCGGTTTCAGTGTAGAACCGAGGTGATTCATAAATTCTTTCTTTTGATACCATTCCCAATCGATGCTCTCCGCCATTGCTAAACTATGCGGATCAATCGGTGTATAACCACCTTGTGGGCTAACATAATCTACTTCGTAACCAGCTTCTTCAACTTTTTTAACGAAATGAACAGCCTCACCAAGCCAAAGGCCAGTAGCTCGATTTAAATTTGGATATTTTTCAACGCTCGTTAATACAACTAACATTTTTTTCTTCATCATAATCCTCCTATAATGTTTCTTCTATATATAAGTTCATTATTTTATTAAGTTAAAAATTGCAAATCTGAATAACCATGTCAGTCCTCCTTATATCGGATTCGAAATTAGTGTATAACAATTTTTGAACAAAGTAAACTAAAAACACTAAATTAGTTTACTTTGTATATTTTTTCGTTGACAAACTGTAATGCTGAAACTATGATAGTTCCATGAATATCGAACAACGTACATGTTTCGTTTCGAATTCAATTTGTCGCGCGATAAATGTATACATTTGATGAAGTTGTCTAGTGATAATAGAAGAGCTAAACAACTTCATTTTTCGTTTTCAATTACTACAATCAGGAGAGGTGTTACACATGGGGGAAGATATAAGTAATCATTCAAAATGGTTTGTTTTCACATTATGTTTTATCGTTTTATTAGGACCGATGAATGCGGTTTTATTTAATGTTGCGTTAGAGGATATTGCTCATGATTTATCTATTAGTCAATCGAAAGTAAGTTGGGTTGTAGTAGGTTATTCTTTAGTTGTCGGTATTGGTTCAATGATATATGGGAAGCTTGCTGATCGTTACAGTGTAAAAAAACTATTAATTATTTCGATTATCATATTTGTAGTGGGTTCTATTATTGGATTTATGAATCAATCTTATGTGATTACCATTCTTGCAAGATTAGTGCAAGCGAGCGGGGGTGCAGCGTTTATTGCGCTTAGTATGATTGCAGTGGCGAAATTAGTTGTTCCTCATAAGAAGCCTGGTGCGTTAGCGATGATTAGTTCTTCTATTGCATTAGCAGTAGGTATTGGCCCTTTAGTTGGCGGGGCTATTACAAATACACTAGGGTGGCCATATTTATTTTTATTTATGGTTATTTCAGTAGTGGGGATTTTCTTGCTTATAAAATTTATGCCAGAAGAAGCACGGCACACGGATGAAGCGTTTCATTTTGATTACATTGGAGCGGCGTTACTATTTGCATTCATTACGACTGTTTTATTAGGTGTCAATACGAATAGTTGGCTATTTGTGTTATCGATAATTTCTTTATTTTTATTCACGGTTCGTATGAAGAAAGCGGAGCATCCATTTATCGATATTGAGTTGTTTTCGAACAAAGCATTTCTTCGTTTAATAACAGTCGGATTTATAATTAATGTGGCGTTATGTGCTAATTTATTATTGTTGCCATTACTGTTAGGAAGAGAGCACGGATTGTCTCCGTTTGTTATCGGAATTGTATTATTTGTTGCATCACTCTTTGGTATTGTGTCTAGTTTTATTACTGGAAAGATTGTCCCTTCGTTTGGAAATGTGAATATGATTTATGTAGCGTCTGTCATTATGATTGTTGGCTTTTTAATTTTAGGGTTTATTCCGAATGGAAGTATAGTCGTTATTGTATTGGCGATTATTTTGACATTTATGAGTTATTCTGCCATTCAAGTATCATTGAACACATTTATACCGAAAACATTACATGCAGCTAAAGTTGGAGTCGGTCTTGGCTTATATAATTTAATTAACTTTTTCGGTATGGCATTTGGACCAGCTGTTGCGAGCAAAATTATGGAATCTACAAATAGTTATCGTTTCAATTTTATTTTAATCGTCATGTTAATTTCTGCCCATTTCTTCTTATTAATAGGAATGTCTTCTTTCCAAAAAAAGATGGAGCATTAAAGATGTACTTTATTATAGAAGAAACCGACTTTCATATAGAAGGTCGGTTATTTTTCTGTCTTGCAAATTATGAAAAAAAGGAGCAAAATAAAAAAGGTCCTAGTCTATACAGGTACAAATGAAAATTTTCATATAGAAGCAGTTTAAGTGAGCGAACTTAAAGTGTGAAAAATATAATGATAAAATAAGATGATGAATGAGAAAACGGGTGATGAAGTTGAATAGAGCAATCGGTGTTATCGATTCAGGAGTTGGCGGTTTAACAGTGGCGAAGGAATTAATTCGTCAGTTGCCGAAAGAGCGCATTATATATTTAGGGGATACAGCACGTTGCCCTTATGGTCCACGTTCTCGAGAAGAAGTGCGTCAATTTACGTGGGAAATGACGGAGCATTTACTAGATTTAAATATCAAAATGTTAGTTATTGCATGTAATACAGCAACTGCAGTTGTATTAGAAGAGATGCAGAAACAATTACCAATTCCAGTGGTAGGAGTTATTCACCCAGGATCACGTACAGCTTTAAAAATGACAAACACGTATCATGTTGGGATTATTGGAACGATTGGAACGGTGAAAAGTGGTGCATACGAGGAAGCGTTAAAGTCTATTAATAATCGTGTTATGGTAGAAAGTTTAGCGTGTCCACCTTTTGTTGAGCTTGTAGAGAGCGGTAATTTCGAAAGTGAAATGGCGTATGAAGTTGTAAGAGAAACGTTGCAACCGCTGAAAAACACTGATATTGATACGCTTATTTTAGGTTGTACACATTATCCAATTTTAGGTCCTGTTATTAAACAAGTAATGGGAGATAAAGTGCAACTCATTAGTTCTGGTGATGAAACGGCGCGTGAAGTAAGTACCATTTTATACCATAGTAAAATGTTGAATGAGGGAGAGGAACAAAGTGATCATCTCTTCTTAACAACAGGGAAAATAGGTCTATTTAAAGAAATTGCATCAAAATGGTTCGGTCAACCGATTGAAAATGTGAAACATATTTATTTAGAAAAAGAATAATAATAGAATTCATATAAGTGAACTCCTGAGAAATCAGGAGTTTTTTTGTTTATAGGGAGCACAGCTTGTTCTAAAACATGAAACAGCTCGTATACATAATAGTACAAACTTAGATTTTAGGGGGGAATGGCATGCCTAAATCCACTTTTAAATGGGTTGTTGGTGCTACTGTGAGCGCTGTTTTACTAACAGGGTGTGGCTTTATAAATCAAGAGAAAGCAACGGAGCAAATTGATCCGCCAAAACAAGTTACGTATACAGAGGGTGGAAAGAAAGAAGTATCTAAGAAAGATAAGCAAGGACAAACGGTGAATAGAGAACTATACCTTGTTGATAAAAATGGCTATGTTGTACCGCAAACGTTAGCTATACCTACTCCGAAAGCAAATGAGGTTATTCAGCAAACGTTAGAGTACCTTGTGAAAGATGGACCGGTAACGAATTTGTTACCGAATGGGTTCCGTGCAGTCATTCCGGCGAATACATCGATGACCCTAAACTTGAAAAAAGATGGGACGGCAGTCATTGATTTTTCTAAAGAAATGAAAAACTATGCAAAAGAGGAAGAACGTCAAATCGTTGAATCTATTGCATGGACGTTGACGCAATTTAAAGAAATAAAACAAGTGCAGTTCCAAATAAATGGTGAAAAATTAGCGAAGATGCCTGTTGGTGGTACACCGCTTGGTGAAGGGGTGAGCCGTGCGAACGGTATTAACTTCGATGATGAGCAAGTAGCGGATGTAACAAATACAAAACCAGTAACACTTTATTTTATGGCACAAAATAATAATAAACAGCAATACTACGTACCAGTAACACGCCGCGTTGTAGAAGGAAAAGAAAATGATTATGCAGCAATTGTAGATGAACTTGTAAAAGGACCGATTCATCAATCTCTTCTGAACGATTTCAATCCAGGAGTTAAGCTCATTACGAATCCGAAATTACAAGATGGAAATCTTACATTAAACTTTAATGAAAATATATTTATAAACCCAGATAAAAATATGATTTCAAATTACGTATTGAAGTCATTAGTTTTATCTTTAACAGAAAAGAAAGGCGTGAAAAGCGTTTCTATTGAAGTAAATGGTAAAGCGAATCTTATAGATGAAAAGGGCGGAAAGTTAATAAAACCTGTAGATCGTCCAGAAAACGTGAATACAGGTAGTTTTTAATCGCCAATAATTTGATATACTTAAGTAAGAAAGGGGAATTGCTTTTTGGGTTCCCCTTCTTTTATTGTATACATATCATACATTTAAATTTGGCTATACTAACAAGTAGTTATGAGGAGGTTATTTTTATGCGAGTAGATGGTAGAGAGAAAACAGAATTACGCCATATACATATTCATACGAATTACTTAAAACATCCAGAAGGATCAGTATTAATTGAGGTTGGGGATACTAAGGTAATTTGCTCAGCGACAATTGAAGAGCGTGTCCCGCCTTTTATGCGTGGAGAAGGGAAGGGCTGGGTAACAGCTGAATACGCGATGATTCCACGTGCGACAGAACAACGTACAATTAGGGAGTCAAGTAAAGGGAAAGTAACAGGACGTACAATGGAAATCCAGCGCTTAATTGGACGAGCATTACGTGCGGTAGTTGACTTAGAAGTGCTTGGTGAGAGAACGGTTTGGATTGATTGTGATGTTATTCAAGCGGATGGTGGAACGAGAACAGCTTCTATTACAGGTGCATATGTAGCAATGGTATTAGCGTTTGAGAAATTATTACAAGCAGAAAAAGTATCTAAAATTCCAGTAAAAGATTATTTAGCAGCAACGTCAGTAGGAATTGTTGAAGAACAAGGTGTTGTTTTAGATTTAAACTATGCAGAAGATTCTAAAGCATACGTTGATATGAACGTAATTATGACTGGAAAAGGTCAGTTCGTTGAAGTGCAGGGAACTGGAGAAGAAGCGACGTTTAGTAGAGCGCAGTTAAATGAATTACTTGATGCTGCAGAACAAGGCATTTTCCAACTGATTGACATGCAAAAAGAAGCGTTAGGTGACATCGTATCTCATATAGAGTAGAGGTGGAAAGTATGAAACAAGTTGTTGTAGCGACAAAAAATATGGGGAAAGTACGTGAATTTGCTGAGTTATTTGAGCGATTTGATTTAGAAGTGAAATCATTACACGATTTTCCTCATATTGAAGAAGTCGAAGAAACTGGTGAAACATTTGAAGAAAATGCAATCTTAAAAGCGGACAGTTTGAGTAGACAATTGAATGCAATTGTAATTGCGGATGATTCAGGTCTTATTGTAGATGCTTTAAACGGGAAACCAGGTGTGTATTCAGCACGTTTTGCTGGAGAGCCGAAAGATGATCAAGCAAATATTGATAAAGTTTTACAAGAATTAAATGACGTAGCGTTTGAAAAGCGTAAAGCTCGTTTCTACTGTGCATTAGCAGTGGCTTTCCCAGAAGGGGATAAAAAGCCTGTCATTGTAAATGGGACGTGCGAAGGGTTTATTTTAGAACAACGCCGCGGGGAAAACGGCTTCGGATATGATCCGATTTTTTATGTGGAAGAATATAAAAAAGCGATGGCCGAACTAAGTTCAGATGAGAAAAATGCTATTAGTCACCGCGGACGTGCTCTACGTAAGCTAGAAGAAAAAATCCCTGAATGGTTTTTAGGAGAATAAGGGAGAGAGATTGATGAAAGCTTTAATCGTAAGCGATAGTCATAGCTCTGTGAAGGAATTACAGCAGTTAAAAGAGAAGTATGAAGGAAAAGTAGATATCATGATTCATTGCGGTGATTCAGAGCTAACGCCTGCTCATGAAGAGTTGCAAGCTTTCCATGTTGTAAAAGGGAATTGTGATTATGCTAACTTTCAAGACGAAATTGTAACGGATGTAGATGGTGTTCGTTTCATAGTTGTGCACGGACATCGTCATAACGTGAAAATGACGTTACAAACATTAGCATACCGTGCTGAAGAGGTAGGGGCGCAAGTTGCATGCTTCGGACACTCTCACGTATTAGGTGCGGAATTAATCGACGGCGTTTTATTTATTAATCCAGGCAGTATTTTATTACCGCGTCAGCGTGTAGAAAAGACATTTGCTTTATTAGAAATGGATGAAAATCAAATGGAAGTTCGTTTTGAAACACTAGACGGACAGCTAGTTGAACAAGCAGTTTTTAAAAGAGGATAAGAAAAATTATCCTCTTTTAAAAAAGGTGTTGACTTTATGTATGGTTATACATATAATAAATATTGTCGATAGGGCAACGGCGCTAACGAAGAAAATAAAATAACATATGCGGGTGTAGTTTAGTGGTAAAACAAGAGCCTTCCAAGCTCTGGTCGAGAGTTCGATTCTCTTCACCCGCTCCATGTCCCAGTAGCTCAGCAGGATAGAGCAACGGCCTTCAAGAAAAATAGGAGCCTTTATAGGGAAACAAGAACCTATAAAGTGGACGACACTATATCGGTGAAGCCTTAACAGTTCGGCTGATGGTAATACCGAGGAAACTTACGATCTTGAAAAAGATTAAGGAGTTTTGAATGATTAAGTGAAACTTAATGGTAAAGACTCTGAAGTATGATGAAAATCATCGTGAGGTTCCGTAGAGACTACACGTGTCGCACCTGAAATGGTGAAGATATAGTCCAGACTACAAACAGTAATTGCTGGTAGCGAAAGCTATGGTGGTAAGCTAAGCCGTCGGTCGGGAGTTCGAATCTCTCCTGGGACGCTAAGGAAACCTTTGCGGTGACGTCAAAATCCGCAATATATAAGCTCTCTAATTCGTAAGTTGAATCGTACAATGTGCGGTCGCTAACGAGTTAGGGGGCTTATTTTTTTATGTCAAAAAGACGTGATTCATTAACGATTAGTGAAGATTTAACGAATGTTTTTATGGAAGGTAGCATTTCATAATTCCATTTCCTAAAAATTTGAATAGTAATGAGATAGGAAAAAATAATTACACTACTTATGATTTGAAGGGAAATTAAAACCTTAAGAATAATATTAAACTTCTTGTTTTTATGCAGAGAAAACAAAAACAGAAAATATAGTACAACTAATAGAATAACATTAATAATTAAAGTTCCTCCGATGTACCAAACTTTTTCGCTGTTACTCCAAGTTTTATTAAGGTTATCATATACTCCAAAGTTAAAAAACACAGTAGCAAATAGATATAAAATAGCACTTAACAGTGTAAATAAAATTATATTCCAAAATTTAATTTTACTTGTGTGGCTTTATTTAAATGCAATTTGTCAATTTCCTTAGTTGTTGCCGCTATTACAAGTTGATTAACACTATATAATACAGCTGGTATAAGTAAGGTGGCTATAATTGTAGTGAAAGCAGGTGGAATTTTGCTTATTGTCTCTAATGATAATCCATCAAACATTTTTGTAGTTCAACCCTTTCGTTAAAGTTAGATAAAAAAGAACGCCACCCTAAGAGTAGGTAAGCGTCCTGCGTCTTTAATAAATCAACCTGTATCACCATCAGCTAAACCTTGTATAATATTAATAGCTGCTTGAGTGTTAACTGAAGTATGCGTGCCTATCGTTACAAGTGTAATCAATAGCATTCCTAATAATACTTTCTTCACTTTAACGCCTCCTTATTAAAAATTTCTTTCTTAGCTTCATAACTTAAGTAGAAATATTTACTTCCTTGTTCAAAGTTTCCTTCGCTATGAAATTGGACCGCTAATGCTTCCATGTATTCTTGAACATATTCCCATAATCTTTCGTTTCTAAAGTAGTCCATTCCTGCCAGTACTGCTTTTTCTAATTTGTCAGCAGCAGCTTTTTTATTTAGTTCTCTCAGAATTGCAAAACGGTATTGATATTCTTGATTCCCTAATTCATTGCAGATAGTTAAACCTTTTTCAATGAGTTGACATGCAATTTCTTTTTCACCTAGCTTAACATGTTCCTTTGCTTTAACAAAAATAGCTTTATAATGATGAGGTTTCTTTTCAACTACTTCTGAAAGGTATCGAATTGCCGAACTAGAAAGATTTTGACTCGCATACATTAAGCCTAAATTATGACGAACTAGTAAGATTGCTTTCTCATTTTTTTGTTTTTGGAATGTGTTCATTGCAGTAACAAAGTATTCTTCAGCTAGTTCAAATTCTTTTAAATGCGTACAAGCTAATCCTAATAAATTATCACAATAAGCTGTTTTTAATTCATAGCTTTCATGTTTAGAAAATATGTCCCTAGCTTTTGTACCATGCTTAATGGCTAAAAGTGCTTGATAAATATGATAATGATATG
Organism: Bacillus pacificus; assembly: GCF_020861345.1. Taxonomy (NCBI): domain Bacteria; kingdom Bacillati; phylum Bacillota; class Bacilli; order Caryophanales; family Bacillaceae; genus Bacillus; species Bacillus pacificus. Next base: position 882,727 of record NZ_CP086328.1, read on the forward strand.
TTGCTAAGTTGTAATGAAATTCCGCCTTTTCAAGTTCATCAGGAATGTGTTTAAGTAAAAGTTCTGCTTTATCATACTGCTCTTTAGCAAGGTTATAATTACCGACTGCGTTAGAATGAATAGCCTTATAAAAATGGTAGTAGTAAGATAAAAAGTTATCTGTGGGAATATCAAAGGATTCAATTTTATCAAAGCTATTTTTTGAAATACTTAAATTATCCACTAAATATTTATAGCCGAAATCTAACAGGTGATAGTAGAGTAACAAGTTTGAGTCTGCTTCGTTATTGTGAATGATAGAATTAATTTCTTCTTTTAAACAATGGGCATTATCTATATTACGTGAACGTATTTCTTTGTACCATTCGTTAAGTAGTTTTGAAATTTGTGCATTCCCCTTTATTAGAACGTCCATAAAATTCCCTCCCTTTTTGAATATTCTTATAAATAATGATAGCAAGAATAGAATTTGATGGAAATTGAATTTCAATATTTCTCAACATTTGTGTAACGATTTTATTTTCAATTATGTAACTAATTGCATTCATTCTCCCTGTTAGTAATTTCAAATGGTGGTTTGTTCCTACTTTTAACTATTGCACCTGATTCTGCAATTTCAGGGAAGGCTTTTTTCTGATTTTTAGTAAGAGGTGCAGTAGGTGAAGATTTTAACTCTACTAAGTCAATCTTACCATTTGCGTCCTTGCCTCCTATATCTATACGAGTGCGTACGCCGATTTTGTTTGTACGGTTATTTGTTCATTCAATTCAGATTTAGGTTTTTGTTGTTTTATAGCCTCGAACATTTTTGTTTCGTATTCTTTACCTGCTAAGCTATTAGCTTTTAAAGTTTTCCGTTGTTTTTCTAGTGTGGCTGCTGCATCTATTGCATTGGAAACTTTTTTTGCACCTTTGACTACTTTTATTCCCTTACCAACAGGTGTAAGTCCCGCGAAAAACATGACACCAGCACCAGTGCGTTCCCACCATGAAAGTTTTTCGCCAGTATCGGGATCCGGGATCAACACCTTCTATAACACGTCGTACATCGTATTCTCCTAACTGTTCACTTACAATATTATAAAACTTTTTACCACTCTTGTACGATTGAGCAACCGTTATCGAAACTTATCCCCGTTAGTGTGTTACAATGAATAGAAGCGGAAAACGAGAATCTCCAATTGACTAGACCTGTGATTGGTTAGACAGTTTAAGAAGGTTGTATAAAAAAGGGAGATGGCGCAAAGATGGCGAGATCAAATGAGAACGATTTAACGGAGAAATTGGCAGAAGGTCACCGAAAATATGGTGATGGCAACTTTACAGTACAGAACATCGGTGATGAAACTAACCCGGATTGGACTATCGTAAAAAATGTGAGGAAAGGATCAGCAGGTATTCGAGAAGAGGAAGATATATTAAGACTGCGATCAAAATATATAAAATAGTACGGAAATGGGCGGAGTGGGAGCTCGAAATTCTCCTGGGACGCTGAAAAAACCTTGTTATCTTTTGATAACAAGGTTTTCTGTTTAGTTATTAATAAACTTCTCAAATACAAAACCATAATCTTTCACATTATATTGTTTCTTCGTATCAACGAGCCAGTTAAAGGCGATTTCGTTCATTTCTTTAAATTGCTCTGCTAAATTTACTTGTGCATTTGAAATACGGCTAAAAGCGTTAGATGCCATATCTAAACTTTTATGTGCATACTGCAATGTAATATCGTTGTCGTATGAAATTTCTTCGATTTTAAGTAGAGCTTTATATAAATCTTTTAATTCCTCGATATGTTTTTTATGAACATCAATTGAATAATGTTCATCTCCCATTTGAAATTTAATTTCTACATCTAAATCAATCGTTCCCGCAGTTTCAAGCGCTACGTTTTTAATTTGATATTTACTATAGCTAAAGCGGCGTAGTGTACGTTTTTTGCTTGTCGCACTTGTACCATCTAGGTGAAGTAATCCTTTGTTTGTGAAGCAATATTCATCTGATTTCGATTTAATTAGAAAATAAATTTTCTCTCCATCTTCATGCATTACGTAATCATCAGCATCGACCTTGTCATAATCTTTCGGTGTAATGACAGAACCTACATCACTTAACCCTAAAACATCAGCAGCTACCCTTGTAAATTAAATTCTTAATTATACAAAAATATATTAACATGGTTTTAACAAAGAGTTTTCTTTTAATGAGAAAATGTTGGGAGGTAAGTTAAGAAAAGGAACGAATATTATTTTGAAAATATGTAAAAAGGTGCTGAGAAAAAGTGTACCATCATACAAAAACAAAAGGAGATTTAGCTGTTTTAAAGGCACAAGTTGATTTGTATGAAAAAGGATATATGATTTTAATACCACAAACAGAGCATTCGCCCTTTGATCTTGTAGTGTATAAAGGCGGGGTATTTAAAAGGGTGCAAGTGAAATATAGAGAGTTGAATGCAAGAGGGATACTGGAAGTAAGATTCCGATCTAGTTATTCTACAGCAAGCGGAGTCACTACAAAAGAAGTGAATAAAGAAGAAATAGATGTGTATTGTGTATATTGTCCTCAAACGGATTTTTGTTATTATTTCAGCCCGAAATTATTTAGTAAATCTATTAGTTTAAGAGTGGATTCTCCGAAAAATAACCAAGAGAAAAAAGTTAATTTTGCAAGTGATTATAGAGAAATTCCGTGAAAGCACCTCAAGTGATATGAGGTGTTTTTTCAATCTCTCTTTGAAATCTTACAATTCTGTAAGGTAACTGTAAGGTAGTTCGATGGTAACAAATTGCTAATCCTCTATAATGAAGGTAACAACGATAAAACGAGGAGGAAGAAATAATGAAGGGATTAATCGTAACGGGTTTAACAGTTGCTTTTGGATTTGTAGCGTATGAGAAATTAACGTATGTAGTTGATGTTGTAAAACATTTAATCGCGTAGAGGAAACTACCATGAGAGGGAAAGGGAATGAGTGAATGAATGGAATGGTTATTTGGAATTATAGGTACTTGTAGTGTTGTGTTATTGTTCTTTGTCCCAAGTGGTATACTTAGTTCGACAACGAGTTTGTTCTTCTTAAGTTTGTTTGCTTGTACAATGCTCATCATTATGTTTTTAATGAAGCGAAGTAAACCAATCTTCTACTTTAGCATGATTGTTATGGCAATTATTGTTCTCCAAATTATTACCCTTGTTATATACCCCACTATTATAAAAGCTTTCCATTAATGATGAATCCTCTGCTTGAATTGCTGAGGGTTTTTATTTGCATATTTTTAATTTTGAGTAGGAATTCACTTGTATTGAAATGTAAAAATTAAATATTTCTATATTTCAAACAAAGGGTTTCGGGATGTTGTGTTCTCATTACTCATTTGATATATTTACTTTAAAGATAATTAAAATCTAGAAAAAGAGGCGGACGTATGGATAAAAAAGAAAATACGGTCGTATTGTTTCCGCAACTATCAGAGCGCTATATTGATGAAGGTTTTTTAGCGCTGAAAGAGCGGAAATTCGAAGATGCATTGCGCTGCTTTGAAATATTACGTCAGTATAATGCAGAAACGGAACAAACGGAACTAGCTTCGGTTATTTGTTTGTTAGAATTAAAACATATGGAAGAAGCGAAAGAGAAATGTGAACAGTTACTGGAAACAGGAGCTGTCTTATTTGGTGATATTCTTGAAACGTATGTGACAATTTTAGTTCAAACAAATGATTATGAAGGCGTTATTGAAACTGTTGAAAAAGTTTTGCAAACGAAAGATGTAATGCCTGAGCAAAAGGAAAAATTAGCACAGCTCGCTTTATTTGCAGAAGGTATGTTAAATGAAGTAGATACATCACGAGTTGATTCGAATTTTGAGTTAGATGAATTTACTAATGAAATATTTGGAGAAAACTTTGGGCAAAAGCTAAGAGCGATTCAGCAACTTTCGTTAAAAGATTTGGATCTTGCATTACCTATTTTAAAGAAATTTTTAATAGACGAAAAACAGCACCCTTATTTGAAAACTTCTATTTTATATAAAATGATAGAAAATCAAATAGAAGAAGAGATAGAGGTAGAAAAGTTTGGGAATACGATCAAGGTAATTCCGGCATTTACAGGTCATAATGAGGAGCAATCCGATAACATTATACATAGATTATCAAGTCGATTAGAGCAAAATTATCCTGATATATTTGATGCGATGGTTACATATTGGAAAGAATTGCAAATTAGCATTTTCCCATTCGCTCTATTAATGGATAAAGTGGAGATTTGGGCTGCTGTTTTAGAGAGAATTGGTAGAAAGCGTTTCGGGTTGACTATTGATGAAGAAGAGCTTATGACAGCGTATAATATTGAATTAGAAGAGTTTCATATTGCCTATCAATGGTTATTACGTGTTGAAAGAGAAGGATATTTGCCCGTATAATTATGAAAAAGAATCGTTCGGTTCTTGAAACGAGCATATTCTATGTTATAATGTAAGGGTTGCAAAAGGCAGAAATCTGCCTGTTTGTAAGAGAAGAGAAGTGTAATTCTCTTACTTAATATGTTTCATATTATTCTCGAACAAAATATACCGTAGTTGTCTTTTAGGCAATTAGTAGATTGGAACATTATATCTGAAAGCTTTTGCTAGAGGATTATTTGTACTTTTGTTATTTCAAAAAAGAGATAATGAAGATCTTAATCTATAGAGGTATGTGCATACATTATTATAGTTGGAGGGAAAGAATAAATGGCTGCAAAATGGGAAAAATTAGAAGGTAACGTAGGCGTTTTAACAATCGAAGTTGATGCTAAAGAAGTAAACAACTCTATCGACGCTGCGTTCAAAAAAGTAGTAAAAACAATCAACGTACCAGGTTTCCGTAAAGGAAAAATGCCTCGTCCGTTATTCGAACAACGCTTTGGTGTTGAATCTTTATACCAAGATGCTTTAGATATCATCTTACCAAAAGCATACGGTGAAGCAATCGATGAAGCTGGTATCTTCCCAGTTGCTCATCCTGAAATCGACATCGAGAAGTTCGAAAAAAATGCTAACCTTATCTTCACTGCAAAAGTTACAGTGAAACCTGAAGTTAAATTAGGTGAGTACAAAGGTTTAGCAGTAGAAAAAGTTGAAACAACTGTAACTGACGAAGATGTAGAGAACGAATTAAAATCTTTACAAGAGCGTCAAGCTGAGCTAGTTGTTAAAGAAGAAGGAACTGTTGAAAACGGTGATACAGCTGTAATCGACTTCGAAGGTTTCGTTGATGGCGAAGCATTTGAAGGCGGAAAAGGCGAAAACTACTCTCTAGCAATCGGTTCTGGTACATTCATCCCAGGTTTCGAAGAGCAAGTAATTGGTCTTAAATCTGGTGAGTCTAAAGACGTTGAAGTATCATTCCCAGAAGAGTACCATGCTGCTGAATTAGCTGGCAAACCAGCAACATTCAAAGTAACAGTTCATGAAATCAAAACAAAAGAACTTCCTGAGTTAAACGACGAGTTCGCTAAAGAAGCTGACGAAGCGGTTGCAACTCTTGATGAATTAAAAGCAAAACTTCGCACAAACTTAGAAGAAGGCAAAAAGCACGAAGCTGAGCACAAAGTACGTGACGAAGTAGTAGAATTAGCTGCTGCTAACGCTGAAATCGACATTCCAGAAGCTATGATCGACACTGAGTTAGATCGTATGGTTCGTGAATTCGAGCAACGTTTAAGCCAACAAGGTATGAACCTTGAGCTTTACTACCAATTCACAGGTACTGATGCTGACAAGTTAAAAGAGCAAATGAAAGAAGACGCTCAAAAACGCGTAAGAATCAACCTTGTTCTTGAAGCTATCATTGAAGCTGAAAACATCGAAGTTACTGAAGAAGAAGTAACTGCAGAAGTTGAAAAAATGGCTGAAATGTACGGTATGCCAGTAGACGCTATCAAGCAAGCTCTTGGAAGCGTAGACGCTTTAGCTGAAGATCTTAAAGTTCGTAAAGCTGTAGACTTCTTAGTAGAAAACGCTGCATAATAAAATAACAAGGCGCGATTTTAATCGTGCCTTGTTTTATAAATATAGAAATATATTTATAAAACTTTTCGATGAAGAAGGAAAACTTCCTTAATGAGTCGAATATACATATTTCAAAAGTTTTAAAAACTTTTTATTTGTACATAACTAGTCATATTATTTGTATTTCTCGCCACGTAGTGACATAATATGTATTTACATACGATACATTTATCGTGTACATACGAAGGCAAGAGGTTAGCACTTTGTAAGGGGTGTGAAAATATGTTTAAATTTAATGATGAAAAAGGGCAATTAAAATGTTCTTTCTGTGGTAAAACACAAACGCAAGTTCGAAAGTTAGTTGCAGGTCCAGGTGTTTACATTTGTGACGAGTGTATCGAACTTTGTACTGAAATTGTACAAGAGGAGCTTGCGAAAGACGAAGAAGTAGAATTCAAAGATGTACCGAAACCGGTAGAAATTCGTGAAATCTTAGATGAGTATGTCATCGGACAAGATAACGCGAAAAAAGCACTAGCGGTAGCGGTATATAACCATTACAAACGCATTAATTCTAACAGCAAAATTGATGATGTAGAATTAGCGAAGAGTAATATCGCACTTATCGGGCCAACAGGTAGTGGTAAAACATTACTGGCACAAACGTTAGCGCGTATTTTAAATGTTCCATTTGCAATCGCGGACGCAACATCTTTAACTGAAGCTGGGTACGTTGGGGAAGATGTAGAAAACATCTTACTTAAATTAATCCAAGCAGCTGATTATGATGTAGAGAAAGCGGAAAAAGGAATCATTTATATTGATGAGATTGATAAAGTGGCACGTAAGTCCGAAAATCCATCAATTACACGTGATGTATCTGGTGAAGGTGTGCAGCAGGCACTTCTGAAAATTTTAGAAGGTACTGTAGCAAGCGTTCCACCTCAAGGTGGCCGTAAGCATCCGCATCAAGAGTTTATTCAAATTGATACAACAAATATCTTATTCATCTGTGGTGGAGCGTTTGATGGCATCGAGCCAATTATTAAACGTCGTCTTGGTGAAAAAGTAATTGGATTTGGTTCTGAGAAGAAAAATGCTGATGTAAATGAGAAGCATGTTTTATCTCACGTATTACCAGAGGACCTTTTAAGATTTGGTTTAATTCCAGAGTTTATCGGTCGTCTTCCAGTTATTGCGAACCTAGAGCCGCTTGATGAAGATGCTCTTGTTGATATTTTAACGAAACCGAAAAATGCACTTGTTAAGCAATTCCAAAAACTATTGGAGCTTGACGATGTTGAGTTAGAGTTTGAAGAAGGCGCACTAATTGAGATTGCGAAAAAAGCAATTGAACGTAAAACAGGTGCTCGTGGACTTCGTTCTATTATTGAAGGCTTAATGCTTGAGGTAATGTTCGAGCTACCATCTCGCAAAGATATCGAGAAGTGTATTCTTACAAAAGAAACAGTAGCTGATAATGCAGCACCAAAATTGGTGTTACAAGACGGTACTGTACTTGATACAAAAACATCTGCATAATGCGAAGGAGAAACAGCAATTTTTATAATTGCTGTTTTTCTTTATGTTTAGCTATGTTCCTCCGCGGAAATACTAAGAGATAAAACATTGCGGGAGGAAATAAATGATGAGCTGGACAAATATATTTTTACTTGTTCAACTTGTTTTTGGTGTAATTGTCGGATTGTACTTTTGGCATTTACTTCGAAATCAGCGAACACAAAAAGTTTCAATTGATCGAGAATCGAAAAAAGAATTAGAACACCTTCGTAAAATGCGCGAGATTTCTTTAACAGAGCCGCTTGCGGAAAAGGTGCGTCCTACATCCTTTTTAGATATTGTAGGGCAAGAGGACGGGATTAAGTCGTTAAAAGCGGCTCTTTGTGGTCCGAACCCGCAACATGTGATTATATATGGTCCGCCAGGTGTCGGAAAGACAGCGGCAGCACGTCTCGTATTAGAAGAAGCGAAACGAAATCCAAAATCTCCATTTCGCACAAATGCAACATTTATTGAACTGGATGCGACGACAGCTCGGTTTGATGAACGTGGTATTGCAGACCCTTTAATTGGTTCGGTGCATGATCCAATTTATCAAGGTGCTGGTGCGATGGGGCAAGCAGGTATTCCGCAACCGAAAAAAGGTGCGGTAACAGATGCTCACGGTGGTATTTTGTTTATTGATGAGATAGGTGAATTACATCCGATTCAAATGAACAAAATGTTAAAGGTGCTAGAAGATCGGAAAGTGTTTTTGGAAAGTGCATACTACAGTGAAGAGAATACGATGATTCCAACGTATATACATGACATTTTTCAAAAAGGTTTACCAGCCGATTTTCGCTTAGTTGGGGCGACGACACGTTCGCCAGAGGAGATTCCTCCTGCTATTCGGTCGCGCTGTTTAGAAGTGTTCTTCCGTGAGTTAGATACAGAAGAAATTCAAAAAGTAGCGAAGAATGCGGCTGACAAAGTGGAAATGCAAATCGGTGAAAATGGTATTGAAATGATCGGGATGTATGCAAGAAATGGGCGAGAAGCGATTAATCTTGTACAAATTTCTGCTGGAATGGCAATAAATGAAGAACGTCCTTTCATTAAAGATGAAGATATAGAGTGGGTTGTTCACTCTAGTCAACTTACACCGAAGTATGAAAAACGCATTTACCCTATTCCGAGAATCGGTCTTGTAAATGGACTTGCTGTATACGGACCAAATACAGGCGCATTATTAGAAATTGAAGTAACAGCAATCAAGGCGAAAGATAAAGGATCGGTAAATGTTACCGGAATTGTTGAAGAGGAAAGTATTGGTAGTCAAACGAAATCCATTCGTCGTAAAAGTATGGCGAAAGGTTCTGTAGATAATGTATTAACAGTACTTCGATCTCTAGATGTGTTGCCAGAAGGGTACGATATACATATTAATTTTCCAGGTGGTATCCCCATTGATGGGCCTTCGGCGGGAATTGCTATGGCAACAGGCGTGTATTCAGCAGTGCATCATACGTATGTGAATAATGAAGTAGCGATGACTGGTGAGATAAGTATACACGGGGAAGTGAAACCTATCGGTGGTGTGTACGCAAAAATAAAAGCTGCGAAAAAGGCAGGAGCTAAGAAAGTTATCATTCCTGCTGAAAACATGCAACCATTTTTGTATACAATAAAAGGAATTGAAATTATTCCTGTTCGGAAGTTGAAGGAAGTATTTGAGCTAACGTTTATACAGGAAAATATACATCGAGAGCTTGATGTACATACTACGATAGACGAAACAGATGCACAATCAATGTGAGAATGAACGATAATAGTATTTGCCAGACTTCGTTTAAGTTTGTATGCTTAAGCGGAGTCTTTTTTCTTTTATAAGGGAGAAAAAACGAGGGATTTACAGTTGCGGAGAATCTCTGCAATTGCATCTAGATGTATTGTAATATAAAATAGTTGAACAGGAGTTTAATTTATTATGGAGGTGCTATGTCTAGTATGAATACGAATGAAAGAATCGTGCCCCTCCTACCATTAAGAGGCGTTCTCGTATATCCAACGATGGTTCTGCATCTTGATGTAGGACGTGATAAATCGATACAAGCACTAGAGCAGGCGGCAATGGATGAAAATATCATCTTTTTAGCAATGCAAAAAGAAATGAATATCGATGATCCGAAAGAAGATGACATATATAGTGTAGGTACAGTGGCGAAAGTGAAGCAAATGTTAAAATTGCCTAACGGTACGCTTCGTGTCCTTGTAGAAGGTTTACATAGAGCAGAAGTAGTAGAGTTTATCGAAGAAGAAAATGTAGTGCAAGTTTCTATTAAAACGATAACGGAAGAAGTGGAAGCTGATTTAGAAGAGAAAGCCCTTATGCGTACATTACTGGAGCATTTTGAACAATATATTAAAGTTTCGAAAAAAGTTTCAAATGAAACATTTGCAACGGTAGCTGATGTAGAAGAGCCAGGAAGATTAGCTGATTTAACTGCTTCTCACTTGCCAATTAAAACGAAGCAGAAACAAGAGATTTTAGAGATTATATCTGTGAAAGAACGATTACATACACTTATTTCAATTATTCAAGATGAACAAGAATTACTTAGTTTAGAAAAGAAAATTGGACAAAAAGTGAAACGTTCAATGGAGCGCACGCAAAAAGAATATTTCTTACGTGAGCAAATGAAGGCGATTCAAACTGAACTTGGCGATAAAGAAGGTAAGGGCGGGGAAGTTGAAGAACTTCGTGAGAAAATTGAACAGTCAGGAATGCCTGAAGAAACAATGAAGGCTGCGCTGAAAGAATTAGATCGTTATGAAAAGTTACCAGCAAGTTCTGCGGAGAGCGGTGTAATTCGAAATTATATCGATTGGTTATTAGCGCTTCCGTGGACAGAAGCAACAGAGGATATGATTGATCTTGCTCATTCTGAAGAGATTTTAAACAAAGATCATTACGGTCTTGAGAAAGTGAAAGAGCGCGTACTTGAATATTTAGCGGTACAGAAGTTAACAAATTCATTAAAAGGACCTATCCTTTGTTTAGTAGGACCTCCTGGGGTCGGAAAAACTTCGTTAGCGCGTTCCATTGCAACATCATTAAATCGTAATTTTGTCCGTGTATCCCTTGGTGGTGTACGTGATGAATCTGAAATTCGTGGTCACCGCCGTACGTATGTTGGAGCAATGCCAGGACGCATTATTCAAGGTATGAAAAAGGCGAAATCAGTTAATCCAGTCTTTTTATTAGATGAGATTGATAAAATGTCTAACGATTTCCGTGGAGATCCATCAGCCGCATTACTTGAAGTGTTAGATCCAGAACAAAACCATAACTTCAGTGATCATTACATTGAAGAACCATATGATTTATCCAAGGTTATGTTTGTAGCAACTGCAAATACACTTTCCAGTATTCCAGGCCCATTACTTGATCGTATGGAAATTATTTCGATTGCTGGCTATACAGAACTTGAAAAAGTTCATATTGCTCGTGAACATTTATTGCCGAAACAATTAAAAGAGCATGGCTTACGAAAAGGTAATTTACAAGTACGTGATGAAGCGCTTCTTGAAATGATTCGCTATTATACACGTGAGGCTGGTGTTCGTACACTAGAGCGCCAAATTGCAAAAGTTTGTCGTAAAGCAGCAAAGATTATCGTTACAGCAGAACGTAAGCGTATTGTAGTAACAGAGAAAAATGTTGTTGATTTACTTGGTAAGCACATATTCCGTTATGGGCAAGCTGAAAAAACAGACCAAGTTGGTATGGCGACAGGTTTAGCGTATACAGCAGCAGGTGGCGATACACTGGCGATCGAAGTGTCCGTAGCGCCAGGTAAAGGGAAATTAATTTTAACAGGGAAACTTGGGGATGTTATGAAAGAATCCGCACAAGCAGCGTTTAGCTATATTCGTTCTCGTGCAGAAGAGCTTCAGATTGATCCTGATTTCCATGAGAAAAATGATATTCATATTCATGTTCCAGAAGGAGCAGTTCCAAAGGATGGACCGTCAGCAGGTATTACGATGGCAACAGCACTTATTTCTGCACTAACAGGTATTCCTGTAAGTAAAGAAGTGGGGATGACAGGTGAAATTACACTTCGTGGTCGTGTATTACCGATTGGTGGTTTAAAAGAAAAAACATTAAGTGCTCACCGCGCAGGTTTAACAAAGATTATTTTACCGGCGGAAAATGAGAAAGATTTAGATGATATTCCAGAGAGCGTAAAAGAAAACCTTACGTTTGTGCTTGCATCTCATTTAGATGAAGTATTGGAGCACGCATTAGTAGGAGTGAAACAATGAAAGTAACAAAAGCAGACATTGTAATTAGTGCTGTTAAACCAGAACAATATCCAGACGGTGACTTACCAGAAATCGCATTAGCGGGTCGTTCCAATGTCGGGAAGTCTTCATTTATTAATAAAATTTTAAATCGTAAAAAGTTAGTGCGTATTTCTTCTAAACCAGGGAAAACACAAACATTAAACTTCTTCTTAATTAATGAGATGATGCACTTTGTGGATGTTCCAGGTTACGGATATGCGAAAGTATCTAAAACGGAGCGCGCAGCTTGGGGTAAAATGATTGAGACGTACTTTACAACACGTGAGCAATTAGACGCAGCTGTACTAGTAGTCGATTTACGTCACAAACCAACAAATGATGATGTAATGATGTATGATTTCTTAAAGCATTATGACATCCCAACAATTATTATTGCAACGAAAGCCGATAAAATTCCGAAAGGGAAATGGCAAAAGCATTTAAAAGTTGTTAAAGAAACGCTTGATATTGAAAGTGGCGATGAAGTCGTTCTATTCTCTTCTGAAACAGGACTTGGAAAAGAAGAAGCATGGAAAGCAATTCATAAATTTACAAAAACAAAAAACGCGTGACGAATGTCGCGCGTTTTTTGTTTTACTAATTTTTTTAGCGTACGTTTAATGTAACCTCAATATTTCCTCGTGTTGCTTTAGAGTAAGGGCATACACCGTGAGCGGCTTCTACAAGTTCTTGTGCTTCGCTATGTGAGACGCCGGCAACATGTACATCAAGCACAGCGGATAGGCCGAAACCACCGTCTGTATCTTTTCCGATAGAAACGTGAGCAGTTACTTCTGTGCTTTCTACTTTCACACGTTTTGTACGAATGACAAGTTGTAACGCACTATCAAAACAAGCAGCATAACCAGCAGCAAATAGTTGTTCTGGATTTGTTGCCTCTCCGCCTGCACCACCTAGTGCTTTCGGCATTTTTACATCAAGATTTAATATGCCATCATCTGAAACTACTTTTCCGTTTCTTCCACCTGTAGCAGTTACTGAAGCAGTATATAATTTATCCATGTTTATTCCCCTTTTCTATCATTAATTGTTTTCATTGTTTCAATTAGTTTATTTAATTGAATTAATAAAGAACGATATTCTTGTTCTGTAATTCCTAAATTTGTAGCCATTGTTTTCGGTAATGAACAAGCCTTATCTTGTAAATCTTTACCTTGTTCTGTTAATTCAATACATACTTTTCGCTCATCTTCTTTGGAACGAACGCGTTTTACAAGGTTTAATGATTCCATTCGTTTTAGCATAGGTGTTAACGTACCTGAATCTAAAAATAGACGTTCTCCAATTTCTTTTACTGTTAGTCCATCTTGCTCCCATAGTACGAGTAAAGTAATGTACTGTGGATACGTAATGCCCATTTCTTCTAAATACGGTCGGTAAAAGCGTGTAACCTCTCTAGAACAGGCGTAAATAGAAAAACAAAGTTGGTTATCTAGATGTAAAGAATTATTTACCATACATAACTCCTTTCTTATTAAGTTGTGCACAATTTAATTTTGTAAAACCAATATAACGGAAAAGAAATACAATGTCAAATACATTGTATTGAGAAAGTTTGTGCTACAATTTGGAACAATCATACATATTTTCCTTCATGATGAAAGAAGATAGGAAAGATGATGTTATAATTCATATGGAATAGTTTCCATCACTTGATTATGAGGACTTTTTTTGGTAACGTACAAATAGAGTTATTATTTTATAATCATTATAAAGTAGAAAGTTTTTATTCATTTTACTGAATCTCCTTTCTTACATATGGAGAATAAATAAAAAAATAATCGGTTGTTCACACGATTGTCAGATTCATAAGAGGAAAGTTGTATTATGATAGTAGATAAAGTGATAAAACGGGTGAAGGGGGACATGCTGCGTGCATATTCTTGTTGTTAGTGTAAATTATCGAACAGCCCCTGTAGAATTTCGTGAGAAACTCACATTTCAGGCAACAGAACTAGAGCAAGCAATGACGACATTACAAAAGCAAAAGAGCGTGTTAGAGAATGTCATTGTATCAACTTGTAATCGCACTGAGATTTACGCTGTTGTCGATCAATTACACACGGGACGGTATTATATTAAGAAGTTTTTAGCTGATTGGTTTCAGCTTGAAATAGAAGAAGTCGCACCATATTTAACTATTTTTGAACAAGATGGTGCAATCGATCATTTATTCCGCGTAACGTGCGGTTTAGATTCTATGGTAGTTGGAGAGACGCAAATTTTAGGTCAAATAAAAGATAGCTTTTTAGAAGCGCAGCAAGTAAAAGCAACAGGGACAATTTTTAATGAATTGTTTAAGCAAGTCATTACATTAGCGAAACGTGCTCACTCAGAAACGACAATTGGTGAAAGTGCGATGTCTGTTAGTTATGCTGCTGTTGAGCTTGGGAAGAAAATATTCGGCGAGTTAACAGATTGTCACGTGCTTATTCTCGGAGCTGGTAAAATGGGTGAACTTGCACTGCAAAACTTATATGGAAGTGGTGCTCGTAAAGTAACAGTCATGAATAGAACGCTTTCAAAAGCAGAAATAATGGCTGAGAAATATATGGGACATGCAAAACCTTTAAGTGAATTACAATGTGCATTATTAGAAGCTGATATTTTAATTAGTTCAACTGGTGCATCGGATTATGTCATTACGAAAGAGATGATGACAAAGGTAGAGAAAATGCGCTCTGGTCGTCCATTATTTATGGTTGATATTGCAGTGCCGCGTGATATTGATCCAGCAATTGATGAGCTAGAAGGTTCTTTCTTGTATGACATTGATGATTTGCAAGGAGTAGTAGAAGCGAACCGTGCTGAGCGTTTGAAAGAAGCAGAGAAAATTCAATTTATGATTGAAGAGGAAATTGTTTTATTTAAAACGTGGTTAAGTACACTTGGTGTCGTTCCGTTAATATCAGCTCTTCGTGATAAGGCACTTGCTATTCAAAGTGAAACGATGGAAAGTTTGGAACGAAAAATACCAACTCTTAGTGATCGTGAGAGAAAAGTAATTAGTAAGCATACGAAAAGTATTATTAATCAATTATTAAAAGACCCAATTCTAGTAGCGAAAGAAATAGCTGCTGAAGAGGGAGCAGACGAAAAATTAGCGTTATTTGCAAAGATTTTCGATTTAGAAATGGAAGACGTAGAGAGTCGTGCGGAAGAAGTAGAACATAAAAGAGCGTGGACACCATCCGTTCCATCTTTATAATTTGGAAGGATGATCGGATGAGTTTTTTAAATAACAGTATTATTTATCATATTGCAATTATTTTATATGCTTGTAGCATTAGTTTATATTTTATAGATTATTTCCAAAGTAACCGAAAGGCGAACCGATTTGCTTTTTGGTTACTTTCGATTGTATGGGTTCTGCATTCTATTTTTATGTTACTTAGAGCTACAGATTCAGAAACGAACCCTCTTTTAACCTTATTATCAGGCATTTATTTTTATGTTTGGCTATTGATTACGATGTCGTTAGTCATTAATCGATTTATGAGAATCGATTTTTTAGTCTTTTTTACAAATGTTGTTGCATTTGGCGTAAGCGCTTTTTCTATTTTTACGCCGCTTGGAAAGATGTCGCCGGTACTTGCAGAGCAATTAGTTTCGGAGCTTGTATACGTACATGTCGGTATGGCTATTATTTCTTATGCAACTTTTACTGTATCGTTCATTTTTTCTATTATGTATTTATTGCAATATCGCCTATTAAAAAAGAAAAAATGGAATGCGAGATTAAGAAGGTTAGGGAATTTACCGAAGCTAGAATCGATGTCTTACGGATTAAATTTATTTTCTGTTCCATTTTTCTTACTAGCTATTTTATTAGGATGCATATGGGGATATACAAAATTGGACAATTTCCATTGGTATGATACGAAAGTAATCGGGTCTTTTGTCGTTCTATTTGTATATTGTGCTGGCCTATATTTACGAGCGGCAGATGTGTTGCAAGGGAAGAAAATCGTGCAGTGGAACATCGGAGCATTTCTCGTAATGCTAATTAATATTTTTCTATTAAGCAGTTTATCCAACTTCCACTTTTGGTATTTATAATGAGGAGAGAAAATTATGCGCAAAATTATTGTAGGGTCACGAAAGAGTAAATTAGCATTAACGCAAACAAATTGGTTTATTGATCAGTTAAAAGCGCTAGGTTTACCATATGAATTTGAAGTGAAAGAAATCGTTACAAAAGGCGATGTTATTTTAGATGTTACTCTTTCAAAAGTAGGTGGCAAAGGCTTGTTTGTGAAAGAGATTGAACATGCGCTACTTACGAAAGAAATTGATATGGCTGTACATAGTATGAAAGATATGCCGGCCGTACTTCCAAAAGGATTAATGATTGGTTGTACACCAAAGCGTGTTGACCCTCGTGATGCTTTTATCTCAAAAAACGGAGCGTCGTTTAAAGAGTTAGCAGAAGGCGCTATTTTAGGTACGAGTAGTTTAAGACGTAGTGCACAGCTACTCGCTGCGAGACCAGACTTACAAGTGAAGTGGATTCGCGGAAATATCGATACACGTTTACGCAAATTAAAAGAAGAAGATTACGATGCAATTATTTTAGCGACAGCGGGATTACAAAGAATGGGCTGGGATAATGAAGTTATTACAGAACATTTAGATGAGACGTTATGTGTACCTGCTGTAGGACAAGGTGCATTAGCGATTGAGTGTCGTGAGGATGATAAAGATTTACTGCAGTTGTTAGCTCATATGAATGATGGAGTAACAGAAAAAACAGTGGCAGCAGAACGCGTATTTCTTCATAAACTTGAAGGTGGATGCCAAGTGCCGATCGCAGGATATGCAACTCTTACAGAAAACGATGCAATCGAATTAACAGCTCTTGTCGGGTCTATGGACGGTTCTGTTTTATTGAAAGAGACAGTAGTAGGAACTGATCCAGAGAAAGTAGGATTAGAGGCTGCGGACCGTTTAATAAAACAAGGCGCAAAAGAACTTATTCTTGCTGCAAATAAGGGGCAACAATAAGTATGAACGCTCTCGCTGGCAAAACGGTATTGATTACGCGTGCCCAGCATCAAGCAAAACAAATGAGTGTAGCGGTGAAAGAAAAGAGCGGAATTCCATTGGAAATTCCGCTTTTGCGTATGGAAGGTATGCCTCATAGGCAAATTCAACATATAGCAGGGCGGTTACATTCGTATGACTGGGTTATTTTTACGAGTAAAAATGGGGTAGCTTTTTTTCTAGATCGTTTGAGACAGAAGCTACCTGTAACGACTAAAATTGCTGCAGTAGGTGTGAAAACAAAGTTAGAGTTAGAAAAGCGAGGCTATGAAGTGGACTTCGTTCCAACTTCATTTGTTGCAGAAGTATTTGCAGAAGAGTTTGTAAAAAGACTAAGTGGAAACGAATGCATTTTATTTCCGAAAGGGAATTTAGCAAGAGACGTAATTCCAGTTGCGCTTCGTGAAATGGGTGTTTCTCTAGATGAGCTTATCGTATATGATACGAAAGAGAATATAGAGAAAAAGCAAGAGCTTATAGAAGCGTTAGAAGTAGGGAAAGTAGACATTATTACATTTACGAGCCCTTCCACTGTTACTAGTTTTGTTCGTTTACTTGAGGGTACAAACTGGAGAGAATGGACAAAAAAATGTACAATTGCTTGTATAGGGCCTATTACGGAAAAAGAGGCGAGCCTTTATTTTCCGCATATTATTATGCCGAAAGAGTACACTGTAGAAGCATTACTACAATGTGTTTGTGAATCTATAAAATAAAAGAATGGGGATAGAAATCTATGAACTCTTTACAATTTAATCGTCATCGTCGCTTAAGACAAAGCGGGGGCATGCGTGCGCTTGTGCGTGAAACGTTTTTACATACGGAAGATTTTATTTACCCTATTTTTGTATTAGAAGGAGAAAATGTTCGTAATGAAGTGCCTTCTATGCCAGGCGTATATCAAATATCTTTAGATTTATTGCAAGCTGAAATGCAAGAAGTTGTTGATTTAGGTATTCGTTCTGTTATTGTATTTGGTTTACCTGCTGAAAAAGATGAAGTTGGATCATCAGCATATTGTGATCATGGAATTGTGCAACGTGCGATTCAGCAAATTAAAGGTGAATTCCCTGATCTAGTAGTAGTTGCGGATACATGTTTATGTCAATTCACAAGCCATGGTCATTGCGGTGTAATTGAAGATGGTATTATTTTAAATGACGAGTCTCTTGCAGTTCTTGCAAAAACAGCTGTAAGTCAAGCGAAAGCAGGGGCGGACATTATTGCGCCATCAAACATGATGGACGGATTCGTAACAGCAATTCGCCACGCATTAGATGAAAATGGTTTTGGACATGTACCAGTTATGTCATACGCTGTGAAATATTCATCAGCATTTTACGGACCATTCCGTGATGCTGCGCACGGTGCACCGCAATTTGGTGATCGTAAAACATATCAAATGGACCCAGCGAACCGCATGGAAGCATTCCGTGAAGCAGAATCAGATGTAATGGAAGGGGCAGATTTCTTAATTGTAAAGCCAGCTCTTTCTTACTTAGATATCGTTCGTGATGTGAAAAATAACTTTAACTTACCAGTCGTTGCTTATAACGTAAGCGGTGAATATTCAATGATTAAAGCGGCAGCGCAAAATGGGTGGATTAATGAAAAAGAAGTTGTACTTGAAAAATTAATTAGTATGAAACGCGCAGGAGCAGATTTAATTATTACGTATCATGCGAAAGATGCAGCAAGATGGTTACAAGAAGGAGGCGCTAAATAATGAAAAAGTTTGATAAGTCGATTGCAGCGTTTGAAGAGGCTCAAGATTTAATGCCTGGTGGCGTAAATAGCCCAGTTCGTGCCTTTAAGTCTGTCGGTATGAATCCGTTGTTTATGGAGCGTGGAAAAGGCTCTAAAGTATATGATATCGATGGAAATGAATACATCGATTACGTATTATCATGGGGTCCTTTAATTCATGGTCATGCAAATGATCGTGTTGTTGAGGCTTTAAAAGCTGTTGCTGAAAGAGGTACGAGCTTCGGTGCTCCAACGGAAATTGAAAATAAATTAGCAAAACTTGTTATTGAGCGTGTTCCATCAATTGAGATTGTGCGTATGGTTAACTCTGGAACAGAAGCGACAATGAGTGCGCTACGTTTAGCTCGTGGTTATACAGGCCGTAACAAAATTTTGAAATTTATCGGTTGTTATCACGGTCATGGTGACTCGTTATTAATTAAAGCGGGTTCTGGTGTAGCAACGCTAGGTTTACCAGATAGCCCTGGTGTACCAGAAGGTGTAGCGAAAAATACGATTACAGTAGCGTATAACGATTTAGAAAGTGTGAAATACGCTTTCGAACAATTCGGTGATGATATTGCTTGTGTCATTGTAGAACCAGTAGCAGGGAATATGGGTGTTGTTCCTCCGCAACCAGGATTTTTAGAAGGTCTTCGTGAAGTAACAGAGCAAAATGGTGCATTGCTTATTTTTGATGAAGTAATGACAGGATTCCGTGTTGCGTATAATTGTGGACAAGGTTATTACGGTGTAACACCTGATTTAACTTGTTTAGGTAAAGTAATCGGTGGTGGATTACCGGTAGGAGCATACGGTGGTAAAGCAGAAATTATGCGCCAAGTTGCACCGAGCGGACCGATTTATCAAGCAGGTACTTTATCAGGTAACCCACTAGCAATGGCGGCAGGTTATGAAACGTTAGTACAGTTAACGCCAGAATCGTATGTAGAATTTGAGCGTAAAGCTGAAATGCTAGAAGCTGGCTTACGTAAAGCGGCTGAAAAACATGGCATTCCGCATCATATCAATCGTGCGGGTTCTATGATTGGTATCTTCTTTACAGATGAACCAGTTATTAATTACGACGCAGCAAAATCTTCAAACTTAGAGTTCTTTGCGGCTTACTATCGTGAAATGGTAGAACAAGGTGTATTTTTACCGCCATCCCAATTTGAAGGTTTATTCTTATCGACAGCACATAGTGATGCAGATATTGAGGCGACAATTGCAGCGGCTGAAATTGCAATGTCAAAATTAAAAGCTTAATTGAATAAAGAAAATCGCTCTCCGTAAGGGGGGCGATTTTTTTTATTCATAAAGTCAGCTTTCCGTACATAAATCTGTAATGACATATAGTTTGGGAGGGGGAAAAGAAGTGGCAACAGATCATTCATTACGTTTTTCATTAAAAGAATCTGTTTGGTTCCAAAAAGGACAGGAAGTCGAAGAACTTTTGTCAATTTCGTTAGATCCAGACGTTGAGATAGAAGAGCTTGATCATGAGGTAATTGTGAGAGGGCAATTAGATTTAACGGGAGAGTATGTTGCACGAAAAGATGATTCAGCTTATTCATTAAGAGATCTATCGCCAGCGAAGTCCATTGATTATGTAGAAACAAGAGAAGATGGGGTTAATGAACTTGTTCATTCCTTCCCGCTTGAAATATCAATCCCAAGAAACCGTGTGAAAGTAATTGAAGAACTATATGTATCTATCGAGGAATTTGATTATGAACTAAAGGAAAATGGTTGCTTACAATTATTAGCGGATATATCTATTACAGGTTTATGTGATGAAGAAAGAATTGAGGATGAAGAGGAAGAAACGGCGTATGCTGAGTTAGAGGATGATTCTGCGCAAGAGCATGAAACTACTAGACCAACGCCACAAGTCGAAGAGCCAGCCTATAAGGAATCAGATGAGTGGGAAGATTACGCATTTGAACCGTTCCAACTAGAAGAAAGAAAAGAGCAGGAAGTAGAAGAAGAGGAAATAGAAGAACATGAATTTGTAGAGCGTGAAGAGGAGAAAGAAACAACGCCGCAATTTGAATTGTTCGGAAGAAAAGATTTTAAGAAAGAACAAGCGAAAAAACAAGAAGTACAAGAAGAGGAAACGTATTCACAGCGGGATGAAAATGCGCTTTATTTAACGAAATTATTTACGAAAGAACCGGAAGAAGAATTTACAAAGTTACGAATGTATTTTGTGCAAGAAGGAGATACGATCGAATCTGTTGCAGAACGTTATGAAACATCTGTACAAAACTTATACCGTGTCAATCAAACAGAAGATATATATTTAACTACAGGACAAATTATTTATATTCCTGTTTCAAGAGCAAAAGCGAAATAAGTGAGTGTTTGCACTCACTTATTTTTCTAAAGGCTATGTTTTGAATAGAAAGGGTTATTCGTATGGATATGGAATTACGAAATCGTTATGAACCCATTGTAAGGCAATATAGATTGGATACGCAGCATATGGAAGAGCACGGAAGTGTGACGAAAATTTATACGAATCAAGGTCCATATGCGCTCAAGAAAATAGAAGGCAGGAAGTTAGAGCGGAATAATTTTTTGCATCATATTCAATATTTGAAGGAGAAAGGTTTTTCAAATTATGTACCTATATACCATGCGACGGACGGAAATTATATTTTAAGTGATGGTACGTATAATTATTATTTAATGCCTTGGTTAGAGCGTGCGGAAGGGAACGGCGAGGATAATGATCAATACCATAAAATGTTTCAGACTCTCGGAACGTTGCACCAAAAAACGGTAAAAGAAGAAACGTATACAGAAGAGGATTTAGAAAAACATTATACAAATATATCCGATCGCTGGGAAAATGATGGAGAGATGTTAGAAGAGTTTCTTGTAGAATCGGAAGCGAAGTGGTATATGTCTCCGTTTGAATTGCAGTATTGTACGTACTATCATCATGTAATGAGGGCGCGTGAGTTTGCAACGAAGCAATTAAATGAGTGGAACGATGCGATGAAAGAAAAAGAAACAACGCGCATTACTTTTGTACATGGTAACGTATCGCTTAATCATTTTTTATTTGATTATGAACGGAATGGCTATTTTATTAGTTTAGAAAAATCGAAGTTTGCAACACCTGTGCAAGATATTGTAGGGTTTTATTCTCGGTCGTTAAACACATATCCAATTGCGCGAAGTGATCGGTTTGAATGGTATCAAATGTATCAAAAAAATTTCCCTTTTACGAAAGAAGAGCAACTACTCATGTTTGCGTATATGACGTATCCATCGCAATTTATTCGGCAAATCCAGTCTTATAAGAAAAGAAGAGAGCGGCGTAATGAGGAAAATGAACTTCTCGGAGTAAAGAGTTTGCAACAAGCGCATTGGCTCGTTAGTAATATAGAATATTTTCTTTCGCAATTACAAGCTGCCCAGCAAGGGAACGGATAAAGAAGATAAGTAGAGGATGCTACTTATCTTCTTTTTTTACTCAAAAAGCTGTAGTCTTAAATTTATCTTGACGAATAAGGTTTCGTTTTTTACACTATTGTATATAATAATTAACAATCATATAAATGCCTTGAAGGGGAAGAGTATAACAAGAAACGTCTTCAGAGAGGAGAATCATTAGCTGGGAGATTCTCTAGATAGTTATGTTAGAAGGTAGCCCTGGAGCATCTTTTCTGAACGGAGTAGTTCTCATTAGGAAAAGACGGATTTGTCCGTTATCAAATTAAGAGTATAAGCAAATTCCTGAATTTGTTTGTAAATAAAGGTGGTACCGCGATGTCCCTCGTCCTTTTTTTGGATGAGGGGCATTTTTTATTTTAAGGAGGGAAAATAATGTCAAACACGGAAAAGAATTTACCAACTAAATATGATCATATGTCCGTTGAAGAAGGCCTTTATCAGTGGTGGCTAGAAGGCAAATATTTTGAAGCAACAGGAGACGAGAAGAAACAACCGTATACAATTGTAATTCCACCTCCGAACGTAACTGGTAAGTTACACTTAGGTCATGCTTGGGATACAACTCTTCAAGATATTTTAACTCGTACGAAGCGTATGCAAGGTTACGATGTATTGTGGCTTCCAGGAATGGACCATGCGGGTATCGCAACACAAGCGAAAGTAGAAGGGAAACTTCGTGAAGAAGGTATTTCACGTTACGATCTTGGCCGTGAGAAATTCCTTGAAAAGGCTTGGGAATGGAAAGAAGAATACGCTTCTCACATTCGTCAACAATGGGGGAAAGTTGGTTTAGGACTAGACTATTCTCGCGAACGTTTCACATTAGACGAAGGTTTATCTGATGCGGTTAATAAAGTGTTCGTTCAATTATACGAAAAAGGCTTAATTTACCGCGGTGAATATATTATCAACTGGGACCCGGCAACACGCACAGCTCTTTCGGATATCGAAGTAATTCATAAAGAAGTTCAAGGTGCATTCTACCATATGAACTATCCGTTAACAGATGGATCTGGTCACATTCGTCTTGCAACAACTCGTCCAGAAACGATGCTTGGTGATACAGCGGTAGCGGTTCATCCAGAAGATGATCGTTACAAGCATTTAATCGGAAAAACAGTTACACTTCCAATCGTAGGCCGTGAGATTCCGATTATTGCTGATGAGTACGTAGAAAAAGATTTCGGAACAGGTGTTGTAAAAATTACGCCAGCTCATGACCCGAATGACTTTGAAGTAGGTAACCGTCATGACTTACCACGTATCTTAGTAATGAACGAAGATGGAACGATGAACGAAAAAGCTGGTAAGTATAACGGCATGGATCGTTTCGAGTGTCGTAAAGCGTTAGTGAAAGATTTACAAGAAGCGGGCGTATTAGTAGAAATCGAGCCTCATATGCATTCAGTAGGTCATAGTGAGCGTAGTGGTGCAGTTGTTGAGCCTTACTTATCAACACAATGGTTCGTAAAAATGGCTCCGCTTGCTGAGAAGGCAGTAGCGCTTCAGCAAAAAGAAGAAGAGAAAGTAACGTTCGTACCAGATCGTTTCGAAAACACATATTTACGTTGGATGGAAAATATTCACGACTGGTGTATTTCTCGTCAATTATGGTGGGGACACCGCATTCCAGCTTGGTATCATAAAGAAACTGGTGAAGTATACGTAGGTACAGAAGCGCCAGCAGATATTGAAAATTGGAATCAAGATAACGACGTACTTGATACATGGTTCAGTTCAGCGTTATGGCCATTCTCAACACTTGGTTGGCCAAATGAAGATGCAGCGGACTTCAAACGTTACTATTCAACTGATGCACTAGTAACTGGTTATGACATCATCTTCTTCTGGGTATCTCGTATGATTTTCCAAGGTTTAGAGTTTACAGGCGAGCGTCCATTTAAAGATGTATTAATTCACGGTTTAGTTCGTGATGAGCAAGGACGTAAAATGAGTAAATCTCTTGGTAACGGTATTGACCCAATGGAAGTTATCGAGAAGTACGGTGCAGATGCAATGCGTTTCTTCTTATCAACAGGAAGTGCACCAGGTCAAGATTTACGCTTCAGCATGGAGAAAGTAGAATCTACTTGGAACTTCATTAATAAAATTTGGAATGCATCACGTTTCGTATTAATGAACATGGATGACATGAAATATGAAGAAATCGATTTAACTGGTGAAAAATCAGTTGCAGATAAGTGGATTTTAACTCGCTTAAATGAAACAATCGAAAGCGTAACACGTAACATGGATAAATATGAGTTCGGTGAAGCTGGTCGCTCATTATACAACTTCATCTGGGATGATTTCTGTGACTGGTACATTGAAATGGCGAAACTTCCTCTATACGGTGAAGATGAAGCAGCTAAGAAAACAACTCGTTCTATTTTAGCTTACGTATTAGATCAAACAATGCGTCTATTACACCCATTCATGCCATTCGTAACAGAGAAGATTTGGCAACATTTACCGCATGAAGGCGAATCTATTACAGTAGCAGCGTGGCCAACAGTACGCGAAGATTTACAAGATGCAGAAGCTGCAGCAGAAATGCACCTTCTAGTTGATATCATTCGTTCTGTTCGTAACATCCGTGCAGAAGTTAATACGCCAATGAGCAAAAAAGTTCAAATGCAAATTAAAGCAAAAGATGAGGCTGTACTTGCTCAGCTTACGAAAAATAGCTCTTACATTGAGCGTTTCTGTAACCCAAGCGAGTTAACAATTCAAACGGATTTACAAGCGCCAGAAAAAGCGATGACTGCAATCGTAACAGGTGCAGAGTTATTCTTACCGTTAGCTGACCTTATCAATCTTGATGAAGAGAGAGCGCGTCTTGAGAAAGAACTTGAGAAGTTCGATAAAGAAGTAGAACGTGTACAGAAGAAACTTTCAAACCAAGGTTTCGTAGCAAAAGCTCCTGCAGCAGTTATTGAAGGAGAGCGTGCGAAAGAGCAAGATTACCTAGAAAAACGCGAAGCAGTTCGCCAACGTTTAGCGGATCTTGAGAAATAAAAATGTTTTTTAGAGACTCACTATATTGGTGAGTCTCTTTTCTTTGCGTATAATAGGAATATGAAGGTTGTCTTTTGAAAGGGGAAAGCATACGTGATACATACATACGAAGAAGCGATAGGCTGGATTCATAGCCGGTTGAAATTTGGTATTAAACCGGGATTAGAAAGAATGAGATGGATGCTAGAAGAGCTCGGAAATCCAGAGCGTCACATAAAATGTGTTCACCTTGCTGGTACAAATGGAAAAGGTTCAACGTTAACATATATGCGTTACATGTTAGAAAATGCAAAATATAAGGTAGGAACATTTACCTCCCCTTATATTGAAACATTTAACGAGCGTATTAGTGTGAATGGAACACCAATTGCAGATGAAGAGATTACTGAACTTGTAAAGATGGTAAAGCCAGTCGTTGAAAAACTAGATGAGACGGATTTAGGGGAAGCGACTGAGTTTGAAATTATTACTGTTATGGCAATTTGTTACTTCGGTAAAGTTAATTTCTGTGATGTTGTTTTATTTGAAACAGGACTTGGAGGACGCTTTGATTCTACGAATGTGATTCATCCAGTTCTCACGATTATTACGAATATCGGTCACGATCATATGCATATTTTAGGTAATACATTAGGAGAAATTGCATATGAAAAGGCGGGGATTATTAAGTCTGGTGTTCCGGTTATTACTGGTGTGCAAGATGAGGAAGCGCTGCAAGTCATTCAAAAAGTTGCAAAGGAAAATCATGCGAATGTATACGAGATGGGCAACCATTTTACATCGTTACATAAACAGTCTAGCGAAGATGGAGAACATTTCGATTTCACTTGCCCTTTCGCCTCTTTTGAAGATGTGCGAATTTCAATGAAAGGCAGCCATCAAGTAGGAAACGCAGCACTTGCACTTATGGCAGTCATGTATGTAAAAACATACTTATCATTTTTAATTGAGGAAGAAGAAATAAGAACGGGATTACAGGAAGCGTATTGGGTGGGGCGTTTTGAAAAACTGCAAAGTAATCCGGATATTATTATAGATGGTGCTCATAACCCAGAAGGTATTGAAAGTCTTGTGAAAACGGTAGAATCACATTACAAAGATAAAAATGTAATAGTTTTATTTACTGCCCTTGGTGATAAACAATTGCACAATATGGTAGGTCAATTAGAAAGCATCGCCGATGAAATTATTTTTACAACATTCGCCTTTGATCGTGCTATTTCTGCTGACAAACTTGCATCGTATGCAAAGGAAGAGTCAAAATTAGTTTTTGAAAATTGGAAAGAGGCAATTGATACGAAGGTTGAAATGCTTGGAGAAAATGATGTTTTTATCATAACAGGTTCTCTTTATTTCATTTCGGAAGTTCGAAAATATATTCGCGAAAAAAACTAGATAGTCTTTGCTATCTAGTTTTTTTGTTCTACAAATGAAGTCAAATGCATACATATAAGATAAATATATAGGGTTATTTGGCGAATTCCTCTGACAAATATCTCGTTTTTTTGTGAAATGAATATGATATGATGCGGACAACGATAAGAGGTGAGGTGTGAGTGTATGGACAAGCAATCACGAACGATCTCAGTGAAAGTGAATGGAACAGAAGCGAAGTATGAGGAGAAGAAGAAAGATGAATTTGACTGGATGGTAGTAGAAAGTGAAAGGCCAAAAAACGTTGTTCCGTTTCAAAAATCGAAAGTAGCGTCTACGGAAAAAAATCGAAAGAAGTGGAGCAATACGTTAATTGCAATCGTTGCAACTGCAATTATTATTGGTACGGCGTTTGGGATGGGGATGCTACAGTTACTGAAAGGACAAGGTGCGACAGGAGGAAGCGAAGTAACAGCTTCGAAGCAGATGCGAAAGGAAGAATCAAAGGTGGGCGGAACGGTAGAACAAACACCAGCACCAAAAGAGGAAAAGACAAAAGCACAGACAGGAACGTCATTAGATCCAATGAAATTATTTTTTGTTCAAGGAGGAATCTATTCTTCTGAAGAAAAGGGACAGGCCGCTCTTGAAGAGTGGAAAGGTAATGGAGGTGTAGCAGCCTTAAAACCGAGCGGTGATAAGTATGCATTAGTTGTTGGTATTGCTAGCGATGAACAAGGCATAAACCAATTAATGACGCAGTATAAAAATGATAATGTCTCCGTATTGAAAAAGGACTGGGATATAACAGATAAAGCGTTACTTAAAGATGATAAAGAAGTTGGGGCGTTTTTAACAAAAGTACAGCCATTATATACTCATTTAGCAAAATATGCTTCTAGCGTACAAGCTAGTGAAAAAAGTAATGCAAAAGATATAAGTGCAATCGAAAAAGAGTGGAAAGCGATTGAAAAAGAAGGGAAAAGTATGAAGCAGGAAGAAGCGAAGAAATTGTATATGTACACGTCAGTAGCTGTGCAAACAGTGAAGGACGGAAAAGGTGATAAGGAATCTTTAGCGAAATTAAATCAAGTTATCATTGATGGTATACTTTCATACGAAAAAATTGTTTCACAAAAGGTGAAATAATAGGATAATGAAATGACGAAGGAAGAAGTGTAGATGCTTCTTTCTTTTCTTTTGAATTTAGAGTAAAGTGCTTTCTCTATGACAGGAATATAATCGTGTTTTAGTAAGGAAGTATTATTTTGTTTAGAGAAAATAATATTTCTTTTATTTGTGGACAAACTATTCCTTTGATACGATTGATATAAATGATTCTGCTTCATGTGAGAAAGGAAGGAGAAAATATGAAAAAAATTATTTTAGCTTCAGGATCACCTCGCAGGAAGGAATTGCTTGAGTTAGCGGGTGTGCCATTTGAAATTGTTGTAAGTGAAGTAGAAGAAACGATTGGTGCGTATTCATCGCCTTCTGATATTGTTATGTCCCTTGCCCTGCAAAAAGCATCTGCGGTAGCAGAAAATAACAGTGATCATATTGTGTTAGGTGCAGACACAATTGTTACATATGAGTCGCGTATTCTTGGAAAGCCATCTAATGAGGCTGAGGCGAAAGAAATGTTGCAATTATTATCAGGGAAAACACATGAAGTGTATACTGGTGTTGCAATTATAGCAAAGGACAAAACAGTCACTTTTTACGAGCGTACAGAAGTTACGTTTTGGGAATTAACAGAAGAGGAAATTGATGCATACATTGCATCGAAAGAGCCTTTGGATAAAGCAGGAAGTTATGGGATTCAAGGTAAAGGATCTATTTTTGTTCAACATATTCAAGGAGACTACTATAGTGTAGTTGGGTTACCAATTTCACGTCTTGTTCGGGAATTAAAACAATTTAATATTGATGTAACCCATGCGTAAAATTGCATGGGATTTTCTTTGAGAGAACAAATAAAGGGGTGGAGAAATGAACGGTATTCGTGATGTTGTCAAAGAAGAACAGCCACGGGAGCGTTTATTGTTAGAAGGGGCTGGAAGTTTATCCAATCGGGAGCTTCTTGCAGTGTTACTCAGAACAGGTTCTAAAGAAGAAACAGTTTTGAAGTTATCAGATAAAATTTTACATCATTTTGATGGTTTACGTATGTTGAAAGATGCAACGTTAGAAGAGCTTGTCAGTATACATGGTGTCGGGGTTGCGAAGGCAACTCAGCTTATAGCTGCTTTTGAACTCGGTAGAAGAATGTTGCGTTTAGAATATCAAAATAGATACAGCATTCGAAGCCCGGAAGATTGCGCCACATATATGATGGAAGAAATGCGCTTCCTGCAGCAGGAGCATTTTGTATGTCTATATTTGAACACAAAGAATCAAGTTATACATAGGCAGACGATTTTTATTGGAAGTTTAAACTCATCAATTGTACATCCAAGGGAAGTTTTTAAAGAAGCGTTTCGCCGTGCAGCAGCCTCTATCATATGTCTTCATAACCATCCCTCAGGAGATCCCGCGCCGAGCCGAGAAGATATTGAAGTAACAAAACGCTTAGTAGAATGCGGCCGAATTATCGGAATTGAAGTGCTCGATCATATTATAATAGGTGACCATAAATTCGTGAGTTTAAAGGAAAAAGGTCATATTTAAGACTATGCTTTTTACTTATTTTGTTTTATAATGTGATTTATGAGTTTTTTGTAGAAAATTATCTACAAAAAGGATAAAGATATAAAAAACGTACTGTTTTTATAATATAAAGTAAGAAAAAATGAGTCCGTGAAAACAAGAAAGGAAGATAAATAATATGTTTGGATTTGGTGGCTTTACTCGCGATCTTGGAATAGACTTAGGAACTGCGAACACGCTTGTATATGTAAAGGGAAAAGGTGTAGTTTTACGTGAACCTTCAGTAGTAGCGTTACAAACTGATACGAAACAAATCGTTGCTGTAGGTAGCGATGCAAAACAAATGATTGGTCGTACACCAGGAAACGTTGTGGCACTTCGCCCGATGAAAGACGGTGTAATTGCTGATTACGAAACAACAGCAACAATGATGAAATATTACATTCAACAAGCTCAAAAATCAAATGGATTCTTCTCACGTAAACCTTATGTAATGGTATGTGTACCATCTGGTATTACAGCTGTAGAAAGACGTGCAGTAATTGATGCGACTCGTCAAGCTGGTGCTCGTGATGCTTATCCTATCGAAGAACCATTTGCAGCAGCAATTGGTGCAAACTTACCTGTTTGGGAACCAACTGGTAGCATGGTTGTTGATATCGGTGGCGGTACAACAGAAGTTGCAATCATTTCTTTAGGTGGTATTGTAACAAGTCAATCAGTTCGTGTTGCTGGTGATGATATGGATGATTCAATCATTCAGTACATTAAGAAAAGCTACAACTTAATGATCGGTGAAAGAACAGCTGAAGCATTAAAATTAGAAATCGGTTCTGCAGGCGAGCCAGAAGGTATCGAGCCTATGGAAATTCGCGGTCGTGATTTAGTAAGTGGTTTACCAAAAACAGTACTAATTCAACCAGAAGAAATTGCAGATGCATTAAAAGATACAGTAGATGCCATTGTAGAATCTGTTAAAAATACGTTAGAGAAAACTCCACCTGAATTAGCGGCAGATATTATGGACCGTGGTATCGTATTAACAGGTGGCGGAGCATTACTACGTAATTTAGATAAAGTAATTAGTGAAGAAACAAATATGCCAGTTCTTGTTGCAGAAGACCCATTAGATTGCGTAGCAATTGGAACGGGTAAAGCATTAGACAATATCGATCTTTTCAAAACTGCTGCTCGATAATATTGCAAAATAAAAATCAATGAAATTAAGAGGGTGTGAACGTGCCACAGTTTTTCTTAAACAAAAGATTAATTGTTTTGTTAGTTAGTATTATTCTTCTCGTGGCATTGATTGGAATCTCATTGAAAGAACGGAACAGTTTAACATGGCCAGAGCAGTTTGTTAAAGACACTGTCGGTGTTGTAGAACGTGTATTCCAAAAGCCAGCGAAATACGTAGCTGGATTCTTCGAAAATGTAGAGGATGTAAAGCGCACGTATGAAGAGAATAAAGAATTAAAAGCAAAATTAGACAATTATGCAGGTCTATCAGGGAAAGTAAAACAATTAGAAGATGATAAAAAGAAACTACAAGAGTTAACGGGTAAAGATAAGTTAAATAGCGGTTATACTGAAATTCCAGCGACTGTTGTTTCTCGTAATCCAGATAAATGGTACGATTTAGTTGGACTTGATAAAGGGGCACAGCAAGGAATTAAAAAAGATATGGCTGTATTAACTCCACAAGGTTTAGTTGGACGAGTGAAAAGTGTATCTCAGTTTACATCATCAGTAGAATTGTTAAGTTCTATGAGCCGAACAAATCGTGTTTCTGCTATCGTACAAGGTGATGAGAAAATCTTTGGATTGATTGAAGGGTACGACAAAGAAAAACACTTACTTCTGTTCACAAAGATTGGCTCTGATGCAAATGTAAAGACCGATCAACTAGTTGTAACATCTGGACTTGGTGATATTTTCCCGAAAGGTCTTGTAATTGGAACCATCGTTGATGTTCAGCCGGATCCATATGGTTTAACAAAAACAGCTTATGTAAAGCCAGCCGCTGATTTAAATGACGTAGAGCATGTTGTAGTTGCGAAACGTGAAACGCCTTCAGCGCCATTAGAATAGGAGGGGGAGAAGAGATGATGAAGATTTTAAAAAGAGCAGCTCTTCCTCTTTTGCTCCTTTTTGCTTTTTTATTTGAAAATATGTTTGCTACTATTGTTCCAACAGAGGTTTTTTGGAAAGACAGTATAGCATCACCTCATTTCTTTATCATTGTGTTATGTTTTATTACTGTGTACTATAGTCCGGTCCAAGGGATTTATTACGGACTATTATTTGGTTTCTTATTTGATACCGTATACACGGAACTTGTTGGTATATATATTTTTGCGTATCCGATTTTAGTTTATTTAGTTTATAGTGTGATGAAGGTACTACAATTGAATTTATTTATTGTTACTTCTATCGTACTAGCTAGCATAGTAGCATTAGAGTATTATGTGTATGGATTTTTAACTTTGTTAGGACGTACTCATATGTCGGCGTATGTCTTTTTCACAGATCGTCTCCTGTCTACTTTATTGCTAAATGCAATTTTCTTATTGATAGTTTGTTTCCCACTGAGACGATATTTAGTGCGTCTTTCAAAAGCGATGGAAGAAAAAGAAAAAAGGATTTTCTAATTTTATGTCGAATTGAATCGGTGGGGTGAACTTTAGTGGAAGAAAAAAAGCAACAAAATGTAACAATAAAAGGGACAAAAGACGGAATAACCCTTCATTTAGATGATTGTTGTTCATTCTCTGAATTATTGAAGGAATTGGATGAAAAGCTTTCTACACATTACTATGATGGTGATGGACGCTCTTTAATTGAAGTGCATGTGAAAGTAGGAAACCGTTATTTAACAGAAGTCCAACAAGAAGAGATTCGTACGTTAATTCGTAATAAAAAGAATCTCGTTGTGGATTCGATTGAAAGTGATGTTATAACGAAAGAGGAAGCAATAGCTTGGAAAGAAGAAACAGAAATCGTCCCTATTTCCAAAATTGTTCGCTCTGGACAAGTTTTACATGTAAAAGGAAATTTATTGTTAATTGGTGATGTTAATCCAGGCGGAACGGTTATCGCTGGGGGGAATATTTTTGTCGTAGGATCATTAAGAGGAATTGCACATGCGGGGTATTATGGGGATTCAGATGCTGTAATCGCTGCATCTGTTATGAACCCGATGCAACTTCGAATTAGTGATGTGGCAATGCGGGCTCCGGAAGAGAAAGAAGACGGAGCGGAGGCGGCAGAATGTGCGTATATTAATGAGAACAATCACATTGTTGTCGATCGACTGCAACTTCTCACTCATCTTAGACCTAATTTAACAAAGTTAGAAAGGGGAATTGTATAGCTGTGGGAGAGGCAATAGTAATTACATCTGGAAAAGGCGGTGTAGGTAAAACTACAACGTCTGCGAACATTGGGACAGCCCTAGCGTTATCTGGAAAGAAAGTGTGCTTAATTGACACAGATATCGGTCTTCGAAACTTAGACGTAGTAATGGGGCTGGAAAATCGTATTGTATTTGATCTTGTTGATGTCGTTGAAGGGCGTTGCCGTTTACCTCAGGCTCTTATTAAAGATAAACGTTTTGATGATCTTTATTTATTACCTGCAGCACAAACGAGTGATAAATCAGCGGTAACACCTGAACAAATGGATGAATTAATACAAGTATTACGTCAAGATTATGATTACATATTAATTGATTGTCCTGCGGGGATTGAGCAGGGATTTAAAAACGCGGTAGCTGGTGCGGATAAAGCAATTGTTGTTACGACGCCAGAAGTATCCTCAATGCGCGATGCGGATCGTATTATCGGGCTTTTAGAAAAAGAGGATATTGAACCACCGAAACTTGTTATTAATCGTGTGCGTAGTCATATGCTTCATGAACAGGATATGTTAGATGTTGATGAAATCGTACGTACATTGTCAATCGAGCTTCTTGGTGTTGTCGAAGATGATGATGAAGTTATTCGTGCTACAAATACAGGTGAGCCTGTAGCGTTGCAACCGAGCGGAAAAGCAGCGTTAGCTTATCGTAATATTGCAAGACGTTTGTTGGGTGAGAATGTCCCATTACAAGCATTTGAACAAGAAAAGGTATCGGTATTTACAAAGGTGAAAAACTTCTTTGGAATCCGTTAAAAGCACTTCGCATATTTGCGGAGTGCTTTCTTTTTTCTTCACACGAATATCTTCCATACCTAGCTCATACATATGTACAAACTGTATACAACTGTTTCTATGTACATTAGCTTAACGAAAGAAAGGAGACAGTATGAAGAATAGACGTGTAGAAGAAATTAAAAAACGGATTGCGAAGAGGAAGGCAGAGCAAGAAAGGATGGAGGAAGAGCAGTATTTTGCTGGAGGGAATTTTGATAGTGAAACAGTCTTTATTGAAGATGGAGAAAAGGAAATTCATCCTTTATTTCGAAAAGAAGTGTTTTTCTTCAAAGTATTGTTATCAGCAATATTAGTTCTTTCTGTCGCTATTTTATATAAGAATGCACCAGCTTCTTTCGACGGTGCTAAAGCTGTTACAGAAAAAGTGATGAAAGAAGAGTTTCAGTTTGCTACTGTAGCGAAATGGTACGAAAAACAGTTTGGAAAACCGCTCGTGTTCTATTCGCCTAATGAGAAAAAAGAAGAAACGATTCAGCAAAAAGATTATGCCATTCCTGCTTCCGGAAAGGTGATGCAAGGGTTTCAAAAAAATGGCCAAGGTGTATTTGTACAAACAGCTACAAATGCAACTGTTGAGTCAGTGAATGAAGGGCTAGTAGTTTTTGCGGGCAAGAAAGAGGAACTTGGTAATACAGTTCAAATTCAGCATGCAGATGGTACGGAGTCATGGTATGCAAATTTAAATGATATGTCAGTGAAATTATATGATTATGTTTCAAAGAAACAAAAAATTGGAACAGTGAATAATGATGCGAATAATAAAAATGGTAAGTTTTATTTCGCAATAAAAAAGGACGAAAAATTTATTGATCCGATTCAGGTGATTTCATTTGATTAAATATAGAGATGTTTTAACAAAGATTTCAGTACATCCGTTGTTTTGGGTTATTATTGTCATTGGTATTTTCACGGCACGTTTTAAAGAGTTACTACTGTTATTTTGTATCGTTCTCATCCATGAACTTGGGCATGCTTTTGCAGCGGCACACTATAATTGGCGTATTAAGAAGATTCAACTTTTGCCGTTTGGTGGTGTGGCTGAGCTTGAGGAACATGGGAATAAATCATTGAAAGAGGAACTAGTTGTTGTAATTGCAGGACCTATTCAACATATTTGGATGATGGCGGTAGGCTATATGTTGTTTGAAGCTGGTTGGCTTCATGCGGAATTATATTATTTCTTTATGTGGAATAATATAATTATTTTAGCGTTTAATTTACTACCTATTTGGCCTCTTGATGGTGGAAAAGTATTGTTTAACGTACTATCATATCGTTTTCCTTATTTACAAGCACATGAAAAGATGATGAAATTATCATGTGTTTTTTTTAGTGTCATACTAGGAGGGCAGTTACTTTGGAATAGTAACAATATTATGATGTGGGTACTACTCATATTTTTAGCGGTGTCGTTATATCAAGAATGGAAGCAAAGACGGTATGCCTTTATGCGTTTTTTATTAGAACGTTATTATGGGAACAAAAGAGGAATTGAAAAGATTGCACCGATTGAGGTGCAATCAGAAGATCATTTATATAAGATATTCACAAAATTTCGTAGAGGCTATAAGCATTCTATTATCGTCCGCGGAAAATATAAAGAACATTACACATTGGATGAAAATGAATTGCTTTATGCGTATTTTACTGAAAAACGAACAACTTCATCTGTTGAAGAATTAATCGGTTAGTGTTGACGTTAGCACTAACCTTTTATTATTGTAAAAGCAAAGAAGATTATAAAGTGAGGAAAGTATTTTGAAAACGTTATATATGAACTACGCTGGATCGGAAAAACGCGTTGCAATTGAAGAGAAGAAGAAAATTGTTGAGTTTTTATGGAAACGAAATGAAGAACAAGAGATTGTTGGGCATATTTATGTTGGACGTATCGTAAGAACGATTGCTGGAATGAATGCAGCTTTTGTAAATATAGGTTTAGAAAAACATGCTTATCTTTCGTACGATGATGTACCATCTTCTTATCATATACATGAAGGAAAAGCGGTACTCGTACAAGTTGTAAAAGAGGCAATTGATACGAAAGGGCCAAAATTGACAGCAAATATAGAATTTACCGGGAAATATGTCGTTTATATGCCATATGATGAAATGCGTGCGGTTTCTCGGAAAATAAAAAACAATAAAAGAAGGCAACAATTACTCCAAATTGAAGTAGAAGGGAAAGGAGGTTATATTTTCCGCTCAGCTTCTGAAAAAGGAGAAATTGAAGAAATACAAGCTGAAATGCAAAGGTTACAGCAGTTATATGAAGAGTTAAAAAGAAAAGAGGGACAAGGAAAGGCACCGTTACTAGTCCATCGACCAGCAACCTTTTTAGATCGTGTATTTCAAGAGAACCCAATTGAAACGATTGAAAAAGTAGTTGTAGATACAAGAAGTATAGTAAAAGAATTAGAAGAAAAAGTCGGTAAAGAAAAAATATCTTTTTATAATGAAAAGTCTTCAATGTTTAACCATTTTGGCATAGAGCGTGAGATTGAGAAAGCACTTCAAAAAATTGTTTGGCTCCCAAATGGTGCTTATTTAATTGTGGAACAAATGGAGACGATGACTGTAATTGATGTGAATACGGGTAAGTTTACTGGAAAACAGAATTTACAAGATACAGTCCTTCGTACAAATGAAGTAGCAGCTGAAGAGATAGCGCGTCAATTAAGACTCCGTGATATTGGTGGTATGATATTAATTGACTTTATTAATATGAAAAGAAGAGAAGATAAAGAAAAGATAAGAGAATGTCTCATCGCTGCTATGCAAAATGATCGAACATATACAAGAGTGCTCGGGTTCACAGAGTTAGGGATTTTAGAGATGACACGTAAACGTAAAAAACATTCTTTACGCGACGTATTACTTGAAGAGTGTGCACCGTGCAAAGCGACAGGCTATGTCATGTCGTATGAAACGATTGCGTATGAGCTAGAGAGAGAGCTAATTTCATATGGCAATATAGAAGATGAGGCAGTATTAATCTCTGCACCTAAAGAATTACAAAAACAATTTTTGCAAAAAGAATTACAAAAAAATATTCCATTTGAAATTTATTTCAAAGATGATATGATCGAAAAGTACGCTATTATCCGTTTTGGAAGTAAAAAAGAAATTATAGAACGGAAAAAATAGTTATTAGAACTTTCATTGACAATAGTCTATGATTCATGATAACATCTTTATGTTATAGTTTATAGCACCTAAACGGCTATATGCTACAACCGCACAAGACAGGTTCCTTAAAGGCATTTATGTCTACCTCGTTTTTGGCGAGTCTTAGTAATTAAGAGGAGGTGCAAGTATGTACGCAATTATCGAAACAGGTGGAAAACAAATCAAAGTTGAAGCTGGTCAAGAAATCTACATTGAAAAATTAGATGTTGAAGCTGGTGAAACTGTTACTTTTGACAAAGTTCTTTTCGTTGGTGGCGAAAACGTGAAAGTTGGTAGCCCAGTTGTAGAAGGTGCAACAGTTACTGCGAAAGTTGAAAAACACGGTCGCGCTAAGAAAATCATCGTTTTCAAATACAAAGCGAAAAAGAACAATCGTAAGAAACAAGGTCATCGTCAACCTTACACTAAGCTAGTTGTTGAAGCTATCAACGCTTAATTCTGGTTAACATGATTAAAATTACGATAAGTCGCACGAAATTAGGAAGTATCCAATCATTTAAAATGACTGGACATGCCGATTATGCGCCACATGGACAAGATCTTGTCTGTGCTGGAACTACAGCGGTTGTGTTTGGTTCCATAAATGCTGTGGAAGAACTTTGTAATGTGCAGGCAACTATTGAACTCGGAAGTGATGGTGGATTCTTAACGTATGAATTGCCTAATGATTTAGACGTTCATACAGCAGAAAAAGCACAGATACTTTTAGAAGGATTGGTTGTTTCGCTTAAGACGATCGAACTTGATTACGGAAAGTATATCCGTTTAATAGAAAAAGTGCAGGAGGTGTAACGTATGTTAAGATTAGATCTTCAGTTTTTCGCATCTAAGAAAGGTGTAGGTAGTACAAAGAACGGTCGTGACTCTCAGTCAAAACGTCTTGGTGCTAAACGCGCAGATGGTCAAACGGTTACAGGTGGTTCAATTCTTTACCGTCAACGCGGTACAAAAATTTATCCAGGTGTTAACGTTGGTCGTGGTGGCGATGACACTTTATACGCGAAAGTTGACGGCGTAGTACGCTTCGAGCGTCTTGGCCGTGACCGCAAACAAGTGAGCGTATATCCTGTTGCTCAAGAAGCATAAGAACTCACGGAAAACTCTAACCTGAGTGCAGGTTAGAGTTTTTCTATATTAAGGAGTATCTAAATGAATAAAAAATGGACAATTATAGATGCATTGCGCCATTCAAGACATGATTGGCTCAATCGTATGCAGATGGTGAAAGGAAACCTTTCCCTTGGAAAAGTGGAAGAAATTCATAGTCTCATCGATCGTTTTGTCCAAGAAGCGAGACAAGAATCCAATCTGATGGGGCTATCAATGCCTTTATTTTCAGAGTGGATTTTAACATATAATTGGAAACAGCAGCCGTGCTTATTGGAGTACGAAGTATTAGGGAATTTACATAACTTATCTCACTTAGATGAGACTGTATGTACATGGACGAATCAATTTTTCTCAATGCTTCAGCATAGTTTAGACGTATATGTTGAAAATTATGTTTGTATCACAATTGAATGTGACGCGGAGAATGCTCGTTTCTTTTTTGATTTTCGTGGTAAGCTAACGAGTGTAGAAGAACTACAGAATTGGCTTGCGAACCAAAACAATAAATGGTATTCCATTTCTTATACAGTAAGAGACGAAGAAGTCTCAGTTATATTACAACCAATTGAAAAAAGTGTGGTGAAATAATGTTTGTAGATCAGGTCAAGATATATGTAAAAGGCGGCGACGGTGGTAACGGAATGGTTGCGTATCGTCGTGAGAAGTATGTTCCAAAAGGTGGCCCAGCAGGTGGCGACGGTGGTAAAGGTGCAGATGTTGTTTTCGTTGTTGAAGAAGGCTTACGTACATTAATGGATTTCCGCTACCAACGTCATTTCAAAGCTGATCGTGGTCAGCACGGAATGAGTAAAGGGCAGCACGGTCGTAAAGCTGAAGATTTAATCGTTAAAGTTCCACCTGGAACGGTAGTAAAAGATGAAAAAACAGGCCAAATTCTTGCGGATTTAGTAACACATGGACAATCAGCTGTTATTGCAAGAGGTGGCCGTGGTGGTCGTGGTAACTCACGTTTTGCTACTCCAACGAACCCAGCGCCAGAAATCGCTGAGAACGGGGAACCAGGTCAAGAGCGTGATGTCATTCTAGAACTTAAAGTACTAGCAGACGTTGGACTTGTTGGATTCCCAAGTGTAGGTAAATCTACATTATTATCTGTCGTATCATCAGCACGTCCGAAAATTGCAGAGTATCACTTCACAACAATCGTTCCAAATCTTGGTGTTGTTGAAACTGGTGATAACCGCAGCTTCGTTATGGCTGACCTTCCTGGACTAATTGAAGGCGCACATGCTGGCGTCGGACTTGGTCATCAATTCCTGCGTCATATTGAGCGTACACGTGTAATCGTGCATGTAATTGATATGTCTGGTTTAGAAGGCCGTGATCCATATGAAGATTACGTAACGATTAATAATGAATTAAAAGAATACAATCTTCGCCTAACGGAGCGTCCACAAGTTGTTGTTGCAAACAAAATGGATATGCCAGATGCAGAAGAAAACTTACAAGCATTTAAAGAGAAAGTGGGAGACGAAGTAAAAATCTTCCCAATCTCAGCTGTAACGAAACAAGGTGTTCGTGATTTACTATTTGAAGTAGCGAACTTATTAGAAACAACACCTGAATTCCCAATACATGAAGTAGCGGATGAGTCTGATACAAGTGTAATGTACAAACTTGAGACTGAAGGTGTTAAATTTGACATTACACGTGAAAGTGATGGCACGTTTGTTATCTCTGGTTATGATATCGAGAAAACATTCAAGATGACAGACTTCTCACGTGATGAATCTGTACGTCGTTTCGCTCGCCAAATGCGCGGAATGGGTATTGATGAAGCGCTTCGTGCACGTGGCGCAAAAGACGGAGATATTGTAAAAATTCTTGAATATGAATTTGAATTTATCGACTAAGACTGCCGAAATACGGCAGTCTTTTTTTATCTCACTTTAATGGGCAGTAAGACCCCTATCTCAAAATGTAGCGAAAGCAAAGAAGTTAGGTGGAGGGAAGAAAAACCCCCCACTGATTAAAGGTTCACTTTATATCGTAAAAGTCTGATTTATACAGGAAAAAATCCCCACTAATTAAATTTTCAATTTATAATAGAAAAAGAAGTGGTTTTATAAGAACTTTTTATGGGGAGAAAGTGAACATGTATAAAATATTAATCGTAGAAGATGATGAGAAAATCGCGGGGATATTAGAGGAACATTTAGAAAGGTATGGCTATCAGTCATTTAGAGCGAGTGATTTACGGCATATAAAAGATGAGTTTGTAAAAGTAAATCCACATCTCGTGTTACTTGATATTAATTTACCGTATTTTGATGGTTTCTATTGGTGTCGTCAAATCCGCACTGTATCGAATGCACCAATTATTTTTGTTTCTGCAAGAACGGGGGAAATGGATCAAGTAATGGCAATTGAAAATGGCGGAGATGATTACATTACGAAGCCATTCCATTTAGACATTGTAATGGCTAAGGTGAAAAGTGCACTTCGTCGTGGGTATGGTGAGTATGCTTCTGCGGCAGAAAGCGATTGTTTAGGTGTAAATGGACTGTTGTTATTCCCATCTCAGCACGTTGTTGAGTGGCAAGGACAACAAACAGAACTGACAAAAAATGAATTTTACTTATTAGAGTGTTTAATGAAACAAGCAAATCAATATGTAACGCGCGAAGAATTGTTAGAAGCCCTCTGGGATGAGGTAGCTTTTGTTGATGATAATACATTAACCGTAAATGTAAAACGTGTAAGGAAGAAACTAGAGGAGCTCGGCATTAAAAATGCAATTGTAACGAAACGTGGATACGGTTATGCGCTTCTTACAGAGTGGGGAGAAGGACATGAAGGTTAAAGATTACCTTATGGACCGCTTTTCTTTAATTCTTTCTTACATTATTAGCCTCTGTTTATTTGGGCTCGTTTTGCAGTTGCAAAGTCTTTTAGAAAAGCGATCTATTGATTGGAATACATGGTTATACGGACTTTTATTAGGGATAGTTGTGTTTACTGTATACCTTATTTACGATTACCGAAAACGGAGTGTATTTTTAAGGAGGATCGAAAAATATGTTACTAGCGGAAATACATTACATGATTCCTTACTTATTGATACTTCTTATACGGCAGAGCAAGAGATGGTCGTTGAATCGTTTACGCTATTAAGACAGCAATATATGAATGAAGTTCATAAACAACATGCAAAAGAACAACAGCAAATGATATTTATGAACCAATGGATTCATCAAATGAAAACACCGGTATCTGTTATTGAGTTGCTATTACAGAAGTTTGGTAAAGAGCATCGTGAAGCAAGAGCGACAGTTGAAAGTATTCGTGAAGAAAATAATCGCATACTAAATGGTTTAGATTTAGCGTTACATATGGCAAGGCTAGAGCAGTTTGCGAAAGATTATAAAGTAGAAGTAGTAAATGTGATAGATATTATTAGAGGTATTATTAATGAAAATAGAAAGTCCTTCATTCAATCGTCTGTATTTCCGAAAGTGATGTTTGAGGAAGATACTTGTATGGTTGCCTCTGATAGAAAATGGCTTAGTATTGCTATAGGAC
Source organism: Bacillus pacificus (assembly GCF_020861345.1). Classification (NCBI taxonomy): domain Bacteria; kingdom Bacillati; phylum Bacillota; class Bacilli; order Caryophanales; family Bacillaceae; genus Bacillus; species Bacillus pacificus. The sequence continues at coordinate 923,952 of NZ_CP086328.1, forward strand.
AAATTGTTGTAAATGCAATTAAGTATACAAAAATTTCGGAAGCAGAGAAAAAGGAAATTCACTTTCAAATTGAAGAGAAAGATCAAAAGGTGTTATTACATATTAAGGACAATGGAATCGGTATTCCAGAGCAAGATGTAAAGCGTATATTTGATCCATTCTTTACAGGGGTAAATGGCCGGAAAACGAGAGAAGCGACTGGAATGGGTTTATATATTACGAAGGAAATTTGTGATAATTTACATCACGGTATGTATGTGCAATCGGCTGAAGGGGAAGGGACAACATTCACGTTCCAATTTGCAAAAGATGAAGAATATCATACATTAATGAGAAAAATGACAAAACTGTAAGATAACAAAACGTTTTGTAAGGGAAATCACTCGTTTCTTTTTCTTATTTTTCTTATAGTAAATGTAAGAAGAAAACACATAGGGGGATTAGAAATGAGTGTTCTTGAAGTAAAAGGATTAACGAAGGTGTACCAATCAAAAGGTTCAGTAGCGACGACTGCTTTAAACGATATAAATTTTAAAATAGAAGAAGGCGAATTTGTAGGGATTATGGGTCCTTCAGGGAGCGGGAAAACAACGCTTTTAAATTTATTAGCAACAATTGATAAGCAAACTTCAGGTCATGTGCTTGTAAATGGGGAAGAAATTAATCAAATGCGTGCTGCAAAATTAGCGGAGTTTCGCCGTACACATTTAGGATTCATTTTCCAAGATTTTAACTTACTTGATACGTTATCGATTAAAGAAAATATCATTTTACCACTTGTAATGGCGAAGAAATCTGTAAATGAAATCGATGCAAAAGTGCTTGAGATTGCAAAGTTTTTAAATATCGAGGGCATTTTAAATAAAAAGGTATATGAAGTATCAGGTGGCCAACAACAACGTGCAGCAGCTGCGAGAGCGATCATTCATGAACCGACGTTAATTTTAGCAGATGAGCCAACTGGAAACTTAGATTCTAAGTCGGCAAAATCATTAATGAGCGCGTTGCAAGACTTACATGAACAAAAGAAAGTGACAATTGCAATGGTAACGCATGATCCAGTAGCGGCGAGTTATTGCGAACGTATTCTTTTCATACGTGATGGAGAGATTTTCTCAGAAATACATAAGGGAAGAACGAAACAAGCCTTTTTCCAAGAAATTCTGGACGTACTTGCGATGCTAGGAGGGGAATATCATGAACTTTCGCCAGCTCGCGCTTAATAATGTAAAAGGAAATTGGCGTAATTATAAAGCGTTTCTTATAAGTAGTTGTTTATCGATAGTCGTATTTTTCATGTATGCTTCCTTCATTTATCATCCAGATGTTGTAGGCGGTAATATTAGTATGAGGGAGATGATTTCAAAAGGGTTAGAATCGATGAATTATATTGTAGTCATCTTCTCAGCACTCTTTATTTTATATGCAAATTCAACGTTTTTACGAGCAAGGAAAAAAGAGTTTGGTCTATTAACATTAATAGGCGGAACAAAATCTCAGCTTGGCCGAATGATTATATTAGAGCAACTTATGTTAGGTAGTATTGCAATTGTAGTAGGTATTGGACTTGGTATGCTTTGTTCCAAATTATTCTTCCAAGCATTAAGCGTAATATTGAAAATAGATAAAACACTTCCACTCGTATGGAATAGTAAAGCGGTTTTGATTACAGCGGGTGTATACTTTATTTTATTTTTAATCTTATCATTGTTTAGCGTTTGGACAGTAGGACGCTTGCAAATTATTGATTTATTAAGAGAAGCAAGAAAGCAAAAAGTAGAGCCTTTTGCATTTACATGGTTATGTGTAGCCGGTATAGGATGTATTATTGCTGCATATGTTCTTTGTTTCCAAGTAACCATTATGAATTTTATTATATATTTCTTACCAATTGTAGGATTGACCATTGGCGGAACGTATTTACTATTTACACAAGGAAGTACAGTTGTATTAAAAGCATTGCAAAAACGAAAACAATCTTTTTATACATACCCAAATATGTTCGTACTTAGCAATCTTATTTATAAAATGAAGGATAATGCTCGTTTTTTATTTGTAATTTCTATCATTACGGCGGTAGTATCTTCAGCAGTTGGTACGCTTTATGTATATTTTGAAAATATGAGTGCGAAAACGATAGAGCTTACGCCACATGCTATTTCATATGAGGAAAAGGGATTAAATACGCATAGCCTTATTAATGAAGAAAAAGTACAAGAGATTGTAAAAAGAAATGGGTTTGAAGATGCACGAAAAGTAACCTATGTAAAACTACCTGCAACACAGAAAATAATGTTGTTTAACAGTGAACGTGAAGTACCAATGGCGATTATTTCAGAAAAAGAATATAACGCGGAAGTGCGTAAACAAAAGAAAGAGCAAATTACAGAGGTTCATAATGCACCAGGTAGCGCGACGATGGTTATGGTTGATGCAGCAAATGAACTTATGAAAATAGATCGTACGAAACCGTATGAATTTAAGATTAACGGACAAAAGCAGTCTGTTCAATTAAACGAGCCAACGTCATATTCTGTTTTTAACGATAGCGAATATCTTATTGTGAATGATCAAGATTTTGAGAAATACGCAAAGCTCGTACCAGATGAAGAAAAGACGAAATATTACGGTTATTATATCGAGGATTGGAAAAATACAGAAAATCTTGTATTAGATTTGAAAAATGAAATTGCACCAGAAAAGCAAGGAGAATTGAGAAATTCAGTGTTTGCGTATAAGGATATAAGAGAAGGTGGAGCAATTACAATGTTCATCGGTTTCTTCGTAGCAGTACTATTCTTCTTCTTCGCTTGTAGTATGACATACTTTAAATGGTTTAACGATAAAGAGCAAGATCGTATTCAATTTAAATCGTTAAAGAGAATCGGTATGACAGATAAAGAAATTCGTAAAATTGCAATTCGACAAATGGGCGTTATCTTCTTTATCCCAATTGTAATTGGTGCCATTCATAGTGGATTTGCTCTTCATACGTTAGGAAAAATGCTTTATCTCGATTTATGGAAATCAGGTGCGCTTGTAATTGGAGCATACATTTTAGCTTCTGCGATTTACTTTATGATCGCGCAAAGAGGATATTTAAAACACGTGCAAAGCTAGAGAAACCTCTAGCTTTTTGCCTATGTAGTAAGTTACAGGAGGACGATAGATGAATATTCGGCAACTAGCGCTGCAAAATATAAAAGGAAATTGGCGTAATTATAAAGTGTTTTTCTTAAGTAGTTGTTTTGCAATATTTGCGTCTTTTGCATACATGTCTGTCATTGTACATCCGTATATGCAGGAGACGATGTGGTATCAAAACGTACGCTGGGGACTTATCATATGTAATGTTATTATCATTTCTTTTTTCGTCATATTTATTTTGTACTCTACTTCTATTTTCATAGAGGCACGTAAGAAAGAATTAGGATTATATATGTTAATGGGAGCGACGAAATCTAACGTAATTGGCGTAATTATGACCGAGCAAATGTTGATCGGAGTATTTGCTAATATTTTTGGCATTGGGCTTGGCATGATCTTTTTAAAGCTCTTCTTTATGGTGTTTAGTATGTTACTGGGGCTTCCGAAAGAACTCCCTGTCATATTTGACGTAAGGGCGATTGGTGTAACATTTATTACATATATGGTCGTTTTTATTTTGTTATCTTTTATAAGTGCTTTACGTATATGGAATATAAAAATCATTCGGTTATTGAAAGAATTTCGAGCAGATAAAAAAGAGAAGAAAACATCAATGTGGCTTTGTATATTCGGTTTTATTTGTTTAGGGATAGGATATGCGTTAGCGTTGCAAGCGACGATGCCAACGATAGCGTTATACTTTTTCCCTGTGTCTATACTTGTTTTTTTCGGAACATACTTTTCTTTTACACACGGTACAATCCAATTGTTAGAAATGATTAAACGAAATAAAAAGATTATGTATACATATCCGTATTTATTTATAGTGAATCAATTATCACATCGAATGAAGGAAAATGGTCGCTTTTTCTTTATGCTTTCTATGGCAACGACATTTGTAGTTACAGCAACAGGTACGGTGTTCTTATATTTTTCTGGTATGCAAGATATGTGGCGTGGCGGGGGCGTGCACTCATTTTCTTACATAGAAAAAGGTGCTTCTTCTCATGAAGTCTTTGCGGAGGGCACGGTTGAACAATTATTGCACCAATATGGATATGATGATTTTCAACTTATGAGTTTTGTTGGAGTGTATGCATCTTTTCAGTCCAATAAAGGAGAAACAGAAGTAGCGCCGCTTATAAAGGAAAGTGAGTACAATCAAGAGGCGCGAAAACAAAAACAGAAAACGTATCATCCTAAAAAAGGAACAGTTACACTTGTTTATTATAATAAATACAATAATTCGAATGTATATAATCAAAAAGAGATTCAATTGCAAGTAATGAATCAACCATATCAATTCGGATTTAACGGTCAGAAAGAAGGGGTTCAATTTAACCATCATCCTTCGCACATTAATGGTCTGTTCTTCGTTATGAATGATGAAGATTTTGACAGTATAGCAAATAAGGTTCCGGATTCTGAAAAAATGATATATCGAGGCTACACATTACCCAATATCGAAAATACGAAAAAATTAAATGAAGCTTTACGGAAACATATAAAACAAGATGATAATAACGCATTTCGAAGTAATATGGAGTTATATGTGAATATGAAAGAGTTCGGCGATATTACTCTATTTGTAGGCTCATTCATTAGTATATTATTCTTTCTTACTTCATGTAGTATTGTATATTTTAAATGGTTTCATAATATTTCATCAGATAGAAAGCAGTACGAAGCGCTATCTAAGCTTGGAATGACGAAAGAAGAAGTGTGGAAGATTTCTCGCTGGCAATTGTGTATGCTATTTTTTGCACCAATTATAGTAGGGAGTATGCATAGTGCAGTTGCGTTATATACGTTTCATAATACGGTCTTTATGGACGGATCATTAAGAAAAGTAGGCGTATTTATTTTGTTCTACATTGCTGCATGCATTATTTATTTCTTCTTCGCCCAAAGAGAATATAGGAAACATTTAGACTAGCAAATGCTAGTCTTTTTTTAATATTCGAAATTTGCATAGAAGAATATAAAAAAGTATGGTATAACAGTAAGAAAACGAAAAAGAGGGGAAAAGACGATGATTCGAGTAGGATATTTAGGACCAGAAGCAACATTTACAAATATGGCGGTGAGTCGTTTTTTTCCGGAAGCAGAGCATGTACCGTATCGAACGATTCCAGATTGTATGGATGCAGCTGCAAATGGAAATGTAGATTATGCAGTGGTACCACTAGAAAATGCCATAGAAGGTTCAGTGAATATAACGATTGATTATCTTGTACATGAGCAACCACTTTCTATTGTAGGAGAAATTACAGTGCCCATTCAGCAACATTTACTTGTACATCCGCAGTATGCAGAAGTGTGGGAAGAAGTATATGCAGTGCATTCTCATCCACACGCTATTGCGCAATGTCATAAGTTTTTAAATGAAGAATTAAAAGGGATAACTGCTCGAGATATGACATCAACAAGTGCTGCAGCGCAATATGTGAAAGAACATCCTGAAGAAAAAATTGCGGCTATTGCAAATGAAGCGGCTGCAGAAAAATACGGATTAACGATCGTAAGACGAAGTATTCATACACATAAAAATAATCATACACGTTTCCTAGTGCTCCATAAGAAAAAGAAAGCAATACTCTCAAATAATGGAGAAAACCGCGGAGAGAAAACGACGCTTATGATAACGTTACCTGCTGATTATGCAGGGGCACTATATCAAGTGTTATCAGCTTTCGCATGGAGAAAATTAAACTTATCTAAAATCGAATCGCGCCCGATGAAAACAGGACTTGGAAATTACTTTTTCTTAATCGATGTCGATAAAGCATACGATGACGTATTATTGCCAGGCGTAACGATGGAACTTGAAGCACTTGGTTTTTCTGTTACGGTGCTGGGGAGTTATTCTTCTTATTGGTTGTAAGAGATGATTCTTTGATAATGAATAATTGGTTTTAGTGAATTCAAAAATGTCACCTTGTACCTAATAGATTATAAAGAAAAGGAGGATGCCATATTAAATATATCATCCTCCTTTTCTTACAGGCCTAAAAAAATCTAAAATGTAATATCCAATTTCGATAAGTAGTGGGTTAAATAGTAGTGTGGGATCAGAGGTAGAGCAGAATATCAGTCATAGAGGAAATTTAGAGAGGTCTTCTTGTTTTTTACTTATATAGATTGATTTAATTCGTAAAATAGCTCTACACTCTAATAACATGTACACTTATAAAAGTACTTTGATTAAGTTAGAATGCTAATGAGGGTGGTGGAAACATGAATGTCAGCTTATCAGCAACTGGATTTTGGAGGATGAAAGATTTAGAAAAGGAATATCCCGGAGATTTGTATTTAAATGAGGATGATGGGGGAATAGTATTATATATTCGTATACCTAATAAAGGACTTATTATGAGTTTTTTGGAACTGCCTCTTAAAATTCCCTTTATTACTGGAACTACTATAAATGGTGCTCAAATTACTCTTGTTGATTGTGTAAGAATAAGTACTGAGAGTAGGATAGGTTCAGAAGAGGTATTTGGATATCAAGCGACATTTATGCTTGATGGTGCAACTTTCAATCAAGAAGAAAAAATTAATTTTACACAAATGAAAATTGAAATACCAGGAATAATTCAATGGGGAGATACTTCAAACTATGTAAGGCCAGATTTAGATGATAAACATACACTTATAGGTTTAGAGATTGCAGAACCTATTAAAATATATGAGTGTGAAGAGTACAGCTTACTTTATTACTTGGATTTTAGCTCTCCATTTCAACTGATGAAAGAGGAGATAAATTTAAAACAAATTCCATATCTTATAATTGAATCTAGAACCGTCCAAACATTAGATTGGTTTATGGGGATAGCCAACCAAATGAAAAGGTTAATAGAAATAGCTATAGGAAAACCATTAGGTTTTGATTCTTTGATTGTAGAATCACCGGAAATTTATTATGAATTTGAAGGTAGAAAGAAACATAATAAACCATTAAAAGTTATACATGCATTTAAACAAAATATCAGTAGAGAAAGCAGCTCTAAACAGATGTTAAAGCATGATTATTTATTTAACTTAAGGGAGCTTGGACAAGCAAATTTTCCGCAATGGCAAGAAATATCGACTATTATGGAACCAATAATAGAACTGTATATTGATAGTCTATATAATGAAAATTTATCAATGAGTCGACATTTTTTGAATGTGGTACAGGCCTTAGAAACCTATCATTCTCGTAGAATTGCATATTCTCTTGATGCCTTTGAGATAAGGGTAGCTAAATTACTCGAAATCAGACCTGAACCCTTTCGAGAACAAGATAATAATTTCTTATTAGGTGGTAGTTACAAATTTGTTACATTAAGAAGTCGATTGGCTGATTTATTATTAGCGGACTTCAGTTTTTTCTTTCATACAGGAGACTTTAAACTGATGGATTTTCCTCAGTTAATTGCTAGTACAAGAAATTACTATACTCACTATGATCAAAAATTAGAAGAAAAGGCCCTTAAAGGTGATGATTTAATAAATGCTTATCATGTCCTCCAAAACATCTTGGAATTCTATTTACTTAAAGAATTTGGATTTGAAGAAGGCTTTATCCACGAAAGAATAAGAAAAAGAATACAGCCCATAGTAATTAGTAATGAAATAAAGAAAGCTGATAAAAATAAAAGCTATAAATAACTTATGAAAATTTGAATAATTACTATGGTTTCATTGGTATTACAATTATGCTTAGTAGTAACTATAGAAATTATATTGAATTTTATAAAATACTTTTTTGGATTTCTGTTAAATGGAATTTTGAACTCTACACAACAATACAAGTTTCGGTACTGTTAACAAATAATTAGAAATTTATAATAGAAAAAGCTGAATAAAATTATGTCTGTAATGACAACGCTAGTAGGGGAAATATAATTAAACTTTTTCGAAATACATTTAGTACGAATATGTGAGTTGAAAATTAAACAGTATTCGTTTGCATATGCAATAAAAATAAAAAGACCGACACATATTAAGACTAGTATGCGTTAGTCTTTTTATTTTTGAATTTTTACTTTGATAATATCTATAAGTGGGATTCTTTATTTTAACTTCGCAAGACGCTCTTCTAATTGACCACGCCAAACGTCAGCTAGTGCTGGAACAGCAAGAATCTTTTCGATGCCATCTCTATCTTTTCTATTATGAAAATAAATTTCGTTAGAGAACAAGACAGAAACATTGCTCGGTTGACGCTCTAGTAATGTGATTTTTGAATCTTTACGTACAGTACCTTCCTGAAGAACGCGGCATAGGTAGCCAGTAAATCCAGTTGCTACAATGCGCGGCAGTATGCCAGGAATGCCGAGGCGTTTTGAAATCGTACTACAAGGTACTCTTGCTTGTGTCACCTGAATGATTGCTTCACCTAATTTGTATGTATCTCCGATGCATACATCACGTTCTAACATATTTGTTACGGTAATGTTTTCGCCAAATGCAGAAGCGGGGAGTGTTGTTTGGAATTCCTCTTCCCATAGTGCGTAATGCTCGTGTGGATACACGCAAACGGCGCGATCAGGTCCACCATGGTGTTTTAAATCCGCTACGTCATCACCAAGGAAGCCATCTTTTGAGAGAAAAGCTTCTTCGGTAAGTTCTTTACATATACCAGTAATCATTTCTTTATCTTCGCTATATTTCATTTGTTTCGGTTTGCCAATGCTAAAGTGAACGAGTTCAATTCCCATATTTGATCTCCTTTACGATTGATTACAATATTATAGCATTAAAAAAGCACAGAGAATGATAAAAACTCTGTGCTTTACATTAATAAACGAGAAAACCAGCTTTATCTAGTGCCTCGCAAGCTGCATCTAACTTTTCTTTTGAATCTGCCTCAATAGTATGTAAGTGAATACCGTCTGTTAATTGCGAAAGATAGGACGCATTTGTGTTTTCGATTTTTTGTAAATATTGCTCTACATCAAAGCGATTGCTTACCATGATGGATGCTGTTAAGTCACCGTATACAGGATGCTCAACTTTTACATCTTTAATTGTAACGCCGTGGTCAACAAGCATTGTAAGTTCTTGACGTACTTCTGCTGGCTTATGTTGGCATACAATTACGCGTTCGAAAGCTTGTTGTTTCTCTTGTGGTTTTAAATATAAATAGCCTTGAGCAGTTGCAATGATCGGTTCGTTTCGTGCTTTAAGCAAGGAAATATCTTGCACGATAACTTGTCTACTTACATTCGTTTTTTTCGATAGCTCATTCCCGGATAACGGTTCATTTGCAGCGAGAAGCCACTGAAGGATAAGCTGTCGTCTTTCTTCACCTAAAATCTTTTTTTGTTCATTTTGTTTCATTATGATTTAACACCTCTATAAAATTGATTTCCAATTGTGTGTAGTGCATGAATAGTAGTATCAATTTGATCTTTCGTTGTTTGTTGTCCGAAAGAGAAGCGGACGTATTGTTTTGCCTCTTCATACGTTTTTCCAATTGCAAGCATTGTTTTCGAAGGTTCTTGTTTACCAACTTGGCAAGCACTTCCGGTAGAAATGGCAATACCGCGGCGATTACATTCTAGCATTGTATATTGACCTTCTATTCCTTTTATTGTAACCCCAATAATATGTGGTAAACAAGAAGTAGAATGACCTTCTACTTCAATTTCTAGAGGAAGTGCTTGTAATCGCTCTAAAAAGTAGGATCGTAACTCTTTAAAACGTAAACTTTTTTCCTGTTGATTTTTCAATATATTCTCAGCAGCTGTTAAAAAAGCTGCGATGCCAGGAACGTTCACTGTACCTGGACGAAATCCTTTTTCGTGAGAAGTCCCCGGAAATATTTGTGTCCAGCGAACTTGCGGATTGATATAGCAAGCGCCGACACCTTTTGGTCCGTATATTTTATGTGCTGAAACAGAAAGACTATCAATCCCCATCTCAAAAACATGAATAGGAAGTTTACCAAAGGTTTGTACACAATCTGAATGAAATAAAACGTTATATTTTTTTAAAAGTGCCCCAATCTCTGCGATATTTTGAACGGTTCCGATTTCAGAGTTTCCGTGCTGTATACTTGCTAGAACAGTATCTTCTGTAATAGCTGCTTCTAAATCTATTAAATGAATGAGTCCATTTTTATCAACAGGAATTTCAGTAATTGTATACCCTTTTGATTGTAAGGATTGAAAATAACTTCGAATGGATGCATGTTCCATAGGTGTAGTAATAATATGCTTCTTATTTTGGGCATTGAGAAGGGACTGAATCGCAAGGTAGTTCGATTCTGACCCACCGCTCGTGAAGAATACTCCTTGCTCCTTTCCGCCAATCATTTCGGCAAATGTTTTTCTACAAACTTGTAATAAAGAAGAGGCCGTTCCTCCAATATCGTGTAAACTTTGTTCATTTCCGAAGTATTGCGATGCTGCTTTCATATATGTTTGTAATGCTTCCGCGCTCATAGGTGTAGTAGCTGCATAATCAAGATATATCATCATGTAAGTTCCTCTCTCTAGTAAGAGTTACATTTCTTTTATTTTTTAAATGGTAGTGAAAATAAGAATTATAAAAAAACTCTTGTCATTATTTTAAAACTATGTAAATATAGGTGTCAAGACAGTTGAAAAGTGTAAAGTAGGAGGCAACAATTATGCCAAGTGCAGATGTCTTAATTATTGGAAGTGGCGTTGCGGCACTTCGTGTTGCAAAAGAGATTTGTCACGAAAAGAATGTGATTATTATCACAAAGGAAACGAATCGTAATAATAATACATATTTAGCGCAAGGTGGAATTGCCGCAGCGATAGCTACATATGACAATCCAAATGATCATTTTGAAGATACGTTAGTAGCAGGATGTCATTATAACAATGAAGATGCGGTTCGTTATTTAGTTGAAGAAGGGCCGAATGAAATGAATCATCTCATTGAAAATGGAATGAAATTTGATGGAGATGAAACGGGCCCTCACCTTGGAAAAGAAGGTGCACATCGGAAGCGTCGTATTTTACATGCAGGTGGCGATGCAACAGGAAAGAATTTATTAGAGCATTTCATTCAAGAAGTAGTTCCGTACGTTACGGTAGTGGAACAGGAAATGGTGCTTGATTTTATTATAGAAAACGAAAAATGTGCTGGAGTTTTAACGCGAGATAGTGAAGGGAAGTTGAAGCGTTACGATGCAGATTATACGGTGTTAGCCTCAGGCGGGATTGGTGGTTTATATGCCTTTACTTCTAATGACAAAACAATTACGGGTGATGGACTTGCGATGGTGTACCGCGCGGGTGGGGAGCTTGTAGATTTAGAATTTGTACAATTCCATCCAACGATGTTATATGCGGGCGGGCGATGCTGTGGCCTCGTCTCTGAAGCGGTCCGCGGTGAAGGGGCTGTCCTTATAAATGGAAAAGGGCAGCGTTTTATGATGGATATACACCCAGACCACGATCTCGCTCCGCGTGATGTAGTGGCAAGAGCGATTCATGAACAGCTTTTGTCGGGTGAAAAAGTGTATTTGAACATTGAGTCTATCCAAAATTTTGAAGAACGTTTTCCAACTGTATCATCATTGTGTAAAAAGAATGGTGTTCATATAAATGAAAAACGCATTCCGGTCGTACCTGGTGCTCATTTTCATATGGGCGGCGTGAAAACAAACTGTGATGGAGAGACGTCCATTCCACATTTATATGCGGTTGGTGAAGTAGCTTGTAACGGTGTTCATGGAGCCAATAGATTAGCGAGTAATTCATTATTAGAAGGTCTTGTGTTTGGAAAAAGAATAGGACAACATATTTTAACGAAAGCGACAAAAGACAGATTGAACAACTTTGCTGAGAAGGAAAAGAAGTTTATCGTTCTGAATCATTTGCCGACGAAAGAAGAAATACAAGAATGTATGATGAAATACGTTGGGATTGTGCGAACAGAACAAAGTTTATCTTATGCAAAGAGATGGCTTAGTAAATACGGTGTTCGAAATATGATATTGCAACATGATGCTCTTACAAATGAAGAGATAACGATTGTGAATATGTTAACAGTTTGTGAGCTTATCGTCGTATCAGCTTTGCAAAGAGAAGAAAGCATTGGTGGCCATTATCGAAGTGATTATCCACATAGAAATAGCGTGAAAAAAGAAATCGTTCGAGTGAAAAGAAAACTACAACTTGTGTAATGAGGGGAAGAGGGGCTTTATGAATACGATAAAGGTTAAAGAAGCATTAAATCGATTTTTTCTAGAAGATATAGGAGAAAGAGATGTAACATCTCAGCTTATTTTTCCAGATAATTTACTTTCAAAAGGAACGTTTCTTGCAAAGGATACAGGGGTCTTTGCGGGACGTTTAGTCATTGAAGAAGGGTTTAAATTAATTGATGAGAGAATTGAAGTGGAGCTTCATAAAAAAGATGGAGATCTTGTAGAAAAAGGCGAAATAATTGCAACTGTCCAAGGACCAATCGCATCGTTATTAACGGCAGAGCGCGTTATATTAAACATTATCCAGCGTATGAGCGGGATAGCGACAATGACATACGAGGCTGTTCGTGCCTTAGATAGCAGCCATACACGCATTTGTGATACGCGAAAAACGATGCCAGGGCTACGCATGTTTGATAAGTATGCAGTCGTGTGCGGAGGCGGATTTAATCACCGCTTCGGCCTATATGACGGTGTCATGATCAAAGATAATCATATTGCTTTTGCTGGTTCTATTACGAAAGCTGTTACATCGGTGAAAGAAAAAGTAGGGCATATGGTGAAAGTAGAAGTGGAAACAGAAACAGAGGAGCAAGTGAGAGAAGCTGTAGCTGCTGGTGCAGATATTATTATGTTTGATAACCGTACACCAGATGAGATTCGGGAGTTTTCAAAGATTGTACCAAGTGCCATCGTTACGGAAGCATCAGGAGGCATTACAATTGAAGATTTATCGAAATACGGAAAAACAGGGGTAGATTATATTTCACTTGGATCGTTAACACATTCAGTGAAAGCACTTGATATTAGTTTCAATATTGAGGCGTAAGGAAAGTGGCTTAGAGGGGGAGAAAGGAATATGAGTATTTTAGAAAAAGTACAACCGATTGAAACGATGTTACCAGAGCGTTATTACACGATGTCAACAGAAGATATGGAAAAGCGGGTTCGTGAAATTAAAGAAAAAATGGGGGAAACACTATTTATTCCAGGCCATCATTACCAAAAAGATGAAGTGGTACAATTTTCTGATGCAGCAGGAGATTCACTTCAGCTTGCGCAAGTTGCAGCGAGCAATAAAAAGGCGAAATATATTGTATTTTGCGGTGTACACTTTATGGCAGAAACAGCAGATATGTTAACGACAGATGATCAAATCGTTATCTTACCAGATATGCGTGCAGGTTGTTCGATGGCAGATATGGCAGATATTGAACAAACAGAAAGAGCGTGGAAAGAGCTCACAAAATTATTTGGAGATACGATGATTCCGTTAACGTATGTAAACTCTACAGCTGCAATTAAAGCGTTTTGCGGTCGTAATGGCGGAGCGACAGTAACTTCTTCTAATGCAAAACAAATGGTATCTTGGGCGTTTACACAAAAAGAGCGTCTCGTCTTTTTACCGGACCAACATTTAGGAAGAAATACAGCGTACGACTTAGGTATCCCGTTAGATAAAATGGCAGTATGGGATCCGTATACAGATTCATTAGAGTACGAGGGAGATATAGAAGAAATTCAAGTGATTTTATGGAAAGGACATTGTTCTGTTCATCAAAATTTTACAGTGAAAAACATTGAGAACGTACGGAAAAATCAGCCGGACATGAACATTATTGTACATCCAGAATGTTGCTACGAAGTTGTAGCTGCTTCGGATTATGCAGGTTCAACGAAATACATTATTGATATGATTGAAGCGGCTCCATCCGGAAGTAAATGGGCGATTGGTACAGAAATGAATTTAGTGAACCGAATTATTCAACAACATCCAGATAAAGAAATTGTTTCACTTAATCCGTTTATGTGTCCGTGTTTAACGATGAACCGAATTGACCTACCGCACTTATTATGGGCACTTGAAACGATAGAAAAAGGAGAAGAAATTAACGTTATTAGCGTAGATAAACAAGTGACTGAAGAGGCAGTTCTTGCATTAAATCGTATGTTAGAGCGTGTGTAAAGCAGCGGATTCCCGTTGCTTTTTTTCGTACATATAATCATAACGAGAACAAAATGGGCATACATTGTTTTGAAGAAATCATTGCGATTATCTTATACTTATTCCGCTTCTAATGATATTGAAAATCGAAGAAGTGATACAAGTGAAAAGAGGTTAACGTTATTTAGAAAGGGTTACTTCATGAGATTTGTTACTTATAGATAAGTTATACAGGAGGGGGAAAATTTGAAAATTCATATCGTGCAAAAAGGGGATACCCTTTGGAAAATTGCGAAAAAGTACGGAGTGGATTTTGATACGTTGAAAAAAACAAATACACAACTTAGCAATCCAGATTTAATTATGCCAGGTATGAAAATTAAAGTACCATCAAACAGTGTACACGTAAAACAGCATGCTGGAGCAGGTTCAGCACCTCCAAAACAATACGTAAAAGAAGTGCAACAAAAAGAATTTGCAGCAACGCCAACGCCGCTTGGAATAGAAGACGAGGAAGAAGTTACGTATCAATCAGCACCAATTACACAAGAGCCTGCCATGCAACAAACACAAAAAGAAGTGCAAGTAAAACCACAGAAGGAAATGCAAGTGAAACCACAGAAGGAAATGCAAGTGAAACCACAAAAAGAAGTACAGGTAAAACCACAGAAGGAAATACAAGTGAAGCCGCAAAAAGAAATACAGGTGAAACCGCAAAAAGAGGTGCAAAAAGAACAGCCAATTCAAAAGGAAAAACCAGTTGAAAAACCGTCTGTTATTCAAAAACCACCTGTTATAGAAAAACAAAAACCAGCGGAAAAAGAAAATACGAAGTTTTCGGTAAATGTGTTACCGCAACCGCCGCAACCACCAATAAAAACGAAAAAAGAATATAAAATTTCAGATGTAATTAAAAAGGGAAGCGAGTTAATTGCTCCTCAAATTAATAAAATGAAACCTAATAACATCATTTCTCCGCAAACGAAAAAAGATAATATAGTGTCACCGCAAGTAAAGAAAGAAAATGTAGGAAACATAGTGTCACCGCAAGTAAAGAAAGAAAATGTAGGGAATATAGTATCACCGCAAGTGAAGAAAGAAAATGTAGGAAATATAGTATCACCACAAGTAAAGAAAGAAAATGTAGGAAATATAGTATCACCGCAAGTAAAGAAAGAAAATATAGGAAACATAGTGTCACCGCAAGTAAAGAAAGAAAATATAGGAAACATAGTGTCACCGCAAGTGAAGAAAGAAAATGTAGGAAATATAGTGTCACCAAATGTATCGAAAGAAAATGTAGTTATTCCGCAAGTAATACCGCCAAATATTCAAGTGCCAAACATAATGCCAATGTTGGATAATAATCAACCACCAAATATAATGCCAATCATGGATAACAATCAACCACCAAATATAATGCCAATCATGGATAACAATCAACCACCAAATATAATGCCAATCATGGATAATAACCCAATACCAAACATAATGCCGATCATGGATAACAACCAAATGCCGAACATGATGCCGATCATGGATAACAACCAAATGCCAAATATGATGCCAATCATGGATAACAATCAAATGCCGAATATGATGCCGATCATGGATAACAATCAAATGCCAAATATGATGCCGATCATGGATAATAATCAACCACCGAATGTGATGCCGCCGAATCCGTATTATCAACAACAAAATCCATACTATGGTATGCCGTATCAGCAAGGAGCGCCGTTTGGACCACAGTATACGTCTATGCCAAATCCAAATATGATGCCGATGGATAATAATATGCCGCCGCTTGTGCAAGGAGAGGAAGATTGTGGATGCGGTGGAGAGAGTAGGCTATATAGTCCACAACCTGGAGGGCCGCAATACGCGAATCCTTTATATTATCAACCAACTCAATCAGCATATGCACCACAGCCAGGAACGATGTATTATCAACCAGATCCACCAAATGTATTTGGGGAGCCAGTTTCAGAAGAAGAGGATGAAGAAGAAGTTTAAAAAAAGGTGGGATGATTATTCCCACCTTTTTTGTATGTAAAGTCGTTCTGAAAACGGAAGAGCTATATCAAATGTTAGAAAGTTCCCAGTGAAATATTAACAGTGTAAAAACCTGCTCTGTTACTCATCATAAGAGGGAGCTTTTCAGAAGAGAAGCTCATTCTAACAGAGGGGGTTTTTCTATTGAATACGAAAGTAAAAGTGATTGCTGCTTCTTTGTTAGTTACTAGTGCATTAGCTGCATGTGGTACACCAAAAAACAATGCAATGGATGGACGTAACTACAATTACGAGCGTACATCTTATAATGATACTCACCAGTATCGTGATAATGTGACGCGTAACGATCGTTATACAGACTATGTAACATATAGAAATGGTCGTAACGATACAGGATACAACTATTACCGTGATGTAAATTACAACGGTCAAATTGCTAATCCGCATCCAACACGTAATATTACAATGAACAATTCATACATTAACAATGATGGTAAAACTGCAGAAAGAATTACGAATCGTGTGAAACGTATGAATAACGTGGACCGCGTGTCTACAGTTGTATATGGAAACGATGTAGCGATTGCAGTAAAACCACGTAATACAGTGACAAATGAAACGGCGATGGCGAACGAAATTCGTCAAGCTGTTGCAAATGAAGTTGGAAACAGAAACGTATATGTTTCTGTAAGAAATGACATGTTTACTCGTGTCGATGCAATGAGTACACGCTTACGTAACGGTACAGTTACAAACGACTTTAATCGTGACATAGTAAATATGTTCCGAGATATTCGTTACGGTTTAACTGGTACAGTGCGATAGCAAAACAAAAGAGGAAGGGTAGCCCTTCCTCTTTATTCATCGTCGTCTTGTAAACGACGCTTTTTTATAAAATAACTAACGGAGTAAGATACTAAAAAGCATATGAAGAGAATACTGCCTGTTAAAATAGCTTCAAAGAGAGGTCTTTCTGGACTGAAAATGATATAAATAATAGCCATAACGATTCCTACAATAAGAGAGCGTAAAACAAGTTTGTAATAAGGAGTTAACTTTATTTCTTTTTCACTTTCTTCCACATCAATTGAAACGCTTAACTGTAAATAACTAAGCACAATACTCGTAAGAATAAATAATAGCCATAATGGAGATTTCGTCATTTGATCTAGTCCTTCAGTGAATCCGATATAGCCTAAAATTCCAATTATACCAAGTGATTGAAAAAGAAAGGCAATACGTATATTTTTTAATGTTTGCAGAATGAGACGTTCATCTTTTATTTTTTTCACAATATCCATCTCCTGTTTATGATGATTTTGCTGTTATATTAATTGTAACATATATATTGCATTTATCAATTTATAATTTACATATAATTTGTTTGGATGAAAGAGGAAATAAAATATTTTTATAAACATGTTGCACTTATACTTTATTAATGTTATATTAGCAAAGCGATGAGCTAATTTACGTAAGACGAGAGATATGCTTAAGTGCTAAACACGCGAATGTGGTCGCCTGGTCTCTCGCCGTAAACGCATCAAGACGCCTGCTTTGCAGGCGTCTTTCATTTTATATAAAACAAATGCTAGTGCAGATAAGGATAAAACTTTATCTGCATTTTTTTATTTTTGAGAGAAATGTAATACGGTCATTTATATGGATAAAACCCCCATTTCCGGAAAAACTACTAATGAAAGTATGATCTTGCCTAAAAGAGGTGAACGGAAATGAAATGGATACTGATTGCGATGCAAGCTTTCGTTATGATGTTTTGTTTCGTTTATGGAACGAGTGCGAAGGCGGAAGGGCCAGTACCAGAAGTAACAGAGAAAGACCCTCAAGTTACAATTTTATTAGAGCGAATGTATGTTGATGGAGAAGTAAGTGAGGAAATCTTTACAGAAAAAGTAGCAAACTTAGAAAAGTTTTTACAGCAGTATAAAGAATGGCAGCTCGTTGATCGTGATGATGTACAAATCGTATTACAAAAGAAAGTTGACGATATTTCTCCGTTATTAAAAACGAGCGGTTATTTTGGAGTGTCAGAGGAAGGGATATTACAAATTTTCAAAGGTGTACCGAAAAGCGATAATGCGATTCATTCCTTCTTTCAAATTGATATGAAAAAGCTCGAGAGTTATGAGCGTGCGAAATTGAAACGTGGTATTCGTATTAAATCAAAAGAAGGTTTTGTGAAGACGATTGAAAAAATGAAACAATATGCAGTGCAAAATAAGAAAAAAAGCAGCTCATGGTGAGCTGCTTTTTTTCTTATTTATTTTTATCTAAAATTTGTTTTGCGATTTCATCGATTAGCATATCTTTTCCGATTGGATTGAAAGCTTTCGTAGGAAAATAACAGAAGTTTCAAATAGAGAACATTTGTTGGGGCAGTCTCGCTTTTCTATCATTAAATATGTTAAAATGGAATACATGATTTAAGAGGGAGAGATCGTATTTTGTTTGAATATGTTACAGGTTACGTGGAGTATGTAGGACCGGAATATGTCGTAATTGATCATAATGGAATTGGTTATCAAATTTTCACACCGAATCCGTATGTATTTCAAAGAAGTAAGCAAGAAATCCGTGTCTATACATATCATTATGTGAGAGAAGATATTATGGCGCTTTACGGGTTTAAAACACGTGAAGAGCGTTTATTATTTACAAAGTTGTTAGGTGTGTCTGGTATTGGACCAAAAGGCGCTCTTGCAATTTTAGCTTCTGGTCAAACAGGACAGGTCGTTCAAGCGATTGAACATGAAGACGAGAAGTTTTTAGTGAAGTTCCCGGGCGTCGGAAAGAAAACAGCACGCCAAATGATTTTAGATTTAAAAGGAAAACTAGCAGACGTTGTACCAGATGCATTTGTTGATTTATTCTCAGACGAAGAACGTTTTGATGAGAAGAAAGGTTCGTCAGCTGAGCTTGATGAGGCGCTGGAAGCTCTGCGCGCACTTGGATACGCAGAACGAGAAGTTTCTCGCGTTGTACCAGAGTTATTAAAAGAATCATTGACGACGGATCAGTATATTAAAAAGGCACTTAGTCTTTTACTAAATGGTAAGAGGTGAGTATAATGGACGAACGTCTCCTTTCAGGGGAATCTGCATATGAAGATGCGGATTTAGAATATTCATTACGGCCACAGACGCTCCGTCAGTATATTGGCCAAGATAAAGCGAAACATAATTTAGAAGTGTTTATTGAAGCGGCGAAAATGCGTGAAGAAACGTTAGATCACGTGCTTTTATATGGACCACCAGGTCTTGGTAAAACGACGCTTGCGAATATTATTGCCAATGAAATGGGCGTAAATGTTAGAACAACTTCAGGACCGGCAATTGAAAGACCAGGTGATTTAGCAGCTGTATTAACATCGCTTCAACCAGGGGATGTATTATTTATTGATGAAATTCATCGTTTGCATAGATCAATTGAAGAAGTACTATATCCTGCGATGGAAGATTTTTGCCTTGATATTGTAATTGGAAAAGGACCTTCAGCACGGTCTGTACGTTTAGATTTACCGCCATTTACATTAGTTGGAGCAACGACGCGTGCAGGTGCGTTATCAGCGCCGCTTCGTGACCGTTTCGGTGTGCTTTCAAGATTAGAGTATTATACAGTAGATCAGCTTTCTGAGATTGTTGAACGTACAGCAGAAGTATTCGAAGTTGAAATTGACTCGTTAGCCGCACTAGAAATTGCAAGACGTGCTCGTGGTACACCTCGTATTGCAAATCGTTTATTACGACGTGTACGAGATTTTGCACAAGTTCGTGGTAACGGAACGGTTACGATGGAAATTACACAAATGGCATTAGAATTGCTGCAAGTAGATAAATTAGGTCTAGATCATATTGACCATAAATTATTGCTTGGTATTATTGAGAAGTTCCGTGGTGGTCCAGTTGGATTAGAAACGGTTTCGGCAACGATTGGAGAAGAATCTCATACGATTGAAGATGTGTATGAGCCGTATTTATTACAAATTGGCTTTTTACAACGAACGCCAAGGGGTCGAATTGTAACGCCACTTGCATATGAGCATTTCGGAATGGAGATGCCAAAAGTATGACGGAGATGCCAAAATTGCTTATTACAGCAGGGATCTTACTTATCGTTGTTGGCTTAGCTTGGAAGTTCATTGGAAGACTTCCAGGCGATATTTTTGTGAAAAAAGGAAACGTTACCTTTTATTTTCCTATCATTACATGTATTGTGTTAAGTATTGTATTATCTTTTATTATGTATATAATAAATCGATTCAAATAAGAAATAGGTGGATATAGTTATGGATATTAATCTGTTTGATTTTCATTTACCAGAAGAACTTATTGCACAAGTCCCATTAGAAGAGCGTGAAACATCAAGATTAATGGTGTTAGACCGTGAAACAGGCGATATTGAGCATAAACATTTTACGGACATTCTTTCTTACTTACATGAGGGGGATTGCTTAGTTTTAAATGAAACGAAAGTAATGCCTGCTCGTCTGCACGGTGTGAAAGAAGATACAGGCGCACACATTGAAGTACTTCTTTTAAAACAAGAAGAAGGCGATAAGTGGGAGACGCTTGTTAAGCCAGCGAAACGTGTAAAAGAAGGAACTGTTATCTCTTTTGGCGAAGGAAAATTAAAAGCAACTTGCACAGGAACTGCAGATCAAGGTGGACGTCAGCTTGAATTTTCATATGACGGCATCTTCTATGAAATTTTAGATGAACTTGGAGAAATGCCACTTCCTCCATATATTAAAGAGACGCTAGAAGATCGCGATCGCTATCAAACAGTATATGCGAAAGAAATCGGTTCAGCAGCAGCGCCGACAGCAGGACTTCACTTTACAGAAGAGTTACTGGAGAAGTTAAAACAAAAAGGCGTTGAGTTAGCTTTCATTACACTTCACGTAGGGCTTGGAACATTTAGACCAGTTTCTGCTGATACGATTGAAGAACACCATATGCACGCAGAATATTACCATATGTCTGAAGAGACGGCGGCATTATTAAACCGTGTAAAAGAGAATGGTGGACGTATTATTACGGTAGGTACGACTTCAACTCGTACGTTAGAAACAATTGCGACAGATCATGACGGCAAGCTTTGTGCTGCTTCTGGTTGGACAGACATTTTCATGTACCCAGGTTATGAATTTAAAGCAATTGATGGTTTAATTACAAACTTCCATTTACCGAAATCAACATTAATTATGCTTGTAAGTGCATTTGCAAACAGAGATAATGTACTTCATGCTTATAATGAAGCAGTAAAAGAAAAATATCGTTTCTTTAGCTTTGGTGATGCAATGTTCGTTGCCTCTCACGCTAAAATGGGAAACAAATAAAAGGAGTAAATTATGACAGCAATTCGTTATGAATTTATTAAAACTTGTAAACAAACAGGTGCCCGTTTAGGACGTGTACATACGCCGCACGGTTCATTTGATACACCAACATTTATGCCAGTTGGTACACTTGCAACAGTTAAGACAATGTCACCAGAAGAATTAAAAGCAATGGATTCTGGCATTATTTTAAGTAATACGTATCATTTATGGTTACGTCCAGGTCACGAAATCATTCGTGAAGCAGGCGGTTTGCATAAATTTATGAACTGGGATCGTGCAATCTTAACGGACTCTGGTGGTTTCCAAGTATTCAGTTTAAGTGACTTCCGTCGTATTGAAGAGGAAGGCGTTCACTTCCGTAATCACTTAAATGGAGATAAATTATTCTTATCACCAGAAAAAGCAATGGAAATTCAAAATGCATTAGGATCAGATATTATGATGGCATTTGATGAATGTCCTCCATTCCCAGCTACTTTTGAATATATGAAGAAGTCTGTAGAGCGTACAAGCCGCTGGGCAGAGCGTTGTTTAAAAGCGCATGAACGTCCACAAGATCAAGGTTTATTCGGTATTGTACAGGGTGGGGAGTTTGAAGAGCTTCGCCGTCAAAGTGCAAAAGACCTTGTTTCAATGGACTTCCCTGGTTACGCGGTAGGTGGTTTATCTGTAGGTGAGCCGAAAGATATTATGAACCGTGTACTTGAGTTTACAACACCACTTCTTCCAGACAATAAGCCACGTTACTTAATGGGAGTAGGTTCTCCTGACTCATTAATCGATGGTGCAATTCGTGGTATCGATATGTTTGACTGCGTACTTCCAACTCGTATCGCTCGAAATGGTACATGTATGACAAGTGAAGGCCGTCTAGTTGTCAAAAATGCGAAATTCGCAAGAGACTTCGGTCCGCTTGATCCAAACTGTGATTGCTATACATGTAAAAATTACTCTCGTGCGTACATTCGTCACTTAATGAAATGTGATGAAACGTTCGGAATTCGTTTAACGTCTTATCACAACCTTCATTTTCTGTTAAACTTAATGGAGCAGGTGAGACAAGCTATTCGTGAAGACCGTCTTGGCGATTTCCGCGAAGAATTCTTTGAACAGTATGGCTTTAATAAACCGAATGCTAAAAACTTCTAATACATAATTTAAAAGGAGGAACAAAAGATGAATCCAGGTATGATGAATATCGTTATGATCGTTGCGATGTTTGCGATTTTCTATTTCTTATTAATTCGCCCGCAACAAAAACGTCAAAAAGCAGTTGCTCAAATGCAAAGTGAGTTAAAAAAAGGTGATGCTATCGTAACAATCGGTGGCTTACACGGTACAATCGAATCAGTAGATGAGACGAAAATCGTTATTAAATCTGGTGGTTCACACTTAACTTTCGATCGTAATGCGATTCGTGAAGTTGTGAAAAACTAATGAGGAAGGCCCTGCATGAAATGTGCAGGGCTTTTTTTAGTTATTTTGTTTGGACATATTTACACCGAAAATGCCACCAAGTGTACTCGCACCCATTAATGCTAATTGGTAAAGTAACTGTGAGTTCGATAAAGTTTGAGAGAAACCTAAATAGTTAACTAGAAAAACAAGTATAGTGAATGTAAGTCCTGTTGTGAAGCCTACTAGCCAACCTTTCCCTTGTGCTTTTTTGCCGGCAGTAAACCCGGATATAAGCATAGATAAAAGTGCTAGTATAAAAATAGTAACAGCTAATGTTCCTTCATTCATATCTGTAAATTTTAATAAAAGAGCCATAATCATGCTAGTAACTGTTGCGAGAATTAATAGGATAACGATACCGAAGCCGATTGCAGTTGATAATTTTTTCGTTCCATCCATTTATACATTCCCCCTTTTTAATACAAGCATATTTTCCTTTTGCCTAAGTTAGACTATTTTCTTTTTTATAGGGGAGTCTATACGTAAAAAGGAGATGTAGAAATGGAATGGGTATCAATCATTGGCCGGACGATGCTTTTGTATATCATCATCTTAATTATTTTTCGTCTTATGGGTAAACGTGAAATTGGAGAGCTAAGTGTATTAGATTTAGTCGTATTCATTATGCTTGGTGAAATGGCAGTAGTCGCAATTGAAAATACCGATAAATCACTTTGGCACCAATTAGTTCCGATGACTTTTCTCATGTGTATACAAATTATTTTGTCAGTTATTTCGTTAAAGTATCAACGATTTCGGCATTTAATAGAAGGTGAGCCGGCTATTCTTGTAAATGCGGGAAAGATTGATGAAAAGAAGATGAGAAAGCAACGTTATAATATAGATGATTTAATGATGCAATTAAGGGAACAAGGAGTTGGAGACATCCGGGATGTAGAATACGCTATTTTAGAACCATCTGGGAAGTTATCTGTCTTTCAAAAACAAAAAGGCGGGCAGGATGTATTACAGTTTACTCTTCCTCTTATTATCGATGGCGAAATTCAATCGAATCATTTGCAAATGATTGAACATACAGATGAGTGGCTTGTTGGAAAATTAAAAAACTTAGGCTATAACGATGTAACACAAATTTTATACTGTAGCTTTCAAAATGGACAATTTTTTGTTGATTTGAAAGAAAACTAGAGGCTTACTATATGGAATAGTAAGCCTATTTACTTCAAAAATGAAAGTTTTCGAATGATAGGGAGACGACTTAACTCTTCTTTTCGAATGAGCTTGAAAATGAAGAGGAGCACAATATAAACGAGTGTTGTTAAAGCGATTTCCCATAATGTTTGTATGCCAAGTGAATGAGAGAAAACTATATACTTATGAAGGTAAAAACCGAAGGAGCCTGCGATACCGATGGCAAGTCCGCCAAAAATATAGTCTTTTGCGTAAATGGTAAATGTAATTTTCTTTAAAACAGTAGCATAATGAAGAAATGTTACCGTTACGATATTTGCTGCAATTGCAAGGGCAACCCCCATCATTTGAAACTCTGGCCTTGAAGCTAGTACGAAAATAACGATTAATTTCACGATTGCACCAATAAACGTATTCATCATGGCCGCACGTGCTAAGTTTAAAGCTTGTAAAACAGAGGTAAGTGGACTTTGAAAATAATGAAATAAAAAGCAAGGTGCAAGAAGCTGGATGAACGCTGTTGCACTATCCGATCCATACATAAGAGTTAAAACAGGAGAAGCAAATACGTATAATATAACGACTGACCACCCGCCAGTAATGAGTGAGATCCGAAGAGCTTGTTGTAAGCGGTGTTCTACTAATTTATGCTGTCTTTTTGCCATTGCCTCGCTAATAGATGGAACGAGTGCTGTCGAAAGAGCGTATGTAATAAAGGCTGGTAGTGAAAGAAGCGGGAATGCATACCCGTTTAATATACCGTATTGCTGAGTTGCGACGGAGGCAGCAACGCCGGCAATCGCTAAGCTTTGCATAACGACGATAGGTTCAAAAAAATAGGAAACGGAACCGATTAAACGACTTCCTGTAGTTGGAAGTGCAATATCCATAAGAGAATAAAATGTCCCCTTGCTTTCCTTTACAGTAGTGAAAAATCCCGAGCGTATAGATAAATGTTTTTCGCGCTGGAATAAAGTGAGTAAAAATAATAACGATGCCACTTCACCGAGAACGGCTGATAACATAGCACCAGCTGCAGCATATTCTACGCCGTAAGGTAAAAATAATTGAATACATATAGCGATAATTGTAATGCGGACAATTTGTTCTATCACTTGGGCGTAAGCGCTAGGTTTCATATTTTGTTTCCCTTGGAAATAGCCACGTAAAACAGAAGAAACAGCAATAACAGGAACGACAGGCAAAATGGCCATTAATGGATAGTACGTTCGTTCATCAGTTAATAATGTTTTTGCTAAAATAGGTGTGAGGAGCATAATTCCAATTGTTAAAATGATACTAATAACAGATGTAACAGCTAATGATACTGTTAATATTTTTTTAACTTTTTGTTTATCATTCACAGCTTCTGCTTCTGCTACAAATTTTGCGATTGCGACAGGAAGACCGATTTGTGTTAATGTAATTGCTAGAATAAATGTAGGGACGGCCATCATATAAAGGCCAACGCCTTCTTCTCCTAAAATACGTGCCATTACAATACGATTAATAAATCCTAGAATTTTGGTAATAAAGCCGGCTATCATTAAAATAAATGCGCCTTTTAAAAAGCTTTGTCTCGTCATGGTCTTCTCCTACCTTCTCAAAATCAGTGGAATGATTTACAATAATTTATATGCACGTACGAGACAAGAATGACAAGCATTTAAGAGAGTACTCTTGAAAGTAGTTATTGCTGTCCATTAGAGCGGGATTAAAAGCGACTTTTCGTGCTGAAATAAGAAGGAGATGTTATATATGTTAGATAGAGAGGCTTTGGTAGAATCATACCGCGGACAGTTACAAGTCGTTTTAGAAAGTAAAGTAGAAGAGTTCCAAATGTTCGGCTACGACCGAGTAACAGATGATGACATTTGGAAGTTTCTTAAAGTGAAAAAGTGGAAGAAGATAGACAGTGACGTTAGATTGTATGAATTAGTTAATGACGTATTAACAGTAACAGCTAATGAATATATGACGTATTTAACTGTTGAAGCATATCAAGCCCCGCTTTGGTCATTTGATGAATATGAAAATAAATAACCGACTGCAATTGGTTTGTTCTTCCTTTTGCAGTATAATGATAGGTATTGATAATGAGGAAATAATTATGTCTAAGATCATATATAAAGGAGGTAGTGAAGAGAGAAAACAAATAATGAAAGTGTAGGTAATGTGAAAAACTTACCGACACAGCTGGTGAGGAACTAGCAAAATTATAGAAAGGAAGTCTACTAACTAGGCGTATGCACACGTGTGAAGGTGAATCGTAAAAGATTTATTTGAAGTGTTAGTAGCGGAAAGAGGGTACATATGGCAAAGCGTGGTACGAGAATTGCCGCCTTTTTCCTCATCGTTTTATTAATCGGTGGAGTAATTGGTGCGGCAGGAAAAGACATAGCAAAAGGAATTAGTCTAGGACTAGACCTTCGCGGTGGTTTTGAAATTCTTTATGAAGTAAAACCAGCCAAAAAAGGTGATAAAATTGACCGAGAGGCACTTGTAAGTACAGTAGGTGCTCTTGAAAATCGTGTCAATGTACTTGGTGTAAGTGAACCGAACATTCAAATTGAAGGGCAAGACCGAATTCGTGTACAGCTTGCTGGTGTACAAGATCAGCAAAAAGCACGTGAAATGTTATCAACACAAGCGAAATTAACATTCCGTGATGTAGATGACAACCTTCTTATGGATGGAACGGATTTAAAAGGCGGCGGAGCGAAGCAAACATTTGATGAGCAAGGTCGTGCGAGTGTAGGTCTTACACTAAAAAGCGCTGAAAAATTCCGTGAAGTAACTGAAAAAATTTCAAAAATGCCACCACCAACGAATTTAATGGTAATTTGGCTTGATTTTGAAGAAGGAAAAGATTCGTACAAAGCAGAATCTGCAAAACCGAATCCGAAGTTCTTATCAGCAGCAACAGTAAACCAAGTGTTTAACCAAGCTGAAGTATCTATCGTGGGTGGAAACTTTACAGTTGAAAGCGCGAAACAACTTTCATCTTTATTAAATGCAGGTGCACTTCCTGTTGATTTAAAAGAAATGTATTCAACATCTGTTGGAGCGAAGTTTGGTCAACAAGCGTTAGAGCAAACAATTTTCGCTAGTGCGATTGGTATCGCTCTTATTTTCTTATTTATGCTTGTATTCTACCGTTTACCAGGACTTGTAGCGGTTATTATGTTAGGTTTATACATTTTCGTTACATTACTTGTCTTTAACTGGATGCATGCAGTTCTTACGTTGCCAGGTATTGCGGCGTTAGTGCTCGGGGTAGGTATCGCGGTTGATGCGAATATTATTACGTACGAGAGACTGAAAGAAGAGCTGAAAATTGGTAAGTCAATGATGTCGGCATTCCGTGCTGGTAACCATCGTTCATTAGCAACTATTTTAGATGCGAACATTACAACACTTGCAGCAGCTGGTGTATTATTCGTTTATGGTAATAGCTCTGTAAAAGGGTTCGCAACAAGTTTAATCGTAAGTATTTTAGTCGGTTTTATTACGAACGTATTCGGTACTCGTTTCTTACTAAGTTTACTTGTAAAGAGCCGTTACTTCGATAAAAAACCAGGATACTTTGGTGTGAAACAAAAGGATATTATTCCATTAACAAAAGGTGTAGTACATCCACCGACAAGATTTGATCGTATTAACTTCGTAAATGTCGGTCATAAATTCCTTATCTTCTCGCTGGTAGTTGTAATTGCAGGTGCAATTATTTTACCAATTTTCAAATTGAATCTTGGTATTGACTTTGCGAGTGGTACACGTATCGACTTGCAATCAAAACAAGCAGTTACTGTGTCTGATGTTCATAAAGATTTTAAAGAATTGAACATTGACGTGAAGGAAGAAAATATTGTACCGACTGGAGATGACAATAAAGGATTCGCAGTTCGTACATTAGGTGTTCTATCAAAAGATGAAATTGCGAAAACAAAAACATTCTTCCACGATAAATATGGTACAGATCCAAACGTAAGTACAGTTTCACCAACAATCGGGAAAGAGATTGCACGAAATGCATTTATCGCAGTATTAATTGCTTCTGCGGTTATCATTTTATACGTAAGTATTCGTTTCCGATTTACGTATGCATTATCTGCAGTACTTGCATTATTACATGATGCATTCGTTATGATTGTTATATTTAGTATTTTCCAGTTAGAGGTAGACTTAACGTTTATCGCTGCGGTATTAACAATCATTGGTTATTCTATTAATGACTCGATCGTTACATTTGATAGAAACCGTGAATTATACAAACAGAAAAAACGAGTACGTGATATAAAAGACTTAGAAGAAATCGTAAATGCAAGTATTCGTCAAACGCTTGGTCGTTCGATTAATACTGTACTAACAGTGCTATTCCCAGTAATTGCATTGCTTATCTTCGGTAGTGAGTCACTACGTAACTTCTCGTTTGCGTTACTTGTTGGATTAGTTGTAGGTACGTATTCTTCTGTTTTCGTTGCTTCTCAAATTTGGTTAATGCTTGAAAACCGTCGTTTGAAAAAGGGCAAAAACAAGAAAAAGGTTGAGAAAGTAGAATCTGAACCGCAAGTATAAAAAAGATGATGTCTCTTTATGAGGCATCTCTTTTTTCGTTTGTGGATACAATAAGATAGTGACTTTGAAATGGAAAATGGAAGAAAGTGGTGATGTTATCGCTGTTTTTGTTACAATAAAGTGAAACTTTAATCAGTGGGGGGGTTCTTCATCCCCCCCACTGATTATTAGTTGAACCAATCGGACTTTAATGGGCAGCCCGACCCCCACCTAAATTTTTTGCTTTCACTGAATTTTGAGGTAGGGGTCTTACTGCCCATTAAAGTGGGATAAAAAGATAGGTTAAGAAAAGAAGGGATTTTAATGATGGAAAAAGATGAACGTTTTAAACAGGCCGAGTTTGGTGCTATTGTCGGGATCGTTGGTAATATTATATTAGCAATCATAAAAGCGGTAATTGGTTATATTGGGAACAGTAAAGCGCTATTAGCGGATGCTGTGCATTCTGCATCAGATGTAATTGGTTCGCTAGCTGTACTGTTTGGATTACGAGCAGCAAAGCAGCCGCCCGATGAAGATCATCCGTATGGTCACGGTAAAGCGGAATCGATTTCAGCGATTATTGTTGCAGTATTATTATTTATTGTGGGAATCGAGATAGCGATTTCGTCCATAAAAGCTTTTTCACAGGAACTAGAACCGCCGAAGGGAATTACGATTTTTGCTGTTGTTCTTTCGATTATTGTGAAAGAAGGAATGTTTCAATATAAATTTCGATTAGGGAAAAGGGTAAATAGCGATGCAATTATTGCAAATGCATATGAGCACCGTTCGGATGTATTTTCTTCAATTGCAGCTTTAATCGGTATTTGTGCAGCGATTATTGGTGGTAAGTTCGGGTTAGATTGGCTTGTGTATGCCGATCCAATTGCAGGATTATTTGTTTCACTTCTTGTTGCAAAAATGGCATGGAGTATTGGGGCAGAAGCAATTCATGCAACGCTTGATCATGTTCTTCATGAGGAAGATGTTATTCCGCTTAGAGAAGCAGTACTTCAAATAGATGGTGTGAAAAAAATCGGTTCGTTATATGCAAGGGAGCATGGTCATTACGTTATTGTAGATATTAAAGTTTCTGTAGATCCATATATTACTGTAGAAGAAGGGCATCGCATTGGAAAGCGTGTGAAAGAAACGCTTATGCTGCAAGATAACGTACAAAATGTATTTGTACATATAAATCCGTATTCTCCAAATTAAACATTAGTAACATTTTAGTATACAGATATTACATCGTAGTTTGCATGATATTGTCACCCCTTAATCTGTCTTGTATAATGAACAGGTTAAGGGGTGATTTCGTGTTACAACCGAAGACGCGTTGGAAAGAAAAAGAATATAATAGCGAGCGAGTGAGTGAATTAGCAAGTAAATTACAATTATCACCACTTGTCGTTTCGTTATTCCTCGGTAGAGGACTAGATACAGAAGATAAGATTTTAGATTTTTTAAATACAGAAAATCAAGAATTTCATGATCCGTTTTTATTAGAAGGAATGGATAGAACGGTAGAACGTGTAAATAAGGCGATTCAAAATGGAGAGCAAATATTAATATTTGGTGACTACGATGCGGACGGAGTAAGTAGTACAACTGTTTTATATATTGCCTTACAAGAATTAGGTGCAGACGTAGAATTTTATATCCCAAACCGTTTTACAGAAGGTTATGGACCGAATGAAGAAGCATTTCGTTGGGCGCATAGCGCAGGATTTTCACTCATTATTACTGTCGATACTGGTATCGCAGCTGTACATGAAGCGAAGGTAGCGAAGGAACTTGGGATAGATCTAATTATTACAGATCACCATGAGCCACCACCAGAATTGCCAGAAGCACTTGCGATTATTCACCCGAAATTAGATGGCGGTGTGTATCCGTTTCACTATTTAGCTGGTGTAGGTGTTGCGTTTAAAGTTGCACATGCACTACTGGGCCGTGTACCAGAACATTTATTAGAAATTGCAGTAATTGGTACGGTAGCCGATTTAGTATCACTTCACGGTGAGAATAGATTGCTAGTGAAGCGTGGTTTAAAGCATATGCGCATGACGAAAAATATCGGACTAAAGGCGCTATTTAAAGTTGCTAACGTTTCGCAAAGTGAAATTACAGAAGAGAGTATTGGCTTCTCAATCGCGCCTCGTATTAATGCAGTTGGACGTTTAGAAGATGCTACGCCGGCTGTACATCTTTTATTATCAGAGGATCCCGAAGAAGCGAAAGAGCTGGCTGAAGAAATTGATGAGCTGAACAAACTGCGAAAAGATATTGTAAAGCAAATTACAGAAGAAGCTATCGCTGAAGTGGAAACGAATTTCCCGCCTGAAGACAATAAAGTATTAGTGCTTGCAAAAGAAGGATGGAATCCAGGTGTAATTGGAATTGTCGCTTCTAAATTAGTTGAACGTTTTTATCGTCCAACGATTGTATTATGCATTGATCCTGTAAAAGAAACTGCAAAAGGTTCAGCGCGTAGTATTGCAGGATTTGATTTGTTTGCAAACTTGTCAGATTGTAGAGAGTTATTGCCACACTTCGGAGGACATCCGATGGCAGCGGGAATGACGCTACATATGAATGATGTAGCTGAATTACGCCGCCGTTTAAATGAACAGGCAGATACAATTTTAACAGAAGAAGATTTTATTCCAATTACAGCTGTCGATGCTTTTTGCAAAGTGGAGGACGTAACACTTGCAGCAATTGAAGATATGCAAAAGTTAGCGCCATTTGGTGTTGGCAATCCAAAGCCACGTATTGCAGTGAAAGATGCGGAGCTAGAAAGTATTCGTGCAATCGGATCAGATGGTTCTCATTTAAAGATGTCTCTTCGTGATGGACAAGCAACATTGGATACAATTGGATTCGGTTTTGGTGCGTACGCGAAAGAAATTTCTCCAGTTGCAAAAGTATCTGTAATAGGAGAAGCGTCTATCAATGAATGGAATAATTTTAAGAAGCCGCAATTAATGGTACAAGATATTGCTGTAGAGGCATGGCAATTATTCGATTGGCGTAGTATGCGTAACGTAGAAGCAAATTTAGCAGAACTTCCGAAAGGGAAAATCACGATGGTGTATTTTTCTGAAGAGGTATTGAATAAATTTTCTTTAGAAGACTATAAAGAGCATATGATGCATGCATCAGAAGTGACCGAGTTAGATGATCAATACATCGTATTACTTGATTTACCAAAAGGGACAGATGAATTAAGAGAGCTATTTAAAGTAGGATTCCCGTCGCGAATTTATACACTATTTTATCAAGAGAATAATCATTTATTTAGTACTGTTCCAACGAGAGAACATTTTAAATGGTACTATTCGTTCTTGAGCCAAAAATCACCATTTTCTTTAAGACAATATGGAGAACAACTATGTCAACATAAAGGTTGGTCAAAAGATACAGTAAATTTCATGACACAGGTGTTTTTTGAGTTAGAATTTGTTACAATAAAAGATGGCGTCATTTTTATGGCAGACAAAAAACAAAAGCGTGATTTAATTGAATCGAACACATATCGTGAGAAAATGAACCACTTACAATTAGAAAAAGAATTGGTTTATAGCACATATCAGCAACTATATACATGGTTTGAAACGATTCGTAATCATAAAGAAGTAGAACAGTTAGGGTAAAGGATTTGTATTTACAAACCTTTTAGATCTGAGGAGGATTCAGAAATATGGATTTCAAGCAACATATCGCAATTGTACCGGATTATCCGAAAGAAGGTATCGTGTTTAAAGACATTACACCGTTAATGAACGACGGTAAAGCATACAAAGCAGCAACAGATGCAATCGTTGAGTATGCAAAAGAAAGAAACATTGATCTTGTAGTAGGACCAGAAGCGCGTGGTTTCATTATCGGTTGCCCAGTTTCTTATGCATTAGAAGTAGGATTTGCGCCAGTTCGTAAATTAGGAAAATTACCACGTGAAGTAATTACAGTTGACTACGGTAAAGAATATGGTAAAGATGTTTTAACAATCCATAAAGATGCAATTAAACCAGGTCAACGCGTATTAATTACAGATGACTTATTAGCTACAGGTGGAACAATTGAAGCGACAATTAAGTTAGTTGAAGAGCTAGGCGGAGTTGTAGCAGGAATTGCATTCTTAGTAGAACTTACTTACTTAGATGGTCGTAAAATGTTAGATGGTTACGATGTATTAGTATTAGAAAAATACTAATCACTATATAGGTAAAACTACGGTGATAAAAAGTACCCGTGAATCTCTTGGAGAGGAGCGGGTACTTTTGTATAATTGAACAAAAAATTATAGTGAAATGTCAGTAAAATCTTTTCCTTTTCACAATTCACAATCATTGGGTTATAATGATAGAATATAATTTATTCTATTCAATAAAGATAAAGTCAATTTTCAATAAAAGGTGATTCGATGGCAAATGAGCAGGTACTAACAGCTGAACAGGTACTCGAGAAAGCAAGTCAATATTTAGTGGATGAAGATATTGAGCTAGTAGCACGTGCCTATGAATATGCACGCGATGCGCATAGCGAACAATACAGAAAATCGGGTGAACCATACATTATTCATCCAATTCAAGTTGCAGGTATTTTAGTTGATTTACACATGGATCCAGCTACAGTATCAGCAGGTTTCTTACATGATGTAGTAGAAGATACAGAGATTACATTAGAAGATATTGAACGGGAATTTAATAAAGAAATTGCTATGCTTGTCGATGGTGTGACAAAGCTTGGAAAGATTAAATATAAATCTCATGAGCAACAACAAGCAGAAAACCATCGCAAAATGTTTATTGCAATGGCTCAAGATATTCGAGTTATTTTAATTAAACTAGCTGATCGTCTTCATAACATGCGTACATTGAAACATTTGCCTCAAGAGAAGCAGCGTCGCATTGCGAATGAAACGTTAGAAATCTTTGCACCTTTAGCACATAGACTCGGAATTAGTACTATTAAATGGGAGCTAGAGGATACGTCACTTCGCTACTTAAATCCACAGCAATATTATCGTATTGTAAATTTAATGAAGCGTAAACGTGCAGAACGTGAAGAGTATTTAGAGGAAGTAATGACTGGTATTCGTGAGAAATTAGATGAAGTTGCAATTCAACCTGAAATTTCTGGAAGACCAAAACATATTTACAGCATTTATCGTAAAATGGCACTGCAAAATAAACAGTTCAATGAAATTTACGATTTATTAGCTGTACGTGTCGTTGTAAATAGTATTAAAGATTGCTATGCAGTACTTGGAATTATTCATACGTGCTGGAAGCCGATGCCAGGTCGTTTTAAAGATTATATTGCAATGCCGAAAGCAAACCTATATCAATCTCTTCATACGACTGTAATTGGGCCGAAAGGTGATCCGCTTGAAGTACAAATTCGTACGAAAGAAATGCATGAGATCGCAGAATTCGGGATCGCGGCACACTGGGCGTATAAAGAAGGAAAAACAGCAGAAACAGCAGGTACATTAGAGAAGAAACTTACATGGTTCCGTCAAATATTAGAATGGCAAAATGAAGCTTCTAATGCAGAAGAGTTTATGGAGTCATTAAAAATTGATTTATTCTCTGACATGGTATTCGTCTTTACACCGAAAGGCGATGTAATGGAATTACCACTTGGATCTGTTCC
The DNA here is from genome assembly GCF_020861345.1 of Bacillus pacificus. NCBI lineage: Bacteria > Bacillati > Bacillota > Bacilli > Caryophanales > Bacillaceae > Bacillus > Bacillus pacificus. Next base: position 958,431 of record NZ_CP086328.1, read on the forward strand.
AATTGACTTTGCATATCGTGTGCATTCAGAAATTGGAAATAAAACAATTGGTGCAAAAGTAAACGGGAAAATGGTGACGCTTGATTATAAATTAAAAACAGGTGACATCATTGAGATTTTAACATCGAAGCATTCGTATGGACCAAGTCAAGATTGGGTGAAACTTGCTCAAACATCTCATGCAAAAAACAAAATACGTCAGTTCTTTAAGAAACAACGTAGAGATGAAAATATTGAAAAAGGCCGTGAACTTGTTGAGAAAGAAGTGCGTAGCCTAGAGTATGAGATGAAAGAAGTGTTAGCTCCTGACAATTTAAAACGAGTTGCTGAAAAATTCAACTTTGCAAATGAAGAAGATATGTTTGCGGCAGTTGGATATAATGGCATCACTGCATCGCAAATTGTTACGCGACTAACGGACAAGTTCCGTAAGCAACGTGAAGAAGAAGAGATTGTTGAAGTTAAAGAAGTTCGTAAACCGATGAAAATTCGAAAATGGGACTCTGGCGTTAAAGTAAGTGGTGCAGATAATTTATTAATTCGTTTATCAAAATGCTGTAACCCAGTTCCTGGCGATGATATCGTTGGATATATTACGAAAGGCCGAGGCGTATCGATTCACCGTCGTGACTGTGTAAATGTTCATACAGAAGAAGCTATAGAACGTTTATTAGAAGTAGAGTGGGAAGGTAGCCCTGAAAAAGAAATTGAGTATAACGTTGATATTGAAATTTCAGGTTACGATCGTCGTGGTTTATTAAACGAAGTATTACAAGCTGTTACAGAGACGAAAACGTACATTTCGGCAGTTTCTGGTAGAAGTGACCGTAATAAGATGGCAACAATTAATATGTCAATCTCTATTCGTAACTTACAGCACTTGAAAAAAGTAGTAGAACGCATTAAACGTGTTCCAGAAATTTATGCAGTACGACGCATGATGCATTAATAGGGAGTGTAGAAAAGATGAGAGTTGTTTTACAACGATCAAAGGAAGCGTCTGTCACAGTAGACGGTGAGATCGTAGGACAAATTCCGTTCGGTTTAACATTACTAGTTGGCATTACGCATGAAGATACAGAAAAAGATGCAACTTACATTGCAGAAAAAATTGCGAACTTACGTATTTTTGAAGATGAGAGCGGAAAGATGAACCATTCTGTACTTGATGTAGAAGGACAAGTTCTATCCATTTCGCAATTCACATTATATGGAGATTGCCGCAAGGGAAGACGTCCAAACTTTATGGATGCAGCTAAACCTGACTATGCAGAGCGTTTATATGATTTCTTTAATGAAGAAGTACGTAAGCAAGGATTGCATGTAGAAACAGGGAAGTTCGGAGCAATGATGGATGTTTCTTTAATCAATGATGGTCCGGTGACCTTAATTGTGGAAAGTAAATAGTGTTGCTGAAGAAGAGAGGGGATGAGCCCCTCTCTTCTTTTGTGGTTTTTAATGGTATATTTTGTTAGTTATTGTTATGATAGTTAAGAAAATAAACGATATAATCGGGGGATTATGGGAGGTAAATCTTATGGAAACATTTGTACTCGTTCATGGAGCATGGGATGGCGGTTATGTTTGGACAAAACTAGCTAAACTTTTAAGGGAAGAGGGTCATAGTGTATATACTCCTACATTAACTGGACTTGGGGAACGAACACATCTTATGCAACCTAATATAGGGCTGAAAATATTTATTCAAGACATTGTTAATACTATTAAATATGAGGGTCTAAGAGATGTAATTTTAGTAGGGCATAGTTATTCTGGTATGGTAATTACAGGTGTAGCAGAAGAGATTCCCGAGTTTATTAAAGAGCTAGTATACGTGGATGCAATGCTTCCGGAAAATGGTGATTCTGTTATGGATATTTCTGGGCCGGAAATGGCCGCACATTTTATAGAAGAAGTAAAAGTATACGGGGAAGGATGGCGTGTTCTTCCTAGAAATACAATAGATGAAAAAAAATCAGCGATGTCATTGTTGGCTTTTACACAATCGGTTGAAATAAAAAACTCTAAAGCGCAACTTATACCCCATATATACGTAGAAGTAAAGGATAATCCAGAATATTGGCCAATGACGCCTATCTTTTTAGAATCAGCAAAAAAAGCAAGGGATAGAAAATGGGAAGTTTTTTCTATTGAAGTTGGTGGGCATTGGGTAATGGAAACTAATCCAGAGACGTTGGTTCGTATATTGAATCAGTGTGTAGAAGTAGTTTAATGTATGCTTTATTTCCTGTGGAAGAAAGGGAAGTGCAAGGTATATTACATGTAATGTTAGAAATGATCGTATTTGGGCTAGGTATTGCAGTGTTGTTATATTCATTTGAAGCATCATATGCTAGCGAGTGGACTGGCCAATTATTATAAATACAATACTAATGTTTATTTTGAGTCAATAGCTTTTTCGTTTATGTATAACTCTCTAATTAATATGGAACAATAAAAAGTAAAACATCCATATTGAATGTGAGGGATATACGTATGCGTATGAATGAAAAAGGGCATTCTGTTACAAATGGTGCAAATCAACTGTTTAACGTAAATTTTCATGATTTTATTTCAAAAGAGCAAAACAATACTTCGATGGAGCTTGCTTCTGAGTTTGGCATTTCTCTTCAAGATGTAAAGCGCCTAAAGAAGCAGATTGAACGCTCTTAGAGCACTTGACAATCCTACTGAACAAACGTATAGTAATTTTATATTTACATATGAATATAACCGTTGATAGAGAAGAGTAAATGAGACACACATGGAAAGAGAAGAAATGTCTTAGGCTGAAAACATTTCTACATGATGACTAATTGAATGACACTCTAGAGGTTTCAACTTGAACGGCATATACGCTTAGTAGGGATGAACGCACATTTAAGCGTTATTAAAAAAGTGGAAGCATACGTGCTTCAATTAGGGTGGCACCACGGGTATAATACTCTCGTCCCTACTGTTCAAACAGTAGAGGCGGGAGTTTTTTTATTTTTATTAAGATTAAAACAATTTGAGGAGGAACTGAATATGTCTATTCAAATCCCACGCGGAACGCAAGATATTCTTCCAGGCACTGTTGAGTTATGGCAGTATATCGAAGGGCAAGCACGCGAAATTTGCCGTCGTTACAATTATAAAGAAATTCGTACACCAATTTTTGAACACACGGAGCTATTTTTACGTGGTGTTGGTGATACGACAGATATCGTACAAAAAGAAATGTACTCATTCCAAGATCGTGGAGAGCGTAGTTTAACATTGCGTCCAGAAGGTACTGCACCTGTTGTACGTTCTTACGTTGAAAATAAAATGTTCGGTGACGCAACACAACCAACGAAATTATATTATATCGGTCAAATGTTCCGTTACGAAAGACCGCAAGCAGGTCGCTATCGTCAATTCGTCCAATTTGGTATTGAAGCAATCGGTAGTAACGACCCTGCAATTGATGCAGAAGTCATTGCACTTGCTGTAGAGTTTTACCGCGGCATGGGCTTGAAAAATATTAAAGTTGTATTAAACAGTTTAGGTGACGCAGCAAGCCGTCAAGCACACCGTGATGCATTAATCGCACACTTTGAGCCACGTATCGGCGAATTCTGTTCTGACTGTCAATCTCGTTTAGAAAAGAACCCTCTTCGTATTTTAGATTGTAAGAAGGACCGTAACCATGAATTAATGGGAACAGCACCATCTATTACAGAATACTTAAACGAAGATTCAGCAGTATACTACGAAAAAGTTCAAGAACTATTAACGATGATGGATGTTCCATTTGAAAAAGATCCGAACTTAGTACGTGGTTTAGACTACTACCAACACACTGTATTTGAAATTATGAGTGAGGCAGAAGGTTTTGGTGCTATTACTACATTAAGCGGTGGTGGACGTTACAACGGACTTGTACAAGAAATCGGTGGACCAGAAATGCCAGGTATCGGTTTTGCGATGAGTATTGAACGTTTAATTATGGCACTAAAAGCTGAAAACATTGAATTGCCAATCGAACATAGTATTGATTGTTACGTTGTGGCGCTTGGTGAAAAAGCGAAAGACCATGCTGCAAAAGTTGCGTTTGATCTTCGTAAAGCTGGATTATCAGTTGAAAAAGATTATTTAGACCGCAAAATGAAGGCACAATTTAAATCAGCAGATCGTCTAAAAGCGAAATTTGTAGCTGTATTAGGGGAAGATGAGTTAGATAAAGGTATCATCAACTTAAAAGATATGGCAACAGGCGAACAAGAAGAAGTAGCATTAGATGTATTTGCTTCATACGTAGCAGAGAAATTAATATAGGGGGAACTTACAGTGGCTGAAAGAACACATGCATGTGGAAAAGTAACAGTAGAAGCAGTTGGACAGACAGTTCAATTAAAAGGTTGGGTACAAAAACGCCGTGATTTAGGTGGATTAATCTTTATCGACTTACGTGACCGTACAGGTATTGTACAAGTTGTATTTAACCCAGAAACATCAAAAGAGGCGCTAGAAGTAGCAGAAACAATTCGTAGCGAATACGTGTTACACGTAGAAGGTACAGTTGTTGAGCGTGGTGAAGGCGCAATTAATGACAATATGGCAACTGGTCGTATTGAAGTACAAGCAACAAAGGTAAACGTATTAAACGCAGCGAAAACAACGCCAATCATTATCGCTGATGATACAGATGCATCAGAAGATGTGCGTTTAAAATATCGTTATTTAGACTTACGTCGTCCTGTAATGTTCAATACATTCAAAATGCGTCATGACGTAACAAAAACAATTCGTAATTTCTTAGATACAGAAGAGTTCTTAGAAGTAGAAACACCAATTTTAACGAAGAGCACGCCAGAAGGAGCTCGTGATTATTTAGTACCAAGTCGTGTACATGATGGTGAGTTTTATGCATTACCACAATCTCCACAGCTATTTAAACAGCTTCTTATGGTCGGCGGATTTGAGCGTTACTATCAAGTAGCACGCTGTTTCCGTGACGAAGATTTACGTGCGGACCGTCAACCAGAATTTACGCAAATCGATATCGAAGCTTCATTCTTAACACAAGAAGAAATTTTAGATATGATGGAGCGCATGATGACAAAAGTTATGAAGGATGCGAAAGGTGTAGAGATTAGTGCACCATTCCCTCGTATGACTTACGCTGATGCAATGGCTCGTTACGGTTCTGATAAGCCAGATACACGCTTTGAAATGGAACTAACAGACTTATCTGAGTTTGCAGCAGGTTGTGGATTTAAAGTGTTTACAAGTGCTGTAGAAAGCGGCGGACAAGTAAAAGCAATTAATGCAAAAGGTGCTGCGGGCAAATACTCTCGTAAAGACATCGATGCATTAACTGAATTCGTAAAAGTATACGGTGCAAAAGGTTTAGCTTGGCTTAAAGTGGAAGAAGACGGCTTAAAAGGACCGATCGCGAAATTCTTCGGTGAAGAAGATGCACACGTGTTAATGACTACATTAGAAGCTACTGCTGGTGACTTATTACTATTCGTAGCAGATAAGAAGAGCGTTGTTGCAGATAGCTTAGGTGCACTTCGTTTACGTCTAGGTAAAGAGCTTGAGTTAATTGACGAAAGTAAATTTAATTTCCTATGGGTAACGGATTGGCCACTTCTTGAGTACGATGAAGATGCAGATCGTTACTTTGCAGCTCACCACCCATTCACAATGCCATTCCGTGAAGATGTTGAGCTATTAGAAACAGCACCAGAAAAAGCACGTGCGCAAGCATATGACCTTGTATTAAACGGTTATGAGCTTGGTGGTGGATCACTTCGTATTTACGAGCGTGACGTACAAGAAAAAATGTTCAAAGCACTTGGATTCTCACAAGAAGAAGCGCAAGAGCAATTCGGATTCTTATTAGAAGCATTCGAATACGGTACTCCACCACACGGTGGTATTGCATTAGGTTTAGACCGTCTTGTTATGTTACTTGCAGGTCGTACTAACCTTCGTGATACAATTGCATTCCCAAAAACAGCAAGCGCAAGCTGCTTATTAACAGAAGCTCCAAGCCCAGTTGCAGAAGCACAGCTTGAAGAGTTAAACTTAAAATTAAGCTTAAAAGAAGAGAAGTAAGAATAGGGTCTAGATGGTTATACTAATACCATCTAGACTTTTTTTGAGAGGTTGTTTAAAAAGTCCGGTTCAGATGGCTGTCGCATCTCGTCGTTACGTATGCTAGTCCGGTGCTCGAGTAGTAACGCTACACTGCGCTCCTCCTGGCTTCAGTGCCTCGATCTGTTCGGCTCTCTGAATCCTTCTTTTTAAACGTGCATTTAGGAAGAAACAAAATCCCGGTTTACACTATGTTTTTATTTTCGAAATATGTATTTTTAGGAATTCTATAACTTTTTCTATACAAATAGTCGGAAAAACGCTAGAATACATGGTAGACCATTTTTGTAATAGGAGTGTAGAGCTGAATGTTACATCAATTTTCACGTAATGAATTAGCCTTCGGTAAAGAAGGACTTGAAATATTAAAAAATAGTACAGTCGGTATTTTAGGAATTGGCGGCGTAGGTTCTTTTGCAGCTGAAGCGTTAGCACGTTCTGGAGTTGGGCGTCTCGTATTAGTAGATAAAGATGTTGTAGATATTACAAACGTAAACCGTCAAATTCACGCTTTAGTATCTACTGTAGGACGTTCAAAAGTAGAATTAATGAAAGAGCGTATTGCAGACATTAACCCAGAGTGTGAAGTAATTGGACTAGAAATGTTTTATACAGATGAAACATATGAAGAGTTCTTTAAACACGGTTTAGACTTTGTAGTGGATGCATCTGATACGATTACGTTCAAAATTCATTTAATTAAACAATGTTTACGTCGTAAAATTAAAATTATCTCAAGTATGGGTGCAGCAAATAAAATGGACCCAACTCGTTTCCGTATTGCGGACATCTCTAAAACACATACAGATCCAATTGCGAAAGTCATTCGTACGAAGCTTCGTAAAGAGGGTATTAAAAAAGGTGTAAAAGTTGTCTTCTCTGACGAAAACCCAATCGTAATTCGTGAAGAAGTACGTAAAGAAATCGTACCAGACGAAAATGCAAAAATTCGTAAAGCGAAATTACCACCTTCATCAAACGCATTCGTACCATCTGTGGCAGGCTTAATTATGGCAAGTCACGTTGTACGTGAACGCATTAAAAACGTAGAAGTGAAACGTGTAGGGCAAGAATAAAAGAAAAGCATATATCCATTTCGGATATATGCTTTTTTATATGTGCTAAAAAAATAGGGGTATTTGCATTGCTACTAGTTCAAATGTAAGCAAGGCCAGTAAGTAATAATCATATTTGTCTGATTTATAACCTGAGGTCTTTTTTAAACTATGAATCGTAAAAAGGCCTAACGTTAGAACGAGAATACCGAGTGTTATTTTGAAGGCTACTAATGAAATGGCAATCAGCTCCTTTCAATCGTATATGTTTATAGTAACATTTAAGTAAAAAATATCCAGTTGATTCAGGGAGTTCTTTGTATAGCAGGTCTATTTATTTTGTAAATATTTGTCGGTAAATCGATATTCCTTGTCGAATAGTCGATATAATTAAAAAATCGTTGATATATTGTAAGTTACGATAGATATATTCGAAAAATCGCCGATATAATTTCATTTACCAATACGCTATCCATCGAAGAAACAAAAAAAGGATGTCACTTAGCCGGAAAATAGGGCTAGGTGACATCTTTTTTAATTCTCTGCAGAATAAATAATATCTAAATTTCCGTTTTGATCTGTCTTGAAAATGGGAGCGATCTGCTCTTCTTGTTCTTCAACTGAAACGAGTTTTCGAGCGCGGTCCATAATTCTAACGAGCATCGCATAATCTTCTTCGATTGCTTGTTGTTTTTTTGTGAGTACAGCTAATTTAGTTTCGAGCTCATCATTCGTTTTTTGCAAGGAAGTGAGCTGAGTTTGTAATACTTCATTTTCAGTTTGTAACTTTGCGAGTGAAGGATTATTGTGCTCCAAGTTTTGCAAAAACGAGATGACATTTTGCATTGTAAGTTCTTGTTTACTTGGTACAATATCTTCTGAAAACTCAGCATCGATTACGAGTTGTTTCGTTTTTGTGAACTGATCTTTTTCTATTTTAGCTTCAGAGCGCTTTAATTCTTTACGTTGTTTTTTCGCAAGCTGTACCGCATCTTCATAATTCGGTCTTACTTCAGCGTTCCATCTAAAACCGCAAGCTGCGGAAGTGCGGTTTAAAGCATCGCCGACTTCATCGAATGCTTTTATTTGTGTACTGCCGCTGCGAATATGTCGTAAAACAGTTTCTGCTAAAAGGAGATCGTCTTCTTTTGTCCATGCATCTTGACGTGTTTTCATAAGCGAAGCCTCCATAATGGTGACGTTTTCGCTTATGTTACCCTTTATTTTTCGTTTTATTCGAACTTTGTAATCTTTCATATACAGTAGAAAGTGCTTGTTCAAATTTCCCTGTCGTTTTCGGTTTATAATATTGTTTGTTTTTTATTTTATCAGGTAAGTATTGCTGCTGTACCCAACCATTTGGATGGTCGTGTGGATATAAGTAGCCAATGCCTCTTCCAAGTGCCTCTGCGCCTTTATAATGACTATCTTTTAAATGACTTGGGATGTCGCCTGTTTGCCCGTTCCGTAAATCGTGTAAGGCAGCGTCAAGTGCTTTATAAGCTGAGTTTGATTTTGGTGATAGGCAAAGCTCAATAACGGCATTTGCAAGTGGTATGCGCGCCTCTGGGAATCCAACGCGTTCAGCTGATTCTATAGCTGCTAGCGTACGCGGTCCAGCTTGCGGGCTAGCAAGTCCAATATCTTCATATGCCATAATAAGAAGACGTCTACCGATGCTTTGCAGATCACCAGCTTCAATAAGACGTGCTAAATAGTGAAGTGCTGCGTTTACATCACTTCCGCGCACTGATTTTTGAAATGCTGATAATACGTCATAATGAGCATCTCCGCCTTTATCGTGAACGAAGCTCTTTTTTTGTAAGCATTCTTCGGCGATTTCCAGCGTAATTTCCGCAGCTTTGTCATCAGTTGTAAAGCTAGATAAAACAGCTAGCTCCAGTGCATTATAAGCGGAACGCATATCTCCACCTGATGCATTTGCGAAGTGATGTAATGCTTCAGGTGTAACAGTTACATCATATTCCCCAAGACCTTTTTCTTTATCTTCAAGTGCTCGTTTTAAGCCAATTAAAAGATCATCTTCTGTTAATGCGTGTAATTCGAAGATTTGACACCGACTTCGAATAGCAGAATTAATAGCATGGAACGGATTACTCGTCGTCGCACCAATTAAGGTAAGGAGTCCACTTTCTAAATGAGGTAATAGAAAATCCTGTTTTGCTTTATCTAGACGGTGTACTTCATCTAAAATTAAAACGAGGTGTCGATGCATCTTTGCCTCTTGTACGACAACTTCCATATCTTTTTTATTGTGAGTAACAGCGTTTAATAGGCGAAAAGGGGTTCCGGTACTTCCTGCAATTGCGCTCGCGATGGATGTTTTTCCAGTGCCTGGAGGACCATATAAAATCATAGATTGAAAATGATTTGCTTGGACCATTCGCCATAAAATTTTTCCTTCACCAACTAAATGTTGTTGTCCGATAATTTCTTGAATATTTGTAGGGCGCATTCGATGTGCGAGTGGTTGTTTCATTTTTACCGTCTCCCTTAATATATAATCTCTTTCTATCGTATCATTTTTTTTAGTGGAATTTGAAATAGGATGCTGTTTTGTGGGAAAAATGAATATGAATATTTTCATTTTTCTTTCAATTGTAATAATTTCCGAGTTTTTCAATGTGATTTTATGTTATCATTTTGATACACAAGTTGAAATTTCTTATAATACTATATTATGCTATAATTTCATAGGATTTTAAATTGTGTTCTTTTATAAATAAGATATAACCAATAGAAGTGAAAATTTGAAAAGAGGTGCAAAATAGATGAAGATTTCAACGAAAGGCCGTTACGGCTTAACAATTATGATCGATCTTGCAAAAAAGTTTGGTGAAGGTCCAATTTCCTTAAAATCAATTGCGCAGGCACATGATTTATCGGAACATTACTTAGAGCAATTAATTTCACCACTTCGTAACGCGCGTCTAGTAAAGAGTACACGCGGAGCATATGGCGGGTATGTATTATCAGATCAGCCAGCTAACATTACAGCTGGGGATGTAATCCGTGTATTAGAGGGTCCGATTAGTGTTGTAGAAATGATAGAAGAAGAAGAACCAGCACAACGCCAATTATGGATGCGTGTTCGTGATGCGGTGCAAGAAGTGTTAGATAGTACAACGTTAGAAGATTTAGTACGTTATGAGGAAGAAAATCACGGGGGCTATATGTTTTACATTTAATTCCTTGTGAAACGATTTGGAAAGAAGGAGATTTAATGGAACGCATTTATTTAGATCATGCTGCGACATCTCCGACTCACCCGGAAGTGGTCGAAAAGATGATTCCATATATGACAGAAACATTCGGAAATCCGTCTAGTATTCACTTTTATGGACGTCAAACGCGCCATGCAGTAGATGAGGCGAGACGCGCATGTGCACGTAGCATTCATGCGAATCCGAATGAAATTATATTTACGAGCGGTGGTACGGAAGCTGATAATTTAGCGCTTATCGGTGTAGCGCGTGCGAACCGTCATAAAGGTAACCATATTATAACGACACAAATTGAACATCATGCAATTTTGCATACGTGTGAATTGTTAGAGCGTGAAGGATTTGAAGTGACATATTTACCTGTTGATGAAACAGGACGCGTTCAAGTTTCTGACATACAAAAGGCATTAACAGAAGAGACAATTCTTGTATCTATTATGTTTGGGAATAATGAAGTTGGGACGATGCAACCAATTGCGGAAATAGGTAAGCTGCTAAAAGAGCATCAAGCTTATTTCCATACAGATGCGGTACAAGCTTACGGTTTAGTAGAAATTGATGTGAAAGAGTTTGGTATTGATTTATTATCAATTTCGGCTCATAAAATTAACGGGCCAAAAGGTGTCGGGTTCCTATACGCTGGTGCAGACGTGAAATTTGAACCGTTATTAATAGGTGGGGAGCAAGAAAGAAAACGCCGTGCTGGTACTGAAAATGTGCCGAGCATCGTTGGGTTGCAACATGCAATTTTGCTAGCTGAAAAAACTCGTGAGCAAAAAAATGCCCAATATGAAGAGTTTAAAGATATAATGGTATCTGTCTTCAAAAATGAAGACATTACTTTCGAGGTAAACGGAAACTTAGAATATCGATTACCACATGTGCTTAATATTAGTTTTACAGGAATGAACATTGAACCGTTTCTTGTGAACTTAGACTTAGCTGGCATTGCAGTATCAAGTGGTTCGGCTTGTACAGCTGGTTCGATTGATCCATCACATGTATTAGTGGCGATGTTCGGAAAAGACTCCGATCAAATACGTTCATCCGTACGTTTTAGTTTCGGACTTGGAAATACGAAAGAGCAAGTTGAGAAAGCGGCGTACGAAACAGTGAAAATCGTGAAGCGATTAACACAAAATTAGCATGGGAGGTGACATGATGAACAAACTACCTCACGAAACACGCGTTGTCATCGGGATGTCCGGTGGCGTCGATTCATCTGTAGCGGCTCTTTTATTAAAAGAGCAAGGTTATGATGTAATCGGAATTTTTATGAAAAACTGGGATGATACAGATGAGAATGGTGTCTGCACAGCAACAGAAGATTACAATGATGTAATTGAAGTGTGTAACCAAATTGGTATTCCGTATTATGCAGTAAACTTTGAAAAACAATACTGGGATAAAGTATTTACGTACTTCTTAGATGAATACCGAGCTGGTCGTACACCAAACCCAGATGTAATGTGTAATAAAGAAATTAAATTTAAAGCATTTTTAGAGCACGCAATTGCGCTCGGTGCTGATTATGTAGCAACAGGTCATTATGCACGCGTTGCTTATATGGACGGCGAATATAAAATGCTTCGCGGCGTTGATGACAATAAAGATCAAACATATTTCCTAAATCAATTAAGCCAAGAGCAATTATCAAAAACAATGTTCCCGCTTGGTGAACTGAAGAAACCACAAATTCGTGAAATGGCGAAAGAAGCTGGTTTAGCGACAGCGGCGAAGAAAGATAGTACTGGTATTTGCTTCATTGGTGAGCGTAACTTTAAAGATTTCTTAAGTAACTATTTACCAGCACAACCAGGTGTGATGCAAACATTATCTGGTGAAGTGAAAGGAAAGCATGACGGTTTAATGTACTACACAATTGGACAACGTCATGGCCTTGGTATTGGTGGTAACGGTGATCCGTGGTTTGCTGTTGGGAAAAACTTGAAAGAAAACATTTTATATGTTGATCAAGGATTCCATAACGAACTTCTATATGGCGACGAAGTTATTGCTACAAATGTTGGCTGGGTAAGTAATAAAGCGAAAGAGAAAGAATTTAAGTGCACAGCGAAATTCCGTTATCGTCAAGAAGATAATAAAGTAACGGTTCAAATCGTTGATGAAAATACGGTTCGTATTCTTTGTGACGAGCCAATTCGTGCAATTACACCAGGACAAGCAGTTGTTTTCTATGATGGAGATGAGTGTTTAGGCGGTGCTACAATTGATGAAGTGTACCGTAGCGGTAAGAAATTGGATTATTTAGGATAAAACGAGAAGCCTCTACCGATTCGCGGTTAGAGGTTTCTTTTACATAAGGCGAATTTTCGTTCGCTTGGAAAATACATTCTTTGTTATAATTTGTTGTAGAGGTGAAGGACATGTCAAACAAACTTGAAACAGGTATTCAATATATGCAAGAAGGAAACTGGGAAGAAGCTGCTAAAAATTTCACAGAAGCAATCGAAGAAAATCCGAAAGATGCGCTTGGATATATTAATTTTGCAAACTTATTAGATGTACTAGGTGATAGTGAGAGAGCAATTTTATTTTATAAACGTGCATTAGAGTTAGATGATAAATCTGCGGCTGCTTATTATGGATTAGGAAACGTATATTACGGTCAAGAGCAATTTGCAGAGGCTAAAGCTGTATTTGAACAAGCGATGCAAGCTGGATTACAATCAACTGATGTAACGTTTATGTTAGGTATTACACATGTGCAACTTGGAAATGATCGTCTTGCACTGCCGTTTTTACAAAGAGCAACAGAATTAGATGAAAACGATGTAGAAGCTTTGTTCCAGTGCGGACTTTGCTTTGCGCGACTAGAACATATTCAAGAGGCGAAACCTTATTTTGAAAAGGTATTAGAAATGGATGAAGAGCATGCAGATGCGTATTATAATTTAGGTGTTGCCTACGTATTTGAGGAAAAAAATGAGAAGGCTCTCGCTTTATTTAAGAAAGCAACTGAAATTCAGCCAGATCACTTTTTAGCGGGTAATGGTGTTCGTTTATTAGAGCAAGAAGCTGAATAAGAAAAATGTAGTTTAATGGGTAGTTATCCCTCATCTAAATAGGTGGGGGATGTACTGCTCATTAAAGTGAAGCGAAACCGGAAAGGAGAGGAAAGATGGGAAATCAACATGCAATGGATTTGTTTGAGGAAGAGAAAAAGTTTATAAAAGCGCAAGTTCTTCATACCATTTTCCACAACGAAGAAAACCTCTATTCCGTTGTCAGTATGAAAGTCATTGAAACGAATGAAACGTACGACGAAAAAAAAGTGATGATAAACGGTCATTTTCCCCGCATGCATGAAGATGAAGTGTTTACGTTGACAGGGCATTTTAAAGACCATCCGAAGTATGGGAAACAATATTTAGTTGAAACGTTTAAGAAAGAATTGCCGCAAACAAAAGCAGGTATGGTGCAATATTTAGCGAGTGATTTATTTAAAGGGATAGGAAAGCGTACAGCTGAAAAAATTGTGGACCATCTAGGGGAACATGCTATTTCTAAAATTATGGATGATCCTGAGGCTTTAAATGGTGTTGTAAACAAGCAAAAAGCGCAAGAAATATATGAGACAATTGTTGAACATCAAGGATTAGAGAAAGTAATGAGTTTTTTAAATGGTTATGGTTTTGGAACGAAGCTTTCTATTAAGATTTACCAACAATATAAAGAGATGACATTAGAAGTGATTCGTAATAATCCATATCAACTTATTGAAGAAGTGGATGGAATTGGATTTGGAAGAGCGGATGATATAGGACGTGCGTTAGGGATATCGGGTAATCATGATGATCGTGTACGTGCGGGATGTTTTTATACGTTAGAGAATGTATCATTACAACTTGGTCACGTTTATATGAGAAAAGATCAACTTGTAAGAGAAACGATGTCACTTTTAAATAATCAAGAAGGAAGAGTGACGGAGGAAGACATTATAGGTTGTATTGAAATGATGCAAAGTGAAGGGAAAGTCATCATCGAGGAAGAACGAGTGTATTTGGCATCGTTATTCTACTCTGAAAAAGGTGTTGTAAAGTCTATTCGCAGGCTCATGAATCAGGAGGAAACACCTTCATTCCCTGAAGCAGAAGTGTTAAAGACGTTAGGTGAAATTGAAGAACAACTGAGCGTACAGTATGCACCACTTCAGCAAGAAGCAATTCAAACGGCACTTCATAAACCGATGATGTTATTGACAGGTGGACCAGGAACAGGAAAAACAACAGTTATTAAAGGAATTGTTGAAATGTATGCGTCACTTCACGGGCTATCGTTAAATCCGAATGAATACAGTGATGATAATCCATTTCCGATATTATTAACGGCTCCAACAGGAAGGGCAGCGAAGCGAATGAGTGAATCGACAGGACTTCCAGCTTGTACAATTCACCGTTTACTTGGCTGGACGCCAGAAGGGTCTTTCCAGCGTAATGAAACAGATCCGGTACAAGGGAAGTTGCTTATTATTGATGAATTTTCAATGGTTGATATTTGGCTTGCAAATCAGCTGTTTAAGTCATTGCCGACGAACATTCAAGTTATCGTTGTAGGTGATGAAGATCAATTACCATCTGTAGGACCTGGACAAGTATTGAAAGATTTATTGAATGCAGGTGCAGTTCCAACTGTAAAGCTTACTGAAATTTATCGTCAAGCGGAAGGTTCATCAGTAATTCAACTTGCTCATGCGATAAAAAATGGAACACTCCCACCAGATTTAGCGCAAAATCAAAAAGATCGTTCATTTATCGGCTGCACAGGAGCTCAAATTGTTGAGGTTGTTAAGAAGGTTTGTGAAAATGCTAAGACAAAAGGTTTTAGCGCAAGAGATGTACAAGTATTGGCCCCGATGTATCGTGGACCGGCCGGTATTAATGTACTAAACGAAGCGTTGCAAGAAGTATTTAATCCGAAAAGGGAAAAGAGTAAAGAAATTGCTTATGGTGATGTTGTATATCGAAGAGGCGATAAAGTTTTGCAACTCGTTAATCAGCCGGAGAGTCAAGTGTTTAATGGTGATATCGGAGAAATTGTTTCGGTGTTTTATGCGAAAGAAAACGTTGAGCAACAAGATATGATTATCGTTTCATTTGATGGAATTGAGGTAACATATACAAAACCAGATTTAAATCAAATTACACATGCCTATTGCTGTTCCATTCATAAATCGCAAGGTAGTGAGTTTCCGATTGTAATTATGCCGATAGTAAAAAGTTATAATCGTATGTTACGTCGTAATTTAATTTATACTGGTATTACAAGAAGTAAGAAGTTCCTTATTATTTGCGGGGAGGAAGCTGCTTTCCAGTCTGGTGTAAACCGCCTTGATGATGCAATGCGTCAAACGACTTTAGCGAGTCGATTGCAGGAATCGCAAGGAGAAGTACAGATGGTAACAGTGAATGGCGAAGAAATGGACGTGGAAAACATTTCACCGTATGATTTCATGTAAAAAGGTGAAATTATATAGTGAAACTTTCAAACGTATAACGTTGAAAGGCTCCAGCAATGTATAAATGAATGCAGTTTGGAAATAATGGCGAATAGAATCCGGGAGACTGTAAGGAGATGAACGCCATATGTTTATTTGTCCAAATTGCAAAGGAAAAGACATTGGGAAAATAGGTGTCAACCAATTTTATTGCTGGAATTGTTATATCGAATTATCGGTTTCAAAGGGGAAAATCCATACGCATCAAGTAGAAGAAGATGGTTCGTTAAGTTCTCTTGATGATTTATTTGATGAGAATGAAAGAACGATCGGATAACGAAAAGGGGGATTTACTTTGAATCTACGCAATTCATTAATCGCATTAGGTGTTGGAGCGGCAGCATATCAATATGCTCGCAAACAAGATGTCTTTTCAAAACGCAATATGAAAAAAGCACGTAAGATGATTAAATCTTATTTATAAGCGTAAAAAACTCCCTTCATCAACAAGGGAGTTTTTTTATGCATTTGTATGCAAATATAAAAGTCCAATTTCAGAGAAGAGATAAGATAGGCCGTAACATCCAACGCCAAGCATTCCGTAATGAAATAAATGCTTCGCTCTTTCTTTTCGTGAGGAACGAATAAAGAAACCTTTCCAAATACCAAACCCGATACAAATCCATTCAAGAATCATAAAAAGTGCTGATAATACGAGCATAAATAAAACCATTATGAGCCCTCCTGATTAAATTGTTTCACGCTGCGTTCTCAGGGGTGGTTGTCCTTGTTATGTATATATATGTGCGTCTTTACAAAACAGTATGGTCTGCACAAAAAGATTTTAAAACTTTTGCACATAACCTACCCTATTTATTTTCACAATAAAGGTGGAGGAGGTTTTTCGTGTGAAGAATCTTAAAATCATTTGGATATACCGTTTAGGATTATTGTTACTTGTCTTTCTTTGTTTGCTCGTCTTTTTAAAAATTAAGCCGCTATGGGCACCGATTATTTTTGTATGTAAAGTGGCCATTACACCGTTTCTTATCGCGTGTTTTATTGCGTATTTATTGCATCCTTTAATTGAAAAAATTCATAAAGAAGGGATGCCGCGCACACTCGCTATTTTGCTCATTTACATCCTTTTCTTTGGCGGAATTGGTTATGGAATTTATAAAGGAACGCCGGTTGTGATTAAGCAATTACAAGAAATCAATGAACAATTCCCGCAGTTTACAAAAATGTATGATTCTTGGATGGATGGTGTTACAGAACAAACAGCGAACTTCCCGTCATTTATTCATGAAAAGGTGAAACAAATTTTTGTTGGAGTAGAGACGAAGATACAAGCACTTTTAAATAAAGTGATGAGCACAGCTCGCGGTGTACTGGATTCGTTACTCATTATTTTCTTAATTCCGTTCATTGTATTTTACATATTAAAAGATTACGGCGAGTTTTATCATATTTTTTGGAAACTAGTTCCGAGTAAGTGGCGTAGTACGGGGCAAATGCTGGCGAAAGAAATTGATAAATCACTTGGAAGTTATATTCGAGGACAGTTATTTGTTTGTTTAGTATTAGGGGGCGTATCTGCTCTTTCCTTTTGGTTTATCGGTATGAAATATCCATTGTTACTCGGTATTATTATTGGGGTGACGGATATAATACCGTACTTTGGCCCTATTTTAGGGGCGATTCCGACATTAATGATTGCGGCAACGGTATCAACAAGTTTACTCATTAAAGCGGGGATTGCGATTGCTATTTTGCAATTCGTAGAAAGTAACATTTTATCCCCTTATATCGTTGGTAAGTCCCTTCGCATGCATCCTGTCATTATTATGCTTGCACTACTAGTTGGGGGAGAAGTGGGAGGAATTGTAGGGTTATTAATATCAGTTCCTATTTTAGCGGTTATTCGTACAGTAATCGTTCATGTAAGGCCTCTTTGGAAAAAAGAAGATATGCAATAGGAAGGCCCTCTACTTATAAGAGTAGAGGGCTATCATTATTTAGAGAGTTGTTCGTTTATTTTTTGAACGAGAGAGCTTACATCATTTGTTTGAATATGTTTTATTTTTTTCCATTCATTATCATACATAAATACAATTTGATTGCTGAAAAGTCGCTGTTTTTCTTTTAAATTAGAAATTTTCGCGAAAGCGTACTCTTCAAATAATGGGTTCTTACTTACATCTGGTCCATAAAAGAAGAGGCGTTTGTTCGTTAAAATTAACAATCCCGGCCTTGCGACGGAACGATAAATAAATATGTCTAGTGAACAGGCTACGTAAAACAATATTGTTTCATCAGTCTTTAACATATTTTTAGCTTTGCTCAATAAGGTTGTCACTATAATCGCTCCTTTATTATTAATAATTTAATTATAACAAAAATTAAATATTCGGAAAAGTACACGGGAGTAGTACAATTTAGTAATACATGCATAATATATGAAAAGGCTGTTAAGAATGAATAGTAGAATAGCTATGATTAATAAGTAATTGATATAATATAAATGATTATCTACATTGACAAACTTAAGAGAATTCTATTATATTTAGTCATATAATACATTAAATCAATGACGGAACAAGTACGTTACAGTCCATTTATAGAGAGAAGCTTCCATATGGCTGAAAGAAGCTTTAAATGAAGGGTAACAGAAAGCTAATCCTGAGAGCAGCTAATCACTGCCGTTTTGCCACGTTACGGCACCATGAGGTGATGAATTGATTCATATAGTAATCAATTCATAATTAGGGTGGTATCGCGAGTTAACTCTCGTCCCTTTTATAGGGGCGGGAGTTTTTTATATTTAAGGAGGAAAATACAATGAAACAACTAACAGGCGCACAAATTCGTCAAATGTTTTTAGACTTTTTCCAAGAAAAAGGACATGCAGTAGAACCTAGTGCATCACTAGTTCCACATGAGGATCCATCTCTTTTATGGATTAACAGTGGTGTAGCAACATTAAAAAAATATTTTGATGGACGTGTAATCCCGCAAAATCCACGTATTACAAATGCTCAAAAATCAATTCGTACAAACGATATTGAAAACGTAGGGAAAACAGCTCGTCACCATACATTCTTTGAAATGTTAGGGAACTTCTCAATCGGCGATTACTTCAAAGAAGAGGCAATTACTTGGGCTTGGGAATTCTTAACGAGCGACAAATGGATCGGATTCGATAAAGAATTATTATCCGTTACAATCCATCCAGAAGATGAAGAAGCATTCACAATTTGGAATGAGAAAATGGGTGTTCCAAAAGAGCGTATCATCCGCTTAGAAGAAAACTTCTGGGACATCGGTGAAGGACCAAGTGGACCGAATACAGAGATTTTCTATGACCGCGGAGAAGCTTACGGTAATGACTTTAGTGACCCAGAATTATATCCAGGAGGAGAAAACGAGCGTTACTTAGAAGTATGGAACCTTGTATTCTCTCAATTTAACCATAATCCAGATGGTTCATATACACCACTTCCTAAGAAAAACATCGATACAGGGATGGGTCTAGAGCGTATGACATCTATCGTTCAAGATGTACCTACAAACTTTGACACGGACTTATTCATGCCGATGATTGGTGCAACAGAAACAATCTCTGGCGAGAAATATCGTAATGGTGACTTAGAAAAAGATATGGCGTTTAAAGTAATCGCTGACCATATCCGTACAGTAACATTCGCTGTTGGTGACGGCGCTCTTCCATCTAACGAAGGCCGTGGTTATGTATTACGTCGTTTATTACGCCGTGCTGTTCGTTACTCTAAGAAATTAAACATTAACCGTCCGTTCATGTTTGAATTAGTACCGGTTGTTGGAGAAGTAATGAAAGACTTCTATCCAGAAGTACTTGAAAAGAAAGATTTCATTGCAAAAGTTGTGAAAAATGAAGAAGAGCGTTTCCACGAAACACTTCATGATGGTGAAGCAATTTTAGCTGAAGTTATTGCAAAAGCGAAAGAAGAAAAAACAACTGTTATTTCTGGAGTAGATGCGTTCCGTCTATATGACACATACGGTTTCCCAATTGAATTAACAGAAGAATATGCAGAAGAAGCTGGTATGACAGTTGATCATGAAGGCTTTGAAAATGAAATGGAAAAACAACGTGAGCGCGCACGTGCTGCTCGTCAAGACGTTGATTCTATGCAAGTTCAAGGCGGTGTCCTTGGAGAAGTGAAAGTAGCGAGCGAGTTCGTTGGTTACGGTACGGTTGCAACAGAAAGTAACGTTGTTGCACTTGTGAAAAACGGTGAATACGCAGACAGCTTGCAAGCAGGTGAAGAAGGACAATTAATGCTTGATGTAACACCATTCTATGCTGAGAGCGGCGGACAAATTGCAGACCGTGGTTACCTTCTTGCTGATGGTGTGAAAGTTCTTGTAAAAGACGTACAAAAAGCACCAAACGGCCAAAACTTGCACAAAGTTGTAGTTGAAGAAGGTACATTAACGAAAGATGCGGCTGTAAAAGCTATTATCGATACGAAAAACCGTAGTAGTGTTGTGAAGAACCATACAGCAACTCACTTACTACACCAAGCGTTAAAAGACGTACTTGGAACGCACGTTAACCAAGCGGGTTCTCTTGTAACTTCTGAACGTTTACGCTTTGACTTCTCTCACTTTGGTCAAGTACAAGCTGACGAATTAGAAAAAATTGAGCGTATCGTAAACGAGAAAATTTGGGAAAGTATTGATGTTGAGATTTCTCAAAAAGCAATCGAAGAAGCGAAAGAAATGGGCGCAATGGCATTATTCGGTGAAAAATACGGTGATGTTGTACGCGTCGTACAAGTTGGCGACTATAGCTTAGAGCTTTGCGGTGGTTGTCACGTTGATAACACAGCTTCTATCGGTATTTTCAAAATCGTTGCTGAGTCTGGTATCGGTGCAGGAACTCGTCGTATTGAAGCAGTAACTGGTAAGTCTGCTTATGAATTAATGAACGATCAAGTAGGTTTATTAAAAGAAGCAGCTGGAAAAATGAAAACAAATCCAAAAGACATTTTAACAAGAGTAGATGGTTTATTTGCTGAAGTAAAACAACTTCAAAAAGAAAACGAATCTCTTGCAGCAAAATTAAGCAATATTGAAGCTGGAAACTTAACTGATTCAGTAATGACAGTTGATGGCGTGAACGTATTAGCGGCAAAAGTAAATGTTGCAGACATGAACAACTTACGTACGATGATGGATGACCTAAAAAATAAATTACAATCTGCAGTTGTCGTATTAGCGTCTGTAAATGATGATAAAGTAAACATCTTAGCTGGCGTAACGAAAGATTTAATTAGCCAAGGATACCATGCTGGTAAACTTGTGAAAGAAGTAGCTTCTCGTTGTGGCGGTGGCGGTGGTGGCCGTCCTGATATGGCACAAGCGGGCGGTAAAAACCCAGCGCAAGTTGAGGAAGCTTTAGCATTTGTACAAGAGTACGTTAAATCTGTTTCAAAATAAAGAGATAGTAGTGTACAATGGTAGGGAGAGGAGAAGTTCTTCTCCCTATACTTACTATATAAGTGAGGTGCTTGAAATGGACGGTTTTGATAAAACAATGAAGTTTAGCATTCAAGATGAAAAACAGAGTGTCCATGTAAATGATGTACTTTTAACTGTGTATGATGCACTTCAAGAAAAAGGCTATAATCCGATTAACCAAATCGTCGGTTATTTATTAAGTGGAGACCCAGCATACATACCTCGCCATAAAGATGCGCGAAGCATCATTCGCAAGCTTGAACGTGATGAATTAATTGAAGAGCTTGTGAAGTCTTACTTGAAACATCATCGTGAGGAGTAATTTATGCGGATATTAGGTTTAGATGTAGGTACAAAAACAGTCGGAGTTGCAATTAGTGACGAAATGGGCTGGACAGCGCAAGGGCTTGAAACAATCAAGATTAACGAAGAACGAGGTCAATTTGGTTTTGACCGCATTTCTGAGTTAGTAAAACAGTATGATGTGGACAAGATAGTAGTAGGTTTACCTAAAAATATGAATGGTACAATTGGCCCGCGTGGTGAAGCATGCCAACAATTTGCAGAAAACCTACGAGAGCTGTTACAATTAGACGTTGTAATGTGGGACGAGCGTTTGTCAACGATGGCAGCGGAACGTCTACTCATTTCAGCCGATGTAAGTCGTAAGAAGCGAAAGCAAGTAATCGATAAGATGGCTGCAGTCGTAATCTTACAAGGATTTTTAGATAGTAAATAAGAGGTGACCAAAATGGAAGAACGTCAAATTACAATTGTAGACGAAAAAGGTAACGAACATTTATGTGAAATTATTTTCACTTTTGATGCTGAAAAATTTGGTAAAAAATCATACGTAATCTTCTCTCCAATCGGTGAAGTAGATGAAGATGGAGACCCAATTTATGATGCAATGGCTTATGAGCAAAATGAAGAAGAGGGCGGAGTATTACTTCCAATCGAATCTGAAGAAGAGTGGGAAATGGTACAAGAAACATTTAACACTATTGCTGATGAGCAAGAAGCTGAATAATAAGTACTGAAAAGGTGGACGGTATATCGTCCGCCTTTTTTATATGTAAAATGAAAGATTTTTTGTCGAAACTGCGTAATCCTTTGTAGTATAATGAGACGGATTGTAGAAAATAAAGTATCTGTCAAAAATGATAGGTAAATGTATTGTGATTTTTCATCGTGTTGTATAGAAAGATGTACATATGGCCTACAATTGAATAAGGAGGAAGAGTTTTGGTAGAGAATCAAGTGAAAAAGAAGCGTAGACGCATTTTTTTATTCTCGATAATTGCACTGCTTTTAGTTTGTGGTTCAGTCTATGCGTATATTTCATCCGCATTAGGACCGGTTGATAGCGGGAATAAAAAAGAGATTGAAGTAGAAATTCCAAAGGGATCATCTACTAGTAAAATTGGTGAGATTTTAGAAGGAAAAGGTGCTGTGAAAAACGGTACAGTTTTTAGTTTTTATACAAAGGCTAAATCTAAAAATTTACAAGCGGGTACATATTTATTAAATCCTTCAATGAGTGCAAAAGATGTTATTGAGCAAATGTCATCTGGTAATGTACATCGTCCAGCTCTTTATAAAGTGACGGTAAAAGAAGGGGCGCAAGTAACTGAAATTGCAGAAACGGTTGCAAACGAATTAAAGTGGAATAAAGATGATGTTGTACGTCAATTAAACGATAAAGCATTTATTCAAAAAATGCAGCAAAAGTATCCCAAGCTGTTGACGGATAAAATTTTTGATAGCAATATTAAATATCCATTAGAAGGTTATTTATATCCTGCGACGTACTCTTTCTATAAAAAGGATACGACGTTAGAAGAAATTGTCATTCCAATGCTTGAGAAAACGAATGCAATCATTGTTCAAAACGAAGCAAAAATGAAAGCGAAAAACTGGGATGTTCATCAGCTTTTAACATTGTCTTCACTTATTGAAGAAGAGGCAACAGGCTTTACAGATCGTCAAAAGATCTCTAGTGTCTTTTATAATCGTTTAGCAAAAGGTATGCCGTTGCAAACGGATCCAACGGTATTATATGCACTTGGAAAGCATAAACAACGTGTATTATACGAAGATTTAAAGATAAACTCACCGTACAATACGTACGTTGTGAAAGGATTGCCGGTGGGCCCGATTGCAAACTCTGGTAAACATTCAGTGGAAGCAGCGCTAGAGCCTGCGCAAACAGATTATTATTATTTCTTAGCTGCACCAACTGGTGAAGTGTACTATGCGAAAACATTGGAAGAGCATAATGCACTAAAGCAAAAATATATTACGAAAAAACAGTGAAATGGGGAGGGATAGCGAAAAAGGTCGCACATCCCTCTTTTTTGTGGTAAAATATATCGGGTTAAAAACTGGCAGAAGAATCGTTTTTAATATCAAAACGGGACGTACAAGCTAAGGGTAAAGCTGGCTTGTATTTTTATTGCATTCTATGTGTGAAAAGACGTCATAGAGGCACTTCTCCATGTAAATAAGGAGGACCATTATGGAGGATGCAGTTAACGAGTACCTATTATCATTTATTGATCCGAAAGATAAATTAATTCTTGAAATGGAAGACTATGCGAAAGAAAATCATGTGCCAATTATGGATCGACTTGGAATGGAATTTATGTTGCAATTTTTACGTTTAATTGGACCGAAGAGCATTTTAGAGCTAGGTACAGCAATTGGCTATTCTAGTATTCGTATGATGCAAGCTATTCCAAATTCTCGCATTGTGACAGTTGAGCGCAATCGCGATCGATATGAAAAAGCACTTGAATATATAGAACGTTCACCAGTTAAAGAGCGTATTTCCGTTATTTACGGTGATGCGTTAGAAACAGGCGAGCAAGTAGAAGAACATGGAACATTTGACGTTATTTTTATTGACGCAGCAAAAGGACAATATCGTCGCTTTTTTGACTTATATGAACCGTTATTAAATCCTGGTGGCGTAATTATTTCAGATAATGTTATGTACCATGGCCTTGTAACGACGAAAGAGAAAATTGAAAACAGACGTACACGTGGTTTAATCCGTCGTATTAAGACGTACAATGAATGGCTTATGAACCATGAAGGCTATGATACAACGATTTTCCCAATTGGTGATGGAGTAGCTGTTAGTAAAAAGAAAGGGTGACCAAGGTATGAAGAAACCAGAATTGTTAGTAACACCAAAAGCAGTGGCGGATATCGAACCTCTTGCGAAAGCAGGAGCAGATGCGGTAATGATCGGTGAGCAAAAGTTTGGTTTACGTTTAGCAGGGGAATTTTCACGTGAAGATGTGAAACAAGCTGTGAAGATTGCACATGAAAATGGTGTAAAAGTATACGTAGCAATGAACGCTATGTTCCACAACGATAAAGTAGAAGAATTAACAGACTATGTTGCATTTTTAAACGAAGTACATGTAGATGCAATTGTTTTCGGAGATCCAGCAGTATTAATGGCGGTTCGCGAAGTAGCGCCAAATATGCAATTGCACTGGAATACAGAAACAACAGCAACAAACTGGTTTACTTGTAACTACTGGGGACAAAGAGGAGCAAAACGTGCTGTATTAGCTCGCGAGCTTAGCTTAGATGAAATTGTTGAATTAAAAGAAAATGCTGAAGTAGAACTTGAAGTGCAAATTCACGGTATGACTTGTATGTTCCAATCGAAGCGTTCGTTAGTAGGAAACTACTTTGAGTATCAAGGACGTCATCTTGACATCGAAAAGAAAAAATATGAAGAGAATATGTTCTTATATGACCCAGAGCGTAACAATAAATATCCAATTTATGAAGATGAAAATGGTACTCACATTATGAGTCCAAATGATATTTGTTTCATCGATGAGTTAGAAGAGCTAATTGATGCTGAAATTGATAGCTTAAAAGTTGATGGTGTACTAAAAAGCTCTGCATACATTATTGAGGTAACGAAGAAATATCGTAAAGCAATTGATTTATGTGTAGAAGATCGTGATGCGTATTACGACGTGAAAGACGACTTATATAAAGAGATAGAAGAAATGCAACCGGTGAATCGTCCGTTAGATACAGGATTCTTCTTTAAAGAGACGGTTTACTAAACGAGGAGGGTGTAGGAAATGACTGTACAAGAAATTTCACGAGTGATCGATGGCAAACGCGTTATTGTGAAGAAACCTGAACTGTTAATCCCTGCGGGTAACTTAGAAAAATTAAAAGTAGCTATCCATTACGGGGCAGATGCTGTATATTTAGGTGGACAAGAATTTGGTCTTCGTTCGAATGCAGGTAACTTTACACTGGAAGAAATGGCAGAAGGTGTGGAATTTGCAAAGAAATATGGAGCAAAAATATATGTAACAACAAATATCTTTGCACATAATGAAAATATGGACGGGCTAGAGGAATATTTAAAAGGGATTGAAAAAGCTGGCGTAACGGGAATTATCGTTGCTGATCCGCTTATCATTGAGACTTGTAAACGTGTAGCGCCTTCTGTTGAGGTGCATTTAAGCACACAGCAATCACTATCCAACTGGAAAGCAGCACAGTATTGGAAAGAAGAAGGTTTACATCGTCTTGTATTAGCTCGTGAAGCAAGCTATGAAGAAATGAAAGAGATTAAAGAAAAAGTGGATATTGAAATTGAAGCATTCGTCCATGGTGCAATGTGTATCGCATATTCAGGAAGATGTACGCTAAGTAACCATATGACAGCGCGTGACTCTAACCGTGGTGGTTGTTGTCAATCTTGTCGCTGGGATTATGATTTAGTTCAAACAGTATCACAACATAAAGATGCAAAAGAGCTTCCTCTATTCCAAGAAGAAGATGCTCACTTTGCAATGAGTCCAAAAGACTTAAATTTAATTTTATCAATTCCGAAAATGATTGAAATTGGAATTGATAGCTTAAAAGTTGAAGGACGTATGAAATCAATCCATTACGTAGCGACTGTAGCGACAGTATACCGTAAAGTAATTGATGCATATTGTGCGGATCCTGATAACTTTGAGTTTAAACAAGAATGGTTAGATGAGCTTGATAAATGTGCAAATCGTGATACAGCTCCTGCATTCTTTGAAGGGGTTCCAGGACATCAAGAGCAAATGTTTGGAAATCATAGTAAGAAAACAACGTATGATTTCGCTGGTTTAGTGTTAGATTATAATGAAGAAACGGGCATCGTAACGATTGAGCAACGTAATCATTTCAAACCAGGACATGAAGTGGAGTTCTTTGGGCCAGAAATAGAAAACTTTACGCAAACGGTGGAGAAAATTTGGGATGAGGATGGAAATGAATTAGATGCAGCGAGACATCCGTTGCAAATCGTGAAATTCAAAGTGGATCAACCAGTGTATGTGAATAATATGATGCGCAAAAGCATACTTCAATAAGAAAGAGTGATAGTCGAATGGGGACGAATAAGCCTGTTGTAATTGGAATTGCTGGTGGTTCAGGGTCAGGTAAGACAAGTGTAACGAAAGCGATTTTTGACCATTTTAAAGGTCATTCCATTTTAATCTTAGAGCAAGATTATTATTACAAAGATCAAAGCCATTTACCAATGGAAGAGCGTTTAAAAACAAATTATGATCATCCATTAGCGTTTGATAATGATTTGTTAATTGAACATTTGCAGCAGTTGCTTGCATATAAACAAGTAGAGAAACCTGTATATGACTATACATTGCATACGCGTTCAGATGAAATTATTCCAGTTGAGCCGAAAGATGTAATCATTTTAGAAGGAATTCTTATTTTAGAAGACCCACGTCTTTGTGAGTTAATGGACATTAAGTTATTCGTTGATACAGATGCTGACCTTCGTATTTTACGCCGCATGCAGCGTGATATTAAAGAACGTGGTCGTACGATGGATTCAGTTATTGATCAATATGTAAATGTTGTACGTCCAATGCACAATCAATTTATTGAGCCTTCTAAGAAATTTGCGGATATTATTATCCCTGAAGGTGGACAAAACCACGTTGCAATTGATATTATGGTTACAAAAATTGCAACAATTCTTGAACAAAAAGTAAATTTGTAATAGCATAGTAAAAGATATACGATAGGAAGGGATTTTTTCCCTTCCTATCGAATACAATGAAACATGCAACCTCATCTATATATAGGTGAGGGCATATTTATATCAACTTTCCATACATATCTTCTTTATATAAAGAAGAATTGGGAATACGGGGTTGTATGTGACAACTCCGCTAGTACAGGCGTGCTAGAAACCTCCGCTTTACATATAAGCGGGGGAGTTTTCATATGGAACTCCTCTTTTTTTCGGGGGATTGGTATATAAAAGGAGTGGAAAATATGGCAACAGAAAAAACATACCCTATGACGCAAGAGGGTAAGCAAAAGCTAGAGAACGAACTTGAGGATTTAAAAACGGTAAAACGTAAAGAAGTTGTAGAGCGCATTAAGATTGCACGTAGCTTCGGAGATCTTTCTGAGAACTCTGAGTATGATGCAGCGAAAGATGAGCAAGCGTTCGTAGAAGGACGTATTACACAATTAGAAAACATGATTCGTAACGCAGTTATCATCACAGATAACGGTGAAGAATCTACAGTTGTTACATTAGGTAAAACAGTAACATTTAAAGAACTACCAGATGGAGATGAAGAAGCTTACACAATCGTAGGTAGCGCAGAAGCAGATCCATTTGAAGGAAGAATTTCTAACGATTCTCCAATCGCAAAAAGCTTATTAGGTAAGCAAATTGGCGAAAAGGTAGCAATCCAAACTCCAGGTGGAGAAATGCAAGTAGAGATTATCTCTGTAAAATAATTAAAAATCACTCGTGTAAAAGCGAGTGATTTTTTTATCCCGCATTAACGGGCAGTAAGACCCCCACCTCAAAAATCAGCGAAAGCAAAGAAGTTAGGTGGGGGTCGGGCTGCTTAAAGTTTCACTTTATTTGTATAAAAAATGAAACACTCCGTCCAAACTATAGTAGACGAGGTGTTTTTTTTATGAAAATAAAACAGAGAATTACAATTGTTTTAATTTGTTTTATATGTGTCATGTTTATGTTGCTTTGTCGTTTAATTCAAATACAAATTATAGATACGGAATCATTTACGGATCGTAAGATTAACTTAATTGAAAAAAGTGTTACACAACGGACGCAATCCATTACAGTAGATGATGGACGCGGCCATTTTATAGATCGTAATGGTAAGGAGATAGGTGAGAAAAAGTATCCTGTTTTAATTGTTTTTCCATTTCTACAATTAAAAAATGACATGTTGGAGAAAATTGCGCATATCATTGGTATGTCGAGACAAGAGATTGAAAGTCAAATGAAACATAAGAAAAGTGCATTTATCCTGCAAAGAGGAAATGAACCACTTCGCTTGGGACGAGAGCAGATGGAGAAGGTGAATCAATTAAATGTATTAGGCATTGTAGCAGCTGAAGTTCGTTTGCGGCAAACTAGCGTGATGAATCATTTAATTGGCAATGTGGGTGAGAATGAACGAGAATTTCAAAAACGATACGGAGAAGTTAGAAAAATTTCAAAACAAACACCGATTGGCATTTCAGGATTGCAGCAATCATTTGATGAATTTCTTTTGACCGATGGAGAGGCAAAAGTATTGTATCAAGTGGATCGGCAAGGAGAACCGATATTTGGAAAACAAGCGAAATATACATCGCCTGGAAATCCGTTTTATCCAGTGACGATTCAAACTACTTTACATAACGAGTTACAGAAAAAAGCAGAAGAAGTAGTTGAAGCAAGTGAGATTAAGAAGGGAGGAGTAGTGCTACTTGATGTAAAGAAAAATGAAATTTTAGCAATGGTTAGCAAACCATCTGTACAGGTGAAAGATGAGAGTTTATATAAAACTACACTTGAAAATCAAATGTTAACACCACACTTTCCCGGTTCTGTTTTTAAAACAATAATTGCGGCGGCAGCGATTGATCAAAATGAAAATGTTTTTAATCGCGTATTTAATTGTAATAAAGATTTATATGGTGAAGATCACCCACAAGTTAGGATGGGGACACTTAGTTTTAAAGAGAGCTTTGCTAGAAGCTGTAACAGGACATTCTCAGAGTTAGGAAATGAGCTAATACAAAAGGATAAGATGGTGTTAGAAACTTATGTAGCGGCTTTAGGAGGCGCTGAGAAGGTTGGATGGAGAGGTTCTGTATTTCATACAACTCATTTTGAGCAAATGCCAGAGGAGAAAAGTGTTACGATTTGGGGGAGTGAAGGAAATAAGAATAGTAAAAAAGCGGTAGCGCAAACAGCAATTGGACAGAAAGATGTACGTATGTCACCTCTAGCGATTGCAAATATGATGGCGACGATTGCTAGAGGGGGAGAAAAGATGGAAGTGAAAGCTGTTGAAAAAATAATGTATAAAAATGGAACGGATTTTTATACATTTGAAGACCATACATTAGGTGGAAAACAGCTTTCATATGAAACAGTGAAAACATTACAACAGTTATTAAGGAGCGTTGTAACAACGGAAAAAGGTACAGGATCAGCATTCAAGTCGTTACCACTAAGTGTCGCTGGAAAATCTGGGACAGCACAAACAGGAAAAGGAACGAAAGAGAATCGATGGTTTGCAGGTTATTTTCCATATGAAAATCCAAGGTATGCTTTAGTTGTCGTGGATATAGAAACGAATAGCGATGTAAATAAAGTTACACCTATTTTCAAATCTATCGTAGAATCAATCTATCGATTAGAGAATGAAAAGTAATCTTGCAATTTATAGTAAAATGTTTTCATTTCATGAAAATATTATTGTAAATGTTCAACCTTTCTAGATTTAATGTTACAATAGCAAGTATGAAAAACTGCATGGAGGTTTGAAGAATGGCAGGAGGATCTAGATTCCAACAGAAACAACAAAAACGTCGTCAAAACGGTGTTTTAAATATTGCAATAGCTATTGTACTAGTAGCAGTAGCTATTGTAGCATATCAATTGTTTGTTCCTGACACGAAAGAGCAAGCGTCTTCTAGCGATAAAAAGGTAGCTCAGCAAACAACGAAAGAGAATAAGTCTGAGAAAGCTAAAGGCAAAGAAGAGACGAAGAAGAATGAACAAGAGAAAACAGAGGCTAAGAAGAAAGAAGAAGAAGAGAAGCTAAAGGCTGAAGAAGAACAGAAAAAAGCTGAAGAAGAAGCGAAAGCTAACGAGAAAGTACCAGCTGAAAAAACACAGCCAAAGGCAACTGACGCTTATACGAAACCTTCTTGGAAGCCAGTAGGCACAGAGCAAGGTGCAACACCTGCGATGACGTTTAAAAAAGGTACAGCAGATTGGAATGAGATGAATCAAGCGATTTCAGCTGCAATTGACGTTCCAGTAGAGCAATTAATTATTCATCGAATCGGAAATAACGGTAAGAATAAAGCTTACGGTAACGTACAAGATAAACAAACAGGTAAAAGATATTATGTAAATA
This sequence comes from Bacillus pacificus, assembly GCF_020861345.1. NCBI lineage: Bacteria > Bacillati > Bacillota > Bacilli > Caryophanales > Bacillaceae > Bacillus > Bacillus pacificus. The sequence continues at coordinate 989,278 of NZ_CP086328.1, forward strand.
TTGATTGGGTAGACAATGAAGGCTGGAAACCAGTACTTGTTCAAACTCTAAACTAAAAAAGAGAAGCTCCTAAGGAGCTTCTCTTTTTTAGTTAGCGTAATTTCTTTAATTTAAAATGAACAACCGCGCTATAATATGGTCTTTTACTTTCAGGATCCATAACCATTTGATGCGAGATGTGATGAACTTCAAGCATAAGTGCTTTATTATTATCGATTTGTTCACTGATTTTTCGTTCTAAAGAAGCTAAGTCTCCCGCTTCAAAAAATTCTACTTTATCTTCTAACATTTCAAAGGTAAATGACATGAAGACGGCCCCTCTCCTATGTAATCAACTATAGTGTAACAAAGAAAAGAAGGAAATACCATGTACATTTCAATTGACATTTTTAGAAAGAGGGAATATCATACTGATAAAACCGATAAGAAAAAGGGGAATTTTTATGGGTACAGAATTTAATGGTTTATTTGATGAGTGGGCTCATACGTACGACTCATTTGTACAAGGCGAAGATATACAATATAAAGAAGTTTTCGCCCATTATGAGGACATTCTAGAGGATGTAGTTAACAAGTCATTTGGTAACGTATTAGAATTTGGTGTCGGTACAGGTAATTTAACAAATAAATTATTACTTGCTGGCCGCACAGTTTACGGTATAGAACCGTCACGTGAAATGCGCATGATTGCAAAAGAGAAATTGCCAAAAGAGTTTTCCATTACAGAAGGTGATTTTCTTTCGTTTGAAGTCCCGAATTCCATTGATACCATAGTAAGCACCTATGCATTTCATCATTTAACAGATGATGAAAAAAATGTAGCGATTGCGAAGTATAGTCAATTGCTAAACAAAGGTGGTAAAATAGTGTTTGCTGATACGATATTTGCAGATCAAGATGCATATGATAAAACTGTTGAAGCAGCAAAACAAAGAGGTTTTCATGAGTTAGCAAATGATTTGCAAACAGAATACTATACACGTATTCCAATTATGCAGACTATTTTTGAAAACAATGGCTTCCATGTAACGTTTACGAGATTAAATCATTTCGTTTGGGTAATGGAGGCAACTAAGCAATAGAAAGAGGGATTAGATTGAGAATTGCTGTAATTGGAGCAATGGAAGAAGAAGTACGTATTTTACGTGATAAATTAGAACAAGCAGAAACAGAAACGGTTGCGGGTTGTGAATTTACGAAAGGACAATTAGCAGGACATGAAGTAATCTTGTTAAAGTCTGGTATTGGTAAAGTAAATGCAGCGATGTCAACGACAATTTTATTAGAAAGATATAAGCCTGAAAAAGTCATTAATACTGGTTCAGCTGGTGGATTCCATCATTCTCTAAATGTTGGGGATGTCGTTATTTCAACAGAAGTTCGTCACCATGATGTAGATGTAACAGCATTTAACTATGAGTATGGGCAAGTACCAGGAATGCCGCCTGGATTTAAAGCTGATGAAGCATTAGTTGCATTAGCTGAAAAATGTATGCAGGCAGAAGAAAATATTCAAGTTGTAAAAGGTATGATTGCAACAGGTGATTCATTTATGAGTGATCCGAACCGAGTTGCAGCCATTCGTGATAAATTTGAAAACCTTTATGCAGTAGAAATGGAAGCAGCAGCTGTTGCACAAGTATGCCACCAATATGAAGTTCCGTTTGTTATCATTCGTGCACTTTCTGATATTGCTGGTAAAGAATCAAATGTTTCATTTGATCAATTTTTAGATCAAGCAGCTCTTCATTCTACAAACTTTATCGTAAAAGTACTAGAAGAGTTAAAGTAATGTAACAAAAAGGCAACTGTCTCATATAAAGAAAATACATACAGTTGCCTTTTCTTTATTGGCAAATAAGGGGGAGAACACGATGAATGTATATCGTGGAGTTCATGAGTTAATTGGTCATACACCAATTGTGGAAATTACTCGTTTTTCACTTCCAGAAGGGGTCCGTTTATTTGCAAAGCTGGAATTTTATAACCCAGGCGGAAGCGTTAAGGACCGATTAGGAAGAGAATTAATCGAAGATGCGCTAGAAAAAGGGCTTGTTACAGAGGGCGGAACAATTATTGAACCGACAGCTGGAAATACTGGTATTGGACTGGCACTCGCAGCGTTACAACATGATTTACACGTTATCGTTTGTGTACCAGAGAAATTTAGCATTGAAAAACAAGAATTAATGAAAGCACTAGGCGCAACGGTTGTGCATACGCCGACTGAGCAAGGAATGACCGGTGCAATTGCAAAAGCAAAAGAGTTAGTAAATGAAATACCGAATTCATACTCTCCAAGTCAGTTCGCAAATGAGGCGAATCCTCGTGCATATTTTAAAACATTAGGACCTGAACTGTGGGACGCATTGAATGGAGAGATTAACATATTTGTTGCTGGAGCAGGAACTGGCGGTACGTTTATGGGGACTGCATCTTACTTGAAAGAAAAAAATATAGATATTAAAACAGTTATCGTAGAGCCAGAAGGATCTATTTTAAATGGTGGTAAGGCTGGTTCACATGAGACCGAAGGAATTGGACTGGAATTTATCCCGCCATTTTTGAAGACATCTTATTTTGATGAAATTCATACGATTTCTGATCGAAATGCATTTTTACGAGTGAAAGAATTAGCGCAAAAAGAAGGACTTCTTGTTGGGAGCTCTTCAGGAGCAGCATTTCATGCAAGTTTACTTGAAGCAGAGAAAGCGGCGCCAGGTACAAATATTGTAACGATTTTTCCTGATAGTAGTGAGCGCTATTTAAGTAAAGACATATACAAAGGATGGGAATAAAAAATGAGAGCAAAGACAAAGTTAATTCATGGTATTCGCATAGGAGAACCTTCAACTGGATCTGTAAATGTACCGATTTATCAAACGAGTACGTACAAACAAGAAGCAGTTGGTAAGCATCAAGGATATGAATATTCACGTACAGGAAACCCAACACGTGCAGCTTTAGAAGAAATGATTGCGGTATTAGAAAACGGCCATGCTGGTTTCGCATTTGGTTCAGGAATGGCGGCTATTACAGCTACGATTATGTTGTTCTCAAAAGGTGACCACGTTATTTTAACAGATGATGTGTATGGCGGAACGTACCGCGTGATTACGAAAGTATTAAACCGCTTCGGTATTGAGCATACATTTGTAGATACAACAAACTTAGAGGAAGTTGAAGAAGCGATTCGTCCAAATACGAAAGCGATTTATGTAGAAACACCAACGAATCCGTTACTAAAAATTACTGATATTAAAAAAATATCTACTCTTGCTAAAGAGAAAGATTTATTAACAATTATTGATAACACATTCATGACGCCATATTGGCAGTCGCCGATTTCTTTAGGAGCAGACATTGTACTTCATAGTGCAACGAAATATTTAGGAGGTCATAGTGACGTAGTTGCAGGTCTAGTAGTTGTAAATAGCCCGCAATTAGCAGAAGACCTTCACTTTGTACAAAACTCAACAGGCGGCATTCTTGGCCCGCAAGATAGTTTCTTACTACTTCGTGGTTTAAAAACATTAGGAATTCGAATGGAAGAGCATGAAACGAATTCACGTGCAATTGCTGAGTTTTTAAATAACCACCCAAAAGTAAATAAAGTATATTACCCAGGCCTTGAGTCACATCAAAACCATGAACTGGCAACAGAACAAGCAAATGGATTTGGTGCTATTATCTCATTTGATGTAGATAGCGAAGAAACATTAAATAAAGTGCTTGAGAAATTACAATACTTTACGCTGGCTGAAAGTTTAGGAGCAGTAGAAAGTTTAATTTCTATCCCCTCTCAAATGACGCATGCATCAATCCCAGCAGATCGTCGCAAAGAATTAGGAATTACAGATACATTAATTCGAATTTCTGTCGGTATTGAAGACGGAGAAGATTTAATTGAAGATTTAGCACAAGCGTTAGCGTAGTAAAGATGCACTGCTAGTATAGGCAGTGCATTTTTACTACATTATTTTGTGAAATACTTCACAAAATAGACATACACAAATAAAATGATTTCATGTATATTGAATTCATGAAGTGTTACTCACGAACAAACTTGTGAAATGTTTCACAAACAATGAAGTTCATGTAGGAAAGCAATTCTATTTTTTTACGCTAATCGGGACTAATTATGACCTATAGGGCCTTATTTAGTCCAAGATAGCAGAATAGGAGGAATTTACATGGTAGTCAAAGAGAAAATTGTAAATGAAATGCAGGAAGTAAAAGAGATGATTGATACGTTAGTGAATAACGGTCGAAAGGCTTTACAAGCATTAGAAAGTTTTACACAAGAGCAAATTGACAACATTGTTCATGAAATGGCATTAGCAGGTGTTGATCAACATATGCCACTTGCGAAGTTGGCTGTTGAAGAAACAGGTCGTGGTGTATACGAAGATAAATGTATTAAAAATATTTTTGCTACTGAATATATTTGGCATAGCATAAAGAAAGATAAAACAGTAGGGATTATTCACGAAGATCCTCATGAAGAAATAATAGAAATTGCGGAGCCTGTCGGTGTAGTAGCTGGGGTAACACCAGTAACGAATCCAACATCGACAACAATGTTTAAAGCATTAATTGCGATAAAAACGAGAAATCCAATTATTTTCGCATTTCATCCTTCCGCACAAAACTGTTCTATTGCAGCTGCGAAAACAGTATACGATGCAGCGGTGAAGGCGGGGGCACCAAAATATTGTATTCAGTGGATTGAAAAGCCTTCTGTCGAAGCAACGAAACAATTAATGAACCATGAAGGTGTTGCGCTTGTTTTGGCAACTGGAGGGGCTGGTATGGTGAAATCAGCTTATTCTACTGGAAAACCAGCGCTAGGTGTAGGTCCTGGTAATGTACCATGTTATATAGAGAAATCAGCGCATATAAAACGAGCGGTTAATGATTTGATTTTATCTAAAACATTTGATAATGGTATGATTTGCGCATCAGAACAAGCAATTATTGTAGACAAGGAAATTTATGATGATGTGAAAACAGAAATGATTGCAAATGATTGTTATTTTGTAACCGAGGAAGAGAGAAGTAAATTAGAAAAGCTTGTTATTAATGAAAATACATGTGCAGTAAATAGTGATATTGTAGGGAAATCCGCACAGTATATTGCCAAATTAGTTGGAATTACTGTACCTAAAAATACAAAAATGCTTGTAGCTGAAATACAAGGCATCGGAGCCGCATATCCACTATCTCGTGAGAAGTTAAGTCCAGTATTAGCTTGTGTAAAAGCAAATTCATTAGAAGAAGGATTTACATATTGTGAAGAAATGTTAAACCTCGGTGGTTTAGGACATTCAGCAGTTATCCATTCTGTAAATAAAGAAGTGCAAAAGCAATTTGGATTACGTATGAAAGCTTGCCGCCTTATTGTAAATGCCCCTTCATCACAAGGTGGAATCGGTGACATATATAATGGATTTATTCCATCACTTACGCTTGGCTGCGGTTCCTACGGGAAAAACTCGATTTCTCAAAACGTAACAGCGACGCATTTATTAAATATAAAAAGGTTGGCAAATAGAAAAAAGAATATGCAATGGTTCAAATTACCACCAAAAATTTATTTTGAAAAACATGCGGCAGCATATTTAGCAAATATGCCTAACATTTCACGTGCATTTATTGTAACGGATCCAGGAATGGTTGAGCACGGATATGTAGATACGGTCACGCATTATTTACGTAAACATGTAAATGATGTGAAAGTTGAAGTTTTCTTTGAGGTTGAGCCGGATCCATCAGATGAAACTGTGTTTAAAGGTGCAGAAATGATGAGAAGTTTTCAGCCAGATGTAATTATCGCACTTGGTGGTGGTTCAGCGATGGATGCCGCGAAAGGGATGTGGCTTTTCTATGAGCATCCAGAAACAACATTCTATGGAATTAAACAGAAGTTTTTAGATATAAGAAAACGAACATGTAAATATCCGGAATTAGGAAGTAAGGCGCAGTTTGTTGCCATTCCAACAACATCTGGAACAGGATCAGAAGTGACACCATTTGCGGTTATTACAGATAAGAAAAATAATATAAAGTATCCACTCGCGGATTATGAATTAACGCCAGATGTAGCAATTGTTGATCCACAATTTGTAATGACAGTACCACCACATGTAACAGCAGACACTGGCATGGACGTATTAACGCATGCAATCGAGGCGTATGTGTCTGTTTTAGCGAATGACTATACAGATGGATTAGCATTAAAGGCCATTGATCTCGTATTTAAATATTTACCAAGAGCATTTAAAGATGGAAATGATGAAGAAGCACGAGAAAAAATGCACAATGCTTCTGCAATCGCAGGAATGGCATTTGCAAATGCCTTTCTAGGTATTAATCACAGCTTAGCACATAAAATTGGACCAGAATTTCATATTCCACATGGGCGTGCGAATGCAATTCTTATGCCGCACGTAGTTCGCTATAATGCTATTAAGCCAAGAAAACACGCATTGTTCCCAAAATATGAGCACTTTGTAGCCGATGAACGCTATGCACATATTGCGAGAATGCTCGGGCTTCCAGCAAGTTCGACTGCAGAAGGTGTGGAATCACTTGTCAAAGCAATTATTGAGCTCGGAAAAAGTTTAAATATAAATATGAGTATTGCAGGACAAGGAGTTGCTAAAGACCAATTTGAAGAGGTTGTTGGATTATTGGCAGAAAGAGCTTTTGAAGATCAATGTACAACAGCTAATCCAAAATTACCTCTCATTTCAGAGCTGAAAGAAATTTATATGAAAGCATATAAAGGTGAGTAATGATTATGAAAGAGTCGCCATAAAGCGGCTCTTTTTCTTTTGGAAAACATCTCCCAGAATGGCTGTATTTACTTGTCTTTCAGTTTAATAGAATATGATACAGTGAAATGGAGGAGTGAGAATATAATGAAGGAATTACAAGAAAAGATAGAAGATTATACTCGGTTCGGACAAATTCTTCTCGCTGTAAGTACATTGTTAATGGTTGGCTTATTGATTCCGACTGGAGCAAAAGAAACGATACAATTTTTTGTTATGATGGGGAGCATCGTTATATTTTTAAGTTTATCTTTCTTTTTCTTTCAGCGTGTGAAAGTGATGCGAGACAAGTTAGAGGGAAACGAATGCGAATAATATTGATAAATAGTGCGTTACAAAAAGAAGGAATCTTTTTTGTAACGCTTTTTGTTTTTTTCTAGAAAATGTATGCGTTTTATATTGACAATGATAATCCTTATCAATTAAAGTAGAATAGTAGTTAATGATTATCATTATCAATTAGAGGTGGAAGAATGAAAAAATCTATTACGCTATTTACAGCGATTTTATCTGTTTTTTTCTTATTAATAGGTTGCAGTGCAAAAGGAGACGAAAAAGCAGCGGCAACAAAAACAGAAAAAGGAAAAGAGAAAATAGAAGTTACCGACCTGTCAGGAAGAAAGGTAACATTCGATAAAGTGCCAGAGAGTTTTGCAACATTAAGTATGGGAGACATGAATATTATTCATGCTTTAGGCGGAAAAATAGTGGGTCGTCCGGATGCAAAAATAACTCTTCCAGAGGATATAAAGAAAGTACAAGTAATCGGGAATGCACATCAGCCGAATTTTGAGCAAATTGCTAGCTTAAAGCCCGATGTACTTATTGCTAATAATGGGTTCCAAAAGAATGTTCCAACGGTTGAAGGGCAAGGAACGAAAGTAATGATTTCTTCTGCGAATTCTGTACAAGATATTCAAAAGAATATTGAACTATACGGAACGATAATGAAGAAAGAAGATAAAGCGAAAGAACTTAACCAAAAAATTACGAATCAAATGAAGACATATGAGAAAAAGAGTGATGTGAAAGCATTGCTAGTGTATGGAGCACCTGGTACTTATTTAGCAGCATTACCAACCTCTTTATCAGGTGATATTTTAGAAAAAACAGGTGGGAAAAATATTGCAGCTGATTTTCCAGAAATGAAGGAATATCCGCAATATGCACAGCTAAGTGTAGAACGCATTATTGAAGCGAATCCTGATGTAATTTATTTAATTACACATGGAGATCCAAATAGCGTTAAAAAAGCATTTGAAGGCGAAATGATGAAAAATGAAGCGTGGAAAAATTTAGATGCAGTAAAACAAAATCGCGTAGTTATTTTGCCACCAGACTTATTTGGATCAAATCCTGGAACAAAAGTTACAGAAGCGATGGACTTTATGTATAAAAGTATACAAGATGTAAGGAAATGATAAGTATGGAAAGTAGTGAAGTAGTAAGGGAAAAGGAACATCCTTTTGCGAAAAAAAGAGGGGGAATAGCAGTTACTTTAGTTGTATTAACGGTTTTATGTCTTTTTTACGGTCTTTTCGCAGGAAGCCTATCCTTTTCTTTACGAGATATTGTAACAGGGATACAAGATGAGGGTTCGACAGTTCATCGAATTGTATGGGACCTTCGTATACCGAGAGTGCTCGTTGGATTTATAGTAGGAACATGTTTAGCTGCATCTGGTGCACTGCTGCAAGGAGTGATGAGAAATCCTCTTGCAGACCCTGGTATTATCGGGGTGTCATCTGGAGCAGGCCTTGTCGCAATTGTAATTATGATTTTATTCCCTCAGCATATGGCGTTTTTACCACTTGGTGCGTTTTTAGGAGCTTTCATAACGGCGATGATCATTTATGCTTTATCATGGCAAAAAGGGGCACCACCTTCAAGAATTGTCTTAGTAGGTGTGTCAATTAATGCATTAATAGGTGCAGCGACGTCAGCATTAATGTTATTACATAGTGACAAAGTACAATCCGTGTTACCGTGGTTAGCGGGTGGTATTGGCGGTGTAAGTTGGGCACATTTAAACATGATTATTTATTATGCAATATTCGCTATTATATTGGCCTTCTTCGGTATCAAGCATATTCGAGTATTAATGCTTGGAGATGAAATGGCGAAATTATTAGGTCATAACGTGGAGAGAAGCCGTTTTTATTTAATAGTAGTAAGCACATTATTAGCTGGAATAGCAGTTAGTGTTTCTGGTCTTATTGGATTTGTCGGCCTTGTTGTACCACATATGTTACGTTTATTAGTTGGAAATGACTATAAATATTTACTGCCATTATCATGCCTTGGTGGAGGGATATTACTTGTTTTCGCGGATGCGATAGCTCGAAGTTGGTTTGATCCAATTGAATTGCCTGTCGGTATTTTATTATCCTTCTTAGGCGGTCCGTTCTTCTTATATTTAATTCATAGAGGGGGGAAACAGCGTGATTTCCGTTAATAAAGTGTTTTACGCACATTCTGAAAGATTTCAAATGCAAAATATGAATGTACATATTAAAGCTGGAGAGGTCGTTAGTTTAATTGGACCGAATGGATCTGGGAAATCTACTTTGCTTCGTTTAATAGCAAGACTACTTAAACAAAGCGAAGGGGATATCGTTTTAGATGGAAAAAGTATTCATACGATGAAAAGTGCCGATGTAGCGAAGCAATTAGCGATGTTACCACAAATGCATGATCATCAATTAGATTTAACAGTGAAAGAATTAATTGAATTTGGAAGAGGCCCTCATAAATCATGGAGAGATCGCTTAAATAAAGAAGATGAAGAAATTGTTGATTGGGCATTGTCTGTTACAAATCTTGAAGGGTATGAATATCGTCTTTTACAATCTTTATCAGGAGGGGAAAGACAACGTGCTTGGATTGCAATGACGCTAGCACAACGTACGAACGTCTTATTATTAGATGAGCCAACAACTTTTTTAGATATCGTTCATCAGTTGGAAGTAATGGAACTTGTGAAACGATTAAACGAGGAATTTGGCATGACAATTATAATGGTTTTACATGATATTAACCAAGCGGCTCAATATAGTGATCGTTTACTCGTATTAAAGCGAGGGAAGCTTCAGTATGACGGTATACCAGAAGAAGTGTTATGTCATGAAATGTTTCAACATGTATTTGGCATAGATGTAGATATTTTTCAAGGAAGCGACAAGCCATTTTTTACACCGAAGCGAATTTCTAAAAAAGGAGGAGCAAGATGCGAACAGAAGAACGTATTACCACTGAGTTAGTAAGGGAATTTGTTATGGCAGCTCACGGAGATTTAGAAAAAGTACAAGAACTGTTGGCTGAATCGCCAAGTTTACTTCATGCCTCTTACAATTGGGGCGGATCAGATTGGGAAAGTGCGTTAGGAGCAGCGGCACATGTAGGGCGTAAAGATATTGCTCTTTATTTATTAGAAAAGGGTGCTCGAATGGATATTTTCGCGGCCGCTATGCTTGGAGAATTAGAAGTTGTACAAGCTATTTTAGTAGCACAACCAGAAGCATTACGTGCATCTGGCCCTCATGGTATTTCTCTTCTTCAACATGCACGAATGGGTGGAGAAAAAGCACAGCGTGTATTTGACTACTTAATGGTGCTTTCTTAATGATCGCTAAAGTTCTTATGTGCGGTAAACTTTTCACTTTCATATAATTGGAAAGTTTACCGCCCGTTAGAACGGGATAAGTATCTAGTATATTTGAAAAGCCTACACCCCCCTCAATTGTAGTTTTCTTTATGCTAGTTATGATATGGATGCAGTAGACAATATTTGTCTACTGCCTTTTTTAAATTATTTAGAGATTGAATATTCTGTATTTCGCCTTTGGTTCCTTTATAATAGATAGTAACATTAAGTATATATCCAAAACATGATCGTGTAGGTAAGTACAAATTCGTGGGAAGGAGTGCAGAAATGTTTCATACAGATCGTTTACAAATTCGTAAATATACAATGGATGATTTACAGTTCTACGCTTCATTATGGGGAAATGAGAAGGTAATGCGCTATATTGGAAATGGGACGTTAAAAACATATATGCAGTGTAAAAAAAGTTTGGAAGAGTGGGTGATTCCTAGCTATAAAAACGGTCTCGGTTTATTTGTATTGATTGAAAAGGAAACGGGAATACGAATTGGTCATGCAGGATTAGTAAAGCAGCAAATAGATGGAAAAGAGGAAATTGAAATTGGTTATTGGTTATTACCTCGGTATTGGGGAAAAGGGTATGCGAAAGAAGCAGCGGCAGCATTTCGAGATTATGGCTTCCAAGCGTTACGAATGAATAAATTAATTTCTCTTATTAATCCGGATCACCCCGCCTCAATCTTTGTTGCTAGAAAAACGGGGCTTAGTTATGAGAAAACAACTTCATTTCATGGGATGGATGTTCTCGTTTATTCCATTAGGCGCATTGAATGAAAAAAGGTTAATTGCATCTTTTGAAGAATGGTATATAAAAATAAAGGGGGGATTACATGTACATTTATCATAATGGACTTATTATTCGTGAGGGAACGAATGGTGTACCTGCATATGCAATTAAAACTTTATTCGAAGATGCCGGTTGGAGCAATGATAATATCCCTTCTTGGCAAATTGAAAAATTCACGATAGCATTTGAAAATTCAACATGGGCATTCACAATTTGGGATGAAGAAGAGATGATTGCGATGGTTAGAGTCATTTCTGATGGAATCATGGTCGCCAACATAGTAAATTTAGTTGTGAAATGTGAATATAGAGGGAAGGGATTAGGTAAGAAACTTGTTGCTCTTTGTTTGCAAAAATTGCCACATGGTGACTGGTTTGCGCATACTTCTGCGAGTAATTTTGATTTTTATAGAAGTTGTGGTTTTGAGGTGAGAGAATTATCGAGAAATGGAACATGTGCGTACTATGGATACCAAGCTGCAAAAAGAGATGGGCATCGGTAAAGGAGCGAAAAGTAAGGAAATAGTACAGCTATAAGTATTTTTCGTTCTTTTTATAATAGAAAATGAATTGAGACTCATTTTATGATAAAATGAAAGAAAATTCTGTTTATTATTAGGGGGATAAAAATGAGTATAAAAGTTGGGGATGTATTTAAATATGAAAGAAGATTTACTGAGGAAGAGGTTTTTGAATTTGCAAATATTACAGGGGATAAAGGCAGGCATCATATGGAATATGATGAAAATGGACGTTTAATGGTTCATGGTTTATTGACTGCTAGTATTGGAACGAAAGTAGGCGAAGAATTACATTACATAGCAAGAGAATTAGTAAGTGAGTTTATTAGACCAGTTTTTACAGGAGATACGATCACTTGTGAATTAACTTTAACAAATATTGAACAAATGGAAGGATACAAAAAGGTTTCAATCGAGTCAGTTTATCGCAATCAACACGAAAAGACTGTACTAGTTGGGACAAGCTATGGAGTTATAAGAGGATAAAAAGAAGCCTGATTTACAGGCTTCTTTTTGTTTAATAAACACGTTTTCGATTTTCTGCATGACTAGAGATGAGTAATAATGCAGTTTCTTCTCCTATATTACGAACGATATGAGGAACACATGCATTCCAGGAGAAAGAATCTCCTTCTTCTACAATTGCAACATCTTCTCCATGTTGAACTTCTAGTTTTCCACGTAATACAAGGTGACATTCTTCCCCTTCATGGGCATTTGGTGTGTTTTCTTTCGGAAACCCAGCAGGAATTTCTACGAGATTTAGGCGAAGGCCACCTTGCTCTGCAACATGCTCAATTCTTTGTTCATCTTTTCCGTATACACTATATTTACGTTCTACCTTTTTGACAACTTTCAATCGATCTTTTTGTTCTAACAATAAATAGGGAAGAGGAACGTTTAAAAAATTGGAGATCGTTTCTAAAGTTGAGATAGATGGTGATGTTTTATTATTTTCAACCTGACTCATAAACCCTTTAGAAAGACCTGTTCCTTCACAAATTTGCGCGATTGTTATGCCTCTACGCTGACGAATTTCACGTATTGCAGAACCAATATTCATAAAATCAAGCTCCTTTTTATAAACAACTATTTGTATCATAGCAAAAAAAATATATATTTTCCCAGTGAAAATGAATTGACGAATAAAAAAAATTAGTGTATGTTTTGTAATGTGAATAAAAGTTTTGTATAAGAAAACTATAAAGGAGAGAAAGAAATGAATCAACATATTGGTAACTTAATTATTCGTATCGTGTTAGGGGTAACGTTCTTTATGCACGGTTTAACAAAATTCCAATCAGGGATTGACAATATTGCAGGGTGGTTCACAAGCATTGGTTTACCAGGAGGACTTGCATACGGTGTAGCAACAGTTGAATTAGTTGGCGGTCTATTATTAATTCTAGGTTTAGGTGTAAGATATATTGGATTATTATTTGCACTAGTTATGGTTGGAGCAATTGTAAAAGTAAAATGGTCAGCTGGTTTATTAGGAGATGGAAAAAATCCTGGCTTCGAATTAGAGCTTGCATTGTTAGCAATGGGTGCTTACTTATTTGTTGCGAAAGTGGATGGTTTTGTAGATAATTTCTTAAAAGAGAAAATGTCAAAGAAGAACTAATTTAAATGGGAGGCTAACAAGATGAGTTTTCAACTTCATCCCGATACAACACTTGATGTTGTTCATTTATATGTATCAAATATAAAGAAATCACTAGAGTTTTATACAGAAGTACTAAGTATGAAAATACTAAAAGAAGATGAAATGGTCGTTACATTTGGGAATGAAAATAACGAACCACTCCTGATCATTGAAGAAAAGAAAGAAGCCTTACCAAAGCAAAGAGGGAGAACGGGTTTATATCATTACGCAATTTTATTACCGAGCAGACAGGATTTAGCGAATATCCTTCGTCATCTTGTAGAAATGGTATATCCACTGCACGGCGGAGCTGACCATTACTTTAGTGAGGCCCTTTATTTAGCTGATCCAGATGGAAACGGGATTGAAATTTATCATGATCGTCAAAAAGAAGTTTGGCGTGATGAGAATGGAGAGCTACCATTTGTTAGTAACCCGTTAGCTGGTGAAGAATTATTGCAGCAAGGAAGTACATGGAACGGATTTCCAGATGGTACTGTGATGGGACATATTCATTTCCATGTAGCTGATTTGGAAGAAGCGAAACGTTTCTATGTGGATGGTCTTGGTTTTGAAGTAACGATCCCAGCTCGTAATGGGGCGCTCTTTGTATCGGCAGGTGGCTACCATCACCATATCGGTTTAAATACGTGGCAAGGTGAAGGAATACTACCGCAAATGCCAAATTCCGTTGGCTTGAAATATTTCACAATTGTATTAGCAAATGAAAAACAAAAAGAGCAAGTATGTGAAAGCTTAAAAAATATTGGCAAGATTGCTACGTACAAAGATGGAATATTACAAGTAGAGGATCCATTTGGACATTGTATCCATTTCAAAATAAAAGGAGAAGCCTAATAAAGGCTTCTCCTTTTTACTTTCTTATAATGGCTTTTTCATTTTGGACAAATAGCTCATCAAATTGCTTCGCAAGCTCAAAATCGAGTTTCGTTAAACCTTTTGCATTCCAAGATGACAAAGTAATAATGACTGCTTTATACTGGATAAGGATAAATGGGTGGTGATTATGTTCTTCTGATAGTTTGGCGGCTTCAGAGACAAATTCGACTCCTTTTAAGTAGTCGGAAAACATATATTTTCTTTCAATCCATTTTTCATCTTTTACTACCCATTTATCTAACTTCAATAATTCCTCTTGAACTTCTTCTTCAGTTAATCGTAGCATCATTTTTCACATCCTTTACTGGAAGTAGCGTAAGACCATTGTTAATAAGACGTGTCACAGCTTCATCAGTTGTGAAAGTAGAAAGTTGTTGTAATAATGCTTCTGATGTTTCATGCCCTTTGTTATGTTCTAAAAGCAATTCTAATATTTCAAGGCGAAGTAACCATTCTTTCGGATACAATTTATTTAATACCTCTTGAATTGCTACTAATTGCTCGATATGCGCGTCGTGTAAAATACCTTCATTTCGAATGTCACGAACGGTTTGATACATACGTTCAAGTTCATTCAGTACAAGTGGAGCAGGTATTTTTTGAACTTCTTCATCCGTTGGGAAAAATGCTGCAGCATCTGCGGCACCTGGGAATACCGAAGTAATTGTTGAACCAACAGCCATATCAAATGCGCCCCATGAAGCATCAAATAAAACGCGGTCGTTATAAGTAACTGTGCAACTGATAAAGGAAATAAGCGCAATTTTTTTATCGTTTTTTACAATATCAGTCACTGTTCCTTTTACATGAATACCACTTGCAAAAGTAAACTCAGCAACATTTCCAATTGTAATTCCTAATGATTGTAATTGTTCATCTGTACAATTTTCTAATGCAATATTTTCAGTGAGTAATCCAATTGGTGTTCCAAACCCGTCACTGTGTACAGACGTAGAATGATTCGCTAGCTGTTTATTGTGAATTGCTAATGCTGTTGGCGAACTCGTTCGCATGTAGATCAATTCACCTGCATCGTTTTCAATTGTCTCGGTAAATGTGCCTGTAATTTGTAATCCGCTATTTAATTCAGCAGTTGCATGATTTTCAGAGCGAATTGCTTTTTCTAATCCTTCTTTACCACCTGTTTTAAAGGCCATCGTTTCAGAGAATTTCTCAAGTGCTTCTGTTAATTCTTCAAATGATTCGCAAACAAATAGTTGTGGTTGCATTTTTGTTACGTCATAAGTTGTACTTGTACATGCCTCTATAGAGAATGGAACCTTTTCTACAGCGTCTGTTAAGCAATGTTTGCTTTCGCCAACAGAAGAAAGGAGACCAGCACCATATATTTTTGGAGCATCTATATTTCCGATTAATCCATATTCTACTGTCCACCAGAAAAGACGTGAAATTTGTTCCGCTTCTGATAAGCCAGAAACTAACTTTTGTTTTTCAAGTACATTATTCTCAGCAGCTGTAACTTCATCAGGAGTAGAAGTAGGGCTTTCTTTTACAATTGTTAATGTACGAACAGCTTCGAATGCATCATGTTCTTCTTTTGTTGAGAAAGCTTTTGCACCAATTTGTCCAAATCGTTTCACATATTTTGCATATGTAGGATCAAGTAAAATAGGTGCGTGTCCTGCTGCTTCGTGTACAATATCTGGAGCTGGTGTATACTCGATATTCTCTACCTTGCGAATATCTGTTGCGATTGGTAATAATCCGTGTCCTTGAAAATCGAAGAAGGCTACGCCAGGAATAAGCCCGTCAATCGTTACAGCACCCCAGCCGCTTGGTGCTAAACACTCATTCATTTCTTCTACCTTTGGAATTGCATCTATATTAATACCAGATGATTGTAATCCGTTCACATAGGCTGGATGAGCAACGTCTTTTAAGAAACTATGATTTTGTCTCATAATGTAACGCCACACAGCGTGATTCACCGGTGTATATTGATCATAATGCTGTGTGGATACGAATGGTTTTAAATGCGATGGAATTTCTGTTTTCTTTGTCATTTAGACATCCTCCTTTTTTTAAATAAAATTAAGTATCGGTTTCGTATAGCTTGTATCACCCCCTTTCAAAATTGTAAGCGCTTATAAAATTTTATCATAAGATTCGGAATTATTTAACATTTGTTTCTGTGAGAAATAGAAAAAGCCCCTATCGGAAAATCCGATAGGGGCGAAAGAATCGCGGTACCACCCTATTTGTAAGTGAAAATATACTTACATCTCAATTAATGATAACGGAAAAACTCCGTCTTTTCCTTCATGCCTATAAGCACTACGAAAAAGAAGCTCCAGAATTGTAATTCATACTTATATATGTGCTAATTTCCACCGACCATTAGCTCTCTGTAACAGGGATATAAGATACTACTGCGATTCTTTCAACGCGTATATTATGAAATTATGTAAAAGGATGGACGCAAAAAAGTCCCTATCGGAAAATCCGATAGGGACGATAAAAATCGCGGTACCACCCTATTTGTAAACAAGTAATTGTTTACCACTCACTTTAAGATAACGGAAAGATCCGTCTTTCTCTTCATGCATAAAAAGCATTACGGGAAAGAAGCTCCAGAATTGTAATTCACGCTTGTATATGTACTGATTTGCACCAACCATCAGTTCTCTGAGACAGGGATATAAGTCGCTACTAGTATTCCTTCAAAGCCGATATATAATTCGTTCAACTAAACTATGTTTTGTATTATAAAACTATATTAAAAAAATTGTCAACAATAATTTTTTATTTCACATCTAAATCAACATTTAAATTAGATGTATTTCCAGCTGCATCAGTTGCTACAATATGAATTGTATTCTTTCCTTCTTGTAATTGACTACGATCGAAATAAATGCTGTAATTTTTCTCCCAAGGATTTAGGAACACACTTTCCCATACACCATTTCCGTTGATTTCATATTGCATTCTCACTGGAATACCAGGTGCTACCCAACCAGATTCTGTCATCCAATCTAGCAGGATATCATCCACTTTTCCTGTAATTACAAGGTTTTCTTGGTCAACTTCGTATGTTAACTTAGGTGCAGTTCGATCAAGAAATACAGCAGCTGTTTGTTTCGTTTCCCCACCAGAATTAGAGGCAACTGCTTCGATTTGGTATAGACCGTCAGCTAACGGAGTACCATCTGTTTTTGTACCATTCCATTTGAAAGGTTTGTATCCAGCTGTTTCATTTTTAGCTTGATGGATAATCCCTTGGTACGTTACACGTTCTTTTGTAACTAAATTTGCATGCAATGTTACATCATCTACAGGTGCAACTAAATAGTAGTTGATGAGATTATCGTCTAATATTTGGTCACCATTTGGACTAAAAGTAGAATTAATAATTTCGAGTCCATCTATACGTTTGTAATCTTTAGGATCGATACTAAATGTAAATGGAATGCGAGTTTCTTCATTCTTACCTTGTTCTTTTACATACACATTTCCAGTATATACACCTTGGGGTAGCGAACTATCGACAGTGATAGTAAATGGTTTTTCGGTACTACTATTCGGCTGTATGCTAATCGATGAAGGTACAGAAGTTTTTACTTTTGTTTTTGTGTTTGCATCTAGCAATTCCACACGAGTTGAAAAACTTTTCTTTTTACTAGATAGATTTTGTAACGTAATATTTTGCGTCAGTTTTACTTTACCACTGTTTGGCTTAATAAGACCGAAGCTCACATTGTTAGGTTTGACTAATACATCTGTTTGAGCTGCTTTCGGGATGTTAATTAAACCAGATCCTTGCGCCATGACAGGATATGTATTTTCATTTACATCTTTTAAAGTTTTTGCTGTATTGGCAAGAGATGCTTTCAATTGTTCTGGCGTCCAATCAGGGTGCATTTGACGTAATAAAGCAACAGCTCCAGCTACTTGAGGGGCAGCCATACTGGTTCCGTTGTGAGACTCATAGCCACCTCTAGGTACAGTACTCGTAATTTGTACTCCTGGTGCAACGATATCTGGTTTTATAAGCCAACTACCTTGTGATGGTCCTCTAGAACTAAAGTTACCAATTAATTCAGTTGGAACTGGTTGTCCAATTTTTATATTTTTCTTGCGCTTTGTAATTAAGTTTTTTAGCTCTTCACCATTTGAATTTGATAATTGCATAACTGGAAGAGCTAGATTTTCTCGTGCAAAGTATTCAGGCATAATATTGATTTCTTTTTCGTTAGAAATTAATAGTACACCAATTGCACCAGCTTGTTTCGCTTGTTCAGCTTTTACTAACGTACTTGAAGTACCTTGTAAAACAAGTGCAAACTTTCCTTTCACATCTTGTTTTGCATAATCGCTTGGATTACCATAGCCAACATATACAAGTGGAGAATCATTACCTATTGGGAAATCCGATCTTGATAACGGTAATCCTTGATATGTTTTGGTAGAACCAGCTACTTGGAATGTTGGAAACGGGATAGAAACTGTAGATGCTCCAACTGATATAACACTACTTGCATTGGCGGGGGCATCAACAGACCACGGTTTTGGGCCATCATTTCCATTTGAAACGACTGCAGTAACCCCAAGCTTTGCTGCACGTTCTAACGTTAAAGTTACAGGTTGATCAGGTACATTTAAATCTTGTCCAAGAGACAGATTTAACACATCAGCACCATCTTGAATTGCTCGTTCAATACCTTGAATAATATCGTCTGTTGTACCAGTTCCACCGTCATTCATGACACGATAGGCTAAAATAGAAGCGTTTGGAGCAACGCCCTTAATTTTTCCATTACCAGCAATAATTCCTGCTACATGAGTACCATGTACGTTACCATCCATAGGATCATTATCTTCATCGACTGTGTCATATCCACCAATATAATTTGCTTTTAAGTCAGGATGTGTATAGTCTACGCCAGAATCGATAATTGCTACTTTCATCCCTTTTCCATCAAGAGGTTTGCCAGATGGGTCTTTTAAATTCCACGCTTCAGTTGCACCAATTGTCGGTCCGCCGATGTTTGGTGCTTCTTCATTAGTAGTACTTTTTGATGTTTCATGTAGTTTATATGTTAAGTTCGGATAGACTGCTTTTACTTCAGGTAAAGAAGCAAGAGCAGTAATTTGATCTCCAGGAACTGAAATAGAGAATCCGGAAAATAACGTATTATACACTTCTTTAATTTTTGCACCAGGTGCTTTTTCTTTTATTTTCTTAGTCGTATCTTCTTGTGCTTTTTTTAGCTCGGCATGATAAGACTGTGCATGATTACTTTGTAAATCTGGAGCATGCTGAATATTACCTTGTGCTGCGAGAGGTGCATGTTGCAATTCTACAATGACTGAAATTTCTTTTGCAGTTTTTGTTTCAACATTTTGCGCAATTTTATTTTCTCCCCACTGTTCAATCGTTGTTTTTAGTTGTGGACTAAATTGCTTCTCCTTTTGCAGTGATTCAGCATGTGCGCTTAAAGCTCCAAAACTGGAAAAGACGAGCGCCATACTTAATAGTGTAGATGTAGTTTTTTTCATTGAAACTCCCCCTAATAAAAAGTGCTAATATTCCGAAAAATAATCTTGCAAATTTATCCGACTTTAATGGGCAGTAAGACCCCCACCTCAAAATGCAGCGAAAGCAAAGAAGTTAGGTGGGGGCCGGGCTGCCCATAAAAGTCCGATTGGTTCAACTAATAATCAGTGGGGGATGAAGAAAACCCCCACTGATTAAAGTTTCACTTTATCCCGAATTACATAATCGGATGTTAGCTAAACTATATTTTCGACATAATTCATACCAATCCTCTATGAATTTGAAATTTCTTGGGAAATTTTTTCTGATTATGTCGAATAGGTATTTTTTACATATTGTAGGTGGACATTGAGGAATGCTAGGAAGGAAATGGAGGGGTGTTATGAAAAAGGTTATAGTAAGTGCCATCGTAGTATTATTTATATTTTTAAGTTCAATTACTATTATTAAAGCAGAAAATAGTGGTGTGAAAATTGCTTTTGTTCGTCATCATGACCTTTGGATTAAAATTGATGGAAAGGAAAAACAAATAACAAAAGGTGAATACATAATAGGGCCGAAATGGTCTCATGATGGAGAATGGATTGCCTATGTTAAAGGGAAGAAACAAAACACCTTGGAATTGTACCGACTGGAAGATGGAAAAAAAGTTAGGCCATTGCAATCTGAAGTATCAAATTATCAATGGTCACCGAAAGAGAATACAATTGCATTTGTATTTGCGAATACGTTAAATACGTTTGATGTTCAAAAAAAGAATGTGGATTTTGAAAATGTATCGGCAGGTGTAGGAGATTATGCATGGTATCCTGATGGAAAGAAGTTTTTTGTATCCTCTGAAGCACACTTACTTCCAACAGGATGGACAGGAGCACAGCTATATGAAGTGCAAAAAGATGCCCATATGAACCCTCATAAAATGAAACATTTGTATGCATTGCCAAATGAACATGATGATTTCCTAGCGCTAGTTGCAAGTGGCTTTAAGTGGTCACCAGATCAAAAGTGGATTTCATTTTTAGCAGTACCGACAGCTTCATGGTCAGCTGATAGTAATACGCTTTGCTTAGTTCGTGCAGATGGCAGTCGGTTTGAAAAAGTAGATCAAATGTTATTAAACGCACAATGGTTTCAATGGTCACCATCAAAAAATATATTAGCTTATATTGAAGGGAGCGGAAGAGTTGCGTTAGAGAATAAACATTTAAAAGTAAAAGAACTGCCGGCACTTCAGCAAAATACTTTTACGCCGAAAGGATATGTCGATTGGGATTTTGCATGGAAGAACGATAACATAATTATCGTCTCTCGAGCAAAAGAGGGAGGATTTGAAACATTGCCAGAAAAAAGGCCACTACCATCTTTATATGAGGTTGATAGTACAAGCAATGTACAGCATCGAATCACAAAGCCACCTCATAAGCAGGGTGATTATCATCCAATCTTTATGAAGAAGAGCAATCAATTAATATGGATACGTTCAGACCGTAAGAAAGCAGATGTATGGCTTGCTCATAGAGATGGAAAGCATGAAATGAAGTGGATTGAAAATATAGATGTACCAGAGTGGTATTATGAGAAATGGAATTGGGGAAATGTTATCTCGGTAAAAGAAGAATAAAAAATGTGCCTAAAAGATAATTTTAGGCACATTTTTTATTGGTTATTTATGCGTTTTATTTGGCTTTTTTTTCGCTGGGTTGCCGTTTCCCTGACGCTTTCTGTTCTGTTCATCTTTTGCTTGTTTTTCATGCAGTGTATCTAAAAAATCATTCGAGTTACTCATTTTTCTATCGCTCCTTTCATTTCGTCCTAATTACTATAACCATTTAGGAGGATAATCATGAGATGAAAGTTAAGCACTTAGTTTTCTTCGATAGTATACGTAAAATATACCATACGTAATAAATAGCATAAATAAAATTTGTAATTCTACATTTTCTTTTAAAATAGTTGCGATAGAAGATGGTAAGTAAGGTGATGTATCGCTCGTTCCTGCACCTAACCATTTGTTTAAGAGGTTAATGGTACAAAACATAAAAACACCAGACCAGCTTGCAATAATTGCTTTCTGTTTAATTTTTGTTTCCCGTTCATCATCTGTAATCCAAGGATTAGCAGTTTTATCACTGCTGAAAAATCCGTTTATATATCCCCATATAATCATGCCAATTAAGATGGTTATCCATTTCATATGTATGCTTCTCCTCTCCCCCTGTAAAAAGTATTTGATATATACAATTGTAATGTTTTCCAATTATTTATGTCAAATATTTTTTACATATCGGTTTTGTATATAGCAGGAATAAAGGATCAAATAGGGAAGAAATATGTGAGAGAATTTCATAGTGAGAGGAGGATGGGCATGAAATTCGTCTTTGTTCGGCACGGTGAAGGAGAACATACAAAAGATTTGCCGGCAAGTTTACAAATGTTGAATCCATCATTAACAGATGAGGGAAGGAATCAAGCTAAATTACTTCAATGCAATGTACCCTTGCAAGAAACGGATATATTAATCGCTAGCCCTACACTTAGAACTTTGCAAACGGCGGCGATATGGAGTGAGAAGGTAGCTTGTCAAAAAATTGTCCATCCATATGTATCCCCGCGTATTTTTCCTTATCGAGAAGGAGCGAAAACATTACCATGTGATCACATAGTAGATCAGGGAATAATAACAAATTCATTTCCACATTTTTCGATAGAGAAAAACACAAATCAGCAGTTATGGACGGAAGGTATAAATACTATTTCAGAACATAGCTTTCAGCAAATAGTAGATGAATTTCTTCTTTTATGTTATGAGCTCGGTGCGGAAAGAGTTTGCATTGTATCTCACGACGGGACAATTACAGCATATAGGAAATATTTACAGAAGGTCGTTTTAACTAGAGCTGATTTTTTGCAAGAAACGGGTATATATGAAATGGATGTATCCCTTAAAAGTTGGATTGAGGAGATCTAATGATAGGATGGAGGGTGTATGTTGAATGTTGAATGTTGCACTAGTAGTTGGCTTTAATTCGGATTTAGAGGCGCAATCAATCAGAGCATCACTTGAATATTTTGGGGCGAAAGTTATAACGTACTGGATCGGTAGACCGAAAGAGTTCGTCGATATTCTTTCTGGAAACGGTTTATATAATGATATCGATTATGTTGTCTTTTGCTTCCATGGTGAGGAAGGAAAATTTGTCATGGAAGAGTTAGGTGAAGATATATATGAACAAGATGAACCGCGGGGATACTTTGGTGCAGCAGAAATTTATAAATATGCAAAATTGCATAATGTAAATATTGTAAATAGTGGGTGTACGTTAGGGGAGCGAAAATTAGCAGAATCTTTCTTACGTAGTGGCGCAAAATCGTATATTGGATCAATAGATTATGTAGATGGGAATGCAGCACTTATGTTTACAATACGCTTATTTTACGGGCTTATTAACCATGAAAAAACGTTAGGAGAGGCTTTTGAAGAAGCACGGTTAATTGATAAAGAGACACATACATTTCAATTATATAAGTAGTGTGAAACACGTTTATTCTATATTCGAATAAACGTGTTTCACATTTAACTCACATTTTTTTTACATTTTCTTCAATGAAAACCATTATCACTTATGGTATGATATGTTCAAGTTTTTACAGGTAATAAAAGTTACTATATAAACGTTAGTTTTTAATGTTTTATACACATGTCACGGATTATTCATAATTAACGTTTGAAAAATAAGTAACTAATGTTATTATATTATCTGTAACTAACTTAATTACAACTTTAGGAGGAAGATATGGTTATTCAATTTTTAAGAGAAAACAAAGCAGTTTCTTTTGTGTTAGCGGTAATTCGAGTGTATCTTGGTTACACATGGTTAATGGCTGGAATCGGTAAACTACAAGGAAAAGGATTCGATGCAACTGGTTATTTACAAGGTGCAATTGAAAAATCTAAAGGAGCACAACAGGCTGTTCAATCTTGGTGGGCATCATTTTTACAAGATTTCGCAATTCCAAACGTTGATCTATTTAATACACTTGTAACGTGGGGAGAAATTTTAGTCGGAATTGGTTTAATTGTAGGCTGTTTAACAAAAACAGCGGTCTTTTTCGGTCTTGTAATGAACTTTTCCTATATGTTTAGTGGGTCAATTGGTGTGAATCCTGAAATGGTTATTTTATCAATGTTCGTTCTAGTTTCTGGTATGAATGCTGGTAAATTTGGAATAGATGGTTTCGTTATTCCGAAAGTATTAGGTTCAAAAACTCAAAAACGCCAAAAGCAAGCTGCTTAATATATGAAAGCGGGTATCTCAAAATGAGATACCCGCTTATTTTTCAGCTATTATAGGGTTTTTGTCAAAGAAGTCTTTCACATACCCTACAAACTCCTGTGGTTCCTGACGAAATGGTGCGTGATAACCTTTTTCGATAATATGGAAAGTACTATTTTTTAAAAATTGATGATACGTTTCTCCCTCTTTCCAAGAAACGCTACTATCATTTCTTCCCCATATAATTAAGGTTGGCTGTTTTATTTCATCTGCATTAATTTGAAGACGTCTCGGCCATAATTTCATTTTATTGTAATGCTCTTCATCATTACGTTTAAATTTCACTTTGCTCTCATCATAATCTGTAATAGCAGAAACGGTATTTAAATCAGTCGACAACTGTGGTCTTGGTGATCCTTGTTTATTAACGAGTGTATGAGGACCGCCTGTAGCATCAGTTAAAATAAGGTGGGTAACGGCTTCTGGATATAAATATGTTAAATTAAGAGAAATTTCTCCACCCATTGAGTGGCCCAGTATTGCAAACGAATCGTAACCTAGTTTTTTCATTAATTTATAATACAAATTTGCATGGGTTGGGAAAGAATAATAAAAATCCATTGGCTTTGATGAGCGTCCGAAGCCTAAAGCATCTACAGAAATAATTGTATGATTTTTTGCTAAGTCTGAGTAAATCTTTTGAAAACCATCTGATGATCCCCCAAATCCATGGATCATAAGTAAAGGTGGTTTTTCATTACCAATCTTTTTGAAGTAAATGGTTTGACCATCTATTTCTATCATTTTTTCCTCGGTAGCTAGTTTTGCTGTAAGTGTATTTTTAACTTGTTTTACTTGTTCTACTGGTTTTTCTGCTGCACTACATCCTACTAATAGTGTAAGAGTAAGACAACCTACCATAAAATAGCTAAATCGCCTCAATTAGGTGTCCCCTTTCTAACATAACGCTGTATCTATCATAGCAAATAGCATATTACGATTTCCAGGAAGTTGGCTACCATTTTTGATCATAAGAGGTGAAAGGAGCGTTTCTTGGAAATTTTCTGTTTGAAGCAATTTGCGAAATGAAAATTGTGAATGTGGGACATCAATCCTTACTGTGCCATTCCAACATTCACATATCTTTTGTAGTAATTGAATAGCATCTTCTTCTCGTTTGGCGATAAGTGGATTGATACATAATATATTACCTTTTTGTATGCATAAGGAAAAAGCTTCTATACAGTTATGTCTCTCAATTTTAAAAGAGTGACTTGTTCTTGGTAATAGTAATGAATACAGTAAAGAACGATCGGCACCAGTTGTACTTTGATCGAGAGAAATAAGCGATATAATGTCTTTTTCTTTTAATTGTTGCGTATGAGTAATATGTGTTTTAGTAGTTTGTTTCTCAAAACGATGAATCGTCGTTACTGTTTGAAATCCGCATGATGTATAAAGAGGCTCACCAGCTTTTGTTGCAATAAGTGCAATTGGTTGTTTTGGGTGAGTGTGTGCTAAGCAATGATTTAGCAATGTTCGCCCGATGCCCTGGCCTTGAAAATCAGGATGGACGATTAACATGCCAATAGTAGAAAAACTATCTTTAAAAGGAAATACTCCTCCAGTTGCAATCAGCTTATTGTCATGCATATAACCGATAAGTGTGCCAAGAGAAAAGTACATTTCAAATTGTTTTTTCATAAATGTTTTCTCTTGTAACCATCCAACAGCTTTACAAAGGTCGAGTAGATCGAAAATAAAAGATTCATCTAGCTGTATTGTTTTCATAAATGCTCACCACATTTCTATTAATTTTTATAAAAGTAGATGGAAAATGTTAAATAAGAGATTTACGTTAAATGAAATCCAACTTGTTTATATTTTGATTGTAAAGGTGAAGATGGTTGATATAAAAAGACAAACTTATACAAATTATAACTGATATTTACATAAGTTAACAAAAAATTTACATATAACTAATTTTCTCTTAATAGTCTTCTATTAAATTTGATAGTGGGAAATGAATAACCTAATTAGGGGGACAAGACAGTGAAAAAGTTTGTGAAAAAAGCATGGCCATTTGCAGTTGTGGCATCATTAGCAGTTACTTCGGTAGCAACATGGAATTTTACACGTTCTAATGAAGTGAGTGCAGATGAGAACGGAAGCAATGCAAAGATTAAAAATGTCATTGTGTTAATTGGAGATGGTATGGGCCCTTCATATATGACAGCTCACCGTTATATGAAAGATAATCCAAAAACTTTTGAGATGGAATCTACAGAGTTTGATAAGCATCTTGTAGGAACACAAAAGACATATCCAGAAGATGAACATGAAAATATCACAGACTCTGCATCTGCAGCAACAGCTATGTCAGCAGGAATTAAAACATATAATGCGGCAATTGCAGTTGATAATGATAAAGCAGAAGTGAAAACTGTTCTTGAACAAGCGAAAGAAAAGGGGAAATCGACAGGACTCGTTGCTACTTCTGAAATTACACATGCTACACCAGCTGCTTTCGGTGCGCATGACATTAGTCGTAAAAATATGGACGCAATTGCAAATGATTATTTTGATGAGAAAATCAAAGGGAAGCATAAAGTAGATGTTATGCTTGGCGGCGGCGTAAAAAACTTTGTTAGAAAAGATCGCAATCTTACAGAAGAGTTTAAGAAATCTGGTTATAGCTACGTAACAGATCGAGATCAATTGTTAAATGATAAAAATGATCAAATCCTTGGTTTATTTGCACCAGGCGGTTTAGATAAAATGATTGATCGCACTGATAAAACACCTTCATTAGAAGAAATGACAAATGCAGCAATTGAGCGTTTGAACAAAAATAAAAAAGGTTTCTTCTTAATGGTTGAAGGAAGTCAAATTGACTGGGCAGGACATGATAATGATATCGTTGGCGCAATGAGTGAAATGGAAGACTTTGAAAAAGCATTTAAAGCAGCGATTGAGTTTGCGAAAAAAGATAAAAATACGTTAGTCGTTGCAACGGCAGACCACGCTACTGGTGGATTATCTTTAGGTGCAAATGGTGAGTATAACTTTAAAGTAGATCCAATTAAAGCTGCAAAACGCACACCAGACTTTATGGCAAATGAGATTGCAAACGGTGCAAATGTAGAAGAAACATTGAAAAAGTATATTGATTTACAATTAACACCGGAAGAAATTAAAGCGGTAAATGATATTGCTCCTTCAAAAGATGTAACAAAGATTGATAATGCGATTGAAGATATTTTCAATAAGCGTTCGGTTACAGGATGGACAACAGGTGGACATACAGGTGAAGATGTAAACGTATATGCATTTGGCCCTGGTAAATACTTGTTCTCTGGCGTTCAAGAGAATACAAATATCGCTAAGCGTGTCTTTGATATTGTTGGCGGTGGCGACCCGAATAAAGGAAGACGCTAATTATAAACGAAAGTGAGGCGAAATGCCTCACTTTTCTTTTTAGGAGATGGGAAGATGAGAGCTTTTTTCATAGGGATAGTATCCTTTCTAATAGGTGTATTATTGCTAGTTGGATGTCAATCCAAAGAGAATCAGATAGAACAAAAAGCTACTACTACAAAAGCTGAAGGAAAGGTACAAATAACGAAAGAAGAAGAGAAAACGATTCAAGGTGTGATAGAGAAATTTGTACGGACGACAAATGAAAAAAATCTTACTGAACATATGGAGTTATTTTCAAAGAACATGCCTAGTGCTGAAGACTTAAAAACGCAAAAAGAAGCAGCTTTTCAAAAGGGAAATAAAAAAATTGAATTGGAACATATAGACATAAAAGCTAGTAAAGCAGGATATGTTGTTGTTGAAACAAAAGAAAAGGAAATAGAAGGAGAGGTCACTATTCAGAAGAAAGTACAGTATGCACTTGGAAAAGAAGAGGATGGCTGGAAAATTGAAGAGGTTCGCACGATAGAGAAGAAATAAAGTGAAACTTTCCGTAAATAGCGCAAAAAAGGTTCTCATTGGCGAGAACCTTTTTTTATAGTGGTAACATAATTTGATCTGAGCATGCCTCGATATCATCAATATCTTGGCGAATGGTTGCCATTTTATTATCAAGATCTTCAGCTTTCATTGCGGCATCATGTAGTTCATCTTTTAAATACTCAGGTATTTTCCCTTCATATTTATAATAAAGTTTATGTTCTAAACTTGCCCAAAAGTCCATTGCGAGCGTACGTAACTGAATTTCTGCAAAGACTTCTTTTGTACCAGAATTCAGTGATAAAGGATATTTAATAATCATGTGTAAACTTTTATATCCATTTTGTTTTGGATTAGCGATATAATCTTTTACCTCTATGATTTCCATATCTTCACGCTTTTGAATAACTTCTTTCAAATGATAGATATCTTCTACGAAGCAACATGTAATACGAATGCCGATGATGTCTTGTAAATGCGTTTGCGCATTTTCAACTGTCGGTAATAAATTTTTACGTTCAAGCTTTTTAATAATACTTTCAGGTTGTTTTAATCTTGTTTTTATATGTTCAAACGGGTTGTAATCCTCTAAAAATTGGGCTTCCCGGTTCATAATTTCAAATTTAGTTTTTAACTCTTCTAAAGCAAATGTATATGGTAGTACAAAAGCTTTCCAGTAGTTAACTGTTGATTGATTATATTCCATTTATATACACACCTTTTCCTATTTACAAGTGAGGTTGTTATTATACTAAACACCAAATCATGTAGGCGCAAGCAGCAAATGATGAGATCATAAAACGATATTTAGTTTTCATACTTTCAACTCCTTTCAAATAAAATTTTATATAAATAAACGTGATTGTTAATAAGTTCACTATGTACAATTTCTATAGTAATAGATTCGTGTGAATTTCGTATGAACTAATTGTTTCAGCTTTTTGTCTTTTTTTGCAATTGACAAATAGAATGAAGTTATATAATATTTAAATCGTAATCATTACGTTTTAGTTTGCGATCTTTAAAAGAAAGGAGAATTACATATGCGTGTAAATATTACATTAGCTTGTACAGAGTGCGGTGATCGTAATTATATTTCTAAAAAAAATAAACGAAACAATCCAGAGCGCATCGAACTAAAAAAATATTGTCCACGATTAAAGCGAGTAACGTTACATCGTGAAACGAAGTAGAAGACTAGAGATATCTCTAGTCTTTTTTCGTTTATCCCGCTATTTGCCGGACAGTAAGACTCTTACCTCAAAATTCAGCGAAAGCAAAGAAGGTAGGTGGGGGTCTTACTGCCAGTAAAATCCCGATTGGTGAGGGCTGATTAAAGTTTCACTTTATATTTCTTTTGTTTGTTATAATTACCTTAAATTGTAATAAAGGGAGCGGTATGATGAATCAAAAAGATAAAGAAAGAAAAGAGCAAGTGGCTCATATTATTGACATTCCAGATGATTATAGGCTTGTTGTAGATGATCAAGAAGGTGTGGATGACCCATATCATCTATTATGGTGGGAACATAAAGGGGATGGGGAGAGAACAATACAGATTACGTTGAATAGACATACTGGTAATTTAATTGACTTTAGGATAGAGGATGAAAAAGCTTTTTCGAGCGGTAAGGAAGCGATAGAAGAGAATAAAGCAAGAGAGGTTGCAAATACATTCTTAAAAAAATATACAAAAGAAGGATATGAATTTTATACATATGTAACTGTTAAGGATGATTGGCGCGGTTGGAAAGAAGTAAATTATATGCAAGAAGTGAATGGCTATCCATTGCCGAATACGGGGTGTGTTGTGCTAGTACATCCATTAGGTGATGTGATGCATTTTCATTATAATGGACAAAAAGCTATCGAGAAAAAACCGTTATGGCCAAGTGATATTGTTGAGGAGAACGTCGTCTTAGAAAATTTGAAGGCTAGACAAGATATGAGACTTGCATTTGTAGATTTAACACACTCCTCATGTGAGTATGAAAATGGAGAAGAAGTAAAAGGGTACCATCTTGTATATGAACCAGATCCAAGTCATGCGTTTATTGATGCGCATACTGGGGAGAAACTTTGGAGTAAATAAACTTTTAAATAGGGAAAAAAGGTCTTCGAGAGAAGACCTTTTTTTAGAAAGAACGATTATTCTTCGTATGTATCAATTTTATATAACCACTTCTGTACACTAGCAGGCGGTCCTTCTGTTCTCCACTTTATTGTACACATTCCACAAGAACAGTGAACTTTTCCTTTTGCAAAAATACCGGCAATTTCAGGAGTATATCCCCATGCGTGTTTTGCAATATTCATTTTTCGACGCATTGTACGTTGACGTTGGTGTCTTGTATAAGCACGTGTTCTTTCAAATTTCATATTTGTAATCCCTCCTTGTAGTACAAGTAGCTTGCAAGAGCGTACAAGGAGTTCATCTCTTACAAGCTACTCAGGTACAAGAGGGAAATGAAATATTTCATATTTCACTCTCCAATCTTTTGTTTAAGTATACGTAGTGAAGCTTTATGAAACAACTATTATGCTTAAAAACATATGGGAATGATATCGTACAGACACAAACAACCTCACGCCCACATACACTTAGTAAAGACCACTATTTTGGCGGAGGTGAAAGGTTTGAGTCTATTCGCCGCAATTGGATATATGGTTCGAGAAGTGTTTGTTTTTGTTTCTTATGTGAAGAACAATGCGTTTCCGCAGCCGTTATCATCAGACGATGAGAGAAAGTACTTAGAGTTAATGGAGCAAGGTGATGCTCAAGCGAGGAATCTGTTAATTGAACATAATTTACGGCTTGTAGCTCATATCGTTAAAAAATTTGAAAACACAGGGGAAGATGCAGAAGATTTAATTTCAATTGGTACAATCGGGCTCATTAAAGCAATCGAGAGCTATTCAGCAGGAAAAGGCACAAAACTTGCGACATATGCAGCACGCTGTATTGAAAATGAAATTTTGATGCATTTACGTGTACTAAAGAAAACGAAAAAGGACGTTTCACTTCATGACCCAATCGGGCAAGATAAAGAGGGGAATGAAATATCGCTTATTGATATATTAAAATCAGAGTCTGAAGATGTAATTGATATGATCCAGCTGAGTATGGAGTTAGAAAAGATTAAAGAGTATATCGATATTTTAGACGAACGAGAGAAAGAAGTTATCGTGAAGCGTTTTGGACTGGGGCTTGATAAGGAGAAAACACAACGAGAGATTGCAAAGGCGCTTGGTATTTCCAGAAGCTACGTATCAAGAATTGAAAAGCGCGCTTTAATGAAAATGTTCCATGAATTTGTAAGAGCAGAGAAAGAGAAAAAAGCAAAAGAATAATGTACATTGCAAGCAGCCGTATTTTAAAATGGGCTGCTTTTCTTTTTGTAAATAAGGAAAGAAAAAGAGTTGTGTTCAGAAGAAATCCATGTTCACTGTTGAAAATGACGGATTCTATCTGTAATATTAGAAGGTGCTAAACAATTTAAGAATAATACCATACTTAGCTTTCTGCATCTATACTGAAACAGTTCTATATGATATGTGGGAATAAGAACCAATTTTACATATGATATAGGAGGAAAAGAAGGGAAAGCTAAAGTTATAGACTAATTAGGAGGTTCCGCAATTTGCGACGTACATTATATCGACTTATGATCGAACTTACAAATGGTCGTTTTACTTCTTATATATTACGTAAATTTGCACAATCTCGTTTAAGCTCTATCATTATTCCATCGTATGCGAAAGTGTTTCAAATTAATCAAGATGAGATGGAAAAGGGTTTGAAGGAATATAGAACATTGCATGAATTATTTACGCGTAAGCTAAAAGAAGGAAAGCGTAGTATTGATACAGCTGCATCGAGTATTGTTAGTCCTGTTGATGGTGTTTTTGCTGATCACGGTCCTATTGAGGAGACAAAAACATTTGATATTAAAGGCAAGCGTTATTCGATTGTGGATATGCTAGGTAATGAAGAACGTGCACAGCGATATGCAGGTGGTACATACATGGTTATTTATTTAAGCCCAAGTCATTATCATCGTATTCATAGTCCGCTTTCTGGTTCTGTGACTGAAAGATTTGTACTCGGTAGAAAATCATATCCGGTAAATGCAGCTGGTATGGAATACGGGAAAGAACCATTGTCAAAAAATTATCGTTCTGTTACAGAAGTGAATAGTGACGGTGAACATATGGCGCTTGTAAAAGTAGGAGCTATGTTTGTAAATAGTATTGAGCTGCTGCATGAAAGAGACACTGTTCAAAAAGGTGAAGAAATGGCATACTTTACATTCGGCTCAACGGTTGTGTTATTGTTTGAAAAAGATATGATAGAAGTAGCGCAAGAATTGAAGAGTGGACAAGAACTTCGCCTTGGTGAAAAAATTGCTACTCGATTGGCTCATAAGTAAAAAAGATTTTATAACTGTAAGCAAGATTTATGGACAAAGATGCGTAATGATGAAATTCCCTAGATGGGAGTACTTGTTTATTCGAGAGCCATCGCAGGATGGCTCTTTTTACAAGTTAGTTACTTAAAATTTCACTTTATATGTAATCAAGACGATTTGACGAGCTTGTCCTCTAATGAGCGTCTAATAATTTCTTGTTTTATAAGTAAAATGAAGTCGGGATTTAATTTTAGTTCTTTTGCTTTATAATAAGACTCAGTGAGTAACTCAGTAGATAACTGTTCCATATGTTTTGTTTTCAAGGTGAGTCACCTCCTAATAATATAAGGATTGATTCGTTGTTGCATTTAATGTACCAAAAAAATATGACAGTCACAAACGAGTGGTTATCCACATACCTAGGTGGATAAAATGTGTATAGATTGTTAGTAAATTCCAAATTAACTGAAAAATTAATGTGGAAAATGTGTACAATTTTATCCACAGGCCATATATCGAAATATGTTGTCGAAAAATTTTTATGAAAACTCCTCAAAGAGGTGAAAGAAATTGAAACTATTTTTACCAAATGAATATGTGAAAAATGTATATCATGTTCAACCAGAAGATTTGAAAAAACGTGGAATTAAAGGTGTTATTACTGATTTAGATAACACTTTAATTGAATGGGATCGTCCAAATGCAACGCCACAACTTGAAGAATGGTTTTTGAAAATGAAAGAGCAAGGCATTCAAGTAACGGTCGTTTCAAATAATAATGAGCAACGAGTGAAAGACTTTGCTGATCCATTAGGCATTCCATTTATTCATAGTGCACGTAAGCCATTTGTCCGTGCGTTTAAGCGTGCGATACAAGACATGCAGTTGCAGCCAGATGAAGTTGTAGTAATTGGAGATCAATTACTAACGGATGTGCTAGGTGGAAACCGAGTTGGACTTCATACAATTTTAGTTGTACCAGTAGCACAAACGGACGGATTAGTAACGCGCTTTAATCGAAAAATTGAACGAAGAATCATGAGAAACATGAAGAAAAAAGGTTTAATTAACTGGGAGGAATAAAGTTTGACTGAAACAATTAAATGTATTGGTTGCGGTGTAGAAATTCAAACAGAAGATAAAAATGAAGTGGGATATGCTCCTGCCTCATCTTTAGAAAAAGAACAAGTCATTTGTCAACGTTGTTTTCGATTGAAACATTATAACGAAATTCAAGATGTATCATTAACAGATGATGATTTCCTACGTATTCTAAACGGTATTGGAAAATCAGATGCGTTAGTAGTTAAGATTGTAGATATTTTTGATTTTAATGGTAGCTGGTTACCTGGCTTACATCGTTTCGTGGGAAATAATAAAGTATTACTTGTTGGGAATAAAGCTGATTTAATTCCTAAGTCAGTAAAACATGATAAAGTAAAGCATTGGATGCGCTATAGTGCAAAGCAGCTAGGATTAAAGCCAGAAGATGTCTTTTTAATTAGTGCAGCAAAGGGACAAGGGATTGCTGAGCTGGCAGATGCGATTGAGTATTACCGCGGCGGAAAAGATGTTTACGTTGTTGGATGTACAAATGTAGGGAAATCAACATTTATTAATCGTATGATTAAAGAATTTAGTGATGAGACTGAAAATGTAATTACAACATCTCATTTCCCAGGAACAACGCTTGATTTAATTGATATCCCGTTAGACGAAGAATCTTCTTTATATGATACGCCAGGTATTATTAACCACCATCAAATGGCTCATTATGTTGGAAAACAAAGCTTAAAGCTTATTACACCAACAAAAGAAATTAAGCCGATGGTATTCCAATTAAATGAAGAACAAACATTGTTCTTTAGCGGACTGGCACGTTTTGATTACGTAAGTGGCGGTCGTCGCGCATTTACTTGTCACTTCTCAAATCGTTTAACAATCCATCGTACGAAGCTTGAGAAAGCAGATGAATTGTATAAAAATCATGCAGGGGATTTACTAAGCCCGCCAACACCAGAAGAATTAGAAAATATGCCAGAGCTAGTGAAATACGAGTTTAATATTCGTGAACCAAAAACGGATGTTGTATTCTCTGGATTAGGATGGGTTACTGTGAACGAACCGGGAGCAAAAATTGTTGCACACGTACCAAAAGGAGTAAGTGTTTCATTGCGTAAATCTTTAATTTAATATGGAGAGGGATTTATGAAACAATTATATGGTGTAATCGGAAATCCAATTGGACATTCATTATCACCCGTTATGCATAACGATGCATTTGAACACTTGAATATGGATGCCCATTATCATGCCTTTCTTGTTAAAGAGGAAGTGCTAGGGGAAGCAGTAAGAGGTTTAAAAGCGTTAGGTATTTCAGGATTTAATGTAACAACTCCGCACAAAGTTGCGATTATGGATTATTTGGATGAGATTGACCCGCTAGCAAAACAAATTGGTGCAGTAAATACGGTGGTTCATAAGGATGGGAAATTGATTGGCTACAATACAGATGGAATTGGTTTTGTCCGAGCACTGCAATCCATTAGTAGTGAACCACTTCAAGAGAAACGTATTTTATTACTTGGCGCAGGCGGTGCTAGTCGAGCTATTTATTTTTCACTTGCTGATGTAGGTGTGAAAGAGATTGATGTAGCGAATCGTACGGTAGATAAGGCGAAGGAACTTATTACTGCATGTAAGGCTACTGTCCATTCTGTTGCTTTATCGCTAGAGAAAGCAACAGAAGAACAAGGGAATTATGATATTATCATTCAGACGACAACAATAGGTATGCATCCACGCGTCGAACATACGCCGTTACAAATTTCTTCGTTGAATAAGGGAACGATTGTATCAGATATAATTTATAATCCATTTGAAACGAAAATTTTATGTGAGGCGAAAGAGCAAGGTGCAATGATTCAAAATGGTATTGATATGTTTGTTTATCAAGGAGCGCTTGCATTTGAAATGTGGACAGGGCGTACGCCAAATATCGAACGAATGAAACAATTAGTTATAAGAAAGCTTGGAGGCTAACATATATGTTAACAGGAAAACAAAAAAGATTTTTACGTGCACAGGCACATCATTTAACACCAATTTTTCAAGTAGGAAAAGGCGGAGTAAATGAAAATATGATTAAACAAATCGCAGATACTTTAGAAGCTCGTGAGCTATTTAAAGTAAGTGTGCTACAAAACTGTGAATTCGATCGCCGTGAAGTTGCAGAAGAACTTGCAAAAGGTGCACGTGCTGAAATCGTTCAAGTAATTGGAAGCACAATCGTTTTATACAAAGAGTCAAGAGAAAATAAACAAATTAAGCTTCCTCGATAAAAAGATTAGCATGCGCTATTTTTATCGTTGATGCGTAATGATGTAGAGAGCGAAACCAATTGAACTTTTATTAATAGCAACTCTCTTCTGTTAGGAATGAAGAGAGTTGCTGTACGTAAAAGGAAGGGGCGTTTCTTTTGAGGAAAATTGGCATCATTGGCGGTACATTTGATCCGCCACATTATGGACATTTGCTCATTGCAAATGAAGTATATCATGCTTTGAATTTAGAAGAAGTATGGTTCTTACCGAACCAAATTCCGCCGCATAAACAAGGGCGGAATATTACAAGTGTAGAAAGTCGTTTGCAAATGTTAGAGCTTGCGACTGAGGAAGAGGAACATTTTTCTATTTGTTTAGAAGAGCTAAGCAGGAAGGGCCCATCTTATACGTATGACACTATGCTACAATTGACGAAGAAGCATCCGGATGTGCAGTTTCATTTTATTATTGGTGGAGATATGGTTGAGTATTTGCCGAAGTGGTATAACATTGAAATGTTACTTGATCTTGTAACGTTTGTTGGGGTTGCAAGACCTGGGTATACATTGCATACACCTTATCCTATCACTACTGTGGAAATTCCGGAGTTTGCTGTTTCTTCATCTTTATTACGTGAGAGATATAAAGAGAAGAAAACATGTAAATATTTACTTCCTGAAAAAGTACAGGTATATATCGAGAGGAATGGGTTGTATGAATCGTGAGAAAGCACTTCATATTGTGAAACAACAAATGCATGAAAAACGTTATATACACACAATTGGTGTAATGGAAACAGCAATTGAACTTGCTAAGTTATACGGTGTGGATGAAAAAAAAGCTGAAGTTGCAGCTATATTTCATGATTATGCGAAGTGTAGAGCGATTTCAGAGATGGAAGAGATCATTAAAAGTGAAGATTTGCCGAAAGATTTACTTTGTTATAACAAAGAGTTATGGCATGCACCTGTTGGGGCATACTTAGTAGAAAAAGAAGTAGGTATTACAGATCCTGAAATCCTGCAAGCTATTACATATCATACAAGTGGTCATGAGAAAATGACGATGTTAGATAAAGTAATTTATGTAGCTGATTACATTGAGCCTGGGCGAAAGTTTCCAGGGGTGGAGGAAGCTCGTAAACTCGCATATACGGATATAGATCAAGCTTTATTATTTGCGCTAAAGAGAACAATTCAATTTTTAATGGAAAAAGATCAAACGATTTATCCATTAACATTCCAAACATACAATGCAGTTATCAAGGAGGAAATGAGTAAATGAAAGATAAAGATTTATTAGTATTAGCAGCAAAAGCAGCTGATGATAAGAGAGCGGAAGATATGGTTGTCCTAAATATGCAAGGTATTTCACCAATTGCAGATTATTTCATTATTTGTCACGGTAACTCAGATAAGCAAGTGCAAGCAATTGCGCGTGAAATTAAAGCGAAAGCACACGAGTTCCAAATCGACGTACAACGTATGGAAGGTTTTGACGAAGCTCGCTGGGTATTAGTTGACCTTGGAGATGTAGTTGCTCATGTATTCCATAAAGATGAGCGTAATCACTATAATTTAGAGCGTCTATGGGGCGATGTGCCACGTGAAGATATTACAGAAGAGTTAGGCCAATGAACTACGAGCAATTTGCGTTGCTGTACGATGAACTAATGAATGATGTCCCCTATGATAAATGGGTGGAATTCACAGAGGAAAGCTTACAGCAAGCGGATGTGAAAGAGGCGAAGATTCTTGATGTAGCATGCGGTACTGGTAATGTAGCGCTTCCGCTTGTACAAAAGGGTTACGATGTAATCGGTGTCGATCTTTCGGAAGAAATGTTAGCAGTCGCACAGCAAAAACTAGGCGAGGCAGGATATTTTATTCCTTTTTACCAACAAGACATGCGAGAGCTTGATGTTCCAGGTGAGTTTGACTGTGTAACGATCTTTTGTGATTCATTAAACTATGTATTGCAAGAAGATGGAGTGCAAGAAACATTCCGAAGAGTGTTTCATCATTTACGTCAAGATGGTTTGTTTTTATTTGATGTACATTCTTTATATAAAATACATCATGTATTTCAAAATGAAACATACACAGTGAATGGAGAAGAAATATCTCTTATTTGGAATTGCTTCCCTGGTGAAGATTCAAACAGTGTAGAACATGATTTAACATTCTTTGTTCAAGACCCAGAAGAAGATGTGTACCATCGTTTTGACGAATGTCACGTACAACGTGCATATCCGGTTGAAGAGTTAACGAAATGGCTTGAAGAAGCTGGTTTTACAGTGCTTCGTGTAACTGGTGACTTTGAGCGACTTGAAGTTACAGAACAAACAGAGCGTATTTTCTTCATGGCGAAGAAAAACGGATAAAACAAAAGCAACCGAGAAGGTTGCTTTTGTTTTGTAAAGAAGCTGTAATTTTAGTTCTAGGATAATAAGAAGATGATAT
Source organism: Bacillus pacificus (assembly GCF_020861345.1). Classification (NCBI taxonomy): domain Bacteria; kingdom Bacillati; phylum Bacillota; class Bacilli; order Caryophanales; family Bacillaceae; genus Bacillus; species Bacillus pacificus. The sequence goes on from NZ_CP086328.1 coordinate 1,027,573, forward strand.
AAGTAAAGTGTAAAAATGCTAGTTTAAGTGAAAGTGTAATGTAAAAAATTAAGTATTTATAAAAAGGATTTGGAATGACGATGACGTATTTATTATGTGTGTTTATTGAATTGCTGATCAACGCATTTTAAATCTTCATCAAATTTCTCGTGTGTCCGCTCGATTAATTTATGAAACATATCCCCAACATGTTCTTCTAAAACCCGAATGCCTTCTCCTGTAACGCCGCCTTTCACACATACTTTTTCTTGTAAAGTAGGCAATGTGAAAATCCCTTTTTCGAGTAGTTTCCCCATTCCGACGACCATTTCACTTACTAAAGTAGTGGCTTCCTCATGTGTAATATTTGTTTTATCTACAGCAGCATTAATGAAACATTGTAATAAATAACTAAAGAATGCAGGGCCGCAGCTTGCTATATCAGATGAAACGCGCGTTATATCTTCTTCTATTACAAGGGGAGTAGAAATGTTTTTGAATAAGCGAAATAGTTTTTGTTGCCATTCTTCAGAGCAGTTACTTCCAAATGTAAATAGTGATGCGCCGGATAGGGCGCGGTTTGTAATGCTCGGAATAATACGAGCAACATGGCAAGGTACAAGTGTCTCTAATTGTGATGGAGATATTGGACTTGTGATAGAAACTAAGCACTTTTCATCAGAAAAATGTTCAGCGTATTTTTGTAAGATTGGGTATATATCTATCGGCTTTACACAAATAAAAATAAGATGTGATCGTTCGATTGCCTCATCAATAGTTTTGGCTATATGAACAGAAGGGTATTTTTCCTTTATATGATATGCTTTGGCGGGCGTTCGATTAATGATCGTAAGGCACGAAGGTTTGACAGCACGGGTTTCTAAAAATGCATCGATTAGTATATTCCCCATGTTTCCTGTCCCTATAATTCCTATGTTCAATGTTTCATCCCTCCTTCGTAACAGCTTTCTCCTAAACAATATGAATGATGTTATAAATTTATGATTAGAGGTGAAAAATGATGTGGGATTTTCCAAAGAAATGGTTAGGATTAGCAGCTATTATTGGAACTGTGCTTTTTCTTATTTTCTGGAAAACGAACGAGCATACAGAGCGATCAGCTATTGCAACGGATGTTCAAGCGAAAGATATGGAGAAGAAAAGTAAACCGAAAATATCGGATACAAAGCAGCAGAAAAAAATAATTGTAATTGATATGAAAGGGGCTGTTGTTAAAGAAGGGGTGTATGAAATGAAAGAAGGGGACCGGGTCAAGGATGCCATTGAAAAAGCAGGTGGTTTTTTGCCTGAGGCAGATAGGATGAAGGTAAATTTAGCGCAAATGGTACAAGACCAAATGCTTCTTTATGTACCGAATAAAAACGAACAAGTGCAAGAAATAGCTGCTGTTTCAAAGGGAGAGGGAAAAGTTCAAATAAATGCAGCTTCTAAAGAACAACTTGAAAAAATTACAGGTATTGGTTCTCGGAAAGCAGAAAGTATTTTGAAATATCGAGAGGAACATGGTCCGTTTCAAAAAATAGAAGATTTGTTAGAGATTGATGGGATTGGTGTGAAGTCTTTGGAGAAAATAAAAGATCAAATTATTATTCCGTAAAAGATTGACGAAGTTTTTCTTCATTCGCTACACTACAAGTAGACAAAAAAGTAGGTGAAGAATATGGAACGAATTTCATGGGATCAATATTTTATGACGCAAAGCCATTTGTTATCTTTACGTAGTACATGTACAAGGCTTGCAGTAGGAGCGACAATTGTTCGTGATAAACGAATTATTGCTGGTGGATATAATGGTTCAATTAAAGGTGGCGTACATTGTATAGATGATGGATGCTACGTTATTGATAATCATTGTGTTCGTACAATTCATGCAGAAATGAATGCTTTATTACAGTGTGCAAAATTTGGCGTGAAAACGGAGGAAGCGGAAATTTATGTTACGCATTTTCCTTGTTTACAATGTTGTAAGGCGATTATTCAAAGTGGTATTACAGCAGTTTATTATGCACAGGATTATAAAAATCATCCGTATGCTGTAGAGTTATTTGAAAAAGCGAATGTAACGGTGAAACACGTTCCACTAGAATATGATATTGCAGCATTAGAGGATCAAAAGCGTCATATGGAGTTAAAAGAACTATTTGCATCTTTAGAAAAAGAGAACTTATCAATGGAAGAATTACAGCATGTATTCACGAAAGCAAAAATGATGCTATAAGGAGTGAGTATGAGTTGCAAGGACAATGGGGCTATGTTGCAATCTCATTTATAATAGGGATTGCAATTGCCTTCTCTTCTTCAGTTGTATGGCTGACTTGTTGTCTCGTTCTAAATGTTTTCTTTTGTTTGTATCGTACTCCGCGTAAAACTTTCTTTTATTGTATGGTAGCGTGTTTAAGTGGCGCTATGTACACCACGTATGTTCAAGGGCAAAACAAGCCTCTGGGAGAGTCCTACGAAGCTACAAGAGGAGTGATACATAATACACCTCTTATTAACGGAGATCGCCTCTCATTTCAAGTTGAAGATCAGAATAAAAATATAGTGCAGTTAAGTTACAAAATGAAATCAGCCTTGGAAAAGAAACAAATGCGACAATTACATGCAGGAGTATCATGTGTATTCGAAGGTGAGAGGAAAGAACCGCAAATAGCTCGGAATTTCCATGGGTTTAATTATCGTGATTATTTATATAAGCAAAATATTCATTTCATATTGGACGCTACATATATTTCTGAATGCCATAAAACATCGTTGTCACTCGTGCAATGGATTCTTCTCTTGAGGCAACAAGCAATCTCAGAAGTTGCAGAAATGTTTCCAGAGCAATCAGGCGCTTTTATGAATGCGTTAGTATTTGGTGATAGACAACAAATGACATTTGAAGTTGAAGAGCAATATCAACAATTCGGTCTCGTGCATTTATTGGCGATTTCAGGATCGCATATCGTATTGTTAATGGTAATCGTGTATTTTATTTTGCTAAGAAGTGGTGTGACAAGGGAGGTAGCAACGGTATGTCTTATCTTCTGTATTCCTCTGTATATGATTTTAGCAGGAGCGTCACCATCTGTTATAAGAGCTTCTATAACAGGAGTTTTTATGTTAATTGCTTTTATGTGTTCTATTCGTTTATCTAGCTTAGATGCTTTAAGTATAACAGCTATATGTATGCTTATATTTGATCCATATCTCGTGTTTAATATTGGCTTTCAGTTTTCTTTCGTCGGTAGTTTTGCTTTACTTTTATCTGCCCCGCTTTTACTAGAGAGTGGTAATGGAGTAATTCGAAATTCTATTTATATTTCTTTCATTTCACAGCTCGTTAGTACTCCGATTTTGTTATATCACTTCGGTTATTTTTCTCCATATAGTATTTTCTTAAATATCCTATACGTTCCGTTTTTATCTCTCGTTGTATTGCCGTGCAGTATTGTTATTTTGATATGTATACCGGTCATCCCGTTTCTTGCAAAAAGGCTTGCGAATGTACTATCAATAGGTTTGAATCTTTCTAATGATTTTTTAAGTTATTGTGAAAACTTACCATTTACCCGTCTTAATTTCGGACAAACGTCTATACTTCTTGTGGTCTTATATTGCGTGAGTATTATTAGTATATTGATGGTTTGGGAAAGGCGAATGGCGAAGGGAATTCTGTTTATATCTGCAGGCGTATTTCTTTTTATCAGTACATGCCATTATGTATATCCGTATTTTCGAGAAAGTGGGAGTGTTACCTTTCTCGATGTTGGACAGGGAGATGCAATATTAATTCGCCTTCCGTATGATCAAGAGATTTACCTTATTGATACTGGTGGAACAATTCGGCCAAACAAGGAAGAATGGCAACGGAAAAAGCATGAATTTTCTGTCGGAAATGATATTTTGATTCCTTATTTACAAAAGGAAGGTATTAAAAAGATCGATAAATTAATTATAACGCATGGAGATGCGGATCATATAGGTGCTGCGCAACAGTTATTATCAAATATAACCGTAAAAGAAGTTGTATTTGGTCGAAAGGAACAAGATGCGGAATTAGAAAAAATAGTAAAGAAACAGGCTTTAGAAAAGAAAGTGAAAATAAGAGAAGTGAGAGAAGGAGAAAGTTGGAGCATAAATGGAGCGGAATTTTTCGTATTAGCGCCAACAGGAAAGGAGAGCAGTGAAAATAACGCTTCAATTGTAATGTTGGCAAAATTAGGAGGACTAACGTGGTTGTTTACAGGTGATTTAGAAGAAGAAGGCGAGAAGTTTTTAGTAGCTACGTATCCAGAGTTGCGAGCGGATGTTTTAAAGGTTGCTCATCATGGAAGTAATACGTCATCTACAACGCCTTTTCTGAGCGTCGTACAGCCTAATATAGCGGTTATTTCTGTCGGTGAGCGTAATAGGTATGGGCACCCTCATAAGGACGTTATAGAGCGTTTTGAGAAGAGGGGGATTGAAATATGGCGTACGGATAAGCAAGGGGCTATCTCCTATGTTTTTAAAGGGGAAAACGGAACCTTTCGCAGCAAAATCACATATGATGAAACACATAATAGATAAAAAAGACTGCCAGTAAGCAGCAGTCTTTAAGAACCGATAAATTTAATAACAGTTGCAATGATGAAAAGTGTTGCGAAAAAACCAAATGAGACGATAAATCCTACCCCTGAATCAATAGCGTCATTGCGTTTACTTTGAACGTTTTGTTCAAAATCATTCATTTAGAATCCCTCCCCAACATTCCACTTTAGTATAAAATATTGTCAGAAAAAAATCTACAATTTCCATATGAAGAGAAATATAGCGTTTTTACTACTTTTAGATCATGAAGTAATGTGAATTTTTGTTTCCAAGCATGTTAACAGTTGGCACTTATACTCGAATTTTTATTGCGAATAATAAAGGGAAGGTGATTACCGCACACCAATAAGAAACCCGGGGCTTATTGCGTGGCGTTTAATATAAATAAAGGGACGGGTTATATTGCCTGTTCCTTTGTACTTGTAAAACAAAAGCTAGGGCATTAGTATAAATATATATTGCCAAGTTAGGGAGTAGGAAAAAGTATGAGTGATATACATAAAAAGATTAAAAAGAAGCAGTTTGCTCCGTTATATTTACTATATGGAACAGAAGCGTTTTTTATAAATGAAACGATAAAGCTTATTACAACAGAAGCGCTTGAAGAGGAAGATCGCGAGTTTAATGTTGTGACATATGATTTAGAAGAAGCATATTTAGAAGATGTGGTTGAGGATGCACGTACACTTCCTTTTTTCGGAGAACGTAAAGTGTTATTAATAAAATCACCACTCTTTTTAACTTCACAAAAAGAAAAGTTAGAACAAAATATAAAAATTTTAGAAGAATATATTGGGGAACCTTCTCCCTTTTCTATTCTTGTTTTTGTTGCGCCTTACGAAAAGCTGGATGAACGAAAAAAAATTACAAAACTATTAAAGAAAACAGCGGATGTAGTAGAAGCGAATGCAATGCAAGTGCAGGATGTTCAGAAGTGGATTGTTGCTCGGGCAGATGAAGTGCATGTGCATATTGATCATGCGGCTGTTAGTTTGTTGTTAGAGCTTGTGGGAAGTAATGTAACGATGTTGGCGAAGGAAATGGACAAGTTAACGTTATATGTCGGTATGGGCGGAGATATTACACCGAAACTCGTTGCAGAGCTTGTGCCAAAATCAGTTGAACAAAATGTGTTTGCTTTGACAGAAAAAGTGGTGAAAAAAGATATCGCGGGTGCGATGCAAATTTTGGATGGATTATTTACGCAGCAGGAGGAACCTATTAAATTGCTTGCGTTATTAGTAAGTCAATTCCGTTTACTGCATCAAGTGAAAGAGTTACAGCAGCGTGGTTACGGTCAAAATCAAATCGCGTCTCATATTGGTGTGCATCCATATCGTGTAAAATTAGCGATGAATCAAACGAAGTTTTTCTCTTTTGAAGAATTAAAAAAAGTGATAATGGAATTAGCGGAAGCTGATTATAGTATGAAAACGGGAAAAATGGATAAGAAACTTGTGCTCGAGTTTTTCTTAATGCGGTTAAATCATATGTGATGAAACAAAAAAAGTTCACGTGCTAAGAGCGTGAACTTTTTTGTATATAAAAAAACGATCCGAATGGATCGTTTTTTAAACGCCTTACGCGTTTACTTGTTTCGCTAAGCGAGATTTTTGACGAGCTGCAGCGTTTTGGTGGATAAGACCTTTACGAGCTGCTTTGTCAAGTTTTTTAGAAGCAGTTTTGAAAGCTTCTTTAGCATTTTCAAGATCGTTATTAGTAACTAAAGCTTCTACAGTTTTAACAGCAGAACGCATGTCAGACTTGATAGAAGCGTTATGTGCACGACGCTCTTCGCTAAGTTTAGCGCGTTTGATAGCAGATTTGATGTTTGCCATACTTTTCACCTCCCTGGTGCAATCGAATGACTCGATTCTTAACATAGAACAAGTGATATTCTATCAAACGGTGAAGAGAATTGCAATAGTATATCTATGAAATTTCACGTAAAGGAAAGAATGACCTTATATAACTTTGGGAAATCTAACGATATTTACTATGAATGACGGAGGAGATACGATGAAAGAACCATTAGATTTAAGTAAATATAGTGTTAGAACGGACCTTGCTGTAGAGGCGCATCAAATGCTGCAAGAGCGTCAAGAAGAGCAAAAAGGGATAGAAGGCGTTATTGTAAAAGAGAGGGAAGAAGAAGGTATTACCGTTACAAAAGTTACAATTGATGAAGCTGCCTCTGACTCGATGGGTAAAAAACCTGGAAATTATTTAACGCTTGAAGTACAAGGTATACGTCAACAAGATACGGAGCTGCAACAAAAAGTAGAGCGTATTTTTGCAAAAGAATTTTCTTATTTCTTAGAAGAGGTTGGCGTTACGAAAGAAGCGAGTTGTTTAATTGTTGGTCTTGGAAATTGGAATGTAACGCCGGATGCGCTTGGACCGATAGTTGTAGAAAATGTATTGGTAACGAGACATTTGTTTCAATTGCAGCCTGAAAGTGTAGAAGAAGGGTTTAGGCCTGTTAGTGCAATTCGGCCGGGGGTAATGGGGATTACAGGGATTGAAACGAGCGATGTTATTTATGGAATCATTGAGAAGACAAAACCAGACTTTGTCATTGCAATTGATGCATTAGCTGCTCGTTCTATTGAAAGGGTAAATAGTACGATACAAATTTCTGATACAGGAATTCATCCTGGGTCGGGTGTTGGGAATAAACGTAAGGAACTCAGTAAAGAAACATTAGGTATTCCTGTTATCGCAATTGGTGTTCCGACTGTGGTGGATGCCGTTTCGATTACAAGCGATACAATTGATTTTATTTTGAAACATTTTGGCCGGGAGATGAAAGAAGGAAATAAACCTTCCCGATCTTTGTTGCCGGCTGGTTTTACATTTGGAGAAAAGAAAAAATTAACAGAAGAGGATATGCCGGATGAAAAGAGCCGGAATATGTTTTTAGGTGCTGTAGGTACACTGGGAGATGAAGAGAAGAGAAAATTAATTTATGAAGTGTTATCTCCTCTTGGTCATAATTTAATGGTGACTCCGAAAGAAGTAGATGCCTTCATAGAGGATATGGCAAATGTAATAGCAAGTGGTTTAAATGCAGCGCTGCATCATCAAATTGACCAAGATAATACAGGAGCATATACACATTGATGGGAAGTGACGATAATCATGTAAGTCGCTTTTCGCTTTTATGTATATGTAGTGTGGCTATATGCTTACTTATGGTAATAGCAGGGGTGGCACTTGCAAATCATGGGTTGAAAAGTATGAAAGGTTATCAGCAAATGTCGTATGAACAAATCGCTCATATGACAGGAACAAAAGGTGAGGCCACTGAATCAGAAACTTTGGAGAGTTCGTTTTCCGCTACTGAAAAACAAAAACAATTAGAAAGCTTAAAAAGTTTTAATATTGTAGAAGGAATGGGTATGGCGATAGCAAGCGTTGCCTATGAAATAACAAAGTTTGGAACAGATATAGTTGTTGGGAAAGTAAAAGGGTTTTTTAGTTAAGAGTCAAACGGAGGACGGTTGTTTTACAGGTTTGTAAGACAGCCGTTCTTTAATTTGAAAAAGGTTTGTCTCTTATGGTTTGTTCGCATAAGATATAAATAGAATGATTTGTATCGTAAGCAGCACGAGTTTTCATTGAATCTTTGCTGCTCTATTGATATAATCAGTGCTAGTGTATATTGGCGAGACTATTAGGAGTTGAGAACATAGATGAACAAAGAAGAAAGAGCAAAAAGACAGTCCAAAATTCGTAATTTCTCTATCATTGCTCATATTGACCACGGAAAGTCAACGTTAGCAGACCGTATTTTAGAGAAAACAAACGCGTTAACACAACGTGAAATGAAAGCTCAGTTGCTTGACTCTATGGATTTAGAGCGTGAGCGTGGTATTACAATTAAATTAAACGCAGTACAATTAAACTATAAAGCAAAAGACGGCGAAGAATATATTCTGCACTTAATTGATACACCAGGACACGTCGACTTTACGTACGAAGTATCTCGTAGTTTAGCGGCTTGTGAAGGTGCAATTCTTGTAGTAGATGCAGCGCAAGGTATTGAAGCGCAAACGTTAGCGAACGTATACTTAGCGCTTGATAACAATTTAGAAATTTTACCGGTTATTAATAAAATCGACTTACCAAGTGCAGACCCAGAGCGTGTACGCCAAGAGGTGGAAGATGTAATTGGGTTAGATGCATCAGAAGCTGTACTTGCTTCTGCAAAAGCTGGGATTGGTATCGAAGAGATTCTAGAACAAATCGTTGAAAAAGTGCCAGCACCAACAGGTGATTCAGAAGAACCGTTACAATGTATGATCTTTGACTCTTTATATGATCCATACCGCGGTGTAATTGCGTATATCCGTGTTGTAAATGGAACGGTAAAAGTTGGCGATAAAGTACGTATGATGGCAACTGGAAAAGAATTTGAAGTAACAGAAGTAGGTGTGTTTACACCGAAAACTACGCAACGTGATGAGTTAACAGTAGGTGATGTAGGTTTCTTAGCGGCATCGATTAAAAATGTTGGTGACACACGCGTTGGTGATACGATTACACATGCGAAACGTCCAGCAGCTGAGCCATTACCTGGTTACCGTAAATTAAATCCAATGGTATTCTGTGGTCTGTACCCGATTGACTCTGCACGTTACAACGACTTACGTGATGCGCTAGAGAAATTAGAATTAAACGATTCTGCTCTTGAGTTTGAGCCAGAAACATCTCAAGCGCTAGGATTTGGTTTCCGTTGTGGATTCTTAGGACTTCTTCATATGGAAATCATTCAAGAGCGTATTGAACGTGAATTTAAAATTGATTTAATTACAACAGCGCCAAGTGTTATTTATAAAGTATTCTTAACGAATGGTGAAGACATGATTGTCGATAACCCGTCTAATATGCCGGATCCACAGACAATTGATCGTGTTGAAGAGCCATTTGTTAAAGCGGCAATTATGGTTCCGAATGACTATGTTGGAGCTGTAATGGAAATTTGCCAAGGTAAACGCGGAACGTTTATTGATATGCAATATTTAGATGAAACGCGTGTTACATTGACATATGAAATCCCATTATCAGAAATCGTATATGACTTCTTCGATCAGTTGAAATCAAATACGAAAGGATATGCATCATTTGATTATGAGTTAATTGGTTACAAACCATCTAAACTTGTGAAAATGGATATTCTTTTAAATTCTGAGCAAGTCGATGCTCTATCATTTATCGTACACCGTGATTCAGCGTATGACCGTGGTAAAGTAATCGTAGAAAAATTAAAAGAATTAATTCCAAGACAGCAGTTCGAAGTGCCAATTCAAGCGACGATCGGAAACAAAGTTGTAGCGCGTTCTACAATTAAGGCGATGCGTAAAAACGTACTTGCGAAATGTTACGGTGGTGACATTTCTCGTAAGCGTAAACTTCTTGATAAGCAAAAAGAAGGTAAAAAACGTATGAAGTCTGTTGGTTCTGTAGAAGTACCGCAAGAAGCATTCATGGCTGTACTGAAAATGGATGACAACTAATAGTTGGAATGAAAAAAGAAGTCGTTTATGCGACTTCTTTTTTACGTATAATTACTTTTTAGACATCTGAGTAGCTCTCATTTACAATAGTGAGAGAGCTTTTTAGTTCATATAGAGTTAGGAGTTTGTTAATGTCCGAAAATATTCGAAAAGATATTCAAGAAAAAATACAAAATGGCAATTTTAATTGTGAAAAGGAATTGACGCTTTCTATTATTAGTGGAAAGTGGAAAGTTGTAATATTATGGCATCTTGGTGTGGAAGGGCCTCATCGTTTTAGTGAATTACAACGATTATTTCCGAGCATTTCTCATAAAGTTTTGTCAAACCAATTAAAAGAGTTAATGGAAGATGGGATTGTTGATCGAACAGTATACCCAGAAATTCCTCCGCGAGTGGAATATTATATGACGGAATTAGGCATGTCGCTTTTACCAATCGTTGAAATGATGTATGATTGGGGAAAAATGCGAATGGAACAAATTCGTAATACGTTAGAGAAGTAAAAGAAGCCTCCCGAGCGCGGAGGTTTTCTTTTTAGAAAGGTAGGAGTTATTTTTGGTGCAAGCTGCATATATTCATATTCCGTTTTGTCAGCATATTTGTCACTATTGTGATTTTAATAAAGTGTTTATTGAACGCCAGCCGGTCGATCAATATTTAGAGTATTTAGAGAAAGAAATAATAAATACAGTTCAAAAGGTACCGTTTGATAGTATGAAAACGATTTTTGTTGGCGGGGGAACTCCGACAGCATTAAATATGGAACAGACAAAGAAATTATTAGATATTATAAATCGTCGTTTACGTCCGTTTGCCCCGAATTGTGAATTAACATTTGAAGCGAATCCAGGTGATTTGCCGAAAGAGAAATTAAATGTATTGCTAGAAGGTGGAGTGAACCGAATTAGTTTTGGGGTGCAAACATTTCGAGATGAATTGCTTGAGAAAATTGGACGTAAGCATACGAGAGAAGATGCGTTTGTAGCAATTAGAGAAGCGCAGGAAATAGGCTTTAAAAATATAAATGTAGATATTATTTATGCTCTGCCAGGACAGACGATAGAAGATGTAAAAGAAACATTAGACATTGCTTTTACGCTTGGTGTACAACATTTCTCGGCATATTCATTAATTGTGGAACCGAAAACAGTATTTTATAACTTAATGAATAAAGGGAAATTAAGACTTCCAGGTGAAGACCATGAAGCGAAAATGTACGAAATGGTAATGGATGAAATGGAGAAACATGGCTATACCCAGTATGAAATTAGTAATTTTTCAAAAGGTAATAATGAAAGTAGACATAATCTCACATACTGGAATAATGAAGAGTATTATGGATTTGGAGCTGGAGCGCATAGTTATGTAAATGGAGAACGTATCCAAAATGTAGGGCCGCTCAAGCAATATTTCAATAAGATCGATGAAACCGGATTTCCGTATTTAGATGTTCATGTGGTGACGGAGAAAGAAAAAATGGAAGAAGAGTTGTTCTTAGGACTCCGAAAAACAAAAGGTGTATCTAAAATAGCGTTTCAAAAGAAATTTAATATGGAAATGGATCAAGTTTTCGCGAAGCAGTTACAAAACAACCAAGAACAAGGATTGCTTGAAGAGAGCGATGGATATGTTCGTTTAACGCGAAAAGGAAAATTATTAGGGAATGAAGTATTCCAATCATTTTTGATTGACTAATTAAATGTTCCATTAACGTGAAAAAGTTTCATTATTTCGTGACGTTTCCGTTGACAATTGAATGTCAATTTTGGTAAGTTATTAATAGATTTAGCACTCGAAGACAAAGAGTGCTAACAGAGGTGATGATGAGATGCTTACGGAACGTCAGCTCTTAATTTTACAAACAATTATTGATGACTTTATTGGATCAGCGCAACCTGTTGGGTCAAGGACGTTGGCTAAAAAAGATGAAATTACATTTAGTTCAGCTACTATACGAAATGAAATGGCTGATTTAGAGGAACTAGGATTTATTGAGAAAACGCATAGTTCTTCTGGACGTGTTCCTTCTGAAAAAGGATATCGATTTTATGTAGACCATCTTTTAGCGCCGCAAAATTTACCGAACGATGAAATTGTACAAATTAAAGATTTATTTGCTGAAAGAATTTTTGAAGCGGAAAAGATTGCACAACAATCAGCTCAAATTTTATCAGAGCTTACAAATTATACGGCCATTGTTCTTGGACCGAAGTTAAGCACAAATAAACTTAAAAACGTACAAATTGTTCCGCTTGATCGTCAAACTGCAGTCGCTATTATTGTAACGGATACAGGGCATGTACAAAGCAAAACGATTACCGTTCCGGAATCTGTTGATTTATCAGATTTAGAAAAAATGGTTAATATTTTAAATGAAAAGCTATCGGGCGTACCAATGTCGGAACTCCATAATAAAATCTTTAAGGAGATTGTTACGGTATTGCGTGGGTATGTTCATAATTACGATAGTGCAATAAAAATATTGGATGGTACATTTCAAGTTCCGTTATCGGAAAAGATATACTTTGGAGGGAAGGCAAATATGCTTTCGCAACCAGAGTTTCATGACATTCAAAAAGTTAGATCTTTACTTACCATGATTGATAACGAAGCTGAGTTTTATGATATTTTGCGTCATAAACAAGTTGGTATTCAAGTGAAAATTGGTAGGGAAAACTCTTCAACGGCTATGGAGGATTGCAGTTTAATTTCTGCAACATATTCAATCGGAGAAGAACAGGTTGGAACAATTGCAATTTTAGGTCCAACGAGAATGCAATACTCTCGTGTAATTAGTTTGTTGCAGTTATTTACAAGGCAAATTACAGATGGACTAAAAAAATAAAAAATAAAGAATAAAGAAGAATACATTCGCTCAAGTGATAAGCAATACATCACTGTGTGTAATATATAACTATACTTAGGTAATCATGCTATGCATGATACCTAATACCTTTTAAGGAGGTGAAAATTGTGGAAGAGCGTAACGAACAAGTTGTAGAAGAAGTGAAAGAAGAAGTAAAAGAAGCACAAGTTGAAGAAGCCGTAACATCTGAAGACAGCGAAGAATCTGTTGAAGAAAAAAGTGAGGCTGCTCTTTTACAAGAAAAAGTAGATGAATTGCAAGCGAAACTGACGGAAACGGAAGGCCGTATGCTACGTCTACAAGCTGATTTTGAAAATTATAAGCGTCGTGTTCAAATGGATAAACAGGCTGCTGAAAAATATAGAGCACAAAGTCTTGTTTCAGATATTTTGCCAGCTCTTGATAATTTTGAAAGAGCGATGCAAGTGGAAGCAAATGATGAGCAAATGAAGTCCTTATTACAAGGGATGGAAATGGTATATCGTCAATTGTTAGAAGCGATGACAAAAGAAGGTGTAGAAGCGATTGAAGCTGTTGGTAAACAGTTTGATCCTCATGAACACCAAGCTGTTATGCAAGTAGAAGACAGCGAATTTGAATCAAATGCGGTTGTGGAAGAATTCCAAAAAGGTTATAAATTAAAAGACCGTGTAATTCGCCCATCGATGGTAAAAGTAAATCAATAATTTACATAAAAGTAGGAGGATTCGCCATGAGTAAAATTATCGGTATTGACTTAGGTACAACAAACTCTTGTGTAGCTGTTATGGAAGGTGGAGAACCAAAGGTTATCCCAAATCCAGAAGGAAACCGTACAACACCTTCTGTTGTAGCTTTCAAAAATGAAGAACGTCAAGTTGGGGAAGTAGCAAAGCGTCAAGCAATTACAAACCCAAATACAATCATGTCTGTTAAACGTCATATGGGTACAGACTACAAAGTAGAAATCGAGGGTAAAGAATATACACCTCAAGAAATTTCTGCAATCATTTTACAAAACTTAAAAGCTTCTGCTGAAGCATATTTAGGTGAAACAGTAACGAAAGCTGTTATTACAGTACCTGCATACTTCAACGATGCAGAGCGTCAAGCAACGAAAGATGCTGGTCGTATCGCTGGTTTAGAAGTTGAACGTATCATTAACGAACCAACAGCAGCAGCGCTTGCTTACGGTTTAGAAAAACAAGATGAAGAGCAAAAAATCTTAGTATATGACTTAGGTGGCGGTACATTTGACGTATCTATCCTTGAGTTAGCAGATGGAACATTTGAAGTTATTTCAACTGCTGGTGACAACCGTCTTGGTGGAGATGACTTTGACCAAGTTATCATCGATCACTTAGTAGCTGAGTTCAAAAAAGAAAATAACATTGATTTAAGCCAAGATAAAATGGCACTTCAACGTTTGAAAGATGCAGCTGAAAAAGCGAAAAAAGATCTTTCAGGTGTAACACAAACACAAATTTCATTGCCATTCATTAGTGCTGGAGCTGCTGGTCCATTACACTTAGAATTAACATTAACAAGAGCGAAATTCGAAGAGCTTTCAGCAAACCTTGTTGAAAGAACATTAGAACCAACTCGTCGTGCTTTAAAAGATGCTGGTCTATCTGCAAGTGAATTAGATCGCGTTATCCTTGTAGGTGGTTCTACTCGTATCCCAGCTGTACAAGAAGCTATTAAACGTGAAACTGGTAAAGAACCATATAAAGGTGTAAACCCGGATGAAGTTGTAGCATTAGGTGCTGCAGTTCAAGGTGGCGTACTTACTGGTGATGTAGAAGGCGTACTATTATTAGATGTAACTCCACTTTCTTTAGGTATTGAAACTATGGGTGGTGTGTTCACGAAACTAATCGAGCGTAACACTACAATTCCAACAAGTAAATCACAAGTATTCTCAACAGCTGCTGATAACCAACCAGCAGTAGACATTCACGTATTACAAGGTGAGCGTCCAATGTCAGCTGACAACAAAACGTTAGGACGTTTCCAATTAACGGATATCCCACCAGCACCACGTGGTATTCCACAAATCGAAGTAACATTCGATATTGATGCGAACGGTATCGTTAACGTACGTGCAAAAGATTTAGGAACAAGCAAAGAACAAGCTATTACAATCCAATCTTCTTCAGGTCTTTCTGATGAAGAAGTAGATCGTATGGTAAAAGAAGCAGAAGCAAACGCTGACGCTGACCAAAAACGTAAGGAAGAAGTTGAACTTCGTAACGAAGCTGACCAACTTGTATTCCAAACAGATAAAGTTGTAAAAGATTTAGAAGGTAAAGTAGATGCAGCTGAAGTTGCAAAAGCAACAGAAGCGAAAGAAGCATTACAAGCTGCGATTGAGAAGAACGAGCTTGAGGAAATCCGTGCGAAAAAAGACGCTTTACAAGAAATCGTACAACAACTAACTGTTAAACTATATGAGCAAGCTCAAGCAGCTGCAGGGCAAGCAGAAGGTGCACAAGGAGCACAAGATGCTGGCGCGAAGAAAGACAATGTAGTAGACGCTGAGTTTGAAGAAGTAAAAGAAGACAAGTAATTCAACTGTAAACATAATAAGTAAGATGACAAAAAGTCAAAGTCAAGCGTGCCTTGGCTTTGGCTTTTTTCACGAATGAGAAGGAATGTGTGAGGGTCTTAAGTTTTTTACTTTGCATACTGTAAGTGAGGAAACTTTGTTGCAAAGCACTTTCTTTCGGTGTTAAAATTACGTTTATGTGAAAGATTCGGGGGTTGTAAATTTATGAGTAAACGAGATTATTATGAGGTCCTTGGACTTAGCAAGGGTGCTTCAAAAGATGAAATAAAAAAAGCGTATCGTCGTTTGGCTAAAAAATACCATCCAGACGTAAGTAAAGAAGAAAATGCAATTGAAAAGTTTAAAGAAGTGCAAGAAGCATACGAAGTATTAAGCGACGATCAAAAGCGTGCGCAATATGATCAATTTGGTCATGCTGGTGCTAATCAAGGCTTCGGTGGCTTTGGCGGCGGAGGAGACTTCGGCGGTGGCTTCGGTTTTGAAGATATCTTTAGTTCATTCTTTGGCGGCGGTGGCGGCAGACGTCGTGATCCAAACGCTCCGCGTCAAGGTGCTGACTTACAATATCAAGTTACTTTAGATTTTGAAGAAGCTATTTTTGGTAAAGAGTTAAATGTTGAGATTCCAGTAGAAGATCCATGTGATACTTGTAAAGGTAGCGGGGCAAAACCAGGAACTTCAAAAGAAACATGTAAACATTGCTCAGGATCAGGGCAAGTAAGTGTAGAACAAAATACACCATTTGGTCGTATCGTAAACCGTCAAGCTTGCGGTCATTGTTCAGGAACTGGGCAAATCATTAAAGAAAAATGTACGACATGCCACGGTTCTGGTAAAGTTCGTAAACGTAAAAAAATCAATGTGAAAATTCCAGCAGGTATCGATAATGGTCAACAAATCCGCGTATCTGGAAAAGGGGAAGCGGGCGTAAATGGCGGCCCAGCAGGAGATTTATATGTTGTTGTTCATGTAAGAAATCATGAATTCTTTGAGCGCGAAGGAGATCACATTATTTGCGAAATGCCATTAACATTTGCGCAAATGGCACTTGGTGATGAAGTAGAAGTTCCTACTGTTCATGGTAAAGTGAAGCTGAAAATTCCAGCAGGAACACAAACAGGAACAGAATTCCGCCTAAAAGGAAAGGGTGCTCCGAACGTACGTGGATACGGTCAAGGAGATCAATATGTAGTCGTTCGTGTTGTTGTACCGACGAAATTAACTTCACAGCAAAAAGATTTATTGCGTGAATTTGCAGGACAAGAAGAGCAGGATGATAGTTTATTCGGAAAGCTTAAACGTGCTTTCAAAGGGGAATAATGGAAATAAAAATTGGAGTTGGTAAATTGTGAAATGGTCAGAAATTAGTATTCATACAACAGAAGAAGCAGTAGAAGCTGTCTCTCATATTTTACATGAAGCTGGTGCTAGTGGAGTTGCGATTGAGGATCCAGCAGAGTTGACGAAAGAGCGCGAGCAACAATATGGTGAAATTTATGCATTGAACCCAGATGAGTATCCGGCGGAAGGTGTATTAATAAAAGCATATTTCCCGCAAACGGATTCTTTACATGAAACAATTGCAGGTGTAAAATCATCTATTGATGTGCTTCCATCTTACGACATCGAAATTGGTACTGGAAATATTACCGTTAACGAAGTCAATGAAGAAGATTGGGCTACTGCTTGGAAAAAATATTACCATCCAGTACAAATTTCTGATACATTCACAATTGTGCCGACTTGGGAAGAATATACACCATCTTCTCCGGAAGAAAAAATTATTGAATTAGATCCAGGTATGGCATTTGGAACGGGAACTCATCCGACAACAACGATGTGTATCCGTGCTTTAGAAAAAACAGTACAGCAAGGTGATACGATCATTGATGTAGGAACAGGTTCTGGTGTACTGAGTATTGCAGCAGCGAAATTAGGTGCGTCTTCTGTTCAAGCATATGATTTAGATCCGGTTGCGGTTGAAAGTGCAGAAATGAATGTACGTTTAAATAAAACAGATGATATTGTATCTGTTGGACAAAATAGTCTTTTAGAAGGTATTGAAGGTCCTGTTGATTTAATCGTAGCTAACTTATTAGCAGAAATTATTCTATTATTCCCTGAAGATGCAGCGAGAGTTGTGAAGTCAGGCGGATTATTTATTACATCGGGCATTATTGCTGCGAAGGAAAAAGTAATTTCTGAAGCGTTAGAAAAAGCTGGATTTACAATTGAAGAAGTGTTACGAATGGAAGATTGGGTAGCAATTATTGCACGAAATGCGTAATATAGATTTTAGTCTATAATGAAAAGGGGAGTCTCTCACTATAAGGTGAGGGACTTGCCGTTTGTTATATGAAAAATGATAACGTTTCGTTCTTTTCGTAAGTATTGGCTTACGAAAGGAACGAAACTCTACTAAGGTGATTATATGCAACGTTATTTTGTAGAAGAGAAATATGTAAATGAGACAAGTATTCGCATTGTAGGTGATGACGTCCATCATATCGCAAGAGTAATGCGTATGTCAGCTGGAGATCACATTTATTGCTGTGTAAACGGAAAAACAGCCGTATGTTCAATTGATGAAATTACCAGTGAATTTATTAATACGGCTATTGTAGAATGGGTAGAGGCGTCAAGTGAACTTCCTGTTTTCGTGACGATTGCAAGTGGACTGCCGAAAGGAGACAAGCTAGAGTTAATTTTTCAAAAAGGAACTGAGCTTGGGGCAGCTGCATTCTTACCATTTCAAGCATCTCGCTCTATCGTAAAATGGGATGCAAAAAAAGCTGATAAAAAAGTTGAGCGTTTAAGAAAAATTGTGAAAGAAGCTGCGGAACAATCACATAGAAGTGAAATTCCAGAAGTACACGCCCCAGCATCGTTTAAACAATTGCTGTCAATGAGTGGTGAGTATGATGTTTGCCTTGTTGCTTACGAAGAGGAAGCGAAACAAGGAGAGAAATCTAATTTTGCGAAAGCTTTAACGATGATGAAACCAGGTCAAAAGTTATTGATTGTATTTGGCCCAGAAGGCGGTTTGGCTGAGGAAGAGATTACAGCGCTTCGTGAACATAAATTTGTACCATGTAGTTTAGGACCAAGAATTTTAAGAACAGAAACGGCGCCGTTATATGCGTTAAGTGCTGCTTCGTATCATTTTGAATTGATGGGGTGATGATCAATGTCAACTGTTGCGTTCCATACGTTAGGTTGTAAAGTAAACCACTATGAAACAGAAGCCATTTGGCAATTGTTTAAACAAGGTGGATATGAAAGAACTGAATATGAAAAAAAAGCTGATGTATATGTTATTAATACATGTACAGTAACGAATACGGGGGATAAGAAAAGTCGTCAAGTTATTAGACGTGCTGTTCGTCAAAACCCAGATGCGGTTATTTGTGTAACAGGATGTTATGCACAAACATCTCCAGCGGAAATTATGGCGATTCCAGGTGTAGATATTGTAGTTGGTACACAAGATCGTGAAAAGATGTTAGGATACATCGAAGAATTCCGTAAAGAGCGTCAGCCAATTAATGCTGTGCGTAACATTATGAAAACACGTGTATATGAAGAACTTGATGTACCTTACTTCACGGACCGTACACGTGCATCTTTAAAAATACAAGAAGGTTGTAATAACTTCTGTACATTCTGTATTATTCCTTGGGCGCGTGGTTTAATGCGCTCTCGCGATGGGAAAGAAGTTATTAAACAAGCGCAGCAATTAGTAGATGCAGGCTATAAGGAAATCGTATTAACAGGTATTCATACAGGTGGATACGGTGAAGATATTAAAGATTATAACTTAGCTGGATTACTTCGTGATATGGAAGCGGAAGTAGACGGATTAAAACGTCTTCGTATTTCTTCTATTGAAGCGAGTCAGATTTCAGATGAAGTAATTGAAGTGTTAGATAAGTCTGAAGTAGTTGTACGTCACTTACACATTCCGTTGCAATCTGGATCTAATACTGTATTAAAGCGTATGCGTCGTAAGTATACGATGGAATTTTTCCAAGAGCGCTTAGATCGTTTGAAAGAAGCGTTACCAGGTCTTGCGATTACATCAGACGTAATCGTTGGTTTCCCAGGTGAAACAGAAGAAGAATTCATGGAAACATACAATTTCATTAAAGAGAATCGCTTCTCTGAGTTGCACGTATTCCCGTATTCAAAACGTACAGGAACACCTGCAGCGCGTATGGAAGATCAAGTTCCTGAAGATGTGAAGAATGATCGTGTTCACCGTTTAATTGAACTATCTAATCAATTAGCGAAAGAGTATGCATCACAGTTTGAAGGAGAAGTACTTGAAATTATTCCAGAAGAACAATTTAAAGAGGGCGACCGTGAAGGCCTATATGTAGGTTATACAGATAACTACTTGAAAATTGTATTTGAAGGATCAGAAGAATTAATCGGTAAACTAGTGAAAGTAAAAATCACAAAAGCTGGTTATCCATATAACGAAGCGCAATTTGTTCGTGTCCTTGAAGATGATGTGAAAAAGGAATCAGCAAGCGCATAAAGTGAAACTTTAATGAGCGTGGGATTCATTCCCCGCTCATTATTAGCCCGGACCAATCGGGATAAAAAAGCATGCAAACGGAAACGATTTGCATGCTTTCTTTTTTAGTGGAGAAGTTAAGTACTGAAAATGTATGAAATGAGTAGTTGTTTCGTACGTTCCTGCATGAAAAAAGGTGTAATGATAAAAATATAGTTGCCTTCAGGGGAAAGGATAACAGCTATCTGCATAGTTTTTGAAAAAGGAAGAGCATCTATTCTTCTTTTATTCTGCCAAATAGTTGACCTGAAGTGATAAAATGTATTATAATCGTAAAAGACATGCTGAAGAAGTGTTTCTTTTTGCATGCTGGAGTTAGTATGTAAGTGTGATGTTTCGGAGGGAGGGAAAGAGAATGTCAAAAACAGTCGTTCGTAAAAACGAGTCTTTGGAGGATGCACTTCGCCGTTTTAAAAGATCGGTTTCTAAAACTGGTACACTTGCTGAAGCAAGAAAGCGCGAGTTTTATGAAAAACCAAGTGTAAAACGTAAGAAGAAATCTGAAGCGGCAAGAAAGCGTAAATTCTAAGAGAGGGTGTAAGTTATGAGTCTTCTCGGTCGTTTAAACGATGATATGAAACAAGCGATGAAGAATAAACAAAAAGAAAAATTAACCGTCATTCGTATGGTTAAGGCTGCTTTACAAAATGAAGGTATTAAACTACAGCATACTCTTACTGAAGAAGAGGAACTAACAGTTTTAGCTCGTGAAGTAAAACAGCATAAGGACTCCCTCCTTGAATTTAAAAAAGCTGGTCGTGAAGACCTTGTTAATAAACTGCAAAGTGAAATTCAGATTTTAAGCGCATATTTGCCGGAGCAATTAACGGAAGAAGAGCTAGTTGATATAATCAAGCAAGTTATTTCTGAAGTTGGTGCGACTTCTAAAGCGGATATGGGCAAGGTGATGACTGCTGTTATGCCGAAAGTAAAAGGTAAAACAGATGGATCGCTTGTGAATAAGCTGGTTATCCAGCTATTAGCATAAAAAAACGTCTCATTTCTTATGAGACGTTTTTTTATGCTTTTTTTCAGTTTGGACGTGATATTACAAGCTCTTTTTTCATACATATGGGATGAGAGGGGGTCTTTTGGGATGAAAAAATTAGAACAAATGAAGAATTGGTTAACGAAGCAAATAGACCTACCAGTGGATGTGCTAATGGATCTACCTCGGATCACGCTTGTTGGGCAAGTGCATATCTATATAGAAAATCATCGAGGTTTATTAGTATTTTCAGATAAAGAAGTAAGATTGTTGTTAAAGCATGGTCAGTTATTAATTAAGGGGCAGTCCTTTGTTATTAAAACAATCCTTCCGGAAGAACTTTTGCTTGAAGGGATAATTGAGCAAGTGACGTTTTTAGAAGACGAACAGAAAGAGAAGTAAGGGAAACTTCCGTATGTGAAGTTTTTCTTCTTTATTCTAATGATTTGCCCCTACTATTTAGTTTATCCCGCTTTCATGGGCAGTAAGCCTACGCCTCAAAATTCAGCGAAAGCAAAGAAGTTAGGTGGGGGTCGGGCTGTCCATTAAAGTCCGATTGGTGAGGGCTGATTAAAGTCTCACTTTATCCCGCTATTTATGGAAAATAAAACTCTTTATTTCATTTTCGTACGAGCTATTTTGCTAATTAAAGTGAAAAGTAGTGTGTCTACTTTTGGAAAGGTAGTGAAGGTAGTAGATGAAAAATAAATGGTTTATAAAGTGGCTTGGATATGTAAAGGTACGAATTGAAGGTAGAGGAGCGGAACGGTTCGTTAATGAATGTGTGCGTAGGAAATTATTAGTTTGGGACGTTAAGAAAATTGCCGATGAAACGTTAGTCTTCTGTATGCTATTACGAGATGTGAAAAAAATAAAGCCGATTTATAGAAAAAATGAGTGTAAACTATATTTTATTGGGCGTTACGGTTTTCCTTTTTGGAATAAACGTCTAATTAAAAATAGTGGATTCTTAATTGGTTTTTTAATTTTCTTCTTTGGCATGATTGCATTATCGAATATGGTTTGGAAAATTGAAATTACAGGAGCGAAACCTGAAACAGAATATATATTGATGAAAGAATTGGACAAAATGGGTATTAAAAAAGGAAAATTACAATTCCAAATGCCTAGTGTAGAAGATGTACAACGTCATTTGACGGACAATATTAATGCGATTACTTGGGCAGGACTAGAAGTAAGGGGAACGACGTACCATTTTAAAATTGTTGAAAAAAATGAGCCGAAAAAAGAAAAAGAACAAAGGCCGCAAAATTTAGTGGCAAAAAAAGAAGCGATTGTTACAAAAACATTTGTTGAAGTTGGAAAACCAGTCGTTTTAAAAAATGATCATGTAGAAAAAGGTCAGCTTCTCGTATCAGGGATATACGGTAATGAGGAGAGTCCAACGATTGTTTCGGCGAAAGGTATTGTATATGGAGAAACGTGGTACACATCTGAGGTGAATGTACCACTCAAGACGCAATTTCAAGTATATACTGGTAATACGTATAATGAGCATTACCTTACATTTGGGAGTACAAAAATAAAAATATGGGGATTTCAGCATGATAAGTATAAACGTTCTCGTACGGAAAATGTAAAACATGATGTGAAATTATTTGGTTTTACACTGCCGATTGCATATGAAAAAGATGTAGTGCGAGAAGAGGAAGAGGCGAACCGAGAATATACAGAAAAACAGGCAATGAAAGTAGCGAAAGAAATGGCTGAAAAAGAACTAAAGAAAAAATTGGATGAACATGCTATGATTGTAAGTGATAAGATTTTGAGTAAAGAGGTTGAGGCGGATCAACTAAAAGTCACTTTGCATTATACTGTGATTGAAAATATTGCAGAGCCACAACCAATATCCGAATCCGATATTCAAGGAGACTGAGTAATGGCAGAACAATTAGTAGAAATGAACCAACAATTGGAAAATACTAACGAAGCAATCGCTCTTTTTGGAGTCAATGATGCTCATTTGAAAGTAATTGAACGGGAACTGAATGTATCAATCGTAACTAGAGGTGAAACTGTTCGTGCATCTGGAGCAGTTGAAACTGTGACACTCGTAGAAAAAATCTTACAACAACTACTTGTTGTTATTCGAAAAGGTGTGTCAATTACAGAAAGAGATGTTGCGTATGCAATTCAGCTCGCACAACAAGGGAAAATTGCTCAATTTGAAGAGTTATATGAAGAAGAAATCTTTAAAACGGCAAAAGGTAAATCCATTCGTGTAAAAACGATGGGACAAAGAAGATATATTCATGCAATGAAGAAAAATGATATTGTATTTGGAATAGGACCTGCCGGGACTGGGAAAACATACTTAGCTGTAGTAATGGCTGTAAGAGCTTTAAAGCAAGGGTATGTAAAGAAAATCATTTTAACAAGACCGGCTGTAGAAGCTGGAGAAAGTTTAGGATTTTTACCAGGTGATTTGAAAGAGAAGGTAGATCCGTACTTACGTCCATTGTATGATGCTCTGCACGATATTCTTGGACAAGAATATACGCAGCGTATGATGGAGAGAGGTGTAATTGAAATCGCGCCTCTTGCTTATATGAGAGGACGTACGCTCGATGATTCATTTGTTATTTTAGATGAAGCGCAAAATACAACGGGTGCACAAATAAAAATGTTTTTAACAAGATTAGGTTTTAGTTCTAAAATGGTTATTACGGGGGATCCCTCACAAGTAGACTTACCAAAAGGGGTAAAATCAGGGCTTACGCTAGCTGCTAACATTTTATCTGGTGTATCAGGTCTTTCATTCATTACGTTAGAACAAACGGACGTTGTAAGGCATCCACTGGTACAACGTATTATTGAGGCATATGATAAAATGGAATGATCCTATTTGTCAGGATCATTTCTTTTTGTATTAAGGTTGGCGAACGGCATATTTTTTACTATCATAAAAGATAAGAGAAATAAACTATAGGTACTGGTGTATAAAATTGTTACCTAAAAGTATCGTTGGCTAGAAGAAATGAAAGCTATAAATAGTTTCACTTTATTTCTAGAGAGGAGAAGGTATTGAAATCATGTTAAGATCTCAAGAAATTTCTAAGTGGTTTCGTAATTTACAACATTCGAAAAAACTAAGTTGGATTTCTTACGTTTTATTAGGGGCAGTGCTATTTTTTGCACTTATGAATAATGTGAAACCAGAGCAATTAGATGTTGATATGTATTCTATTGCGAAAAAAACAATTCATTCTCCTATTAAAATTGAAGATAAGGTTATAACGGAAAGAAAAAAACAAGAGGCCGCTCAAAAAGTCGGGGATCAATATACATATAGAAGTGAATATAAACAAAATAGAGTAGATATTGTAAATGATGTTTTTGCTAAGGTGAATGAAGTAATTCAGGAGATGAAAGCTGCTGGACCTGAAGAGCAAAAAAAGATGACCGATGCGAATAAATTAGAAAAGTTGAAGAAGAAGTTGCCATCTAATTTAACGAAGGAATTATCGGATGAGAATTTATTATACTTTATTAATGCAGAACCGGATCAATTAGAATTAGCAAAGAATGCGGCTTTAACGTCTGTTAGCGTTATCATGGGTGGAAATATTAAAATGTCCGAAGAAATGGCAGCGAAAGAGCGATTTGTTAATGAAATGAAAAGCCTGAATGTGAATAGCGGATTGAAAGAAGCTGTGAATGCACTAGGATCATATGCGATTACAGCAAATTATTTCTATGATCCTGCTGTAACGAAAGAGAAGAAGAAAGCAGAAGAAGATTTAGTTCCACCTGTTTATATTCTTCAAGGACAAGTTATTGTTAGAGAAGGTGAAACAATTTCAAGTGATATGTATAATCAGTTGAAATTAGTCGGTTTATTAGAGAAGGGTAATAGTTTTCAGCCTTATGTTGGATTAGCTGTGCTCATTGGTGTGTTACTATACTTTATGCATAAGCAGTTTGAAGTATTTTTACAGCGGAAAAGAGAAGACAAACCGTACATTTTAGCGTATATTACAATTTTGTCTATCACGATTGTTTTAATGAAAATTATTAGTTTGTTTCAAAAGCTTGAATATGCAGGAATTGCGTATGTTGTCCCAGTTGCGATGGGAACGATACTTGTAAAACTAATGATTGGCGATCGATTTGTATTTTTAACAAGTATGATTTTTTCTGTGTGCGGAAGTATTATGTTTAATGAAGGAGTAACAAGTACACTAAATTATAGTGTGGGTATTTATGTGTTATTAAGTTCATTATCAGTGAGTATTTTCTTAAGAGAAAAAAATCGTCGTACGATGATTTTACAAGCTGGTATACTCGTATCTATCTTAAATGTAGTCGTCTTGGCGGCGTTATTATTATTACGTAATGGGAATTTTTCACCTCTTGAAATTGGTACGCAATTATTAATGGCTTCCCTTTCAGGAATTATCTCATCCGTTTTGGCTATGGGGATATTACCATATTTAGAAAGTGGACTTGGAATTGTATCGAGTATGAAGCTTATGGAATTATCAAGTCCGAATCATCCGCTTTTGCGTAGAATTTTATTAGAAGCGCCAGGAACATATCATCACAGTGTAATGGTAGCGAATCTCTCTGAGGCAGCTTGTGAAGCAGTTGGAGCAAATGGTGTATTAGCGCGTGTAGGGGCGTATTATCATGATGTAGGAAAAACAGTACAACCGCAATTCTTTATTGAAAACCAGATGGGAATTGAGAATCCACATGATAAATTAGATCCTGTGACGAGTAAAGATATTATCATTGCTCATGTAACCGATGGAGTAAAGATGCTCGAAGAATACCATATTCCGCAAGAAATTATTGATATTGCTGGGCAACACCATGGTACAACGCTTCTTAAATATTTTTATTATAAGGCGATTAAAGAAGATAAAGAAAAATATACAGAAGAGATGTTCCGATATCCGGGATCAAAAGCAACTTCTAAAGAATCGGCAATCGTTGGTATTGCGGATAGTGTTGAGGCGGCGGTACGTTCTATGAATCACCCAACGCCAGAGCAAATTAATAATTTAGTACAAAGTATTATTAAAGATCGCCTGCAAGATGGGCAATTTAGTGAATGTGATTTGACATTTAAGGAACTACAAATCGTTGGAAAAACGTTATGTGAAACGTTAAATGGTATTTTCCATTCGCGTATTACATATCCGGAACCACCGGAAGAAAAGGAGAAAGAATGAGTTTATTAATTGATTTCATTGATGAAACAGAAGAAGTGAAAGAAGAATATGTGAATTTAATTCGTGAGATATTAGGAAAAGCAGCTCAAATGGAAAAAATAGAGGATGGTGCGGAGTTATCAGTGACATTTGTAGATAACGAACGCATTCGCGAGATTAATCGTGATTACCGAGATAAAGATCAGCCTACTGATGTCATTTCCTTTGCCATGGAAGAAATGGGAGAAGGGGAAATGGAAATTGTGGGCGCAGAAATGCCGCGTATGTTAGGTGACCTTATTATTTCTATTCCGAGAGCGAAAGAACAAGCTGAAGAGTATGGACATTCTTTTGATCGTGAACTTGGCTTTTTAGCGTTACATGGCTTTTTACATTTGCTTGGTTATGACCACATGACAGAAGAGGATGAAAAAGAAATGTTTGGAAGACAAAAAGAAATTTTAGAAGCATTTGGATTAGGACGATGAAAAAAGGAAAACTTATAGATAGTTTTGGATATGCTATAGCAGGTGTATTCTTTTGTCTTCGTCATGAACGAAATATGAAAATTCATTATGTAGCCGCAGTCATTGTTATATGCTGCGGCTTTTATTTCCATATTACGAAAGTAGAGTGGATGATATTACTTATTGTAATAGGAATTGTAATGAGCTTAGAGATGGTAAATACGGCTGTGGAAAAAACAGTAGATTTAGCGACTGCTGATATACATCCGTTTGCGAAAGTCGCAAAGGATGTCGCAGCAGGAGCGGTTTTATTGTTTGCGATAATAGCCGTTATAATTGGTGCTATTATCTTTTTACCGTATGTGGTATAGTTGCATTCCAAAGCTTTTATTAAGCTTTGAAGGTGCCGTAAAGGCCTTTAATAAGAGAGTGTATCTATTCACAGCTGGGAACAGGAAGGATGCGGGAATATGAATAGTAAACAATTAATTCAAGAAGCAATCGAAGCGCGTAAACAAGCGTACGTACCATATTCTAAATTTCAAGTAGGTGCAGCATTATTAACGCGCGATGGAAAAGTATATCGTGGATGTAATGTTGAGAATGCATCATATGGTTTATGTAACTGTGCAGAAAGAACAGCTTTATTTAAGGCGGTTTCTGAAGGAGATAAAGAGTTTGTAGCTATCGCAATTGTGGCGGATACGAAGCGTCCAGTACCTCCTTGTGGAGCATGTCGACAAGTTATGGTAGAATTATGTAAACAGGATACGAAAGTATACCTATCAAATTTACATGGTGACGTTCAAGAGACAACAGTCGGAGAATTGTTACCAGGAGCATTTTTAGCGGAGGATTTACATGAATAGAAAAGGTTATAAATCAGGTTTTGTCTCTATTATTGGCAGACCGAATGTTGGGAAATCTACATTTTTAAATCGTATTATTGGTCAAAAAATTGCTATTATGAGTGACAAGCCACAAACAACTCGTAATAAAATTCAAGGCGTATATACAGAAAATGATTCACAAGTAATTTTCATTGATACACCAGGAATACATAAACCTAAACATAAACTAGGCGACTTCATGGTGAAGATGGCGCAAACGACATTAAAAGAAGTTGATATCGTTCTGTTTATGGTGAATGCTGTCGAAGGCTTTGGTCGTGGTGAAGAATTCATCATCGAGAAGTTAAAAGAAACGAAACAACCAGTATTTTTAGTTATTAATAAAATTGACCAAGTTCACCCAGAACAATTATTAGAGCTAATTGATCAATATCGCAAATTACATGACTTTGCAGAAATCGTACCAATTTCTGCATTAGACGGTAATAATGTGGAAGCTCTAATTGGAACAATTAAAAAGTATTTACCGGAAGGACCACAATACTACCCGGATAATCAAGTAACGGATCATCCGGAGAGATTTATTATTGCAGAGCTTATTCGTGAAAAAGTACTACATTTAACACGTGAAGAAGTGCCGCATTCTGTGGCTGTTGTTATCGATGCAATTCAAAAACGCGAAGGCGGGGCAGTTTATATCAATGCAACGATTGTTGTTGAACGTCCGTCGCAAAAAGGGATTATTATCGGAAAACAAGGGAAGATGTTAAAAGAAGTCGGTAAGCGAGCTCGTTTTGATATTGAAGCATTACTTGGTTCTAAAGTATTTTTAGAAGTATGGGTAAAAGTGCAAAAAGATTGGCGAAATAAAATGTCTCAGCTTCGTGACCTTGGTTTCCGCGAAGACGAGTATTAAAATAGAGTAAAGCTGTAATCAGCGGATGTTTTGTTCATCCGCTGATTATTGGTTTTTATGAGTTTTGATAAATTAGGAAAAATTTTTCTCACATGAAAATGGACAAAATGGGTCAATTTAATAACAACAAAGGAAATTGGTTTATAGGCTACGCTTATTGAGAAAGGTGGATTCTTATGCTAGATTTTACCTGGAAGTTTTTCTCCAAAACAGGAAGCATTGAGACGTATTTGCTTTTGAAAGAAATGGAAAAAGACGTAAACGATGAGATGGATCAACATGAAGAGGAGCTAGCGCATCTAGACTCTCCAATTTCTTGACCCGTTTTGTTCAAACCTTGGATGGTGACGAACATGTTTCAAAAAGTTGAGGGCATCGTTATCCGTACGACAGATTACGGAGAAACGAACAAGATTGTTACAATATTCTCAAGAGAATTGGGTAAGGTAAGTGCAATGGCAAGAGGAGCGAAAAAACCGAAAAGCCGGTTAGCATCTGTTTCGCAACTTATGACACATGGTCATTTTCTTATTCAAATGGGATCTGGACTTGGAACTTTGCAACAAGGCGAGATTATTTCAACTATGAAAGAAATTCGCGAGGATATATTTTTAACTGCTTATGCATCATTTATTGTTGAGTTAACTGATAAAGCAACAGAAGATAAAAAACATAATCCATATTTATTTGAAATGTTATATCAAACGTTGCATTATATGTGTGAGGGTGTTGATCCAGAAGTATTATCATTAATTTATCAAACGAAAATGCTTCCGGTATTAGGGATGCGCCCGTACTTTGATACATGTGCGATTTGTCATCAAGAAACAGATTTTGTCGCCTTCTCTGTTAGGGAGGGCGGTTTTCTGTGCTCACGTCATGCTGAGCAAGATCAGTATCATATACCAGTGGGGGAAGCCGTTCATAAATTATTGCGTCTTTTCTACCACTTCGATTTACATAGACTTGGCAATGTATCAGTGAAGGATAGTACAAAAAAACAAATGCGTTTAGTATTGAATACATATTATGATGAATATTGCGGGATTTATTTGAAATCAAGACGTTTCTTAGAACAACTTGATAAGTTTCAAATATAATTTGGGGCCGTATACGGTCCTTTTTACATCCTTTCTTTTTCGAATAGCATATTTAGTATATAATATTTAAGAGATAGTATAACTTTTTTCGTTGTGCATTAAAGGTGGTGATTATCATAGAGCTGAATAAACGGCAAGAACATATCATTCAGATTGTAAAAGATCACGGTCCTATTACAGGGGAGTCAATTGCTGCGCAATTGGGATTAACACGTGCAACGCTAAGACCAGACTTAGCAATTTTAACGATGGCTGGTTATTTAGAAGCACGTCCACGCGTAGGTTATTTTTATACGGGTAAAACTGGGGGGCAGTTATTATCTGAAGCTGTTAAGAAAATTAAAGTACAAGATTATCAATCTAGACCGGTTGTAATTGATAAAAATGTATCGGTATACGATGCGATTTGTACTATGTTTTTAGAGGATGTAGGTACATTATTCGTTGTAGATCAATCGACTCTATTAGTAGGCGTTGTATCTCGTAAAGATTTATTACGAGCTAGCTTAGGGAAGCAGGATTTAACCTCACTTCCGGTTAATATTATCATGACAAGGATGCCAAACATTGCGATGTGTCGTAGAGAAGATTCTTTATATGATATTGCGATGGAATTAATAGAAAGACAGATTGATGCGATGCCAGTTGTAAAAGATACGAAACAAGGTTTAGAAGTGGTTGGACGAATTACAAAAACAAATATTACACGTGCGTTTGTAAACTTAGTAAATAACGAATAAGTGTAATTTGTTTAAAGTGAGGTAATGTAATGGATAATAAAATCGTATATGTCGTATCTGACTCTGTAGGAGAAACGGCTGATTTGGTTGTTCGAGCAGCAATGGGGCAATTCCCATTTGCTCCTGATATTAGACGTGTGCCGTATGTAGAAGATACAGGGACATTAAAAGAAGTGATTTCGATTGCTAAGAGCAATCAAGCACTTATTTGTTTTACGTTAGTAAAGCCTGACATGCGCCAATATTTAGTGACAGAGGCTGCAAAAGAAGGTGTAGAGGCATATGATATTATTGGCCCTCTAATCGATCAAATTGAAGAAATTACCGGGCAAGTGCCTAGATATGAGCCTGGTGTTGTTCGTAGGTTAGATGAAGAATACTTTAAAAAGATTGAAGCGATTGAGTTTGCTGTGAAGTATGATGATGGTAGAGATGCACGTGGTATTTTAAAAGCAGATATCGTGTTAATAGGTATTTCGCGCACATCAAAAACACCACTTTCTCAATATTTAGCTCACAACAAACGTTTGAAAGTTGCCAACGTACCACTAGTACCAGAAGTAGATCCGCCTGAAGAATTATATCAAGTGGCTAAAGAAAAATGCTTCGGTTTGAAAATTACGCCAGAGAAGTTAAATCATATTCGAAAAGAGCGATTGAAATCACTTGGACTAAGTGACGGAGCAACATATGCCAATATTAATCGTATTAAAGAAGAGATTGATCACTTTGAGAATGTAGTTAGTAAAATAAATTGTCAAGTAATTGATGTATCGAACAAAGCGATTGAAGAAACAGCTAACATTATTGTGAATGCAGTGCAAAACCAAAAAATGTTTTAGCACATTTACCAAAGGTGAATGTGCTTTTTTCGCTCGTGAGAAACACAGTGCCTACTGATTTCGTAATAGATGATAGTGAAGTGGTTATACTTATATTCTTCTGTCTTTTTATTATGTTAAAAGTAGGGTTTCGCTATCCTGAAATAGAAGATGAAAAAATAAAGGGATATGTAGCGTAGTTGAAGAAAATATATTATAATAAAAAATTGTGATAAAAACCTATATTTTACGTTTAGACTTTAATTTTTCAGAATAAACTAGGGATAGGATTTAAGAAATGACATGTAATTACGTTAAATCGACAAAATCTATACAAGAAAACGCACATTATGGAAGGATTCGCAGAAGGGATGTAGAATACAGAAATATGCAAAACATCAATATGGTATGAGTTGATGCAGATGCATATACTGTGAAGGCTGACAATTGTGCGAGTTGGAACGAAATTTCATGTCAAAATTTTGTTTGTCACATCGTATGCTCATCGTTTAAGGAAGTAGCGAGGGAATTTGGATCTATGTAGATACTGAATAAGCAAAAGTTGATTTCTTTATATGTATCAACATGCAAAAAACAGATCTCGTGATCACATAGGATATGGTGCTTGCTAGTCTTCTTGTGAAAAAGTGCATATGTATTGTCTCCATGAGGTACATTTGTAATAGATGAGCAAATGGATACAATTTTATATAGTAGGTACGTATCTGCGAAGTTACGCAGAAAAGGGTCTGCAAAATCGCTTGATAACGTGATCGACAACATTTTTTAATAAGTTTAGAAAAAATATTGTCGAATTATAAAGGAATTTTTTAATTTATATCGAATACAAAATACGACACGGAGATGGAGTTATGGGGAACAGAATTCCTGAAGAAGTTGTTGAACAAATTCGGACATCATCCGATATTGTCGAAGTGATTGGTGAATACGTTCAACTTAGAAAACAGGGACGTAACTATTTCGGCCTTTGTCCGTTTCATGGTGAGAATTCTCCTTCATTCTCTGTTTCATCTGACAAGCAAATTTTTCATTGCTTCGGATGTGGAGAAGGTGGAAATGTATTTTCCTTTCTAATGAAAATGGAAGGACTGGCTTTTACCGAAGCTGTTCAAAAGTTAGGTGAAAGAAATGGAATTGCGGTTGCAGAGTATACATCAGGGCAAGGACAACAAGAAGACATATCTGATGACACTGTCATCATGCAACAGGCTCATGAACTTTTAAAAAAGTATTATCATCATTTATTAGTAAATACAGAAGAAGGAAATGAAGCACTTTCGTATTTGTTAAAACGTGGTATTACAAAAGAGATGATTGAGAAGTTTGAAATTGGTTATGCGTCACCTGCTTGGGATGCAGCAACGAAAATTTTACAAAAAAGAGGTTTATCGTTGTCTAGTATGGAACAAGCTGGTCTTCTCATAAGAAGCGAGAAGGATGGTAGTCATTATGATCGCTTCCGTGGAAGAGTTATGTTTCCAATCTATACGTTACAAGGTAAAGTGATAGCGTTTAGTGGAAGGGCGTTAGGAGATGACACTCCGAAATATTTAAATAGCCCAGAAACACCAATTTTTCACAAAAGTAAATTGTTGTATAACTTCCATCAAGCAAGGCCGTTTATTAGAAAACGTGGGCAAGTGGTCCTTTTTGAAGGGTATGCCGACGTACTAGCTGCGGTAAAAAGTGGTGTGGAAGAAGCTGTTGCGACAATGGGAACAGCTTTAACTGAAGAACAAGCAAAACTTCTGCGACGTAACGTTGAAACTGTTGTTCTTTGCTATGATGGTGATAAAGCAGGGCGAGAAGCGACGATGAAAGCAGGGCAATTATTGTTGCAAGTTGGTTGCCAAGTGAAAGTTACATCCTTGCCAGATAAGCTTGATCCTGATGAATATGTGCAACAATATGGGACAACTGCTTTTGAAAATCTTGTGAAATCAAGTATAAGTTTTGTTGGTTTTAAAATAAATCATTTGCGTTTAGGGAAAAATTTGCAAGATGAGTCGGGCAAAGAAGAGTATGTGAAAAGTGTTTTAAAAGAGTTATCGTTGTTACAGGATGCGATGCAGGCAGAATCATATTTGAAGTCATTATCGCAAGAATTTTCGTATTCAATGGAAACACTTTTGAATCAATTGCACCAATATCGCAAAGAACAAAAGGTACAACAAAAACAAGTAAAGCAGGTTTCTAAACCGTCTCAAATTGTTCAAGCAAAACCGAAGTTAACAGGTTTTGAAAGGGCTGAAAGAGAAATTATTTACCATATGTTGCAAAGTCCAGAAGTGGCCGTTCGTATGGAATCCCACATAGAAGATTTTCATACAGAAGAACATAAAGGGATTTTATATGAACTATACGCATATTATGAAAAGGGAAATGAACCTTCAGTCGGAACATTTTTAAGTTGGCTCTCTGATGAAAAGTTGAAAAATATTATTACTGATATTTCGACGGATGAATTTATTAATCCAGAATACACAGAAGAAGTGTTACAAGGCCATTTGGAGACGCTTAGACGTCATCAAGAAAAACTTGAAAAGATGGAAATCATCTTCAAGATAAAACAAATGGAAAAGACAGATCCTGTAGAGGCTGCTAAATATTATGTAGCATATTTACAAAATCAAAAAGCGAGAAAATAGCTTTTTTGATAAATTTTTAGTATAATGAATGTTTGTATCTCGCGTAAGGAGGGGAACAGATGGCTGACAAACCAGCTCGTTCTAAACAAATTGAAACTGAAATGACCCTTGAGCAAGTGAAAGAACAACTCACTGAGCTCGGAAAAAAACGTGGCGTTCTTACATATGAAGAGATTGCAGAACGCATGAATGGATTTGAAATTGAATCCGATCAAATGGATGAATACTATGAATATTTAGGTGAACAAGGGATCGACTTAGTTGGCGACAATGACAACGACGAAGGCCCTAATAATCGCCAAATAGCAAAATCGGAAGAAGAATTCGACCTCAATGATTTAAGCGTACCACCAGGGGTTAAAATCAACGATCCTGTTCGTATGTATTTAAAAGAAATTGGTCGTGTAGATTTACTATCTGCAGAAGAAGAAATTCGACTTGCAACGCGTATTGAAGAAGGCGATGAAGAAGCGAAACGTCGTCTTGCAGAAGCAAACTTACGTCTTGTAGTAAGTATTGCAAAGCGCTACGTGGGCCGTGGTATGCTTTTCTTAGACTTAATTCAAGAAGGGAATATGGGTCTAATTAAAGCGGTTGAAAAGTTCGATTATCGTAAAGGTTTCAAATTTAGTACGTATGCAACTTGGTGGATTCGCCAAGCAATTACACGTGCGATTGCAGACCAAGCAAGAACAATTCGTATCCCAGTTCATATGGTTGAAACGATTAATAAGTTAATTCGTGTACAACGTCAATTATTACAAGATTTAGGACGTGAACCATCTCCTGAAGAGATTGGTGAAGAAATGGATCTTGCTCCAGAAAAAGTACGTGAAATCTTAAAAATTGCACAGGAGCCAGTTTCTCTTGAAACACCGATTGGTGAAGAAGATGACTCCCATTTAGGTGATTTCATTGAAGACCAAGAAGCAACATCGCCTGCGGACCATGCAGCGTATGAATTGCTAAAAGAACAATTAGAAGATGTGTTAGATACACTAACAGATCGTGAAGAAAATGTTCTACGTCTTCGTTTTGGTTTAGATGATGGACGAACTCGTACGCTTGAAGAAGTTGGGAAAGTATTCGGCGTAACGAGAGAACGTATCCGTCAAATTGAAGCAAAAGCACTACGTAAATTGAGACATCCAAG
This sequence comes from Bacillus pacificus, assembly GCF_020861345.1. Taxonomy (NCBI): domain Bacteria; kingdom Bacillati; phylum Bacillota; class Bacilli; order Caryophanales; family Bacillaceae; genus Bacillus; species Bacillus pacificus. Next base: position 1,062,545 of record NZ_CP086328.1, read on the forward strand.
CCGTAGTAAGCGCCTTAAGGATTTCTTAGAATAGGCTACCTTTAAGTTTACTTCACTTTTGTGAAGTAAACTTTTTTATTTTGTTAATTTTTGTTAAACTTTAGCTGTCAGCAACGATTACAATTTCTTGTAATTTATTTTACAGAATTGTCTTTTGATTTGCAAATGCTCATTTTTCGATTTTTCGATTAATTTTGTTTATTCTATACAAAAATATATGTAGAAAAGTGAAAAATATGATGAGAAACGTTAATAATTATCGAAATAATAAGCGATATAACAATAAAAAACAATAAACTGAATTTATGGAATATTTTTAACGATTAGTAGTTTACTCTTTTCTGATAGAGCGTTTTCAAGTACAATGGAAATGACTGAATCATCTAACTATTTAGGGGTATAGAGGGGGGAGAAGAGATATGAAACGTAATCCGCTGATTCCGTTCGCTCTTATTGCAGCATTGGGTATTATCGTTATGTTTGTATTTTCATTTCAGGGGCTAAATAAATCTAAAGAGTTAGCTGATGCAAAAAATGGCGGGAAACCAGCACAAACAGCATCCAAGCCAGAGGATATTGTGAAGCAAAGCTGTACGAGCTGCCACGGTGATCAGTTACAAGGGGCGGTAGGACCTAATTTACAAAAAATTGGTGGGAAACTTTCAAAGGATGAAATTAAAGAAATTCTTTCGAAAGGAAAAGGCAATATGCCTGCCAATATAGTTCCAGCTGATCAAGCCGCTAAAGTAGCTGATTGGTTATCAAAGAAAAAATAAAGTTCCGTATGACAAGCCTTTTGCTTAAGCAAAAGGCTTGTTTTTCTATATTTTCTAAAATACGATGAATGATAGAGAAGTGAATTGTTGTTATAGGCTTGCAACAACTACTATAAATTCATTATCATGGAGACAGACTGACAAGAGAAGGAGTAATGGAAATACATGAATGAAGTAAAGCTTTCAAAACGATTAGAAGAAGTTGTGCGTGAAATACCAGTAGGATCTACAGTTGCTGATATTGGATCGGATCATGCTTATTTACCGTGTTATACAATTATAAATAATATTGCTACTAAAGCAGTTGCTGGAGAGGTTGTAGATGGACCATTTCGCTCTGCGCAGGCAACTGTAGCTGAAAGTGGCTTACAAGATAAAGTAGATGTGCGTAAAGGGAATGGATTAGCTGTTATCGCGCCAGGAGAAGTAGATGTAATTACGGTTGCCGGAATGGGCGGAGCGTTAATTCGTGATATTTTAGAAAGTGGTAAAGAAAAATTAGAAGGTGTAACACGTTTAATTTTACAGCCGAATATTGCAGCGCATCACATTCGTGAATGGTTTATTGAGAATGGATGGGAGCTTATCCATGAAAAAATCGTAAAAGAAGATGGGAAAATTTACGAGATTTTAGTAGGGGAGCGAGGAAATATCACGGTTCCTTACTCTGAAAATAAACAGGCTGAATTATTTATGGGACCATTTTTAATGAAAGAAAAAAGTGAAGCTTTCGTTGAAAAGTGGGAAGGAGAATTAAAAAACTTCCAAAATATTTTAAAACAGTTAGAACGTGCGGCTGATTCTGAAGAAACAAAAGCGAAGCGTGCGGAAGTAGAAGCGAAAATGAAAATGATAGGGGAGGTTTTATCATGAGTAAAATTCCAAATGGCCATGAAATTATTTCGTTATTTGAAAGTATGTATCCGAAGCATTTGGCGATGGAAGGAGATAAGATTGGGCTGCAGATTGGAGCGCTTAATAAACCCGTGCAGCACGTATTAATTGCGTTAGATGTAACGGAAGAAGTTGTGGATGAAGCAATTCAATTAGGAGCGAATGTCATTATTGCGCATCACCCTTTAATTTTTAACCCGCTAAAAGCGATCCATACAGATAAGGCGTATGGGAAAATTATTGAAAAGTGTATTAAAAATGATATTGCAATCTATGCAGCACATACAAATGTGGATGTTGCTAAGGGCGGGGTAAATGATTTACTTGCTGAGGCGTTAGGATTGCAAAATACAGAAGTTTTGGCACCGACATATGCAGAAGAAATGAAAAAAATTGTTGTGTTTGTGCCTGAAACTCATGCAGAAGAAGTACGAAAAGCATTAGGAGACACAGGTGCTGGTCATATCGGCAATTATAGTCACTGTACGTTTAATAGCGAGGGTACAGGTACCTTTGTACCTCAAGAGGGGACAAATCCTTATATCGGGGAAACTGGACAGTTAGAGCGCGTAGAAGAAGTGCGAATCGAAACGATTATTCCAGCTTCACTACAACGAAAAGTGATTAAAGCAATGGTAACAGCACATCCATATGAAGAAGTAGCCTATGATGTGTATCCACTTGATAACAAAGGTGAAACGTTAGGGCTTGGAAAAATAGGGTATTTACAAGAAGAAATGACACTTGGACAGTTTGCAGAACATGTAAAGCAATCGTTAGATGTAAAGGGTGCGCGAGTTGTTGGGAAATTAGATGATAGAGTGCGCAAAGTAGCTGTACTTGGTGGCGATGGTAACAAATATATCAATCAAGCTAAATTTAAAGGTGCGGATGTATATGTAACAGGTGACATGTATTATCACGTGGCTCATGATGCGATGATGCTCGGTTTAAATATCGTCGACCCAGGACATAACGTTGAAAAGGTAATGAAGCAAGGTGTACAAAAGCAATTACAAGAAAAAGCAGATGCAAAGAAACTGAATGTACATATTCATGCTTCGCAATTACATACAGATCCATTTACATTTGTATAAGAAAAATAAAAACCGTTGCTCATATAGGCAACGGTTTTTATTATTGTTCTTTTTTCACTTTTACACGAGGTAATATTTTTTGTAACGGTACTTTTCGAACTCTTTCCCATGTAGCAGGATTCATTGGGTCATATTGCTCTAAGAAAGCGATAACCTCTTTTGTAATTGGTGTTGGAGTAGAAGCGCCTGCTGTAACAGCTACGTTCTCGACACCTTGTAGCCATTCTAATTTGATTTCACTTACGTCTGCAACGCGGTATGCTTTCGTACCAGCGATTTCTTGTGATACTTGTGCTAAACGGTTTGAGTTATTACTTTTCGGATCACCGACAACAATTGTTAAGTCTGCAACATCAGCTTGTTTGGCAACCGCTTCTTGGCGAACTTGAGTTGCTAAACAAATTTCCTTATGGAATTCTGCTGTTGGGAATTTCTTCTGAATGTCCTCCATTAAATGTTGAACATCCCATTGACTCATCGTTGTTTGATTTGTAACTAAAATTTTATCCGTTGGAATTTCTAATGTCTTTAAATCATCGGCTCTTTCGATAAGATGAACGATATCAGGTGCGATACCAACTGCGCCTTCTGGTTCTGGATGATTTTTTTTGCCGATATAAATGACATGGTAACCTTCAGCTTTCTTTGCTTCAATAAGGTCATGTGTTTTTGTAACATCTGGGCAAGTGGCATCAATTGTTGTTAAACCTTTTTCTTTTGCACGTTGTTTAACTTCTGGAGAAACACCGTGTGCAGTGAAAATAACAGTACCAGAATCGATTTTATCCAAAATGTCTAATCGACTTGGACCATCTAATGTGATGATGCCATCTTCTTCGAATGCATCTGTTACATGTTTGTTGTGAACAATCATACCTAAAATATAAATAGGTCTTGGTAATGATGTATCTAATGCGGCGTTACGTGCAATAACCATCGCGTCCACAACACCGTAGCAATAACCACGAGGGGAAATTTTAACAATTTTCATATGAGTAATCCTCTCCTTCTAAACAAGGGATACTTTTGTGCATAGTCTTTTACATTATAAAGGAGGAGTGGATAGAAAACAAAGGATTGTTACACATATAGTTTTGGTTTTGTTGCTATTTTTTGAACAGGCTCCTCTCGTACTTCTTTTTCTATGACTGGCTCAATCACCATTTTTTTTCTTTTTCTTTTTTTGGATGGAGGATGTGGAGTTGCTACCTCAACCTTTTCTGTTACGTCTTCAGTTTGATCTTCGGTTGGATTTTCTTCCGTACTTTTTCCAGAGGTGAGAATTTTAACAATGCTTGGTAGGTTACGCATAATGGGACCGTACTGTTCGACGACAGGGCTTACAGATTGAACGACTTGTGATACTTTTTCGATATTATTTATCATAGTAGTTGGATTCGAAATTAAATTCGAAAAAAAACTACCGATGCCGCTACTTGATGTGGCTGTAGTTGCTGCACCGCCGCGCGTGTCATTTGATTCATACATTTGAGGAGGGATCATTTGCTCGGGATGCTGCTGCATGTATGGTTGATATTGCTGTTGATATTGCTGCGGGTATTGGTGTTGGTATTGTTGCTGATATTGCTGTCGATATTGAGGTGGCGGTTGCTGGTGCATCATTGGCGGTCCTTCTATTTGTCGATAAGGCGGAACCATTTGCATGTAAGGTTCGGTTGGGTCGTGTTTTTTAAAGAGTTTAGCAAGAAAACCTTTCTTTTTTTGTGCCATCGGTGGTAGTTGTGGAATTGGATATGGTGTATAAGGTTGCTGCCCTGGATTCGGATACATTTGTCTCATGGGGGATTTTGGAAACATGTGAGAAATCCTCCTTTCTTCAGTTAGGTATATACACATACAATATGCAATAAGAGGGAAGAAGGTTAGTTTTTGAAGTAAAAACCTAAACTAAAGATGGATTTTACTTGTAGATTTCGATATAATGTAGACTTGACTGATTTGTGCGCGCAGTAGAAATTTAGAAAGAAGGTGTAACTTATGACACAACAAACTTTTACACAGTATGATTTTAAACCATTTTTAATAGATGCAGTTCGTGAACTACGCTTTACAGAGCCGACAGGAATTCAACAGAAAATTTTCCCGGTCGTGAAAAAAGGTGTAAGTGTAATTGGACAATCCCAAACAGGTTCTGGGAAAACACATGCATACTTACTTCCTACATTGAACAGAATTAACCCAGGTCGTGAAGAAGTACAACTTGTTATTACAGCGCCTACTCGTGAGTTAGCACAACAAATTTACGAAGAAATCGTGAAATTAACAAAGTTCTGTGCGGAAGATCAAATGATTACAGCACGTTGTTTAATTGGTGGAACTGATAAACAACGATCAATTGAGAAGTTGAAAAAACAACCTCATATTGTAGTTGGAACGCCAGGACGTATTAAAGACTTAGTAGAAGAACAAGCACTGTTTGTTCATAAAGCAAATACGATTATTGTCGATGAAGCAGACTTAATGCTTGATATGGGATTCATTCATGATGTAGACAAGATTGCAGCACGCATGCCTAAAAACTTGCAAATGTTAGTTTTCTCTGCAACAATTCCTCAAAAACTAAAACCGTTTCTGAAGAAATACATGGAGAATCCAGAGCATATTCATATCAATCCAAAACAAGTTGCGGCTGGAAATATTGAGCATTATTTAGTGCCTTCTAAACATCGTAACAAAATCGATTTAGTGAAAAGAATGTTACTACAATTTAAACCGTATTTAGCAGTTGTTTTCACGAATACGAAGAAAATGGCAGATCAAGTTGCTGACGGATTAACGGAACGCGGCTTAAAAGTTGGACGAATTCACGGAGATTTATCACCTCGTGATCGTAAAAAAATGATGAAACAAATTCGTGACCTTGAATTCCAATATATTGTTGCAACTGATTTAGCAGCACGTGGTATTGATATTGAAGGAATTAGTCATGTTATTAATTATGAACTTCCATCAGATTTAGATTTCTTCGTTCACCGTGTTGGAAGAACAGCACGCGCAGGCTATTCAGGTATTGCAGTGACGATTTATGATCCAGCAAACGAAGAAGCGTTAGATAGTTTAGAAAAACAACGTCATATCGAGTTTAAACATGTAGATTTACGCGGAGATGAGTGGGTGGATTTAGGTGAACGTCGTCGTCGTAAGAGCCGTAAAAAACCAAATGATGAACTTGATGTTATGGCAACGAAAGTTGTTAAAAAACCGAAAAAAGTAAAACCAAACTATAAACGTAAACTTGCAACAGAACGTGACAAAGTGAAAAGAAAATATAGCAATAAAAAAAGATAAGGGATTTCCCTTATCTTTTTTTATCCCGCTATTTACGGGGATAATAATCAGTGGAGAATGGAAAAAAACAATTCACTACATATTTCTACAAATTATGCTATCATTATATCTATTGTATATTGAAGAGGTGATTGTATGTTAAAGATTGGATCTCATGTTTCTATGAGTGGTAAGAAAATGTTATTAGCAGCAAGTGAAGAGGCTGTTTCATACGGTGCAACGACGTTTATGATTTATACAGGTGCACCGCAAAATACAAGAAGAAAACCAATTGAAGAATTGAACATAGAAGCAGGAAGAAAACATATGGAACAAAACGGTATCGAAGAGATTATCGTACATGCGCCATATATTATTAATGTTGGAAATACAACGAAGCCAGAAACATTCCAATTAGGTGTAGATTTCCTTCGTATGGAAATTGAGAGAACATCAGCATTAGGTGTGGCGAAACAAATCGTTCTTCACCCAGGTGCGCACGTTGGTGCAGGGGCAGACGCTGGTATTCAACAAATTATTAAAGGACTGAATGAAGTATTAACGCCAGATCAGACGGTGAACATTGCGTTAGAAACGATGGCAGGAAAAGGAACAGAATGCGGCCGTAGCTTTGAAGAAATTGCAAAAATTATTGATGGTGTAAAATATAATGAAAAACTATCCGTATGCTTTGATACATGCCATACGCACGATGCAGGATATGACATTGTAAATGACTTTGATGGTGTATTAAACGAATTTGATAAGATTGTTGGTATCGATCGTTTACAAGTACTTCATATTAATGATAGTAAAAATGTACGCGGCGCAGGAAAAGACCGTCATGAAAATATCGGTTTCGGTCATATTGGCTATAAAGCGTTGCATCATATTGTGCATCATCCGCAGTTAACGCACGTACCAAAAATTCTGGAAACGCCATATGTAGGTGAAGATAAAAAAGATAAGAAGCCACCGTATAAATTAGAAATCGAAATGCTGAAAAATGGTACTTTTGATGAAGGACTTCTTGAGAAAATTAAAGCGCAATAAGCAATAAGGAGGGGAATATCCCCTCCTTATTTTAGTAGTTGCTGAAATAAAGTATTTACTTGTTGGGCAGTAGCGGGCGAGGTTACTTGAGCTATTTGTTTTAAGAGCGCTAGTCGTTCGTCATTATCGTAAATGTTAATATTCTTTCCTTTCATAAGTCCAACAATTTGATCAGCTTGTGCAGTCGTAATTGGAACGTCATATTCTTTACTATATTTCAATAATTCCTTTGTAGAAATATGATTTAATTTTTTATTTACAAGTTGTTTAATGAGGTTCATCGAGTTATCCTCCTTCACACGTTCTTCTATCGAAATATATGAGTACGTAGCTTGTACATATTCGTATAGAGTTTCTTTTTTCATGAGAAAAAGAAGCGTATGTTATAATATAAGGACAAAACTATAGAAAAAGAGTATAGGGAGGACTTATGGAGCAAAAGCAACATCGAAAAGAAAGTGTTATCCATCTTATTTATCGTTTAGTTATGATTATTTTTGGGGCAGCATGCGCAGCGGTAGCAATTGAATTATTTTTAATGCCAAATAAAATTATTGACGGTGGAATTATTGGTATTTCTCTTATATTAGATTATCTTACTCCTAATATTTGGTGGTTAAGTTTTTCTACTTTGGTCGTTATTCTCAATATCCCATTTATGTATTCGGGTTATAAGCAAATCGGAAAAACGTTCATGCTATCTTCGGCGTTCGGTATTGTAGCTTTAGCGTTTATTGAATCAACGTTACATGCTGTGCCGCCATTTACAACAGAGCCAATTTTAGCTACAGTGTTTGGTGGTCTTATTTTAGGTCTTGGTGTAGGGCTCGTTATTCGTCATGGTGGATCAATGGACGGAACAGAAATTATGGGTATTTTATTAACGAAGAAATTACCTTTCTCCGTTGGCGAATTTGTAATGTTTGTGAACTTATTTATTTTTGCATGGGCAGCATTTGTATTTGGTGTTGAACAAGCGATGTATTCTGTTATGACGTACTACATTGCATTCAAAACAATTGATACAGTCATTCAAGGTTTAGATGAAACGAAAGCTGTTTTAATTGTATCAGATCAATATGAGGAAGTATCAAATGCGATTTTACATCGTCTTGGTCGTGGAACTACAAAGCTTGTAGCGAAAGGCGGTTACACGGATAAAGAAAAAGAAGTGATTTATGCAGTTGTAACACGTCTAGAAGTGACAAAGCTAAAATCAATTGTGTATGAAATTGATGCGAATGCGTTTGTTACGATTATGAGTACACAAGAGACAAATGGTGGTAAGTTTAAATCAGCCATTCACTAAAAAATTATTTATAATATCTTTTGAAAGCAGAGAATTTTTCTCTGCTTTTTGTTATAATAGTAAGGTTTCTTGAAAAAGTAGATATATTTTAGGCAGATTGGTTTACAACTATAATAAGCTGTACTATAATTCAAATAGATATAAATCGGAATCATTCTGAATTAAAATAGGTGAGATGCTATGAATAATATATTAGAAATAGAAGGATTGTCATTTCGATATGAAGATCGAAATGTGTTAGAAGATATAAATTTGCAAGTTCCGAAGGGAGCTTTTTTAGGTTTAGTTGGGCCAAATGGTTCAGGGAAATCAACTTTGCTAAAATGTTTATTAGGCGTTTTAAAGCCAAAACAGGGAAGCATTCGTTTGTTTGGTGTTGATAGTAAGAAGTTTAAAGAATGGAACAAAGTTGGTTATGTGTCGCAAAAGGCAAATAGCTTTAATTCTGGTTTTCCGGCAACTGTGTTTGAAGTTGTGTCAATGGGACTCGTTTCGAAAAAAGGGTTGTTTCGCTTTTTTACGAAAAACGATAAGAAAAAGGTAGAAAAAGCGATTGCTGATGTAGGAATGAGTGAGTTTCAAGGACGTAATATTGGAGAACTTTCTGGTGGACAACAACAGCGCGTATTTATTGCTCGTGCGCTCGTTAGTGATCCTGAATTACTTATTTTGGACGAGCCCACTGTTGGAATCGATGTGAAGAATGTAGAAAGTTTTTATGAGATATTAGAGGATTTAAACAAAAGGCTAGGAATTACATTAATTCTCGTTACGCATGATATGGGAGCTGTTACCGAGAAGGTAACACATGTTGCATGCTTAAACCAACATTTACATTTCCATGGAAATGTAGAAAAGTTCCGAGAGTTAGAAGATGCAGAAATGTCCGTCTTATATGGACATCATGTTCATCGTTTAGAACACGAGCATGAGCATCACGGGAGGATATAATGATACAAGATTTTTTACAATATGACTTTTTACGTAACTCTTTATATGCAGGGATTTTAATAGGACTTGTTGCGCCACTTATCGGTGTATTTGTTGTCATTCGTCGTATGTCGCTTATTGCAGATGCGTTAAGTCACGTGACATTATCGGGTATTGCTGCAAGTTTATTACTAGAAAAAACAATTTTCACAGGAGGATTTTTAAATCCGTTATATATGGGTATGATTTTTTCTATGGGTGGGGCGTTACTTATTGAAAAACTACGTACTGTATATAAACATTATCAAGAATTAGCAATTCCAATTATTCTTTCAGCAGGAATGGGGATTGGCGTTATTTTTATTTCACTTGCAAATGGATTTAACACAGATTTATTTAGTTATTTATTTGGTAGTGTAAGTGCTGTAACAAGTACGGATTTAATAATCATTGGCATTGTAGCAATTGTTGTTATTGTAACGATTACTTTATTATACAAAGAGCTATTTTTACTATCGTTCGATGAGGAATACGCTGTATCAACCGGTTTGAGTGCAAAGTGGATTCACTTTATTTTCATTATATTGGTTGCGCTTGTCATTGCGGTATCAATGCGTGTAGTAGGGGTTCTTCTCGTATCATCATTAATGACGTTACCAGTTGCAGCAAGTATTCGTATTGCGAATGGATTTAAACAAACAATTTTCTTCTCCATTTTATTTGGTGAAATTGCAGTAATTGGTGGAATGTTTGCTTCGTATCAACTTGATTTAGCACCAGGTGGTACAATTGTTATGATAGCGGTTCTTATTTTAATTGGTGCGATTTTATGGAAAAAGAAAAAAACTGCATAAAGTAGGGATAGATATGAATCTAACAGAAGCTTTACGCCTAATGAAAGATAAAGGATACAAACATACTGGGAAAAGGGAAGAAATGCTCAGGTTATTTGCAGCTCACAATCGTTATTTAACGGCGAAAGACGTTTTAGAGCATATGAAGGATGATTATCCAGGTCTTAGTTTTGACACGATTTATCGTAACTTAACGGTGTTTGCTGAAATCGGTGTTTTAGAACAAACGGAATTAAACGGTGAAAAACATTTTCGTTTTACATGTTCTATTATGGAACATCATCATCATTTTATTTGTTTAGATTGTGGAGGGACGAAAGAGATTACTTCTTGCCCGATGGATTTTATGAATAAAGATTTTAACGGTTATGAAGTAACTGGTCATAAGTTTGAAATATATGGCCGTTGTCCAAAATGTGCAAAGTAAAAGCTCGTCAGTTCTATAACTGACGAGCTTTTTTACGTAGAAAAGAAGGTTGCTCACAAATGTTGTGGGCAACCTTCTTTTTATTTTATTGTTCTTGTGTTTCTTTTTCTTTTTCTCGTTCAGCAGCCATTTCAGCAGCAATTACGTCGATTTCTTTTTTCAGTTCTTCTACCATTATTTCTTCTGGTACTTTACGAACGACTTGCCCTTTACGGAATAATAGTCCTTCTCCGCGCGCGCCGGCAATACCGATATCAGCTTCACGAGCTTCACCAGGACCATTTACAGCGCAGCCAAGTACTGCAACTTTAATTGGTACTTGTAGTGTAGAAATATACTCTTCCACTTCGTTAGCGATACTAATTAAATCAATTTCAATACGACCGCAAGTTGGACAAGAAATAAGTGTTGCTGCATTAGATGCAAGGCCGAATGACTTTAATAGTTCACGCGCAACTTTTACTTCTTCAACTGGGTCAGCACTTAATGAAATACGTAGTGTATTTCCGATGCCTTTACTTAAGATTGCTCCAAGACCAGCGGCACTTTTTACAGTTCCGGCAAATAACGTTCCAGATTCTGTGATACCTAAATGTAGTGGATAATCAAAAGCACGTGCAGCTTTTTCGTATGCTTCAATTGCCAAGTTAACATCAGAGGCTTTCATAGATACGATAATATCATGGAAATCTAAGTCCTCTAAAATTTTAATGTGATGTAGGGCGCTCTCAACCATACCATCTGCAGTTGGGTATCCGTACTTTTCCAAAATGTGACGCTCTAATGAACCTGCGTTTACACCGATACGGATTGGAATACCACGTTCTTTTGCTGCATTTACAACAGCTTCTACTTTATGGCGACGACCAATGTTACCTGGATTGATACGTACTTTATCAATGCCGCCTTCAATTGCTTTTAAAGCAAGGCGATAATCAAAATGAATATCAGCAACAAGTGGAATGTTGATTTGTTTTTTAATATCAGCAATAGCATTTGCTGCGCGTTCGTCTGGAACAGCAACACGCACGACTTGACAGCCAGCTTCTTCTAAACGTTTAATTTCAGCAACTGTTGCTTCAACATCATGTGTTTTTGTTGTTGTCATACTTTGTATAATTAATTCATTATTACCGCCAATTGTTAAATTACCGACTTTAACTGGACGTGTTTTTGTACGATGAGTCATTTCATTCACGAATAGATCGCTCTCCTTATAAAAGAAGTTTCTTATTTAGTCCCTTATATCAATGATAGTATACGTGATACAGGGCTATAGAAACCGAAGTGCTCGGTTTCACTTTTACTATTGTATCAGCGCCTTTATGTAATTGACAAGGATTAAGTGATTGCTTATTGATATAACGGGAATTTATAAGACTTTCCAAGTTGTATTTTTGTAGCAGGTGTATTTTTATTTAATTGTTTAAAATCATCAATTACTTTTTCGATAGAAGGAATTTTTTTCTTATTGATCGCTTCTGTAATGGAAAGAACCGTATCACCTGTTTTGACTTCAATTGTTTTATAAGTGACATCTGTTTCTTTTTCCGCTTTGTTTTCTTTTTTTTGTTTTGTATTTGTACTTTCTTGTTTTATCGTTTCGGCCGCATTTGTCTTTTTATATGAACTTAACATCGGCAAAGTGCCAATCTTTATATCGTAATAAAATATATAACCAAGAACAAGCACAAATAAGAATATACCTAATCTCTTCATATTCTTCACTCCTTTGCTAGGAATATATGCTTGTCCAAAAAAAAAATGCCTATTTAGACATTTTTTTCGTTCGGTTTTGGAATTTCTTTAATTGTTAAGTATAGAACAATTAAAACAACTGCGATATAAATGAATGTTGAACCAGGTACAACGATTTTGAATAAATCCATAATCATAAAGAAGATTGTTGGAATTGTGTAGCTGTAAGCAGTTAACGTCCATACTTGCTTATAAGATAATTTACGTTGACCACTCATAGCAGAACCGATAAACGCAAGTAAAGTAATTCCTAAGAAAGTAATGAACAATTGGAATAGATATACTAACACGCCGATAACAGCTAGTAAAATTGGATAAATACTATCGAATACTGAAATGAAATCTTGCAAATCTTTTTTCTCAAGAGATGTGCCTAATAAATCATTGTAGGAGTATGTTTGCGTCTGGCCATTTCCTATAGAAACTACTTTATCTTTTAAAATAAATAAACCAGTTTTATTTTGATACTTTTCGATATCTGTTGTATTTGGATCAAATACGAAAAGAGCATCTCCCTCTTCTTTTTGAATAGGTTGTTCAATATCAGCTTTTAGTTCACCATTTTCGATTTTAAAATCAGGTAAATCTTTTTCAATTGCTTGATTTACCATAGTAACACTATCTTGGATAAAGCTACCGTAAAAGAATGTTCTTGGAATAGTAGTGATTAGACAAAGTAGCATAATATACAAAATGGTTTTTCCGATTTTTTGAAAACGGAATAGCGCCATATCTTTAGGCGAATATACGCTTTTGACTAATTGGGTAAATATGGACATAGATTCACTTCCTTTATGTATGTATAAAATCATTGTAACGTAGGAATCTAGGGAATCTCAAGATATATTATATTTACATATAGTAGAGACAACTAAATTTCTTTTTATTAATTTTCTTCTTTTAAATGAGAAAAATACAATTGACACTTTTCTTTTCTATATGGTAAATTTATCTTACATTTCTTAAAGGATATATCCGATAGGAATTCCTTTATTTGATGTATTGTTACATACATAATTGTGGACCCTTAGCTCAGCTGGTTAGAGCAGACGGCTCATAACCGTCCGGTCGTAGGTTCGAGTCCTACAGGGTCCATATCCATTTCACGTGTTTATTATGTCAGTAGGAAGCTTCCTTGTAGAAGGGGGCTTTTTTTATGAAATATATGAGCATTTTAATTGAAAAGAAGTGGGAATTTTGCTACTTTAATGATAGCAAGACAATGTGATTTATTTGTTTGCACCCTATGGCAATTAGGGTAGAATGTAGTTGTATGTCACTTAAGTGGCAATACATAAACTGGGAGGAATATAACAATGGCAAAACACGAATTACCAAATTTACCTTATGCGTATGATGCTTTAGAGCCTCACTTTGACAAAGAAACAATGAACATCCATCATACAAAACACCATAACACGTACATCACAAACTTAAACGCTGCTTTAGAAGGTCATGCAGAATTAGCTGACAAAAGCGTAGAAGAATTAGTTGCAAACTTAAACGAAGTACCAGAAGCAATTCGTACAGCAGTACGTAACAATGGTGGCGGACATGCTAACCACACATTCTTCTGGACGATCTTATCTCCAAACGGCGGTGGACAACCAGTAGGCGAACTTGCAACTGCAATTGAAGCGAAATTCGGTAGCTTCGATGCATTCAAAGAAGAATTCGCAAAAGCTGGCGCAACTCGCTTCGGTTCTGGTTGGGCTTGGTTAGTAGTAAATAATGGTGAGTTAGAAGTAACAAGCACGCCAAACCAAGATTCTCCTCTAACTGAAGGTAAAACTCCAGTTATCGGTTTAGATGTTTGGGAACATGCTTACTACTTAAATTATCAAAACCGTCGTCCAGACTACATCGGTGCATTCTGGAACGTTGTAGATTGGAACGCTGCTGAAAAACGTTACCAAGAAGCAAAATAATTGTAATAACGATAGAAAAAGCTAGGAGAATGCTCCTAGCTTTTTTCTATGCTTTCCTTTTACATAATTGGGCTTGTCTTTGGAAGACTAGAACATGAAGTAAAGGAGAGTTGTGTATGAAGTGGAAACATATAATTGGTGATGTTGAAGTGAATCGGGATTTAGTGTTATTACTCCTTATTGGAGGTTTATACACGCTCGCAATTTCTTTATCGAATACGTTTGTTAACATTTATTTATGGAAACAAACACAAAATTATGTGAATCTCGGCTTGTATAATTTGGCCAGCGTTGTATTGCAGCCCCTCACATTTCTTATAGGTGGGAAATTAGCGAAGCGTATTGATCGCTCGATCTTGTTACGAATAGGCGTAGGCACGTTAGCAATTTTTTTTATCGTTGTTTTAGTAGCGGGAAAAAGCGCTTCTCACTATATTTTATTAATGGGGGCTCTTTTAGGAGTCGGATATGGTTTTTACTGGCTCGCGTTTAATTTATTAACATTTGAGATTACAGAACCAGAAACAAGAGATTTCTTTAACGGGTTTCTTGGGCTTCTTACATCCTTCTCTGGCATGATTGGACCGATAGCAGCTGGATACACAATTTCACGTATGGAAAAGTGGAGTGGTTATACGGTCGTATTCTTCCTCTCGTTACTGTTATTTGCAATTGCTGTCGTTTTAAGCTTTTTTGTATCTAAGAGAGAATGTGAAGGTCGTTATGAGGTTACACAAGTTTTGAAAGAGCGACGGATTGATAAAAATTGGGGGAGAATTACACGTGCTCATTTTTTCCAAGGATTGAGAGAGGGAACATTCATTTTTGTTATTTCAGTATACGTGTACTTAGCAACCGATAGTGAGCTTGCATTAGGGAAATATAGCTTAGTAAATTCTGCTGTATCATTTGTATGTTACTATTTAGTTGCTCGTATGTTAAAGAAAGAGTGGCGAAAAAAAGCAATTTTACTTGGAGGCATTATTTTATATGCTGTCGTATTTTTAGTTATATTCAATGTTACATACACAAAATTACTTATTTATGCAGCATGCATTGCGATTGCATACCCTATTTTACTCGTTCCATATGGATCGATGACATATGATGTAATTGGTAGAGCGAAAAATGCGAGAGAGTGGCGTGTAGAGTATGTTGTTGTCCGAGAATTATGGTTAAATGCTGGGAGAATTTGTTCAGTTTTAAGTTTTTTATGTGCTGTATTATTCTTTCCGCCTGAAAAGAGTTTACCTTTCTTACTATGTATTTTAGGTGCTGGACATTTTCTTATTTATTTTGCAGTTAAAAATGTCAAATATGATGAAGGAAATGCAGGGAACACAAGTGTTGTAGCACAAGGAACCACGCAGAATCAAACAGAACCAGAAGGTTAACTTATCGTTTGTTTTATGCTAGAATAGAAAAAGATGTAAGACAGCAGTGAGGACACCTGTATGAAGGTGTCCCTTTCAAATTACATAGCTGTTGGTAGAGGGGGTTTGTATGGGTAAGAAGCAGAAACAACAAAAGAAAAAGACTCACGTTCCTTTTCGGTTAAACGTGCTGTTTTTCTGCGTGTTTTTAATGTTCTCCGCGGTTATTGTAAGGCTTGGATATGTACAAATTGTTCGCGGTGAGGAATATAAGAATGAAGTGGAGAGGAAAGAAAACTCGACGATAAGTAATCCTGTACCACGTGGGAAAATATTTGACCGTTATGGGCGACCTGTAGTAGATAATGCAGCTGTACGTACGATTACATTTACAAAAATGAAAGGATCAACTGCAGAGGCTCGCTTAGAAACAGCGAAAAAATTAGCAGATTTGATTGAAGTACCGACAGATAAATTAACAGATCGCGATAAAAAAGATTATTGGCTTGCTATTCATAAAGAAGAAGCGCAAGAAAAAATTACGAAAAAGGATCGTCAAGAGTTTAAAGATAAAAAAATTGACGATAAAGAATTAGATGAGCGTCAACGAAATCGCGTGACGGAAGAAGAAGTGAATCAATTATCTGCAAAAGATTTAGAAGTGCTAGCGATTAAAAGCAAAATGGACGGCGGATATGCGATGACGCCACAAGTCATTAAAAAGGATGCTACAGATGAGGAATATGCGATTATTAGTGAAAATTTAGCGCAATTGCCGGGAGTAGATACAAGTGTCGATTGGGAACGAAAATATGCATATGATGGCGATTTGTTCCGAAGTGTACTTGGAGGTGTAACAACTTCTGACGAAGGTTTACCGAGAGAAAGACTAGATTACTATCTTGTTCGTGATTATAATCGAAATGACCGCGTAGGGAAAAGCTATCTTGAGCAGCAATATGAAGATAGTTTGCACGGTAATAAAGCGGAAGTGAGAAATATTACGGATAAAAACGGTAATATTTTAGAAACGATTAATGTATCAAAAGGGCAAAGTGGTAACAATCTGAATTTAACAATTGATATGGAATTACAAAAGCGTGTAGAAGAAATTATCACGAAAAATTTATTGAGATATAAAGGGGGACAACCTCTTTTAGATCGCGCATTCGTTGTAATGATGAATCCAAAAAATGGTGAAGTTTTATCTATGGCAGGGAAACAGTTAGTAGAAGAAAATGGCGAGACGAAAGTGCAAGATTTCGCATTAGGAACGATGACAAGTTCTTATCCGATGGGATCAACTGTAAAAGGTGCGACAGTACTTACTGGGTATCAGACAGGTGCCATTCAACCAGGTTCAGTTCAACTTGATGAACCAATCAGATTAAAGGGAACGCCACAAAAATCTTCTTGGAAGACGATGGGATACATTAATGATTTAACAGCATTAAAAATGTCTTCTAACGTATATATGTTTAAAACAGCGATGAATATCGCAGGTGTTCAATATGTAAGAGGTGGTACGTTAGATATACCACAAAAAGCATTTGATACGATGCGTTATTATTTCGGACAGTTTGGACTTGGTGTAAAAACAGGTATCGATTTACCAAATGAATCTGCGGGTCAAACAGGTAGAGGAAATCAGCCAGGTTTCTTATTAGATTTATCAATTGGGCAGTATGACACGTACACACCACTTCAATTAGCACAGTATGTTTCAACAATTGCAAATGGTGGTTACCGTATGCAGCCGCAAGTTGTAAAAGAAATTCGTCAACCGGAAGCGAAACAAGGCGAAGTTGGAAAAGTCGTTCACTCAATGGAACCGAAAGTACTAAACCGTATTGATATGCCTGAATCACAAATTAAACGTGTTCAGGAAGGATTTAGACAAGTATTTAATGAGTCTGGTGGTACAGCTGCGAAATACTTTACAGGCGCATCATATAAAGCTGCTGGTAAAACAGGTACAGCTCAAACTGTGTATGGCGGAGATAAAGAGATTGGTAGAAAAGCAAACGGTGAGCGTAAAGAAACATATAACTTAACATTAGTAGGTTATGCGCCACTTGAAGACCCTGAAGTAGCATTTTCTGTTGTTGTACCTTGGGTAGATGATAAATCAGGTATTAACGGTTATATTAGTCGTGACATTATGGACGCGTACTTTGATTTGAAAAAGGTAGAAAATGGCGAAGCTACACAAGAGGAAATAGATAAGAAAAATAAAAAGCAAGATGATGAATAAAAAAGTTGTAAAAAAAGCACACTATCTGAAAAGATAGTGTGCTTTTTTTTATGGTTCATGCATACGTTTTAATAAAGTGGACAAGCAGATTATATCGGAATTTTAAGGGACCTCGCAAATAATACGTATGCATTCACTATGGGAGTTATGGACCAATCCTTAGTGAAGATGAACGGTGGCTACAGATTAATAATTTACCTAATGTTGATTCTTGTGGAACTTTACAAAACTTTTACAAACAATTAAAACCGAATTAATAGTTTAGCAGTATTCTTATATCTGTAATCCTGTTATTTCCGGTTACTTCTAGGAGGAAGAACACGTGAAATGGATAAGTGCATCGATTAAAGTTTTCATACTGTCGACATGTTTCTTTTATGTTGGCACGTCTACTGCATTTGCTGTGAATGAAATGGGAGAAGTGAGAGTTGATGGATCCTCAACGGTTTTTCCTATTATAGAAGCAGTAGCGGAGGAATATACAAAGGTGCATCCGAACGTGAAAATTTCCATCAGTGTTTCTGGAACAGGAGGAGGATTTAATCGTTTCAGTAAAGGAGAAGTAGATATAAATAATGCTTCGAGAGTAATGAAACAAGTGGAAGAAAATGAAATGAAGAAAAACTCCATTCAGTTTACACCGTTTGAAGTCGCTTATGATGGTCTTACAATCATTGTGAATCGTCAAAATACTTGGGTAGACAATATGACGGTAGACGAGTTACGTCTATTATGGAGTGAAGATGAAAGTGAAAAGCGATGGTCACAAATTCATTCATCATGGCCACGTGAACAGGTAAAGTTTTATGCGCCAGGTGTAGACTCTGGTACGTATGATTATTTTCAAAATGTCATCTTACAAAAAAGTCGCATTGTAAAAAAAGTCTCTTTGTCTGAAGATGATCAAGTTATTATGCAAGGGGTAATGAATGATAAAAATGCCATTGGTTTTGTAGGATATGCTTATTATATGGCCAATCGAGATAAGGTGAGAGCAATAAAAGTGAATGGTGTACTTCCGACGAAAGATACCATCCAATCAGGTGAGTATAAGCCGTTATCTAGGTCGCTATTTGCTTATGTGAATCATGCATCTATCCGAAATAAAATGAATGTAGCAAATTATATTGAGTTTATGATTCAGCATGTGGGTAATCTTGCTGAAGAGGTTGGATATGTAAAATTACCAAAAGAAAAATACAATGAACAGCTGCGGATGTTAACAGAAATAAAAAGGTAATGTCAGGGTGGAAAGGGGTTTTCATCTTTGGCTTATAATGACAAAAGTCAAATTACATTTTCTGTACAACATTTGATTGAAAGAAATACAAAACATAGAAAAAAAACGCAGCGAATCAATCGAATCGTTCCATTATTACTAAAAATAATTGCTAGCGTGTCTATTGCGACGACACTTGGAATTATTTTTACGCTTTCTAATGAAACAATAATGTTTTTTAAAAAAATATCATTGCTCTCCTTTTTGACAGAGAAAGAATGGTTACCTTTTTTTGAAAATCCTAAATTCGGTATATTACCACTTATATGTGGAACGGTACTTGTAACAGCAATCGCTATGTGCGTAGCAGTTCCTATCGGTTTAGCGTGTGCCGTATTTTTAAGTGAATATGCTTCAAACAGTGTAAGAAAAGTATTAAAACCGATGTTAGAACTATTAGCAGGTATCCCGACAATTGTATATGGCTTTTTTGCATTAACAGTTGTTACACCGCTTTTACAACGGATTATACCTGATTTACAGTTTTTTAATGCGATTAGTCCAGGTGTTGTGATTGGCGTTATGATGATACCTACAATTGCCTCTCTCTCTGAAGACGCAATGAGAGCTGTAGCGAAAGGAACGAAAGAAGCTTCGTTAGCACTTGGAGCAACTCGGTTTGAGATGGTAAAACAAGTCGTGTTTCCTTCGGCTTTTACAGGGATTATGGCAGCGATTATATTAGCTGCTTCCAGAGCAATCGGTGAAACGATGATTGTTGTAATTGCAGCGGGATCCACGCCGAACGTATCGCTCGATCCGACACACTCTATTCAAACGTTAACGGCTTATATTGTGCAAGTGAGTTTAGGTGATGCTCCGCATGGAACAATTACTTATTACAGCATGTACGCTGTAGGCGCAACGTTATTCTTATTTACTTTTATCATGAACATCATTTCTCAGTTTATTATGCGCCGTTTTAGGAGGGTGACATAATATGCGAATGTTGAATCATAAAAAAATACAAGAAAATATGGCATCACGTTTTTTAAAAGATCGAGTTTACAAAACGTTATTTTATATAGCTATTTTGTTTTCAATAGTAATACTGCTTATTTTGCTTTTTCAAATTTTTGAAAAAGGTATAAGTTATCTTTCGTTAGAGTTCTTTACAAACTTCGCTTCGCGTAATCCGAAAGAAGCTGGGATCGCTGCGGCATTGTCAGGAACAATATTGTTTATGAGTATTGTTATACCAGTCTCCTTTATATTTGGAGTCGGAACTGCTCTTTATTTAGAACAATATGCGAAAGAATCTATATTTAAAAAGGTAATAGAAATTAATAATCAAACGTTAGCAGGAGTACCTTCCGTTGTATTTGGATTACTCGGCTTAACTATTTTTGTATATGCTCTTCATTTAGGTGAGAGTATCATTGCGGCGGCACTGACGATGAGTTTACTCGTCTTACCTACAGTTGTTGTAGCAAGTCAAGAAGCGATACGATCAGTACCAAGCTCATTATTAGAAGCTTCTTACGGATTAGGTGCTACGAAGTGGCAAACGATGTATCGAATTGTATTGCCATATGCTTTCCCAGGAATTATAACGGGTTGTACGTTAGCGATATCAAGATCGATTGGAGAAGCGGCACCGTTATTAGTTATTGGGGCACTTGCATTTGCAAATTATGTTCCGTTTAGTATGTTTGATAGATTTACAGTTTTACCAATTCAAATTTTTAATTGGATGAGTAGACCGCAAGAAGAATTTCAGTATGTAGCAGCTGCTGGGATGATTGTTTTGTTAGGTTTATTGCTCTTGATCAATATATTTGTCCTATGGTTACGAAATCGAAAATAAGTTGGAAATGGATGAAAGGGGAATTCAAATGGTAGCAACAGTAGTAAATGTACAGGTGAAAAACGAGGAGAAAATTGAGACTGCGCCAAAGAAAGTAGTATTTGATACGAAAAACTTAAATTTATGGTACGGAGAAGACCATGCCTTAAAAGATATTAACTTAAGCATTCATGAGAATGAAGTTACGGCAATTATCGGGCCAAGTGGTTGTGGTAAATCAACGTACTTAAAAACATTAAATCGTATGGTAGAGTTAGTACCAATCGTGCGAACTACAGGCGTAATTGAATATAGAGAGCGCAATATATTTGATAAATCATACCCAGTTGAAGAATTACGAACACATGTAGGAATGGTGTTCCAAAAACCAAATCCATTTCCAAAATCTATTTATGAAAATGTAGCATACGGCCCGAAAATTCATGGTATTAGCGACAAGAAAACGTTAGATGAAATTGTTGAAAAAAGTTTACGTGGAGCAGCGATTTGGGATGAGTTAAAAGATCGTTTGCATGATAATGCATACGGTTTATCTGGTGGACAGCAACAGCGTCTATGTATCGCACGTTGTTTAGCGATTGAACCAGACGTTATTTTAATGGATGAGCCAACATCGGCACTAGATCCAATTTCAACATTAAAAGTAGAAGAATT
This sequence comes from Bacillus pacificus, assembly GCF_020861345.1. NCBI lineage: Bacteria > Bacillati > Bacillota > Bacilli > Caryophanales > Bacillaceae > Bacillus > Bacillus pacificus. The sequence goes on from NZ_CP086328.1 coordinate 1,084,226, forward strand.
AATTCAAGAGTTAAAGAAAGATTTTAGTATCGTTATCGTAACGCATAACATGCAACAAGCTGCGCGTATTTCAGATAAAACTGCTTTCTTCTTAAGTGGAGAAGTTGTGGAGTATACAGATACAAATAAATTATTTACGACACCTTCAGATAAGCGTACAGAAGATTATATTACAGGCCGATTCGGTTGATGTCGCTAGCAAGGCTAAGAGCAAATACCCTCTTAACAGAGGGTATTTCTTATTTTTACCTCATTTAAATTAGAGAAGTAATACTTCTCCTATCTTAAGGCTTATATAAGTAGGCTAGGTAGGAGAGTTATATATATTGGCACATAATATTGAGGGGGAAGAAACAATGGTACGAGAACAATTTCAATGTGATTTAAAAACGTTACAGCAAAAGGTGATTGAGCTTGGTGAACTAGCGAGAGAAGCTTTATTGCTTGCTATGGAAGGGCTTCATAAAAAGGATGTAGAGAAAGCGTTAGAGGTAATAGATGGTGATTATCGTATGGATAATTTAGAAGAGGAAATAAATGATCTTGCGCTTATGCTCATTACGAAGCAGCAACCTGTAGCAAGTGATTTAAGAAGGATTTTCATTTCAATTAAAACAGCGACAGATTTAGAACGTATTGCAGATCATGCTGTTAATATTGCGAAATCAACCATTCGTCTCGGGGAAAAAGACGTGTCTGTTAGTTTGCACAATCTTGATGAGATGTTTGCGATTGCAAATAAGATGTTACAGTTAGCGCTAGATGCATATGAGCAAGAAAATTTAACTTTTGCGAAGCAAATTGCCGAAATGGATGATTCTGTTGATGAAATATATGGGAAAGCGATTCGTGAATTTATATCTTCAGTTCCAGAACAACCAGAAGCAATTACACAAATTACACAATTATCCTTTGTAGCGAGATATATCGAACGTGTAGCAGACCATATTACAAATATTGCTGAAAATGTTTTTTATTTAGTAAAGGGAAAGCATTACTTATTAAATGAATAAAGAAAAAAGCAGGTGAAACATCACCTGCTTTTTTTAGTCAAAACATGACAAAAAAAGCTCGTTGTTTCCTTTAGTTTATGATGATAAGATGTATCATAATATAATGGAAAAAATAGGGCGTATATGTTATTCGCTTATTAAGTAATATTTTAAAAGTTAATAGTAAGCGCTTTCTTCAGTTGTTGGAAGGTGAATGTATATAAGGGGAACTTTACTGCCTGTCGGCCCGATTGGTCAAGGCTAATAATTAGTAGGGGATGAAGAACCCCCCACTAATGAAATTTTTATACTGCTAGTTAATGATGGGTAGATAATATACATATCGTATATGAAGATACTGAACATTATATAAGTGGAGGCTGAAGTATATGAAGGGGGTTATTTTAGCTGGAGGAAAAGGACGACGCCTTAGACCATTAACATGTAATACTCCAAAGCCGATGTTGCCATTATTAGAAAAGCCAGTTTTAGAATACAATATTGAATTATTGCGTCAGCATGGTATACGTGAGATTGCAATTACTGTTCAGTATATGAGTAGGGCTATTAAGCAATATTTTGGTGACGGTAGCAAATGGGGCGTTAACTTGTACTACTTTGAAGACTCTCCACCGCTTGGAACTGCAGGTAGTATTAAACAAGCGGAAAAATTTTTGGATGAACCGTTTGTTGTCATAAGTGGGGATGCGTTAACTGATTTTCAATTATCAGAAGGAATTACGTTTCATGAACAAAAGAAAAGAATGGTAACTATGTTTGTAAAGGAAGTAGAAAATCCACTCTCATTTGGTTTAGTTGTAATGAACAAAGAACAAGAGGTTACACGATACATAGAAAAACCGAGTTGGAATGAAGTAGTCTCTAATATTGTGAATACAGGTATATATATTATGGAGCCAGAAATTTTTTCTTACATACCGCCCCGAGAATTTTTTGATTTTAGTCAAGATGTGTTTCCGTTATTGGCAAATAAGAACGCATTATTTGCATATTTGTCAGAAGGTTACTGGTTAGATATCGGTACATTTGATCAATATCGACAAGCACAATTTGATTTGTTAACGAAAAAATTGCAAGTACCTATTCCATATACGGAAGTATTACCGATGGTATGGATGGGAGAAGGGGTAACGATTGGAAAAGGAACGAAAATTCACGGTCCTTCTTTTATTGGTGAAGGAGCAAGAATTGGTGCTGGATCTGTAATTGAGCCATACTCTATTATCGGGAAAAATAGTGTTGTTTCAAGTTATTCTCATCTTCAAAAGAGTATTATTTTTGCAAATGCGCACATTGGGAAATATTGTGAGTTACTAGAAACGACAATAGGAGAACATACAATGGTGGAAGATGACGTTACATTATTTCAAAAAAGCATTGTAGCGGACCATTGTCATATAGGGAAAAGTACGGTAATTAAGCAAAAGGGAAAACTATGGCCATATAAGGCGATTGATAGTCATTCGGTAGTAGGATCGGCTGGTGTTCAAGAAAGTGAGAAGAGTGCAGGATGGTTGCAAAAAAGCCGCATTGTAGGAAGAGGTAATGTGGAGATTACGCCTCAATTTATTGTAAAGGTTGCGATGGCGTACGGATCTCTTTTTGCCAAAGGGGAAAGTATATTAATCGGGAGTCAAGAACATATAGAAACGACTTCTTATAAAAATCTTTTTCTTCATGCAATTCATGGTATTGGGATTCATACGATGGAATGCAAAGAAATGAACGAATCACTTTTTCAGTACAGCATTCAAGATTTGCAATGTGCGGGCGGGGTTTTCATTCAAGCGGAAAAAGAAAAAGAGATTGTTATAAAGTTGTATGGTAAGGATGGGGCACAGTTAACGTATAAGCAGCAAAAAGCGATAGAACAAGTGTATATGTCTGAGTCGTTTTATTACGTATGTGAGAAGGAAATGGGGCGGAATAAGCTAGTACACGTTTCTTTACATAATTATATAGAGGCTGTATTAGAGCGTATTGATATTGAGAAAATAAAAAAACAGAAGTTTCATCTTCTTATTAATAAGAGAAATGATATGTTACAACATTTGCTTATGCTCTTTTTGCAAAGGCTCGGATGCACAGTTACGTGGATTTATGCGGGCGAACAAAAGGATCATGTGAAAGCTTTGATGAAATCAAGTAAAGCAAATATGGCGCTTATGTTTTCAGAGCAAGGAAATTATTTCGAGTTATATGATAATCATAGTAATATTTACCAAGGGACGGATTTTGAAGAGATTGATATTCCAGATTTATTACTGGAATCGGCAGGAAATATTTACCCAATGTCTTTGAAATTAGGAGAATGTTATCTTCTATTTTATACGCAGGATGAAAAAAAATCGTTTCAAGCGAGATGGAAGCGAGATATTTTATATCGAATTGGAAAATTATTCGAGTTAATAGCATTGCAGGGAAAAACCTTTCTCAGCATAGTAGAGCAATCACCGCCGCTTTATTTACTTTGTGATGAAGTTGTATGTTCATGGAATGAAAAAGGGAAAGTGATGAGGAAATTATTGGCTGATATCGAAAGGAAGGAAGAAGGCATATTTGAAGGAGTACAGTTCAAATATACCGAAAAAGAGTGGTCTTATATCGTTTCTGACACAAAACAACCGAAATTTTTAGTGTATTCACATGCTAGAAACCCAGTAATAGCAAGGGAAAACATGAAAAATCTTATAGAAAAAATTAGACAATATCAAAAGGTGTAGAATTTTTATTTTAAAAGTGGTATTATAGTATAGTCTGATTTAAGTTATTAGTACTGGAGGGAAATAAGAATGCGTGTGAATATTACTCTAGCATGTACAGAATGCGGAGATCGTAACTATATCTCAAAGAAAAACAAACGTAACAACGCTGAGCGTATCGAGCTTAAAAAGTATTGCAAGCGTGACAAGAAGTCTACGTTACACCGTGAAACAAAGTAAGCAGTAGGAATATTTTCCTACTGTTTCTTTTTTTATTCGATTCCTCTCTTAAAAGTGATACACTATCATCGTAGAGCAAAGTATCACTGTGAGGGGGGAAATGTGTGAGAGAAGAGAAACTACGTTTACGTAAACAAATAATAGAGCACATGAATTCTTTATCAAAAGAACGGTATACAACTTTATCAGAGCAAATAGCATTTTCGTTGTATGAGCAAAAAGAGTGGGCTGAAGCTAAAACAATTGGAATCACTCTCTCAATGGAAAATGAAGTGAATACATATCCTATTATCGAAAAAGCTTGGGAAGAAGGAAAGAAAGTTGTCGTTCCGAAGTGTAATAAAGAAGCAAGAACAATGTCCTTTAGGAAAATTAGCAATTTTGATCAGTTAGAAACAGTGTATATGAATTTACGTGAGCCAATTCCAGCGCTTACGGAAGAAGTGAATGCAGATGAAATTGACCTTCAAATTGTACCAGGTGTAGCTTATACAGAGCGAGGAGAACGGATTGGATATGGTGGTGGCTATTATGATCGTTATCTCATGCATTATAAAGGGAAAACGCTATCATTAGCTTATAGTTTTCAAATGGTAGACCATATTCCAATAGAGCCGTTTGATAAAAATGTAGAAAAAATTATTACAGAAAAAGGAACAATGGTTAAAAATGGGCTTGTATAGACAAATAAAAATTGACGAGACTTTTTCTTCTTGATTATAATAAAATATGTGAACGTTTTCTTATTATAATTTTTTATAGTAAGTGAGCATAGAGGGTGATGAAATGGTATCTATATATGATATTCAGCAATTGCTAAAGAAATTTGGTACGATTATTTATACGGGAGATCGAATTGCAGATTTACAATTAATGCAAGATGAATTGCGTGAATTAAATCAATCACAGCTAATCGATCCACAAGACTATCAAACAGCTTTATTTTTATTGAAGCAAGAAATTCAAAAAGAGCTAAATAAGAATTAGATAAAGGTAGGTAAGCAACATGGAAGAGAAATGGTTAGTTGGTGTTGACCTTGGTGGTACAACGATTAAATTAGCATTTATTAATGTATACGGTGAAATTTTACATAAGTGGGAAATCCCTACGAATACAAATGAGCAAGGAAAACATATTACACTTGATGTAGCGAAAGCTATTGATAAAAAGTTAGAAGAGTTAGGCGAATTAAAAAGTAAGTTAATCGGTATTGGTATGGGAGCTCCTGGCCCTGTACACGTGGCGTCTGGAATGATTTATGAAGCGGTTAACTTAGGATGGAAGAACTATCCGTTAAAAGATTTATTAGAAGTAGAAACAGGATTACCTGTTGTGATTGATAATGATGCGAACTTAGCAGCGCTTGGTGAAATGTGGAAAGGTGCTGGTGAAGGAGCAAAAGATTTAATTTGTATGACGCTTGGCACTGGTGTTGGCGGCGGTGTAATTGCCAATGGAGAGATTGTACACGGCGTAAGCGGTGCTGCTGGTGAAATCGGACACATTACAGTCGTTACAGAGAATGCTTTCCCGTGTAATTGCGGGAAGTCTGGTTGCCTAGAAACTGTAGCATCTGCAACAGGTATTGTGCGTGTTGCTATGCAAAAAATACAAGAGACTGATAAAGAAAGTATTCTACGTTCTATGTTAGCAGAAGAAGGACGTATCACATCAAAAGACGTATTTGAAGCACATGGACAAGGTGATGAACTAGCAGGCGAAGTAGTAGAAAAGGTAGCTTCTTATTTAGGATTAGCTGTAGCAAACCTTTCTAGCACGTTGAACCCAGAGAAAATCGTTATTGGCGGAGGTGTTTCTAAAGCTGGAGATGCACTATTAGAACCAATTCAACGCTATTTTGAGCAATATGCTTTCTCACGTGCTGTAAAGAGCACGAAGTTAGCTATTGCAACACTTGGTAATGATGCAGGTGTTATCGGAGGAGCTTGGCTTGTAAAAAAGCACAAATACGAAGCGAAGATGATATAAGTTGTGAAGTATGAAAAGAGGAAGGGGAAACCCTTCCTCTTTTTGTGCGAAATCTTGATGAAGACGAGCATGTAAATGAATTAAGCTGCTGGTGGGTACCCGTTATATAGAACAGTCATGATTGTAAACCATCCGAAAACGAGTACAGTTGCAATTGCAAAGCCGCCCGCGAGAAAATTCTTTTCGCGAAGTGTTCTAAGCGTAGCAAATACAGCTAACAGAGTGACAAGCGTAAAAATAATAACAAGGCCCATACAATATCCTCCTCTGTCTACCCATTCCTTAATATGAGTTTTTGGAATATTTACTCTTTTATATTGTACATGTTTTAAAAATGATTGTCGAGATAGCATCCTTTCTTTTCCTAAGAGAAAAAAATGTTGTATCATGGAAAGTAAGTTTAATAATTGGAGGAGATTTTCATATGAAATGGATACAAATGCCGTTAGGCCCATTACAAACAAATGCTTATATTTTAACGAATGAGCAAAATGAGTGTATTATCTTTGATCCTGGTCACGAAGGAGAGAAGCTCGTTACATATTTACAAGAAGAACAATTAAAGCCATTGGCTGTTTTATTAACACATGCTCACTTTGATCATATTGGTGCTGTTGATGCGGTAAGAGACGCTTTTCATATTCCTGTGTACGTACATAAAGAAGAAAAAGATTGGTTAGGCGATGCAACTGTAAATGGTTCTCAAATCTTTATGATGAATCGCAGCATTACAGCAAAACCAGCAGATCATATTATTGATGCAGAAGGTGCATTAGCAATTGGTTCATTTAACTTTGAAATTTTTGAGACACCAGGACATTCTCCAGGCAGTATTTCTTATTACTGTAAAGAGGCGAATGCTGTATTTTCTGGAGATGTATTGTTCCAAATGAGTATTGGAAGAACAGATTTACCTGGTGGAAGTTTTGCAGAATTGATTGGAAGTATTGAAGAGAAATTATTTGTATTACCTGATGAAACAGCGGTGTTATGTGGACATGGTCCAGAAACAAGCATTGGTTTTGAAAAAGAAAATAATCCATTTTTACAGTAAGGAGCTAGTATGGAGATGGAGCTCATTTTAAAAGAATGGATGGAAAAAGAAAAGGATTATTCAATTTCATACAGTACATATATGAACCTCGCATTATACGCAGAGGATCATGGATATTATATGAAAGAACGTGAAAAAATAGGAAGACAAGGGGATTTTTTTACGAGTAGCAACGTATCCTCTGTGTTTGCAAAAACCTTTGCTAAGTTTTTTATTCGTCTTGTTGAAAATGGTGAAGTTGCTCCACATATTTGTGAGATTGGTGGGGGGACAGGAAGGTTTGCCTATGATGTTTTACAAGAATGGAAGCAATTATCACCGGAAACCTTTATTGATTTAAACTATTCGATAATTGAAATGAGCCCTTTTCATAGAAAATTGCAGCAAAAAACTCTTTGTTCGTTTTCTAATGTGTCATATTATACGTCGCATAGTGAAATGGGAGAATCGTTCGAGGGGATTCTTTTTTCGAATGAGTTATTTGATGCATTTCCTGTTGAAGTAATTGAGAAGAGAAATGGAATATTGTATGAAGTACGTGTTACGTACACAGAGGAAGGGAAACTTGCAGAAGTATGTAGGCCGTTACATAAAAGAATTGGTCGATACTTATTGAAATATAATATTCATCTTGCTGAAGGCCAGCGTTTTGAAGTGCCAATTGCGATGGAAGAATATATAAAAGAAATTGCGAAATGGTTTCAACGAGGTGTATGTATTACAGTTGATTATGGATATACAAAAGAAGAATGGATGCATCCTGCACATCAAGAAGGTAGTTTACGAGGATATTACGAGCATAAGTTAATTCGTAATCCTTTAGCGCATCCAGGTGAAATGGATCTTACTACTCATATTCATTGGGACGAACTGAAAGAAATGTTTAGCCTGCAAGGTATGAATATGGTATGGCATAAGAAACAATCTGAGTTTTTGTTAGCAGCAGGAATACTAGAGCTACTTACGAATCATCAAGATAGGGATCCTTTTTCTGAAATTCAAAAACAAAATCGTGCAGTTCATTCTATGATTTTGAGTGGAGGATTAGGGAGTGCATGTGATGTTGTTATACATACGAAACATATGCAACAGTTACACTTGGATCGGTATTTGAAAATATAAAAAAACAAGACACAGCATAGTTCTGTGTCTTGTTTTTTAATACGACTTATGTAGCATCATATATTTCCTCTCATGATATATATTTATATTAAAGATATGAGATAAAAAATATAAAATACGTCCTTTTTCTCTGTCTATGAGTCCCTAACCCAATAATACGCGAACGAGTTGAATAATTGTCTCGTTTTCTACTTTGTAATAAATTTCCAATCCTTTTCTTTCACTTGAAACGATTTTAGCACTTTTTAACTTTGCTAAATGCTGTGAAATTGTAGATTGTGGCATGTTTAAGCCAGTGTACATTGTAGAAACGTTGCTTGGACCACGTTCAATTAATCCTTTTACAATACATAAGCGAACAGGATGAGCAAGTACTTTCAATAATTCTGCATTGCTTTCATATAGTTCTATTTCTTTTTGAAAGGTTTCTAACATGTTCTTTTCCACCTCCGTGTGAGCTGTTATACCATATTATACATACCAAAAAATTAAAGAAAAGGAAACAGTTGTTGCAGAAAAACATTCCTAAAGTAAAGAAATTGTAAGAAAAGAGACCCTGATGTAAATAAAGTAGATAATTTAGCACGGTTTTGTAAAATGACATTTTTGGGTGAAAATTTCGATGCGTTTTAAAAATTGAAAGATATAGATATATTTGTAACACAATTTTATCATGATTTTCTTATTCTTTCAAATGAATATACAAAATTTTTAAAATAATATGACAAAGGAATTGTAATGTTATATATAGAATATAAAACAGGTTAAAAGAAAAGAAGCTGAATGTAGTCAGCTTCTTTATGGTGAAAATGAAATGTTTGAATATAGCTGATAAATCTTAGAATTACCAAGACGTTAGTTATGTATTCTAGATTTCATCTTTCATCAATTTTAAAAATCTGTGGTTCCATATATTTTCATAAAAATCAATTGTCTCTTTTGCGGACATAAATGGATTATTTAACGTAGAGGTTGCTTTCTGGAACATGAAGTTTTCGTACCCTAGTCCATGGGCAAATTTAATCGTGGTATCCATACAGTACTCTGTTTGGGCACCACAAAATTCAATACGATGTACAGATAATTGATCTAAAATCTCTTTCAAGTTTGTGTTATAAAAAGAATTGGCATGTGTTTTTCTTACAAAAAAATCTTGTTTTTGAACATCTAAATCTGAATGAATAGCCCAAAGTTCTTTTTCAGGTACTAAATCTTCATCACAATGTTGAACGAAAAGAATTGGTTTATTTGATTTTCTGTATGAAGAAATTCTTTTATTTACTTTTGTAAGTAAATTTTGTAAATTAAATAAATGCTCCCCACTATAACATACTCCATTTTGTAAATCGATAACGATTAAAACATCTGCACATGTATCCATTATTTTTGCCCCTTTTTTACTTCTTAATATATCAATTAATTCATTACTTGGAAACAGATAGTGATCTATCATTTTTTTATGAATTATACGAAGGGTTGAAAAATATACTTATCAGCGTAAAAAAGAAGATATGATAACTTAATTTCATATCTTCTCTGCTCTCTATGCATTTACAGGTTCTTCTACATAAGAAAGGGCATTTTCAAAATCGGATATTAAATCGTCAACATTTTCAAGACCGACGGATAGCCGAAGTAATGAATTTGAAATCCCTCTTTCATCACGAGCTTCTTGCGATAGTGCTGCATGTGACATTTTAGCTGGGTAGGAAAGGATCGATTCGACAGCCCCTAAACTAACCGCAAAGACAGGTAATTTTACTTTTGATAAAAATTGGCGAAGCGCGTCTTCTGATTGTAAAGTGAAAGATAGGACAGCTCCTGCTGATGTAGCTTGAGATTGTTGAATGTTAAATCCAAGATGTGTTTGTAATCCTGGATAATAGACATTTTGAACTTTAGCGTGCTCTTGTAAATAGTGTGCAATTTTATTGGCATTAGCAGCTGAATGCTCAAGACGTACATGCAATGTTTTTAGACCACGAAGTACGAGAGAACAATCTTGCGGGCCTAGAATAGCGCCGAATGAATTTTGTAAAAAGCCAAGTTTTTGAGCGAGATCGGTATCTTTTACAACTGCTAATCCGGCAGTAACATCACTATGACCGGCAATGAATTTTGTGGCACTATGAAGAACGACATCAGCGCCAAGGTCAAGTGGTTTCTGGAATAGTGGTGTCAAAAATGTATTATCAACAAAAGTAAGGGCGCCAATAGATTTTGCAAGTTTAGAAACAGCACGAATATCTGTCACTTTTAAAAGTGGATTGGAAGGTGTTTCTACATAAAAGAGTTTTGTATTTGGCTTAATGTTTTGTTTTATTTCTTCTAAATTGGTCATATCAACAAATGTATGTGAAACACCGTAACGGGAGAGAACTTCAGTTATCATTCGATAAGTCCCTCCGTATACGTCTTCTGAAATGAGTACGTGATCACCTTGTGAAAGGAGGAGGAATGCAGTAGAAATCGCTGCAATTCCTGATGCGAAGGCAAATCCTTTTGTTCCGCCTTCTAATAAAGCAATGATGTCTTCAAGAGCTTCACGAGTTGGATTGCCTGACCTGCTATAGTCATATTTCCCGAACGTATCTACATCAAATTGGTGAAATGTTGATGTGTTATAGATGGGAACGTTAACAGCTCCTGTTTGCGAGTCATGTTTATATTGGTTGTGCAGTAAGAGTGTATCTATAGAATAACTCATATTCTTACACCTTCTTTTACAAGTTTAATGGCTTGCTGTAAATCTTGAATTAAATCGTTACTATTTTCAATACCAACGGAAAATCGAAGAAGACGATTACATACACCGTTTGCTGTTCTAATTTCTTCAGGAATATCAGCGTGTGTTTGCGTTGCTGGATATGTCATTAAACTTTCAACACCACCGAGACTTTCGGCAAATGTAATTAAGGATAAAGATTGTAAGAATGGATTAATCCATGTTTCATCTTTCAGACGAAATGAGATCATGCCGCCTCTTCCAGGATAAAATACATCTGTCACCCCATCCTCATCATTTAAATAAGCAACAACTGCTTTTGCATTTTCTTCATGTTGTCTCATGCGAAGCGCTAACGTTTTCATACCACGAATTAATAGCCATGAGTCAAATGGACTTAAGACTGCACCAGAGGCATTATGATAATGAGCGATTTCCTCACAAAGTTCCTTTCCTTTTGCAACGACAAGTCCGCTTAGTACATCGTTATGACCACCTAAATATTTCGTTGCACTATGAAGTACGATATCGGCACCTTCTGTTAATGGCTGCTGTATATAAGGTGTGTAGAATGTGTTGTCTACAATAAGAAGTAGTCCGTGTCTTTTCGCTACAGTTGCAACAGCGGCAATATCGGTAACTTGCATTAATGGATTAGTTGGAGTTTCTATGAAAATAGCCTTCGTTTTCGTTGTGATGGCTTGCTCAATTTGTTTAATAGATTGTGTATTTACGTATCTACATCGAACGTTCCACTTTTTTTCGTGCTCAGAAAATAATCGATAAGTGCCACCGTATAAATCTTCGGAAACAATAAGTTCGTCTCCAGAGCGGAATAGGGAAAGGACAAGAAGAACGGCTGCCATCCCTGAACTACAGGCATAACCTTGTTCGCCGCATTCTAAGTCTGCGATTGCCTGTTCTAATAGGCCGCGCGTTGGATTTCCAGTTCGTGAATAATCAAATCCAGTAGATTTACCAATTCCTTCGTGACGATAAGCAGTTGAAAAATAAACAGGTGGATTAACAGTTCCTGTTGTAGTTTCACTCCGGTTTCCGATTTGCGCTAATTTTGTTTCGATAGTTGACATGTGAAAATTCCTCCTTTTTAAATTGAACCATTAGTTGAATATAAAATAAAAAAAGCCTTCTAAGAAGAAGGCTTTCGGTTTGAATAGAGTCTTCTTCTCATCTGTCAAATCTTTCACAATTTGCTGGAATTAGCACCTTATTAACAAATGTTAATGGTTGCTGAGGCGTCATAGGGCCAGTCCCTCTACCTCTCTAGATAAGAATGTTCGTATGAAATTTTATTATGGTTTTAACTTTACAACAAAAGATAATTGAATTGCAACTTTATTTTAAATAATTTTTATTTTTCCGCAAGTGTCATTGACTTTTGTATTTGTGCGTGCTAAATTTATAAAAAAATTAACAAACATTGTTAAAAGGGGAACGCATTTCCTTTTAGCTACATAAATAAAATAATAAAGACAAACTCTTATTGAGAGCGGTGGAGGGAAAGGCCCTGTGAAACCCGGCAACCTTCAAACGAAATGTTTGAAACGGTGCTAATACCTGCAAAACGAATGTTTTGCATAATAAGAGGAGGATCGATTATGTCCCCCTCTTCAAAGTGAAGAGGGGGTTTTTATATTGATAGAAATGAGGGAGATTTGTGAAATTACTAGATTTATTATCAAAAGGAATTGTAATAGGTGATGGTGCGGTTGGGACGTTATTACATTCACATGGTTTACAAAGTAGTTTTGAAGAATTGAATATATCTGATCCAGATTTAATTATATCGATTCATAAGCAATATGTAGCGGCTGGGGCAGATGTGATTCAAACAAATACGTACGGAGCAAATGAAGCGAAATTACGTATGTATGGATTAGAAAATCAAGTTACTGAAATTAATAGAGCGGCAGTAAAACTGGCGAAAGCATCTGTTACAGACAGAAATGCAATTTTAGGCACAATTGGTGGTATGAAACATATCGGGGCGGTTACGACAACTGATATGGAGCGAGAATTTATGTTACTGGAACAGGCAAGTTCATTATTAGAAGAACAGGTTGATGGACTGCTATTAGAGACTTTTTATGATGAGTTTGAATTACTTCATGCTGTCCAGGTGTTACGAAAAGAAACAAATATTCCAATTGTAGCGCAATTGGCGTTACATGAGGCGGGTACGACTCAAAATGGAAATGATGTAAATGAAATATTAAAACAGCTTTTAGATTACGGTGCAAATGTTGTTGGATTGAACTGCCAACTAGGGCCACTTCATATGACGGAAGCTTTTAAAATGATATCGATTCCGAAAAATGGTTACTTGTCAGCATATCCAAATGCAGGTCTCCCAAATTATGTGGAGGGACGCTACGTATATGAGGGAAGTCCAGCTTATTTTGAAGCGATGACACCGAAATTTATTGAGCAAGGTATTCGGTTATTGGGCGGTTGTTGTGGCACGACTCCAGAACATATTGAAAGTATGAAACGTGCTACTCTAAATGTTACGCCTGTAATAGAAAAGGATACGGTTCAAAGACCGAAAGTAGTTCATACACATGAGAAACGTTCAAAAGCTCATGTCACTTTAGCAGAGAAAGCAAAAAAACAAACGACAGTAGTAGTGGAATTAGATCCACCAAAAACGTTAGATACGCAGCGGTTTTTTGAAGGCGCAAGAGCATTGAAAAGAGCTGGAGCAGATGCTATTACTCTAGCAGATAATTCGTTAGCATCGCCCCGTATCTCGAATATGGCAATGGGAGCATTATTAACGAAGCATGATATTCCGGTATTGACGCACTTAACATGTAGAGACCATAACGTCATCGGACTACAATCTCATTTACTAGGATTATCAGCGTTAGGGATGGAAGAAGTGTTAGCTTTAACTGGAGATCCAGCACGCGTTGGTGATTTTCCAGGTGCCACTTCTGTATATGATTTGTCCTCTATCGAGCTCATTAAAATGATTAAAGAAATGAACGATGGGCGTTCCGTTTTAGGGAAATCCATTGGACCGGCAACAAGGTTTTCTGTGGGCGGTGCATTTAACCCGCATGTAAGACATTTAAAAGCAGCGGTTAAGCGAATGGAACGGAAAATAGATGCTGGAGCAGAATATTTCTTAACGCAGCCAATCTATGATATCGCGTTAATTGAAGAAGTGTATGAGGCGACAAAGCATTTAGAACAACCTATTTTTATTGGGATTATGCCATTAATAAGTAAACGGAATGCAGATTTTCTTCATTTTGAGGTGCCCGGTATTACTTTACCTGAAGCAGTAAGAGAGAGAATGGATGGACATGAAACGAAAGAGGCAGCAATTGAGGAAGGGATTCGTATTTCTCAAGAATTGATCGATGCTGCGATGAAATACTTTAACGGCATTTATCTTATTACACCATTTCTAAAATATGAAATTACAGAACATCTTGTTAAATATGTGAGAGAAAAGCAAGAAGTGAAAGAAGGTATTAATTGATGAAATGTATAGAAGAAAAATTACAAAATAACATCTTAATATTAGATGGTGCAATGGGAACGATGATCCAGCAAGAGGATTTAACTGCGGAAGATTTCGGAGGAGAGGAGTACGAAGGTTGTAATGAGTATTTAGTAGAAACAAGACCAGATGTTATTTTAAAGATTCATAAAGCTTATATTAAAGCTGGAGCGGATATTATTGAAACAAATACATTTGGGGCAACCAATATTGTACTAAGTGATTATGAGTTATCTCATTTAGACGAGGAGCTAAATGAGAAGGCAGCGCGTTTAGCGAAGCAAGCAGTCGAAGAAAGCGGGAAGGAAGTATATGTTGCGGGAGCAATGGGACCGACGACGAAAGCGATTAGTGTTACTGGTGGTGTAACGTTTGAAGAATTAATTGAAGCCTATACGCGGCAGGCAAGAGGATTGTTGAAAGGAGAAGTGGATGTATTACTCGTTGAGACGAGTCAAGATATGCGTAACGTGAAGGCTGCTTATATTGGAATTCAAGCGGCTTTTGATGAACTAAATACAATTGTACCTATCATGATTTCGGGAACGATTGAACCGATGGGAACGACTCTAGCTGGGCAAACAATTGAGGCTTTTTACTTATCGGTAGAACATATGAAGCCATTATCTGTTGGATTAAACTGTGCGACTGGTCCGGAGTTTATGAGAGACCATATTCGTTCTCTATCTGATTTATCGGAGTGTTACATTTCTTGTTATCCAAATGCAGGTCTTCCTGATGAAGATGGACATTATCATGAATCTCCATCCTCGCTTGCCGAGAAAGTGAAGCGATTTGCAGAAGAAGGATGGGTTAATATCATCGGTGGTTGTTGTGGTACAACACCAGAACATATAAAAGCAATGAAATCTGCATTAACGTCTCTTAAACCTCGTGAACAGCAAGAGAGAGCGGGACATGGGGTTAGTGGATTAGAGGCACTGCAATATGATGACTCTATGAGACCGTTATTTGTTGGTGAAAGAACAAATGTTATTGGATCACGTAAATTTAAACGATTAGTAGCAGAAGGGAAATTTGAAGAGGCTGCTGAAATCGCTAGAGCGCAAGTGAAGAAAAATGCTCATATTATTGATATTTGTATGGCAGACCCGGACCGCGATGAAATAGAAGATATGGAAAACTTCTTGGCAGAAGTTACGAAAGTGTTAAAAGTACCGATTATGATTGACTCAACAGATGAACATGTGATGGAGCGAGCTCTTACTTATATTCAAGGGAAAGCTGTTATTAATTCAATTAATTTAGAAGATGGAGAAGAGCGATTTAAAAAAGTGACACCGCTTCTTCGTAAATATGGTGCTGCAATTGTAGTTGGAACAATCGATGAAGATGGAATGGCAGTAAGTGCGGAAAGAAAACTAGAAATTGCGAAAAGAAGTTATGAGTTATTGACGAAGAAATATGGTATACGCCCATCAGATATTATTTTTGATGCACTTGTATTTCCTGTAGGGACAGGTGATGAAGAGTATATTGGCTCGGCGGCTGCGACGATAGAAGGGATTCGCCTTATTAAAGAAGCATTACCAGAGTGTTTAACGATTTTAGGTGTAAGTAACATATCATTTGGTTTACCACCAGCTGGTCGCGAAGTGTTAAATTCCGTCTTTTTATATCATGCAACGAAAGCAGGGTTAGATTACGCGATTGTAAATACGGAAAAATTAGAGCGCTATGCGTCAATTCCTGATGAAGAAAAACGCCTTGCAGATGCATTGCTTTTTGAAACGACGCAAGAGACGTTAGAAAAATTTACAAACTTCTATCGCGTGGCAAAAAAGAAAGATGTTGTTGTCCAAGAAACATTAACTCTTGATGAAAGGCTCGCAAATTACATTGTAGAAGGTACGAAACAAGGTTTACACGAAGATTTAAGTCTCGCACTTACAGAAGGAAGAAAACCTTTGGATATTATTAATGGCCCACTTATGACAGGAATGGATGAGGTAGGACGATTATTTAATAATAATGAGCTTATCGTTGCTGAAGTATTGCAAAGTGCTGAAAGTATGAAAGCTGCTGTAAGTTATTTAGAGCCACATATGGAATCTAGCGATAGTGCGAAAAAAGGGAAAGTATTATTAGCAACTGTAAAAGGTGATGTGCATGATATTGGGAAAAATCTCGTTGAAATTATTTTAGCAAATAACGGATATGAGATTATTAATTTAGGAATTAATGTTCGCTCGGATCGAATTGTGCAAGAAGTACAAGAAAAGAAGCCTGATATTATAGGTCTTTCTGGTTTATTAGTAAAATCGGCTCAACAAATGGTAACGACTGCTGAAGATTTAAAAGCGGCGGATATTGATATTCCAATTGTTGTAGGCGGGGCAGCGTTAACGAGAAAGTTTACAGATAATCGCATTTCGCCATCTTATAAAGGGCTCGTATGTTATGCAAGTGATGCGATGACGGGGCTGGATATTATTAATAAGCTTCAAAAAGAAGAAGAGCGTGAGAAGATGAAGCAGGATAAAAAAGAACGTCATCTTCATATCGTAACAAAAGAAGAGAAGAAAGTAGAAATTCCAGCAGTAATTGAGCCATTACCGAAGGCTGAGGTTATCGTGCCGGATTCAACAAAACGAATTGTATTAAGAGATGTTCCTGTTTCACATCTCGCGCCATTTCTAAATAGACAAATGCTGCTTGGACATCACCTTGGCCTAAAGGGAAGTGTGAAGAAACTTTTGCGAGAGGGAGATAAAAGAGCGCATGAATTAAATGATTTAATAGATGAATTATTGCAGGAAGGACAATCTTGGTTAAAACCGAAAGCAGTGTATCAATTTTTCCCAGCGCAAAGTGACGGACAGAATATTGTAATATATGATCCAGAAGATCATACGCGTGTTATAGAACGTTTCACATTCCCAAGACAAGGAAAAGCACCATATCGTACTTTAGGTGATTATTTACGCCCAGTTGGAGATGAGATGGACTATGTTGCTTTCCTATCTGTTACGGTTGGAGAAGGTGTTCGTGACATTGCTGAAGAGTGGAAAGCGAAAGGTGATTATTTACGCAGTCATGCCATTCAATCGTTAGCGCTCGAACTAGCAGAAGGACTTGCTGAAAAGACACATATGCTTATTCGTGACCGTTGGGGTATTCCAGATTCACCAGAACTGACAATGGAAGAACGTTTTCGCACGAAATATAGAGGGATACGCGTGTCCTTCGGTTATCCAGCATGTCCAGAACTCGCGGATCAAGAAAAGCTATTTCGTCTTATTCATCCAGAAGAAATAGGCATTTCATTAACGGAAGGATTTATGATGGAGCCAGAAGCATCTGTAACGGCTATGGTATTTTCTCACCCTGAGGCAAGATATTTTAGTGTATTATAGTGTAGAAGGGGGAGACGTATGAAGAAAATAGTCTTTACAGGTGGAGGTTCGGCAGGGCATGTAACACCTAATTTAGCCATCATTCCGCATTTACAAGAACAAAATTGGGATATTTCTTATATTGGTTCTCATCAAGGAATTGAGAAAACAATTATAGAAAAGGAAGGCATTCCGTACTATAGTATTGCGAGCGGAAAGCTACGCCGTTATTTTGATTTGAAAAATATAAAAGATCCATTTCTTGTGATGAAGGGCGTTATGGAAGCGTATGTAAGGATTCGAAAACTAAAACCGGATGTGATTTTTTCAAAAGGTGGTTTCGTATCTGTACCAGTCGTAATTGGAGGATGGCTAAATAGAGTCCCTGTTTTATTACATGAATCTGATATGACGCCAGGACTAGCAAACAAAATTGCGCTCCGTTTCGCTTCGAAAATATTTGTTACATTTGAAGAAGCTGCGAAACATTTGCCGAAAGAAAAAGTAATCTATACAGGTTCTCCTGTACGTGAAGAAGTGCTAAAGGGAAATCGGGAAAAAGGTTTAGCATTTTTAGGTTTTTCACGTAAAAAGCCAGTTATTACAATTATGGGAGGAAGTTTGGGCGCGAAGAAAATTAATGAAACGGTTCGAGAAGCGTTACCAGAACTTCTGAAAAAATATCAAATTGTTCACCTTTGCGGAAAAGGTAATCTTGATGAAAGTTTACAAAATAAAGAAGGATATAGACAATTTGAATATGTACATGGAGAACTGCCAGACATATTAGCGATAACAGATTTTGTTATTTCACGTGCGGGCTCTAATGCCATTTTTGAGTTTTTAACATTGCAAAAGCCGATGGTTTTAATTCCACTATCGAAATTTGCAAGTCGTGGAGATCAAATACTAAATGCAGAGTCTTTTGAAAGACAAGGATATGCTTCCGTATTGTATGAAGAAGATGTGACTGTGAAATCTCTTATAAAGCATGTCGAAGAATTAAATCAAAATAATGAAATGTATAAAACAGCTCTAAAAAAATATAATGGAAAAGAAGCAATTCAAACAATTATTCAACATATTTCAGAGGCATGATGAAACAATCATGCCTCTTTTAATAGGGTGAAAGATTCCAAGAAACGGTGTTTTTATGTTACAATAGCAAATGGATTAGTAGGGAAATTCCAATTAAAGAAGCGTGAAAATACGAATGGATTAGGAGTGACTGTGTTGGAGCTAAGTCTCTATGAAAATACTGCACTTATTATATGCTTTGTGTTGTACGTTGGTAGTGTTATTGTTTATATTTCAAGGAAGTTTTCGCAAGAAAGAGAGCTTGAAAAATCAGAAATAACAGCTGAACTAGAAATGTTAGCTGATGAAAGTTATAAAAAACAAAAAATAAAAGAAGACCATGAGGCATCCCATCATTTAAACGCAAATAAGTTTTAAAGATGGGGATTTTTTTTGAAGTTATTCTTTATTATATTTATAGCAAATAACGCTAAAATGGAGTTTCCCCCTTATATAATGAAGGAGTGTATATAAATGAATTTTTATATCGCCTCAGGATTCCAAAATAAACACCTTGTACGTTCTATAGCAAATGAACTGAAACATGCAGGATGGCACCATACATATGATTGGACAAGAAATGAAAGAGCAGTGAATCAAGAACAATTAAGAGAAATTGGTCAGGCAGAAAAGAATGCTATTAAAGAAGCGGATGTATTTTTACTTATATTAGATGGTGGAAACGGCAGCCACACAGAGTTTGGAATGGCGATTGCGCTAGAGAAAAATATATATGTATATCATGAAGGAAATCTGCTCCAAACAACGTTCTATCATTTGCCAGAAATAAATATTTTTGAAGGAGATGCAGCAGAATTTGCATCTTATGTTATGAATCATGTGAAATAATAGTAACTGTCTACAAGGTTATAAAAGTGATCTTTTGGGTACAGTGATGATAAGAAATGTATATAAAGGAGTACATAATATGAAATTAGAAAATGGATGGGAAACGAGTTTTTTAGAAGTCGTACAAAATAGTGAATTCAAGAAAGATGCGCAGCTTAACCAATTACTTTTTGCAGATAGTGAAGAAGTAGAAGAGCTTGTTGATGATTATGGTTATGAAGAAATCATTGATCGCGAACATGATGATGAATTAGCGCATATTTTAGGAGAAGAACTTTTTAGTGAGATGGAACGACACGTATTTTTATCTTCACAGCCAGAAGAAAAACTTATTTCATTTGTAAATGGATTAGGTTTTCATGTGTTAGATTGGATCGTTCTTCTTGAAACAGAATTTAGCATTGATAGTGCAAACTTTACGTCAGACGCCGTGAAAACGTTAGAAAAGCGTTTTAGACAATTTCCATACATAGAGGACAAGACAATTTTTGATATGACATTTGGAGAAGCAATGGATGCATTAGAGTCCATTACGGGATTACAACTGAAGGAAAAGATGAACGTATAATG
Source organism: Bacillus pacificus (assembly GCF_020861345.1). Lineage (NCBI taxonomy): Bacteria > Bacillati > Bacillota > Bacilli > Caryophanales > Bacillaceae > Bacillus > Bacillus pacificus. The sequence continues at coordinate 1,104,456 of NZ_CP086328.1, forward strand.
TAAAAAAGAACGTGAGGCTAATCACGTTCTTTTTTTACATTATAATAATTTTATCATCTAGTTTTGTTTGTCCGCTAAGAAGTGCGTTTAAATATTCCACTTTTCTTATACAGGCCTGTATATGTCTTTCAACCTCTTGTAACTCTGCTTGGTGATGCGTTTCAATAGGATGAATTTGTACGCTGAATTTTTCAAATTGACTACTATATGTTATTTCTGCATAGCCGCTCATAATATCGGTTTCGTTATGAAATAAAAATTGCTTCGTTTTGTCACAGAATGATACATTCTGAAAGCCATATACTTTTAATGCTTCAATTACTTTTTTTATCATTTTTGTATTCATTTTTTTAACCCTCTTTACGAAGTTCTACTTATACATTATAACATAAAAAATTACATAGAAAGCGCTTCCAAGTGTATTTTATTATAAACTTTACGTTTCAATCACAAAAATGAAACAAAGAAAAAATAATTGTAAAGAAGGAAGGACTCTTTTATTGTTTCGTCATATATATATAGAAATAGTGCAATGAAAGGAAATTTTCCGAGGTGGAGATCGTATTTCCAATTTGAGCGCAGTAAAAGAGGTGAAGATCTTGAACTTTGATATTGTAGGACAAAAAGCATATATAAAAGATGGACCGCATCGGAACCGAATTGGAATTGTAAAGAAAAACGAGACAAAATTAGAATCGCAGTTTGCTATTGTAATTGGAGAACAAATCATTGATGTAGAGCTAAAGGATATCGTGTTAGTTGGAGTAGACGTAGGACAATTTCATAAATGGTGCGAACAAAATGGTTATTTGTGAAAAGGACGGGCTGTGAGATAATGAAATATATGTGAGGAAAGAGAATATGTTATTGTATTCTCTTTTTCTATGTGTAAGGAGACTGAGATGAAGTATACAGAACGAGATTTTACATTGGAGTTAAAAGAGAACATTCAATGCATGGAGAAGGAAATAGAGAGAATAGCATTTAAACTTTTTAAAGATTATTCACATTTGTACATAGAAAAAAACATGGAATTATTTATAGAACTCATCAGAGATAAAGAAAATCCTTTTGAAACAGGATATTCTTCATCCATTTCGATAGCTGTATTAGATGAAGAAGGAAAGATGATTGAATTTTATACAGTTCCTATCTGGGAATGTTGTAGTTATTTTTTAGGAGTACCACTTCAAATAAGGTTTTGGGGAAGTGAGTTAAGTGGTGAACTTGTTGATGAATCTTATTGTGAGATAGAGGAGGAGTTAAAGGAGCGGTTGGAAGAATTTTTACAGTTTGCAGGTGAGGAATAATAGTTAGTCTGTAGTTTATAATTAATAGTTATTAAAAAAATGAAAAACGGTGTGATTTCTTTATATCTATACATAGTGTTTGAAACAATATGTTATGCCTTATGTATAAAAGATAAAGAGGAAGATGAAAAGAAATAAAAAGGGACGCTAACAGTTTTGTTAGCGTCCTTTTTATTATGAAGCAATTTCACCAGTTTTTGTATCATCTTGATTGTACGTATCTTGATCTAATTCACCAAGCCATTTACTAGAAATAAGACCTGCTGTCATAGAACCACTTACGTTAAGAGCTGTACGCCCCATATCGATTAATGGTTCAACTGAGATAACAAGAGCGACAATACCGATTGGTAAGTTCATTGTAGATAGTACGATTAACGCTGCGAATGTTGCACCGCCACCAACACCGGCAACACCGAATGAGCTAATCGCAACGACAGCGATTAAAGTTAAAATAAATTGTGGTTGTAATGGATCGATTCCTACAGTTGGAGCGACCATCATTGCAAGCATCGCTGGATAAATACCTGCGCAACCGTTTTGTCCGATAGATACTCCAAATGATGCTGCGAAGTTTGCAATCCCTTCAGAAATACCAAGCTTTTCTTTTTGTGCTTCAATATTTAATGGCATTGCGCCAGCACTAGAGCGAGATGTGAATGCAAATGTTAATACAGGGAACACCTTTTTCAAATATTGAATTGGATTTAAACCAGATAGAGCAATTAATAATAAGTGGATAACGAACATTACGATAAGTGCTACGTAAGACGCTAACACGAAGTTACCAAGTTTTAAAATAGCATTTATGTCGCTACCAGCAACTGTTTTTGCCATAAGAGCTAATACGCCGTATGGAGTAAGACGTAAAATTAATGTTACCATACGCATTACAATTGCATATACAGCATCAAGCATTTTCTTAAATAGCTCTGCTTGTTCTGGATATTTTCGTTTTACACCTATAAAGGCGATGCCGATAAAGGCTGCAAATATTACAACAGAAATTGTTGATGTTGGACGAGCGCCTGTTAAATCAAGAAATGGATTTGTAGGCAATAGTTCTAATAATTTATCTGGAATTGTTGTTTTTTCAATAGAAGTAAATCTTTCTTCAACTAGCTTCAGACGAGCAGATTCTGCATCACCTTGTTGCAGACCAGTTGCAGATACATCAAATCCTGCACTTGCAGCGATACCGACAGCTGCAGCAATTCCTGTAGTAAGAATTAAAATTCCGATAATAAGACCACTAATTTTACCAAGGTTTTTCGTTAACTGTAATTTTGTAAATGCTGAAATAATAGATACTAAAATAAGTGGCATAACGATCATTTGAAGTAACTTCACATAACCGTTACCGATTAAGCCAAACCAAGTATTTGATTCAATAATTACTTTAGAAGTTGGCTCATAAATAAATTGTAATATAAGACCGAAGATAATTCCGACTCCTAAAGCGGTAAATACGCGTTTATTAAAAGATACATGCTTACGTTGCATATAATATAATACGCCAACTAAAATGAGCATGACTGCAACGTTAATTCCGACAAGCAGTGTATTCATGTTGATTCCCCCTAATTCCAATCTGTTATATAGAATATAAGTCAATAAAACCTATAAGTCAACTGGGGAATTCCGGAATTAAAAAAAAGATGGCAAAATGCCATCTTTTAATGTCCAGCGCCAGGCACAAGTAAAAACGTCGTGTAGTATGTAAATCCTATGAAGAAAACAGTTAAATATGCCCCGAATACGTATATATACATACGCTCTGTTAATTTTAAATAGCTTAAAAGTACGAAGAAGCCTGTTTGTCCTAAAAATAGTAGTGCAGTCGAATGCATATCTCCTACGTAAAACATAACCGAGAAAATTCCAGTCCAAAAGCCGAGAACGCGAAACATGCGCTCCATGCCATCTCCCTCCTTTTCTAAAAAAAGTAAACCTCACTTCATTATAGTTTATTTTTCTTACTATTGTAAATATTCGTTCATATAAAAAGAAGCCAATTATAATCGGCTTCTTTTTATATGAGAGATTAAATTGTTAGTTTATAATTACAAGATTTACATCCATCTAGTAAACTATCGTTTCGTGTTAATTCCGTGTTAGGGAATAGGATTTCAAAAATCCCTTTCATCATATCTCCGTGCATATTACAAATTTCAGTTGGGTGATGGACAGCAACTTCTTTAAATGGACAATTGTGTACATCATAGAAAATTTTCGTTCCATCTGTACTTAATTCAAATGCAGGTGATAAGCCAGCTGTCGAAAAGGCTTCTTTTGCAATTTGAATTTTTTGTTCAACTGTTAAGGCATCTTCACTCACATTTAAACGCTGCATATGTTGTTGCATTAATTCGGCCCCGAATTGTTTCCCTGTTTCGTAGAGCGCTTTTTCACCAGCAGCACCAAGGCTAAGTAAAGAATTAAACGCGATTCTTGCTAACAATTGATAGTCACGGAATGGGAATTGTAATTGGATAACATCTTCAGATAATACATATAATCTGCTTGGTCGTCCGCCTTTTCCAGTTTTCTTCGTTTCAGATTTCAGCATATGAACATCTTCTAATTTAGATAAATGTAAACGCGCTACGTTTGGATGAATGTCAAACTCATCTGCAATTTCTTGTACAGTTACGTAACTATGTTTTTGAGAAATATATTTATAAATGTAATAACGAGTTGGGTCAGCTAAAACACCTGTAATTTTTAAAGCTTGTTCCATGAGGATCTCCACCTTTATCACTTTATCCAAGATAATAACATTATAATACAGATAAACATGGGTATAGGTAATTTTAGACAATAATTCGGAAATTGTTCATAATTTCACAAACATATTTTTCCTTTTTCATCTAGTGAAAATGCAAAAATACCGATTTTTCAAATGGATTTCTTCATGCTATATACATAGTGGGGAGGGAAAAATGATGAATGGAATTGAAAGCTTTGCGAATATGATTTTAAAAGAAGCGTGCAGGGTACAAGCGTCGGACTTACATATTGTGCCCCGGCAGAAGGATGTAGTGGTTCAACTGCGCATAGGAAAGGATTTAATGACGAAACAATACATTGAAAAGGAATTTGGAGAAAAACTTGTTTCACACTTTAAATTTTTAGCATCCATGGATATAGGAGAGAGGCGGAAACCACAAAACGGTTCATTATATATACAAATAGATGGACAAGAAGTGTATTTACGCCTTTCCACGCTTCCAACCGTATATCAAGAAAGTCTCGTTATTCGTCTTCATTTACAAGCGTCTATTCAGCCGTTATCTCATCTTTCGTTATTTCCAAGTACAGCGAAGAAACTACTTTCTTTTTTACATTATTCCCATGGATTACTCGTCTTTACGGGACCGACTGGTTCAGGAAAGACAACAACAATGTATGCATTATTAGAAGTAATTAGAAAAAAGAAAACACGTCGCATCGTTACGCTGGAAGATCCAGTTGAAAAAAGAAATGACGATGTATTACAAATTCAAATAAATGAAAAAGCAGGTATCACATATGAGGCTGGACTAAAGGCTATTTTGCGTCATGATCCAGATGTTATTTTAGTGGGTGAAATTCGTGATGAAGAAACAGCAAAAATCGCTATAAGAGCAAGTTTGACTGGCCATTTAGTAATGACGACACTGCATACGAATGATGCGAAAGGAGCAATACTTCGGTTCATGGATTTTGGTATAACGAGGCAAGAGATTGAACAATCTTTATTGGCTATAGCTGCACAGCGACTTGTTGAATTGAAGTGTCCGTTTTGCAAAAGAAAGTGCTCAACTGTATGTAAATCAATGAGGCAAGTAAGGCAAGCGAGTATTTATGAGTTGTTATATGGATATGAGTTAAAACAAGCGATTAAAGAAGCAAACGGGGAATGTGTCACGTACAAGCATGAGACATTAGAGTCTTCGCTGCGAAAAGGATACGCTTTAGGATTTTTAGAAGAGGATGTTTATGTTTAAGAAAATATGGAGTTTAAGTGATCAAGTAATATTACTGAAACGATTAGGAGAACTATTAGAAAAAGGATACTCTCTTTTGCAGGCATTAGAATTTTTACGGTTTCAATTACCTTTAGAAAAGAAAGTACAATTGCAGCACATGATTGATGGATTAAAAAATGGAAAAAGTCTACACGATTCTTTTCATCAATTAAAGTTTCATCAGGAGATGTTAAGCTATTTATTTTATGCCGAGCAACATGGTGATATTTCTTTTGCGTTGCAACAAGGGAGTGCACTTCTTTATAAAAAGGATAAGTATAGGAAAGATATGATGAAAATAATGCAGTATCCTATGTTTTTGGCGTTCTTTTTAATAATCATGATTTTGATTTTTAACCGCATTTTATTACCACAGGTTGACATGGTATATAGTTCATTTGGTTCTACAGCACCGTTATTCACAGAACAAATATTAAATACAATTAAGCTACTACCCTATCTTATTTTTAGCACTATTTTTATTGTTATGGTGGGTTGTAGTGTATATATATTGTACTTTCGGAAACTCCCGCATATGAAGCGAGTAAAAATTATACTTCGTATCCCCCTCGTAAAAACATTTCTTATTTTAAAGCATTCGCATTATTTCGCTACTCAATTGAGCGGCTTATTACACGGAGGACTATCAGTACTTGAGGCTCTAACAATAATGATGGAGCAAAAGTATCAGCCGTTCTTTCAGTATGAAGCGGGCCGAGTTAAACACCAATTAATTGCGGGAGAACCGTTGCAATCTATTATTGCTAAAAGCGGATATTATGAGGAAGAACTTTCTTATATTATTACACATGGACAAGCAAACGGTAATTTGGCGATTGAATTAGGTGACTATAGTGATCTAATTATGGAAAAGATTGAGCAAAAAATTAAACGTATGTTAGTGATTATTCAACCGATTTTATTTACGTGTATTGGAGCAATAGTTGTTCTTATGTATTTAGCGATGATTATGCCAATGTTTCAAATGATGAATTCTATATAGGAGGCATTTACATGCAGAATGAGGAAGGGTTTACCCTTTTAGAAATGTTATTAGTTATGGTCGTCATCACTGTATTATTACTATTAATTATTCCGAATGTAGTTACGCAGCGCTCATCCGTCGAAGGAAAAGGATGTAAAGCCTATGTGAAATCTATAGAAGCGCAAATACAAGTATATCAACTACAACATAATAAAATTCCCTCGCTAAAAGAGCTAATTGATGGGAAATATATTACAAAGGATGAGTGTCCGAATGGTGAAGCTATTCATATTTCCAATGATGGCACGGTAACAAGTGGGAAACTGTGAAGCAAAAAGGTTTTACACTTTTAGAAATGCTACTCGTTTTATTTGCCATTTCTGTATTAAGTATGGTCACGTATTTTCATGTACATTCATTATATGAAAAACAAAAAATTGAACAATTTTTAAGACAGTTTTCAAATGATATTTTGTATATGCAACAATTAGCGATAAACCGTCAAAAACACTATACATTACGATGGCATAAAGATAGACATATGTATTATATAGGGGAATCGAGTACGGATCTTTCTATCATTAAAAGAGAATATGATAGCGATATACAATTGGATTTGAATACTTTTCCAAATCCGATGACATATAATCCGAGTGGAAATATTAATAGAGGTGGCACGATTTTACTTTCGTATCGAAGTTATAAATATGAGATTGTATTCCAGCTTGGAAGAGGGAGATTTACGTATCGTGAAATGTCAAAAAGGGTCAGTGATGGCTGAAATGCTTGTAGCATTAAGTATAGTAATGATGATGGTATCTTTACTACTTCCGCAAACAGTATTGATTATGCAAGAACGAAAAAACATACAAATTCGTTATAAGGCATTTGTATTATTAAAAAAAGAAGCAGCTTTATATATGTATGAGAATGAGGCAAAACAACAGAAAGAAAAAGTCATAAACGGAAATGTATATTACACATATTGGGGAGGAAATGAAGTTTGTGCGATGTGGAAAGATGTGAAAGGAAAAATGATGGAACAATGCTTTTATGCGGGAGAAAAAATGAATTAGAAGTTGGATTTACATTAATAGAAATGATCGTATGTTTTTTTCTGTTATCACTGTTCTTTTTACTCTTACCACGTTTAAACTTTATTGGAATAGAAAACAAGCAATCAAAAGGGTTAAATAATTGGGAATGGGATGTGTTTGTAGGACAAGTACAGTTAGAGTTTCGTGAAGTATCATTTGTGGAAAAAATAGTTCCTGAAAATAGAGAGAGTATGTTGCGCTTCCGTCTTCGCACTGGAGATGAAGTGACGTATGAAAAATTGAATAATCACCTTATAAGAAAAGTGAACATGCGCGGAAGAGAAGTTATATTACAAAATGTTGAAATGGTTTCGTATGAAGTAACACCTCATTTGCTCTTTATCAATGTGAAAGATAGGAGTGGGAAAATATATGAAGGTGTAGCTATTAGGTATAGTGAAATGGAAATAAATACATGAGAAAACAAGATGGGTTTACGATGCCAGGAACAATTATTTTTCTTGTATTATTAACTTCGTTCTTTATATACGAAACGAATATGTTGCTTATAGATAAAAAATTTTATATTGAAATAGAGCAAAAGTTTGTACTGGAGGAAATACTAAATCGATCTATTACAAATATAAAAAAAGACTTACAGCAAAAAGAAAAGGAAGGTACTTTTTTCTTTTCATATGAAAAGGGTGAAGCGAGTGGAGATTACGTATTTGAAAACGACGTTATTCTCGTTTCATTGCAGTGCAAAATCAAACAAGAAATTTTCTATAAAGTAAGCTTTCGGTATAGAAAAAAGGATGAGAAAATATTTGATTGGATAGAAGGATAGTATGTAAAATATATGGATAAAAAACCATGATTTCTCATTTGAAAATAGGCTGTTTTTTAAAAGGAAATGGATAAATAAAACAATTAAAAGTTTAAATTTTCTCAAAAAAGAGAAAGGTAGAAAGAATATGATATATTCATGCTATCCAATCATTATTTTTAGGGAGAATAGGGAAATGACAAACAACAATCAAATAGGTGAAAATAAGGAACAAACTATTTTTGATCATAAAGGAAATGCAATTATGACAGAAGATAGGGAAATACAAATTATTTCAAAATTCGAAGAACCTCTTATTGTCGTGTTAGGAAATGTATTAAGTGATGAAGAGTGCGATAAATTAATTGAATTGTCTAAAAATAAATTAGCACGTTCTAAAGTTGGTTCATCACGTGATGTAAATGATATTCGAACGAGTAGTGGTGCATTTTTAGATGATAATGAACTTACTGCGAAGATTGAAAAACGAATTTCATCTATCATGAATGTTCCTGTTTCGCATGGAGAAGGATTGCACATTTTAAATTATGAAGTGGATCAACAATATAAAGCACACTATGATTATTTTGCGGAACATAGTAGATCAGCTGCTAACAATCGTATTAGTACGCTTGTCATGTACTTAAATGATGTAGAAGAAGGCGGAGAAACTTTCTTTCCGAAATTAAATCTTTCTGTGCATCCTAGAAAGGGAATGGCAGTATACTTTGAGTATTTCTATCAAGATCAATCACTAAATGAGCTTACGTTACACGGAGGGGCACCTGTAACGAAAGGCGAGAAATGGATTGCAACGCAGTGGGTGAGAAGAGGTACTTATAGATAAGGCGAGTATGTTACGTTTTGTTCTTCAGTGTATAAGAAGAACAAAACGTTTTTTATTAAATAAAGTAGCATCTTTCGTTATAATAACAAGTAATACATGACGATTGAGAGGAACGAAAATGAAATCTATATACATAACCGGCTATATGGGAGCTGGGAAAACAACAATTGGAAAAGCATTAAGTAAAGAACTTCATATGGATGTTATAGATACAGATCAAAAAATTGAAGAGAAGCAAGAGAAGGAGATTCGTGATATTTTTGCCGAAGAAGGTGAAATGGCTTTTCGGGAATATGAAAGTGAGATGTTACGTTCACTACCTGTTGAAAATGTAATCATTACAACTGGCGGCGGAATCATTGAGCGAGAGGAAAACCGAAAGTGGATGAAGGAAAATGGAACTGTCGTGTATTTATATTGTGATCCACATGTAATTGCAGAAAGGCTTCGTGAAGATACGACACGGCCACTATTTCAGAAGAAAGATATAGATGCATTTGTAATGAAATTCGAATTGCGCCGAGCTTATTATGAAGAGGCCCATATCCATATTGATACGACGAATAAGTCTGTAAAGCAAATTATGGATGAATTAAAAGAAAAGATTAATGAATAAAAAAGTGGACATACTAATCAAGTAGAGGTGATGATAATATGTCTACTAATGATTATGTTCGCTTTGTGACACAGCAGTTTGTGTCGTATATGGATGCTCCAAAAGAAGATCGTAAACAAAAGAAAGAACAACGCCGTGCTGAAAAAGAGCCATTTATGAATAAGTGGTTTGGTGTTATGCCGCTAAGTGCTGCTTTGTTTTATCAAAACGTAAAAAATAAAAGAAAAAAATCAAGTTAAAGATTTCGTAATATGTGTAGCAAAATGAAAATCCCCTAGTAGCATCATACTACTAGGGGATTTTCATTTACTGCATAGACTCTTTTTCTTCTGTAACGGCATGTATTTTATTGTTGACCCAGACAAATCCAATTCCGATACAAATGGAAATGCCCCATCCAACAGCGGTCATAATTGCTCTCATTTCACCGTAGCCATCTACACCGAAAACAGAGATGAAATAAATTTTTAAGAAGCTTTTTAATATGAATTGTAGACCGAAAAAGAGCGTTAAATATTGCAATGCTGGATAGATACGACTATCACGATACAGTTCACGACTTTTATCACGGTCATGGCCTTGCAGTGCAGCAATATCTGCTGCGAAATATAACATAAGTGGTTTTTTTATAAAAATTGTACATATAACGATAATACCGAGTACGATGTGATAATACGCATCGTTCCACAACATTCGTTCAGCTGATCCAGATAATAGATCTACCGTTGTATTAGAAATGAGTGTAATTAAAATAAAGAACCCTGTTACGTTAAACTGTTTTTCTTTTTTAAAGGTATACAGTGTATAAATAATCCCCGGAACAGAGGAAAGTAACATTGCGTAATAAGGATCGATATAAGGTTTTGCAAATTTCCAAATGAGGAATGGGATTACGAGATAAAAGACAAGATCTAATATAGCTTTTTTATTTTGATTCATATACAGCCTCCTTAAGTCATACATATATTTTATAATATAATTTCTGAAAATTGTATAAGGTTTAGTGGAAAAAGAAAAAGTATATGATTAGTAGATTGAAAAAAATACCCCTAGCGTAGTAAGTTTTTTTAGTATATAATAAAGGAAACGCTTTCATTTTTTGTTTTGTTCACAAAATGGACGGAAAATCACATATTTACTATCGATATGTTGCTTTATAATGAAACTAATTAAATATACATGCATACAATATTGTGAAATAAATAACATAAATAATTTATATAAATGTAAACGTTATCAAAAGAGAGAGGTGGAGGCAATGAGTAAATTTTTCTTCAATCATAATCCAGCAACAGTAGAGGATGGAAGGCTTGTTGAATATGCTGAAATTATTTATGGAGAAGGCGGCCGTTCTGTATTAGAAAATTTAATGGTGAAGGCATCTATCAGATTGCGTGATCGTTATCCGAATAAATCTGACGAGCAGATTTCGAACCTAGTAAATAAAGGCATCCATGATATGTTTCAAAAATATGTGAGTGAGTAAGAGTAGCCATTGGCTACTCTTATTTTTTTGTATAAGGATGGTGTCTCTAGCTGAAAATAAGGGTGTATTTTGAAAGATATAAATTGTTAAAAATTGTCAAATGATAAGCGGAACTAAAAAATAGGAAGGGGTAATATAATGTTAAGAAGTTTTATTATAATTTTGGCATTTTTAGGTTTGAACTTTTCTTCCGTAGTATTTGTAGAGGCTAAAAGTAACATGACCTCACATGAGGATAATAGTACTTTTCGCTATAAACATAATTATAAAAAATTATATAAGTTCCTAAATATCCCTAAAGAAGAATATAGTAAGTCTATACAGAATGGCAAGTCATTAGGTGAAATTGCCGTAGAACAAGGGATTCATGAAAAAGAATTGATTGTTTTTTTGAAAAAGGAAGTATTAAAGCAATTACACCAACAATGGAAAACTGGAAAACTTAATACACGTACATACAAAGGAATAAAAGGACATGTAGATGACTTTGTTAAGGATGATATACATTTTAAATATAAAGAATTTAAAAGAAACTCATCTGGTTAAACCGAAAAATCATTGATGTAGGAATGTTTCTACACCAATGATTTTTCATTTTTCTTTGAATTATACTAATCAGACTGCATTGTATATAATCGATAATATTCCTTTTCTAAGATCATGAGTTCATCACGGATACTTGTTTCAATGATCTCTGCTTGTTTAAAAACTATAATTCGGTCTGCAATTTTTGTTGAAGCCATCCTATGAGAAATATATATTGTTATTTTATTTTTAGTTATTTCTTCAAATTTCTTAACTCGGAGAGCGTACCTTGTATTTATGAACAATCATGGATGCCTTTAATCATGAAATCATTAGTTATGTCATCAGCGAATCATAAACACCGATATTAGTGATGAAGACATTAAAATAAGCAATGAGAGGCCGAAAAGTAAAAGATATCCTTCTTCACTTGATATTTATACAGCGAAAAAATTTCAAGCGTATACCAAAGAAAACGACATTATCACCAGCATGTCCCGGAGAGGAAATTGTCATGATAATGCCGTCATGTAAAGCTTCTTTGGTCATTTGAAAAGTGAAGTTTCTACTCGCAAGAGATAATAAAAGTATCCAATATAACTGTGCGAAAGAGTGTGCTAGAATAAATTTATTACTACAATTGTGTGCGAATTAAAGAAAAATTAAACCACCTATCCTCTAAAGAATTTAGGGAATAGATGGTTTAGGTATTTTGATATATGTTCCGTTTTCGGGGGCCACTTCAAAAATGAAGGGGCTTTTTAAGTTAGAAAATGATTCGCGGTAACATAAAAGAGTCCACCGTTAATAATTTGTACTGTAATGCGGGGTTCATATTGTTCTTGCAGTGCTTGTTTTTCAATTTCATAGCTTTCAGGAAGTTCATCACTTTCTTCATAAAAACGATTTAAAAGGTCCAAATCGTGATTCCAGCGCACTCTTGCTTCTTTCGCCCACGTATGGTCATCTTCTGCAATAATATTTTTTAAAGCATCCTCTATGCGTTGTAAACCACTTTGCGGTTTAATAATAGGCGAGAGCGTAAAACAAAAGTCAGGTATTTTCGGTGTAAGTTTAATTTTAGTTAATGTTTCATGAAAGTTTGCAATCATTGTGCCAGAAATAAGATGAATGCCAATCGAATGAAGAATATCTTTTTTTCGATCACATTGATAGGAAACTTTTATATTTACACCGAGCCACGGATGGAGCGGTGTATGCGTTGCTCCGCTATGCCGTACTTCTTCATATAAACGTATGTAAGAACCTAATTCTTTTGTCGTTTGAAAAATTTGATGCAGGCGTGGGGAACCGTAGTGGATAAGCTCGCCATCGTTTTCTTCATTTTCTGGATTTGTAATAAGAGTAAGGCGCATCGGATTCGGTACGCCCCCTGTTTTTTCAAGATAGTGCCAATAAAAAGGGCGATTCATTAATAATTTATCCATTTCAATTGTTAACTGCACATCTAATAAATGAGGAGAACGTTCTAAAATTTCACAGTTATTCGCCTCAAAAAAATTGTATAAGTAATTATGAATTTCATGTTGCTGCATAGCCTTGCACCTCAGCTTCATTTCGTTTCGCAAAGTCGATAATAGATGTTAAGTTTTCCATCTTAATTCGGATTTCTCCTTCGCTTTTTGATTGCGCAAATATTTCTTGAATGTGTGCGTCGATGTTTTTCATATTAATTCTCGTTAAAATTTCATCAAGTTCACCGATCACACGCTCAAATAAATTAATTTTTTCATATAACAGTTTCAAAATATGTTCTTCCACAGTGTGTTTTGTAGCTAAGTTATAAATATGAACATCATTCTTTTGACCAAGGCGGTGAATACGTCCGATTCTTTGTTCAAGGCGCATTGGGTTCCATGGTAAATCGTAATTGATCATATGGCTACAAAATTGTAAGTTAATTCCTTCACCACCAGCTTCCGTTGCGATTAGCACTTGCGCATGATTTTGGAAAAGTTCCTTCATCCAATCTTTCTTTCCCCGTTTAAATCCGCCGCGGAATGGGACAGAAGAAATACCGTGCTGTTGTAAAAACCATTGTAAGTACATTTGTGACGCTCGGTATTCTGTGAAAATGACGACTTTATCGTCAATTTCTTTTATAAGCTCTAGCGCTTTATTTGCTTTTGAGTTAAAAGGAATACGGTTAATTTTGTCCATTAGCACATCAATATGCGGATCTTTTACGTAATTCTCATTTTCCTTCTGTCGTTTTTCTACATGTTTTTTTAATGAATAGTAAACGGCCTCGCGACTACTACACGCTTCCCGTTTTAAAGTTAATGATGAGAAAGCAGATGTGAAGGCGTCTTGTCCTCGCCAATTTTCGATATCATTATATAGAGCTTGCTCTTCTTCATTAAACTCAACAAAAATTGTACGTACATGTCTCTTTGGCCAATCAATCCCGGTATTATGACGCCGATTTCGGACCATTACTTTGTTAATAAGAGCTTTTAAATCTTCATCAGATTCGGCTGAACGATTTTTTGAAGCATAATATTCTTCAAAATTGGATTGATTGCCTAAGTGTCCTGGTTTTAATAAAGAAACGAGGTTGAAAATTTCATCAATCTTATTTTGGACAGGAGTAGCGGTTAATAATAAACAAAATTTCTTTTTTAATCGCTGTGCAAATTCATAGTTTTTTGTTTTATTATTTTTCAGTTTATGTGCTTCATCGATAATAATAAGGTCATATTCTAAGTTCAAAACGATATCACGATGTGGTGAACGTTTTGCAGTATCAATTGATGATACAATCACATCGGCTTGTTCCCACGAGTAGCTTTTCTTTTGAGCTACAGCTGGAATAAAAAACTTTGTATTTAATTCGTATGCCCATTGTGATACGAGAGAGGCTGGAACGAGTATAAGTACTTTTTTCACAAGGCCGCGGACCATATATTCTTTTAAAATAAGTCCAGCTTCAATCGTTTTTCCAAGTCCTACTTCATCTGCTAGAATCGCTTTACCATTCATTTGTTCAATAACATTTTGAGCAACTTCTAATTGATGAGGAAGTGGTGTGAAATGGGATAAATGTTTCGGTGCTTGTAATCCATCAAAAGTAGGAACAAGTAATGATTTTTCTGTTTCATAAGCTAAATGATATAAATCCCAGTTTGTCCAAGGACCATCTTCATCAATTCTATTTAAAAAATTGTTTTGCCACGTTCGATCTATGGAAATATCGACATTCATTACGACTCTCCCACCTTTTATAAACTAAAGTAATTATGAAAAAATCTTTAATATATAAGCCTTGTAAAAAGGCGCTATTACACTTACTGAAAGGTAAACAATAAGTAAAGATAAAGGACTAAATCTTAAAAACTGTATGTAATAAGATTAAGCGTAAAAAATTCTAAATTATTTTTTATGCTAGAATATTGATGAAATATAGCGAATAATGTTAGGATAATGGTGTGAAATGTGTGGAATCTTTCGTATTTTATCCAAGAAAGTGATTTTTTATTTACGCTTTCATAAAAAAATATAATGAGATTCCGTATATCCTATCTTTTCAGAGTGAAAATGTTTAGATAAGGGAAACAACTTTTATTGATTTGTCAGAGCATAAGGGGGAGAGAGCATGATTACATTACAACGTACACCGTTATTTGATGTATACGCGAAGTATGGTGGGAAAACAATCGACTTCGGTGGTTGGGAGTTACCAGTTCAATTTTCAAGCATTAAAGAAGAACATGAAGCTGTACGTACAGCGGCAGGTTTGTTCGATGTGTCTCATATGGGAGAAGTTGAGGTAAAAGGTGTAGATAGTTTAGCATTTTTACAACGTGTTGTTACAAATGACGTATCTACCTTAAAGGTAGGGGGCGCACAATATACAGCTATGTGCTACGAAAATGGTGGTACAGTAGATGATTTATTAATCTACAAACGTGGTGAAGAAGACTATTTATTAGTTATCAACGCATCAAATATCGAGAAAGATTACGAATGGTTAGCTAGCCATGTAATTGGCGATGCGACAGTAGTCAATGTTTCTAGTGAAGTTGCACAGCTTGCAATTCAAGGACCAAAAGCAGAAGGCATTTTACAAAAAGTTGTGTCAGAAGATTTGAAAGAAATTAAGTTCTTTAAATTTAAAAACGATATTCTTGTAGATGGAATTCCAGCACTTGTATCTCGTACAGGTTATACAGGTGAAGATGGATTTGAAATTTACTGTAAGAGTGAAGATGCTGCAAAACTTTGGGAGAAACTTCTTGAAGTTGGAGCAGAAGAGGGCTTAAAACCATGTGGTTTAGGTGCTCGTGATACACTTCGTTTCGAAGCAACATTACCACTTTACGGTCAAGAATTATCAAAAGATATTACACCGGTTGAAGCTGGAATTGGCTTTGCGGTAAAACCAAATAAAGAAGCAGACTTCTTTGGGAAAGCGACTTTAAAAGAGCAAAAAGAA
Organism: Bacillus pacificus; assembly: GCF_020861345.1. Taxonomy (NCBI): domain Bacteria; kingdom Bacillati; phylum Bacillota; class Bacilli; order Caryophanales; family Bacillaceae; genus Bacillus; species Bacillus pacificus. Next base: position 1,120,554 of record NZ_CP086328.1, read on the forward strand.
AACGGTGCGCCTCGTAAGTTAGTCGGCATCGAAGTAATCGAACGTGGAATTCCTCGTACGCATTACCCTGTATTTATTGGAGAAGAAAAAATCGGGGAAGTAACGAGTGGTACACAATCTCCAACGTTAAAGAAAAGCATTGGTTTAGCACTAATTGATGTAAAATACGCAGCAGTTGATACAGAAGTAGAAATTGAAATTCGTAATAAACGCGTCAAAGCAGTAGTTGTTCCAACACCATTTTATAAACGTTCAAAGTAACGGGGAGAGGGGTAGATTTCATGTTGCATCGTTATCTTCCAATGACAGAAGAAGACAAAAAAGAAATGTTACAAACGATCGGCGTTCAAACGATCGATGAGTTATTCTCTGATATTCCAGAGAGTGTTCGTTTTAAAGGGGATTTAAAAATTAAAGAAGCAAAATCAGAGCCAGAGCTTTTAAAAGAGTTATCTCAAATGGCTAGTAAAAATGCTAACTTAAAAGAGTACGCTTCTTTCTTAGGAGCAGGCGTATACGACCATTACGCTCCAGTAATCGTAGATCATGTTATCTCTCGCTCAGAATTTTATACAGCTTACACGCCATACCAACCGGAAATTTCACAAGGGGAATTACAAGCAATTTTTGAATTCCAAACAATGATTTGTGAATTAACAGGAATGGATGTAGCAAACTCTTCTATGTACGACGGAGGTACAGCTTTAGCTGAAGCGGCAATGCTAGCAGCTGGCCATACTCGTAAAAAGAAAATTCTTGTATCTAGCGCAGTTCATCCAGAATCAAGGGCTGTACTTGAAACATATGCAAAAGGTCAACACCTTGAAGTTGTTGAAATTAATCATAAAGATGGTGTAACAGATTTAGACGTATTACAAAGTGAAGTAGATGATACAGTTGCTTGTGTAATCGTTCAATATCCAAACTTCTTCGGACAAGTTGAAAAATTAGCTGAGATTGAAAAAATCGTTCATCAACAAAAATCATTATTTATCGTTTCTTCAAATCCATTATCATTAGGCGCATTAACACCACCAGGAAAATTTGGTGCTGATATTGTCATCGGTGATGCACAACCATTTGGTATCCCAACGCAGTTTGGTGGACCACACTGTGGTTACTTTGCAACGACGAAAGCATTCATGCGTAAAATTCCAGGACGTCTTGTCGGACAAACTGTAGATTCAGATGGTAAACGTGGATTTGTATTAACGTTACAAGCACGTGAACAGCATATTCGCCGTGACAAAGCGACATCTAACATTTGTTCCAACCAAGCGTTAAATGCATTAGCAGCATCAGTTGCAATGACGGCACTTGGTAAACAAGGTGTGAAAGAAATGGCACGTCAAAACATTTCTAAAGCACAATATGCAAAACGTCAATTTGAAGCGAAAGGCTTCACAGTTACATTTGCTGGACCATTCTTCAATGAGTTCGTTGTAGATTGCAAGCGCCCAGTGAAAGAAGTAAACGATGCATTATTACAAAAGAATATTATCGGCGGTTACGACTTAGGCCGTGATTATAAAGAGCATGAGAACCATATGCTTGTAGCAGTAACTGAGCTTCGTACAAAAGAGGAAATTGACACACTTGTAAACGAAATGGGGGCTATCCAATGAAGAACCAAGACCAAGCACTTATCTTTGAAGTAAGTAAAGAAGGACGCATAGGATATAGCCTACCAAAATTAGATGTAGAAGAAGTGAAACTAGAAGATGTATTTGAGAGCGATTATATTCGAGTAGAAGATGCAGAGCTACCAGAAGTATCTGAACTTGATATTATGCGCCACTATACAGCACTTTCAAACCGTAACCACGGTGTTGATTCTGGTTTCTATCCACTTGGATCTTGTACGATGAAATATAATCCGAAAATTAATGAGAGTGTAGCTCGTTTCGCAGGATTTGCAAATATTCATCCGTTGCAAGATGAAAAGACAGTACAAGGTGCAATGGAATTAATGTACGATTTACAAGAGCATTTAATTGAAATTACAGGTATGGATACTGTTACATTACAACCAGCAGCTGGTGCACACGGAGAATGGACAGGCTTAATGTTAATTCGTGCATACCATGAAGCAAATGGTGACTTTAACCGTACGAAAGTAATTGTTCCTGACTCTGCTCACGGAACGAATCCAGCATCTGCAACTGTAGCTGGTTTTGAAACAATTACGGTAAAATCAAATGAACATGGTCTTGTTGACTTAGAAGACTTAAAACGTGTTGTAAATGAAGAAACAGCAGCACTTATGTTAACAAACCCTAATACATTAGGTTTATTCGAAGAAAATATTTTAGAAATGGCAGAAATCGTCCATAACGCAGGCGGTAAATTATACTATGATGGTGCAAACTTAAATGCAGTATTAAGCCAAGCGCGCCCAGGAGATATGGGATTTGACGTTGTGCATTTAAACCTTCATAAAACATTTACAGGTCCTCACGGCGGCGGTGGCCCAGGTTCTGGTCCAGTAGGTGTGAAAGCTGATTTAATTCCGTACTTACCAAAACCAATTTTAGAGAAAACGGAAGATGGCTATCGCTTTAACTATGATCGTCCAGAGGCAATTGGGCGCGTAAAACCATTCTACGGTAACTTCGGAATTAACGTTCGTGCATACACATACATTCGTTCTATGGGTCCAGATGGCTTGCGTGCAGTAACGGAGTATGCGGTATTAAATGCGAACTATATGATGAGAAGATTAGCACCATTCTATGATCTTCCATTCGATAGACATTGTAAGCATGAGTTTGTATTATCAGGTCGTCGTCAAAAGAAACTTGGTGTACGTACATTAGATATCGCAAAACGTCTGCTTGATTTCGGTTACCATCCACCAACAATTTACTTCCCATTAAATGTGGAAGAATGTATTATGATTGAGCCGACAGAAACAGAATCAAAAGAAACATTAGACGGTTTCATTGATAAGATGATTCAAATCGCTAAAGAAGTAGAAGAAAATCCAGAAGTTGTACAAGAAGCACCTCATACAACAGTCATTAAACGTTTAGACGAAACGATGGCTGCACGTAAACCAGTTTTACGTTATGAAAAGCCAGCTCCTGTACAAGTTTGATTAGAATAACAAAAAAGAACTCGCTGCGGCGGGTTCTTTTTTGTATGGAGAATTTGTGCAGAAGTGGTGCAGAAAATGTTAAAAATTTATATTTTTTGTTTCATAATGGTGTAAAGAAGCAGTTTTATAGGTGATTTTGTTGAAAAAGTCAGTTTGATAAAAGTATTTATTTTTGTTAGAATTTTATTGAAATTAAGAAGATGTGATGAGGCAAAAATTACTCATTTTTATGTATATGTGAAAAAACGAGCAAGACGGGGGTGAAAGTGTGGGATATCGATGTTATAGAATGGTATACCATTTAGAAAATGGAGAAACAATTAAAGATGTAAAAGAATTTTGCTATCGAGACCAAGGAAAAGTGTTAGAAAGAGTAGCGCATCGTGTAATGGATAATAGAGAAGTGACGGCAATTGATAAGCAAGGAACGATCATTTCAATAGCATGTGAGGACATTGTAAAGGTGGAACTTGATTACATAACAGAAAGTTAACCTTGAGTCATATCGAATTATTCGATAAAATATACTGTTGAATGGTGAAGTGAGAAGAGAGGAGTTTATCATGGGTAGTACAAGACACTTTTATATGTTTATCTTAGCGTTTGTTCTTGTTGTGGCATTAACGATTTATTTAATTGTTGATAGCACTTGGTACAACACAGTTCATCCGGCGTTCCTTCTGTTTATGTATGTAGGAATTGCGGTAGTGAGTTTCGGAATGAGAGATGAGATGTTAGATCGCTTTGAAAAGTGATACATATACGAAAGACCAACAGGAAAATGTTGGTCTTTTTTTCTTGCCAAAAATAGGATGGTGTGTATATACTGTATATATAAGGTATATACAGTATATACACACTGGAGGAAAACATGAATATTATTATTTCGAATTCTTCCCAAGACCCTATTTATGTACAAATAAGAAAACAATTAAGCCAGCTTATTTTAAATGGTGGTTTAAAGGGTGGAGACCAATTACCGTCTATTCGTAGCTTAGCGAAGGAATTGCAAATTAGTGTAATTACAACGAAGCGTGCGTACGAGGAGCTTGAGAAAGAAGGATATATAGAAACTGTTGCTGGGAAGGGGACTTATGTTTCACGTAAAAATAATGAACTATTAAAAGAACAGCGGCTTCGCCTATTGGAAAGTAAAGCGGAAGAGATTGTGAATGAAAGTAAAGCGTTACAGCTTTCACTTGAAGATTTACAGCAGATGATAGCGTGTTTATATGAGGGGGAATAAAGGGTGTTAGAGCTAAAAAACGTATGTAAAAGTTATGAAGATTTTGCAGTGAAAAATATAAGTTTTACATTACCACGCGGATATATTATGGGATTTGTCGGACCGAATGGAGCCGGGAAAAGTACGACGATTAAAATGATTATGAATTTAATTAGAAAAGATAGTGGAGATATAAAAATTTTTGGCAAGGACAATAAGAAAGCCGAAAAGGAAATAAAACAAAATATCGGCTTTGTATATGATGAAAATCATTATTACGAAGATTTAACGTGTGAACAAATGAAGCGTATTATTGCACCGTTATATAAAAAATGGGATGAAGAGCAGTATCAATCGTATATGCATAGATTGCAAGTTCCAAAGTATAAAAAAATTAAAGAACTATCAAAAGGGATGAAAATGAAATTTGCGATTGCCATCGCGCTCTCGCACCACGCAGAATTTATCATCATGGATGAACCAACAGCAGGATTAGATCCAGTTGTTCGAAGTGAATTACTTGATATGTTGCAAGAAATTGTAATGGAAGATGAAGTATCCGTATTATTCTCAACGCACATTACAACAGATTTAGAGCGCATTGCAGATTATATTACGTTTATCAACGATGGAGAAATTATATTTACTGGTGAAAAAGAAGACTTAATGGAGAACTACGTAATCGTAAAAGGAAGTAATGATTTATTAGATCGAGAAGGAAAAGAACTGTTTGTTGGATTACGAAAAAATAAATTTGGTTTCGAAGGTTTAGCGAAGGATAAACAAGCAATTATAGACTGGTTTGGAAATGAGGTTGTACTAGAAAAGCCTACATTAGATGATATTATCGTTTACACGGCGAAAGGGAGAGGTGCCTATGCGTCAGCTCGTATATAAAGATTTGTTCTTTTTTCGGGGGATATGGCCAGTGTATCTTATTATACCCTTTATATTCTTTTTATTTGAACCCGGTGAGGGAATGCTGTTTCCTATGAGTTGTTTATTTATAACTCTTTCCTCAGTTATTATATTAATCATAATAGATGAACGGAATACAAGTGACATTATGATTAATAGTTTACCGCTAAGTAGAAAGGGTATCATAATTGCTAGATATATTTCCTGTGCAATATTCATTGTAGGGGGCATGATTTCTACTATGCTAGTTGTTTTTCTTATAAGGTGTATCGCTGTTATTGGTGATATCGGTGCATACTATCCTAAGCTTTATATTGAGATTTCATGGTATGAAGTAATAAATGGAATTGTTTATGCCGTATTTTGGATGGTCACTTTTTTCCCTATTTATTATGTTACAAAATCAAAGGCGGTAATAAGTATAATAGCAGCAGCTTCAATAATAGTTAGCGGGATACTTTGGATATTTATTAGTGATGGACTGAAAGAAGTAGCACCTTCATTCCTTGATTGGATTATGAATCCTCTGCATATTGGTATATTTATAGTTGGATTCATTGCATTAGTCAGTATTTATATCGCTTCTATGTTTCTTACAATTAAAATTTATGAAGCACGTGATTTGTAGAGAGGGGAATTCATATGCAACAGTTGATTTTGAAGGAGCTTTTTTTACAGAAGAAGATGTTTCCTTTCTATTTTTTAATCCCTATTTTATCTATTTTTAAGAATTCCGTCGACCCGATGGGGATTGCAATCGGATTATTTATAACATGTAGTACGATTATATATATTTCTTTTTATTATGACGAGAAAAGTAAAGCAGAAAAAGTATTAGTGAGTTTGCCTATAACGAGACAAGAGATAGTTATAGCTAAATATATTTCAAGCACAGTATTTATTATGGGTGGTTTGAGTGTAACTTTTATAGTCATAATATTAAAAAATATTTTGTTGGACGGGGATATAGTTATGCCTGGATATGCAGTGTTTTCAGCAATAGTAGCAACTTTGATTTATTGTGTAGTAACGATACCTGCTAATTACATTGGAGGATATAAAGCTATTACTGTCTTGAATTTAATTATGCTTTTTCCTTTAATGGGTATGATTGGTCTTATGTGCAATGTTTTTGGTGATAAAATAATTATGTTAAAAGTACTTCAATCTGAAGATGCTACGCTAGCAATGGGTGTTCTTGGAATCGGAGTGTTAGTAAGCATATTCATATCAATGATTCTCTCAATGAAAATGTTTCAGGAGGTAGAGTTATAGAAGGGACATTTTCATATTAGGAGGTGTAATACATGATCAAGCAACTAGTTTTAAAAGATATGATGTTGCAAAGAAAGTTAGGGTTTGTTTATCTTATATGTTTCTTGTTCCTACTCATTGTTGATTTTCGCAGTGATAGTTTTTTGATGACATTTAGCATGTTTGTACCTGCTCTTGGCATAATACTCTCAATGAGTTATGAGGGGAAAAATAAAAGTGAAACGATAGTAAATAGTTTACCGTTTGAGCGTAAAGATATTGTAATAGGGAAATACATATTTGTAAGTGTTTTAGTTGCTCTAGGTGGATGTTTCTCACTAGTGGTTGGTTTCATACAGTTACAAAATGAACATATGACTGGATTTATGCTGTGGGGACAAATTCTCGGTGGTATAACAGGTGGGGTTGTTTGTAGCATAATTGTACTTCCGATTGAATTCTCAGTAGGATATAGCAGTGCCAAACAAATTGCTCCGTTCGCCGGACTTGCATTGGGGTATTTAAGTGGACTGATTGTCAGTAACGTCTGGTTAGATGTAGAGAATGTTTGGAACACGAGTCTAGTCGTAAATGTTTGTTTTATAGTAGGACTCATTCTTTTGTATATTATGTCCATGTTGCTTTCAATTAGCTTATATAATGAGCGTGATCTATGAGGGGAGGAGTAATCGTGAGGCAACTCATAATAAAGGATTTTATCATGCAATGGAAGCATTTAATATGGTACTTAATATATCCTCTTTTCTTGTATATGACATTAACAGATATTAAAAGCTTTTACGTAATTATGTCAGCTATAATTCCAGTTATAGCAATTTTAAAAACATTTAATGATGATAAAAAATATGATGGTGAAGTAATGTTAAATAGTTTACCGCTAGCAAAAAAAGAAATTGTAGTAGCTAAATACATAATGGCACTTATTGTTTTTATTATAAGTATGATAGTGTCTAGTCCTTTAGTAATCAATCAGTTTGAGGGTGGAACTTTTGAATTTATAACGAAAACATTAGTTACGATTACTGGCTTTGTTTTTATATATTTAAGTCTTGTCTTACCGATATCGTTTTGGTTAGGATATAAAAAATCTATTTTTATTACGCTTTTTATACTAATGGCACCGATTGTTATTGTAGAAATGTTCTTTCAAGTTAACATAGAACAAATTCATTTACATAATGGAGTATTGTTAATTTGTTCTATTTGTATGTTGCTTTTATCTGTACTTGCTTCAGTAAAGCTATATGAAAAAAGAGAATTTTAAAAGGTGCCCTATAAAAGGCACCTTCTTCAATAACGACAATAGGAAAGTAAAAGTTTATAAACAGAGAGATTACTCGGTACAACATCTTTCGGAGTATGTAATATAAAGCTGAAAACGATAACGAGAATGAGAAAGAGGAAAAATAAAAATAGGATCTGCTTATGTACGGAATTTTGCATATTATTCACTCCTTTTTTAGGTAGTATGTCCAAAAGAAAGGAGTGTATGAAACATTTTAGGAGGGGAGAATGATGAACAAAAGAAAATGGTTATATAGAATAGGGGTATTTTTCGTTTCAATCGGTCTCATATTAGCAAATGTTTATTCAGATATACCACCGTTATTTCCTAGTTTGCATAAAGGGGTTGGTATAAGTATTGTCATAGTTGGTCTATTTTGTCTTATCACATCAAACTTCTACAGAAAGTCTGAATGAATATAAAAAAGGACAGTTACTCTTTTTCAGAAGAACTGTCCTTTTTGAATAACTTATTCCATAGCTTGGCGATACTCCATATAATGACAAGTGCAATGGAGGCAATAATGGACCAAACGATTGATATTATTTCAAGTGTCATGTTAGCAAGGAATGTGAGAATGGATACTATTTTATGAAACAATGATTCTATTATGTGAAAACTGATTTTTGACACTCCCACGGCTAAAGCCGCAAGCTGACTAACGTCAGTGGGATTCTTGCTACCAAAGGCGACGTCTATTTCTAGTATCGCTGACGTGCAAGATTGCGGTGTGCCATCACCACTCCGTATCCAGTGCATCTAGCAGATACGGCACTCGTTCTATTACCAAACGAGTCAGATTGTGAGTTCTCAAATGTGTTTTAGCGTCTTTTACTTGACGACTCAATACATTTTACGGAGCAGAAGAATTTGTTACTCCAACCTCATATGTATTCTGTTTTCAGAGAACAAGATTGTTTTAGAGACTTTTACTTGTCTGTTATGAAAATTATACCATTTCAAATACTTGATGTACAGAACATACTTTCGGTATTTTATCTGTACATCGCATTTGACCTCACTATCATCCCACCCCTAAAGGGGGTACTATCGCACCGTAGTGGGCTTTCCTATTCGGAAAATCTGTAATAGAACGACGATACTAAGCGTGATCCATGCTAACAGTTGCTTCCCTTTTTCTTTCCACATGACATTCACCTCACGTTAGCTTAATAGTTTTAAGCCAACAGCGCCGCATAGAATGCAGCTTAAGAAAGCAAGACGACGCCAATCCGCTGATTCGCGGAAAATAAGGATGCCTAGAAGTGCACTTCCGGCAGTTCCGATTCCAGTCCAAATCGCGTAAGCAGTTCCCATCGGTAATGTGTTCATCGCTAGGGATAAGAAGAAGAAGCTTACGCCGAAGTTAGCGATTAAAATAACTTTTGGTGCCCAGCCTTTCTTTTCAGTGGCTACTTTCATAAAGAGTACACCAATAATTTCACAAATACCAGCTAGAATTAAAAATACCCAAGCCATTTTATGCGGCCTCCTTCGCTTCTTTTTCTTCTGTTACTCGTTTTAAACCAATTACGCCGAAGAAGATTAAACCAATTAATAATACTTTTACGATAGAGAATGGCTCTCCGAAAACGAAAATTTCTGTAAGAACGATTCCACCAGCTCCAATTCCAGTGAAGACTGCGTATACAGTACCAACAGGTAAATCTTTATAAGCTCTAAATAATAAGACGAAACTAATTGTAATTAATAACGCGACACCAGCCCATTCAAGTGGAGCCTCCGCGTGTTTTAATCCAATTACCCAAAAGATTTCAATAATACCAGCTAAGATTACATAAATCCATGCCATATGTCATTTCTCCTTCCTACCAGTCGTTAGGTAAAGGGCTTAAAAACGACGCATTGCAAAGGAGCAATCCGTCAGTTTGAAAGTCCACGCCAAAATACTTTCCAAGAAGCGTCTAAACGTGTCTCAAAACGATTTAAACCTGCGTATAGTAGTTCAACCATAAGACCGTCAAGTAAGCATAGAAAAGCCTCTAAGGCGTCTTTTACTTCAATGTTATGCAACTCATCTTGTTCGCTTGCTCTTTTAAATACAGGGAATAAAAGTTTTCCGACGTTTTCAATGTGTACATTTGCTTTATTAATAATTTGTTCGCGAAATGCATCAGGCGGAAAATAAGAAGTGCGTAACCAAAACATTGATTCTTCACTTTCACCAAATCGTTTTGCATAGCCCTTTAGTAGCTGTAAGAGCAATTCTTCAGTAGACGAATTGGAAAACTTTTCGATATCGCCTGTGAAGCTCTGTAAGTCTTTTTGAAGAGCGGATTCTAAGCATATAAAATATAGCTCTTCTTTTCCTTTAAAGTGTGCGTAAATTGATGGTTTTTTAATCCCGACTTCTTGAGCAATATTTGCTAATGAAGTTCCTTCGTAGCCGTAGCGTGCGAAATGAGAAAGTGCTACAGCTTTAATGCGGTTTGCTGTCATTTTCATCCCCTACCTACCGTTCGTTAGGTTCATTATATGCAAGTAAAAATATAAAGTCAATAGGTGAAGAGCTGAAAAAGAGCGCTATAGGTAACGCTCTTATTAGACAGTATCTCGTTCAATTAAATGGAATGAAAGCTCTTTTGCGTTCCCGATAATTTGCTCGCTTTGGATTTGTTTATGGAATAAAGAAAACGCATGTGAGCCCATTTCGAGACCGGGATGTTCAATTGTTGAAATTTCTAACGCCTTTGAAATTTCATGATTATCAAATCCGAGGATAGCAAGGTCTTCGGGTATTCGAAGACCTTGCTTGCGAGCCTCTGTTAATAAACCAGCTGCAACTTGATCGTTCGCTGTAAAAATAGCAGTTGGACGATTTTTCATGTTTAAAATACGATGGAGTATTTGTGCACCGTCTTGCATTGTATAGCATTGATGAAAAATCCATTCGGGATGTAACGTTTTGCCTTCGTTACGAAGTGTATCAGCAAACGCTTTTTCACGTTCCATGGAATTTACACTTGTTTTTCTTGCTAAACAAATCCCGATTTTTTCATGGCCTTTATTGAGTAAATAGGCGGTGCCGAGACGGAAGCCTTCATAATGATCTACGTAGACAGATGAAATGAGGGGGTGCTTCATTTTTTCGCATGAAATAATAGGAGCAAATTTTGCGAAAGGTTCAATTTGTTCCCATGAACTCGTTCGAGAGCAAATAATCATCCCGTCGAATTGTTTCATTTTCATCATTTCAAGAACACGAATTTCTTCGATACTATCGTAATTCGTTTGACATAAATTAATGTGATATCCAGCTGCTAACGCTTCGTTGCCGATACCTTCAATAATGGTACTGAAGTATGGAAGGTTAATGAAAGGGAGCATAACACCGATTGTATATGTTTTTCCCTTTATTAAATGAATAGCATTTATATTTTTCGCATAGTTCAATTCTTCAACAGCATCTAGAACACGCTTACGTTTTTCTTCTTTTACGTAAGGGTGATTATTTAGGACGCGGGAAACAGTTGATATGGATACACCAGCGGTTTTTGCAATTTGTTTTATATTGGCCATATGTATCACCTCTCTCCTTATTATAAAGGGAAAATAATAAGAATGAAAAAATCTTGACCTGAAAAGCTTTTCACAAACTATGTTATAAATATGACTTCTGTTATTCGCGTAACCTTTTTATTCGGGCGTGAGAATGATAGGGGTCTTTTTTGCGTTTATAAAAGAAGTTTTGTCAAAATGTGTGAGAATAACGTGGAAAGTTTTCAAATGAAAAACTAGCTGAATCATTCAGCTAGTTTTTGTATGTTATTATTTCTTTTTAATTTTTCCAGTCCACGTTTTGAATCCACCTTGTAATTGGTAGAAATCTTTGTAGCCTTGTTTCTTTAAGTATTGAGCCGCACGACCAGTACGGAATCCGCTTTGGCAGTATAAGTAAACTGGTTGATCTTTACGAAGTTCTTTATGACGAAGGCGAATTTGTGATAACGGAATGTTACGTGCGCCTAAAATATGCCCTGCAGTATATTCGTCTGCTTCGCGAATATCGATAAGCTGTGCTTTACGGTAGCCAGCGCGAAACTCTTCTTCTGAAAGTGTTGTAATTAATTTCTTCTGATAGAAATACATCCATACAGTGTAACCGATGAACGCTACGATTACGGCTAATAAAATAATCCAAGTTGTTGACACGATTCTATCGCTCCCTTTTTTCTTATCCTACTTTCAATATTATAATGCCCATATGTATTTATGCAACAGATTCATTTGTATATAAGAAGAAATTTCGTATTCTTTCACAAATTTTGTCGAATTTGGTAGACTAGAGAATGTGAAAAATAATTGGTTATATGAGGTGCAGGATGGGAAAAGAAAAATGGTGTTATATTAACTCTGGTCAATGTTCACCGGCATTTAATATGGCGTTAGATGAATGTTTATTAAATTGGCAAAGTGAAAAGAAAATGCCACCAACTATTCGCTTTTATGAATGGGAAGTACCAACATTAACAGTCGGATATTTCCAGCGTGTTGAAAAAGATATTAATATGGATGTAGTTAACGAAAAGAAATATGGATTCGTTCGTCGTCAAACAGGCGGCAGGGGTGTACTACATGATAAAGAATTAACGTACAGTGTTATTGTGTCTGAAGATCATCCAAATATGCCAAAAACAGTTACAGAAGCGTATCGTGTTATTTCGCAAGGTTTATTAGATGGTTTTAAAGCATTAGGGTTAGAAGCGTATTATGCAGTTCCAAAAACAGAAGCAGATCGTGAAAATTTGAAAAATCCACGCTCAGGCGTATGTTTTGATGCACCGTCTTGGTATGAAATTGTAGTAGAAGGAAGAAAAATCGCAGGTAGTGCGCAAACACGTCAAAAAGGTGTTATTTTACAGCACGGGTCGATTCCATTAGAAATAGATTTAGATGAGTTATATGATCTGTTTTTATTCCCGAATGAACGTGTGAAAGAACGCATGAAGAGTATGTTCTCATCTAAGGCGGTAGCAATTAATGAATTAACAGACCGTACGTTTACAATCGAGCAGTTAATTAAAGCGTTTGAGGTTGGGTTTGAAAAAGGATTAGATGTAGAGCTTGTTCCGTATGAATTAACAGAAGAACAATTACATGAAGTGCAAACGTTAGCAAAAGAAAAGTATGAAAGTAAAGAATGGAATTATAAAAAATAAGAGGTGGCAATTGCCGCCTCTTATTTTTTTATAGTAAATTAAGTACTTTTTCTACTTTGATTCCTTTATCTTGTAAAGAACGAAGGCGATTGACAACGTCCATAATTTCTTTGTCAAATGTAACGCTAATACCTTGGCTTTGTAGTTCTTCTTTTAAGCCTTCAATAGAATCATCTATGTCGATGCCAAGCTCGTAATCTTGACAAACTTCAATTGTCTTTTTCACGAGTTTCACATAATTTTCTTGTAGTTTTGAATTTGTTTCAGTCAAAGCAGGTTGCTTCGGTTTTGCAGGCGCGACCGGTGCTGTCTCTTGCTTTGTAACCGGAGTTGGTACTTCTCGTTTCACAGGTGCTGGAGTAGATAATTCTACAGCTGCTTCTACACTTACTGGCTTCGGTGTCGGTGCCGGAGTAGGCTTAGGTGTTGGTGCTGTAGCAGGTGTTTCCACACGTGTAACAGTCTTTGGAGCAGGTGTAACTGCTTTTGGAGCTTCTACAATTACTTCTTTTTTCGGAGTAGCTTCTACAACTGTTTCTTCTTGTTCAGCAGCCTCTTTATTTTCTTTACTCCACATAACGCGTTCTATTTCTAGAGAAACATTATTTTTGTTCATCGCTGTTAATGTAACTTTACCAACTTCAGCGTTTCCAGTGAAATCAACAATTTTATAAATAACACTCTTGTTCCAATCCACGTTTCCGCTCAAAAATAATTCTTCGTTACATTTCGGCGTTAAGCCCTCGATTTTAATTTCTGCGTTTACACCGTTTTCACTATATACCATAATTAGCGAAGCACTTACATCTTCGTCTGCTAACATTAGTTCACGTACCATTTTGCCGGTGCGTACTTGCGTTTTCTTCTTAACTGACATCTAATTTCTCCTCTCAAAAATTCAGTAATAATAAAAAATCGTATAACGAAAAATAATTGCTCACGAAGATTTATGATACCGATAATAAAAGCATCACGTCAACAATTAACTTTAATTATTTTGCATTTTTCTTATTTTCTTTATGAAATTTTTCAATTTGTAAAATTAGACAGAAGAAAAACAGCCTTTTGAAGGGCTGTTAAAACGTGGAAAACTTTAATGCGTGTTAATTTTTCATCGTTTCCCATACTAACGAGAGGAGGGAAGCATATGAAACCATTTATGCCAAAACTCGTTTACTTTGAACCGAAGGCACTGGAATATCCACTTGGAAAAGAGCTGTATGAGAAGTTTACGAAGATGGGACTAGAGATTCGTGAAACGACATCCCATAATCAAATTAGAAATTTGCCGGGTGAAAATGATTTGCAAAAGTATCGTAATGCAAAGGCAACGCTTGTCGTTGGGGTGAGGAAGACATTAAAGTTTGATACGTCAAAGCCGTCAGCTGAATATGCAATTCCGCTCGCAACAGGATGTATGGGACATTGTCATTATTGTTACTTGCAAACGACACTTGGGAGTAAGCCTTACGTTCGCGTGTATGTGAATCTTGATGAAATATTTGAGAAGGCACAGCAATATATGGATGAAAGAGCACCTGAAATAACAAGGTTTGAAGCTGCTTGTACATCAGATATCGTTGGGATCGATCATTTAACACATGCATTAAAGCGCGCGATCGAATTCATTGGAGAAAGTGAGCATGGGCGTTTACGTTTCGTTACGAAATATTCGCACGTTGATCATTTGTTAGATGCAAAACATAACGGGAAAACTCGTTTCAGGTTTAGTATTAATTCACGGTATGTAATTAAAAATTTTGAGCCAGGGACGTCACCGTTTGAAGAACGAATTGAAGCGGCTCGTAAAGTAGCAGGCGCGGGTTATCCGCTTGGTTTTATAGTTGCGCCGCTTTATATGCATGAAGGATGGGAAGAAGGATATCGTGAACTATTTGAGCGACTGTATAATGCATTAAAAGATTTGTCGATACCGAATTTAACATTTGAATTAATTCAACATCGCTTTACAAAACCTGCAAAAAAGGTCATACAAGAGCGTTATCCGAATACAAAGCTTGAAATGGATGAAGAGAAGCGAAAATATAAATGGGGACGGTACGGCATTGGGAAATACGTATATAAAAAAGATGACGCAGCAGTATTAGAAGAAACAATAAGAGGTTATATACATGAGTTTTTTCCTGATGCAGAAATACAATACTTCACTTAAGAGGAGTCTGTATGCAAATACAGATTCTTTTTGTTTTATATATTTAGGCTTGTTTTCAACTTGTCACGTTATTCTTTCTGGTGTATCATTTTATTGATTGCTTCGTACGGAATGAGCAAAATGAAATTGGATGGAGGAAACCGATGCCTACCCCTAGTATGGAAGATTATATTGAACAAATTTATTTGTTGATTGATGAAAAGGGTTATGCCCGCGTATCTGATATTGCTGAAGCGCTTAGTGTACATCCATCCTCTGTAACAAAAATGGTGCAAAAATTAGACAAAGATGAATATCTAATTTATGAAAAATATAGAGGGCTTGTATTAACATCAAAAGGTAAAAAAATCGGAGAACGTCTCGTATATCGTCATGAATTGTTAGAGCAATTTATGCGTATTATCGGTGTGGATGAAAGTAAGATTTACAATGATGTAGAAGGAATTGAACATCATTTAAGCTGGGAAGCAATTGATCGCATTGGTGATTTAGTGCAATACTTTGAACAAGATGAGGTTCGAGTGGAAACACTTCGTGGCGTTCAAAAAGCAAATGAAGAGAAAAGTAATTAAGGGGAACGTAAGTCGTTTCCTTTTTTATTTCAATCGAAAAGGATGGGAGAATTATGAAAGCAATTATTTTTGATTTTGATGGATTAATTGTGGACACAGAAACAATATGGTTTCACTCTTTCAGAGACGCCGTTCGTGAGTACGGTGGGGAGTTACCTTTAGAAGAATTTGCAAAGTGTATTGGAACGACAGATGATGTACTGTATGCATATTTAAATGAGCAATTAAAAGAGAAGTTTAACAAGCATGCATTAAAAGAAAAAGTGAAAATTTTACATAAAGAAAAAATGAAAACACCAGAAGCTCGTGACGGGGTAAAAGAATACTTACAAGAAGCGAAAGAAATGGGATTAAAAATCGCGTTAGCATCTAGTTCATCTAGAGAATGGGTGATTCCTTTTTTAGAAGAGCTACAAATTCGAGATTATTTTGAAGTTATTAAAACGAGAGAAGATGTTGAAAAGGTAAAACCAGATCCAGCACTTTATCAAATTGCGATAGAAGATTTAGGGATTGATCCGTCTGAGGCTGTTGTATTTGAAGACTCGTTAAACGGATTGAAAGCAGCGATTGCAGCAGGGTTAACGTGCGTCGTTGTACCTAATGATGTGACACGTAATTTACCATTTGCAAATCATCATCTTCGAATTGAAAGTATGAAAGATAAAAGCTTGAAAGAAGTACTGCAAAATATAAAGAAAGACCGTATTTCCTAAAAGGAAGCACGGTCTTTCTTTTTGTTTTTTTTACCTTCAATGACAGTTAAATGAGATTGTTTTCTTTTTCGCTTTAAAGAAGAAAGATTCCCTTTTTTCCCTTTGTCATTAGAAGCGTTTGATTTAAAGAAAGAATTGCTTAGGGGTGCTACGTTTTGTTTCCCGTGTTTGCGGCTCGATTGTTTTGCAGCACGCTTATATGAGCTTTGCGAATTTGCTGAACCGCTAGAGTTTGTAAACATTTTGTAGAGTAAATAAAAGATACCAACGACAGCCAACATGATACCAATATTTCTTAACACTCCCATTGGATCTGTAATGACAGATGAAACAAGGCCGAATATTGCTAATCCGATAATAAGCACAAATATAGCGAAAGTAAACGAACGACCGTTCATAAGGAACACCTCCTAAAAACATATATTAAAATTAGTATATTAACGATGAGGAAAGGAGTTGAACACCATTTTTAAATAATTATTGTTTGTTTTCTAAACGTAATAATTCTTCAAACGATGCAATGGCTACTTCCACTTGATCATCTGTTGGTTCTTTCGTTGTTAATAGTTGTAGCCATAATCCGGGATATCCAAGTATGCGTAATACTGGAATATCGCGTAATCGATTTGTAAATTGTAACACTTCAAAAGAAATACCGAGAACGACTGGAATTAATAAAATTCGGTTTACCACTCTGGCCCAAAGTGGATCTGTAGGGACAAGGAAATAAACAAACATTCCAATAATGACTGTAAATATAATGAAGCTACTGCCACAACGATAATGAAGGCGAGTTTGTTTTTGAACATTTTCTACAGTCAATGAAAGATTATTCTCATAGGCATTAATGACTTTATGCTCCGCACCATGGTACTGAAATACCCGCTTAATGAGTGGCGTTAAAGAAATAAAGTATATATAGCTCAATAATAGCATGAGCTTAATGACACTTTCGACAATGATTTGCCCTGTATGAGATGGGAAAATCGGTCTCGTTAATTCAGCTAGTAATGCAGGAACTGCTGTGAAAATGACTTTACCAAATATGAAAGATAAAACGCCAACTGCTGCAACTCCTAATACCATCGTTAACTTCGATTGTTCTTCTTTTTTATTTGCAATTTGTTCATCTTCTTCTGGGTGAACATCAAATCGTTCTGAAGCAAAGTTTAAATGTTTTGCCCCGTTCGCGCTTGCATCCACAATAGCGGCAATCCCTCGTAAAAATGGAATTTTTTTCAGGATAGATAATGCTTTATTACGAACGCGTGGTAATCGATAAAATTCAATCGATTTATCTTTACGACGAACCGCTGTAACAGTATATTCTCTACCGCCAAACATAACTCCTTCTATGACTGCTTGCCCGCCATATATTTGTTTTGACTCTTCTGCCATGTTAACACCAACCTGTATTTGTTTCTCTCTTATGTAGAAAAAGAGGCAATTGTCATACTGGGTTCTGTCGTTTTGAAATAAGACAATCACCGAGTTTCCTTTATTTTATCGACAAATACAAGTAGATGACAAGGAAAAATGTTACGAGAGTCGGACATTTCTTATTCTTTTTATAGACAAATTTCGCAGTATTTAAACATGGTTCAAAATAGTTTCGGGCATACTATTGAGCGGAGGTGTCGATGTGAGTCAAGAACAATTAGGAACAAGGAATTTTGTACAAATTGGTTTATTCGGTGGACTGTTTTGGGGAGGGATATGGTATTTCCTTCATATATTTTCATTTACAGAAGCGGGACCGAACTATTTATTATTACCATTTGCCTTTGGAAGTTGGAAAGAAGGGGTATGGGGAAATGTGTCAGGAATTGTTTGTATGGGACTACTTTCGATTTTAATTGCCTTTTTGTATAAAGCGTTTTTGGCAAAGTTTGAAGGAGTTCTTCCAGGGATGATTTATGGTCTATTTTGGTGGGCGTTACTATTTTTCGGAGTGGGGTTAATAGCGCCTGCTATTAAAAGTGCACTCCATTTACCGAAAGAAACAATTGTGACGACGATATGCATTTTTATATTGTATGGTGTGTTTATAGCGTACTCTGTTTCCTATGCAGTAAATACAAATAAAGCTGGGCGAGAAGGAGAAGAGAAGACAAACTATTCAAATAAGTAACTCCTATGTTAAAATGTTATATAGATATTTAATATTAAGGAGTTTTAAACATATGAAAAAGGTACTCCTCGTAAACGGTCCTAACCTAAATCGCCTCGGTGTCAGGGAGGTAAATGTATATGGAAAGGGCACGCTAGCGACACTTGAAGCAGATATGAAGCAAGAAGCAGAAACAATGGGAGTGGAGTTAGAATGTTTCCAATCGAATCATGAAGGTGCGATTATCGATCGTATTCATGAGGCGGAAGATATATATGAAGGGATCATTTTAAATCCTGGAGCATTTACGCATTATAGCTATGCGATTCGAGATGCAATTGCAAGCATTTCGATTCCTGTTATTGAAGTACATATTTCTAACATTCATCAGCGTGAGTCGTTCCGTCACGAATCTGTGACGGCAGCTGTTTGTGCGGGACAAATTGTTGGATTTGGTTTTTATGGCTATAAGTTAGCGTTATTTGCATTAATGGAGAAATTGAGGGAGGCATAAAGTAATGGAGAAAATCGAAAGATTAAGAAGTGCATTTGATGAGGCTGGTATTGACGGTATTTTGTTAACAAATGAACATAGTCGTAGATATATGGCTAACTTCACAGGAACAGCTGGTGTTGTACTCATTTCGAAAAATCGCGCTCAATTTATTACAGATTTCCGTTACGTAGAGCAGGCTACTAAACAAGCGGTTGGATACGAAATTGTACAGCATGCAGGATTAATTATTGATGAAGTTGCAAAGCAAGTGAAAGAATTAGGAATTCAAAAGCTTGGCTTTGAGCAAGATACTCTTACATATAGTTCTTATTCAGCTCATAAAGAAGCGATTGATGCTGAATTTGTCCCAACTTCTGGGCTTGTAGAAAAGTTACGCTTGATAAAGACTGATTCAGAGATTAAGATATTAAAGGAAGCTGCACAGATTGCAGATGCTGCCTTTGAACATATTCTATCATTCATTCGCCCGGGAGTATCTGAAATTGAAGTGTCAAATGAACTTGAATTTTTCATGAGAAAACAAGGAGCAACATCTTCTTCGTTTGATATTATCGTTGCTTCAGGTCTTCGTTCGGCATTACCGCACGGCGTGGCATCTGAAAAAGTGATAGAAACAGGAGATTTCGTTACATTAGACTTCGGCGCTTATTACAAAGGATATTGCTCTGATATTACTCGTACGATTGCAGTTGGTGAACCATCTGATAAATTGAAAGAAATTTATAATATCGTTTTAGAAGCACAATTACGTGGTGTGAACGGTATTAAAGCTGGTTTAACTGGCCGTGAAGCGGATGCGTTAACGCGTGATTACATAACGGAAAAAGGATACGGTGAATACTTCGGACATTCTACTGGTCATGGAATCGGTCTTGAAATCCATGAAGCACCAGGTTTAGCATTCCGTTCTGATACAGTGCTTGAACCAGGTATGGCTGTAACAGTAGAGCCAGGTATTTATATTCCAGGTATTGGCGGCGTACGTATTGAAGATGATATCATTGTGACAAGTGAAGGTAATGAAGTAATTACGAAATCACCAAAAGAACTTATTATTTTGTAATACACAGGAGGATTTTTTTACATGATTTCAGTAAACGATTTTCGTACAGGTTTAACAATTGCAGTGGATAATGGCCTTTGGCAAGTACTTGATTTCCAACACGTAAAGCCAGGTAAAGGTGCTGCATTCGTTCGTTCTAAACTACGTAACCTTCGCACAGGTTCTGTTCAAGAGAAAACATTCCGTGCTGGTGAGAAAGTGGAAAAAGCACACATCGAAAACCGTCGTATGCAATACTTATACGCAAGCGGTGAGTCTCACGTATTTATGGATAACGGAACTTATGAGCAAATCGAACTTGGTGAAAAACAAATCGAGCGCGAGCTTAAATTCCTAAAAGAAAACATGGAAGTATCTATTATGACTTACCAAGGCGAAGTACTTGGTGTTGAACTTCCAAACACAGTTGAATTACAAGTTACAGAAACAGAGCCAGGTATTAAAGGTGATACTGCTTCTAACGTAACAAAACCAGCTACATTAGAAACTGGCCTTGTTGTACAAGTACCAATCTTCATTAACGAAGGCGAAACACTTATCATCAACACTGGTGAAGGTAAATACGTTTCTCGTGCATAGTAGAAAAGCACTCGTGATTATCACGAGTGCTTTTTTTATAGAAAATAGGGCAAATAATAAATAGTAGTTATTATAAAACTGAAAGCTGTAAGACTAGCAGCACCTGTTGTGTAAGGACCCCATGTCATTTGAAAAGGTTTTACCGTACCTGTTTTATATATAGTGTGATCAATGTTGTTATTTTGATTTATATTTAAAGCAATGAGCCAAATTGCCCCGAATATTGCTAAACTACCAAGAAAAAAGGCCTCCATGAATGACCAGCCGACCAATGATGAAAAAAGATAAATAAGAGCTACTTCTACTACGACTGTTAAACTAATTTTTAATCTCTTCATATTTTTCCTCCTCACCCTGTAATTCCAACCAGTTTAAAAAATTTTTACGTGACACGACATGTAGAGAGCAAGGTGACTTTACTTCTTTCTCTAGCGTAGCGTGTTCATCTGGAAACTTGTTTTCCACATGCAATGAAATATAAGGGAGTTTTTCTTGTGCTTTTAACGAGCGAATATTATTCGTTTTAGCACCAGCAAATACGTAGGAAAGTTGTAAGTCTAAAAAAGCAATCTTAAAAATTTCTTTTTTAGCAGCCTCATTATATCCTTTTCCCCAGTACGGATAGCCGAGCCAACTACCAATGTGAGATTGTTTCTTCTCGTAATTAATATGTTTAAGTGTGGTGAGACCAATTATTTCATTCTCTTCATTTACAATCACTCTCGATAAAGACTTCTTTTGGCGTTCTTCTTCTATGGCGAAAAGAAGGAATGCTTTCGTGTCTTCGATTGTTTCTACTTTTATTCCTAATGCGTTTTTTACATGTGGATCACTTGATAGCTTGAAAATCACATTTGCATACCGGAAATCGAGTGGTAATAAAGTAACTCGTTGCATCATTTTCCCTCCTTTTCAATAAATATACCATAAAATACCATAATTATTAAGAATGTTCAAATTATTATAGGCGGTAGATAAAAATTATGTTTTTAATTCTGAAATAGACAACCTCTGCATATGGTTGTACAAATATATTCTTTTTTGGAGTGCAGCACTAGTAACCGTTATGGGAGAGGGTGGGAGAATGAAACAGTGGCTAGCGGCAATGGAAACATCCGTGCTTGTTATGGGAGCACTTCGATTATTTTCAGGTAGTGCGGAAATATTTGCTGCTTTGCTTATGCTTTATGTGAATGATGCAAAGAAAGCATTGTTTATAAATAGTATGTTGGCGTTTGTTGGACCGACCGTATTAATTTTAACAATGACAATAGGTATAGCGAGTGTGGCAAGCGAGATTTCTTTCTTGAAACTCTTTTTTTTAACGCTTGGAATTGGCTGCATTTTTATCGCGTTGTTGAAATAAGTAAGTCGAGTATAGTGGGGCGAAGCTGATGAAAGAAGTATTAGAAGTTTTACCGAAAACGATGAAGCAGTTAGTGGAAAGTTGTAAGCAGTACGATGCTCTAGAGGAAATCCGTGTTCGAATTGGAAGACCGCTAGAGTGTATTGCTCATGGTGAAGTGTTTTTTTATGACTATGTCGTTACAGCAGATGATGCTATTTACTTATTGAATAAGTTAAGTCACTTCTCAATTTATACGATGGAAGAAGAATTAAAGCGTGGGTATGTGACACTTCGAGGTGGGCATAGAATAGGCCTAGCAGGAAAAGTCATTACAGAAAAAAGCACAGTGAAAATGATTCGAGATGTCTCTTCTTTTAATATTCGTATTGCTCGTCAAAAAATAGGCATTGCTGAACCACTTTTACCGTATTTGTATGAATCACGATGGTTAAACACGATGGTAATTGGCCCGCCACAAACGGGAAAAACAACACTTTTAAGAGATGTAGCGCGTTGCATGAGTCAAGGTGTAAGTACTTCGGAAATTCCTTCTTGTAAAGTCGGGATTGTTGATGAACGGTCAGAAATTGCTGGCTGTGTGAAAGGCATCCCGCAATATGACTTTGGCACACGAGTAGATGTGTTAGATGCATGTCCAAAAGCTGAAGGAATGATGATGATGATCCGTTCTATGAGCCCAGATATATTAATTGTGGATGAAATTGGCCGTAAAGAAGATAGTGAAGCAATTATGGAGGCTGTACATGCAGGGGTTCAGCTTTTTATAAGTGCACATGGATTTTCCTATGATGATGTTGTGAAACGCCCATCATTAAAGGCAGTGCTAGAGCTCGGCATTTTTGATAGGTTTGTGGAATTGTCAAAAGCAAGAGGGCCAGGAACAGTTATGCAAGTGAAAGATAAATATGGAAAACCGGTATTACCTCATAGAAAGGCTGAGGGCGTATGGTGAAAATATTTGGTGCAGTGTTAATCGTTGCGGTCAGCACCTTTTTCGGGTTTTCATACGCCAAAAGATACAGTGAGAGACCGAGGCAACTTAGATTATTAAAAGCGGCACTGCAATCATTAGAGGCAGAAATTATGTATGGGCATACACCGTTGTCTGAAGCCGCTGAGCGATTAGTGAAACAAATGCCGAAGCCGTTAAATTGGATATTTCAAAGTTTCGCTAGCAGGCTAGAAAGTGGAGAACAAACAGTTAGAGAAGCTTGGATAGATAGTTTGAAAGAAAATTGGAAGCTAACAGCATTTCAACAAACGGAGTATGAGATTTTGCGGCAATTTGGTGAAACGCTCGGACAACATGATTGTGAATCACAACAAAAACATATTCGCTTATGTATTACACATTTAGAGAGAGAAGAAGAAGAAGCGAAAGCATTACAACTGCAATATGAAAAGATGATTAAGAGCTTAGGAGTACTAGCGGGGCTACTTATCGTAATTTTACTGCTATAGGGGGGAGAAAGGCGATGTCCATTGATGTTGGATTAATATTTCAAATCGCCGGAATCGGCATTGTTTTAGCTTTCATTCATACTGTACTAAAAGAATTAAAGCGTGAGGATATTGCAAATTGGGTTATCCTCGTCGGTTTTGTCGTTATTTTATTTCATGTCGCATTTTTAATTAATACACTATTCGACAAGATTAAAAGTGTCTTTCTCTTCCAGTAAAGGGGGCGGTTCGAATCGAAATTATACAAATTGTCGGATTAGGCCTCGTTGCTACGTTTTTAGCAGCTGTATTGAATCAGCATAAATCTAGCATTACGTCATTATTTATTGTGTTCGTAGGTAGCGTAATGTTCCTTCTTTTAATTGATCAAATTCACGCTATTTTACAAATGATTGAGAGAGTAGCGAGTGAAGCGAAAGTTAGCAACGTATATGTAGAAACGTTGCTAAAAATTATTGGGATTGCTTATATCGCTGAGTTTGGAGCGCAAATTACAAAGGATGCAGGGCAGGGGGCAATCGCTTCGAAAATTGAATTAGCTGGAAAGATTTTAATTCTCGTTATGGCGATCCCTATTTTGACGGTTGTAATTGAAACTATTCTCGGATTTTTACCGACGGGATAAGGGGGAGTGAATGTTGAGGGGGTTTGGAGCTAAGCTGCTATTTGCTTGCTTCCTTTTCTTTTCTTTACCGGTTGTTGTACAAGCTTCTCCTGTAGAGACAAACGTCGTTGATCAACAATTGGATAAGCTCGGAATTGAAGATGTGAAGCAATTTTGGGACGGGCTTGTTACAAAATATGGAGGTTACTTACCAGAGAGTCAAAAAGGTAGCTTTATGGAGTTTGTAAAGGGAGAAAAAGAAATTTCTATAAAAGAGTGGATGCTAGGTTTATTAAAGTACTTATTTCACGAGCTTGTTGCAAATGGGAAACTACTTGGAACGCTCATTATGCTCACAATTTTTAGTGCATTATTGCAATCACTGCAATCGGCATTTTCAAAGAGTAGCGTAAGTAAAATTGCCGATGCGGTTGTATATATGGTACTGATTATTTTCGCTTTAAATAGCTTTTATGTCGTTATGACATATGCAAGAGAAACGATACAAACAATGGTAGATTTCATATTAGCGTTATTGCCTATCTTGCTTGCACTCATAGCGACAGGCGGTGGTGTTGTATCCGTATCGTTTTTTCATCCGATTATCATCTTCTTAATGAATACGAGTGGACTTTTGATGAATTATATCGTTCTACCACTTTTATTACTTGCAACGATATTAAGTATTGTAAGTACGATGAGTGATCAATATAAAGTTACGAAATTGTCCAAGCTTCTGCAAAACGTTAGCGTCGGGATTATCGGTATCTTTTTAACGATTTTTTTAGGCGTATTATCTGTACAAGGAACAGCGACAGCTGTTGCTGATGGAATTGCTGTGAAAACAGCTAAATTTGTAACAGGAAACTTTATTCCCGTAGTAGGAAGAATGTTTACAGAGGCGGCGGATACAGTTATTAGTGCGTCGGGATTATTAAAAAACACAGTCGGAATTATCGGACTCGTCATTCTATGTTTAATTGTCGCTTTTCCAGCGATTCAAATTTTTTGCATAGCATTTATTTATAAGTTCGCAGCAGCAGTATTGCAACCAGTTGGCGGCGGAGCAATTATTCAATGTTTAGATATCATTGGACGGAGCATTATTTATGTATTTGCTTGCTTAGCTATCGTATCGTTTATGTTCTTTTTAAGTATCACAATTATTATTGCTGCGGGGAATATTACACTTATGATGCGGTAGGAGGTGAAGAGTATGCAATTTGTTACAGAGTGGATTCGAAATATTATCGTTTTTTTGCTCTTAGCGACAATGCTTCATCTTATTCTTCCAAATTCTAATTTGCAAAAGTACGTTAAATTCGTTGTAAGTCTATTATTAGTTGTTTTAATTTTAACGCCTCTATTTAAACTATTGCAAACAGATGTAAATGAAGTAATCGCAAATTTTAATGAAGAGAAGTACGTAGCAGAAGGATCCGTAAAAAATTCAATAGATTCGAAGAAAAAAGAAATACAAGCTCTAACACGTGCATATAGTTTAGAAGAGATGGCTACCAAAATGAAAAAAGAAGTAGGAAAAGAGTTTGAGAAACAGTATGGTATGTCAGTCTCTGAAATACAAATAGTCGCAGCGGAAAGCACAGCGGAAGTAAAGTCAGCGAAAGATATTCAATCTGTTGTTGTGACGTTGAAAGAAAAAGAGCGTAGTAAAAATGATGCAATCGAAACAGTAAAACCAGTTGAAATTAACACGAAAGAACCACCGAAAAAAGTAGAGGAAACGAATGGAGAAATGAAAGACTTCTTTTCAAGCAGGTGGCAACTAGAGAATAAACAAATCCAAGTTCAAATGGAAGGGAGGACAGGTAGAGTAAATGGACAATAAAGATAAAAATTCGAAGTTCTCATTTTTTCGAAACTTATTGAATGGAGATGAAAAAGAAAGTAATGAGAAGGGAAAAAAGGTAACACCTAAGTTCTTACTTGTCCTACTCATACTTGGAATGTTGCTTATGTTTTCTAGTAGTTTTTTTTCAAGTAAAAAAGAAGAAGTACCTGTATTTAAAGAACAAAAAACTCAAAACCAAGAAAAAGACGTACCAACTTTTGGACAAAAAAATAATGATAATATGTCAAATGTAGAAAAATATGAAAAAGCGTATGAGCAAGAATTAAAAGCAGCCTTAGAAGAAATAGCAGGAGTAAAAGATGTAACGATTAATGTGAATTTGGACTCATCAGAGGAAAAAATATTAGAAAAAAATACAGTGAAACGTTCACAAACAACAGGTGAAACAGATAAAACAGGTGGCAAGAGGGAAGTAGAAGATGAGTCTCTTGATGAAAAGACAGTCATTATACGTGAAGGGGATAAAGAAACTCCCGTTGTTTTACGAACAGAGAAACCGAAAGTGCGAGGTGTTCTTGTTGTAGCAAAGGGAGTGGATAATATACAAGTTAAAGCGATGGTAAAAGAAGCTGTCATACGGCTGCTAGATGTACCAGCCCATCGCGTTTCAGTATCACCGAAAAATTGATAGGGAGGAAATAAAGTGTTAAAAAAACAAACGGTTTGGCTATTAACGATGTTGAGTTTAGTTGTTGTACTATCTGTGTATTACGTAACAACTCCAGAAAAAATGAATACAGCATCGCCGACAACAGGTGAAAAGATTGGACAAGAAAAACAAGGTACTGATAAAGCAGTAACAAATGAAGCACCTAAAGAAACGCCAAAAAAAGAGAATACAAGCAAGGAAACATCAAATAAAGAAACAAACAAAGAAACAGATAAAAAAGAGAGTGCTACAAAAGAAACAAGTAAAAAAGAAGCTAACGTAACAGTTCAATCAAGTGATGAGAATTTTACAGCGTTACGTATGCAAATGGAAGATCAGCGAAGTGAACAAAAAGCAAAATTACAAGAAGTGATGAGTTCAACAAAAGCTTCAGCAACAGAAAAAAATAAAGCGAAAGAAAATTTTGATGCCATTACGACAATGGAAACGAAGCAAGAATTACTTGAGACAGTAATTAAATCTCAAGGTGGATATAAGGATGCCCTTGTAAGAGCTGATGGAACTGACATTAAAGTGACTGTAAAAGCAGCAAAACATTCACAAAAAGAAGCGAATAAAATTATACAACTTGTAAGAAGTGAAGGCGGATCAAAAGATGTAGGTGTAAAATTTGATCCACCAACAAAATAAAACGAATAATCCGCGGGGAAATCCTCCGCGGATTATTCGTTTTTAAGACTCGGATTGTTTGAAAATAGTTAGATAAAGTGAAACTTTAATCATTGGGGTAAAAATAATAATAGAAAAAAACTATCATTTTCGATAGCTTTTTTCTGTTTCGTCTTTGTAATTGTTTTTACTATGTTCAACTCGGAACGGAGAAATACGCTGTGAGTAAAAGATTAGTGGTTCATGGTAGCGGTGATTACTTTTTCCAGATTTGACGTGGATGAAGAGAACGAATGCCCAGACCATTACGGCAGGTAAGAAGAGAATGAGCCATATCATATGTCCACACCTCGATACAATATATTTTCTACACTTTGAACATACTATTCTTATATGAAGGAATGATGAACGACGTGTAAACAAAAAAATAATATTTGGTAAAAATACGTTATTGACTATAGATGTGGCGAAGAGTAGAGAGGGAGTAGGGGGTTACTGTGTACAGTTTTGAATAAGTAGTGGATGTTTTTTAGGAAGTGGTCTTGCCAATTTCATGTGAAACTTGGTATTATTACTAGGTATTAAATTTTTATTGGGATAACATTTTTACAGGAATTTCGATTTATTATAAAGAAATATAAATTGGAATGTTTAAAAAATTTATCGTAAGATGGAAATAGTAACTATTTCTATTAGTAAATGAAATGCAGGATCTAATAGAGTGCATCGTATTTTTACAGTCAATCTAGTTTTTAGTGACGAGAAATCTGTAAAAACGGGACAAACAAGAGTATGGGAGTGGATTTTACATGTTTAAAATTCAAGAAGTTCGTGAATTAATTAAATTAATTGATAGCTCTAATATTGATGAATTTGAATACAAAAAAGATGGTACGACAATCAAAATGAAAAAGCGTGGTAATGAAGTTGTTGCGGTGCAAGCACCTGTAGCAAAACAAGCCGTGCAACCAGTAGCACCTGTTGAAGTTGAAACAACAGTAGCGGCAGCGCAAGTGGAAGTGCCAAAACAAGAAGAGAAAAAAGCTGTTCAGAATGAAAACCTACATAAAATTACATCACCAATGGTAGGTACATTCTATTCTTCTTCTTCTCCTGATACGCCTCCATATGTAAGTGTAGGGGATAGAGTATCGAAAGATTCTATCGTATGTATTGTCGAGGCTATGAAGTTATTTAACGAAATCGATGCAGATGTAGATGGAGAAATTGTTGAGATTCTTGTTAATAACGGACAGCTTGTTGAGTATGGACAACCGCTATTTCTTGTAAAAGCGTAATAAGGGAGTCTTTGTGATGATAAAAAAAGTATTAATAGCCAATCGTGGGGAAATTGCTGTACGAATTATTCGTGCTTGTAAAGAAATGGATATTGAAACAGTCGCAATTTATTCAGAAGCAGATAAAGAGTCACTTCACGTACAAATTGCTGATGAGGCGTATTGTGTAGGACCAACGATTTCGAAAGAAAGCTATTTAAATTTGACGAACATTATTAGTGTTGCGAAGTTAACAGGCTGCGATGCAATTCATCCGGGATACGGATTTTTAGCAGAGAATGCAGATTTTGCAGAATTATGCCGTGAGTGTAACTTAATTTTTATCGGTCCAAGTCCAGAAGCTATTTCAAAGATGGGCACAAAAGACGTTGCTCGTGATACAATGAAAGAAGCAGGGGTTCCGATTGTACCAGGTTCACAAGGAATTATTAAAAATACCGAAGAAGCGATCGAACTTGCGAATCAAATTGGATATCCTGTTATTATTAAAGCGACTGCAGGTGGCGGCGGAAAAGGTATTCGTGTTGCGCGCCATGAAGAAGAGCTTGTAAAAGGAATTCAAATTACACAGCAAGAAGCTAGTACCGCTTTTGGGAACCCTGGTGTATACTTAGAAAAGTACGTTGAAGATTTCCGCCATGTTGAGATTCAAATAATGGCAGATACACACGGAAATGCCATTCATTTAGGAGAGCGTGATTGTACAATTCAGCGCCGCTTGCAAAAACTACTAGAAGAAAGTCCATCACCAGCACTTGATGAAAATGTGCGTAAGCAGATGGGTGAGGCGGCAGTTAAAGCGGCGGTAGCGGTTGATTATACAGGTGCTGGTACGGTTGAGTTTATTTATGAATATAAAACGAAAAGCTTTTATTTCATGGAGATGAATACGAGAATCCAAGTTGAGCATCCAGTTACTGAAATGGTAACAGGGGTAGACTTAATTAAAGAACAAATTCTTGTTGCTTCTGGAGAAAAGTTATCGTTACAGCAAGAAGAAGTACAATTTAATGGTTGGGCAATTGAATGCCGAATTAATGCGGAAAACCCTGCCAAAAAATTTATGCCATCTCCAGGTAAAGTAGAAATGTACTTACCACCAGGCGGATTTGGTATTCGCGTCGATTCAGCTGTATATCCGGGATATTCAATCCCACCTTTCTATGATTCGATGGTTGCTAAATTAATTGTTCACGGAAAAACACGTGAAGAGGCAATTGCAAAAATGAAGCGTGCACTCAGTGAGTTTGTCGTTGAAGGCGTACATACAACAATCCCGTTCCATTTGCAATTGTTAGATCATCCTGATTTTGTAAAAGGTGAGTTTAATACGAAATTTTTGGAAGAGCATGAACTTGTGACGCAGTGATACATTAAAGGAGGTTTTTTTCATGGCTGAACATATGTTAGATATGGGTCAAGATACAACTCTTGGTAAAGTAGAAATTGCACCAGAAGTAATTGAAGTAATCGCAGGTATTGCAGCTGCTGAGGTAGAAGGCGTAGCGGCAATGCGTGGTAATTTTGCTACAGATGTTGTTGAGAAGTTAGGTAAGAAAAATCATGGTAAAGGTGTAAAGGTTGAATTAGCAAACGAAGATATTATCGTTGACCTTTATGTTGTGATGTATTTTGGTGTAGCAATTCCAGTTGTTGCACAAAAGATTCAAGACAACATCCGCCAAGCACTCTTTACAATGACAGGGCTTGAGCCAAAAGAAGTGAATGTTCACATCGTTGGCGTAACATTCGAAACACAAAAAACAGAAATCGAACCAGTGTAAGAATGAAAAAGGTGCCTAGTAACATAGGCATCTTTTTTATCGTTTCGTTTCTTCACAAATTACAACCCTCTAATTATTATACTATTTCAAAAAATGAGAAATAAAAAAGAAAATGTTTCGTTTTACCAAAAAACGTACATTGTGATAAGATATGGAACTTGAAGTTAATCTTTTTATTATTTTTCAGCCTTGTAACCCGTGTGTGAAACGATAAATTGTGTTATTATCATTGTATTATAAGGTTGGAAAATCAATGAAAACTGTAAGAGTAAGTGAATTGACGGCTTATAAATTATAATAATATAACAAAGCATAAGGAAAGACTTGAAGCATAAAGGAGAGTTACAATGAAACGTAGGACGGCTAGAGAAAGAGCTATGCAAGCATTATATCAAATGGATATTACAGGTGAATTAGAACCGAAAGTAGCGGTGGAAAACACGCTAGATGAAGGTGAAGAAACAAATGAGTTTCTAGAATCACTTGTAGTAGGTTTTGTAGAAAATAAAGAAGTAATTGATGAAGCGATTCGTCAAAACTTAAAAAAATGGAAGCTTGAGCGTATTAGTATTGTTGATCGCAGTATTTTACGTGTAGCTGTGTATGAAATGAAATATATGGAAGAAATTCCGCACAACGTAACAATTAACGAGGCAATTGAAATTGCTAAAACATTTGGGGATGAGGAATCTCGTCGTTTTATTAACGGCGTTTTATCTAATATAAAAGATACACTGTAATTTCTTTAAGGGGGAATCTTAAAATGGTAGCAGTAATCATCAAAGGAAATGAAGTTGCGGAGAAAAAACGAGCACAATTAACAGAAGAAGTTGTGAAGTTGAAAGAGCAAGGGATTGTACCAGGATTAGCAGTTATTTTAGTTGGAGAAGATCCAGCATCTCGTTCTTATGTAAAAGGAAAAGAAAAGGGCTGTGAACAAGTAGGAATCTATTCAGAGCTAATTGAATTTCCTGAAACAATTACGGAGGAGCGTTTGCTTGCTGAAATCGATCGCTTAAATGGAGATGACCGCATTAATGGCATATTAGTGCAATTACCTTTACCAAAACATATTGAAGAAAAAGCTATCATTGAAAGAATTTCACCAGAAAAAGATGTAGATGGATTTCACCCAATCAGCGTGGGACGTATGATGACGGGACAAGATACATTCCTTCCATGTACACCGCATGGTATTGTAGAGTTAGTAAAAGAAACAAATCTTGATATCTCGGGAAAACATGTTGTAGTAATTGGAAGAAGTAATATTGTCGGCAAGCCAGTGGGACAATTGTTCTTAAATGAAAATGCAACTGTCACATACTGTCATTCAAAGACGCAAAATATGAAAGAGTTAACGAAGCTAGCTGATATTTTAATCGTAGCAGTAGGACGACCTAAAATGGTAACAGCTGATTATCTGAAAGAAGGAGCGGTTGTAATTGACGTTGGTGTAAACCGTTTAGAAACAGGAAAACTTTGTGGTGATGTTGACTTTGACAACGTGTTAGATGTTGCAGGTTACATTACACCTGTGCCAAAGGGTGTTGGTCCAATGACAATCACAATGCTTCTTCATAATACTGTTGAATCGGCTAAGCGTGCAGGTGTCGTTTGTAAATAATTTGAGTCGGCTATGAGGAGAGAGAAATGGAGAAACAATATTTAACCGTTACAGCGTTAACACGCTATATAAAAACAAAAATAGAATATGATCCGCATTTACAGTCTGTTTGGTTAAAAGGTGAAATTTCCAACTTTAAAAATCATAGCCGTGGCCACATGTATTTTACATTGAAAGATGAAAATGCAAGAATCGCAGCGGTTATGTTTGCGGGTCATAATCGTAATATTAAATTCAGACCTGAAAATGGGATGAAGGTACTCGTGAAAGGGAAAATTTCTGTTTACGAGGCGAGTGGTTCTTATCAAATTTATATTCAAGACATGCAGCCTGACGGAGTCGGAAACCTGCATTTAGCTTACGAACAATTAAAGGTTCGTTTAGAGGAAGAAGGATTGTTTTCTCAAGTTTATAAAAAAACAATCCCTCCTTATGCGAAAACAATAGGTGTGATTACGTCACCAACAGGAGCAGCGATTCGTGATATTATAACAACGATTAAACGTCGTTATCCAATTGGAAATGTTATTGTGTTTCCAGTACTTGTACAGGGGGAGTCAGCAGCTCCCTCAATTGTACAAGCGATCCGTACAGCGAATGAAATGGAAGGGATAGATGTCCTAATCGTTGGGCGCGGTGGAGGTTCTATTGAGGAATTGTGGGCGTTTAACGAAGAAATGGTTGCAAGAGCTATTTTCAAGAGTGAGATCCCTATTATTTCAGCAGTAGGCCATGAAACAGACTTTACAATTGCGGATTTTGTTGCCGATTTAAGAGCACCAACACCAACTGCAGCGGCTGAGCTGGCAGCGCCTAATATTATCGAGTTACAAGAAAAGGTATTACAAAGAACTCTAAGGTTGCAAAGAGCAATGAGAGAGTTAGTACATAAAAAAGAAGAAAAACTACAAGTATTGCAAAAATCTTATGCGTTCCGTTATCCAAGACAAGTATATGAGCAAAAAGAAGAGCAATTGGATAGAGCGTTAGAACAGCTTGTGTTAGCGAAAGAGCGCTATATTGATAAAAAGGTAAATCAGTTAAAACAGCTTTCATTTTATTTAGAGAAGCACCACCCATCTCAAAAAATTATGCAAACGAAGGTAGCAGTTGAAACATTGCAAAAGCAATTGCAACGTGAAATGCAAACGTTACTCCAAACGAAAGAATTTGCCTTTGTAAGAGCTGCTCAAAAGCTTGAAGCGCTAAGTCCGCTTAAAGTAATGATGAGAGGGTACGGGCTTGTATATGATGAAGAGAAGCAAGTGTTAAAAAGTGTGAAAGATGTTAGCCTTGGAGATGCTGTTTCAGTTCAATTACAAGATGGAATACTAGATTGTAGCGTATCAGGAATAGAGGAGCGTGAATTGAATAATGGAAAATAAATTAAGCTTTGAAGAGGCAATTTCGCAACTTGAGCACCTCGTTTCTAAGTTAGAGCAAGGTGACGTACCTTTAGAAGAAGCAATTTCTTATTTTAAAGAGGGTATGGAATTATCTAAGCTTTGTGATGAGAAGTTGAAGAACGTACAAGAACAAATGGCAGTTATTCTTGGGGAAGATGGAGAGCTTGAACCGTTTACTGCTTTAGGAGATGAAGCATAGTGACAATTGCTTTTGATACTTTTTTGAAAGAAAGTAAAACTTTCGTAGAAGAGAAGCTTGTAAGCTATGCAAATGAATTACAATGTCCAAATGTACTTCGTGAAGCGATGGCATATTCTTTGGAAGCGGGTGGAAAGCGTCTCCGCCCGTTACTTTTATTTGCAACATTACAAGCGTTTGGTAAAGAAAAAAATCTTGGTGTAGGTGCAGCTTGTGCTCTTGAAATGATACATACATACTCGTTAGTTCATGATGATTTACCTTGTATGGATGATGATGATTTAAGAAGAGGGAAGCCCACAAATCATAAAGTATTTGGTGAAGCGATGGCAGTTTTAGCAGGAGATGGTTTGTTGACATATGCTTTTCAAGTTATTATGGCATATGAACAAAAGGAAATCTCTGCTGAGAAAAAAGTAAGACTTGTTCTTGAGCTTGCAAAGGCGGCAGGGCCAGAGGGAATGGTTGGCGGACAAGTAGCAGATATGGAAGCGGAAGGGAAACAGCTTACGATCGATGAGCTAGAGTATATTCATAAGCATAAGACTGGGAAACTACTTGAATTCGCTGTACTTGCAGGGTCGATACTTTCTAATGCTACAGAAGAACAGGAAGAAAAATTACTTGAATTTGCAAAATATATCGGCCTAGCTTTCCAAATTCGAGATGATATTTTAGATGTGGAAGGAACCGAAGAAGAGATTGGAAAACCGATTGGTAGTGATGTTTCCAACGAAAAGAGCACATATACGACGTTATTTACTGTAGATAGAGCAAAGGATATTTTAGAAGAAACGATTGCAAAAGCAAAAGATGCTATTAGTTCCTTGCAATTACAAGATGAATATTTACTATCTATTTGCGATTTGATTGCAAAACGTAATAACTAATATAACAGCGTTTTCATTTGTTGAGTCATTCATCATTTTATGATATAAATGTAGGAAAAGGTTTTTCTTTTCTTGTTATTGGCAAAAATATATGTAGATTACATTGCCGTTATCACTTCGTGTTAGCGGCTATTTTTTTCATCGCCTAAAGAAATATGGTTTATAATAAGATTAGGGCGCAATAGACTGGTTAATAGCAGGACAAGGTGAAAAATAAAAAAAGAGAATTTCTTGTTTTGTGTAAATGTTTTTTTATAATATTTGACATGTTGACAGATTATGAAATGAAAGTGAGTGATCCATGTGGATCTAACGCAAATTCAAAACCCTAGTTTTTTGAAAGATATGTCTATCAGTGAACTAGAGGGATTGAGTGAGGATATTCGTAAGTTTTTAATTGAAGAGCTCTCTCAAACAGGTGGACATATTGCGCCTAATTTAGGTGTAGTAGAACTCACAATTGCTCTGCATAAATTATTTGATAGTCCGAAAGATAAATTTTTATGGGATGTAGGACATCAATCCTATGTACATAAAATTTTAACTGGACGTGCAAAAGAATTCGGCACATTAAGGCAATATCAAGGTCTATGTGGTTTCCCAAAACGTTGTGAGAGTGAGCACGATGTATGGGAAACTGGCCATAGCTCGACATCATTATCTGCTGCAATGGGAATGGCTCTAGCACGTGATTTAAAGAAAACGAAAGAATATGTTATACCAATCATTGGTGATGGTGCTTT
This sequence comes from Bacillus pacificus, assembly GCF_020861345.1. Taxonomy (NCBI): domain Bacteria; kingdom Bacillati; phylum Bacillota; class Bacilli; order Caryophanales; family Bacillaceae; genus Bacillus; species Bacillus pacificus. The sequence continues at coordinate 1,155,794 of NZ_CP086328.1, forward strand.
AACGGGCGGAATGGCTTTAGAGGCATTGAACCATATTGGACATGAAAAAACAGACATGATTGTTATTTTGAATGATAATGAAATGTCAATTGCGCCAAACGTTGGTGCGCTTCATAATGTGCTTGGACGTCTACGTACCGCAGGAAAATACCATTGGGTAAAAGACGAGCTAGAGTATATTTTGAAGAAAATCCCAGCTGTCGGTGGGAAAGTTGCTGCGACAGCAGAGAAAATAAAAGATAGTCTTAAATATTTACTAGTATCCGGTGTCTTTTTCGAAGAGTTAGGCTTTACATATTTAGGTCCAGTCGATGGACATGATTATGAAAAGTTATTCGAAACGTTGCAATATGCAAAGAAAACAAAAGGCCCAGTGCTTGTTCATGTTATTACGAAAAAAGGAAAAGGTTACAAACCAGCAGAGAGTGATGTTATTGGCACTTGGCATGGAACAGGACCTTATAAAATTGAATCAGGTGACTTCGTTAAACCGAAAGAAGTTGCACCAGCATGGAGTGCTGTTGTTAGTGAAACAGTACTTAAGTTAGCGAGAACGGATGAGCGTATCGTTGCAATTACACCTGCAATGCCTGTTGGATCGAAACTTGAGAAATTCCAAAAAGAATTCCCAGATCGTATGATTGATGTAGGTATTGCAGAACAGCATGCTACAACAATGGCAGCGGGTATGGCAACGCAAGGTATGAAACCATTCTTAGCGATTTATTCAACATTTTTACAAAGAGCATATGACCAAGTTGTTCATGATATATGCCGCCAAAATTTAAATGTTTTCATCGGAATCGATCGCTCTGGTTTAGTAGGAGCAGATGGTGAAACGCATCAAGGTGTATTTGATATTTCATTCTTACGCCACTTGCCGAATATGGTACTTATGATGCCAAAAGATGAAAATGAAGGGCAACATTTAGTATACACGGCAATGCAATATGAAGATGGACCAATCGCATTACGTTATGCGCGAGGGAATGGACTTGGCGTTCATATGGATGAAGAATTAAAGGCGATTCCAATCGGTTCATGGGAAACGTTAAAAGAAGGTACACAAGCAGCTATTTTAACATTTGGTACGACAATACCAATGGCAATGGAAGCGGCTGAGCGTCTTGAAAAGGCTGGAGTTTCAGTGAAAGTAGTGAACGCTCGCTTCATTAAACCAATGGATGAAGCACATTTACATGATCTCTTAGGAAAAAATATACCAATTTTAACGATTGAAGAAGCTTGCTTAATTGGTGGTTTTGGAACAGGAGTAGTTGAATTTGCGTCTGAGAACGGGTACCATAGTGCGTTAGTTGAACGAATGGGTATTCCAGATCGTTTCATAGAGCACGGTAGTGTAACAAAATTATTAGAAGAAATCGGTTTAACGACAGATGCTGTTGTAGACCGTATTCATACAATGATTCCATCAAAACAAAAAAGGGCGTAACAAATGAGTGCGAAAAAAGAAAGAGTAGATGTACTATTAGTAGAGCGAGGGCTTATAGAAACACGTGAGAAAGCAAAACGCGCCATTATGGCCGGCCTTGTATATGCGAATGAGATGAGATTGGATAAGCCAGGAGAGAAAATCCCACAAGATACAGAGATTACGGTGAAGGGGCAAGTTATGCCGTATGTAAGCCGTGGTGGTTATAAACTTGAAAAGGCATTAGAGACATTTCATCTTGATTTACAAGATAAAGTTATGATAGATATTGGTTCATCAACTGGTGGCTTTACCGATTGCGCGCTTCAAAATGGAGCGAAATTATCTTATGCATTAGATGTAGGGTACAATCAACTTGCGTGGAAATTGCGTCAAGATGAGCGTGTTGTCGTAATGGAACGAACGAACTTCCGTTACGTAACACCAGCAGACTTAGAACGTGGTTTACCGCAATTTGCTAGTATCGATGTTTCGTTTATATCATTAAAACTTATATTACCAGTTTTAAAAACAATGCTTATGCCGAATGGGGATGTAGCAGCGTTAATTAAACCTCAGTTTGAAGCTGGAAGAGAGCAAGTTGGTAAAAAGGGTATCGTTCGCGATCGAAAAGTACATGAGGCTGTCGTAGAAATGATTGTAGACTTTGCTATAAAAGAAGGATACGACGTAGAAGGTTTAACATTCTCACCGATTACGGGCGGGGATGGTAACATTGAATTTTTAATTCATCTGAAATGGCATGGTGAACGTGAGAATGGCGAAAATCATTCTCCAGTTTCTGTTGAGCAAGTAGTTACAGAGGCACATGATGTCCTAAAACAAAAAGGGAAAGGGGAATAACATATGTTGTTCCTCTTTTTGTTGTAATTGTATAATGATTGTAAAAACAATTGTGTACAAGTAACGAATTATAAGTTAACATAAATAAGTGAAGTATACCAATGTTTAAACTATGGTAAGAGATAGTGTGAGGTGCAAATGTATGAATAAAGGTCAGCGCCATATTAAAATCAGGGAAATTATTGCGAACAAAGAAATTGAAACACAAGATGAATTAGTTGATATTCTACGTAATGAGGGATTTAATGTAACGCAAGCGACAGTATCGCGCGATATTAAAGAATTGCACTTAGTGAAAGTGCCATTACATGATGGTCGCTATAAATATAGCTTGCCAGCAGATCAACGATTTAACCCGTTACAAAAATTAAAACGCAATCTAGTGGATTCATTTGTAAAATTAGACACGGCAGGACATATGCTTGTGCTAAAAACATTGCCTGGTAACGCTCATTCACTTGGAGCACTTATTGATCATTTAGAGTGGGATGAGATCATCGGAACCATTTGTGGTGATGATACTTGCTTAATTATTTGCCGTACACCTGAAGATACAGGTGTTGTCTCTGATCGTTTCTTAAATATGCTGTAACAAAAAAATCTTGTTTGCTTTCCTCTGTAAAGTGGAAAGTGAACAGGATATTTTTATTGGTTAAAAACGTGAATTCTTAATTGTAATATAATATTTTCTTTGAATAAAATTAGGAAATAGGTGGATTGACCCGTAAAACAAATGTTTGGTACAATGGAGCGGTTAGAAAAGTAATTTATACATACAAACATATAGTATGACTATTTGAATAAAGAACTGAGAAAAGCCCTTCATAGGGGATTAGTTTATAACGAGGTGAATGGGGCATTGTTATCGGAATTATCGATTAGAAACTTTGCTATTATTGAGGCATTAAATATTTCTTTTCAAAAAGGATTAACGGTTTTAAGTGGTGAAACAGGGGCCGGAAAATCGATTATTATTGATGCGATTAGTTTACTTGTAGGTGGCCGTGGTTCAGCAGAATTTGTTCGATACGGAACAGAAAAAGCTGAGATAGAGGGGCTATTTTATGTGGAAGATGATAAGCATCCATGTATTGAAAAAGCAGAAGAGTTGGATATAGAAATAGAAGACGGCATGATTATTTTGAAGCGTGATATCGCTGCAAATGGAAAAAGTGTATGTCGTGTAAATGGAAAACTAGTTACCCTTAGTGTATTAAAAGAAATTGGAAAAACACTTGTTGATATTCATGGGCAACACGAAACGCAAGACTTAATGAATGAAGAACGTCATTTATTTATGCTCGATCATTTTGATGGAGAGCGTATCGTTAAACAATTAGATATATACCAAAACGTATATGCTGACTATGAGAAATTAAAAAAACAGTTGAAATCGTTAAGTGAAAATGAACAACAAATGGCGCATCGCTTAGATTTAATTCAATTCCAGCATGAAGAAATCCGTAAAGCTGATTTAAAGATGGATGAAGAAAATGACTTAACTGAAGAACGATTGCAAATTTCTAATTTCGAAAAGATTTATAAAGCATTAGGTGACGCGTATCGCTCGTTAAGTGCTGACGGACAAGGGTTAGATAATGTACGAAGCGCAATGGGACAGATGGAGAGTATTACACATTTAGATGAAGTGTATCAAGAAAATCATGATTCCATTGCCAATAGTTATTATTTATTAGAAGAAGTTGCGTATCAACTAAGAGAAAAGCTCGATATGATGGAATATGATCCGAATCGCTTAGACGAAATTGAAACGCGTTTAAATGAAATTCGTATGCTAAAGAGAAAATATGGAAATACTGTAGAAGAGATTTTAGCGTATGCTGATAAAATTGAACAAGAAATTTTTACGATTGAAAATAAAGACGTTCATATTGAAACGACGAAGAAACAGTTGAAGGAATTAGAAAGTGTTATTCTAAAAGAAGCAACGTTGTTAAGTAATATGCGTCATGAACTTGCAGAGCATCTTACAAATGCCATTCATCAGGAATTAAAAGAATTATATATGGAAAAAACAAAATTTGAAGTGAGAATCATGAAGCGAGAAGGAAATGCAGAAGAGCCTCTCGTGGAGGGAGCACCGGTAAGACTTACAGCGGATGGTTACGATCATGTGGAATTTTATATTTCAACAAATCCGGGTGAGCCGCTAAAACCACTTTCAAAGGTTGCTTCTGGCGGAGAGTTATCCCGTATTATTTTAGCTTTAAAAAGCATTTTTTCTAAGCATCAAGGTGTTGCATCTGTTATTTTTGATGAAGTGGATACTGGTGTAAGTGGCCGGGTCGCACAGGCTATTGCGGAAAAGATTTATCGAGTATCAGTAAACTCACAAGTACTTTGTATTACGCACTTACCTCAAGTAGCTTCAATGGCGGATTCGCATTTATTTATTCGAAAACAAGTAGCAAATGATCGAACAATTACATCAGTTACCGTTTTAACTATGGAGGATAAAGTAACAGAAATAGCTCGAATGATTTCTGGTGTGGAAATTACAGATTTAACGACAGAACATGCGAAAGAATTACTTACGCAAGCGCATCGTTTTAAACAGACAGCAGAGGCTATCCAGTAATGGATAGCTTTTTTTCTCAAATGATGATTTCTTAATTCTTCCGGTTATAAATAAAGCATTGCAAGGAGAGATTAAAAAGTGAAGCCAAAAGGCTGAATGTGGGGTAGGAGCGAGGAGAGTGAATAAATTGAAATTAGAAAGATTTCGCAAAATAATAGGTATTTTTCTCCTTGTTTCTTTAGTTTTTATTGGGTGTTTTAAACCGCTTCGGACGTTTATTTCATCTCCGAAGCAACTTGTTGTTTTTGAAGGACAACAATCAGAAATGGCTTCATTACCAGTGTTTAAAGCTTCATCTACAGATCGTCATGTGTTTACAGTAAGTTCAAATGAACAAAAACAAGGACTTATGGTAAATTCTCATCAAAATGGTGAAGCAGATATGGTGTTTCAGCTTGCTGGTTTTCCAGTGAAAAAAGTAAATGTGAGAGTATTAAAAGATTTCAAAGTTATTCCAGGTGGACAATCAATTGGTGTAAAGTTAAACACAAAAGGGGTACTTGTTGTAGGCCATCATTTAATTCAAACTGAAAAAGGGAAAGTATCTCCTGGTGAAACAGCTGGTGTGCAAATTGGAGATATGATTACTGAAATTAATGGTAAAACAATTGAAAGAATGAGTGATGTAGCACCATTTATTCATAATAGTGGGGAAACAGGCGAACCGCTTAATCTCGTTTTGTTAAGGGATGGAAAGCATATCCGCACTAAATTAACACCACAAAAAGACAGTGGAGAATCGTCTTATCGCATTGGTTTATATATTCGTGATTCGGCAGCTGGAATCGGAACAATGACATTTGTTCATCCTGATTCTATGAAATATGGGGCACTTGGTCATGTCATTTCTGATAATGATACGAAAAAGCCGATTCAAGTCGAAGATGGACAAATTATGCGTTCGACAGTTACATCAATTGAAAGAGGTAGTCATGGGAATCCAGGGGAGAAATTAGCGAGGTTCTCACCTGATCGTGAAGTGATTGGCAATATTACAATCAATAGTCCATTTGGTATTTTTGGCAAATTGAATACAAATATGACAAATGGCGTAATGGATAAAGCAATGCCTATTGCACTATCTCATCAAGTAAAAGAAGGACCAGCAAAAATATTAACGGTTATTGATCAAGATAAAGTGGAAGCGTTTGATATTGAAGTTGTGAGTACAGTACCGCAAAAGTTTCCGGCAACAAAAGGCATGGTAATAAAAGTAACAGATAAACGTTTATTAGCGAAAACAGGTGGTATCGTACAGGGGATGAGCGGAAGTCCAATTGTACAAAATGGAAAGGTAATTGGCGCTGTTACACATGTATTTGTAAATGATCCAACATCAGGATATGGTGTTCATATTGAATGGATGTTACATGAGGCTGGAATTAACATTTATGATCAAGAAAGAAAAGCGAGCTAATTAATAATTAGCTCGTTTTTCTATTGAAAAATTCGTTGAAATTTTGTAAAAGCTCCGCAAGAGGTGTTTTTTGTTGTAAAATAAAAGGAAAGGGTTGAACGTTTCGTTGTTTTTCTATGATGGAATGTGTTGCGAAAAGGAATAAATAAACGATAAACATATTTTTTTGTGATTTTATCGGAAAGTAACAAACTTTAAAAGGGAATTTTCACACAATTGTCGAACAATTCATGTAGCCTAGAAGGATACACATGTCGGAGAATCGATTCGGTAAGGGAGGAAAAGCTGTGGAGAAAATTAAAGTATGTCTTGTGGATGATAATAAAGAATTAGTATCAATGCTAGAGAGTTATGTAGCTGCTCAAGAGGATATGGAAGTAATCGGTACTGCTTATAATGGTCAAGAGTGTTTAAATTTATTAAAAGATAAGCAGCCGGATGTACTTGTATTAGATATTATTATGCCACATTTAGATGGGTTAGCTGTACTAGAGAAAATGCGCCATATTGAAAGGTTAAGACAGCCTAGCGTAATTATGTTGACAGCGTTTGGACAAGAAGATGTGACGAAAAAAGCAGTTGACTTAGGTGCGTCATATTTCATATTAAAACCATTTGATATGGAGAATTTAACGAGTCATATTCGTCAAGTGAGCGGTAAAGCGAACGCTACTATTAAACGTCCACTGCCATCTTTCCGATCAGCAACAACAGTAGATGGAAAACCGAAAAACTTAGATGCAAGCATTACGAGTATCATTCATGAAATTGGTGTGCCTGCTCATATTAAAGGGTACATGTACTTAAGGGAAGCAATTTCTATGGTGTACAATGACATCGAATTACTTGGATCTATTACGAAAGTATTGTATCCAGATATCGCGAAGAAATATAATACAACAGCAAGCCGTGTCGAGCGTGCAATCCGTCACGCAATTGAGGTAGCATGGAGTCGCGGGAATATCGATTCTATTTCGTCCTTATTCGGTTATACAGTATCTATGTCAAAAGCAAAACCTACGAACTCCGAGTTCATCGCACTGGTTGCGGATAAGCTTAGACTTGAACATAAGGCTTCGTAAATGTTGTAGTATCAAGGTGTTAAGCGTATTTCATAACAAAATTTAATAACCAACGAATTACGTATGTAGGCAATAAAGTACATAGGTAATTGGCGGTTAATTTAAAAACCTTCTATTTATTGGATTGAAATTTTGATTCCAATAGTTAGGAGGTTTTTTTGTTGTATGAATAACTTTCAGATGAATGTTGAGAACTTTTTACTTCATTGCGATTCAAAGCATCTAAGTAGGAAAACAATTCGGTCATATGACCAGACGTTGAAGTTATTTGCTTCATATTTAGAAAGAGAATTAAAGATTACAGATGTTGATAAGGTAAAACCCCTTCATATTCGGACTTATATTAAATATTTAAGGGAACGTGGTAAATATACATTTACATCTAATACAGCTAGTGAACAAATTAATTATCCAACACGTAGAACAGATTATGGAAAGACCATAAGTGAAACAACAATTGCTAATTACCTTCGCAATATTAAAGTGTTTTTTAATTTTTTAGAAGCTGAAGATGATATTGCTAAGAATCCAATATCTAATATTGAATCAATTAAGCCGCAACGGAAACAAAAGATATTATTATCAGTAGATGACATAAAGAAAGTGTTGTATTCGATTGATATAAGTACATTTCATGGGTTTAGAAGTTACGTCATGATTAAACTGATTTTAGATACAGGTATACGTGCAGGAGAATGTTGCAGTATGCAAGTTGAAGACCTGGATATAAAAAATAAAAGTATCCTAATTACGAATCCCAAAAATAAGAAGCAACGATATGTGTATTTTTCTAATATCATGGCTAACGATTTAAAGCGTTGGTTGAAATATAGGGATAGATTTAGTGATGCAGAGTATTTGTTTCCTACGATAAGAGGGACAATGTTGAACGTCAATAATTTTGAGGCGAGTATTAGAAGTATTGGTAAAAAGGTAAGTGTACATTTTACACCTCACCAATTAAGAAATAACTTTGCAAAGTATTACATTCTTAATGGTGGTGATTGGTTTAGCTTGTCTAGGGTACTAGGGCATTCATCGGTAGAAGTAACGCAAAGGGCATACCTAGACTTTACTGATGATGAGATTAAAAATAAATATCAACGTCATTCACCGCTAGCAAGTATGAAATTTTAAGTAAAAGAAAAAAAGGCCCCAGCGGGAACTGGAGGCCAAAAGTTAAGTTTAAATTCAAAACTAAATAACGGATATTCCGTACATTCAGCACTTGTATTATACCATTTTTGAAAAATGGATAGCAAGGGGTTTAGTTTCCTATTGTCTTTTTTAGGTGATTAAAAGCGTTGGTGTGCGGTAATTCCGAACATGGATACCGTGACCATGAAGGAACGCTGTGAAGTGTCCCCTACAATAAACGGGGTTCAGGGTAGCCAACGCAGAGAATACCCTCGGATAACGGTTGTCGTTGCATTCAACCGTCTGACGTAAGTGAAGTAAGGGACACAAGCTTTACATAAAACAAGCCTAAGGGACGTATGTCCTAATAACGATGATAGATAAGGCGTTAGCGGCAAAAGGTGTCGGGGGTTCAAAATAAGACATGGTTGTACGACTGGAGTTAATTAAGTTACTCGTAAGCGGCGACCATGACACTGATTCACGGCTATCCTTGTACAAGCTTTATCGCAAGGATATGCGGGTTATGTAGCGAATCACCCGAAAGGGAACGGTGTTGGGCGTGAGAAACGCACCGTACGGCGTAATATGAAGCCGATAAGCTATATACGGGCGGTATAGTAGTTTTATTAACTATGACCGTTTGTCGTCGATGCAACCATCTCAATTGGCTACAATGGGAAATATGCCAGTATTGTTTGGACGTTTTAACCTCGTTAATTTTCAAAGGGGTTACTATGTCCAAACGTCATTGCACGTGTCCAGGAGAAATGTCCAGTATGAAAACCTTAAAACCAAAAATCAAGAGATTTTTAAAAGATTTTTGTAACTACCACTAACGATGGCTAGAGGGTAATATAGACATCTGCCACTAACTAAGCATAGAGAAGAAAGAGTCATATGCGAAACCTAGAGTAAGAATTATAATAAGGGGGAATGAAGAAATGAAAAATAGAGAAGAAACATAAGGGGAATAAAGAAATGAAAGAGAATGAAAAACAAGCGTTATTAAAAAGAATGGAAGAACGTAAGAATGAATTGAAAACAGTAGGGAACGGTAAGCAAAAGAAGAAAAAGAAACAACCAATACAAAATAAGAATAAGCAACAAAAGAAAAAACAGCAAAAAAAGAAAACACCTGTTATGCGTAAGTTGGAGGCATTAGAAAGAAAGGTTGAATTAGAATTAAAAGAAGTTAACTTATATTTTAGAGTAAGTCAATTATGGGGAAAAGAAGAGGGCCGGCGTGTTAACGGTAAGGGTTACATTGTTTGGGAATATGGAGGACGAACAAAAGAAGAGTATATAAAAGACACTGGTGAACAAACACCGAATCGTTCAACGTTGAGTATGGTTGCACATGCTATTAACCAGTTAAAAGAACCATGTAAGATTAACATTTTTACACTTAATGCCGTAGGGGGAACGGTAATGATTTATAAAAAGAATTGGATACATAGGGATTTAGGTGACAAGATTCTTAAAGCGGTGGAGGAAGGAAAGCACGAAATATCTTTTTATTCTGTTGATATGGGGTGTGACTGTGAAGAAAATCTTAATTATGTGGGAAAGAAGTTTAAAAAGGCAATGTTGGAAGAATAGAAAAAGGACGTCTAGTCTCAAATGACCAAACGCCAAAATGAATAGATAAGTAAAATAAGTACATGGAAGGGAAGTGATTCCCTGATTTATTATCATAACATAAGATTAAAATATAAAGAAAATTAGATTGAAAATGAGGGGAATAAATTTGATAAAGATTGAGATTCCTAAGCGTTCTTTGAGTACCCCTGTATCAGAAATTCATAAAGTAAATTTGGATACAGGATTTTATTTTATGAGAGATTCAAGTGGGGAAATTGTTTATATTGGAGAGTCTTTGAATTTAAGGAAGAGGCTTGCTAAACATATAGCTGGTAAAAGTAGTACTACAAAGAGGTTTTATCATGTATTTCATTCCGTTGATGTTTTTTATTGTGATAGGAAAGACCGAAAAATTTATGAACTATATGCTATTAATTTGTATAATCCAATCGGAAATGTTGATGGTAATGAATCAGCTACTAAAGAGGAATTGAAAAAGAAAAAGGAGGATTGGATAAGAAGATTATGAAATGAAAATTAGGATTATAGTAAAAATTTACATAGAAACACTTGTTTGTATTGAGGGAATGAGAGATAATAATATAGCGTCATTATGAGGCCGTTTAGAATTTGTTTTATTACGTATACAACAGGAATTACAAATGGAGTTCATTCAATCAGCAACTATCAGGAGTTGGTTTCGGTAACCATTAAACTATCTGAATAGGCGGTGCTGTGTATGTTTAAGTTCTTTTACAAGAAAGATTCTGAGACAACAGAAATATCTTTTCATGTTAATTTTGAAATTATTATTTCTGCTGTATTTGGGTCTACTGGATTGTTTGAATTTATCAAACAATTGTTAATGAACATATAACAATGAGAAAGGGAATGTGGAGATAATCCATGTTCCCTTTTTCTTTTTAAAGCGATATAAATACGATTAGCACAGTACAAATTCTTCCCTAAATTTTTCAGTGTGTGACTAATAGCACGAGGCAGGGGGAACTGCTATACGAAGTACACTTATAGGTTAAAAAATAACCTGGCAGCTTAGGAGGTAATGAATGGTAGAATGAGGTGGAAATGTTTAAAGGGGGAGAAAGTTAGTGACAGTTAAAGATGTTAAGTTTACTGGTGAGTTAAGTGAGGGGATTTTTTTAGATGAAAGAATGAGTAGTAATGCAAAGAAAACGTTGTTACTATTCTTTGCAGAATATCTTTCACATGGTACTAACAGTATGATTGATGAATTGGGCGATAAGATAGAATTTAATTTTACTAAAGGTAAAACATTCCTGGTGCCAGTTATACCGTTTATTGATTTTGAAAGAGGACGTATAGATATAGATGAACTATTAGTGTATATGTATCTTTGCTATGTTGTGCATACTTCTAAAAATTCTCATGTCAAAATAAGAGTCGATATGATAAGTAAGCGTACAGGGTTTTCAAAAAAGAAAGTGAAAGATGTCCTAAATAGCCTGTATGAAAAAGACACTTATATCACAGATTTAGGAAAAGGTATGATTGAAGTTTACTTACTTTCAAAGGAGTTACTATCTCAATTAGAACGAGGGAAAGAGTTACATGAAAAAAGTGAGTTAGAAGGCGAAGAATCTACACCAGTACCTAGAGAGTTAATAGAAAATTATCATAAATATGATTTGTCTAATACTGAATTAGCCATAGTGTTAATGTTTATGTCTTATGCGTATAAAGGCACATACACGTATGAGGAAATCATTAAAGAGATTATTGAAAAACATCCTGAAGCACCTGAATTTCAGGTACAGTCCGCAGTTAGAAAAGCTGAAAGTCATGGGTTCTTTAAATTAGTGAAGTTAAGTAACGGAAACACGCAACTTATTTATGAAGATTAATAATGTAAGGGCGTTATCGTTACAGTGCTATGGAATACATTCAGTTTGTTGCGAAGGGGCGGTATTACGTGGATATGGTGATAATGTTTAAAGGGGGAAAGTATGATGATTGTTGTTAAGGTATACCGTTCATTAAAAGAGGACACACTAGGTTATTTTCAATATAAAGGAGAATGCGTTCAAGCTATGGTTAATGAGGGATTTCCTGTAGTATCAAGTGTAATTGTAGTTGATGCATGGGAACTTCAATTTAAGCAATTGGAGGATATTGAAGTTTATCAATCAATTGCTAGAAGATACAAAGAAAAGGGATTAACTAGCCCTGTAGCAGTTGCAGCAGCGTTAGATGAAGAAATGAAAATGATTCATAAAACTAGAGTACAAAATATATTAAAACGTAATTAATTAACACATTTATACTTCTATTAGTTTAATGCTGTTATGTGGGTTATGGCGTTATAGTCGTTAGTACTGTATGTATATATAGTAGTGTATATTATTCCCGTTAGTTAATTACAATATAGAATGCGTAAAATATGCTACATTTTTGGCACTTTCTAAGAAATTTTTTTATTCTTTTCCGTCTGTTCCCGGTTTTCCCTACGTTGCTAATGTGTAAGGACAAAAAGTAACGTAGTCGGGAGAGTTAAAGAGAATGAAATTGACAAGTAAAGTTGATAGAGAGAAACTACTAGAGGAAATCCAGGAAGATACTAGACAAAGGGAAGAAGCAGCAAAGAAAAAGCGTCTTGAAAGGTCTGTGAACAGGCTGTACATAGAGAAGCTAGAAAGACAGTGGATAGAATTTAACGGCCGCACAGATAAGGATAGATACAATGCATTTTATGAAATCAATGAACATGGCCGGATAGAGTCGATTTTAGGTAGTATTGTTAAAATAGTAGCAGCCCACTTTATGAAAAGCCGCAGAGGTAGCACACGGCTTTCTAAAGATGATTTTGAATCATATCTACATAAAACGGTTTGGAAGGTTGTAGAAGAGTATAGAGGTAGCCAAAAGTACTTTCTATTTGAGTTATTAGGAAGGGCATGTAGAAACAAGTGCATTGACTTGCTACGTGCTGAAGGATTGACAAAGAAAAGTCCAAAAGAGAAAAAGCTATTTCATGTAGCTACTTCTTATGAAAGTTATGTCGAGAATGGCGGCGACTCTTCTACAGAATTTGAAACAGAAATGCAAATTCGACTATTTATAGAATCCACATTGACAGGATTAGAGTTGCAGGTGGCGAAATTTTACATTCTAGACGGTATAACGAATATTTCACAAATAGGAAGATTGCTAGGTATTACGGATGCAAAGAAAGCACATCGAATTCTAGACCGTGCTATCAAGAAGTTAAGAGAAAATTATACACATGCGTAATACATATAGAGGTGTTATTAGTGGTTTCGTGGCCGCTGGTAGCATCTCTTTTTTATTTAGCATAGGCGAATATTTTTGTATTACTTCGATTATTAAAGTCAGAATATTATGCGTTTTAATACACGATGTCTGAAATGATGTAATTAAACGTTGCTAAACTGTAAGACGTTTTAACTGAATAAACAACAAAGAAAAAGAAAAAGGAATGATTAACTATGATGTTATACACAGAAGGATTAGAAAAGAAGATTAATAAACAAGGGAAGACGGTGTACTTTGTAGATGATACATGGGCCATTGTTGGGAAACGCTGCACCGAGTGCGAAATGGATTTACCGTTAGAAGCGTACCAGGTGCATAAGCCGTATTTGGGTGGGAGAAAGTCAAAGTGTAAAAGATGTACTAAGGTATACGAACAGAATAGAAAGAAAAAATTAAAAGAAAAGGCGGAGAATTGATTATGACAAAGGTAAATACTGAAGAGATTATTGTAACTAAGGAAGAAAGAGAAGCGTTAATTGGACGCGTGGAAGTTTTACAGAAGGTTAAAGATTTATTATTGCTACCTGGTTTAGAAGCGGCAACTACAAAGCAAGTCGCACGATTTTATGAAGTATCACATGAAGCAATTCGTAAAGTTGTTAGTAGACACGGTGACGAACTGCAAGCTGATGGAATGCACCTAGAGAAGTACAGCGAGATTAAAGAAAAAGTAACGGTAAAACATGTCCCTTTACTAGAAGCGGGTGTATCTTACCGAGGTACAAATCTATTCCCGAAGCGTGCGATTCTAAGAATAGGTATGTTACTACGTGATAGCAAAATCGCTAAAGCGGTGCGTGAACAACTACTAAATATTGAGGAAATGGCCCAGGGAGTTGCCCCGGAGATTGTGACGGCCCACGTTAACCACGAAACGGTATTAGCAGCTAATGTATTCCGTGCAATTGAATCAAAAGATAGTATGGCAACTTTTGAAGCGACACGGGAATTATACGCTTACAGAAATAGAAAAACTGAACAACAAGCAAAACACTATGAGAGTTTAGAAGACGTGGTTGATACTATGTCAATAACAGATTTGTGTAGACACAATTTAAAGGGGCGTATCACGCCACAGAAGGCGAATAAAATTTTACTTGATTTGGGTATCTATGAAAGTGTTAAAGTGCGTGGTTCGTGGATTCCAGCACCAAAATATAAAGGTACATGGTTTAGATTAGTCCAGCAGCCTTTAAGATTCAGTGCGGGAGAAGTTACGGCTTACCGTATCACTTTAGAAGGTGCAGAGGAAATTACAAAACTTTTAAAACAACACTTAATGAGAGAAGTTACACAGGCGGCATAAAAGGGAGGGATACAAATGAAAAAAGAAGACAGGCTTTTAAAAGACGTACCAGGCCTTATTGATAGACTAGAGAAGAGAACTAATAAACGTGGTTACCGGGTATACGAAACACCAATAGAAAAGAAGTGTAAAGGTAAGGAATGTACAGAATGCCGGGAGGATAAAACTATTGGGTCATTCCCAGACGCACCAAAAGGCCGCGAGGGAAGTTTTACAGGAGGAAAGCTGGCACAATGCTACGTATGTAGAAACAGGGCCATAGCGGAGAGGAGAAGGGCTAAACAGCCCACACAGGGCTATCCAGTACGCGAAGCGACGTCGATAACAGTAGACCAGCTACAAACGCTTATAACGGCTGCTGTTAAAGAGTGTGAAGATACAGGCGTAAAGCCAGTTATTAATCTGGAATTTAAAAATATAGCAATATCAATCAACTAACAGGAGGAAAATAAAACATGACACAAATTGAATTAGTACCAAAATACCCAGATGTGGAGTTGGCAGACACAATAGGACTGATAGAAGTAAAGAAGGGCGACATAATAGAGTATCAATTAAGACGTGGCGAGGCATACGCCAGGAAGTGTGGGAACTGCAAAGAGGTTAAAACAGTAGAATCGTTCCGAGGTAGCGGTGTTACTTGCCATTACTGCAATGATTCCAGCTTTACGCATAGAATACACACGCCACAAGCGAAGAAAGAAACGTATAGATTATTGTTAAAAGGTATGGTGAATTCATTTTTCCCACACTATCGAAGAAAGCTTTCAGTAAGTGAAGTGGAAAGTGAAGCTGCATGATAAAGCCAGATTAGGGAACTAGTATTTTTTATATTTACAAATTTAATATTCTAGTAAACGGAGGGGCTGCTGTTATGGTGGCCCTTTTTGCATTGTGGAGGTAGTAGGTAAAGATATTTAAATGTGGTAAAGTAAAAATATTTTACTCATACTTTAATCACAACACCTATGAAATACTAAAAATATGAGGATTTCGTCCTACAAAAACAGGCCTGATTCCCTTCTGTAACACAAATGTAATAATCGGTATGAAGCCAGTGGTATCAAGGGTTGCGGGGGTTGACTGACTATTGCTAACATAAAGACTTGCTTTTCGTGTAGGATTTTTGCTGCTTTCAACGCCATATACACTATAAGAGTAAGTAACGCTAATAACTGTATGTATTAAAGATTTAGGTTTTGAGGTTAAGGCGTTAATCTTTATGTTATTTATGCTTAATGGTGAAGTCTGCCCTAAAGGGTATAGTAGCTAATTAAACATAGAAACATAAAGACAAATATTTTAACTATCATAACTATAGCTATCATTTATTAAATGCTGAGAAAGATAAGTAAGAACGGTGAGATGATAGCGTTAATATATTTTTTATACAATGACTATCTTAGTTAGTAGTACTTTGAGTAGGTTTCGCGTCTTATATAGTAGGACGGGGTAACAGTATTGCTTTTTCAAGTGCTTATTATAGTTGTAATCAAAAGTGATTCCCTGGTATTCGTCGCCAGGGTTTCTCTCATTCTCTAGGGGTTTAGTGTAATGGCAGCACCGCAGTCTCCAAAACTGTTAGTAAGGGTTCGAATCCTTTAACTCCTGCCATAGTATAAACCTGGGTCATTATGGCCCGCCTTTCCTTAGTATTATTAGTAAGTTGTTTTCTTTAGTCATGTTTGGTACTTCTCCAGGTTTGTTTTAAACGATAAAGAGAGAGAAGAAAAGGGTTGCTTTTCCGTTCGGTAGATTAGCGGCCCTTCCTTCTTTTGTCTTCATGACTGTTAGAACCACTAGCATATACCAGTTACTATTAACAAAACCTTTTACTATATAAAAATCACACAATAAGCGAGGTGCCATTTATGAGTCAAACAGATTTCATTGCAAGGAAATTAACAGGCGAAGCAATTACAAAGATTAATCAATTATTAGGATTAACTTACTATGATGTAGCTTACCGATTAGCATGTTCACCTAGTAACGTAAATTATCATTTAGGAGTACGCGGTAACGGCTTTTCAGCTTCGCAACGATATAGCATAGTCGAAATGTGGAAAGAAAACGGCGTTGAAAATACCGAAATTATTTTATTATTAAATCTTATTAACCGTGTGCATGTCTAGTTACTAGCGGTGGCCGCATGCCGTACACGTAAAAAACGAAGGTCTTACAGCCGATAGAAATTGATATGTAAACAGACTAGAACAAAAGGAGGACAAAGTATGACACGATTAGATGCAATCAAAGCGTATTTTGCTAAACAAGAGAAAAGGGTGGCCTTAGTTATCCCGGCTTTCCATTTAGGTGGAGGACGAATTAGGGTGCAAGATTTCGAATATGGAGACATCGTATTCAAACGAAATGTGGTTCGTGACCTCACAATACAGCAGGCCCAGGACTTACAATCACGATTTAATTACATGATTTTAATTGACGAAGAAGATGAAAACAAACGGGAGGAATTAATATGCCAAGCATTAAGGAAGAACGTACCACAACCGAAACAAGTACAGGAAGAAAAAGCCGCACAGCAATCGGGAACGTCGCCAAAAGAGTAGTTGCTTTTCATGAGGGTTTTATTGATGGATTAGAAAAAATCACACAGAACATTGATGAAAAGACGCAGCTACTTAATGACAAACAACTTGAATTACGATTCATTCAAGAAAAAGAGTTACCAGAAGCACTAGTAAAGAAATATGTTGATGGTGACGACAAAGATGCAAAACGACTTCAAACATTAGAAACGAAGTTACAAAAGGAAATCACGGAATTACAGGAAGAAATTTTAGTAATTACGCATCTAAAGGAAAAATATGAATGGACAAAAGCTAATGAAGCGAAAGCCTTGGAAGCCGCATTTAACGAAGAAAGAAATGCAGCTACACAGAGAACGTATAGACGCATGGAAGCTGCAAAGCGTGCCTACTTAGAGGCTATTAAAGCTGAATCAAAATCATTACGTGAGTATTATGGCGTTGATTGGAAGCTTGCTGAAATCCTTGAAGTAGGTGGGCTTATAAAATCCATGCCACAGTTCTCTGTAGCGGTAGCACATACTCGCGGGAATCATGGATTCTACGGAAGTTATTTAGAAGTGCCAACGCAGGTTGTAAAAGATATTATTACAGGCCACGTTGATGAAAAACATCATATTGAGTATTTACCGACACGCGGTTAACTCGAAAGCCCTGGCGATTGTAGTGTACTAACTTTCACTATAATTCCAGGGCCTATTTTTTTTGCCTTTTTAACCAGTTTTAGTGTCTGAAATTATGTAACTATACGTTACTAATATGTAAGGACAAAGCAGGAAAGGAGAAGGCCGGAACAATGACAAAAGTAAAAGGTGACTTGTTAGAAAAGATTCAAACGTTTATAACAAAATCGCCGTATGAAGTACAGGAAGTTACTAAAGCAGAAAATCAACTAAACCAATTAATAGAAATCGCTACAAAGTAGTGAGTATAAAAGGAGATAAAGGACAATGACACAAACAACCATGACAGTAGAAGAAAAGAAAGAGAGAATGGAAAGGTTACATGAGGTAATTTTTGTAGAGTCACCAAAAAGTGTTAAACTGTGGGAAGAGAGACAAGTGAAGGAATTGGCAGCCGAAAACAAGGCGACACGTGAGAAACTTCGCAGAATAGAAAATACAGATAGAGAGGATTTAGATAGTACGGATTTAATAATGAAAGACATGTTAGACTCGCGAAAAAAGATAAGTGAGTAAACAGAAGCCGTTATCCTTAATTGTGGGGTAGCGTCTCTTTTTTGTTTCACAGATTAACTTATCTCGGCTTTCTTTTAGTTTTTGTTTAGTCACTACAATAAAATTATGATGTAACGCTATACCATGAAGCCTCGTTGACACGCCATGTTTTGAAAACTCTACACAGCCCACAGGCCGTACGGTTTCAATGTTCCCGTTTCTTAAAGTGGGCATGTTGTGACCTCTACGCCTTTTTATACCTGGCTATTTATGTTAGTGGTGTTTACTCAAACCGGGTCTTTTTTTATAGTATCAAACTTGTACTTTTGATACCTAGATTTCAGTGAAATAAAGAAGTATCAAAATACGGGTTTACATAAGTCTCAAAGTCGTCTAAAATTAAAGTATCGAAGTTATTGAGTTTGATACTTTGTAACTTTATTTGTTCGGACGAGATTTATTATATTAACGAAAAGGACTGATTAAGTATGGCAGGAATTAAAATTGGCTATGCCCGTGTTTCAAGTGAATCACAATCATTAGAATTACAGATTGCAGAATTAGAGGGAATGGGCTGCACCGAAATCTTTGCAGAAAAGAAAAGTGGTAAAGCTGCTGATAGCCGTGAAGAGTTACAAAATTTATTAAAGTATGCACGAAAAGGTGACACGGTTTATGTTTGTAAAATTGATAGATTGGCCCGAAGTCTTGTTGATTTAATGAAGACGCTAGAAATATTAAATGATAAAGGTGTTGAAGTTGTATTCATTAAGGAGAACATAGACCAGACAACAGCACATGGCAAAATGATGCTGCAAATGTTAGGTGTTATAGGTGAGTTTGAACGTTCACTAATCAATGAGAGAACAGCAGCAGGGCGAACAGCAGCAAAAGCCCGCGGTGTACATATGGGCCGTAAAACTAAAGGTGATAAGAAAGCCGCAATGGATTTATACAATGATAGAGAAAATAATGGCATGAGTGTAAATGAAATAGCCGAAGAAACAGGAGTATCAAGGGCCACTATATTCAGAATGGCTAAGCTACAAGCAGAAGAAGAAACAAATTAAAACAATATAAAAGAGGATGGGGTGGGGACATGTTTTGCCTTCACTTTTTATTTTACATATATATATATATATATGTAGAAGAAACTCGTCAAAATAAGGAGGAAAAGCCAGTTAACCACGTTACAAGAAAACTTTGTAGAATTGATGCTAGACGGCGTTGTAAGGACGAATCAAGCCTACGCAGATATATTAGGCTGCGACGTACGCACTATTTACAAGATGAAACAAAACGAAAAAATATCCCAGGAGATTGAGAAGCGTGCAGACATCGGTTTAAAAACTTCCCTTAGTAATGCCTACGGCGTTTTAGAAGACATTTTATTTAGTGGTCATTCTAGCAACGGCGAGAAGCTGAAGGCCCTGGACTTGTACTTGAAAACACAGGGTAAGCTAAAGGAGAAGCAGGAGACTACAGCAGAGGTTACAGTAAAGGATAGTAACACAGCAGCAGCAGAGTTAGATAGACTGTTAGGACTATAGGTATATAGATAGGTAGTGTATATGTATGGTATGTATGTACTACCTATTCCATATGGAAACACGCCGTTCGGTATAGCATGGTGCATAGTGCATAGTGTGTGATGGTGCATGGTTGGTGCATTGTGTATGTGTGTATGATGTGTGTATACGACGTTACGACACGATTCGAACAGCGTGTTCCGTTCGTTGCGTTATGGAGTGATAGGTGGAGAGTGAGGGATAGGGCTATATATGGTACTGTCTATAGCATATCATTTAGGCCTGTTTTCATTGATTGAATGAGTAAGGGCCGTATGGACGGGGGCCGGGCTATGTATATATACCCGAACAGGTTCTAAACAATTTTTTTATTATTTTTTATATGTTAGCGTTATCTGACAATTCAATACGTCTGATTCACTTTTCCCTTCCGTTACTAATACGTAAACAAACGTAAACGGGAGGGAATTTTTTTATGCTTAAAATTAAAAATGTTAATAGGGGGTGTACAATTTACTGCACAGACGAATCCTTGATTCAGCAAATAGGAAGACGAGTGAGAATTTTCGGAAATAAGGTGTGGGAAATCTAATTAATTTTATTGAAAAACGAGGAAGTATATGTACAAGATTAAAACCGTAATTAAGATATAGAAGTAGAAGCTAATTAGTAAATATAGATTTAAAAAGCTTGGTACGGACATTAAGTAATAAAAAAATACTACCTAAATAGTTATTACTACTTAGGTAGTGAAATTAATCGCTAGTATGAGAAATTAAGACACATTAAAAGTTAATAATTAAGTTAAATCATATGCTTTATCTATTCCGGCGGAAGCTATTTCATAAATGTTTTTATTAATTCCTTTTTCGACGGTAGTGCGTTTTTCATCCGTTTTATAGCGATGTACAATTTGTTTTAGCACTCTTTCTAATTCATCATCTAGTTCTAAAGTGTTATCATCGTTTAATGTCAAACCGTATAGATTAAGAATATGAAAGGTATTAAAAAGTGCAAGGTATGTAGATGAATGGTGCATTAATTCATGCGAATCATTTTTTTCACTTGCTATCTTGCTTATCGCATCTGAGAGTTCGCCTACTTCTATTTTTGTAAAAGGTAAATTTTGTTCATGTACTAGTAATATACATACTATAGATATTTTGTTCCAAAATACATCGCTGATATATGCTGATAAAAGCTTGGTTAATTCAGTAGTTTGTTCATTCTGAAAAGCTATTTTGGCCTTGTCATCGCTTCTCGTGTTCAAAGTTACTCCTATTTCTTCTAGTTTCATTGTGAAGTCAGAGAATTTTTGTGTATTCATTCCTCGTATAGTAGTTAATTCTGTGCTAATATCTTTCATTTTGTTATCCATATTCTTCATGATAATTTCAAGTTGAACACTTATTTCTTCAATTTTATTACTTGAATTAACTAGGTGGCTAGAGTCTAACTTTTCAGTAATGTCTCTAATCTTTCCAGCAGAGTTTTCTAATTGTTGGGCTGAAGATTTGCTAGTGAAATTATCATAGAATGTATAAACAATTGCAATGATAGCTAAAATGATTGATACGATAGTTCCTCCGAAACTCCAATGGCTTATTAATTCTCCGGAATCTTTATATTTATATGTATAGTGAGAAATAGCACAAACCATAACTATAACAAGCCAGTAGATTAAATCTTTTTTCTGTACCCAATCGTGCAAACCTGTTTCGGTTTTTAGTTGTTCGGTAGGTTTTTCTTTAAGTATGTTACGTGTTATTAGCAATAAAAAAAGAAAGATTATGCCATAAACAAAACTAGGTATATCTAGATATTCAAGCCAAGTCCTCAAAATTTATCCCTCCTGTATGATTCTTCTACTTTATATATCCTAGCAAAAATATGAATAAATGAATATATAATTTTTTTGTTTGAAAACTAATTGTTATTATAGGAAGAAAGTGATAAACTTTTATTAAGTTGACCTATCAATTTGAGGATGGGCACCAATAAATAGAAGCATTTAATGATAGTTATGAAATATACAATGCCTTGATATAGCTATGGTTATACAGTATCTATGTCAAAAGCAAAACCTACGAACTCCGAGTTCATCGCAATGGTTGCGGATAAGCTGAGACTTGAACATAAGGCTAGCTGAGAATAGAAGAAGTAAGGGATTTAAGTTTTTAATAATTCTTGAAATGTATACTTGATAGTAAATTTAAAACCAATGAACTTTTTAATTAAAGACCAATGAATGTTAGAATTCGTTGGTCTTTTTATTGTACATGTTCGAAGTGAAGGTTAAATTGAATCACGGTATATCCGATGAGGGATTTTAGCAAGCAAGTCATCCGTGATATAATAGAAAATAATAAAAAGTCCTGTGAAACAGGACTGTATTATTCTTCGTCTTTATTTTGTTTTTCTAATTCAACTAACTTTTGAATTAAAATGTGCTGCGGCATATGCATAAGTTGTTCAAGTGGAACACCTAATGCTTTTGATAGGCGGACTGCAGTGTCTGGAGAAATTTGTAATGGTCTCATAGAAGTACCTCCTTTTTCGTATAGTATAGCATAAGATTGGGGGAGTGAGGATGACTCTTATATTTGCACATCGTGGTGCAGCGGGAACGTACCCAGAAAATACGATGATTTCATTTGAAGCAGCTGAATCTTTTAAGGCAGATGGAATTGAGCTTGATGTTCAATTAACGAAAGACGGAAAGGTTGTCGTCATTCATGATGAAACAGTGGACCGGACAACAAATGGAAAAGGTGCGGTTCGAAATTATGTATATGAGGATTTATGTAAATTAGATGCGAGCTATAAATTTGGTGATAAAGTAGGTTTTTGTAAAATACCTCTTTTAGAAGAAGTGTTACAATGGATTGAACAAACAGGGTTGTTACTCAATATTGAACTTAAAAATAATAAAATTCCATACAGAGGCTTAGAGGAAGAAGTTATAACGCTTGTACGCAAATTTAATTTAGAAAATCGTGTTATATTTTCTTCATTTAATCACTACAGTATGAAAAGGTGTCATATGATGGCTCCTGATATTCAAACAGCGATTTTATATCGCGAAGGCCTGCATAGCCCATGGGCATATGCAAAAAAGATGGGAGCTACTGCGGTGCATCCGAATTATCGTTACCTTCAAGATGCCATTGCTGAATTAACGATGGAAAGTGATGTAGAAGTTCGGCCCTATACAATTAATGAAGAAACACTTATGCGTAAATATTTTGATATGAACATATCGGCGATTATTACTGATTATCCTGAAACGGCAAGAACGTTATTGCCAATAAAAAAATGAGACCGCTTGTAACGGTCTCATTTTTTATTGATAAGTAGTAGGACTTTCCTATCTTTTAAAGCGCGCTTGTACTTTATTTCGTTTACGGTCTCGGTGTAAGACGAAGCCACCAAAAATATAAAACCCTAGTCCGAAGCAAAGAGCGCCAATTAAAAATTGTAACCAAAGTATAGAGAGTGGAGGAAATAGAATCCCGAATACTGTATCTCTCATTAACTTAATGCCAAGCACAGCTAATGAAATAGGGATGAGTGCTAATAATAGAGCAAGGTAACGCTGCATATAAACGCTCCTTTTCAGATTATTTCGTTTATCCGACTTTAATGGGCAGTAAGATCCCCACCTCAAAATGCAGCGAAAGCAAAGAAGTTAGGTGGGGGATCAACTGCCCATAAAAGTCCGATTGGTTCAACTAATAATCAGTGGGGGATGAAGAAAACCCCCACTGATTAAAGTTTCACTTTATTTCAATAATGTTATATGAAAAGGGGGTTTGTCAAGAGGGGGCTGAACGAGTAAGATAAGGGTGTGAAAAATTTTGCAGAGATACTTCGAGAGGAAGTGTAATATATGAAACAAAAAGTTTTAATTGTTGGTGCAGGTGAAGGTGGTAGTACACTGCTACGTCTGTTACAGAGTTCGAATATATTTCAAATTATAGGGATTATTGATATAAATCCGATAGCAAAAGGGTTACAGATGGCAAAGGAATACGGGATTGCGATTGGAGAGAGTGTGACTCCGTTTCTTTCTATGCACATTGATGTAATGTTTGATATGACAGGTGACGATGATTTACATAAAGATTTATTAAAGAAAAAGCATAAAGATACTCTTCTTATACCAGGTGATATTGCAAAGATTGTTACGAGATTAGCACATGAGAAGGAAGATTTAATTGGAAAGTTAGAAGAGCAAACGCAGCAAGGTGATTTAATTTTAAACTCCACGCATGACGGTATGATAGTGATTGATAAAGAAGGACAAGTTCGCCTATTTAATAAAAGTGCAGAACGTATTATCGGATATAAAAAAGAAGATGCGGTAGGCAAATATATTTTAGAAGTTATTCCGACTAGTAAGCTGCTTCGTATTATACGTACGAAACAAATAGAAGTAAATTATGAACTGACGCTTGAGAATGGAAAGAAAATTATTACAACCCGTATTCCAATATTAAAAGAGGGAGGAGAAGTGCAAGGGGCATTTGCGATTTTTAAAGATATAACAGAGGTTGTAGATCTTGCGGAAGAAGTTACAGATTTAAAGGAGATTCAAACGTTACTTGAGGCGATTATTAACTCGTCTGAGGAAGCCATTTCGGTCGTGGATGAAAAAGGACGAGGGTTAGTAATTAACCCTGCATATACGAAATTAACAGGTTTAACAGAAGAGGACATTATTGGAAAGCCAGCTACAACTGATATTGTAGAAGGTGAAAGTATGCATATGAAAGTACTTCGAACGCGTAGGGCAGTACGAGGAATACATATGAAGATTGGACAAAAAAAGCGAGACGTAATTGTAAACGTAGCACCAGTCATTGTAGATGGAATATTGAAAGGGAGCGTTGGTGTAATTCGTGACGTATCAGAAATTCAAAAGTTAACAAATGAATTGAATCGAGCAAGGCAAATTATTCGAACGTTAGAAGCGAAATATTCATTTGATGACATTGTCGGAAATTCAGATGAAACAACGGCTGCTATTGAGCAGGCAAAACTGGGGGCGAATACACCAGCAACAGTATTGCTACGCGGGGAGTCAGGGACAGGTAAAGAATTGTTTGCACATGCTATCCATAATGGAAGTAATCGAAAATATAATAAGTTCGTTCGTGTAAACTGTGCAGCTATTTCGGAGACCTTGTTAGAAAGTGAATTATTTGGTTATGAGGAAGGGGCGTTTTCTGGCGCGAAAAGAGGCGGAAAACGTGGATTCTTTGAGGAAGCGAATAACGGCAGTATCTTTTTAGATGAAATAGGCGAACTATCTGCCAATACGCAAGCGAAACTCCTTCGCGTTTTGCAAGAGAAAGAAATTGTAAAAGTTGGTGGAACGAAAGCAATCCCTATTAATGTCAGAGTAATTGCAGCGACGCACGTGAATTTAGAAAAAGCCATTTTAGAAGGAGAATTCAGGGAGGATTTATATTATCGATTAAATAAAATTCCAATTCACATTCCATCCCTTCGTCAGCGTAAAGGGGATATACCGGCAATCGCAGACAGATTAATTCAAAAAATTAACCAAGATTATGGCCGAAATATAGAGGGGCTCACTAATTCTGCTATTTCCTATTTACAATCATATGAATGGCCAGGGAATGTGAGGGAACTTGAAAACATTTTGGGGAGAGCTATTATCTTTATGAATTATAACGAGACTTATATTGATGTACAACATTTACCGCCATTACATAACGAAGAGCAGGTGGAGTCAAAGCAAGCTCATTTATTACCTGAGTTAGAAGAAAAGCCACTTGAGCATTTAGTGACGGAGTTTGAAGGGAATATCATTCATGAATATTTAGAGAGGTTTGGTGGAAATAAAACACAAACAGCAAGAGCGTTAGGAATTTCGGTTCGAAATTTATATTACAAGCTAGAAAAGTATGAGTGTGCAAAAAATAGCATGCAATAAATTGCGTACCGTGCAATTTATTGCATGGTATACAAAAAGTGACAAAATAAGACAGAATCTTTTGTTATTTTCCAAAGTATTGATTTTACTGTGTTTTGAATGCGTTTTCATTATTGGTAAGACCACTTTAAAAAGTTGGCACGGTATTTGCTTAATAAAAAGACGAGGGACGACGGAAAGGGTTGATTACAAAATATGAAGTTAGAACACTTAATTGATCAAGCAGCAGGCCAGCCTAAAAAAACTGTGGCTGTAGCAGTAGCTGAAGATCATGAAGTAATTGAAGCTGTAGCGAAAGCAATTACATTACAGCTAGCTCAATTTCGTCTATATGGAAACCAAGAAAAAATAATGGGGATGTTACAAGAACATAATTTACAAACTTCAGAACATATTGAAGTGATTGCAGCACAGTCAAGTGCTGAGGCTGCAGAACTTTCTGTGAAAGCTGTAAGAAACGGCGAAGCAGATGTGCTCATGAAGGGAAACATCCCAACAGCAAATATTTTGAAAGCTGTATTAAATAAAGAGTGGGGACTTCGTAAAGGTAGCGTACTTTCACACGTTGCAGCATTTGAAGTTCCAAATTACGATCGTCTCATTTTTGTTACAGATGCAGCGATGAACATTGCACCTGATGTAACACAGAAAGCTGCTATTATACAGAATACTGTAGAAGTTGCCCGGGCAATAGGAATTGATTTGCCAAAGGTAGCACCAATTGCAGCGGTAGAGGTTGTGAATCCTGCGATGCAAGCGACAATTGATGCAGCGATGTTAACTCAAATGAATCGCCGCGGACAAATTAAAAATTGTGTCGTTGATGGACCACTTGCTTTAGATAATGCAGTATCACAAATTGCAGCAGAACATAAAGGCATAGTAAGTGATGTAGCAGGTAAGGCAGACATTTTACTCGTCCCAACGATTGAAGCTGGAAATGTGCTATATAAATCACTCGTATACTTTGCGGATGCAAAAGTAGGAGCAATGATTGCTGGCGCAAAAGCACCGATTGTTTTAACATCTCGTGCTGATTCAGCAGAAACAAAAGTATATTCATTAGCATTGGCAGTTGCGACTGCTTCAAAATAAACCAAATAGGGTAAAACAATTAGGGGGAAACGACAATGACATTAGAAATCTTCGAATACTTAGAAAAATATGATTATGAGCAAGTAGTATTTTGTCAAGATAAAGAATCTGGTTTAAAAGCAATCATTGCAATTCATGATACAACACTTGGACCAGCTCTTGGTGGAACAAGAATGTGGACATATGATTCTGAAGAAGCGGCGATTGAAGATGCATTGCGTCTTGCAAAAGGGATGACATACAAAAACGCAGCAGCTGGTTTAAACTTAGGTGGTGCGAAAACAGTAATTATCGGTGATCCACGTAAAGATAAGAGCGAAGCAATGTTCCGTGCATTAGGACGTTACATTCAAGGACTAAACGGACGTTACATTACAGCTGAAGATGTTGGTACAACAGTAGATGATATGGATATTATCCACGAAGAAACTGACTTTGTAACAGGTATTTCACCATCATTCGGTTCTTCTGGTAACCCATCTCCAGTAACTGCATACGGTGTGTATCGTGGTATGAAAGCTGCTGCGAAAGAAGCTTTCGGTACTGATAATTTAGAAGGAAAAGTAATTGCTGTTCAAGGTGTTGGTAACGTAGCATATCACCTATGCAAACATTTACACGCTGAAGGAGCAAAACTAATCGTTACAGATATTAATAAAGAAGCTGTACAACGTGCAGTAGAAGAATTCGGTGCAACAGCAGTTGAGCCAAATGAAATTTACGGTGTTGAATGTGATATTTACGCACCATGTGCATTAGGCGCAACAGTTAATGACGAAACTATCCCACAACTTAAAGCAAAAGTAATCGCTGGTTCTGCGAATAACCAATTAAAAGAAGATCGTCACGGCGACATCATTCATGAAATGGGTATCGTATACGCACCAGACTATGTAATTAATGCAGGTGGCGTAATTAACGTAGCAGACGAGTTATATGGATACAATAGAGAACGTGCATTAAAACGCGTTGAGTCAATTTATGACACAATTGCAAAAGTAATCGAAATTTCAAAACGCGATGGCATTGCAACTTATGTAGCAGCTGATCGTCTAGCTGAAGAGCGCATTGCAAGCTTGAAAAACTCTCGTAGCACATACTTACGCAACGGTCACGACATTATTAGCCGTCGCTAATCATTCATATATTACTTTTACAAAAGGTGTGGTTACCTCTTATGAGGTTTCCACCTCCTTTTGAATTTATTAGTGGAGGTAGCAACAGTGTCTTTAAATCGAATTCTTGTTATTAATCCGGGTAGTACATCCACAAAAATCGGTGTTTTTGATAATGAAAGACCCGTTTTAGAAGAAACTATTCGTCATGACGAAGAACAGATTGGAAAATATAAGCGAATTATTGACCAATATGAGTTTCGTAAAGAAACGATCTTAGAAGTTCTACATTCTCACGGTATTAACATTTCAAAGTTAAACGCAGTTTGTGGACGCGGGGGATTACTTCGTCCAATCGAGGGCGGAACATACACAGTAAACGATGCGATGTTAGAAGATTTGAAAAATGGATTTAGCGGTCATCACGCTTCAAACCTTGGGGGCATTTTAGCATATGAAATTGCTTCTGGATTAAATATTCCGGCATTCATTGTAGACCCTGTCGTTGTAGATGAAATGGAGCCGGTTGCTCGTATAAGTGGTATCGCTGGTATGGAACGTAAAAGTATTTTCCATGCATTAAATCAAAAAGCAGTCGCTCGCAAAGTGGCTGAAGAATTAAACCACAAATATGAGGATTTAAATTTATTAGTTACACATATGGGCGGCGGTATTACAGTTGGTGCTCATAAAAAAGGAAAAGTTATCGATGTGAATAATGGTTTAAATGGAGAAGGACCATTTAGCCCAGAGCGTGCGGGTACAGTACCAGTAGGACAACTAGTTGAAATGTGTTTCTCTGGTGAGTATTACCGAGACGAAATGGTTAAAAAACTTGTCGGACAAGGTGGACTTGTAAGTCTTATTGGTACAAATGATGCGATTAAAGTAGAACAAATGGTTGAAAAAGGTGATCCTGAAGCAACTCTTATTTATAAAGCAATGGCGTATCAAGTTGCAAAAGAAATTGGTGGAGCTAGCGCTGTACTTCACGGGAAAATCGATGCAATTGTATTAACTGGTGGACTTGCTTACAGTAAAATTCTTGTTGATGAAATAAAAGAACGAGTAGACTGGATTGCAGATGTTATCGTACATCCAGGAGAAGATGAATTACAAGCATTAGCAGAAGGGGCACTTCGTGTACTACGTGAAGAAGAAGCTCCAAAAGAATATATTGTACGTGAAAAAGAAACGGTAGCTAGGGGTTGAGATAATGGCAAAAGAATATGATTTAGTCATCGTTGGCGGCGGTACTGGTGGATATGTTGCTGCTATTCGTGCATCACAACTAGGTTTAAAAACGGCACTTGTTGAAAAAGAAAATCTTGGTGGTACTTGTTTACACAAAGGATGTATTCCTAGTAAAGCCCTTTTACGTAGTGCGGAAGTATACGCAACTGCTAAGAAAAGTGAAGAGTTCGGGGTTATTGCAAGTAATGTAGAACTAAACTTTGCAAAAGTACAAGAGCGTAAAGAGAAGATTGTAACGCAACTTCATAAAGGTGTTCAGCACTTAATGAAACAAGGTAAAATTGATGTGTTTGAAGGTATTGGCCGTATTCTTGGTCCATCTATTTTCTCTCCGATGCCAGGGACAATTTCAGTTGAACTTGCAAGTGGAGAAGAGAATGAAATGTTAATTCCAAAAAATGTACTTATTGCAACAGGTTCTCGTCCAAATTCATTACCAGGTTTAGAATTAGACGGAGAGTACGTAATGTCTTCCGATCATGCCCTAAAAATGGAAACGCTTCCTAGTTCAATTATTATCGTTGGTGGCGGTGTAATTGGTATTGAGTGGGCATCTATGCTTGCTGACTTCGGTGTAGAAGTTACAGTATTAGAGTATGCGAAAACGATACTACCACTAGAAGATCAAGACGTTTCAAAAGAAATGCAACGTCTATTCAAGAAAAAAGGTATTAAAGTGGTAACTGGTGCAAAAGTATTACCAGAAACATTGGTAAAAGATAATGGAGTAACAATTCAAGCTGAACATAACGGTGAGAATAAAGAATTTAAAGCAGAAAAAATGCTTGTATCTGTAGGAAGACAAGCCAATACGCAAAATATTGGTTTAGAGAATACGGATATCGTTGTGGAAAAAGGATACATTCAAACAAATGAGTTTTATCAAACGAAAGAATCTCATATTTACGCAATCGGTGATGTAATCGGTGGCTTACAGCTTGCTCACGTTGCTTCTCATGAAGGAATAGCTGCAGTAGAACATATTGCTGGTAAAGAAGTTACACCAATTGATTATTCTATGGTATCAAAATGCGTATATAGCAGTCCGGAAGTTGCTTCTGTCGGTTTAACAGAACAAGAAGCGAAAGAAAAAGGCTATAAGTTAAAAGTAGGTAAGTTCTCATTCCGTGCAATCGGGAAAGCGCTTGTATACGGCGAATCAGATGGTTTCGTAAAACTTGTAGTTGATGAAGAAACAAATGACATTCTTGGTGTTCATATGATTGGACCACATGTAACAGATATGATTTCTGAAGCAGGTCTTGCAAGAGTACTTGATGCAACACCTTGGGAAGTAGCACATACAATTCATCCGCATCCATCATTATCTGAGGCGATTGGTGAAGCAGCGTTAGCTGTAGATGGAAAAGCGTTACACGCATAAAAATGTGGATTTAGGAGGTTATGAAAAATGGCAGAAGTAAAAGAAAAGCGCCATGAAGAGCTTGGCTTAAGTGATGAGCAAGTATTAGAAATGTTCCGTACGATGTTACTTGCACGTAAAATCGACGAACGTATGTGGTTATTAAACCGTGCTGGTAAAATTCCATTCGTAATTTCTTGTCAAGGACAAGAGGCAGCACAAGTTGGAGCAGCATTCGCTCTTGATAGAGAGAAAGATTATGCATTACCATACTACCGTGATATGGGTGTTGTATTAGCGTTTGGTATGACAGCGAAAGAACTGATGCTATCTGGTTTCGCGAAAGCTGGAGATCCAAACTCTGGTGGTCGTCAAATGCCTGGTCACTTCGGCCAAAAGAAAAATCGTATTGTGACAGGTTCATCTCCAGTAACAACGCAAGTACCACATGCAGTTGGTATTGCATTAGCTGGAAAAATGGAAAAGAAAGATTTAGTAACGTTTGTTACATTCGGTGAAGGTTCTTCTAACCAAGGTGATTTCCATGAAGGTGCAAACTTTGCTGGCGTACACAAGTTACCTGTTATTTTCATGTGTGAAAATAATAAATACGCAATCTCTATTCCAGTTGAAAAACAATTAGCTTGTAAAAATGTATCAGATCGTGCAATTGGATACGGTATGCCTGGATATACAGTAGACGGAAACGATCCGCTTGCAGTATATAAAGCTGTAAAAGAAGCAGCAGACCGTGGCCGACGCGGTGAAGGCCCAACTTTAATTGAAACAGTATCATATCGTTTAACAGCACATTCAAGTGACGATGATGATCGTGTTTATCGTGATAAAGAAGAAGTAGAAGAAGCAAAGAAAAACGATTCAATTATAACATTTGCTGCTTATTTAAAAGAGGTTGGCGTGTTAACTGAGGAATCTGAAAAACAAATGCTAGACGAAATTATGCATATCGTAAACGAAGCAACAGAATATGCAGAAAATGCTCCGTATGCAGCACCTGAAGATGCATTGAAGCACGTATACGCAGAATAGGGGGGAACGTTTCATGGCTGTAATGTCTTATATTGATGCTATTACATTAGCAATGCGCGAGGAAATGGAACGCGATGAGAAAGTATTCGTTTTAGGTGAAGATGTTGGTAAAAAAGGTGGCGTGTTTAAAGCGACACACGGATTATATGATCAATTTGGTGAAGATCGTGCGCTAGATACACCACTTGCAGAATCTGCAATCGCTGGGGTCGCAATTGGTGCAGCAATGTATGGAATGCGTCCAATCGCTGAAATGCAGTTTGCGGATTTCATCATGCCAGCAGTAAACCAAATTGTTTCTGAGGCAGCAAAAATTCGTTACCGTTCTAATAATGATTGGACTTGTCCAATTACAGTTCGTGCGCCATTTGGTGGCGGTGTTCACGGTGCATTGTATCATTCACAATCTGTAGAAGCGATGTTTGCAAACCAACCTGGTTTAAAAATCGTTATCCCTTCTACACCATATGATGCAAAAGGCTTACTAAAAGCTGCAATTCGTGATGAAGATCCAGTATTATTCTTTGAGCATAAGCGTGCATATCGCTTAATTAAAGGTGAAGTGCCAGAAGATGATTACGTATTACCAATCGGAAAAGCAGATGTAAAACGTGAAGGTGATGATATTACTGTTATCACATACGGATTATGTGTTCATTTTGCTCTTCAAGCGGCTGAAAAGTTAGCACAAGATGGCATCTCTGCACACATTCTTGATTTACGTACTGTATATCCATTAGATAAAGAAGCAATCATTGAAGCAGCTTCTAAAACAGGTAAAGTTCTTCTTGTAACAGAAGACAATAAAGAAGGAAGTATTATGAGTGAAGTGGCAGCAATTATTGCTGAAAACTGTCTGTTTGATTTAGATGCACCAATCGCACGTCTTGCAGGGCCAGACGTTCCAGCGATGCCATATGCACCAACAATGGAAAAATTCTTTATGGTAAATCCAGATAAAGTTGAAAAAGCAATGCGTGAACTTGCGGAATTTTAATCGGGGGGACTATACATGGCTGTAGAAAATATTACAATGCCTCAGCTCGGGGAGAGCGTTACAGAGGGTACAATTAGTAAATGGCTCGTGAATGTTGGCGATCACGTAAACAAATATGATCCGCTTGCAGAAGTAATGACTGATAAAGTAAACGCTGAAGTACCATCTTCTTTCACTGGTATTGTGAAAGAGTTAATCGCTAGTGAAGGTGATACGTTAGCTGTAGGTGAAGTAGTTTGTGTAATTCAAGTAGAAGGCGCAGATGAAGTAGCGGCAACAGCTGTTGAGGAAAAAACAAAAGAAGAACCAAAGGCAGAAGTAGCTACGCCTGAAAAAGCACCGAGAGCAAAACAACCAACTGATGGAAAACCTCGTTTTTCACCAGCTGTGTTAAAACTTGCGGGTGAGCATAACGTTGATTTAGATCAAGTAGAAGGTACGGGGGCAAACGGCCGTATCACTCGTAAAGATATTTTAAAGCTAGTGGAATCTGGAAATATTCCGCAAGCAGGTGCGGCGAAGAAAGAGGAAGCGGTAGCAGCAGTAGTAGAAGCGCGTCCAGAAGCACCAAAAGCAGCGCCAGTAGCGCAAAAAGTAGAATCTGCGAAACCAGTTTCTGTACCAACAATGCCTGGCGATATCGAAATTCCAGTAACAGGTGTGCGTAAAGCAATCGCAGCGAACATGTTACGTAGTAAACACGAAGCGCCACACGCTTGGATGATGATTGAAGTAGATGTGACAAACCTTGTGTCATACCGTAATTCAATTAAAGGTGATTTCAAAAAGCGTGAAGGCTTTAACTTAACGTTCTTTGCTTTCTTCGTAAAAGCAGTAGCACAAGCGTTAAAAGAATACCCTCAAATTAATTCAATGTGGGCTGGCGATAAAATCGTTCAGAAGAAAGATATTAACCTTTCTATCGCTGTTGCAACAGAGGACGAACTATTTGTACCAGTAATTAAACATGCGGACGAGAAGACAATTAAAGGCATTGCTCGTGAAATTACAGAACTTGCAGGAAAAGTACGTACGAAATCGTTAAAAGCGGACGAAATGCAAGGCGGAACATTTACAATTAATAACACAGGATCATTCGGTTCTGTTCAATCTATGGGTATTATTAATTACCCACAAGCGGCTATTTTACAAGTTGAATCAATTGTAAAACGCCCAGTAATTATGGATAATGGCATGTTTGGTGCTCGTGACATGGTTAACTTATGTTTATCACTTGATCACCGTGTACTAGATGGCTTAATTTGTGGTAAGTTCTTAGGACGTGTAAAAGAAATTTTAGAAAATACGTCAGAAAATAATACATCTGTATATTAAATAAAAAGCTCGCTTATGCGAGCTTTTTATCATCCTATTTCTTCATCTACATCCTACTATATGTATAATACCTTTCCCAGTAATCTTACAATGAACGATTATGTATTAGGAATTTATGAAAATACATTGCTGATATATGGTATATGGATATAAAATAAGAAAAGAATAATTTTTTTGGCAAATCTTACTGATGAAACTGTAGTATAATATATTGTATTGTATGAAAAAGAGAGTTATTCTATATAAGTGTTTTATAGATAATGTGTAATCAGTCGTCAAAACATGAAGAATGTTGACTCCTGGTTTTTTATTTTGCTGTAACAATGTTTCAGGAGGATGTCATGAAAAGAAGTACCGAGTTTCTAAAAAGTTTAGATGTAAAATTAATATTAATTTTGTTAGCATTATGTGTTACGAGTATAGCTGCTATATATAGCAGTCAGCAAACTGGCCAATATGGAGAGTCAAACTTTGCAATGAAACAGGGTTTGAACTACATAATTGGGGTTGTATTGTTATTGCTTGTTGCAAGCATTGACTTAGATCAATTACAAAAATTGTCTTGGCCACTTTATATCGTTGGATTTGCTTCACTTATTCTTTTGAAAATACTACCGGTTTCCACTTTCACACCTGAAAAATTAGGTGCAAAAAGATGGTTTGTATTTCCGTTAGTTGGACAAATTCAACCATCTGAGTTTTTCAAAATTTCATTGCTTCTCGTGGTAGCAAGTATAGCAGTGAAACATAATGCGCAGTATATGGCAAGGACATTCCAAACGGACTTAAAATTAGTAGGTAAAATTGTACTAGTATCCCTCCCGCCTATTGCTGTTGTATATAGCCAACCGGATACAGGGATGGTGTTCTTATATGCTGCTGCCATTGCATGTATTTTATTCATGTCAGGTATTCAGAAGAAATTGATAGCGTTATGTACAGTTATTCCAGTCACTATACTATCTACGTTAATATTTATTTACGTAAGGTATGAGGATTTCTTCTTTAATAAGTTAGTTACGCTACTAAAACCGCACCAACAATCACGTATTTTAGGTTGGTTAGATCCATTTGAACATACAGATCAAGGTTATCAAACACAGCAATCAATTTTAGCTGTAGGTAGTGGCGGTATGGAAGGGAAAGGGTTTGGCGAAGGGAACGTTTATATCCCTGAGAAGCATACAGACTTTATTTTCGCTACAATTGCCGAAGAAGGTGGATTTATCGTAGCAGCGTTAGTTGTATTCTTGTTCCTATTACTACTATATAGAACAATTATTATCGGTTATTCTGCTGATAATTTATTCGGTACATTATTATGTGCTGGATCGATTGGGATATTAACGGTTCAAATATTCCAAAACATCGGTATGATCGTTGGATTAATGCCTGTAAAAGGGATTGCATTACCTTTCTTATCTTATGGGGGAAGTTCCTTATTCTCAAATATGATTATGATGGGGCTCATATTATCGGTACGGAAAACGTATAAAAAATATATGTTTTCAGTTAAGTAAAAAAAGCTGGTTCGTTTTTAAACGAACCAGCTTTTTTTACATATATACGCATAAACGTTGCAAACTAAAACGGACTAGCAGTTTGGGATGTAAGGAGTGCAAAGTGATGCATATGCATATTTTTGAGGGAGCACGGCATCTTTCTAATAGTGAATGGGTTATTCGGGCTATCATAGCATACATATTTTTAATATTAGTTGCGAAAGCAATGGGACAAAGATCCATCGCGCAACTTCGTTTTTTAGATGTTGTATTAGTGTTATTGCTTGGTGGGAATATTTCTAACGCATTGTCTGATGAAAAAGTAGGATTAATGGGCTCGATGATTACAACGTTTATACTCGTTGTACTTCATATTATAAGTTCAGTTTTAATGTTGAAATGGGATAGATGGAGACGCTTTTTAGAGCCAGCACCTATCATTCTTATACACAACGGCTCCATTGATTTTAGCAATTTGAAAAAAGCGAGAATTACGGTGGAATATTTATTTTCAGAACTTCGTATGCGAAATGTGAGCGATATTCAAACGATCAAATTAGCATTATGGGAAGCGAACGGTGTCGTTTCTATATTTCGGTATCCAGAATATGAGGCAGCTTCCCGGCTTGATCTAAAAGTGGCGGGAAAAAAATCTCCAGTTTCTTTTGTATTAGTAAAGGATGGGAGCATTCAACAAGATGTTCTTGCTTTATTAGGGAAAACAGAAGAATGGGCGAGAGAATTTCTAGAGAAAAACGCAGAAGTTGAATCCATTTTGTTAGCTACAGTAGATGAAACACATAAAATAAATATTTTGTTAAAAAAATGAAAAATATACGCATTTTGTCGTTTCATACATATGATACAATAGTGTGGACAACGAAAAAGGAGGGATACGATGGGATATGTAGAAGAATTACGGAAAATAGTTGGTCATCGCCCTTTAATTTTAGTTGGTGCTGTTGTACTCGTTATAAATGAAAATAGATATGTATTATTACAACAAAGAACAGAGCCTTACGGAAAATGGGGGCTGCCTGGCGGATTAATGGAGCTTAGTGAATCCCCAGAAGAAACTGCTTTTCGTGAAGTATACGAAGAAACAGGAATAAGGGTGAAGAACCTACGATTAATCAATGTGTTTTCTGGAGCGAACTATTTTACAAAATTAGCAAACGGTGATGAATTTCAATCTGTAACGACTGCTTATTATACGGACGAATACGATGGAGATTTTGTTATGAACAAAGAAGAAGCGGTTCAGCTTAAATTCTTCCCACTAACAGAACTACCTGACTATATTGTTGGGTCGCATAAAAAAATGATTAGTGAATATATGAAGATTATGGAAAAAAAGATATAATAATAGTGAAAGAAATACAAAAACACAGTTCTGGTTGGTAGTCCAGACGCATGATTTCATGTCAGTAACCTTCCCCTCCGGGATGTCCCGTATTTCTAATTTTTTTAGGGGGGGCTGTCAATGGATTTGACAGTATATCACGATGGCCAATTTTTTGTTGGAATCATTACATGTAAAGAAAAAGGGAAGTTGTATGGAGCGAGGTATATTTTTGGAACGGAACCTTCAGACGAAGAAGTGCTTATATTTGTGAACGGTTCAATGTTAGCGTATTTTCAGCACTTTGCAAAATGTGGCGTGGAAGTGAAAGAAAAACAGCGTCCCAAAAATATAAAACGGATCATACGACAAGCAGCAAAAGAAGTAAATGTAAACCGCTTTACTAAGGCACAAGAGGCAATTAGCTTATCTTATGAACTGCATAAACAAGAAAAGAAAGTGCAATCTAAGGAGAAGCGAGAGGCTGAAAAACAAAGAAGACGTTTAATCAAAGTACAAAAAGCAAAGCAAAAACATCGTGGTCATTAAGAAAAGGTGTTAGAGCAAGAGCTCTAACACCTTTTCTATGCTGAAATACAAGTAAACTTACTTGTATTTCATAAACATTAACTGGTAAGATACAAATAGGTAGTTTTAGAGGAGGGAAAAGATTGATTAATTTTAACTTTTTTATGAATGATGTTGTCCGCCAAGCGCGTGAAGAGATTGTCTCTGCTGGATATACAGAATTGACGACGCCAGAAGCAGTAGACGAAGCGTTTAAAAGAAATGGAACAACACTTGTAATGGTAAACTCTGTATGTGGTTGTGCAGGCGGTATTGCTCGTCCTGCTGCTGCGCATTCTGTACATTATGATAAACGTCCTAACCACCTTGTAACGGTGTTTGCAGGTCAAGATAAAGAAGCGACAGCAAGAGCTCGTGAATATTTCGAAGGGTACCCACCATCTTCTCCATCATTTGCTTTATTAAAAGATGGAAAAATTGTAACGATGGTAGAGCGTCATGAAATTGAAGGTCATGAACCGATGCAAGTTATTGCAAAACTACAATCGTATTTCGAAGAGAATTGCGAAGAACTATAATCAGTGGAGGTGGTTCATCCCAACGGATTATAAGTCCTTATAAAAATAAATGAAAAGGCGGTACGTCCACATTCAAGTGGATGTACCGCCTTTTTTTATTTCGTATTAAAATTTGTGGGATATGCATAGTTTTGTTATTTTATGCATCTTTTTATACATAAATAACGGTGTTTTAACTTGTTTTATATTTATTTTTATTTTATATATTGCATAAAAATAAAAGTACTGATACAATACAAACATCGAATAAATATTCTATTAAACTTTTAAATATACATTATTAGGGGGAAGAAAGATGAAGAAGTTATTATCAATATCGTTTGCACTTATTTTAATTGTAAGTATGTTCAGTGCTTGTAGTAATGGGGAAGAAAAGGCTACTGGAAAAAATAAAAAAGTACTGGTTATGGGGACTTCAGCAGATTATAAACCATATGAATACGTAGAAGCTTCAAAGAGTGATGAAATTATCGGCTTTGATGTTGATGTTGCTAAATATATCGGAAAAGAACTTGGTTATGAAGTGAAAGTGAAAGATATGGATTTTGGTGGTTTACTAGCATCTCTTAGCTCAGGAAAAGTTGATTTCGTAATGGCAGGTATGACGCCAACTGCAGAGCGTAAAAATAATGTTGATTTCACAGATATTTACTTTGTTGCGAAAAACATGGTCGTTTCTAAAAAGGACTCTAACATTCAATCTGTAGAGGATTTAAAAGGGAAAAAAGTAGGGGTACAAACAGGGTCTATTCAAGAAGAGAAAGCAGCAGAATTTAAAAAACAAGTAGATTTCAAAGTTGAGGGACGTGACCGTATACCAGAAATCGTACAAGAAATTAAAGCTGGTCGTTTTGACGCTGCAATTATAGAAGACACAGTTGCTAAAAATTATTTAGAGAAAATGAAAGATTTACAAGGAATTGAAATTAAAGAAGCGCCAGAAGAAGTTGGAGCAGCAATTGCCCTTCCGAAAAACAGTGACAAAACAGCTGAATTTAATAAAGTAATTAAAAAAATGCAAGAAAATGGAGAAATGGATAAATTAGTGAAGAAATGGTTTGGCAGCGAAAAATAAGCTGCCTTTCACTTTTCTGTGAGGGGAATGAAAAGAATGAACTTAGATTTTTCGGCGATTACGCCTTCGATACCGTATATATTAAAAGGTCTAGAAGTTACTTTGAAAATTGTAGCAGTATCAGCTTTAGCAGGGTTTCTTTTAGGGACGTTATTAGCGCTTTGCAAAATTGCTAGAATACGAGCATTAAATATAGCGGCAGATCTTTATACATCAATTTTCCGTGGTACACCACTTGTATTGCAATTAATGATTATTTATTTCGGTGTCCCGCAAATAATTGGTTATGAAATACCGGCATTCTTAGCAGCTGTACTTGCATTTAGCTTAAATTCAGGTGCATATATGTCAGAAGTAATCCGTGCGGGCATTCAAGCGGTTGATAAAGGACAAACAGAAGCGGCGATGGCTTTAGGAATTCCATACGGAAAAATGATGCGAAATATCATTTTTCCTCAAGCTTTAAAAAATATATTACCGGCACTTGTAAACGAGTTTGCGACACTTACGAAAGAATCGGCTGTAGTAACAGTAATAGGCGCAACGGATTTAATGCGCCGTGCTTACATCGTAGGCGGGGAGACATTTAAATATCTTGAACCATTACTTTTTGTTGGACTCATTTATTATATGTTAGTCATTATTCTTACATTAGTCGGGAAGGCAATTGAAGGGAGAATGAAGAAAAGTGATTAAAATTGAAAACCTTCATAAATCATTTGGAAAAAACGAAGTATTAAAAGGAATTACAACAACGATTGAAAAAGGGGAAGTAGTAGCAATTATTGGACCGTCTGGATCAGGGAAATCAACATTTTTACGTTGTATGAATGTGTTAGAAGCACCGACAAATGGTCACATTTGGATTGGAACGGAAGAAGTAACGAATCCGAAAACGAATATTATGCACGTCCGTGAAAATGTCGGAATGGTATTTCAGCATTTCCACCTATTTCCTCATATGACTGTATTAGAAAATATTACGTATGCTCCTATCAATGTAAAAGGAGTAACGAAACAAGAAGCTGAAAAGAAAGCCGAAAAACTTTTAGAAAAGGTCGGCTTATTAGATAAAAAAGATACGTATCCGAATCGTCTTTCTGGCGGACAAAAGCAACGTGTAGCAATTGCAAGAGCGTTAGCAATGGAACCAGAAGTAATCTTATTTGATGAACCGACATCAGCACTAGATCCAGAGATGGTAAAAGAAGTGCTAGAAGTTATGAAATCATTAGTTACGACAGGAATGACAATGGCAATTGTTACACATGAAATGGGATTTGCAAAAGAAGTAGCAGATCGCGTTCTCTTTTTAGATGGTGGAAAACTTGTAGAAGATAGTGCGCCAGCAGAATTTTTTGCAGCACCGAAAAGTGAGCGTGCGCAACAATTTTTACAAAAGATATTGTAATATGTAACGGTTACGTGAATAATAAGTAGAAAAGGATGACATTGTGTCATCCTTTTTTTATACTGATTGTAAATACGTTTATACATATAGGAGCAATGCTATGTTCAAAATTGGATACCGTACAGTAAAAACAGCAATAGGGACAGGCGCAGCCGTTTTTATTGCTCAGTTATTAGGATTAGAATTTTATAGTTCAGCGGGTATTTTAGTTATATTATGTGTACAAAATACGAAACGTAAATCACTTCAAGTATCGTTACATCGTTTTTTAGCTTGTGTATTATCAATGGTGTTCGCATTTTGTATTTTTGAGACAATTGGATATACACCACTAGCA
Organism: Bacillus pacificus; assembly: GCF_020861345.1. Taxonomy (NCBI): domain Bacteria; kingdom Bacillati; phylum Bacillota; class Bacilli; order Caryophanales; family Bacillaceae; genus Bacillus; species Bacillus pacificus. Next base: position 1,196,724 of record NZ_CP086328.1, read on the forward strand.
ATTAGCGTATTATTACTTACATTTATTCCGACTGCAGTTATGCTTAAAATTCAAGAAGGTATTGTCACGAGTTCAGTTATTGTGATGCATCTATATTCATTGAAACAAATTACATGGCTTATTGTTGGAAATGAAATTGCGATATTAACGATAGGGATTAGCGTGGCTCTCTTAGTGAATATGTATATGCCAAGTAGTGAAAATAAACTAAAAGAGTATCAAGATAAAATAGAAAGTAATTTTAAAACGATTTTGTTTGAAATGGTTGTGTATTTACGAAATCGAGAAAGTAGTTGGAGCGGGGCAGAACTTATTGAAACTGAACAGATGCTAAATGAAGCTAGAGATTTATCGTTTAAGAAACTTGAGAATGCATTTATGCGAGAAGATGACTATTACTATCGTTATTTTAATATGCGCATGCAACAATTCGAAATTTTAGAGCGAATGATTCCGTTAGCAGCTTCTTTATCGTGGACATATGAACAAGCTGACATGATTGCCGATGTGGTTGAAAACATTAGTAATGCTATTAGCCCTCAGAGTACCGGGGTTATTTCTTTAAGACAGCTTCAAGAAATGAGAGAATTATTTAGAGAGATGCCATTGCCGGCTACACGTGAAGAATTTGAGATACGTGCGAAACTTGTTCAACTTGTATACGAAATGGAACAATATTTACTCATTAAAAGTCGTTTTAAGGGAAAGGATAATATAAAAGAACTTATATAGAAGGTAGGAATTATTTATGCCGTATCTTCTCTCTTTCCTATTATGTCTTTCTTTATCGCCTATTTGGCCCCTTGGTGATAATCCACGTGCCGGTGATCCTTTTATTATTGTAAATAAAGCGACGAATAAACTAGCTTATATTGACGATGGGAAGATTCAAAAGGTTTTTCCAGTCGCGACAGGAAAAACAAATGAATTAACCCCAGAGGGAACTTTTGATATTGTAATGAAAGCAAAGGATCCGTATTATATTGCAAAGGATATTCCAGGGGGATCACCGAAAAATCCACTTGGATCTAGGTGGATGGGATTTAATGCACGAGGAACTGATGGGAGTAAATATGGAATACATGGAACAAACCAACCGAGTTCAATTGGAAAGTATATTTCACAAGGGTGTATAAGAATGAAGAAAAATGATGTGGAGTATTTATTTGATCGTATTCCAATTGGAACGAAGGTGTGGATTGTAAAATCGAAAAAATCATTTCAGCAATTGGCAAAAGAAAAAGGAGCCATTGCATATGAAAAAGCCAACGAAAAAGTTGGTTTTTTCTATTGTAATAAGTTGTCTTGACATGTGTACATAACCATGCGTTAATGAGAGTATAGAAAGATTAAATTAGATAAAGGAGTTGCTCATATGTACTTGAATCCAAAACTTTCGTATATGCAGTTTTTTATGGGATTTCTATTTATTATTACATTCATATTGGCAACTTTTAATATATGTTCTTATCTTGTAGCGATTGTATGTATGGCATTACTTAATCTTACTTTTGTTATTGGGGCATTTCAGCAGAAACAATATACAAGTTTTGTGATAGCACTTGTAATGTCATTTTCCTTTAGCATTGTAGCGATTGTGCTTTACATAAAATAAACCATCTCGATTTCGAGATGGTTTATTTTATTATGTGTAAAAAGTAAAAAAAGGACGAACAGATCGTCCTTTTTACCAAAACATACTTGCGCCAGCAAGTAATGTTGTTACAAGCATAGAAATTAGCATTACATAAATCATAACTTTTTGAGCTTTTTTATGCATCGTTAAACCTCCTTGCAAATCAGTACAATATCATTGTAACGAGAAATGATATTGTGGACAAGGGGGAGAGAAATGACAAAATTCGAGAAGTGTGTGTAAAGTATAACAGGAAATTTGTATGTACGTAGAGAATATATAAGAATGATAGGGTATAAGTTTTTTGTTATGCAAGCTGAAGAATGGAGATACGATGATGAAAATATATGAAACAAATCGTTTACATTTAAGGGAAATTGATGAGTCGTATGCTGAAAAAGTTCTTCAATATTACGACAGAAATCGTGAATTTTTAAAAGCCTGGGAAGAGTATAGACCGGATGATTTTTTTACGTTAGATTATCAAAAGAAAAAGTTACAAAAGGATAGAAAAGAGATCGCAGAAGGTAAAATCATCAGGCTTTGGATTTTTAAAAAAGGTGATGATACGAAAATAATTGGATGTATTTCATTTAATTTAATTGTTCGTGGAATTTACCAATCTTGTGTACTCGGCTATAAATTAGATAAGGAAGAGTTAAACAAAGGTTATACGACAGAAGCGCTTAGAAAAGCGATTCAAGTTGCTTTTGAGGAATTTCAATTACATCGTATAGAAGCACCGATTATGCCACGAAATTTAGCATCTATACAAGTCGTGACGAAGATAGGTTTTCAGTATGAGGGCGTGTCTAGGAAGATGTTAATGGTTAATGGAGTGTGGGAAGATCATATGCGCTGGGTATTGTTAAATGAGTAATAGAAAGCAGATGGTTATCTAGACATATAAACCGTCTGTTTTTTGTCTTGTATTTCGAAACTTTTGCGAAATTCTGTTATAATTAATAGTGTTACATACATAATGGTAGTGCAGGAGGCGCAGTCTTATGATTAATCAAGAACGTTTAGTAAATGAATTTATGGAGTTAGTACAAGTAGATTCTGAAACGAAATTTGAAGCAGAAATTTGCAAAGTATTAACAAAGAAATTTACAGATTTAGGTGTAGAAGTATTTGAAGATGACACAATGGCTGTTACTGGGCATGGTGCAGGTAACTTAATTTGTACATTACCAGCAACAAAAGATGGTGTTGATACAATTTACTTTACTTCTCATATGGATACAGTAGTTCCTGGTAATGGAATTAAGCCTTCTATTAAAGATGGATATATCGTATCAGATGGTACTACGATTTTAGGTGCAGATGATAAAGCAGGATTAGCATCCATGTTCGAAGCAATCCGTGTTTTAAAAGAGAAAAATATCCCTCATGGTACAATTGAATTTATTATTACAGTTGGAGAAGAATCTGGTCTTGTTGGTGCAAAAGCATTAGATCGTGAGCGCATTACTGCGAAATACGGTTATGCATTAGATAGCGATGGAAAAGTTGGTGAAATCGTTGTTGCAGCTCCAACACAAGCGAAAGTGAATGCGATTATTCGCGGGAAAACAGCTCATGCTGGTGTAGCACCAGAAAAAGGTGTATCTGCAATTACTATCGCAGCGAAAGCAATTGCGAAAATGCCACTTGGCCGTATTGATTCTGAAACAACTGCAAATATTGGACGTTTTGAAGGTGGTACACAAACGAATATCGTTTGCGATCACGTACAAATCTTTGCAGAAGCGCGTTCTTTAATCAATGAAAAAATGGAAGCGCAAGTTGCGAAAATGAAAGAAGCATTTGAAACAACTGCAAAAGAAATGGGCGGTCATGCAGACGTTGAAGTAAACGTTATGTATCCAGGATTTAAATTTGCTGATGGCGATCACGTTGTAGAAGTTGCAAAACGTGCAGCTGAAAAAATTGGTCGTACACCTTCTCTTCACCAAAGTGGTGGCGGAAGTGATGCAAACGTAATTGCAGGACACGGCATTCCAACAGTTAACTTAGCAGTTGGTTATGAAGAAATTCATACAACAAATGAAAAGATTCCTGTTGAAGAATTAGCGAAAACAGCAGAATTAGTTGTTGCAATTATTGAAGAAGTAGCGAAGTAATGTAATAGAAAAAGCGTGTAAATCACAACTGATTTACACGCTTTTTATTTTGATTCGATTGCTTTTACAAGGCGGATAAGCCAATACAAGAAAATCCATGGCAGTATGTAAGTTGTTACTACATGGACTAGGCGAGGGAGAAAACCAGCTATGTTAATATCAAAAATAGGAAGAAGTAAATAATTGATTGCGACGATTAGTATAATTACGAGAAACGTATAATTGAGTTTATCAGTCGATTTCATAATAATCACCCCTGATTACAAATATATCCACTTTGTTTAAATTATAGCAATAAATATGATAGAAAAGAACAAGTAATTATTATAATTATTGTGCAAAATTTGATATAATAAAAGAACGAATGTTCTAGTTGGGGGGAGTACTATGCGAGAAATGTATCCGAAAAAGGGCCGTGTTATTTTACATGTAGATATGAATTGTTTTTTTGCATCTGTTGAAATTGCTCATGACCCATCATTACAGGGGAAGCCGTTAGCGGTTGCTGGAAATGAAAAAGAAAGAAAAGGAATTATCATCACATGTAGTTATGAGGCGAGAGAATATGGAATACGTACAACGATGCCACTTTGGGAAGCAAAAAGGTTATGTCCACAATTAGTTGTAAGGCGCCCTAATTTTACATTATATCGTGAAGCTTCATTTCAAATGTTTCAAATCCTTTCCCGTTTTACGGAAAAAATACAACCAGTATCAATAGATGAGGGATATTTAGATATTACAGATTGTTACGCACTCGGTTCGCCTCTTGAAATAGCAAAGATGATTCAGCAAGTGTTATTAACAGAGTTACAGTTGCCGTGTAGCATCGGAATTGCTCCAAACCTTTTCCTAGCAAAAACAGCTTCTGATATGAAAAAGCCTCTCGGTATTACCGTGCTCCGAAAACGAGATATTCCAGAAATGATTTGGCCGCTTCCGGTTGGAGCGATGCATGGAATTGGAGAAAAAACAGCTGAGAAATTAAAAGATATTCATATACAAACAATTGAACAGTTAGCAAAAGGAAATGAACATATCATTCGCGCTAAAATTGGAAAGCATGGTGTTGATTTACAAAGAAGGGCAAAAGGTGTGGATGATAGAGAAGTTGATCCGAGTCAAATGGGACAACATAAAAGCGTTGGTAATTCGATGACTTTTTCAAAGGATATGGATGAAGAAAAAGAATTACTTGATATGTTAGAAAGGCTATCAAAATCAGTGAGTAAAAGATTACAAAAGCGAACTCTTGTCAGCTATAATATTCAGATTATGATTAAGTATCATGATAGGCGGACAGTAACGAGGAGTAAGCAATTGAAAAATGCCATTTGGGAAGAACGAGATATTTTTCAAGCGGCCTCTCGTTTATGGAAGCAACATTGGGACGGCGATTCCGTTCGTTTATTAGGTGTTACAGCTACTGAAATAGAGTGGAAGACTGAATCGGTGAAGCAATTAGATTTGTTTTCATTTGAAGAAGATGCGAAAGAAGAGCCGCTACTTGCTGTCATTGATCAAATTAATGATAAGTATGGAATGCCGCTTTTACAACGAGGTAGTCAATTATTACGTAAGCAAGAAAAGTCTTTTCAGCAAAAATTAGAAAATAAGTTTATGTAGAAGGTGTCATGAAGCTGTAAATATCATGACACCTTTTATGTTCAACTTGCTTCTAAATCTAATGAAGTTTTCCAACCAGCTGCAGTAACGCCAGATTCTAATAGCATTCTGCTCACTATTTTTTCAATTAAGACTGCTGTATTTGTGTTGCAGTGTAATGTCGCTTGTATACATACTTTTTGATTAGAATCTACGTCTTCACTATACAATTCTTTTAAACCAATGCCTTCAGAACTTACCATATGCATAAGTAAAAAACGAATATGGGCTTCATGTTCTTCTGAACAAGTGAGAGAAAGTAAGTAGTTCGTTTGTTCAGGTGATTCTTCTTTTGATTTTTGATTCATAAAGAGAGCGATTGGGCGAAGTAGTATGTTTGCTAGTAAAACACCAGCTGCACCTAATATAGCTGCAATGAGGAAACCAGCGCCTGTAAGAGTACCAACAGCAGCTGCGCACCATAGGGTAGCCGCAGTATTAAGCCCCCTAATACTAAAACCATCGCGGATAATAACGCCGCCTCCTAAAAAACCAATCCCACTGACGACTTGAGCGGCAATACGTGAAGGGCTAGCATCGTGATCAATCATGACGGATAATAAAACAAATATACAGGCACCAAGTGATACGAGAGCATTTGTCCGTAGCCCAGCCATCCTATGTCTCCATTGTCGTTCCATTCCGATGCAAGCACCTACAAGAATTGCAATAAATAATCTTAGTACAATGTCATACCATACCATCATGGTCACCTCCATACATATAAGTCCAAGTTATGTTTTTGAGAATGAGCGGGAAGCACCCGCTCATTCTCATTTTTATAACCAGCTATGAAACTTTTTAATATAAATTTTTTTTAGGAACTGTGTTAAGAAAGCATAGCCTAATAGTATTCCTATTAACCAAGGGAAATAGCTAAGTGGTAATGCTTGTAATCCAACGGCTGCTCCAAGTGGCGAGAATGGAATATAAATTCCGATTACCATAATACAAGCGGTTAATAAAAGAACCGGTACTGATGCAGTACTTTGAATAAACGGAATCTTCTGTGTTCTTATCATGTGAACAATTAAAGTTTGTGTTAGCAATCCAACGACAAACCAACCAGATTGGAATAATGATTGTTCGCTAGCTGTATTTGCACCGAAGACGTTCCACATGACCACATAGGTGATGATATCAAATACGGAACTAATGGGACCGATGCAAATAATGAAGTTCCGTAAATTTGCAGTATCCCATTTTCTTGGTTTTTCTAAAAACTCTTTATCCATTTTGTCCCAGGGGATAGACAGTTGTGAAATATCATAAAGTAAGTTTTGAATTAAAAGGTGAATGGCAAGCATCGGCAAGAAAGGAATGAAGGCACTTGCTACTAACACACTAAATACATTTCCGAAGTTAGAGCTCGCTGTCATTTTAATGTATTTCAAAATATTACCGAATGTAGTGCGTCCTTCTAAAATACCTGCTTCTAATATCATTAAACTTTTTTCAAGTAGAATAATATCGGAAGACTCTTTTGCAATATCAGTTGCAGTATCAACAGATATGCCAACGTCAGCTTCCCGTAACGCTACGGCGTCGTTAATGCCATCTCCCATATAACCTACAGTGTGTCCGTTTCCTTGTAATACTCGTATAATGCGAGATTTTTGCATTGGATTTAGTTTAGCAAAAACAGTTGTTTCTTCGGCTAGCTTTGCTAATGCTTTATCAGGTAAAGCATCGATTTCGTAACCAAGGATAGGCTCGCCAATATTTAATCCAACTTCTTTACATACCTTTTTTGTCACGATTTCGTTATCACCAGTTAAAATTTTTACTTGTACACCATGTTTTTGTAATGCTTGAATGGCAGTAGCGGCAGATGGTTTCGGTGGATCTAAAAAGCCAATATATCCAGCGAGAATCATATCATTTTCATCTTGTACGGCGTACTCTTTATTATTTGTTGGTCTATTTTTTTTATAAGCTACAGCAATAACGCGCATACCTTCACTATTCAAAGTCTCACTTAGTTGTTTTACATGTAAGCGCATGTCATCGGTAAGAGAAGCAATTTTGCCATCTATTTCAGTGTAGTTGCAAATAGATAAAATTTCTTCTACAGCCCCTTTACAGACCATTGTATGTTCACCTGAATTGTTTTTTACAATGACGGACATACGCCGACGAGCAAAGTCAAATGGAATTTCATCTAGTTTTTGAAAAACGGATGGATCAAATTTTTGAATTTCTTCTGTATGTTTTATAACAGCTTTATCTATTAAATTTTTCAATCCTGTTTGATAGAAGCTATTTAAATAGGCAAAGTGTAATACACGATTACATGTATTACCATTAGGATCTAAGTGCCGAACAAGTACAACTTTATCTTCTGTTAAAGTTCCTGTTTTATCGGTACAAAGAATGTTCATAGCACCTAAATTTTGAATAGAATTCAGCTGTTTTACAATTACTTTCTGTTTAGACATGTTAACGGCACCTTTAGCTAAATTAGCAGTCACAATCATTGGTAACATTTCAGGTGTTAGACCAACTGCGATTGCAATAGCGAAGAAGAAAGCTTCTTGCCAATCCCCTTTTGTGAATCCGTTAATGAGAAGAACGATAGGTGCCATAATAAGCATGAATGTAATTAAAAGCCAGCTTACTTTGTTTACACCTTTATCAAAGCTTGTTTCTACGCGCTTACCGATTACTTTATTTGCTAAAGAGCCAAAATACGTATCGGTACTTGTGGAGATGACAACCGCTCTTGCGCTACCACTTACAATATTTGTCCCCATGAAGCAAAGATTTTCCATATCGAGTGGATTGTAATTTTTTTTCGTGCTTTTCGGTAATAGATGTTTATTTTCTGTATGATAGCAGTTTTCGTATTTTTCTACAGGAAGTGCTTCTCCTGTTAAAGAAGATTGGTTCACAAATAAATCTTTAGCCGATAAAATACGCACATCAGCTGGAACAATGTCTCCGGCTGAAAGTGAAATAATATCGCCAGGTACAAGTTCCTCAATTGGAATTTCCGTTGGATCAGTTCGCTTCAAAATTTTTACATTTTTTGTTTCGTGTACAAATCCATCTATTCTAAAGACACTCGCCGTTGTTCGGACCATAGCCTTTAACTGATCCGCAGCTTTTTGAGAACGAAATTCTTGTAAAAAGCGAATCGTTGCACTTAGCATTACCATTACAGATACGACAATAGTTCCTTGTATGTCATCTGTGAAAAAAGAAAGTGCGCCGAGAGCTAATAAAACAAAAATAAATGGATTTTTAAATGCCAGCAGAAATTGAATGTACCACGGTGATGTTTTATTATGAGCTATTTCATTAAGGCCATATAAAGAAAGTCTACGAGACGCTTCTTCTTTAGAGAGTCCATTTTCTGTTGTTTCTAAAAGTCGTAACGCTTTGTTTGCATCCTGCGTTGCGACTTCCACTAATAATTTGTGATTTGTTTTCATACAATCTTGATCGTATGAATGTTTCGTTTCTTGTCTTAGTAAATTTAACATCGGTAGTTCCTCCTTTTTCATGAAGGAGGAAACAAGCTGTTACTCGACTATTTAAAATTAGGAGGAACAGTTTCTTTCCTACCTACATGATGAAATATTAACGTAAAACATATGGGTATCTGGGCCGAATCATCAATTGCCAACTGTTCCTCACCTCCGTACAATTTAGTAGTTTCTGAATATGCTATGTTTGTTTCATAGTAAGGTGCATATATACGTAAAAAGACCTTTACTCAAAACGAGTAAAGGTCTGAATTCGCAGTTAAAAGAGTCCACAACAAAGACTGTTAGTAAGCATAAATCAAAACAGTTTTTGTGTATGACAAAATACATGCACCTCTCCCTCGTTGAGTTTTAGCACTGTATAGCATAGGTACTGAAACCAGCTACGTTAAAAAAGGCCTTCATTCCGACCTTTCTTGTTGACCCATTGGCGTCTCTCGACATTTTTGGGCAGCAGCGTTTCTCTATACAGGAGCCTCACCTAACAGAGACCATATTCAATTACATGTTGAATGTTAGCACTGAAATTTTGTAGTGTCAACATATTTTTTGAAAACTCAAATAGATTTATCTTGGCTATATAGTAGGAAATAAGCGGAGTTTTTTTGAAATAAGGTTGGAAAATAAATATTGTAATGAACATAATAAAAAGCACTGATCACAGTGCTTTTTGTTATAGATTATGAGATTGTAACATTTTCAAAAATAACAATCTCTGAACTGTTTGCAGTTGAAACGCGTTGTGCATAATATGTTAAAGCTGAAGAAATATATGTTGGTAACGAATCATTTGTATGTGTTGTTGTATATTCATGGATTAACTCTTTCAAAGTCGTCCATTCTAATTGTGCTGGGTGATCAGACACGAAAGAACTTACCCAGCGATCAAATGAAGATGAAAAATCAGTTTGTAAACGAAATGCTTCTTTCATAATAAAACGCTCCCTTAAAATGTAGTATAATCATTTTAACATAAAACACGAACGATATCCAAATTTTTTGAGTATAATGTTCGTGATATATAGTTGTCTAGATGATTGGTTATGTAAATTCGATTTGCCATTTGAAATAACATTCCGTAAGATGAAAGGTAGATTATATAAAGAGCTGGAGGAAAGAAAGTGGAATTTGTATTTTTAGGAACTGGTGCAGGTGTTCCTTCGAAAGGAAGGAACGTTTCAGCAATTGCTTTGCAATTGTTAGAAGAACGAGGACAAACTTGGTTATTTGATTGTGGCGAGGCGACGCAACATCAAATATTACATACATCAGTACGTCCACGCCGCATTGAAAAAATATTTATTACGCATTTACATGGTGATCATATTTTTGGATTGCCTGGTTTATTAGGAAGCCGTTCGTTTCAAGGAGGGACTACACCTTTAACAGTGTATGGACCAAAAGGAATTAAACAATTTATTGAAGTAGCATTATCAGTAAGTACGACACATGTAAAATACCCACTTGAAATTGTTGAGATAACAGAAGAAGGTACCGTGTTTGAAGATAATGAATTTCATGTGGAAACGAAAAGATTGTCACACGGTATTGAATGTTTTGGGTATCGTATTATAGAGAAAGATATACAAGGCGCCCTTTTAGTCGATAAATTGCTGGAGATGGGTGTGAAACCAGGTCCACTCTTTAAGCGTTTAAAAGATGGAGAAGTGGTTGAATTGGAAAATGGTACGATACTAAACGGACAAGATTTTATCGGCCCACCTCAAAAAGGAAGAATTATTACCATTTTAGGTGATACAAGATTTTGTGAAGCGAGTAGAGAGCTGGCACAAGACGCTGACGTACTAGTTCATGAAGCAACTTTTGCGGCAGAAGATGAACAACAAGCGTATGATTATTTTCATTCCACATCTAAGCAAGCTGCGAGTATTGCACTTCAGGCAAATGCAAAACGATTAATATTGACTCATATTAGTTCTCGTTATCAAGGGGATACATATAAGGAATTATTGAAAGAGGCAAGAGAGCTATTTTCTAATACAGAAATAGCTACGGATTTAAAATCATTTCCAGTAGAAAGATAATAATGATATGAAAAAATGGCGACGAGAGGTTGCCATTTTTTTTTCTAAAAAAAATAAAATAAAACTGTTATCATTTTATGCTTATATTAGATGAAACAGAAAGTTTTAATGATGTGAAAATATAGGATAAAAATACATAGTATCGATTATTTAGAAAAACTGTTATATAAGTCAGACGACATACGAATGATACAAATAGCAAAAATGGATTTTTATTCAGAACTTTTAAAATTCATTAAAAGTAAGCGTTTTATTAAAAACAAGTTATAATGAGGGCAGATTATAATTTATCCCACTTTAATGGGCAGTAAGACTCTACCTCAAAATTCGCGAATGCGAGGAATTTGAGCGAGAGATAACTGCTCGTAAAAGCACGATTGTTGTGGGCTAATAATTATTGGGAATGGACAAAACTCCCACTGATTATAGTTTCACTTGTTTATGCTATCCTTGTAAGTGGTTCTGTGTTAAACTTTGGATTGCTACCAGACTTTATTGTGGATTAGCTTATATTATTTTTAAATGAAGGTAATGCTAAGTTTCTTATTTATTATGACAACTAGTATTATTTCAGGATAGATTGTTTCATTGTTATTCAAAAACGATCCAATTCGTATAGCGGAACAAATTCGTAGTACAACTGGAAAAGCAACCGATTTGGTAGCTTAATAGAATAGTAAAAAATTTTTTCATAGAGGTTTAGGGGGAGTTATGATGAAGTATCGCTCAGTATTTGATATTATCGGTCCAGTTATGATTGGTCCATCAAGTTCACATACAGCAGGCGCAGCACGAATGGGGCAAGTTGCTCGCCAGCTGTTTCGTCATGAACCAGAAAGAGTAAGCATTTCATTATATGGATCATTTGCAAAGACGTATCGTGGGCATGGTACAGATGTAGCGCTAATAGGTGGGATATTAGGGTTTGAAACAGATGACTTACGTATTCCAGAGGCGCTAGAGATAGCAAAAGAGCGCGAAATTGAAGTGGAATTCATTGAAGAGGATGCCAATGCACCTCACCCAAATACAGCAAGAATTCGTTTGTATAAAGGTGAAGAAGAAATTGAAGTTGTTGCTTGCTCAATTGGTGGCGGTAAAATTGAAGTTGTAGAATTAAACGGATTCGATCTTCAATTATCAGGCACGAGTCCAGCACTACTTATTGTAAATAACGATCGCTTCGGTGCTATTGCAGCAGTAGCTTCAATCCTTGCGAAACACGAGATTAACATTAGTACAATGAGTGTTTCTCGTAAAGAAAAAGGAAGAAGAGCGCTTATGGTCATCGAAACAGATGAAATATTAGCAGATGAAGTGATTGAAGAAATAAAAGCGCAACAAAATATTTGTCAAGTAACTATTATGGAATAATTGCAGGGGGGACACACCATGTTTCGGAACGCAGCGGAACTAGTGGCGCAAGCTAAAGAACAAAATGTAAAAATCGCAGAAATTATGATTCAATGTGAAATGGAAACAAGAAGTATTTCACGTGAAGAAGTAATTGCTGGTATGGAAAAGAACTTAGTCGTGATGGAGCAAGCAGTAGAACGTGGTATTCGCGGAGTGAAATCACCAACTGGTTTAACTGGTGGAGATGCTGTAAAAGTTCAGGCGTATATGAAGAGTGGAAAAGGCTTATCTGGAGATACGATTTTGGACGCAGTGAGTAAAGCTGTTGCAACAAATGAAGTAAACGCAGCGATGGGAATTATTTGTGCAACACCAACAGCAGGGTCTGCTGGAACAGTGCCAGGTGTACTATTTGCACTAAGAGAAAAATTGCAGCCTACACGTGAAGAAATGATTGAATTCTTATTTACAGCAGGAGCTTTCGGTATGGTTGTTGCGAATAACGCTTGTATTTCTGGTGCAGCGGGAGGATGCCAAGCTGAAGTTGGTTCAGCAAGTGGAATGGCAGCTGCAGCTGCAGTTGAAATGGCTGGTGGAACACAAGAGCAAGCAGCTACAGCGATGGCAATTTCATTAAAGAACATGCTTGGTTTAGTATGCGATCCTGTTGCAGGACTTGTAGAAGTACCTTGCGTAAAACGTAATGCAGCAGGAGCTGCAAATGCGATGATTTCAGCTGATTTAGCATTAGCTGGTGTAACGAGTACTATTCCATGTGATGAAGTAATTGAGGCGATGTTTAGAATCGGACAAACGATGCCAGTAGCACTTCGTGAAACAGCTGAAGGTGGACTTGCAGCAACACCGACTGGTCGCCGTCTGCAAGAAGAGATTTTTGGGAAGACGAATAACTAAAAATATATGTTTATAAAAAATGGAGCTCAAGTAAGATTGAGCTCCATTTTTTATTTTTCTTTTGTTAACTGTTCTAACGTTTTCCCAAGATTATGTGATCGTTGCGTTGCCTGTGTAATACAAGAAATAAGCGCTTGTTGAAATTGGTGTTCTTGTAATACTTCAATGCCCGCTTCGGTCGTTCCACCAGGAGAGGTAATTTCCTTTCGCAAAATAGACGGGTGTTTTTCACTTGCTTTTAGCATTTCAGCAGCACCAATCATCGTTTGGAGAATAAGTGACTTTGCAACATCTTCTTTTAAACCGATTTTTTTTGCAGCTTCTTCCATCGCTTCTACTACGTAATAAATATAAGCAGGCCCGCTTCCGGATAATGCAGTGACAGCATGCATATCTTCTTCCTCTACAACAGAGACGAGACCGATTGTTTCAAATAAAGCTATGGCAGTTTGAATATGTTCCTTTGTTGCATGTTTTGAAGGTGAGATAGCAGTAGCTGATTTTAAAATAGCTGCAGATGTATTTGGCATGGCACGAATAATCGGAACGTCTTTTTGAAGTAGATTTCTAATTGAATGAGTAGAAACACCTGCTAATAACGAAATAATAAGCAGGTTATTATGTATGTCTTCTTGAAAAGGGGTAAGCGCTTCTGCAACATCTTTTGGCTTCATTGCTAGAAAAAGAATATTTGTATTAGTAAGTAGTTCTTTTTTATTATGTGTACCTTTGACACCGTATTTGTTATGTAGCTCCTGTAACCTTGTCTCATTAGAACGATTACTTACAGTAATTTGTTCGCCTTTCACAACATTTGCATGTAACAAGCCACCAATAATCGCTTCAGCAATAGAGCCCGCACCGAGAAAGGAAATGTTTTGAATAGACATGATGTTCCTCCTTTAATTTTGGTTAGAAATTCTTATAAATGTACATACATTCGTTTTTTTCTAGGAAACACCTCTTTTTATCTGAAAATAATGACAAATATATAAGGAAGTTGTAAACTGAAGAAGTATTCATTTTTGAACCGGAAAGAGACAGGGGGGCTAAGCATGACGGCGATTCACCGAATGGAGATTCCTGTGCCATTTGCAGTTGAAACTGTGAATGTGTTTTTAGTTGAGGGGGAGACATTAACATTAATTGATACAGGGACGAATACAGAAGAGGCAAGAAATGCGTTAGAAAGTCAGTTATGTACATTAGGATATACGATAGAAGATATTAAAACAGTAGTTATTACGCATCATCATGCGGATCATTGTGGGCTTTTAAATATATTTTCTGAGAAGACGAACATTATTGGACACCCTTGGAATGAGCCGTGGATCACGCAAAATCCAGAATTTTTAAAGCGATATCATGAGTTTTTTAGAGAGACGGCTTTACAATTTGGTGTTCCAGCAGCATTTTTGAAAGACGAGGCGTTATTGACGACAAGGACACTGAAATATTCTTGTAATAGATCGCTAACGCATACTGTGAGAGAGGGAGATCGTATTGATTCAATGCCTGGTTTTACAGTAATTGAAACACCGGGTCATGCTTCCACTCATATTTCATTATATAGAGAATCTGATGGAATACTAATTGGAGGGGATGCTCTCATTAGTCATATTTCTTCGAATCCAATATTAGAACCACCATATGAAGGACAAACAGAAAGGGCGCGCCCGTTATTACAATATAATCAAACGTTAAAGCGTTTAAGTGAAATGAATATTTCACGCATTTTATCAGGACATGGAGAAGATGTTCTAAATGTGAAACAACTTATTGAAACGAGATTACAAAAGCAAGAAACACGTGCATTTAAAGTGCTTGAGTTATTAAAGGAAAAACCAATGACAGCATTTGAAGTATGTGTAAAACTATTTCCGGTATTGTATAAGGAACAATTGCCACTTACTATTTCAGAAACGGTTGGACAATTAGACTTTTTAGCATATAATCAACAAGTGATGATTGATGAATCTTCGCAACAATTGATTTATTATGCAAAGTAGGTGACAGCAATGACGGGACGTTTACAAAATAAAGTAATCGTCATTACAGGTGCTTCTAGTGGAATTGGAGAGCAAGTTGCAATGCAAGTTGCAGAGCAGGGGGCGACTCCAGTATTAATAGCTAGAACAGAAGAGAAATTAAAAGCGCTAGCAGACAAAATTAAAGAAACTTATAATACGCCTTGCTATTATTATGTATTAGATGTAAGTGAAGAGACGGAAGTACAATCTGTTTTTTCAAAAGTATTACAAGAGGTAGGACGTATTGATATATTAGTAAACAATGCAGGATTTGGTATTTTTAAAACGTTTGAAGATGCATCAATGGATGAAGTGAAAGATATGTTCCAAGTAAATGTATTTGGATTAGTAGCTTGTACGAAAGCGGTACTACCTTATATGGTGAAAAGAAACGAAGGGCATATTATTAATATTGCTTCACTTGCTGGGAAAATTGCAACTCCGAAATCGAGTGCGTATGCAGCGACGAAACATGCAGTACTAGGCTTTACGAATAGTTTACGCATGGAGTTATCTAGTACAAATATTTTCGTAACAGCGATTAATCCAGGTCCGATAGATACAAACTTTTTTGAAATAGCTGATCAATCCGGTACATATGTGAAAAATATGGGACGATACATGTTAAAACCAACATATGTAGCAGAGAAAATTGTAAAAGCGATGCAAACGAAAAAGCGTGAAGTAAACTTACCGAAATGGATGGGCATTGGTCCAAAACTTTATGCTTTATTCCCAGGTTTATTTGAGCGCGTAGCAGGCAAATCATTAAGTAAAAAATAGGAGATTTCCATATGGGAATCTCCTATTTTTTTTATCCCGCTTTAATGGGCAGTAAGACCCCCACCTCAAAATGCAGCGAAAGCAAAGAAGTTAGGTGGGGGGCGGGCTGCCCATAAAAGTCCGATTGGTGAGGGCTGATTAAAGTTTCACTTTATTTTCCAGTCACATAATCGTAAACGATATCCTCAACCGCCTCGTATACATCAATTTCAGTATTTGAATGAATGATCGTTTGAATATGTTTAATAAGCATTTCCTGATCCTCATTTGACATAGGATTACATTGATATTGCTGAAAACTTTTTATAATCATTTTCTCAATTAATTTTTCATTCATGTTTTCCCCGCCTGTATGTACGTATGTATTGTTTTATTGTACTTGAAGTGAAATAAAAAAACTACTATGCAATATTTTTGTATAAAAATTATGTTGTGTATATTGTTTTTCTAGTAAAATTAAGTTTTTTAAGTTTATGAAATTTATAAATATTTAATTGACTCTATAAATATACAATATTATAATCATACTTAATTTAAAGAATCGATATGAGGAGGAGCATATGAAAGTCGCGATTATTGGAGCAACTGGGTATGGAGGTATTGAGTTAATTCGGTTATTAGAACAACATCCATATTTTTCGATAGCATCTCTCCATTCTTTTTCACAAGTTGGCGAGTGTATAACAAATGTATATCCGCATTTTCAAAATGTTCTTGTTCATACGTTACAAGAAATTGATGCGGAGGAAATAGTGAAAGAAGCAGAAATTGTATTTTTGGCAACCCCGGCAGGAGTATCAGCAGAGTTAACTCCAAAATTATTAGCAGTAGGTTTAAAAGTAATTGACCTATCTGGAGACTTTCGTATGAAAGATCCTTTCATATATGAACAGTGGTATAAAAGGACAGCTGCAAAAGAAGAAATTCTTAGTAAAGCTGTATATGGCCTAAGTGAATGGAAAAGGTCCGAGGTTCAAAATGCAAATTTAATTGCAAATCCGGGATGTTTTGCTACAGCTGCATTATTAGCGACATTGCCATTAGTTCGTAGCGGCATAATTGAAGAAGATTCCATTATTATTGATGCGAAATCAGGAGTATCTGGAGCAGGAAAAACGCCAACAACGATGACTCACTTTCCTGAGTTATACGATAACTTGCGTATTTATAAAGTAAATGAGCATCAACACGTTCCTGAGATTGAGCAAATGCTTGCGGAGTGGAATAGGGAAACGAAGCCAATCACGTTTAGTACACATTTAATACCGATATCACGTGGAATTATGGTTACACTTTATGCGAAAGTAAAGCGAGAAATGGAAATAGAACAACTTCAAAAATTATATGAAGAAACGTATGAACAATCGGCTTTTGTTCGAATTCGTACGCAAGGAGAGTTTCCAAGTCCGAAAGAAGTGAGGGGCTCAAATTATTGTGATATGGGGATAGCTTACGATGAAAGAACAGGAAGAGTGACAGTCGTTTCTGTTATAGACAATATGATGAAAGGTGCGGCTGGGCAAGCAATTCAAAATGCAAACATAATAGCGGGACTAGAAGAAACAACAGGTTTACAACATATGCCGCTTTATCTATAAGGGGGGACATGATGATTAAAGTAGCGTCTATTACAAAAGTAGAAAATGGTTCGATTGTAACTCCAAAAGGTTTCTCGGCCATTGGCACTGCAATTGGTTTGAAAAAAGAGAAAAAGGATTTAGGGGCAATCGTTTGTGATACACCAGCATCATGTGCTGCTGTTTATACAACAAATCAAATACAAGCAGCTCCCTTGCAAGTAACGAAGGATAGTATAGCGACTGAGGGGAAATTACAAGCTATTATCGTTAATAGTGGAAATGCAAATGCTTGTACAGGAATGAAAGGATTACAAGATGCTTACGAGATGCGTACATTAGGAGCAGAACATTTTGGATTGAAAGAAAATTATGTTGCAGTAGCTTCAACAGGTGTAATTGGTGTTCCGCTGCCGATGGATATAATCCGAAATGGGATTGCTACTCTTATCCCAGCGAAGGAAGAAAGGGAAGCTCATTCTTTTTCTGAAGCGATCTTAACGACGGATCTTATAACGAAAGAAACTTGCTATGAAATGGTGATTGATGGGAAGAAGGTGGTGATTGCTGGTGTTGCGAAAGGTTCAGGGATGATTCATCCAAATATGGCAACGATGCTAAGTTTTATTACGACAGACGCTCATATAGAGCATGACGTATTACAAACAGCATTATCACAAATCACGAATCATACATTCAATCAAATTACGGTAGATGGAGATACTTCTACGAATGATATGGTCATCGTTATGGCAAGTGGATTATCAGAAACGAAACCAATCAATATGGAACATGCAGATTGGGAAACTTTCATATTTGCTTTACAGAAGGTATGTGAAGATTTAGCGAAAAAAATCGCACAAGATGGTGAAGGCGCTACGAAGTTAATAGAAGTAAATGTGTTAGGAGCTCGAACGAATGAAGAGGCAAAGAAAATTGCAAAGCAAATAGTCGGTTCGAGTCTTGTGAAAACAGCAATACATGGTGAAGATCCAAACTGGGGGCGAATTATTAGTACCATTGGACAAAGTGAAGTCGCGATTAACCCAAATACAATTGATATTACTCTTCAATCTATTGCGGTGCTGAAAAATAGTGAACCTCAAATGTTTTCTGAAGAGGAAATGAAAATGAGGTTACAAGAACATGAAATTATGATTGATGTGTATTTACATTTAGGAGAAGGGACCGGATCAGCTTGGGGCTGTGACTTAAGCTATGAATATGTGAAAATAAACGCTTGTTATCGTACATAAGGAGAGGGAAGATGAGCGATTATATTGTAGTGAAATGCGGCGGTAGTATGTTGGATCAATTACATGATGTGTTTTTTGATTGTATAAAGAAATTACAACAGAAGTATAAAGTAGTGATTGTCCATGGCGGTGGCCCAGAAATTGATGCCAAATTAAAAGATTGTAACATCAACGTAGAAAAAAAAGATGGATTACGGGTAACACCAAAAGAAGTTATGGATATTGTTCAAATGGTGCTATGCGGAAGTACGAATAAAAAACTTGTAATGAATTTACAAAAGCATAATTTACGTGCGGTAGGTTGCTCAGGGTGTGATGGCAAGTTACTTCAAGTTCAACCTTTCAGTGAGGAGATAGGATATGTGGGAGAAGTAAGGTATGTCGAAACGGCCTTACTAAAAGGATTAATAAATATGAATTATATTCCTGTTATTGCTCCGGTCGGCATAAATGATAATGAGATTTATAACATAAATGCAGATACCGCCGCAGCTGGAATTGCGGCTGCATTATCTGCAAAAGAGCTCATTTTTATTACAGATGTAGATGGGGTATTACATGAAGGAAAGTTACTAAAGAAAACGGATGAATTTGAAATTGTGAATTTAATAGAAAATGGTGTTATTACCGGTGGGATGATTCCGAAAGTACAGGCAGCACTAGCATCATTAAAAATGGGAGTGCAAAAGGTTAGTATCGTAAATGGGACGAAGGATTTTACCGAGGTTACAGGTGAGTGTATCGGAACGACGGTAACGAGGGGTGTGAGTATTGTATGACAAGTCATCTTTTTCAAACGTATGGAAGAAGAAGGATTGAGTTTGTAAAGGGAAAGGGAACGAAAGTTATTGATCATAACGGTAAGCAATATTTAGATTTCACATCAGGAATCGGTGTATGTAATTTAGGACATTGTCATCCTACTGTTATGAAAGCTGTACAAGAGCAACTGCATGAAATATGGCATATATCTAACCTGTTTACAAACAGCTTACAAGAAGAAGTCGCGTCATTATTAACAGAAAACATAGCATTAGATTATGTGTTCTTCTGTAATAGCGGGGCAGAGGCGAATGAAGCAGCTTTGAAGTTAGCCCGTAAGCATACTGGAAAATCTCTCGTCGTAACGTGTGAGCAGTCTTTTCACGGTAGAACATTTGGAACGATGAGTGCGACGGGGCAAAATAAAGTGAAAGAAGGATTTGGTCCGCTCCTTCCCTCTTTTTTACATACGCCTTTTAACGATATAAAGGCATTAGAGGAAGTAATGAATGAAGAAGTTGCGGCAGTAATGATAGAAGTTGTTCAAGGAGAGGGAGGAGTCATACTTGCTGATCTATCTTTTTTGAAAGCGATTGAAGCATTATGTAAGAAGTTCGGGTCCTTATTTATTATAGACGAAGTCCAAACAGGGATCGGAAGAACAGGGACATTATTTGCTTACGAACAAATGGGAATAAAACCTGATATCGTTACCGTCGCAAAGGCACTTGGAAACGGGATTCCTGTCGGAGCAATGATTGGTAGGAAAGAACTTGGAACATCGTTTCCTGCAGGATCACATGGTTCAACATTTGGCGGGAATTATGTTGCAATGGCTGCAGCGAAAGAAGTATTGCAAGTAAGTAAAAGACCATCGTTTTTAAAAGAAGTAAAGGAAAAGGGCGAGTACGTATTACAGAAGTTGCAAGAGGAATTACGACATGTCGAATGTATTCAAAATATACGTGGTAAGGGGCTTATGGTTGGAATTGAATGTACGCATGAAGTTGCAAGTTTTATAGAACAACTAGAAAAAGAAGGGCTTCTCGTATTACAAGCAGGGCCTACTGTTATAAGACTATTACCACCACTTATTGTGACGAATGAAGAATTAGAACAGGCAGTATATATGATAAAAAAAGTAGTTTGTACAAAAAACGTATCAATTATATAAGGAGGAAGTTTCATGTCAACTGTACAAGTACCGAAATTAAATACGAAAGACCTTTTAACACTAGAAGAATTAACGAAAGAAGAAATTATTTCTTTAATTGAGTTCGCAATATATTTAAAAAAGAATAAGCAAGAGCCTTTACTGCAAGGCAAAATATTAGGGCTTATCTTTGATAAACATTCAACTCGTACTCGCGTATCTTTTGAAGCAGGAATGGTACAGCTCGGGGGACACGGTATGTTTTTAAGTGGAAAAGAGATGCAAATTGGAAGAGGGGAGAGCGTTTCAGATACTGCGAAAGTATTATCGCAGTATATTGACGGGATCATGATACGTACATTCTCACATGCTGATGTAGAAGAGCTTGCGAAAGAATCGAGCATACCAGTAATTAACGGTTTAACGGACGATCATCATCCTTGTCAAGCATTGGCAGACTTAATGACAATATACGAAGAAAAAAATACATTTAAAGGAATAAAATTGGCTTACGTCGGTGACGGAAATAATGTATGTCATTCATTGTTGTTAGCGAGTGCAAAAGTCGGAATGCATATGACTGTTGCAACACCTGTAGGGTATGAACCGAATGAGGAAATCGTAAAAAAAGCATTAGCGATTGCTGAAGAAACAGGAGCGGAAATTGAAATTTTGCATAATCCTGAATTAGCGGTGAGTGAAGCAGATTTCATTTATACTGACGTTTGGATGAGCATGGGGCAAGAGGGAGAAGAAGAGAAATATACTTTATTTCAACCATACCAAATTAATAAAGAACTTGTTAAGCATGCGAAGCAAACGTATCGTTTCTTACACTGTTTACCTGCCCATCGTGAAGAAGAAGTAACAGGCGAAATTATAGATGGACCAAAATCTATCGTATTTGAGCAAGCCGGTAATCGATTGCATGCGCAAAAAGCATTATTAGTAAGTTTATTTAAAAATGTAGAAGAGCTTTCCTAAAGGATGTACACCTTCAGTTGTTAGATATAAATAACTGGAGGTGTGCTTTTTTATATTGAAATGTCGTATGTATATTTGGTTAACCATCTTTATATCATTTATAATAAAAAGAGTAAACTAAATTTGTTTTTCATATCATGTAAGGACATACTAGATAAAAAAATATAGTTAAAGAGATGATGAATTTGAAAACAACTAAGAAAACATATTCGTTTTTTCAGCGGATGTGGAGAATATTAAAGTTTCAATATTATAAGTTGCTTCGATCACCAGAAGGAGCGAAGAAAGTATCGTTAGGTTTTGCGATTGGTTTTGGTTTAGAGATGTTGGTTATATATACAGCATCGCTCGTCTATTTAATATTTTATCCAATCGTCAGGTTAGCAAAGGGATCTTTTCCTGCTGCGGTGATTGGCAATATTATCGGGAAAATATCATTTTTACCGGTATTTTTATTTCCATTTGCTTATGCGTTAGGAAAAATGATTTATCCATTTCATGTGAAAAAAATACATCATGAACCCTTTACAATATCTGACTTGTTTTCGAGTCATATTTTTACGATATTAAAGGGGTTATTACAAAGTGAAGTGTATGTATTAATTGGAATGACGATTTTAGGAGTTGTGTTTGGGGTAATTTCATATTTTGTTGTGCATTATTTGTATGAAAAGAACCGTAAGTTACGTTTGAAGAATAGAAAGAAAAAAGTGAGAGAACCACTTGTACAAATATAAAGAATGGCACATTCATTTTCTCCTTTGAATATGTTTAAGAAAAAGGGGGAGAGAATGAATGTATTATTACTATGTACCTCAAGTATACCCATATACAAATTATTATCCAGTAAATGATATGAGGCAGCAAGTTGGAGTGTATCAACAGCAACAATTTCAGCAAATAGCACAACAACAGCCTACGCAAGAACATAAACCGTATTTAACGACATGGCCATATTCAAATGTATATTATGGTAATTATTACGAATCATAAAGCTGCTTCTATTTAGAAGCAGCTTTATGCGTTTGTTTTCAAAATTAAATTTTGAATGGTTTGAAGAGAGTGAATGAGTTTTTCACGTTCTTCCTCAGATAACGTTTGGAAATTTTCTTTTAATTTGTCTAAAATGAATTGTTGATACTGATTTACTAACAATTTCCCTTCAGCTGTCAGGGAAATTAAAATGACCCGTCGATCTTTTTCGCTATAATGACGCTCTATTAGTTCTTCTTGGATCAGTTTGTTTAATAGAGGTGTCATGTTAGGCCGTGAAATCGCTAGCCGCTTGCCGATTTCGGAAACTGCTAATGTGCCATTTTCATGCAGAAGCAGTAATACTTGTGTATGTGATGGCGGCATATGTCTTTGAGAAGAAAATTCTCCAGGAAGCATAAATTTGCGATAAAAAAGAGGCACTAGCGAAAGAAGATGATCAACAATACGTTCCCACTCGCGTGATTCCATATAAAGGCCCCCTTCCACTCTCATTGTAACAAAAAAGACATGTTATAAAAATAGAATTGTTTCATATGAATTTTAATATTTGTAGGCCAACACTTTTTTTGTAAAGGAATCGGCAATAATCGAATAGCCTTTATCGTTAGGGTGTACTTGGTCAAAGAGTAATTCTTTCTTATCATTTGATATTAATTTGCGAATTGGTAAAACGATAGATGGTTGATTTGCTTTTGCAATGGAATAAACAGATTCATTCCAGCCATCTAAAAACATATCTGCATAACTTGCGATGGAGTCATCGAGTTGTAACGGGTTATAGAGTTCAGAAAGAATGAGTAAAGCATCCGGATTTTGATCTCGGACTGTCTTTACAATATTTTTTACATCCGCTTCAAAATGAGCTTTTTCTTTATTTAACATTTTAATACCGTCTATAACACCGACATCACGATTTAAGCGAAACAAATTATTTCCCCCAATATTAATTGTAATAATATTGGCTGCTCTAATTTTTTGCTTTACATCTTCTGATTCAACCTTTTTAGCGAGACGATCTGTTGTAAGACCGTTTATCCCAAGGTTTTCTACAGTAATTGGTTTATGAATTTGTGCTTCTATTTGTTTAGAGGCTAATTCAGCAAATCCACCTTGTGTCGATCCATATCCTTTGGCGAGCGAATCACCTAGTACGAGATGATAGAAGGAATCGTTTGTTTGCTTATCAATCCAACTTGGAGTAGATGTTTTTTCTGTTTTTTCTTCGGGTTCATTTTGTTTTGTCTCATCGTTCTTTTCAAAATAAGAATAAGAAATGATTAGAAGGAGGAGACAAACAATTGTTAAGATGACTTTTTTCATAAATTCATCCTCCTTGTAATTGGTAATTGTATCATATTCAGCAGTATTAACAATGTAAGGGCATATTATATGTTTATGAAAAGTTTACAATAACTTTACAGAAAATTTGTAGAAGTATGTCAAAAAATATTGACGATATGAAAGTACATTATATATGATAATGTCAGATAAGGTGAAATTTTAATTAGTAGGGCTTTATTTCCCGATGAGTAAAATCTCACCAATCGAGCGTTTAAGAGGACTACTCATTAACGCAGGATGAAATGAAAATCTTATCTCCAATAGAAGAAAAAAGGTATGTAATTAGAGATGGATTCATTTCATTATTTTTGGTAATTGTATAAGGGGGATTTTTTGTGAAAAAGTCAAAAAAAATGCTAGCTGGAGCAACTCTTGCTATTGGTGTTATAGCGCCGCAAGTATTGCCAGCAGCAGCTCATGCGGATGAGCAAACTGGGGAGAGTACGGTTAACTTACGAATTCTAGAAACATCAGATATTCACGTTAACTTAATGAATTACGATTATTATCAAACGAAAACCGATAATAAAGTAGGTCTCGTGCAAACTGCAACACTTGTGAATAAAGCACGTGAAGAAGCGAAAAACTCTGTCCTGTTTGATGATGGGGATGCATTACAAGGGACACCGCTTGGAGATTATGTAGCGAATAAAATAAATGATCCGAAGAAGCCTGTGGATCCTAGTTATACGCACCCATTATATCGTTTAATGAATTTAATGAAGTATGACGTCATCTCTCTTGGGAATCATGAATTTAACTACGGTTTAGATTATTTAAACAAAGTAATTAGTAAAACAGAATTCCCGGTTATTAACTCGAACGTCTATAAAGATGATAAAGATAATAATGAAGAGAATGATCAAAATTACTTTAAACCATATCATGTTTTTGAAAAAGAAGTAGAAGATGAATCAGGTCAAAAACAAAAAGTGAAAATTGGCGTAATGGGATTTGTTCCACCTCAAGTTATGAACTGGGATAAAGCAAATCTAGAAGGAAAAGTGAAAGCAAAAGATATAGTTGAAACAGCGAAAAAAATGGTGCCAAAAATGAAAGCAGAAGGTGCCGATGTTATCGTTGCACTAGCGCATTCAGGTGTTGATAAGAGTGGATACAACGTTGGCATGGAAAACGCATCGTATTATTTAACAGAAGTTCCTGGTGTAGATGCAGTATTAATGGGACATTCACATACGGAAGTGAAGGACGTATTTAATGGTGTTCCAGTTGTAATGCCTGGTGTCTTTGGAAGTAACTTAGGTATTATTGATATGCAATTGAAAAAAGTAAATGGAAAATGGGAAGTACAAAAAGAGCAATCGAAGCCGCAACTTCGTCCGATTGCTGATAGTAAAGGAAACCCACTCGTACAATCTGATCAAAATTTAGTTAATGAAATTAAAGATGATCATCAAGCGACAATTGATTATGTGAATACTGCTGTAGGAAAAACGACAGCGCCAATTAATAGTTATTTCTCATTAGTACAGGATGATCCTTCTGTACAACTTGTGACAAATGCACAAAAATGGTATGTAGAAGAGGAATTTAAAAAACCAGAGTACGAAAAATATAAAGGAATTCCAGTTTTATCTGCGGGTGCACCATTTAAAGCAGGTGGCCGAAACGGTGCTACATATTATACGGACATTCCAGCTGGAACGTTAGCGATTAAAAACGTGGCAGATTTATATGTATATCCAAATACGTTATATGCTGTAAAAGTAAATGGGGCACAAGTGAAAGAATGGCTTGAAATGTCTGCAGGTCAGTTTAATCAAATTGATCCAAAGAAAACAGAAGAACAGCCGTTAGTAAATATAGGTTATCCTACATATAACTTCGATATTTTAGATGGCTTAAAATACGAAATTGATGTAACACAACCGGGGAAATACGATAAAGATGGAAAAGTTGTAAATGCAAATACGAACCGTATTGTAAATATGACATATGAAGGGAAGCCAGTAGCTGACAATCAAGAATTCATCGTCGCTACAAATAACTATCGCGGAAGCAGCCAAACGTTCCCGGGTGTAAGCAAAGGGGAGGTTGTATACCAATCACAAGATGAAACGCGTCAAATCATTGTGAAGTATATGCAAGAAACGCCAGTTATTGATCCAGCAGCAGATAAAAATTGGACGTTTAAACCGATTGTTGCCGATAAATTACATACAACATTCGATTCTTCACCAAATGCACAAAAGTATATAAAGAAAGATGGAAAAATATCATATGTTGGACCATCTGAAAATGAATTTGCTAAATATGCAATTGATATAACGAAGAAGAACGATGATGATAAAGAAACTGGTGGAGAGAATCCAACAACACCGCCAACAGGTGAAGGAAATAATGGAGAAAATCCAACGACACCACCAACAAGTGAAGGAAATAATGGAGAAAATCCAACAACACCACCAACAGGTAAAGGAAATAATGGAGAAAATCCAACGACACCACCAACAGATGAAGGTAATAATACAGGATCTGGACAAACTACAACGGATAATCAAAACGCAAAAGAAACAACAACTGTAAGTGAAAAGAAAGAAGAACGTGATTTACCGAAAACAGGTACAAGTGTTGTTTCTACAATTGGAGCAGGTTTGGCGTTTGTTGGAGCAGGATTCCTTCTGTTATTTAGAAGAAAGAAAGCAAATAGATAGTGGAGAAATATAAAAAGGATTACCGATTCAGGTAATCCTTTTTAATATATTATGAAAGTGTTACAGCTTTTTCCTTCTTCCATGAAAGGCCAAA
Source organism: Bacillus pacificus (assembly GCF_020861345.1). Classification (NCBI taxonomy): domain Bacteria; kingdom Bacillati; phylum Bacillota; class Bacilli; order Caryophanales; family Bacillaceae; genus Bacillus; species Bacillus pacificus. Next base: position 1,223,606 of record NZ_CP086328.1, read on the forward strand.
TCCAGTAAAGCCGACGATGATTGTTACAACTGGACAAGCTAAGCAGAAGATTGCGAATGGAACGTAATCAAAAGTTGGAACGCCAAGGACGTTCGATAAGAACACGCCACTTACTCCCCATGGTACGAGCGGGTTAATAACTGTACCTGCATCTTCTAATACACGTGATAAATTACGACGTTCTAAACCGACTTCATCATATTTATTAGCGAATGCTTGTCCTGTTAAAACGATAGATAAGTACTGCTCCCCAAGTAAGAAGTTCACACCGATTGCAGTTGAAGCAGTAGAAATAATTAAGCGTGTGCTAGTTTTTACGAAGCTAGAGATGATATTCATTAGCTGCGTAATAATACCCATTCCTTGTAATAATCCTCCCATACAAAGAGCTAGGAAAATAAGAGCGATTGACATCATCATACTTTGCAGGCCACCGCGAGATAATAAGCTATCAATATCTTTCATACCAGTTTTAGAAACGTAACCGTCTTGCATAATTTTCATTAAATCAGTTAAAGAAGTACTAGGTTTAAATATAAAGAGGATAATGATCCCTACTATAATTCCAGCAAGTAATGTTGGAACTGCTGGAACTTTTTTAAATGCGAATAGGAACAGTAATAAAATTGGAATAAGTGTAAAGATAGAAATCGTTGCATTTTTCTCTAATGCGCTAATGAAGTTTGTGAAGTCAACGTCTCCACTAGTACCGCTTCCTAAAATGAAAAATGCGATAAAAGCAATAATGAAAGCTGGAACTGTTGTCCAAAGCATGTTACGAATATGCTCAAATAAATCTACACCCGTTACAGCTGGCGCTAGGTTTGTTGTATCAGATAAAGGAGACATTTTATCCCCAAAGAATGCACCAGAAATAATTGCACCAGCGATTAGAGCAGGATCGTATCCGAGAGCACTACCCATGCCCATAAAGGCAAGTCCTACAGTTGCGGCAGTTGTAAAGGCACTACCGATACTTGTTCCAACAATTGCACAAACAACAAAAACAGTTGGAATGAAAATTTTTGGAGATACAAGCTGGAAGCCGTATACCATTAAAGTTGGAATTGTTCCAGCAGCGATCCAAACACTAATTAATACGCCTACAAGTAAGAATATAAAAATAGATGGAATACCAGCTGAAATACTACTTATCATTCCTTTTTCCATCGTAGACCAATCAATTTTTTTCATAAATCCAAATGCTAATAAAAGAACGATACCAAATAAAATTGGGATGTGTGGTGAAACTTCTAATTTGATAACACTAAAGCCAATGCAGAAAAAGATAAATACTGTTAAAAGAACAGATTCAATTTTTGAAACCATTGTTTTCCCCTCCTAAGTAATCTAAAATAGCTCTTTTTTATATAAAATTCGCCAATATTGTTTATTTCCTTCTAAATTTTAGAATTTTGTGACAAATTACCGGTAATTGTTGTTTCTTTAATATGATACGGAAATGATTGGATAAAAAAACGTCCCTGCATATAATTATGCAGGGACGAAGAAATCGCGGTACCACCCTAGCTTGTGAAATGAATGTATCACAAAATAAAGGGTCGTATGATATGCGCTAATAAAATAAAAACGCCCCTGCAACATATGCAGGGACGAAAAATTCGCGGTACCACCCTAAATTGTGAAACAGTGTCGTTTCACCACTCTTTAGATATAACGGTCTATAACCGTCTTTCACTACTCCTTACGTTTCGCAAAAGAAGCTCCAGGGGGTAATTCATAATTCGCTCTGTACTGGTTCGCACCGACCACCAGCTCTCTGAAAGCAGAAATCGAAATACTACTAAATCCTATCAATGCCGATTCATATGATGTTAGTTAAATTTTTATCATATATTCGTCTCACATGTCAATAAAAATATTCAATGATTTTTTAGGGGAATAAAGGAGAACGATTTTAATCCTGGGAAAATGTGCGTTATAATGAATTTGAAAGGGGAGGAAAGAGTGAAGAAAAAAATAATTCTTTTTACCACTTTACTAGTCATTGGCGGAAGTGCTGGCATTTACACAGCTTTTGCAGCTGAATCAGAGCAGGCGAAGCAAAAGCAAATACAGCAGTTAGAAGTGAAGAAAGCGAAAGAAGCTGAAGAGAAGAAGTCGATGGAGAAAGCAGCTACGAAACTAGGGGTTTCTACTGATGGAAAAACAAAAGAAGAAATTACGAAAGAAGTAAATAAGGCTAGATTTGAGAAGCGCCATGATCTATTGATTGAACATGCAAAACAACTTGGAATTGAAACAGAAGGAAAAAAAGATGAAGAGATTATTTTAGAAATCGGAAAGATACAACATGGAAAGTAGAACAACTTATCGTATGATAAGTTGTTCTTTTTTAAGAACTACTTGATTTAAAAATAATTGACAGTCATTTAGTTTTAATGTTAACTATATTTATAAACTAGTTAACATTAGGGGTGACAATTGTGACTTTTAGTAAGAGTACGACTGACAAACCATCATATACATATGAAGAGTTATCGGAGAAAAATAAGGCCTATGTATGGCATCCGTTTACACAAATGAAGGATTATTTAGAAGAAGATCCTGTCATTATTGAACGGGGAGAGGGAAGAAAGCTATACGATGTAAATGGAAATGAATATTGGGACGGTGTTTCGTCTATTTGGTTAAATGTTCATGGACATCAAGTGCCAGAACTAGATGAGGCAATTCGTGAGCAATTAAATAAAATTTCCCATTCTACTATGTTAGGGCTTGCTAACGTTCCATCTATTTTATTAGCCGAAAAAATAATTGAAGTTGTACCAGAAGGTTTGAAGAAAGTGTTTTATTCAGACTCCGGTTCTAGCGCTGTTGAAATTGCAATTAAGATGGCCTTTCAATATTGGCAGCATAAAGGAAAACCGAAGAAACAAAGATTTGTTACATTAAAAGAAGCGTATCATGGTGACACAATTGGAGCTGTTTCAGTGGGAGCAATAGACTTGTTTCACCAAGTGTATAGTTCGCTTTTATTCGAAGCGATTAAAATGCCTTATCCATATACATATCGTTCTCCTTATGGAAATAATAAGGAGGAAATTGTAAAAAAGCATTTAGAAGAAATGGAAGAGCTGCTGAAAGATAAACATGAAGAGATTGCGGCGATTATTGTAGAACCTTTAATGCAAGGTGCTGGCGGTATGATTACAATGCCAAAAGGATACTTAAAAGGGCTACGTAATTTATGTACAAAATATAATGTTCTATTTATTACAGACGAGGTAGCGACTGGATTTGGGCGTACTGGAAAAATGTTTGCATGTGAACATGAAAATGTAACGCCGGATATTTTGACAGCCGGAAAAGGTTTAACGGGCGGATATTTACCAGTTGCAATTACTGTAACGACAGATGAAATTTATAATGCCTTTTTAGGAGGCTATGAAGAACAAAAAACATTTTTCCACGGACATAGTTATACAGGGAATCCATTAGGGTGTGCGGTAGCAATTGCGAATCTAGAACTATATGAAAAAACAAATTTAATAGAAGAGGTGGCACGTAAAACAGAATATGTGGCGACGCAATTAGAAGACCTCTTTGCATATAAACATGTAGGGGATATTCGTCAATGCGGGTTAATGGTTGGAATTGAACTTGTGAAGAATAAGGAAACGAAAGAAGCGTTTGAATGGACAGAGAGAGTCGGTGTTCAAGTATGTAAACGCTCAAGGGAGCTGGGTATGATTTTGCGCCCGCTCGGTAATACGATTGTATTTATGCCCCCTCTTGCTTCTACAATTGATGAGATTGATGATATGTTACGTATTTTGTATAAAGCAATCTCGGATGTTACGGAGGGAGAATAATGAGCGGTTTTTTTATAACAGCAACGGATACTGAAGTGGGGAAAACTGTTGTCGCCGGTGCATTAGCAGGTGTATTTAGAGAACTGGGATATAACATCGGGGTATATAAACCGTTGCAAAGTGGACATGTTGCATCAAATCCAGAGGGAGATGCAGCAAGGCTAAAAGCATTATCAGGTGTACCGACAAAAGAAGAGGAAATTTGCCCTTACTCTATTGAAGAGCCGCTTGCCCCGAGACTTGCCATGAAAAGAGCTGGAAGGACAGTAACGTTAAAAGACATTATTCATCACTATAATGAACGATTGAAAGATTTTAATAGTCTACTTGTAGAAGGAGCAGGTGGATTAGCTGTTCCATATACAGAGGACGCTTTAGTAATTGATTTCGCAAAAGAATTACAACTTCCACTTATTGTAGTAGCACGCCCTACATTAGGAACAGTAAATCATACAGTTTTAACGATCGCTTATGCAAAGGCATATGGTTTAACAGTAGCAGGTGTCATTTTATCTGGCTGCAAAGAATGCGAAATGGAAAGAGTGCAAGAAAATAAAGAAATGATTGAAGAGCTAAGTGGGGTACCAGTTTTAGGTTTATTACCATTCTTTGCAGGTGAGTTTACAAAAGAAGAAGTCTTGGAATCTGTTAAAGAATATATAATGATTTCAAAATTAGAGGAGCTTATCCGAAATGAATCAAACGTGGCGCACACATCTTCAATCTAAATTGCAACAATTACATGAGCGAGGGCAGTATCGTAATTTGCATGTAACAGAACAAGCAGAAGAGACATGGCTTATTCGAGATGAGAAAAGGATGCTAAATTTAGCGTCAAATAATTATTTAGGGTTAGCTGGAGATGAAAGGTTAAAAGAAGCTGCTATCGCATGTACAAGAAAATATGGAACTGGGGCGACAGCATCAAGGCTCGTGGTAGGGAACTATTCACTGTATGAAGAGGTTGAGAGAAGTATATGCGATTGGAAAGGCACTGAAAAAGCCTTAGTTGTGAATAGTGGATATACCGCAAATATTGGTGTGATCTCTTCATTAGTGAGTCGTCACGATATTGTGTTTAGTGACAAATTAAATCACGCAAGCATTGTTGATGGAATTATATTAAGTGGGGCAGAGCATAAAAGGTATCGTCATAATGATTTGGATCATTTAGAGAAGTTATTGAAAACAGCGTCACCTGAACAGCGGAAATTAATCGTAACAGATACTGTTTTTAGTATGGATGGTGATACTGCGTATGTAAGGGAGTTAGTAGAGCTGAAAGAGAAATACGGGGCAATTCTTATAGTTGATGAAGCACATGCGAGTGGAATATATGGAAGTGGCGGAGCTGGATTATCCCATATAGAAGAAGATCTTGCTCAAAGAATAGATATACATATGGGGACGTTTAGTAAGGCTTTAGGGTGTTATGGTGCGTATTTGACAGGCGATGCAATTTATATAGAGTATTTACACAATATGATGAGAAGTTTTATTTTTACTACTGCATTACCGCCAGGAACGTTAGGAGCGGTACAAAAAGCAATTGAAATTGTAAAAGAAGATAATGAAAGAAGAGAGAGACTTATAGAGAATGGAGCATATTTCAGAAACCATTTACGAGAAGCTGGTTTTGATATTGGAAATAGCTCAACTCACATTGTACCGATCGTAGTCGGTTCAAATGAAACAGCTTTACGGTTTAGTAAAAGGTTGCAACAGGTAGGGATTGCTGCAATTGCAATTCGTCCACCAACGGTTCCAGTTAATAGTTCACGGGTCCGTTTTGCAGTTACGTCCCAACATACAATAGCTGATTTGCAATGGGCTATTCACCATATTATACGCATTGGTAAAGAAGAGGGGTTTTTCGTATGAAAGAGCTAAAGATTATTTTTATTCCTGGGTGGGGAATGGAAGAAGGTGTTTGGACTTTAGTTCTGCCGTATTTTAAAGAGTATTCTGTTCAATGTATCAATTGGCGTAATGTGAAAGAACAAAGTGAATTTGCAGGTCGAGTAATAGATGTAGCAAAGGATGAAAATGTCATTTTAGTTGGATGGTCATTAGGGGCGTTAGCGGCAGTTCAAGCACATAAAAAGATTCAGACAAAAGGTATTGTACTAATTGGTGGTACTGCCAAATTTACAAATTCGAGCGACTATATGAGTGGATGGAATGCTTTGCATGTAGAGCGGCTGAAAAAGAATGTGGCGAGAAAGAAAGAAGATACGCTCAAGCGGTTTTATGAAAATATGTTTACAAAAGATGAACTGAAAGAGAATACGAGTTTTGAAGAGATTGCGCTGAATTTTAAAGGAGACTCGATTCAGTCATTACAATTAGGCTTAGATTATTTAATAGAAACAGATATGAGAAACGAATTAATAGATGTCAAAGTCCCGCTGTTACTTCTTCATGGAGAACAGGATGTGATATGTCCATTATCTGCAGCTCATAGTATGGCAGAGAATGCGAATGCTAAGTTAAAAGTAGTAAGTGAGGCTGGACATGCATTATGCGTAACGAATTTTGAATATTGCGCAAATGAAATCATTCAATTTGTAGAGGGGATACGACATGATCAACAAAACGTTACTACAAAAACGATTTAACGTGGCAGCTGTATCCTACGATCAATATGCAAATGTACAAAAAAAGATGGCGCATTCATTACTTTCTACATTGAATCGGCGATATAGTGCAAATTCATCGATACGTATTTTAGAACTTGGATGCGGGACAGGATATGTTACAGAGCAATTATCAAACTTATTTCCGAAAGCACAAATTACAGCTATTGATTTTGCCGAAAGTATGATTGCAGTTGCGAAAACTAGACAAAATGTAAACAATGTAACATTTTATTGTGAGGATATCGAAAGATTACGACTAGAAGAAACGTATGATGTCATTATTTCAAATGCCACATTTCAATGGCTAAATGATTTAAAACAAGTGATAACAAATTTATTTCGTCATTTATCTATAGAGGGGATATTACTCTTTTCAACATTTGGGCAGGAAACATTTCAAGAATTGCATGCTTCGTTCCAGCGGGCGAAAGAAGAAAAAAATATACAAAATGAAACATCGATTGGGCAACGTTTTTATTCGAAAAATCAGTTGCGCCATATATGTGAGATAGAAACAGGGGATGTACATGTTTCTGAAACGTGTTACATAGAGAGATTTACAGAAGTTAGGGAGTTTCTACATTCTATTCGTAAAGTAGGAGCGACCAATAGTAATGAAGAATCATATTGTCAAAGTCCCTCACTCTTTCGTGCGATGCTTCGCATATACGAAAGAGACTTCACGGGAAATGAAGGGATAATGGCAACGTATCATGCTTTATTTGTGCATATAAAAAAAGAGGGGAAGAGATGAAATGAAACAAGTACAAACAAAAAGGGATTGGAAAAAACTTGCATACGACGTAGTAGAAGAGAAAGTGATTACGAAAGAAGATGCAATAGCGATATTAGAGGCTGACGATACAGAGATTTTAGAAATTATGAATGCTGCGTATATCATTCGCCATCATCACTTTGGTAAGAAAGTAAAATTAAATATGATTATTAATACGAAGTCTGGATTATGCCCTGAAGATTGCGGATATTGTTCACAGTCTATTATTTCAGAAGCACCGATTGATAAATATGCATGGCTAACGCAGGAAAAGATTGTAGAAGGGGCACATGAAGCAATTCGTCGTAAAGCGGGTACATATTGTATTGTAGCATCTGGTCGTCGCCCGACAGATAAAGAGGTGAATCACGTAATTGGAGCAGTTAAGGAGATTCGTGAAACGACAGACTTGAAGATTTGTTGTTGTTTAGGGTTCTTAAACGAAGATCAAGCAGGACGTTTAGCCGAAGCGGGTGTACATCGTTATAATCACAACTTAAATACACATGCGAATAATTACGAAAGCATTTGCTCTACTCATACGTATGACGATCGTGTTGATACAGTTCAAAAAGCGAAACAAGCCGGTATTTCACCATGTTCTGGGGCGATCTTTGGAATGGGAGAGACAATAGAAGAGCGAGCTGAAATTGCATTCGAATTACAACGTATAGATGCAGATTCCATTCCATGTAATTTCCTTGTTGCTGTAAAGGGTACGCCGCTTGAAGGACAAAAAGAGTTAACACCAGTAGAATGTTTAAAAGTGCTGGCGATGATGCGCTTTGTAAACCCAACGAAAGAAATTCGTATTTCAGGAGGGCGTGAAATTAATTTACGTTCTGTACAGCCAATCGGTTTATTTGCAGCAAACTCTATTTTTGTTGGGGACTACTTAACGACAGCTGGACAAGAACCGACTGCAGACTGGGGTATGATTGAAGATTTAGGATTTGAGATTGAGGAATGTGCATTATAAGATAGAAAAAAGCAAACTTGTAAAAGAGTTTGCTTTTTTTGTAAATAAAATGTAATAAATAATTGTGAACGCTTGATACTATTGGCTTTTGAGCGAAAAAAAGAATTTTGGTGGACGAATTTTCCAAGCCCCAATTGTACATAGTAAATATGTAATTTACATTGGGTTGGAGGATTTTACATGCACAAATATATATTAGCGATTATGACTTGTCTCATTTTACTAAAAGCGATAAGTGCTGATCCAGTTAAGGCCGCCGAAAATCCTGAACAAAAAGAGATGCAACAACGAATTGAACAACATTTTCGAACGAAAGCTGAACATTTTGGATTGAAAACAGAAGGGAAAGATTTAAAGGAAGTACGAAAAGAAATTACTATTATAGAAGAAGCGAAGAAAAGAGAGAATGTATGGAGAACAGCACAAACGCTTCGTATACAAACAGAAGGAAAAACAATGGATGAATTAATAAAAGATGTACGGAAAAAAGTGAAGAAATAAAAAAGAGGCCGCAGCCTCTTTTTTATTTTTTTATGCCCATTGTTTTGATAAGTGAGCCATTTCAATTGCAGCAACGGCGGATTCATAGCCTTTATTACCAGCTTTCGTGCCTGCGCGTTCAATCGCTTGCTCAATTGTTTCAGTCGTTAATACACCGAAAATAACTGGGATGTCTGTTTGTAGTGATAAAGATGCAACACCTTTTGCTACTTCATTACAAACGTAATCGTAATGTGTTGTAGCACCACGAATGACAGTGCCTAACGTAATAACAGCATCATATTTCCCGCTATTCGCCATCTTTTTAGCGATTAAAGGAATTTCAAATGCACCAGGAACCCAAGCAACATCGATATCAGCTTCTTCTACACCGTGACGCTTTAATCCGTCTAAAGCACCACCAAGTAATTTACTTGTAATAAATTCATTAAAACGTCCAACAACAACTCCAACTTTTAATCCTGTACCAACTAAATGACCTTCGAATACCATAATAAATCTCTCCCTTAATTATAAGTTTAGTAAATGTCCTAATTTGTTTACTTTCGTTTGTAAATACGTTTTATTCTCTTCTTTTGCTGGCATTTGTAACGGTACACGCTCGATTACTTCTAAATCGTAACCTTGTAAGCCAGCAATTTTTCGAGGATTATTCGTTAATAACCGTAAATGTTGTAAACCTAAATCTTTTAATATTTGAGCGCCAATACCGTAATCACGCAGATCAGCAGGGAAGCCAAGCTTTTCGTTTGCTTCTACAGTATCGAAGCCTTCTTCTTGTAACTTATAAGCGCGAAGCTTATTAAGAAGCCCAATGCCTCGTCCTTCTTGTCTCATATAAAGAAGAACGCCCTTTCCTTCACGCTCAATTTGAGCAAGTGCAGCATGGAGTTGTGGTCCGCAATCGCAGCGGCACGAGCCAAATACATCTCCTGTTAAGCACTCTGAATGAACGCGTACAAGTACAGGCTCTCCTGTTGAAATATCACCTTTTACGAGTGCAATATGTTCTTTCGTATCTAATGAATTAGAATAGCCAATTGCATGGAAAGTACCGAAATCTGTAGGTAATGTAATTTCCACTTCTCGCGTCACTAATGTTTCATGGTGGCGACGATAAGCAATTAAATCTTCTATTGTAATCATTTTTATATCAAATTGTTTTGCGCACTGTAGTAAATCAGGTACGCGTGCCATCGTACCGTCCTCATTAATAATTTCGCAAATGACGCCAGCTGGTTTTGCTCCGCAAAGCTGTGCTAAATCGACAGCAGCTTCTGTGTGACCAGCACGGCGCAGGACACCACCTTCTTTCGCAATTAATGGAAAGATATGTCCAGGACGATTGAAATCAGCACCTTTTGATGCAGGATTTAACATTTCTCGTATCGTAGTTGCACGTTCGTGGGCACTAATCCCAGTTGTTGTAGAAACATGATCAATGCTCACTGTAAATGCAGTATGATGCGAATCTGTATTATGAGCTACCATTGGTTCCAATTGTAGACGTTCTGCGTATCCTTCTGTAATTGGTACACAAACGAGGCCGCGTCCATGTGTAATCATAAAGTTAATTGTTTCTGGCGTAATATACTCTGCTAAAGCGATAAAGTCGCCTTCATTTTCGCGGTTTTCATCATCACATACGATCACGACTTTTCCTTGTTTTAAATCTTCTAGAGCTTCTTCAATACGATGAAACATCATGCTTCCCCCTTATAGAAATCCGTTTTCTTGTAAAAAGCTTTCGGTCATTGAACCTGTTCGTTTTACTGGTTTAGAAATAAAGCGTTCGATATATTTACCAATCATGTCACACTCAATATTTACGATGTCACCGGCATTCTTTTCTCCGATAACAGATTCACTTACTGTGTGCGGGATGAGTGAAATGGTAATGGAAGATTCGTCTATATCAAATATTGTTAAACTCGTTCCATCAACAGCAACGGACCCTTTATGCAAACAATAGCGTAGCAATTCATCAGAAATAGCTATTTTGTAATAGACGGCATTATAGTGTTGTTTTTTGTTTAATATCGTTCCGATGCCATCGATATGTCCTGAAACGAAATGTCCACCGAATCGTCCGTTTGCAGCCATTGCACGCTCTAAATTTACTTTGCATTGCGGTTTAAGCATGCGAAGTGATGTTGATTGCATCGTTTCAGGCATTGCGTCTACTGTGAATGAAGTTGTTGTGAAACTCGTTACAGTCAAGCAAATACCGTTCACCGCGATGCTATCACCTAAGTGAACATCTGATAAAATTTTATTGGCATGAATCGTTAACTTCATCGCTTCGCCGCTTTGTTGCATGTTTGCAATCGTTCCTAATTCTTCTACAATTCCTGTAAACATTCCGTCACCTCACTTCGGGCATGCGCAACAATTTTTATATCATCGCCAATTTGTTTCATCTCTTGAATTTCCAAGGAAAGTGCATCTTGTAATGTTGAAAAACCATTGCCGCCAAATAAAGTAGGGGCATTTTTTCCACCAATTAATTTTGGACTTATATAAGTTACAATTTCATTGAAATACTTTGTTTGTAAGAAACTTGCATGAACTGTTTGACCACCTTCGACGAAAAGAGAAAGAATTTGTTTTTCGCCGAGTAGGTGTAAAACATCCTGTATTTCAATCTGTTTCGTTTTCATTTGGAATATAGCTATATTTTCAGATTCATAAGAAGCTATTTTCTTTTTATCTACACCATTACCGACAAAAATCCATGTCGGTGCTAAACCATCTGTTATGACATGAGAAGATGGTGGCGTTCGTAAATGGGTATCTAAAATAACGCGTATAGGATTTTGTCCCCCGTTAGGAATTCTTGTTGTTAAATGCGGATTATCAGCTATAACTGTATTCACTCCAACGAGAATCGCATCATGTGTATGGCGGTATTGGTGAACATCAGCTCGTGATTCTTCACCTGTAATCCACTTACTTTCACCGGTTACGGTTGCTGTTTTTCCATCCAAGCTCATTGCTGTTTTTATTGTTACAAATGGACGTTTCGTTTTCATGTAGTGAAAAAAGTAGCGATTTAATAAAATTGCTTCTGCTTCAAGAACACCAGTCGTTACTTCGATGCCAGCTTCTTCTAATTTCCTTTTTCCATTGCCAGAAACGAGCGGATTACAATCAAGAGTAGCAATTACAACCCGTTTGACTCCTTTTTTGATGAGCAATTCACAGCAAGGTGGTGTTTTTCCAAAATGGCTACAAGGTTCAAGTGTTACATAAACGGTAGCTCCTTTTGCTTTTTCGCCAGCCATATGAAGAGCATAGACTTCTGCGTGTTCTTCACCAGCACGCAAATGAGCTCCCATACCGACGATGTTTCCATCTTTTACAACAACAGCACCAACCATAGGATTTGGACTTGTTTGTCCGGATGTTCCTTCTGCTAACTGCAGGGCAATCCTCATATATTCTTGATCTGTCATTCTTTTCACCTCTCCTGAAAAAATCAAAAAACCCCAAGGATTTTATATCCTTGGGGTTTGGGAGACGTGATTTCTAGAAATATAGTTCGAATACGAAAGTATAGGAAAGAAACCTAACGATGATTGATATTTTGGCATAAGGAAAAAACCTAGCAAAATATCGAATTTTTCAAACGCTAGTCGTATCTTTTTATTCCAGTATAGAAACATAAGTATACAAAATAAAACATATATAAAGATTCAAAATGAAACTTAAAAATATGCATACTGAAATAAAAGTGTATTCGCTATATAAAATTACTAGAAAACATATCCTTCTCCCATCCAGACTATACTGTCGGCCCTAGAGTTTCACTAGATCCACCGTTTTCGAGTTGAAAACGGGTCACGGACTTAGAAGTTTGCACTTCATCACCGCCGGTTGGGAATTTCACCCGACCCCGAAGGATGCTGTTTGCTCAAATTATAGCACAAAAAAGAAAAAAGGCTAGTAAAAAATGTTCGAATGTGAAGAATTGTGTGAAAATATATGTATGCTGGCATGAGGACAGAAGTATTAGAAATGTTGTAAGGAGAAGGGATGTAATGGAGTTGATCAAAAGAAAAAACATGCACAAAAAAATGTGCATGTCACATGTGAAATTATTCTGCCTCTGGTGCTCTAACAACAGATTCAAATTTTCCTTTATGCGAAGCATCGCAATAAGGCATATTTTTTGATAAACCACAACGGCATAAAGAAAATGCCGGTTTTGCTGGGAATACATTCCCTTGTGAATCAACTAATTCCACGTCCCCTGTAACGCGAAAAGAGCCATTATCATTTACTTTAATTTGTACTTTAGCCAACGCTATCCCTCCTTCCCAAACGCTTAATTTCATCATATAATCAAGAGAAGTACTTGACAATATGAAAAGAGCACTTTCTTTGGAAGAGAAGAGAGTGTTATAATGTTTTTTATAACTGACTAGAGTAAGGTGACGAAAGATGGATAAACAATTACGTACATTACGAAATATTGCAAATGAGCGCACGTGGGCATCATTTTTGAATGATAATCATCCATATAGTTTGTTGCACTGGTCCATTGCTGGTGTAGGACAAGAGTCAAAGGATGTTTGGTTACTGCAAGATGAGGTAACATTTCAAACGACAGAATTTCCAACGTTAGATGATGCAATAAAGTGGATTTCTGAAAATATGGAACAAGTTACAGACGTTTTAGCGCAATAAAAAAACAGGCTTATGCAAGCCTGTTTTTTGTTTCTTTTACATATGAGTTTAAAAATTGATCAATGGCTGCTTCATACTCTTCTTTATTTTCGTTATAAGAGCAAGCGTGTGCGCCGTGTTCTGCAATATAAAGTTGTTTATTGTTTTCTTTTGCTTCATAGAGTGCTTTCGTCATATCAGCTAAAATATAATCATCATCTTTACTATGAATAAAGAGGACGGGATTGTTGATGTTTTTTATACAATCGATTGGTGAAACTTCACGAATCGTATAACCGTCACGCACTTTTAAGAAAGCATTTGCTAAAGGTAATAAAGGCCATTTCGGTAAATGGAATTCAACCTTTAAACGGTGCTGTAATTGTCCGTAGAAATCAGAGAAAGGACAATCTGCAATATAGAAGTCAGCACCATCTTCTACAAGTCCTGCGTACTGAAGAAGTGTTGCAGCGCCCATCGATTCACCATGAATACCGAGTGTTATATTTGTTCCAAAACGACCTTTTAGCCAGTCAACTACAGATTTTAAATCATGTTTTTCATAGTATCCATAGCTTGTTGTTTTTCCGCCAGTTTTACCATGACGACGATGATCATAAATAACGACATTATATCCTCTGTTTAAAAATAACCTTGCATATTTTACAGAGTTCATTTTATTTACAGTTACGCCGTGACAGAAAATCATAAACTTATTGGAATGACCAGCAGGAATGTAATATCCGTGAAGATCATATCCGAATTGCGAAGGAATATGAATTTCTTCTTTATGAAGAGCATCAAAATCCTCTATACGAAAATGTTTTTTCGTTTCTCTTTCGAGTATTTCTTCCTCTGTTTTTTTCTTTAAGTACATCACCTTATTTGTAAAGAAAATCCCAAGGGCAGTTATCGCACCTAGTATAGTAAACAATGCTGCAAAAAAACGTTTCATACTTTACCTCATCCTCCAAATACCGTTACATGTGATACACTTATATTGTATCACAAGGATAGAAAAGGGGAGAAATAGGAAATGGTGCATATACAAAAAATTACGCCAGCGATGAAAGAAACAATCCGAATGTTCATGTGTGAGAACTGGGGGAGTTCATTGATGGTTTCACGTGGTAAGGAGCATCAATTAGAAGAGTTGCCAGGATTTGTTGCGCTCTCAGAAGACAGAATAATCGGAATTATAACGTATGAATTGATTGGAAATATGTGCGAAATTGTATCGTTAGATAGCTTTGAAGAAAGAAAAGGAATAGGGACAAAACTTGTGGATTGTGTATTACGAGTTGCAGAAGAAGAACAGTGCAGGCAGGTTTGGCTTATAACAACAAATGATAATATGAATGCGTTACGTTTTTACCAAAAACGTAATTTTTTAATGACGAATTTATATGTAAATGCAGTTGAAGAGGCACGAAAAATAAAGAAAGAAATTCCTCGCATTGGGTATGATAATATCCCGATTTTACATGAAATTCAATTAGAATATAGTTTAGTGTAATGATGTAACAATTTTCAGAAATATAAGTTATTAACCTTGACGAATATTGTAATTTAGGTTACCGTAAAATTGTAATCTATTACCATATTAAGGGGTGACGATGTGGCAACTATACGTGATGTTGCAAAATTGGCAGGTGTTTCAGTCGCAACCGTTTCACGAGTTATAAATGAAAAAGGATACGTTCATGAGGACACAGTAAAACAAGTAAAGGAAGCAATTGAGGAATTACGTTATAGGCCAAATAGTGCAGCAAAGCCACTATTTAAAGAAAATTCAACGATAATTGCATTACTTGTAGATAATCTATATGACCCATCAAACATCACTTTGCTACATTGTATTGAGGAAATAGCGTATAAAGAAGGATATCAAATTATTGTTTGTAATATAGAGAATAAAGATAAATACATACATATGTTGAAGGGAAATAACGTTGCAGGTGTTATTTTGACAAGATCCGTTTTTAAAAGTATAGGAGAAATCCCACTTCCGTTTGTTGTGATTGATGAAAAAAAATCCCATGCAAATTATTATGAAAGTGGCCAAAGAGCGGTCTCTTTATTAAAAGAAAAAGGTTGTCACTTTCTTGCTTATTTCGGTGAGGGCGAAGATAGTGAAGAAATGGAAGAGTACATATCAGGATTTTTAGATACTGTTTGGGAGGAAGGAATCTCTTATCGAGAAGAATGTGTACAAGGGTATACGAATAAACAGTTTGTTACGTTATTGCAAAACAATCCGTATGTAGATGGAATTGTAACTTCAAGTGATAAGATTACTTTTGAGTTAATTCGAGCAGCAAAAAAATTAAATATCCGTATACCGGATAAAGTGAAAATTATTGGAATAAACGGGAGTATAGACAGTGAATGGGCAGGTCCGTCATTTATGCAAATGGAAAGTTGTAGCGAAGAAAATGGGAAAATAGCGTTGCAACAATTAAAGAGAAAAATAAAAAAGTAAAAGGTGCGTATAAAACGCACCTTTTATAATGTAATTGCGGCAATAAATCCGAATATAAGTAACGGTATATTATAATGCAGAAAAGTTGGTACACATGTATCCCATATATGATGGTGTTGACCATCAGCGTTTAAACCAGATGTTGGTCCAAGTGTACTATCTGATGCTGGAGATCCTGCATCTCCTAGCGCTCCGGCTGTACCGATAATGGCAATGGTGGCCATTGGACTAAATCCAAGCTGCATGCAAAGGGGTACAAAAATTGTTGTTAAAATAGGGATGGTTGAAAAGGATGAACCAATTCCCATCGTAACGAGAAGTCCAATTACAAGCATAAGAAATGCAGCGAGTGGTTTGTTGTTTCCAATTATATGTGCACTCGTTTGCACAAGAGATTCAACATGTCCTGTTTTTCGAAGCACAGCTCCGAATCCAGCGGCCGCAATCATAACAAAACCAATAAAGGACATCATGCGCATTCCGCTTGTTAATATCGCATCTGCTTCTTTAAGAGGTAGACTACCACTTACTGATAAGACGATAATCCCAGCTAAAGCACCGAAAATCATTGATTCTGTTGCTAATTGAACAGTTAATGTAGCTATGATAGATAATAATCCGAAAGTAATGCTACGTTTTGTATAGGGAACGATTTCATTTGCGGTAGTATGAATTTGTTCTGTTTCATACGTACGAGGTTTTCGGTACGTAATGAACACCGCTACACATAATCCGATAATCATACCGATTGCTGGAATCGTCATTGCTTTTGGAATAAGCGCGACATCAAATGTAAGACCGCTTTGCGCAGCATTTGTTTGCAATACGTCATGATAAATTTTTCCGAACCCTGCTGGAATCCACATATAAGGAGTAATCAATCCGAATGTAATAATACATGTAACAAGTCTGCGATCCACTTTCAGCTCATTTAATACTTTTAAAAGTGCTGGAATTAAGATGGGGATGAAAGCGATATGAACAGGAATCACATTTTGTGAGAAACAAGCCATCGTTAAAATGATGAATAGAATAAGTATTTTAGAATAAACTTGTTTTTTCGTGTCTTGTTCATTGCCAATCCATTTTAATGCCGTTTGAATCATGGCATCTGGAAGTCCTGTTTTGGAAAGAGAAATAGCGAAACCGCCAAGCATTGCATAACTTAAAGCGATTGGAGCACTGTTTCCAAGACCAGTTGTAAAAGTGTTAATCGTTTCTGAAATACCGAGTCCGCCGATAATTCCGCCTGTTAAAGCTCCAACAATGATGGCGACAATGACCTGGACACGTAATAAACTAAGCAATAGCATAACTGCTACTGCAACGAGTACAGCATTCATAATAAATGTAATCTCCCCAAAATTTTATTGTGTTAAGGTAAGTAAATATGAAGCACCTTGCTATATTTATACATAGTTGCGACATATTATTATAAATTGTTTTTTATGAAATGTAAAAGAGCCTTTTGTTACTAATGGTGAAAAGCTAGCTCTTGTTTAATGGATTGTAAAGAACGAGCGAATAATTCTGGCTCTTCTAAATCGGGAGAATGTGCTGAATTTGGGAACCAAATCATCTTTTTTATCGGTGCTTCTATTACATCACAATATTCCTGAACGAGTGCATAAGGAGTTTGATAATCATAGCGACCAGAACAAAAATAAACTGGAATAGATAAACTCGTAATAGAAGAAAAGAAATCGATTGTCAACATTTCTTCCCATAAAACGCCAGATTTTAAATTCCCTGCGAGAAACTTGAACCAATCTAATAGCGTATATTCAGGGGAAAAGAAGCCTTTTCGTATGAACGAAAAGGAAGATCCGTTTTGGATTGCTCCTCCGAATGTGCCAAGCCATTTTCTTTGAATAATAAGGCGTCTCGTATCTAAAAATGGCGGTTTTCCTAATTTTAAAAGGGACGCTAATGCTTTTTTATGATTATGTTTTTTTGCAGAACGAATTAAATGCTGATATAGTAATTCTTCGTTTTGTTTCATATGTACAATTTGCCCAATACCGATATAAGCCTCGATATATTGTGGATAATGGTGTGCTATGTTAAGCCCGATAATACTTCCCCAAGAATGACCAGCGAGAAATAGTTTCTGTTTATTGAACTTTTTAAGTACATATTGAATCACTTCTTTTGCATCGGAAATGAATTGTTCGATTGTAAAATTTGCTCCGAAATCTTTCATTGAAAAGGATTTACCTGCCCCGCGCTGATCCCAATTAATTACGATGAAGTGTTTCTCCAATTCTTTTTGAAAATGACGAATAAATCCGATTTGTGCCATGCCTGGTCCACCGTGACAGCATAATAAAATAGGCTGCTCTACGTTTTGCCCGCGCATAAGGAGAGTTTGTTTTCGGTTGTTAATCATAACGCTTTCCATCGTAGCGATACTATTAGGCATGAGTTTTTTATTTTTATTATAGAACTGCGGGGTATTGCTACGAAAAAGCATATTGAAAACCTCCTTTTCTAAAATCGTATGAATCGCACAGGCTATTCGTTTTGCATATACTGTTAGAAAATCATTGTAACATACCATACTAGTGTCATTTCAACACGGGAGGAGGGAAATTGTGACGATTGGAGAAATTATCGATTGTTTAAATAGGCGTGAATCCATCGCTATTATAGCAAAACGTCTTGAAATAAGCCCGTATACATTATCGAAGAAATTAAGATTGATTGGATACGAATATGATGGAGAACAGAAAAAGCGTATTTTTGTAGGAGATGGAGAAGAACCGCGTCACTTACAACTCCAAGAAGCGACAGCCCTTCAATATGCGAAAACGGATTATCAACTATTAATTTATGAACAATTACAAAGTATTTATGAGTTATTAAGAAAGAAAGAAGAAGTAATTGCGCCCATGATGAATATAAGTACAGAAAAAAAGAAACGTACCTTTTCTATTAATAAAGAAATATTAGCAAAACTAGACGTTATATCAGAATCGAAAGGAATTCAAAAATCTAAACTTGTAGAAGAGGCGTTACAACAATTTTTACAACAATATGATTTTAATAACACATCACATATTGATAACTAAAGAAAAGGATACTATGTTCATTGTCAGAACGAGTATCCTTTTTAGGTTTCACATATATGACGGATAAAATAAAAGGTCCATGTGTATCTTTTACGATGAAAAATTAAGGTTGTTTATTATGAGTGTACTTAATTTATTTTTTGAATTCTACCATCGATAATTGGCTGAATAGGTTCTTTTAATTGTTTTACGTAATCGACTAGCGCTTCAAAGTCGTTTGGACCAGTTTCTGCATTTTTACCATTTTTAAATGATACAAATCCATCACCGCCAGAAGCTAAAAAGGCATTTGCCACTACGCTATACGTTTTAGATGGAGATAATTCTTCACCGTTTGTTAAACGTATATTTGTAACTTTTTCACCGTTTGGTTTATTTGCATCCCACGTATATTGAATACCTGAAATTTGAAGCATTCTCGTCGTACCTTTTTGCCATTGTTGATTTAAAATGTCACGAATATCTTGGCCTGTTAAATCTACTTTAATTAATTGGTTTCCAAAAGGCTGAATGCCATATAATTCGCCCCATGTAATATCGCCAGCATCTAAGTCATTACGAATGCCACCTGGATTCATAAGTGCGATTTGAGTTTGCATCGTTTGCCGCTGGGCATCGGCAACTAAATTTCCAAGAGTGGACTCACCAGCATCATTTTGTTTACGGTCGATAGGTGCTGTAGATTTTCCGACAACTTCATTTACAAGTGGTGCAATTTTTTCTTTATATTGATCTAATTTTTTCTTTACTTGTTTATCAGGTTCTACACCTTCATGGTATGTTGTAACAACTTCAGCTTTTTTCTTTACAATATCTTTTGTTTTACGATCAATTGTTACATCTACATCTGAGAAAGCCATTCCGTAAGAGTTTGCTTGGACGATTAGTTTATTATTTACAGTACCATTTACATACGTGTGACTATGCCCACCAAAAATAACATCAACTTCCGGATCTGTTTCATTTGCAATTCGAGTAAGGTCTCCATTTGTCACACCAGACTCATCTGTTGTTCCGCCGACATGAGCAAGGACGACAATGGATTTAACGCCAAGACGCTTTAATTGCTGCGTTGATTTATTAATTGCTTCTACTTCGTCAGTGATTTCTACATTTTTAAGCATAGTAGGCATCACCACATTTGGTGTATCAGTTGTAACTACGCCAATGAATCCTACAGGCACACCATTTACCATTTTTACAGTAAATGGCGGTAAAAATAAGCGGCCAGTGGATTTATTATAGAAGTTTGCAGCGACATAAGGGAAATTAGCACCTTTGAAATTTCCTGTTTTTTCGTGATAGCCACCGTAAATGAGACGTTTCATTTCATCGATACCTTCATCAAATTCGTGGTTTCCGATTGTACCAACATCAAATTTTAAATCATTTAAAAATTCAATCGTTGGTTCATCTTGTAATAATGCTGAAACTGGTGGACTAGCTCCGACAATATCACCAGCGTGTACGAGAAGTGTATTCGGGTTTTGTTTTTTACGTTCTTTTAAATAAGTA
This sequence comes from Bacillus pacificus, assembly GCF_020861345.1. Classification (NCBI taxonomy): domain Bacteria; kingdom Bacillati; phylum Bacillota; class Bacilli; order Caryophanales; family Bacillaceae; genus Bacillus; species Bacillus pacificus. The sequence continues at coordinate 1,244,072 of NZ_CP086328.1, forward strand.
GCTAAGTAATCAGCGCCACCAGCTTCTTTGTTATTAATTTTTTTAACAGTATCTAGTTGTCCATGGAAATCATTAATACCAAGTATTTGTACGTCTATGTAGCGGTTTTGTTCAGCTGGAGCCTGGGATGGGGGAGCGGCAAATACGGTTGAAAAAGTAATGGTGCTTAAAACGGCAACAGCAGGAATAATTTTTTTCCACATAATATAATTCTCCTTTTTTATAATCTGACATCATACGACATAATTTTAATAGATTCATAGGATTATATCTATACAAAAATTTGGTTTTTTCGAAAAATTAACATATTTACAAAAGATGAATAATAGAGTAAAGACCCTTTTTTATTGTCGAGTTCATTGTGTATCTACTATAATGGAGAAAAAAGTAAAAGGTGAGTAGTATGAAGAAAAAGAAACAAAGACAAATGCAAAGACAATCGCAAGTGAATCAACAAAAGAAAGAGTCGCTTACATTAGGTGATCAATTAAATGATTCACTCATGCAGCAATTAAAGAATAAGAAGAAAGAGTTGCAAGTAAGAGAAGAGAAAAAAGAGGCAGCTGAACAGGAAAGAAAGCGCCAAGAACAAAAAGAACGTGAAAAGAATAAATCATTTGAAGAACTGTTAAGTGAAAGTAACCTTACTTGGAAAGACTTTAAATAATAACGAAAATGATCAGTGAATAACGCTGATCATTTTTTTGACGAGCTTGTAAGAAAAGGGGAGTTAGAATGAGAAAAATTGTAGTTGTTCCGCATGAAAATCATTGGGGTGAAAAATTTCAAATGGAGGCTGAAAGATTAAAAGCGGCGATGCCAGAAAAGGTGAAGGTCCATCATATTGGAAGTACGTCGGTGCCAGGACTGGCAGCGAAACCAATTATAGATATGATTATGGAAGTAGAGAGTATCGACAGAGTAGATAGGTGGAATGAACGTTTTGAAGAGCTTGGCTATATCGTAAAAGGGGAGAATGGTATTTCAAGACGCCGTTATTTTATTCATGGAACGGAGGAAAAACGCTCGTATCACTTACACGTGTTTGAAAAAGGAAACCCTGAGATAGTAAGGCATTTAGCATTTCGTGATTATATGATGGCTCATTGTGAAGAAGCTGAGGCATATGCAACTTTAAAGAAAGAATTAGCTGAAAAGTATACATATGATGGTGCGTTATATTCGGAAGGGAAAACTGAGTTTGTACGTAATGTTGATGAAAAAGCGAAGAAATGGATAGAAAATAATGTGAATGAATGAGTTCGCATTATTTTAGAAAGTATATAAGTTTATTATGTAAACTGTACATATGTTTTGACTTTTTTGTTGAATCTTGTTCAAATAAAGTGGTGGCTTATAAAAAAATGTAATAATGAAAGGGAGACGACTGTGCACATTCCAACAACTACACTTCATAATGGCGTAAAAATGCCGATGATTGGTTTAGGCGTTTATAAAGCGAAAGAAGGCGACGAAGTAAAACAAGCAGTAAAAACAGCGTTAGAAGTTGGATACCGTTCGATTGATACAGCAACTGTATATGAAAATGAAAGCGGTGTCGGAGAAGCGGTTCGTGAATCAGGGATTCCGAGAGAAGAGATCTTTATTACAACAAAAGTTTGGAACGATGATCAAGGGTACGAGGAAACACTTGAGGCTTTTGAGAAAAGCTTAAAAAAATTACAAATGGACTATGTAGATTTATATTTAATACATTGGCCAATAAGAGGGAAGTATGTTGATACGTACCGAGCGTTAGAAAAGCTGTATGAAGAAGGTAAAGTGCGCGCGATTGGTGTTTCTAATTTCCATAAACATCATTTAGAACTGCTATTACCAAATTGCAAAGTAAAGCCGATGGTAAACCAAGTGGAACTTCATCCAATGTTAACACAATTTGAATTGCGTAATTTCTGTCAAGGTGAGCAAATTCAAATGGAAGCATGGAGTCCGTTAATGAGAGGCGGAGAAGTATTTCAGCACCCAATTATTCAGGCTATTGCTACTAAATATGAAAAAACACCTGCGCAAGTTATATTAAGATGGGATATTCAAAGCGGGGTTGTGACGATTCCTAAATCTGTTACACCATCTCGCATTCAGGAGAATTTTTCTATCTTTGATTTTTCACTAACGGAAGAAGAGATGACTCAAATTAATACGTTAAATCGTAATTTACATGTAGGAACGAATCCTGATAAATATGATACGTTATAAAAAGACGCTACCAGTATGGTAGCGTCTTTTTAACGGTGTAATGCGTACGTATCACATTTCACAATTTGCTGAAGCTGTGTATATTCTGCTGTTGTTAACTGTGTTTGTTTACTAGACTGTACATTTTCTTGTAATTGTTGAATAGAGCTTGCACCAGGTATAACAGCTGCAACAGTTTCGTTATGTAAGCAATATTGAATAGCTGTTCCAGTTAAGGCGTTTTCTCCAATTATTTCTTTTACATTCGTAAGCGTCGCATATAATTCATCGTAAGAATAAGAAAGGTAATCTTTTTCTTTTACTCTTTCTATCTTTCTTGCATTATTGTCAGTTAAAATTCCTTTTGCAAGTGGTCCGCGAGCAATGACGCTAATTTGATGTTCATTAAGAAGCTGGAACCATTCTTCAGGGCGACGATTCAAAAGGCTATATTCCATTAGAACACTAACGATATTTGAACGCTTTGCATACTCACGGATGACATTTGGACGTATAGAAGAAATACCGTAATGGCGAATGATACCTTCTTTTTTTAATTCTTCAAAGGCTTCAATTACTTCATCTATAGGATCTTCAATCGTTCCGCCGTGAAGTTGATAAAGATCAATATAATCAGTTTGAAGTCTACGTAAACTTTCTTTCACTTCAGCCTTTATGTAATTTTTAGAAGGATCCCAAGACCAGCCATTTTTTTCTTCTGTCCATCGATTTCCAACCTTCGTTGTAAGGACAATTTGGTCTCGTTTTCCTTTTAAGGCTTTTCCAACAAATTCTTCGTTTAATCCATAATCATATAAATCCGCTGTATCAAAAAAATTGATTCCTAAATTGATTGCTTCATCGATAATACGCAGGGCTTCTGTTTCAGATGTACCGAGAGACATACAGCCAAGTCCCATTTCTGTCACATATAAATCTGAGTTTCCTAATTGACGTTTTTTCATAAGTCAACCTCCTTCTCCTTATTCTTATTGTACGCAAGGGAAAAGAGGTTGACAAACGTTTACTTTTTAGTTGCTGTAATCCACTCTTGTACAGTTGTATACTCTTTGCCATATTGTTTTAGCTTATGGCGAATTTGCCATGCTTTTCCGACTAAAGTGACGCGATTTGGTAAAATATAAACTTTCATTTCTATCACGCTCCTTTCAATGTGGTAAAATGTATGAGGAAAGAATAGGAAATAGAACAGGGAGATGAAGTAGTATGAGTAATCTTGCAGAGAGAACAGTAAAAACTGAGCCGATTTTTGATGGTAGAGTTATAAAAGTTCGTGTTGATGATGTAGTATTACCAAATGGAGCAATGAGTAAACGTGAAATTGTAAATCACCCTGGTGCAGTTGCTATTATTGCTATTACTGATGAGGGGAAAATTGTGCTTGTTGAGCAGTATCGTAAAGCGCTTGAAAAGGCGATTATAGAAATTCCGGCTGGCAAGTTAGAACCAGGTGAAAAACCTGAGGTGACAGCAGTTCGTGAATTAGAAGAGGAAACAGGTTATGTATGTGAAAATATGGAGCTTATTACTTCTTTCTATACATCTCCAGGATTTGCAGATGAAATTTTATATGTATATAAAGCGACAGGTTTGACGAAAAAAGAAAATAAAGCTGCGTTAGATGAAGATGAATTTGTGGAATTGATGGAAGTATCATTAGAAGAAGCAACTACTCTTATGAAAGATCTTCGTATTCATGATGCGAAGACGATGTTTGCAGTACAATATTTACAACTACAAAAATAAACACTCGCCAAAGGCGAGTGTTTTTTAATTAATTTTTGCATATACGCGTGCATCACGTAAGCTACCATCTGGTGCTATGAAATCATTTTCCATTGTACCTTCTAGAATAAATTCTAAACGTTCTGCTAAGTTACATGCATTTGTATTTGTTGCATCAATACGAATTTCAATTCTTCGAGCGCTTAGCTTATCAAAGGCAAATTGAATGGCACCTTTCACAGCTTCGGTCATATAGCCTTGTTTTGTATAAGCGCTATGTAGCCAGAAGTGAAGTGAAAACTTTGGAATATCCCAGTTTTCAGGCTTGAGCGTTATAGCTCCGATGAATGTACCAGATACTTTATCGTATAAGTGAAAATCAAGTGTTTCACGAAGTAAAAACTGCCCGTGAGCGTTACGAACGATTTCTTCAGCACTTTCTTCTGTTTCAGCGTTAATTGGCATCCACGGTACTAAGTCTTCTAGAGAAGCTTGTATTGCTTCATACACTTCTGCACCATCACCTGGAAATGGCTTACGAACTTGTAAGCGTTCAGTTTGAAATAATGTTGGAAAATCTAATAATAATGGTTTCAAGAGAAATCCCTCCTATTCTCTACTTTTTAGTTTAGCAAAGTAGAGCGGAATTTCAATGTTAATTCGTCATACTTTTTTCTTTCTTTCATACATTTTTAGTAAGAGTGTGAACGGAGGGAAGAAAAATGTGGAGAAAAACTTGGCAAGACCGTGTAATGTCTCACATACAGGAAAACTCTTCATTATATATATTTAACGCTGTTTTGTTATTGATGGGAGTAATATTTGGAGCGATTCTTGTAAATAGTTTACAATTAAATCAAAAACAAGATTTATCTTTTTATTTGCAACGTTTTTTTGGACAAGTTTCTAAAGGAGAATTTGCTATTGCAGGCGAAATGTTTCGAGAAAGTTACTTTTCACAATTAAAATACATTGGATTTATTTGGATTTTAGGGATTTCAATTATTGGATTGCCACTCATTTTTATTTTATTATTTGCAAAAGGAGTAGTTGTCGGATTTACAGTAGGTTTCTTAGTAAGTCAGCATGGATGGAATGGATTATTATTAGCATTCGTTTCTGTATTGCCACAAAATCTCATTATCATCCCAGTATTTCTCGTTATGACAACAATTGCCGCAAGTTTTTCCTTACGCATGATTAGGCATCAATTTATACGAAAAATAACTGAGCCGCTATTACCATTATTGATCCGTTATACATGCTTCTTTCTTGTAATTGGAGCGGTGCTAGCTCTTGCTTCTAGTGTGGAAGCTTATGCATCACCAGTTTTAATGAAAGAAGTCGTTGAGGCTATTAATAAACAATAAATACTTTATGAGAATAATTATCAATTTGTTTTTATTGTTTTTCTTTTGACAGAAGCCCTTCTTCTGATATAATGGTGTAAGAGTGGCGAGGAGGGAGTAGTACCGAATGGAAGAAAGAATTGAACGAATTAAGAAGCAATTACATGCAGCGAGCTACAAATTAACACCGCAACGTGAAGCAACAGTTCGTGTGCTGCTAGAAAATGAAGAAGATCATTTAAGCGCAGAAGATGTTTACCTCCTTGTAAAAGAAAAGTCGCCAGAGATCGGATTAGCAACCGTCTATCGAACTTTAGAACTATTATCTGAGTTAAAAGTTGTCGATAAGATTAACTTCGGAGACGGTGTTTCACGCTATGACTTACGCCAAGAAGGTGCGCAGCGTTTCCACCATCATTTGATTTGTACACAATGTGGTGCTGTACAAGAAATACAAGAAGATTTACTTGGTGAAGTGGAAAGGAAAGTAGAACATGACTGGAGCTTTAAGGTGAAGGATCATCGTTTAACATTCCATGGGATTTGTAAAAATTGTCAAGAAAATGAAACGGATGAAAAATAACCTTTTCCTATTTAACTAGGAAGAGGTTTTTTATTTGAATAAGGTATAAATTGGTGAAAGCTTGGCATATGTTGTAATAACTTATATTTTGGAGGAATTTACAATGCGTCGAGCTTTAAAATTAACTTTTGATGGGATAAAAGTATTTTTATTATTTACAAGTTGTACGATTTTGTTTTATTTCGCTATACTATGGATAAATGAAGAATATGAAAGCTATCATCGTTATGAAAAGCCAAAAGAAGAGACTGTAGAAAAAGTATCAGGGAATGAAGAGCCGGCAAAGGATGCTTTCGTAAATAGAATGATGTTTTTCTATGAAAATGGGGAGTAGTGTAGATTGGAAGATCAATTAAAAGATTTTATTCATTATATGGTTGTTGAAAAAGGGCTAGCGAAAAATACAGTAGTATCTTATGAACGTGATTTAAAAAGTTATGTAAAGTATTTGCAAAATGTAGAACAAGCGAAAAGCTTTCACGAAGTGACACGCTTGCACATTGTTAACTTTCTGCAGCACTTAAAAGAAAACGGAAAATCTTCGAAAACATTAGCACGTCATATTGCATCGATTCGTTCGTTTCACCAATTTTTACTTCGTGAACGAGCGGTAGAGCACGATCCATCCGTACATATTGAAACGCCGCAAGGAGAACGGAAATTACCGAAAGTATTGTCAGTTGATGAAGTAGAGGCGTTACTGCAGACACCAAAAATGACGAGCGCTTTTGGGGTTCGTGATAAAGCGATGCTAGAGTTATTATATGCAACAGGACTTCGTGTTTCAGAATTAATTGCATTAAATTTAGAAGATGTACATTTAACGATGGGGTTTGTTCGATGCATAGGGAAAGGGAATAAAGAAAGAATTATTCCACTAGGAAGTTTAGCGACGGAAGCGATTCAAAAGTATATTGAAAAGGGAAGAAGAGAATTGATGGGGAAAAAAGTAGTAGATGCACTCTTTTTAAACCATCATGGAAATCGATTATCAAGACAAGGATTTTGGAAAATTTTAAAACGATTAGCGAAAGAAGCAAATATTGAAAAAGAGCTTACACCTCATACGTTGCGTCATTCTTTTGCTACGCATTTATTAGAAAATGGAGCAGACTTACGTGCTGTGCAAGAAATGCTTGGACATGCAGATATTTCAACGACACAAATTTATACGCATGTTTCAAAAACTAGATTAAAAGATGTATATAAACAGTTTCATCCGAGAGCATAGATACTATGCTCTTTTTTCATAGATTCAAAAGGCTATAGCACTTCACAGAAACTTCACAAACATTTCGTACATTGTTTTCAGCAGAAGACTAGAATATTACAATGTTTTTCCTCTATACTAAATAAAGTATGAAGGAGGAAATGATGATGAAAAAACTTATTATGACTTTATTTATCGCGATGCTAGCATTGGCTGGCTGTAATACAAACAAAGAAGAACCGAAAAAAGAACAGAAACTAGAAGCTGTAAAAGTAGCAGTTCAAACAAATCCGAAAGAAATTAAACCTGGTGAAAAAACAGAAGTACAAGCACTTGTTACACAAGGAAAAGAAAAGGTAACAGATGCTGATGATGTAAAGTTTGAAATTTGGAAAGCTGGCGACGAAAAGCACGAGATGCTAGAAGGTAAGCATAAAGGAAAAGGTGTTTATGCTGTAGAAAAAACGTTCGAAACGGATGGAGTATACCACATTATTGCTCACACAAATGCACGTGAAATGCATGTTATGCCAGAAGTAAAAGTGGCTGTAGGAAATGCGAAGGTAGAAGATGCGAAAAAAGAAAATAGTGATCATGGTGCAGGACATGGCGATCATAAAAGCGATACAATGATCCACCTTATGGCTGGTGATATAAAAGCAAATGCTGAATCAACAATGAAAGTTCACTTAAAACAAAAAGAAGAAGCGTTAACTGGTGCTGAAGTCCAACTTGAAATTTGGAAAGATGGTGTTGAAAAACACGAATTTATTCCAGCGAAAGAAGGAAATAAAGGGGAGTATGAAACGAAACATACTTTCAAAGAAAACGGTTCTTACAAAGTGAAAGTTCATGTTAAAAAAGGCGAATTGCATGAACATAAAGAAGAAACAGTAGAAGTAAAATAAAAAAGTAGCTCTTTAGAGCTATTTTTTTATTTTTATCCCGAAAAATGATCAGTGGGAAAGAACAAAACCGCCACTGATTAAAATTTTACTTTATATGAAGAAATAAATCATAAAATAATTAGCACTTCTTTGCATAATGGATTACAATAGAAGTGTGAAGAAAATGAGAAATTCTACGAAAATGTATTAAAAAGAAAGCGTAAACATGTTATGATATCAGTATCAGATGTCTGACATCTGACTTAGAAAAAACTAGAAATGTTTTTGCGTCGTTTCAAGGTAAACGAAATAGGTTAGAGAATGATTTAAAGAAGTACTGTTCGATAATGAGAACGAAAGATAATTCTTATGGAGAACAGTTTCACTTTATAGCGTTTTGAACATACTACAAGAAGTAGAACTGAACTTATAGGAGGTCGCAGTTATGAATAAATATAAACGTATATTCCTAGTCGTAATGGACTCTGTTGGAATCGGTGAAGCACCAGATGCTGAACAATTTGGTGATTTAGGATCTGACACAATTGGTCACATTGCTGAACATATGAATGGGTTACAAATGCCTAACATGGTGAAATTAGGTCTTGGTAACATTCGTGAAATGAAAGGCATCTCTAAAGTAGAAAAACCACTTGGATATTATACAAAAATGCAAGAAAAATCTACTGGTAAAGATACAATGACAGGTCATTGGGAAATTATGGGTCTTTACATTGATACACCATTCCAAGTGTTCCCAGAAGGATTCCCAAAAGAATTACTTGATGAATTAGAAGAAAAAACAGGCCGTAAAATCATCGGTAATAAACCAGCTTCTGGAACTGAAATACTTGATGAACTTGGTCAAGAACAAATGGAAACAGGCTCTTTAATTGTTTACACTTCTGCTGATAGCGTACTACAAATCGCAGCACACGAAGAAGTAGTGCCGCTTGATGAGTTATATAAAATTTGTAAAATTGCACGTGAATTAACGTTAGATGAGAAGTACATGGTAGGCCGTGTTATCGCTCGTCCATTCGTTGGTGAGCCTGGAAACTTTACACGTACACCGAACCGTCATGACTATGCATTAAAACCATTCGGCCGTACAGTAATGAATGAATTAAAAGATAGTGATTATGATGTGATTGCTATCGGTAAAATCTCTGACATCTATGATGGTGAAGGGGTAACTGAATCACTTCGTACGAAGTCTAACATGGATGGAATGGATAAGCTTGTAGATACATTAAATATGGACTTTACAGGTCTTAGCTTCTTAAACTTAGTTGACTTTGATGCATTATTCGGTCACCGTCGTGATCCACAAGGATACGGAGAAGCTCTGCAAGAATATGATGCACGTCTTCCAGAAGTATTCGAAAAACTAAAAGAAGATGATCTATTATTAATTACAGCAGACCACGGTAATGACCCAGTGCATCATGGTACTGATCATACACGTGAATATGTACCGTTATTAGCATATAGCCCAAGCATGAAAGAAGGCGGAAAAGAGTTACCACTTCGTCAAACATTTGCTGATATTGGTGCAACTGTAGCAGAAAACTTCGGTGTGAAAATGCCAGAATACGGAACAAGCTTCTTAAACGAGCTAAAGAAATAGGGGGATAAACAAATGAATCGTGAACTTATTACAAAATCAGCTTCATACTTAAAAGAGAAATTTCAAGAGACACCACAAGTAGGACTAATCCTTGGATCTGGACTAGGTGTATTAGCAGATGAAATCGAGAACGCAGTAACAGTACCTTACAGTGAAATCCCTGAATTCCCAGTTTCAACTGTAGAAGGCCATGCAGGTCAACTAGTATTCGGTACACTTCAAGGTGTAACGGTAGTAGCAATGCAAGGACGTTTCCACTTCTATGAAGGATACGATATGCAAAAAGTAACATTCCCAGTTCGTGTTATGAAAGAACTAGGGGTAGAAACAGTTGTTGTAACAAATGCAGCTGGTGGTGTAAATACATCATTCGAACCAGGCGATCTTATGTTAATTTCAGATCACATTAACTTCATGGGTACAAATCCATTAATCGGACCAAATGATTCTGAAATGGGTGTACGTTTCCCTGATATGTCTACATCATATACAGTAGAGCTTCGCGAAATGGCGAAACAAGTTGCAGCAGACTTAAATATTAAAGTACAAGAAGGTGTATACGTTGGAATGACAGGTCCTGTATATGAAACACCTGCTGAAATTCGTATGCTTCGTACACTTGGCGGAGATGCAGTTGGTATGTCAACAGTACCTGAAGTAATTGTAGCGCGTCATGCTGGTATGAAAGTACTTGGTATTTCTTGTATTTCAAATATGGCAGCTGGTATTTTAGATCAGCCACTTCACCACGATGAAGTAATCGAAACGACAGAACGTGTTAAAGCTAACTTCTTAGCATTAGTAAAAGCAATCGTAAAACAAATGAAGGGGTGACCTCGCAATGAGAATGGTGGACCTAATTGCAAAAAAACGTGACGGACATGCATTAACGACAGAAGAAATTAACTTTATTGTTGAAGGATATACAAATGGTGATATTCCTGATTATCAAGTAAGTTCACTTGCAATGGCAATTTTCTTCCAAGATATGAACGATCAAGAGCGTGCAGATTTAACGATGGCAATGGTAAATAGCGGTGATACAATCGACTTATCAGCTATTGAAGGAGTAAAAGTAGATAAGCACTCGACAGGTGGCGTTGGTGATACAACAACACTTGTATTAGGTCCATTAGTAGCCGCTTTAGGTGTACCGGTTGCAAAAATGTCTGGACGTGGTCTAGGTCATACTGGTGGTACAATTGATAAATTAGAAGCAGTTCCAGGATTCCATGTTGAAATCGAAAATGATGAATTCATGCGTCTTGTAAATGAAAATAAAATCGCAGTTATTGGTCAAAGTGGAAACTTAACACCTGCGGATAAAAAATTGTATGCACTTCGTGATGTAACGGCAACAGTAAACTCAATTCCGCTTATTGCAAGCTCAATTATGAGTAAAAAAATTGCTGCTGGTGCAGATGCAATTGTTCTTGATGTAAAAACTGGAGCAGGTGCATTTATGAAAACAGATGAAGATGCAAAACGTTTAGCAGAAGCAATGGTACGCATTGGTAATAACGTTGGTCGTAATACGATGGCTGTTATTTCTGATATGAGTCAACCACTTGGTGAGGCTATTGGTAACGCACTTGAAGTACAAGAAGCAATTGATACGTTACAAGGTAAAGGACCGAAAGATTTAGAAGAGTTATGTTTAACGCTTGGAAGTCAAATGGTATACCTTGCTGGACAAGCTTCATCTCTAGAAGATGCACGTGAGAAATTAATTGAAGTAATGAACAACGGTAAGGCGCTAGAATCATTTAAAACGTTCTTATCAGCGCAAGGCGGCGATGCATCTGTTGTTGATGATCCTTCTAAATTACCACAAGCACAATTTAAAATTGAAGTGGAAGCGAAGGAAGACGGTTATGTATCAGAAATCGTTGCAGATGAAATCGGAACAGCAGCAATGCTTTTAGGAGCAGGACGTGCGACGAAGGAATCTGAAATTGATTTAGCTGTTGGCTTAATGCTTCGTAAAAAAGTAGGGGACAGCGTGAAAAAAGGTGAATCCCTTGTTACCATTTACGCAAACCGTGAAAATGTAGAAGACGTAAAAGCAAAAATTTATGAGAACATGAAGATCTCTAAAGAGCATGTAGATGCACCAACATTAGTGCACGGCATCGTTACTGAATAATAAAGAAGGGCCAGGGAGTATTTCTCCTTGGCTTTTTTTACTATTTTTTGTTTATAATAATAATGGGTGAAAATATGATTAGAATTTGTGCAATAACAAAAACAGATGAAGTATTATATGATGTTTCGCTAGAGGAAACAAAGAAAGACCATATTGTATGGTATTGGCTAGATTTATATAAGCCAACGAAAGAAGAGTATACATACATTTTGCAAGATCATTTTAAGTTCCATCCCCTTGCAATTGAAGACTGCATAGAATATGTACAGAGGCCAAAAGTTGATTTTTATGATGGATATAACTTTTTAGTTCTTCATGCATTTGGTGAGGATGGATTAGAACCGCACGAGATTGATTTATTTATTAGTGATCGTTATATTGTTTCTTTCCACTTTTCTCATAACAATGCAATTGAAAGAGTATGGAAAACGCTTGGAGAAAAGAAGCGTATTAAAAATAGTCCCCTGCACGTAGCACATACAATTATCGATCAAATTGTAGATGACTATTTTGCGCCTGTATATTACATTGAGGATCATTTAAATGCAATTGATGATAATTTAACGGGTGAAACGGCAGGAAGTGTACTAGAAGAAGTATTTGATATACGTGCAGATTTATCGAAGTTAAGACGTACAATTATTCCGATGCGTGATTTATTGTATCGCATTTTAAATTCGACTCGTTTTTACGGTATAAGTGATCATGAAATTTATTTTAAAGATATACATGATCATTTGCTTAAACTGACCGAAATGATTGAAGCAAGCCGGGAGTTAACAGCAGATATTCGAGATAGCTATTTTTCATTAAACTCGCATCATATGAATAACATTATGAAAACATTAACTGTATTCTCGACTATTTTCATGCCATTAACATTTATTGCGGGAGTATATGGAATGAACTTTACGCATATGCCAGAGCTCGGTGGACAATATAGTTATTTTATTTGTTTACTTATTATGGCACTAATTGGCGGCGGCATGATGGCTTGGTTTTATAAAAAAGGATGGTTTAAATAAAAAACACCGAGGGAAAATTCCTCGGTGTTTTTACTTAACCAATAGCATGTAATACGAACATGGCTAAGAATAAGCATGTAATGATATACATAGACGGTGCGACTTCTTTACGCTTTCCAAGAGCAACTTTTAAGATAGGATAAGCAATAAATCCGAACGCAATGCCATCAGCGATACTATATGTGAGCGGGATCATGACGATAATTAAGAACGCTGGAAATCCTTCTGAAAAATCGTTCAGAGGAATTTGTTGAATGCTTGTAATCATCAGGCCGCCAATAATAATTAAGATTGGTGCAATGGCACTATCAGGAATTAGTTTGACAAACGGAAGTGCAAACAGTGAGGCAAAGAATAACAACCCTGTAACGATAGACGTCAGACCTGTCTTTCCGCCTGCAGTAATACCTGCGGCACTCTCTACTGTTGATACGGTAGGGCTTGTGCCAAATAGACCACATGTCATTGCTGAAATTGCATTGGCTTGGTAAGCACGTGGGAATTTACGGTCATCTTCTAATAAACCGTGCAGAAGTCCCATGTTCTCAAAAATAAGCACCATGCTTAAGGAGAATGTTGCAATCCAAAATGGTAAGGAAGAAAGTTTGCCAAATGACATAGCCCCAAACACATCGCCGTAACTCGCGAATGAGAATGAACTCTTTCCGATTTGACTTGTATCAACAAGGCCAAACAGCCATGCAATACCAGTTCCTATTGCAATCGTCCATAAAAAGTTTCCACGTACGTTACGAATAAATAATATGAGTGCAACGATAAGAGTAAGCACGGTCGCAAGAACGACAGGGCTACTTAATTTACCCATTGCAACAGCAGTATTTGGATTCGAAACGACTAAACCACCTTTTTGCAATCCGATAAATGCTAAAAATAATCCGATGCCGACAGTGATAGCTTCCTTTAGTGACTTTGGAATCGATACTGAAAGCACGCGAGCGATTGGTGTAAACGCAGCAATTGCAAAAATAATACCAGAGATGAAGACAGCTGCTAATGCTTCCTGCCAAGTTAATCCGAGCGTATGCACAGCAGTGTACGTGAAGAATGCATTTACACCCATACCAGGGACAAGAATAGCAGGTGCATTTGCCCAAAATGCCATGAGCAGACATCCGACAAATGAACTGAAAACAGTTGCTAAAATTCCAGCTTCAAGAGGAATGCCAGCATCGGATAAAATGGATGCATTTACAATCATAATATATACGATCGTAAAAAATGACGTAACTCCAGCTAAAACTTCTTGTTTTGGTGATGTTTCGTGTAAACCTAATTTAAATGTTCTTTCAAGTATTCCTTTCATGTTAAACCTTCTTTTTCATATCCCTCTCCCACCCGTGATATCTCTTTTGTAAGAGCTCACCGTCCTTTATTATATCAGAACATCATGTTTTTACAACAAGGAAAATGATAACGTTTACTTATAAATGAGATTATTTATAAATACGTAAAAATCGCTCGTATTGTAGAAATGATCTCTAATTCTCCCGATTGAATGGGAGGAGCTGCTTGTGCATGTAAAGCAGCATAGGATGCAACTTCCCGTGGTAATTGAGCAGATTCTTCAACGAATGAGAGTGGAACAGGATTAATGTTTAAATTGTATGTACTCGCAATAGCACGAGCTTTTTCTACCGCTTGTTGCAGAGCTTGAATGAGAGCTTGCTCATAATATTTATTTGGGTGAGATATTCTAAAACGTAATCCTTTTGCTACATTTGCTCCATTTGAAACGGCTATATCATATACTTCCCCTGCTTTTTGTACATTTAAAACGGTAATTTCATACAAATGTTCCACACGATATCCTTGTAGTAATGCTTTATCATTTATATATTCGTATTGAGGCGTAATCGTATATGAAATGGTTTCTATATTTTTTTCAGCGATACCTAGTTGTTTCAGTGCATCTAATAATTGTTTTGATTGCACTGCATTTTCTTCTTGTGCCTGTTTTACATTTTTATGATCTGTACGAATACCGATTGTTAATATAACGACATTTGGTTTTGCTTTCACAACGCCTTCACCTTGCACCGTAATGGTAGCTTCTTTACCAGTATTTGCTGTACGTACGTTGTGTAAATAAGGGTTCATTCCACCTTGCATCTTCCATCACCATCCTTTTTATATGTATATGTGTGAACAAAAAAGAAATTTGTATGAAAAAGTTACATAAATGGGAATGTTAAAGAAAGAAAGCATATACAACGAGGGTATTTATAGATTATAATATGTGTAAATATGATAAAAAAGGGACGAGGCTAGTGAACGAAAAAAGAGAAACATTGATTTTAGAGTTATCCGGATCATTTAGAAAGATGATACGTTTATTACAAAATGATATTAATACACGTTTTGCAGAACATATGCCATATAATGAATTTTCTGTATTACGCGCATTATTTTTAAAAAGTCCACAGATGGCTTCGCAAATTGCGAGTGAAGTAAACGTAACCTCCAGTCATATTACAGCTGTTACTGATCGTCTCGTACGAAAAGGGTTTGTAGAAAGAAAACGTTCAAATTCAGACCGTCGTATCGTGTACTTAGAAATTACAGAACACGGAAGAGAAGTAACTGAAAAACTTGAAGCTGTGCGTAAAGAGTATTATAAAGAGAGATTTAAAGGTTGGAGCGACCAAGAAATAGAAATGGTGTTAGAGCTATTTGGCCGCGTATTATAATAAATGAGGATAGGGAGCGACAGCTTTCCTATCCTTTTTCTTTTGAATAAAAACATTTTGAAACTCCAATACTTTAATTAAAAAGAATCGGAGTGAAAAATAATGAAACGTATTTGTACGCTTTTCATTATGATTGGAAGTTTTTTCTGCTTTCATCAATTCGTAGATGCCGCTACGCCTCTTCAAGTCGTTCAAAAAGAATTACAACATATTTCAAATAAGCAACCTGTTTTATATTCAAAACTATGGATTCGCTCTATGCAGAATGCGATTTTATTTCATCACAGTGATAACATTCGGCATGAAGATACGATAAGCAATGTAACGAAGTCTTCTCTTGTAAAAGTAAAACAACTTCCACTTCAGAAAGCATCACAGTACATCCCGAGATTATCACAATATATTTCTAAGTTTGAGGCTGAGAATGTGCAAGTGTATTATGTTGCAGCACGTTATGAAGTAAAAAAAGAAAATCCGTATCAATTAAATGGAATGAATTATTTTATGCAAGTGTTTATTCAACAAGGTGGAGACTGGAGAATTGCTGAAAGCATAGTTGCTCCAACAGATCAAATTGTGGCAAATGGTGACGGGTTTGGAACGAAGCAAGAAAAAGAGTATGGGAAAAGAAGAGAGAATGTGAAATAACCTCTTTTTTTATTTGGTTCATATAACAGTTAAATAATTCATGGCATATTTATTTCCCTGCAAAAGCAAACTTCAATTTTAATAGACGTGTAAAAATGAAGTAACTTATGGTAGCGAATAGGAAAAATCCAACATAATAAGACAGAAGTGCATCTCGTCCGCCTAATATTCTACCACCAAGTAGTCCGAAGCATAGAACAGTGCAAATTATGAAACATTTTTGCAAGTTAGGAAACAATAGTATTTTTCCACTTTGTTCGTTCGGTGTACGTGTGTATAGAAAGGTTGCTATTGATAAAAAGGTAATGATGTAAGAAAATGGTGTTAATAGTGTCCAAGGAGAAGGTACAGAAATACGCTCCGTAGGATTGTCCTGTGATACACTGGGAAGTTTATTGCCATAGTCATCAAATGTTTCTATCGGGTGGTAATCATAAGTAATAGAAAAATATTCTAATGGTGAAATGATACCTATATGTTGTAAGTACTCATGAGTATGGTACTCTATTTCTCCCATTGCATCTACAGACCATTGTGTGTGTGAATAAATGAATCCGGAAATTAACAATCCAAAACCGTATGGTAAAAATAATAGAATGATAGTTAAAATACTTTGAGAAAATATATGTCCAGTAATAGTCCCGATAAATAAGGCGAATGTATAAATAGCGATAAGTACAACGGTAGCATATAGAAAGTAACTATAGAACGGAGCAAAGGTTTGATACTCATTGTGAAACGACATGTTCTTTATTCCGTACATGCTAATCAAGCAAATAATTTGTACTGTAATAATATTCAAAACACCAAGCCACCATTTTGTTAAAAAAATATCCTTTCGTTTAAAAGGCATCGAGAATAGAAAATCATTTGATTGATTATTACGTTCCCATCCAATTAAAAGACAAGCGAGTGCAATTAGAGTAGCTCCTTGAAAGAAGACGGCACCATCAGATGTCTGAAAATAGTAGGAGTAGTAATATGTATAGTCACCAAGCTTCATTTTTGATAGTTTTAGTTGCATTTGCGCTTCTTGATAATATTTATAAGGTAGTTGATATAAACTAGTTAACCAAAATAATAGAATTATATATTTTCCTTGCTTCCATTGCCTCATCCATAAAGCTTTATGAAACATGTGAACCCTCCTCAAATGTAGTGATAAAAATATCTTCAAGCGACATTGTTAATTCTTCAATGAGCAGTGGTTGTTCTTTATAAAACTTTTCCAGTGTTGTAGCCACATTTCCCTCAATTAAGATTGTATATACTTTTCCTGTTTGATTTAATATTTTAATATTGCTTAAGTTTTCTAGTTTTTGAGGTAGTGAACGTTCATAAGCTACTTGGATTTTAGCAAATTGTGATTTTGCATCGTCTAGTGATGTAATAGAAGCTATAGTATGGCCTTTTAATATAATAATTGTATCTGCAATTTGTTCCACTTCATCTAAATGGTGAGTTGAGATGAAAATGGTAATTTCTTTTTCTGCAACTTCTCCAACGAGAAATTGGAGGATCTGCCGTTTAACGATAGGATCAAGCCCATTTGTCGGTTCATCTAAAATGATATATTCTGCCTTTGTAGAAACAGCTAAAATGATAGCAAGCAGTGCTTTCATTCCTTTTGAATAACTACGAATTCGTTTGTTTGGTAAGTTAAAACGTTCTAACAGTTCATAGAAATATGTTTCATCAAATGCGGCATAAACTGATTTATAAAACTTTATAATTTCTTTTACCGTATAGCCGTTCAGTATGTTAGTAGAATCCGGAACATATACGATTTTTTGTTTCGTTTCAGGATTCTTATGAATGTCGGTATCCTCATATGTAACACATCCTTCATCAGGGTCTAAAATGCCGACCATCGTTCGTAATAAAGTTGTTTTCCCCGCACCGTTTCTTCCGAGTAATCCGATGATATTTCCTCTATGTAATGTGAAAGAAACATCGTCTAAAATTGTTTGATTATCAATTGTCTTCTTCAAGTTTGTCACTTTCAGCATTCGCATTTCCTCCAATCTCTTTATAGTATGAATCTATCCAATCATGAATTTTATCTTTCGTAACACCAAGATAAGAGGCTTCTAATAGTAATTGATGAAATTGCTTTTCAACCATAGCGATTTTCCTTTCGTCTAATGTTGGGGTAATCGATTGGGATACAAATGTTCCTTTTCCTCGTAATGTTTCAATAATCCCTTGTCGCTCTAACTCTTGATACGCTTTACTCACTGTATTTGGATTTATAACGAGTAAAGAAGCGAGTTCCCGTACAGAAGGTAGTTTGTCACTTGGAGCTAACATGTTCTTTAATACGAGTTCTTTTATATTTTGAACAATTTGTTCCCATATCGGAGTGTTGCTTCTTGGATCAAGTTGAATATGCAAGAGCAATGTCTCCTTTCTGACTTGTATTAAGTGTACTACTATGTGTAATACACTTAATACAATAAAGGTGATGAATGTGTTTGTCAACTGAAAATGTTAGAAAAATATGGTATTAAAAAACAGTGAATTGGAAAAAATAGGTTTGATATAGAATGGAGGGTTAGTCATGAAGCGAGTTTTTGGAATACTTGTTTGTTTCATGTTATTGCTTTCTGGTACTTCAGTTAGTTTCGCACAATCTGAGAAGACGAAGCAGGAGAAAACAGAAGAAACAACACCGAAGTTAGCGGAACAAGCGTCATCAGCAATTGTAATTGAACAAGATACAGGTAAAGTTTTGTTTGATAAAAATCCAAATGAGAAGTTACCACCTGCTAGTATGACGAAGATTATGACAATGCTATTAATTATGGAACAAGTTGAAAAAGGAAAACTAAAACTGACCGATAAAGTGAGAGCAAGTGAGCATGCAGCTTCAATGGGTGGATCACAAATCTTTTTAGAGCCTGGAGAAGAGATGACCGTAAATGAAATGCTAAAAGGTATTGCAATTGCATCTGGAAATGATGCGTCTGTTGCAGTAGCGGAGCATATCGCTGGTTCAGAAGAAGGTTTTGTAAATATGATGAACAAAAAAGCGAAAGATTTAGGACTGAAAAATACTCATTTTCAAAATCCGACAGGTCTTCCGGCTAAAGATCATTATTCCACAGCAAATGATATGGCTATAATGGCGAAAGAATTGATGAAGTACCCACTTATTCGCAAATACACAGGAAAATACGAAGACTATTTACGTGAAGATACGGATAAGAAGTTTTGGCTCGTTAATACGAATAAGTTAGTGCGTTTTTATCCTGGAGTAGATGGTGTAAAAACGGGCTTTACGACAGAAGCAAAATATTGTTTAACAGCATCGGCTGAAAAGAATGGGATGCGTGTTATTTCAGTTGTTATGGGAGCACCTACATCAAAAGAACGGAACAATCAAGTAACGAAGCTTCTTGACTACGCATTTGGTCAATATATGACAAAGAAATTGTATACACGAGGCGAAAAAATTAAGACTGTCCAAGTAGGAAAAGGGAAGAAAGAAAAAGTAGATTTAGTTGCGTCAGACAATGTATCTCTTCTTATGAAGAAGGGCGAAAATATGGACAAGGTAAAGCAAGAAGTAATTGCTGAAAAGAAAGTGAAAGCGCCGATTAAAAAGGGCGATGCACTTGGTACACTTGTTATTAAAAAAGATAAAGATGTTTTATTAAAACAAACAATTGTAGCAAAAGAAGATGTTGCTGCAGCGAGCTGGTGGGAGTTATTTAAAAGAAGTTTTGGGATGTTTTCAACATCAAAATAGCGGCAAACATTTTGCCGCTTTTCTATTCGTATGTAAGTAAATAATTGCTGAATGGTTTCACTTTATGGCGAAATAGTTCTTCTTTTGTCAGTAGGAAGGATTCTTATGTTGTATCACGAAAATCTTTATGTATGTAAATGAGTAAAGTTTGAGCATAAGGAGGAAATCGTGTGAGTCTTTCCATGCAATTAGAAGTAAAACGTGACGTCCTATGTGTGAGGCTAGCGGGTGAATTAGATCATCATACTGCTGAAGAGTTGCGAACGAAAGTAACAGATATGATTGAGACACATGGTGTTCATCATATTGTTTTGAGCCTAGAGAACTTATCGTTTATGGATAGTTCTGGTTTAGGTGTTATATTAGGCCGATATAAGCATGTAAAGGGATTAGGTGGAGAAATGGTTGTTTGTGCAATTTCACCGCCTGTTAAACGTTTATTTGAAATGTCGGGCTTATTTAAAATTGTTCGCTTAGAAGAAAGTGAAGCGCATGCGCTCGCGACGTTGGGGGTGGCATAAATGAGAAATGAAATGAACCTTCAATTTTCAGCATTAAGTCAAAATGAATCGTTCGCTCGCGTTACAGTAGCTGCTTTCATTGCACAACTAGATCCTACGATGGAAGAACTTACAGAGATTAAAACAGTTGTGTCAGAAGCGGTTACGAATGCAATTATTCATGGGTACGAAGGAAATGCAGAAGGTGTTGTTTATATTTCTGTAATTTTGGAAGAAGCAATGGTGAAACTCACGATTCGAGATGAAGGGATTGGCATCTTTAATTTAGATGAAGCGAGACAACCCCTTTTTACAACTAAACCTGAATTAGAGCGTTCCGGAATGGGATTTACTATCATGGAAAATTTTATGGATGAAGTAGAAGTTATTTCAAACGAATCTTTCGGGACAACAATCCATTTGACAAAATACTTATCAAATAGTAACGCTCTATGCAATTAAGGAGAATAGCCTATGGACATAGAGGTCAAAAATGAGAAGAAGAAACCTCAGTTAAAGGACCACGAGCTAAAAGCGTTAATTCAAAAAAGTCAAGATGGAGATCAACAAGCAAGAGATACAATTGTTCAAAGTAATATGCGTCTCGTATGGTCGGTTGTGCAGCGTTTTCTTAATCGCGGATACGAACCAGACGATTTGTTTCAAATTGGATGTATTGGGCTCTTAAAATCGGTAGATAAATTTGATTTATCTTTCGACGTGAAATTTTCAACATATGCAGTTCCCATGATTATTGGCGAAATACAACGATTTTTACGTGATGATGGATCAGTGAAAGTAAGTAGGTCTTTAAAAGAAACAGGAAACAAAATTCGAAAGATGAGAGACGAGCTTTCGAAAGAATTCGGAAGGGCTCCAACGATTAATGAAGTAGCTGAAGCGTTAGAACTAACGCCAGAGGAAGTGGTTCTGGCGCAAGAAGCGAGTCGTGCCCCTTCATCCATACATGAAACGGTTTATGAAAACGACGGAGATCCAATTACTATTTTAGATCAAATTGCAGATCAATCTGAAACGAAATGGTTTGATAAAATTGCTTTAAAAGAAGCAATTAGAGAATTAGATGAGAGAGAGCGTTTAATTGTATATTTACGCTATTATAAAGACCAAACTCAATCAGAAGTAGCAGAGCGAATAGGTATTTCGCAAGTGCAAGTTTCAAGACTTGAAAAGAAAATATTAAAACAGATGAAAGATCGAATAGATGAATAGCTATCTATTCGATCTTTTTTATGACTTTAATAGGAGGAGATTGTAAACTTTCTTAAAAATTAACAGAATTTATTGATAATTTAGTAAATTTAAAATATAATCCAATTATGAACTTGTCACAAAGGGGGAAGGAAATATGGAAACGAGGCAACAATGGGGAACGAGGGCTGGATTCATTTTTGCAGCGGTCGGCTCTGCCGTTGGATTAGGAAACATATGGCGTTTTCCTTATACGGCGTATGAAAATGGAGGAGGCGCATTCTTTTTACCGTACTTATTCGCGTTATTAACGACTGGGATTTCATTATTGGCGTTTGAATTTGCTCTTGGGCATCGTCACCGTGGTTCAGCGCCACTTACGTTCTTTCGTATTCATCCGCGTGCTGAATTCATCGGATGGTGGCAAATGTGTGTAACGTTTATCGTTTCAACATATTATGCAGTAATTATTGCTTGGTCTATTTCTTATACGTATTTTGCAATTACTGGCGCATGGGGGAAAGACACGGAATCATTTTTATTTAAAGAGTATTTACATGTTGCAGATAAACCTGGACAGTTTGGAGGGCTCGTACCGGAAGTATTAATTCCACTAGCTCTCGTTTGGATTATTGTGCTTGGTGTTGCTTTTAAAGGAGTTAAAAAAGGAATCGAAGTTGTGAACCGTATTTTCATCCCTTTACTAGTTGTTATGTTCCTTATTATCGTAGTTCGTGCAGTGACGATGGAAGGTGCGATGCAAGGATTAGATGCATTCTTTAAACCAGATTGGAGTCGTATTTTTGACGGAAAAGTATGGCTTGCTGCTTACGGTCAAATCTTCTTTAGCTTATCTTTAGCATTTGGAATTATGATTACGTATTCTAGTTATTTACCGAAAAACTCAGATACAACAAATAATGCTTTTATTACTGGATTTGCAAACTCAGGATTTGAATTATTAGCAGGGATTGGGGTCTTTGCGGCTCTTGGATTTATGGCAAACAATATGGGAGTACCAGTTGATAAAGTAGCAAGTGCTGGTGTAGGGCTTGCTTTCGTAGTATTCCCGCAAATTATTAATGAATTACCGATGTCACCTTTATTTGGCGTATTATTTTTCTTATCATTAACGGTTGCTGGAATTACATCCCTCATCTCGCTTGCGGAAGTATGTTTTGCTGCCGTATCTGAAAAGTTTAGCTTAAGCCGCCAGAAAACAATTGGAATTATGGGGACGCTTCTCGTACTCGTTTCTCTCGTTTTTGCGACACGTGGCGGGCTTATGTTCCTAGATGTTGTGGATTACTTCGCTAATAACTTCGGATTAATTACAATTGCTCTAGCGGAAGTAGTTACGATAGGACTCATTTTACGTCGTTTACCGGTTTATCAAAACCACGCAAACTTCGTATCTGATATTAAGTTAGGGACGTTTTGGAGAGTGAGTTTACTCGTTATTACTCCGCTTATGTTAGGGTACATGTTAATTGATGGTACAATCCAAAATATTAAAAAGAACTATGGAGGGTACCCAACGGAGTTTGTCGTAACATATGGTTGGTCAATTGCAGCAGCGTTCCTTATCATTGCGCTAATCATTAGTTTAAAGAAATGGAATGCACAAATACATTCAGATTCTGCTAAGCTTGAAAAAGAATGGAAAGATCGAGGTGTTTCATAATGAGTGGATCGGCGATTATGATGATGGTTATTGGAATAGTAGTCATTTGGGGAGGGCTCGCATTAAGTATTGCAAATTTATTTAAGAAAAAAGCATAAACTAAAAAACATCTGTACCGAAATGGTACAGATGTTTTTTTATGAAAAAATTGTATTAGAAAAAAATTGAATAACCATACTACAACTACGAGGAAGAGTGAAGAGGTGAATGGAAATTGGAACAAACAATTTATATTAAAATGCGTAATCGATTAAAAGTTTCTCCTACGTATGAAGTAAAGCTGGGAGATGTTGCTCAACTTGCCGGAGATGCTGCAGTAGTTCAGTCGTTACAGGATGAGGTAATTTATAAAATTACAGCGCGTGATAAAACGCATGTTGTAATTGATGTTATGAAAATAATCGAGATTATTAGGCGAAAAGCTGCTCATATACAAATTAATTTACTCGGTTCTGGACAAACTCTTGTTGAAATTATATATGAAAAAAAGAAAGTACATCCGATTTTTTTCGGACTTGTATGGTTGTTACTTTTCATTGGAGCAGCTCTTGCCATCATATATTTTCATGAAGATGTAAGCATGCAACAAGTGCACCAACGGTTATATTACATGATTACGGGAGAATTTAAGGCGCAACCACTTTTATTTCAAATTCCTTATTCATTAGGTCTTGGGTTAGGTATGGTTTTATTTTTTAATCATGTATTTCAAAAGCGTATTAATGAAGAGCCGAGTCCGTTAGAAGTGGAGATGTTCCAATACCAGCAGTCACTTGACCAATATGTAATTGTTCATGAAAACAAGGATAATATGAAACAACTTACCGATGATTGAGTCTGGATTCGTTATTTTAATTGCTTTAGCAGGAGGAATTGCTGTAGGTAGCGGATATGTTGCATTTTTAGCTGTGCTTGGTATAATCCCTCGTCTAGCTCAATTAACGAGAAGTGGAAAGCACATTCAATATTTTGAGTGGGCAGTTATTGCAGGTACATTAACAGGAGCTTGGTGTAGTTTGAAAAACATTACATTTCAAACGTCGCAATATTGGCTTGTTATATTAGGAATATTTTGTGGCACATTCATTGGAATGCTCGCTGCCGCATTAACAGAAGTGTTAAATGTTTTACCTATTTTAGCGAAGCGAGTAGGGGTAGAGGGGAAGATTGTTGTTTTACTCGTTGCTCTTGTACTTGGAAAAGTAATAGGCTCGTTGTTTCACTGGATTTATTTCGTAAAGTAGGAGGCAATATATAAATGACAGGGCGAAAACTAAAGGACGATTACGTAAATAAAGTGAAGGAATACCATCCGAAGCCAAATTATTTTATAAATTGTGTTAAGGCATTTTTTGTAGGTGGACTCATTTGTACAATCGGAGAAGTATTGATGAAATTTTATATACATTATTTTCATTTTAGTGAACAAGAGGCAGGGAATCCAACCGTCGCAACTCTTGTACTATTATCGGCGATTTTAACAGGTTGTGGTGTATATGATAAAATCGGTCAATTTGCTGGAGCAGGGTCGGCCGTACCTGTTACGGGATTTGCGAATTCTATGGCAAGTGCTGCGCTAGAGCATAAGAGTGAAGGAATTGTGCTTGGGGTTGCTACAAACATGTTTAAGCTAGCGGGAAGTGTAATCGTTTTTGGTGTTGTCGGGGCATACATTATTGGGTTAATAAGATATACTTTTAAAATTTTTATGTCTTAAAGGAGGGGCTAGTATGAGGTTGACAGGAAAACAAACGTGGGTATTTCAAAATGATATTTATGTGAATGCAACCGGTACTGCCGTCGGTCCAAAAGAAGCTGAAGGCCCTCTTGGAAAGGAATTTGATATTTCATATGATGATTTACATTGCGGAGAGGAAAACTGGGAGCTTGCTGAACGAAGATTAATGTCAGATTCTATTCAACAAGTCATGCAAAAAGCAAATGTAGAAACATCACAAATTGATTTCTTTTTAGCGGGTGATTTATTAAATCAAACAGTAACAGCAAATTACGTTGCGCGTAAGTGGGGAATTCCCTTTTTAGGCATGTTTAGTGCTTGTGCGACCTCGATGGAGACTTTAGCGGTCGGATCAGCCTTTATAGACGGTGGATTCGCAAATCGTGTTTTAGCGACGGTAAGTAGTCATAATGCAACAGCTGAAAGACAGTTTCGTTATCCAACAGAGTATGGGGGACAAAAACCAGGAACAGCAAATTCCACTGTTACAGGTGCGGGATCCATATTAATTAGTAAAGAAAAAAGTGCCATTAAAATTACGTCGGCTACGATTGGAAAAGTGCAAGATTTAGGAATTGCGAACCCTTTAGATATGGGATCGGCGATGGCACCGGCTGCGGCTCATACAATTCAGCAGCATTTTGAAGATTTGAAGAGAAGTGCCAATGATTATGATGTGATTGTTACCGGTGATTTATCAGCTATTGGGACACCAATTGCGAAACAACTGTTACTGGAAGAAGGTTATGATATTGGGCATATATATAATGATTGCGGATTAATGATTTATGATTCGGGTCAAGAAGAAGTATTTGCAGGTGGTAGTGGTTGTGCTTGTTCAGCTGTTGTCACATATGGTCATTTATTAAGCGAGATGCAAAAAGGGAATTTACAACGAATTTTTGTCGTTGCTACTGGCGCGTTATTAAGCCCGATGATGATGCAGCAGAAAGAAACAATTCCAACAATTGCACATGGTGTCGTATTTGAGAGAGTGAAGGGAGAGTGAATTGTGGATTTTATATATGCATTTCTTGTAGGAGGCGCTATTTGTCTAGTTGGACAAGTATTGTTAGATTTTGCAAAGTTAACACCAGCTCATTTAATGGCTACCTTTGTAGTGATAGGAGCAGTTTTAGATGGATTTGGATTGTACGATAAGCTTATAAAGTTTGCTGGTGCTGGGGCAACAGTTCCTATTACAAGTTTTGGACATTCCTTATTACACGGGGCAATGCATGCTGCAGAGAAACACGGATATATAGGGATTGGTATGGGTATGTTTAGTTTAACGTCTGCAGGCATTTCTGCAGCGATATTATTTTCATTTTTTATAGCACTTATATGTAAACCGAAAGGATAAATCAAATGAGACGAAGGGTTGTTTTGGTCACAGATGGAGATGAATATGCAAAGCGAACAATTGAGCTTTTAACGAAGGAATTTGGGGGAAGGTGTATTTCAGCATCACAAAGCAATCCAACCAAATTGACAGGGAAGAAAGTTGTTGAGCTTATTATGCAAACGCCATATGACCCTGTATTTGTCATGTTTGATGACAGTGGATTTATTGGAGAAGGATCTGGTGAAAAAGCTTTAAAATATGTAGCCACGCATAAACAAATTGATGTACTTGGGATTTTGGCGGTAGCGTCTAATACACATCATTGGGAATGGGCACGTGTAGATGTAAGCGTGGATCGAAACGGGAATTTAACGGAATATGGCGTTGATAAGTTTGGACTCCCAGATGGTGAAATTGGCAGAATTAGCGGAGATACAATTTATTGTCTAGATGATCTGAATGTTCCTGTCATTGTTGGAATTGGTGATATTGGTAAGATGTGTGGAAATGATGAATGGGAGAGAGGCTCACCAATTACTAAAAAAGCAATTCAGTTAATTTTGGAAAGGAGTGGGTTTTATGACGAAGCCTAAAAAAATAGATATCCCTATTTCAACTTTCATAAGTGACAATGAAAATTATTTAAAACAAACGGTTGGATTAGGCGTTACATTTGATGTTGGTATTCGTAAATTTCAAATTTTGAATAAAGAAATTGCTGTGTTATTCGTAAATGGACTTTGTGATACGAATTATATTATTCCTATTTTAGAAGAAGCTGTGGATACGAATGAAATAAGGGATGTTGAAGAAGATACAGTAAAGCTTTTAGAGAATCGTTTAATTCATCAGCAAGTGAGTAAAGTGAAAACGATGGATGAAGTAATGGTTCAAGCGTTATCAGGGCTTATTATTATATTTGTGGAAGGCGAAACAGAAGCGTTCGCGATAGATGTTCGAAGCTATCCAGGAAGAACACCGACAGAGCCGGATACCGAAAAAGTAGTACGCGGTGCGAGAGATGGATTTGTTGAAAATATCGTTGTAAATACAGCGTTAATTCGTAGGAGAATTCGAGATCCGCGTCTTCGAAACGAAATTATTCGAGTAGGGGATAGATCGCAAACGGATATTTGTATTACATATGTACAAGATGTTGCAAATCAAGATTTAGTAAAGATTATAAAACAAGAATTAAATAACATTGATGTTGATGGCATTACGATGGCGGATAAAACAGTGGAAGAATTTGTTGTAAAGCAAAGCTATAACCCATTCCCGCTTATTCGATATACAGAAAGACCGGATGTAGCAGCCAATCATTTATTAGAAGGACATGTTCTAGTACTTGTTGATACATCACCGAGTGCTATGATTACGCCAACAACATATTTCCATCATTTACAGCATGCAGAAGAGTTTAGACAAAACCCAGCTGTCGGTACATTTTTACGTTGGGTACGTTTTTTAGGTGTTTTATTCTCCTTGTTTTTACTACCATTTTGGTTAGTGTTTGTATTTGATCCAACTCTTTTACCAGAAAATCTTGCTTTTATTGGACCGACTAAGATGACACATTTACCAATTTTATTACAAGTATTAATGGCAGAGGTCGGGCTTGAGTTTTTAAGGATGGCTGCCATTCATACTCCAACGCCGTTATCGTCTGCAGCAGGATTAATTTCCGCTATATTAATTGGTCAAATAGCAATCGATGTAGGTTTGTTTGTACCAGAAGTTATTTTGTATGTAGCAGTTTCTATGATCGGTGCTTATGCAACACCGAGTTATGAATTAGGGCTAGGGAATAAGGTTGGAAAATTATTTGTTATTATTTTAACAGGTCTCTTCCATGAGATGGGCTTTGTAATTGGTATGACGATATTGATTTTATTTTTAACGTCTATAAAAAGTTTGCAAACACCTTATTTATGGCCGTTTTTACCATTTGATTGGGGCGCATTAACAAAAATTCTACTCCGTCCGACGATGTCTAGTTTAAAAGTACGACCAAGTATTGTAAGACCTCAAAATGTAAAAAGACAAAAATAAACGGGATTATACACCCGTTTATTTTTTTAGCAAAAATTTATTGTTTTTTAACAAAAATCAAACATTTTTTGTGTACACTTAGAGTAGATATTGTGTATGGAAGGGGAAGAGGACATGATTAAATTATTTGTAAGTGATTTAGATGACACGCTCGTTTACAATGTGAATGATATGCAAAAAGAAGATGAACGTGCAATTTGTTGGTTAGCTGAAAAAGGGACAAATATTTGTTTTGCCTCAGGCCGCTTTACTCATCGAATTGATGAAGTTGTAAATAGGTTTGCATTCCCGTATTACACAACGAGTTTAAATGGAGCGACGATGTTACTACCGGATGGGAAAATATTTCATGAATCAAGTTTTGAAGATGGGATTGCCCAGGAAATATATCGATATATCCATAAAAAGGGACTAGCAGATATTGTTTGTGCAAATGAGCAACGGTATACAAAAAGAAAAAATGAACATCATCATAATTTTGAAACGTATATGGGCGTGCATATTGCTGAAATAGAAGCATTAGAAGAGGAGTTTGGTAAAACTGTACATCCTGCGAAATTGTTTGTTTTTGGGGAAGAAGAGACAATTGAAGCATTAGATCAAGAATTACGAGATACCTTTCAGAACGAAGCGGAAGTTTTTATGTCTGGTAAACGCTATGTTGACATTATGCCAAGGGGAGTAAGTAAAGGGAGTGCTTTAAGACGACTAATGGAACATTTGCAAATTGAAGCAAATGAAGTTGCATGCATTGGAGATTCTTTCAATGATATTTCTATGTTTGAAGTAACCCCGCATTCATTCACTCTGCATCATGCTCATCCATATGTGAAGGAGAAGGCAAATCATATAGTTCGTTCGGTTGAAGAAGCTATTATGAAATTGCCGTTACTTGTATAAAAAAAGAAGCTCGCTACTTAAACTGTACCCTATAGAATAGACACTTAAAAAAAGTCTATTCTATAGGGTATTTCTTGTATAATGAGAGAAAAATGAGAATCGGAGAAATTTCAAAATGACGAAAAAATTGCTTACAGAAAAGGAAATTCAAATATTATCAAAAAATCGATACGTAAAATCGGTAAGCCAAAAAGGAATTACCTATACCGATGAATTCAAGCGTATTTTTATTAAGGAAAATGAACAGGGTAAACCACCTCGTATTATTTTTGAAGAATGTGGTTTTGATATAGATATCATCGGTCTACAACGTATTGTGTCATCAGGAAATAGATGGCGTACGTCCTATAAGCAAAACGGTGTATGGGGCTTAAGAGACACACGTAAGGAAAACTCAGGAAGAAAGTCAGAAAGAGAACTTACATTAGAGGAGAAATATGCACGTTTGGAAGCGGAACGAAACTTATTAAAAGCTGAAAATGAACTGTTAAAAAAGATCAAATTTATGGAAGGGAGGATGGGAAAGAAATAACGTTACACGCTAGTCAAAAGTACCTATTAATTCGTTCTATCATTGAAAAATACCGCCTGAAAAATATGGTGAGATATTTGTGTCAGGTCGCAGGCGTTTCACGTTCTGGATACTATAATTATTTTTTAGCCATTTCTCAAAGTCGGCGAGAGAAAAGAATACATCAAGATGAAATAGGGAAAGAGATTATATTAAAGGCATTTCGATTTAAAAACCGAAAAAAGGGGGCTCGTCAGATCAAAATGACATTGGCGGGTCAATTTCAAGTTGTCTACAATTTGAAACGCATCCGTAGAATCATGAAAAAATATGGGATAATCTGTCCTATTCGTAGAGAAAATCCCTATAAAAAAATGTTGAAAGCGACGAAAGAACACTTCGTGGTACCCAATCGATTAAAACGCGAATTTAGGCAAGGTGTACCGGGAAAGGTACTTCTTACAGATATCACATACCTGTTTTATGGTAAGAATCAAAAAGGATATTTATCTACTATTCTAGACGGGTCTACGAATGAAGTTTTGGCGTATCATGTTTCAGAACGACTTACCTTAGATATCGCAACGACGACGCTGCACAAACTAAAGAAGAATAAGAAGGTACGATTAACGCAAGATGCCTATATTCATTCTGATCAAGGTGCTCATTACACAAGTCCTACCTATCAAAAATTAGTCAAAAAATTAAAGCTGGGACAATCTATGTCAAGGCGAGGAAACTGTTGGGATAATGCCCCACAAGAATCTTTTTTCGGGCACTTTAAAGATGAAGCACACATCAAAACTTGTACATCTTTCACACAGTTAAAACAAGAAATTAAAGACTATATGAAATACTATAATCAGCACAGATATCAGTGGAATTTAAAGAAGATGACTCCTGTCGAATACAGAAACCATCTTCTTGATGCCGCCTAACTTTTTTTAAAATGTCCTTTACAAAGGGTACAGATTAACTAGCGAGCTTCTTTTTACTTGAATAAAGATTTAACAAAATCAATGATACTTGAGAAGAAATCTTTCACTTTATCTAGGAAACTTTGCCCTTCTTCAGATCCTAAAAAGGCAGAAACATGTTCTTTTGCTTTATTTAACTGACTGCCAACTTGATTCCAATCGATGTTAAGATTTTTCATTTTATCAAATAGCGCAACTAAGTTATCTAACTGTTCATCCGTTAATGTAATACCAAGTTGATCCGCAATTTTTTTAATTAATGAACGTAAATCTTCAGTTGTTTTTGGCTGCTCTTTGGCAATTTCTTCTTTAATTTTCGCAACAAGTTGAACCGCTTTTTCTTCACCAATTTTATCGCCGAGCTGGGATGTTTGCACCATTTCTTCATTGGCTACTTTTTTTACTTCCTCAGGAATTGCTTTGTTTGATGTCGTTTCATAGGCTTTCATTAAGCCAGTTAAAGCAGCAGTTCCAGAAACTTTAAATGGTGCAGTAATTTGAATTTCAGCATCTTTCACACCTGCTGTAATAAGTGCGTTTGTGTACATTGCATCTGTTATTGAATTAATGTTTTTTGAACGTACAATGAGACCAGAACCTGGCTTTGTGTATGTGATCATAGAAGAGGAAATTGCTCTCGTACCAATTTGAGCTTTTGGAACAATCCCTTCTAGAAATTTATGTTCTTCCGCATTAGACACAGTAATAATTGTAGCATCTTTTGGTGCTTTCATTTCTTTTAACAGATCTTGTTTTTGTTGTTCAGACAAGTTTTCTCCTAGTGTAACAATTGATTCTCCTTCGATGATGTCTGCAAACGAAGCTGTTGGCATAATAAATACTGCTACAGCTAATAGCAGAGCTAGTAATTTCGTTTTCACGAAAAATCGCTCCCTTTCTCTTTCTAAAATTTTCGGGCAACACAGTTATTATAGTATATATTTCTTATTTGTCACCTAGCTTTTTCCACATTTCAAAAAAGAAGTATGTAGATTGTCGGATTCTTTTTGTTTCTAGTGATGAATGTGGTAATATAGTGCTGAGATAGTTGAAAGGAGACATATACGTATGAAAACTTTAGGATACATAGTAATGGAAAATGGTGAAAAAATCGATTTGGAATTTTTCCCAGAAGAGGCGCCAAAAACAGTAGAAAACTTTAAAAAACTAGCAGAGCAAGGATTTTATGATGGTGTGACATTCCACCGCGTTATTCCTGGCTTCGTAAGCCAAGGTGGAGATCCAACAGGAACAGGTGCGGGTGGCCCAGGTTACTCTATCCCATGTGAAACTGATGGAAATCCTCATAGACACCTTGTAGGATCACTTTCTATGGCTCATGCTGGCCGTAACACAGGCGGTAGCCAATTCTTTATCGTTCATGAGCCACAGCCACACTTAGATGGTGTACATACTGTATTCGGTAAAGTAACAAGCGGTATTGAAACAGTATTAAACATGCGTCAAGGTGATGTAATGAAAGAAGTTAAAGTTTGGGAAGAATAAGTGAATGAGAAAAGAGAGCTATTGCTCTCTTTTTTTTAATAGGAATGGGTATTTCGTTTACGGTACATGATACAAGTAGTAATGTGATTGTAGTGAGAATATGTCGCTTATGAGAACAAAATTTTAACAAATCACATAGAATACATTATTAGATTACACATTTCAATAAAAGTTGTTTATTACATTCATTTTGCTAGAATTCATCTGCTCTAAGGTGATGAATAGTGAAGTGATAATGAGCGGTGGATGTTTCTTTTCACTTTCATATAACAGCGTTTCTTCTTTTATCTACTTAGAAAAAATAGTAATGAAACGTATATTTGACTTTCTTCTTTTCGCTTTGTATGATTATCAAGTTGTTTTAAGCTCTTCTCACTCTGTTGAAAATATTGTAAAATGAATGTGATATGAAAAGAGTGATTGAGGGGATTTAATAGTTTGTAACTTTTGTAAGAAGGGATAAGGGTTATGTTAATTCGTTTTAAAAAAAGTTATGAAAAGATTGCAATGGGGCTTCTTTCATTTATGCCAACTGAAAAAGATGTGAAAACATTACAATTGACTATGAAAGATTATGAAGCAAAGGATGATTGGCAATTGTATTTGTGGAAACAAAACGAAGATTTTGTTGGGATAATGGGGATTGTAAAAAAAGAGAATCAAGTTTTGGAAATTCAGCATTTGAGTGTGAACCCATCTCACCGTCATATGGGTATTGGGACGAAGATGGTTCAAGAGTTAAAGAGTAAATTTCTTGAATTTACAATTTGCGGAAATGAGCAAACAGCAAGTTTTTGCGAAAAGTGTAAAGGGCTTGAACAAAATATACATTCGTGAAAGCAGAGATAAGTAGTTTATTATCTCTGCTTTCTTTTTTGTAATTGTTCGTTTCGTTCAGCGATGACTTCTGTTCGATCACGTAATGTGTGCTTATGTATTATAAATTCATTAGAAGTAGCATTCACGTCTTTCCAAGGAAGGTTTTGTTTCTGACATAATTCTATGCAGTACTTTTCTAATGTTGTATCCGACAATGGTAAAAATAACGGTGTAAAACTTTCTTCTTTCTGGATAGATTGCAATTTATCTTTGAGTAAGAACAGGAGTTGTGCCTCATTTATTCCTAAACGAAGTAAATGTGCACTGTTTTTTTCTAAAATCGTTATGGCGCTTTTCATCATCTTCTCTGCGCCATTCCAGTTAGAGCGTCTGTGATGGTATAAAGAAACTGCAATTTGAATGAGGCCGACTAAATAATGATCCCGATTTCCTCTCGGTTTTGTTTTCCAATACTCTTCCAGTATTTCGTGGCATTCAAAATAATCATAATCTCCGTGAAAATGAATTAAAAACTGTATGTATTCGGTAGGATACATTTTCTTCGCCCCTATCTAACGGTTATAAGTATAAGTTTATCATAGAAATATGAACAATAAACGACTAGGGAATTTCTCCCTAGTCGTTTATTGTTCATATTAGCAGAAGCAAGCTGCCCCTACAATAATTAGTAAAATAAACAATACAACAAGTAATGCGAACCCACCGCTAAAACCACAATCAACGTGACCCATAGTTTTTTGACCTCCTACATTGTTCTTACTACACTGTTATCATATGAAGTGGTGGGCATGATGCCATAGGCATAGGTCTATTTTTAATTAAATTTCTTAAAAAGGTTGGATAGAACATGAGTATGCTCTATACTTATGTTGTTATAGAAAAAATGTGGTGGGATGCTTTGTGCAGTATAATTTTAAAGTAGAGGCTTTTGAAGGGCCTTTAGATTTATTGTTACATTTAATACATCGTTATGAAATTGATATATATAATATTCCTGTAGCGGAAATTACAGAGCAATATTTATCTTATGTTCATACGATGAAAGAACTACAATTAGATGTTGCAAGTGAGTATTTAGTAATGGCTGCAACGTTATTACAAATTAAAAGTAAAATGTTGTTGCCGAAACATGAAGAAGATGTACTTGATAACGGTGATGACTTTATAGATGATCCTCGTCAAGAATTGATGGAGAGGTTAATTGAATATAAGAAATATAAGCAAGTTGCTACTGAACTAAAAGAAAGAGAACAAGAAAGAGCACAGCTATATACACGTCCGCCAATTGATTTTACATCATTGCAACAAGAAGAGGAGACAAGCTTGCCTCTTGATGTTACGTTATATGATATGCTAGCGGCATTTCAAAAATTAATGCGCCGTAAAAAAGCAAAGAAACCTGTGACAACACGTATTACTCGTCAAGAAATACCAATTGAACAGCGTATGACGGATATTTTAAAGCAGTTAGAAATACAAGGTGGCCGTCAAAGTTTTTATGATTTGTTTGTTGATGATGAACGGGAAATAATGGTTGTAACATTTTTAGCGGTTCTTGAGCTTATGAAAAATCAACAAATCGTAATTGAACAAGAACATAATTTTGATGAAATTTTCGTATCAAGCTATACTAAATCTGCATAGAGTTAGTATGGAAAATGGGATAGAAATAGTATATCTCATGCTAGGTTTGAATGTATCGTTTGGAACAAGAGAAAAAATATTGAACCGAACGCATTGATTGTGATTCGGTTTTTTGATGTGTATTTTTATGGAGAAAATAGGAGGAAGGAGCTCGTAAGATGGATAGAACAGAACAGAAATCAATCATTGAAGGGCTTTTATTTGTTTCTGGTGATGAAGGGATTTCTCCTGAACAAATAGCAAAAGTCCTTGAAATTGAAGGAAACGAAGTAATCGATATTTTAGAAGAAATGCAAAAAGAATGTGAAGGTGCACACCGAGGTTTGCAAATTGTACAGTATGCAAAAGTATATCGTTTTGCTACAAAGAAAGAACATGCGTCGTACTATCAAAAACTAATAGATATCCCAACAGCTGCTTCACTCTCTCAGGCTGCGCTAGAAACGTTAGCAATTGTTGCATATCGTCAACCCATTACAAGAACTGAAATGGAAGAGATTAGAGGGGTAAAAACCGATAAGGCGTTACAAACGTTAGTATCACACTTACTTATAAAAGAAATGGGAAGAGCAGAAGGACCTGGGCGTCCGATTTTATATGGAACGACGAAAGAATTTTTAGACACATTTGGATTAAAAACATTAGATGATTTACCTCCGCTTTCTGAAGAAAACGAACAAATGAATGAAGCGGATTTATTCTTCGGTTCTTTACAAGAGATATCGAAATAAAAGCTTAGCATTTTGCTAAGCTTTTTTGTATATCAATTATATACCGTGCCATACTAATTGAAAAAAGGAGACGAGTTATGAGAGGTATACGAAGTGTTTTATTATTAGTTTCTGTTTTGTTATGCTTTTCTTTAAATAGTGCATCTGCCAAAAGGTATATGATGTCTATTCATACCGCGTCTCCTTTACATATGCAGCGGCAACATTTTGGTAAAATGAAAGTGAGTTTCTTAAAAGTTGGACAAGGTGATGCAACACTTATTATATTGCCAAATGGACAAACGATGTTAATTGATGGAGGACCTTATGAAGCTGGTGAGGTTGTTATCCAAAAACTAATTGAAAAAGGAATTAACCATTTAGATGCTATCGTCAGTACTCATCCAGATATGGATCACATTGGAGGACTCATTCCGATTGTAGAGCAGATGCCGGTATCACTTATATTAGATAGTGGAAAAACATATAGTTCTCTTACTTATCATACGTATCGAAATCATATAAAGAAAAGGGGAATCCCTTTCATTTCAGTAAAAGAGGGACAATACATACCGTTAGATCCGCATGTTTCCATACAAGTATTAAACAACGGGAAGTCCAAAGATGAAAATAATGAATCTTCAATTGTATTAAAGATTCGGTATGGTAAGGCAGATTTTTTACTAATGGGTGATGCTGATGTGCGAACGGAAACTGAAATATTAAAGCAATTTGATGTACATGCAGATGTGTTAAAGGTGGGACATCATGGCTCATATACTTCAACAAGTGAAAGGTTTATAAAGAAGGTAGAACCACAGTTCGCGATTCTTTCTTATGGTAGCAGAAATCCGTATGGACATCCGCATCAAAGTGTAGTGAGACGATTAAAACAGCGTGGTATAATGATGTATGGAACAAATAAGCGTACAGTAGAAATGGAAACAGACGGCGAACATATTACAATTGGGTCTAGCGGATTAATGCCATTACTTAAGTGATTCATACGATAGATGATATTGTTCCTTTTTGGAAAAAATGAATAACATATATTATAATTGCGAGAGACGTACTAAGCTTCCTTTTTGTTAAACAAAGAGGAAATTTCATTAGAATGTATAGACAACTACTCGTGCATATATTAAGATGGAATTAGGCGAATAAGGTAATAATAACAAGTAGGTATTTCATGGGAAAGGATCGATGAAAATGAAAACGCAAGTTGTCATCAATGCCAAAATTTATACAGGTCAAGAAGTAGTGGAAAACGGATTTATTCGTTACACAGAAACAATTAAAGAAATTGGTTTGATGGCTCAATATGTATCACAAGAAAATGAAGCGGTTTTAGATGCGGCAGGGAAAATTGTGATTCCAGGTATGATTGATGTTCATATTCATGGTGGATACGATATTGATGCGATGGATGCAAATAGCGATGGGTTAGTAACTCTAGGTAAAGAAATGTTAAAAGAAGGAGTTACAACTTACTTTCCAACAACAATGACACAAGCTCCAGAAGCAATCGAAGCAGCACTACATGCTGCGAAGGAAGCGAAAGAAAAAGGAGCACATTTCGAATATATTCACTTAGAAGGACCGTATGTTTCAAAGAAACGTGCAGGTGCACAACCACTTGAACATATTGTTCCTGCGAATATTGAACAATTTAAACAATGGCAGGAAGCAAGCGGAAATTTAATTAAATTAGTAACATATGCACCTGAAGAAGAAGGTGCGTTAGAGTTCGAGCAATATCTTGCTGAAACTGGTGTTGTTGGCACAATGGGACATACCGATGCAATTGATGCGCAACTAAAAAATAGAAACATTACACATGCAACGCATTTATACAATCAAATGCGTGGATTACATCACCGTGAACCAGGAGTTGTTGGTCATGTGTTATTAAATCCAGATGTAATGGTTGAAGTAATTACAGATGGTATTCACATTCACCCGGATATGGTGAAATTAGCATATAAATTAAAAGGACCGAAAAAAGTAAGTGTTATTACTGATGCAATGCGTGCAAAAGGTCTTGAAGATGGATTATATGAGCTTGGCGGACAGCCAGTACATGTAAAAGATGGTAGTGCTCGATTAGAAGATGGAACGTTAGCTGGTAGTATTCTAAAAATGGATCAAGCTTTCCGAAATGTAATTGAATTTACAGGTTGTTCAATCGAAGATGCAGTACTAATGACATCAGTGAA
Organism: Bacillus pacificus; assembly: GCF_020861345.1. NCBI lineage: Bacteria > Bacillati > Bacillota > Bacilli > Caryophanales > Bacillaceae > Bacillus > Bacillus pacificus. The sequence goes on from NZ_CP086328.1 coordinate 1,281,786, forward strand.
CCAAGCAGAAGAGTTTGGATTAAATAATAAAGGTGCATTAGCGGTAGGAAAAGATGCAGACTTTGTTGTGATGAATGAAGATTTACATGTATATGATACGGTTCGTTTAGGAATTCATATGAAGGAAGGGAAGTAATGAAATGAATATTCTTGTTGTAAAAACTCCAGAAGAACTAGCAGAAGCAGGTTATAAATTAATTGAAGAAGTTGTAAAAACAAAAGAAAATCCAACATTAGGAATGGCTACAGGAAGCTCTCCATTAGGTATTTATGCAGAAATGCGAAAAAATAAACTTGATACAAGCCGTGTAACCACTGTAAACTTAGATGAGTACGTAAATTTACCACATGAAGATAAAAACAGCTATCACTATTTCATGCAAGAACAGTTGTTTGATCATCTTCCATTTAAACAAACTTATGTACCAAACGGGATGGCAAGTGATTTAGAGGAAGAGTGCAAACGTTACGAGGGCATTCTAGCTGCTAACCCAGTTGACCTACAGATTCTTGGAATCGGTGAAAACGGTCACATCGGATTTAACGAACCAGGAACACCGTTTAATTCTCCAACAAATATTGTTGAATTAACAGAATCTACACGCCAAGCAAACCTTCGCTTCTTCGAAAAAGAAGAAGATGTGCCAACTCATGCAATTACAATGGGAATTGGAAGCATTATGAAAGCGAAACAAATTCTACTTGTTGCTATGGGTTCTAAAAAGGCAGAAGCTGTTAAAGAATTATTGCAAGGTGCATATAGTGAAGCGTGTCCTGCTACAGTTTTACAACGTCATCCGAATGTAACCGTAATCGCTGATCAAGAAGCTCTATCTTTATGCAGTGAGGCGATTGCTGATGAACATCGACAAGTATTCACCATTTCCGATCTATTATCAGATTCAAGAGTGGGTGAAACAGCTAATTGAGGACGGCGAATGGAAGCCGGGAGATAAAATCCCATCTGAGAATGAACTTTGCGATAAGTTCGAAGTGAGTCGTATGACAATCAGACAGGCGATTAATAATTTAGTGGAACAAGGTTATTTATATCGGAAACGTGGAATCGGTACGTTTGTCCAACTTCCGAAAGTGGAACAAAAATTGCAAGGAATGACAGGATTCACAGAAGATATGATTTCTCGTGGGATGAATCCAAGTAGTCAATTATTAAGTTTCCGCCTCGTTCCAGCTACTGCGAAAATAGCAGACCGGCTGAGAATACAGGAGGGAGAGTCGGTTTATGAAGTGAGGCGTATTCGCTTAGCTGACGATGAACCGATTGCTTTTGAGACGACATATTTGTCGCCAGCTCTTGTAAAAGATATTAACGAAGAAATATTGCAACAATCTTTATATGAACATTTAGAGAAAAAACTGGGCTTCAAACTTGTTAGCGCTACTCAATCAATTGAAGCTTCAATTGCAACGGATAATGAAGCGGAACATCTGCATATTCCTAAAAAGGCGCCAGTGCTTGTCATGCGTCAATGGTCATATTCAGAAGGTGAAGTACCGTTAGAGTATGTGAAATGTATTTATCGTGGAGATCGTTATAAGTTTATTACAAACATCGCACGTAACAAATAATATATTTCAGTTTGTGAAGTACAGTAAATGTCAAATTGTTTAACATGTAAAGAAAAAATACGACTCATCCTTACAAGGAGTGAGTCGTATTTTTATTATGAACAATTACGTGGTTAACAGCATCTTTAACTGTATTTACTACATAGTGAGCGTGTTCTTTTACTGCGTCATCTGCTTGAGCCATAGCAAAACTGTGAGGAGTTAAAGCAAACATTGGAATATCATTATAAGAATCTCCTATGCAAGCAACTTCCTCTGGTTGTAATTGAAACTCCTTTAATAAAACAGAAATAGCAGAACCTTTACTAATATTAGGTGGCATTACATCTAAGCATTGTTCTGCTGAAATGAACGTACTAACTTTTCCATGAAATTTTTCATCAATTTTTTTCTGAAGAAGTTGTAAGCTCTCCTTTGTTCCACCGACAGAAATTTTATTCGGGAAAATTGTATCATCTATTTTCTGTAATAAATTTGGTTCTTCGACAGAAGTCATCGTTACTTGTTGCTCAAGTTCATGAATAAACGGTGTTTTTTCTTCAATGTAGTAATTATGTTCATCACTAACATAACGGAAATAAGGATCTTCATTCGTCATGTGTAACAACTCAGGAAGAATGCTGGAATCAAAAGTTGCAGATAATAGCTGCTTATTTTCATTTGTATATACAAAAACACCATTAACACTAATGCGGTGGAAATTTGTATTTACAGCTTTCATTAAGTCTGCAATTTCATTATCAAGTCGGCCAGAAGCGAAACAAAGAATCACATTTTGTTCAGCAAGACTACGAAGTGCTACAATATCCTGTTCGTCAATTAAACCTCCGTGTTGCATCATTGTACCGTCGATATCACTTACAAACATTTTAATCATGTTGCTATCTCCTTTCTATGTACAGTTGCTCTTACATTATACGCATCATATATAAACATGTCTAAAAAATGAATTTTTATGAAATGGTAGATGTTTTACATTGACGACAAAGAAGAATGTTCTGTAACATAAAAGCAGGCTATTTAAGTACGAGGGTGGTGTTATATGAGTAATTATCTAGAAATTAAAAAAGTTTTAAATAATAATGTCATCATTGCTAGCCATCCTGAACATGAGGAAGTAGTAGTGATTGGTAAAGGAATTGGATTTGGGAAAAAAGCGAAAGATGTATTGGAGCAAGAACAAATTGAAAAAATGTTTGTTCTAAAAAATGAACGTGATCGTGAACAATACAAACTGCTAGTTCCACATGTGAGTGAAAAATTAATTGAATTAATGAATGATATTATGTTCTATATTCAAGAAAAAGCAAAATCGCCATTGAATGAACATATTCATATCGCTTTAACAGATCATATTTCTTTTGCGATTAAGCGTTTAAAACAAGGGTTTACAATTGATAATCCTTTTTTAGTTGAAACGAAAATGCTCTATCCAGAGGAATATAAAATTGCTGAAGGCGTTGTAAACCTTTTAAATTCTCGTTTGCAAATTACATTGCCAGAAGGAGAAATTGGGTTTATTGCACTCCATATTTACAGTTCACTTACAAATTCAGATTTATCTTCAGTTAATCAAAACTCCCGTCTCATTGCACAGCTTGTATCTTTAATTGAGACGAACTTACAAATTACATTAGACCAAGAAAGTATTCACTATTTACGCCTTATTCGTCATCTTCAATATGCTATTGAGAGGGTGAAAAAAGGAGAAAAAGTAGAGGAATCGCAAAGTTTTGCTGATTTATTAAAGGCGGAATATCCTGTTTGTTATAATTTAGCTTGGAAGCTAGTTAAGGTTATGCAAAAAGAATTGCAACTTCCTGTTTATGAAGCAGAGAGTATATATTTAACGATGCACTTGCAGCGCTTAGTGAAGGCAGAGCATGTGTAAAAAGACATATATTTTTGTCGAAAATGAAAACGTTAAAAAAAATCATTGAATCGCTTACAATAGTTATGTATAATAACTATTGCAAAGTTATACAAATTTCGACAAACACATTAAGGTATAAAACGAAAACGTTTGCCTTAATTATAGTGAACTTATACGTAAACCTATTTTTGACACGTGTTACTGATTCGATCAGGCATGAGTGGAGAAAAGTAAGGAATGTAAGCTAGAGAAAGGGATATACTACCCTTTGTATAGCTATCGTTCTATCTTTTTTTCCTCATGCCTTTTTGGCGTTTGTCGGAAGGTATCAATATAGATAAGAGAGGAAGGGTTTCCATGTTTAAGAAGATCTTTGGTGTTCTTCAAAAAGTCGGAAAAGCGCTTATGCTTCCAGTAGCGATTTTACCGGCAGCAGGTATTTTACTTGGATTTGGTAATGCATTTCAAAATCCACAGTTAACAAATGTTATTCCTGCTTTAAAAGCAGATTGGTTCGTAATGGTAGCAAAAATTATGGAACAATCTGGTGATATTATTTTCGCTAACCTTGCATTACTATTCGCAGTTGGGGTAGCAATTGGCTTAGCTGGTGGAGACGGAGTAGCTGGTTTAGCAGCATTCGTTGGCTACTTAATTATGAACAAAACGATGAGTGTGTTCTTAGAAGTAGATAAGCTAGTGAAAGTAACAAGTTCTGGAGCAGACCCAGTAAAAATTGGATTTGCAGATCCAGCGTATGCAAACGTATTAGGAATTCCAACGCTACAAACTGGAGTGTTTGGTGGTATTATCGTCGGGATAGTAGCGGCATATTGCTATAATAAATACTTCAACATTGAATTACCATCATACTTAGGTTTCTTTGCAGGTAAGCGTTTCGTACCGATCGCAACTGCAACATTCTCTTTAATAGTAGGTATTATCATGTGCTTCGTTTGGCCATACATTCAAGGTGGCTTAAACACGTTCTCACATCAAATGATTGATGCAAATAGAACGTTAGCAGCATTTATTTTCGGTTTAATTGAACGTTCATTAATTCCATTTGGATTACATCACATTTTCTATTCACCGTTCTGGTTCGAATTCGGTCAGTATACAAATGCGGCTGGCGAATTAATTCGTGGTGACCAAAAAATCTTTATGGCACAGTTAAAAGACGGTGTAGAATTAACAGCAGGTACATTTACAACTGGTAAGTATCCGTTCATGATGTTCGGTCTTCCAGCAGCAGCTTTAGCAATGTACCATGAAGCACGTCCAGAAAACAAAAAATTAGCAGCTGGTATTTTAGGTTCTGCTGCATTAACATCTTTCTTAACAGGTATTACAGAGCCACTTGAATTTTCATTCTTATTCGTAGCACCAGTATTATTTGGAATTCACGCAGTATTCGCTGGTCTATCATTTATGACAATGCAAATTTTAGGTGTTAAAATTGGTATGACATTCTCTGGTGGTTTAATCGACTTCCTATTATTCGGTGTACTACCAGGCCGTACGGCATGGTGGTGGGTAATTATTGTTGGTCTTGTACTAGCGGTTATTTACTACTTCGGATTCCGATTTGCAATCCGTAAATGGGATTTAAAAACACCTGGTCGTGAAGTTGCAAATGCGAATGAAGGTGCAGGAAAAGCAGAAGCTGGTGAACTTCCTCGTGAAGTATTAGTAGCACTTGGTGGTAAAGAAAACATTGCTTCTTTAGACGCTTGTATTACTCGTTTACGTGTACAGGTTAACGAACAAAAGAATGTAAATAAAGATCGCTTGAAAGAACTTGGAGCAGCTGGTGTACTTGAAGTTGGAAATAACATTCAAGCTATTTTTGGACCGAAATCTGACACATTAAAATCACAAATTCATGATATTATGTCAGGTCGTACACCTCATGTTGAAAAAGAAGAGCCTGTAAAAGTAGAAGAAGCTCCTCAAAAAGTTGATGAAAACGAAACAATCGTTTCACCAATTGAAGGGAAAATCCTACCAATTACAGAAGTGCCGGATCAAGTATTTTCAGGAAAAATGATGGGAGATGGATTTGCAATTGAGCCAACAGAAGGAACAGTAGTTTCTCCAGTTAACGGTGAAATTGTCAACGTATTCCCTACAAAGCATGCAATTGGTATTCAATCTGAAGGTGGAAAAGAAATTTTAATCCACTTCGGTATTGATACTGTAAAATTAAATGGTGAAGGTTTTGAAGCACTTGTAGCACAAGGTGACAAAGTGAAACAAGGACAACCATTATTAAAAGTAGATCTTGCATTTGTAAAAGAAAATGCACCATCTATCATTACACCAATTGTATTTACGAATTTACAACAAGGGCAACAAGTCGAATTGAAAAAAGATGGAAATGTTAAGAAGGGCGAAAACGCTATTATTGACATTCAGTAGGAATTTGACGCAAAATGTTTATAATTATAATAGGCGATGTGGTTGACCGAACATCGCCTATTATATACAATAGATGATGTAGTACTCACGTCTATACAACTAAAAAATACTGTAATTTAAAGGAGATAAATTATCATGGAAAAAATCTTTAAAGTAACTAGCGACTCAGGAATTCATGCTCGTCCAGCAACTCTACTTGTAAACACTGCAAGCAAATTTGGTTCTGACATTAACTTAGAGTATAACGGAAAGAACGTTAACTTAAAATCAATCATGGGCGTTATGTCTTTAGGTATTCAACAAGGCGCGGAAATTAAAATCACTGCAAATGGTGATGATGCAGCTCAAGCACTAGCAGCTATCGAAGAAACTATGAAAAACGAAGGATTAGGAGAATAATGACTCTTAACATTCAAGGGATCGCTGCATCAAGTGGGATTGCTATTGCAAAGGCTTTCAGACTTGAAAATCCTGAATTTAACATCGAAAAGAAATCAATTACAAACGAAGCTGCAGAAATTGCACGCTTAGAAGCTGCGCTTGAGAAAGCAAAAACTGAATTAGAAGCTATTAAGGACCACGCTTTTGCTGAGCTAGGTGCTGACAAAGCTGCGATCTTTGAAGCACATTTATTAGTGTTAAATGATCCAGAACTAGTAAACCCAGTAAAAGATAAAGTAAATAGTGAAAAAGTAAATGCTGAATTTGCAATGGATGAAGTTGCATCAATGTTTATTTCTATGTTTGAAAACATGGATAACGAATATATGAAAGAACGTGCTGCGGACATTCGTGACGTAACAAAACGTGTTCTTGCACATTTACTAGGCATTAACTTCTCAAATCCTGGTACAATTTCTGAAGAAGTAATCATTATTGCTGAAGATTTAACACCATCTGATACGGCTCAGTTAAACCGTAAGTATGCAAAAGGTTTTACAACTGATATCGGTGGACGTACATCTCACTCTGCGATTATGGCTCGCTCTATGGAAATTCCAGCTGTTGTTGGTACGAAAGTTGTTATGGAGAAAATCCAAAATGGCGATATCGTAATCATCGATGGTTTAGATGGAGAAGTAATTGTTAATCCATCAGAAGAAACTCTTCGCTCGTTTGAAGAAAAGAAAGCGAAATTTGAAGAGCAAAAAGCTGAATGGGCAAAATTAAAAGACCAAGCTACTGTAACAAGTGATGGACATCACGTTGAGCTTGTTGCAAATATCGGAACACCAAATGATGTACAAGGTATTATCGATAATGGCGGAGAAGGCGTTGGTTTATACCGTACAGAATTCTTATACATGGGCCGTGACAATCTTCCAACAGAAGAAGAGCAGTTCGAAGCATATAAAGCAGTTCTTGAAGGTGTAAAAGAAGGTCAACCTGTTGTTGTTCGTACACTTGACATCGGTGGAGATAAAGAGCTTCCATACTTACATTTACCAAAAGAAATGAACCCATTCTTAGGATACCGTGCAATTCGCTTATGTCTTGATGAGCAAGATGTGTTCCGTACACAACTTCGTGCATTACTTCGTGCTAGCGTATATGGTAACTTAAAAATTATGTTCCCAATGATTGCAACTCTTGATGAGTTCCGTCAAGCGAAAGCAATCTTATTAGAAGAAAAAGCAAAACTTGTAGAAGCGGGTACAACTGTTTCTGATTCTATTGAAGTTGGTATGATGGTTGAAATTCCAGCTTCAGCAGTATTAGCAGATCAATTCGCAAAAGAAGTTGATTTCTTCTCTATCGGAACAAACGACTTAATTCAATACACAATGGCTGCAGACCGTATGAACGAACAAGTATCTTACTTATACCAACCATATAACCCATCTATTTTACGTCTTGTAAAAATGGTTATCGATGCTGCTCATAAAGAAGGCAAATGGGCTGGTATGTGTGGTGAGATGGCGGGCGATTCACTTGCTATCCCATTATTATTAGGATTAGGTTTAGATGAGTTCAGTATGAGTGCAACATCTATTCTTCCTGCAAGAACACAACTAAGCAAGTTGTCAAAAGCAGAAATGGAAACATTAGCAGAAAAAGCATTAATGATGTCAACTGCTGAAGAAGTTGTTGAACTCGTTAAAAGCATATAATCAATAAAAAAACCTGAGTCGATTTGAAATCGGTCTCAGGTTTTTTCTATGAGAAAAGTAAATCTTATTTTTTTACTATAGAGGATAAGGAACAGAATTAGATAGCGATAGCAACGATATCAGTTGGGCATACACGTAAAATACCAGTAAAAGTATTACGGTTTTGATTGTTCTTATCGTCTTTATTGTTATCTTTGTTGTCTTTGTTATTACGAGCTAAAGCAGAGAAAAGAGCAACACCGTTAGCGAAACCTTCAAAAATTACATTGTTGAAAGTGCCATTACCTCTAATGCTTAAAAGAGAAAGCTCTGTTCCAACTGAAATATTAGCAAGTACGTTACATACAGCTGGTTGTTGTGGTCTAACTACTTCTCTCTCTTTCTCTTTCTCATGATGTCTGCACTCTCTTTCATGATGATGACAGTCTCTAAAGTTATCACAGCATCCAAATGATCCAAACATAATCCTCATCACCCCCTTCACACTTATAATCTATGTAAGTTCGGTAGTGAGTGACTGGACAGAGAGTGGAATTTTTTCTAGGGGAATTTCTCATTTTAAAAGACTAGCTGGGTGTTTATTACGGAATGATGTTTAAAATAGGATAGATATCACAAAAAAGTGCAAAGACCACCGAAATGAATGAAATAGGTAGCCTTTACACTTTTTTGCTTTTATATAAAACGATGATATATACAGGAAGAGCTAACAGTAGCGGTACAATGGATCGTGCAGTATGTTTTTCTGATTCTAAGTGGAATGCTTCTTCTTTTGGGAATTGTAAAACTGAAATGTTTGCAGCATCGCCAATAAAATATAGAAGCAGTACAGTTACTATGTAACATAAAAGTGCAATAAAGCTTCCGTATGAACTCAATGAAAATCCCTCTCTTGTTATCTATTTGTTATCATTGTATCATAATTGTAACAAAAACACACGGTTATATTTCGATACTTTAACAAAATTCGACACAAAACGTCATTTATGTGTATGCGAATAGCATGAAATTTACTGTTTTTATGTGCGGATGTCGAATCATACATTTTAGTATTACGGATGTGTGACAGAATAAAAAAGAAACGAAGGTAATGAAATTACCTTCGTTTCTTTTTTATTCGTATGAAAGGGCAGTAAGACCCTCACATTGATTCAAGTTTCACTTTATTATTTTGCCCATTCACTCACTTGTTCTACGCTCATTCGTGGTGCAGGGTGGCCTTTTAAAGTTGATTCACCAATTGTAATAAGCATAATTGGTACGTAGCGAGATGAAACATTGAATTCTTCTGTAAGTGCTTGTGGGTTGAAACCACCAATCGCACAAGTATCCCAGCCAGTTGCTTTAGCTGCAAGCATAAGTTGCATTGCTGCTAAAGATGCATTTGAAAAGGCTGCATCTCTTGGGAATTGCTCACGTGCATATGCAGACTCAATATTTTTAGCTAAGCGCTCTTTTGCTTCTTCTTTCATAAATCCTTGTTCTACAATTGGACCATAAACTTGTTCAACATTTTTATAAGCTTCTAAATCACCTAAAATAGCGACTACAGCAGAAGCATCAAGAATTTGTTGTTGGTTATAAGCAATTGGATGTAATCGTTTCTGTACATCTTCACCTTGGAATACGAGGAATTTCCAGTGCTGTAAGTTCCAAGCAGAAGGTGCTTGAGCAGCTCCCTTTAAAATCTCGTGTAACTCTGTAGATGAAATTTCTTTCTCTGGGTTGAATGCACGTGTAGATGTGCGTTCATATAGAACATTAAAAAAGTTTTCGTTTGTCATTATATATCCTCCAAATTACATATCAAATTATGAAAAAAACAAATGTAATATATTCTACTTACATTTTGTAAGTTATCGAATTTAAGAATATAATATCTTTATTTTAATTGTCAAGTTTTAAAGCGGAAGCTAGGGCATTCATACAAACGATACAATTCCTATAATCATACACTAAAAAAGGAATTTATAGAGTGAAAAATGAAGAGAACATTCTCAATTAGCTTGTTAACATGTATCCCTCACTCATTAAAGTTTTTAGAGAACAGTTTTTTATAAAATGTTTGTGAGGAATTCTGTAGAACAAGATATATGAAGTGAGTGAAGACTAGTGATGAACATACTACATTTTTTATTAGAAAATACGGTTTTCCAAAATGTATTACAAGATCTTCAGTTAAATGTCCTTTATATAGAAAATGGATGCACGCATCAACAAACGATAGAAAATATCCATCCAAAATGTATGTTTATAGCAAATAGTTTTGAAGAAGGCGAAGTATTATTTCAGAGGACTAAACCACATATTGTAATTATGTATGTAACAGATTTTTCTCAAATAAAATATATAAAGAATATGTATAATCCACAGAGTACATTTATTGTCATTTGGGATCAACAAATAACAAGCGAGTTTGCAGAGGTGCTTACGTTAGGAATACGTAATATTGTGATAGCCCCTGTGACTCCACAAATGGTGTTAGAGGAAGTAAATAAAAGTTTATATCAGCTTTCTTTAGTGCGGCAAGTAAGTTTGCAACAAGAACTACTTCAAACGATGTTTGATTTTCGAAATGATCTATTATTTATAGTAGAAGACGATGAGATTGTTGATTGTAATACAAATTTTTTAGAGTTTTTCGGATATGAAAATTTGTTTGCGTATCGTGAGCAACATTTAGTATTTGCTGAACATCTTATTAGAGAAAATGGATACTATTCAACAACTCATGATATAACATGGTTAGATGATACATTATCATATGATAGAAGAATTAAGATGTCCAACTATGAAGGGGAAGTATCAACTTTTTTATTGCGTGCGACACCATTGCCAGAAGATTTATCAAGATTTATTGTGAAGTGTACAGAGATTACCGAATTAGATGAAATCTATCAAGAACAAGAAAGACTTGCTATGATAGATTCGTTAACAGAGATTTATAATCGTTTGAAATTCCAACAAATACTCGAGGCAGAATGGGATAATGCGATGCGTAATAATGAAAACATAGCACTTATTTTATTTGATATAGATAATTTTAAAGCAGTAAATGACACGTATGGCCATGATTTTGGTGACTTAGCATTAATTGAGCTTGCAGAGCTCATGAAATCTAAAGTGGAGCAGCAACATGTATTTGCTAGGTGGGGAGGAGAAGAATTTATTATTTTAGTAACGAATACGGTAGAAAAAGAAGCATTTCAAGTTGCGGAATCATTACGATTTTTCATTGAAACAAAGCAATTCTCAGGAATTTCGAAATTAACAGCGAGCTTTGGAGTTGCATTATATGAAAAAGGGATTACAAGAGAAGAATTAATGCAACGAGCGGATATTGCATTATATGAAGCGAAAAAAAATGGGAAAAATCAAGTGTGTGTATATAGAAAAGAAAAAAAGTGATTTTTCGCAACAAATTGTTGCGATTTTTTTTTATTACTTGATAATAGAGTGTAGGGGGGATTTTGAACGAAGGAATTATGGAGGAACAATATGATGAAAAAAATAATGATGATAGTTTCAATATGTGCTGTAGTTTGTGGAGGAGTATACTATTTTCTCTATAATCCTAATATAAAGGAAAGTAAAGAATTAACAACTAAGGTGAATCCTGCTGTTGAATCAGAAGTACAAGAGAATATAGAAGAAGAAAAAAAAGAAAAGCAAATTGATTATGCTAGCATATCTCAAAAATTAGATCAATATTTAGTCGGAAAGCAATTCAATGGAACAGTTTTGGTAACAGATAAAGAGCATGTTATATTGAATAAAGGATATGGGTATGCTGATGTTCAAAATAAAATAGAAAATACGCCTCACACAAAATATCGTATCGGTTCTATTACGAAAACAGTTGTGGCTACATCTATTTTACAACTGCAGGATCAAGGGAAGCTAAATATTCAAGATAATGTAAATAAATATATTCCTTCATTTCCGGAGAATAAAAATATTACGTTATATCATTTATTAACGCATACCTCTGGTTTACCTGAACACGCAAAAGGCAATGTTAATGCTGCCTCCCGTTTACAGTTAATGAATTGGATTGGACGTCAAAATTTAGAATTTCCTGCAGGAACAGGTTGGAGATATACAGATTATAATTATATGGTGCTTGCCTATATAATAGAACATATATCGAAAAAACCTTTAGGAGATTACATAAAAGAAAATATATTTATAAAAGCAGATATGCATGAATCTGGTATGGGAAATATGGTACCTGGAGATAAAAATTTCACAAAGGGTTATGTGAAAAAAAATCAAGAGCTTGTACCAGCGCAGAAGGTAGGCATGGATTGGCTATATGGTTGTGGTGAGATGTATACGACAGTTGGAGATATGAAGAAATTAGACGAAGCAATTATAAATGGGAAACTTCTTTCTGAACAAAGTATACAAGCGATGTTTTCACCTTCAACAGAACGAAAATATGCATTTAGTTTTTACATATATCCGGATTATTTTCATAACCATGGTGTACTATCTGGGTGGAATACTTTCAATAATTTTAATAAAGAAAAAGGGACTTTTGTTATTTTATTTTCAAACGTGAAAAATAGTATGGATGATGACTTTAATAAAGATTTCCGAAAGATGGTAAGTGATTTATTAGAACAAAGGGGATGAGAAAATGAAACATAAAAATGTATCAATTGGTTTCATTGGTATTGGTGTAATGGGAAAAAGTATGGTGCGTCATTTAATGCAAGACGGTCATACAGTATATGTATATAATAGAACAAAATCGAAAACAGACTCTTTAGTGCAAGATGGTGCAAATTGGTGTGATACACCGAAAGAGTTAGTAAAGCAAGTTGATGTTGTAATGACTATGGTTGGGTATCCACATGATGTAGAAGAAGTGTACTTTGGGATAGATGGAATTTTGGAGAATGCAAATGAAGGCACAATCGCAATTGATTTCACGACATCTACACCAACATTGGCAAAACGTATTAATGAAACTGGAAAAAGTAAGAATGTATATACGTTAGATGCACCTGTATCTGGAGGAGACGTTGGTGCGAAAGAAGCAAGACTCGCAATTATGGTCGGTGGAGAGAAAGAAATATATGATAGATGTTTACCGTTATTTGAAAAACTAGGAACAAATATTCAGTTGCAAGGGCCTGCTGGAAGTGGACAACATACAAAAATGTGCAATCAAATTGCGATTGCTTCCAACATGATTGGAGTATGTGAAGCTGTTGCTTATGCGAAAAAGGCTGGATTAGATCCTGATAAAGTATTGGAGAGTATTTCAACGGGAGCAGCAGGTAGCTGGTCATTAAGTAATTTAGCTCCTCGAATGTTAAAGGGAGATTTTGAACCAGGTTTTTATGTAAAGCATTTTATGAAAGATATGAAGATCGCGTTAGATGAGGCTGAAAGATTACAATTACAAGTACCAGGTTTAAGTTTGGCGAAGGAATTGTATGAAGAGCTAATAAAAGATGGGGAAGAAAATAGCGGAACACAAGTGTTATACAAAAAATACGTAAGGGGGTAAATGAGATGGATCTTCAAAAATTTGATGAGATGATTGATACTGTACAAAGAGCAACATGTATACAAATTAATGAAAAACAAAAAGAAGCTTTTAAACAAAAATATGATTTTGAACCGAATTTCGAATATGGAAGAGATGAGAAAGGGCATTACGTTATTCGAACTTCAAAAAAGATGCTAGAAGAAATGGAATTTTATTTGGCATTGAAATATGATCGAGATGGAGTTGACCTTTACATGGAAGCGGAGATTGATGGTATATATCATGTATCTGTTAGCTATAGTGAAGACGCTTTGCATCTACAAGAATTGTTTCAATTTCTAGAAGAAAATAAATAAAAGTCCTCATTTGAGGACTTTTATTTTTAATTTTGTAATTATAAGCTAGAAGCCCGGCGGCATCGTTCGATTGGGAATGGAATCACTTGCGCGATGTGATTAGGACCAAATTGTTTTGTACGAGCATGGCGTACTATATAAAATGCACAGAGAATTGAAACAGGAATAGCACCGAATAAACCAAAAAGTAAAGCGCTTACACAAGATGCAACAAAACCTAAAACACCAACTTCTAACTCTTCCATAATAGCTCCTAGAATAATAGGAAGTGCTCCACACGTAACCCCTAGTATAAGTGCGATAAGTAAACTCATGATTCTCCCCCTCTGTTTGCGATTTTCTTTTCCTTCTTAGTTAATTGTAGTATATCATATATAAAACAGAATTTTCAGAAAAAGTTCAAAAAAAGTTCAATAAATGTTCAAAAAGTATTAATAAATATACTTGAAAAATTGAAGGGAGAGATTGTACTGAAAAGAAGGAATAATACGGTTAGAACCATAAAAAATCAGGCTTATTTCAAAATGAAATAAGCCTGTTCCATAGGAGGATGTATATATGTAGAGTGAATAAAAGGTTGGAAAAGGGGGTCCAAGGCCTTTTATTCAACTAACTACCTTAATAGATTGGAACCCAGCCTTCAGTTGTAACAAAAATACGAATAGCTACAACTTGACGATCATCTTGCAAGGTAAAATAATGTCTTGCATTTTCAGGAACAGATATGAGATCGCCTGGCTCAAGTTCAACGTCAAAGAATGTCCCATCTTTTCCTTCAATGGCAAAGATGCCATGACCACTAACAATAAAGCGAACTTCATCATCAGTATGATGGTGTTCTTTTTGGAAATTAATTAATAGTTCGTCAAGGTTAGGTGTGCTATTTGAAAGTGAAATTACATCATGTGCTTTATAACCTCGGCGTGATGAAACATCAGCAATTTCTTTTGAAAACACAGCTAATATTTCAGCTTTGTTTTCATCTGTTAATGAGTAATTTTCTTTTAAATGAGTAGGAAGTTTGGAAATATTCCATTTCTCATATAAAACGCCTTCCTCTTGTAGAAATTTTGATACTTCCACTTCATTTTCAATGCGAGTATTTATTTCATGAATACGAATTTGCGCCATTAGAAACGCCTCCTTGAATTGATAATAGTTTTATATGAAATTGGAATAAAAACTCATAAGCTTCTAATCTTTTCTTTGCATCAAAGCTATCTCGGCCCCATACGGTAATACCATGGTTACGGATTAATACTGCCCCCGAATCTCCTTGTATATGCTTGCGGAAGTTTTCTCCAAGCGTTGGGATATGGGCATGGTTTTCGATAATAGGAATGTTTATTGTTGCACCTTCTTCCCAAATATCGAGAGCTTTAATAATTTCTTGATTTTGAAGTGTGACTGCATCACTATATAAATTTGTGATAACATTGTTATCGGTTGTATGAACATGAAGGACGCATCCAGCATTCGTATTATTATAAATATGTGTATGCAAGATTGTTTCTGCTGAAGGACGTAATTCAGTTTCTAATACGGGAACCCCTAGATGATCTACTAATAGAAAATCATCTGGAGTCGTTTTTGTTTTATCTTTACCACTTGCTGTAATGAGAAAAGTGAGTGGTTCATGACTAACCTTTATAGAAATATTACCACTCGTTGCTGGAAACCAATTTCGTGTTGTTAATTCTTTTTTTATCTCGCTTAAGTCATACCATTGACGAAAAAGTTGTTTCATAATTTCACCTCCAACAAATGTTTTAATTCGTTTTGAATATCGTGAAACGATTCAAATGGTGTATAAGAAATATGATTTTCTTCACATTTTGTAATAAGGAAGTCACGAGCGAACACTTTATCCGCTTGTTTCGCAGCTTGTAAATCAGTAATTGAATCTCCGATTACAATATGGAAGTCATTTGTATTACTTAATTTACGGATGAGTGATGATTTACATAATCCGCAATGATTTTGACAATTATGATCACAAGGATGAGGCCAATTCACCGTAATGTATTCATTTGAAAAATCTGTTTCATTACAGTAAATTTGCTCTTTCGGAATGAGTCCTTGTAAGAGTGGATAGACGAAGAAATCCATTCCACCTGATATAACATAAAAGGAAATATTATTTTTATTTACAAATTGTATAAATTCATGAAAACCATTACGGATTTCAGCAGTCTCTATTAAAAATTGAATAATTTCATCGTGCAGATTAGTAGGTATGAATTGAAATAATTGAGAAACACCTTCTTGAATAGATAGCTCTTGTGATAAAATTCTATTCTTTACTTCTTCAGCTTCTGGTGGTGCAAATTTTTCCATAATGGACATAATGTTATCATTATTTGTAATCGTGCCATCGAAATCACAAAATACTTGAATACTCATAATTTCACCTCATGAGAGGGATTTCCCCATATTTGTAGTGCGCTATGCAAATTTATGTCATCTACTTCATGGAGTGGTTTATTTTGCAAAGTAGCATCAATTGCAGCACGGAAAGCTTTACCGCCGCCCTGCGCCCCATTTGGATGTCCATGTATTCCGCCACCAGCATTAATAACAACATCTTTACCGAAATCTCGTACAATAAAGGGAACGAAACCAGGGTGAATACCAGCAGACGGAACAGAAAAGCTCTTCTTGAAAAATGAATCGCCTTCAGTTAAATATTTTGAGATAGCAAGAGCTTCCTCTTTTTCTAGCGCAACACTTCCGTATGGAGATGGGAATAATGAAAAGTCAGCCCCAGCATAACGGAGTAGCTTTCCGAGTAATAATGGAGATGAAACTCCATATAACTTGGATGCGGAATAAGCACCACTTACAGCAGGGTGTGCCATAATAGGAAGCGGGATTTCATCATCTTCTGCAAGTGATTGTAGTACATCTAGTCCGTAAGAGAATACGTTAAATAATAGAATATCAGCTCCAGCTTGCACTGCACGTTTCGCATTTTCTTTTAAATCAAAAGTTCGTCCTGTTAAATTTACGGCATATAACGTTTTATGTCCGTACGTTTCATATACGGATTGTAAAACTTCTTTTCCAGATACGATGCGTTTCGTAAGTGGTGTTAATGCATTTTCGAATAATATCTCATCATCTTTTACGATATCTACACCACCAATTGCTTGATCGCGTAATTGCGTTTTTAAATACCCAATATTTCGTCCAATCATTCCTTTAAAAATACTCATTAAAAGGGGACGATCATGTACTTGTAAAAGATTTCGAATACCATCTATCCCGAATTTTGGACCAGGAAACTGTTTTTTTAATTCGTCTGAAAAAGTTAAGTCAATTAATTTTACTTCGCCATCAAGTGATAGCTTTCCAAATGTAGTCGTTAAAATTGCTGGTAAATCTGGACTGAAATTTAATAACGGATATTCGATTTTAATAATTCCGCGTTTCACTTTTTTACGTAAATACGAATTGGTATGTTCATGTGCAGCTAATTCCTCAACATGAATGACGTTGCCTTTATGCTGCTTTAATTGTTCTTGCAATAAATGTGGCAAATGAGTCCAAGAGCCAATTGTTAAACCGAGTGCAATTTGCTCAGCTTTTTTTTCTAAGTTATGTGAATCATCATGGATTAAATATGTCGCTATAATTCCGCTCATTGTTATAACCTCCTAGTTAAATAAAAAAACCTCTCAGCTAAGGAGAGGTTTTTTTACAACCAGCTCCTTATCTGTCAGCGTAATGCTGCGAGAATTAGCACCGTGTCTACAATTGTAGATCGGTTGCCGGGTTTCGTCGGGCTCGTCCCTCCACCTGCTCTTGATAAGAAGTATTTAGAAATGTTTAAATTTTTAAGATAACTGAATTTTGTCAGATATTTTTCATGTTGTCAATTACTTTTTGAAAAAATTTAATTTATCAATTCGATGAATGGCTTCTCTTAACCTATCTTCTGTATGTAAGAGACCAACACGGACATACCCTTCGCCATGCTCACCAAATCCAACACCAGGAGCAACTGCGACATGTGCTTTTTCTAGTAAAATATTAGAAAATTGCTCAGAAGTATATCCTTTTGGAACAGGAAGCCATGCAAAGAATGATCCTGTTGGAATGTTTACATTCCAACCAATTGAGTGACAAGCTGAAATAAGAGCGTTTCGTCGAGATTCGTAACTATTTACAAGGTCTATTACGCAAGACTGTGAACTTAATAGTGCTTCGCGGGCGGCATCTTGAACTGCACCGAAGATGCTAACATACATATGATCTTGTAATAGGTTGATTGTTTCAATCACACTTTCATTCCCTACAGCAAAAGCGATGCGCCAGCCAGCCATATTAAAAGTTTTCGATAATGTGTAAATTTCGATTCCTGTATCTTTGGCACCGTCTGCTTGTAAGAAACTAACTGGCTTTTGACCGTCGAATCCTATAGCACCATAAGCAAAATCATGAACAACTAATATATTGTGTTTATTGGCAAAATGAATCGTTTCATCAAAAAAATCTTTTGATGCAGTAGCACCTGTAGGATTATTTGGATAGTTTAAAAACATTAATTTTGCACGCTCGGCAATAGAATCATCAATTTTCGCATAATCTGGTAAAAAGTTATTTTCTGCAATAAGTGGCATTGTTTCAAATTTTGCTTTTGCTAAAGCGACACCTGATAAATAATCTGGATAACCTGGATCGGGAACGAGAATCGTATCACCAGGGTTTGTAAAGCAAACTGGTAATTCTACTAATCCAGCCTTTCCACCAAACAAAATAGCAACTTCAGTTTTCGAATTTAATTCTACGCCGTATTCACGTTGATAGAATGTTGCTACAGCTTCTTTTAAGCTTTCGTGTCCGCGAAATGGCGGATATTTATGATGAATGGTCTTTTCAGCAGCATCTTGCAAAGCTTTTACGATATGCTGCGGTGTTGGTTGATCTGGATTACCTTGACCTAGATTAATAACATCGTGACCAGCTGCAACGACTTTGTTAACTTTTGCAACAAGTGAAGCGAAAAATTGTGTTGGCAATGATGTTACTATCTCAGAAGGTTGAAATGATTTCATACTTTCCACCTCTTTTGAAAGTTGTTACAATTCTAGTGACAAATGATATAATCTTTCCAGTATTTTGTAAAGAAAAAAATGAGAATGGGGCTGAAAAAATGAAAGTCGCATGTATTCAGATGGATATTGTCTTTGGAGATGTAGAAAAAAATATTGAGAATGCTAAAAATAAAATAAGCGAAGCGATGAAGGAAAGACCAGATGTTATCGTCTTACCAGAACTATGGACAACAGGTTATGATTTAACGAGACTCTCTGAAATTGCAGATAGGGATGGATTGGAAACGAAAGAAAAGTTGATAGAATGGTCGAAACAATATGGTGTACATATTGTTGGTGGTTCTATAGCAAAGCAAACGGAGCGAGGTGTTACAAATACAATGTATGTTGTAACGAATAAAGGAGAACTAGTCCATGAATATAGTAAAGTGCATTTATTTCAGCTTATGGATGAACATAAATATTTAATCGCTGGAAATCGTACTGGTGAATTTAAGTTAGATGATGTAGAGTGCGCTGGCACAATTTGCTATGATATTCGTTTTCCGGAGTGGATGCGCGTTCATACTGCTAAAGGTGCAAAAGTTTTATTTGTTGTAGCTGAATGGCCATTAGTTCGTTTAGCACATTGGCGTTTGCTATTACAAGCAAGAGCAGTTGAAAACCAGTGTTATGTTGTAGCATGTAATAGGGCAGGGAAGGATCCAAATAATGAGTTTGCTGGCCATTCTTTAATTGTCGATCCTTGGGGCGAAGTTGTTGTAGAAGCAAATGAAGAAGAAGCAATTCTATTTGGAGAGCTTACATTCGAGAAAATTAAAGAAGTACGCAAAGGAATTCCAGTTTTTGCGGATCGACGTCCAGAATTATACAAATAAAATGTTGACAAGTGATTTTTATTCTTGGTATAGTCTTCAACATAAAGTTAAAAATTCTAAAAAATTATACAACTCTTATCAAGAGCAGGTGGAGGGATTTGGCCCGATGAAGCCCAGCAACCGACCGTAATACCATTGTGAAATGGGGCGTTTATTTACGCCAAAAGGCACGGTGCTAATTCCAGCAGAAAGTAAAACTTTCTGGCAGATAAGAGGGGAGAAGATAAACTTCAAACCTCTTTCTTAGTGGAAAGAGGTTTTTCTACGTCAGAAAAACCTCTGAATATAAAAAAGGGGGAGAAGACGATGGGATATTATGCATTAACTGAAACAGCAGCTATACAATATGCGAAAGAACACGGTTATTTTGAAAAGAAAGCAAATGTAGTTTGTCATGAAATTGGAGATGGAAATTTAAATTACGTGTTCAAATTAGATGATGGAGAGAAGTCTATTATAATAAAACAGGCACTGCCATATGCGAAAGTAGTTGGTGAAAGCTGGCCGTTATCTATAAAAAGAGCGACAATTGAAAGCAAGGCACTGAAAATTTTTGCGAAGTATGTACCGGATTATGTTCCGGTAGTGTACAGTCATGATGAAGAGTTAGCAGTAACAGTAATAGAAGACTTATCAAGACTAACAATTACAAGAAAAGGATTAATAGATGGAGAAGAATATCCACTTTTATCCCAACATATCGGTCGTTTTCTAGCAAATGTTTTATTTTATACTTCAGATTTCGGTTTACAGTCAGAAGAGAAAAGGGGACTAGAAGGTACATTTGTAAACCCAGATCTCTGCAAGATTACAGAAGAGTTAGTGTTTACAGATCCGTTTGGCCATTACGATACGAATGATTATGAGCCGGAATTACAACTAGCGGTTGATGAATTGTGGAGTGATAAAACTTTAAAATTAAAAGTAGCACAATATAAATATAAGTTTTTAACGAGAAAAGAAGCACTTATTCATGGTGATTTACATACTGGTAGTATTTTTTCATCACCTTCTGAAACGAAAGTGATTGATCCGGAGTTTGCAACTTATGGCCCATTTGGATTTGATCTTGGTCAATTTATTGCAAATCTATTATTAAATGCTCTATCTAGAGAGGAAGAACAGAGAAGTGTGCTATTTTTCCATATTGAGAAAACATGGAGCTATTTCGTAGACACTTTTACAAAGTTATGGATTGGAGAAGGTGTAGAAGCATATACGAAAGAGAAACAATGGTTGCCGATTATTTTGCAAAATATTTTTACGGATGTGGTCGGATTTGCTGGATGTGAGCTTATCCGAAGAACAATTGGCTTAGCACATGTAGCTGATTTAGATGAAATAGCAAATAAAGAAAAGAGAATTCAAGCTAAGAAACAAGCTTTATACTTAGGTAAAGAACTAATAAAATATGAATCTAAAAACGCTGATATTCAACTGTTCCGAACATTATTTCAACAGACAGTTTCTGGAGGGGTAAAAGCATGAGTACAATTGTTACGATTCCGAGGTCTGTCAGTTGGAAAGGGGATGCTATTGCAGTATTAAATCAAACAAAGTTGCCGCATAGCACAGAATATAAAACATTAACGACGATTGAAGAGGTATGGAAAAGTATTGTCATGCTAGAAGTACGAGGAGCACCGGCAATTGGAATTGTAGCTGCATTTGGCTTGGCGCTTGCAGCAAAAAAATATACTACTTTACATATTGAAGAATTTCAAAAGAAGTTTAATAGAGATTGTAATTATTTAGGAACGTCACGCCCGACAGCAGTCAATTTATTTTGGGCAATCGATCGTATGAGAGAATCTATTCAAGAAATTACTACAATAAAAGAAGCACAAAAAATATTAGAAGAAGAAGCGCTTCTCATTCAGCAAGAAGATGAAGCAGTATGCAGGAGTATTGGAGAACATGCATTATCATGTTTTCAAGATGGTGATAACATTTTAACGATTTGTAACGCTGGCAGTATTGCAACTGCTAAATATGGTACTGCACTAGCACCGTTTTATATTGGGAAAGAAAAAGGTGTACATTTACATGCATATGCATGTGAAACGAGACCAGTTTTACAAGGCGGGCGTTTAACGACTTGGGAATTAAAACAGGCAGGTATTGATGTAACGCTTATTACAGATAATACGGCAGCTCATGCTATTCAAACGAAAGAAATCAACGCAATTATTGTAGGAGCGGACCGGATTGTCGCAAATGGAGATACAGCAAATAAAATCGGAACAATGAATTTAGCTATACTAGCAAAGTACTTCGGTATCCCATTCTACGTTGCAGCTCCGTTATCGACATTTGATATTACGAAACAAACAGGAGCTGAAATTGTTATTGAAGAAAGAGATGAAACAGAAGTTACGAAAATTTTTGGGAAACAAGTAACGCCAGTTGGAACTACTGTTTATAATCCTGCATTTGACGTAACACCGAGTGAATTAATTACAGGTATTATTACTGAGAAAGGTATTATACGTGGAGATTATAAGCGAGAAATTGCATCATTATTTGAAAAACAAGCTAATACATTAAACTGTACCCTATAGAATAGACACTTAAAAAAAGTCTATTCTATAGGGTATTTCTTGTATAATGAGAGAAAAATGAGAATCGGAGAAATTTCAAAATGACGAAAAAATTGCTTACAGAAAAGGAAATTCAAATATTATCAAAAAATCGATACGTAAAATCGGTAAGCCAAAAAGGAATTACCTATACCGATGAATTCAAGCGTATTTTTATTAAGGAAAATGAACAGGGTAAACCACCTCGTATTATTTTTGAAGAATGTGGTTTTGATATAGATATCATCGGTCTACAACGTATTGTGTCATCAGGAAATAGATGGCGTACGTCCTATAAGCAAAACGGTGTATGGGGCTTAAGAGACACACGTAAGGAAAACTCAGGAAGAAAGTCAGAAAGAGAACTTACATTAGAGGAGAAATATGCACGTTTGGAAGCGGAACGAAACTTATTAAAAGCTGAAAATGAACTGTTAAAAAAGATCAAATTTATGGAAGGGAGGATGGGAAAGAAATAACGTTACACGCTAGTCAAAAGTACCTATTAATTCGTTCTATCATTGAAAAATACCGCCTGAAAAATATGGTGAGATATTTGTGTCAGGTCGCAGGCGTTTCACGTTCTGGATACTATAATTATTTTTTAGCCATTTCTCAAAGTCGGCGAGAGAAAAGAATACATCAAGATGAAATAGTGAAAGAGATTATATTAAAGGCATTTCGATTTAAAAACCGAAAAAAGGGGGCTCGTCAGATCAAAATGACATTGGCGGGTCAATTTCAAGTTGTCTACAATTTGAAACGCATCCGTAGAATCATGAAAAAATATGGGATAATCTGTCCTATTCGTAGAGAAAATCCCTATAAAAAAATGTTGAAAGCGACGAAAGAACACTTCGTGGTACCCAATCGATTAAAACGCGAATTTAGGCAAGGTGTACCGGGAAAGGTACTTCTTACAGATATCACATACCTGTTTTATGGTAAGAATCAAAAAGGATATTTATCTACTATTCTAGACGGGTCTACGAATGAAGTTTTGGCGTATCATGTTTCAGAACGACTTACCTTAGATATCGCAACGACGACGCTGCACAAACTAAAGAAGAATAAGAAGGTACGATTAACGCAAGATGCCTATATTCATTCTGATCAAGGTGCTCATTACACAAGTCCTACCTATCAAAAATTAGTCAAAAAATTAAAGCTGGGACAATCTATGTCAAGGCGAGGAAACTGTTGGGATAATGCCCCACAAGAATCTTTTTTCGGGCACTTTAAAGATGAAGCACACATCAAAACTTGTACATCTTTCACACAGTTAAAACAAGAAATTAAAGACTATATGAAATACTATAATCAGCACAGATATCAGTGGAATTTAAAGAAGATGACTCCTGTCGAATACAGAAACCATCTTCTTGATGCCGCCTAACTTTTTTTAAAATGTCCTTTACAAAGGGTACAGATTACATAATAGCTTGTTTTTTTATGCCTAAATGTGTTATTTTCTCTTATTTATATAATGAAAGGGGGCGAAAAGAATGGAAGAGTGGATCAAGATGATAGGTAATGTAGGGTTTCCCATTGTTGTAACATTATATTTACTCCATCGAATTGAAAGCAAATTAGATGGGGTAATTGTTGCAATCGAGAAACTCCCTAAACAATTACTAAAGTAGGAAGATCCTCGCGATAAAAAATAAAGTTTGCTCTTCGTGAGCAAACTTTATTTTTTATTGAGCAGTATAACCACCATCGATAACGACAGCTTGCCCGGTTATACCTTTCGCTTTTTCGCTCGCTAAAAAGATTGCATAATCAGCGATTTCTTGTACTTGTAATAAGCGTTTTTGCGGTACAAGTGGATAAATGACTTCCTCCAAAACATTTTCAAGTGGTACATTTCGTGTAGTAGCTAAGTCTTGTAGTTGATTACGTACAAGAGGGGTATCGACATAACCAGGACACAGTGCATTTACAGTAATACCATGCGTAGCGCCTTCTAAAGCAGCAACTTTTGTTAATCCAATTACACCATGTTTCGCGCTATTGTAGGCGGATTTCCCTGCAAATCCAACGAGACCATTAATGGAAGCGACATTAATAATTCGGCCATACTTTTGCTTTTTCATAATCGGAAAGGCATGTTTAATGGCGATAAATGGAGCGATTTGCATGATTTTAATGAGGAGCTCGAATTTTTCGGTTGGAAACTCTTCAATTGGTGAAACGTGTTGCATGCCTGCGTTATTAATTAATATGTCTAATGAACCGAAATGATTAACAGTTTGGGAAATGGATGCTTCTATTTCTTCTTCGGATGTAACATCACATTTTAAGCCGATAGCTTGAAAGCCCTCTTTTTGTAGTTGTTCAGCAGCTTCTTTTGCACGTTCTTCAAGACGATCGGTAATAACAACTTTTGCACCTTCTTTTGCAAAAGCGTTTCCCATTTCATAACCAATACCACTTGCAGCACCTGTTAAAAAAACAACTCGATTTGTAACCATGATGAAAAACATCCCTTCGTAATAAAGTTCTCCTATTGCTCTATTTAGAGAGTGGATAATAAAAATCCTGCAAAGATTTGGAAAAATATCGTTAGCTATCTTGTTTTGCAAAATAGTCTCTGCTATACTATTTTGTAAAGCAAGATACTTACGCTTGTCTATCTTGTAAAACAAGATAGTGGGAGGATTTGAATTATGTCGACAAGTCAAATGCTGAAAGGGATTTTAGAAGGATGCTTACTTGCTATTATTTCTGAAGGTGAAATATATGGTTATGAAATGAGTGAGAAGCTAGCAAAGTATGGCTTTACAATGGCAAGTGAAGGCAGTATTTATCCGTTATTAATACGAATGCAAAAGGAAGGACTTATAACAAGTGTAATGAAGGAATCCCCATCTGGTCCAAAACGGAAGTATTACACGTTAACAGAAAATGGCGAAGATGCACTAGATGAATTTATGGATCGCTGGGAAGTGATGCAAAGTAGTGTGGAACGTCTACTTGAAGGGAAGGGGAGAAGAAAATAATGCTATCAAATGAAGCACGAAAGTTTTTATTAGATATGAGATTGTTTTTGACTGCAAAGAGTGTGAAAGAAAGCGATATTGAAAGCTTTATCGAAGACGCAGAACTTCATTTAATAGAAGGTGAGAGTGATGGGAAAAGCGTAGAAGAAATTTTCGGAAGCTCACCGAAAGAATACGCAAATGAACTTGTAAAAGTGATGGAAAGAGATAGACAGGAAACGTGGAAGCAAATTGGTTTTACAGTAATGAATATCGTATCGTTTTGGATTATTGCTTCTATCCTAATAGTGAATAACGGATTATTACAGATGTCACTGATTCAGTGCGTGGGGTATAGTTTGTCATTGATTTTAGTTGTTATAGGTCCTAATTTTCTACTTCGCAAAATGACCTTCGTAACAAGTTTTACAAAAACGTGGTTTTCTATGTGGTTTTTAGTTATGATCGCGCCAATGTTTTTAATGGGGGTTGTCACGGTATTAGATGTGGTCTATCCAACAAAACTGTTTATATTCACTCAAATGCAAAGTTATATATTAGCTGGTGGTATTTTCATCATTACAGTAGCAATCAATATATATTTTGATGGATGGTTTAAAAACTTATATTTAATCATTCCACTTTCGATTATGTTACTGTTTAAAACATTTACATCAGAAGACCTTGTTCCAATGTTATTTCAAATTATATGTTTATACGGAAGTTTGTTTATTTTAATTTTCCTTGAAATTATGATGAAGACGAATAGAAGAGAGACGGTTTAATAAGGGAGGGATTATCATGAAGATTTCTAAAGAAGGAGAAAAGTTTTTAATTGATACGAAAGTATATTTAATAACAAAAGGGATTAAAGAAGAAGATGTGGATGCTTTTCTAGAAGATGCAGAACTTCATTTAATAGAAGGTGAGAAGGAGGGAAAGACAGTAAGTGATATATTTGGTGATTCGCCAAAAGAGTATGCAGAAGAATTAGCGAAAGAGATGGAGAGGGATAAAGGCGGGAGTATAAAGACTATTTTAGGAATGATAATTGGAATAGGGGGATATTGGTTACTTACAAATATTTTATTTGAAAGCCCAAATCATGAATTTACATTAACGAATGTACAATTAATTGGATACCCAATTGTTTTAATGATTACGATTGTAGGAATTATATTTGCTTTTAAAATGTCATCATTTAAGAGTAAAATAAAAGAATTTAGCATTATTTATGTAGCAGCATTGCTACCGATTTTATTACTAATATTATTGATGTTTATGAATAAATGGTATGGGACACCTGTATTACAATTAACGACTATACAAAGTTATATACTAGCTGGAGTTATCTTGTTAGTACTGTTAATTGGGGAAGCATACATACTTGGCTGGATTGGGATATTAACTGTTATTGTCCCGCTATTCATTATGTTTGTATTTAAAGGATTGGGAGAGAAAAATCCATACTGGGGAATCTTAGAGTCGTTACTTCTGTACGGAAGTTTATATGTATTAATGCGATGGTCTTTCAAAAATGAGGAGAGAAAAAGTGTGCACTAGTAATTTGGAAGGAGGGAATATGATGCTTTCTCAAGAGTCACGAGATTTCCTTGCAAATACAGGTACTTATTTAACTGCAAAGGGAATAAGCGAAAAAGATATTGAATCCTTTTTAGAAGATGCAAAATTACATTTAACTGAAGGGGAAAAAAGGGGTAAGAGTGTAAAGGATATATTTGGTGATTCACCAAAGGAATATGCAAATCAACTTGTAAAAGAAATGCAAGTTGATTATAAACGGAATTTAGGATGGCTAGCTACAGCTGTTATGAGTATATTATGTTATTGGACTATTCCAGATCTTTTATTTCGAAACTTAAATGAACCTTATACCATTTCTTTAATAGGATTAATCGGATATCCGGTTATCTTACTGTTAATGATTATGGGAGGGGTTTTATTTTTAAGAGGTGCTAGTTTTCAAAGGAGTATGTTGAAAAAAGGCTTACTGCTATTTGGAGCAGTAATACTCACTTATTTACCAATATTAATAATGTTCTTAAAGGGTTGGTACAGTTTTCCTTTATATGAACTCCCTCAATTAGGAAGATATTTAATTGGAGGAGTTATGCTATTGATAACAACGATTGTGAATGTTCGGTCTCTTGGTTGGATTGGTTTACTTGTTTTAGGAATCCCAATTTTTATGATATTTATGGTTGAACAAATAGTAAGAGTGTATTTCTAAGGAGAAGCTCTAGAAATAAAAAGGATAAGCATATATGTAAATTATATTTATACTGCATATTGTAAATATTATGATATATGTTGTTCTTCGGTTTAATAGGAAAGTGGCTGCTCTGGATATGCAAAAAAATATTTCCAAAGAAATATTATATAGAGATTTTTAGAGTAATTGTATTTATGTTTAGTTGTATATTTGCATCCGTTGCAGCCGGAATTTGGTTTGTTGATTGGAATATATTGTTTTAAACAGTAACAAGAGCGTTACTGTTTTTTTCTTTGCAATAAAGCACTTTGTAAAGAGAGTGCTTTTTGTTCGTTCGTTAATAGGGATTGAATATGGACATTTTCAGGACGAGGTACGATAGGGTACATAAGATTTGTTGGAGAAGGATGGTGCTCCGAGCCAGTTGGGGAATGAGGATCAGCGTGAGTAAGTTTTCCGTGAACACGTCTTGTAAATAAAATATGACCGATTTCGTGAGCGAGCGTATATATATTTTTCATGGGGGCAGCTGAATTTGTTAAAACGATATAACCAGTAAGTTGCTGTTGTTTCGCTAAAGAGTAAGCACAGGCAATGACTGCTGTTTCTTTGAAATAATCACTGCCAATATAACAAATATAAAGGTCGCATTCAGGAGCTTCATTCACACATGTTTGGAAAAAGGATGCTAATTTTTCCTGACTTTGAATAGAATTTTTATAACTAATTTCGCGGTCAGAAAAACGAAAAAGTTCATTTAAAATAATTACTTCTTTAATTTGAAATGTAATCGGGTGCCAAATTGACTCTGCAACTGCTAAATCTTTTGCGATACGATCATTAGAAATATCGGCGCCTGGCGTAATGCAAATACATATATTGACGTATGGATCCATAAGGAACACCTCAACTGAAAAATTCTTCCTATAATATATGTTGGGAAAAGACTCTATGTATGGATAACCGCCTTGTTTATTACAAGTCGAAAAAATTTCATAGTTCTATAACGTAGTGTGATCATCTTTTTGATATAGTAAAGAAAAGGGGGAGAATATATGTATACATTAAAAATCGTTTCAGACAGAGAGGCTCTTTATCAATTTGCAAGTTATGTAAGAGTTGTGCAAGGGGTAGAAGATGTATATGTAGAGGTGGGAGAACCTTTATATGAACATCCATTAATGAAATTTTATGTACATATTAAGCTGGAAGAAACATATGAGCAACAGAAAGCGTTACAAGAAATAGCAAGATTAGTAGAATTAGGACGTTTTACATATGTCCATTATCGTAATGATGAAATTGAAGAAGCTTTTGAAGCTGTAAAATATGAAAGTTTTAAGAAATAAAGGTGAAAAAAGGAGGCGAAAGCTTCCTTTTTTTCTTTAAAATTACATCAACAAAAGGAGAAAAATTTTGTTATGATAAGGAAGGGTGAGGAAAGGAGAGTTTACATATTGGGGTATATTGAAGAGTTACGCAAAGTCGTTGGTACAAGGCCGCTTATTCTAGTAGGGTCAGCAATTATTATCTTAAATGATAATCAAGAAGTATTGCTTCAATATCGTTCAGATACATATGATTGGGGTGTACCTGGCGGGGCGATGGAGCTAGGAGAAACGACAGAAGAAACTGCTCGCAGAGAACTGTTTGAAGAGACGGGACTAAATGCAAAAATTATGCAATTTATCGGGGTTCTTTCGGGAAAAGAAGTGTACTTCCAATATCCAAATGGAGATGAAATTTTTAATGTCATACATCTGTATCAGGGGCATCATGTGAGCGGAGAATTAAGGCTTGACCATGAAGGATTACAGCTTCAATATTTTCCGGTAGATAAGTTACCGAATTTGAATAAAACAACAGAGAAGATTTTACAGAAATTTCTATATGCATTAACAGAATAGAAGGTTAATTCCTTCTATTTTTATTATATTAAATATTTTGATTTTTTAGTATGTTTATAGTATGATAGGTGTAGACATACATCTTATGGAATTTCACCTAAAAACTGACTAGGGTACATAAGAGAGGGGCAAGTGCAAAATGCATAATGTTGTTATTACAGCTGCAGTTCGTTCGCCAATTGGAACTTTTGGGGGAGCGCTAAAAAATGTAACGCCAGTAGAATTAGCTGTTCCTGTACTTCAGGAAGCTGTAAAACGAGGCGGGGTAGAACCACACGAAGTTGATGAAGTGATTTTAGGTCATTGTATTCAAAGAACTGATGAAGCAAATACGGCGAGAACGGCTGTATTAGCGGCAGGATTTCCTGACACAGTTACGGGCTATACAATCCAACGCCAATGTTCTTCAGGTATGCAAGCAATTATGTCGGCTGCAATGCAAATTCAATTAGGTGTAAGTGAAGTTGTCGTTGCAGGTGGAGTAGAAGCAATGAGTTCAAGCCCTTATGCATTGAAACAACACCGCTGGGGACAACGTCTACAACACGGAGAAATTCGTGATACGGTGTGGGAAGTGTTAGAAGATCCGATTCACCATATTATGATGGGGGAAACAGCGGAAAATTTAGTTGAACAATATGAAATTACAAGAGAGGAACAAGATGAAGTTGCGCTTCGCAGTCATACATTGGCGCTAAAGGCAATTGAGTCTGGATACTTTGACGATCAAATTGTTCCTATTACGATAAAAGAACGTAGAAAAGAAGTAGTATTTTCAAAAGATGAACATCCACGTGCTGATATTACAGCAGAAAAATTAGCTGGATTAAAACCAGCTTTCCGTAAAGACGGTTCAGTAACTGCAGGGAATGCATCTGGCCTGAATGACGGAAGCGCGGTTTTAGTATTAATGAGCGAAGAAAAAGCGAAAGAAAAAGGCTTACAACCGTTAGCTAGAATTGTTGGGTATTCAGTAGCTGGAGTAGATCCGAAAATTATGGGTATTGGACCAGCACCAGCAATTCGTAAAGGATTAGAAAAAGTAGATTGGTCATTAGAAGATGCAGATTTACTGGAAATTAATGAAGCTTTCGCTGCGCAATACTTAGCTGTAGAGAAAGAATTAGGTTTGGATCGTGAAAAAGTGAATGTAAACGGTAGTGGTGTAGGACTTGGACATCCAATCGGTTGTACAGGAGCTCGTATTACAGTAAGTTTAATTCATGAATTAAAGAGACGCGGATTAGAGAAAGGAATTGCCTCTCTATGCGTCGGCGGCGGTATTGGAGTAGCATTATTTATAGAAGCACTATAAAAAGAAGCAGCAATCGCTGCTTCTTTTTTTACGACTCAAATAGATGATGGAATAATCGATCGCGATTTTCAAAGAAAAGTTTCGTCGTTTGGTAATGCTCCGTGTCTTCTAAGGCGGATTCGTGAATTCCTTCTTGTGTTAAAGAGTATATAGTGGATTCAGGATAAGCCATTAAAATAGGAGAATGCGTCGCAATAACAAATTGTGAACCTTGTTCCGCTAGTTCGTGCATTCGAATGAGCATAGAAAGTTGTCTCATTGGTGATAGGGCGGCCTCGGGCTCATCTAAAATATATAAACCTTGTCCTGAAAAACGATTCATAAATAAGGAGAAGAATGACTCACCATGTGATTGTTCGTGTAGTGAGGTGCCACCATATGAGTCAATAATTGGATTTCCACGTGCGTATGAATCGGCATCCATTTCATCAATATAAGAAGCAACGTTATAAAACGATTCAGCGCGAAGAAAGAAACCGTCGTTTGGTGTATTGAAACTTTTGGAAATTCGAAGATATTCATGTAAAGATGAATGTGAATCGTTTGTGCTAAAGCGGAAGTTTTTTGTTCCACCTTCTGCATTAAATCCTAAAGCAATTGCAATCGCTTCGAGTAATGTTGATTTACCCGTTCCGTTTTCTCCAATAATGAATGTTACATTTGGGTGGAAAGCTAGTGATTGTAATGTTCGGATAGCGGGTAAACAGTAAGGATATACGGAAAAACTAGGGATATTTTCTTTTTTTAATGTGACATTTTTTAAAAAAGGTACGTCAATCAATATAGAAACCTCAATTCATAACGGATTTTGATTCTAAAAAAGCAGCAAATACAAGTGTAAGACAGCTTGTGGCGAAAATTGTATACTGAAGTGCGCCAAAACCGAGACCTTCCCAATCGAAAGTCATCCTCTTCCATATAAAAATGAAAAGAACGCTCATAAAGCCAACGAAAGCGGGCGTGTATTTTATAATTTTTAAATGATTCCATAGAAAAAATCCAATGTATGTACTTAAAAACAAGATAAAGAGAACAAGAAAAAAGACAAGTGTTAATGACACATGAACCCCTCCTTATTTTCTGAATATTTCATGTGGATTATATCATTTAAACTATCATATTCCAATGTGAAAATAAATATTGCATGGAGATTATTCATGTCGTTATGATAGTATGTAATCTATTGTAATTCTGAAAAGGAGCTAAAACATGCCGTTTACATTTGCACATCCAGCAGCAGTTCTTCCTTTTGTGAAAAAGCATTCTAAACATATTTCAGTAACGGCTCTTATATTAGGGAGTATGGCGCCTGATTTTGAATATTTTTTACACTTTAGACCGTATGGTATTATTGGCCATACATGGCTTGGGTTCTTATATTTAAATTTACCACTTGTCTTTTTATTAGCATACATATATCATTACATTTTAAAAAAGCCGTTTATAACGCATTTACCTAAACCATTTGCTGGCTACTATACATATGCAGTAGATGAGAGGTGGGGGCTTTACACAAGGAAAGATTTCTTTGTATTTTGTTATTCAGCATTATTCGGTATGTTAACGCATGTTGTTTGGGATGCATTCACTCATAAGACAGGCTATTTTGTTATGAAAATACCATTATTGCAAAGAGGATGGTACGGTAGTTCTATTTATAAATATATGCAACATGGGAGTACATGTATTGGTTTTCTGTTATTAGTATATGTTTTATGGACGTGTAGAAATGAAATGGGTAAAGACCTTATTTTAGCTTCGGAAAAAATAAAATATTGGATTTCGGTACTTGTTGTGGCAGCTATTATATTTATCGTGCATGCGTTCGTAGATCCCTATTTTCATATTTTCCAAATAGGGGGTATAATAGTATCTGGACTGACAAGTTCGTTTTGTGGACTTCTCATTGTTTCTATAGTTTACAAAGCAAAGGACTAATTAATATTAATGAATGATAGTGTTAGGAGAAATTATATGATGAAAGCATGGAAAAGTATTTTTGTTTTATGTAGTTTTCTTCTTATGTTAAGTGGTTGCTTCCATCAAGAAGAAAAGAAAGCTGAACCGAAGAAGAAAGAATCTATTCCTGAAACAAAAGAATATGGTGGGCGTGAGCTGAAAAAAGTAGGACAAAAAGTGAAAGAAACAGGATGGGGTACTTTTAAATTAGAACAAATTCATTCTGTGAATCAAACATTTGAAGTAGCACCAATGAAAATTCACGTACAAGATGTGAAAGTAATCTCTTTATCGCAGATGAGTAAAGATGCAAAAAATACATTAAAAGTATATACGGCATTAACTCCTGAAGAAGTAAAGCGTAGATTAGGAGATAAAGTCAGTCAAGAAGATGCGGAGTTATATGCATCGCTAAGTGGTACAGAGATTAGTGATACGATTCGTTACGTTGAAATTACATATAAGGTGGAAAATAGCGGGAATAAAAATATACAATTTTTCTCTATGAATGATGTTGCGATTAATGATAAACAACATTTTAAAGTAGCAACGCAAAACTTTTTATATGATGAAGATACGCTCGTTGGTACAAAAAATGTATCAAGGGAAGACTATAAGCCTGGTGAAACAAGAGATGGTATTATCGGCCTAATACTTGATGATGGAAAAGAAAAGGTAAAGGATATTAAATTTACAACAGATAATGTAATTGCAGCAGATACAGAAACGCAAGATGTTGTAAAAGAGCCACAAACTTTTAACATCTCACTTTCTGAGTAAGTTGTTTTTAAATATATGCAAGAAAAAACAGTCAGCGCTCAAACTATTATGCTGACTGTTTTTTCTGTTCTTTTATGTATGAATCTACACTTTGAAAAGGCACCTTAATTTTAAACGCATCTTTTTGTTCATGAAATTGTTTTTCATTATAGGGGCCAAAACGTTTATTATGCTTTACGTCAATAATCCAATAATGCTCGCTTTTTTTATTTGCAATTGCTGCGTCAGGATTATTCGGATCTGACTTTTCCTCAGTTTGTTTTGCAATAATGTATTTATCATCCCAGGCTATGTCTGTAATTTTTGCAGGAATGTATTGTGTGGCGTATACAGCATCTTGCGTGGGGAAAAGTTCAAATGCATTTCCAGAAGTACGTATGAGTTCGTATTCATCGTTAATCGTATATGTTATATGATTTGTATTTCCAGCACAACCGGCTAATAGGAATGCGACGAATAGGATTATCCATTTTTTCAATATGGGAACCTCCTTTACAATGCTGTTGTAACACATTGTACAAGAAAAGTAAGAGAAACGCTAGTTTACAATGTTTTTTAGAAGTGGTACGATGAGACGGGTAAAGAAGGATATGAAGGAGTCGACATAAAAATGAAGTTAAAGATGCATCGTCCAGCGCTTGTAATGAATCGCATAGGTGCTTCCCTAATTGACATGTTTTTAATCTCGGTTATGTATGGTGCAGTAGTAGCTGTTATGACTGGAAATTATAGTGCTATTTTTAATCGCTTTAATATTAGTTTTGGCGATTATAGATATGATCTTGCAGTAGTTTTTATATTAATGGCGATATATTTTATTTTGCTACCCTTTATTTGGAACGGTGTAACACTTGGTAAAAAGGTAACGAGAATAAAATTAATTTCATTGAAGAGTGAAAAGTTAACATTACAAACATTAACAATTCGATTTTTTGTATTGTTATTACCGAACATATTACTACTTGGAATTCCGATATTATGTAACGTATATATGATGTTATTCCGCAAAGATAATTGTGGTTTTCAGGATTTAATTACAAAAACGAAAGTGATAAGTCTTGTATAACAAAAAGAGACCTTTTTATATAAAAAGGTCTCTTTTTGTTATACAAATATATTTTAATGGATATATAATAGGGAAAAAGTTAATCTATATCATTTTTGAATTTAATAGATTGAAAATTAAGAAAATGATATAATGATTAAAATAATATGTTTATATAATAAGGGGGAAATTGAAATGACTGGAGGTAGCGTAATCTTTTGGGGGATTTTAATTTTCATCGGTTTAGTTTTCGATCAGCGTAATAGTAAGAAAAAAGAAGGAGTAAAAAAGTAACCGCTTACAAATGGATAAGCAACTTTTCTTGCTTGCAGACTAATCTCATAAAGGAGTATACTGAATGACGGTAAGACTTATAGAAGGGGTAATGAAAATGAAGCTTGCAGGAAAAGTTGCTATCGTAACTGGCGGTGGCATCGGTATTGGACGTAATACAGCTCTTTTGTTGGCTAAACAAGGCGCAAAAGTAATTGTGACGGACATCGATCAAGAAAGTGGACAAGCAACAGTGGAGGAAATTACGAATCTAGGCGGAGAAGCACTTTTTGTATCCTATGATATGGAAAAACAAGGAGATTGGCAACGCGTAATCAGCATTACTTTGAATGCATTCAGTCGCATTGATATGCTTTTTCAAAATGCTGGTTTATATAAAATAGATTCTATATTTTCACGCCAACAAGAGAACGATTCCAATGTACTTTGTATTAATGACGTATGGATAGAGATAAAACAATTAACGTCATCTTTTATGAAACAGCAAGAAGAAGTGGTGCTAAGTGACTTAACGATTTTCGGTATTATTAGCACGAAAGGACAATCATTTCATACAGTAGAAGCCCTCGTATAATAGTGAAAACCGCCCTCAATATATGTGGACGGTTTTTTTGTATGAAAATTATTTTTTAACGAATGCGTTGTTCGGTTTGACTATCAAAGAAATGCGCTTTATTCATATCAAATGCTAGTTTAATTTGGTCACCAGGTGAAAATGTATGTCTTGCATCAACACGTGCTGCAAAATCTTGATTTCCAAGTTTCATATATAAAATAGATTCAGCACCTAATAACTCAGCAACTTCAATTTTTGTTGTGAAGGCAGTAGATTGTGAAGCTTCTAAAAATAATAGTTCATCATGAATGTCCTCAGGACGAATACCTAAAACAATGTCTTTATTTACATAGCCTTGTTCACGTAATATCTTCATTTTTCCTTCAGTTACTTTAATTTTTGCAGCATTGTCTATAACGAAATCGGTTTCAGTTAATTTACCACGGAAGAAATTCATCGCTGGAGAGCCGATAAATCCACCAACAAAAATGTTTTCAGGTGTTTCATATACTTCTTTTGGAGTACCGATTTGTTGAATTTTTCCGTCTTTCATAACAACAAGACGAGAAGCCATTGTCATCGCTTCAGTTTGATCATGCGTTACATAAATTGTTGTTGTTCCAAGGCGGTGGTGTAACTTAGAAATTTCTGAGCGCATTGCAACACGTAATTTAGCGTCTAAGTTAGATAATGGCTCATCCATTAAGAACACTTTCGCGTCTCGAACGATTGCTCTCCCTAACGCAACACGTTGACGTTGTCCACCAGATAATGCTTTCGGTTTTCTATCTAAATATTGTTCCAGTCCTAAAATTTTTGCTGCATCTTTCACACGACGATCAATTTCATCTTTTGGTATTTTTCTAAGTTTTAATCCAAATGCCATATTATCATATACACTCATATGTGGATATAGAGCATAGTTTTGGAAGACCATTGCGATATCGCGATCTTTTGGAGGGACATCATTCATTAGCTTACCATCAATTGAAAACTCTCCTTTTGAAATGTCTTCAAGTCCAGCCACCATTCGCAATGTTGTAGATTTTCCGCATCCAGAAGGACCGACAAATACGATAAATTCTTTATCTTGAATGTGTAAATTGAAGTCTGTTACAGCTGTTACGTTATTATCATATATTTTATAAATGTTTTCTAATTTCAGTTCTGCCATGGTATTTCCCCCTAGAAATAATTATGCAAACGTTTTCTTTGAGTTCATTATAAACGAATAGATTCAAAAAATAAACAAAAAAATAAAACGTTTTCATAAATTGGAAGAATATTAGTAAATTTCGTATGTTTTCTTAGAAAAATAAGAATAAAAGTTGTAAGCGCTATTTTAAATTAAGATAGAATCTGTTATCATTCATTAATGAAAACGTTTGCGCCTTAAAAAGAGAAAATCGAATTATGAATGAAATGGGGTAGCATAATGGAAAAACAGTGGTGGAAAGAAAGTGTAGTATATCAAATTTATCCTCGTAGCTTTATGGATAGCAACGGTGATGGTATCGGGGATCTTCGCGGTATTATTTCAAAGTTAGATTACTTAAAAGAATTAGGGATTGATGTAATTTGGTTATCACCAGTCTATGAATCTCCAAATGATGATAATGGTTATGATATAAGTGATTATTGTAAAATTATGAATGAGTTCGGAACAATGGAAGATTGGGATGAGCTATTACATGAAATGCATGAACGTAATATGAAACTTATGATGGACTTAGTTGTGAATCATACTTCTGATGAACATAATTGGTTTATTGAATCACGTAAATCAAAAGATAATAAATATAGAGATTACTATATATGGCGCCCTGGAAAAGAAGGAAAAGAGCCGAATAACTGGGGAGCAGCGTTTAGTGGATCAGCATGGCAGTATGATGAAATGACAGATGAATATTATTTACATCTGTTTTCTAAAAAACAGCCAGATTTAAATTGGGATAATGAAAAGGTAAGGCAAGATGTTTATGAAATGATGAAGTTTTGGTTAGAAAAAGGAATTGATGGCTTCCGTATGGATGTTATTAATTTTATTTCTAAAGAAGAGGGATTACCAGCTGTTGAAACAGAAGAAGAGGGGTATGTTTCAGGTCATAAGCATTTTATGAACGGTCCAAACATTCATAAATATTTACATGAAATGAATGAAGAAGTATTGTCTCATTATGATATTATGACGGTTGGTGAAATGCCTGGTGTAACGACAGAAGAAGCGAAATTGTATACCGGGGAAGAACGAAAAGAACTGCAGATGGTATTCCAATTTGAACATATGGATTTAGACTCAGGAGAAGGCGGAAAATGGGATGTAAAACCATGTTCACTCCTTACTTTAAAAGAGAATTTAACGAAGTGGCAAAAAGCATTAGAACATACAGGCTGGAATAGCCTGTATTGGAATAACCATGATCAGCCTCGCGTTGTATCTCGTTTTGGTAATGATGGAATGTATCGCATTGAATCTGCGAAAATGTTAGCGACGGTGCTTCATATGATGAAAGGAACACCGTATATTTATCAAGGAGAAGAAATTGGAATGACAAACGTCCGATTTGAGTCGATTGATGAATATCGAGATATTGAAACGTTAAATATGTATAAAGAAAAAGTGATAGACCGTGGTGAAGATATAGAAAAAATAATGGAATCTATTTATATAAAGGGTCGTGATAATGCTAGAACTCCGATGCAGTGGGATGACAAAGATCACGCTGGATTTACAACAGGTGAACCTTGGATTACAGTAAACCCTAACTACAAAGAAATTAATGTGAAACAAGCGATCCAAAATAAAGATTCAATTTTTTATTATTATAAAAAATTAATTGAGTTACGCAAAAATAATGAAATAGTTGTGTATGGATCATATGATTTAATATTGGAGAATAATCCATCTATTTTTGCATATGTAAGAACGTATGGGGAAGAAAAACTTCTTGTTATTGCAAACTTTACTGCAGAAGAATGTGTATTTGAATTGCCTGAGGACATTACTTATAGTGAAGCAGAGTTATTTATACACAATTACGACGTAGAGAATGGACCGATAGAAAACATACCATTACGTCCGTATGAAGCAATGGTGTTCAAATTGAAATAAGAAAAATCCTTATACCACTTTGGTATAAGGATTTTTTTGATTACCATTTTAATATGGAGAATCCATATGGAGGAAGTGTAACTTGTAATACACTTGCTTCCGCTGAAAATTCTTCGTTTGTATAAATATTAATGATTTTCTTTCCAGTAACATGGAGAGGCAGTGAAGCTGTAATATCACTATTAGTCGGATTTAAAACGAAAAAGATAGTTTCATCTTTATATGTTTTTGTATAAGAAATATAATTATGTTCATCATTTGCTTCAATGAATTGGAAAGTACCATGTCCTCCAAATGCTTTATATTGCTTTCGTAACGAAATTAATGTTTGTACATGTGTAAATAATAGATGATCTTGTTCTTTCGTATCCCAAACCATACATTTGCGACAATCAGGGTCCATACCGCCATCCATACCAATTTCGTCTCCATAATAAATACAAGGAGAGCCGATGAAAGAAAGGTGGAATACATAAAGTAACTTTAATTTATTTTTATCTCCGTTACATGTTGTCAATATTCTTGGTGTATCATGGCTGTCTAATAAATGAAATGCTGCTTCATTTACATTCATAGAGTAGGAATGTAGAGATTCTATAATTTGTTTCATAAATTCATTTGCCTTAATGGAATTGTTAGCAAAGTAAGACAGTAGAGCGTTTGTAACAGGATAGCTCATTACAGCATCAAATTGATCTCCTTGTAGCCAAGGAAGTGCATCGTGCCAAATTTCTCCTAAAATATATACTTCAGAATTTAATGCTTTTATCTCACTTCGGAATTCTCTCCAAAAGTTATGGTCGACTTCATTTGCTACATCAAGGCGCCACCCGTCTATATTGAATTCTTTTACCCAATAACGCCCTACTTCAAGTAAGTATTCTTTTACATCCGGGTGTGCAGTGTTTAATTTCGGCATATACGGTGTAAACGCGAAAGTATCATAATTCGGAAGTGGCTCAGTTTTAATTGGGAACTCATGAATATGAAACCATTCTTTATATGCTGACTGTTCACCATTTTCTAGTACATCTTGAAATTTATCGAAAAAGTATCCACTGTGATTGAATACGGCATCGAGCATTACTTTTATACCATGTGTATGACATGCTTGAACGAGTTCTTTGAATGTTTCTTTTGTGCCAAATTGCGGATCGATTTCCATGTAGTCAATTGTGTCATATTTATGGTTTGAATGTGCTTTGAAAATAGGTGTGAAATATATTCCCGAAATTCCAAGTTTAACAAGGTAATCGAGGTTTTGCATAATACCAGCAAAATCTCCGCCGAAAAAATTAGTTGGAGTTGGTTCAGCGCTTCCCCAAGGAAGGGTGTTTTCTGGATTCAACGTATGATCTCCATTAGCGAACCGTTCTGGGAAAATTTGATACCAAACAGTATCTTTAATCCAGGAAGGTGCTTTGAATACATCATTTGCATGAATAAATGGAAAACAGAAAAATTTACCAACGTCATCATTTGGAATGCTGGAAAAAAATCCGCGTTCTGCATAAATAAGCGTTTCTGTCTCTGCTTTTAATTCAAATCCATAACGTAAGCGCTTAAATTTTGGCTCGATGGAAATGGACCAATAATCAAACAATGCAGTAGAACCAGTTTTTTTCATCGGTGCACTTGAAGAAATCCACTTCCCGTCTGTCCATTCATAAGGATCACCATAAATAAGATTGGTGCTTTGAACATCGTCTCTTTTCGTACGTATTCGGATATGAATCGTTTTTTCATCGTAAGCGTATGCGTAATTATCTTTTGGCCTATGATAGATGGCGTCTTTAAGCATATAAAAAATCCCCCTTTACTATCTCTATGCATATTGTTCCCTTAAGTATAATAATAAAGCATATGTTGCAAACGATTGCCTTTTGCATAGCTTTAATATTGCTTATAAGAGTAGTATTCATTTCGTATAAAGTCAATGTACAAAGAGTATAGTAATAATATTTTTAAAATTAATATTTGCAAAATGAATAAAAGAATGTATAATGATAGACAAATAGCGCAAACGTTTTCATAGATTGAGATATTGTTTGCGCTTCTATTAAACTATTCAATGCAAACGTTTTCAATTAGTAGGGTACATATACAATTCAGGGAGGTTTTTGGGATGAAGAAAGCATTATCATTATTAACGGTTTCAGCATTATCAATTGGTATGTTATCTGCATGTGGACCGAAAGATTCAGGGAAAAAAGAAGAAAGTAAAGCGAAGAAAGATTACGATCTTCTCGTTTGGGAAGATGAGAAAAAAGGTGTTGGTCTAGAGCAAGCGGTGAAAAGTTTTGAAAAGAAATATAATGTGAAAGTAAAAGTTGAAGAGGTTCAGATGACGAAACAAATAGAAAAACTTCGTCTCGATGGTCCAGCTGGCACAGGACCAGATGTTGTAACATTACCACATGATCATATTGGTAATGCGGTAACAGAAGGACTACTTTCAGAAGTGAAAGTAGATGATACAGTAAAAAGTAAATTTACAGATTTATCAATAGAAGCACAAACATATAACGGAAAAATATACGGTTTACCAAAAGCGATTGAAACACCAATCTTTATTTATAAT
The DNA here is from genome assembly GCF_020861345.1 of Bacillus pacificus. Classification (NCBI taxonomy): domain Bacteria; kingdom Bacillati; phylum Bacillota; class Bacilli; order Caryophanales; family Bacillaceae; genus Bacillus; species Bacillus pacificus. The sequence goes on from NZ_CP086328.1 coordinate 1,322,917, forward strand.
AAAAAATTGATGCAAAAAGCACCTGAAACGATGGATGAACTGTTTAACTTCTCAAAAGACTTTACGAAAGATGGAAAATACGGATTTTTAGCACTAGGAGATAATTTCTACTTCGCTAATGCATTTATGGCAGGTATGGGTGGTTATGTATTTGGTGAAAAAGATGGAAAGCCAAATGCAAATGATATTGGATTAAATAATAGCGGTGCAGTACAAGGTGCTGAATACATTCAAAAATGGTACAAAGAAAAGTTATTCCCGAAAGGTATTATCGGTGAATCTGGTGGTTCAGCTGCAGATGGATTATTTAATGAAGGAAAAGCAGCATCAATTATGAATGGTCCATGGGCATTCCAAGCGATGGAAAAGGCTGGAATAGATTATGGCGTTGCTCCAATGCCGAAATTACCAAATGGTCAACCAATGAAAACGTTTGTTGGAGTTAAAGGATGGCATGTAACAAGTTTCTCTAAACAAAATGATTTAGCTACAAAGTTCACTGAGTGGGTAACGAATGAAGAAAACGCAAAAATTCGATTTGAGAAAACAAAAGAAATTCCTCCAGTAAAATCAGTAATGGAAGATCCAATTATTAAAGATAACGAAGCTGCAAAAGCAGTTGCAACGCAATCTGAAAATGGAATTCCAATGCCAAACATTCCGGAAATGCAAGAAGTTTGGAAACCAGCTGGAGATGCGCTTCAATTAGTTGTATCAGATAAAGAAGCACCAAAATCCGCACTTGATAGTGCAGTGAAACAAATTAAAGGTAATATTGAGGCAAATCATAGTAAGAAAAAATAAGGTGAAATTCGTGCCTCTAATATGAGGGGCACGAATTCTCTCCCTTCCATGTGGGAAGAAAAAAGGGGGAAGGAACATGCAAACATCTATGGAACCTGCAAAGGGGTTAAACCATTCAAAGCATAGGAAAATGGCAACCATGTTATCAATCATTCCAGGCGTGGGTCAAATGTATAATAAACAATTTGTAAAAGGTCTTATTTTTCTAGTATTAACAGGTTCATTTATTGTAGCCTTTGCTGATTTATTAAATATGGGATTATGGGGCATTGTAACGCTTGGTACAGAAGTTCCACGTGATCATTCTGTCTTTCTATTAGTAGAAGGAATCTTGGCACTCATTGTCATCGTGTTTGGACTCGGAATATATGCATTTAACTTATATGATGCATATCAAAATGGGAAGAAACGTGATATTGGAACACCGTTAAATTCTGTAAAAGAGCAATACCGTAATTTGTTAGATCAAGGCTTTCCTTATTTAATGGTTTCACCAGGTTTTCTACTACTTATCTTTGTTGTCGTATTCCCAATCATCTTCGTAATTTTAATTGGATTTACGAACTATGATTTATATCATTCTCCTCCAGCTAAATTAGTAGATTGGGTGGGCTTTAAAAACTTTATTGATATCTTTACATTACCGATGTGGAGAGATACATTTTTAAGTGTATTTTCTTGGACTGTCATTTGGACATTCGTTGCAACAACATTACAAGTTGCACTTGGTATTTTTTTAGCGATTATCGTAAATCAGCCTGGTATTAAAGGCAAGGCAATTATTCGAACAATCTTTATTTTACCGTGGGCTGTTCCAGCATTCGTATCTATTCTTGTATTTGCTGGTATGTTTAATGAAACATTTGGAGCAATTAATAACCAAGTATTAGCTTTATTCGGGATTGAAAAGATTGCTTGGATGACAGACCCGTTTTGGTCAAAGATTGCTTTAATTATGATTCAAACGTGGCTTGGTTTCCCGTTCGTCTTTGCAATGACAACAGGTATACTGCAATCGATTCCAGGAGAATTATATGAAGCGGCTACAGTAGATGGAGCAACTGCTTGGCAACAGTTCCGCAAAATTACATTGCCACTTGTGTTATACGCAACAGCGCCAATATTAATTACGCAATATACGTTTAATTTTAATAATTTTAGTATTATTTATCTATTTAATAACGGAGGGCCTGCTGTGTCTGGACAAAATGCAGGTGGAACAGATATTTTAATTTCATGGATTTATAAGTTAACGATGACTTCCGCGCAGTACGGAAAAGCAGCAGCTCTTACAATGATTTTATCGTTAATCGTTATTACAGTTGCGTTATGGCAATTTAAGAGAACAAAATCATTCCAAGAAGAGGATATGATGTAAATGAATATTAAACGACAAAAGATGCTACGTCTTTCATTAAGTTATATAGTTATCTTCATAATGTGTGCGATTATTTTCTATCCATTACTATGGATAATTGGCTCATCGTTTAATCCAGGGGATAGTTTATCTGGGTCAAGTATTATTCCGAAAAATGCCACATTAGATCATTATCGCAAGCTACTTGATCTCGATTCAAGTAATTACTTACTTTGGTATAAAAATACTTTGAAAGTTAGCGTAATGACGATGATTTTCTCTGTACTAGCCATTAGTTTTACTGCTTATGCATTTTCAAGATATCGTTTTGTTGGAAGAAAGAATGGTTTATTAACATTTTTAATTTTGCAAATGATCCCAAACTTTGCAGCGTTAATCGCACTATATATATTAGCTCAGTTAACAGGGTTACTTGATACACATCTTGCATTAATTTTAATTTATGTAGGCGGAGCCATTCCGATGAATACATGGCTTATGAAAGGGTATTTTGATACGATTCCGAAAGAGTTGGATGAATCAGCTCGAATGGATGGAGCAGGACATTTTCGTATTTTCTGGCAAATCATTATGCCACTTGCAAAGCCAATCGTAGCGGTTGTAGCGTTATTTACTTTCATCGGTCCATTTACAGATTTCATTTTAGCGAGTATTATTTTGCGCACACCAGAAAATTATACGTTAGCAGTTGGGTTATATGAAATGGTAGCGAAGAAATTTGGTAATGAATTTACAACGTTTGCAGCGGGTTCAGTATTGATTGCAATCCCAATTTCAATTTTATTCCTATCACTACAAAAATATTTTGTTTCCGGTTTAACAGCTGGAGGTACAAAAGGATGAAAAATGGGACATTACGTCCCATTTTTCTTTTCATCTCCCTATAAATAAGTTTATAGGGAGATGAAAAGAGATTTGACATCCCATATGAAAAGAAGTGAAATAAATAGTATATTATAGTATAGGAAAAAAGAGCTCTATCCCTTACAATACATGGAGAGGGAGAATATGATAGGTTTTACAAGATAGAATCAATGAAAGTTTATGACTTCTCCTATTACTTGCAACGGGTGCAAGATGAAAATATATAAAATGGCAGAGAAGTGAAAGGAGGGGGATTTTTATGACAGTTACAATTAAAGATGTGGCGAAGAAGGCGAATGTAGCACCATCTACCGTTTCTCGTGTAATTGCTGATAATCCAAGTATAAGTGAAAAAACAAAGCGTCGTGTTCGGAAAGTAATGAGTGAACTAGGGTATCATCCTAATTTAAACGCAAGAAACCTAGCTAACCAAACAACAAAAACACTTGGCCTTGTTATGCCAAGTTCTGCAAGTAAAGCTTTTCAAAATCCGTTTTTCCCAGAAGTTATAAGAGGGATTAGTTCGTTTGCACATGTGGAAGGGTATGCACTTTATATGTCGACAGGTGAAACGGAAGATGAAATTTTTAATGGTGTTGTAAAGATGGTGCAGGGGCGCCAAATTGGTGGCATTATTCTTTTATATTCAAGAGAGAATGATCGGATTATTCAATATTTACATAAACAAAATTTCCCGTTCGTATTAATCGGGAAACCATATGATCGTAAAGAAGAAATTACATATGTAGATAATGACAATTATACAGCTGCAAGAGAAGTAGCAGAATATTTGATTTCATTAGGTCATAAACAAATCGCGTTCATCGGCGGTGGATCAGATTTACTTGTAACGAGAGATCGTTTGGCTGGTATGAGTGATGCTTTAAAATTAGCAGACATTGTATTACCAAAAGAGTATATTTTACATTTTGATTTCTCAAGAGAAAGTGGTCAACAAGCTGTGGAGGAATTAATGGCGCTAAAGCAACCACCGACAGCAATTATGGCAACGGATGACTTGATTGGACTTGGTGTGCTAAGTGCACTTTCTAAAAAAGGGTTCGTTGTACCGAAGGATGTTTCAATTGTAAGTTTTAATAATGCTTTATTATCAGAAATTTCGAGTCCGCCACTTTCGACAGTTGATGTGAATATATACCAGCTAGGATATGAGGCAGCAAAAGCTTTAGTTGATAAAGTAGAGAATGCAGAGTCTACTGCAAAGTGTATCATTATTCCGCATAAATTATTGAAGCGTCAAACTTGTGATCATTATGCATAAAAAAAGCTAAGAGTTTAACTCTTAGCTTTTTTTTGTAGAAAGGCTTCTAAACGGTCACAGCCTTCTTTTAAAGTTTCAATACTATACGCATAGGACAAGCGAAGGTAGCCTTCCCCATATTCAGAGAATGCTGTTCCGGGAACGACGGCAAGTCCAGCTTCTTTCACAAGATCAAGTGCAAAATCAAATGATGAAGATGTTAAATGGCCAACATATGGGAATAAGTAAAATGCACCTGTTGGCTTTTCAACTGTTAAGCCCATTTGAATGAGTCTATTATATACGTAATCACGGCGTTTTTTGTATTGATGACGCATCATTTTTGGTGCATCTTTAGCAGCTGTTAATGCTTCAATTGCAGCATATTGAGCGATTGAAGTAGCGCACGTTACGTTGTATTGATGAACTTTTAATATATGCCCAGCTAAATAGTTTGGTGCGAATAATAGACCGATACGCCAGCCAGTCATCGAATGCGATTTTGATAAACCGTTAATGACGATAGTCTTTTCGCGCATTTCTGGGAAATGAGCAATCGATGTATGTGTTTGTTCATATACAAGTTCGCTATAAATTTCATCAGAAAGGACGAAAATCTTTTTATCTTTTAAAACATTTACAATATCCTGTAGTTCTTCTTTTGATAAAGTTACACCAGTTGGGTTAGAAGGATACGGCAGTACGACGCATCTTGTTTTTTCTGTAATGGCATTTTTTAGTGCATCGGCTGTTAAACGGAAGCCAGTTTCACGAACATCTATAAATACAGGGGTTGCACCGCATAATCGAATAATCGGCTCGTACCCTGGATAAATAGGGGCAGGTAAAATGACTTCTGTTCCTGGCTCTAAAATCGTTCGAAATGCAACATCAATTGCTTCACTAGCACCGATTGTAACGATGGTTTCGTTTTCAGGTGAATAATGTAAATCGTAGTTATCTTTTACAAAGTTACAAGCTGCCTTGCGTAATTCTAGTAAACCAGCGTTATGTGTATAGCTTGTATAATTTTCTGTAATAGCCCGTTTTGCCGCTTCTTTTACGAGAGAAGGTGTAGGAAAATCAGGTTGTCCAATTGTTAAAGAGATAAGATTATCATAGTTTTGAATCATATTAGAGAATTGACGGATTCCAGAAATTTGGATGTCCTTCACTCTAGGGTTAATGAATTGTTCCATTGTATCTCCCTTTCTTCCGTTTGAAAATTAAATTCATTTTAACATATTTTCTATCATTTCGCTTGCGTATATGGTATGTAGAAAGAGAAGGATAATAGAAAAAAAGCCGCTGTAAGCGACTTTTTAATATCCGTATTCCCAATCTATTTCATCTTCATTCCAAAGTACAGAGGATACTTTGCCAAGGTGAACAACTGATTCATTCACAGCGCATGTGCAATTTTCTTCTCCTGTTTTATGCTGTAACTCTTCGTACACTGATTTTTCAACGTTTTCTAGAACGACCAAATTTTCTTCTTTTAAAACAAGCGTAGTACCCGCCATATTTATCTTCCTCCTACTAAAATAATGATCACTTATTTGTAAACATAGATAGTATGGATTATATGCTGTATTTTGCTATAGTTGTCCGTCTTATGAAGTATTTTTTATTTTCTTTGTAATCCGTATTCATTGTATACTGCCGGGCAGAAATTTGGTACAGGGTTTACATTCATTTCGAAAATCTGTAACAATTATTATGTGTTGTTAACAAAGAATTAACAAATATGTTAAGAAAAATCAAAATTTTAAAACAAACAAACCTGTAAAATGATATAATCATATCAAAATACATATAGGGGATGAGAGGCTATGGAGCTTATCCGTGATTTAATGATCCAAATTGCCATCATTATTTTGCCACTATTTTTATACGAAGCGATTCGTTTAAATCGTTATCAAGAAATGCCTCCGAAGCCGAACCGCTACTTTATTATGTTTTTATCTAGCATTACACTCGTTCTCTCTATGACATACTCTATTTGTTTTGGGGACGTTTGCGGGTATAACTTTCACCCAATCCCAATTGTTAGTGGTTTTTTATATGGTGGGATTGTTGGTTTAATCCCGGCCGTTATTTTTGTTGTCTATGAATGGGCGCTAAAGGGCATAAACCTTCTTCCAGTCATAGAAGTAATATTTCTATTGATAGTTCCATTATTTTTATCAAAGAAATGGTCTCTATTTTCAAGGGATAAGAAGCTAATTTTAGCATTTATGATTTCATCATTGTACGTACTTGTTTCTTTAGTGATTGGTATGATTAACGTTCTGTTAGAAAAGGGATTTACACCATATGTTTCGCACTTATATAGCGGATATATATTTGCTTCGCTTATTATGGTTATGACAATGGTATTTCAGGTGTACTTAACAGAATATTTAAATGAAAATGCAATACTACGTACAGAGATGCAAAAGTCAGAGAAACTTAATATTGTAAGTGAGTTAGCAGCAAGTGTTGCACATGAGGTTCGAAACCCACTCACTGTTGTTCGTGGTTTTATTCAATTGCTAGAAAGTACGGAAGATGTGAAGAATAAGGATTATATGCGTCTCGTATTAGCTGAATTGGACCGGGCAGAACAAATTATTTCAGATTATTTAAATTTAGCAAGACCACAAATTGAGAAAAAAGAACATATTTGCTTATCCGCTCAATTAATAGAAATGACAACTCTTATGTCATCATTTGCAGCGATGCAAGGTGTATATTTGCAAGTTGAGATTTCTGAAAGTCTTTATACGATCGGTGATAAAACGAAATTGAAGCAAGCTATTATGAATGTTGTTAAAAATGGTATTGAAGCAATTCAAGGAAATAAAGGATATTTAAAAGTAACGGCTATGCAAAAAGATGAAACGATTGTAATAAGAGTTAAAGACAGTGGTGTTGGGATGACGAAAGAACAATTAGCAAGGCTCGGACAACCGTATTATTCTTTAAAAGAAAAAGGGACAGGATTAGGACTAATGGTAACATTTAGTATTTTACAAGCGCATAATGGTACGCTGGAATATAAAAGCGAAAGTGGGAAAGGGACTGAAGCGATTATTATATTGCCAGCTGTAAGAAATAAGGAATAAAAGTTACCGATAGAAGGTAACTTTTTATTTTATATTAGAAAAAATATATTATGCTATTCAGTTGTTTTTTCTTGTTTTGTTCGGCTAAATAAACTTCTAAATGATTGGAAAAAGCTTTGTTCTTTTGAGGCGGCGACTAATCTTTTTGTTTCTTGAATTTCGCGAATTACTTGCATAAGTTGTGCATCACGGTTGCTATCTTTATTATAAATTTGATTTACGAGTTTATTCATTTTTTCTTCTTGTTTAGATTCTCGTTTATACATATGATTCATTAATAAGTCCATCTTTTCTTTTTGCAGAGCATCTGTTTGAGCGGCATGATCCACTAACTCTTGTAGCATTTTTTCTTGAGATCCTTCTTTTACATAAACTTGTTGCATCAACTCATCTAGCTTTTCATCTTTTAAACGATTTTGGGTAATAAGGGTAGAATTTTGATGAATAATGGCTTCATTTAGTTGAGCGAGCATTTCAAGTTTTAACATGAACTCCTCGAAGTTACGCCCATCTTCTTTTTCTTTCGGTTGTATTTCTTGCGTATCTTGTATAACTGGTACAGGTGGGGCCTCTTTTTCTTTTAAAATAATTGGTATCGTTTCTGAAATATCTTCCTGCAATGTAGCAGCTCTTTCATGTATAGATTTCAATAGTTTTAAATCATCAAGTTTATAAATACGAGCATCAGCTGTTTTAGAAATTATATAACCATGTTCCTCTAACAGTTGACTATATTTGCGGACTATATGTTTTGGGATGCCTGTTTTATTCGTCACATCTTTCGTTTTATAGGTAGCTTCCATGATATTTCCTCCCCAAAAAGTATCGTATATATCATTTCAATCTTTTATGAGGACTTCCTTTGAAAAAGAATGTCGGAAGGTTATTAGTTTTCTACAGCATTAGTGAAAAGATGAAGAAAAATGAGAGTTTTTGGCGGAATGGCGAAGAAGAGCTAAAATAATGTCTGAAAACATATACAGGATAAGTTTGTTATAATAAAGTGAAACTTTAATCAGTGGGGGTTTTATTCATCCACCACTGATTATCAGCCCTCACCAATCGGGCTTTTACGGACAGTTAATCCCCCACCTAACTTCTTTGCTTTCGCTGAATTTTGAGGTGGGGGTCTTACTGCTCGTTAATGCGTGATAACTGAGGAAAAGAAACAGGTAGAATCACGGAGGTATACATGAAACAATTAAAAGGTATTATCATTTCAATTATTGCAATTCTTTCTATTGTAGTAGCGGTGTATGAAGTGCTTGTTCCAGAGGAAACAAGTATTAAAAAAACAAATGCGTATGATCAAGTTCTAGAATTTCCGAAAGATCGATATCCAGAGACAGGGAAACATATTACGGATGCTATAAAAGAAGGACATTCAGAAGTTTGTACAATCGACCGTGGTGGTGCTGCGGATAGAAGAAAATTATCGTTAGCTCCATACCCATCAAAAAAAGGGTATGATCGTGATGAATGGCCAATGGCGATGTGTAAAGAAGGCGGAAAAGGAGCGCATATTGAATATATAAGTCCAGCCGATAACCGCGGAGCAGGCTCTTGGGTAGGAAATAAGTTAGATAAATACCCAGATGGTACGCGTGTGAAATTTGACGTAAAGTAGTAGTTGCATATTTCATAATGAAGGAGAAGGGAACGATGGAGTTAACAATTTCGTATTCGCAATTAATGTTGATGAACTATGACGGTGATCAGCCTTACGTTGACTGGACGGATGAAGATTTTGAAAGAGGTTATGCGAAGGCGGATGGAACTGTTATTTTTGAAGCACTTTCTGATTATACTTGTGAAGTAAAAGTGACCCTAGGGAAACATATTGAGAAAAAAGAAGTGATTAGAACGGTTACAGTTCCTTTTACAGTTGAAAATGAATGTATCGTTGTAGCAAGTATTCTTTCAAATAAATTTCAAATTCCTATTCCAAATGGTGAGTATACGGTTGTATTACAAGCAACACCTCTTGAAGAACCAACGGATGATGAATTATATAAAATACAATATGAATTCTTTTTTGAAAGTAAAGAATAAAAAATGGGGTATCCTCAAAAAGGATACCCCATTTTTATTATGCGTTTGTTTTTAGCAAGGAACGAGCGTCTTTTGCCGCTTGCACCATGTGCTCTAAAGCTGGAATAACTTCTTCTGTTCTTCTCGTTTTCAAACCACAATCAGGATTAATCCAGAAATATTTAGGATCGCATACTTTTAAAGATTGTTCTACGATTTTATACATTTCATCTTTACTTGGTACACGTGGGCTATGAATATCATATACACCTAGACCGATGCCTTTTTCATATGTTGTATGTTTTAATGTATCAATAAATTCACCGTGACTTCTTGATGTTTCGATAGAAATCACATCTGCATCTAATGCGCGAATCGCATCAACGATATCTTCGAAGTTACTGTAACACATATGAGTATGAATTTGTGTTTCATTTGCTACAGAAGAAGTTGCTAAAAGGAAGGATTGTACTGCCCATGTAATATAAGCGTCCCAATCTTTTTCTTTTAGTGGCATACCTTCACGAAGTGCTGGCTCATCGACTTGAATTACTCGAATTCCAGAAGATTCAAGTCGTTCAATTTCGTGACGAAGAGCTAATGCAATTTGATATGAAACTTCTTTTCTTGGAATGTCATTTCGAACGAAGGACCAATTTAAAATCGTAACAGGTCCAGTTAACATTCCTTTTACAACTTTTTCTGTTAAGCTTTGTGCATAAACAGTTTCCTTAATAGTCATTCCATCAATAAAGGCTACATCACCATAAATAACAGGTGGTTTTACGCAGCGAGAACCGTATGATTGTACCCAACCGTTTTTAGTGAATGAGAAACCAGCAAGGCGCTCACCAAAATATTCGACCATGTCAGTTCTTTCAAATTCACCATGTACAAGAACATCAAGACCAATTTCTTCTTGGTAACGAATCCATTTTTCTGTCTCTTTTTCAATAAATTGTTCATATTGTTCATTTGAAATAGCACCGTTACGCCATTCTTTTCGCGTTTGGCGAACTTCAGTTGTTTGCGGGAAGCTACCGATAGTTGTTGTTGGTAACAACGGTAACTTCAGGGCAACTTGTTGTAATTCATATCGTTTTTCAAATGGAAGAGGACGTGAAAAATCTTCTTCTTTTAATGCTGTTCGTGCTGCTTTGACATCTTCTCGGTTACGTGCAGCAGATGAACGAATTGTATGATGTACATTTCGATATGTTTCCAGCTCATTATGAATGCTTTCTGTACCTTGAGTTAGAGCGGAATGAATAAGAACTAACTCTTCTAATTTTTGATTTGCAAATGCCAACGCATCAAATAGCTCAGTCGATAAGTGAGTTTCTTCTGTTTTATCGATTGGCGTATGCAATAAGCTACAAGAAGGCTGAACGATGAAATCTTTCGTTTGGACTTGTTTTTGTAACGTTGTAAATAACGTAAGAACTTCATCAAGATCGGCTCTCCAAATGTTACGGCCATCTATACAACCAACAGCTAAAGTTTTATCAGCTGGGAATCCATATTTTGAAATAGCATGTAGATTACCTTCTTTACCATGAACGAAATCTAATCCAATACTTGATACTGGGAATGTAATAATTTCTTCATAGTTTTCTTCTACACTATCAAAATATGTTTGTAAAAGAAGATTCGCATTTGGAACTTCTTTACGAATAGCTTCATAAATTTCTTTTGCTTGTTGAACTTCTTCTTTCGTTAAAGAAGCGAAAATCGGTTCATCAACTTGAATGATTTGTGCACCAGCTGCATGTAGTTCTGAAAGCAGTTGTACGTAGGGTGCAACTAACTGTTTTAAAATAGTAGCAAATTGTTCTTGTGTATAGCCTTTAGCTAATTTCAAGAAAGTATATGGTCCTAAAATAACAGGTTTTCCATCTATTCCTAATTCTTGTTTTGCCTCTTCGTATAAGCGAAGTGGACGATTATCTTTTAAAGAGATTTGTAATCCCTCTTCATATTCTGGAACGATATAATGATAGTTTGTGTTAAACCATTTTGTCATTTCGGAAGCTACGTGATCTTTAGAGCCACGCGCCATTGCGAAATATACATCAAGGTAAGATGTAAACTCAGAAAAACGTGATGGGATAAATCCTAGCATATAAGCAGTGTCCAAAACGTGATCGTAATATGTAAAGTCGCCAATTGGAATAAGTTCAATCCCTTTTTCTTGCTGTGCTTTAACGTGTTGAAGACGAATTTCTTTCATTGTTGTTAAAAATTGTTCTTCATCAATTTTATTAGACCAAAAAGCTTCCAATGTTTTTTTCCACTCTCGTTGTAGTCCGATACGTGGATAACCTAAGTTACTTGTTTGAATTGCCATTTCAAATTCCTCCCCAATTGAAAGTAAGCATTTCCGTTTACTAGGAAATACCTATAACAAAAAGCATAAAGGCATAGAAAATAAGCCTTCCTTTTTGTTTTAACACCTCATCATCATCCGTGAATCTATCAGTGTTGTTAAAACAGGCAGGTCTCCTGACTTATGCTTCATATGATTTCTTTCACCTTCCCGTTTTCACAGTGGCATTAAAAAGAAATCTCAGCATTTACAGTGGCGGGACCGTGTTGGAGTTTCACCAAGCTTCCCTTTTAAACACGAAACAAACTGTTCGTGTACCCATTTTCCTTTTGAAAGGAATTTAACAAGCGATATGATATTGAAACAAATTCTAACACAATTTTTGGAATTTTGTCTACTGTTTTGAAATAAGAAAATTCTAAAGTTTTTTTATTTTAATTATTTGTATTTTTCTGATTTTTTTAGAGTGGAGAAACATGAGGAGAATTGAAATAAAGTGCGATTAAATTGATAAAGAAATGGGTACCTATACATACATAAGATGCCAGTTATGTTATTAAATAATTGGTTTATCTTATATAGAAAATTAAACAAGCATAACCCCATCCTAAATTAGAATGGAGTTATATTTGTTTTAGAATTTGAAATAAAATAACTATATTGTCATTTTACAGTTTCTATTTTGAAAGTTTAATCCACATCTATATCAATTTCTGAAAGTCGCCCGGCAACAGCATCTGCAAGAAGGGTGTTTAACCATTGCAATTCAACTGTAATATGTTCAATAACGCTTTGCAAAATATATAGTTGTGCGCGTGGGATTTTTCCTTTGCTACAGTCATAAATAGTTTGCATGTTATGTAAATATTGAACGGTATCATTTTTCTTTTTTTCTAAAATAGGAATTAACTCTTGATCATCACCAAAATGAGCGAAAGAGAGTGCCGAATAAATTGGTTTATATATTTGATTTTTTGCCTCGAATTGTTTTAATAATAATGTGTGAAATAAACGTTTACCTTCGTTTGTTATATGAAAAATTGTTTTATCTGGTCTATTTGTATCTCGAACAATAGTTGTAACACGAATTGCCCCTTGTTTTTCTAATTGCTCAAAGGCATAGTAAAGTGATCCTTTTGCATATTTAATATAACAGTCCATTTGTCGTTCTTTCATTATGTGCTGCACTTCATATGGATGTTTATCCCCTTCGAGTAGCAAGCCGAGAATGACTAATTTCATGCTCATGCTGTCTCAACCCCATGCCCATCAACTTAAGAATTTTCACTACCCCCAAGTGACAAAAAACGTTATTCTTTCTAAAAAGCTAGCTAGAAAGGGTGACATTTTTTATGAATCTTTCGATTCAAGATGAATTACAACTATTTTCTGAAGAACTGTATCGTCATTTAACCCCTTCTCTTTTGGAAGAACTCGCAAAAGAATTGGGTTTTGTAAAAAGAAAACGAAAGTTTTCTGGAAATGAATTAGCTACCATATGTATTTGGGTAAGTCAACGTACAGCGAGTGACTCGCTTGTTCGACTATGCAGTCAATTACATGCGGCCACAGGCACTCTTATGAGTCCAGAAGGACTCAATAAACGCTTTGATAAAAAAGCGGTTGAATTTTTGAAATATATTTTTTCGGCATTATGGAAAAGTAAAATCTGTGAAACATCGGCCATTTCAAGCGCGGCGCTCACGTATTTTCAACGAATTCGTATTTTAGATGCGACGATTTTCCAAGTACCAAAACATTTAGCCCATGTATATCCTGGATCAGGTGGTTGTGCACAAACAGCGGGTATCAAGATTCAATTAGAATATGACTTACATAGCGGACAGTTTCTAAACTTTCAGATAGGTCCAGGAAAAAATAATGATAAGACCTTTGGAACAGAATGCTTAGACACATTACGTCCAAGCGATTTATGTATCCGTGATTTAGGTTATTTTTCATTAGAAGACTTAGATCAAATGGATCAACGAGGTGCTTATTATATATCCAGATTAAAATTAAACCATACCGTGTATGTAAAAAATCCGTTTCCAGAATACTTTCGAAACGGAACCGTAAAAAAGCAATCACAGTATATCCAAGTTGATTTAGAACATATTATGAACAATTTAAAACCCGGTCAAACATACGAAATAAAAGAAGCTTACATTGGAAAGAATCAAAAACTATTCACACGTGTAATTATCTATCGTTTAACAGACAAACAGATACAGGAACGTAGAAAAAAACAAAGTTACACTGAAAGTAAAAAGGGTATTACATTTTCAGAAAAGAGTAAACGATTAACGGGTATCAACATATATGTCTCAAATACGCCTGAAGGAGTTGTTCCGATGGAACAAATACATGACTTTTACTCCCTTCGCTGGCAAATAGAAATTATTTTTAAAACGTGGAAATCCTTATTTCAAATTCATCATTGGCAAACTATCAAAAAAGAGCGATTAGAATGTCATGTGTATGGAAGACTTATTGCCATCTTTATCTGTTCTTCTACGATGTTTAAGATGCGTAAACTTCTTTTGCAAAAGAACAAAAGAGAATTAAGTGAATATAAAGCCATTGGGATGATTCAAGATCATGTATCGCTGTTATATCAAGCGATACAGAGAAACACCCAAAATCTAACAAAGATTTTAATCCGTTTGTTCGACCTCCTACAGAAGAATGGACGGAAATCTCATCGATATGAGAAGAAAACTATCTTTGATATTATGGGTGTTGTCTATGAGTATAATGGGTTTGGAAAACAAAAGAAAGCTGCATAATTTTTAAAATGAAACTCGTTAGAGTTTATTTGGTGTGTGTACTTTTCAATACCAAAAGTACATTACGTGTTTTTTAGTTTGTTTGAACGAAAGTTCATTTTGTTTTCGTTCTTAAGTTGATGGGCATGTGTCTCAACCCCTATATATATAAACTTTATACATATTATAAACGGCATATCCGTTTTCATAAAGGGATATGCCGTTATATTAGCTTACTTGCTTTTGTTTTTGTTTCGTTGTTGGTCCTGTAAAAAGACGCTCATTTCCCATAAGTAAAATGCAAATAATACTTAGTACAGCCGGGATCAGTGCCCAGAAGAATGTACTGGCAATAGATGTAGCTAGAGCTTCTTTAATACCAGTTAATATTTCAGCTGGTATTTTATCGGTAGCACCTGGTGATAATAAGAAACTTGTGTCTCCACCCTTTGGAGCTAATTTTGCTAGTTCAGGTGGGAAGAGAGTGTTTAGTTTATCTGTAAAAATATGATTTTGAATTGTACCGAAAATTGTTACACCAAGAGTCATACCGAGTGAACGGAAAAATGAGTTTGTTGATGTAGCAGAACCACGGTCTCTCATTTCTAATTTGTGAATCGAAGACATACTTAAAACTGAGAATGAGAAACCAACACCAAGTCCAGCGAGAACCATAAATAGTGTTACGAGTAGGCGAGGTGTATCCATTGTTAAAGTGCTTAGTAAATAAATGCCAAGAACGAAGAAAACTCCAGATGCCATCATAATGTTACGATAACTTGTTCGAGAAGCTAACTGTCCACCCGTTTGACTTCCAATTACAGAGCCAATCATCATAGGTGTTAAAATTAACCCAGCATTTGAGGCTGAACCACCGAGAACACCTTGAACAAAGATTGGGATATAAACTGTACAGATGATAAAAGCGGCACCATAGAAAAAGGCAACACCTTGGCTAGCTGCGAATAAAGGTTTTTTAAATAGATGGAAAGAAATGATAGGCTCGGTTGCTTTTCGTTCTACGAAGAAGAAAATAATAAGCATAATAACAACTGTTGTAAATAAGCCGATAATCACAGTGGAATTCCATGCGTATTCTTTACCACCAAGTTCTAAGGCGAACATTAAGCAAACGATACTAATAACAAGTGTAATAGCGCCAGCCCAATCAATTTTTTGTTTTCTAAATTCTAGAGATTCACTGTAATATTTCGTAATGAAGAAGAAGGAAATAAGTCCTAATGGAATATTAATATAGAAGACCCAGTGCCAACTTATATAGTCTGTAATATAAGCACCTAATAAAGGGCCGAATACACTAGATGTTCCGAAAACAGCACCGAATAGCCCTGTCATTTTTCCGCGCTTTTCTGGTGGGAATATGTCGTACATAATAGTGAAGGCGATAGGCATAAGAGCGCCGCCACCAATTCCTTGAATTGCTCTATAAATACTTAGTTGCTCAATACTAGATGCTGTTCCGCAAAGTGCAGAACCGAACAAGAAAAGAATAAGGCCACCAATATAAAAGCGTTTCCGTCCATACATATCAGAAAGTTTTCCGAAGATAGGCATCCCTGCCATTGTTGCTACCATATATGCAGACGTAACCCAAACGAACTTGTCAAATCCTCCTAGGTCTCCAACGATTGTTGCCATTGCTGTTGCAACGATTGTATTATCCATTGCAGCCATTAAAATACCAAGTAGTAAACCCGCAACAACAAATTTTGTCTTGCTGGAGTCTTTTTTTGATAATTGAGATTCCAAAGATAACCCTCCTTTAATAATAAGTAAACTATATTAAGTTTTGAGTGCAGCGCATAAAAATTATAAATATATTTTTTAAAATCAATTTACACAAGTGCACTGACAAAGCCATAAAGAATATTATAGTCAAATTTGACTAAAAGGCAAACTTTTTTTCCGTCAAAATATTCTGTTGTATGGACAGCGAAAGAGTGAGTAATACTTAGTATTGGTAAAAAGTCAATGAAGGAAATTGTAAAAAAATATTTCAGTAAGAATACCTGCTGTTAACAGATGAAAAATGGTTTTTTCTTTACTTTGTCGAATAGGATAAAAGGAAGAGTAATAACTATATATCGTTTGTAACGAGCTTTATTAATATTGTGTAGAGAGGCAGAATAAGGTCGTATGGATATGATGCATCTGAAATGGGGTGAATATTATTATGAAAATATGGAAACGAATTCCGGATCAAGGAAGGCGTTCAATACCGCTACAACCGGTATTATGGATTGATGGCTCAAAAAAGGAAAACGAATGTCCTAACGTAGCAGTTACATTACAAATCCGTAGTATGTATAAAGAAAAATTTTCATATGAACTGACCTGTGATGTAAACGACATACTTATTATTCGAATTGAAGTTGAAAATAAAGGAATGAAAATGATTTCACGAGTTGTAGTAAGTCATATGATTCGGGATTATTTTGCATATATTCCAAATTCATTAAAGGCTGATAAGGGAATGAGCGAGTTTCTGTTCCAGCTTGTAAGGTGGAGAATCGATAATTTATTACCAAATGAGAAGGTAGAATTAATTTGTAAAATAAAAGCAAATAAAGATAAAGAACTCAAAAACACACTATTTCAGGCTACATATACATTTCAATATAACGGAGTATCATATGGTCCGCTGCAAACAAATGAAGTTGTTGTACGGCAATGATAAAAAGGAACCTGTATGAAAGGTTCCTTTTTTGTTCGATCCATATTTACAATAGCGTCAATTTGATTATATGTAATGAAGTTTACTCCGAAAGAATTAAATAGTAATTTTAGCGACAACAGAAACCCCGATAGTAAACGTATAATATCTGATAGATTTTTCTTTTGTAGCATGTAGGTCACCATATTTCTAAAATGATGTATGGTATATATGAAATAGAATAGAAATGGTAGACAAGCTTAAGCGGAAATGTACACTCAATATGTACATTTTTTATTTTGTAGAAAAACATAATTGTTATAGAAACATATATTGGTATAGAAGGGAGGCGAAGTATGAAACATAAAGGGAAAATTAGTGGATTATTACTTGGGAATACAGTGGCAGTTACAGAATGGATTGCGCTTCAGGATGTAATTACAAAACTGGATTCGCGATCATTTTATACCGTCTTTATTATTTATATATTGCAAATGATACTCAGCTATTATTTTGGACATTGGTATGATAAAAGAGCGAGTGGGCGTATGGATACGGAAGTAGGAGGAATGGCAAGTAATGATTTTGTAGTTGATTTTTTTGAGAAAGTAGCTGCTTTATCAGAACGAGATTCTCATAATATTACAGTGTACATTCTTTCTGTGAAAGAATGGAAAGGACTAAAAGAAACAGTGCAAGAAAAAAAATTGGAGGTGTTAGTACAAAAGTTGGAGAGTACGATTGTAAAGACAATTCGTAAAGGCGATGTCGTTACGAAGTGGGATGAAAATAAGTATGTTATTGTGGCGATCGATAACGGACATGAAAAATCGACAATAACAAACCGATTAATGAAAAATATTGAAAGTGAAATAGAAAATGGCTTGTTAAGTATGACTCTATTATTTGGGGCTGCTAGTTATCCAATAGAAGGAAAAACGTTTGAAGAATTGTTAAGAAAGGCACAAAATCAATTGTACCAGCATAGAAATTCGTAAAAAAATAAGTAAAACTTTGATGTAAAGAAATATGATATGAAGAAGTTTTGATTGTAACATTTTTTTGACTTTTATTACAAAAAGGACTTTTTTTGTAATAAAAGTCTTTAAAAATATATGAAATAGGCATATAATTATGATGGATGTGTCAATGCATTTTGCACAATGTGTTTCACTTTAAAAGTGTAGAGGAAAGCATACTCTACACTTTTCCTTTTTAGGGAATAGTTGCAAGATAGCATTTATACTGTGTAAAATGAACAAAGAGATTATTTGATAGAAAGCGGGAAAGGGAATGATAGAATGATAGACGTGAGAGAACAACGAACATCTTTTATCAGGTGAATGATTACTGTTGTTCTTCAAATTAGTATGGTTGTGATGAATTCCGTTGTACTTTTGTGTAATACATAATATCAATAGGTTTTAAAAAGTGCCAAGTAAAAGATGGATATGGAACTGCTATTTAGTCCAAAAACGGAAAATGTAATTTCAAGTAATACAATTTGTACAAGCATTATAAACAATATGAATGATTTTCGTGAAAAAGGTGCGAGTGTGGAGTTTATAGAAGGTTATACAATTTCATAGCTTTTTACACGATGATCGTATATAAGTAGGAGGAAAAAGATGTTGAAATATAGTAAATTAGCAATTGTAACTGCATTATCAATGACTTTACTAGCGGGTTGTTTCGGGCCGAAACCAGAAGAGGAATTATATGTTGCATTTGAAAATGCTGCAAAGCAAGAAAAAACAATGTTTGAAGATGCAAAAAAACTTGAAACTTTAGAGAAAGAGGGACAAGAATTATATAACCAGATTGTTCAAGAAGGAAAAGATAATAATCAAACTGTTAAGGAAAAACTAAACCAAGCAGTGAAAAATACAGATGAACGAGAAAAAGTGCTTAAAAAAGAAAAAGAATCTTTAAATAAGGCACAAGAAGAAGTGAAATCGGCAGATAAATATGTGAAGAAAATTGAAGATAAGAAATTGAAAGATCAAGCGGATAAAGTGAAAAGCACATATGAGAAACGACATGATTCATTTAACAAAATGTATGATAGCTATAATAAATCGTTAAAACAAGAAAAAGAATTATATACAATGCTACAAGATAAAGGTACAAAATTAAAAGATATTAGTGAAAAAGTAAAAGTAGTAAATCAGTCTTACAAAGATATTGAATCAGAAAAAGACAAGTTTAATGAATTTACGAAATCTTATAATACAGAAAAAATAGCTTTTTATAAACAAGCAAATATTAAAATTAAAGAAGAGAAAAAATAAAACAGTTTGGCCTACAATTGGCCAAACTGTTTTATTTTTTTGTATAGGTACGACTATACCATGGGACAGGTTCACTTAATTTTTTTTCTTGTTTTAGCGCTTCAGGACCAATATAATCTTGAAGTGTTTTTTTTGCTACTGTTAAAGATAAGGTTGTTTTCGGATTTCGATAGGAGGATTCAAGATGACCGAGATGTGGTAGGATTCGAAAATCTTCTTTTGTAGGAGGAATATGGAAAAAGTAATCACCTAAACGTATAAGAACATCAGATTGTTGTTGGCTAAAACGTGGATTTCTAGAGAAATGTAATCCTTCTTTAATAGCTTTTTTTTCAGTAATTAAGCGTTCTAAAGCTGTCTTTTTTAACCAGTATAAATACTTCGGATTAGTTGCAGCTTTAGCATGACGATTCACAACGAAAATAGATTGAGCTAGTCGATTAATAGAATGTTGGTTTTGTAATTGAGATTGTGGTTGTGAAGGTTTCATATTAAATCTCCTTTCAATTTTTCATTATTATACCATAAGTAAAAGCGATTTTTATTATATGCAAAAAGTGATTGTATATATTTTCAATATTAAAGCAATATTGTTACAAAAAACAACTATTTTGTATAATAGTAATAGAATGTGTTTTAGAAATTTGATAATGAAAGAGTGAGAAGTTTGAAAGAAATATTAAAACAGCAATATGCCATTATAGATATTGGATCTAATACAATGCGTTTAGTTATTTATGAAAAGCAAAACGGAGGTTTTTATAAAGAGATTGAGAATACGAAAGTGGTTGCAAGGTTAAGGAATTACTTAGTCGATGGTGTGTTGATTGAAGAAGGAATAGAGGTATTGTTACAAACATTATTTCAATTTCAAGAAAGTACACGATTCCATCAGTTGCGCCATGTACTTTGTGTTGCAACAGCAACAATTAGGCAGGCTGAGAATCAAGAGGAAATTAAAAAACTTGTTGAAGGACAAACAGACTTTACTCTTAGAGTATTATCAGAATATGAAGAAGCACGTTACGGCTATTTAGCGGTTATGAATTCAACTTCGTTCTCGGAAGGGATTACAGTAGATATTGGTGGAGGAAGTACGGAAGTTACATACTTTCGAAATAGAGAGATTTTAGAGTATCATAGCTTTCCTTTTGGGGCACTTTCTTTAAAGCAACAATTTATTAAAGAGGATATACCTACTGAAGAAGAGTTGGACAAGCTTCAAACGTACCTAGAATATCAATTTCGAACATTACCATGGTTAATTGATAAGAAATTACCCCTTATTGCAATTGGTGGTAGTGCGAGGAACTTAGTGAAAATTCATCAAAATTTAATTTGTTATCCTATAGCAGGAGTACATTTATACAAGATGAAAGAAGAAGATATTAAAAATGTGAAAGAAGAATTGGAAGGCTTGTCGTTCATAGAACTTCAAAAATTGGAAGGATTGGCAAAAGATCGAGCGGATACAATTGTTCCCGCAGTCGAAGTATTTCATACGCTTGTTAATGTTATAGAGGCACCAGCATTTGTATTAAGTAGAAAAGGATTAAGAGAAGGTGTTTTCTATGAAGAGTTGACAAAAGATTTGGGGATTTCATATTATCCGAACGTGGTCGAAGAAAGTTTGTATTTATTATCACATGAATATGAAATGGACATGGAATTTGTAATGCAGCTTATTAAACATGGAAGATTAATTTGTCAACAGCTTGAAGAAACAGGGCTGATTTCTATGTCAGTAAAAGACTGGGAAGTGTTCCATCAAGCAGCGAAAGTATTTAATATAGGCAAATATATAGACGAAGAAGCGAGCCGCTTACATACGTTTTATTTATTAGCAAATAAAACAATTGATGGTATGATGCATAAAGAGCGAGTTAGATTAGCGCTTATTGCGTCTTATAAATCAAAAATGTTATTCAAACAACATCTGTCTCCGTTTGAAGGATGGTTTGATAAAAACGAACAAAAAAAAATCCGCCTATTAGGGGCTGTTTTACAATTTTCAGCAGCTCTAAATATAAGACAAAGATCGCTTGTTGAATCGATATCTATAACAGAAAGTAAAGAAGGATTAACATTTAAAATTGTATGTGAGCAATCGGCATTAGCGGAAAAAGTGCAAGCTGAAAAGCAAAAAAAGCAGCTGGAAAGAGTATTGAAAACGAATATTAACTTATTCTTCGAATCAAAACACTAAGTTGTACGGATGTCTTTACAAAAAAATAACACTTTGGAATATTGTAATTTGTTAAAATGAAAGTAACTAAATTATAGTAAAAAAGTTTCAAGGGAAGTGTGAAGAGGATGGAAATGTTGAAGGGGAATATAGTCAATTTAAATGATACAGCTTATTACAACAATAGAGAACTAAGTTGGTTAGCATTTAATGAACGTGTACTACAAGAAGCACAGGATGAGATGAATCCGCTTTTAGAAAGATTAAAGTTTATTAGCATTTTTAGCTCCAATTTAGATGAATTCTTTATGGTACGTGTAGCAGGATTGAAGGATCAAGTGAGCGCTGGGTTTAACCAACCAGAAAATAAGGCTGGCTTAACACCAAAAAAGCAATTAAATAAAATTGCGATAAAGGCCCATGAATTAATGACTGTACAATATGATACGTTTAAAAATTATGTGTTGCCAGCGTTAGAGTTAGAGGGGATTGAGCGTTTAACATTCCATGATTTGACGAAAGAACAAAGAGAATTTATAGAAGAGTATTTTGATGAGCAAATTTTCCCAGTCTTAACACCTGTAGCTATCGATGCGTATCGTCCATTTCCTATGTTATTAAATAAAAGTTTGAATTTAGCTACTCTTTTATATGATGAGAAACAAGTGGAGGAAGAAAACCGCACGAAGTTAGGAATTGTACAAGTTCCTTCATTACTTGAACGTTTCATATTTTTACCGAGTGAAGGGCAAAAGCATAAATTTATTTTATTAGAAGATGTAATTAGTGGTTTTACTCATAAATTATTCACTGGATATAAAGTATCATCTGTTACTCGTTTCCGTATTACACGCAATGCGGATTTAACGATTCATGAAGAAGGTGCGAGAGATTTATTAAAAGTAATTGAAAAAGAATTAAAAAAGCGTAAGTGGGGAGCTGCTGTACGTTTAGAAGTTGGCAAAGAACACATTGATGAAAGAGTATTAGCGTTATTATATGAAGTGTTGGAAGTAAAAGATGAAGATGTGTATATAATGGATGGACCGTTAGATTTAACATGTCTATTTTCTTTATATAAAAAACTAGCGCCTTTATATGAACATTTAGTATATCCGGCTCTTATTCCGCAACGACCTCAAGATTTAGGGGATGCGGAAGATGTATTCGAAAAAGCAATTGAGCATGATATTTTATTACATCATCCGTTTGAATCGTTTCAGCCAGTAGTTGATTTTGTTCGTGATGCAGCAGACGACCCGAATGTACTTGCGATCAAACAAACATTATATCGAGTAAGTGGTGATTCTCCAATTATTCAGGCGCTAAAGGTAGCGGCTGAAAAAGGGAAACAAGTGACGGTATTAGTTGAGTTAAAGGCAAGGTTTGATGAAGAAAATAATGTGCATTGGGCTAAAGAATTAGAACAGGCGGGTTGTCATGTGATTTACGGTGTAAGTCATTTGAAAACACATAGTAAAATTACGCTAGTTGTAAGAAGAAAAAACGGAAAAATTGAAAGGTTCGTACATCTTGGAACCGGAAATTACAATGATGCAACCGCAAAGCTATATACTGATTTTGGCTATATTACATCACGAAAAGACTTTGGGGTCGATGCAACAAATTTCTTTAATTATTTGAGTGGTTATACAACAAAGCCGCATTTTCATCATTTATCGGTTGCACCATTTGATATAAGAGAGCAATTTATCGATTTAATAGATGAAGAAATTCGTTATCATAGGCAATATGGAAATGGATATATCATTGCTAAAATGAATTCATTAACTGATAAACCACTTATTAAAAAAATGTATGAAGCATCACAAGCTGGAGTAAAGGTAGAGCTCATCGTTCGAGGAACATGCTGCCTACGACCTGGTATTCCAAATGTAAGTGAAAATATTCGTGTAGTTAGTGTTGTCGGGAGATATTTAGAACATAGCCGTATTTATTATTTCCATCATAATGGAGAAGAGAAAATATATTTATCTTCAGCTGACTGGATGACAAGAAATATGGAGAAACGTGTAGAAATATCTTTCCCGATATTAGATATTGAAATGAAGGCACGAATTAAGGCGATTTTACAGCTTACTTTAGCTGATAATGTGAAAACACGTGAACAAAATAAAGACGGTGAATATTATTATGTTATTAATAATGGGGCAGAAGAGATTGATAGCCAAGTGAAGTTATTTAAGATGGCGTATCAAAACACAGATGCTGAATAATGAGAACAAAGTAAAAAACCTCTTTTTTAAGAGGTTTTTTACTTTGTTCTCTACTTATTATAAAGGATGCGTAGAGAGAATACTTTTTATTATAAGCATGTTAATGGATTATGAATCGGTTAAGAAAGGAAATAACATTAGTAGAATTGTTGCGGTACATTAATAATAGAATGGTTGTTGACAAGGTCCGCCATAACAAGGATAAGGTGTCGGCGGTGGGAAAGGTGGTGGATATGGTGGGTAATACGGTCTAGGACCGAAAGCTAATGCTCCGCCAAGCAGTCCACCAGCAATACCAGCTAGAAATGGGACGCCAAAAAACGGAAAGAAGCGTGAGTCGCCTACTGGACCAATAGGTGCTGAACGGACTGGGATTGGTTGATAATATGGATACATGAACAAACCTCCTTTATTGGACTCACTTTTATCATATGGTAAATGAAACATGGATGAGCGCGTACAAGAAAGGATATGTAAGAAAATAGGCGAATGATTACGAATGTTGGAGTGTAAAAATTGTTATCTCAGGTTTTGCCATAAATCGGAATGGGACACGTGTTCTGCCAAGGCCGCGATTGACATAGAGAGCTAAATCTTGGATCGTATAGAAACCTTCTACATAATTTTTAGCAAGTGCTGGGGTAATAATAGCGCCTAAAAAAGGGATTTGTACTTGTCCGCCATGGCTATGACCAGAAAGTTGTAAGTTAACCGGATATGTAGCAATTTGCGGTGCAATATCTGGTTCGTGAACAAGAACAATGTTATAAATGTTTTTCCGAGCGCGCTGTAGTGTCTCCTTTATTTTTGGTTTGCCTAATAGTATATCATCAAGACCGAAAATTGAAATTTCACTATTATCCAGTAGACGGATTCTCTTTTCACTGTTTAGTAACAGTTCAAATCCAGATTCACGCATGATGTGTTCGTAGTATTCCGTTCCATATCCGCCGTGATCATGGTTACCATAAATAGAAAATTTACCGAAGGGTGCTTGTATATTTTTTAAAATAGATGCAACGAAAGGAGTGTCAGTATATGTTTGATAATTATCAATGAGATCACCAGTAAAAAGAACAATGTCGGGTTTTACAGCATTAATTTTAGAAACGATTTGAGATAAATGTTGGAGAGAGAAATAGTACCCGAGATGTAAATCGCTAAATTGAAGAATCTTCATACCGTGAAAGCTTTTTGGTATGAGTTGTGATTTCAATGTATGTTCTGTAAAAGAGAGCAGATGAGGCTCAATATATTTAGCGTAATAGTATCCGATACTAGTCGTTATAAATGAATATAGGCAAGTACGCATTCCAGTTTTTAAAAAATCTCTTCTCGTAATTTTCTTCATAAAAATATGAGTATACCTATTTGTCTTATATTACATGTGTTCGTTACATTTACAGGTTACTCAAATCTCCTTTCGTTTTTTTTAATATATTTTAAATCATGTAAAAGTAGTATAGATAACGAAAAAGTGAATAAAAAGAAATCTCTTTACGTTAAAATATCAGAAAAGTTTAAAAATATAAAGATTTCTATTAAATAAAATGATAAAATGAATGTGTATTCATTTTTTGGAGGGGGATATATATGAAAGAAAAAGTAGTTATTGTAACAGGTGGATCGAGCGGAATGGGAAAAGGAATGGCGACTCGCTTTGCAAAAGAAGGGGCACGAGTTGTTATTACAGGACGTACAAAGGAAAAACTAGAGGAAACAAAATTGGAAATTGAACAATTTCCAGGACAAATATTACCGGTACAAATGGATGTAAGAAATACGAATGATATTCAGAAAATGATTGAACAGATTGATGAGAAGTTTGGACGAATTGATATTTTAATCAATAATGCAGCTGGAAACTTTATTTGTCCAGCAGAAGATTTATCTGTGAACGGCTGGAATTCGGTTATTAATATTGTGTTAAACGGTACATTTTACTGTAGCCAGGCTGTCGGAAAATATTGGATTGAAAAAGGTATAAAAGGAAATATTATTAACATGGTAGCAACATATGCGTGGGATGCAGGTCCGGGAGTTATTCATTCGGCTGCAGCGAAGGCTGGAGTATTAGCAATGACGAAGACACTCGCTGTTGAGTGGGGACGTAAATATGGAATCCGAGTTAACGCTATTGCGCCAGGACCAATTGAACGTACGGGCGGTGCTGATAAATTATGGATTTCAGAAGAAATGGCTAAGCGTACGATACAAAGTGTTCCGCTTGGAAGACTTGGTACGCCAGAAGAAATTGCAGGTCTAGCTTATTATTTATGTTCAGATGAAGCTGCGTACATAAATGGAACTTGTATGACAATGGATGGAGGACAACATTTACATCAATATCCATTTTAAAAGGGATAAGGAAAATGTGACGGAATTGTGACATATGAAAGAAAAGTGTTTACAAGAGGTCATATATACGTTATATTTAAGACCTCTTTTTTCTTCATAGTAGAATTGCTAATTCCCCTTAGCATTTTACCCCTCTAATCCCTTCAGGAAAACTGAAGGGATTTTTTATTATTTTTCCGTAAATATCATGTTATAATTTTTGAAAAGTAAAGGGAGGGAAGCACGTTGATAGATGCATTAGATGTAATGAGTAACTTGGATAAAGTCCTTCCTTATTATCAAGCAATTTTTAGTGCTGATGAACATACTGTAATTGGATATGAAGTAGTAGGGCGTATTCAAACAGAAGAGGGCATACAAAGTTTAGCTTCTTTCTTTCATGATGACTCTATTCCAAGTGAGTTTCAACTAGAAGCGGATAACATTATAGTAGAAAAAGCTTTAAATCGTTATTTAGAAAGTGATCAAAAACTATTATTATTTATACATCGGAATGCTAACGTATTGATGAACGATGATGATGAAAGTTTGCTTCAACTTTTATTGATGTATGAAAAACAAGGTTTAAATTTGAAAAACATTGTTTTAGAAATTACAGAACATGAATGTAAAGAAGATATAGAGCAATTTAATCATTTGCTTATGTATTATCGTACATATGGTATTCAAATTTCGATTAATAAAGTCGGAACAGGTACAAGTAATTTAGAACGTATTAGCGTGTTAGCACCTGATATTTTAAAAGTAGATTTAACAAATTTAAGGCAAACTGCACTTTTACAATCTTATCAAGATATTTTATATTCTTTATCATTACTTGCTAGAAGAATTGGTGCGACATTGTTATATGAAGAAATAGATGCTTTTTATCAATTACAATATGCATGGAAAAACGGTGGTAGGTACTATCAAGGGAATTATTTGAAAGAATGCTTACCTGATTTTATTGAAACGAACGTTTTGAAAGAACGACTTGGTAATGAGTGTCATCAATTTATTCAACATGAGAAGAAAAAACTACAAAAGATTTATAATTTAACAGAAATGTTACGTGATCGAATTGGCGATGTTTTAGCCAAACAGAAAAAGAATGAAGATATAAATGATTGGTTATTACAATTTAGCCAAAGTGTATCACAATGTAGTTTTCGTATATTTATTTGTAACGAAGATGGTTTCCAACAATCAGGAAACGTTATGAAAAAAGATGGGGAATGGATTGTGATGCCTGAGTATTACATGAAGAACTGGAGTTGGCGCCCGTATTTTCTAGAGAATATTATGAAAATGCGTTTTGAGAATAAGGCAAGACTTTCAGATTTATATGCTGATATTGAAACCGGTGAGATGGTACGAACATTTTCTTTCCCGATTGATGATGAAAACTTTTTATTTATAGATTTATCGTATGAATATTTATATGAAGAAGATGTTTTATTTTAATGCACGAAGAGATTCGTGCATTTTTTGTTTGTTTTTATCATAAATTGGTAATAGTGAAAATGGTGCCGAAAATGCTGTCTATCGTTGTAAAGATTTTACGAACGAAACCAGCCCTTTCTTTGCATAATCATTGTTACAATGAATACTACAAAGACAAGTTTTCTAAAAAGGAAGGTGAAAAAATGAGGAAATATGGAATATGGTTAGTTCTATTTGTATGTGTTGCCTTTCTAGTTGGTTATAGTGTTACAACTGTTTTAGGAAAAGAGGAAGTGAAAGTCGATCGGAAAGAAGTGTTTGTAACGATACAAAAAGGCTATGAAAGCCAATTTTCAATTCGTGGGAAGCGTTTGCCGATGAATAAGATGATAGAAACGTTATCACCATATTTTACAGAGAATTTCCTTCAAGTATTTACAGATGAAAATAGTAGAAGTGATAAACAAAGTGGTGAATATTTACTTCCAGCAAAAGAAGCGCCATTTTCTTTTAATTCAGAAACGAAAATGTCATATGATGAAGAGCATAAAATTTTATATGTTTATGAGCGGGCGAAAAGTGGACAATATCAAATTGTAACATTGCAAAGAGATCAAGGGAAATGGAAATTGGCCGGATATCATGAAAGCCAAGAACTTTTAACTGAAATAAAAAGGTTACAACAATTATAAAGTGAAACTTTAATCAGGGCATATCCTGTTTAATATGAACTTGCCACAATCAGATGCATACTTCCAAAATATAGCGGGATAAAAATAGGAATAGGTCTTTACCTATTCCTATTCTATATTAAGAAGTTGTTGTAATTTTTCAATTTGAAAACCAGCAACAACTTCTCCATCAATTACAACCGTCGGAGTTGAATAAGAATCATAGTCATATAAAAGACGATTGCGAGCAGCGGCGTCTTTTTTTACGTCAAATTCTTCGTATACAACGTTATTATGCTTTAAAAATTCTTTCACAATAACACATGGCGGACAATCAGGTTGTGTGTAAACCTCAATTTTTTTCATTGCAATTCCTCCTTTTTACTGTTTTTTATTATATTCTTCCAGTATAAAAATCGCAATAAAGAAGGGAAAAGATGTTCTTTCTGTTTTTTCCTTCGTATTTCGACAAATTTTTAGTTGAGTTTCTGGCCAATAACCTTTATCCTAGAGTGTGGAACATTTTTTCTGTTATGACGGATAGAATGAGTATAGCTGTAAAACCTATTGGTAGGAAGATCAGAGAAAGGAGAGATTTCATGTCTCTACTCCAAGGAATTTTAACTCGACTTGTTAGTCTACAAGAACAAGCTGAAAGCGGTGAAGTAGCACAACGCTATTTTGAAGTGAACGGTGAGCGCAAATGTAGCGTGAAATTTTTCGATAAAAGTGAAATGTATGAGTTAGAAGTGTATCAACAAGGTGAAAAACCTCAAGTGTATCAATTCGATAATATCGACATGGTTGCAATTGAGATTTACGATATCATTTCTTGATACATATAAAAAAGGTGTTGCCATAGGGCAACACCTTTTTTAGTTCTATTACTTTTAGTATATATGTATAAGGATTTTTCATTTTTCCTACAATGGTAATAAAGTGAAAGTGTAATTAGTAGGGTTTCTTCGGCCTATACTGTTTATTATCCATCACCAATTGTAAATAGCGGGATGAAAATAGTGAGGAGGTGTGTTATATGGAACGTTTACCAGTTGTGATTTGTCCTAATTGTCACAATTCTGCTGAGATTATTCATGTACTAACGGCTCAATCGAATCAAAACGTAATTTATACGTGCCAAGTTTGCCATTATGTAATTCGGAATATTGAAACGAATAAAGGGTAGGGAGTTATAATTTTTGTTTTTGTCCCATACAATGAGAATACGAAAAGTCTGTCTAATTGAAAGGACGTGACTATGTGGCCGGTGAACATAAATTTTATAATGTTTCAGAGAGACATTTAAATTTTGATATGGTCTTTACCCGTATTTGTAATTTCATTGAAAAGGATCCGCGAAATTTATATCGTTTATCCATTGGGACAGACTCACAAGCACATCAAAAGGATACGAGGTTTATTACGGCAATTCATATTCATCGCGTTGGAAAAGGAGCCTGGGGGTGTTTACACCATCAATCAGTAAAAGATAAGCCAGCAACTTTACGTGAGAAAATATATTTAGAGACGCAGTTTAGTCAAGAAATTGCATGCCTATTTACTCCAAATCATATACAAACAATATGGGATTTATTGCATCCATATGCTCAAGATGGTGCTGGTTTTATAATGGAGATTCACTTAGATATCGGAAATGATGGTTTAACAAAAGAATTTATTCTAGATATGACAGCGAAAATTCAAGCGATGGGATTAACTGCAAAAATTAAGCCAGATGCTTATGCGGCGTTTAGTTATGCAAATCGATATACGAAATAAAAACAATTTATATATTTCTTCCACTAAAAACTGAATATTACATCTATTAAATAGGCTGAAAATTTTATATAATAATGGTAACGATGCGAGTATAAGGAGAGGGGTATATGAAAAGGGAATTTGTTTTAACGGAAGAAGAGGAAAGTTTGTTACTAGATATTTTATTTCAGCAAAATTATGCGAGTGAAATTTTAGCTGTGGAACTTACAGATATCGAGAATGGTTTAAAAAAGACAGACGTGATGCAATATAAAAAAATCACAAGGTTATTTTACAGATTAAAAAATAAAGGGTATTAAGCGCTACCGGAATGGTAGTCTTTTTTTTGTGTTATATGCTAAAATAGCTGTGTAATTTTGTTTTTTACTGAAAGAATGTAAGGACAAAATAATAATGTGAAAACGCTGTCATAAAATGTGAATAGAGCCGGTAATTATAAGCAGGAAAAAGGGAAAATGGGGGATGTAATATGATTAGTATTCCAAAAGACGAGTTTCAACAAATTTTTGTAAAAGATTTAATGATTTCATCAGAAAAAGTAGCACACGTCCAAATAGGGAATGGTTTAGAGCATGCTTTACTCGTACTTGTGAAATCTGGATATTCGGCGATACCTGTTTTGGACCCGATGTACAAATTGCATGGGTTAATTAGTACTGCTATGATTTTAGACGGTATGTTAGGGCTAGAACGCATTGAGTTTGAAAGACTTGACGAAATGAAAGTAGAGCAAGTAATGAAGAAAGATATTCCGGTTCTTAAGTTAGAAGATTCATTTGCAAAAGCATTAGAAATGACTATTGATCATCCATTTATTTGCGCTGTCAATGAAGATGGGTATTTTGAGGGGATTTTAACACGTCGAGCGATTTTGAAATTGTTGAATAAAAAAGTAAGGCAACATAATCGATAATGTGAGAAAAGTGACTTCATAGAACCGAAGAAGTCACTTTTTTTTCGTGCATATCAGTTGTGTATGTATTATATTTAAAAAGATAAAAAATATAAGCGTATGTAGTTAAATTAAGGATGAAAAGCTTATTGAGATAAGGTGTATGGAAGCTAAGGAAAGAGGGAGAAAGTTGCAAATTGATGATTTTCAAATGATGGTTGTGTTAGCACAGGAATCAAATATGAGAAAAGCGGCGGAACGTTTATTTGTTTCACAACCTGCGCTTAGTCAACGATTACAATCTATGGAGAAACAATGGGGAATGAAGTTTTTTATTCGCTCGCAAAAAGGATTGACAATTACACCTGAAGGGGAAAAAGTCGCAAATTACGCAAAAGAAATGCTACAAAGGGAAGAGGATATTAAAAGTGAGCTAGCTGTTTTTAGAACAGAAACTCATGGGACGTTAAAAATAGCTGTCGCATCAGTTATTGGTCAATATTGGCTTCCTCCTGTTTTGAAGAAGTTTGTACATAAATATCCTTCTGTAAAAATATCGCTGTTTACTGGCTGGAGTAGTGAAGTGCAAAAGCAATTTTATGAAGGAGACGTTCATGTTGCTATATTGAGAGGAACACAAGAATATAAAGGCCAGAAGCAACAATTATTTGAAGATGAACTTTATTTAGTGGATAAAGAAATAAAAGATATTTCGATGTTAAAAGAAACAAATAGACCATTTATTCAATTTAAAAGTGATTCGACTTATTATGGACAAATACAAAATTGGTGGTATGGTTTATTTTCTAATCCACCTAAGAGAACAATTGTCGTTGATCAAATTGAGACTTGCAAACAACTCGTTTTAAATGGTATAGGTTATGCTCTTTTACCTTCTACTGTTTTAAAAGAAGTACAGGAAAATATGTATAAAACACCTGTCCAATTAACGAGAGAAACATGGTTATTGACGAGTGAATCAGCTAGACAATTGAAGCAAGTACAAGCATTTTTAGAAATTATAGAAGAAATTCAAATGGAAAAATAGGATTATTATCTTGCTACTCGCCCTATCGTTTGGTAGAGTAACATTATAAATGGATTTAGGAGGCAACAAGAATGAAAATGATGGACGCTAACGAAATTATTTCGTTTATTCAAAAAAGTGAAAAGAAAACTCCTGTAAAGGTATACATAAAAGGGGATTTAAAAGAAGTAACATTCCCTGAAACGGTACAAGCATTTGTAAATAAAAAGTCTGGTGTATTATTTGGAGAATGGTCTGAAATTAAGACAATTCTAGATGAAAATAGCAAGTACATTGTTGATTACGTTGTTGAAAATGACCGTCGTAATTCTGCAATTCCAATGCTTGATTTAAAAGGTATTAAAGCTCGTATTGAGCCAGGTGCGATTATTCGTGACCACGTTGAAATCGGCGACAACGCTGTTATTATGATGAATGCAACAATTAATATCGGTGCTGTAATTGGTGAAGGGTCTATGATCGACATGAACGCGGTACTTGGTGGACGTGCAACTGTTGGTAAGAACTGTCACGTAGGTGCAGGCGCAGTACTTGCAGGTGTTATTGAGCCACCTTCAGCAAAACCAGTTATCGTTGAAGACGATGTTGTTATTGGTGCTAACGTAGTTGTGTTAGAGGGAGTTACAGTAGGTAAAGGTGCAGTTGTAGCAGCAGGAGCTGTTGTAACAGAAGATGTACCTCCATATACAGTTGTAGCAGGTACTCCAGCACGTGTAATTAAAGAGATTGATGAGAAGACAAAAGCAAAAACTGAAATTAAACAAGAGCTTCGTCAATTAAACCCAGAGAAATAAAAACAAAAAAGCGTAAGAGCATAAACAGGCTCTTACGCTTTTTATAGATAGAGGTGCAAAAATGGTAGTAAGCAAATTCGTTCAAATTCGTAGAGACTTACACAAAATACCGGAAATTGGATTTAAAGAGTGGAAAACACAACAGTATATTTTAGATTACATAGGAACGCTTTCGAATGAACATGTGGAAGTGAAAGTATGGAGAACAGGTGTCATTGTTAAAGTAAAGGGAAGAAATCCAGAAAAAGTTATAGGTTATCGCGCAGATATAGACGGTTTACCAATTACAGAGGAAACTGGATATGAGTTCGCTTCTGTTCATGAAGGAATGATGCATGCATGTGGACATGACTTACATACGACAATCGGTTTAGGCCTCCTAACAGCAGCTGTAACAGAAAGAATAGATGATGACCTTGTATTTCTATTCCAACCAGCTGAAGAAGGGCCTGGAGGGGCTCTTCCTATGTTAGAGAGTGAAGAGTTAAAAGAATGGAAGCCGAATATTATTCTCGGCCTTCATATTGCACCTGAATACCCTGTAGGAACAATTGCTACAAAAGAGGGGCTATTATTTGCAAATACATCAGAGTTATATGTTGATTTAAAGGGGAAAGGTGGACATGCAGCTTATCCTCATACTGCAAATGATATGATTGTCGCAGCTAGTCACCTTGTTACACAGCTTCAGTCTGTTATTAGTCGTAATGTAAACCCACTTGATAGTGCAGTAATTACAATCGGAAAAATAACAGGCGGTACAGTTCAAAATATCATAGCAGAAAAGTCTCGGTTAGAAGGAACGATTCGAACGTTATCAGTGGAATCAATGATTCGTGTTAAAAGTAGGGTTGAGGCAATTGTTGCAGGTATAGAAGCTTCCTTCCAATGTGAAGCGGTTATTGACTACGGAGCGATGTATCATCAAGT
Source organism: Bacillus pacificus (assembly GCF_020861345.1). Classification (NCBI taxonomy): domain Bacteria; kingdom Bacillati; phylum Bacillota; class Bacilli; order Caryophanales; family Bacillaceae; genus Bacillus; species Bacillus pacificus. The sequence continues at coordinate 1,356,737 of NZ_CP086328.1, forward strand.
ATATAACCATGAAGCATTAACGAGAGAGTTTATGCAATTTGTAAGTGAACAAACTGATATGAAAGTAATTACATGTACTGAGGCAATGACAGGTGAAGATTTTGGTTATATGCTTCAAGAGATTCCTGGATTTATGTTTTGGCTTGGAGTAAATTCAGAATATGGTTTACATCATGCAAAATTAAAGCCAGATGAAGAGGCTATTGAGAAAGCTATCGTATTTTTAGATCAATATGTAAAGTGGAAGGGAACTAGAAAGTAAATTTGCTCGCCAACTTTGTAACAATTTAAAGTGGGTATTCGTTAGTTCCAAGGTGAAAACATCTTTTATATCTGTTCTGGATACACATCGGCATACAAATGGATAAAATAATGAGCAGTGGTTTTGAGCCGCTGCTCATTATTCATTATCACTTATTGAGAAGATGATTAGTTAACTAGCTTATATATGTTTACAATTCGTGTGGAGAGTGTGTAAAATCAAGGTGAAACGTAGAAAAAAGGGTGGGGAATTACGTGCAGATTAGCAGTGCGATTTTATGTTTTGTTTTATATACATATGTTATTATTGCGGCGGTTTATTTTGGGATAAGTTTTTATGCCTACCGTTTAGCGAATAATCATGAATATGAAGAGACATACAACTGGGTGAAAAGGTATTTATCACCTGTACTAGAAATTATGAATGGGTTTGTTCTTTTTTTATTTATTGGATTAATTGCTTTTTCAACGAGCTTAGTAGGAAATAAGACTACATTATTTGTACTAGGTATCATTATTTTTATGCTATTAGGAATTCGTATTGGTAATACGGTATTTTGGAATGAGAGAAAAGTAGATGGTTGGACGGGAATGCTAATACCGTGTATGCTAGCTGCTATCGTGACGAATATAGAACATGAATATTATCAGTTGCATTTTTGGCTCATAATTGTTTTAACAATTCTCTCTGTGTTGTATATAAGTACTGTCGTGCTAACATACATTGCAAATGAAAAGGGAGATGTAAAAGGTACGCATTTCTTTAGAGGGCGTGCATTGTTATGGAGTGTGCCAACGATGGCGGTTATAGCAATTATTGCGATATTAGTAAATGGGTATCAATTTACGAATTGGCAACTGTTTTTAGAAAATTGGTGGATTTTCATTCTTTCGTTTATCGCTTTTTTAGGTGCAACGCATTATTTATTCCATCAACACCATTACATATTGGCATTGCTATTCGCATTCACACAACTATTATTTGCTTTCTTCGGACAAGAAACGTTATTATTCGTTTTTGAAACGTTTAGTTCATTTGGAAACATATTTGTATTTGGTATGTTAATTTTCAGTATCGTATTTTATTTACAACAGTATTTTTATATGCAAAAACAAAAATAAAGAATGATATACAGGTTTTTGTAGCAAATCTAAAGTATGTTACAATAAAAATACATAGTATTCGATGTTATTGGAGGAATTTCTGTGGGTGAAAAAGAGAAAGAATTTGCTGTCATTGGGCTTGGGCGTTTTGGTGGAAGTATTTGTCGGGAACTTGCTCAATTAGGTATGGAAGTAATGGCAATTGACTCAGATGAGGATAAAATTAATGAGTTTGCAAATATAGCTTCACATGCTGTAATTGCAGATTCAACAGATGAGATGGTATTAAAAAGTCTTGGTATTCGTAATTTTGATCATGTAGTCGTTGCGATTGGAGACAATTTAAATTCAAGTATTTTAACAACATTAATTCTGAAAGAGTTAGGTGTAAAAAATATTACTGTAAAAGCTCAAAATGATTACCATGAAAAAGTATTAAGTAAAATAGGAGCAGATCACATTGTGCACCCAGAGCGTGATATGGGAAAAAGGATTGCTAATAATATTGCATCAAGTAATGTGCTAGACTATCTTGAGCTTTCAGATGAGCATAGCATTGTAGAGATTATTGCAAATAAAAAAATTGATGGTCATTCTTTAATCGAATTAGATATTCGTGCGAAGTTTGGATTGAATATTGTAGCGATTAAACGTGGTAAAGAAGTTATTGTATCCCCTCGAGCTACGGAAAATATTCAAGCGGGAGATATATTAATTGTAATTGGTCATGACGATGAAGTAGATCGTTTCAAGCACTTTTTAAGATAAGAGAAAAGGACAATACCATAAAGGTATTGTCCTTTTTTCTTATATCTCCATAATGATTGGTAAAATCATTGGGCGACGTTTCGTTTTCTCATATAGGAATGGTGCTAATGTATCTGTAATTTCATTTTTAATTTCAGACCATTGCGTTGTTTTACGTTCCATTACTTTTTCTAAATGAGTTGTAATTAATGTTTGAGCATCATTAATTAAATCACTACTTTCGCGCATATAAACGAAACCACGTGAGATAATATCAGGCCCTGCTGCAACTTTAAATTCTTTCATATCAATGCTTACAACGACAATAACAAGTCCTTCTTCAGAAAGGATACGACGATCGCGTAATACGATATTACCGATATCTCCAATACCATTTCCGTCAATATAAACAGATCCAGATGGTATTTTACCAGCTACACTTGCTTCATCTGAACGTAAGGCAAGAACATCACCATTATCCATAATGAAACAGTTTTCTTCTGGAATACCACAATCATTTGCTAATTTCATATGCATACGTTGCATACGATATTCACCATGAATTGGCATGAAATACTTCGGTTTAATTAGACGAAGCATTAGTTTTTGTTCTTCTTGTCCACCGTGTCCACTCGTATGAATGTTTGACAGTTTTCCGTGGATTACATCAGCACCAGCACGGTACAACATATTAATTGTACGGCTTACACTAACTGTATTACCAGGGATTGGTGAAGAAGAGAACACAACTGTGTCGCCAGGAATAATTTGAATTTGACGATGGGTACCATTAGCAATACGTGAAAGTGCTGCCATTGGCTCCCCTTGACTACCTGTACATAAAATAACAACTTTATTAGCCGGTAGACGATTTAATTGAGATGCATCTATGAATGTATCTTTCGGACAGCGAATATAACCGAGGTTTTGTCCGATTTCAATCGCTGCCTCCATACTTCGGCCAAATACAGCCACTTTACGATTGTTTTCAACAGCCGCTTCAACGACTTGTTGCAAGCGATGGATATTTGATGCAAAGGTTGCGAAGATAATACGACCTTCTACTTTGCGGAAAATATCTTGAATACTATCACCAACACGGCGCTCAGACATTGTAAAGTTTGGAACCTCACTGTTTGTACTGTCAGATAAGAGACAAAGTACACCGTCTTTTCCGATTTCAGCCATTTTTGTTAAGTCCGCTGGTTCACCAACCGGTGTGAAGTCAAATTTGAAATCTCCAGTATGAACCACTTGTCCTTGAGGTGTTTTCACAACAACTCCGTATGAATCTGGGATACTGTGAGTTGTACGGAAGAAGGAAACAGATGTCTTTTTAAATTTAATAACATCATCTTCTTGAATTTCATAAAGCTTTGCTTTACGAAGTAATCCGTGCTCTTCTAATTTGTTTTTGATTAGTGCAATTGCTAATTTTCCGCCATAAATCGGAATGTTCACTTGACGTAATAAGTAAGGAATTCCACCGATATGATCTTCGTGACCATGTGTAATGAATAACCCTTTAATTTTATCTTCGTTTCGCACAAAATAAGTGTAATCTGGTATTACATAATCGATTCCGAGGAGTTCGTCTTCTGGAAACTTAATTCCAGCGTCAATTATAATAATTTCATCTTGAAATTGAACAGCATATGTATTTTTACCGATTTCACCAAGACCACCTAAAGCAAAAACGGCTGCTTGATCATTCTTTAGAAATTTCATATGACTATACGATTTCCGCTAATGTTAAATCAGCGTTTTCTTTTTCATATTCAAGATGATTGCCAGTCACAGACTGAACGAATTCGATATTATATGCGAACTTATTTAATTTTGTACGAACATCCTTTTCAGACGTAGCCTCTAAATATAAAACTTTTGTATTTTCACGTACTGGAACCTCAGTCATTTTTTCTTGATAAAATACTTTAAAAATCATTTGGAAAACCTCTCCTTGTCTATGTTTTGCATTATCTGTTACTTATTATAAAGCAAACAGTCACGATTTTCATGTTTTTTCGAATGAGAATGAAGAAAAAGCCCGAAATGGGCACAATTTAAGCGATCGTCTTTTTACGGACTAGATCTTTTAAATAACGCTTCAGCTTTTTCTTCAGCTTCTTCAGCATGATTACTCCTTCCTTTCCTTATTTTAAACATGCATATTACTAGTGAAAACGCCGTCTCTGATATAAGAAAGAGGACAAAAGTGAATGTTGAATCTTGTCTTTTCTCATACAGAGAAAGTTATTCTATAGTAACGATTAGTAGCCGTTAGTTATAGATATAGTATGAGAAAGAATAGAAAAGAAAATTCATACGAACAAGTATCCACATTTTTTACTAATATATATATGCAGGTTTCATAAATAAGGTCAGAAAGTGAACGCTTTCTTCACAGATGTTTAATATGTTATACTTTTTTTTAGCATTTGAAAAGCGATAATCAAAATAGGAATATAGAGTAACAGAAAGGATTTTGACAAATGAATGATAAAATTGTCTTTTTTGATATTGATGGAACATTATTAGATCATGATAAGAAGATTCCGCAATCTACACGAGATGCAGTAAGACAGTTACAAGAAAAAGGCGTGCATGTAGCAATTGCGACAGGACGTGCACCATTTATGTTTGAAGATATTCGTAAGGAACTGAATATCCACAATTATGTTAGCTTTAATGGACAGTACGTTGTATTTGAAGATGAGGTAGTATTTAATAACCCATTACATCCAGCTGCTCTACATAAGTTTACTCAGTTTGCAAAACAAGAAGGATATCCGCTTGTATATCTTGATCATCAAGAAATGAGAGCATCAGTGGAATATCATGATTATGTGAAAGAAGGGTTTGGCAGTTTACATTTTGAGCATCCGGCATATGAACCTGATTTTTATGAGAAGCGTAATATTTATCAAACACTTCTTTTCTGTGAAGTAAATGAAGAAGAAAAGTTTATAAATCAATACCCAGACTTTCATTTTATTCGCTGGCATGCGTATTCAATGGATATTATTCCAAATGGTGGTTCTAAGGCAAAAGGGATTGAGAAATTTATTGAAAAATTAGGATTTAACCGTGAACAAGTGTATGCATTTGGGGATGGCTTAAATGATTTAGAAATGATTGAAGCAGTTGGGACAGGTATTGTGATGGGGAATGGTCATGAAGACTTGAAAAAACTTGCGAATCATGTGACAAAGGATGTTAGTGAAGACGGTATATATCACGGTTTAAAATGGGCTGGATTGCTATAAGTGAATATGGAATCTATTTCATATAGTAAAAAGGCGGAAGAGTGTATTCCGCCTTTTTTACTATCGCTCCAGAGGTTTTGAATCGTCAGGAGCGGTAAATGGATTTTCTTTATTAATGTGGTCATAGAACATAACACCATTTAAATGGTCAATTTCATGTTGAAATACAATTGCTGGTAACCCTTTTAAACGTAATTTCACTTCTTCGCCGTTAATAGAAGTTGCTTTCACTGTAATTCTTGTATAACGAGGGACATAACCAGGTACTTCACGGTCTACTGATAGACAGCCTTCACCACTTTGTAAATATGTACGTTCAACAGAATGGCTAATGATTTTTGGATTGAATAATGCATGACTATATAACGTACCGTCCGTATCTGTTACATGAACCGCAATCATTCTTTTTGAAATACCGATTTGCGGAGCCGCTAATCCGATTCCAGGGCGTAAACTATATTTTTCAGCCATTTCAGGATCTTGGCTATTTATTACAAATTCAATCATTTCTTTAAGAGTATTTGTATCTTCTTCGCTCGCTGGTAGTACTACCTCTTCTGCAACGTTTCGCAAAATAGGATCTCCTTCGCGAATTACATCTTTCATTGTAAGCATATGTAATCTCTCCTTTCCCTTTTAGTCTACCAAAGGAGATGGAAAAAGTCATCGGCAAGTAAGGGGAAGATAGATCGGTTATGTAGGAATAAAAAGAAAGAGACGGCAGAGCCGTCTCTTTCTTTCCATAGTTGTTTCATTTTACATTAGCGAATGCAAGCAGCACCAACGATAATTAAAAGAATAAACAACACAACGATTAAGGCGAAGCCGCGTCCAGACCCACCACAAGAACCGCCATAACCGTAGGAAGGATATGAACAAGTTGGATAGCAATATGAATATCCGTACATGAGATGACCTCCTTTATCATTTCCCGCTAATACTGCGGTTACTATAATGTATGGAGGGAAGAGTAGAAATGTATGGGTAATTACCTATAAAAGGAAGAAGAGTTTGTATATTTTTGCTAAGAAGAGAGAAAAACTAAAGGGAATTAAATCGTTTACATATTATTCTAAGAGAAAAAACAAGTTAAAAAGGGAATAATATAACAGTAGGTTAATGCTTACTAATACAGATGTGAAAAATAAAAACACGTTTGTGTAGGAGAAACCTGCAGATTATTTATAAAAAAACGTATTCAAAGTAATTGACATCGTAATTAGAATAGTTGTAAACTAAAAAACGTGATCAAGATTGTATTAATATGTTTCTGAAAAAACATTAGTACAGATTGTTAGGTACACAAAATTATTCTCAACCGACAAATAAATTTGTTGGTTTACATTGTTGCGGTTTCCATCTAGCTAATAGATAGTGAAAGCGTTTCAGAATATGGTTCAAGAGAGGAAGAGGTGAACGGAATGGGTACTAAAACAAAAAAGACCCTATTTAATGTTGATGAGCAAATGAAAGCTATCGCAGCTCAATTTGAAACATTACAAATTTTAAATGAAAAAGGCGAAGTTGTGAATGAAGCAGCTATGCCTGAATTATCTGATGATCAATTAAAAGAATTAATGCGCCGTATGGTGTATACTCGCGTACTAGATCAACGTTCTATTTCTTTAAACCGTCAAGGACGTTTAGGTTTCTACGCACCAACAGCTGGACAAGAGGCTTCTCAATTAGCAAGTCATTTCGCACTTGAAGCAGAAGATTTCATCTTACCAGGATATCGTGATGTGCCACAATTAGTATGGCACGGTTTACCATTATACCAAGCATTCTTATTCTCTCGTGGACATTTCATGGGTAACCAAATGCCTGAGAACGTAAATGCACTTGCTCCACAAATCATCATCGGTGCGCAAATCATCCAAACTGCTGGTGTTGCGTTAGGTATGAAATTACGTGGTAAAAAATCTGTTGCAATTACTTACACTGGTGACGGTGGTGCTTCACAAGGTGACTTCTACGAAGGTATGAACTTTGCGGGCGCATTCAAAGCTCCAGCAATCTTCGTTGTACAAAACAACCGTTATGCAATCTCTACTCCAGTAGAAAAGCAATCTGCAGCTAAAACTGTAGCACAAAAAGCAGTAGCAGCAGGTATTTACGGAATTCAAGTAGACGGTATGGATCCATTAGCTGTATACGCAGCAACTGCTTTCGCTCGTGAGCGTGCAGTAAATGGCGAAGGTCCTACTTTAATCGAGACTTTAACATTCCGTTACGGTCCACATACAATGGCTGGTGATGACCCAACTCGTTACCGTACAAAAGATATCGAGAACGAATGGGAACAAAAAGATCCAATCGTACGCTTCCGTGCATTCTTAGAAAACAAAGGCCTATGGTCTCAAGAAGTTGAAGAGAAAGTAATCGAAGAAGCAAAAGAAGATATCAAACAAGCAATTGCTAAGGCTGACCAAGCTCCAAAACAAAAAGTTACTGATTTAATGGAAATCATGTACGAAAAAATGCCTTACAACTTAGCTGAACAATATGAAATTTACAAAGAAAAGGAGTCGAAGTAAGCCATGGCTCAAATGACAATGATTCAAGCAATCACTGATGCTTTACGCGTTGAAATGAAAAATGACCCTAACGTACTTGTGTTTGGTGAAGACGTTGGTGTAAACGGCGGTGTATTCCGTGCTACTGAAGGTTTACAAGCTGAATTCGGTGAAGACCGTGTAATGGATACTCCACTTGCAGAGTCTGGTATTGGTGGACTTGCAGTTGGACTTGCACTTGAAGGATTCCGTCCAGTTCCAGAAATCCAATTCTTCGGTTTCGTTTATGAAGTAATGGATTCAATTTCTGGTCAATTAGCTCGTATGCGTTACCGTTCTGGTGGACGTTGGACTGCTCCAGTAACAGTTCGTTCTCCATTCGGTGGTGGTGTTCATACTCCTGAACTACATGCTGATAGCTTAGAAGGTTTAGTGGCTCAACAACCTGGTCTAAAAGTTGTTATTCCATCTACTCCATACGATGCAAAAGGTCTTTTAATCTCTGCGATTCGTGACAACGATCCAGTTATCTACTTAGAGCATATGAAATTATACCGTTCATTCCGTCAAGATGTACCAGAAGGCGAATACACAATTGATTTAGGCAAAGCTGACATCAAACGTGAAGGTACAGATGTATCTGTTATCGCTTACGGTGCTATGGTTCACGCTGCATTAAAAGCTGCTGAAGAACTTGAAAAAGAAGGTATCTCTTTAGAAGTTGTTGACTTACGTACAGTTCAACCATTAGATATCGAAACAATCATCGCTTCTGTTGAAAAAACAGGCCGCGTAGTTGTAGTTCAAGAAGCTCAAAAACAAGCTGGTATTGCAGCTAACGTTGTAGCGGAAATTAACGACCGTGCAATCTTAAACTTAGAAGCTCCAGTTGTACGTGTTGCAGCTGCTGATACAGTATTCCCATTCTCTCAAGCTGAGAGCGTATGGTTACCAAACCATAAAGATATTGTTGAAGCTGTTAACAAAGTAATGAACTTCTAATTTTTACTTATTCATGTGCAAAAGAAATCAGCACATGCTGATTTCTTTTGCCATATTCCATAATAAAGAAATGAATCAGGGGGCTGAATTCCGTGGCATTTGAATTTAAACTACCAGATATCGGTGAAGGTATCCACGAAGGTGAAATCGTAAAATGGTTTATTAAACCAGGCGACGAAGTAAACGAAGACGACGTACTTCTTGAAGTACAAAATGATAAAGCAGTAGTAGAAATTCCTTCTCCTGTTAAAGGTAAAGTACTTGAAGTACTTGTAGAAGAAGGTACGGTTGCAGTAGTTGGAGATACATTAATTAAATTTGATGCTCCTGGATACGAAAACCTTAAATTTAAAGGCGACGATCATGACGAAGCTCCTAAAGCTGAAGAAGCAAAAGAAGAAGCTCCTAAAGCTGAAGCTACTCCAGCAGCAACTGCAGAAGTAGTAAATGAGCGCGTAATCGCTATGCCATCTGTTCGTAAATATGCTCGTGAAAACGGCGTAGACATTCATAAAGTAGCTGGTTCTGGTAAGAACGGTCGTATCGTAAAAGCTGACATCGATGCATTTGCAAATGGTGGACAAGCAGTAGCAGCAACTGAGGCTCCAGCAGCAGTAGAAGCTACTCCAGCAGCAGCGAAAGAAGAAGCACCAAAAGCACAACCAATTCCAGCTGGTGAATATCCAGAAACTCGTGAGAAAATGAGTGGTATCCGTAAAGCAATTGCGAAAGCAATGGTTAACTCTAAACATACAGCTCCTCACGTAACATTAATGGATGAAGTAGATGTAACTGAACTTGTTGCTCACCGTAAGAAGTTCAAAGCTGTTGCAGCTGACAAAGGTATTAAATTAACTTACCTTCCATACGTTGTTAAAGCTTTAACATCTGCATTACGTGAATATCCAATGTTAAACACTTCTTTAGATGATGCTTCTCAAGAAGTAGTTCATAAACATTACTTCAACATCGGTATCGCAGCTGATACAGACAAAGGTCTATTAGTACCAGTTGTTAAAGATACAGATCGCAAGTCTATCTTCACAATTTCTAACGAGATCAATGATCTTGCTGGTAAAGCACGTGAAGGTCGTTTAGCTCCTGCTGAAATGAAAGGCGCTTCTTGCACAATTACAAACATTGGTTCTGCAGGTGGACAATGGTTCACTCCAGTTATCAACCACCCAGAAGTAGCAATCCTTGGTATCGGCCGTATCGCTGAGAAACCAGTTGTGAAAAACGGTGAGATCGTTGCAGCTCCAGTATTAGCATTATCTCTAAGCTTTGACCATCGTTTAATTGACGGCGCAACTGCTCAAAAAGCATTAAACCAAATTAAACGTCTATTGAATGACCCACAATTATTAGTAATGGAGGCGTAATAACAATGGTAGTAGGAGATTTCCCAATTGAATTAGATACAGTCGTTGTTGGTGCAGGTCCTGGTGGATACGTTGCGGCAATTCGTGCAGCACAATTAGGTCAAAAGGTAGCAATCATTGAAAAAGCTAACCTTGGTGGCGTATGTTTAAACGTTGGATGTATTCCTTCAAAAGCGTTAATCAATGCAGGTCATCGTTATGAGAATGCAATGCATTCTGATGACATGGGTATCACTGCAGAGAACGTAAAAGTTGACTTTACAAAAGTTCAAGAATGGAAAAACGGCGTAGTTAAGAAATTAACTGGCGGTGTTGAAGGCCTTCTTAAAGGTAACAAAGTTGAAATCATTCGCGGTGAAGCTTACTTCGTAGATGCTAACACATTACGCGTAATGACTGAAGATGCAGCTCAAACTTATACGTTTAAAAATGCTGTTCTTGCAACTGGTTCTACACCAATCGAAATTCCAGGATTCAAATACTCTAAACGTGTTATCAACTCTACAGGTGCTTTAAGCTTACCTGAAATTCCTAAAAAACTTGTTGTAATCGGCGGCGGTTACATCGGTATGGAATTAGGTACTGCATATGCTAACTTCGGTACAGAAGTTACTGTAGTAGAAGCTGGCGACGAAATCTTAGCTGGTTTCGAAAAAGCTATGAGCTCTGTTGTTAAACGTGCTCTACAGAAAAAAGGTAACGTAACAATCCATACAAAAGCTATGGCTAAAGGCGTTGAAGAAACAGAAACTGGCGTAAAAGTTAGCTTCGAAGTTAAAGGTGAAATCCAAACTGTAGAAGCAGATTACGTATTAGTAACTGTAGGTCGTCGTCCAAACACTCAAGAAATCGGTCTTGAGCAAGTTGGAGTTAAAATGACTGACCGCGGCATCATCGAAATCGATGAGCAATGTCGTACAAATGTACCAAACATCTATGCAATCGGTGATATCGTTCCTGGACCACCATTAGCTCACAAAGCTTCTTACGAAGGTAAAGTAGCTGTAGAAGCAATTAGTGGTCATGCGTCAGCTATCGATTACATCGGAATTCCTGCAGTATGCTTCACTGATCCAGAATTAGCATCTGTTGGTTACACTAAGAAACAAGCTGAAGAAGCTGGAATGACTGTAACTGTATCTAAGTTCCCATTCGCTGCTAACGGTCGTGCATTATCATTAAACAGCACTGACGGTTTCTTACAACTTGTAACACGTAAAGAAGATGGTCTTCTTGTAGGTGCTCAAGTTGCAGGTGCAGGCGCTTCTGATATTATTTCTGAGATTGGTTTAGCTATCGAAGCTGGAATGACAGCAGAAGATATCGCTCAAACAATCCACGCTCACCCAACATTAGGTGAAATCACAATGGAAGCAGCTGAAGTTGCTCTTGGAATGCCAATTCACATTGTAAAATAATTTAAGTAATGAAAATAGCCCATCTCTTATTTAAAGAGATGGGCTATTTTTTATTTTATAATAAAAGTGGCTTGCAAGGTCTTTATACGTACTTGTCGAATGAATATATAATAATTTAATTGAATTGTTAAAACATATATAAATCCAAAAGCCGTATATATGCTTTCGTGTAATATGTAATTGATTCAAACTTAATACCATATATTAATAAAATAGAGCATGTCAAAGGAGAAGGTTCCATGAAAATATTACATGTTATATTTTATCATTTTTTATTATGGAGTGGTTTTTCTGTTGTATTATCATTGTCAAATGGTGATAAGTTGCATTATAAAGTCATTCTATTTTTTGTATTTCTTTATTTAGCATATGTGATCGCATATTTTGTATTGCAAATTAGAAAGCAGGCATTATTCCTTACGTGTTCAAATTGCATACTTTTCTTAATTATATTTTCTATTTTTTAAATTAACGTTTATAGAAATACATTGTTCTTCCATTAAATAATTTCAACTCTCCTTCTAATTTCTTCGCTAGAAAACGGCAAAATTCATTTGCTTTTCCTTTATCACCAAATGTTGCATTAGGTGGTAAAGAAACTTGAATATAAGTTTGTTCCTTTTCTATACCGACACCAACATAAATGGAGTCATATCGATCGTGCGTAGATTGTAGTTTGAATGTTGTTGCTGATGTATCTAAAATTTCATACGGAAAAGCGGTATTTGTATAAGCGTAATTAATTTGAACACCAGTTTTGGAAGTAACTGTTTTATAATAATGAAAAAGTTGTTTTATATCATCTATTGAAACAGATTGTTGATTGGATTTAGGTACAAGCGTAATAAAGGCATGTTGCATATAAGTTCCCCCTAACTTAGTAGAATACTCTCATTCTACATCCTACTGAATTTTTTGACAATTAAAAGGAGTATTCCTTTTTTTGTTTAATATACTAATGAAAGGTGATGTAGAAAGGTGGAAACCGATGTTTGAAAAATTGTATGATGAGCATGAAAGTGTGAAGGTACGATTTTTGGGGTTTATGACACATGATACTCGTTATGATTTTGGTGTTATTTATACAAATATGTTTTTTGGAAAGCCACTTATTGTTTGCATGCAAACAGGAAGGTCTACTTTACTTGGACGAGATGATGTAGAGAATGTTCAACATTTGCAGGAAGTGTTCAAATTAGGTTCAGAAGAGGAAGCAGCTGAGTTAGCTCAGTTTTTCTCATTTTTAGTTCCATCTACATCTTTGCATGCGGAATATGAAGAATAAATAATGTAAAACAGTCGTACGTATAAATATGGCTGTTTTTTTGTTTGAATATCGCATACTAATTTAAAATAAAAATATTTAATGTGTTATACTAAAAACCTATTGACGTAAAAAGTATAACATATTAAAATAAAGACAGAAAGTTAAGCGGTTACAAAAAAGTTTTTGGGATTATAAACTTAGGGGGAAATGAAAAATGGGAACAATCGTATGTCAAGATTGTGAAGGTACAATTGCACACTTCGAGGATGAGAAAGTAACGGTACTTTACGGGAAATGTGGATCTTGCGGATGTGATCACACAGAGCATACAAAAGCCCAATAATTGATAGGAAATGGACAGCTGAAAGTTTTTAGGACCATAAACTTAGGGGGAAATGAAAAATGGGAACAATCGTATGCCAAGTATGTGAAGGAACAATCGGACATTTTGAAGATGAAAAAACGACAGTGCTTTACGGAAAATGCGGAACAAATTGTGACTGTGCTAGTAGAGATAATGCGAAAGCTTAATGATAAATAAATAGATTACTATTAAAACTCAGGGGGAAATGAAAAATGGGAACAATCGTATGCCAAGTATGTGAAGGAACAATCGGACATTTTGAAGATGAAAAATCAACAGTACTATACGGGAAATGTGGATCTCATTGCGACTGTGACCATAAAGAACATTCAAAAGCTTAAATAAAAAAAGCGCCTACATATGTAGGTGCTTTTTTTAATAAACTGTAGTTGTGTTGCCAACTGTTGCAACAATTGCATCATCTCTAATCGGAATAAATCCTATGGATGTCTGTGGTGTGTTAGAAGAAGCGTGGTAGCTCATAAGACGGCTATCGATACGGGTAATAGTATCGGTTAAGAAAGCGGAAATAAAAGCGTAAGGGACTCGTCGCTCATTTAACGCGTATATAATTTCTTCTTTTGTTTTTACACCTACGCCATGCCCATAAAAAAAGAAATTTCCTAGATAGATTGTATTTTCTCCTTGCCACTCGATTGTAGCTGGGTTCACTTGTGGATTTTTAAAGTAAACGAGATCACCTGGGACAAGATCGCCACCCGTCTTTGTTATGAGCTTTAAATCTTGATCGTAGTCCCACGTATAAAGTAAAAGGTTTGCAAAGAGACGGTTGAAGGTTTCTTCCTCATATAATGCTAGTAAAGCTTTGTAAAAAATAATGATCATAGCGGTGGCACATTCAGTTCCATATAGTTTTCCGTTTTTGAAAATATCTTGTATGGCAATGGAAGGGGGTATGTTTGGAAGGAGCTCGAATCCTCCAAGAGATGTTCTTTTCCAATACTGAGGGTTACAAAAAGATTGTTGAAATGTGCGAAACTGAAAACCACTTTGAAAAAGTTCTAATGCAGAAGTAATAATATGAACACGCAAATTTAGATCAAAGCTGAGTTCATCAGATGTTCGGAAGGAATAGATTTCTTGATTTCCTGCCATTATAGATAAAATTTGTTGTTTCTCATTTGCAAATGGCTCATATTCATTTGTGATATAAGGATGTACAATAGAACGGCCTATTACAATCATAATAGTATCCCCACCTATACGTTACATTACATAATATCGTATGAGAAAAGGCCAAAAGGGTGAAAGAAAAGCCTATCAACTGATAGGCTTGTACTCTTTAATCACGCGTAATGTTTGTAATGTCATATCTTCAGGACCTTGTACAGGTAAACCTGCTTCTAAGTTTTTACGAATATACTCTAAGTTATCTTGTGTAATAATTTCCCCCGGAGTAAAGATTGGAATCCCTGGCGGATAAACCATAACGAAATCAGCTATAATACGACCTGCTGCATTTTCAAATGGGATGACTTCTGTTTCCGAATAAAAAGCATCTCGAGGAGAAAGTGCTAAAACAGGTATTTCTGGAATTTCTACTTGCACTTGAACACCTTTATCAGCTTTATTTTTAAATGTTGCTGATAAATCTTGTAATGCTGCAATAAGTGTATTTGTCTCACTTTCTGTATCCCCAAAAGTGACAAGACATAGTATGTTGTATAAATCTGAGAGCTCTACTTCAATGTTATATTGCTCTCTAAGCCATACTTCAGCCTGATGGCCTGTAATACCTAAATCTTTTACAGATACAATTATCTTTGTAGGATCATAGTTAAAAGTAGCATCCGTACCTAGCATTTCTTTCCCTGGACAGTAAAGATGTTCGATATCATTTATAGCATCACGAACTTGTTCCGCTAATTGTATTGTTTGTTCTATGAGTGCCGTTCCTTCTGTAGCAAGACGTTTTCTAGCAACATCTAGGGAGGCTAACAAGATGTAAGACGTTGATGTAGTCGTAAGCATGCTAATAATAGATTGAACATGTTTTACGTTCACAAGGCCTTCTTTTACATTAAGAATAGAACTTTGCGTTAAAGATCCACCTAATTTGTGAACACTTGTTGCTGCCATATCTGCACCGGCTTGCATCGCTGACATCGGCAGTTCATCGTGAAAATGAATATGAACACCATGAGCCTCATCAACGAGTACAGGGATATCGTAAGAATGTGCTAATTGTACAATCTGTTCTAAGTCCGCAGCAAAGCCAAAGTATGTTGGGTTAATAACAAGTAGGCCTTTCGCATCTGAGTGCTCTTCAAGTGCCTTTTTGACAGATTGAATTGTGATTCCATGTGAAATACCAAGTTTTGGATCAATTTCAGGATGCATGAAAATAGGTTTTGCACCTGAGAAAATAATAGCTGACATTACTGATTTATGCACGTTTCGTGGTACTAGTATTTTGTCACCAGGACCGCAAACGCTCATCACCATTGTCATAATTGCGCCACTTGTACCTTGAATAGAAAAGAAAGTATGATCCGCACCAAATGCAGCGGCTGCTAAATCCTGTGCTTCTTTAATCATACCTTTTGGATGATGTAAATCATCGAGCGGCGCAATATTAATTAAATCAATTGCTAATGCATTATGCCCAATAAATTCGCGAAATTCAGGATCCATGCCCTGTCCTTTTTTATGCCCTGGAATATGGAATTGAATTGGATTTCGCTTACTGTGCTCAACTAAAGCGGTAAACAATGGTGTTTCGTATTGGGACAATCTATACACCCCTTCTTTTTTAATATTTATTAGAGTTTGTTTTATATAATCTTGTTCTAAAAAAGTTACGTTCTTTTTTAGAATGAGACTTGTTTTTCTGCCATTCACAAAAGCTTTTTTGAGATGGGAGCTTCACTTTATTTTCTATAAAACAAAAGCATTATATCACCAATAATTATAGATGTATAGCAAAAAATATTTTTACGGTGAGTATGTTAAATAGTAGCTTCCTACTAACTTCTAGTGGAAGGCAATTCCATTAAAATGAATAAATAGTGTATAATGCAAAGTGGCTATAGTGAAGTAGAAAAAATCACTTTAAGATAGCGTATTGAAATAAGAAGAAATGATAAATGAGGTGCGAAATGGAATATCAATATCCGTTAGATTATGATTGGTCAAATGAGGAAATGGTTACAATTGTGAAGTTTTATGAAGCGATTGAGAAAGCATATGAAAAAGGAATTGTAAGAGAAGAATTAATGGGTTTATATCGTCGTTTTAAAGAGATTGTTCCATCGAAAGCAGAAGAAAAGAAAATTGATAAAGAGTTTCAAGAAGTAAGTGGATATTCTATATACCGTGCGATTCAGAAGGCTAAAGAAATTGAAGAAGAAAAGCTTGTGAAAATGTAAAAAATATTTTGAAAAATAAAAACTGAAGTGATATAATGTGATAACAACTAAAAACGGACAATATAAATTGTCCGTTTTCTACTATCGATTACAAAGTGCATATAAAGGAAGGAGTGATTGCATCGTAGATTCAATCTTAGCAAGGAATTGTTCGTTGGTCATTGCTGAAAACTCCTCTGGTGATATATGAATACCAACTAATAATTCTGCTTTTTTCACAGTAGCTAGACGTTCAATCATCTTTTGTAAATCATTTGTTTCAAGTGTTTTATGTAATTTTACACTTGGTTTAGTATGGTCAATGGACCAAACGAAGTCATTTGGAATATTTGTTTTTAAATCATTTATATGTTCTAAGAAGGCGTGAGCCGTCTCCACTTTTTGTGGACACTCATAGATTAAACCAAAGTATATGAAGGCATGAGTACCCCATAATCCAATTTGGAAATGTGGTAGCATTTTATATCCGCGTTTATTTGTTGAAAAAGCAACCCAAGTATCGTTTGGTGGATTGACTTTGCGACGTGCGTGTTTTGCTACATGATAAAAAAAGTTCTCATCAGTTTGTTTGGATAAATACGCTGCAAACTGTTCCCCTAAAGCTTCTAGCTTAGGATGAATGTTCGTTTTAATTGCACTCATTCGTTCTTCGAGACCATCAACTGTAAAGACCTCAAAATCAGTTGATTTGAATGTTTGTAGTGTCATGATTGTTCCTCCAACTCCTATTTTGCTTTTATTTTAGCATAGCTTGTACTATTCATAAAAAAAACAGCACAAAAAAATTTAAATAAAAAAATATAATTTTGTTGCATAGATGATTTATCCAACATAGTATAGTATAAAACAAAAAATCAGAAAATTGAATCAATTCTAGTCCGAGGGCAGACGAATATTGGGAGGAGGCAAATAATATGAGACAGGTGATTAATGCGTTAAAGAGAACAGATGCTGAAAAGAGAATACCGGTGCTACGTTTGGAGCTAGATTATGAATTAGCGACTTTATATGATGCGATGATGGAAAATGATAAACAGAAAAAAGAAGAGTGTGTACAAAAGTTAGAAGTGTTAAGACTTGAAATGATTCGTTTAGAAGCGTAATAATAGTATATGTATAAAAAATTAGTTGGTGCGAACCTTATAAAGGGTTCGTTTTTTCTGTGAACAGTATAGATCGGAGTGTTTAAACATGCAAGAAGTATGGAAAGACATCGATGCACACGCCAAACAGTGGATTCGGGATGCGGGAGAGCGTTTAATGGCATCAATGAAAAAAGCACTTATTATAGAAACAAAATCAAATGCAGCTGATTTAGTAACAAATATGGACCGAGAAATAGAGCAGTTTTTAATTGGGAAAATTAAAGAAACATTCCCACATCATCATATTTTAGGTGAAGAGGGCTATGGAGACGAGGTAACTTCTTCTGACGGGGTTGTTTGGTTAATTGATCCAATTGACGGCACGATGAACTTTGTTCACCAAAAAAGAAATTTTGCAATTTCAATTGGAATTTATGAGAACGGTATCGGAAAGATTGGACTTATTTATGATCCAGTTCATGATGAATTATATCATGCGTTAAAAGGGGCTGGAGCATTTTGTAATGAAGTACCAATACCTTTATTACAAAAAGGTACTGTAGAGCAAGGTATTGTAGCTTTAAATGCGATATGGCTTACCGACAATCCATTGCTTAATATGGAAAGTATGATGGCACTTGTTAAGAAAGCAAGAGGCACGAGATCATATGGCTGTGCAGCATTAGAGATGGTATACGTTGCAACTGGAAGAATCGATGCATATGTAACGCCTAGATTATCACCATGGGACTTTGGTGGGGGACAGATAATTGTAGAGGAAGTTGGAGGCAAGGTAACAACATTCTCCGGAGCGCCACTTTCTATCGTAGAGAAGAGTAGCGTATTAGTTGCGAAGCCAGGGGTGTATGAAGAAGTGTTATCGTTTATATCCAAGTAACAAAAAAAGTAAGAGGCTGTATACAGGCTTCTTACTTTTTGACGTTATTGCGATTTACGCATTTTTCTTTTTGTTACAAAACCGTATCCAACTGTAACAAATGTGCCGATAATGCAAATAATAATACCGATTGGACTATTTTCAGCAATCATAATGCCGATACCGATTAAGAAAATAACACCGATAATTGCAGTTAATAAAAAGCGATATTGAATGTGTTCCATTTCTTCACCCTCCAATCTCATTTTACTTTCACAAAAGTAAGAATACAACTATATTTTCATTCTTGATTTTATTTTAATTGCTATTGTATCCCCTTCGCTCTTATAATAGAGAAGGATTAAAAAGACATTAGGAGTTGGACATGTTGAAAAAACGACAAGATTTACGTAATATAGCAATTATTGCCCACGTTGACCATGGTAAAACAACACTTGTTGACCAGTTATTACGTCAAGCGGGGACTTTCCGTGCGAACGAACACGTTGAAGAGCGCGCAATGGATTCAAATGATCTAGAAAGAGAGCGCGGTATTACAATTTTAGCGAAAAATACTGCGATTCACTATGAAGATAAAAGAATTAACATTTTAGATACACCAGGTCACGCTGACTTCGGTGGAGAAGTAGAACGTATTATGAAAATGGTTGATGGTGTTTTACTTGTTGTTGATGCATATGAAGGTTGTATGCCACAAACACGATTTGTTTTAAAGAAAGCTCTTGAGCAAAACTTAACTCCAATCGTAGTTGTAAATAAAATTGACCGTGACTTCGCTCGCCCTGATGAAGTAGTTGATGAAGTAATTGACTTATTCATCGAACTTGGTGCAAACGAAGATCAATTAGAGTTCCCAGTTGTATTTGCATCAGCAATGAACGGAACAGCAAGCTTAGATTCAAACCCAGCAAATCAAGAAGAGAATATGAAATCATTATTTGATACAATTATTGAACATATTCCTGCACCAATTGATAACAGCGAAGAGCCACTTCAATTCCAAGTAGCACTTCTTGATTACAACGACTATGTTGGACGTATTGGAGTTGGACGCGTATTCCGCGGTACAATGAAGGTTGGACAACAAGTTGCTTTAATGAAAGTAGACGGAAGCGTAAAACAATTCCGCGTAACAAAATTATTTGGTTACATGGGATTAAAACGTCAAGAAATTGAAGAAGCAAAAGCTGGAGACTTAGTAGCTGTTTCTGGTATGGAAGACATTAACGTTGGTGAAACAGTATGCCCAGTTGAACATCAAGATGCGTTACCATTATTACGTATTGATGAGCCAACACTACAAATGACGTTCCTTGTAAATAACAGTCCATTTGCAGGTCGTGAAGGTAAATACATTACATCTCGTAAAATTGAAGAGCGTCTTCGTTCACAATTAGAAACAGATGTAAGTTTACGTGTAGATAATACAGAGTCTCCTGATGCATGGATCGTATCTGGACGTGGGGAACTACATTTATCTATCTTAATTGAAAACATGCGTCGTGAAGGTTATGAACTACAAGTATCTAAGCCAGAAGTAATTATTAAAGAAGTTGATGGCGTAAGATGTGAGCCTGTAGAGCGTGTACAAATCGATGTACCTGAAGAATACACTGGTTCTATTATGGAATCTATGGGTGCACGTAAAGGTGAAATGTTAGATATGGTGAATAACGGAAACGGTCAAGTTCGCCTTACTTTCATGGTTCCAGCACGTGGTTTAATTGGTTACACAACAGAATTCTTAACATTAACTCGTGGTTACGGTATTTTAAACCATACATTCGATTGCTACCAACCAGTACACGCTGGACAAGTTGGTGGACGTCGTCAAGGTGTTCTAGTTTCACTTGAAACAGGAAAAGCATCACAATACGGTATTATGCAAGTTGAAGACCGTGGTGTAATCTTCGTTGAACCAGGTACAGAAGTATATGCTGGTATGATTGTCGGAGAACACACTCGTGAGAATGACTTAACAGTTAACGTTGTGAAAATGAAACAACAAACTAACATTCGTTCTGCGACGAAAGATCAAACTTCAACAATGAAAAAACCACGCTTAATGACTTTAGAAGAATCATTAGAGTACTTAAACGATGACGAGTTCTGTGAAGTAACTCCAGAATCCATTCGTTTACGTAAAAAGATTCTTGATAAGAGCGAACGTGAAAGAGCTGCTAAGAAAAAGAAATCTGTAGAAGCGTAAAATAGTAAAACAGCTACCTTTAATTAAGGTAGCTGTTTTTTTATGTTTATTTTTTAGAATATTTACTCTTTTTGTGGACAGTATTTTTTTCACAGGTTACTCTTGTATTAAGTACATAAAGAAAAATGGTTTGATTTATGAGGAAGGGGGATAAATAGTGTTAGAAAGAATGTCGTTTTTTGCGAAGTTATGTAAAGTTGATGAAAATCCAGAACTAGGGATGTGGTTACTGTATGGCGTCATTATTATATTAAGTGCACTTGTGTATAATTTAGGTTTTGCAAGAAAGCTATCTATAATAAAAAATATAGTGATATATATATCGTTAGCGATT
Organism: Bacillus pacificus; assembly: GCF_020861345.1. Lineage (NCBI taxonomy): Bacteria > Bacillati > Bacillota > Bacilli > Caryophanales > Bacillaceae > Bacillus > Bacillus pacificus. The sequence continues at coordinate 1,377,979 of NZ_CP086328.1, forward strand.
GGGTGTACAGTGTTAACTTTCTTTGCAGTTTTTTTACCTGTTGGAGAGGGGCTTGTTGTAGCAGCAATTGTACTTGGGATTTATAGGTTGAGATTACGTCAAGCAAGACAACAAAAAGCAGGATGAGGGGGGAAGCTTTATGCGTTCCGTACAAGATGCGTTATATAATTGGTTAACAATTAAAACAGTTGCCGAAGCACGTCCGGATGATAGTGCTGCAAAAGAAACGTATTTGTTATTTCAAAATATGATATATGAAGAACATAAATTGAGAAATGTGGAAGTTAAGAAGAACGAGGAAATGTATATAGTTACATATGAAATAAATGGAGAAAGAAAATCTGCAAGGTTTCCATTAGAAGCTATTGATTGTTTTTTGGATCAAATGAATCGCGAACCTGAAAAATATAAATAAGTCCTTTATCATATTGATAAAGGACTTATTTATATTTTACCAATCGTCTTCGACTTTTTTATCACGATATAATCGAAAATTACCACTTGCATGACGTTCCATCGTACGTTCAGCAATTCGTTCCGAACATTCCATGCACATATATGTATGAATAGGGCGATTACGCAGTTTTTTTGCCATAGGATTTTCATCATCTAACATATCTTTTTTATCACAAATCATACATTTGACTCTCATTTCGTCACCTCAATACGAATTCTATCAGTATAAGTATATCATGGAAGTGTAATGTTTTTGAATAATAGCGGGAAAAAATAATATTTTCGCAATTCAAAAAATAGGTTATGATAAGGATATATGAAGTATATTTGGAGGTGGAAATATGGCGAATGTAGTAGAGCCCACATTAACGGATGATTTAGTACAAACGTTACGTAAAGAGTGTATTGTTATGGTAGCAACAACAGATTTTGAAAAACAAGTTCCTAACGTAAGTGCTATTTCTTGGGTGTATGCAGTGAGTAAAACTAGTATTCGATTTGCAGTAGATCAACGTTCACGTATTGTGGAAAATATAAGACATAGTACTGGAGTGGTATTGACTATAATGGCGAATGAATCCGTATTTTCCATAAGTGGTGCAGGTGAAATTTTGACTGATAGAATGGAAGGCATTCCTTTAAAATTGACTGTAATAGAAGTAAATGTACAAGAAGTACGTGATGTTATGTTTTATGGTGCAAAACTTGCAATTGAACCAACATATGAAAAAACGTATGATCTTCGTGCAGCTAAAAAGCTCGATAACCAGGTGTTAGTAGGAATGAAAGAATTATAAATGTGATAAATAAGAAAGTCAGTTATTAACTTTTGTAATTACTTATTGTGATTTTATGTTAATAATTATAATTAAAAGTAATATATTGAATAGAAATGAATAAAAAATAAATAAAAGGTTTAATGGCTATAAATTTCGATTCTACCTCGTTTATACGGTACATATAATTATAACAATGGTTCGTCCATATTTTATGGATGAAACCCTTGTTCTACAAATTTAAAAGTGGAGTCAGGGGGTAACAGGTTGGATAAAATTTATGTGTTAGATACGAATGTACTTTTGCAGGATCCTTTATCTATTTTTTCATTTGAAACCAATGAAGTAGTGATTCCAGCAGTTGTATTAGAAGAGGTTGATTCGAAAAAACGTTATATGGATGAAGTAGGACGAAACGCTCGTTATGTATCTAAGTTAATAGACAAATTTCGTGAAATAGGAAAACTGCATGAAAGTATTCCGCTAGAAAACGGCGGTACATTTCGTATTGAATTAAATCATCGTTCGTTTGTCCAACTACAAGATATTTTTGTAGAAAAAACAAATGATAATCGAATTTTAGCTGTAGCAAAAAATCTATCTTTAGAAGAACAAGAAAAAGAGGACGGGAAGTCTGTTATTTTAGTAAGTAAAGACGTGCTCGTAAGGGTAAAAGCAGATGCAATAGGTTTAAAGGCGGAAGATTATTTAAGTGATCGGGTTATTGAAGTGGAAAATATATATTCAGGATTTTTAGAAGGATATATATCAAAAGAACAATTGGATTATTTTTATGAAAAAGGCGAATTGCCTTTATCCGAAATTGCAAATCATCCTTTTTATCCAAATCAGTTTGTAGTAATGAAAGATGCGTTAGGTGGATCTAGTTCAGCACTAGGTATTGTGGATCATTTAGGTAAAAAGGTAAAGAAACTTATTTTTCATAATGAACAAGTATGGGGAATACGACCACGAAATGTGCAGCAAATTATGGGATTAGAATTGTTGCTTCGTGAAGATATTCCGCTAGTCACGCTAACAGGGAAAGCTGGTACAGGAAAGACATTACTAGCTTTAGCTTCGGGGCTCATGCAAACGGAAGATTTAGGGTTATATAAAAAACTACTCGTTGCACGGCCAATTGTTCCAGTTGGGAAAGATATCGGTTATTTACCGGGAGAAAAAGAAGAAAAGTTAAGACCGTGGATGCAACCGATTTTTGATAATCTAGAGTATTTATTTAATACGAAAAAACCAGGAGAGTTAGATGCTATTTTAGCTGGAATGGGTTCGATAGAAGTAGAAGCTCTTACGTATATACGCGGGAGAAGTATTCCAGATCAATTCATTATAATTGACGAAGCACAAAATTTAACGAAGCATGAAGTGAAAACGATACTAACGAGGGTAGGAGAAAAAAGTAAGATCGTATTAATGGGAGATCCTCAGCAAATTGATCATCCGTATTTGGATGAGTATAATAACGGTTTAACATATGTTGTAGAGAAATTTAAAGAGCAACGTATTAGTGGTCATGTGAAATTTGTAAAAGGGGAGCGATCTAATTTAGCTCAACTAGCAGCAGATTTATTATAAAAAGGAGTGAGCTGAAGCTCACTCCTTTTCTTTAAATAATTGTAAATTTGCGGATGTTACGGATTGGATTTTGTCTATTAGATCCATCATTGTAATATAAATGAACAGGTCCATCTTCTTTTAATGGTTTTCCTTCTTTTGAAAAACCAAGAATAGCATGTTTGACAGTTTCTAATGGAAGCGTTATTGTATCATCTACTGTTTCGATCTCGACTTGCGTAGCGTCATCTGAAATTTCGGCGTTAGCAAGAAAAGGTTGAAATGGTATACCGAACGTTCCAGTAATTAGCTGTTCTTTTTTAAATTTCTTTACACTTTGTTGTATCGGCGGGAAAGCAGCACCATCACGGATTTCGCGATCCCAATGTTCCGAAGTGTTTTTTAAATAAGCTTCTAGTTCTGAAGTGTTTTCTCTCGTTTCATCAAAGTAAGTTGTCAAATCTACTTTTCGATCATCAAAGATCCAAACGGTTGGATCGATAGTGATTGGAAAACGAACTTTTCCATTAATAAATAAAATTTCGCTCATTGTTGTTCCCCCATTTGTGTTATACTCCCACTTTTCAGTATAATAGTATTAGACACTATTGTCACAAAAAATGTTTCTATTGCAATTTATTAAAACTATCGCTAATATTAATAGATAGGAGAGAGTAGGACGGAAACGGAGGGAATCAATTTGGCGTCTGAGACAGTATCAAATCATCAGGAAAAGGCACTAGCCCTTCTACAAGCGGATGCGGAGAAGATTTTAAGACTTATTAAGGTGCAAATGGACCATCTTACAATGCCGCAATGTCCATTATATGAAGAAGTGTTAGACACACAAATGTTTGGACTATCCCGCGAAGTCGATTTTGCAGTTCGCCTTGGTCTTATTTCAGAAGAACAAGGGAAAGCAATGTTAGGAGAGCTTGAACGTGAGTTATCTGCACTTCATGAAGCATTTACAAACAAACAACAATAACGGGTTCAAATAAGGGGGCTCAAACTGAAAAAGTTTGAGCTTTTTATTTGTATAATAAAGCAGGAAGAATCAATGTACATATGGAATACAACAATAATTAAATTGAAACAGAGAGAGGAAATGAAATGAAAAGAGTATGGAAATCAATGGATTATTCATTATTACTTCCTCTTGTTATCTTATGTGTGTTGGGAGTTATAATGGTATATAGTTCTAGTTCCATTGTTGCGATTTCGTCAAGATATAACTGGCCAGCAGATTACTTTTTTAAAAAACAATTATTGGCCCTTGCTATTGGGACGGTAATACTAGTGATTGTTGTTATAATTCCTTACAAATTTTGGAGGAAAGGAATGGTTCTAGCTGCGATGGGGCTAGGGAGTCTTGTCTTACTAGCAGCAGCCTATCTTTTCGGTAAGGAAATCAATGGTGCAAAAGGATGGATACTGGGTATACAACCTGCCGAGTTTGCTAAAATAGCTGTTATTATTACGCTAGCAAGTTTTTTTGCTAAGAAACAAGAGAGGCAAACTCCTTTTTTACAAGGGATTATCCCCCCTATAGCTGTTGTCGGTGGATCGATGGTATTAATTTTATTACAAAAGGACTTAGGGACTGACCTATTAATAGGTGGAACAGTGTTAATTATGTTCTTCTGCTCAGGAGTTAATGTTAACTTGTGGATAAAAAGATTCTTTTTAACTTCTATCATATGGATTCCAGCATTGTATTTTATTGGGAGTTATAAATTGAAAGCTTACCAAAAAGCTCGATTTTCAGTTTTTCTTGATCCATTTAACGATCCTCAAAATGATGGATTCCAATTAGTTAATTCGTTTATTGGAATTGCCTCAGGTGGGTTAAATGGTAGAGGATTAGGGAATAGTATACAAAAGTATGGCTACTTACCAGAGCCGCAAACGGATTTCATTATGGCAATTATATCTGAAGAACTAGGTTTTATAGGTGTAGCTATCATTTTAATCTGTTTATTACTTATTATTATTCGTTCGTTTAGAGTAGCACAAAAATGTAAAGATCCATTTGGAAGTTTAATTGCAATCGGAATTGCAAGTTTAATTGGCATACAAACTTTTGTTAATGTTGGTGGTATGTCAGGATTAATACCGCTTACAGGAGTACCTTTACCGTTTATTAGTTATGGCGGTAGTTCCTTGTTGGCTAATCTGATCTCGATGGGTATATTATTAAATATTGCTAGTCATGTGAAACGACAAGAGAAACAGCAAAATGAGGAAATGAAAGAAAGAGAACAAGATGGACCACGTCTTGTAGTTGTAAAATAAAACACATTGTGCTTTAGAGCATGATGTGTTTTTTTATTTTTAAGTAGTTTTTAAATGTGATGTATTAATTTCTCTTTCAGGTAAAAGGGTATATCACATTAATCCAAAAGTGATATACAATTAAGTTGTTAGAAAAGGAAGAGGTATGCTATACTATTTTTGTGAGACAAATTGCTCAGAAAACTTATCATTTGTTAAAAAATAAGGTATGATGGATAAAAATAAAGTGAAGCTTTCTAAGTATAATATAATGTAGAAAGTGAAGAACTTCACGCTCTTTATGGTGTGTATATATTTTATCTCTAGAGTGGTAGGAAAGTAGAGGGGGAAAATCATGACAAAGCTGCAACGTATTCAAAAAGTATTGGTAGCTAACCGTGGAGAGATTGCAATTCGTGTGTTTCGAGCTTGTTCGGAACTGGGATTAAAAACAGTTGCAATCTATTCTAAAGAGGATAGTGGTTCTTATCATCGTTATAAAGCCGATGAATCCTATTTAGTTGGGGAAGGAAAAAAGCCAATTGATGCTTATCTAGATATTGAGGGCATTATTGAGATTGCGAAAAGTAATCATGTAGATGCAATCCACCCTGGATATGGTTTCTTGTCAGAAAATATTCAATTCGCAAAACGTTGTGAAGAAGAAGGGATTATCTTTATCGGTCCAAAAAGTAAGCATTTAGATATGTTTGGAGATAAAGTAAAAGCAAGAACACAAGCGCAGCTAGCACAAATTCCAGTTATTCCTGGTAGTGATGGGCCAGTAGATTCATTAGAAGAAGTCGAAGAATTTGCTGAAAAGTATGATTACCCGATTATTATTAAAGCTTCCCTTGGCGGTGGCGGTCGTGGTATGCGTATTGTACGTACTAGTGAAGAATTAAGAGAATCGTATAATCGAGCAAAGTCAGAAGCGAAAGCAGCCTTTGGTAATGATGAAGTATACGTAGAAAAATTCGTTGAAAAACCTAAACATATAGAAGTTCAAATTTTAGCAGATGAAGAGGGCAATGTTGTTCATTTATACGAGCGAGACTGTTCTGTACAACGTCGTCATCAAAAAGTAGTAGAAATTGCACCTAGTGTGTCGCTTTCAGATGATTTGCGTCAGCGTATTTGTGATGCTGCTGTGAAATTAACGAAAAATGTAAATTATTTAAACGCAGGAACAGTTGAATTTCTTGTAAAAGATGATAATTTCTATTTCATTGAAGTAAATCCGCGTGTTCAAGTAGAACATACAATTACAGAAATGATTACAGGAGTCGATATCGTTCAATCACAAATTTTAATAGCTGATGGACATGCATTACATAGCAAATTGGTAGGTGTTCCAAAGCAAGAGGAAGTTGTTGTACATGGATTTGCAATACAATCTCGAGTAACGACTGAGGATCCACTAAATAATTTCATGCCGGATACAGGAAAAATTATGGCATATCGATCAGGTGGTGGCTTTGGAGTTCGTCTTGATACAGGTAATAGTTTCCAAGGTGCTGTTATTACACCGTACTATGATTCTTTACTTGTAAAAGTTACAACATGGGCGCTTACTTTTGAACAAGCTGCTGCAAAAATGGAACGTAACTTAAAAGAATTCCGTATTCGTGGTATTAAAACGAATATTCCATTCCTAGAGAATGTAGTAAAACATAAAAACTTCTTATCAGGGGAATATGACACTTCATTTATTGATGCGTCACCTGAACTATTCTTGTTCTCGAAACGTAAAGACCGAGGAACGAAAATGTTAAATTACATCGGGACAGTAACAGTAAATGGCTTCCCAGGAGTAGGGAAAAAAGAGAAACCAATTTTCCCAGATGCTCGTATACCGAATGTATTACACTCAGAGCCAATCCAAAATGGAACGAAACAAATTTTGGATGAGCGTGGAGCAGACGGATTAGTAAAATGGGTACAAGATCAAAAACGTGTACTTTTAACGGATACAACATTCCGTGATGCGCATCAGTCATTACTTGCAACGCGTATTCGTACAAAAGATTTACACCAAATTGCAGAGCCGACAGCGAGAATGTTACCGAACTTATTCTCAGCAGAAATGTGGGGCGGTGCGACGTTTGATGTTGCATATCGTTTCTTAAAAGAAGATCCGTGGGAACGATTACTAGATCTTCGTGAAAAAATGCCAAATGTTTTATTCCAAATGTTACTTCGTTCTTCAAACGCGGTTGGTTACAAAAACTATCCGGATAATTTAATTCAAAAGTTTGTGGAGTGTTCTGCTCAAGCTGGAATTGATGTGTTCCGTATTTTTGATAGCTTAAACTGGGTAGAAGGTATGAGAGTTGCGATTGATGCTGTACGAGATACTGGTAAAATTGCAGAAGCAACTATGTGTTACACAGGGGATATTCATGATCCGTTACGTAGTAAATATGATTTAAATTACTATAAAAATTTAGCAAAAGAATTAGAAGCATCAGGAGCTCACATTTTAGGTATTAAAGATATGGCGGGCTTACTAAAACCAAATGCAGCATATGATTTAGTTTCAGCATTAAAAGAGACGGTATCGATTCCGATTCACCTGCACACACACGATACGAGTGGAAATGGTATATTAACGTATACGAAAGCAATTGAAGCAGGTGTTGACATTGTCGATGTAGCAGTAAGTTCTATGGCTGGTCAAACGTCACAACCAAGTGCGAACACGCTATACTATGCGTTAGGTGGAAACGAAAGACAGCCAGATGTTAATATAGATTCATTAGAAAAATTATCTCATTACTGGGAAGATGTACGTAAATACTACGCACCGTTTGAAAGTGGTATGAATGCTCCTCATACAGAGGTATATATGCACGAAATGCCAGGCGGACAGTATAGTAATTTACAACAACAAGCGAAAGCGGTTGGCTTAGGCGATCGTTTCGATGAAGTGAAAGTAATGTACCGCCGTGTGAATGACATGTTTGGTGATATTGTTAAAGTAACGCCATCATCTAAAGTTGTCGGTGATATGGCATTATTCATGGTTCAAAATCACTTAACAGAACAAGATGTTTTAGAGCGTGGACATTCTATGGACTTCCCAGGATCTGTTGTTGAAATGTTCTCTGGAGATTTAGGACAACCATATGGTGGTTTCCCGAAAAAGTTACAAGAAATTATTTTAAAAGGGAAAGAACCATTAACAGTAAGACCAGGTGAATTATTAGAACCAGTAGATTTCGACGCGTTAAAAGAAGAGCTATTCCATAAACTTGGACGCGAAGTGACGATGTTTGATGTAGTTGCATATGCATTATATCCAAAAGTATTTATGGATTACGAAAAAGTTGCTGAGATTTATGGAAATGTATCTGTGCTTGATACACCGACTTTCTTCTATGGTATGAGACTTGGTGAAGAAATCGATGTGGAAATTGAACAAGGTAAAACATTGATGGTTAAACTAGTATCAATTGGAGAGCCTCAGCCAGATGGAAATCGAGTTCTTTACTTGGAGTTTAACGGTCAACCACGTGAGATTGTTGTGAAAGACGAAAGTGTGAAAGCGACAGTTGCACAACGTGTGAAAGGAAACCGTGAAAATCCAAACCACATTAGCGCAACAATGCCAGGAACGGTTATTAAAGTAGTTGTAAAAGAAGGCGATGAAGTGAAAAAAGGCGATTCTATGGCAATTACAGAAGCGATGAAAATGGAAACGACAGTTCAAGCGCCGTTTAATGGTAAAGTGAAAAAAGTATATGTTAACGATGGAGATGCAATTCAAACGGGTGACTTACTCATTGAATTAGATCACTAAAATAAAAAAGGGTTGTGGAAACACAGCTCTTTTTTATTACGAAAAAATACCTTGCCAATTCGGGCAAGGTATTTTCATTTATTTTGTTTGTTTAGAAGTTGATGCAGCTTCTTTTGCATTCACTTTACTTCTTGTACCTAACATAACTAAATAGCATAGTACAGCAAACAAGCAAGAAATGAATAGTGAATGTAATAATGCCATTGATAAACTAGCATTTGTAAATACGACTAAAATTCCTACGATAGCTTGAAGTGTAACAAGGATAAATGAGATGATCCATCCCCAGTATACGACAGGCTGCTGTTTGTAATGGCGGATAGCGAGAATCATCGCGTATAGTATCCAAGCGAAAATTAACATCGCTGCAACTCTATGTCCCATTTGAACCCATTCATGTAATTGAGTTGGCATAGGTCTATTTTTGCTACATAAAGGAAAGTCTGGACAGGCTAAGCTAGCTCGTTCGTGACGTACTAAAGCCCCTGTGTAGACGACAATATAACTGTAAATTGTTACACCATAAATATGAAATTTCATTTTTTTGTCCATAATAAGTGAACGTGCATCAAATTTTTGGTCAATTTCAAAGATAAGACACGTTAATAAAATGACAGAAGCAAATGAAATTAAGGAAATACCGAAATGGATAGCAAGTACAGCTGGCATTTGCCCCCAAACAACCGCTGCGGCTCCCATTAATGCTTGTGCAACTAAAAATACGAAGGATAAAATTGCTAACGTTTTTGTTTCGCGCACATGTTTATAATATTTCCAGGACAAAATACAAAGGAGAGTGACAAGAATTCCTGCTGATCCTGATGTAAGGCGATGACTTAGTTCAATAATAGTTTCCATTGATAAATTAGATGGAACAAATTCACCGTTACAAAGTGGCCATGATTTACCGCATCCTTGGCCAGAGCCTGTTTTTGTAACTAAGGCGCCTCCTAATAAAACTATTAATAAATCAAGACTCGTAATGACTGCTAACCATTTAATAAAGCGTTGCAATCTCTTTCACCATCTTTCTGCTATGAAGTTATTGCGAAATATTTTCATTCCATTATGTATAGAATAAAACGCGCTAGTTCCTATGATATATAAAAAATAATAAAATAGCAAAGAAATGGAGGGGGAAGACAGGGAAGAGAAAACGGGTGTGGAAATAAGGTTTATAAGGAAATTTTTAGGTGAAAAATAGGCTATTTTGAAAAGAAATGGGGAGAATACGTGTTAAATATGACAAAAAAGTTTATTATAGAAGGTAACATCATGTTATGATATGGATAAGTAACAATTAAGTTTTTTATGTTCGACACAAAAAGTTCATGTTTTCTTCACAAAATGTTCGGGAAATATGATTTAATATATTGGAGTATGGGCGTAGATTAGTAGTAGAATGGGTTAACAATGTTTCTACTGTAATAATATTGCTATATAGAAGCGAAATATTTCAATTTGAAATAGGCGCAAAAAGAAAGATGAAAGTTTTAAGAGGGGGTTAAAGTGATGAACCATGCAACAAGTGAGCTGCATGATGAGTCTGCTGTTACAAGCGTACCGGAAACAACTCGGTTACAAGATTTAAAAGCGCTCGTTAAAATGGGGATTGTAAACTCAAATACACTTACTGTATTTACAGGATTTTGGTTGGCATTACACTTTAATGGATTAAGTGTAATGGACAATCTGGATAAGTTATTCTTTACAATCGTTGGTTCTGGATTAGTTATGGCAGGGGTATGTTGTTTAAACAACTACATTGATCGAGACATCGATCCATTAATGGAAAGAACAAAGACCCGTCCAACGGTTACTGGAAAGTATAAACCAGGATTTGCACTTACATTTGGACTAGTTATATTACTTCTTGGTTTTGTATTTTTATTATTAACAACACCAATGGCAGTCTTAATGGGATTTATTGGTGCTTTCACATATGTTGTTCTATATAGTTTATGGACAAAGAGAAAGTATACACTAAATACTGTTGTAGGTAGTATATCTGGTGCAGTTCCACCTTTAATTGGATGGGCAGCAATCGATCCATCTTTAGGCCATCCAATTGCTTGGATGTTATTTTTAATTATGTTTATTTGGCAAATCCCACATTTCCTTGCATTAGCAATGAAACGTGTTGATGAATATCGAAACGCAGGAATTCCAATGCTTCCTGTAGTTCATGGATTTGAAATTACGAAACGCCAAATTATGATTTGGACAGTATGTTTATTACCACTACCATTTTATATGAGTGGACTAGGGATAACATTTATGGTAATTGCAACACTGCTTAACATCGGATGGATCGTTTTAGGTTTTTATGGCTTCCGTAAGAAAGATGACATCAAATGGTCTGTGCAAATGTTTGTTTATTCCCTAAATTATTTAACAATCTTATTTGTATCAATGATTGTAGTTACATTCTTCTAAGACAACGACATAATTGGATTTCTTTACGTTGAGATTTACTTTACTTAACTATAAAGTACAATCTAATTCACAAGGAAAGTGGGGGTTGTTTGTATGAAGAAACAGTGGCGACTGCTTTCGTTCGTTTCACTGCTGGCTTTACTGTTAGGGGGATGCGGTAAAGCCTTTCAATCTACTTTAATTCCGCAAGGAGAAGTAGCAAAAATGCAATACGATCTGCTCTTACTAGCAAGTGCGATCATGGTAGGAGTAGTACTAGTAGTTACTATTATTTTCTTATATGTAATTGTGCGTTTCCGACAAAAGAAAGGTCAGGAAGATTATATTCCGGAGCAAGTTGAAGGGAATCACAAACTAGAAATTATATGGACAGTTATTCCGATTATTCTTTTGCTAATCTTAGCTGTTCCGACGGTTACATATACATTCAAACTTGCTGATGTAAGTGCGATGGAGAAAAAGAATATTGATAAAGATACTATCGTTGTTGATGTAACAGCGAATCTTTATTGGTGGGAATTTTCTTATAAATCAGAAAAGATAGTAACTTCTCAAGATTTAGTCATCCCCACAGGTAAGAAAGTGTATTTGAATTTGAAGGGTGCCGATATTAAACATTCGTTTTGGGTTCCATCTTTAGCTGGGAAAATGGATACAAATACAGATAATGTAAACAAAATGTGGTTAAAGGCAGATAAATCGGGCACTTATAATGGTTTTTGTACAGAATTTTGCGGCCCATCACATTCTTTAATGCAATTCAAAGTGAAAGCTTTAGATGAAAGCGAGTACAAAAAGTGGCTTGCTGATATGAAGAAAATTGATGGGAAGAAAGAAGTAGCTTCAACAAAGGCGCAAGAAGGCCAAGAAATATTTAATAAAAGCTGTATTGGTTGTCACGCAGTTGGATCTAATGATAGTAGACCACCTTCCGCTCGTATCGCACCAAACTTAGCAAACTTTGCGGATCGCGATACAGTTGCCGGCATTGCTGAAAACAATGAAGAAAACTTAAAAAAATGGCTGAAAGATCCTGAAAATATGAAACCAGGAAATAAAATGACTGGTAAATATGGCAACTTAACAGACGATCAAATTGATGCATTAAATGCATATTTACAAACGTTAAAAGTTGAAAAGTAAAGAGGGATTATTCGCGAAGGGGAGGTTGAAAACGTGAGTTCTGTAGCAAAAAAACAGGGGATGGGTGCTGTCATATGGGATTATTTAACGACAGTAGACCATAAAAAGATTGCCATTCTCTATTTAATTGCAGGTGGATTGTTTTTTATAATAGGCGGAATAGAAGCTCTATTTATTCGCCTTCAATTAGCGATTCCTAACAACGCTTTTCTTGTTGGGGATGCTTATAATCAAGTATTAACTATGCACGGTACAACAATGATTTTCCTCGCAGCTATGCCACTCGTGTTTGCATTTATGAACGCCGCTGTACCACTTCAAATTGGTGCACGTGATGTAGCGTTCCCGTTTTTAAATTCACTCGGATTTTGGTTATTTTTCTTTGGTGGAGTATTTTTAAATTTAAGTTGGTTTTTAGGTGGAGCACCTGATGCAGGATGGACATCTTATGCATCTTTAGCTTTAGCCTCTAAAGGCCATGGTGTTGATTTTTATGTGCTTGGCTTGCAAATCTCCGGTATAGGTACATTAATTGGAGGTATTAACTTCCTTGTAACCATTATTAATATGCGTGCGCCAGGGATGACGTATATGCGTATGCCGATGTTTACATGGACGACATTTGTAACATCTTCATTAATATTATTTGCTTTTCCGCCGTTAACTGTAGGATTAGGACTTTTAATGTTAGACCGCTTATTTGGAACAAGTTTCTTTAATCCAGCACTGGGCGGGAATACAATTATATGGGAGCACTTATTCTGGATTTTCGGTCATCCAGAAGTATACATTCTTATACTCCCAGCTTTCGGAATATTCTCAGAAATCTTCGCGACGTTTTCGAAAAAACGATTATTTGGTTATTCGTCGATGGTGTTTGCGACAGTATTAATTGGATTTTTAGGGTTTATGGTATGGGCGCATCATATGTTTACTGTTGGGCTTGGTCCAGTTGCAAATGCTATTTTCTCAGTTGCAACAATGGCGATTGCGGTTCCGACCGGTATTAAAATATTCAACTGGCTCTTTACAATGTGGGGCGGAAGTATTCGTTTTACGACACCGATGATGTGGGCAGTAGCCTTCATTCCATCATTCGTAATGGGAGGAGTTACAGGTGTTATGCTAGCATCTGCACCAGCTGATTATCAATTTCATGATAACTATTTCGTAGTAGCTCACTTTCATTATGTAATTGTCGGTGGTGTTGTATTTGGTTTACTTGCAGGAGCCCATTATTATTGGCCACTGATGTTTAATAAAGTATTGAATGAAACGTTAGGAAAGATAACATTTTGGTTATTCTTTATCGGTTTCCATTTAACGTTCTTCATTCAGCATTTCCTTGGCTTAATTGGTATGCCACGTCGTTACTACACATATCTTGAAGGTCAAGGGTTGGAAATGGGCAATATGATTAGTTCTATTGGAGCGGTATTTATGGCTCTTGGAACGATTGTTCTTCTATTCAATGTAATTAAAACAACAGTATCAAAAGAAAAGGCTGGTCGTGATCCGTGGGATGGACGTACATTAGAATGGACAATGCCAGCACCTACACCAGAATATAACTTTAAACAATTACCATTTGTTCGCGGGTTAGATCCGTTTTGGATTGAAAAACGTGAAGGGAATAAAGAGATGACAGCGGCGGAACCAGTGGGTGATATTCATATGCCAAATCCATCATTTTCACCATTTATCATTTCTTTAGGATTGTTTATAGCGGCATTCGGTGCAATGTATATGCAGGGTGGAAAAGATAAGTTTTGGTTATTAGTAGCAATTATCGGTTTAATTATTACGTTTGGTACAATGTTCCTACGTTCAGTAATTGATGATCATGGATATCATATTCATAAAGAAGATTTAGAAGATAAGGGGGGCAAGGCGTAATGCATGTAGATGAAAAATTAACGAATGAAACATTTCCAGCAGAGCCTGAAAAAGCAACCCTTGAGGGGAAAAATAAGTTTGTCGGTTTTTGGTTATTTCTTGGAGGCGAAACAGTATTGTTCGCTTCCTTATTTGGCACATATTTAGCGTTAAAGAATTCTACAAATGGCGGACCAACATCTCAAGAGATGTTCCAAATGCCACTCGTTTTCATTATGACGATGCTTTTATTAACGAGTAGCTTAACGAGCGTATATGCGATGTATCATATGAAAAACTTTAATTTTAAGAAAATGCAACTTTGGCTACTGGTAACAGTGCTGCTAGGATTAGGGTTTTTAGGGTTTGAGATCTATGAGTTTTACCATTATACACATGAATTTAAGCATACTATGAGAAGTAGTGCATTTGGTTCTGCGTTTTATGCTCTTGTTGGTACACATGGACTCCACGTATTGTTTGGATTGTGTTGGATTTTAACATTAATCTTTAGAAATGCGAAGAGAGGTCTAAATTTATACAATGCACCGAAGTTTTATGTTGCATCGATTTATTGGCACTTTATTGACGTAGTTTGGGTGTTTATTTTCACTGTAGTATATTTAATGGGAATGGTGGGATAAACAATGGCGATAAAGCAAACGAATAATCCTAAAGTTGATCTTGTTTATCGGAAGAGAAAAAGTGCGGAGGAAATGAAGCATCAAGTTATTACATTTGCATTAATGATATTTTTAACATTAGTTGCATTTGTAGCAGTAGCATATCCGAAAACTTTCAGTCCGATTTTCTCAGTACCATTTATTTTACTATTAGCGGTGGTACAAGTAATTTTTCAATTGTACTATTTTATGCATATGAGTCATAAAGGACATGAAGCAGCGAGTTTCTTTCTTTATTCTGGTCTGCTAATCGGGTTAATTACAATTTTAGCTTTTATGACAATCGTGTGGATTTGAAAAGTGAAGAGGGAGCTTGTGTTGCCACAGCTCCCTCTTCATATTATGTGAAAAGATAACCTGAAGAAGGTAGGTGTGACAATGAGTAACTTGTGGATATTTGGTTTTCAAGCGCTATGGAGTCCAATCTTTTTATTATTTATGCTTTCGATCCTCATTGGATATTTTTTAATTATTGGACCATATAGAATGCGATTTGAACATGCGACGAAGGTAAGTAAGAAGCAAGTTTTTTATTTTACGACCGGGATTGTTCTTTTGTATTTTGTAAAGGGAGGGCCTATTGATTTAATTGGTCATATTATATTTAGTGCACATATGTTTGAAATGGCAGTTATGTATATTGCCGTTCCGCCGTTATTGTTGCTTGGTATACCAGTTTGGTTATATCGTTATATTACTTCTTTTAAGTTCGTTCAAATTATATTGAAGATATTTACTAAGCCACTTATCGCATTGTTTGTATTTAATGGCCTGTTTTCTTTTTATCATTTACCAGTTGTTTTTGATACAGTAAAACAAAGTCAAATTGCTCATCCTATTTGTCTCGCTATATTGTTCTTTACGGCAATCATGATGTGGTGGCCGATGCTAAATCCATTACCAGAATATCAAACGTTAAGTGATATAAAGAAACTTGGTTATATGTTTGCTAATGGTATATTATTAACGCCAGCTTGCGCGTTAATTATTTTTGCGACGGCACCGTTGTTTGCAACGTATACGGATCCAGCTGCTTGGATGAAGGCGATGGAATTATGTGTACCAGCGGGAACTTTATCTGATTTAAATATAACTGGACCAGAATTTTTACACTGGATGCCTGTTTTACAAGACCAACAAACAGGCGGCATCATTATGAAAATTGTCCAGGAAATAGTGTACGGTACGATTATTGGTTATGTGTTCTTTCGATGGGCGCGTCGAGAGCGTGAAAAGGATAAAGAGCAGTTACAACAATTGCCGCCGTATTTACAAACGAAGTAAAAAGTGTATGGGTTCCCATACACTTTTTTAGTTTTACTAAACTCTAATAGATTGAATTTTCTAATTATTTATGTTAAGTTAGTGTAGGCATGTACTAAAAGTGGATATAAGATTTACTACTAGCTTTAATGCATAATAATTCCATGTGTAGTACAAGTTTTTTAGAGAGTTACAAATTTATATTGTTATCTTTAATAAAACAAGGACTATTTTAAGGGGGAATTTAAATGGGTAGTAGTGGAAGTATGGTAAAGCCAATTAGTGGTTTTTTAGCAGCATTAATACAATATCCAGTACCGGTAGTAGAGTCACGTGCAGACATTGATAAACAAATTAAACAGATCATAAAAACAATTCATTCAACTAAAGCAGGGTATCCTGGATTGGAATTGATAGTATTTCCAGAATATAGTACGCAAGGGCTTAATACAAAAAAATGGACTACAGAAGAGTTTTTATGTACGGTCCCTGGGCCAGAAACAGACTTGTTTGCTGAGGCATGTAAAGAGTCTGAAGTATATGGTGTTTTTTCTATAATGGAAAGAAATCCTGATGGTGGAGAACCGTATAATACAGCAATAATTATTGATCCACAAGGTGGTGCGACACGTTCCTAAGTGAAAAGCTTAGGCATTGTCGAACTTACAGTTCAACAGTGAACTGTCATTCCAAGAAGTCAAATGATAGGGTAACGCCTTGAAGGGCTTCCTTTAATACTCCGACATGCAGTGAAGTTAGCAAGAACTGAACTGTATGAAGCTCGGTGAAGTCGGTTGAGAGTTACCGTAATCCTATAGGATACGAAAGTCACTCAGAGGTGGGTGGTGTAACCTATAAACCGGAAGTCTATAAATTACCTATGGTTAGTATGCACTATGAACCAATAGAGTATGGTATGTGCGGACGAATCTCTGATGGTACGGGTCTATATCGGAAGTAAGTCGAAAGGCTTACTGACACAATTAGTGTTGCTACTGTGGATGAGTAAAACTCGCCTTTATGAAAGTCCATATATTGTTACAGGCAATATCAAGGTAGCAGGCTCATAGGAGAAACCTAACGGTATATGCACAGATAGGAATGACGGAACGTGGTAAGCTGTCAACACTGAGGGCTTGCTTCCGATGAAGTGGTTCTAGGGAAAACAATTGTAAATTGTATAACCTAGGTTTATGACAGTGAAAGTGGTGGCACAGTACCTATGAAACGTGTAATGAACGTGGAGGGATAGCCACTAGTCGATTGAAAACTGACTGTTACTTATGGTTGACATGGTTTCGAGTAAGACTAAAGAGATGTAAACCTCCAGTAAATAAGGGGAGGTTACAGCCCATGTTAAAGAAAACTAAACTAAGGCACAGTGAATATTACGACATGCAAAGAAAGTATGATGAGTTATATTCTAATAGCCTTAATGGTAACAATTTCTATAAATTAATTGATATTATCGGTTCGGAAGAAAATATTAGATTAGCATACCGCAACATCAAAACTAATAAGGGGAGTAACACGGCTGGAGTTGACAATTTAACCATTAAAGATATTTGGCACCTAAACGATACAAAGATTATTCATGAAGTTAGGAAACGATTAAATAACTATCAACCACAAGCAGTTAAAAGAGTCCTTATCCCAAAAGAGGGCAGTGATAAGAAGCGACCCCTGGGGATTCCAACAATTTGGGACAGATTAGTACAACAATCTATCCTCCAAGTATTGGAACCTATTTGTGAAGCTAAGTTTCATAACCATAGTTATGGATTTAGACCGAACAGAAGTACACACCATGCACTAAGTAGAGTTGTAAGTCTTATTAACATAGGTCACCAACACTACTGTGTTGATATTGACATTAAGGGGTTCTTTGATAATGTATGCCACAAAAAGCTATTAAGGCAAATGTGGACTCTGGGAATAAGAGACAAATCACTTCTATGTGTTATTTCAAAAATCCTTAAATCTGAGATAGAAGGAGAGGGTATTCCCAATAAGGGTACTCCGCAAGGAGGAATTATTTCTCCTTTACTTTCCAACATTGTTCTAAATGAACTTGATTGGTGGATAAGTAGCCAATGGGAAACCTACAAACCTCACAGAATCTCTACTCGGCATTTAGGGTTTCGACAATATGCTAGGAAGTACACGAATCTAAAATGTGGTTATGTAGTGAGATACGCGGATGACTTCAAAATAATGTGTCGGACTTATGATGAAGCACAACGCTTTTATCATGCGACAGTTGATTTTCTCAAATCCCGCTTGGGATTAGAAATTAACCCCAAAAAGTCCAAAGTGGTTAATCTCAAGAAAAACTCGTCAGTTTTCCTTGGATTCAAAATCAAAGTGGTTAAACAAGGTAAAGCTAAATTTGGATATATTGCAAAAACCAGTATGTCCGACAAAGCTATTACAAAAGCTAAAAGACAACTAAAAGAACGAATCAAAGGAATTCAAAAGGAGCCCACTTCAGAGAAAGTTACTCAATTTAATTCAACCCTTCTTGGTATACAAAATTACTTTAAATATGCGGTTACAATTTACATGGATTTAACGGAGGTAAATTACTCTCTGCGAAGAGTCATAAGAACCAGACTTAGAAACAATATGAAGCACATGAAGTTCTGTGAAACATCTGTGAATTTTAAAAGGAAGACCAAAGGAATACAACCTAACACTAAGATTTACGTTGTACAGAACACTCCACTCTTACCAGTTACAGGAATACATCATAAAAACCCGTGGAATTTTTCGCAGGTTATCTGTAACTATACGGAAACGGGGCGTAATAAAGTACATAGTAATCTTAAGGCAATACCTAAGGATGTTCTCAACCAAGTTATGAGGACTTATTCGAAGAATAAAAGTATTGAGTACAACGATAATAGGATATCAAAATACGTTGCTCAATATGGTAAGTGTTATGTAACTGGTGAGGAAATTGGTATTGAACGTGTTCATTGTCATCACATTGTTCCCATTAAACAAGGTGGGGATGACAAGTACAACAACTTGGTAATTGTAGATTGGTTTATACACAAACTGATTCACATGACGAATCTTAATAAGATTACACATTACCTTCGGTCTTTTAAACTTAACAAGAAACAAATGGATAAACTGAATGTGCTAAGAACTAAAGCTGGAAATGAACCGATAGTAACATAATTTGATTTTAAAGTCAGTTGGAAACGATGGAACGCCGTATGCTAGGAAACTAGCACGTACGGTGTGAGGTGGGGGAAAAGGTGGAGATTACATCAAAGCCTTACCTATCATCATAAATGATTTTGAAGTATCGTAAGCTAAATCCTTGGGTGCCAGTTGAACCTTGGAAGGCTGGAGATTTAGGTTTACCTGTTTGTGATGGACCAGGAGGAAGTAAATTAGCTGTTTGTATTTGTCATGATGGTATGTTTCCTGAAGTAGCTCGTGAAGCAGCTTATAAAGGTGCAAATGTCTTGATTCGTATTTCTGGATATAGCACACAAGTTAGTGAACAATGGATGTTAACTAATCGTTCGAATGCATGGCAAAATTTAATGTATACATTGTCGGTGAACTTAGCCGGTTATGATGGTGTATTTTATTATTTTGGTGAAGGACAAGTATGTAATTTTGATGGGACTACTTTAGTGCAGGGACACCGAAATCCTTGGGAGATTGTTACTGCTGAAGTATATCCAGAGCTAGCAGATCAAGCTAGATTAGGATGGGGTCTCGAAAATAATATATATAATTTAGGTTCAAGGGGATATGTAGCGACTCCTGGTGGGGTGAAAGAAAACCCATATACGTTTGTAAAAGATTTAGCTGAAGGTAAATATAAGGTTCCTTGGGAAGATGAGATTAAAGTAAAGGATGGAACTATTTATGGGTATCCAGTCAAAAAGACGATTCATTCTTAAGTAAGATAAATAGAACAAGCGCATCATATTGATGCGCTTGTTCTATTTACTCAATGATTTGGAATTCTTTTAACTCTTTTTCGATATTTTGTAGGAGTTGTTCGCTTTTTTGAAGTACATTCGTTGGGAAAATTTCACCATCACCATATTCAACGCCGTGAGGATAATAGTGTTTACCTAATAAGGGAGGAAGTAGCTTTATTTCAGCGTGTCTACTACCAATGTCACCTTCAACAGCTAAACCTTGTACACGTAAATAATAAACATCGTTTAATATTTCGAATTTATAATCGTATGTAACTCGTTCATAATCCCACTGTCCAGCAAGTACAAAATGGTTCTTTTCCATAATCTCTGTTAATAGTGTTAAATCAACGACGGCTCCATTAAATTTTGTATTTGTAAATTGCATAAAATACCTCCTTTTTTTATGTTACATCATTATTTTTATAATAGTATGAATAATAAGAAAGTGCAATTCATATTGAGAGAAAAGGGATAATCCAGACTTTTTTTGCAAAAATATGATATAGTGAAAAGAGTACGGTACACACAAAAAAAGGAAAGAAAAGGATTTGTGTATATCTCAATTTTATGTTTTGTGCAGGAGGTATATCGATTGAAGAAATTATTGCGTATCGTAATGATTACAATTTTAATTTTAGCTGTTGATTTATACGGGAAATTACTCGTTTCACAATATATATTAACCCCATCTCAATCAAAGCAAGAAAATAAAATTGTGAAAAAGAAAAAACAAGTGAATGAAGACTCTTCCGATACGGTTTTAAATATGATTGGTGGGGACTCTGAAAATTTATTAGCAAAATGGGGCGAACCTTCTCGAATAGAACCATCTGCTTACGGATATGAATGGTGGGTATACAATCAAGATTTATCTCAGTATGTTCAATTTGGGGTTGCTGAACGCAAAATTGTAACGGCGTATGTCGCTGGTGAGCAAGTTAAGGTGCCACCTTATTATATAAATGAAAAGTATGAAGATGTGTATAAAAAGAATCCACTTTCTCATGAGATTTCGTTAAAAAGAGGAAAGAATAGTTATCAATTTGAGTTATCTGATACTGAAGTGATGGAACAACCATTAGTACCAGTAGAAGATGGTTGGGCACAATTATATTTTGATCATTTTACGCATGAGCTGGTCGGTGTTCGTTATATGGATGACGAAACGTTATTGCGTCAAAGACCGTATCAGCTCGTTTATTCGGGTGAATTATTAGCAGAACAACCATTAACTCCAGATAAAATGAAACAAATAGAGAATGGGAATATGCAACAAATTTTTGATTTAACAAATATTATTCGAAGTCGTCATAATTTACCGTTATTAGCGTGGGACCAACAAACGGCAGAGGTGGCAATCGGTCATAGTAAAGATATGAAGGATAATAATTACTTTTCACACGATTCACCTACATTAGGTACGTTAGGAGATCGTTTACAGCGCGGGAAAGTAGGATTTCAGCTTGCCGGTGAGAACATAGCGGCGCAACATAGTGATGGGGTTGCGGCATTGCAAGGTTGGTTAAATAGTGAGGGACATCGAAAGAATTTATTGAATGAACAATTTACAGGATTAGGTGTTGGCGTATACGATAAGTTTTATACACAAAATTTTATTCGGAAATAAAATGAAACTGTAAATTGTGGATGGGAATCTTCCCCTATGCAAATAGTAGGATAAAAAGGTGCATGAATCGTCTAAAAATAGGCGAACCATGCGCCTTTTTTTTCTTATTATATAGTAGATATACATGAAGAGGTGAGGATTATGCCGACAACAAAAGGACCGTTACATCCATCGGTTCAACAGTTTAAAGAGTTTGTAAACCATCACCCTAAAATGGTTCATGAAGTTCGAAGTGGTCATAAAACTTGGCAACAGTTTTATGAGGAATGGTACTTACTTGGTGAAGAAGATCCAATATGGGCAACTTTTAGACCGGATGGAGCGCCTGCTTTTTCTTCGGTAAAAGAAAAGAAAAAAGAAAAAGGAAAAGAAAAGGATACTCGAACTGAAGAGGAAAAAACTGCTGATGTGATGGGACAAATGCTTTCTTTCTTTAAAAAGTTAGACGTGGAACAAATGCAACATCATTTAGCGAATGTGACGAGTGCGATTGGTAGTGTGCAACAAGTTTTTCAACAATTTCAAGGGAAACGCACGCAGCAAGAAGAGAGTACTTCCGAAAATAATCCATTTTTCTTTCAGAAGGATTAGGAGGAAAGCGGATGAGAGCAGAAATTATGGAGTTTATAAAGGCTGATGAGGATTTATCTCGCTATATTAGGGAGCAACCGTACTGGTATAGAAAACTAACGCGAAACCCTGAAGAAAAAGAGGCATTTGAGTTAGCAGCTATGCAACATTTCAAAAAAACGATACCAGATAAAGTTGAGAAATTTCAAAATCAATTGGCAGTTGCTTCCATTATGATTGATATGTTTCAGTATATGAAGCAACAAAATGCAACATAATTGGAAGGGAAAACTATGTCCGTCATGCAGAACTTTTGATACAATAGAAGCGGATTATTTAAAAAGGAGTTGCAGCATGAGCATGACGGAAATTTGTTTAGTACGACATGGACAAACTGATTGGAATTTTCAAGAGATTATTCAGGGACGTGAAGATATTCCGCTTAATGAAGTGGGGAAGAAGCAAGCAAGTCAAAGTGCAGCTGCTTTGCAAGCGGAGGCATGGGATGTAATTATAAGTAGCCCATTAATTAGAGCGCAAGAAACAGCTAAGGAAATTGCAGAGGCAACTGGATTACAATCAATTTTATTAGATGAGCGATTTGTTGAACGTAATTTTGGTGAAGCTTCTGGGAAGCCAGTTGCGACTGTTAGGGAATTAATTGCAGAAGGTAAAGTAGAAGGTATGGAGCAAGATGAAGAAATTGTAGCTCGTTGTTTTGCTGCGGTAAAAGACGTTGCAGAAACTCATTCTGGCAAACGTATTATTATTGTAGCCCATTCTCATGCGATAAAAGCAATTTTACATGCAATTGCTCCGGAAGATATTTCGTTTAAGACACCGTTAAAAAACGCATGTATTAGTTATGTGAATGAAAATAGTGGGAAGTGGGATGTTGTTAAATACAACATTGCGGAACATATTAATGTATAAATGCGTACTGAAATTATTAAAAAATAGTTAGAATGATATCTTTCTGTTTAGTGAGACACTTCAATTAGTAGTTCTATTCTAAATGTGGTATGATAAATACTCGGAGGTGTCTCTCATGATTGTAGCGACGCTAGAAAGCGTATTAATATTAGATAAGGCAGAGCAGCTTGCAAAAGCGATCATCTGTTCAGATATAGCAGAAGATTACCGTAAATGTTATAAAGACTTGCATGAAGATATGGAAGTTCAGACGTTAATTCAGCAATTTACAGCGATGAAAGAACGATATGAGGAAGTGCAACGTTTCGGTAAATATCATCCTGACTATACTTTCGTTTCGACGAAAATGAGGGAATTGAAGCGTTCTGTAGATTTACATGATAAGATTGCAGCTTTTAAACGAGTAGAAACGGCTTTACAAAAGTTGTTAGATGAAGTGAGTGTAGCAATCGGTTCTGAGGTGTCCTCTTCCATCAAAGTTCCAACAGGAAATCCATTTTTTGATGCTGGTGGCTGTGGTGGCGGTTGTGGTACCGGCGGAGGTTGCGGTTGTAAAAAAACGGGGTAAATCACCCCGTTTTTTAGAAGATAGAAGAAAACGTATACAGAGTTTGTCCTGTAATGTCATAAATTTCTGATTGGTTTTCATAAAATATAAAATATATGTTTTTAAAAGGAGAAGATGGAGAAGATTATGTTCGGGCAACGACAAAGTATGATTGTTTATTTACATTCATTGAAACATGCCAAGATTTTAAGAAAATATGGTAACATACATTACATATCAAAACGTTTAAAATATGCAGTAGTATATTGTGATATGGAACAAATTGAGCATATGATGCAAAAGTTGAACAAACTTCCTTTTGTGAAAAAGATAGAACAGTCGTACCGCCCGTATTTAAAAACGGAATTTGAAAATTCACGTCCTGATCGGGCAAAAGAATACGATTATAGCTAATAGAAAAAATCCCCTGCTAATTTTAACAGGGGATTTTTTATTTGAAATAACACATTATTTCATTGGAGGAATAAAATTATTCATTCGTAAAATACCAATTAAATGATTGAAAAACAGTTCTTTTTCTGGGAAAGTTGTGGATGGTTTTACCGTAAAGGTAGTCACTTTTTTTCCAAGTTGTTCTGCCGTTTCTTCAAATAAAATGACGCGTTTACTTTTTTTATTTTCAAGTACAGGAATGCCTTCACGACATATGTATAATGGTTGGAAATCACCAGTAGTAGTTGGTTTTAATATTACAACAAGTGAGCACACTTTTTTTTCATTTTTAATTGTTTCAAATTGTAACATATGTGTTATACGTTCTTGATTTGCTTTGGCAATTTCAAGTAATTCATATAAATCAGAGTAGCCCTCTCCGAGTTCTATAAAGCGTTGAATCATATCTTTTCCTCCTCTTTCTTTTACTGTACCATCTCACTTTTTAAATGAAAAGTAGACAAAGAAAAAAAACCCTGCAAAGCAGGGCCCTTCTTATACTAGCATGTACTAGTAAGAAGGCAAAGGGAGAGGAGAAACCGGAGGAAGAACTTATGGGGAAACGTAAGTCTTCTCCGCGGTTGGCAACAACATCGAAGGTGATGTTGTTATAATTATTTATGTCCAATCTAAATGAAGATATACATGATGAAATTAAATTTTATGTTGGGCTTTTTATTTTTCTTTTTTTTATTTTATGATAGGATAAAAAAGATAAAGTGAAACGAATAGTTCGTGTTAGCGAATGGTGAGATGAATACATAAAAATGCAGAGTGGTTATTTTAAGCTAAGTTCTTCTAGTCTTCGTTGGAAGATGAATGGAATCGTAAAGTTTGGTAGCGGTTACCGAATGGAGAAGGGCTTTCTATAATTGCTCGATAGATTGAAATAAAGGTAGTGACAACAGATGAGAGTAGTTTCAGGAAAATGTAAAGGACACCCACTTAAAGCGGTGCCAGGTAATACAACACGTCCAACGACTGATAAAGTAAAAGAATCCATTTTTAATATGATAGGCCCTTATTTTGATGGGGGTGTCGCTCTTGATTTATTTGGTGGTAGCGGTGGTCTTGGAATCGAAGCTATAAGTAGAGGGATTGATAAAGCGATTTTTGTTGATCGAGACAATAAAGCGATAAAGGTAATCCATCAAAATTTAGAAAGTTGTAGAATACAGGAACAAGCTGAAGTATATCGGAATGATGCAGAACGTGCGATAAAAGCACTTATAAAACGTGAAATGTCATTTGATCTTATATTAATTGATCCTCCATATAAAGATCAAAAAATTGTATCTTTAATTAGTGTAATGGATCAACATGGATTGCTACATAACGATGGTTTAATTATGGCGGAGCATGGTAATGATGTAGTTTTACCTGAGTCTATAGGAAGACTTGTAAAGGTGCGAGCTGAAAATTATGGCATTACAGCGATATCGATTTATAAGTATGAAGGTGAGGGGACGGAATGACAAGTATAGCTATTTCTTCGGGAAGTTTTGATCCAATTACCCTTGGGCATCTGGATATTATTAAAAGGGGAGCAAAAGTATTTGACGAGGTATACGTAGTAGTGTTAAACAACTCGTCAAAAAAACCGTTCTTTTCAGTGGAAGAGCGTTTAGATTTAATTCGAGAAGCAACAAAGGATATTCCTAATGTCAAAGTAGATTCACATAGTGGACTACTAGTTGAGTATGCAAAAATGCGTAATGCGAACGCGATTTTACGTGGATTACGAGCAGTTTCTGATTTTGAATATGAGATGCAAATTACTTCTATGAATCGAAAGTTAGATGAAAACATTGAAACCTTTTTTATTATGACAAACAATCAATACTCATTTTTAAGCTCGAGCATTGTGAAAGAAGTTGCGAGATATGGAGGAAGTGTAGTAGATCTTGTACCTCCTGTTGTAGAACGTGCTTTAAAAGAAAAGTTTCAAACCCCGTTAAAGTGAACGGGGTTTTTCTTTGTTGCTCCGAAAAAATAATAAGATGACATATACATATAAACAAAATAATGTAAATATCGGTCCGTAGTGTATAAAAGATGTCCAAATTTCATGCAGAATAGAAGAATGATTCGATAAAAAGACAGGGATATCTTTTTGCATAGGTGAAAAAGAGCTTACTTTTTCATAAAATGGTTTCCAAAATATAAAAGTAAAAATAGGAGCAAGAATACTTTGGATAATTCTTGCGAAAAAATAGGGCTTAAATCTAATGTCTGTTTCAGCTAATATGCTAGCGACTTGTGCCTGAATAGAAAGGCCGCTAAATGCTAAAATAAAGCTTGTTACCATAGCTTGCTGCAGGAGGGGTGTTTCATTTATTTGACTAATCATTTGGCTTCCAAGTGTCATTTCAAACATGCCAGATAATATTGGGATACTAAATTCAGTAGTTAGTTGGAAGAATGATAAAATATGTTGCATAATAAAAGAAAGGGCTGCTGTAATATGAAATACAGTAATCATTTTATTTAAAACAGAGAATAAAATAATAAATCCACCAATCATAAGTAGCGTTTGAATAGAAGAAACGATAGCGTCCCCAAGTAATTTTCCTATTGGTCTTTTTTCTTGCATACGTGTCTCGTGTAGAATTGAAAAAGGGTTTTGAAAAGGGTGTTTTTTAGTAACATGTTTATCATGCGTGGAACTGTTGTTATTGCCGTAAAAACGCATCAGTAACCCGACAGCAAAATTACTTAAATAATGTGCAGCAGCTAATACGATTCCTAATTTCGGATTATTGAAAAAACCGATAGAAACAGCGCCAAAAATAAAAAGTGGATTGGATGAGTTTGTAAAAGATACGAGGCGCTCTGCTTCAATTTGTGTTAGCTGATTGCTTTTGCGCAGTCTAGCGCTTAATTTGGCGCCAGCGGGAAAGCCTGAAGCCATTCCCATTGCCCAAACAAATCCGCCTATTCCTGGAACGCGGAAAAGTGGTCGCATAAGTGGTTCTAATATAACGCCTATAAATTTTACAACACCAATACTAATGAGAAGTTCGGCAATGATGAAAAACGGTAAAAGTGAAGGGAATACAACTTCCCACCATATATTTAACCCTCGAATGGAAGCTTGTAAAGCAGCTTGGGGGTGGAGTACAAGAGAAAAGGTTAAAAAAAGTGTTGATATGGTAAGGAAAGCCGTTTTCCATTTTTCATACATGTAAGTAAATCCCCCTTTGTCCCAAAAAACGTTCATTTCAGTATACGTGGATACGTAGTGAATTTAGACCATAAGTATGAAAAAGGAACGAAAAAAATTAAAGGGTGAGAAAAGTGAAAGAACCGAAAATTGGCTTAGCTCTTGGATCTGGGGGCGCAAAAGGTTTTGCTCATATTGGTGTTATAAAGGTTTTAAGGGAAAATGATATACCGATTCATATGATTGCAGGAAGTAGTATGGGGGCTTTGGTAGGTACATTTTATGCGGCTAGTTCAAACGTTGAAAGACTGTATAAACTGGCAAATGTTTTTAAGAGGAAATATTATTTAGATTTTACGGTTCCGAAAATGGGATTTATTTCTGGAAAACGTGTCAAAGATATGATTAAAATGTTTACATATAATAAAAATTTAGAAGAATTAGATATCCCGACGGCTGTTGTGGCTACTGATATCTTAAAGGGGGAAAAAGTAGTTTTTACAAGTGGTCCAGTTGCAGAGGCGGTGAGAGCAAGTATTTCTGTACCTGGAGTGTTTGTGCCAGAGAAAATAGATGGACGATTATTGGTAGATGGCGGAGTAATTGATCGCATCCCAGTATCGGTTGTGAAAGAGTTAGGTGCCGATATTGTCATTGCTGTTGATGTATCCCCGATTAAAGTAAATGGAGAGGTTACGTCTATTTATGATGTAATTATGCAGAGTATTGAAATTATGCAACATGAGCTTGTGATAAATCGGCAAATTGCATCTGATTTAATGATGCGCCCAGCTGTAGAACAATTTAGTTCCCGGGCTTTTACAAACATTGAAGACATTATTCGAGTTGGAGAGGTAGAAGCGGAAAAGCATGTTGCAAATATTCATTTATTAATTGAGCAGTGGAAGGAGAAACATAATGTTTAAGCGTTTTCGGTTTATATATGCAATTTTAATAGGGGTTATATTGGCAATGTTACTTGTTTATGTACGCCTGCCGTATTATGTAACGAAACCAGGAATGGCTGCCAAATTAGAGCCTTACGTTCAAGTTGAAGGGGGAACAAAAGAATCTGGTGATTTTATGCTTGTTACGGTTTCAATGGGACCGGCAAATGTAGTGAATTTAATAGCGGCACAGTTTAATAAATATACACATATTTCAAAAGCGGAAGAAATATTGCAAAAAGGTGAAAGTGATGAAGAATATCAATTTCGCCAAAATTATGCAATGAAAGATTCGCAAAATGCAGCGATTTATAATGCCTATAAACGTGCAAATCGTACTGTTTCTTTTGAAAATAAAGGTGTGTTGGTTGCTGGTGTAGCGAAAGGGATGCCTTCAGAAGGAAAGCTTAAACTTGGAGATGTTATCATTGCCGTCGACGGAAAAACATTTGAAAAGACAGAACAATTTATTGAATATATGACAGGGAAAAAAGAAGGAGATACAGTAAATATTGAGTACAAGAGGGATGGGAAACAGTTAAAAGAAAATTTAAATGTAAAGACTATTCCGAATGGAAATGGACGTGTTGGTATAGGTGTTTCTATCGTTACGGAAAGAGAATTAGTGGTAGATCCGAAAGTGAAAATTGACTCTCATGAAATAGGCGGACCATCGGCAGGCCTAATGTTTACATTAGAAATATATAATCAACTGGTGGAAGATGATTTAACAAGAGGGCATGAAATAGCTGGAACAGGGACGATCAATGAAAAGGGAGAAGTTGGCCCGATTGGTGGTATTCAGCAAAAAGTGGTTGCTGCAAGTGATGCTGGTGCTGAAGTGTTCTTTGCACCAAATGAAAAAGGTGCGGAGAAATCGAATTATAAAGATGCACTTGAGGCTGCGAAAGATATTAAAACGAAAATGAAAGTTGTGCCAGTTGATACGTTGGATGATGCATTAATGTATTTGGAAAAAATGGGGAAGAAATAAAAAAATCTCTCTGAAAAGAGAGATTTTTTTATAGGAATTTTGCAGTTGTTTCATCGTAACGAATTGGGTGATGTGTTGCATCTTGTTTTAGTAGTTGTGTTCGTAATGGTTCTTGTATGATGGAGAAATATACAGAATTGGCTTTTCGATCTATGTGTAAAGTAGGATGGTCAAATGTTTTTGTATGGGTAAGGATTGGAAGCTCTATTTTTTTCTTGTTTTTTGAAAGGTACGTTTGTCCTTTTTGTGACATGCCTAATAGACGAATGTATGGTGCATGTTGCTCTATATTTGCGCAATGTATTTCTTCTTTTGTTGTATTTGTTAAAATATGTGTACAAGCTCTTTGTAATCTAGTCCACGTATAACGTTTCGTTTTTAACGCTTCCATGAATGAATGGAAGGAGGAACTGGTTTGTATTTTTGATAAAATACGATGCTCTAACCCTTCCTCAATTTCATATATATGTCGTAAGTCTTCTGGAGACATTGTCATAAGTTTGTATTTAAAAAATGAAAAGTATTGTTCCCAATTATGTAATGTCCCGTAGTTTTGTTTATAACTTGCTAAAAGAGAAGCAGTCGCTTTTGGGATGAAAGGCTCAATTTCTGTAAAGGAACTATTTTCACTAAAAAGTTGTTTGCGAATACTTGTTGCGCTTGCAATATGTTGGTCGTTAAATGTTTCATCATGATAATGAGATGCGAACCTTTTTATCGTTTGTGCTTGCATAGAACTATTTTGCATTAGAATTGCTTTTATGTATTGGAAGCCTAAAATGTTATTTGGTTGTGACATGTCTATATTTTTTTCAGAAGATAAAATGTGTAGGAAAGCTTCAGATGTAGCTTTTGCGTAACTATTACCTGCGTTCATAAATTGCTTTACAAGACGATTAAAAGTCTCTTCTTCATTTTTCTGCACAGAGATGGTGTTATAAAAATTTTCGATTTGTCCATCTTCACTGCCGAAACAAATTTCAGAAACGTGTAGGGCGTTTAAAATAGAAATAGCGCCATTTGCAAAGGTTTCGGCCTTTTGCGTTGAAAAGGCATAAGGAAGCTCTACAACGAGGTCTACACCGCATGCTAAGGCCATTTTGGTACGATACCATTTGGATACGAGTGCTGGCTCACCACGTTGTAAAAAAGGGCCACTCATAACAGCGATTGTAATATCAGAGTGTGTTAACTTTTTTGTTTGTTGCACATGATAAGCATGACCGTTATGAAAAGGGTTATATTCAACAACAATACCACTGGCTTTTATGGTAATCTCTCCTTTCGATGTAGCATCTTTTTGAAAAACGTGATACTCTATATATTATTTACTATGATGACTTCATTATAGTGTAAAGAAAAAACATTGACAAATATAAAATGGCTAGCTATAATTTTGTTTGTTGCCTTGAGGTGATATGATATGAAATGGTCCATCCATCAATTGAATAAATTGAGAAATAAAGGATTGACATTGGATGAGATGGTAGATGTAAGTGAGCTAAAAGAGGTCGAGAAAGATATTCGTGAAATTAATCCTGTTCACGTAACAGGAAGAGTTGATTTTGGCTCCGGTAAGTTTACGTTCCATCTACATATAACTGGAAGCATGGTTTTACCATGTTCTCGCTCTTTAGTAGATGTGACATTACCATTTGACATTAAAACAACTGAGGTGTTCCAAACTTCACAAGAAGAATTTGAAACTGAAGCTGAAATTCATTGTTTAGAAGGAGAAGTACTTGACTTACTGCCCGTAATCAAGGAAAATATACTTTTGGAGATTCCAATGCAAATTTTCAGTGATGATGTTTCTGGTGGAGCACCGACGCAAGGTCAAGACTGGCAAGTGATTTCGGAAGAAGACAAAGAAAAGCCTGTTGATCCAAGATTGGCAGGACTTGCAAAGTTTTTTGACAAATAATCGGAAGACTGGTTCAGGCCTTCATATGAAAATAACTATTTCTTTTAAGGAGGTGGGAAGAATGGCTGTACCTTTTAGAAGAACTTCTAAAACAGTAAAAAGAAAGCGTCGTACGCATTTCAAATTATCAGTACCTGGTATGGTAGAGTGCCCAAGCTGTGGTGAAGCGAAATTAGCTCACCGTGTATGTAAAGCATGCGGTACTTACAAAGGTAAAGAAGTAATCAGCAAGTAATTGCGGGAAAATAAACGTAGAAGATATCTTCTACGTTTATTTTTTTGTCTTATTCTTCATTTGTTGTATTCTATCTTTTCTAGTAACTGCATATGTTTAATAAAAAATGCATAGGGAGGACTAGAGAGATGGCGACAACAAGACAAGATGCTTGGACTGATGATGAAGATTTGCTTCTGGCAGAAGTAGTACTCCGGCATATTCGAGAAGGTGGAACGCAATTATCTGCCTTTAAAGAAGTGGGAAGACATTTATCTCGTACACCAGCAGCATGTGGCTTTAGATGGAATTCTTACGTTAGAAAGCAATACAAAGAACGTATTGAAGAAGCGAAGCAACTGCGTAAAGTGGAAAATTATGAAGTGAAAGAGACGAAGGTATTAGAACCTACGTCAATTACATTGAATGATGTTATTGATTTCTTGCAAAATTATAAAGATGAAAACTCTTTAGTGGTGTTGCAACAGCAAATTGAATCGTTACAAACAGAGAAAGAGAGCCTGTTGGAGCGATTATCAGTATATGAGGAAGAATATAGAACATTGCTTGATTATATCGATCAAAAAAGAAGTGTAATGGTAGCGGAAAGAAATAGCGCTCGTTCGAATGGGAAATTAGAGAAGTTAAAGAAATAAAAAAACAGCTGCTATGTAGCTGTTTTTTTATTTCTTATGCAGACTCTTCGTTTGTAACCGTATTCAAATTTGTTTCTGGGTGCCAAACGTAAAAATCACCATCAGGTACTGACACAGGTTGGAAATTTAATTTATCCCAAAAACCAGCTGAATGGATACGTGCGATCGTTTTAATTGGGAACTGTAGTCCCTTCGCATAATTTACAAGCATTTCTCCGAATCCTTGTTTTTGGAAAGTTGGTAATACTTCAAGTTTATAAAGTTCTAGGTAAGTACCTGTAATTTCGAATGGTTCCCCGCCGTTCCTTTTCATGTATAGACTCATACGTGCAATGAGTGATCCACCATAATAAATACCGTAAAATGGAGATTCACTATTGTTTTCAATAATGTTTGCTTGTAATTCTTCTAACATGGATAGTTCTTGAGCTCCGCAGCCTTTAAATTTTTTAAACTCGTCTAATGTTTTATAATTGATGAGCAAGCGCTCAACTTTTGGGAATCCCATAACATCACATCCTTTTTGTCTCATTGAATGCAGAAAAGTGAAAATATTTATAATAATATTATAACTCATTTTTTTATTTTTATGAAGATGATAGTGTATTTCTTTTATTATTTTTTGAGGATTTGCTAAACTAAGAGTAGAAGCATAGTAATAAGTAGTCTATACATATTGGAAGAAGAGGTGGCATTTGTTCATCTTTAGTTAATTATGATTCCACACGAATCGAATCGAGTGTTTGAGGAATAAAAGGGGAGGGGAAAAAGGGACTTGTGTATCGTGTTCAGATGAGTTCCTTACGTGAAAATGAAAATCGGAGTTGTGGGACCAGGAGCTATTGGTCTATTGTATACATTTTATTTACAAAAAAGTAATCAAGATGTTACGTTGTTTACAAGGACAGCTAAGCAGGCTGACGAATTAAATATAACGGGTGTAACTTGTATTAGGGAGGGGAAACGTGAAACGGTATTCCCGCCAGTATTACCAATAGAAAGTATGCTAGACCAGCAGCTAGATTATATATTTATTGCTGTTAAGCAATATCATATAACTGACATACTACCTTTTGTGCGAGGGAAATCCTCAGTAGTCTTTTTGCAAAACGGAATGTCACACCTTCATGCTATGCAGAAAATAGAGAATGAAAATATTGCAGTTGGAATTGTAGAGCATGGTGCAAAAAAAGAAGAAAGACATACCGTTTATCATACAGGGATAGGTGTAACGAAGTTTGGAATCGTGCGCGGTCGGTCTATACATTTTGAAAAAATATTTAATTGCTTTCCTTTTCCGCATTTTCCAATTCGAATAGAAGATGATTGGAAGGGTGTTATGCACAAAAAATTAGTAGTGAATGTATGTATCAATCCATTGACGGCATTATTACAGGTCAAGAACGGAGAATTGATTACGAACCCGTTTTTTAATCAGATGATGGAGCAAGTATTCCAGGAGGTCGTTTTTCTCGTTAAAGAAGAAAAAGAAATGGTATGGGAAATGGTACGTCATGTATGTGAAAGAACGTCTCATAATACATCATCTATGTTGGCAGATGTAAGGGCGAATAGACAAACAGAGATTGGTGCGATTGTTGGATATGTATTAGAAGAAGCGAAGAAACAGCAACGATCCGTTCCGACACTTCAATTTTTGTTCGATGCAATAAAAGGGTTAGAAGTAAAAGTATAAGTGTAATTCTTTGCTTTTACGTGAAACATTGACTACAATGTGGATTGGTGAGAGAACAGGATACGAAAGGAAGAATTATATGGAGATAAAAGAAATCTCTGTTCCGCAACAAGGTGTTGTAGCGGACTATATGAACGGTAAAAAAGAGATACAGTCGTGTTTTGATTATATGTTAACAGAAGATGCTTTTAAACAGCGTGTACAAGATTTGCGTGAGAGGGAGTTTTTCCGCCAAGATTTAGTAGCGCATTTATTAGAATATAATACAAAATTACAAGCGGGAGAAGCTACAATTCAAAATGTAAAAGCGCTTGGAGATGAAGATACATATGTTGTTATAGCTGGACAACAAGCTGGGTTATTAACTGGACCACTTTATACGATTCATAAAATTATTTCAGTTTTACAGCTTGCGAAGGAAAAGGAAGAAAGTTTAGGCGTTAAAGTTGTTCCTGTTTTCTGGATTGCTGGTGAAGACCATGATATGGATGAAATTAATCATACTTTTGTAACGAAGAATAAAAAAATAAAAAAGACCATTTTTCATGATCGTAATCCGAAAAAGGCGAGTGCTTCAGAGTCTGAGCTTTCTTTGGAAGACTGTAGAAAGTGGATTGAAGAAATTTTTAAAACATACCCTGAAACGAATTTTACAAAGGATGTACTGCAATTTATTGATGATTCTTTAGGGGAATCGAATACGTATGTAGATTTCTTTGGTCACCTTATTATGAAAATGTTCATAAATTCTGGTTTAATTCTTGTCGATTCGCATCATCCTGAATTAAGAAAATTAGAAGTGCCGTTTTTTAAACAAATTATAAGTAAGTATAAAGAAGTGCAAGAGGGGCTTCATAACCAACAGGAAGTAATTAAAGAATTAGGGTATAAGCCAATTATTGAAACAAAGTCTAATGCAGTACATATATTCATGGAAATTGATAATGAGCGAGTGTTGCTTGAAGATAATCAAGGGAAGTTTGTTGGGAAGGATGGGACGTATTCCTTTTCATATGAGGAATTGATTGAAGAGATGGAAAGAAGCCCAGAGCGCTTTAGTAATAATGTTGTAACGCGCCCTCTTATGCAAGAGTATGTATTTCCTACGTTGGCGTTTATTGGAGGTCCAGGGGAATTAGCTTACTGGAGTGAATTACAACAAGTCTTCCATACTATCGGTTTCCGGATGCCGCCTGTCGTTCCTCGTATTACAATCACTTATATTGAGAGGGATATAGCGACAGATTTACATGATTTACAATTGCAAGAGAGTGACCCGTTTTTAAATAACGTAGATAAGTTGCGTGAAAACTGGTTATCTAATCAAATAGAGGAACCGATAGATGAACGATTTGTAGAGGCGAAAAAAGAAATAATTGATATTCATAAGTCATTACAACAGTTTGTGAAGAAAATAGATCCTGGATTAAGTTCGTTTGCGGAGAAAAATGAGTTCAAAATTAATGAACAAATTGAACTGTTGGAAAGAATGTTGAAAAGAAATGTTGAGAAAAAACATGAAGTGGAACTAAATAAATTCCGTCGTATACAATTTGCAATCCGTCCATTGGGAGCGCCACAAGAGCGTGTGTGGAATGTATGTTACTATTTAAATCAGTTCGGTTTGGATTTCGTTGATCGTGTAATGGAAAACCCGTTTTCTTGGAATGGAAAACATCACGTTATAAAACTATAGAATCTTGCTCTTAGGAGCAGGATTTTATTTTTATCCCGTTGAATTTACTGTGAAGTGATTTTTTTCTGAATTATTAATTTTCAAAAAGCTAATATCGTAATTATGCAGGATACTTAAATATATGACAAAATAGCACAAAATGTAAACGTATTATTATCTTTTTCGACAGTTTTTTATTTAAATTCCCGCAAAAGATGATAAAATTTAGTATATAATAAAAGAAAATAGCGATTTGTATAGTATGCTGCCTTTGTAGGCAAGTTAAATGAGTCGTTCTTTCATAGTATTTCGTTCTCTAGTCGTGAAATATACGTTTAGAGGAGGAGATACATTCAACATAATTAATTGGAAAAAGAGTAGGTGCAACAATGTTTAATCACGTAACAGTGCTTTTGAAGGAAACAGTAGATGGCTTAGATATAAAGCCAGGTGGTACATATGTAGATTGTACACTGGGGGGAGGAGGACATAGTTCTTATTTATTATCCCAATTAACTGAAGGCGGAAGATTAATCGCGTTTGATCAAGATGAGATAGCAATTCAAAATGCGAAAGAAAAATTCTCTTCATACGGTGAGCAGTTCATAACAGTAAAGAGTAATTTCCGTTATCTATCTGAAAAACTACAGGAATTAGGTATAACAGAAGTAGACGGTATTTTATTTGATTTAGGTGTTTCATCCCCGCAATTAGATACACCAGAGCGTGGCTTTAGTTACCATCATGATGCACCGTTAGATATGCGAATGGATCAAGATGCCCCATTAACAGCCTATGATGTTGTAAATAGTTGGTCATATGAACAACTTGTAAGAATTTTCTTCCAGTATGGCGAAGAGAAATTTTCAAAACAAATAGCAAGAAAAATTGAAGCGTATCGTGAGAATAAAGCTATTGAAACGACAGGGGAATTAGTAGAACTAATTAAAGAGGGTATTCCAGCTCCTGCTCGTAGAACGGGTGGACATCCTGCGAAGCGAGTGTTCCAAGCGATCCGTATTGCGGTAAATGATGAATTGAAAGTATTTGAAGAAGCGTTGGAATCTGCAATTGAGATGGTCAAGCCAGGCGGAAGAGTTAGTGTTATAACATTCCATTCTTTAGAAGACCGTATTTGTAAAACGACGTTTAAGCGAAATAGTACAACGCCACAATTGCCACCAGGATTACCAATTATTCCTGATGAGTTTAAGCCGAAATTAAAGCTTATTACAAGAAAACCGATTTTACCTTCTGATATAGAGTTAGAAGAAAATAATCGAGCGCGTTCTGCGAAATTGAGAATCGCTGAAAAACGATAAAAAGGGGAGAGAGGTATGAGTAACTTAGCTGTAAAGTACAAGCAACAAGCGCAAGAAGAGGTTCAGATTCAAACGCCCCCACAGCAGATGGTTCAGCCAAAAGCTAAAGCGAAGATTACAAGAATCGAAAAACTGTTGTATGTAGCGTTTATTGGCTTTTTATTGTATGCCTGTGTAGCGTTTATTGGAAATAAAGCAGGCCTTTATCAAGTTAATGTAGAAGCTGCGACAATAGAACAAAAAATTGTACAGCAGCAAAAAGAAAATCAAGAATTACAGGCTGAAGTAGAGAAGTTAAGTCGTTATGAACGAATCGCTGAAGTTGCAAAAAAACACGGGCTAGAAATTAATGCGAATAATGTGAAAGGCCTCAAATAAGGCAATAGGTGTGAAGGGAAAATGAAGAGAGATATGACTAAATTTCATACCAATAAGGGAGCAGGGTATTTTATGATTTTATTCCTCCTGCTCTTTTTGCTGTTATTAGCCCGATTTTTTTACATACAAGCGACAGGAACAGTGCATAATCAGGATTTGGATAAACTCGCTCAGCAAAAACATAGTAAAACAGGAGTTCTCGAAGCAAATCGCGGGACGATTTATGATCAAAACGGTCATGTGTTAGCGCAAGATGCAAACTCTTATAAGCTTGTAGCCGAATTAAAAGGTGCAAAGCCGGTTGAGAATAAAGAGGATACTGCAAAGAAAATTGCGGGCGTACTCGGAAAAGATGAAGAGAAGATTTTAGCTACATTAAATAAAAAAGATAAAAGTCAAGTCGAATTTGGAACGCTAGGTAAAGATTTGACGAAAGAACAGAAGGAACAAATTGAAGCATTGAAATTGCCAGGTATATCTTTTATTACTGAAAATGCAAGAGTGTATCCGAACGGTGATTTTGCATCTTACGTTATAGGTCATGCTAAACCGAATGAAGAGGGAACTTCGGTGGGACAATTTGGTTTAGAAAAAAGTTTAGATAAGTATTTAAGTGCTTCTAACGGAAAAGTAGCTTATACAGGTGACCGTAAAGGTGTGTCTCTTGACGGTGGAACAGTGAATGTAAAGGCACCTAAAAACGGAGATAACACGTATTTAACGATAGATCAACGTGTTCAAAGTTATTTAGAAGATGCGATGAAATCTGCAAGTAAACATTATGACCCAGAAAGTTTAATAGGGATTGTTGCAGATCCAAAAACAGGGAAAATATTAGCGATGTCTAGTAAACCTAGTTATGATCCGAATGATCGTCAAATTCAATATTTCTTCAATGACGCAATTGCAAATGCATTTGAACCTGGATCAACAATGAAAATTTTCACGCTAGCAGCAGCTATAAATGAAGGTGTGTATAAGGGACAAGATTATTATCAGTCTGGTACATATCAAGTCGGGAACCGCAAAATAAAAGATCATAATGGCGGTGCTGGATGGGGATCTATCACATTTGATGAAGGGGTAGAGCGCTCTTCCAACGTAGCGTTTGCTATTTTAGGTGATCAAAAACTTGGTCCAGACCGTTTCAGAAAGTATATCCATGCTTTCGGATTAGATGAAAAAACGAATATTGATTTACCTGGTGAAGGTTCAAATACCATTTTATTCGATCAGCAAATACAGCAAGTAACGACAGCTTTTGGACAAGGCTCCACTGTAACACCAATTCAGCTTGTACAAGCTGCAACTGCTATTGCGAACGATGGAAAAATGATGAAACCTTATACAATTGATAAAATTGTAGATCCGATAACAGGGGAAGTAAAATTAGAACATAAGCCAGAAGAAGTGGGCAAACCGGTGACAAAAGAGACAGCAGCGCAAGTAAGACAGTTATTAGAACGCGTTGTTACATCGCCGAAAGGAACAGGAACTGCTTATAAAGTTGATGGCTATTCAGTTGGTGGTAAAACAGGAACAGCGCAAATTCCGGATGGAAAAGGAGGCTATATGACGGGAAGAGAGAATTATATATTCTCGTTCTTAGGTATGGCACCTATGGATGATCCGCAACTTGTTGTGTATGTAGCTGTTAAACAGCCAAAATTGAAAGATGATGAGAGTGGTGCACAACCTTTAGCTGATATTTTTAAATATGTAACGAAGAATAGTTTAGAGTATTTAAAGATTAAGCCTAATGAAGTGAAAGATCCGAAGAAATATGTGAAAGAGCAGCAAACTGCTGTTCCAGATGTAACGGGAAAAACGATGGAAGAAGCGAAAAAAGCCATTGATAAAGCAAAACTTCGTCCAATCGTATTAGGTGAAGGGAAAGTGCAGCAACAAGTACCGAAAGCAACCGAACAAACATTGAAGGGTGATCGAGTGTTCTTAGTGGGAGATCAACCTACAATGCCGAATATACAAGGCTGGGCACTTCGTGATGTTATGAATTTAGCAAAAACATTAAAGCTTAACCTAAAACCTACTGGTACCGGATATGTAACCGAACAAAGTGTACCAGAAGGAACATTGTTGCAACCTGGTACAGAGTTAGGTGTAACACTTGTACCGCCACTTGAACCACAACAAGAAGCAGAAAAGCCGTAATGGTAAAAGAGAAGAAGTTCTAATTAAATAAGTACAAGCATATATTGGAACAAGCTAGGCGTAAGGGAGGCTTGTTCCAATATGCGTGTATCAAATGTAACAGTTAGAAAACGACTTATTTTTATACTCATATCAGGTATACTTATTTTCACTATCATCGATATTCGTCTTGGATATGTGCAATTTTTTCTTGGGAATATGTTAACGGATCGTGCGAAAGATTCATGGAGTCGTAATATTACTTTTGAACCTGAACGTGGGAAGATTTTAGACCGAAATGGTGTGGAACTTGCTACGAATAAAAGTGCTCCAACTGTCTTTGTTGTACCGAGGCAAATTGAAAAACCAGCAGAGACTGCAGAGAAGTTAGCTGCAGTATTAGGTGTGGAAAAAGATGAGATTTATAAGAGAATTACAAAAAAAGAATCAATTGTAAGGTTAGATAAAGGCGGAAGGAAAATATCACATGATAAAGCGAAAGAGGTAAGAGGATTAAGTTTGAAAGGTGTTTATATCGCAGAGGACTCTATCCGGTACTATCCATTTGGCAACTTTTTATCACACGTATTAGGGTTTGCAGGTAGTGATAACCAAGGTCTTATGGGACTAGAAAAATATTATGATAAAGAACTAAATGGTGATGAAGGTCATGTGCGCTTTTTTGCAGATGCAAAAGGGCAAAGGATGCCTAATGTTGGCGATGATTTCAAAAAACCAGAAGCTGGTTTGAATTTAGGCTTAACAATTGATGCACGTATTAATAGAATTATGGAAAGAGAAATGAATATTGCAGAGTCGACATATAATCCAGATGGTATGATTGCGATTGCGATGAATCCGAAAAATGGTGAAATTTTAGGTATGTCGAGTCGGCCGAGCTTTGATCCAGCAGATTTTCAAAGTGTTTCTCCAGAAGTGTACAATAGAAATTTACCAGTATGGAGTACGTATGAGCCTGGTTCAACATTTAAGATTATTACGTTAGCCGCAGCTTTGAATGAAAATTTAGTAGACTTAGAGAAAGATACGTTTTATGATGATGGAGCAGCTGAAGTTGGTGGAGCTAGATTGAAATGCTGGAAAGCAGGAGGCCATGGTAGCCAAACGTTTTTAGAAGTAGTTCAAAACTCTTGTAACCCAGGATTTATTGAACTGGGTGATCGCCTTGGTAAAGACCGATTATTTAAATACATTCGTAATTTTGGCTTTGGACAAAAAACCGGAATTGACCTGCAAGGTGAAGGTAGTGGGATTTTATTTAATTTAGACAAAGTCGGTCCAGTTGAGCAAGCAACAACTTCATTCGGTCAAGGTGTTTCTGTTACGCCAATCCAACAAGTAGCGGCAGTAGCAGCGGCTGTAAATGGTGGGACATTGTATCAACCGTATATAGCTAAAGAATTTATTGATCCGAAAAACAATCAAGTTGTAAGTAAAAAGACACCTGTAGCAAAAAGAAAAGTTATTTCCAAGGAAACTTCAGAAAAAGTTCGGTATGCATTAGAGAATGTTGTAGCAAAGGGATCTGGTAAAGGTGCTTTCATTGATGGGTATCGTGTAGGTGGAAAAACAGGTACGGCTCAAAAAGTGAAAGATGGTAAATATTTAGAGAATAATTATATTGTATCTTTTATCGGTTTTGCTCCAGCAGATGATCCAGAAATTGTTGTATATGTTGCTGTTGATAATCCGAAAGGTGTAACGCAATTTGGTGGAGTAGTAGCGGCTCCAATTGTTGGGAATATTCTTCGGGATGCACTTCCTGTTATGGGAGTGAAACCGAGAAAAGAACAAGTTGAGAGAGAATATAAATGGGGCGATACACCAACTGTGGAAGTTCCGAATTTAATTGGTATGAAAAAGAAAGACTTACAGACGCAACTCGTCGATTTGAAGCTTGATATAAGCGGAGATGGAGAGAAAGTCATTAAACAGTCCCCAGAAGCAGGAGCTAAAGTGAAAGAAGGCTCAAAAATTAGAATTTACTTCGGGAATTAAAGGTAACCTAGTACGTTTTATGGTACAATTGGTGGAAGTGAGTTCTTTATAGAAGAGTTACTTAATTTGAGACCGCAAGAGTCTCGGTTATAAATAGGTCTATTTATTAGACAGAGTAGCACTTACCTCCTATTTTACATAATTAGGAGGTAACGTGTTGCTTATTAATAAAAGAGATAAATACACAATGTAGAGAGGGTTTAGTGAAATGAAGTTGCATACACTTGTATCATGTTTGCATGATTTTCCAGTTGTTCCAAAAGAAAATCCAGAAATCACATCTATAGAAGCTGATTCACGTAAAGTGAAAGAAGGAAGCTTATTTGTATGTATGAAAGGATATACGGTTGATAGCCATGATTTTGCTAAGCAAGCAGCGGCACAAGGAGCGGCTGCTATTGTTGCGGAAAGACCAATTGATGTTGACGTTCCAGTTGTACTTGTGAAAAATACTTTTCGTTCGTTAGCGGTTTTAGCTGATTATTTTTATGGTCAACCAACACACAAGTTACATTTAATCGGTATTACAGGTACAAATGGAAAGACAACAACATCGCATATTATGGATGAGATTATGCGCGCACATGGTCATAAAACGGGGCTAATTGGAACGATTAATATGAAAATCGGTGATGAAACATTTGAGGTGAAAAATACAACACCAGATGCACTAACACTTCAACAGACGTTTGCAAAAATGGTTGAACACGGTGTGGATAGCACAGTAATGGAAGTTTCGTCACATGCTTTAGATCTTGGCCGTGTACACGGATGTGATTACGATGTAGCAGTGTTTACAAA
The DNA here is from genome assembly GCF_020861345.1 of Bacillus pacificus. Taxonomy (NCBI): domain Bacteria; kingdom Bacillati; phylum Bacillota; class Bacilli; order Caryophanales; family Bacillaceae; genus Bacillus; species Bacillus pacificus. The sequence continues at coordinate 1,420,285 of NZ_CP086328.1, forward strand.
TTTAACACAAGATCATTTAGACTATCATAAAACGATGGAAGAATATAAACATGCAAAAGGGTTGCTATTTGCGCAACTTGGCAATAGTTATAATCATAATCGTGAAAAATACGCGGTATTGAATAACGATGATGCTGTAACAGCGGAATATATGAGAAGTACTGCAGCAACTGTTGTAACGTATGGAATTGATACAACAAGTGATGTTATGGCCAAAGATATCGTTATGACAAGTGGTGGAACTACATTTACGCTTGTAACACCGTATGAGAGTGTAAATGTTACGATGAAATTAATTGGGAAATTTAATGTATATAACGTACTAGCTGCGACAGCGGCAGGACTTGTTTCTGGTGTAAGTTTAGAAACAATCATTGATGTAATAAAGGAACTAGCTGGAGTTCCAGGACGTTTTGAAGTGGTTGATGGTGGACAAAATTATACAGTTATTGTTGATTATGCACATACACCAGATAGCTTAGAAAATGTATTGAAAACAGCAAAACAGTTTGCAAAAGGTGACGTATATTGCATCGTCGGTTGTGGCGGTGATAGAGATAGAACGAAGAGACCAATCATGGCAAGTGTTGCAACACGATATGCAACTCACGCTATTTACACTTCAGATAATCCAAGAAGTGAAGAGCCAGGAGCTATTTTAGATGATATGGTACATGGTGCAAATGGAAATAATTATGAAGTAATTATTGATAGAAAAGAAGCGATATACCATGCAATTGCTAACGCAAAAGCTGAAGATATCATCATTATTGCTGGTAAGGGTCATGAAACATATCAAATTATTGGTAAAGATGTTCATCATTTTGACGATCGTGAAATCGCTAAAGAAGCAATTACAGAGCGTTTAAACAACGAAGAGTAACAACGTGAGAGGAGGACTACATGTGCTTGAGCAAGGTTTATTAGTAACGGCTGGGGTAGCATTCTTAATTTCTGTTGCCCTTTCGCCATTGTTTATTCCATTTTTAAGAAAATTAAAGTTCGGACAGAGTATTCGTGATGAGGGACCAAAATCACATCAAAAAAAATCAGGGACACCGACAATGGGTGGTATCGTCATATACGTATCTATGATGGTAACTTCACTTATTATGGCGATTAAGTTTAATCATTTAGGTGCAGAGGTATCGTTATTACTATTAGTGACATTTGGTTACGGATTGATTGGATTTTTAGATGACTACATAAAGGTAGTTAAGAAGAGAAATCTTGGTTTAACATCAAAACAAAAATTAGTAGGTCAGCTTGTTATTGCTATTGCGTTCTTTTTAATTGGAAAAGGGCAAGCGTTCCACACATACATCATGATTCCGGGAACGGATGTTAAGTTTGAATTAGGTTGGGCGTATTTTGTACTTGTACTATTTATGCTTATTGGTGGATCGAATGCAGTTAACTTAACTGACGGTTTAGATGGTTTATTATCAGGAACAGCTGCTATTGCATTTGGAGCATTTAGTATTATTGCTGTGGCACAAGAGCAATTTGGAGTAGCGATATTCTGTATGGCAGTTGTAGGAGCTGTACTTGGATTTTTAGTATTCAATGCGAATCCAGCAAAAGTGTTTATGGGAGATACAGGTTCATTAGCTTTAGGTGGAGCCATTGCAGCTGTAGCAATTTTATTAAAACAAGAATTGCTACTTGTAATCATTGGCGGAGTATTCGTAATGGAAACTTTATCGGTTATTATTCAGGTTATTTCGTTTAAAACAACAGGGAAACGTGTCTTTAAAATGAGTCCATTACACCATCATTATGAATTATGTGGTTGGTCAGAATGGCGTGTTGTTGTGACGTTTTGGTCTGTAGGATTTTTATTAGCTGTGTTAGGAATTTATATCGGGGTGTGGATGTAATTGAAAACTGTAACTGAATTTCAAAATAAGAATATTCTTGTATTAGGCATTGCAAAAAGTGGTTATGCAGCAGCTACATTGTTACAAAAGTTAGGGGCAAATGTTATTGTAAATGACGGAAAGCCTTTAGCAGAGAATGTACTTGCTGCAGAATTACAAGCAAAAGGAATGGATGTTGTATGCGGTGGTCATCCTTTAGAATTATTAGAGAGAAATATTTCTCTTGTAGTAAAAAATCCAGGAATCCCGTATTCTAATCCAATATTAGTTGCTGCGAAAGAAAAGCAAATTCCAATTGTTACGGAAGTTGAATTAGCATATCGTATTTCAGAAGCACCATTTGTTGGGATTACGGGGTCTAACGGTAAAACGACGACGACAATGCTTACATTTGAAATGCTAAAAGAAGGACAAAAGCATCCCGTAATTGCAGGGAACATTGGAACTGTTGCGTGTGAAGTAGCACAGGATGCAAAAGAAAATGAAGTTGTAGTTACAGAGCTTTCATCGTTCCAATTGATGGGAGTAGAATTGTTCCAACCTAAAATTGCTGCGTTTTTAAATTTATTTGAGGCCCATTTAGATTATCATGGGACGAAAAAAGAATATGGCTTAGCAAAAGCAAATATTTTTAAAAACCAAACAGAAAATGATTATAGTGTAATAAATGCAGATGATGCAGATGTGATGGCTTTATCTGCTTATAGTAAAGGTCAAAAAGTACTGTTCTCAACAACGAAAGAAATTGAAGATGGTGCGTGCATAAAAGATAATGCTCTTTATTTTAAAGGTGAAAAAGTTGTTGAAGTAGGTGATATCGTTTTACCTGGTCAACATAATTTAGAAAATATTTTAGCAGCGATGAGTATCGCAAAATTATTGGGTGTTTCTAATGAAGCGATTACGGCAGTTTTAAAACGTTTTACAGGTGTAAAACATCGTTTAGAATATGTAACAACTATAAACAACCGTAAGTTTTATAATGACTCAAAAGCAACGAATATGTTAGCGACAGAGAAAGCTTTATCTGCGTTTACACAACCGACTGTGTTATTAGCAGGTGGGCTGGATCGTGGAAATGAATTCGATGATTTAATTCCGTATTTCAAAAATGTTAAAGCGATTGTAACATTTGGACAAACAGCTCCAAAATTAGTAAGAGCTGCAGAAAAAGCGGGATTAGATACAATTGAAAGTGTCGATACTTTAGATGAAGCTGTAGTGAAAGCATATGCTCATTCTACAGATGGCGATGTAATTCTTCTTTCTCCAGCATGTGCAAGCTGGGATCAATTTAAAACATTTGAAGAAAGAGGAGACATTTTTATACAAGCTGTGCATAAACTTATATAAAGTAAATCAAAACATCAGTAGGCTAACACCTACTGATGTTTTGTTACATAGGGCAAAAGTTTCTGCCTAAAGAGGTGGTGTTTATGGGTAATGAAGAAAACGCCTGATTTTATTCTCATCATCGTTACACTTGCGTTGTTAACAATCGGAATGATTATGGTTTATAGTGCGAGTGCGGTTTGGGCCTCTTATAAAATGGGGGACTCATTCTTTTTTGCAAAAAGGCAATTGCTATTCGCAGGTCTTGGTGTAGTGGCTATGTTTTTTATTATGAAAATTGATTATTGGGTGTGGCGTACGTATTCAAAAGTAATTTTGCTAGTTTGCTTCATTCTTCTTATTCTCGTTCTTATTCCTGGAGTAGGTCTTGTTCGAGGAGGAGCGCGAAGTTGGATTGGAATCGGGGCATTTTCCATTCAACCGTCCGAATTTATGAAGTTTGCGATGATTATTTTCTTAGCGAAATTTTTAGCGGAACGACAAAAATTAATTACCTCTTTTAAACGTGGTTTACTACCAGCTCTAGGTTTTGTATTTCTTGCTTTCGGAATGATTATGTTACAGCCGGACCTTGGCACAGGAACGGTAATGGTTGGGACATGTATCATTATGATATTTATCTCAGGAGCAAGGGTCTTTCACTTTGCAATGTTTGGTTTGCTTGGTGTAGCAGGATTTGTAGGGCTAATTGCATCAGCACCGTATCGGATGAAACGTATTACATCATATTTAGACCCGTGGTCAGATCCGCTTGGAAGTGGATTTCAAATTATTCAATCGTTACTCGCAATTGGACCAGGTGGATTATTCGGGCTTGGACTTGGACAAAGTAGACAAAAGTTTCTTTATTTACCTGAACCGCAAACAGACTTTATATTTGCAATCTTATCCGAGGAATTAGGTTTTATTGGTGGTTCATTTGTGTTATTATTATTTAGTCTATTATTATGGCGTGGGATTCGTATAGCTTTAGGAGCGCCAGATTTATATGGTACGTTTTTAGCAGTAGGTATTGTGGCGATGATTGCGATTCAAGTAATGATTAATGTTGGTGTTGTAACAGGATTGATGCCTGTTACGGGTATTACTTTGCCGTTTTTAAGTTATGGTGGATCAAGTTTGACATTAATGTTAATGGCAGTAGGTGTATTATTAAATATAAGTCGCCATTCTCGCTACTAAACCCTGTTTTATAAGACAGGGTTTTTCGTATGTGTACGAAGAAACAATATGTATATAGAAATAAATACTGTAATAAGAAAAAGAGAAGCGGAGGAGTTAGTAGTGCGTGTATTAGTAAGTGGTGGGGGCACTGGAGGTCATATTTATCCGGCTCTTGCTTTAATAAGAGAAATAAAAAAATTAAATCCGGAAGCAAGGTTTTTATATATTGGTACGGAGAATGGATTAGAGAGCACAATCGTGCCCAAAGCAGGTATACCGTTTCAATCTATTGTTATAAGTGGATTTAAGCGTAAAATATCGTTAGATAACGTGAAAACGGTGATGCGTTTCCTAAAAGGTGTACAAGATAGTAAACGATATATTCGTCGTTTTAATCCAGATATTGTAATTGGAACAGGTGGATACGTATGTGGACCTGTTGTATATGCTGCGGCAAAATTAGGTATTCCAACTATTGTACATGAACAAAATAGTGTACCTGGTGTAACGAATAAATTTTTAAGCCGCTATGTTGATAAAGTTGCAGTTTGTTTTGAAGCGGCTGCAGAACATTTTCCGCAGTCAAAAGTGGTCATGACAGGAAACCCAAGAGCGTCAGAAGTAATGGATCAAAATGGAATGAAGGGAAAACGTTCAGTAGGTTTATCTCTTCCTAAAAAATCCGTGCTTATTTTTGGTGGCAGCCGTGGGGCTAGACCAATTAACGATGCTTTCGTAGAGGCAATTGAACAGTTTGGAAATAAAAGTTACGAAATATTGTATGTAACAGGTGAAGTTCATTACGACAAAGTGATGGATGCAGTGAAGCAAAAAGGGAATCCGAATAATGTTATTATTAAACCTTTCATTCATAATATGCCAGAAGTACTTACCGGTGTAGACCTGGTTGTCTCAAGGGCTGGAGCAACAACACTTGCAGAATTAACAGCGTTAGGTAAGCCAAGTGTGTTAATTCCGAGTCCTTATGTAACAAATAACCATCAGGAAAAAAATGCACGTTCTGTTGTCGATAAAGGAGCAGCAAAAATGTTGCTTGAAAAAGATTTAACAGCTGAAACACTTATTCGTGATATTGATGAGATTCTATTAGATGCACAAACATTACAAAATATGAAGCTTGCTGCTGGGCAATTAGGTATTCCAGATGCAGCAAATAAGCTGTATGAAGTCATGAGTAAGCTTGTAAAAAAATAACGTTAGGTGAACGCCCTGCATACTACTGTAATAAGGATGCTTAGTATGGGGGAGATTGTTTATGGAGCAATTAGTAAATGAGCTTATAGAAGCAAATGTTGGTCGTGTGTTAGTGGATGAACCGTTAGCACGTTATACAACTATGAAAATAGGTGGACCAGCTGATATTTTAATTGTGCCAAAGCATGTTGCCGGTATTGAAAAAACGTTGCAGTTAGTAAAGAAATATAAAACAAAGTGGACTGTAATTGGTCGCGGTTCGAACCTTCTTGTATCTGATCTAGGTATAGAAGGTGTCGTTATTCGTTTAGGAGAAGGATTAGACCACTTAGAAGTCGAAAAACATAGAGTAAGAGTTGGTGGTGGGTATCCCCTGATTAAATTATCAACTTTACTTAGTCGTCAAGGGCTAGCTGGTCTGGAGTTCGCAAGTGGTATTCCAGGAAGTGTTGGCGGTGCAGTGTATATGAATGCAGGAGCACATAAATCGGATATATCAAACATATTCTCAAAAGCTCTTATTTTGTTTGAAGATGGAACAATTGACTGGTTAACGCATGAAGAAATGGAGTTTTCCTATCGTACATCTGTATTGCAAACGAAACGTCCTGGTATTGTTTTGGAAGCTGAGTTTCAATTGCAGATAGGAGAGCGTGAGGGAATTGTAAGTGTCATGCAAAAGAATAAAGATTACCGTCGTGAAACACAGCCATGGAATCACCCTTGTGCAGGAAGTGTGTTTCGGAATCCAATTCCATACTTTGCCGGAGATTTAATAGAGAAGGCGGGGCTTCGTGGTTATCAAATAGGTGGAGCTCAAATTTCTGAAATGCATGGGAACTTCATTATTAATACTGGTGGAGCTAGCGCGCAAGATGTATTATCTTTAATAGCATTAGTAAAACAAACAATCAAGGATAAATTTAGCGTAGAAATGCATACAGAAGTAGAAATCATTGGAAGATAACGGTTATTCGTTCCGCTCATTATCATTTATGTTATAATAAGAAGATAAGAACGGCATGAGGAACATGCCGTTCTTTATGTTACGTAGGGGGATCGTACATGAAAAATAGTAAAGTGATTAAACTACAGGATCGTGTACCAAAGTTAAAAAATCAACAGAAAAAAAACAAGAAAAATGTTAATCATCGGTTGATTTTATACATATCAATTTTATTTTTATTAGTGCTCTTTTTAATTTATTTTCGGTCTCCGCTTAGCAATATAAAAAAGATAAGCGTGTTTGGAAATCATTATATGACAGATGAACAAGTGATGAAGGAATCAGGTGTGACATATGATACAAGTTATTTCCGAGTGACAGCACATAAAGCAGAAGAAAACTTAACGAAACGAAAAGAAATTAAAGCAGTAAATGTAAAGAAGCGTTTTCCAAATAAAATTGACGTTCATATTGAAGAATATTTAACAATTGGTTATATAAACAAAGATGGGAAATTACAACCGTTATTAGAGAACGGGAAAACACTTGATGTACTCCCGAACGGAAAACTTCCTGTTGCAGCGCCAATTTTTGAACCTTTTAAAGAGGAGAAAATGAAGGAGTTAATTGCTGAGCTTGAAAAATTAACACCAACTATTTTAAGGTCTATTTCTGAAATTCGTTATTCACCGACAAATGCGAATGAAGACCACCTTACTTTATATATGAATGAAGGGTATGAAGTGAGCACTACGATTCAAAATTTCGCAAAACGTATGGAAGCTTATCCACTTATCTTAAAAACAATTGAGCCAGGTAAAAAGGTATTAATTGACTTAGAAGTAGGGGCGTATACGAAAGAATTAGGAGCAGAAGAAAAAAAAGAATAGAATGATAGTTTTCACTACGTTATTGTAGAAAAAACGAAACGAATGTTCTGCTTGGTGCATAGGAATTTACAAGAATGGTTCATTTGATGAAAAATATGTAAAAATTCTTAGATTCATACTAGGATTGGTACAAGTTTCACTTTTCTATGAGTACATCTTAGTGTAGACTTATACTTGGCGGTAATCTTTACACTTGAAATAGAATTATTTCAAGATAAGCAGTTATTCACAGTTTACTGCAATATTCTTAAATGAATGTTAAATAAAAATAAGAAAAATATAGGGTTAAAAAAGGGAAACGTATAAAGACGTTGAATATTTTTCTTATAAATAGTAAAGTTGCGATTGTTGTTCCATATATTGAGTTGTATGGTATAAATAAAGAAGGAGGTGCCAAAGAATGAACAGCAATGAAATATATGTTAGTCTTGACATCGGTACATCCAATGTTAAAGTCATCATTGGTGAAATGGTTAATGACAGCTTAAACATTATTGGTGTTGGAAATGTAAAATCAAATGGTTTAAAGAAAGGATCGATAGTTGATATAGACGAGACTGTTCGATCAATTAAAAAAGCAATTGAACAAGCTGAGCGCATGGTGGGAATCCACATTGAGCAAGTTGTAGTAGGTGTCAATGCAAACCAGGTACAGCTACTTCCGTGTCACGGAGTAGTCGCTGTTTCAAATGAAGATCGTGAAATCGGGAATGAAGATGTCTTACGCGTTCTAGATGCAGCACAAGTTGTGTCAATTGCTCCAGAACGTGAGTTTATTGATGTGGTACCTCGACAGTTCATTGTAGACGGTCTTGACGAGATTAACGATCCGCGCGGGATGATCGGTGTAAGATTAGAAATGGAAGGTACACTTATTACAGGCTCGAGAACTTTACTACATAACCTACTTCGTTGTGTAGAAAAAGCAGGTCTTGAAATTGTTGATATTTGTCTTCAACCTTTAGCGGCTGCAACAGTTGCTATATCTTCAGATGAAAAAAATAGAGGAGTAGCCCTTGTTGATATGGGGGGAGGATCTACAACTTTATCTATTTTTAAAGATGGAGAGTTACAAGCAACGAGCGTATTACCATTAGGTGGAGACCATATAACGAAAGATATTGCGATTGGGTTGAAAACTTCAACAGAAAATGCAGATCAAATTAAGTTGAAATATGGACATGCTTTTTATGATACAGCGTCGGAAGAAGAGATGTTTACGGTTCCTATTATGGGAAGCGATCAAACAGAACAATATTCTCAGTTGGAATTATCGGATATAATAGAGGCTCGTGTAGAGGAAATTTTAATGTTTGTTCAAGATGAAGTGCGTAAGTTAGGAGTAAAGCAAGTAGCTTCTGGTTATGTACTAACTGGTGGAATTGCTTCTATGCCAGGTGTTCTTGATCTTGCATATGATATTTTACATGAAAATGTTCGTATAGCAACTCCTGATTATATTGGCGTGCGTGAGCCCCAATATACAAGTGGAGTAGGATTAATTAAACATTCTTATCAAAAAGCTAAGTTGCGTGGGAAAAATGTGCAGGAAAAACAAGAGCATTTTGAACCAGTACCAGCACCAGCTCCAACGCCGGTACAACAGCAACCTGCGAAACAAAAAACGCGTAATCAAAACAATAATAATCAAAATGATGACCGTATGATGTCAAAAGTAAAACGTGTATTCCGTTATTTATGGGATTAAAATTGGACACGAAAAATGAGGTTCTAGGGGGATTTCGACATGTTAGAGTTTGATACTACTCAAGATCAATTAGCGAATATAAAAGTTATCGGTGTCGGCGGTGGCGGAAACAATGCTGTAAACCGTATGATTGAACACGGTGTACAAGGTGTAGACTTTATCGCTGTAAATACTGATGCACAAGCATTAAATCTATCAAAAGCTGAAACGAAAATGCAAATTGGTGGAAAATTAACACGTGGACTTGGTGCAGGTGCAAACCCTGAAGTAGGGAAAAAAGCAGCAGAAGAAAGTAAAGAACAGATCCAAGAAGCACTTCGTGGTGCTGATATGGTATTCGTAACTGCTGGTATGGGCGGCGGAACTGGAACTGGTGCAGCTCCAGTTGTTGCTCAAGTGGCAAAAGAATTAGGTGCATTAACAGTTGGTGTTGTAACACGACCATTTACATTTGAAGGACGTAAGCGTGCAACACAAGCGGCATCTGGTATTGCGGCATTTAAAGAAAATGTAGATACACTTATTGTAATTCCAAACGATCGCTTATTAGAGATTGTTGATAAAAACACGCCAATGTTAGAGGCATTCCGTGAAGCAGATAACGTATTACGTCAAGGTGTTCAAGGTATTTCTGATTTAATTGCAACACCAGGTTTAATTAACTTAGACTTCGCAGACGTAAAGACAATTATGTCTAATAGAGGTTCTGCTTTAATGGGTATTGGTTCTGGTAATGGAGAAAATCGTGCTGCTGAAGCTGCGAAAAAAGCGATTTCTAGTCCATTATTAGAAACATCTATTGATGGAGCTCAAGGTGTTATCATGAACATTACGGGTGGAGCTAACTTAAGCTTATATGAAGTACAAGAAGCGGCAGACATTGTAGCTTCAGCTTCAGATCCAGAAGTAAATATGATCTTCGGTTCGGTTATTAATGAAGGATTAAAAGATGATATCGTTGTAACTGTAATTGCAACTGGTTTTGATGATACAATTGCAACTCAACCACCAAAACCAATTATCCGTCCGAATGTGAATCACACGCAACAACAGCAACAGCCAGTAGCTCAACCACCAAAACAACGTGAAGTAAAACGTGAAATGAAGCGTGAAGAGCCGGTTGTACATGAGCGTCATTCAGATTCAGATGATATCGATATTCCAGCATTCTTACGTAATCGTCGTAGACGATAAAAGAAAAGGAGCATTTATGCTCCTTTTTTGTTTTATACAGGGAAAAGATCTGCTAAGCAGGTCTTTTTTTATTGTAATTTATTCCGCTTTTTGCTGGGTAGCCCAATTGGTGAGGGCTAATAATCAGTGGGGGGATGAAGAAAACCCCCACTGATTAAAGTTTGAAAAAAAGATAGCATTCTATGAAACATATACTTTTATTTTTTACCGACAGATTATGTCTAGAAAGCACAAAATAACAAAAAAACACCTCCGCAAATTGACACACTTTCCTATTGGATATGCATTATACTAGTCTCAACTTAAAAAAAGAGGTGAATTGTTTGGTTGTTTACGCCGACGTTGTTTGGTTGTTAAACGCCTGCATTGATTTTCTTTTACTTTTATTAACAGCTACCGTGTTAAAAAAGAAGATCAAAAGATGGAGGCTTGTGTTAGGGGCATTGATAGGTTCAACCATTGTTATTTTTGCCTTTACTCCTTTTGCTTCTGTGATGACACATCCAATTATGAAACTACTGTACTCGTTACTTATTGTGTATACAGCATTTGGGTTTACAACATTTAGAAATTATGCACAAACTGTTTTTACTTTTTACTTTGTAACCTTTATGGTTGGCGGAGGGTTAATGGGCACTCATTTCTTCTTGCAAACGAATGAAATGGTAAATGGGTTGGTTCAATCTCAATCAATTTCTTACGGTGACCCAATTAGCTGGTTGTTTGTTATTTTTGGTTTTCCAGTCATTTATTATTTTTCTAAAAAGCGGATTGAAAGCGTAGAGGTTACAAAAATACACTATGATCAAATTGTGAAATTGAAAGTTCAAGTAGCTGAAGAGGAGCTAGAACTTGCAGGCTTAATTGATAGTGGAAATCAACTTTACGACCCGTTAACGAAAACACCTGTTATGATTATGCATATTTCATCGTTAGAACATTGTTTGCCGGCTTGGTTAACAGAACAAATTTATTCCAAAACAGAAATTCCTCAAATACCAGAAAATGATTCTGGGTGGGCGACAAAATTACGCTTAATTCCTTTCCGAGCAGTGGGAGTAGAAAGTCAATTTTTATGGGCAATTAAGCCAGATAGTGTACAAATTTATCATGAAGGAAGTTCTATCGTTGTGAACAAAGTATTGATTGGATTAAATACACAACAGTTATCAACCAATGGAGAGTATCAATGTATTGTGCATCCGAAAATGTTAATTTCGCAAAAAATGGTAATTGCTTAATAATGGGAGGCGGGATAATATGATGAAATTAAAATTTTATTTAGTATACCTTTGGTATAAAGTATTGCTGAAATTAGGAATTAAGACCGATGAAATTTATTACATTGGTGGAAGTGAAGCGTTACCACCGCCGTTAACGAAAGAAGAAGAGGAAGTTCTTTTAAATAAATTGCCAAAAGGAGATCAGGCGGCAAGATCGTTACTGATTGAACGCAACTTACGGCTAGTCGTATATATAGCAAGAAAATTTGAAAATACAGGGATAAATATTGAAGATTTGATTAGCATTGGAACAATTGGTCTTATTAAAGCGGTAAATACATTTAATCCAGAAAAGAAAATAAAATTAGCAACATATGCCTCACGTTGTATCGAAAATGAAATTTTAATGCATTTGCGCAGGAATAATAAAAATCGTTCAGAAGTTTCTTTTGATGAACCGCTTAACATCGATTGGGATGGAAACGAACTTTTATTATCAGATGTATTAGGTACAGACGATGATATTATTACAAAAGATTTAGAAGCGACTGTGGATCGTCATCTTCTAATGAAAGCATTACATCAATTAAATGATCGTGAAAAACAAATTATGGAACTTCGGTTTGGGCTTGCTGGAGGAGAGGAAAAGACGCAAAAAGATGTAGCGGATATGCTTGGGATTTCACAGTCATACATTTCGCGTTTAGAAAAAAGAATCATAAAAAGATTACGAAAAGAATTTAATAAAATGGTGTAAAGAGTAAGGCCAGCCGTTATCTAGGCTGGTCTTATTCTATTTAGTTGTATGAGGAAGGACAACTAAAATGAAAAATGAAGAGAAAACCGCATGCATAAAATCCCCTTCAAAGGAAATACTTTACACTGTACAGCAACTCCCGATAGGAGGGAACACTTTGACGAGAAACAAAGTAGAAATTTGCGGTGTTGATACAGCTAAACTTCCCGTACTAAAAAATGATGAAATGCGTAAATTATTTCGTGAAATGCAAAGTGGAGAGATAAGCGCAAGAGAGAAATTAGTGAATGGAAACTTACGTCTTGTACTGAGCGTCATCCAAAGATTTAATAACAGAGGAGAATATGTTGACGATTTATTTCAAGTTGGTTGTATCGGACTTATGAAATCCATTGATAACTTTGATTTAGGCCAAAATGTAAAATTTTCAACGTATGCTGTGCCGATGATTATTGGGGAAATACGCAGATATTTGCGTGATAACAATCCGATTCGCGTATCTCGCTCCTTACGAGATATTGCGTATAAAGCGTTACAAGTAAGAGAAAAGTTGATTGCAGAAAATTCAAAAGAACCGACAGCAATGGATATTGCAAAAGTGCTTGAAGTGACTCATGAAGAAATTGTTTTTGCTTTAGATGCAATTCAAGATCCAGTTTCATTATTTGAGCCGATTTATAACGATGGGGGAGATCCTATATTTGTTATGGATCAGTTAAGTGATGAAAAACAAAAGGACGAGCAGTGGGTTGAAGAGTTAGCTCTAAAAGAAGGAATGAAGCGTTTAAATGATCGTGAGAAAATGATTATTCGAAAACGTTTCTTCCAAGGAAAAACACAAATGGAAGTTGCAGAAGAAATTGGGATTTCTCAAGCGCAAGTGTCACGTTTAGAGAAATCAGCTATTAAACAAATGAATAAGACGATTCAAGGATAAGGTTTCACCATTTATGGTGAGACCTTTTTATATGTCATATAGTTTGTTTGCGTTCATAGTAGGGGAGCTGTGTTCATATAATGAAAATAATATGAGGTTGGCAAGAGGATGCTTCCTGTTCATTTGAGTAACAATGTTTTTTCGATTCGTCATATATAAGGGAGAGGATGAAAGTGATACGAATTTCGGAATTACAGATGAAAGATATAATAAATGTTTCAGACGGAAAAAGGCTGGGGAATATTGGAGATATCGAAATCGATATGAACACAGGAAAAATCGAGTCTATTATTATTTCCAAACAGGCACGTATGTTAGGGATCTTTGGGAAAGATATAGAAATTGTAATTCCTTGGAAAGAAATTGTGAAAATTGGGGAAGATGTCATACTTGTTAGAGTAAATTCTGTTAATTCTGTAACAGAATCAATACAAACACCGACAATTTCATAAAGAATATTACAAATTCCTCTTTTTTTTCTGTTAGGATTATGAAAAAATAAAAGTATGGTAAAATAGACAGGAAGTACCATGCTTTTTTATGTTATTTTAATTAAAAGGAGCCGCTATTATGAGAGAGCCATTTAAATATGTGGACGGTATACTGTATTTACAAGCGTGGAAAGAACTTGGGAACATTACTGCTGGATTTACGACAAAAGATGGTGGGGTAAGTACGGGCTCCTTTCATGCGATGAATTTAGGATTACATGTGAATGATATTGCGGAGAACGTTCATGAAAATAGACGCATTTTAGCAAATAAGTTACAAAAACCATTAGAAAACTGGATTTGCTCTGAACAAGTTCATGATCATCATGTTGAAAAAGTAGGAGAACAGGAAAAAGGAAGTGGCGTTTATTCATATGAAGACGGCATTTCAAAAACAGATGGCATTTATACGACTAATAATGATGTTCTTCTAACATCTTGTTACGCGGATTGTGTTCCACTCTATTTTTATGCACCATCACATGGTATGATAGGACTTGCGCATGCTGGATGGAAAGGGACTGTAAAAGAGATTGCAAAAGAAATGATTCAAAAATGGAATGCAGAAGGGATTTCAAGTGATGAAATTCATGTTGCGATTGGACCAGCAATTGGATCTTGTTGTTACGTTGTTGATGATCGAGTGCTAACAGCAGCAGAGCAAGTAGTAAACGGTTCTGTCCCTTATAAAAAAATTTCTGACGGACAGTATGCAATTAATTTAAAAGAAATTAATCGTATACTATGTTTACAAGTAGGCATAAAAGAAGAGAATATTGTAATGTCATCTCTTTGTACAAGCTGTGAAGAGCAACTCTTTTTCTCTCATCGTCGTGATCAAGGTAAGACGGGGAGAATGTTGAGTTTCATAGGTTTTAAGGAGGAAGAAAGCAAGTGACAGTACAAACAAATTTAACAACTGTAAATGAATCAATTAAACAATCTTGCGCACGAGCAGGACGTTCGTTGCAAGATATTAAACTCGTTGCGGTTACAAAAACGGTAGGAATTGAAAAAACAAACGAAGTAATTGAAGCAGGAATTATCGATTTAGGTGAAAATAGAAATGAAGGTTTCTTACAGAAGTACGAACATTTCGGTTCAAAAGTGAATTGGCATTTTATTGGATCATTACAAACGAGAAAAGTAAAAGAAATCATTAATGAAATCGATTATTTACATTCATTAGATCGTCTTTCACTTGCAAAAGAAATTCAAAAACGTGCGGATAAGAAAGTGAAATGTTTTATTCAAGTGAAAACATCATCTGAAGAATCAAAGCAAGGATTGGCAATAGAAGAAACCGTTTCTTTTATTCAAAGTTTGCAAGAATTGGATAAGATTGAAGTGGTTGGACTAATGACAATGGCTCCATTTACAGAAGAAGAGAAAGAAATCAGACGCTGTTTTAAGACATTACGTATGCTACAAACAGAGGTGCAGGAGTTAGAATTATTACATGCGCCATGTAAAGAATTATCAATGGGAATGTCTAATGATTACACCATTGCAATTGAAGAAGGTGCTACATACATTCGTTTGGGGACGATTTTAGTAGGAAAAGCGTAAAAGGAAGGAGAATCTTATTATGAGTTGGTCAAAAGTAAAATACTTCTTTTTTGATACACCTGAAGAAAAAGAAGCAGCTCAATATAGTTATGAAAAGGAGCAAACAGACATGAAGAAGCAGCAAGATCCGCCAGAACAACAAGATGTTACGTTTCCAAAAGCGCAAACGAAACAAAATGTTGTGAGCATTGAAACAGCGAAGCAATCCTCAAAAGTTGTTTTATTAGAACCACGCACATATTCGGAAGCGCAAGGAATTGCGGACCATTTAAAAGGTAGACGAGCTGTTGTAATTAATTTACAACGAATGTCTACGGATCAAGCTGTACGTATCGTTGACTTTTTAAGTGGTACTGTATACGCTATAGGCGGGGACATTCAAAAAATAGGACCGAAAACATTTATGTGTACGCCTGAAAATGTAGATATAGTTGGTGCAATTTCAGAGTTATTCGGTGAAGAAGAAGACACAAATATAAAGAGGTGGTAATACGCCATGGAAACCGTTTTAAGACTTTTAGTTTATGCTATCGAGATTTACTCGTGGGCACTTATTATTTACATTCTCCTATCATGGTTCCCAGGTGCAAAGGAATCAACTTTCGGAGAGTTTCTTGCGCGTATTTGTGAACCATATTTAGAACCATTTCGCAGATTTATTCCGCCGCTTGGTATGATTGATATTTCGCCACTCGTTGCGATCTTTGCGTTGAGACTTGCGACAAATGGCTTGGTAAGTTTATTCGGCTATTTCTTATAGTAAGAGGTTATATGTATGAGCATCTACGAGCATTTTAGACCTGATGAAGTGGTCTTTGTGGATAAAGTGTTAGAGTGGAAGCGAGCAGCGGAGTACCATCAAGTGAAGTTAACAGACTTTCTTGATCCAAGACAACAACAAATTGTCACGATGGTAATAGGACAAGGAGATGTTGCTGTACAGTTTGATGGTGCAACGTCTCAAGCAGAGCGCAAAAGAGCACTCATTTATCCGGACTATCTAGTAGTAAATGAAGAGGAATTTCAAGTAGAAGTATTGGAAATTGACTATCCTTCCAAGTTTTATACGCTAGAGCATAGGCAAATATTAGGTACATTTATGTCTCTCGGTTTAACGAGAGAAAAATGTGGTGATATTTTGCTTCAAGAAGATCGTGCCCAAATTGTAGTCGCGAAAGAAGTTGTATCTTATATTGAGATGAACTTACAATCTATAGGAAAAGTGAAAGTCTCCTTATCACCAGTGCAAGGGGAAAAAATTCTACAGATACAAGAAACGTGGGGGGAGAAATCCGGAACAGTTTCTTCACTTCGTTTAGATGTTATGTTAGCTGAAATGTTACATATATCTAGGCAAAAAGTACAACCTTTCATAAAAAATGGTTTAGTAAAAGTGAATTGGAAAACAGTGGAGCAAACCTCTTATGAATGTTATCCAGGAGATGTTTTTTCAGTGAGAGGACATGGACGCAGTAAATTGTTTTCTGTAGAAGGTAGAACAAAGCGCGACAAATGGAGAATTTTGTATGGTATACTAAAATGATTGGTTTTTTAGAAGGAAATCCTCCTATTTTGTCGAAGAAAAGATATAATTGAAAGAGGAAATTTAGATAACTACTTGGAGGTGGCGTTGTGCCGTTAACACCATTAGATATTCATAACAAAGAATTTGGTCGCGGATTCCGTGGCTATGATGAGGATCAAGTAAATGAGTTTCTTGATCAAATTATCAAAGATTATGAATTAGTCATTCGTGAGAAAAAAGCTTTAGAAGAACAAGTTGCGCAATTAGAAGGGAAGTTAGATCATTTCTCTAATATTGAAGATACGTTAAACAAATCTATCGTTGTTGCACAAGAAGCAGCGGAAGAAGTAAAACGTAATGCGCAAAAAGAAGCAAAATTAATTGTACGTGAAGCTGAAAAGAATGCAGACCGTATTATTAACGAAGCTTTAGTAAAATCAAGAAAAGTTGCTTTTGATATTGAAGAGCTAAAGAAACAAGCGAAAGTATTCCGCACTCGTTTCCGTATGTTATTAGAAACACAGCTTGAAATGTTAAACAACGATGATTGGGATAAACTAATTGAGTTAGAAGACGAAGTAGACGAGCTGTTGAAAAAAGAAGAAACAGTGTAAGCTTGACGTTTTTCTCATTATTACATATAATTTTAAACAACATATTTATTAAGAAAAACGAAGATAGGGATAAGTACCTTTTTCATACCTTATATAGCGAACTGAGGATGGTGTAAGCTCAGGATAAGGAGATAATGGGAATATCACCCTGGAGTTCCGCGCTGAACAAATAGAGTAAGCGTAGGCGTATATTCGCGTTAAGAATATAAAGAGGATTGTATACATACGTATAGGATCTACTAGGGTGGTACCGCGGGAGACTTTCTCGTCCCTTTTTGGGATGAGAAAGTCTCTTTTTTATTCCGTTTTTTAGGTCTTTCTTTTATACATGTAAGGAGGAATTGAGCATGGAGTACAAAAATACATTACTAATGCCAAAAACAGAGTTCCCGATGCGTGGGAATTTACCAAAACGTGAGCCTGCAATGCAAGAAAAGTGGGCGGAAATGAATATTTATGAAAAGGTACAAGAACATACGAAAGGTCGTCCTTTATTTGTACTGCATGATGGACCTCCATATGCGAATGGTGACATTCATATGGGACATGCATTAAATAAAGTATTAAAAGACTTTATCGTTCGTTATAAATCAATGACTGGTTTCTGTGCACCATATGTCCCAGGTTGGGATACACACGGTTTACCAATTGAACAAGCTTTAACAAATAAAGGTGTAAAGCGTAAAGAAATGACAGTTGCTGAGTTCCGTAAGTTATGTGCAGAGTATGCATATGAACAAGTAGAACGTCAGCGTGAGCAATTTAAGCGTTTAGGTGTACGTGCTGATTGGGATAACCCATACATTACTTTAGAGCCAGCTTATGAAGCACAACAAATTAAAGTGTTTGGTGATATGGCGAAAAAAGGTTATATCTATAAAGGACAAAAACCAGTTTATTGGTCACCAACGAGTGAATCAGCTTTAGCGGAAGCTGAAATTGAATACCAAGATAAAAAATCTGCATCTATTTACGTAGCATTCCCTGTAAAAGATGGAAAGAACGTATTAGAAGGTGATGAGAAATACATCATCTGGACAACAACGCCTTGGACGTTGCCTGCAAACTTAGGTATTTCTGTTCACCCAGAACTTGAATACGCTATTGTAAAAGTAAATGATGAAAAATATATTATTGCTTCTGAACTATTTGAGACAGTTGCAAAAACGTTAGAGTGGGAAAACGCTGAAGTTGTGAAAACAGTAAAAGGTAGCGAGCTTGAGTATACAGTTGCAAAGCATCCATTCTACGATCGTGATTCATTAGTTATGCTAGGAGATCACGTAACAACAGATGCAGGTACAGGTTGTGTTCATACAGCACCAGGACACGGGGAAGATGACTTTATTGTTGGTAAAAAGTATGGCTTAGAAGTACTTTGCCCAGTTGATGATAAAGGTGTATTAACAGAGGAAGCACCTGGATTTGAAGGCTTATTCTATGATAAAGCTAACAAGCCAATTACAGAAAAATTAGAAGAAGTAGGCGCATTACTGAAACTAACATTCATTACGCATTCATATCCACATGATTGGAGAACGAAAAAACCTATTATTTTCCGTGCGACAGCACAGTGGTTTGCATCTATTGAAGCATTCCGTAAAGAATTATTAGAAGCTGTTGCGGAAACAAAATGGGTACCAGCATGGGGCGAAACTCGTCTTCATAACATGGTTCGTGACCGTGGTGACTGGTGTATTTCTCGTCAACGTGCATGGGGTGTGCCAATTCCTGTATTCTATGCTGAGAATGGTGATCCAATCATTACGGATGAAACAATTAACCATGTAGCTGATTTATTCCGTGAACACGGTTCTAACGTATGGTTTGAGCGTGAAGCGAAAGATCTATTACCAGAAGGATTTACACATTCAGGTAGCCCAAATGGTGAATTCCGTAAAGAAACAGACATCATGGATGTATGGTTCGACTCAGGTTCTTCTCACCAAGCGGTATTAGAAGAGCGCGATGACTTACAACGTCCAGCAGATTTATATTTAGAAGGATCTGACCAATATCGTGGTTGGTTTAACTCTTCATTATCGACAGCAGTTGCTGTAACAGGAAAAGCGCCATATAAAGGCGTACTAAGCCATGGTTTCGTATTAGATGGTGAAGGACGTAAAATGAGTAAGTCGATTGGAAACATCGTCGTACCGAAGAAAATTATGGATCAATTAGGCGGAGATATTTTACGATTATGGGTATCTTCTGTTGACTATCAATCTGATGTACGTATTTCGGATGATATTTTAAAACAAGTAGCAGAAGTGTATCGTAAAATCCGTAACACATTCCGTTTCTTATTAGGAAACTTAGACGACTTTAAGCCAAGTGAAAATACAGTAGCTGTAGCTGAACTTCGTGAAGTAGATCGTTATATGTTAGTGAAATTAAATGACTTAATTACAAAAGTAAAAGAAGCATATGAGACATACGACTTCGCTGCTGTATATCATGCAATTCATAACTTCTGTACAATTGATTTAAGTTCATTCTACTTAGACTTTGCAAAAGACATTTTATACATTGAAGGTGCGAACCATGAAGATCGTCGTGCAATTCAAACTGTATTATATGATGTTCTTGTTGCATTGACGAAACTTGTAACACCAATCTTACCGCATACAGCTGATGAAGTATGGCCATACATTCCGGGTGTAACAGAAGAAAGTGTACAATTAACTGATATGCCAGAAGCTGTACAATTAGATGGTGCAGAAGCATTAAAAACAAAATGGGATGCATTTATGACATTGCGTGATGACGTATTAAAAGCGTTAGAAGTGGCTCGTAATGAAAAGGTAATCGGTAAGTCATTAAATGCAAGCATTACGCTATATCCAACTGCAGAAATGAAAGCTATGTTAGAGTCTATTAACGAAGACTTAAAGCAATTATTCATCGTTTCTGAGTACAAACTTGGTGGCATGATGGAAGAAGCGCCAGCAGATGCACCGAAGTATGAACATACAGCGGTTGTTGTTGCTCAAGCAACTGGTGAAACATGTGAACGCTGTTGGGTAGTTTCAGAAACAATTGGTAAAGATGCTGAACATGAAACATTATGTGAGCGTTGTGCAACGGTTGTTAAAGAAAATTATGTAAAATAATAAGGGGTGACTGCACGTAAAGTGCAGTCATTTTTTGGTTAACAGTATATTGAAATAACTTTCACTCTCTTTCCTATGAAGGAAAAATGTGTGAGAGGTAAGCATATAAATTTCGGACACACTAATCGTACATTGCAACTGGGAGGAATGTACACGTGAATGAAATGTATATGGAAATCAAAGAAGAATTGCAATTGATGCGAAAAGAGTTACAAGAGAGGCTAGCTAAAGAGGTTATGTACAAATATAATACAGAGTTTAGCGAAGAGCTTGGGTATGAAATGAAGGAAGAGATAAAGAAAAAACTATTATTACATGATATAAAAGAGGATTTAAAAGATGTAGAACGTGCATTATTTAAAATGGAAATAGATATGTATGGTATTTGTGAAGACACAGGGAGAGTAATGTCGGTAAAACAAATGAAAACGATGCCGACTGCACGTACCATTCATGAATTTTTCTATGAAAAAGTAAATGTATGAATGGGCACAACGATATTATATTACCTTTTTTTTATTTATTTTATTCTTCTATAAAGGTTCATTGTGAAAAGGTTGCAGCTATGCTAAAATTTTGAGGTACACTGTCTTTGTGGGGGAAATGAAAATGATATATTATGTAATAGCGTTATTTGTCATTGCCATCGATCAAATATCGAAATGGCTAATTGTAAAGAACATGGAATTGGGTACGAGCATTCCGATTATCGATAATGTATTATACATAACATCACATCGAAATAGAGGAGCTGCCTGGGGCATTTTAGAAAATAAAATGTGGTTTTTTTACATTATTACAGTCGTTTTTGTAGCATTTATCGTATTTTATATGAAAAAATATGCAAAAACAGACAAGCTTCTAGGAATTTCATTAGGTCTAATTTTAGGCGGAGCAATTGGTAATTTTATTGATCGTGTATTTAGACAAGAAGTAGTGGATTTCATTCACGTGTATATTTTCTCGTACAACTATCCAGTATTCAATATCGCTGATTCAGCATTATGTATTGGTGTTGTATTAATTATTATTCAAACATTATTAGAAGGCAAGAAAACGAAGGAGTAATTGAATGAGTGAAGTAGTACAAGTAACAGTTGCAGAAGAACAAAAAAATGAGCGAATTGATAAATTCGTTGCAGGAATAAATAATGAATGGTCACGTACACAAGTACAACAATGGATTAAAGATGACGTTGTTACAGTTAATGGAAAAGCTGTAAAAGGGAATTATAAAGTTAGAGAAAATGATGAAATTACAGTGACGATTCCTGAGCCAGAAGAGTTAGATATTCAGCCAGAAGATATGAACTTAGAAATTTATTATGAAGATGCAGATGTACTTGTTGTTAATAAGCCACGTGGTATGGTTGTACATCCAGCACCAGGTCATACAAGTGGTACACTTGTGAACGGTCTTATGCACCATTGTACAGACTTATCAGGCATTAATGGCGTGATGCGTCCAGGTATCGTGCATCGTATTGATAAGGATACGTCAGGCCTATTAATGGTTGCTAAAAATGATATGGCACACGAATCACTTGTAAATCAACTTGTAGCAAAAACAGTAACGAGACGTTACAAAGCGATTGTACACGGTGTTATTCCGCACGATAAGGGAACGATTGATGCTCCGATTGCTCGTGATAAGAAAGAACGTCAAAGTATGACGGTTGATGAAAATGGTAAGCATGCTGTTACGCATTTCCAAGTGTTAGAGCGATTCAAAGATTTCACACTTGTAGAATGTCGCTTAGAAACAGGGCGTACACATCAAATTCGTGTTCATATGAAATATATTGGCTATCCACTTGCAGGAGATCCAAAGTATGGACCAAAGAAAACGTTAGATATGAACGGACAAGCACTTCATGCAGGTATTTTAGGATTTGATCATCCTCGCACTGGTGAATATATTCAGTTTGAGGCACCGATTCCAGAAGTGTTTGAAGACGCATTAAATATTTTACGAAAATAGTATTGACAAATCATAAGAAAACTGAGATACTGACAACAGTTAAATAATGATCCTTTAACACAGCCCCGTGAGGTTGAGAAGGTAACGGTTTGAAATGCATAGGGTATGCTATACCCTTTTTCAAAAGTCCTCTCGCACACGCTGAGAGGACTTTTTTTATACCATTACTCTCACGCAAGAAAAAAGCTTGGAGGTGTAGAGCATGCAAGAGAAAGCTGTCGTTTTAGATGACCAAATGATTCGCCGCGCTTTAACACGAATTAGTCATGAAATCGTGGAACGAAATAAAGGTGTCGATAATTGTGTTCTTGTCGGAATTAAAACTCGTGGAATTTTTATTGCACAACGTTTGGCAGAACGAATTGGTCAAATTGAAGGAAAAGAAATAGAAGTTGGAGAGCTAGACATTACGTTATATCGTGATGATTTAACGCTACAATCGAAAAATAAAGAACCACTTGTAAAAGGTTCTGATATCCCTGTAGATATTACGAAGAAAAAAGTTATCCTTGTAGATGATGTATTATATACAGGCAGAACAGTTCGAGCAGCAATGGATGCTCTGATGGATTTAGGTAGACCATCACAAATCCAATTGGCGGTTCTTGTTGATAGAGGTCATCGTGAACTACCAATTCGCGCTGATTATGTAGGAAAGAACATTCCAACATCAAGTGAAGAGCGTATCGAAGTTGATTTGCAAGAGACAGATCAACAAGATCGAGTAAGCATATACGATAAGTAAAGCCCTTTTAAATGTAGTCCTGTGAGGCTGCCAAAGGGTCTTGGCTTTCATATGTCAAATTTGGCATACGAAAGTGTAGGACTCTTTGTGCACAGGCACAAAGAGTTTTTTTATTGCAAAGATTTAAACTGAAGGAGGATGTAACAATGGAACAAAAGCCAGTGTTAGACGTTAATGAAGTACCGAAACCGGGAAAATGGTTATTTTTAAGTATACAACATTTGTTCGCGATGTTTGGATCAACAGTGCTTGTTCCGTTTTTAACAGGATTGAATCCGTCAGTAGCATTAATATCAAGTGGATTAGGAACGTTAGCGTTTCTTCTTATAACGAAAGGTCAAGTACCTGCCTATCTAGGATCATCATTCGCCTTTATCGCACCGATTATAACAGCGAAAACGGCAGGTGGACCGGGAGCAGCAATGCTTGGTGGGTTGCTAGCAGGGCTTGTGTATATCTTAATCTCAATCGGAATTAAGAAATCAGGATCAAAGTGGATTATGAAATTATTACCACCAATCGTAGTTGGTCCAGTAGTAATGGTAATCGGTCTAGCTTTAGCACATACAGCAGTTAACATGGCGATGAATGGTGCGGATGGCAAATATAGCTTTACACACTTTTCAGTAGCATTAGTAACATTAGCAATTACAATTATATGCTCAATATTCGGAAGAGGATTTTTCAGTATCATACCAGTGTTACTTGGCATTATCGGCGGATATATTTTCGCTTACTTCCAAGGGCTAGTAGACTTAAAGCCGGTAGCTGAGGCAAAATGGTTTGTTGTACCAGATTTCACAGTACCATTTGTAACATACACACCAGAGTTTTCATGGAAGATCGTACTCTTGATGGTACCAGTTGCACTAGTAACAATTTCAGAACATATCGGACACCAAATTGTACTAGGAAATGTTATTAAAAGAGATTTAATTGAAAAACCTGGTTTACACCGTTCAATCTTCGGTGATGGAGTAGCAACATTAATCGCATCACTAATCGGTGGACCACCGAATACAACGTATGGTGAAAACATCGGTGTGCTAGCAATTACAAGAGCGTACAGTGTATACTTATTCATCGGTTCAGCCGTATTCGCAATCATGTTCGGATTTGTCGGTAAGATTTCTGCACTGATTCATTCGATACCAACACCAGTTATGGGTGGTGTATCAATCTTACTATTCGGTGTAATCGCATCAAGCGGATTACGTATGATGGTAGACGATAAAACAGATTTAAGTGACAAACGAAACTTAATGATTGCATCAGTAATACTAGTAATCGGTATTGGTGGAGCGGTACTTCACGTAGGAGAATCATTCCAAGTAGAAGGAATGGCACTAGCAGCAATTGTAGGTGTACTGCTAAATTTACTACTACCGGAAACGAAACAAATAAAACAATCTAAGCAGATTGCTTCATAATAATAACCTTTTAATTCAGTCCTGTGAGACCGAAAAGGGTGGCTTCTTTCTTGCACCCTAGTCTCACAAGATTAGGGTATTTTTATGCAGAGGTTGTTATAAAAATACAAAAGTGGTAACATAAAAATCAGAAAGATGAGGGATGACGATGAGCCATTTGTTAACGATGAGTGAATTATCGGAAGTAGAAATTTCAGAAATCCTAAAAGACGCAGAAGATTTTGCGAATGGGAAAGAAAGCAAAACGACAGAGCAAACTTTTGTTGCGAACTTGTTCTTTGAGAATAGTACGAGAACAAGATTTAGCTTTGAAGTTGCTGAGAAGAGATTAGGACTTGATGTTTTAAACTTTTCAGCTGATGCATCTAGCGTACAAAAAGGAGAAACATTATACGATACGATAAGAACACTAGAATCAATCGGAACAAAAGCAGTGGTCATCCGCCACGAGCAAGATCGCTACTTCGATGAACTAAAAGATCAGGTGAATATTCCAATCTTAAACGCTGGAGATGGATGTGGGAACCACCCAACGCAGTGCTTACTCGACCTTCTTACCATTAAACAAGAGTTTGGAAGATTTGAAGGATTGAAGATTGCGATAGTAGGAGATGTTCGTCATAGCCGAGTAGCACGTTCGAATGCAGAAGCATTAACGAAACTGGGTGCAACAATTTACTTCGCAAGTCCAGAAGAGTGGAAAGATGAAGACAACACATTTGGAACATACAAACCATTAGATGAGCTTGTTCCAGAAGTGGATGTAATGATGTTACTTCGTGTACAACATGAGCGTCATGATCATTATGAAACAGACATTATGAAAGAGTATCATGAGAAACACGGATTAACAGTGGAAAGAGAACAGCGTATGAAAGAAGGAAGCATTATTATGCATCCAGCTCCTGTAAACCGAGATGTTGAAATTGCAAGTGAACTTGTTGAGTGTGAGCGTTCACGCATATTTAAACAAATGGAAAATGGAGTTTACGTAAGAATGGCTGTACTAAAACGCGCCTTACCAAATGTATTAGGAGGAATGAAACATGAATTACTTGTTTAAAAATGGTCGTTATATGAATGAAGAAGGAAAAATCGTAGCAACGGATCTTCTCGTACAAGACGGTAAAATCGCTAAGGTAGCAGAAAATATTACGGCAGATAATGCTGAAGTAATCGATGTGAACGGAAAGTTAATCGCACCTGGATTAGTAGATGTACACGTACACCTTCGTGAACCAGGTGGTGAACATAAAGAAACAATTGAAACAGGTACACTAGCAGCGGCAAAAGGTGGATTCACTACAATTTGTGCAATGCCAAATACACGCCCAGTACCAGATTGCAGAGAACATATGGAAGACTTACAAAATCGTATTAAAGAAAAAGCGCATGTTAACGTATTACCATATGGAGCAATTACAGTACGTCAAGCGGGTTCTGAAATGACAGATTTCGAAACGTTAAAAGAACTTGGAGCATTTGCTTTCACTGATGACGGTGTAGGCGTACAAGATGCTAGCATGATGTTAGCTGCTATGAAACGTGCAGCGAAATTAAATATGGCAGTAGTTGCGCACTGTGAAGAGAATACTCTTATTAATAAAGGTTGTGTACATGAAGGGAAGTTTTCTGAGAAACACGGATTAAACGGTATCCCATCAGTATGTGAATCTGTACATATTGCAAGGGATATACTGCTTGCTGAAGCGACAGATTGTCACTATCACGTATGTCACGTAAGTACGAAAGGCTCTGTACGTGTAATCCGTGATGCAAAGCGTGCTGGAATTAAAGTAACAGCAGAAGTAACACCTCATCATCTAGTGTTATGTGAAGATGATATCCCATCAGCTGACCCTAACTTTAAAATGAACCCACCGCTTCGTGGAAAAGAAGATCACGCAGCATTAATTGAAGGTTTATTAGATGGAACAATCGATATGATCGCAACTGATCATGCACCGCATACAGCAGAAGAGAAAGCACAAGGAATTGAAAGAGCACCATTCGGAATTACTGGTTTTGAAACAGCATTCCCGCTTTTATACACAAACCTTGTGAAAAAAGGAATTATTACATTAGAACAATTAATTCAATTCTTAACAGAAAAGCCAGCTGATACATTCGGCTTAGAAGCAGGTCGCCTGAAAGAAGGTAGAGCAGCTGATATTACAATTATTGATTTAGAACAAGAAGAAGAGATTGACCCAACAACATTCTTATCAAAAGGAAAAAATACACCATTCGCAGGTTGGAAATGCCAAGGATGGCCGGTAATGACAATCGTTGGTGGTAAGATCGCATGGCAAAAGGAGAGTGCATTAGTATGAAAAGACAACTTATCTTAGAAGATGGAACAGTATTAATTGGAACAGGTTTCGGAGGAGAAATCGAAAAGTCAGGTGAGGTTGTATTTACAACAGGAATGACTGGATATCAAGAAACATTATCTGATCCATCATATTGCGGTCAAATTGTAACATTCACGTACCCATTAATCGGAAACTACGGCATCAACCGTGACGATTTTGAATCGATTCACCCATCTGTAAATGGTTTAATCGTAAACGAAATTTGTGATCACCCATCAAACTTCCGTAATGAAATTTCGTTAAATGACTACTTAAAAGAAAGAAACATTCCAGGATTAGCAGGGATTGATACGAGAAAATTAACGAGAAAAATTCGTCAATACGGTACATTACGCGGACGCCTTTGTAATATGGATGCAGATGTAGAATACATCGTGAGCCAATTAAAAGCGACAGTATTTACAGATCATGTGAAACGCGTATCAACGAAAGATCCATACCCAAGCCCAGGCCGCGGACATCGCGTTGTACTAGTAGACTTCGGTATGAAACATGGTATTTTAAGAGAATTAAATAAACGTGATTGCGATGTGATTGTAGTTCCTTACAATACAACAGCTGAAGAAATTTTACGCCTTAGCCCAGATGGGATTATGCTAAGTAACGGACCTGGGGATCCAAAAGATGTACCAGAAGCAATTGAAATGTTAAAAGACATTATCGGTAAAGTTCCTTTATTCGGAATTTGTCTAGGACATCAATTGTTCGCTCTAGCATCTGGTGCGAATACAAGTAAGTTAAAATTCGGCCACCGTGGGTTAAACCATCCAGTAAAAAATCTTGCAACTGGAAAAGTAGCAATTACATCTCAAAACCATGGTTACGCAGTAGAAGAAGAATCAGTTGAAAATACAGAACTTGAAATTACACATGTTGCTTTAAATGATGGAACAGTAGAAGGTCTTCGTCATAAGAAGTTCCCAGCATTTACAGTACAATACCATCCAGAAGCTTCAGCGGGACCAGAAGATGCAAATGATTTATTCGAAGATTTCTTAACAATGATTGAAAACTTCAAGAAAGAAGGGGAAGAGTTATGCCAAAACGCCTAGACATTAACACAATTTTAGTAATCGGATCAGGACCAATTGTAATTGGGCAAGCAGCGGAGTTTGACTACTCTGGTACACAAGCTTGTCAATCTCTTAAAGAGGAAGGTTACAAAGTAATCCTTGTTAACTCTAACCCAGCAACAATTATGACCGATACTGCAACAGCAGATAAAGTATACATTGAGCCTTTAACATTAGAATTCGTAAGCCGAATCATTCGTAAAGAACGTCCAGATGCAATCTTACCAACATTAGGTGGTCAAACAGGTTTAAACATGGCTGTTGAACTTGCAAAATCAGGCGTACTTGAAGAGTGCGGAGTTGAAATTTTAGGAACAAAATTGTCAGCAATCGAGCAAGCGGAAGATCGTGATTTGTTCCGTACATTAATGCAAGATTTAAATGAACCAACACCACCAAGTGAAATCATTCATAACCTTGATGAAGCATATAGCTTTGTAAACGAAATTGGTTATCCAGTAATCGTTCGTCCAGCATTCACATTAGGCGGAACGGGCGGCGGAATTTGCCATAACGAAGAAGAGTTAATTGAAATCGTAACAAGTGGTTTAAAACATAGCCCAGTAACACAATGTTTATTAGAGAAAAGTATTGCTGGTTGTAAAGAAATTGAATATGAAGTAATGCGTGATTCAAATGATAACGCGATTGTAGTATGTAACATGGAAAATATCGATCCAGTTGGTGTTCATACAGGTGATTCTATCGTTGTAGCACCGAGCCAAACGCTAAGCGACCGTGAATACCAAATGTTACGTAATACTTCATTACGAATTATTCGTGCACTAGGAATTGAAGGTGGATGTAACGTTCAGCTTGCACTAGATCCATATAGCTTCCAATACTATGTAATCGAAGTAAACCCACGTGTAAGTCGTTCATCTGCATTAGCATCTAAAGCAACTGGATATCCAATTGCGAAATTAGCAGCGAAAATTGCAGTCGGCTTAACATTAGATGAAATCGTAAACCCAGTAACACAAAAAACTTATGCTTGCTTCGAGCCAGCATTAGACTATGTTGTTTCAAAAATTCCACGCTGGCCATTTGATAAGTTTGAATCAGCGAACAGAACACTTGGAACGCAGATGAAAGCAACTGGTGAGGTTATGTCAATCGGACGTAACTTAGAAGAATCATTATTAAAAGCGGTTCGTTCTTTAGAGCTTGGCATTTATCACTTAGAATTAGACCACTTAAAAGAACTTGATAAAGAAACAATGAAAAAACGCATTATTAAAGCAGATGATGAGCGACTGTTTATCGTAGCAGAAGCAATTCGTCAAGGTGTAACGAAAGAAGAGATTAACGAATGGTGTGAAATGGACTTCTTCTTCTTACAAAAAGTTGAAAATATCGTAAATATGGAACGCGAAGTAAAAGCGAATGTAGGAAATATGGAAGTACTACAAACCGCAAAAGAAATGGGCTTCAGCGATCACTACATCGCAGCAGCTTGGAACAAAACGGAGCGCGAAATTTACGATATGCGTAAAGAAAATAATATGACGCCAGTATTCAAAATGGTAGATACTTGTGCGGCAGAGTTTGAATCTGCAACACCGTATTACTACAGCACATACGCTGAGGAGAACGAATCAATTGTAACAGATCGTAAGAGTGTAGTAGTTCTAGGATCTGGTCCGATCCGCATTGGTCAAGGTGTTGAGTTTGACTATGCAACAGTTCACTCAGTATGGGCAATTAAAGAAGCTGGATATGAAGCGATTATCATTAACAATAACCCAGAAACTGTTTCAACAGACTTCAGTATTTCTGACAAATTATACTTTGAACCATTAACGATTGAAGATGTAATGCACATCATCGATTTAGAAAAGCCAGAAGGTGTTATCGTTCAGTTTGGTGGACAAACGGCGATTAACTTAGCGGCGAAATTAGAAGAACATGGTGTGAAGATTTTAGGAACATCACTTGAAGACTTAGACCGTGCAGAAGATCGTGATAAATTCGAAGCTGCTTTAACAAAACTTGGTATCCCACAACCAGTTGGTAAAACAGCAACGACTGTAGAACAAGCGGTAGCAATCGCAGAAGAAATTGGTTACCCAGTATTAGTAAGACCATCTTACGTACTAGGTGGACGTGCGATGGAAATCGTATATCGTCAAGAAGAACTACTGCACTACATGAAAAATGCAGTTAAAGTTCACGCAGATCACCCAGTATTAATCGACCGTTACATGGTCGGTAAAGAAATTGAAGTAGATGCAATTTCAGACGGTGAGAATGTATTCATTCCAGGTATTATGGAACATATTGAACGCGCTGGAGTTCACTCTGGTGACTCAATTGGAGTATATCCACCACAAAGCTTATCTGAAAAATTAAAAGAACAAATTATTGAACATACAATTGCACTTGGAAAAGGATTAAACATTGTTGGATTACTAAATATCCAGTTTGTCGTATTCGAAAATCAAGTGTACGTAATTGAAGTAAATCCACGTGCGAGCCGTACAGTACCATTCTTAAGTAAAATTACAGGTGTACCAATGGCAAACGTTGCAACGAAAGTTATTCTAGGGCAAGACCTAGTAGAGCAAGGATACGGAACGGGCTATCACCCAGAAGAGAAAGAAGTATATGTAAAAGCTCCGGTATTCTCATTCGCGAAATTACGCTCAGTGGATACAACATTAGGACCTGAAATGAAATCAACAGGGGAAGTAATGGGTAAAGATTTAACGCTTGAAAAAGCATTATATAAAGGATTAGTTGCTTCTGGAATTAACATCCCAACGCACGGATCAGTAATCATTACTGTAGCGGATAAAGATAAAGAAGAGGCGATGGAAATTGCAAAACGTTTCCATGAAATCGGCTATAACTTATTAGCAACAGCTGGAACAGCACAATCATTAACAGAGCAAAATATCCCAGTACAAGTTGTAAACAAAATTGATTCTGAGGACTACAACTTACTAGATATTATCCGCCAAGGAAAAGCACAGTTTGTAATCAATACATTAACAAAAGGCAAACAACCAGCGCGTGATGGTTTCCGCATTCGCCGTGAATCAGTAGAAAATGGTGTAGCTTGCTTAACATCACTTGATACAACGAGAGCAATCTTACGAGTATTAGAATCTATGACATTCTCAGCTCATTCAATGAAAGAAATTACGCAAACAAAGCGTCACGAGGTGGTACATGCATGATGCAAAAGCAAAATATGATCGTCGTTAATCAAAAAGAAATCGCAAAGAACATTTACGAATTAGTGCTTCAAGGAACTTTAGTACAGCAAATGAACGAACCAGGGCAGTTTGTACACATTAAGGTAGCAGAGGGCATTGCGCCCCTTCTGCGCCGCCCAATTAGTATTTGTAATGTAGATCAAGAGAAGAACGAATTTACAATGCTATATCGTGCGGAAGGACAAGGGACAAAAACATTAGCAACTAGAAAACAAGGTGAAATGGTAGATGTATTAGGACCATTAGGACACGGTTTTCCTGTAGAAGAAGCAGAAGCTGGTCAAACAGCTTTACTAGTAGGCGGGGGGATTGGTGTACCACCACTTTATGAATTATCACAGCGCCTCGTTGCAAAAGGTGTACGTGTGATTCACATCTTAGGTTTTCAAACGAAAGATGTAGTTTTCTATGAAGAAAAATTTACAGAACTTGGTGATACGTACGTTGCGACAGTAGACGGTACACACGGTACAAAAGGATTTGTCACAGATGTAATTGATTATTACGGAATTGACTTTGATATTCTTTATTCATGTGGTCCGTTAGCGATGCTTCGTGCATTAGAAGGACGTTACAAAGAGAAAAAAGCCTATATTTCATTAGAAGAACGTATGGGCTGTGGTATTGGAGCTTGTTTCGCATGTGTATGCCACTTACAAGAAGATCCAAGTGGACATTCTTACAAGAAGGTGTGTAGCGACGGACCAGTATTTCCAATCGGGGAGGTTGTACTATGAACAGATTGCAAGTTGAATTACCGGGATTATCATTAAAAAATCCAATTATACCAGCATCTGGATGCTTTGGGTTTGGTCGTGAATATGCACAGTTTTACGATTTAAGTGTACTAGGATCAATCATGATTAAAGCGACGACAGAACAACCACGCTATGGAAATCCTACGCCTCGTGTTGCTGAAACACCGGGCGGCATGTTAAATGCAATCGGACTTCAAAACCCAGGATTAGAAAAAGTAATGAATTCTGAATTACCATGGTTAGAACAATTTGACCTTCCAATCATTGCAAACGTTGCAGGTTCACAAGCTGAGGATTACGTAGCGGTTGCAAAGGAAATTTCTAAAGCGCCTAATGTCCATGCACTGGAATTAAATATTTCTTGTCCAAACGTAAAAACAGGTGGTATCGCCTTTGGTACAAATCCTGAAATTGCTGCTGATTTAACGAAGCGAGTAAAAGAGGTTTCTGAAGTACCTGTATACGTGAAGTTGTCACCGAACGTGGCAAACATTGTGGAAATTGCAAAAGCGATTGAAAATGCAGGTGCAGATGGTTTAACGATGATTAATACATTGCTTGGTATGCGTCTAGATTTAAAAACAGCTAAACCAATTTTAGCAAACCGTACAGGCGGATTATCAGGTCCTGCGATTAAGCCAGTAGCAATTCGTATGGTACATGAAGTAAGCCAAGCGGTTAACATTCCAATTATCGGAATGGGTGGCATTGAAACAGCGGAAGATGTAATCGAATTCTTCTACGCTGGCGCAAGCGCAGTTGCAGTAGGTACAGCGAACTTTATCGATCCGTTCGTATGTCCGACAATTATTGAAGAGTTACCAGCATTACTAGATGAATTAGGATTTGATCACATTTCGGAATGTCAAGGAAGGAGCTGGAAGCAAACATGTCACAGTCGTTAATCGTTGCACTAGATTTTCCAGGGAAACAAGATGTAGAACAATTCTTGCGCCACTTTGAAGGGGAAGAGTTATTTGTCAAAGTTGGTATGGAGTTATTTTACAAAGAAGGCCCTGCAATTATTACGTACTTAAAAGAAAAAGGACATAAGATTTTTCTAGATTTAAAACTTCATGATATTCCAAATACAGTAAAAAGCGCTATGCGTAGCCTAGCTAGTCTAGATGTTGATATGGTAAATGTTCATGCTGCTGGGGGAAGCAGTATGATGAAAGCTGCGATTGAGGGATTAGAGGAAGGTAAGCAAGAAGGAAAAGAGAGACCGATTTGTATTGCAGTTACACAACTAACAAGCACTTCGGAAGCTATGATGAAAAAAGAGATCGGCATTGAGAAAACGTTAGAAGAAGCGGTTGCTCATTATGCAAAACTAACGAAAGAAAGTGGACTTGATGGCGTTGTTTGCTCAACGCTTGAAGTTCCAAAACTACGTGAAGTATGCGGAAATGAATTTGTAACAGTAACACCGGGGATTCGTCTTGCGAGCGATGATATAAATGACCAGGTGCGCGTAGCAACACCGAAACGTGCGAGGGAACTTGGCTCAAGCTATATCGTAGTTGGACGTAGTATTACAAAAGCAGAAAATCCGCTTGAAGCGTATAAAACAGTAAAACAACAGTGGGAAGGTGTAACAGTATGAAAAAAGAAATCGCATCGCATTTATTAGAAATTGGAGCAGTATTTTTACAACCGAATGATCCATTCACATGGTCTTCAGGTATGAAATCACCAATTTATTGTGATAACCGTTTAACTTTATCTTATCCGAAAGTACGTCAAGCAATTGCAGCTGGATTAGAAGAGTTAATTAAAGAGCACTTCCCAACTGTAGAAGTTATTGCAGGAACAGCAACTGCTGGTATTGCGCACGCTGCATGGGTAAGTGATCGTATGGATTTACCAATGTGCTACGTACGTAGTAAAGCAAAAGGTCACGGTAAAGGGAACCAAATTGAAGGAAAAGCTGAAAAAGGTCAAAAAGTAGTAGTAGTAGAAGACTTAATTTCAACTGGCGGTAGTGCAATTACATGTGTAGAAGCACTTCGCGAAGCTGGCTGTGAAGTATTAGGAATCGTATCAATCTTCACATACGAGCTTGAAGCAGGAAAAGAAAAACTAGAAGCAGCTAACGTAGCATCATATTCTTTAAGCGACTACAGTGCATTAACTGAAGTTGCAGCAGAAAAAGGTATGATCGGACAAGCTGAAACGAAAAAATTACAAGAGTGGCGTAAAGATCCAGCTAACGAAGCTTGGATCACAGCGTAACACGAAAAAAGACGACTGCGGGGGAACGCGGTCGTCTTTTTTATATAAATTCAATGTAAAGTTCCATCAATATTAAAGAAAATCATATGACGATCCCCTTGCTAGCAACTATTTAGCGTTTTCCACAACTTCATACCCTCTCACAAACAATAGCGTCATATAAGAAACAATAAATGAGAAGATGCTATACATGCCAACCCAAAAGAAAAACTTCGGAGTAAAGGCGATAACACCTATTATTAAAAAACTAGCAAACGTTACAATCGGCATGACGTAATACGTTTTTGTCTTGCAGGTTCCAACAATAGAAATGATAAAGATAAGTAATGGACAAATTAATAAGACGAAAATCAATTCATTCATAGCTATGTCCCCTTTTCTAATGGAAGTAATCTGTTTCTCGTAAACGTTTTGAAATAATTACTCTCCTAATATAATTTCGCTAAGTAATAACGAATCCCTCTTGAAAACTGATAATTCATGATGAATTTTACAAGCAAAAAGCGTAAGCAAAAGAAAACTTGCTTACGCTATAGAATAAACATCGCAACGATCGTGGTGACAATTAAGCCAATCCCAACTGGTAAAAAGTTTCGACGTGCAAGTTCAAATGGATCGACTTTACAAATCGCAGCGGCAGGAATAAGTGCCCAAGGAATTAACGTCCCGCCCCCGGTCCATATAGCTGCAATTTGCCCGAGGGCTGTTAATGTAGCTGTTCCATGGCCAAGTGCTGTTCCGAAAAGATTGGCAATGGAACCAGCAAGTGATATACCAGAAAAGCCAGATCCATCTAAGCCGGTAATGACACCAACGATAGTTAATGTCCCTGCCGATACATATTGATTTAAAGGAACAGTTTGAGACAAAGCGATTCCTAAGTCGTTAATGATTCCGTGTGAACCTTTCGGTAAATAGTCTCCGATAATTTTTACAAAACCGCTATCTCCTAAATAAAAGAGTGCAGCAATTGGAATAACTGGACCAAAGATTTTAAAGCCAAATTGGAGCCCTTCTATAAAATAATCGGTCGTTTTATTTAGTCCATTTCCTTTGTAAGCGATGAGAGAAATGATGATAATCATAATAACAGTGGTCCCACCGATAAGTGCAGTTGCGTCGCTTCCTTGTAGTTTAAATTGAATCATGCAAAGGATATCGATGGCATATATGATCGGAATACAAATAGCGAGCCATTTTTTTGTCTGAGGAGATAATGAAGTGAGCGTTTTAGAAGACGCAGTTGATGGAATAGATTCTTGTATAGAAGATAATCCTGTATGAAATTCTTTTCGTAAGAAGAAAAATGCGACGGAAGTTGTCACAATGCCCATAACAATTACGAGAGGAACACTGGCAGAAACAACGCTAGAAACAGGAAGACCAGCAGCGTCCGCTGTTAATTTTGGTGCACCTTGAATAACGAAGTCACCAGATAAGGCGATGCCGTGTCCGAATAAGTTCATAGCGATGGCAACTCCAATTGGCGGAAGGCCAACGCGTACAGCGACGGGTAATAAAATAGCCCCCATTAAGGCGACAGCTGGAGAAGGCCAAAAGAAGAAAGAAATTGTCATCATTAAAAGGCCGATAATCCAGTAGGCGAGGGTAGGGGTACGAATCATCTTTGTAAATGGTGAAATCATCGTATCATTTATGCCGGTATGAACGAGTAGATTGCTCATTGATACGATAATGGAAATGATTAATATAGTTGGTAAAAGTTCAGTAATAGCGTAAATGAAACTTTGAAAAATACCGCTAATGGCAAGAGGGATAGAACTTGTAGCTGTTAATGCTAATAAAAAGATAAAAACGATACAAATAATCGTCGTATCCTTTCGGAAAATAAAAAAGGTAATAATGGTGAGTAAACAAATAACATAGAGAGCGTGTAATAGCGTTAATTCAACTCCCATAACATTCACATCCTTTAGGCATTCGTGTAGTTTATTGTATGAAAGCGGTGAAAGTATGTGAGTATAGGAAAAAGAAAAAGTAAAATTTCATGTACTGTAATGGTAAGAATGATAAATGGATGTTACAATACAATTAATCCTAAAAATGGAATTAAAGGAGGGCTTATGCACAAAAAAATTGGGTATTATGGTGTGCTCGTTTGTTTGCTATTATCAGTTATTTCAGGACAATTTCTTAACAGTGCATGGGTGCCAGTTATATTATGTATAGGGGTGTTGGTTTTTGCTCCTATGTATCGCTGGGACGAGTGGAAAGCATACAGCCGAAAAAAGAAAATTATTTTCAGCATCGAGTTTGTTATTATAATTAGCACGATTCCATTTTTGTTACTGAAGGGAAATGAAATAATAGATGGGATTGTAATGTTTCAAGGCTGGTTATTTATTGCAAAATTACTATATTTAATGTGTGTTTTAATAGTGGTAGCGCTAGTCGCTAAAAAAGTAAATGAAAAGTTATTTGCTAATGAATAAAAAAAGTGCCACCTTATTCGGTGGCACTTTCTCATTTTATTGAATGAGCTTTTTGCATCTTTTTAATTAAACGAATTTGTCCGCGATGATTGATTTCATCTTCAAATACGTGAAACCACTTAAAATAGTTATTTGCTTGTTTGTCATACCAAAAGTCTGTCGTTTTAAACAGCCATTCATCAGGTAACGATTGGAATGTTTCAATTGTTTTGGAACGTACTTCTTGTAATGTATCAATATAAAATTCTATAGAGTTTCCTTTTATTTTCTCACGTCCAAGAGCTTCTAACTCGAGGCCAGGTAACCATCTTTCTAGTTCGGCCTCCGTTGGTTCGCGGTCTTCAAAAGTATGAATCTGGTAATAAAATTCAACAGCAGCCATGTGATATAATAGCATGCCGATTGAATTTGCTTCCTCATTATATAAATAATCAAGTTCTTCCATTGTTAAATCTTCCACCTCTTGCATTGTTGTATAGCGAGCGTAATTCATCATGGAAACTAGTTTGGAAAATTCAGGATGTAAACCATCGATTTTATCTATTACAAAGTTCAATTACAATTCCCCCTCTTTAAACGAATACTCCAGAGAAGGCATTCTATGTGCAGAGAAAAAATCCTGTTGAAAATTTCAAAATATTAACAAGGGATTACAATTAGTTCTCTATTTGATTTTGTAATAACTTCATATCCGTCTTTTGTAATGACAATATCATCTTCAATTCTACAACCGCCCCAGTTAGGTATGTAAATACCTGGTTCAACTGTAACGACCATACCCTCTTCTAAAGTAGCCTTACTTTCTTGGGATAGGCGGAGAGGTTCATGAATTTCTAATCCAAGACCATGACCAGTAGAATGTCCAAAATATTGACCGTATCCATGCTCAGTAATGTAGTTTCTCGTTATATCATCGATACGTTTTGCAGTTTCTCCAGGTTTAATCGCTTCAGTCCCGCGTTTTAATGCTTCTCGTACAATATTGTATATCTTTTTAAATTCTTCTGATGGTTCCCCGATTGCTACAGTACGTGTTATATCGGAACAGTATCCGTCGTAAAGTGCACCGAAATCTAATGTAACGATGTCGCTCCGCTCGATTATTTTATTTGATGCAACGCCATGAGGAAGAGAAGAACGAACACCAGAAGCTACAATAATTTGAAATGATGAAGATGTAGCTCCTTTTTTTCGCATGAAAAATTCTAACTCATCTCGTACATCATTTTCACTTATTCCCGGTTTTAGAAACGTAAGAATGTGGTGAAATGCTTCGTCCGCAATATGAGCTGCAATTTTCATTGTTTCTATTTCAGGCGTGTCTTTAATGATACGAATACTTTCGATAATTTCGCACACTTGAATCATTTCCGTATGTACGTATTTTTGCAAGTTTTTATATTGTTGCAATGTCATGTTGTTTTCTTCAATTCCAAGTTTTTGAATGTTTAATTTCGATACTTGATGTGCAATCTCTTTTTCTAAATTTCCTTTATGCATAACAATTTCAGCATCTTGTATTTGTGATTTTGCTTGATCTACATAGCGGAAATCTGTTATGAAAACAGCTTGATCCGCAGAGATTAAGACGACGCCAGCACTACCTGTAAAGCCTGTTGCATATTGACGATTTTCTTTTTTTGTAATAAGTAACCCGTCAATTCCATACTTATGTAGTTGTTTTTGGATATTAGTTATTCTTATATTCATTTTAATGCCTCCTTTTTATATTTAATAAAGCAAAAATTGTGCCAATATACTTATTGACAATAAAAGAGAAGAGGGAGTTTTGTGTCAAAAAAACTAGACAAATATAAAATGAGGATGTAAAAAATTTATACAGTAATGTAAACTTGCATATTGTAATCTTTCAATTCTAATATTATATTTTTTGTATAAATAAATGGTGATAATTGGTATAATAAGAGGTCGTTATGTGTTCTTGTAGATAAAGGTGCGTAACGAATAAATAGGAATAAGGAATGTGAATATATGAAGAAATTAAGTAAAGTCATGTCATTTTGCTTCGCTGCTAGTATGCTAGTTGTAACAGGGTGTGAAAAAAGTGAAATCAAAGCTCAAGCAAATGAAACGATTGAACAGCTTGATGAAGCGCCGGAAGTGACAGAAAAAGAAGCGAAAAAGATTGTAAGAAAGAGTGTAGATGCAATAGCAAATGCATTTAGTGAGATGGAAAAAGAAAATGGATGGAGTCGAAATAACCCTGGAGATTTGGCGACAGCGAAAAAAGGAGTTAAGGGATTAGTTACAGAAAAATTTGTAGAGAACCAGCTTCCTAATTCGCTTGAAACATTTAATAGATCTAGAGAGACAGATATGTTGCTATTCCCTATTAATATTGAACCAGAAATGAGATTAACGTATACACAGAAAGATAAAAATTTAACGATTGAAACGATTATACCTTCAAATGATATGGGAAATGAAGCAGAGATATGGGAGTTTATTTTCGTTTATAAAGATGGAAAATGGTTAATGGATAAATGGTCATCGCATACACCGAGAGATTTAAAACTTACGAAGGAAGAAGCTAGTGAGTTTCTGAAAATTCGAGGCTTTAAGAATGTCGATTTTGTTAAAGAAGAAAACAGTGGTGACAAAAAATATATTTTTAAAGAAAATACTAGATCAATAGCTGTGGATGCAAAAACATCGGTTATTACATATAATTTAGATGAGCAAAAGCAGGAAAAAGAAGCGAAAGAAAATAGTAGTCAAGAACACGAAAACATTAAGGAAAATAACATGAGTACGCATGCTACTTCTAAAGAAGAGAAGCAGGCTAAAAAAGAAACTTCGTCAGCAGTAGGTAAAAGTAAGGTTTTAAATGAGTTAGCGGCTCTAGAAAACCAAGAAAAACATACAAATGTCATGTCAACAAATGACATAGTAAATGAAATAGAAGGAAATTATGAACTGTGGGATAATAAACTAAATGAAATTTACAGTACATTAAAAAATACGATGTCCCCTGATGCATTTCAGTCATTAAAAACGAAACAAATTGCGTGGGTTAAAGAAAAGGAAAGTAAGGTTAAAGCAATTGGTACTGATACAAATAACGGGACGATGAGACGTATAGATGCTTCAGAGGAGAAATACAAGATGACAAAAGAAAGATGTTATGAATTAGTGAATGGGTATATGAACTAGTTGGAACGAATATAAAAATGCGTTGCTTATGAGCAACGCATTTTTATATTTAAGCTTTTAATTTCATTACAGTATCAGCATCCGGTGTAACATATACGGTTTGCTGATTGTCGTACGTAACAAAACCAAGTTTTGCACCACTCGGTTTTTTCACATGGCGTATTTTGGTGAAATCAACAGGTACAGAACTAGACTCTTTTGCTTTACTGTAATAAGCAGCAATTTTGGCAGCTTCTAGTAAAGTTTCTTCAGCAGGTTCTAAAGAACGAATGACAACGTGAGAACCAGGTATGTCTTTCGTATGTAACCAAATTTCATCACGACGGGCAAATTTCGTTGTTAAATAATCATTTTGCTTATTGTTTTTACCGACGAAAATCTCTGTGCCATCACTTGCTACATATTTATCTAATACTGGTTTAGTAGGCTTTTTCTTTCCGTTTTTCGTTTTACGATTGCGCATATAACCTTCTTCAGCTAATTCCTCACGAATTTCTTCAATATCTTTTGAAGAAGCAGCTTCCATTTGTTGAAGTAAGCTATCAAAATAAAGAATTTCTTCCTTTGTTTTTTCGATTTGTTCTTCTACAACAACAACTGAATTTTTCGCTTTTTGGTACTTTTGGAAATAGCGTTGTGCATTTTCAGATGGCGTTTTTAAAGGATCTAATGCGATCTTTACAGTTCCGCCATTTTCATCATAATAGTTAACGACTTCAATATCTTTATCGCCTTTTTTCAAAGCGTACATATTGGCTGTAAGTAGTTCGCCAAATAGTTGATATTTATCTGCTTTTCCAGCATCTTGTAATGTTTTTTCTAGTTTAATGAGTTTTTTCTCATTTTTATTTTTTTCGTTTTGCATAAAGCGCTCTAAATCATGAGCTTGTTGTTTTACACGGTCACGCTCTGCTTTTCCAAAAAAGAAACGGTCTAGCAATTCACTAACAGATGAGAATGTCTTGTCTTCTCCAGCTAAGTGCGCAAGAGGGAAAAGATAAAAGAATTCTTTCCCATTTGAAGTAGTCATTGTTGGTGAATATGTATGAGTTAATAATGGTTTTTGTATGGAGAAAAATGCGTCAGCTAATGCTTTTTCATTTACCATATCTGCTTTTTTCACTACTTCTTTTGCGAATAATGGTGATATTCCGGTAAAGGTTCCGACTAGCTGTTTATCCATGTTTCCAGATAGAAAGTCTAGCGGTCTAATAAATTCATCCTTTGTTTCGATCTGAAGTGGGTTAATTTTATGTTGTGCCGGTGGTGCAATATATTCAGCTCCAGCGTATACAGTTCGATGTCGGTTTACTGCTAAGGAAACGTGTTTTAAGCTATCTAAAATATTGTTTGTTTTTGTATCTACTAAAATGATGTTACTATGTCGTCCCATAATTTCAATTACTAATGTTTTTAGCGATTCATCACCAATTTCATTTCTGCTACGAACGGTAATTTGAATAATACGCTCTAAATCAATTTGTTCAATTTTTTCAATAAATCCACCTTCTAAATGCTTACGAAGAAGCATACAGAACATTGGTGGAAGTGCAGGTGAATCATAATTTTGATTTGTTAAGTGTAAACGTGCATATGTCGGATGAGCGGAAAGAATCAGTTTTTGATTTTTTCCGTTTGCTCGAATATGTAATAAAATCTCGTATTTTGAAGGTTGGTATATCTTAGAAATTCTTCCTGTGTAAAGAGAATTTGCAATTTCATGCGTAATCGCTCTTGTAAATAATCCATCGAATGCCATAAAAACACTCCTTTCTAACTAAAAGTTAATTATAGCATTTTTTTGGACGAGGCTGAATAAGCTTTCAATAGAGTATGTCTGGAATCAGGAGGTCGATAGCAGGATGAACTGGTATGGAATGCGTGCACATGAAGTGGAAGAAAGAACGAATACAAATGTGAAGGTTGGACTTACAGAGAAAGAAGCAGAAGGGCGAATAAAAAAATTTGGTACAAATGAACTAGATGAAGCGAAAAGGCCTTCTGCACTAATGGTATTTTTGGCGCAATTTAAAGATTTTATGGTGCTTGTTTTGTTTGGTGCAACAATCGTTTCGGCTTTTTTAGGGGAATACATTGATTCTATTGCGATTGTGGCAATTGTTATTATCAATGGTATTCTCGGATTTTTTCAAGAAAGAAAGGCTGAAAAGTCATTGGAAGCTTTAAAAGAGCTAGCCGCCCCGCAAGTAACTGTACTGCGAAATGGAAAGTGGGTAAAGGCACCGTCTAAAGCACTCGTTTTAGGTGATATTATTAAATTTTCTAGTGGCGATCGTGTTGGAGCTGATGTACGTCTTGTTGAGGCGTCGAGTTTATATATTGAAGAATCGGCTTTGACAGGAGAGTCAGTACCCGTGCAGAAGAAAGTAGAAGCATTGCAAGGGCAAGATGTTTCAATTGGTGATCAAAAAAATATGGCTTTTATGGGTACGATGATTACACGAGGGTCTGGAACAGGAGTCGTTGTAGCAACGGGTATGAATACAGCGATGGGACAAATTGCAAATATGTTACAAAATGCAGAGCAGATGGAAACACCACTGCAAAGAAGATTAGAGCAACTCGGAAAAATATTAATTATTGTGGCTCTTGTTTTGACAGCGCTTGTCGTGTTAGCTGGTGTGTATCAAGGGAATGAAGTGTATCATATGTTTTTAGCGGGTGTGTCGCTAGCTGTTGCTGCTATTCCAGAAGGATTGCCAGCAATTGTTACAGTAGCCTTATCACTTGGTGTACAGCGTATGATAAAAAAGAGAGCAATTGTAAGAAAGTTACCAGCAGTAGAAACGTTAGGTTGCGCTTCTGTTATATGCTCTGATAAAACAGGAACGATGACGCAAAACAAAATGATGGTAACACATATGTGGTCAGGTGGAGAGTTGTGGAAAGTGACAGGCCAAGGATATGAACCTAATGGCTCGTTTATGAAAGGTGAAAAAGAAATTAATCCAGCTAAGACGAAATCACTTTATCAACTACTTACATTTGGTTCGTTATGCAATAACGCAAATATTATTCAAAAGAAAAAGGCGTATGTATTAGATGGAGATCCAACTGAGGGAGCGCTTGTAGCTGCAGCAATGAAAGCGGGGATAACGCGTGAGGCGCTGAAAGGGAAATTTGAAATTATCCGTGAATTTCCGTTTGATTCAACTCGAAAAATGATGAGTGTTATTGTACGAGATCGAGAGGGTAAAAAGTTTGTCGTTACGAAGGGAGCACCAGATGTCCTTCTGCAAATGAGTCAAACGATTTTATGGGGGGATAAGCAGCAACCATTAAGTGAGTTGTATAGAAAAGAAGTACAGGCGGCTATTCATAGCTTAGGTAGTCAAGCACTTCGAACAATTGCAGTTGCTTTTAAGCCTTTAAAAGTAACAGACTCAATTGAACATGAAAGAGACGTTGAAAAAGATTTTATGTTAGTTGGAATACAAGGAATGATTGATCCGCCAAGACCAGAAGTAGAGCAGGCAGTAAAAGAGTGCAGAGAAGCTGGTATTCGAACGGTGATGATTACAGGTGATCATAAAGTGACTGCAATGGCGATTGCAGAACAATTAAGCATTTTACCACCAGGTGGACGCGTTGTTGAAGGGGTAGAACTCGCAACTATGGATGTAGAAGAATTAGAAAATGTTG
Organism: Bacillus pacificus; assembly: GCF_020861345.1. NCBI lineage: Bacteria > Bacillati > Bacillota > Bacilli > Caryophanales > Bacillaceae > Bacillus > Bacillus pacificus. The sequence goes on from NZ_CP086328.1 coordinate 1,463,972, forward strand.
TAGAAGATACGTATGTATTTGCTCGTGTATCACCAGAACATAAATTAAAAATTGTTAAGGCGTTGCAAAATAAAGGACATATAGTGGCGATGACAGGTGATGGAGTAAACGATGCTCCGGCTATAAAAACTGCGGATATTGGGATAGCGATGGGAATTACAGGGACAGATGTTGCAAAAGAAGCTTCTTCTCTCGTATTGCTGGACGATAATTTCGCTACGATAAAATCAGCAATTAAAGAAGGTAGAAATATATACGAGAACATACGTAAGTTTATTCGTTATTTATTAGCATCGAACGTTGGAGAAATTTTGGTCATGTTATTTGCAATGTTACTTGCACTACCGCTGCCGATGGTTCCAATTCAAATTTTATGGGTGAATTTAGTTACTGACGGTTTACCGGCGATGGCGTTAGGTTTGGATAAGGCCGAGGGAGACGTGATGAAGAGAACGCCGCGTCATCCGAAAGAAGGGGTATTTGCTAGAGGGCTTGCCTGGAAAATTATAAGTCGTGGCTTTCTAATTGGGGCAGTGACGCTAGTAGCATTTATTATTGCGTATAATCAACATCCAAATGAACTGAAATATGCACAAACTGTAGCGTTTGCAACATTGGTACTTGCTCAGCTGATTCATGTATTTGATTGCCGAAGTGAGCATTCTGTTTTCCACCGCAATCCGTTTGGAAATGTGTATTTAGTAGGAGCGGTTATCATTTCATTACTACTCATGCTAGTCGTTATATATTATCCACCGTTACAACCGATTTTTAGCACGATGCCAATACAAGTGAGAGATTGGTTGTTAATTGGAGGTTTATCGTCAATTCCGACCTTCTTATTAGTAGGCTCTTTATTAACAGGGAAAAAAGGGAAGAAGGAAAAGCCAATATTATATAAGAAGGGATTAAACTTGAAATAGTCAATGATATGAAAATGTGATATAATTTACAGAAGGTAGTAGAGCCTTGTCTCTATTACCTTTTTCATTGAGTTATTTCATGGCTTGGATGTGATAAAAAATGATTTGTAGTATGACAGGATTTGGAAGGTCGAAAGTAGAGAGTGATACTTTTCAAATTACAGTAGAAATGAAATCGGTGAACCATCGTTTTCTAGAGATGAGTATTCGACTACCGAAGCAAATGATGGTATTTGAAGACAAAATTCGTAAAATAATTGCACAGCAAGTTCGCCGTGGACGTATTGAAGTGTCTATTAGTATAGCGGGTGAAGGGCTTGTTGAAAGAAAATTAAGTGTGAATTGGTCGCTTCTTGAGCAGTACCAATCAATTATGGAAGATATAAAAGGAAAATTTCAATTACAAGATTCTATTACACTCGAGCAATTAATGGCAATGCCAGAAGTAACAGCGATTGAAGAGGTAGAAAACGTAAATGAACAATTTGAGAACAGTTTATATGAGGCTGTTCGCCAAGCTGCTCATATGTTAAAAACGATGAGAGATGGCGAAGGAGAACGATTACATAAAGATATAGCGTATCGCTTACAAGAGATTCACAATTGTGTAAATGCTATTATTCCGCATGCACCAATTGTTACACAAAAATATCGTGAACGATTAGAAAATCGCTTAAAGGAATTACATAATCAAGATCTAGATGAACAAAGATTGCTAACAGAAGTTGCAATCTTTGCTGAGCGTTGTGATATTCACGAAGAGTTAGTTCGTTTGCAAAGTCATTTAGAACAATTCCGTGAAACACTGCAGATTGAAGAGCCTGTTGGAAGGAAAATGGATTTCATCGTGCAAGAGATGCATAGAGAAATTAATACGATTGGTTCTAAGGCAAATGACTTAACAATTTCAAAATATGTTGTAGAAATGAAAAATAACCTTGAAAAAATTCGTGAACAAGTACAAAATATTGAGTAGCTTTCAAAAAATATATAAAGTTATACGTGGTGGAGAAATCGGATAGACTTACTAGGAGGCGCAAACTATGGCCATGCGGTTTTTAAATATTGGATACGGAAATATTGTATCTGCTCATCGAATTATTGCTATTGTAAGTCCGGAGTCAGCTCCTATTAAACGAACAGTACAGGAAGCACGCGAACATAATGCTTTGCTTGATGCTACGTATGGGAGAAAAACAAGGGCGGTTATTGTTATGGATGATGGGCATGTTGTATTAAGTCCAATTCAGCCAGAGACGATTGCACATCGTTTGAATAATAAAGAAGATTTAAGTGAGGAAGGGTAGGTTTTACATATTTATGAGAAGTAGAAGAGGATTGCTCATCGTTCTTTCAGGACCTTCTGGGGTTGGTAAAGGAACGGTTCGAAAAGAGCTGTTTAGTCATGAGGATACACGTTTTCAGTATTCCATTTCAGTAACGACACGTAAGCCGCGTGAAGGTGAAGTGGATGGTGTGGATTATTTCTTTAAAGAGAGAGAAGAATTTGAGGAAATGATTCGTAATGAAAAATTACTTGAGTGGGCTGAGTTCGTAGGTAATTATTACGGAACACCAATTGACTATGTTGAAAAAACATTACAAGAAGGAAAAGATGTATTCTTAGAAATTGAAGTGCAAGGAGCAATTCAAGTTAAGAAAGCTTTCCCAGAAGGTGTATTTATTTTCTTAGCACCTCCAAGTTTATCTGAACTAAAGAACCGAATTGTCGGTCGTGGTACAGAAACTGAAGATGTTATTGAAAATCGTTTAACGGTAGCGAAAGAAGAAATTGATATGATGGACGCTTACGACTACGTTGTAGAAAACGACCAAGTTGAACTAGCTTGTGAAAGAATTAAAGCAATTGTGGTTGGCGAACATTGCCGCCGCGAAAGAGTAGCAAAATATTATAAAGAAATGACGGAGGGTCTATAATTATGTTAAATCCATCAATTGATTCATTATTAACAAAAATCGATTCTAAATATACACTTGTAACAGTGGCTGCAAAACGTGCGCGCGAAATGCAACTTGCTAATAACTGTGTTGTAGAAAAACCAGTTTCTCATAAATGTGTAGGTAAAGCATTAGAAGAAATCGATATTGAAGCGTTAAGCTACGTACCAAGTGAAGATAAAGTAACTGAATAAGACTTTGTCTTCGACAATTTAAAACATAGACTTTATAATTTTCTATGTAACGGTAACAACCTATTTACAAGTAGGTTGTTATTTTTTTACGGTAGGGAAGAAATATTGATACTGATGAGCTGATAATCTTGTTTCAGTATGATAAGTTTGAAAAAGAAAGAGGACGAGCCATATGCTAAAAGGGAAAAAGATACTTTTATGTGTAACAGGAGGCATTGCGGTCTTTAAAGCGGCTGCGTTAACGAGTAAATTGACACAATCTGGTGCTATTGTAAAAGTAATGATGAGTGAGTCGGCAATGAAATTTGTTACACCTCTTACATTCCAAGCGCTTTCTCGCCATGATGTATATACGGATACATTCGATGAAAAAGACTCAGCTGTTATTGCTCATATCGATTTAGCAGATTGGGCAGATGTTGTACTTGTTGCACCTGCTACAGCCAATTGTATTGGAAAGTTAGCTAACGGTATTGCAGATGATATGATTACAACTACTTTGTTAGCTACTACAGCCCCAGTGTGGATTGCACCTGCTATGAATGTGCATATGTATGAAAATAAAATTGTTCAAAAAAATATGATGACGTTAAAAACGTTAGGGTATACATTTATTGAGCCCGGAGAAGGTTTTTTAGCGTGTGGTTATGTAGCGAAAGGAAGATTAGAAGAACCTGAAGCGATTATCGCACGGTTAGAAGAGGCTTTTTCAGAACAAAAACCATTACATGGAAAAAGAATATTAATAACTGCTGGTCCAACGCGTGAAAAGATTGATCCAGTTCGTTTTATGACCAATTTTTCTTCTGGAAAAATGGGATATGCGATTGCGGAAGTGGCAGCGAACTTAGGTGCTGACGTCATACTCGTTTCGGGACCGACAGCATTACATCCACCATTACATGTAACTACGGTGCAAGTGGAATCTGCGCAAGATATGTTAGAGGCGGTTATTCAACATTATGAAGACGTAGATGTTGTTATTAAAACAGCAGCAGTTGCAGATTATCGCCCGAAATACGTTCATGATAATAAAATGAAAAAGAAAAATGGCGATGCTGTAATTGAACTTGAGAGAACAGTAGATATTTTAAAAACGTTAGGTGAGATGAAGGACAAACAGTTACTTATCGGTTTTGCGGCTGAAACGACAAACGTAGAGGAATATGCAACGAAAAAATTACGTGAGAAAAATGCGAATATGATTGTTGCAAACGACGTAAAGGCGCAAGGAGCTGGATTTGGTACAGATACGAACATTGTAACAATGTATAGAAAAGATGGAGAAGTTATAGAGTTGCCACTTTTAACGAAGAAAGAGGTTGCTCGTGAAATATTAAAGCAAATTGAAATGATGTTAGAAGATGATCGTCTATGAAATTTGCAAGTGTAATTGTTGATGTACCTGCACGTCAGACAGATCGACCATTTGATTATATTATCCCTAAAAAATGGGAAGATATTGTCCAGACAGGCATGCGTGTAGTAGTTCCGTTTGGCCCAAGGAAATTGCAAGGTTTTATTATTGGGATTAAAGATTCGGTTGAAGTAGAAAGTAAGAAGTTAAAGACAATCCATGAAATTTTAGATGTAACACCCGTTTTAAATGAAGAGTTGTTAAAGCTAGGGTATTGGCTTACAAGTGAAACGTTATGTTATATGATTTCAGCTTTTCAAGTTATGCTTCCAACGGCGATAAAAGCAACATATAAAAAACGTCTACAGCTTCGCAAACAAGAAGAAGTAGCACCTGAACTACTGTTTTTATTTCAGGACAGAGAAGCGATAGATTGGGAAGCGATTGAGACGCAGCCACATCTATACCGCACGATTCAACAAGAAATTAAACATGGCACGATTGAAGTTGTTTATCAAGTAAAAGATAAAGTACAAAAGAAGAAACAAAGAGTCGTTCAACCGGAGTTGCCAGAAGATAAATTAGAATTAGCAGCATTTGAACTGAAAAGTAAAAAACAACAAGATGTCCTCTATTATTTTGTGGAAAATTACAAAAGTGTACCGTTGAAAGTAATAACAGAAGAGTTACAAATAACAGATGCTCCAATTAAAGCACTTGTTAAAAAGGGACTACTCTCAGAAAAGTATGTGGAAGTGTACCGAAATCCGTATGACGATGACGATTTTGAACAAACGAAACCATTCCCACTTACTGAGGAACAAAAGCAAGTTATTACACCGATTTTATCATCAATTACAAATGAAACTTACAATCCATTTTTACTATATGGTGTTACAGGAAGCGGAAAAACAGAAGTATATTTACAATCTATAGCAGCGGTGCTCGAGAAAGGAAAAGAAGCTATTGTACTTGTTCCTGAAATTGCACTAACGCCTCAGATGGTAGATCGTTTTAAAGGTAGATTTGGCTCACAAGTTGCAGTTCTTCATAGTGCGCTGTCTGTTGGAGAAAAATATGATGAATGGCGTAAGATTTTAAGAAAAGAAGTGAAAGTCGTAGTTGGTGCACGTTCAGCTGTATTTGCTCCTTTTGAAAATTTAGGGATTATTATTATTGATGAGGAACATGAATCGAGCTACAAGCAAGAAGATAATCCGAGGTATCATGCAAGGGATGTAGCTGTGTGGAGAGGGCAATATCATAAATGCCCTATCGTTCTTGGTAGTGCAACACCGACGCTTGAATCGTTTGCAAGAGCGAAAAAAGGTGTGTATGAATTACTGACGATGGAAAAACGTATGAACGAACAAGCTTTACCGACAGTAGAGATTGTTGATATGCGTGAAGAACTTCGTGACGGGAATCGCTCCATGTTTTCAAAGGCACTGCATGAAAAAATAGCAGATCGGTTAGAAAAGAAAGAACAAATGGTGCTCTTTTTAAATAGAAGAGGTCATTCTACATTTGTTATGTGCCGTGATTGCGGGTATGTTGTACAATGTCCGCATTGTGATATCTCGCTGACATATCATAAAATGAACCATCGTTTAAAATGCCATTATTGCAGTTACGAAGAAAATATGCCGACTGCGTGTCCTGCTTGTCAAAGTACATACATTCGTTTCTTTGGTACAGGTACGCAAAAGGTAGAAGAAGAAATTACAAAACTATTTCCAGAGGCACGAGTCATTCGAATGGATGTAGATACGACGAGTCGTAAAGGGATGCATGAGAAATTATTAAAGGCGTTCGGGGAAGAAAAAGCAGATATATTACTTGGAACACAAATGATTGCAAAAGGATTAGATTTTCCGAAAGTAACGCTTGTTGGTGTTTTAACTGCTGATACGATGCTTCATTTACCTGATTTCCGGGCGAGTGAAAAGACTTATCAGTTATTGACGCAAGTAAGTGGACGAGCAGGCCGACATGAATTGCCAGGGGAAGTTATCATTCAAACGTATACGCCAGAACATTATAGTATAGAGTTAGCAAAGAACCAACAATATGATGTGTTTTTTGACCAAGAAATGCAAATGAGGCGAACGAGACAATACCCACCTTATTACTATGTTGTACTTGTGACGGTATCTCATCCGGAATTATTAAAGGCAGTACAAGTGACGGAAAAAATTGTCGGTCATTTACGGACGCACTGTTCGCAGCAAACGATGGTGTTAGGACCGGTTGCTTCAGCAATTCCAAGGATAAAAGATAGATATCGTTATCAATGCATGATAAAATACAAACGGGAACCAAACTTAAAGAACGTGCTCAAAATGGTAAATGAACATTATCAAGCAGAAATGCAAAAAGAGCTACAAATCTCAATTGATTTTAATCCAACAATGTTAATGTAGCGGAGGGAAATATGGCAGTTTTAGAAATAGTAAAGCATCCAAATGAAGTGTTAGAAACACCGTGTGAAAGAGTAATTAACTTTGATAAAAAGTTAGTGAAATTGTTGAAAGATATGCATGAAACAATGTTAATTGCGGACGGAGTCGGTTTAGCTGCGCCTCAAGTAGGGGTAAGCTTGCAAGTGGCGGTAGTTGATATCGGTGATGATACTGGGAAAATTGAGTTAATCAATCCATCGATATTAGAAAAACGTGGTGAACAAGTAGGTCCCGAAGGCTGTTTAAGCTTCCCGGGACTTTATGGTGAAGTGGAACGTGCGGATTATATTAAAGTGCGTGCGCAAAATCGCAGAGGTAAAGTATTTTTATTAGAAGCAGAAGGGTTTTTAGCGCGTGCAATTCAACATGAAATCGATCATTTACACGGTGTGTTATTTACATCGAAAGTGACAAGATATTATGAGGAAAACGAATTAGAATAGGTATTAAAAGGAGCGGTTTTTAAATGATAAAAGTAGTATTTATGGGAACACCGGACTTTTCAGTGCCGGTGCTTCGTCGTCTTATTGAAGATGGCTATGATGTAATAGGTGTTGTGACGCAACCAGATCGTCCGGTAGGCAGAAAGAAAGTATTAACACCTACACCTGTTAAAGTGGAAGCAGAAAAACATGGTATTCCAGTGTTACAACCGTTAAGAATTCGTGAAAAAGACGAATATGAAAAAGTACTGGCATTAGAGCCGGATTTAATTGTAACAGCTGCGTTCGGTCAAATTGTACCAAATGAAATTTTAGAAGCACCGAAGTATGGATGTATTAACGTCCACGCTTCTTTACTTCCTGAACTTCGTGGTGGTGCACCAATCCATTATGCAATTATGGAAGGGAAAGAAAAAACAGGTATTACAATTATGTATATGGTAGAAAAATTGGATGCTGGTGATATTTTAACGCAAGTAGAAGTGGAAATTGAAGAGCGTGAAACGACAGGCTCGTTATTTGATAAGTTAAGTGAAGCAGGGGCACATCTTTTATCTAAAACAGTACCTTTACTAATTCAAGGTAAGTTAGAACCAATTAAACAAAGCGAGGAAGAAGTAACGTTTGCATATAATATAAAACGTGAGCAAGAGAAAATTGATTGGACAAAAACAGGTGAAGAAGTATACAATCACATTCGCGGATTGAATCCATGGCCAGTTGCTTATACAACTTTAGCAGGACAAGTTGTTAAAGTATGGTGGGGAGAAAAAGTACCTGTAACGAAATCAGCTGAAGCAGGTACGATTGTTGCAATTGAAGAAGATGGTTTCGTTGTAGCAACTGGTAATGAAACGGGTGTTAAAGTTACAGAATTGCAACCTTCTGGTAAAAAGCGTATGAGTTGTTCGCAATTTTTACGTGGCACAAAACCTGAAATTGGAACGAAGTTAGGAGAAAATGCATGAGACAAAATGTTCGTGAATTAGCTCTTGATGGTTTAATTCAAGTAGAAAAAAGTGGTGCATACAGTAACTTACTTTTAAATAATCTAATTGAAAAAAGTACAATTGATAGAAAAGATATTGGTTTATTAACTGAAATTGTATATGGAACAATTCAACGTCGTGACACATTAGATTATTATTTACAGCCTTTTTTAAAAAAGAAGGTTGAAGCGTGGGTAAGAGTATTGCTTCGCTTATCTTTATATCAAATGATTTATTTAGACCGAGTGCCCGAAAGAGCGGCTATTCATGAAGCAGTTGAGATTGCAAAGCGTCGCGGGCATAAAGGAATTGCTGGTATGGTGAACGGTGTATTACGTTCGATTCAAAGAGAAGGTGTACCTTCTGTAGATGAAATCAAAGATCCAGTAGAACGCTTGGCAATTGCAACAAGTCATCCAGTTTGGCTTGTCCAAGAATGGGCTTCAGAATATGGTTTAGAAACTGCTGAGAAAATGTGTGAAGTGAACATGTTACCGCCTGTACCAACAGCGCGTGTAAATGTTGATAAAATAACAGTAGAAGAAGCAATTACATTATTAGCTAGTGAAGGTATAGAAGCGAAGCGTGGCGATTTATCAGATGATGCAATTCAAATTGAAAAAGGAAATGTAGCGCACACAGATGCGTTTAAAAAAGGTTTTCTTTCTATTCAAGATGAAAGTTCTATGCTGGTAGCACGTGCCTTAGAACCAGATGAGGGAGATGTAGTTCTTGATAGTTGTGCTGCTCCAGGTGGAAAAACAACGCATATTGCAGAGCGATTAAAAGGAACTGGTCAAGTCATGTCCCTTGATTTACATGCGCACAAAGTACGTTTAATTAAACAACAAGCAGAGCGACTTGGTCTAGGAAATGTCGAAACAAAGGCATTAGATGCTAGAAAAGTACAAGAACACTTTGCAAATGAAACGTTTGATAAAATATTAGTAGATGCCCCATGTTCTGGATTTGGTGTAATTAGACGTAAGCCTGATATTAAGTTAGGTAAAGATAAAGGCGATAGTGAAAGATTATCGACGATTCAACTTGCAATACTAGAAAAAATCGCACCGTTATTAAAACAAGGTGGTCGCCTTGTTTATAGTACGTGTACAATTGAGAAAATAGAAAATGAACAAGTAATAGAACGATTTTTACAAGAGCATCCTGAGTTCGAGTGGGATACTACGATAAAAGAGCGTATGCCAGAAAAGCTAAGTCCGTATATTGATGAAGGTCAAGTACAAATTTTACCGCATTATTTTGCAACAGATGGCTTTTATATTGCTTGTTTAAGGAAGAAGGTGTAGCATCGTGGAAACGACTGTGAGAAAACAAAAGAAAAATTTAGAAACGAAAAAACCATCAATTTACTCTTTACAACTTCATGAAATGCAAGATTGGTTAAAGGAGCAAGGAGAACCAAAGTTCCGTGCTGGACAAATTTTTGATTGGTTATATAAAAAACGTGTAAAAAATTATGAGGATATGTCAAACCTTTCTAAAGGATTGCGTGAAAAATTGTCGAATTCCTTTGATATTACTACTTTAAATACGTTAGTAAAACAAACGTCTTCGGATGGAACAATTAAATTCTTATTCCAATTATATGATGGATATTCTATTGAAACGGTATTAATGCGACATGAATATGGAAATTCCATTTGTGTAACAACACAAGTAGGTTGTCGTATTGGGTGTACGTTCTGTGCTTCAACGCTTGGCGGTTTAAAGCGAAACTTAGAAGCTGGAGAAATTGTAGCACAAGTAGTAGAAGTGCAACGTGCACTTGATGAATCAGAAGAACGTGTAAGTTCTCTTGTCGTTATGGGAATTGGAGAACCATTTGATAACTACGATAATTTAATGGGATTCTTACGCATCATTAACCATGAAAAAGGACTTCATATTGGTGCGAGACATATGACAGTTTCGACAAGTGGAATCATCCCGAAAATTTATAAGTTCGCTGAAGAAGATTTACAAATTAATTTTGCGATTTCACTGCATGCTCCAAACTCAGAATTACGTTCAAAATTAATGCCGATTAACCGTGCTTATAAGCTACCAGATTTGATGGAAGCTATTAAATACTATGTAAATAGAACAGGGCGTCGTATTACTTTTGAATATGGACTATTTGGAGGCGAAAATGACCAAGTTGAGCACGCTGAAGAGCTTGCTGCGCTCTTGAAAGGTGTAAAATGTCATGTGAACTTAATTCCGGTAAACTACGTACCTGAACGTGATTATGTACGTACGCCACGTGAACAAATTTTCTTATTTGAAAAAACGTTAAAAGATCGTGGAGTAAATGTAACGATTCGCCGTGAACAAGGTCATGATATTGATGCAGCCTGCGGTCAGTTGCGTGCGAAGGAGCGCAAAGAAGAGACGAGGTGACGAGATGAAAGCCGTGTTTCTATCAGATAAAGGAAAAGTTCGTCAACATAATGAAGATAGTGCAGGAGTTTTTCACAATTTAGATGGAAATATTTTAGCGGTAGTAGCAGATGGAATGGGAGGTCATCGAGCTGGTGATGTAGCTAGCTCGATGACCATTCAATTATTCCATGATTATTGGAAGCAAACGCATAATATGAACGAGCCAAAAAAAGTAGAAGAGTGGTTACATACTAGCGTTGGGATTATTAATGAGCGTATATATGAATACTCTAAGCAACATGTAGAATGTAACGGGATGGGAACAACACTTATAATAGCGATTTGTACACCAAATTTTGTGACGATAGGTCATATAGGAGATAGTCGTTGTTATATGGTATCAGAGGGGGAAATCTCGCTTGTAACGGAAGATCACTCACTTGTCAATGAACTTGTGAGACATGGTGAAATTTCAAAAGAAGACGCAGAATATCACCCGAAAAAGAATGTTTTGTTAAGGGCATTAGGAACAGAAGAGAAAGTCGGATTAGATGTGAAAACATTAGTGCTAGAGGAAGATGATCAGTTACTTCTTTGCTCTGATGGACTATCTAACAAAGTTTCTATTGCTGATATGCAACAAGTTTTACAGTTAAATGAACAGCTAGAAACTAAGGGACAACGTCTCATTCAATTGGCGAATGATCGTGGCGGGGAAGATAATATCACCCTTGTTCTCATTGATTATGCGGGTTCGACAAACGAAAGTAGGTGAAGTGCAACGTGCTGATTGGAAAACGCTTAAATGACCGTTATAAGCTACTGAAAATGATTGGTGGCGGTGGAATGGCCAATGTGTATTTAGCTCATGATGATATACTAGGCCGAGATGTAGCGGTGAAAATATTAAGACTCGACTATTCAAATAACGAAGAGTTTATTAAACGTTTCCATCGAGAAGCGCAGTCTGTTACAACGTTGTCGCATCCAAATATTGTGAATATGTATGATGTCGGAGAAGAAGATGGTATATATTATCTTGTAATGGAGTATGTACCAGGACAAACATTGAAGCAATACATAATTGAGAGAGGGATGTTACCGATAGGAGAAGCTCTTGATATTATGGAGCAGTTAACATCCGCCATGGCACATGCCCATCATTTTGAAATTGTGCACCGCGATATTAAACCGCACAATATTTTAATTCGAGCTGATGGAGTAATAAAAGTAACAGATTTTGGAATTGCGACAGCTACAAGTGCAACAACAATTACACATACAAATTCAGTACTCGGTTCGGTGCATTATTTATCACCAGAACAAGCGCGCGGCGGGATAGCAAATAAACAATCAGATATTTATTCCCTAGGGATTGTTATGTTTGAGTTGTTAACAGGAAGACAACCGTTTTCTGGTGAATCTGCTGTTGCTATAGCTTTAAAACATTTACAAAGTGAAATTCCGTCTCCGAGAAGATGGAATGAACATATTCCGCAAAGTGTCGAAAATATTATATTAAAGGCAACTGCGAAAGATCCGTTTCATCGATATCAATCTGCCAATGCGATGAAACGAGATATTGAAACTGCGCTATATCCAGAGAGGATAAATGAGCAGCCATTTTACATACCGGAAGATATGGAAGCGACAAAAGCGATTCCGATTATTCAACAAGAACAATTATTCGAAAATGTTACTGATGAAACAATTGTTTTAACAGGAAGTAAAGTGGATGAACAGACAAGAAAAGAAGAAACGGATTTAAATAAGAAGAAAAAACGAAGTAATAAATGGCTCAAAATTTTAATTACAACATTTTTACTTTTAGCGATCGGAATAACGTTAGCCCTTACTGTTATTCCAGGATTCTTTATTCCAAAAGATGTAAAAGTCCCTGATGTGTCTGGTATGAAATATACGACTGCAGTAAATACATTAGTTGAAAAGGGTTTTGAGGTTACGGAACCTAATATTGTATATACAGATGATGTAGAGGTCGGTGGTGTTCTAAAAACAGACCCCGCGGCCGGAAGAGTCGTGAAAGAGAACTCTAAAATTACTATCTATCAATCGGGTGGGAAAAAGAAAAATAAGATGAGTGATCTCACAGGAAAAGATTTTGAGAGCATAAGGTCTGAATTAGAAGAAAAATATAAACAAGTTACAATAAATTATATTGAAAATGATAGACCAAAAGGTGAAATCGTTGAGCAAATTCCGACGCCGGATCAAATGGTAGTAGAGGCGGAACAAGACTTGAAAATTTGGGTAAGTAAGGGTCCATATCAAATTAGACCAGGTGACTTTTCAGGATGGACTGAAAATAGTGTCAATGGTTATTTGAATGAGAGGAAACTAACTCCAGATATAAAACGAGAGTATTCTGATACTGTTGATAAAGGACTTGTAATTTCGCAATCTCCAAAACCAGGAACGCCGTTAAAAGAAGGAGATAAAGTGACGATTGTCATCTCAGAAGGTCCTAAGCCGAAAGTAACGAAAACAGTGAAAGTAGATAATATTTCTATTCCGTATGAGTCTTCTATAATAGGTGAGAAAAAACCGCAAACGATAGAAATTTATAAAGAAGATATGCAACAAAAAATGGATAGACCAATTGAAACTAGAACAATTTCAGAGTCGGCAACTATTTCATTAGAATTTGTAATTCAAGAAGGTACAAAAGGACATTATAAAATTGTACGAGATGGTGTAACGATTATTGACAAAGAAGTACCATATCCAACTCAATAATAATGAATTCCATTTTCTTTTTAGAGAGAATGGAATGTATTACTTCTGCCTGTTATGCTGTCTACATATAGTGGACTGTATAACAGGCAAAAATATATGATTCAAAAAGATATAAAAGTGATACTGTTATAAATAATATTTTAAATTTGATGGTAGATTAAATATATTAATGTGTATATATGACGGGTTTTGAAATCTTTATTTAAAGAATGATAATCCATTCAATATGAATTACAGCTTCACTTTATACAGAATAAAGGAGAATTATATGCCAGAAGGAAAAATTGTAAAAGCTCTAAGTGGATTTTATTATGTGCAGCATGAAGAAGGGATTACACAATGTCGCGGGCGTGGTGTATTTAGAAAAAATAAAATTACACCACTGGTAGGAGACCAAGTTGTTTTTCAGGCTGATAATCCAAGTGAAGGATACGTGCTTGAAGTATTTGATCGAAAAAATGAACTTGTCAGGCCTCCTATTGCTAATGTTGATCAAGCAATTCTTGTTTTTTCAGCAGTAGAACCAGATTTTAATCCGGGACTGTTAGATCGATTTTTAGTGCTGATTGAATATCATAATATTAAGCCGATTATTTGCATTAGTAAGATGGATTTAGTGGATGAAAAAATGAGAGAGACTGTTGAATCTTATGCAAATGACTATCGTGAGATGGGATATGATGTATTATTTACTTCTATAAATACATCGGAAAGTATTGATATTTTAAAACCGTTCTTAGAAGGTTGTGTTTCCGTTGTTGCGGGACAATCTGGTGTTGGAAAATCTTCTATGCTTAACGTCTTACGTCCAGAATTAGAACTGAAAACGAATGATATTTCCTCACATTTAGGACGCGGGAAACATACGACAAGACACGTAGAATTAATTGCGATTGGAAGCGGACTAGTTGCAGATACACCTGGTTTTAGTTCACTCGATTTCATAGATATAGAGGTAGAAGATCTTACATATTGTTTTCCAGAGTTGAAAGAAGCGAGCCAATACTGTAAATTTAGAGGGTGTACACATCTTTCTGAACCGAAATGCGCTGTGAAGGCTGCGGTTGAAGAGGGGAAGATTACAGAATATCGTTATAAGAATTACAAACAATTTGTAGAAGAAATTAGAGAGAGAAAGCCGAGGTATTAGTTATGATTAAAATTGCACCATCGATCTTATCAGCAGATTTTTCAAAATTAGGGGAAGAGATTAAAGATGTAGAAAAAGGCGGAGCGGATTACATTCACGTCGATGTAATGGATGGACATTTCGTACCAAATATTACGATTGGACCATTAATTGTAGAAGCAATTCGTCCGATCACATCGTTACCGTTAGATGTACATTTAATGATTGAAAATCCTGATAACTATATCCCGACTTTCGCAAAAGCGGGAGCGGATATTATTACTGTTCATGTAGAGGCGTGCCCTCATTTACATCGTACAATTCAGTTAATTAAATCTCATGGCATTAAAGCAGGAGTTGTATTAAATCCGCATACGCCAGTTTCAGTGATTGAGCATGTATTAGAAGATATTGATATGGTATTACTTATGACAGTAAACCCTGGATTTGGTGGGCAGAAATTTATCCATTCTGTATTACCGAAAATTAAACAAGTTGCAGAAATGGTTAAAGAGCGCAATCTAGAAGTAGAAATTGAAGTTGATGGTGGTGTAAACGCTGAAACAGCAAGACTTTGTGTAGAAGCAGGAGCAAATGTACTTGTAGCTGGGTCAGCAGTATACAATCAAAAAGACCGCGGTGAAGCAATTCGTGTCATTCGTGGATAATGAATGAACGAGTCTTTATCCCAGTGAATCTTCTAGTGTAGTAAGTTTTCACTATTTATAAAGGATAGAGAAAAAATATGTAAAAAGGCAATCTACCGAATGGCAGATTGCCTTTTTACAATAGAAGGGGAAGGAAACATGATTATTCATATTTTAGCGGGAGGACCTGCGGAATATTGTGCAGATTTTTCTCCATATGAAAATGAGAAAGTAGTGTGGGCGGCAGTTGATAGAGGAGTATATCGTTTATTAAAAAGAGGTATTATTCCTGCTGTTGCGTTTGGAGATTATGACTCGGTTACTGAAGAAGAATTAGCATGGATGGGGCAACAAACAAATGATTTACATATTGTTCCTCGTGAAAAAGATCAAACGGATTTAGAAATTGCGATTAACTGGGCGTTAGAACAAAAGCCGGCACTCATTCGTATTTTTGGTGCTACTGGCGGAAGACTTGATCACGGTTTAGCGAATATACAAATGCTTTTAAAAGGATTAGAAGTAGGAATAGAGATGTGTATTGTAGACAATCAAAATGAAATAAGTGTAAAAAGAGTGGGTACACATATAATTGAAGAAAATAAAAAATTCCCTTATGTATCTTTTGTGCCTGTTACTGAAATAGTGGAAGGGATTACATTACTTGGTTTTAAATATCCTCTAACGAATAAAAAAATAGAGTGGGGATCAACACTTTGTATTAGTAATGAACTCGTTGAGGAAAAAGGTACTTTTTCATTTACTTCTGGCATATTAATGGTGATAAGAAGCACTGATTAAAGAAACAATTTTGCTCCTTACATCATATAGTGACCAAGTGGAGTAATGGGGATTAGGAGGGAAACCATGAGATTTTATACAATTAAGTTACCTAAATTTCTTGGTGGAATTGTTCGTGCCATGTTAAATACCTTCAAAAAAGATTAAAAAAAGCACCTATTACCGGTGCTTTTTCCATTGGTATAGTAAAAAAAGAGCCTAGCGGCTCTTTTTTTTATTATTAAACACGTTCGATTTTGCCAGATTTTAATGCTCTAGCAGAAACGTAAACACGTTGAACTTTTCCGTCGATGCGTACGCGAACTTTTTGAAGGTTAGCGCCCCACTTACGTTTTGTAGCGTTCATTGCGTGAGAACGAGAGTTACCAGAACGAGCTTTTCTTCCAGTAATAGCACAAACACGAGCCATTTATATTTCCCTCCCTTGATACCTTACCATACGTAATTTTTCAATGTTAGTCTTTTATGCGATGCTAAAAACACTACTATAATTTAACACAACTAAAAAGAGAATGCAACACTGTAGAAAAAAGAAATCAAGAAAAATTACTTGACACTATATGTCAATGAAGAAAAGTTGAAATCAAGAAAAATTGCTTGACATATTATAGTGATACATGTTGTATAATAACAATGGACTATTTTGCTCATCATAAAAAAGTGTAGTTTTCAACATAAAATATGAGAGTGAAAAAGAAAGAACGATGGAATTTTCTTTAAAAAGATTATATGATAGTAACTAAAGTAGTCTAACTCACTTTCACCATTTATGAAGGGGGAAAACGAGATGTCAATTGAAATTAAAACGAAGTACGGTCAAATTGATATTAGTACAGATGTAATTGCAACAATTGCTGGAGGTGCCGCGGTAGATTGCTACGGTATCGTAGGTATGGCATCAAAAAATCAGTTAAAAGATGGATTAACAGACATTTTACGAAAAGAAAATTTCACTAGAGGTGTTATTGTTCGTAAAGATGAAGATGAAGTACATATTGATATGTATATTATTGTGAGCTATGGTACGAAAATTTCAGAAGTAGCACATAACGTGCAGACGAAAGTGAAATATACATTAGATCAAACTGTAGGACTAGCAGTAGATTCTGTAAACATCTACGTACAAGGAGTTAAAGTAATAAACTTGTAATGTGCATTAAGGAGGAAAATCTGTGTCAATTCAAAAAATTGATGGAAAACGTTTATCACAAATGATCATTCAAGGAGCGAATAATTTAACAAATAATGTTCAGCTTGTTGATGCATTAAACGTATTTCCAGTTCCAGATGGCGATACCGGTACAAACATGAACTTATCTATGACTTCAGGCGCACGTGAAGTGAAAGCAAATCCTTCACAACATGCTGGTAAAGTCGGCGTAAGTTTAGCCAAAGGATTATTAATGGGAGCTCGTGGTAACTCTGGAGTTATTTTATCTCAGTTGTTCCGTGGTTTCTCGAAATCCATTGAACAAAAAGAAGAATTAACAACAGTTGATTTTGCTGCAGCTTTAGAAGCTGGAGTAGAGGCGGCTTACAAAGCGGTTATGAAACCGATTGAAGGAACGATTTTAACGGTTGCAAGAGAAACGGGTAAATATGCAGTAACAGTTGCGAAAAAACAGCGCGACTTTGTTTTGTTTATGGAAGACGTTGTGAAAGAAGCAAATGCATCGTTAAATCGTACGCCAGATTTATTACCTGTATTAAAACAAGTTGGCGTTGTAGATAGCGGTGGTAAAGGTCTTGTAGTAGTTTACGAAGGGTTTTTAGCTGACTTAAAAGGAGAAACGATTTCTTCTGATGCACCTGCCCAACCATCTATGAATGAAATGGTACGCGCAGAACATCACCGTAGTGTACAAAGCCAATTGAGTACAGAAGATATTAAGTATGGATATTGTACGGAGTTCATGGTGAAATTAGAAGCTGATAAAGTGAAAGAACATAATTTCTCTGAACAAAAATTCCGTGAAGATATTAGTGTGTATGGTGATTCACTACTAGTTGTATCTGATGATGAAATTGTAAAAGTTCATATCCATGCAGAGCATCCTGGAGACGCTATGAACTACGGACAACGTTACGGTAGTTTAATCAAGATTAAAGTAGAGAATATGCGTGAACAGCATACTGCTTTATTAGATGAGCCTGCTATGATGCCTGAGCCAACTAGCCAGCCCAAAGAGAAACAACCATATGGTATCGTAACTGTAGCTATGGGATCTGGTATTAAAACTTTATTTGAAAGCATTGGCGCGACGAAAGTTATCGAAGGTGGCCAAACGATGAATCCAAGTACTGAGGATATCGTGAAGGCGATTGAAGAAGCAAACGCTGAAAAAATCATTATTTTACCGAACAACGGGAATATCGTAATGGCAGCAGAACAAGCAGCGTCAGTTGTGGATCAAGAAGTGATTGTAGTTCGTTCAAAAACAGTTCCTCAAGGTATGGCTGCAATGTTAGCATTTAATCCAGTTGGAACGCTAGAGGAAAATGAAGAAAACATGAAAGAAGCTTTATCTCATGTGAAAACAGGTCAAATTACGTATGCTGTACGTGATACGGAAATTGATGGTGTGGCAATTCAAAAAGATGATTTCATGTGTATCGCAGATGGAAAAATCGTATCAACAAATGCTGAAAAAGTAGGAGCTGCGAAGCAATTACTAGAAGCACTAATTGATGAAGATTCTGAAATCGTAACGATTCTACAAGGTGAAGATGCAACTGATGAAGAAGTAGCTGAATTAGTTGAGTTTGTAGAAGAGAATTTTGAAGATGCAGAAGTAGAAGTACATGCTGGAAACCAACCGGTGTATTCTTTCATCTTCTCTGTAGAATAAGAAAAAAATTCGTTTTGAAAATAAATGGATTACTTACTTGCTAATGGATAATAAGTAGTAATATGAAGTTTATTACTAGTTTTTATTCAAAAGGCTAGCATATTGAAGATAAAAAAGAGCCTTGCTGCTAATAGTGAGGCTCTTTTCTTTCGTGTTGTTTATGAGGGATTTGAGTAGTTTCTCTTAGAATGCCTATGATAGAATATATAGGGTGAAAGAGAGCGATTACAGATGTCAATCATGTTAATGGATAATGAATCAAAAAATAATGTGACGGAGCGTGAGAATCTTGAATGAAGTTGTACAAGTTCCTGTTACGGATGTAAAGGGAATCGGAGGAGAAACATCTGAATTACTACACGAGATGGGAATTTATACAGTTTCTCATCTATTAGAACATTTTCCGTACCGTTATGAAGACTATGCGATGAAAGATCTTGCAGAAGTAAAGCATGATGAACGTGTAACAGTTGAGGGAAAAGTTCATAGTGCTCCTTTACTGCAATATTACGGGAAGAAGAAGTCGCGTCTTACGGTTCGTGTCCTCGTAGGTCGTTATTTAATTACAGCTGTATGTTTTAATAGGCCGTACTATAAGCAGAAGTTAAATTTAGATGAAACGGTAACGATTACTGGAAAATGGGACCAGCATCGTCAAACGATTGCAGTATCAGAACTTCATTTTGGACCGGTTGTACGTCAACAAGAAGTGGAGCCTGTGTACTCAGTGAAAGGGAAACTTACAGTAAAACAGATGCGCCGTTTTATTGCACAAGCGTTAAAGGAGTATGGAGACTCTATAGTTGAAGTGTTACCAGATGGATTGCTAAGTCGGTATAAATTACTGCCACGTTATGAAGCGCTTCGGGCTTTGCATTTTCCATCGGGGCAGGAAGACTTGAAGCAAGCGCGTCGCCGGTTTGTATATGAAGAGTTTTTCTTATTTCAGTTGAAAATGCAAACGTTACGAAAAATGGAGAGGGAAAATTCGAAAGGGACGAAAAAAGAAATTCCTTCAGAAGAATTGCAAGAGTTTATCGATGCACTTCCGTTTCCATTAACTGGTGCGCAAAGCCGAGTTGTAGATGAAATTATGAAAGATATGACATCTCCTTATCGAATGAATCGTCTGTTGCAAGGTGATGTAGGTTCTGGTAAAACGGTGGTCGCTGCAATTGGTCTTTATGCAGCGAAATTAGCGCATTATCAAGGTGCTTTAATGGTTCCAACAGAAATTTTAGCAGAACAACATTATCAATCGCTCGCAGAGACGTTCTCGCACTTTGGTATGAAGGTTGAATTGTTAACAAGTTCAGTTAAAGGTGTGAGACGCCGAGAGATTTTGGCAAAATTAGAACAAGGAGAAATAGATATCCTTGTTGGAACACATGCTTTAATTCAAGATGAAGTTATCTTTCATAGGTTAGGTCTCGTGATTACTGATGAACAACATCGATTTGGTGTAGCGCAGCGACGAGTTTTACGTGAGAAAGGTGAAAGTCCAGACGTATTATTTATGACAGCGACCCCGATTCCACGTACGTTAGCAATTACTGCATTTGGAGAGATGGATGTTTCTATAATCGATGAGATGCCAGCTGGTAGAAAGGTAATTGAAACATACTGGGCAAAACATGACATGTTAGATCGTGTTCTCGGTTTTGTAGAGAAAGAGATAAAAAAAGGAAGACAAGCATATGTTATTTGTCCTCTAATTGAAGAATCTGAGAAACTTGATGTACAAAATGCAATCGACTTACATAGTATGCTGACTCATCATTATCAGGGGAAATGCCAAGTCGGATTAATGCATGGAAGATTATCATCTCAAGAAAAAGAAGAGATAATGGGGCAATTTAGTGAAAATAAAGTGCAAATTCTTGTGTCGACAACAGTTGTTGAGGTGGGTGTGAACGTACCGAATGCGACTGTAATGGTTATTTATGATGCAGAGCGTTTCGGTTTATCACAGCTTCATCAGCTAAGAGGACGTGTTGGGCGTGGTAGTGAACAATCGTATTGTTTATTAATAGCAGACCCTAAATCAGAAACAGGAAAAGAAAGAATGCGCATAATGACTGAAACAAATGATGGATTTGTATTGTCAGAAAAGGATTTAGAATTACGAGGTCCTGGAGATTTCTTTGGGAGTAAGCAAAGTGGTTTACCAGAATTCAAGGTTGCTGATATGGTACATGATTATCGGGCGCTAGAAACAGCTAGACAAGATGCGGCGTTACTAGTAGATTCAGAAGCGTTTTGGCATAATGATCAATATGCGTCGTTGCGTACGTATCTTGACGGGACAGGTGTGTTCCAGGGAGAGAAGCTCGATTAAAGGGAGGCAACAAAAGTTTTTGTTGCATTCTACTTTTAATGATTATATACTACTGTTAGTACCTAGTCATAAAAATGGATGGTGCGGTATGAAAAAAAGAAGAAGTAAAAAAGAAAGACAAGAATTATTACAACAAACGATAGAAACGAATCCTTTTATTACGGATGAAGATTTAGCAGAAAAATTTCAAGTGAGTATACAAACCGTACGCCTTGATCGTATGGAATTATCTATTCCTGAATTAAGAGAAAGAATTAAACATGTAGCTACAAAGCAACATGAAGAAGATGTGAAATCTTTACCGTTAGAAGAGGTTGTCGGAGAAATTATTGATATAGAATTAGATAGACATGCGATTTCTATTTTGGAAGTGAAGGTAGAACACGTATTTAAAAGAAATCAAATTGCCCGTGGGCATCATTTGTTTGCACAAGCAAACTCACTAGCTGTTGCAGTTATTGATGAAGAATTAGCTTTAACTGCAAAGTCTACCATTCGATACATTCGTCCTGTAAAATTAGGAGAGCGTGTTGTTGCAAAAGCGCGCGTGGAAGATGTAGAGAATGATAAAGGGCGGACGGTTGTCAAAGTGCGTAGCTTTGTTGGAGAAGAACTTGTTTTTACAGGCACTTTTGAAATGTATCGATCTAGTAATTATAGTGAGGAAGGTAACAACTTATGAAAATCGCAATAGATGCAATGGGCGGCGATCATGCTCCAAAGGCTGTCGTACTAGGAGCAATGAAAGCTATTAAGGAATATTCTGATTTACATATTACGTTAGTGGGGAAAGAAGAGGAAATTCGTCAATACTTAACGAGTGAAGAACGAATTACTATACTTCATACAGACGAAAAAATTGAATCGACAGATGAACCAGTAAGAGCGGTTCGTCGAAAAAAACAAGCTTCAATGGTACTTGCGGCGCAGCAAGTGAAAGACGGTGTAGCGGATGCTTGTATATCAGCTGGTAGTACAGGAGCTTTAATGGCGGCTGGATTGTTTGTTGTAGGTCGTATGGAAGGAATTGAGCGACCAGCTTTATCCCCTACAATGCCAACTGTTGATGGAGAAGGTTTTGTTATGTTAGATGTTGGAGCGAACGTTGATGCAAAACCGATTCATTTATATCAATATGCAGTAATGGGATCTGTATATGCTGAGAAAGTAAGAGGAATTAAAAATCCTCGCGTTGGACTTTTAAACGTTGGAACAGAAGATGGTAAAGGTAACGAGCTTTCAAAACAAGTCTTTGCAATGCTTAAAGATGCCCCAATTAATTTCGTTGGGAACGTTGAATCAAGAGATTTATTGCAAGGTGTAGCAGATGTTGTTGTATGTGATGGTTTTACAGGGAATGTAGCACTGAAATCATTAGAAGGAACAGCACTTGCATTATTCTCTATGTTAAAAGAGCAGTTAATGAGTTCGTTTACGAGCAAATTAGCAGCAGCGGTATTAAAGCCAAAACTTATGGTATTAAAAGATAAAATGGATTATTCGGAGTATGGAGGAGCGGCATTATTTGGATTGAAGGCTCCTGTCATTAAGGCTCACGGTTCTTCCAATGACCAATCGATATTTAGTGCGATTCGTCAAACGAGAGAAATGGTAGCGAAAGAAGTTATTCCTACTATTTCAAGCGTAATGGAGAAAGAGCCACTCCAATAAGAGGAGGATTTGAAATGGGAAAACTAGCATTTCTTTTTCCGGGCCAAGGTTCACAGGCAGTTGGAATGGGTAAACAGTTAGCAGAGAATAATAAAGAGGTTGCAAATGTATTTGCAAAAGCAGATGAGGTGTTGCAAGACTCACTTTCAGAAGTGATTTTTGAAGGGCCGCAGGAAAAGCTTACGTTAACAACAAATGCGCAACCTGCTTTATTAACGACGAGTTTTGCTATTTTGACAGCTTTAAAAGAGTATGATATTACACCAGACTTTGTCGCAGGGCATAGTTTAGGTGAGTATAGCGCTCTTGTAGCAGCGGGTGCATTAACTTTTGAGGATGCAGTATATGCTGTAAGGAAACGTGGGGAATATATGGAAGAAGCTGTTCCTGGCGGAGAAGGTGCAATGGCGGCTATTTTAGGTGCTGATCCACATATGCTGAAACAAGTTACAGAAGAAGTAACAAGTGAAGGATATGCAGTACAAATTGCTAATATGAATAGTACGAAGCAAATTGTGATTTCTGGAACAAAGCAAGGAGTCGAGATTGCTTCTCAAAGAGCGAAAGAAAATGGTGCAAAGAGAGCAATTCCGCTTAAAGTAAGTGGACCGTTTCACTCTGCGCTTATGAAGCCAGCGGCGGAGAAATTCCAAAGTGTCTTAAATGAAATTACAATTCAAGATACGAATATTCCGGTAATCGCAAATGTAACAGCAGACGTTATTACAAGTGGTGCACATATTCAAGAAAAGTTAATCGAGCAGCTCTATTCGCCTGTCTTATGGTATCCATCCATTGAATATATGGTGAGTCAAGGGGTAGATACATTTATTGAGATTGGACCTGGGAAAGTACTTGCTGGACTTATGAAGTCAATTGATTCATCAGTGAAAGCATACGCGATATACGATGAAGAGACATTACAAGATACCATTTCGAATTTGAGAGGAGAAAGTTGATGTTAAAAGGGAAAGTAGCATTAGTAACGGGTGCTTCACGTGGAATTGGTCGTGCAATTGCGATTGATTTAGCAAAACAAGGGGCAAATGTTGTAGTAAATTATGCTGGTAACGAGCAAAAGGCAAATGAAGTAGTTGATGAAATAAAGAAATTAGGTTCGGATGCAATTGCAGTAAGAGCAGATGTTGCAAATGCTGAAGACGTTACAAATATGGTGAAACAAACTGTAGATGTATTTGGACAAGTTGATATTCTTGTAAATAATGCAGGTGTAACAAAAGATAATTTATTAATGCGTATGAAAGAAGAAGAATGGGATACAGTTATTAATACAAACCTAAAAGGTGTATTCTTATGTACAAAGGCAGTATCTCGATATATGATGCGTCAACGTCATGGACGTATTGTAAATATCGCTTCTGTTGTCGGAGTAACGGGAAACCCAGGACAAGCAAACTATGTTGCTGCTAAAGCGGGTGTAATCGGATTAACAAAAACATCAGCAAAAGAGCTAGCAAGCCGCAATATTACTGTAAATGCAATTGCTCCCGGATTTATTGCGACAGATATGACAGACGTATTAGATGAAAATATAAAAGCTGAAATGTTAAAATTAATTCCTGCGGCTCAGTTTGGTGAAGCGCAAGATATCGCAAATGCTGTAACGTTTTTTGCTTCTGATCAAAGCAAATATATTACAGGTCAAACGTTAAATGTTGATGGCGGTATGGTAATGTAATAAAAGAATCGATTTCAGCTAGTTTTTTTGGACAATATTTAATATAATATTTGAGGGGAGGTGAATGGAATGGCAGATGTTTTAGAGCGTGTAACAAAAATTATCGTTGATCGTTTAGGAGTAGAAGAAACAGAAGTAGTACCAGCTGCAAGCTTCAAGGAAGATTTAGGAGCAGACTCCCTAGATGTAGTAGAACTTGTAATGCAATTAGAAGACGAATTCGAAATGGAAATTTCTGATGAAGATGCTGAAAAGATTGCTACTGTTGGCGATGCTGTGACTTACATAGAGAGTCATCTATAATGCTTGAATGAAGTCCCGTTTTTTAGCGGGGCTTCTCGGCTTATATCTGGAGGGACCTATGCCGTACCGTAAATATAGAGAAAAAAAATACGAAACAAAATATCGTGAAGCGTTTAAAGTATTTCAAGAAAAAATAGGTATTACGTTTACAGATGAAAAATTATTGATTCAAGCATTTACGCATTCATCGTATGTGAATGAGCATCGAAAAAAACCGCATGAAGATAATGAGCGTCTCGAATTCCTTGGAGATGCAGTATTGGAACTTACTGTATCGCAGTATCTGTTTCAAAAATATCCGACAATGAGCGAAGGAGAGTTAACAAAACTACGTGCAGCTATTGTATGTGAACCATCTCTTGTTCGTTTTGCAAACGAGTTGTCATTTGGTAGCCTAGTTTTATTAGGAAAAGGTGAGGAAATGACAGGCGGACGTGAACGACCAGCTTTATTAGCGGATGTCTTTGAAGCGTTTATTGGTGCCCTTTATCTTGATCAAGGGCTAGAAACAGTATGGGGCTTCTTAAAAGAAATTGTATACCCTAAAATTAATGAAGGTGCTTTTTCTCATGTGATGGATTATAAGAGTCAATTACAAGAGTTGATTCAGCGTGATGGTAGTGGCAATATTGAGTATCAAATTTTGCAAGAAAAAGGACCGGCTCACAATCGAGAATTTGTGTCACGTGTTACGTTAAATAACGTGGCCTTAGGTCTTGGTAGTGGCAAGTCGAAAAAAGAAGCAGAGCAACAAGCTGCTGCAGAAGCGTTGAAAAAGTTAAAAGAACAACTATAAGGAATCCCCCTTTGAATGAGGGGGATTCCTTGTGCATAGAATGAAACTTTCTTTTCGTTTATAAATGTAAGGAAATGAAATCCGTATAATCGTTTGTTTTTGTATAAACAACATTTATAGCAACGGAGAATAGGAGGAAGGCCTTTCGTGTTTTTAAAAAGATTAGAAATAGCAGGATTTAAGTCTTTTGCTGAGCGTGTATCTGTCGATTTTGTCCCAGGTGTAACGTCTGTAGTAGGACCTAATGGAAGCGGGAAAAGTAATATTACTGATGCCATTCGTTGGGTACTTGGTGAACAATCGGCAAAATCATTACGTGGTGCAAAGATGGAAGATATTATTTTTGCAGGTAGTGATATGAGAAGAGCGGTTAATGTTGCTGAAGTAACATTAACTTTAAATAATGAAGATCAACGTTTACCGATTGAATATAATGAGGTGTGTGTAACGCGTCGTGTATCTCGTTCTGGTGATAGTGATTTTTATATTAATAAACAATCATGCAGGTTGAAAGATATTATCGATTTATTTATGGACTCTGGTATGGGAAGAGAAGCTTTTTCGATTATTAGCCAGGGGAAAGTTGAAGAAATTTTAAGTAGTAAATCAGAAGAACGTCGTGGTGTATTTGAAGAAGCGGCGGGAGTGTTGAAATACAAACTTCGTAAAAAGAAAGCTGAAGGTAAATTAGCAGACACACAAGAAAACTTAAATCGTGTACAAGATATAATTCACGAATTAAGTAGTCAAGTAGAACCTTTAGAAAGACAAGCTTCTATTGCAAAGGATTATCTCGAGAAAAAAGAAGAATTAGAGAAAGTAGAAGCGGCGCTTATTGTACATGAAATTGAAGAATTACATGAGAAATGGGAAGCGCTTCGAAATCAGTTTGGGCATAATAAAAACGAAGAAGCGAAAATGTCAACGCATTTACAAAAAGGTGAAGAAGAGCTAGAAGAATTACGAGGCCAATTACAAGCAGTAGATGAGTCTGTAGATTCCCTGCAAGAAGTACTTTTACTTTCTAGTAAAGAGCTAGAAAAGTTAGAAGGACAGCGTGAGCTATTAAAAGAGAGAAAGCAAAATGCAACGACGCATTGTGCACAACTCGAACAGTTAATTGTTGAATTAACAGAGAAAGCTACAAGTTATGATGGTGAGATTGAATCGAGTACAGAAGTATTGATGCAATTTGTAAATCATGTAAAAGAGTTGGAGACGAAATTGCATGACAATGAGCAATTACTTGCAACGTTTGCTGACAATTTAGAAGAGCAAATTGAGAATTTAAAAGGTGACTATATTGAACTTTTAAATCAACAAGCTAGTCATCGTAATGAGTTATCTATGATTGAAGAACAATCTAAACAACAAAACTCAAAAAATGAACGCCTTGATGAAGAAAATGCGAAATATGTAGAAATGCGTATGGAAATTACAGCGAAAAAGACAAAACTTGTGGAAAGTTATGAACAAGTAAAAGAAAAAGTAGCTGGAATCCTTTCGAATATACAAAAGACAGAAGCGGCACTTGGGAAATGCAAGGCGCAGTATAGTGAAAACGAAACAAAACTGTATCAAGCATATCAATTTGTACAACAGGCACGTTCTCGAAAAGAAATGCTAGAAGAGATGCAAGAGGACTACTCTGGTTTCTATCAAGGGGTACGTGAAGTATTAAAAGCTAGAGAAAATAGGTTGCAAGGTATTGAGGGTGCTGTTGCAGAACTGCTAACGGTACCGAAAGAATATGAAATTGCAATGGAAATTGCTCTAGGTGCAGCGATGCAGCATATAGTTGTACAAAAAGAAGAACATGCTCGTAATGCAATTGCGTTTTTAAAACAAAATAAACATGGACGAGCAACGTTTTTACCGCAAGCTGTTATTAAAGGTAGATCGTTATCATTTGAGCAATTACGTATTGTAAATCAGCACCCATCGTTTGTAGGTGTGGCAGCAGAACTCGTGCAATATAACAATAAATATGAAAATGTAGTTTCAAATTTATTAGGTACTGTTATTGTTGCAAAAGATTTACGCGGCGCGAATGAGTTGGCGAAACAATTGCAATACCGTTATCGCATTGTAACAATCGAAGGTGATGTAGTAAACCCTGGCGGTTCTATGACGGGTGGAGCGGTAAAACAGGCGAAATCATCTTTATTAGGACGTCAACGTGAACTAGAAGAGTGGACGAGTAAGTTAACTGATATGGAAGAGAAAACAACGAAGTTAGAAAACTTTGTTAAAGCAGTAAAACAAGAGATTCAAGAAAAAGAAGTGCAAATACGCGAACTAAGGCAAAGTGTAGAAGCAGAGCGTGTAGATGAACAGAAATTAAGAGAAGAAATTAGTCGCTTAGAATTAGAAGAACATCGTATTAATGATCGTTTATCTATTTACGATTTAGAGATTGAAGGGTTCTTGCAAGACCAAGTGAAAATGCAAGGCCGTAAAGAAGAGTTAGAAAAGATTTTGGCGACTCTTCAGGCAGAGATTACGGAATTAGATAGCAAAATCACAGCTTTAACAAAACAAAAAAGTGAGCAACATTCTTCGAAAGAAAAAGTTCAAAAAGAAATGACTGAGTTAAAAGTGTTAGCAGCTGAAAAGCAACAACGCTTATCTAATCAAAAAGAAAAAGTAGAACGATTGACGAAGGAAAAAGAAGAAACCGATGCAACGCTTGTCAAAACGAAAGAGGATTTAGCATTCTTAAAACAAGAAATGACATCGAATTCAAGTGGTGAAGAACAAATTACGAATATGATTGAGAAGAAAGCATATGATCGTAATCAAACTTCAGAGTTAATTCGCTCTCGTCGTGAACAACGTGTATCGTTACAAGAGAGAGTAGAACAGTTAGAGCGTAACCTGAAAGAAACAACAGGTAAACATAAATACATTCTTGAGATGTTGAAAGATCAAGAGGTAAAAATAAACCGACTTGATGTAGAGTTAGAAAATAGATTACAACATTTACGTGAAACATATACGATTTCATTTGAAGCGGCAAAACTGAAGTATACAATGGTGATGCCTGCTGAGGATGCACGTAAAAAGGTGAAACTAATTAAACTCTCCATCGAAGAGCTAGGTACAGTAAACTTAGGAGCAATTGATGAGTATGAGCGTGTGGCAGAGCGTCATACATTCTTACTAGAGCAAAAAGATGATCTAGAAGAAGCAAAAACGACATTGCACCAACTTATTACTGAAATGGATGAAGAAATGAAAAAACGCTTTTCTACTACGTTTGAAGGAATTCGAATGGAGTTTCAATCGGTGTTCTCTGAATTATTTGGAGGCGGTAGAGCGGATTTAGTTATGACGAATCCAGAGGACTTATTAAATACGGGTATTGATATCGTAGCGCAACCGCCAGGAAAGAAACTGCAAAACTTAGGTTTACTTTCAGGTGGAGAGCGTGCTTTAACGGCAATTGCGCTGCTATTTGGTATTTTAAAAGTGCGCCCAGTCCCATTCTGTGTATTAGATGAGGTAGAGGCTGCTCTTGATGAGGCAAACGTTGCCCGTTTTGCTCAGTATTTAAAGAAATTTAGTGATGAGACACAGTTTATTGTAATTACACATAGAAAAGGTACAATGGAAGAGTCTGACGTATTGTACGGTGTAACAATGCAAGAGTCAGGGGTATCTAAACTTGTTTCGGTTCGTTTAGATGATGGAGAAGAACTAGTTGCAAGCAAATAGAAAGGATGGGACAGTATGAGCTTTTTTAAAAAACTAAAAGAAAAAATTTCAAAACAAACAGATACGGTAACAGAGAAGTTTAAACAAGGATTAGAAAAAACGAGAAATTCGTTTGCAGATAAAGTAAATGATTTAGTCTTTCGTTACCGTAAAGTAGATGAAGATTTCTTCGAAGAATTAGAAGAAATTTTAATCGGTGCAGATGTTGGCGTTTCGACAGTGATGGAATTAATCGACCAGCTGAAAGAAGAAGTGCAACGCCGTAATATTCAAGATCCAAAAGAAGTACAAGCTGTTATTTCGGAAAAATTAATAGAAATTTATAAAGGTGACAGCGATTTTACTAATGAAATTAATGTGCAAAAGGATGGCTTGACAGTTGTTTTATTTGTTGGTGTGAATGGTGTAGGTAAAACGACAACAATTGGTAAGATGGCTCATAAGTTTAAATCAGAAGGTAAGTCTGTCTTATTAGCAGCAGGAGATACATTTCGTGCTGGAGCGATTGAACAATTGGAAGTATGGGGCGATCGCGTTGGGGTAGAAGTGATTAAACAAGGATCAGGGTCTGATCCAGCAGCGGTTATGTATGACGCTGTACAAGCTGCAAAAGCACGTAAAGTAGATGTATTACTATGTGATACAGCAGGACGTTTACAAAATAAAGTAAACTTAATGAAAGAGTTAGAGAAGGTAAAGCGTGTAATTGAGCGTGAAGTACCAGGAGCTCCTCATGAAGTATTGCTTGTTATTGATGCAACAACAGGACAAAACGGTTTAAGTCAAGCGAAAACATTCCGTGAAGCAACGAATGTGACTGGTATTGTTTTAACGAAGTTAGATGGAACTGCTAAAGGTGGTATTGTATTAGCAATTCGTAACGAAATGGATGTACCGGTGAAATTCGTTGGATTAGGAGAGCAAATGGATGATCTGCAACAGTTCGATCCAGAACAATATGTATATGGTTTATTTGCGAACTTAGTAGAAACAGAAGAAGTATAAGTGAAAGAAGCGGTATTTTCCGCTTCTTTTTCTATAAAAATATGAGATGTTAAGAAAAAAACTTGACACTCTTTTGTACTCCATGTAAACTAATTCATGTAAAGGGAAATCACTTAACAAAGGATGATCCAACATGCTCGAAAAAACAACGAGAATGAACTATTTATTTGATTTTTATCAATCGTTGTTAACGCAAAAACAAAGAAGTTATATGTCGCTTTATTATCTAGATGATTTATCTCTTGGTGAAATTGCGGAAGAATTTGATGTAAGTCGCCAAGCCGTGTATGATAACATTAAACGGACTGAAGCGATGCTTGAAGAATATGAAGAAAAATTAGTATTACTTCAAAAGTTTCAAGAGCGACAGCGACTTGTTGCAAAGCTAAAACAGCTAATCAGCGAAGAAGAGCATGTGAATGAAGAAATGAAACAAGTTGTTGAAGCTATCGAAAAATTAGATTAGGAGGGCGGCAATATGGCATTTGAAGGATTAGCCGACCGACTTCAACAGACGATGCAAAAAATCCGCGGCAAAGGAAAAGTTTCTGAAGCCGATGTGAAAGAAATGATGAGAGAAGTTCGTCTAGCTCTTTTAGAAGCGGACGTTAACTTTAAAGTAGTAAAAGATTTTGTAAAGCGTGTATCTGAACGTGCTGTCGGACAAGATGTAATGAAAAGTTTGACACCTGGACAACAAGTAATTAAAGTTGTACAGGAAGAACTTACAGAACTTATGGGCGGAGAGCAAAGCAAAATTGCTGTTGCTAATAAGCCACCGACTGTTATTATGATGGTTGGTCTGCAAGGTGCAGGTAAAACAACGACGACAGGTAAGCTTGCGAATTTGCTTCGTAAAAAGCATAATCGTAAACCAATGCTTGTTGCGGCGGATATTTACCGTCCTGCAGCGATTAAACAGCTTGAAACATTAGGGAAGCAATTGGACATGCCTGTATTCTCTTTAGGAGATCAAGTAAGTCCTGTTGAAATTGCGAAACAAGCGATTGCAAAAGCGAAAGAAGATCATCATGATTATGTTTTAATTGATACAGCAGGTCGCCTGCATATTGATGAAGAACTAATGGATGAATTAGCGAAAGTGAAAGAAGTTGCGAAACCGGATGAAATTTTCCTTGTTGTCGATGCGATGACAGGACAAGATGCGGTTAATGTTGCACAAAGTTTCCATGAACAGTTAGGTTTAACAGGGGTTGTATTAACGAAGCTGGATGGTGATACGCGCGGTGGTGCGGCATTGTCTATTAAAGCTGTTACAAATACGCCAATTAAATTTGCTGGTATGGGTGAAAAACTAGATGCACTTGAAGCGTTCCATCCAGAACGTATGGCATCCCGTATTTTAGGGATGGGAGACGTCTTAACATTAATTGAAAAAGCGCAAGCTACAGTTGATGAAGAGAAAGCAAAAGAACTTGAGCAAAAAATGCGTACGCTTTCGTTTACACTTGACGATTTCCTAGAACAACTTGGACAAGTGCGTCAACTTGGCCCGCTTGATGAATTGTTAGGAATGCTTCCTGGTGCAAATAAAATTAAAGGGCTGAAAAATGCACAAGTTGATGAAAAACAAATTGGGCATATTGAGGCAATTATTCGTTCTATGACTAAATTAGAGCGAGAACAACCGGAAATAATCAATGCTAGTCGCAAAAAACGCATTGCCAAAGGTAGCGGTACAACGGTACAAGAAATCAATCGTTTAATCAAGCAATTTGATGATATGAAAAAGATGATGAAAACGATGACTGGAATGCAAAAAGGTAAGAAAAAAGGACTAGGTGGATTGAAGTTTCCATTCATGTAAGGAAAAAAGATGGCTCTGTTAAGAAAAAATACTTTACAAAGCAATAGTCTTTTTGCTAATATAATTATCTGTGTGAAATAAATTCGGAGGTGCTTTATAAATGGCAGTTAAAATTCGTTTAAAACGTATGGGAGCTAAAAAAACTCCTTTCTATCGTGTAGTTGTTGCAGATTCTCGTTCTCCTCGTGACGGACGTTTCATTGAGGAAATCGGTACTTACAATCCGGTTGCTCAACCAGCTGAAGTTAAGATCAACGAAGAAGCAGCATTAAAATGGTTAGGAAATGGTGCTAAACCATCTGATACAGTTCGTAACTTATTCTCTAACCAAGGTATCATGGAGAAATTCCACTTATCTAAACAAGGTAAGTAATTGAGGCAATGACTATGAAGAAGTTAGTCGAGACGATTGTCAAGCCTCTTGTCGATTATCCTGAAGATGTAAAAGTTACACAGGAACTTTACAACGGAGAGATAAAGTATCGATTAACTGTACATCCTGAGGATGTTGGAAAAGTCATTGGAAAACAAGGGAAAGTTGCGAAAGCAATTCGAATGCTCTTGTATTCAGTGGGACATCACAATAGTGAAAAAGTAACACTGGAAATTCAATAAACGTAAAAAGGGCGAGGAGTTATTTCCTCTCCCTTTTTTAACATTTAAAGAGAAATTGCATGTTCCATATGTGAAATGGGGATGCTTAATTTATATAGAAACCAGGGGTGACATACTGTTTATGACAAAATGGTTTAACGTAGGGAAAATTGTAAATACTCATGGCGTAAAAGGAGAAATTCGTGTGGTTTCTCGTACTGATTTTCCAGAAGAGCGATATAAGGTAGGGAATACGTTATACATATCGAATGAAAAAGGTGGAGAGCCTTTCCCAGTAAAGATTACTTCTCATCGTCAACATAAAACATTTGATTTATTGACATTTGAAGGATATGGGAATGTAAATGAAGTAGAACAGTTTAAAGGTTCTCTTTTAAAAGTACCTGAAGATCAATTAGGCGAACTAGCTGAAGGCGAATACTACTATCATGAAATTATTGGTTGCAACGTTGTAACGGAAGAAGGAGAAGCGTTAGGGACAATAAAAGAAGTTTTATCTCCTGGTGCAAATGATGTTTGGGTAATTAAACGTCCAAAAGGTCAAGATCTGTTAATTCCTTATATTGATGATGTTGTACTTCAAGTTAACATTGAGAATAAATTAGTAACCATTCATGTAATGGAAGGGCTACTATAATGAAAATTGACATTTTAACTTTGTTTCCAGATATGTTTACAGGTGTGTTTGGATCTTCAATTTTAAAGAAAGCACAAGAAAAAGAAGCGGTAGAGCTCCGTGTTGTCAATTTCCGCGATTATACAACGAGTAAGCATAATAGTGTGGATGATTATCCGTATGGTGGCGGCGCTGGGATGGTGTTAACTCCTCAGCCTATTTTTGATGCTGTAGAAGATTTAACGAAAGAAACGGAGCGGAAGCCGCGAGTTGTCTTAATGTGTCCGCAAGGTGAAAGGTTTACTCAGAAGAAAGCGGAAGAGCTTGCAGAGGAAGAACATGTAATCTTTGTATGTGGGCATTATGAAGGATATGACGAACGAATTCGTGAACATCTCGTAACAGATGAGATTTCTATCGGTGACTATGTATTAACGGGTGGAGAGTTAGCCTCTATGGTTATAACTGATAGTGTCGTACGTCTCCTTCCAGGAGTACTAGGAAATCATGCTTCACAAGTCGAGGATTCGTTTAGTACAGGTTTATTAGAGCATCCTCATTATACACGTCCAGCTGATTTTCGTGGTATGAAAGTGCCAGATGTATTAATGTCGGGAAATCATAAAAATATTGATGAATGGCGACATAAAGAATCGTTGCGTCGTACGTACACGCGTAGACCGGATTTACTAGAAGAACGAGAATTGTCTAAGCAAGAAAAGAAGTGGCTAGAACAGATTAAAGAAGGCAAATAAGTGCTTGATATATTTTCTATTGCAACAGCCTTAGCAATATGCTATTATAACACTTGTGCTGCTGAAATCAGTAGCCGTATTAACGATGTTCCGCTGTAATTTATTTAGACTTTATAAGAGCATCTGTTTAAAGGAGAGAATTTAATATGCAACAATTAATCGCAGAAATTACAAAAGGCCAATTAAAAACTGACCTTCCTTCATTCCGTCCTGGAGACACTTTACGTGTACACGTAAAAGTAGTTGAGGGAACTCGTGAAAGAATTCAGCTTTTCGAAGGTGTTGTAATTAAACGTCGTGGTGGCGGAATCAGTGAAACATTCACAGTTCGTAAGATTTCTTACGGTGTAGGTGTAGAGCGTACATTCCCAGTTCACACGCCAAGAATCGCGAAAATCGAAGTACTTCGCCGTGGTAAAGTACGTCGTGCTAAGTTATACTACTTACGTAACCTTCGCGGTAAAAAAGCACGTATTAAAGAAATTCGATAAGACATGTATGGGAGCTTGTAAATGCACAAGCTCCCTTTTTCCAATCTATATAAAATTTTGATATAATACGATCAGCTTACATAATCGTGGAGGGGAAAAGCATGAAGAAAGAAAAGAGTTCACTTTGGGAATGGATCAAGGCAATTTTGATAGCTGTTGTATTAGCAGGTGTTATTAGACAGTTTTTCTTTGCGCCAATTCTCGTAGATGGAGTATCGATGGCGTCTACATTACATGATCGCGATCGAATGATTGTTAATAAAATTGGTTATCACATAGGAGATCCGAAACGATTTGATATTATTGTATTCCGAGCGACGGAAGATAAAGATTATATTAAGCGTATTATCGGCCTACCAGGCGATGAAATAGAGTATCGTAATGATAAACTATATGTTAACGGAAAGGCTTATGAGGAGCCGTATTTAGACAAGCAGAAAAAACAAATTGCTGACGGACCGCTTACATATGATTTCACTCTTGAAGAAATGACAGGGAAGAAAACTGTTCCAGAAGGTCAATTATTTGTTTTAGGCGATAATCGTCGTTTTAGTAAAGATAGCCGTTCGATTGGTACAATTTCAATGGACCAAGTGATTGGAAAGGCAAATATACTATATTGGCCGTTAAAAGATGCTCGTATTGTGAAATAAAAGAAAAAGAAGGTGGCAACATGGTAATTCAATGGTTCCCGGGACATATGGCAAAGGCTAGACGCCAAGTAACAGAAAAATTAAAGTTAATTGATGTTGTAATTGAGCTTGTAGATGCTCGATTACCTTTATCTTCTCGAAATCCGATGATCGATGAGATTATTACACATAAACCGAGGCTTGTTGTTTTAAATAAAGCGGATATGGCAGACGATCGTTTAACAAAGCAATGGATCGCATATTTTAAAGAAAAAGGCCATATGGCAATTTCAATTAACGCACAGGCTGGACAAGGCATGAAGGAAATTGCGGCGGCTTGTAAAGTGTTAGTGAAAGAGAAATTCGATAAAATGGTTGCAAAAGGTATTAGACCGAGAGCGATT
Source organism: Bacillus pacificus (assembly GCF_020861345.1). Taxonomy (NCBI): domain Bacteria; kingdom Bacillati; phylum Bacillota; class Bacilli; order Caryophanales; family Bacillaceae; genus Bacillus; species Bacillus pacificus. The sequence continues at coordinate 1,499,737 of NZ_CP086328.1, forward strand.
CGTGCATTAATTGTAGGGATACCGAATGTTGGTAAATCTACGTTGATTAATAAGTTAGCGAAGAAAAATATTGCTAAAACAGGGGATCGTCCTGGTGTGACAACAGCTCAGCAATGGATTAAGGTTGGGAAAGAAATGGAGCTGTTAGATACGCCAGGTATTTTATGGCCTAAATTTGAAGACCAATTAGTTGGGTTACGTCTAGCTACGACTGGTGCAATTAAAGATTCTATTTTAAATCTACAAGACGTAGCTGTTTATGCGCTACGTTTTATGGAGAAACATTACCCAGAGCGATTAAAAGAGCGCTATAATTTAAATGACATTCCAGAAGACATCGTGGAGTTATTTGATGCGATTGGAAAAAATAGAGGCTGTTTAATGGGCGGCGGAATGATTGATTATGATAAAACATCTGAACTTATACTTCGTGAGCTTCGTGGTGGCAAACTTGGGAAAATGACGTTTGAAACACCAGAAGAGTTTGCGGAGCAGACAGAAGATGCAGAAAAAGTAGAAGAAGTATAAGACGTGCGTTTGTACGTCTTTTCTTTTTTGTATATAAAGGGAGTGGCATGAATGCAAAAAGTGACTATTCAAGAGGCGGAACATCTACTACAAGAAATTATGAGTGAAGAGGACGACCGCTTTCAAATATTAATAAAAGATGAACGTAAAGGGGTACAAAAGCTCATTTCTAAGTGGTATAAACAAAAAGAGTTAGCGCAAAAGGAAAAAGAAAAATTTCTAGAAATGTCTAAGTATGAAAATGCGTTACGTGAAAAAGGTCTCACATATATCGCAGGTATAGATGAAGTAGGTCGTGGACCGTTAGCTGGGCCTGTTGTGACGGCAGCTGTCGTTCTTCCTGAGGATTTTTATATTCCAGGGTTAAATGACTCGAAAAAGTTGAGTGAAGCGAAACGTGAGCGTTTTTATGATGAAATTAAAGCGCAAGCAATTGCAATTGGAGTTGGAATTGTATCACCGCAAGTTATTGATGAAATAAATATTTATCAAGCGACGAAACAAGCGATGTTAGATGCTGTTGCGAATTTATCTTGTACACCACAATATTTATTAATTGATGCGATGAAACTCCCTACACCAATTCCGCAAACATCTATTATTAAAGGTGATGCAAAAAGTATTTCTATTTCAGCTGCATCCATTATTGCGAAAGTAACGAGAGATCGTATGATGAAAGAGCTTGGAGAAAAGTATCCTGCATATGGATTTGAACAACATATGGGATATGGCACAAAACAACATTTAGAAGCGATTGAAGCGCATGGCATATTAGAAGAACATCGAAAATCGTTCGCGCCAATTAAAGATATGATTCAAAAATAAGCTGCGAAAACGCAGCTTATTTTGTATTTTGACATATAAACATTACTATTTTCCAAAAAGAATAAAGCGATTTCAGTTTTCTGACACTTTATTGTAGACAGCGTGCCAATCATCTTATACAATGGCAATGTAATGTTTTTTAAACATTAAAAAACTTTTCGAGTAAAACAGGAAAACAGGGGAGGATGGGACCATGAATATCCATGAGTACCAAGGTAAGGCAGTCCTTAGAAGCTATGGGGTTAGCGTTCCGAACGGGAAGGTTGCATTTACAGTAGAAGAAGCTGTAGAAGCGGCGAAAGAATTAGGAACGGATGTATGTGTAGTGAAAGCACAAATTCACGCTGGTGGACGCGGCAAAGCTGGCGGAGTAAAAGTTGCAAAAAATTTAGATGAAGTTCGTACATATGCAGAGAGCATTTTAGGAACTACACTTGTGACACATCAAACAGGTCCTGAAGGTAAGGAAGTAAAACGCTTACTTATCGAAGAAGGTTGCGATATTAAAAAAGAATATTATGTAGGTCTTGTTTTAGACCGTGCAACTTCTCAAGTTGTTTTAATGGCTTCTGAAGAAGGCGGAACAGAAATTGAAGAAGTAGCAGAAAAAACACCTGAAAAAATCTTTAAAGAATATATTGATCCAGCAGTAGGCTTACAAGGCTTCCAAGCACGCCGAATTGCATTTAACATCAATATTCCAAAAGAGCTTGTAGGACAAGCTGTGAAGTTTATGATGGGCTTATACCGTGCTTTTATCGAAAAAGATTGCTCTATCGCAGAGATTAACCCACTTGTTACAACAGGTGATGGTAAAGTTATGGCATTAGATGCGAAATTAAACTTTGATTCTAATGCTTTATATCGCCATAAAGACATTTTAGAACTTCGTGACCTTGATGAAGAAGATGCAAAAGAAATCGAAGCTTCTAAATATGACTTAAACTACATTCCTTTAGATGGAAATATCGGTTGTATGGTTAATGGTGCAGGTTTAGCGATGGCTACTATGGATATCATTAAACATTACCATGGAGATCCAGCTAACTTTTTAGATGTTGGTGGCGGTGCGACAGCTGAAAAGGTTACAGAAGCATTCAAAATTATCCTTTCTGACAAAAATGTAAAAGGTATCTTCGTTAACATTTTTGGTGGCATTATGAAGTGTGATGTTATTGCAGAAGGTGTTATTGAAGCAACGAAACAAGTAGGTCTTGAATTGCCTTTAGTTGTACGTCTTGAAGGTACAAACGTAGAGTTAGGTAAGAAAATTTTAAATGAGTCTGGCTTAAATATTGTTGCAGCAGAATCTATGGCAGACGGTGCACAAAAAATTGTTTCACTAGTGGGCTAATAGAAAGCGGGGGAGAAAAATGAGCGTATTAGTTAATAAAGATACAAAAGTTATTGTTCAAGGTATTACAGGTTCTCAAGGGTTATTCCACACAAAGCAAATGATAGAATACGGTACGAAAATTGTCGGTGGTGTAACGCCAGGTAAAGGTGGCACTGATATTGAAGGTGTACCAGTATTTGATACTGTAGAAGATGCAGTGAAAGCAACAGGCGCAAACGCTTCAGTTGTATACGTTCCACCCGCTTTTGCGGCTGATGCAATTATGGAAGCAGTTGATGCAGAAATTGATTTAGTAGTATGTATTACTGAAGGAATTCCTGTATTAGATATGGTAAATGTAAAGAGATATATGGCTGGTAAACATACACGTTTACTTGGACCGAACTGCCCAGGTGTTATCACACCTGATGAATGTAAAATTGGTATTATGCCAGGATACATTCATAAAAAAGGTCATGTAGGTATCGTATCTCGCTCTGGTACATTAACGTATGAGGCTGTACATCAGTTAACACAAGAAGGTATTGGTCAATCTACGGCTGTAGGTATCGGCGGAGACCCTGTTAACGGTACAGACTTTATTGACGCGTTAAAAGCATTTAATGAAGATGAAGAAACACACGCTGTAATTATGATTGGTGAAATCGGTGGTACAGCGGAAGAAGAGGCAGCTGAATGGGTAAAAGCTAATATGACAAAACCTGTTGTAGGCTTCATTGGCGGCCAAACAGCGCCTGCTGGCAAACGTATGGGTCATGCTGGTGCAATCATTTCTGGCGGCAAAGGAACTGCTGCAGAAAAGATTAAAACGATGGAAGCTTGTGGTATTAAAGTAGCGGAAACTCCAGCAGTTATGGGTGAAACGCTAATCTCTGTCTTAAAAGAAAAAGGTCTATTTGAGACTTGTAAAAACTACTAATCTGTTGAAAGACACCTTCTTGCTTGAAGGTGTCTTTTTACAAACTTCTTGTTAACATAATAAAAATTATGGGTAAGGAGAATTGTGATGAAAAGAGAACGATTATTACATCTTCATTACTTGTTAGCAGACCATTGGAAGGCGATAGAGAGGCTATTACATGTCGATCCAGAATTGAAGGAAATATACAATTTTAATGCAAAACAAATTGAATGTTACACTGGAATATCCTCGAAAAAATCTTCAGAATTAGTAAATTTTCTTCAAAGTTCAAATCTCCCACAATATATATCTTATTTAGAGAAAAATCGATTCTTTTATATGACAATATGGGATGAAGATTATCCAAAATTATTACGTGAAATACAAGATCCTCCCTTTGTATTATATGGAAAAGGAGAAAAAGATTTTCTCAATAAAGTGAATAAATTAGCGGTTGTTGGAACAAGAGAACCGAATTTATATGGATATGAAAGTTTGAAATTTATTTTACATCCATTATTAGAAAAGGAATGGCTTGTTGTCAGTGGATTTGCAAGAGGGATAGATGCGATGTCTCATGAAATTACAGTAAGACGGCATTGCCCAACAATCGCGATACTAGGACATGGATTATCGTATATATATCCAAGAGAGAATCGATATTTATATGAAGTGTGGAATGAATATATATTGTTATTAACAGAGTATCCGCCGCACTATGCACCGAAAAAATGGTATTTTCCAAAAAGGAATCGGATTATTAGTGGCATAAGTAAAGGTGTTTTAGTTGTAGAAGCGAAATCGAGAAGTGGAACACTTATTACCGCAGACCTTGCTCTAGAGCAAAATAGAGAGGTATTTGCACTTCCTGGACCTATATTTATAGATAGTGCATCAGGAACAAATCATCTCATTCAACAAGGAGCGAAACTAGTAAGAAATGCAGAAGATATACTGGAAGAGATTTTAAATTAACCTTATATTTTTATGTTTTTATTAAACAATTATTGACAAATGGTAGATAGGCACTGTATGGTATATTCATTCTTGATTGACAAAAACAAGAGAAATCAATAAGATTAATGAAGACTTGAATCCACCTCTTAAGGAGGCACTAGCATGTCAGATTACCTCGTAATCGTGGAGTCGCCTTCTAAGGCGAAGACCATTGAGAAATATTTAGGGAAAAAATACAAAGTTGTCGCGTCTATGGGACACGTTCGCGATTTACCTAAAAGCCAAATGGGGATAGAAGTAAAGAACAACTTCACCCCGAAGTATATTACCATTCGTGGTAAAGGTCCCGTCTTAAAAGACTTAAAATCAGCAGCAAAAAAAGCAAAGAAAGTCTATCTCGCGGCCGATCCAGACCGCGAAGGGGAAGCTATTGCTTGGCATTTAGCCAATACGTTAAATGTGGACGTTGAATCAGATTGCCGAGTTGTGTTTAATGAGATTACAAAAGATGCAATAAAGGAATCCTTTAAACATCCTCGCGCGATTAACATGAATTTAGTAGATGCACAACAAGCAAGACGTATACTAGATCGTCTTGTTGGTTACAATATTAGTCCTTTATTATGGAAGAAAGTAAAAAAAGGATTAAGTGCAGGACGCGTACAATCTGTAGCAGTTCGTTTAATTATCGAACGTGAAAGAGAAATTCAAAGTTTCGAGCCTGAAGAATTCTGGACAATTAAGACAGAATTTGTGAAAGGGAAAGACACATTTGAAGCAAGCTTTTACGGTGTAGATGGTGAAAAGGTTCAATTAACGAATGAAACACAAGTGAATGAAATAATTGAACGGCTGAAAGATAATGCGTTCTCAGTTGAAAATGTAACGAGAAAAGAGCGAAAACGTAATCCGGCATTACCATTTACAACATCTTCCTTGCAACAAGAGGCGGCGCGTAAGTTAAACATGCGAGCAAAGAAAACGATGATGCTTGCGCAGCAATTGTATGAAGGAATTGATCTTGGAAAACAAGGAACTGTAGGTCTTATTACGTATATGAGAACTGATTCAACACGTATCTCAGAAACAGCTCAAACAGAGGCACGTACGTACATTACTGAGGCGTTTGGTACGGAATACATAGGAACAGAAAAGAAGAAAGAAACGAAGAAGTCGAACGCACAAGATGCGCATGAGGCAATTCGTCCTACTTCGGTAATGAGAAAGCCAGAGGAACTAAAGAGTTTCTTAAGTCGTGATCAACTTCGATTGTATAAATTGATTTGGGAGCGATTTGTTGCAAGTCAAATGGCGTCTGCTATAATGGATACTGTGACAGCGAGACTCATTAATAATAATGTTCAGTTCCGTGCAAGTGGATCGGTTGTAAAGTTCCCAGGATTTATGAAAGTGTATGTAGAGTCGAAAGATGATGGGGCTGAAGAAAAGGATAAGATGTTGCCACCTTTAGAAGTAGGGGAAACCGTATTTTCGAAGGATTTAGAACCGAAGCAACACTTTACACAACCTCCGCCGCGCTATACAGAGGCTCGTTTAGTAAGAACACTTGAAGAGCTTGGAATTGGAAGACCGTCGACTTACGTACCGACACTTGAAACGATTCAAAAACGTGGATATGTAGGTTTGGATAATAAACGCTTCGTTCCAACTGAACTAGGTGAAATAGTAATTGAACTTATTTTAGAGTTTTTCCCAGAAATTATTAACATTGAATTTACTGCTAACATGGAGCAAAGCCTCGATGAAGTAGAAGAAGGAAATGCGAATTGGGTAAAAATTGTTGATGATTTCTACGTAGGATTTGAACCGCGTTTAGAAAAAGCGGAAAAAGAAATGCGTGAAGTGGAAATTAAAGATGAACCAGCTGGGGAAGATTGTGAATTATGTAATCACCCAATGGTCTTTAAAATGGGTAAATACGGGAAATTTATGGCTTGCTCGAATTTCCCAGATTGTCGTAATACAAAACCGATTGTGAAAGAAATCGGTGTTACTTGTCCGAAATGTGATAAAGGTCAAATTATTGAGCGTCGTAGTAATAAAAAGAAACGTCTTTTCTATGGGTGCGGTACGTATCCAGAGTGTGACTTTGTATCTTGGGATAAGCCGATTGGCCGTAAATGTCCGAAGTGTGAAGGTATGCTAGTAGAGAAGAAGTTGAAAAAAGGCGTACAAGTACAATGTATTTCGTGTGATTATGAAGAAGAACAACAAATGTGAGCGTAACTGCTCACATTTTTTTCGGGAAGAAAAGGAAAGGTGATAAATATATGACAACACAAGTAGTAAATGTCATTGGCGCAGGTCTTGCAGGAAGTGAAGCAGCTTACCAAATTGCAAAACGTGGTGTCCAAGTAAGATTATACGAAATGAGACCGGTAAGGCAAACGCCAGCTCATCACACAGATAAATTTGCAGAATTAGTATGTAGTAACTCGCTTCGCGCAAACACATTAACAAATGCTGTTGGTGTTATTAAAGAAGAAATGCGTTTAATGGATTCTGTTATTATTCGTGCAGCTGATGAGTGTTCTGTACCAGCAGGAGGGGCTTTAGCGGTAGATCGTCATGAATTTGCGGCAAAAGTAACGGAATATGTGAAAAATCATCCGAACGTAACTGTGGTGAATGAAGAAATTACTAAAATTCCAGAAGGTCCTACTGTTATCGCGACAGGTCCACTTACGTCGCCTGATCTTTCTGCGCAATTAAAAGAATTAACGGGTGAAGACTACTTTTATTTCTATGATGCAGCAGCACCGATTGTTGAGAAAGACAGCATTGATATGAATAAAGTGTATTTAAAATCTCGTTACGATAAAGGTGAAGCGGCATATTTAAACTGTCCAATGACGGAAGAGGAATTTGACCGTTTTTACGAGGCTTTAATCGCTGCTGAAACAGTACCTTTAAAAGAATTTGAAAAAGAAATTTTCTTTGAAGGTTGTATGCCAGTAGAAGTTATGGCAAGTAGAGGAAGACAAACACTAGTATTTGGACCGATGAAACCTGTTGGATTAGAAGATCCGAAAACAGGGAAAACGCCATATGCTGTTGTTCAGTTACGCCAAGATGATGCAGCGGGAACGTTATACAATATCGTAGGTTTCCAAACGCATTTAAAATGGGGACCGCAAAAAGAAGTGTTACAGTTGATTCCAGGACTGGAAAACGCAGAGATTGTACGTTATGGTGTAATGCATCGTAATACGTTTATTAATTCACCTAACTTGCTTCGTCCAACATACCAATATAAACAACGTGATGATTTATTCTTCGCTGGTCAAATGACTGGAGTGGAGGGATATGTTGAATCAGCGGCTTCAGGATTGTTAGCAGGTATCAACGCTGCTCGACTTGTAAAAGGTGAAGAGCCGGTTGTATTACCACCTGTAACTGCGATGGGAAGTATGGCGAATTATATTACTGCGACAAATGCAAAAAACTTCCAACCGATGAATGCAAACTTCGGTCTGTTTGCACCGTTAGAGAAGAAAATTAAAAAGAAAGCAGAACGTAATGAAGCCTATGCAACACGCGCTTTAGAAACGATTCGAAATTTTGTAAATATTTAGTTAAATTTCTTGCAAAGGCTACTAAGTTGTGATACGATTTAGTAGCCTTTATTGAGGTGAATTGTGTGAATGTGAAGAAATTGTTACAATTATTCGTTGGATATTTACAAATTGAAAGAAATTATTCAAAATATACAATTGCAAGTTATCAAAATGATTTAGAACATTTTGTGCAATTTATGGAGCGAGAAGGCATATCCTCTTTTTTAGATATTACATACGCGGATGTTCGTTTGTACTTAACGACGTTGCACGATGAAAAGTTAGCCCGTAAATCTGTCGCAAGAAAAGTATCAAGCTTACGAAGTTTATATCGTTTTTTGATGCGTGAAGGTTATCGGAAAGATAATCCGTTTGCACTTGCGTCACTCCCCAAAAAAGAATTGTCAATCCCAAAGTTTTTATATGCTGAAGAATTAGAGGAATTATTTGAAGTTTCTGATACGGGAACCCCGTTAGGTCAAAGGAATCAAGCTTTATTAGAGTTGATGTATGCGACCGGGATCCGTGTGAGTGAATGTGTCAATTTACAACTTACCGATATTGACTTTGCGGTGGGGACAATTTTAGTAATGGGAAAAGGAAAAAAACAAAGGTATATTCCGTTCGGGAGCTATGCACAAGATGCTTTAATTACTTATATAGAGAACGGGAGAAAACAGTTAGCCAAGAAAACTGAAGAACAATCTCATATGGTATTTTTAAATGCGAAAGGCACGCCGCTGACAAGTCGAGGAGTACGCTATGTATTAAATGAACTCATTAAGAAAGCTTCACTGACAATGCGTATAAGTCCTCATATGTTAAGGCATACATTTGCTACACATATGTTAGATGAAGGGGCAGATTTACGTACTGTACAGGAGCTACTCGGTCATGAAAATTTGTCTACGACACAAATTTATACGCATGTCTCTAAAGAAAGATTGCGTTCTGTCTACATGAAGCATCACCCACGGGCATAAATTGCTTTTAAAGCTATAAAAACATATAAAGGAGTTTTTTCTATGGGAAATTTCCACGCTACAACGATATTTGCAGTTCATCATAATGGAGAATGTGCAATGGCTGGAGATGGCCAGGTGACAATGGGAAATGCTGTTGTAATGAAACATACAGCTCGTAAGGTTCGTAAACTTTTTCAAGGGAAAGTTTTAGCTGGTTTTGCAGGTTCAGTTGCTGATGCATTTACTCTTTTTGAAATGTTTGAAGGGAAATTAGAAGAGTATAATGGAAACTTGCAGCGTGCTGCTGTTGAGATGGCGAAGCAATGGCGCGGTGACAAAATGTTACGTCAGCTAGAAGCGATGCTCATTGTCATGGATAAAACAACTATGCTCCTTGTTTCAGGTACGGGAGAAGTGATTGAACCGGATGATGGTATTTTAGCAATTGGATCTGGCGGAAATTATGCGCTTTCAGCAGGTCGTGCTTTAAAACAATATGCAAGTGAACATTTAACAGCGAAGCAAATTGCGAAAGCGAGTTTAGACATTGCAGGCGATATTTGTGTGTATACAAACCACAATATAATTGTGGAAGAATTGTAGAATCGTAAGGGAGGCATTTTATATGCATTTACATTTTACTCCGCGTCAAATTGTGGAAAAATTAGATCAATACATTATCGGTCAAAAAGATGCGAAGAAAGCGGTTGCTGTAGCTTTAAGAAATCGATACCGCCGAAGTAAATTAGCTGAAAATCTACGTGATGAAATTGCACCTAAAAATATTTTAATGATTGGACCGACAGGTGTTGGTAAAACAGAGGTAGCACGACGAATGGCGAAACTCGTTGGAGCACCTTTTATTAAGGTTGAAGCTACGAAATTTACAGAAGTTGGATATGTAGGTAGAGATGTAGAATCGATGGTACGTGACCTTGTGGAAACGTCAGTTCGCATTGTAAAAGAAGAAATGGTAGTAAAAGTACAAGACAAAGCAGAAGAACAAGCGAACCAACGTCTTGTTGAAATTTTAGTACCGAGTCCGGAGAAGCAATCTGGATTTAAAAACCCATTAGAAATGCTATTTGGTGGCGCTCAAAATTCGAATCAAACAACAGATTCACAGGAAGATGTTGAAATCGAAAAGAAACGTCAAGATGTGGAAAGAAAGCTTGCTGCAGGACTTCTTGAAGATGAAATTGTATCGATTGAAGTGACTGAACAACAGTCTTCCATGTTCGATATGCTGCAAGGAACTGGCATGGAACAAATGGGGATGAATTTCCAAGATGCATTAGGAAGTTTTATGCCGAAAAAAACAAAAAAACGTAAACTTTCTGTAAAAGAAGCAAGAAAAGTCTTGACAAATGAGGAAGCACAGCGCTTAATTGATATGGATGAAGTTACACAAGAGGCTGTTTATCGTGCTGAACAGCTCGGGATTATTTTTATCGATGAAATTGACAAAATTGCTGGTAAGCAGTCGAATAGTGTAGATGTATCACGTGAAGGTGTGCAACGTGACATTTTACCAATTGTAGAAGGATCAAATGTTGCGACAAAATACGGATCAGTAAAAACGGATTATATTTTATTCGTTGCAGCTGGAGCGTTTCATATGTCTAAACCGTCAGATTTGATTCCGGAATTACAAGGGAGATTTCCGATTCGAGTAGAATTAACAAAATTATCGACGGATGATTTTGTTAAAATATTAATCGAGCCTGACAATGCGTTAATTAAACAATATATTGCTTTATTAGCGACTGAAGGTATAGAAATTGAATTTTCAGACGAAGCTATTCGTAAGATTGCTGAGATTGCTTATCAAGTTAATCAGGATACAGATAATATTGGAGCAAGAAGACTTCATACGATTATGGAGAAGCTCCTTGAAGATTTATCGTTTGAAGCATCTGAAATTACGTTAGAGAAAATAACGATAACGCCTCAATACGTTGAGGAAAAATTAGCAACGATTGCTAAAAATAAAGATGTGAGCCAGTTTATTTTGTAATAGTGTCATCAGGTGACTCGCCCTAGTTTCCAAGTGATGAAAAAATATGTGAGTAACATGTAGGAGGAACTTTTGAAATGGAATTATTAGCAAAAACAAGAAAATTAAATGCGTTATTACAGAGCGCAGCAGGAAAGCCTGTAAACTTTAGAGAAATGTCTGACACAATGTGTGAAGTAATCGAAGCGAACGTATTCGTAGTAAGCCGTCGTGGTAAATTACTAGGTTATGCAATTCACCAACAAATCGAGAATGAGCGTATGAAACAAATGCTTGCAGAGCGTCAATTCCCAGAAGAGTATACACAAAGCTTATTCAACATTACAGAAACATCTTCAAACTTAGATGTAAACAGTGCTTACACAGCATTCCCAGTAGAAAATAAAGAATTATTTGGTCAAGGCTTAACTACAATCGTACCGATCGTTGGTGGCGGTGAGCGTCTAGGTACATTAGTTTTAGCTCGTCTTGGTCAAGAGTTCTTAGATGATGATTTAATTCTTGCTGAGTACAGCTCAACTGTTGTAGGTATGGAAATTTTACGTGAAAAAGCAGAAGAAATTGAAGAAGAAGCACGTAGCAAAGCTGTTGTTCAAATGGCGATCAGCTCATTATCTTACAGTGAGTTAGAAGCAATCGAGCACATCTTCGAAGAATTAAACGGAACAGAAGGTTTACTTGTTGCAAGTAAAATTGCTGACCGTGTAGGAATCACTCGTTCGGTAATCGTAAATGCACTTCGTAAATTAGAAAGTGCTGGTGTAATTGAGTCGCGTTCTTTAGGTATGAAAGGAACATACATTAAAGTATTAAACGACAAATTCTTACATGAACTTGCTAAATTAAAAACAAACTAATTTATAAAACTCTTCTCATTTTTTGAGGAGAGTTTTTTTGTATAACAGATTGATGTTGTTCGTACATAGCGTCATAATCGCATTTTTTTGAAAAGCCATGAATTGCATTTCACTTTTTGCTTAAAAGAAATGCAGGTTGGTAATACTAGAATTCGAGTATGAACAAAGAAAGTTTTACATTGTTCGCATTTTCGACTTGATTGTAATATTTCAGTATGATATAGTAAGCAGTGGTGTCAGTACAAAGTACACACGTTTACTGATTTAAGTGTTGGTGCTACGTTTGTAGTTTCGCTTAGAGATGAAGTAAACGGAGGATATCAAAAACCATTTAGGAGGAACTATATTATGTCAGTAATTTCTATGAAGCAATTGCTTGAAGCTGGTGTTCATTTCGGACATCAAACTCGTCGTTGGAACCCAAAAATGAAGCGTTACATTTTCACAGAGCGTAACGGTATCTACATCATCGACTTACAAAAAACTGTGAAAAAAGTTGAGGAAGCTTTCAAAGTTATGCGTGACATCGCTGCTGAAGGCGGAGACATCTTATTCGTAGGTACTAAAAAACAAGCACAAGAAGCTATTAAAGAAGAAGCAACTCGTGCTGGTATGTACTTCGTTAACCAACGTTGGTTAGGTGGAACTTTAACTAACTTCCAAACAATCCAAAAGCGTATCAAGCGTCTTAAAGACATCGAAAGAATGCAAGAAGATGGTACTTTCGAAGTACTACCTAAGAAAGAAGTTGTTCAACTTAAAAAAGAGTTAGAGCGTCTTGAGAAATTCTTAGGCGGTATTAAAGATATGAAAGGTCTTCCAAGTGCATTATTCGTAGTAGACCCTCGTAAAGAGCGTATTGCAGTTGCTGAAGCACGCAAATTACACATTCCAATCATCGGTATCGTTGATACAAACTGTGATCCAGACGAAATCGATCACGTTATCCCAGCGAACGATGATGCAATTCGTGCTGTAAAACTTCTTACATCTAAAATGGCAGACGCGATCCTTGAAGCAAAACAAGGTGAAGAAACTGTTACTGCGTAACAAAGTTGGAAAGGTGATAAGGGGTTCGGCCTTTTATCACCTTTTTTAAGGTATAAACACCTTTATAAAAGGTATAAATACATATTTTAGGAGGATGAAAAGTATGGCAATCACTGCACAAATGGTAAAAGAATTACGTGAAAAAACTGGCGCAGGTATGATGGACTGCAAAAAAGCTTTAACAGAAACTAACGGCGACATGGAGAAGGCAATTGACTTCTTACGTGAAAAAGGTATCGCGAAAGCTGCTAAAAAAGCAGACCGCATCGCTGCTGAAGGTTTAACTTTCATCGAAACAAACGGTAACGACGGTTTAATCTTAGAATTAAACTCTGAAACTGATTTCGTTGCGAAAAACGAAGGTTTCCAAACATTAATTAAAGAATTAGCTGCTCACTTATTAGCTAAGAAACCTGCTAACGTTGAAGAAGCTATGGCTCAAACAATGGAAAACGGTAAAAAAGTTGAAGAGCACATCAACGAAGCAATCGCTAAAATTGGTGAAAAGCTTACACTTCGTCGTTTCGAAATCGTATCAAAAACTGATGCAGATGCATTCGGTGCTTACCTACACATGGGTGGACGCATTGGTGTTCTAACAGTTCTTGAAGGTTCTACTGATGAAGCGGCTGCTAAAGACGTAGCAATGCACATCGCTGCAGTTAACCCTAAATACATCGATCGTGATGCTGTAACAGCTGAAGAAGTTGAGCATGAGCGTCAAGTATTAACACAACAAGCATTAAACGAAGGCAAGCCTGAAAAAATCGTTGCAAAAATGGTTGAAGGCCGTCTAGGCAAATTCTTCGAAGAGATTTGCTTACTTGACCAAGCATTCGTTAAAAACCCTGATATGAAAGTTCGTCAATTCGTTGAGTCTAAAGGCGCAACATTAAAAGGATTCGTTCGCTACGCTGTTGGTGAAGGTATCGAAAAACGCGAAGACAACTTTGCTGAAGAAGTAATGAACCAAGTAAAAGGTAGTAACTAATACAGATTAGGGAACACATTGTGTTCCCTTTTTTAAAATAAAGATGTAAGCAATTGGAGGTTCATTATGAGTAAACCGAAATATAATCGTGTCGTTTTAAAGCTGAGTGGAGAAGCTTTAGCTGGCGAGCAAGGATTTGGAATCAACCCAGCTGTTATTAAGTCAGTTGCGGAACAAGTGAAAGAAATTGCAGAACTAGATGTAGAGGTTGCTGTTGTTGTTGGCGGCGGTAACATTTGGCGTGGAAAAATTGGAAGTGAGATGGGCATGGATCGTGCAGGAGCGGATTACATGGGCATGTTAGCGACAGTTATGAATTCATTAGCTCTTCAAGATAGCTTGGAGAACATCGGAATTCAAACTCGCGTACAAACTTCAATTGAAATGCGTCAAGTGGCAGAGCCTTACATTCGTCGTAAAGCAGTTCGTCACTTAGAGAAAAAACGTGTTGTTATCTTCGCAGCAGGTACTGGTAACCCATACTTCTCTACAGATACAACGGCAGCATTACGTGCGGCGGAAATTGAAGCTGACGTAATTTTAATGGCGAAAAACAATGTGGATGGCGTATATAATGCAGATCCATCTATTGACCCAACAGCTACGAAATACGAAACACTTACTTACTTAGATGTATTAAAAGAAGGTTTAGGTGTAATGGATTCTACAGCTTCTTCTCTATGTATGGATAATGATATTCCATTAATTGTATTCTCAGTTATGGAAAAAGGGAATATTAAACGTGCCGTGTTAGGCGAAAATATCGGAACAGTTGTAAGGGGGAAATAAATATGGGACAACAAGTATTGAAGTCTGCAAATGAAAAAATGGAAAAAGCGGTTGCTGCTTATTCACGCGAATTAGCAACAGTTCGCGCTGGTCGTGCAAACGCGTCTGTATTAGATAAAGTACAAGTTGATTACTATGGTGCACCAACACCAGTTGTGCAATTAGCGAACATTACAGTTCCAGAAGCACGTTTACTTGTAATTCAACCGTATGATAAAACTTCTATCGGTGATATCGAAAAAGCAATTTTAAAAGCAGATTTAGGCTTAAACCCTTCTAATGATGGAACTGTAATTCGTATTGCATTCCCTGCATTAACAGAAGAGCGTCGTCGTGATCTTGTAAAAGTTGTGAAAAAATATGCTGAAGAAGCAAAAGTTGCTGTTCGTAACGTACGTCGTGACGGTAACGATGATCTTAAGAAGCTTGAAAAAGCTGGCGAGATTACAGAAGACGATTTAAGAGGATATACTGAAGATATCCAAAAAGAAACAGATAAATATATTGCAAAAGTTGACGAAATCGCAAAAAACAAAGAAAAAGAAATCATGGAAGTGTAATAGCGATACTTTCGCAAATATGACCCTCTTCTTAAGGGGGTCTTTTTACACTTTTAGGCATACGTCTGCTTGTTGGAGGGTATGAATGATGTTTAAAAACTTTCCTTTTTTTAAAGGTAAAAAGGACACATCGTTTGATCATCTCGTTGAAGAAGTGAAAAAAGGATACATCCCAGAACATATTGCCATCATTATGGATGGTAATGGAAGGTGGGCAAAGAGGAGAGCGATGCCTCGTATTGCGGGACATCATGAAGGCATGCAAGTTGTAAAGAAAATCACAAAATTTGCAAGCAAACTTAATGTGAAAGTATTAACTCTTTATGCTTTTTCAACTGAGAACTGGAAAAGACCGAAAAAGGAAGTTGATTATTTAATGAAGCTTCCAGAAGAATTTTTAGGTACATTTTTACCAGAATTGATTGAAGAGAACGTACAAGTCCGTGTAATAGGGCAACAAGATCGTCTTCCTACGCATACACGCAGAGCGATGGAGAAGGCCATGGAAGAGACGAAAGAGAATACGGGATTAATTCTGAATTTCGCGTTAAACTATGGAAGTCGAGATGAAATCGTTTCTGCTGTGCAACATATGATGAAAGATCGTGAGGAAGGAAAAGTTCGTGTTGAAGATGTAAGCGAAGAAATGCTTTCTTCCTACTTAATGACGAGTTCTTTACCTGACCCAGAGTTGTTAATCCGTACGAGCGGAGAGCTACGTATTAGTAATTTCATGTTATGGCAAATTGCATATTCGGAATTTTGGTTTACAGATGTGTATTGGCCAGATTTTACCGAGGAACATTTGCTAAATGCGATTACAGACTTTCAGCATAGAGGGCGCAGATTCGGAGGCGTGTAGAAAGAGAGGGTTTGGTAGTGAAACAGAGAATTATTACTGGAGTGGTTGCTGCCGCGCTATTCATTCCCATCGTAATTTACGGTGGCGTGCCTTTTACGGTTTTAGTGTATGCACTTGCTTCTATAGGTTTATATGAATTAATTCGTATGAATAAGCTTACGCTTATTTCAGTACCAACAGTTTTAGCTGCAGTATTATTATGGATTATTTTAATTCCAAGTAGTGCATCAGAACTGTTTACTTGGATTGGATTAGGTAAATTAGAAATCACATTTGTGATTGTTCTATTACTTTTATCATATACAGTCCTTTCTAAGAATACATTTACTTTTGACAATGCTTCATTTTTACTAATGGCAACAACATATGTTGCAATGGGATTCTTATATTTGAATGAAACGAGAATTTTAGGAATTAAATATGTGTTTTGCGCATTATTTGTTATATGGGCTACTGATTCAGGCGCATATTTCGTAGGAAAAGCATTAGGAAAAAGAAAGTTATGGCCAGAAATTAGTCCAAATAAAACGATTGAAGGTTCATTAGGCGGCATCGTTTGTGGAATTATTGTAGCGCTTGTTTACAACATGTTTTTCCCAGTGGAATCGAATGTAGTAATTTTAATTGTGCTGACAATTATCATTTCTATTTTTGGACAAATTGGTGATTTAGTACAATCTGCATTTAAACGTCATTATGGCGTAAAAGATTCAGGTACAATTTTACCTGGACATGGTGGTATATTAGATCGAACAGATAGTTGGTTATTCGTTTTACCAATTCTCTACTTCTTATTACAATACAATTAATAAATGAACGAGGGGTTGGAGTCATGAAAAACATTAGTTTATTAGGTGCAAGCGGATCAATTGGTACACAAACTTTAGATGTATTACGCTCGCACCCAGACCAATTCCGTCTCGTTGCTTTTTCTGTAGGGAAAAATATTGACTACGCAGTAAAAGTCATTCAAGAATTTTCTCCGCAAATTGTCTCTGTGCAAAGAGAGGAAGATGTTTTAAAATTACAAGCTGTCTCTGGTAATACAAAAATTGTATATGGTAGTGAAGGACTTTTAGAAGTAGCATTACATCCAGATGCGGAGATCGTAGTAAATGCTGTTGTAGGTAGCGTAGGGTTGTTACCAACACTTCGTGCAATTGAGGCGAAAAAAACAATTGGAATTGCAAACAAAGAAACGTTAGTAACTGCAGGGCATCTTGTAATGGAAGCAGCGCGAAAACATAATGTTTCGTTACTTCCAGTAGACAGTGAACATTCAGCTATTTTTCAATGCTTGAATGGTGAAAATGAAAAAAGAATTTCTCGACTAATTATAACGGCTTCTGGTGGAAGTTTCCGTGATAAAACGAGAGATGAATTGCATCATGTGACCGTAGAAGATGCGCTTCGACATCCAAACTGGTCAATGGGTTCGAAAATTACAATTGATTCTGCTACAATGATGAATAAGGGGCTAGAAGTAATTGAAGCACATTGGCTTTTTGGTATCCCTTACGAGCAAATCGATGTTGTTTTACATAAAGAAAGTATTATTCATTCTATGGTTGAATTTGAAGATCGTAGTGTGATGGCACAGCTTGGCTCACCTGATATGCGAGTACCAATTCAATACGCACTTACATATCCTGATCGATTGCCTCTTTCAGACACAAAGCAGTTAAATTTATGGGAAATGGGTACATTGCATTTTGAGAAAATGAACCAAGAACGTTTCCGTTGCTTGCGCTTTGCGTATGAAGCTGGAAAAACAGGTGGAAGTATGCCGGCTGTAATGAATGCAGCGAATGAAGTAGCTGTTGAAGCTTTTTTACAAAAGAGAATTGGTTTCTTAACAGTGGAAGACCTCATTGAAAAAGCAATGAACCATCACAATGTCATTGCACGTCCGAGCTTAGAGGAAATTCTGGAAATTGATGCAACCACAAGACGGTTTGTGATGGAACAAATTTAGCAAAGGTGGTATGGAATTGAATACAGCGATTGCCTTTATATTAATTTTCGGTGCACTCGTATTTTTCCATGAGCTAGGGCATCTATATTTCGCAAAAAGAGCAGGTATTTTATGCCGTGAGTTTGCGATTGGTTTTGGTCCGAAAATATTCTCATTTGAAAAGAATGAAACGGTGTATACGATTCGATTATTGCCCCTTGGTGGCTATGTAAGAATGGCTGGCGAGGATGCAGATACAGTTGAGTTAAAGCCTGGGAAAAAGGTTGGCCTTGTATTAAACGAAAAAGACGAAGTTGTAAAATTAGTTTTTGATGGATATGAAAAGTATCCAAATGTTCGCGTGATTGAAGTGGAACAAGCTGATTTAGAGCATAATTTAACAATTTCGGGTTATGAAGAGTACGAGGAAGAGCTTCAAACATTCCGAGTGAATGAAAAGGCTCGTATTATTACTGCCGGTGAAGAAATTCAAATTGCTCCGTATAATAGACAGTTTGGCTCTAAGAAATTAGGTCAACGTGCTTTAACGATCTTTGCGGGTCCTGCAATGAATTTCATTTTAGCATTTGTTATTTTTGTGATTCTTGGATTTGTACAAGGTGTTCCTGTTGACAAACCAATGGTCGGAAAAGTGATGGAGAATAGTGCGGCAGAGCAAGCTGGATTAAAAGAAAATGATACAATTCAAGCTATTGATGGGAAAAACACAAGTACATGGAAAGATGTTGTTACCATTGTACGTGAAAATCCGAATAAAGAAATTACGTTACAAGTAAAGCGTGATAGTGAACAGTTTAATGTGAAAGTAACGCCAACGCTTGATAAAGAAGGTAAAGAAGAAGTTGGTAGAATCGGTGTTTACTCTCCTGTAGAAAAAACAGTGATGGGTTCTATTAAATCAGGTTTTGAACAAACATACCAATGGACGAAACTAATTTTTGAGTCTCTTGTGAAATTAGTAACCGGCCAATTCTCTATTAATGAGTTGTCAGGTCCAGTAGGAATTTATAATCTAACAGATCAAGTTGTAGATTATGGATTTACGCGTGTATTAAGTTTAGCAGCCGTTTTAAGTATTAACCTTGGTTTATTTAACCTACTACCAGTTCCTGCTTTAGACGGTGGACGTTTGTTCTTCTTCTTAATTGAGGCGTTACGCGGGAAACCAATTGACCGTCAAAAAGAAGGAATGGTTCACTTTATTGGTTTTGCATTATTAATGTTACTTATGTTAGTAGTAACTTGGAATGACATTCGTAAGTTTTTCTTGTAAAATAAAGTGAAACTTATAATGAAATAGAGCTCGTAGAATAAAATCCCTCACCTAACTCGAGGTGAGGGGTTTTCCTGCGTATAAGAGTAAAATGAAGAGGTGCGAATAAATGAAACAAAGTATGGTATTTAGTCCTACATTACGTGAAGTTCCAGCTGATGCTGAAATTAAGAGTCATCAGTTATTACTTCGTGCAGGTTTTATGCGTCAAAATGCTTCTGGTATTTATAGCTTTTTACCATTTGGATTAAAAGTGCTACACAAAGTAGAACGAATTGTTCGAGAAGAAATGGAGCGCGCAGGTGCTGTAGAATTATTAATGCCAGCGATGCAAGCTGCAGAATTATGGCAAGAGTCAGGTCGTTGGTATTCTTACGGATCTGAATTAATGCGTATGAAAGATCGTAATGCTCGTGAATTTGCATTAGGAGCGACACATGAAGAAGTAATTACGGATCTTGTACGTGATGAAGTGAAATCATATAAAAAATTACCGTTAACATTATATCAAATTCAAACAAAATTCCGTGATGAACAAAGACCTCGTTTCGGTTTATTACGTGGAAGAGAGTTTCTAATGAAAGATGCATACTCTTTCCATGCTACACAAGAGAGCTTAGATGAAGTGTACGATCGCTTATACAAAGCATACTCTAACATTTTCGCTCGTTGTGGCTTGAATTTCCGTGCGGTTATTGCTGATTCAGGAGCAATGGGCGGAAAAGATACACATGAATTTATGGTATTATCTGATGTTGGTGAAGATACAATTGCATACTCTGATACATCTGATTATGCAGCGAACATCGAAATGGCTCCTGTTGTAGCTACGTATACGAAGAGTGACGAAGCAGAAAAAGCGCTTGAAAAAGTAGCAACACCAGACCAAAAAGCAATTGAAGAAGTATCTGCCTTCTTAAACATCGAAGCTGAAAAGTGCATTAAGTCTATGGTATTTAAAGTAGATGAGAAATTAGTAGTTGTACTTGTTCGTGGTGATCATGAAGTAAACGATGTAAAAGTGAAAAATGTATACGGTGCTTCCGTTGTTGAGCTTGCCTCTCATGAAGAAGTAAAAGAATTATTAAATTGTGAAGTTGGTTCATTAGGTCCAATTGGTGTAACAGGTGATATTGAAATTATTGCTGATCACGCTGTAGCATCGATTGTCAACGGATGTTCAGGAGCTAACGAAGAAGGGTTCCATTATGTAAATGTAAATCCAGAACGTGACTTTAAAGTAAGTCAATATACGGATTTACGATTCATTCAAGAAGGAGATCAATCTCCAGACGGAAACGGAACAATTCTTTTCGCACGCGGAATTGAAGTTGGTCATGTATTCAAATTAGGAACTCGTTATAGTGAAGCAATGAACGCAACATTCCTAGATGAAAACGGAAAAACACAACCACTTATTATGGGTTGTTACGGCATTGGTGTGTCTCGTACAGTGGCAGCAATTGCAGAGCAGTTTAATGATGAGAACGGTTTAGTTTGGCCAAAAGCTGTTGCACCGTTCCATGTGCATGTAATTCCAGTAAATATGAAATCTGATGCACAACGTGAAATGGGTGAAAACATCTATAACTCATTACAAGAGCAAGGATATGAAGTATTACTAGATGATCGTGCAGAACGTGCAGGCGTTAAATTTGCTGATGCTGATTTATTCGGCCTTCCAGTTCGCGTGACAGTTGGTAAAAAAGCAGACGAAGGTATTGTAGAAGTGAAAGTACGTGCTACAGGTGAGTCTGAAGAAGTGAAAGTAGAAGAGCTTCAAACATATATTGCTAATATTTTAAAATAAGAAGAGGTACCTCATAACGAGGTACCTTCTCTTTCTTTGTAAACGTATTTTGTAAAAGAAGAAGGGAGAAATCTTTCTTTGTAGTACGTTTCAATTTATAATAGCAAATGGAAGGAGAGTGCTTATGTCTTTAACAAATGAACAACAAGAGCGATTTCAAATTTTGCTCCAGCAGTTGCAAATACCAGAAGACCTTATAAATCAATATTTACAAGGCGGTGGCATTGAAAAGCTAGTTATTGATAAAGCGAATAAAAGTTGGCATTTTGACTTACAAGTGCCGCGTATTTTGCCTACAGAATTATATGAATTGCTAGAAACAAAGCTTAAGCAATCATTTTCTCATATTGCAAGAACAACATTTGCATTAGAAACAGAGAACAAACAATTTACTGAAGAAGAAGTGAGGGCGTATTGGCCACTTTGTACGGAACGAATTACATTTTCACCTATGTTTGCTTATTTAAAGAAGCAGCTTCCGCAGGTTAATGGAGTGAAGTTACTTATAAATGTGAATAATGAGCTGGAATCTACTGCTTTAAAGAAAAACGTTGCGAAACCAGTAGGGGATCAATACGAGGCTTTTGGATTCCCGCGTTTCCAGCTAGACACACATATACAGCAAAATACAGAAGAAATGCAAAAGTTTCGTGAGCAAACGCAGCAAGAGGACCGCGAGCGTGTTATACAAGCTATGGAAGAAATGGCGAAGAAGCAAGCTGAAGAAAGTAGCGTTGTGCATGAAGGACCGATCACACTCGGGTATCTTATTAAGCCAGATGAAGAGATTACACCGATGCGAGAAATTCAAGATGAAGAAAGAAGAAAAACAGTTCAAGGATATGTCTTCCATGTGGAAACGAAAGAGCTTCGTAGTGGACGTACGTTATTAACTTTAAAAATAACGGATTATACAGATTCGATTATGATCAAAATGTTCTCACGTGATAAAGAAGATATTCCAATGCTACAATCCTTGAAAAAAGGAATGTGGGTGAAGGCTCGTGGTTCTGTTCAAAATGATACATTTGTTCGAGATTTAGTAATGATTGCAAATGATATTAATGAAATAACAGGACCGTCTCGTAAAGATAAAGCACCAGAAGGCGAAAAACGTGTAGAGCTGCATCTTCACACGCCAATGAGTCAAATGGATGCTGTTACTCCAGTTTCTAAGCTTGTTGCTCAAGCAGGTAAATGGGGGCATGAGGCTATTGCCATTACAGACCATGCTGTTGCACAGTCATTCCCAGAAGCATATTCAGCTGGGAAAAAAGCCGGAATTAAAGTTATATATGGTGTGGAAGCAAACTTAGTGAATGACGGTGTACCAATAGCGTATAACGAAGCGCATCGTTTACTTGCAGAGGAAACGTATGTTGTTTTCGACGTTGAGACGACAGGTTTATCAGCTGTATATGATACAGTTATTGAGTTAGCTGCTGTAAAAGTAAAAGGCGGCGAAATTATTGACCGCTTTGAATCTTTTGCAAATCCGCATCAACCATTATCGGCAACGATCATTGAATTAACAGGTATTACAGATGATATGTTAACCGACGCACCAGAAGTGGACGAAGTGTTTAAAAAGTTTGAAGAATGGATGGGCGACCATACACTTGTTGCTCATAACGCAAGCTTCGATATGGGCTTTATTAACGTAGGATTTAAAAAAGCTGGTTTAGAAAAAACAAAAAATCCAGTAATAGATACGTTAGAGCTTGCACGATTCTTATTCCCAGAAATGAAAAATCACCGTTTAAATACGTTGTGTAAAAAGATGGATATCGAATTAACGCAACATCACCGTGCAATTTATGATACAGAAGCAACGGGATATTTACTTGTAAAAATGTTAAAAGAGGTAATTGAAAAAGGTTTTGAATATCACGATCAATTAAACGATAGTATGGGACAAGGGGATGCATATAAACGCGGGCGTCCAAGTCATATGACATTACTTGCTACATCGGATGTTGGATTGAAAAATTTATATAAACTTGTTTCATATTCTCATTTAAATTACTTTTACCGTGTACCACGAGTACCAAGATCACTATTAAAAAAGTATCGTGAAGGTATTTTAGTAGGAACGGCTTGTGATAAAGGTGAAGTGTTTGAGGCGATGATGCAAAAAGCTCCTGAAGAGGTAGAAGAAATTGCGCAGTTCTACGATTACATTGAAGTAATGCCACCAGAAGTGTTACGTCATTTAGTAGAGCGTGAACTCGTTCGAGATGAGGGACAATTAAAAACAATCATTTCTAACTTAGTAAAACTAGGTGAGACGTTAGATAAACCAGTTGTTGCTACCGGAAACGTACATTATTTAGATCCAGAAGATGCAATGTATCGTAAAATTTTAGTAAGTTCACAGGGTGGAGCGAATCCGTTAAACCGACATTCATTACCACCTGTACATTTCCGTACAACGGATGAAATGTTAGAGTGTTTCTCATTTTTAGGTGAAGACGTAGCGAAAGAAATTGTCGTAACGAATACACAAAAGATTGCATCATTAATTGGTGATGTTCATCCAGTAAAAGATGATCTATATACACCGAAAATTGAAGGTGCAGATGATGAAACGCGTGATATGAGTTATAAAATGGCGCGTAGCATTTATGGTGAAGAGTTACCTGAAATAGTAGAAGCCCGTTTAGAAAAAGAATTAAAAAGTATTATTGGTCATGGATTCGCCGTAATTTATTTAATTTCACATAAACTTGTGAAAAAATCATTAGTAGACGGATATCTAGTAGGTTCGCGTGGATCGGTAGGTTCATCATTCGTTGCAACGATGATGGAAATTACAGAAGTAAACCCATTACCACCACATTATGTATGTCCGAAGTGTAAGCAATCAGAATTCTTTAATGATGGTTCTGTAGGGTCTGGTTTCGACTTACCGGATAAAGAATGTCCTACATGTAATGTTCCATACGTAAAAGATGGACATGATATTCCGTTCGAAACGTTCCTTGGATTTAAAGGAGATAAGGTACCCGATATCGATTTGAATTTCTCCGGGGAATATCAACCACGTGCCCATAACTATACGAAAGTACTGTTCGGTGAAGATTATGTATATCGTGCAGGAACGATTGGTACAGTTGCGGAAAAAACGGCTTATGGATATGTAAAAGGTTATGCGAACGATCATAACTTGACGATTCGAAATGCAGAAATTGATCGCTTAGTAGCAGGATGTACCGGTGTAAAACGTACAACAGGACAGCATCCAGGTGGTATTATCGTTGTGCCAGATTACATGGACATTTTTGATTTCTCACCGATACAGTATCCGGCAGATTCAATAGGGGCTGAGTGGAGAACGACACACTTTGACTTCCACTCGATTCATGATAATTTATTGAAACTTGATATACTAGGACACGATGATCCGACAGTTATTCGTATGTTACAAGATTTAAGTGGTATTGACCCGAAAACAATCCCAACGGATGATCCAGAAGTAATGAAAATTTTCTCAGGGCCAGAATCGTTAGGCGTAACGGAAGAACAAATTAACTGTAAAACAGGTACACTTGGTATACCAGAGTTTGGTACGAAATTCGTAAGACAGATGTTAGAAGAGACGAAACCGACGACATTCTCAGAGTTAGTCCAAATTTCTGGATTATCACATGGTACGGACGTATGGCTAGGTAATGCAAACGAATTAATTTATAACGGTACATGTACGCTGAGTGAAGTTATCGGTTGTCGTGATGACATCATGGTATATTTAATCTATCAAGGTTTAGACCCATCATTAGCCTTCAAAATCATGGAGTCAGTACGTAAAGGTAAAGGTGTACCAGAAGAATGGGAAGAGGACATGAAAAATAATAATGTACCAGGTTGGTATATTGATTCATGTAAGAAGATTAAGTACATGTTCCCTAAAGCCCATGCGGCTGCATACGTACTTATGGCCGTGCGTATTGCATACTTTAAAGTACATTTCGCGCTTCTATTCTATGCGGCATACTTTACCGTTCGTGCAGATGACTTTGACGTAGAAGCGATGGCGAAAGGTTCAGCATCTATACGTGCAAGAATTGATGAAATTGCGCAAAAAGGTTTAGATGCAGCGCCGAAAGAGAAGAGTTTATTAACGGTACTAGAAATGACACTTGAAATGTGTGAGCGTGGATACTCATTCCAAAAGGTTGATTTGTATCGTTCACATGCAACAGACTTTATTATTGATGGAGACTCATTAATTCCTCCATTTAATGCGGTACCTGGTCTTGGTACGAACGCAGCTTTAAGTATTGTGGAAGCTCGTAAAAATGGAGAATTCTTATCAAAGGAAGACTTGCAGCAGCGTAGTAAGGTTTCGAAAACAATTATTGAGTACTTAGATAGTCAAGGTTGTTTAGGTGATTTGCCGGATCAAAACCAGTTATCACTGTTCTAATAGGTAGGAAAAGTCTTTGCAAATCAACATTTGCTATGGTATACTATTAACCGAGATAACCATGTCATGTATATTGTGTGAAAAAAAGAGTGGGGAAACCCACTCTTTCGTGTTACTATCTACATTTTATTGATGTGGAGAGGTAAGAAATTTCTGTCGTATATACATATTTTGTTACAAGTTTTACTTCTTAAATTTGGTAATACTAAGACAGATATTCCCTGCTTAACGGCAGGGGCTTTTGTTAGCTAACGAGAAAGAATAAGATAGACCGTTCTATGGGCGGGGTCTTTTCTTGTAAATGGTACATGGCGGCAGGAAGGAGGCTGTTTATGGATAAGAAAGTCACAGAAGTTGTAGAAGCATTTGCGCAGCCAATCGTTGAAGAGTTAAATCTTGAACTTGTAGATGTAGAGTATGTGAAAGAAGGACAAGACTGGTTCTTACGCGTATTCATCGATTCTGAAAAGGGAGTCGACATTGAAGAATGCGGTGCGGTGAGTGAACGTTTAAGCGAAGCTTTAGATAAAGAGGATCCAATTCCTCATCTTTACTTTTTGGATGTGTCATCTCCTGGAGCAGAACGCCCATTAAAGAAAGAGAAAGACTTCCAGCAAGCGGTAGGAAAACAAGTGGCAATTAAAACATATGAGCCGATTGATGGTGAAAAGATGTTTGAAGGAAAAATGCTTTCCTACGATGGTACTACAATTACACTATTATTAACAATTAAAACACGTAAAAAAGAAATCCAAATTCCAATGGACAAAGTTGCAAATGCGCGACTTGCTGTTACGTTTTAGTTAGAAGGGGGATCTTCATGAGCACTGAGTTGTTAGATGCCTTGCTCGTATTAGAGTCAGAAAAAGGAATTAGTAAAGATATTATTATTGATGCGATTGAAGCAGCGTTAATCTCTGCTTATAAACGCAATTTTAACCAAGCACAAAACGTTCGTGTGAGCTTTAACCCACAAGTGGGAACAATCCAAGTTTTAGCACGTAAAGACGTTGTTGATAATGTGTTTGATCCACGTCTTGAAATTTCTGTTGAAGAAGCAAGACAAATTAATCCAAACTATCAAGATGGTGACGTACTAGAAATTGAGGTAACGCCAAAAGATTTCGGTCGTATTGCAGCACAAACTGCAAAACAAGTTGTAACACAACGAGTGCGTGAAGCAGAGCGTGGTGTTATTTACTCTGAGTTTAGTGATCGTGAAGAAGATATCATGGTTGGTATCGTACAACGTCAAGATGCTCGTTTCATCTATGTAAGCTTAGGGAAAGTAGAAGCTTTATTACCTGTAAGTGAGCAAATGCCGAACGAACAGTACAAACCACATGATCGTATTCGCGTATTCATTACGAAAGTAGAAAAAACAACAAAAGGACCACAAATTTACGTATCACGTACACATCCTGGTCTTTTAAAACGTTTATTCGAAATGGAAGTTCCTGAAATTTATGATGGAACGGTTGAAATTCGTTCTGTAGCACGTGAAGCAGGAGATCGTTCTAAAATCTCTGTACATGCAGAGAACATTGATGTGGATCCAGTAGGTTCTTGTGTAGGACCGAAAGGACAACGTGTACAACGCATTGTAGACGAACTAAAAGGTGAAAAGATTGACATCGTTCGCTGGTCAAATGATCCAGTAGAATATGTTGCCAATGCTTTAAGCCCATCACAAGTTGTTAAAGTGCTTGTAGATGAAGAAGAAAAAGCAACAACTGTTGTTGTTCCAGACCACCAACTGTCATTAGCTATCGGTAAACGTGGACAAAATGCCCGTCTTGCAGCTAAATTAACAGGTTGGAAAATTGATATTAAGAGTGAGTCTGATGCGAAACAACTTGGAATTGTAACAGAAGAAGATAGCGTAATCGCATTCGGATTCGATTCAGTTGAAGACGAAATCGAGTAGAGGTGATGAGTATGAGCAATCGAAAAGTTCCGTTACGAAAATGTGTTGCAACGCAAGAAATGAAATCAAAACGAGAGCTCGTTCGCATTGTTCGTTCCAAAGAGGGAGAAGTGTCTATTGATTTAACTGGAAAGAAATCAGGACGAGGTGCTTATTTATCAAAAGATAAAGAAAGCATTCTTCAAGCTCAAAAGAAAAATGTTTTGGAACATCATCTAAAAGCGAAAATCGACAGTTCTCTTTATGAAGAACTTCTTGAGCTTGTTGAGAAGGAGTCGAAATAAGTGTCCGATTGGAAATCGTTTTTAGGACTAGCAAACCGGGCTCGAAAAATTATTTCGGGTGAAGAACTCGTTTTAAAGGAAGTACGAAGTGGCAAAGCAAAACTTGTGTTGCTATCTGAAGATGCGTCAGTAAATACTACAAAGCGTATTACGGATAAAACGACGTACTACAACGTACCAATGAGAAAGGTCGAAAATCGACAACAATTAGGGCATGCGATTGGGAGAGATGAGCGAGTCGTTGTAGCTGTGTTAGATGAAGGCTTTGCGAAAAAGCTGCGTAGCATGCTCGATACAAATTACCGGGGGTGAAGGTATGAGTAAAATTCGAGTGCATGAATATGCGAAAAAACATAATATCTCAAGTAAAGATCTTATGACAAAACTAAAAGAAATGAATATCGAGGTTTCGAATCATATGACAATGTTAGACGATGAAGTAGTAAACAAATTAGATAATGAGTATCAAACTGAAAAACCTTCTGTTGCAGATGAGTTTGAAGTAGAAGAAAAAGTTGTTCGTAGTAAAAAGAACAGCAATAAGAAAAAGAAAAAAGGCAAAGGAAACGAAGACAAGCGTCAAGAGAACTTTGCTGGAAGACAACAAACACAAACTGTAGAAACACCAGATAAAATTACTTTCTCTGGAAGTCTTACAGTAGGTGATCTTGCTAAGAAATTAAGTAAAGAGCCATCTGAAATTATTAAAAAGCTCTTCATGCTTGGAATTATGGCAACAATTAACCAAGACTTAGATAAAGATACAATTGAGTTAATTGCTAACGACTACGGTATTGAAGTAGAAGAAGAAGTAATTGTAAGCGAAACTGAGTTTGAAACATTCATCGATGAGCAAGATGATGAAGAGAACTTAAAAGAGCGTCCAGCTGTAGTTACAATCATGGGACACGTTGACCATGGTAAAACAACATTGCTTGACTCTATCCGTAACTCTAAAGTAACTGCTGGTGAAGCGGGTGGAATTACTCAGCATATTGGTGCATACCAAGTTGAAGTAAATGACAAGAAAATTACATTCTTAGATACACCTGGTCACGCGGCGTTTACAACGATGCGTGCTCGTGGTGCACAAGTAACGGATATTACAATCCTTGTTGTTGCAGCTGATGACGGTGTTATGCCACAAACAGTTGAAGCAATTAACCATGCGAAAGCAGCAGGAGTACCAATTATTGTTGCTGTGAATAAAATGGATAAACCAGCTGCGAACCCTGATCGCGTAATGCAAGAACTAACAGAATATGAATTAGTTCCAGAAGCATGGGGCGGAGACACAATTTTCGTACCAATTTCTGCGATTCAAGGTGAAGGAATTGACAATTTACTAGAAATGATTCTTCTTGTAAGTGAAGTAGAAGAGTATAAAGCAAATCCAAACCGCTATGCAACTGGTACTGTAATTGAAGCCCAACTTGATAAAGGTAAAGGAACTATCGCGACATTACTTGTTCAAAACGGTACGCTTCGAGTAGGAGATCCAATCGTTGTTGGAACTACATTCGGTCGTGTTCGTGCAATGGTAAGTGATATTGGTCGTCGTGTAAAAGTTGCTGGTCCATCAACTCCTGTTGAAATTACAGGTTTAAACGAAGTACCACAAGCAGGAGATCGTTTCATGGCATTCGCTGATGAGAAGAAAGCTCGTCAAATCGGTGAATCACGTGCACAAGAAGCGCTACTTGCTCAACGTGGTGAGAAATCTAAATTAAGCCTTGAAGATTTATTCCAACAAATCCAAGAGGGCGATGTAAAAGAAATTAACTTAATTGTGAAAGCGGACGTACAAGGTTCTGTAGAAGCAATGGCAGCATCACTACGTAAAATTGATGTTGAAGGTGTTAAAGTTAAAATTATCCATACAGGCGTAGGTGCGATTACAGAATCTGATATTATTTTAGCTTCTGCATCTAATGCAATTGTAATTGGATTTAACGTACGCCCAGATGTAAATGCGAAGCGTACAGCTGAATTAGAGAACGTTGATATTCGTTTACACCGCATTATTTATAAAGTAATCGAAGAGATCGAAGCAGCGATGCAAGGTATGCTAGATCCAGAATTTGAAGAAAAAGTAATCGGTCAAGCAGAAGTACGTCAAACGTTTAAAGTAACAAAAGTTGGAACAATCGCAGGTTGTTACGTAACAGATGGTAAAATTACACGTGATAGCGGCGTGCGTATTATCCGTGATGGTGTGGTAATCTATGAAGGTCAACTTGATACGTTAAAACGTTTCAAAGACGACGTAAAAGAAGTTGCTCAAAACTATGAGTGTGGTATTACAATTGAGAAATACAACGATCTTAAAGAAGGGGACATCATTGAAGCGTACATTATGGAAGAAGTGAAGCGATGATTATCGCTTCTCTCTCATTCGAGTGTATGATTTACGATGTGCATTCTTTAAAAGAGAAACGAGCAATTTTGCAACGGGTGTTAACTCGTGTGAAACAGCGTTATAACGTAGCTGTTTCAGAAGTAGGGCATCAAGATGTATGGCAACGTACAGAAATTGCGATTGTTTCCGTATCCTCAAATCGTGTTATTTGTGAAAAAGAAATGAATCGTGTACTTGAGTATATCGATTCATTTCCTGAAATTGAACGTACGATAACACAATTGGAATGGTATTGAATGAGGTGAAGAGTTATGAAATTACGTGCAAACCGTGTAGGCGAGCAAATGAAAAAAGAATTAGGCGACATCATCAGTCGTAAAATTAAAGATCCACGTGTCGGATTTGTTACTGTAACAGATGTACAAGTGAGTGGAGATTTACAAATTGCTACAGTATATATTTCTGTTTTAGGTGATGAAGAACAGAAAGAAAGTACATTAAAAGGTTTAGCGAAGGCAAAAGGCTTCATTCGTTCAGAAATTGGCCAACGTATTCGTCTTCGTAAAACGCCTGAAATTTCCTTTGAATTTGATGAATCTATCGGATATGGTCATCGAATTGATACACTTTTACATGAAATTAATAAAGAAGGTAAACGTGAAGAATAATGGATAGACATTTGTCTATCCATTTTTTCAATGTAAAATAAGTTTTAGGTAATGATTATGAAAGAATTACGATGAGGTGAACATATATGGAAGGTGTAGTATTATTACATAAGCCAAAAGGCATGACATCACACGATTGTGTATTTAAATTAAGAAAGATATTGCGTGAAAAACGAATTGGTCATACAGGAACATTAGATCCAGATGTAACAGGAGTATTGCCTATTTGTGTTGGACGAGCAACGAAGATTGCACAATTTTTAACAAGTGAAACGAAAACATATGAAGGTGAAGTAACATTAGGGTTTTCAACAACAACTGAAGATGCTTCAGGTGAAGTTGTGGAAACGAAACATGTAGATCGTGTTATTACTCGTAAAGAAGTGGAAGAGGTTCTTGCCGCATTAACAGGTACGATTGAGCAAATGCCTCCGATGTTTTCGGCTGTAAAAGTTAACGGGAAAAAATTATATGAATATGCAAGAGCAGGACAAGAGGTTGAACGTCCAGTTCGTACAATTACAATTCATGAATTTGTATTACTAGATGACCGTGAAGTGTTTGAAGGAGAAAATATTTCATTCCGTTTCCGTGTAACGTGTAGTAAAGGCACATATGTAAGAACATTAGCGGTAATGATTGGTGAAAAACTTGGTTTTCCATCACATATGTCTCACCTTGTAAGAACGGCTTCAGGTGAATTTGTATTAGAAGATTGCATATCATTTGAAGAAATTGAAGAAAACGTGCAAAATGGAACAGTAGAGTCTATCTTCATTTCAATTGATGAAGCGTTAAGTAAGTTCCCGAAAATGGTTGTAGATGAAAAGCAAGCAGAAAAAATAAAAAATGGTATGTTCTTAAAAAATGAATTGCAAATAACGGCGCCATTTATAACAGTGTTTGATAAAAACGATCGTTGCCTTGCAATTTATGAGCACCATCCAAAACACCCTGGTATGCTAAAGCCGATGAAAGTACTTGTGAATAATCAAGAACTAAAGCTATAATGAATTATTGGAAGGATTATTACAGAAAAAGGTGAATTCAAGCGTGAAACTTATTCATTTAACTCATCCACATGAACAAAATAAATTAGAATTACCACCTACTGTAATGGCATTAGGATTTTTTGATGGCATTCATTTAGGACATCAATGTGTGATTCGAACTGCGAAACAAATAGCGGATGAACGAGGATATAAAAGTGCAGTGATGACATTTTATCCGCATCCATCTGTTGTTTTAGGTAAAAAGGAAGCGCATGCGGAGTATATTACACCAATGTGTGATAAAGAAAAAATAGTCGAGAGTTTAGGAATCGATATATTATATGTTGTTAAATTCGATGAATCATTTGCAGGCTTATTGCCACAACAATTTGTAGATGATTATATTATTGGTTTAAATGTAAAACATGTAGTAGCAGGATTTGATTATTCATATGGACGTTTAGGAAAAGGAAAGATGGAGACTTTACCATTTCATGCAAGAGGGGAGTTTACACAGACTGTGATTGAAAAAGTTGAATTTCAAGAAGAGAAAGTAAGTTCTACGGCATTACGAAAGTTAATTCGAAATGGCGAAATGGAGCAAATTCCATCTATTTTAGGTAGAGCATATACAGTAGGAGGAACGGTTGTACACGGTGATAAACGTGGACGTCAAATTGGTTTCCCAACAGCTAATGTAGGTTTAAGTGATGAGTATCTATTACCACCTGTAGGTGTTTATGCAGTGAGATTAAAAGTTCACGATGAATGGTACGATGGTGTATGTAATATTGGATATAAACCAACCTTTAAAGAAGATGAGCGCCAACTATCTATTGAAGTGCACTTATTTGAATTTAACAAAGACATATATGATCAAAATGTTACAGTAGAGTGGCATATGCGTATAAGAGAAGAGAAGAAATTCAATGGCATCGATGAGTTAGTTGAACAAATCGCTAAAGATAAGAAAACAGCACAAGAATATTTTGCGAACGAAAAGAATATACTTGCTTTTTCAAATGAAAAGTAGTATTCTATGTTATGTACTTTATGACAACCATTGCTTGGCATTGCGACTCACCGACGCTTGCTAGGTAATCGGGGGTTTAATTAATAGGAGGTGAAATAGGATGGCTTTAACACAAGAGCGTAAAAATGAAATCATTGCACAATTTAGAACTCATGAGACTGATACTGGTTCTCCAGAGGTTCAAATTGCTGTCCTAACGGAGCAAATTAACACTCTAAACGAGCACTTACGTACTCACAAGAAAGATCATCATTCACGTCGTGGTCTATTAAAGATGGTTGGTAAACGTCGTAACTTACTAACTTACCTTCGTAATAGCGATATCACACGTTACCGTGAATTAATCACAAAGCTTGGCTTACGTCGATAGTCAAAGAAGCGGGAATATTCCCGCTTTTTTGTTAGGTAAAAATATATCTTCTACTCTTTATAGCTTACTTCATTTTCGGTAATACTAGAGGTAGAATATTGTGATATACTATCCATTTACATAGAAGAATTGAATACTTTAAATTGAGAGGGGTACTTAAATGAGTCAAGAAAAGCAAGTCTTCTCGATAGATTTAGCTGGTCGCCAGCTAACAGTTGAAACAGGTCAGCTTGCAAAGCAAGCGAACGGAGCAGTATTAGTAAGATATGGCGATACAGCGGTTCTATCTACAGCAACTGCATCAAAAGAAGCAAAAAATGTAGATTTCTTCCCACTTACAGTAAACTATGAAGAGCGTTTATATGCAGTCGGAAAAATTCCTGGCGGTTTCATTAAACGTGAAGGTCGTCCAAGTGAAAAAGCAATTTTGGCAAGTCGTTTAATCGACCGTCCAATTCGTCCACTTTTCGCAGATGGTTTCCGTAACGAAGTACAAGTTGTCAGCATCGTAATGAGTGTTGATCAAGATTGTTCTTCTGAAATGGCAGCTATGCTTGGTTCTTCATTAGCGTTATCGATTTCAGACATTCCATTTGAAGGTCCGATCGCGGGTGCAACAGTTGGTCGTATTAACGGCGAATTCGTTATCAACCCAACAGTAGAACAGCAAGAACAAAGTGATATTCACCTTGTTGTAGCTGGTACGAAAGATGCAATTAACATGGTTGAAGCAGGAGCAGATCAAGTGCCTGAGGAAACAATGTTAGAAGCAATTATGTTTGGTCATGACGAAATTAAACGTCTAATTGCATTCCAAGAAGAGATTGTACAAGCTGTAGGTAAAGAGAAATCAGAAGTGAAACTTTATGAAGTTGACGCTGATCTTAACCAATCTGTACGTGAAATGGCTGAGAAGGATATGCATTCTGCAATTCAAGTACATGAGAAACATGCACGTGAAGATGCAATTAACGAAGTGAAAAAGCGTGTAATTGAGCATTACGAAGCGCAAGAAGCTGATGCTGATACATTAGGACAAGTAAATGAGATTTTATATAAAATTGTAAAAGAAGAAGTACGTCGTCTTATTACAGTTGAGAAAATCCGCCCAGATGGCCGTAAAGGTGACGAAATCCGTCCATTAGCATCAGAGGTTGGCATTTTATCTCGTACACACGGTTCTGGTTTATTCACACGTGGACAAACACAAGCATTAAGTATTTGTACATTAGGCGCATTAGGCGATGTGCAAATTTTAGATGGCCTTGGTGTAGAAGAATCAAAACGCTTTATGCACCATTACAATTTCCCATCATTTAGTGTTGGTGAAACAAGACCAATGCGTGGACCAGGTCGTCGTGAAATTGGTCACGGTGCACTAGGAGAACGTGCTCTTGAGCCTGTAATTCCGTCTGAAAAAGATTTCCCATACACAGTCCGTCTTGTATCTGAAGTATTAGAATCAAATGGTTCTACTTCACAAGCGAGTATTTGTGGTAGTACTTTAGCAATGATGGATGCTGGTGTTCCACTTAAAGCTCCAGTTGCAGGTATTGCAATGGGCCTAGTTAAATCAGGTGAGCATTACACAATTTTAACTGATATTCAAGGTATGGAAGATCATTTAGGTGATATGGACTTTAAAGTAGCAGGTACAGCACACGGTGTAACTGCACTACAAATGGACATTAAAATCGATGGTCTATCTCGTGAAATTTTAGAAGAGGCATTACAACAAGCGAAAGTTGGTCGTATGCACATTCTAGATCATATGTTATCTGTAATTGCAGAGCCACGCACTGAATTATCAGCGTACGCTCCAAAGATTATAACAATGACAATTAACCCAGATAAAATCCGTGACGTTATCGGACCAAGCGGTAAACAAATCAATAAAATTATTGAAGAAACTGGCGTTAAAATTGACATCGAGCAAGATGGTACAGTATTCATTTCTTCAATAAATCAAGAAATGAACGACAAAGCTAAGAAAATTATCGAGGATATCGTTCGCGAAGTACAAGTAGGGGAAATCTACGAAGGAAAAGTGAAACGTGTTGAGAAATTCGGTGCTTTCGTTGAATTATTCAGCGGTAAAGATGGATTAGTTCACATTTCTGAACTTGCACTTGAGCGTGTAGGTAAAGTAGAAGACGTTGTGAAAATCGGTGATGTAATTACAGTTAAAGTTATCGAGATTGACAAGCAAGGTCGCGTGAATTTATCTAGAAAAGTATTGCTAAAAGAAGAGCAAGAAAAAGAAGCTGCTAAAGAAGAAAACAAACAAGAGCAGCAATAAGTAAAAGCCAGTTTAACTGGCTTTTTTTGTTATGTAAAAATATGATTTGCATATATTTTTATGTCAGTATAGGTATAGTTTTCATTATAACGCTCAAATTAACAAAGATAAGAAGGAAAATGGTTTTTTATATAGTTAATGGGAGGGTTTATATGAAAACTCGTATATTGGCATACATATGTATATTCTTTTTATATGTCAGTGCAGGTTCTTATTCTGTTTTTGCACAGGATCACTTATATGAAGAAATTCAAAAGCATGCAAAACAATATGAGATTGCACCGCAAAATGCGATGATTGATAAGATATGGAAAGCAACACCAGGATATAATGGAAGACAAGTTGATATGGAAGCATCCTATAACAATATGAAGAAATTAAAGCAGTTTGATCAAAAACATCTTGAATTCAAGGAAGTATCACCGAGTGTCCACTTAGAAGATTTATCACCAGCACCAATTTATAGAGGTCATCCGGATAAAAAGATGGTCGGGTTAACAATAAATGTGGCATGGGGAAATGAGTATTTGCCTCGTATATTAGAAATATTGAAAAAACATGATGTGAAGGCGACCTTCTTTTTAGAAGGACGTTGGGTGAAAGAAAATTTACGATTTGCAAAAATGATTGTCGATGCAAAGCAAGAAGTTGGAAATCATTCTTACACACACCCTAATATGAAAACGTTATCGTCTGATGAAATAAGAGATCAGTTACAAAAAACAAATCGAATGATCGAAGCAGCTACGAATCAAAAGGTAAGATGGTTTGCACCGCCGAGTGGAAGTTTTCGGGATGAAGTCGTGAAAATTGCAGATGATTTTCAAATGGGAACGATTATGTGGACTGTTGATACAATTGATTGGAAGCGACCTGAGCCAGGTGTACTATTGCAGAGAGTAATGAGAAAAATACATCCAGGTGCTATCGTATTAATGCATCCTACTTCGTCCACAACAGAAGCATTAGATACAATGATTACAAAATTGAAGGAACAAGGATATAAAGTAGGGAATATAACAGAATTACTGGATGAAAAACGTGTGGATTAAATACATTTGCATGACATTCATCCTTAAACTTGTTATCATTAAATAATAGCACTTATTTAGAGAAACTGGCATTAGGAGGAAAGTTTTTGATTAAAAAATATACTTGTAAAAATGGTGTAAGAATAGTTATGGAGAATATACCAACTGTAAGATCGGTTGCGATTGGTATTTGGATCCATGCAGGATCAAGAAATGAAAATGAAAAAAATAACGGGATTTCTCACTTTTTAGAGCATATGTTCTTTAAAGGAACAGAAACACGTAGTGCACGTGAAATTGCAGAATCATTTGATAGCATTGGCGGACAAGTGAATGCTTTTACTTCAAAAGAATACACTTGTTACTATGCAAAAGTGCTAGATGAGCATGCTAAATATGCTCTAGATGTATTAGCAGATATGTTCTTTAATTCAACATTTGATGAAGAAGAACTGAAAAAAGAGAAGAATGTCGTATGTGAAGAAATTAAAATGTACGAAGATGCTCCAGATGATATTGTGCATGATATGTTAACGAAAGCAACATATGAAACGCATCCGCTTGGATACCCTATTTTAGGAACAGAAGAAACGCTTAATACGTTTACAGGTGATACGCTACGTCAATATATTAAGGATCATTACACACCTGAAAATGTAGTTGTATCAATTGCAGGAAATATTGATGAAGCCTTTTTACAAACAGTAGAGCAATATTTCGGTAGTTATGAAGGAACGACAAACCGTGAACAAGTACATAGCCCAATTTTCCATTTTAATAAGGTAGCACGTAAAAAGGAAACAGAACAAGCTCATTTATGTTTAGGATATAAAGGCTTACAAATGGGACACGAAGATATTTATAACTTAATTGTATTAAATAACGTTTTAGGCGGTAGTATGAGTAGCCGTTTATTCCAAGAAGTACGTGAGCAACGCGGGTTAGCTTACTCAGTATTCTCTTACCATTCTTCTTATGAAGATACAGGTATGTTAACGCTGTATGGCGGAACAGGTAGCCAACAATTAGATACACTGTATGAAACAATGCAAGAAACATTAGAAACATTAAAAAATACAGGTATTACAGAAAAAGAGCTTATGAATAGTAAAGAGCAATTAAAAGGAAACTTAATGTTAAGTTTAGAAAGTACGAATAGTCGTATGAGCCGTAATGGTAAAAATGAATTGCTACTTCGTAAGCACCGTTCACTTGATGAGATTATTGAAAGTGTAAACACGGTAACAAAAGAAAATGTAGATGAGTTAATTCGTAACATGTTTACAGATGAATTTTCTGCAGCATTAATTAGTCCAGATGGAAAACTTCCAAAAGGAATAAAACTGTAATTACCATATATGATTTAAAAATAACCGTATCTCTTTTAAATGAGATACGGTTATTTTTTGTGGGTATATAGAATAGGTACTAATTATGGATAACTTAAATGAATAATTTGGGTAGGGGGAGAGAGTATGCGATTAAGTGAACTAAGTGGGAAAGAAATTGTTAATTTAGAAAGAGCAGAAAAAATGGGGGTTTTAGGCTATGTGGATTTAGAGATTGATGAGAAGGATGGACAAATACAGGCTCTTATTATACCTGCTGGGAAATGGGGAGGTTTTAAAAAGGAACCACAAGAAATAAGAGTCGCATGGAGTCAAATAAAAAAAGTGGGTCATGATATGATTCTTTGCGATATTACAAATCGTTCAAATTCGAAGTGAAAGATGGCCATTTTGGTCATCTTTTTTGTTCATTTTACTCAGAGCAAAATCCAACATAATGTCTTTTCCTACGCCGAATTTTGAGGTGGGGCCTTCCTGCATACAAATAGGGGGATACATGATGGGTGCTTTTTGTTTTTCAATCACCTAAAACTCGTACATTACATATGATGTGGAGGAAAAAGAAAAAGTAGGCACTTTTCTTATAAATGACAGAAAAAGAAGGTGAATTAGGGAATGTTGACTGAGATGCATATTGCTGTCATAGGAGGAGATGCAAGACAGCTAGAAGTAATTCGCAAGCTCGTTGAATTGGATGCGAAACTTTCATTGATAGGGTTTGATCAGTTAGACCATGGCTTCACAGGGGCAGCAAAAGAAAGTATACAAAATTTAGATTTCACTTCTGTAGATGCAATTATTTTGCCAGTTGCAGGTACAAATGCCAAGGGAGAAGTAGATACTATTTTTTCAAATGAAAAAGTTTCTATAACGAAAGAACAAATTGAAAATACACCAGAACATTTTACTATATATTCAGGTATTGGTACGCCTTACTTGGAAAATCTCGTATCTACTACAAACCGTAAACTAATTAAATTATTTGATCGTGATGATGTGGCAATCTACAATTCTATACCAACTGTAGAAGGTACATTAATGATGGTAATTCAACATACCGACTATACAATTCATGGTTCTAATGTAATGGTTTTAGGATTTGGTAGAACAGGGATGAGCGTTGCCAGAGCATTTCAATCATTAGGAGCCCATGTC
The DNA here is from genome assembly GCF_020861345.1 of Bacillus pacificus. Taxonomy (NCBI): domain Bacteria; kingdom Bacillati; phylum Bacillota; class Bacilli; order Caryophanales; family Bacillaceae; genus Bacillus; species Bacillus pacificus. The sequence goes on from NZ_CP086328.1 coordinate 1,538,925, forward strand.
AAAGTTGGAGCAAGACGGTCAGAACATATTGCACGTATTACAGAAATGATGTTTTCTCCTTTTCATATGCAGGACATTGAGAAAGAAGTAGGGGATATCGATATTGTCATTAATACAATTCCTCATCTCGTTGTGACAGCGAATGTCATTTCAAAAATGCCAGCTCATACGTTAGTAATTGATTTAGCTTCTAAACCAGGTGGTACCGACTTTAGATATGCGGAAAAAAGGGGAGTTAAAGCGCTGTTAGCACCTGGATTACCAGGTATTGTTGCTCCAAAAACAGCAGGACAAATTTTAGCGAACGTTCTTTCTCAGTTATTAGCAGAAGATGTAATCGCAAGAAAGGAGAATGGGGAATGAATTTAAAAGGGAAAAGAATAGGGTTTGGTTTTACTGGTTCACATTGTACGTACGAAGAAGTAATGCCTCATTTAGAAAAGTTAATTGCTGAGGGAGCTGAAGTGCGTCCAGTTGTTTCTTACACTGTTCAATCAACAAATACGAGATTTGGAGAAGGGGCAGAGTGGATTAAAAAGATTGAAGAAGTAACAGGTTTTAAAGCGATTAATTCAATCGTTGGCGCAGAACCGCTAGGACCTAAAATTCCACTAGATTGTATGGTAATTGCACCACTAACAGGAAATTCTATGAGTAAATTTGCTAATGCAATGACAGACTCTCCGGTATTAATGGCAGCGAAAGCGACGCTAAGAAATGGTAAGCCCGTCGTATTGGCTGTTTCGACGAATGATGCGTTGGGGCTTAATGGGGTAAATCTCATGCGCCTAATGGCTACAAAAAACATCTACTTCGTCCCATTCGGTCAAGATGCACCAGAGAAAAAACCAAATTCAATGGTAGCTCGCATGGAGTTACTGGAAGATACAGTATTAGAAGCGCTGCAAGGGAAGCAATTGCAACCGGTTGTCGTAGAAAAATTCAGATATATGAATTAAAAAACGAAAAAAAACGGACAATTTTCGATGAAACCATCATTCTTACTGTAGAATATGATAAAATTAACGTTATTAAGATTAGAAGGGGTATTGTATACTCCTTCTCATTCTAAGTTATAGAAGGATTGGTATCTAGAAAGGGGCATAGTGATGGAAAAGCAAAAAACTTTTCATGTCGCTGTAGTTGGAGCAACCGGCGCAGTTGGTGAACAAATGTTAAATACTTTAGAGAAACGAGAATTTCCAATTGGGAAGTTAACGTTACTTTCATCTAAACGATCTGCAGGTAAGAAACTTGTATTTAAAGGCGAAGAATTTACAGTTCAAGAGGCAACTCCTGAAAGTTTTGAAGGAGTAGATATCGCACTATTTAGTGCTGGTGGATCTGTATCAAAACAATTAGCGCCAGAAGCAGCAAAGCGCGGTGCGATTGTTGTTGATAATACAAGTGCATTCCGTATGACAGAAAACGTGCCACTTGTTGTACCTGAAGTAAATGAAAACGACTTAAAAGAACATAACGGTATTATTGCAAATCCAAACTGTTCTACAATTCAAATGGTAGTAGCTCTTGAGCCAGTTCGTCAGCAATATGGTTTAAAACGAGTAATCGTTTCCACATATCAAGCTGTATCAGGTGCTGGTGCGGCAGCGATTGAAGAACTTCATGAACAATCACAAGCAATCTTAAATGGTGAAGAAGTAAAGGCGAATGTTTTACCTGTATCAGGTGATAAGAAACATTTCCCGATTGCTTTCAACGCGATTCCACAGATTGATAAGTTCCAAGATAATGGATTTACATTTGAAGAAATGAAAATGATTAATGAAACGAAAAAAATTATGCATATGCCAGAGCTAGAAGTAGCGGCAACATGTGTACGTTTACCAGTTGTATCAGGTCACTCTGAGTCTGTTTACATTGAAGTAGAAAAAGAAGGCGTAACAGTAGAGGAATTAAAGAACTTACTTGCAAATGCGGAAGGTATCGTTCTGCAAGATAACCCAGAAGAGCAATTATATCCAATGCCAGCTACTGCAGTAGGTAAAAACGAAGTATTCGTTGGAAGAATTCGTAAAGATTTAAATAACGATAAAGGATTCCATCTTTGGGTCGTATCTGATAACTTATTAAAAGGCGCTGCATGGAATTCTGTTCAAATTGCAGAGCGCTTAGTAAAATTACAATTAGTGTAAACGGCTAAGAGAAGGTGCAAAATATGAAAATTATTGTTCAAAAATTTGGTGGCACATCTGTACGTGATGAAAATGGACGTAAGCATGCGCTTCATCATATAAAAAAATCGCTAGATGCGGGTTATAAAGTAGTGACTGTCGTATCTGCTATGGGTCGTAAAGGTGAACCATATGCAACTGATACGTTGTTAAGTCTTGTAAATCAAGAGGAATCTCACATTTCTAATCGTGAGCAAGATTTATTATTATCATGCGGAGAATTAATCTCAGCAATCGTTTTCTCTAACATGTTAAATGAGAACGGTATAAAAGCAGCGGCATTAAATGGTGCACAAGCTGGTTTTGTAACAAATGATGATTTTACAAATGCTAAGATTATTGAAATGAATTGTGATCGTATACACGAAGAGCTAGAAAATGTAGATGTAATCGTTGTGACAGGATTCCAAGGACAAACGAAAAAAGGTGATACGACAACACTTGGACGCGGAGGTAGTGATACTTCAGCTTCAGCTTTAGGTGTTGCGCTTCATGCTGAATATATCGATATCTTCACAGATGTAGAAGGTGTGATGACTGCAGATCCTCGCATTGTAAAAGATGCACGTCACCTTCAAACTGTAACGTATAACGAAATTTGTAACATGGCATACCAAGGTGCAAAAGTCGTTCATCCACGTGCAGTTGAAATTGCGATGCATGCAAAAGTACCGCTTCGTGTACGTTCTACGTACTCTGATAGTGAAGGTACGCTTATTTCAGCATCTGACGGCGCTACAAAAGGCCGTGATGTAGAAGAACGTCCTGTTACAGGTATTGCACATGTATCAAATGTGACGCAAATTAAAGTACTTGCAAAAGAAACAGCATATGATTTGCAGCAGCATGTGTTTAAAGAAATGGCGAATGAAGGAATCAGTGTCGATTTAATTAACATTTCACCTACTGGGGTAGCTTATACGGTGAGTGATAATGTATCAAATCGTGCAGTTGAACTATTACAAAACCTTGGATATGAGCCAATTGTGACAGAGCATTGTGCGAAAGTATCTATTGTAGGAGCTGGAATGGCAGGATACCCAGGGGTTACTGCGAAAATCGTTACAGCTTTAGCTGAAAAAGGTATTCAAATTCTGCAATCAGCAGATAGCCATACGACAATTTGGGTTCTTGTAAAAGAAACTGATTTAGTGGAGGCTGTAAATGCATTACATAGTGCGTTTGAGCTTTCAAAAGAAAAGCAACTGGAACAATAAGGAGTGAGACCATGATAGATTTTGGGACAATTGCAACCGCGATGGTAACACCGTTTGATATAAACGGCAATATCGATTTTGCAAAGACAACGAAATTGGTAAATTATTTAATTGATAACGGTACAACAGCAATCGTGGTAGGAGGAACGACAGGAGAATCTCCTACATTAACTTCAGAAGAAAAAGTAGCGTTATATCGCCATGTCGTATCTGTTGTCGATAAAAGGGTGCCCGTAATCGCTGGAACAGGTAGCAATAATACGCATGCTTCTATTGACTTAACGAAAAAAGCAACAGAGGTTGGTGTTGATGCAGTAATGCTAGTAGCACCGTATTATAACAAACCGAGTCAAGAAGGAATGTATCAGCACTTTAAAGCAATTGCTGAAAGCACGCCACTTCCGGTTATGCTATATAACGTTCCAGGACGATCTATTGTACAAATCTCCGTTGATACAGTTGTTCGTTTATCAGAAATAGAAAACATTGTTGCGATTAAAGATGCAGGCGGCGATGTGTTAACAATGACAGAAATCATTGAAAAAACAGCGGACGACTTTGCAGTATACAGCGGTGATGACGGTTTAACGTTACCAGCTATGGCAGTTGGAGCGAAAGGTATCGTTTCTGTAGCATCTCATGTTATCGGAAATGAAATGCAAGAAATGATTGCAGCGTTCCAAGCAGGTGAATTTAAGAAGGCGCAAAAATTACATCAATTACTTGTAAGAGTAACGGATTCATTATTTATGGCGCCAAGCCCAACACCAGTAAAAACAGCATTACAAATGGTTGGATTAGATGTAGGTTCTGTACGTTTACCACTTCTTCCGTTAACAGAAGAAGAAAGAGTAACGTTACAATCTGTTATGCAATCTATCCCTCGTTAATAAAAATGACCTAGTGTAGAACTAGGTCATTTTTTATTTGTATGAAAGTCTTTTCCTCTCTTTTCTTATCTTACCTATATATGTTTTTATAAGATCATTAACTGGTTTTTCATTATATATTGCAACATGTAAAAGAAAATAATCGTAACCCTTTAAAAGAATTAAAAAGTCATAGTTATTATAGAATGAACACTTGTATAAACGTATTAAAATACCAATTCTATTTTTCGGATAAATTGCTTCAAATATGACGTAATTCATAAAAAAAACTTCATTTTATAAGTTTTTTGTTCAATTCTAGAAAAATAAGTCTTGAAAATCTATATTATGAAATGAATTTAGAGTATTTATAGCTATTTCTTCAAAACGATATGGGGTACGAAATCGGAGTAAATATAAAGGACATCAGTTCGATAAGTTTGTTGGGAATGCGTTCTTTTCCTTTTTCTTTCGCACGATTTAACTTGTGTTCTATTTCTTGTATCAGGTATAATATGGCTAAGTAGCTTAGTACGGGTATGCTTAGCAAAATTGGTAAAAATTATAATTTGATTACATTTTCATATCATATCGAATAAGATATTTGATTTATATAATGAAAGAGAGGTGAAACCTGGTTTAAAAAATAAACAAGGACATGATATCGCATAACGGTAAGGACATTCGTCTTGGACGGTGAATATATGGTGGTTGTAGAGTTTCCCCTGGTGTCTCTGCAATTTTAGTGAAATCAGTGTTTGAAAGATTTTTAAACCAGGCAACAACATGAAGAGAAAAGAGAATGAGTCTGTTAAAGTATTTGCTCTTGGTGGAGTAGGTGAAATCGGGAAAAACATGTACTGTGTTGAAATTGATTCTGAAATCTTTATTGTAGATGCAGGGTTAATGTTCCCGGGAGATGAAATGTTTGGAATTGATATCGTTATTCCTGATATTACATATTTAGTAGAAAACCAAGAGCGAGTAAAAGGTTTATTTATTACTCACGGTCATGAAGATCATATTGGTGGCATTGTTTACGTACTTCGTAAATTATCAATTCCAGTGTATGCAACGAAATTAACGGTAGGACTTATACAAGAAAAACTTGGCGAAGCGGGTATGTTAGGCCGTGTAGATTTAAAAACAATCGATTCAAATTCAACAGTAGAATTTAATACTACAACGGTGTCGTTCTTTGGAACAACACATAGTATTCCAGATTCTGTTGGTGTTTGTTTCCATACATCAAAAGGTGCAATCGTATATACGGGAGACTTTAAATTCGATCAAACTCCAATTGGAAATAGTGGAGCAGACCTTGGGAAAATGGCTCAAATCGGAAATGAAGGCGTTCTATGCTTATTATCTGATAGTACAAATGCTGAGCGTCCAGGCTATACAGGTTCTGAAAAAGAAGTTGGTGTAGAAATTTCTAAAGTGTTCTACGGTGCAGAAGGACGTATTATCGTTGCTTCATTTGCATCGAATGTACATCGTATTCAACAAGTATTTGATGCAGCTGCTGAAACAGGACGAAAAGTAGCGGTTGTAGGACGTAGTATGGTGAAAGTGGTAGATATCGCAAGACGTCTTGGTTATTTAGATGTTCCAGAAGGTATGGTTATTTCACTACAAGAAGTAGACAATTTCCCAGAGAAAAAGGTAGCTATTTTAACGACAGGTAGCCAAGGTGAACCGATGGCAGCCCTTTCTAGAATGGCAAAGCAAGCTCATAAACAAATTTCAATTCGTAAAGGTGATACGGTTATTATCGCGGCATCTCCAATTCCAGGTAATGAAATATCTGTATCGAAAATTATTGATTTGTTATTTAGAGCGGGAGCTGAAGTTGTTTATTACGGTGAAAGAAAAGTTCACGTTTCAGGTCACGGTAGCCAAGAAGAATTAAAATTAATGTTAAATTTAATGAAACCGAAATATTTTGTACCCGTACATGGTGAGTTCCGTATGCAAAAAGCACATGCATACTTAGCTGAAGATGTAGGTATTGCAAGAGAAAATATCTTTATTGTAGAAAAAGGCGATGTAATTGGTTTTGGTGACGATGAAGCGAACTTAGTTGGCAAAGTGCAAGCTGGCAATGTGTTAATTGATGGATTAGGTGTAGGTGATGTTGGTAATATCGTTCTTCGAGATAGAAAAATGTTATCTCAAGATGGAATATTAGTAGTTGTTGTAACACTGGGTAAAGATGAAAAGAAAATTATCTCTGGTCCAGAAATCATTTCACGTGGATTTGTATATGTACGTGAATCAGAAGCGTTAATTGACCGTTCTACAGAGATTGTACGTATGATTGTTGAGCAATCAATTAAAGAATATTCAATTGAATGGTCTATGTTAAAACAAAATATTCGTGAATTATTAGGACAGTTCTTGTACGAAGAGACGAAGAGAAAACCTATGATTTTACCGATTATTATGGAAGTATAAAAAAGATCACCTTTACGGGTGATCTTTTTTCTTTTTCACTCTATCGAATGAAATTTATAACTTAAGAAATACTAGTTATATACGAGTGAAAGGGGATGCGATATGACAGAACGTGATCGTTATACAAATGAAGAGAAAGAGGCTGAGCCGAAAGAAACCGGAAAAGAAGCTTCAATAGTGGAAAAAATTCAGCAGCTTGGACAAACGAATGTACCGCAAATGAATGAATCACGTATTCATTGTTTAACAATTGTTGGACAGGTGGAAGGTCATGTTCAGTTGCCACCGCAAAATAAAACAACGAAATATGAGCATATTATTCCGCAAATTGTTGCGATTGAACAAAATCCGAAAATTGAAGGCTTGCTTTTAGTGTTAAATACAGTTGGAGGTGACGTTGAAGCTGGGCTAGCAATTTCTGAGATGGTCGCTTCACTTTCAAAACCGACAGTATCTTTAGTTTTAGGTGGAGGGCATTCTATCGGTGTACCGATTGCCGTTTCTACAGACTATTCATTTATTGCAGAAACTGCGACGATGACAATTCATCCGATTCGTCTAACAGGTCTTGTTATAGGTGTGCCACAAACATTTGAGTATTTAGATAAAATGCAAGAAAGAGTCATTCGCTTTGTGACGAAGCATTCGAAAGTAACGGAAGATCGTTTTAAAGAGCTTATGTTTGCGAAAGGGAATTTGACGCGAGATATTGGTACGAATGTAATTGGTGGAGATGCAGTGAAGTATGGTCTTATAGATGATGTCGGTGGTATCGGAAATGCGATTCGAAAATTAAACGAATTAATAGATGGTCGCGCGGATGATCATGCAGAAGGGACAATGTTACAATGATTTTATATACAATTATGCCAGAGCAACTCGTGTATCCAGCCGATTATTCGCAATGTGAAAGTCAAAAAGTCGTAAATATAAATGGTGTTGAATTAATGGTTTCAGAAGAAGAACATGGGTATTATTCTATTGTACGCGTGTTAAGTACGGATCCGCTTCACTACTTAGAGTTTGAGCCGGGACAGAAAATAACCTTTTAGCAAAAAGAAGGATTTTGTTTAGAAGCTATGGTATAATATAAAAAACAAGACGGTTGAGCAGCCATGAGAGGGCTGCTTTCTTCTGTTTATTTAACATTTTACAAGAAGTGTAAAAATAGAAGATATAAAGACCTGAAAAAATAGAGAAAACAAACATATAAGCAGAGTTTTTTAGGAAGTTTTACTTATATGTAGATCACGAGGTGAAGAAATGGCAAAACAAAAGCAAAGAGGGACGAAGGCAAAGACAAGACGTACGATAAAGCCAACTTTGTATTATGAAATCGTCGGTTTAACTCTTTTTGCACTTTCAATCATTACGATTTTACAGCTAGGCGTTGTAGGAAAATCGTTTGTGTTATTTTTTCGCTTCTTCTTTGGTGAGTGGTACATAATTGGTGTGTTAGGTGTAATAGCTTTATCCGTTTCATTCGTTATAAAACGTGGATGGCCGAACCTTTTAAATAAACGGTTAATCGGTTTTTATTTAATAGTATTGGCGATATTAATGTTTAGTCATATTACATTATTTAACCTTCTTACGAAAGATGGAGCAGTGCAAAATACTTCTGTTATTGTAAGTACGAAAGATAATTTCTTTCTTGAAATGAAAAAAGGGCCAGATAGCGTTCATTTAGGTGGTGGCATGTTTGGTGCACTTATGTTCGCGACTTGTTACTTCTTATTTGACGAAGTAGGAGCTTATATTATTGGTATTATTTTAGTTATTCTCGGTATACTTTGTATAACAAATAAGCATATTGGAGAAGTGTTAGCTCCAGTTGGCAGAATTCTTAGAAGTCAATTTCAAGTGATGCAAGGGGACTATAAAGATTGGAGAGCCAAAAGAACGGCTGAACAAACAGAAAAGAAAAAAACAACAAGAAGCACAAGGAGCAAACGCGCTGCAGAACATGAAGAAATTATTGAGCCGATGGAAGAAATCTCAATTGATCCTCCGATTATTTCGAATTTCACTGAGAATTATCCTGTAAATGAAGAAGAGGATAAACGAATTGAAGTAGAGGAAGAAGAGTTAATCACTTCACCGTTTATTGAAGAGGCTCCACCAGTTGAAGAGCCGAAGAAAAAGCGTGGAGAAAAAATCGTTGAATCGCTAGAGGGGGAAACACAAGCACCTCCTATGCAATTTTCAAATGTAGAAAATAAAGATTACAAGCTTCCTGCGCTTGATATATTGAAATTTCCAAAGAATAAGCAAGTTACAAATGAAAATGCGGAAATTTATGAGAATGCTCGTAAATTAGAACGTACTTTCCAAAGTTTTGGAGTGAAAGCGAAAGTAACAAAAGTACATAGAGGTCCTGCAGTTACAAAATATGAAGTGTATCCTGATATGGGAGTAAAGGTAAGCAAAATCGTCGGTTTAAGTGATGATTTAGCACTTGCGTTAGCGGCGAAAGACATTCGTATTGAAGCGCCTATTCCCGGGAAATCAGCTGTAGGAATTGAAGTTCCGAACTCAGAAGTCTCTATGGTAACGCTTAGAGAAGTTCTTGATTCTAAAGCTAACAATCATCCGGAAGAGAAGTTGTTAATAGGTCTTGGACGAGATATTACAGGTGAAGCTGTATTAGCCCGTTTAAATAAAATGCCCCATTTGCTAGTGGCAGGTGCGACAGGTAGCGGGAAAAGTGTATGTATTAACGGTATTATTGTTAGTATTTTAATGCGTGCAAAACCACATGAAGTAAAATTAATGATGATTGATCCGAAAATGGTAGAGTTAAATGTATATAACGGTGTGCCTCATTTGTTAACACCAGTTGTAACGGATCCGAAAAAGGCATCGCAAGCATTGAAAAAAGTTGTGAGTGAAATGGAGCGCCGTTATGAATTATTTGCTCATAGTGGCACGCGAAATATTGAAGGATATAATGACTATATAAAAGAGCATAATAATCAATCAGAAGCGAAACAACCCGAATTACCTTATATTGTCGTAATTGTGGACGAGTTAGCAGATTTAATGATGGTTGCTTCATCGGATGTAGAGGATGCGATTATGCGTCTAGCGCAAATGGCTCGTGCTGCCGGTATTCATTTAATTATTGCAACGCAGCGTCCGTCAGTTGATGTCATTACGGGAGTTATTAAAGCAAATATTCCATCACGTATTGCATTCGCTGTATCTTCTCAAACAGACTCTCGTACAATTCTTGACGGCGGTGGTGCAGAGAAACTGCTAGGTCGTGGAGATATGCTATTTATACCAATTGGTGCATCGAAGCCCGTACGTGTACAAGGTGCGTTTTTATCAGATGATGAAGTTGAGAGAGTTGTAGAATATGTTATTGGTCAACAAAAAGCGCAATATCAAGAAGATATGATTCCGCAAGATGTTCCTGATACGAAGCAGGAAGTAGAAGATGAATTATATGATGAAGCAGTTCAGCTCGTAGTGGAAATGCAAACAGCATCGGTTTCTATGTTACAACGTAGGTTTAGAGTTGGTTATACACGTGCTGCCCGTTTAATTGATGCAATGGAAATGAATGGTGTAGTAGGTCCGTATGAAGGTAGTAAACCACGTGAAGTGCTCATTAATGATGTACAAGAAAAAAGTTCATAAAAAAAGCCTAATTGTTTTTACAATTAGGCTTTTTTATATGCTGGTTTTGTTATATACTATATTCAGCAATAAAGAAAGGGCTTACATTTAAGGCAATTCTTTAGAATACGAATACTTTGGTGTGGTTTTTTGTGAACGTTCGATATTTAATGTAGAAAATTGTTAAATTTTGTTGACACGTATGGGAGCAAGTGGTAAGATTACTTCGAAAAGAATCACTGCCTCATATAATCTTGGAGATAAGGTCCATAAGTTTCTACCTGGCAACCATGAATTGCTAGACTATGAGGGGAAAAGTGTGTAACAAAGGATGTAAGAGATCTTTGTGCCGAACTTTTTCTCGCTATGAGGAATGTTTGTGGTGCAAAGTTTTTTTTATGCAGTAAAGAGTGAAAATTTCATCTTAAAAAATTATTAATATTTATTCGACAATTATGCCTGTTTTTAGTATTTAGCAATTTTTATTATGTTGTAAGTTGAAAAAAGAGAAAAGAAGTCTTACATCAGAGGTCGAATAATTGAAATGCGGGGGAGTCTTATGTCAGTAAAATCCGATAGTCGTCACCTATATTTACGGGTGATTGATCACATCAAAGAAAAAATTAAAGATGGGGCTTACAAAGAAAGACAAAAGTTACCATCAGAGTTTGATTTAGCGAAAGAACTTGGCGTAAGTAGAGCGACTCTAAGGGAAGCGCTGCGTATTTTAGAAGAAGAAAATGTTGTCATTCGCAGACATGGTGTAGGAACATTTGTAAATGCAAAGCCGTTATTTTCTTCTGGGATTGAACAACTTTCTAGTATTACAGATATGATTTCTAGTGTGGGGAAAACACCAGGAACTATCTTTTTATCATCATCTACAACAAGTTTAACAGAGGAAGAAAAAGAGAAGTTTAATAGTGAAGATGGTTTTAATGCAGTGATGATTGAGCGTGTGCGTACAGCAGATGGGGAACCTGTTGTATATTGTATCGATAAACTTGCAAAAGAGATATTGCCAGATTTATCGGGATACAACGAAGAATCATTGCTTACAGTGATACATAACAATACGCACAAACGTATCACATACGCAGTTGCTCACATTGAGCCGATTGGCTATCATCCGAAAATCTCACCGATTTTGGAATGTGAACCGGAAACGGCACTGCTAGTGTTAAAACAAATGCACTATGATCAAAATGATGAGCCAATCTTATATTCTATCAATTATTTTAGAGCTGATAAGTTTAGCTTCCACGTATTAAGAAAACGTATGTAGGTGAGTTCCTTTTTAGGGAGGTGACAGCAAGAAGTTAGGGACAGCAGCGTATAAAAAAATAGACAAATCATTTCAGGAGGGGTTTCTAGTATGAAGAAAAAAACAGGTCTTTTATTATCATTAACATTAGCAGCAAGTGCGGTGTTAGGTGCATGTGGTAACTCGGATAAAGCGAGTAGCGACAAAAAAGAGTTTAAAGTTGGTATGGTTACAGATGTTGGGGGCGTTGATGACAAATCATTTAACCAATCAGCTTGGGAAGGTTTAACGAAGTTCGGTAAAGACAATGACTTAAAGAAAAATGAAGGATATCGTTATCTTCAATCTAGTAAAGATGCGGATTATATCCCGAATTTAACGAAATTTGCGAAAGATCATTATAACACAACATTTGGTATTGGTTACTTAATGGAAAAATCAATTGCAAAGGTAGCTGAACAATATCCAAAAGAGCAATTTGCGATTGTAGATACAGTTGTAGAGAAGCCGAACGTAACAAGTATTACATTTAAAGACCATGAAGGTTCATTCCTAGTTGGTGCTGTAGCAGCGATGACGACAAAATCAAATAAAGTTGGGTTTGTTGGTGGTGTAAAAAGCCCATTAATTACAAAATTTGAATCAGGCTTTAAAGCTGGTGCAAAAGCAGTAAATCCAAATATCGAAATCGTATCACAATATGCTGATGCGTTTGATAAACCAGAAAAAGGTTCTGTATTAGCTTCAGCAATGTACGGTGGTGGAGTTGACGTAATTTACCATGCTTCAGGTGCAACTGGTAACGGTGTATTCACAGAAGCGAAAAACCGTAAGAAAAAAGGTGAAAACGTTTGGGTAATCGGTGTTGACCGTGACCAAAATCAAGAAGGTATGCCTGAAAACGTAACTTTAACATCAATGGTAAAACGTGTTGATATTGCAGTAGCAAAAGTAGCACAAGAAGCGAAAGATGGTAAATTAAAAGGCGGTAAAGTAGAAGAATTCGGATTAAAAGATGACGGTGTTGGTATTGCGAAAACTACTGACAATGTGAAAAAAGTAAATCCAGAAATCTTAACAAAAGTAGAAGAGTTTGAGAAGAAAATCACTGACGGTGAAATTAAAGTCCCTGCAACTGACGAAGAATATAAAACATATGAAGCTTCTCTAAAGAAATAATAATAGAGAAATAGCAAAGGTTAGTTCGTAGAACTAACCTTTGCATATATATAAATACTTTTAATAGAGTGTAATTAGGGAGTGTTCCCTGCTAAAAGGAGGAACAAAATGGAATACGTAATTGAGATGAACAATATTACAAAAGTATTCCCAGGCATTGTAGCGAATGATGATATTACGCTGCAAGTAAAACAGGGAGAAATACATGCTTTACTTGGAGAAAATGGTGCAGGGAAATCCACATTGATGAATGTACTATTTGGTTTGTACCAACCAGAACAAGGTGAAATTAAAATTAAAGGAAAACCTGTAAAAATTACAAATCCGAATATAGCAAATGACCTTGGTATTGGGATGGTCCATCAGCATTTTATGCTTGTTCATAATTTTACAGTTACAGAGAATATTATTCTTGGAAATGAGCCGAAGAAAAACGGGAAAATTGCTGTTGAAGAGGCGGCAAAAGAAATTAAGCAATTATCTGAACAGTATGGTTTGGCTGTTGATCCACATGCGAAAATTGAGGATATTTCTGTTGGGATGCAGCAAAGGGTTGAAATATTAAAGACTCTTTATCGTGGTGCTGAGATTTTAATATTTGATGAGCCAACCGCGGTGTTAACTCCTCAAGAAATTCATGAGTTGATTCAAATTATGAAAAAGCTTGTGCAAGAGGGGAAATCTATTATCCTTATTACACATAAGTTGAAAGAAATTATGGAAGTTTGCGATCGTTGTACAATTATTCGTAAAGGTAAGGGGATTGGTACTGTTGATGTAGCGGAAACGGATGAGCATAAACTTGCAGAGTTAATGGTCGGACGTCAAGTGAATTTTAAAACAGAAAAAATAGAAGCTAAACCAATGGAAGAAGTACTATCTATTGCAAACCTAATTGTTCATGATACGCGCAAGTTACCTGCTGTAAAAGGCCTTGACTTAACTGTTCGTGCAGGAGAAATCGTTGGGATTGCAGGGATTGATGGGAATGGTCAAAGTGAATTAATAGAGGCGATTACTGGTTTACGAAAAGTTGAGTCAGGTTCTATTGCAATTAAAGGAAAAGAAATAACGAATTGGCCTGTTCGAAGAATAACAGAAGAGGGGATTGGTCATATTCCTGAAGACCGTCATAAACACGGACTTGTTCTCGATTTTTCTGTTCGGGACAATATTGTTTTACAAACATACTATAAAAATCCATTTTCAAAGAAAGGGATTTTAAATTTTAGTAAAATTACAGAAAAAGCGAAAGCACTTATTGAACAGTTTGATGTACGTACACCTAGTGAACAAACGTTAGCTCGCGCTCTATCTGGTGGAAACCAACAAAAGGCAATTATTGCACGTGAGGTAGATCGTAATCCAGATTTATTAATTGCAGCACAGCCAACACGTGGTTTAGATGTAGGTGCGATTGAATTTATTCATAAAAAATTAATTGAGCAGAGAGATAATGGTAAGGCAGTATTACTTTTATCTTTAGAGCTGGATGAAATTTTAAATGTAAGTGATCGAGTGGCTGTTATATATGAAGGGAAAATTGTAGCGATTGTCGATGCGAAAGAAACAAATGAACAACAGCTTGGATTATTAATGGCCGGCGGGACAGGGAAAGAGAAGGTGAACACAAATGGCTAAAAAATTTTTAACAGAACGAACAATTAATATTTTAGTACCTGTGTTATCCGTAGTTTTCGGTTTACTTGTTGGTGCCATTGTAATGTTAGTTAGTGGATATGATCCAATTGTTGGATATGCCGCGCTTTGGGAAGGGATGGTTGGCAATCCACAAGCTATCGGTGAGACGTTGCGTACAATGATTCCGCTTGTATTAGCTGGTCTTTCAGTAGCATTTGCATTTCGTACAGGTCTTTTCAATATTGGAGTGGAAGGACAATTATTAGTTGGGTGGCTTGCTGCTGTTTGGTTTGGATATGCAGTGTCGTTACCAGCAATTTTGCATATTCCGTTATCTATTTTAGTGGCAGCAATTGTCGGCGGTTTATGGGGGTTTATACCTGGATATTTAAAAGGGAAACTTAAAGTAAATGAAGTAATTGTTACAATTATGATGAACTACATTGCACTTTATGTTACGTATGATCTTATTAAACGTTTTATCCACGAAGGTAATGAAAAATCTTATGACGTACAAGCAAGTGCTTCGTTAGCTTCTGATTGGTTATCTTCATTGACAGATGGATCTCGTTTACACTGGGGAATTGTTGTGGCTATTATCATTGCGATTGTAATGTGGTTCTTATTAGATAGAACAACGTTAGGGTATGAATTAAAATCGGTTGGTTTTAACCAAAATGCCTCTCAATACGCAGGAATGAAAGTATCGCGTAATGTTGTATTATCAATGACAATTGCTGGTGCTTTTGCAGGAATTGGTGGAGCTATGGAAGGATTAGGGACATTCCAAAGTATGACAGCAATGTCTTCGTTTACTGGTATTGGATTTGATGGGATTGCGGTAGCACTTTTAGGCGGAAATAATCCATTTGGTATACTATTAGCAGCTTTACTGTTTGGTGGTTTGAAAAGTGCAGCACCACAAATGAATTTCGAAGCAGATGTACCTTCGGAGTTAATTAACGTTATTATTGCATGTATTATTTTCTTTGTAGCGTGCAGTTATGTTTTACGCTGGGCACTTACACGCATGAGCAAGGAGGGGAAATAAATGAGCTTTTTAGATATTTTAGCCATTCTTGTGACGGGTACGTTATATACGGCAGCGCCACTTATTTTTACGGCGTTAGGTGGAGTGTTCAGTGAACGTTCTGGAGTTGTAAATATAGCGTTAGAAGGTTTAATGTTATTTGGTGCATTTATTGGTATTGTTACAACGTTATTAATGGGTGATACGTGGGGGTCGATGACTCCTTGGATTGCATTATTATTTGCAGCAATTGGTAGTGGATTGTTTGCACTTCTTCACGCAGTAGCATCCATTACATTCCGTGCAGATCAAGTAGTAAGCGGAGTAGCAATTAACTTCTTAGCACTTGGTTTAACAGTATTTGCGATTAAGAAAATCTTTGGCAAAGGACAAACTGATTTCATTCAATACCGCATTGAAAAAATCGATGTTCCGGGTCTTTCGGATATTCCGGTAATCGGAAAAATCTTTTTCTCTAATGTACCGTTAACATCATATATTGCTATTATTTTAGCGTTTGTCGTTTGGTATATCATTTATAAAACGCCGTTCGGTCTTCGTCTTCGTGCGGTTGGTGAGCATCCAATGGCAGCGGATACGATGGGGATTAACGTATATAAAATGCGTTATATTGCAGTTGCTATATCTGGAATGTTTGCAGGAGTTGGTGGAGCGGTCTTCGCTATGTCGATTTCTGGTAACTTCTCAGGTGCTACAATTACTGGACAAGGTTTCTTAGCGTTAGCAGCAATGATTTTCGGTAAATGGAATCCACTCGGTGCTCTTGGAGCGGCTCTGTTCTTCGGATTTGCTCAATCATTAGGAATAACAGGTGGTACAATTCCAGTACTAAAAGAAATTCCAAGTGTATTCTTAACGATATTACCGTATGTATTCACAATATTAGCGCTTGTTGGTTTTGTAGGTCGTTCTGAAGCTCCGAAAGCATTAGGAACTCCTTATGAAAAAGGAAAACGATAAGTATAAAAAAAGCTCGCACATTAGTGCGGGCTTTTTTACATAGACTATATTTAATACGGAATTTTACTATGTTCCTTACATATTACAGTTTTTAGAAAGGGCCTAATGTAAGTATAGTGAGGAAGAAAAGTTGATTTTTTATTTCTAAAAACTGTATATTGAAGAGGAATATTCCTATATACGTAAAGGAGGGCTATAAATGAAACTGATGGAACAACAGTTACATGAGCTAGGTGGTTTACGAGTACATATTATTCCAACTGATAAATATAAAACAAATACATTTGTATTTCGTTTGAAAGCACCTTTAAATGAGGAGACGGTGACAGAGCGTGCCCTATTGCCATACGTATTGCAAAGTGCGACAGAAAAGCTTCCTTCTGTAATTCGTCTTCGTCAATATTTAGAAGAATTATATGGATCTTCTTTGTCAGTAGATGTAAGTAAAAAAGGAGAAGACCATATCATCTCTATTTATGTAGACATTGCAAATGAAGTATATTTACATGATGCACCACCGTTATTTGAAAAAGCGCTTTCTATGTTATCTGATATCGTTTTGCATCCAGCGACAGAGGGGAATGGTTTTCTACCTTCTATCGTGGAAAGTGAAAAGAGAGCGCTCTTGCAACGAATTGAAGCGACTTATGATGATAAAATGCGTTATGCAAACGAGCGTTTAATTGAAGAAATGTGCAAAGTAGAACCGTATCGTTTAAGCGCAAATGGGAAAAAAGAGAGTGTTTCTTCTATTACAAATGAAAGTTTGTATCAATATTATCAAAAAGTGTTAGCAGAGGATGAAATGGATCTATACATTATTGGTGATATTTCAGAAAACGCAGTGGATCTTGTAAGTAAGTATTTTTCTATTTCAGCGCGTCCTGCGAGAGAAAGAAATGTACTTCTTCATAAGAGAAATAATGAAGAAAAAGAAGTTGTGGAAAAACAAGAATTAAAACAAAGTAAATTACACATCGGTTATCGTACGTTTATTACGTATAAAGATGAAGATTATTTTGCACTGCAATTGTTCAATGGATTGTTTGGAGGATTTTCTCATTCGAAGTTATTCGTTAATGTTCGTGAAAAAAATAGTTTAGCGTACTATGCAGCATCTCGCTTTGAAAGTCATAAAGGTTTATTATTTGTCATGTCAGGAATCGAAGCGAAAAATTATGAAAAAGCGGTTGAGATTATTAAAGAGCAAATGCTTGCAATGCAAAATGGTGATTTTTCTGAAGAAGAGATGCATCAAACGAAAAGTGTTATTCGAAATCAAATATTAGAAGCAATTGATACACCGCGCGGATTTGTGGAAATGCTGTATCATGGTATTATTTCAGATCGTACCCGTCCGGTTGAAGAATGGCTTACAGGTATTGAAAGTGTGACGAAAGAAGAGATTGTGAAAGTTGCTAAAAATATTGAATTAGATACAATTTACTTTTTACAAGGAACGGAGGGAGAATAAATGGAGAAGATTGTTTATGAGCAATTAAAAGAGACACTCTATTATGAAAAACTTCCTAATGGATTAGATGTATATATTTTACCGAAGCAAGGATTTAATAAAACATTTGCAACGTTTACGACAAAATATGGTTCTGTGGATAATACGTTCGTACCACTAGGTAAAGAAGAGATGATTCGTGTGCCTGATGGGATTGCTCATTTTCTTGAGCATAAACTATTTGAAAAAGAAGATCACGATGCCTTCCAATTGTTTAGTAAACAAGGGGCATCGGCAAATGCTTTCACATCATTCACAAGAACAGCTTACCTTTTTTCATGTACATCAAATGTAGAACAAAATTTAAATACATTGTTAAATTTCGTACAAGAGCCTTACTTTTCTGAAAAAACAGTTGAAAAAGAGAAGGGTATCATTGGGCAAGAAATTCAAATGTATCAAGATAATCCAGATTGGCGCTTATATTTTGGGTTAATTGATAGCTTGTTTGTAAAGCACCCGATTAAAATTGATATTGCGGGTACGATCGAGTCTATTAGTAAAATTACGAAAGACCTACTATATGAATGTTATGAAACGTTTTATCATCCAAGCAATATGTTAATGTTTGTTGTAGGGGCAATTGATCCAGAGAAAACGATGGATTTGATACGTGAAAATCAAGCGAAAAAAGATTATAAAAATCAACCAGAAATAATCCGTTCATTCGAAGAAGAACCAGATGAGGTAAATGAAAAGAAGAAAATTATTTCAATGCCTGTACAAACACCGAAATGTTTAGTTGGTATTAAAGCGACAAACTTAAAAGAAAAAGGGGAAGCCCTTTTAAAACAAGAAATTGCGCTTACGCTACTTTTAGATTATTTATTTGGGAAAAGTTCTGTTCATTACGAATCTTTATATAATGAAGGGCTTATTGATGATTCGTTCTCGTATGATTATACGGAAGAGAATAACTTCGGTTTTGCAATGGTTGGCGGCGATACGAAGCAACCTGATGAGCTGGAAGAGCGTTTGAAAGGTATTTTATTAAATACAAATTATGATCAATTAGATGAGGCGGCATTAGAACGAGTAAAGAAAAAGAAAATAGGTGGCTTTTTACGCTCCTTGAATTCACCAGAATATATTGCAAATCAATTTACACGATATGCGTTTAATGAATCGAGTTTGTTTGATGCATTGACTGTATTAGAAAGTTTAACGGTTCAAGATTTACAAGAAGTAGCAAAATTATTATTATCAGAAGAAAAAATGAGCGTTTGTCAAGTATTACCGAAAAAATAAAAGGTTTCACAATAATACCCTCATCTTATCATTGATAAATTGTAAGATGAGGGTATTATTTATTTGTGGGGAAAAGATTTTTTTGAGATAAGAGAGGAATAGTATGAAAAAGTATGCATTAGTAACTGGAGGAAGCGGAGGGATTGGCTCTGCTATTTCGAAACAATTAATTCAAGATGGATATACAGTATATGTTCATTATAATAACAGTGAAGAGAAAGTGAATGAGTTGCAGAAAGAATGGGATGAAGTAATTCCTGTTCAAGCGAATTTAGCTTCTACTGATGGGGCAGAGCAATTGTGGAAACAAATTGAACATCCTCTTGATGTTATCGTATATGCAGCTGGGAAGAGTATATTTGGACTCGTAACAGATGTAACGAACGATGAATTGAATGATATGGTAGAACTTCAAGTGAAGAGTATCTATAAATTATTATCAATGGCACTGCCTTCAATGATTCAGCGGAGAAGCGGTAATATTGTACTTGTATCATCTATATGGGGACAAATTGGTGCATCATGTGAAGTGCTTTACTCGATGGTAAAAGGTGCGCAAAATTCATATGTGAAAGCTTTAGCAAAAGAAGTTTCATTAAGTGGAATAAGGGTGAACGCGGTGGCGCCAGGTGCAATTGAAACGGAAATGTTAAACGTATTTTCAGAAGAGGATAAGAATGAAATTGCAGAAGAGATTCCGTTAGGTAGGCTGGGATTGCCAGAAGAAGTAGCAAAAACAGTGTCGTTTCTTGTATCTCCAGGTGCATCTTATATAACGGGACAAATTATCGGAGTGAACGGCGGTTGGCATTGTTAAAAATTTCTTACATAAAAAATGAAAAACTGTACAAATTAAGCATGATTCTATTACTAAGTAGTGAGGTGCTTACACATGTCAGTTTTAGATAATTTTGATCAATGGAAGAGCTTTTTAGGAGAACGTTTAGAGCAAGCGCAAGGAAAAGGTCTTGATGGTGGTGCTGTATCAGATATGGCATTTCGTGTTGGTGACTATTTAGCGAATGAAGTAGAAGCACGCAACGATCAAGAGAAACTATTAGCTGAGCTTTGGAAAGTTGCTGACGAACAAGAGCAACATACAATCGCAAACTTAATGGTAAAGTTTGTACAACATAAGTAAAAAATAGAGAGGAGATTCTCCTCTCTATTTTTTTTTGTATAATAATTGAAAGGGATAGATTATACATTTAGCTTCCCTATTAAGGTGAAATCATATAATATAGTACGTAGGTGTAAAGTAAGCAAGGGGAGTGATCTTGGATGATTGAATGGTATTTTGAATATGAAATACATAAAAACCGACCTGGCTTGCTTGGTGACGTTTCTTCGTTAATCGGTATGCTCGGCATTAATATTGTCACAATTAATGGTGTAGATAATGCAAGGCGTGGATTACTCCTTATGTGTGATAATCAAGAGCAAATCTCTAGACTTGAATCAATTTTAAATACGATGGATAACATAACGGTAACGAAATATCGTCCGCCAAAGCTAAGAGATAAGCTAGCGGTTAGACATGGTAGGTACATACAACGAGATGCAGATGATAAGAAGACATTTCGGTTTGTGCGTGATGAATTAGGGTTACTTGTAGACTTTATGGCTGAAATAATGAAAAAAGAAGGCCATAAGCTAATTGGTATACGAGGAATGCCTCGTGTTGGAAAAACAGAATCCATTGTTGCCGCAAGTGTTTGTGCAAATAAAAGATGGTTATTTGTATCGTCTACTCTTATTAAGCAAACTGTTCGTAGTCAATTGATTGAAGATGAGTATAGCGACGACAATATTTTCATCTTAGATGGAATCGTGTCAACAAAGCGTGCTAACGAAAGGCATTGGCAGCTTGTTCGTGAAATTATGAGATTGCCTGCAACGAAAGTTGTGGAACATCCTGACGTATTTGTGAGTCAGTCAGAATACACATTGGATGATTTTGATTATATTATCGAGTTGCGTAACGATTATGATGAAGAGATTCAATATAATTTAGTAGATGAAATTGAGCAAGGTACGCAAAATAATTTCTCTATGTTTGACTTTTAAAGAAATATTGAGGTGTTAGTAGTGACAGAATTAGGACAAAAGCTGAAAGAAGCAAGAGGAACGAAAGGCTTGTCTATTGATCAGCTGCATGAGATTACAAAAATTCAAAAACGCCATTTAGTAGCGATTGAGGAAGGCAATTATGATGTATTGCCAGGAGCTTTTTATGCGCGTGCATTCATTAAACAATACGCAGATGCGGTTGGATTAAATGGAGAAGAACTGCTTGTGGAATATCAGAGTACGATACCGCAATCTGAAAAACGTGACGTTCCACAAGTATCAACTGGACAAAAAACGCAAGAAACAATGCAAAAGTCTTCATCATGGCCAATTGCAGATCATATGCCAAAAATCTTAGTTGCGCTGTTAGTTATTGCAATTGGAGTAGTAATTTGGTTTGTTTTCCAAGCGTTGACTGGAAAAGATGATGAGAAAGTTCCGAATGCTCAAAGCGAGAAAATTGAAGTTAAAAAAGCGGAAAACTCTCCGTTAGATACGAAAAAAGATGAAGTGAAAGCGGAAGAGCCGAAAAAAGAAGAACCGAAAAAAGAAGAGCCAAAGAAAGAAGAACAACCAGCGCAACAAACGGGACAACAAGAAATCAAAGTAATTGGGACAACTGGTAAGGAATCCACTTTGGAAATTCATAATAATAAAACGTTAGAACTAGAAATTACAACAAAAGGCGCAAGTTATGTAGGTATTAAAAATGAGGCAGGAAATGATATCTTTAGTGGAACAATAGAGGAAGGTCAAACTCAAAAATATGATTTATCAACAGCGAAAGTGGTAAACCTTAATATAGGAAGTGCACCGAATGTTGAATTTAAATTAAATGGCCAAGTCGTTACATTCCCGTTGAATCCAGAAGAGAATTATCATCAAAAATTCTTGATTAAAAATCTAGGGATAGAGCAACCTGCACAATAACAGTCATCGCTTCGATGACTTTTTTCAATGAACAAATGTTTTTGATATGATGGAGGAATAGCTGTGAATTTACCAAATAAAATTACAATATCTAGAATCTGCTTAATTCCAATTTTTATGGTAATTATGTTAGCGCCCTTTGATTGGGGTTCATACACAATTGGTGATGTTAATTTACCAATTCAACATTTAGTAGGAGCGCTTATCTTTATTGTTGCTTCGGCTACAGATTGGATTGATGGACATTACGCAAGAAAGTATAATCTTGTAACGAATTTAGGGAAGTTCCTTGACCCGTTAGCTGATAAATTACTTGTTTCAGCGGCACTTATCACGTTAGTTGAGATGCAATACGTACCTGCTTGGATCGTTATTGTCATTATAAGCCGTGAGTTTGCGGTAACTGGTTTACGTCTTGTACTTGCTGGAACAGGGGAAGTAGTTGCGGCAAATCAACTAGGGAAAATTAAGACGTGGACACAAATCATCGCGATTGCGGCATATTTATTACACGATGTGCCTTTAAATTTAATCCATATTCCAGTTGCTGATATTTTTATATGGATTGCATTAATTTTTACTGTTATTTCAGGATGGGATTATTTCTGGAAAAATAGAGCGGCTTTTGTAAACTCAAAATAGAAGTTTATGGGGGGAATTGGGATGAACGCTGAAATTATTGCGGTTGGAACAGAATTATTACTTGGACAAATTGCAAATACAAACGCCCAGTTTTTATCTGAAAAGTTAGCTTCAATTGGCATTAATGTGTACTACCATACTGTAGTTGGAGATAATAACAAACGATTACAGCAGGCGATTGAAGTTGCAGAAGAGCGTGCGGACATGCTTATTTTTACAGGTGGATTAGGCCCGACAAAAGATGATTTGACGAAGGAAACAATTGCGTCTAGCTTAGGGGAAGAGCTTGTATATGACGAAAATGCATTAGCATTAATAAGCGATTATTTTAAGCGTACAGGTCGTGAGTTCACTGAAAATAATAAAAAGCAGGCACTCGTTTTGAATGGGGCAAATGTATTTGTAAATGATCACGGTATGGCACCTGGTATGGGGTTAAATAAGAACGGAAAAGTTTATATTTTATTACCAGGACCACCGAAAGAGATGAAGCCAATGTATGTAAGTTATGTAGAGCCTTTTTTACGTAACTTTACAACAGGAGAAAACATTTATTCTCGCGTGCTTCGCTTCTTCGGAATTGGAGAATCTCAATTAGAGGTGAAAGTTCAAGATTTAATTGATGGACAAACGAATCCGACAATTGCCCCGCTTGCCAATGATGGAGAAGTGACATTACGTTTAACTGCTAAACATCAAAATGTTGATGAAGCAGAGAAACTCATTCAGCATGTGGAAGATTTGATTTTAGAAAGAGTAGGAGAGTTTTTCTACGGGTATGACCAAGAGTTTCTGCATTATAAGGCGATAGAGTTATTGAAGAAAAAAGGATTAACTTTAGCGTGTGCGGAAAGTTTAACAGGTGGTCTCTTCGGTAATCAAGTAACAGAAAGTGCTGGTGTATCTTCCGTATTTAAAGGCGGTGTCATTTGTTATCATAATGATGTGAAGCAACATGTATTACATGTACCTGAGGAAGTGTTGTCTACTGACGGTGCAGTTAGTAAAGAATGTGCTCGTTATCTTGCTGAAAATGTTAAAGAATTATTAAAAGCGGATATCGGAATTAGTTTCACTGGGGTAGCAGGACCAGATGCTTCAGAACATAAAGAGCCGGGAACTGTATTTGTTGGATTGGCGATTAAAGATGAACCAACTGTAGTCTTTCCTCTAAATTTAAGCGGAAGTCGTCAACAAATTAGGGAACGCTCAGCAAAATATGGATTTTATCATTTGTATAAAAAGCTAGAAGAGATATAAGTCTCTTTTAGCTTTTTTTAATGGTTAAATGCGGTTATATTTAATGAAAAATAAAAAAATCGAATAAATGTTCGATTTTTGTTGGCAAATTGAATTGAAAATAGGTATAATAAGATTAGCAATTCAGTTAAGGAGGAATTTTGAATGAGTGATCGTCAAGCAGCGTTAGATATGGCGTTAAAACAAATAGAGAAGCAATTCGGTAAAGGTTCAATTATGAAATTAGGAGAACAAGCAGAGCGTAAAGTTTCTACGGTTTCTAGTGGTTCTTTAGCACTAGATGTGGCACTAGGAGTAGGCGGATACCCACGTGGCCGTATTATCGAAATTTACGGACCTGAAAGTTCAGGTAAAACAACAGTTTCATTACATGCAATTGCAGAAGTACAGCGCCAAGGTGGACAAGCGGCATTCATCGATGCTGAGCATGCAATGGATCCTGTATATGCACAAAAATTAGGTGTTAACATCGATGAATTACTATTATCACAACCTGATACAGGGGAGCAAGGTTTAGAAATCGCAGAGGCACTTGTACGAAGTGGTGCGGTTGATATTATCGTAATTGACTCTGTAGCAGCTCTTGTACCAAAAGCTGAGATTGAAGGAGACATGGGTGACTCACACGTAGGTTTACAAGCTCGTCTAATGTCTCAAGCACTTCGTAAACTTTCAGGTGCAATCAATAAATCAAAAACAATCGCAATCTTTATTAACCAAATTCGTGAAAAAGTTGGGGTTATGTTCGGAAATCAACTACAAGTTGCTTAATCGTAAAGATTAAGGAGTTTACCATGGGTTTCCCTTGCTAGTGATAGCATGTTAAAAAACCTTGTGAACCTTATTGCCTAAGGGTGTAACTATTCATATAGTTGCTAACGGTGAAGCCCACCATTATTTAGGGTAATACCGTGCCAAGCTCCATAGTGATATGGGGAAGGTGTAGAGACTACCGAAAAGGACTTTTAGTTAACTGAGTAGGGTACGGCAGATGATAGGCTACTGCTGGAAGTGCAAGGCTCTCTGTAAAGAGATGAAGAGATAGTCCGGACTATAGAGATGGAAAATCTATAGATAGTGCCAGAAACAACTCCAGGTGGTCGTGCGTTGAAATTCTATTCAACTGTTCGTCTTGAAGTACGTCGTGCGGAGCAATTAAAACAAGGTAACGACATTGTTGGTAATAAAACAAAAGTAAAAGTAGTTAAAAATAAAGTGGCACCACCATTCCGTGTTGCGGAAGTTGATATTATGTACGGAGAAGGTATTTCAAGAGAAGGTGAAATCTTAGATATGGCTTCTGAACTTGATATCGTTCAAAAGAGTGGTGCTTGGTACTCTTATAATGAAGAACGCTTAGGACAAGGTCGTGAAAATTCGAAGCAGTTCTTAAAAGAAAATACGGATTTAAGAGAAGAAATTGCCTTCTTTATTCGTGAGCATCACGGAATTAGCGAAGATTCAGGTGCTGAAGATATGGAAGATCCAAGTCTTCTTGATTAAAGTGGGATAAAAGACACGGCTTCGTGTCTTTTATTTTTGTATCATTATGAAAGCGTTGTATATTGTTGGAGATAAAATATTTAATCCATCTAAAACATTATGTGTACAGAGGGATATATGCGTGTTTTACATGAATAAACTGGAATTTACTAAGGTTTTCCAGGATAATATGCTCTCTGCTTTTTACATTCCTATATAAATTAGAGCTGAAGGTAAAGAAAGTAAAAGTAGACAACGCTTGACAATGAAAATTGCGATAGATACAATGAGAATGTATATTTTTTCTTATATACGAAACACTCTTCTCAAGAAGAGAAGTAATATTCGGAGTAAGACTTAAATCTTGCCGAAATAATAATATGACATTTTAATTGTGAAATGAAGAAAGTCCCTTAAAAAAGCGGGACGACGGTCTTTGCTGTATGTTGGTATTCAATGTACATGCCGACAGTCTTTTTTCATTCATAGCAAGGGGAGGTGAAATCATGAGTAGTACAGTTTGGATACTCATCTCCATTTTGCTTGCAACAGTCGGTGCAGTTGTTGGCTTTTTTGTTCGAAAGTCTATTGCTGAAGCGAAGATTAATGGTGCAGCCAATGAAGCGAAACGTATTCTAGACGAAGCGAATCGTGAGGCTGAAGCACTTAAGAAAGAAGCGCTTTTAGAAGCAAAGGATGAAATTCATACACTTCGTACAGAAGCTGAATTAGAAATTCGTGACCGTAGAAGCGAATTACAAAAACAAGAAAATCGTTTAATGCAAAAAGAAGAGAACCTTGATCGTAAAGACGAAACGCTCGATAAACGCGAGCAACAGTTAGAAAAGAAAGAGGATTCTCTTGTAGCGAGACAACAACAGATTGAAGAGTTGGAAAGCAAAGTGGGAGAGTTAGTTCAAAAGCAACAAACAGAATTAGAGCGCATTTCCAATCTGACACGCGAACAAGCGAAAGCAATTATTCTTGGTAAAGTAGAAAGTGAAGTTTCTCATGAAATTGCCGTAATGGTAAAAGAAAGTGAAGTTCGTGCGAAAGAAGAAGCGGATAAAAAAGCAAAAGAGATTTTATCTCTTGCAATGCAGAGATGTGCAGCTGATCATGTTGCTGAAACAACCGTTTCGGTTGTAAATCTTCCAAATGACGAAATGAAGGGACGTATTATCGGGCGTGAAGGTCGAAATATCCGTACGTTAGAAACGTTAACAGGTATTGACCTAATTATCGATGATACACCAGAAGCGGTTATCCTTTCTGGATTCGATCCAATTCGTCGTGAAACAGCTCGTATCGCTCTTGATAAACTAGTACAGGACGGACGTATTCACCCAGCGCGTATTGAAGAGATGGTCGAAAAATCAAGACGTGAAGTGGACGAGTATATTCGCGAAGTCGGAGAGCAAACAACGTTTGAAGTGGGTGTTCACGGATTACATCCAGATTTAATTAAGATTTTAGGTCGTTTAAAATACCGTACAAGTTACGGACAAAACGTCTTAAAACATTCTATGGAAGTTGCATATTTAACTGGACTTATGGCGGCAGAGCTTGGTGAGGATGAAAAACTAGCAAGACGTGCTGGTCTATTACATGATATCGGTAAAGCGATTGACCATGAAGTAGAAGGTAGCCACGTTGAAATTGGTGTTGAACTTGCAACGAAATATAAAGAGCATCCTGTAGTTATAAACAGTATTGCATCTCACCACGGAGACACAGAACCAACTTCTATCATTGCAGTTTTAGTTGCAGCAGCAGATGCATTATCAGCTGCAAGACCTGGAGCTCGTAGTGAAACACTTGAGAACTATATTCGTCGTCTTGAAAAGTTAGAAGAGATTTCAGAGTCTTATGAAGGCGTAGAAAAATCTTTCGCAATTCAAGCAGGACGAGAAGTTCGTATTCTGGTAAAACCAGATACAATTGATGATTTAGAAGCTCATCGTTTAGCTCGTGATATTCGAAAACGTATTGAAAATGAACTGGATTACCCAGGGCATATTAAAGTAACTGTTATTCGTGAAACACGTGCAGTGGAATACGCAAAATAAAGTGGTGAAACACCACTTTATTTTTTTGTGTTGGAATTGGTTAAAATAAAGGAAATTAGTTATACCTAGCATACAAGTGAAACAAACTTATAATAAATATATTGTAAGATAATTACTTGAAGCTATAGTAATAAAAAATGTAGTACATAGGAAGGGTAAGACATATGAGAATATTATTTGTTGGGGATGTAGTAGGATCTCCTGGTAGAGGTATGATTCAACAATACGTACCGGCACTAAAGAAGAAATATACACCTACAGTAACCATTATTAATGGAGAAAATGCAGCAGGTGGACGTGGAATTACGGAAAAAATATACCGAAACTTTTTAGAATGCGGAGCACAAGCGGTTACACTTGGAAATCACGCTTGGGATAACCGTGAAGTATTTGAATTTATTGATGATGCAAAATATCTTGCAAGACCAGCTAACTTCCCAGAAGGAACTCCAGGAAAAGGGCTTATTTTTGTGAACTGTAATGGAACAGAAGTTGCAGTTATTAACTTACAAGGACGTACGTTCCTTCCTCCAATTGATTGTCCATTCCGTAAAGTGGATGAATTAATTAACATTGCGAAAAAACGTACGAATATTATTTTTGTTGATTTCCATGCGGAAACTACAAGCGAAAAACAAGCGTTAGGTTGGTATGTAGATGGTCGTGCTACAGCGGTAGTAGGTACACATACGCATGTTCCTACAGCAGATAATCGCATTTTACCAAGCGGAACGGCATATATCACAGATGTTGGTATGACAGGGCCGTACGATGGAATTTTAGGTATGGACCGAGAAGCAGTATTGAAGAAGTTTTTAACAAACTTACCAGTACGATTTGAAGTGACAAATGGTAGAACACAATTAAGTGCAGTGCTAATTGATGTGGATCCTAATACAGGAAAAGCTAAGAAAATTGAGCGTATCTTAATTAATGATGATCAGCCATTTTTTGAGTAATTTCCATTAAAATTTAGATAAGTTATTATTTTTTAATTTTTTAGAAAAATTACAGAAATTTAGCAGGAATACGTGTCATTCCTCGTGAATATAAGTTAAAGTGAAATAATTGCTAATACTTTTTATAGAAACGAGGAGGAAACGCGGAATGGAAATATTAAAAGTTAAAGCAACGTCGGTCCCTAATTCTGTAGCTGGTGCACTTGCAGGTGTTATTCGCGAACGCGGAACAGCAGAAATTCAAGCCATTGGTGCAGGTGCATTGAACCAAGCGGTAAAGGCAGTAGCAATTGCAAGAGGATTTGTAGCGCCTAGTGGTTTGGACCTGATTTGTATCCCAGCGTTTACGGATATTATGATTGATGGGGAAGAGCGTACAGCAATAAAATTAATTGTAGAACCTCGTTAAGTTTAAACAACCTGTTTGCAGTATGCAAACAGGTTGTTTTTATAATGGAGGAATGGAAATGAAAATATTTGATGCCCATTGTGATGTACTCTTTCAGTTATGGAATGCGAAGGGGAAAAAGGATTTTAAACATGATTCGCAATTACATATTACGTTTGAACAGTTAAAGAGAAGAAAAGGAAGTATACAATGTTTTGCTATATATGTTCCAGAAACAGTGGCGTATGAAAAAAGATTTGAAGTGGCATTACAAATGGTAGATATTTTTTATAATGAAATTTTATCACTACCGGGTGTAAAGTTTATTCGGACAAAAGATGATATGAACATGTTAAAACAGGACGAGATTGGAGCAATATTAACACTAGAAGGATGCGAAGCACTTGGAAAAGATGAAATGAAATTACGGTTGTTTTATCGCCTAGGAGTACGTTCTTTTGGACTAACATGGAATTATGCCAATTTATTAGCTGATGGTGCGCTAGAGACGCGTGGGGCGGGTTTAACGACTTTTGGTAAACATGTTGTACAAGAATTTAATACATTACATGTATGGACTGATGTTTCTCATTTGAATGAAAGGAGTTTTTGGGATGTGATTGAAATTGCAAGAAATCCAATTGCCTCCCACTCAAATTGTAGGAAACTTTGTCAGCATCCACGTAATTTAAATGATGAACAACTTAAAGTTCTTATAAAGCGAAATAGCGTGATTGGTGTTACTTTTGTACCACAGTTCCTAACAAGTGAAAAACAAGCGAATATAACAGATATAATAAGACATATCGAATATATTTGTTCGTTGGGGGGAGAGAACAATATAGGATTTGGTTCGGATTTTGATGGGATATTAGAAACGGTTGTAGATGTATCAGCGTATGGAGATTATGAAAATGTAATTAACGAGCTTTGTAAACACTATGCTGCATCTACTGTAGAGCGATTTTTATATGATAATTTTGTTGAACGTATAAGCTTTTAAAATTTTTGTTTTAAAAATCCAGAAAAATTAGAATTAATTCATTTGATATTATTGCTTTTTTTAAGACCTAATACTAGAATGAAAAACAAAATAGCTTTATACTAAAGATTCAGGGAAATCAGAAGAGGCATAATTTGCGTCCATTGTAGTTTATTTGCATAAAAAATGCTAAACTATTACTGTAAAAAAATACACTACAATGAATGCAGCCAAAAGGGGTGTAGGAGATGATTAGTCAACTTTCATGGAAAGTTGGAGGCCAACAAGGTGAAGGAATTGAAAGTACAGGAGAAATCTTCTGTATTGCATTAAACCGATTAGGATATTACCTATACGGTTACCGCCACTTCTCATCACGTATAAAAGGCGGCCATACAAATAATAAAATTCGTGTAAGTACAACAGAAGTACGCGCGATCTCAGATGATTTAGATATTTTAATTGCTTTTGATCAAGAAACAATTGATTTTAACTTCCACGAATTACGTCCAGGTGGGATTGTAGTTGCAGATGCGAAATTTAATCCGACAATACCTGACAATACAGATGTAAATCTATATGTGATACCGTTTACAGATATTGCTTCAGAATTAGGCACATCATTAATGAAAAACATGGTTGCTGTTGGAGCATCAAGTGCGGTATTAGGATTAGATGAAACAGCTTATTTAGATGTTGTTGAAGAGATCTTTGGTCGTAAAGGAGAGCAAGTCGTTCAAAAGAACATGGACGCAATTAAGCGCGGCTCTCAATATATGAAAGAGTTACTAGGTGAAAAAGTAAACATGATGCAGCTTGAAAAAGCTGATGGTCAGAAACGCATGTTTATGATTGGGAACGATGCAATTGCATTTGGTGCAGTAGCTGGTGGTGCTCGCTTTATGTCTGCATATCCAATTACACCTGCATCAGAAATTATGGAATACTTAATTAAAAAATTGCCAAAAGTCGGCGGAACAGTAATCCAAACTGAGGATGAAATCGCAGCTTGTACAATGGCAATCGGTGCAAACTATGCTGGTGTTCGTACATTAACTGCATCTGCTGGTCCAGGTCTATCCTTAATGATGGAAGCAATCGGTTTAGCAGGTATTACAGAAACGCCATTAGTAATTGTTGATACACAACGCGGTGGCCCAAGTACAGGATTACCAACGAAACAAGAGCAGTCTGATTTAATGGCAATGATTTACGGTACGCACGGTGAAATTCCAAAAATCGTAATGGCGCCAAGTACAGTGGAAGAAGCTTTCTATGATATTGTAGAAGCGTTTAACTTATCTGAAGAATATCAAGTACCTGTTATTTTCTTAACAGATTTACAGCTTTCTTTAGGGAAACAGACAGTAGAACCACTTAAGTTAGATAAAGTGGAAATTCGTCGCGGTAAGCTTGATTTAGAAGCGGAATTACCAGAACGTGAAAATAAAGCATACTTCAAGCGTTATGAAGTAACAGAAGATGGCGTTTCACCACGTGTTTTACCTGGTATGAAAAATGGTGTTCACCATGTTACAGGTGTAGAACATGATGAAACGGGTAAACCATCTGAATCAGCTATAAACCGTAAAGATCAAATGGACAAACGTTTCCGTAAAATGGAGAACTTGAAGTTTAATACCCCTGTTTATAAAAATGTTAAGCATGAAGAAGCAGACGTATTGCTTGTTGGATTTAACTCAACTCGTGGTGCGATCGAAGAAGCAATGGAGCGCTTAGAACAAGAGGGTATGAAAGTAAACCATGCTCATGTGCGTTTAATTCATCCGTTCCCAACAGCTGAAATCGATCCACTTGTGAAAAATGCGAAGCGTGTTGTAGTGGTAGAAAACAATGCAACAGGTCAACTTGCTAACATTATGAAAATGAATCTTGGTAACGGTGAGAAAATTTCTAGTCTTTTAAAATATGATGGAAACCCATTCTTACCGAAAGAGATTTACAACGAATGCAAAAAAGGGGTTGTATTAAATGGCAACATTTAAGGACTTTCGTAACAGTGTAAAACCAAACTGGTGCCCAGGTTGCGGAGACTTCTCAGTGCAAGCTGCAATTCAACGTGCGGCAGCTAACGTTGGCCTAAATCCAGATGAACTTGCTGTTATTTCTGGTATCGGCTGTTCAGGTCGTATTTCAGGATATATTAATTCATATGGTGTGCATAGTATTCATGGTCGTGCCCTTCCAATTGCGCAAGGTGTGAAAATGGCAAACCGTGATTTAACAGTTATCGCATCAGGTGGTGACGGTGATGGATTTGCGATTGGTATGGGACATACGATCCATTCTATTCGTCGTAACATTGATATTACGTACATCGTAATGGATAACCAAATTTACGGATTAACAAAAGGGCAAACTTCACCACGTAGTGAAGCTGGATTCAAAACGAAAAGTACACCACAAGGTTCAATCGAACCGTCACTAAATGTTATGGAAATGGCTTTAACAGCTGGTGCGACATTTGTGGCGCAAAGCTTTTCAAGTGATTTAAAAGAATTAACACAAATTATTGAAGCTGGTATTAATCATAAAGGATTTTCATTAATTAACGTGTTTAGCCCATGTGTTACTTACAATAAAGTAAATACTTACGATTGGTTTAAAGAGAATTTAACAAAACTAAGTACAGTAGAGGGATATGATCCGTCTAATCGCATGATGGCTATGCAAACATTAATGGAAAATAACGGATTGGTAACTGGTTTAATTTATCAAAATACAGCGCAACCTTCATACCAAGAACTAGTAAAAGGATATAGTGAGAAGCCTTTAGTGCAATCTGATTTAAATATGGATCAGAAAATGTTT
Organism: Bacillus pacificus; assembly: GCF_020861345.1. NCBI lineage: Bacteria > Bacillati > Bacillota > Bacilli > Caryophanales > Bacillaceae > Bacillus > Bacillus pacificus. Next base: position 1,571,757 of record NZ_CP086328.1, read on the forward strand.
GATGAACTTGTTGCTGAATTTATGTAATATAAGAAGAGGAGGTTGCCATTTGGCAACCTTTTTTTATGAGTGAAAATAAGGTAGCCTTGTTTACTTAGAAAATTCAGAATGGTACAATAATATGTAAATCGTTGTATGGAAATGGTAAGTTCATTGCTAATAAAATGTAAGATAAGACAGCGCCAATTTTTTGTTAAAATTGGCGAAACGCTTCATACTATGGTAATGTTTATAGGGATAAAGCAATATGCTTTTTAGTAGGACAAAAAGAAATATAAAAAGGGAATGTCTATTTGTGTGGGGAAGACTTCATTCTTATAGATGATTAGATTGGTTACTCAAGTTTCAAAGGACAAGTTATCTCTCAAGCTATCTAACCATTTTTGAGGTGGGTCTAAGCGCATTAAAATGGACTATAAAGTGTGTATAGTTAAGGGTGAAAGGAGATTACCGATGAACGAGCAACAACGATTAGCAAGTCAACAAGCAAATTCCTCTAAGAAAAAAGAAGAGAAAGATTATAGTAAATACTTTGAAAGTGTATACCAACCACCTTCCTTAAAAGAGGCGAAAAAGCGAGGGAAAGAAGAAGTTAAAATTGAACGGGATTTTGGCTTACCTGAAGAGTTTCGCAATTTCGGTACAGGAAGAAAGTTCTATATTCGTACATATGGTTGTCAAATGAATGAGCATGATACAGAAGTAATGGCGGGTATTTTCACTGCACTTGGATATGAACCAACCTTTTCAACTGAAGAAGCAGATGTAGTATTATTAAATACTTGTGCTATTCGTGAAAATGCTGAAAATAAAGTGTTCGGTGAACTAGGGCATTTAAAGGCGCTAAAACGAAGAAATCCTGATCTTTTAATTGGTGTATGTGGTTGTATGTCTCAAGAGGAATCTGTTGTAAATAAAATTATGCAAAAAAATCAGCATGTAGATATGGTGTTTGGAACGCATAATATTCATAGATTACCGTACATTCTAAAAGATGCAATGTTCTCGAAGGAGACGGTAGTTGAAGTTTGGTCCAAAGAAGGAGACGTAATTGAAAATCTTCCGAAAGTACGTCGTGGTGATATTAAAGCTTGGGTAAATATTATGTATGGCTGTGATAAGTTCTGTACATATTGTATCGTACCGTATACACGCGGAAAAGAGCGAAGCAGACGTCCAGAAGACATTATCCAAGAGATTCGTCATTTAGCTGCGAATGGTTATAAAGAAATTACGTTACTTGGACAGAACGTAAATGCATATGGTAAAGACTTTGAAGATATAGAATACGGTCTTGGCGATTTAATGGACGAACTCCGTAAAGTTGATATTGCCCGTATTCGTTTTACAACGAGCCATCCACGCGATTTCGATGATCACTTAATTGAAGTGCTTGGAAAAGGTGGCAACTTAGTAGAACATATTCACTTACCAGTTCAATCTGGAAGCACAGAAATGTTAAAAATTATGGCGCGTAAATATTCACGTGAGCATTATTTAGAGCTTGTAAGAAAAATTAAAGAAGCAATTCCAAATGCGGTATTAACAACTGATATTATCGTCGGTTTCCCGAATGAAACAGATGAGCAATTTGAAGAAACGATGTCGTTATATCGTGAAGTAGGGTTTGATACTGCCTTTACCTTTATTTATTCTCCGCGTGAAGGTACACCAGCTGCAAAAATGAAAGACAATGTACCGATGGAAGTAAAGAAAGAACGTCTGCAACGCTTAAATGCATTAGTAAATAAATTGGCAATTGAAAAGAATAATCGTTATAAAGGTCAAATTGTAGAAGTGTTAGTTGATGGGGAAAGTAAAAATAATCCAGAAGTACTTGCAGGTTATACTCGTACGAATAAACTTGTAAATTTCGTTGCTCCAAAGTCTTTAATTGGTCAGCTTGTGAAAGTAAAAGTAACGGATGCAAAAACTTGGTCTCTTAACGGAGAATTAGTTGAAGAGCCGATTGAGGTGGAATAATAGATGAAAGTATATTCGAAAGATGAAATTGTTGAGCAAGCGAAAGAATTAGCAAAAATGATTTCTGAAACAGAAGAAGTTGATTTCTTTAAGAAAGCAGAGGCGCAAATTCATAAAAATGAAAATGTGAAGCGCGCAATTGATGAAATTAAAGCACTGCAAAAACAAGCAGTAAACTTGCAACATTACGGGAAATGGGAAGCTTTGAAAAAAGTAGAAGCTGAAATTGATGCCCTGCAAGATAAGTTAGATAGTATCCCAGTTGTACAAGAATTTAAATCTTCACAAACATATGTAAATGACTTACTACAGCTAGTTGCAAGTACGATTTCTAACAACGTAACAGATGAAATATTAATTTCAACTAATGGCGATGTATTGAAGGGTGAAACGGGCGCAGCGGTAGAAAGTAAAAAAGGAAATTGTGGTTGTTAAAGAGATGTCGAATTGACATCTCTTTTTTTAGTGAATTAAACGTAAGTTCTTCTCAAAAAAAGAATGACACATTCCGCTATTGTCACGCATATGATTAAGTGAATAGTGATTGAGGAGGGTTACGAATGTCCGAATTTAGAGAGATTATTACAAAAGCAGTGGTTGGAAAAGGACGTAAGTATACAAAGTCAACGCATACATGTGAATCGAATAATGAGCCAACAAGTATTTTAGGGTGCTGGGTAATTAACCACTCGTACGAAGCAAGAAAGAATGGAAAACATGTGGAAATTGAAGGTTTCTACGATGTGAACACTTGGTATTCATTCGATGGCAATACAAAGACAGAAGTTGTAACAGAACGTGTAAACTACACAGATGAAGTAAGCATTGGATATCGTGATAAAAACTTTTCTGGTGATGATTTAGAAATTATTGCTCGTGTCATTCAGCCACCAAATTGTTTAGAAGCTCTTGTATCACCAAATGGTAATAAAATTGTTGTAACGGTAGAACGTGAATTTGTAACAGAAGTAGTTGGCGAAACGAAAATTTGTGTAAGTGTAAACCCTGAAGGTTGTGTAGAATCAGATGATGCTTTCCAAATTGAAGATGATGAGTTTGAAGAGTTAGATCCGAACTTTATCGTTGATGCAGAAGAAGAGTAATAGAAAGCTAGGGAGAAGTTCTTCCTAGCTTTTTACTTTACATAAGTGGTGCTTAGATGAACATGATTGCTAATGAAATGTGCTATAATGAAGAAAGACTCCTGAAATAGGAGATAAGAGTGTCCGTGAAATGTGACATATATGAATATAGATTATTATGTAAGAATTATGGAGGATAAGTATGACGCAATATACGCCTATGATACAGCAATATTTAAAAGTTAAGGCAGACTATCAAGATGCCTTTTTATTTTTCCGCTTAGGTGATTTTTATGAAATGTTCTTTGAGGATGCGGTTAAAGCAGCCCACGAACTTGAAATTACATTAACGAGCCGAGACGGTGGTAGTAGTGAACGTATACCGATGTGCGGTGTACCGTATCATGCGGCTAAAAACTATATTGAACAACTTGTTGAAAAAGGATATAAAGTAGCGGTTTGTGAGCAAGTAGAAGACCCAAAAACAGCTAAAGGTGTAGTGCGCCGTGAAGTAGTACAATTAATTACGCCAGGAACGATGATGGAAGGGCGTACGATTGACGAGAAAGAAAATAACTTTTTAGCCGCATTAACACATTTTGAAGATGGATCATATGCGTTAGCTTGTAACGATTTAACGACTGGGCAAAATACAGTAACGTTATTGACTGGTTCAGTAGAAGATATTTTATTAGAAGTGTATGCAACTGGTTCGAAAGAAATTGTTGTAGATTCTTCCTTTTCTAAAGATGAACTAAACAAGTTAACTGAAACGTTAAAAATGACGATTTCATATGAAGATGCAACGGCAATTCCTGAAGGGCTAGAACATCTTGTGAAAAATGTTTCACAAGCAAAGTTAATTAAAGCAGTTGGGCGCTTATTTAACTATGTAATAAGAACGCAAAAACGTTCATTAGATCATTTGCAGCCTGTGGAAATTTATTATACGAATCAATTTATGAAGATTGATGTGCATTCAAAGCGAAATTTAGAGCTGACAGAAACACTTCGAACGAAAGAAAAAACAGGATCATTATTATGGCTATTAGATAAGACGAAGACTGCTATGGGTGGTCGTATGTTAAAACAGTGGATGGAACGTCCACTTATACAGAAAGAACGAATTGAAGAGCGTTTAGAAATGGTTGAAACGTTTGTAAATGATTACTTCTTGCGTGAAGATTTAAAAGAAAAGTTAAAAGAAGTATATGATTTAGAACGTTTAGCAGGGAAAGTTGCATTCGGTAATGTAAATGCAAGGGACTTATTACAGTTAAGACGATCTTTACTGCAAGTACCAGCTATTTTAGAAGCGATTAGTTTGTTAGATAACGCGTATGCAGCGAGATTAATTCAAGGTGCAGATCCATGCGAGAGCTTAACAGAATTACTAGGAAGAAGTATTCAAGAAAATCCACCGCTTTCTATTAAAGATGGAGATATTATTAAAGATGGTTATAATGACAAGCTTGATCAATATCGTTACGTGAGTAAAAACGGAAAAACGTGGATTGCTGAGCTTGAAAAACGAGAGCGTGATATTACAGGAATTAAATCGTTAAAAATCGGATACAACCGTATTTTCGGTTACTACATTGAAGTAACGAAAGCGAACCTTGGAGCATTACCAGAAGGCCGTTATGAGCGTAAACAAACGCTTGCTAATGCGGAACGTTTCATTACAGATGAACTAAAAGAAAAAGAAACATTAATTTTAGAAGCTGAAGAAAAAATTGTACAACTAGAATACGATTTATTTACAGCGCTTCGTGAAGAAGTAAAAGTATTTATTCCGAAATTACAGCATTTAGCGAAAGTGATTAGTGAATTAGACGTACTGCAAAGTTTTGCGACAGTGAGTGAAGAGGAACAGTTTGTAAAACCTGTACTAACAACGAAGCGCGAAATTTTCATTAAAGATGGTCGTCATCCTGTCGTAGAAAAAGTATTGAACGGGAAATTGTATGTACCGAATGATTGTATTATGCCAGAGAATATGGATGTATTTTTAATTACAGGACCGAACATGTCTGGTAAAAGTACGTATATGAGACAATTAGCACTTGTAACGGTTATGTCGCAAATCGGTTGTTTCGTACCAGCAACAGAAGCAGTATTACCTGTATTTGACCAAATCTTTACGAGAATTGGCGCAGCAGATGATTTAATTTCAGGTCAAAGTACATTTATGGTCGAAATGTTAGAAGCGAAAAATGCAATTGCAAACGCATCAGAAAGAAGTTTAATTTTATTTGATGAAATTGGACGCGGTACATCTACGTATGATGGTATGGCACTTGCACAAGCGATCATTGAACATATTCACGACCAAATTGGTGCAAAAACGTTATTCTCTACACATTATCATGAATTGACAGTGCTAGAAGAAAGTTTGGATCAACTGAAGAATGTACACGTTTCAGCTATTGAAGAGAACGGAAAAGTAGTATTCCTTCATAAAATTCAAGACGGGGCAGCAGATAAAAGTTACGGAATTCACGTTGCGCAACTTGCGGAGCTTCCAGATAGCTTAATTGCTCGTGCGAAAGAAGTGTTAGCGCAATTAGAAGGACAAGAAGAAATTATTATTCCAAAGCGTGTAGAAGTGAAAATGCAAGAGCAAGAAGTAATTCCAGAACCTGTAGTTGTAAAAGAAGCGCCAGTAGAAATAGAAGAAACAAAGGTAGAGAATGAAGAAGAATCACAACTATCATTCTTTGGTGGAGAACAGTCCCCGAAAAAACAAGACAAGCCAGTTCTAGATACAAAAGAAACGGCAGTACTTGCGCAAATTAAAAAAATTGATTTACTTGATATGACACCTTTAGAAGCGATGAATGAACTGTATCGCTTACAGAAAAAGTTAAAGAAAGGATGAGTAAGTAGATGGGGAAAATTCGCAAACTCGATGACCAACTCTCAAACTTAATTGCGGCAGGGGAAGTAGTAGAGCGTCCGGCCTCAGTTGTAAAAGAACTTGTGGAAAATTCTATCGATGCGAATAGTACATCTATTGAAATCCACTTAGAAGAAGCTGGGTTATCGAAAATTCGTATCATTGATAACGGTGATGGTATTGCAGAAGAAGATTGTATTGTCGCTTTTGAACGACATGCGACGAGCAAAATTAAAGATGAAAACGATCTGTTTCGCATAAGAACACTCGGTTTCCGAGGTGAGGCATTGCCGAGTATTGCCTCAGTTAGTGAATTAGAATTAATCACTAGCACAGGTGATGCACCTGGTACGCACCTTATTATTAAAGGTGGAGACATTATAAAGCAGGAGAAAACAGCGAGCCGAAAAGGAACAGATATTACAGTACAAAACTTATTCTTTAATACACCAGCGCGTCTTAAATATATGAAAACTATTCATACAGAGCTTGGGAATATTACAGATATCGTATATCGTATTGCAATGTCACACCCAGAAGTATCGTTAAAGCTATTTCATAATGAAAAGAAATTGCTTCATACATCAGGAAATGGTGATGTAAGACAAGTACTTGCATCGATTTATAGCATTCAAGTTGCAAAGAAGCTTGTTCCAATTGAAGCGGAATCTTTAGATTTCACAATTAAAGGCTATGTAACATTACCAGAAGTAACGAGAGCATCTCGAAATTATATGTCAACGATTGTAAATGGTCGTTACGTTCGAAATTTCGTATTAATGAAAGCTATTCAGCAAGGATACCATACATTATTGCCAGTCGGACGATATCCAATCGGCTTCTTATCGATTGAAATGGATCCAATGCTAGTTGACGTTAACGTACATCCTGCGAAATTAGAAGTTCGTTTTAGTAAAGAACAAGAATTGCTAAAGCTTATCGAAGAAACATTGCAAGCAGCATTCAAAAAAATACAGCTCATTCCAGATGCGGGTGTGACAACGAAGAAAAAAGAAAAAGATGAAAGTGTGCAAGAACAGTTCAAGTTTGAGCATGCGAAGCCGAAGGAGCCATCTATGCCGGAAATTATTTTACCGACAGGCATGGATGAAAAACAAGAAGAACCGCTGGCAGTGAAGCAGCCAGCACAACTGTGGCAACCGCCGAAGCAAGAATGGCAACCACCACAGTCGCTCGTAAGAGAAGAGCAAAGTTGGCAACCATCTACTAAACCGATAATGGAAGAACCGATTCGAGAAGAGAAATCATGGGACAGTAACGATGAAGACTTTGAATTAGAGGAATTAGAAGAAGAAGTTCAGGAAATAGAAGAGATTGAAATGAACGGTAATGATTTGCCGCCACTTTATCCAATTGGACAAATGCATGGAACATATATTTTCGCTCAAAATGATAAAGGCTTATATATGATTGACCAGCATGCCGCGCAGGAACGTATTAATTATGAATACTACCGTGATAAAGTAGGACGAGTAGCACAAGAAGTACAAGAACTACTCGTACCATACCGTATCGATTTATCTCTTACCGAATTTTTACGTGTCGAAGAGCAACTAGAAGAACTAAAAAAAGTTGGACTATTTTTGGAGCAATTCGGTCATCAATCCTTTATCGTCCGCTCACATCCAACGTGGTTCCCGAAAGGACAAGAAACAGAAATTATCGATGAAATGATGGAACAAGTCGTTAAACTAAAAAAAGTTGATATAAAAAAACTACGTGAAGAAGCAGCCATCATGATGAGCTGTAAAGCTTCAATTAAAGCAAATCAATATTTAACGAACGATCAAATATTTGCTTTACTGGAAGAACTTCGTACAACAACAAACCCATACACATGCCCGCACGGCAGACCAATTCTTGTGCATCATTCTACTTATGAATTGGAAAAGATGTTTAAGAGGGTTATGTAGGGATACTGTTCATAGAGAAAATGGTCTCTGGTTATTTTAATAAAATATAGAAAGAAATAAAAAGGAGCGATAGTAACAATTCGCTCCTTTTTCATATAATTCTTTTGCAACTATATTTTAAAAAGTTATAAACTAGAGATAACCTCAACGTATGTATACTTTATATGTGCGTTCTCAATTTGTTTGTAAGGAAAGAGGTTTTTATTTTACAGATTTATCAGAATTATGTAAAGTATAGATAAAATCATAAAATGGGGTGTTATCTATGTGTACTAGTTTGACATTACAGACAAAAAACGATCAGCATCTTTTTGCAAGAACGATGGACTTCACATTAGATATGAATCAAGAAGTAATAATCATTCCTCGGGATTACCAGTGGAATAATATAACTGGTGAAATCATTAATACGAAACATGCTGCGGTCGGAATGGGAATTAATCATCAAGGAAGGATCATTATGGCGGACGGAGTAAATGAAGCAGGTATGACATGTGCAACACTCTATTTTCCAGGATTCGCTACTTATAGTCAAAGCATAGATGACAACAAAACGAATTTAGCTCCATTTGATTTTGTGACTTGGAGTCTGACACAATTCAATTCTGTCAAAGAGTTAAAGAAATCTGTAGATAGCCTTACCTTTTTGGACATACCGTTACCGGATTTAGGACTTACGCCACCACTACATTGGATTTTGGCAGATAAATGGGGAGATTGTATTGTACTGGAGCCGACAAATGAAGGATTAAAAATGTATGACAACCCACTAGGAGTGATGACGAATAGTCCGGAGTTTAATTGGCATTTGCAAAATTTAAGACAATACATAGGTCTTAAATCGCAGCCATTCGCGCCAACAGAGTGGAGTAATTTACCATTAAGTGCTTTTGGTCAGGGATCGGGCTCAATGGGACTTCCAGGGGATTTCACTCCACCATCAAGATTTGTGCGGGCAGCATATGGCAAACAAAACATTCAAGGTATAGATAGTGAAGAAGAGGGAGTATCAGCTCTTTTTCATATCTTATCAAATTGCGAGGTTCCTAAAGGTGGAGTAATAACAGAAGAAGGTGCACTAGATAATACCATATATACAAGTGTAATGTGTATGGAGTCCGAAACATATTATTATCATACTTACGATTGTAGACAAATTATAGCCATTCATTTATTTCATGAAAATTTAGATACAGATGAGATTAAAGCCTATCCGTTCCAACGGAAACAAAAAATATTTTATGAAAACTAAGTTGCTTTGAAACAACGTTTAGTAAATTTTTAAATATATATAATAGAACAATAATGGCCTATATAATTCATGGGTGCTTCTTTAACTTTGTGATTCATCATAAATCTACTCCTTTCTCCGATGACTTCAACAAGTAAAATTTTGCTGGTAGGCTTTATTTATAAATAGTAAAGGACAAAAAAGGTGCGGAAAATATCCATACCTTTTTTGTTCTTCCATTATCTATGTATAAAAAAGCGCTGTATATCAGCACTTTTTAAAAGTACATGAGTTGTATAAGAAAGATTTATTAACTATACAAGGCCTAATATAGGTTATTATTTGATTCATTGCTATAAGGGTCTATAAGGTTATTTGTTTTTATTATTATTAATTTTTTCCGTATATAGCACCTGTTCCTTATAGTGTTTTTTAATTGGGAAAGTATGTGTACCAGAGCCGTTTTTGAAATTTTTATTGATAGGATTCTTTAGAGGGATTGTTGTAGTTTCTGTAAATTCATATGGGTAGTTGATTTTAGATTTATCTTCAAACATGAAAAAGCCTCCTTTTAGGATTTCCTGAATTCTTTACTATAACATGATATGCATATAGATTTTTTTTGGACTAGTTATTTATATAGGTTAATGGAATTTAATTACGTAACTACTGAAGTGTTCTAAAGGAAAACAATTCGAGAAAGATATTGTATGAATAGCTGCTCGCTATTGTTGTTGTTGTTTAAATTATCATGGTGTATGTGAAATTCTGAAGAGACTTAGTATATATGTCTATCTAACAAGCACTATGTGATGAACTCTTTTATGTTAGGTGAAGTGAATTTTGCATATATATTCGTTATAAATTGTTTTTATAATATGATTCATATAGGTTTTTCCTGATAATATAATGCGGAATATTATAGTGTTATTATGTTATTAGGAACATTTAATGCTGTTTCATAACTGAAAGGGAATTGAAAAAAAACTGAAACTTTTCTCATAAAAATTCAATCTAACTTGAAAAATGAAAGGAAAATGAAATTTTCCAAAAGATATTCTTTGTTAAGATAAAAAGCATACATAAATAAAGTGTTGACATATCTTAAAAATGTATTTTCAAGATATAGTGGGGGAAAAGATGAGAATAGAAAAACAATTAATAAAAAAGATGTATTATGAAACATTTCTAATGGAGAATGTAACAAAATCACCTCTTGACGTACTTGGAGAAGCTTATGTAAACGAAGAAAAAAATGAGGTTTCTGATGGATCTTATATTCGTTTTGCACAAGGTGAATTTTATTATCGCCATCAAGATTTTGAAGCAGCTATTTTTAAATGGGAGAAGGTTAGTAATGAATTAGCACCGTGGGCACAAAAAAATATTGCGGATGCGTATTTCGAACTGAATCAATTATCAATTGCTGAAAATGTATACACTTCCATTACTACTGATAATAAAATATTGATGACTGAAATTAGATTACAATTACTTTCTCTTTACATAGAGCAAAATAATTTTGATTCAGCTTTCGCTGTTATTAAAGAAGCAGTTTCTTTAAATCCAGACTATCCGAATGTTACAAAAATTGCCCGTTCCTTTTATGAGGAACAACAAGATTTTGATAGTGCAGTAGAGCTTGCTGTGAATGAGTTGATTCGAACAGAATCTTATCCGTGGTTTGAGGTGTTAAAAGGATATATCGATAAAGGATTTACTAAACATATTTCACCAGATTATTTTTATGATGCATTAGTTACATTAAATAATGTAGATCAAGTACAATTTACGCAAATGGTTTCATCACTTTGGAACAGTTATAAAAATGAACAAAATTACTTATTGTGGCTTAACACAATAAATGAATTTTTCTTACATATTGAAATAGAGTCTTCCGATATATGGGACAAAATTTCTTCTCTTTACGAAGAAACATACTTTGCATTAATTCAAGGGAAATATACGCTTAGACAATTACACGATATCATTCCCAATCTTTTAACAAATTGGTTGAAAGTAGTTAATCCATCGTATGCTGTATTTCCATCAGCAGCTGTATTGGCATGGGATGAAATTTTTCCTACCCAAATAGATTCATCAAATATAAAACATGCGGAAAACCTACTGTCATATTCTATGAATCATGTGAATGCTTTAGAGTACAGTCTACATCTTTTTGAATCTATTACACAGTGGGCACAAAAGCAAAATATAGAAATAGGTCACCGATTTAGATGGTTAGTTGACGAACTTGCGGATTTAAGAACAAATCGTATTTTAGTAACGGGAACTTCAGGGAACGGAAAAACTACATTTATTAACTCTATATTAGGAGAAAATATAGTAGAAAAATCAATTTCAAATGTAGTAGTTTTAAAAAATGATGCTCATACAGAAATTAACGCCATAACAGACGCTGCAATTACAACAACGGAAGATATCTCTGATTACCATAATATGATGTCTCAGCACCATCAAACATATAGAGATAGAGCATGTGTCGAATTTAAATTACCATGCAGATTTTTAAGTGAAAATAAACTTACATTTGTAGTTACACCCGGCTTTAATAGGAATAACGACACTAGGGATGAGGTATTTGAATATCTAAACTCTGTAGATGAATTATTGTTTGTATTGAATGCAGATTCACCTTTTACTGATAAAGAGCGTGATATTCTATTAAACATTCAAGAGCATACACCAAACTTACAAGTGCATTTCTTATTAAATAAAATCGATAACATTTATAGTGAAGCAGAAGTAAAAAGAGTACTACATGATACGGCAACGAGAATAAACACATATTTCCCGCATGCGAGGATTTTCCCTTACTCTTCGTTATATACAAGTAATCAACAATTGAATGAATTAACAGAGTTTATTCATTTTAACTTTAATCATAAAAATATCGATGCAGAACGTACTGAAAAGCTATTATTTTTCATTCGAAAAACAATTACATATCTTTTGGATAAACGAGTTGAGAAAGAAAATAATCTAGTGGATGCTATTAATTGGAATGAAGATATGCTAGTGAAACTAAACGGTAGCATGAATAACCTTACTGCATTTGAGAGGGAAAAAATTCATTTCATTACACAGTCATATCGTGCAATGAAAATGGAAATTACGAACGATCTTACTGAAAATATACCGAAGATATTACAGAGTTGTTCTGATTTAATGAGTGAAGAAAGTGATTTCGGTCACATGGATACAGAACTAAATAAAGCAATGAACGAAAGAGTGCATAAATATTTAGAACAAACTGTATTACCTAATCTTGCTCTTTCTATGCAAAATTGGATTGCCACTTCTCATAATGAGCTCCTTCAAAGTCAATCGTACTTAGAAGAACTTAGTGAAGGACTTAATTCTTTATTTGGAGAAAATCGAATACAGTTAGAATGTGACTTTAAAGTGCTTGATGACTGGCGCAGAGATACTGACAGAATGACGACTAGAATACAAATGGATGAAGTAAATATTTTACGTCGATTTACGCCAGCACAATTTTTATTGAAAAGTGCCGGTAAATTATTTGGAGTTCTTCCGAAAAACAAAACTATGCTATATAACAAATACAAACAGTATGTAGAAAATGAAGATTATACCGAGGTAACTGATTCTATTATGAAGAAATTTTTCTTGCAATTTGAGCTATTCGAAAACACACAAGAGCGAGATATTCATATATTCTTTAGGAATCCATTTAACTCCTTGAAACAAGCTGTAGAGAATATACAATTAGAAATACAAGAAAAACAAGAGATGTTACATAAAATGAAATCAAACCCTGAAGTTTATCATGATTCCATCATGCTCTTTGAATTGAGATTACGTCAATGTGAAGTGATTTTACATATAGGTGATGATCATGCTTATACAGATGTAAGTTTAGAGACAAGCGTAGAATAAAAATGAAATATATGAAACTGCATCATGTATTATAGGAGAATAAAAGGGAGCAACTATAACGAGTTGCTCCCTTTTCATATTAAGATTATTTTTCAGTCTCTTTAATTTTAGTTTGTACTTCACCAGTTTTAATTTTATTACTTTCTGAGAAACGTAATAAATCGCCTTCAATAATTTTGTCAGACATTCGTAATTCATTTTGTGCACGTTTAATGAGTGCTTCTGCTTCTTCTTTTGGTAAGTCTACAATTTCACCTGTTATGCGGTCATAGAAAGTATTGTTTTTGTATGCATACTTGTCTGTAATGAAGCTACCATCACGTAAAACAACAAAACCGGCATATTCATCCGAAAACATATCATGGCCAAAACGAATATCGTTTGTAGTATCAATTCCTAATAAATTGAGAATAGTAGGTTTCATATCGATTTGTCCCGTAGGCTTTGAAATCGTTCGACCTTCTGTTTGTCCAGGGATATGAATATATAAAGGTGTGCGTTGTAAATTTAAAGTATCAAATTCTGTTATTTGATCTTTTTCTAAAAACTGTGCCATCGCGCGATTATGTTTTTCAGAAATGCCATAATGATCACCATATAAAACAATAATAGAATCATCATACATTCCCTCGGCTTTTAAACGCTCAATAAATTTTTTTATTGATTCGTCTAAGTAACGTGCTGTTACAATATAACGATCAAATACGCCATTACCAGAGTAATATGGTTCAATGAATTGTGTATCTTCATCATACGTAAATGGATAATGGTTCGTTAAAGTAAGAAAACGAGCGTAAAATGGTTGATCAACAGTTTTTAATATATCTACTGATTGATCAAAGTATTCGATATCTTTTAAGCCCCAATTTAAATTTGTTTCGGGCGTAATTTTGTAATCAAGTTCATTATAGTAACGATCATAACCGAGAGCAGAGTACATGATGTTACGATTCCAAAATGTGGCGTTATTCGCATGGAATACAGAAGTGAAATAACCTTGCTGACGTAGAATTTCTGGAGTCGCAGTATAATCGTTGTTACCGTGTGTGAAGAATACAGCTCCTCGATTTAATGGATACAATGACGTATCGATTAGAAATTCAGAATCGGATGTTTTTCCTTGCCCAGTTTGGTGGAAAAAGTTATCAAAGTAATAGCTTTCATTTATGAATTCATTCAAAAATGGTGTAACTTCTTGTCCGTTAACTGTTGCTCCTATTAAAAAGGTTTGCAGGGATTCAAGAGTGACAACAATTACGTTTTTTCCTTTCGCTACACCAAACATATTAGGGTTCGGCTCACTTTGGTTTGCCTTCACGTAGTTTTCAGTTTCTTGTAATTTGCTACTATCAGCAAGTGCCTTTTGTGATCCTGCTTTTACTTGCAGTGTTAAATCATAAACTTGATGCGTGTATAGTCCTAAATTTTTAACAAGCATAACTCGGTCAAATGATCTTGTTAATAGTTCAGGTCGCTCTTTTTCTGCAAGATGTAGATTAGCAAAAAATACACCAATCGTTAAAAGAAAATATAACAAGCGTGCCGGATGAGTTACACGTCCTGTTTGGAAGACTATTGATTTTTTCTTCAATAAAATAAAGAAGAAAATAATGTCTACGAATGCGAGTATAATTTTGTAGTTCAATATTTCTATAATACTGCCGCCTAATTGGCCGAAGTTTGATGTTTGTCCAAGTACTGGTAACGTAACGAAATCGCTATAAAAATCATAGAACATTACATTTCCAACGAGTACGATTGTTAATACGAAGTTGATACATAGCGCGATATAATTTCTTTTTTCACCGGTTGCAAATAATGCTAATCCGACAAAAGCTAATGATGCAGCGAGCGGGCTAATAAACAAAATAAGCTCTTGTGTAGAAGATTCAATTTTTAAATCAAAACTGAATCTTGTAATAAGATATGTTTTTAACCATACTGCTAAAGCAATTATTAAAACAAAGCTTATATTTTGCATTTGTAAATTGATTTTATTTTTCATTTTTACTCCTTCTTTTTGTAATTTATTTAACTTGTGTTATATATTATATTTTTATAACTATTAGAGTATACTGAACCATTTAGCTAATGGTTTCTAAAGGTAATAATATAAAGTATTCACATACGTACAATGAGGAAATTTAAAGCGTAAATCTATTTTTTAGAACAGAGCAGAAAAAGTCATAGTTGTAGTAAAAAATACTTATAGACATCCTAACATATTAAACACTATGATGATGTTACAAAATATCGAACAAATGAAAATGGAAATGAATAGAGGATTTTAAAACTGTTGACATTCAATTTGTGAGAATTGAATGTCAATGGCTATGTTAAATATGTATCTCATAAAACCCTGATTTTTTGTGGGGAAATAGTAAGCTATTACTATGGAAGTTAAAATATTTAATTGCAATCTGAATGAAGGAAATTAAATGTGAGATAAATATTTTCCAACATATAACCCACTTGCAGCAGCTTGAGATAATGAATGAGTGACGCCTGAACAATCCCCAACTAAAAATAGGCCATTTATACTCGTTTCAAAATGATTATTGAGTTTTATCCACAATTAAAACTTTTTTGTTACTTTTAACTAGTGAATAAGCCAGAAAAATGCTACTTACTCCAGCGCCGATAATTGTAACATCATACATATTCTTTCACCTGCTAACGAATAGTTTGTTTTTTATTTTTCTAGTGTATAACAATTTTATGAAGGTAAGAAATAAATTTTATTAATAAAGGGGAGTTTTTGAACTTGACGCTTTTTTAATTTCTTAGAGTGATGAAGTAAATATAAGTGTCTTTATTTACAAGAAGAATTAGTTTTCAAAGACCACTATATCACATGATAAATAAATTCTTACATACAAAAAAACAGACCTTTTAAGTGAAGAGGTCTGTTAATGATTTTAAATGTTATTTAGCGAAGACGTGGTTACCAATTACTGCTACTGTTTGACGTGTCGTAATCCACTTGTCTGTTGATGTTTTCGGGTTATAGAAATAAAGCCAATCAGAATGTATTCCATTTGTGGAGATAGCCTCTTCTACAGCCATTTTTGCTTCTGCGCTTGCAGGCTGATTAATTCTTCCATCTGTAACAGGAGTAAATGCATATCCGTATTTAATAGGTTCATAAATAACGCCTGTTATTGTATTTGGAAAACCTTTTGCGTTTACACGGTTTAGTATAACTTTAGCTACTGCTACTTTTCCTTTATATGATTCGCCACCTGCTTCAGCGGTAACTAAGCGTGCCATTAAGTCTTTTTCTTTTTCTGAAATACTTGAGTTGATTTTTAAATGTTGTCCTGTATAAAGCTTGTTTTCGATTGTGTTGTTCATTTGTTTTATAGATTGAACGGTAACATTGTAACGCTTTGCTATCGTTTCTAATGAATCTCCCGGTTGTACCTGATAAATAATTTGTCCAGAAATGTTCGCAGGCTTGGCGTTTTGGCGAACAGTGATTTCATTTGAGTTGACGGAACCCGGGATATGTAACTGTTCGCCAATGAAAGTTTGATCGTTTCCTTTATTATTAGCCTGTTTAATGGATTGTATTGAAACGCCGTATTGTTTACTAATGCCCCAAAGTGTATCATTCTTTTTTGCTGTATGAATGGTAGAAGCTTCAGCTGTACTGTGACTACATACGAATGTAATTGCAGCTGCAGATAAAGGGATTATATGTTTTATTTTTAATAATTTCATTGTAAATCCTCCTAGGAAAAATAAGGTAAAACGGTTAAGTAATGTAGCTTAAAATGTCTACATATAATATTTTAATGTAAGTATATTAGCACATATAAAATAAATAATCATTATAAGTTTCTTATTTATTTAGTGTAGAGTCCGAATATGAAATATTGCATATAAAAATACATTGAAGTTCCTTTAAATTTTTCTAATTTAGGATATGTGAATGATTTTTTAACTTTACTTCTATGTAATATTTCATATTTATGAAATGTTATTTATTTTTTACTCACCAGATTATATTATATTCAATAAGTTTGATATAAAACAGAAAAAGGAGGAATGATAATGAGCAGTAAGAAATTTATTTTGAAATTATTTATATGTAGTACGATATTTATCACATTTGTATTTGCTTTACATGATGAGCAAGTAGTTGCAACAAGCTCTGTTAATGAGTTTGAAAATTGGTCAAAGTGGATGCAACCTATACCTGATAATATCCCATTAGCACGAATTTCAATTCCAGGAACACATGATAGCGGGACGTTCAAATTACAAAATCCAATAAAGCAAGTATGGGGAATGACGCAAGAATATGATTTTCGTTACCAAATGGATCATGGAGCTCGTATTTTTGATATAAGAGGACGTTTAACAGATGATAATACGATAGTCCTTCATCATGGGCCATTGTATCTTTATGTAACACTGCATGAATTCATAAACGAAGCGAAACAATTTTTAAAAGATAACCCAAGCGAAACGATTATTATGTCTTTAAAAAAAGAGTATGAGGATATGAAAGGAGCAGAAAGTTCCTTTAGTAATACGTTTGAAAAAAGTTATTTTGTGGATCCTATCTTTTTAAAAACAGAAGGAAATATAAAATTGGGAGATGCTCGTGGGAAAATTGTACTACTAAAAAGATATGGTGGTAGTAATGAATCTGGAGGATATAATAATTTCTATTGGCCAGATAATGAGACGTTTACCACAACTGTAAATCAAAATGTACATGTAACAGTACAAGATAAATATAAAGTGAGTTATGATGAGAAAGTAAAATCTATTAAAGATACGATAAATGAAACGATGAACGATAGCGAGGATTTAAATCATCTATATATTAATTTTACAAGCTTGTCTTCTGGTGGTACAGCATGGAATAGTCCATATTACTATGCCTCTTATATAAATCCTGAAATTGCAAACTATATAAAACAAAAGAACCCTACAAGAGTAGGCTGGATTATTCAAGACTATATAAATGAAAAGTGGTCACCACTGCTGTATCAAGAAGTTATAAGAGCGAATAAGTCACTTATAAAAGAATAAAGATGATGAGGATAAGAAGCGATAAAATACGTCGCTTCTTATTGAAAATACAGTGTACCTTGTAAATGGAACAATTTTCGAGTTATCTCAATCGATGTTTCATTATGAAAAGACTAAACTTTAAATCGAATTAATTTCAAATGAAAATTGGCATAAATAATCCTGGGAAAAAGCAACTGATCATAAGTGTTCAGTTGCTTTTTATTTTTAAAGTGGATGAGCAAAAAAATATAAAAGTGGTTGGTCCGTTTTTTGCAAACATCTATTATGATAAGAGAAGAAAGGTAGTATGTTATCAACGTTTTAAAGAGGAAGTTCTTAATAAAAATAGACTGGCCTTAGAGAGGTGAAAATACAATGAGCTTTGCGATTTCACTAGTCGTTATTATTGTAATTGTATCACTGTTTGGGACCGTGCTAGTTGCACGAAATGTAGAGGAGAATTACGGCAAGTCCACAAAGAGAAATGTGAAAAATTTATCTGCCATCTATATTGTCCTTCTTTTTGTTCTACTGCTAGGGGTAACATGGTATGCGGTAATAATTTGATAGTTTGTAACCGAACTGCAACGAGAGCATGAAGCTGGAATTTCAGAAGCTATCGAGTAATTAGAGACGGAGCTATTTTAATATATCCATTTTTGGATGAGAAAATGTGACTAATTAATACTATTTTTACGGTGAATACTGTTAGTAATAAATTGAGGATAGTTCGTTTTGAAAGGAGGCAACTATATGGAATGGAAACCAAATCGTGCAGATAAGACGCCTGTATATAAACAAATAGCGGGTTATATTGAAAGGGGTATTTCTTCAGGTGAGTTTCCTTCTGACAGTAAGTTACCTTCTGAGCGTATGTTAGCAAAAGAATTACAGGTGAATAGGAGTACGATAGTAGCTGCATATGAAGAATTAAAATCACTTGGAGTAGTAGAACGGCAAAAAGGAAGCGGAACGCGGGTGAATACAGACATATGGGGTGTTTCGCATAAACGAATACCAAACTGGGGTAGGTACGTCGAGGACGGGTCATTCTTACCTAATGTACCACTTGTTCAACAAATTCGAACGGAAACACAAAAAAATGACTTAATTAATTTAGCGAGTGGTGAATTGTCACCAGAATTAATTCCGAGTGATAGATTCCGAACGATTTTGTCGGAGAAAACATTTATGGAAAACCTCGGTTATGACCATCCACTTGGAAATGAAATGTTGAGAAAAACAATTGCAGCACATGTTCAGCAATATAAACAAATTGAAGCAGATTCGAATTCTATCCTTATTACATCTGGAGCACAACAGGCACTTAATCTTATCGTTCAATGCTTATTAAAACCTGGTGATGCGATTGCAATTGAGGACCCTTCGTATTGTTTTTCACTGCCGATATTTAAATCAGCTGGCTTAAAAATATTCCATTTACCTGTTGATCAGCATGGAATGAATCCAGATGACTTAATTGATTTGCATAAAAAGCATCGTATTCGTATGGTATTTTTAAATCCGGATTATCAAAATCCAACTGGAACCGTGCTTTCATTGGCAAGACGTAAAAAGATTTTAGAACTGTCTTCTGAATTTGGCATACCGATTGTAGAAGATGATCCGTATAGTTTAACTTCATTTAATGGTGAAGTGAATCCAACATTAAAATCAATGGATCAAAACGGGAATGTTCTTTATATAAGTTCACTATCAAAAATTGTTGCATCAGGATTACGGATTGGCTGGGTAATTGGCCCTACGCGTGTAATAGAGCGTTTAGCGGATGCGAAGCAGCAAGTTGATTTTGGCCATAGTGTATTTACACAGTGGGTGGCAAATCAATTTTTAGAATCAGAAGATTTTCATGCACATATTACAATGCTTCGTGGACAATTGAAAGAAAGAAGAGATGCGTTAATTAGAAAGCTTAAAGAAATATTAGGGGATCAGGTTGAATTTTTTGTTCCAGAGGGTGGAATACATTTATGGTGCAAAGTGCAAGGAACGTTTGATGAATATCATTTATTAGGCGAATCTATACGAAATGGTGTAGCGTTTGTTCCGGGAAGTGTTTTAGGTACTAAAAGTGAATATATTCGTTTTACTTTTGGGAGAGTGAATATAGAACAAATTCAACTTGGAATTGCACGGTTTGCTGATACGTTAAATGAGATTTCATAACATGGATGTGAGATAGTGAAAAGAGGAGAAGAAATGAAGTACGTGACACTTTTACTTCAAGTATGCGTGATATATATATTTAGCTTAGTTGGTCTATGACTTCTAGTTTTGTAGTTGTTGCAGGAATCACAGGTGCTATTATTGGACCAACAGTACTTAAGTTTTTCCGTATAACGAGTACAATTGGAAAAGGAGTGGGAATGGGCTGCTCATCACATATTATCGGGGTAAGTCGTCTTGTGAAGGAAGGCGAGAAAGAAGCGACGATCGGTTCGGTGACGATGATTGTAACCGGAATACTTATTAGTATAATTATACCGTATGGAACGAAATTTATATTTTAAAATGTAATGGAGATGATGAAAATGACAACATGGTTTATAGTTACATTATTTATTTTTGGTGCGATTAAAGTACTAGTTTCTAGTATGCCGACTTCTGTTGTAGAATCAATTATTAGTAGATTTGAATTGCATCAAAAACTTGAGGAAGAGAATACCACTATATTGATAGACGGAAAAAATATAGAGGGGGAAACGAAACTACAAGTTATTCATGAATTTAACGAAGCTCTATTTTTAGATAAACATTATTTTCCGCCGCACGGGGAAGGAACACCAATCGTTATTAACACGAAGAAAGGGAATAAAGAGGTTCGATTTTCTCTGTATAGTCATGAGGAACATGTTGATGTAATAAAGCAATATAAAAAGAAAATCGTTGCCTATCGTTTGCGTTCAAAACGCCTTCAAAATCCTACATCATTAGCAATAACTGAAGATTATGCTTAAAAAGAGATCGTTATAAAAACGGTCTCTTTATTAAAGTGGGTTATATAATTATTAAATTTTTATTCATATCGTAGTCCATTTGAAAGGGTATCAATAGCTTTCCAATCGTCAACAACAATTTGTTTATTATTTTTATGCATGATATTGTTAGCTATTAGTTTTTCAATGACTCGATTAAGATGACGGGTAGTTGTCCCGATTAATGAGGCGATTTCATGATGATCTTTAGTATGAATTTCGCGCCCAAATAAATTAGATGGATTTCGGGCTGTACATAAATAACTAGCAAAGCGTGTTTCCACAGAAGCTAGTAAATTGATACGTGAAGCTGTTGTGCAGGTTTGTAGTTTATAAGTGACGTGATGAATGAGTTCTTGAAGGAAGATTACATCTTGTAATAAGTAACTTGTTACATAATTTTTATCAATAAAAAGAAAATCCGTCTGTTGTTCGGAGGTTACATGAGATTGTATGTTTACGGACTGAATTAATTCAATATCTCCCATGATAGAAACGGCAGAACAAAATCTTAGTAATAATGCTTTACCTGTAATTACACTTGAAGTTATTTTTGTACGACCTGACATTTGAATATATAGGCCATCAATCATTTCGCCTTCGTGTAGTACAGTTTCTTTCGCTTCATATCTAAGGATCTTAAATGGATGATTGAATTGTTGGAATAGCTTTTTTATGTACTCGTTATTTAAGTAGCTTAATAATAAGGTATTATCTACAATATTTTGCATAATGTTTCTCCTTTTGGGACATCTGTCCTTTCTATTATAAAATAATTCATATACATTAAAAAGAAAGGAGTGATGTATATGAAATTTATTTTTGATATTGATGGTACTATTTGTTTTAAAGGGAACGCAGTAACGAAAGGGATAATTCACGCGCTAGACGTATGTCAAAGTAAAGGGCATGAGGTTATATTTGCATCAGCTAGACCGATTAGGGACTTATTACCGGTGCTACCAAATCATATGCATCATTATTCAATGATTGGTGGGAATGGGGCATTTATTGCAAAGGGAAAGGACACTATTGAAGTTATAACTTTTGATCCAGGAACGGTAAGTGCTATACATTCAATAATAAAGAAACATAGCCTTTCATATTTGATAGATAGTCATTGGAATTATTCTTATACAGGAAGCGAGAATCATCCTATCTACAAAAACATAGATCCTAATCAATTGGCTAATAATGTACATATTGATGAAATTAAGGAAGTAGTGAAGGTGGTATTATTTCCTGACCATGTTCAAAAAGAATATATTATGAATATGTTAACAGAACTTCCTATACGTATTTATGAACATGATAATGAAGGGATCGTGGATATAAGCCCTGAGAATATTGATAAATGGGTAGGGTTACAACGATTGGGTATAAAAGAGAGAGAATTCGTAGTGTTTGGTAATGATTCGAACGATTTATCAATGTTTCTACACGCTAAGGAAAGCATTTGTGTTGGGAGTCATGAAGTATTATTGGGTCATGCATCCACATGTTTAAAAATAGATGAACAAAGTATTGTTAATAAAATAATTGAGTTATCCGAATTATATGCGTAATAAATATATGAAACATAATAAAAAAGAGTACGAAAAGGTTTGCTAGCCTTTTAGTACTCTTTTTTATTAATTATGAAATAATATACTTTCCAGATAAAAGAAAAGAAAATCATATAGCCAAATAAAGAATATGTATGATTCCAATCTAAACTATGAATAAAGAAACCGAATCTTTCAGAAATCTGTTCAAAAATGCTAGCACAAATACCTATTGAAATAATAAATAGAATTCTAGAAACTGTAGATAATGTTTTTGAAATTTGTATGAAAATCGTTGTTAAAATCGGTAGTACAAATAAAGTAAAGCCAATGTTAATTGAAAATATGGATGAGAAAGGTCTAACCGGAAAGGAATACATTTGTTTCGCAACAAAGAAAGCATCTAAGAAAGTTCCGATAATAGAAGAGAATAAGATTGTAATAACTAATGCGAAAAGGTTATTCTTCTTCTCGGAGGAGGACGTTTTTCTTTGCAAGAATTGCCAACTCAATTTTTTCGAGTGTTTTACAGTAGTCTTCTGTAATTTGTCCATGTATCCTTTCCTCCTTATCGGTTAAATAATGTATGACTTGCCAGTCGTTAAACCAATCTGCATGTTCTGTTTCTTCATGTTTCATATTTTTCCATGAATACATAAGTGCGGGGCTATATATACGGTGGGCATCACTTTTTAATTGGCATTTTTTTATTCTTCGTTTATAAAACTCTCTTGAAAAGGATTCATTCACACTTGAAAATAAATGTGGCCAATAATCTTTTCGTGATCCAGTATGTGGATGAGTGTCAGCCCATTGTAGTATACGAGCTAAAACGTGTTCATCATGAAACAATAATGTATATAATCGTTTTCCGAGCAAAATTCGTTCGTGTAAGGAAGTGAAATGTTTCATTGTATCACCAATTAATATTGTTTTTTGTTCAGTATTTTCTTCAGAGAAAGGGAAGAGAATATGATTAAATTGAAAGAAATCAAAAAGTTTAAATCCAATACTATTTAGTACATTTTTTTTGAAGTATTTATTTTGAATCACTCTTTTTTCTAAGTAGTTTTGTTCATTAATAATAGTCGCAATCGTTAATATTTGTTTGTTTCCAGTTTTCCAAAAAAAGTTCCACATTGTTTCCATGAATGTTGACACATTGAGGTGAGGGAGGAGATGAAAAAGATTTTTGTTTTTTTTAACACTCTGTTCATATAATAAAAATTGTGGATACACATCTTGAAAGATAAGCCAATTACCCCGTTCTAAAAAAGAAAAGAAAGTAAATTGATCTTTCTCAGATAACAATTTCGTATATAAATCCCCCTTTAAATCTGTCATGTTCCAACCGCCGTTCCGCGATACCATATGTCCAAGCAATGCCCAATGTATTTCAGGATATCTTTTGTAAAATTGATAGTAAGCACGAGTTCTTGTAACATTATTTTGATTCAATAATTTTGTTCTTTCTTTAATTGTATGTATGAATACTTTTTCTTCGTTCGAAAGGGGAGAAAGGAAGTTATTTGCGTTGATGCATTTTTGTTTTAGCTCATTTTTTATTGAGAAGAGGGATAGAGGAATGTTTTTGGAAAGTTTATGATTTGGATTGTCGTGTTGCATGTAAATCCCTCCTATTCAAGTCTGTTATCATAAATATATTAGTAACTACTTACATAAATGATATGTGAAGGAAATGAAAAATTGCAAAGTACAAAAAAGGAAAAAAGAGTCCGTCTCTTCTTTCCTTTTCTTGTATGTATTTACGCTACAGAGAATGAACACCTTTTTTGAGAAGAGTAGAAAATGAATCAGCATGAATAGGCTTGCTGTAGTAGTAGCCTTGAATAAATTGACAATTATTTTTTTGAAGGAAACGCACGTGTTCTTTCGTTTCTACACCTTCAGCGATAACTGACATTCCTAATGTATTTGCTAATGTGATGATCGTTTTAATAATTTCCATTCCATCGTCACATGTTTCAGACATTGTAATAAATTCTCTCGGGATTTTTAACGTATCGATTGGATATAAAGGTAAATAAGCTAGCGAAGAATAACCTGTACCAAAGTCGTCAATTGAAATGTGAACGCCTAAACTCTTTAGTGTACGCAGTTTTATTAATGTTTCTCGCTCATCCATCATTGCAATTCGTTCTGTTAATTCAAGATCAAGAGAACTTGCTGGTAAACCTGTATTTGTTAATGTAGCAGAAATAGACTTTACAAAATCTTCTTGTTCAAATTCTTTAGCAGATAAATTTACGCCTATTTTTAAATGAGAATATCCGAGTGTATGCCAACGTTTCATTTGTTGACATGCTTGTTGTAATGTCCATTTTCCTATTGGAATGATTTGTAGTGTTTCTTCTGCAATCGGAATAAACTCGTATGGAGAAATAATACCTAATTCAGGATGATTCCACCTAATTAAAGCTTCAGCACCGATAATGTCGTTAGATTCGCTATCAACTTGAGGTTGATATAAAAGGAACAATTCTTCATTTTGAATTGCATTTGGTAAATCTTTTTCTAATCGTAATCGTCTTTCAATTTTGTTTGCAATTACGTCATCATAAATAGAGACAGAATTAAGTTCTTTTGCTTTCGCATCATACATTGCAACATTAGCGTTTTTCAGAAGTGTAGCGGTATCGATTCCGGAATATGGATAAATAGCGATGCCAATACTTAGTGATAAACTTAATGTATGTTCATGTATGACAAACGATTTTTCCATGCATTCAAATAACTGGTTGCATAACTCGAATAAAGAATCTTCATCAGTATAGTTTTCAATTAAGACTGTAAACTCATCACCACCGATTCTTGACAGATGAGTATGTGATGGAAGACAGGATTGGAATCGCTTCGCTACTTCTTCTAATATGTAATCCCCTGCCGAATGTCCAAGTGTATCGTTAATTGCTTTAAAGCGATCTAAGTCCAAATATAATAATGCAAACTCGCTTTCTGTCGTTTTAGCATTTTTTATAATTCTTTTTAATTTCTTATGGAAAAAGGCACGGTTCCCAATTTTCGTTACAGTATCATGGAATGCTAAATATTTTATTTCTTCTTGTTGTTTTTTGAATACAGTAATATCCTTTACCATAATATAGCTTCCTAAAATTTGTCCATCTACCATGATAGGGACGATGGTAACGTATAAAAAATAAGTAAAGCCATTATTGTATTGAGAACGTAGTTGTAAAAAAGTAGGCTCCTGCTCTTTTACTTTTTCTAATGCGGATGATAATTTGTGTTTATCTTCGCTTAAGATAATAGAAAGACAAGGCTTGCCAAGCAATTCACTTGTAGAGACTCCAAGTAGCATACCTCCTGCTTTGTTCGCATTTAAGAAAATGCCATTTAAATCAATAGTAAAAATAGGATCGGGATGATATTCATATAATGATTCGAATTTTTGTTGTTTCTGAGATAAAGCTTCTGATTTTTGAACTAAGTCAGAAGTTCGTACAGCAATTTTTTCTTCTAATTGTGCATTAAAGAGTTGCAAACGTTCTGTTAAACTCTTGTTTTGCATACCTCCAATAGAATGGCGAATGAGTACGAAAACAAAAGTGATACAGTTTCCCGTAATAAGAATGGAAGAAGATGTTTGTTCTTTAAGGGTAAAGCCAATTAGAAATGTAACAGCAAGATATGGAAACGCGACTAAAACTTTTTTTCCTAGTATAGGGTTTACAATGAAATAGCTTGTATTATTCGTAAGACCGTTTGGAATAGAAGCAGCTATTGCAACAAGTAATAGTGGTATTCTATATAAAAGTCGTAATAATGCTACAGTGTCATGCGATAAATGAGTATTTAAATAAAAATAAATATAATTAAAAGCTGCAGAACTTATTAATACAAAAATAAAAATATATATTTTCCATTTCGACTTAAAAGCAGTTGGGCGAAAAATGAGACTAGCACCTAGTAGTAAAAAGAGTAGGTCTGCAATT
The DNA here is from genome assembly GCF_020861345.1 of Bacillus pacificus. Classification (NCBI taxonomy): domain Bacteria; kingdom Bacillati; phylum Bacillota; class Bacilli; order Caryophanales; family Bacillaceae; genus Bacillus; species Bacillus pacificus. Next base: position 1,598,352 of record NZ_CP086328.1, read on the forward strand.
GGATATAAAAATGAAAGGAAAATTTCCCCTATTGGTAGAGAGAAAATACTTAAATCTGGTTGATTAAATAAATACCATTCTAATGTGAGTATGGAAGCGAGTACTATACATATATCGCAAATAAAGAAAGCTTTTTCCCACTTATTACATTCCTTTAAAATCTTATAGCAAAAAGCGATAAGGAAGAAGAATAGAAATAGCATGTAAAATATATCTGAAAAAGTAAAGTGATGTACTGGGAATTGGAAAAATTCATGTTGAAACGTATATATTATTTTTCCTAATAAAAAACTGCCCATTGCGAAAGTAATACATAACCAAAAGAAATCAGTACAAACTTTTTTGGAATATAGAGAGTAAATTAATGATATGAATGCGATGCCTTCAACGATGAGAGAAGAGAAGCGTACATTGAAATCAGAAAAATGCACAGGGAACAAAAAGAAATATGTAAGACAATAGCTGGAATAGCAAAGTGTGGTTATTGTTAATATACGTAATTGTAAATTTTTATTTAACTGCAATAGAATCACCTTCTTAAAGTATACACTGTATTCATAATATCCATACGTAAGAATATTACTTGCAAATTGTATCAGATTTATTAGGAAAAATCATGCTTCTGAGTAAAGTAACGAAGAATGTAATGAATTTGTAATTGGGAAAATATCACAAAATAGTTTGATGAAAATTGAATGGAAGCTGTATATTAAATCATTTTTAAAATTGTAATGTTTTTTAGTGCTTTGCAAGTAAATATGCAAAATTGCATAAATATTACTTTCTATTTTATCCCATTTTAATGGGCAGTAAGACTCCCACCTCAAAATTCAGCGAAAGCAAAGAAGTTAGGTGGGGGTCGGGCTGCCCATAAAAGTCCGATTGGTGAGGGCTGATAATCAGTGGGGGATGAAGAAAATCCCCTCACTGATTAAAGTTTCACTTTATGGAAAATGTTTTTGTTATAAAGTATAAACTAAACTTTTGTATGCATCTATTCTCATACGAATGAGGGATTTCAAAAAGATGTTACGTATATACAATAGTACGTAAGCGTATATAAAACATTTAGTATGGGAGGAAAAGTATGAAGAATTGGGTGAAGTTTCGAATAGCACGTCCAACTGATCAGTTTGAAAAGGTGATAGAATTCTATGAAAAAGGATTGGGCTTAAAACGTATAGGTGAATTCTATAATCATGAAGGCTATGATGGGGTCATGTTTGGACTCCCAGGTGAAGAGTATCATTTAGAATTTACAAGACATATAGATGGGAGCCCATGTCCAGCTCCGACAAAAGATAATTTACTCGTATTTTATATGCATGAAGATAGTGAAATGAAAAAGGTGAGTAAAAGGTTGCATGCATTGGGATATGATGAAGTCGAACCAGAGAACCCATATTGGAAAGATAAGGGGATAACGATAGAGGATCCAGATGGCTGGAGAATTGTGTTGATGAAATTAGAAGAATAATGTGTAATTATGCTTGAAGTTCAAGTAGGAGGAAATACGTAAGAGAGCTTTCTTTTGAGGAGATACACTCATGGAAGGCTTTTTTTATTTGGAATCTGAAAAACAAAATTTGAAATTATATTCTGAAAAGTTATAAAATAAGAACGTGTATTCCTATGGGGGTGAGAGGGGTGCCTGTAAAGATGAATAGAACACTAGGGGGACTTTTTTATGATATGCCGGATTAAGGATGCAGAAATATATTATGAAATCATTGGCGAAGGAAAACCTGCCATTATTATACATGGCTGTGCACCTGATCATAGGTTAATGCAGAGGTGCATGGAATCAGTATTCGAAAAATATAAAGGTTACCAAAGAATATATATTGATTTACCTGGCATGGGGAAATCGAATGCTCCAGATTGGATAAATAGTTCAGATCATATGTTAGAACTGTTAATTGCATGTATTGAAAAAATTATTCCAACGAAAAACTTTTTATTAGTAGGGGAGTCCTATGGCGGATATTTAGCTCGAGGTATACTCACAAAGCTGTTTGAAAGAGTTAATGGATTACTATTAGTATGTCCTGTTGTTGTAGCGGAGCAAGAAAAAAGGATCCGCCCGAATAAACAGGTAATTGTACAAGATAAGGAGTTTTTAAATAAGCTTACTTCAACTGATAGAGAAGAATTTTGCGAGTTAGCAGTGGTCGCGAATGAATATACATATACGAGATTTAAAGAGGAGATTAAGCCGGGACTAGATATTGCTAATTATGAGTTTATTGAAAGGTTGCAAAAAAATTACTCTCTTACTATGAATTTTCGTCATATGAAATATGAGAAACCTGTTCTTTTACTAGCTGGAAGACAAGATATATCCGTAGGTTATCAAGATATTATAGAAATTATTGATGATTATCCAAGAGCGACATTAGCGGTGTTAGATATGGCAGGGCATAATTTACAAATTGAACAACCTGAATTGTTCGAGAGTTTAGTAGGAGAATGGATTAAACGGACAAATCAGCAAAGTTTATAAAATATGAATGAATTAATATTTTCGAGGAGGAAGTATGAATACATATATTTATATGGTTAGGCACGGTGAATCACCAAAATTAGAAGAGGGTGAAAGAACACGTGGATTAACTGAAAAGGGAAGTTTAGACGCTCATAGAGTAACAGAGATATTAAAAACAGAGGGAATCGATACTTTCATTTCAAGTCCGTATAAGAGAGCGGTATTAACGATAGAAAAAACAGCCGATTTCTATGAAAAAGAAATATTAATATATGAAAATCTTAAGGAGTGTATGTTTTCCAGTGGAGATCAAGTTATAGCAGATAAAGAAGTGTATCCACTTGTAAAGAAGATGTTCTCTAATCCGGACTTTGCACGAACGGAAGGAGAGTCATATGCGGATTGCCAAAGAAGGGTAGTGAAAGTATTAAAAGAAATCTTAATGGATTTTCAAGGACAAAAAATTATAATTGGTACACATGGACTTGTCATGACACTCATGATGAATTATTTTGATAAGCAATATGGTTTCGAATTTTTAATGAATACGTCAAAACCAGATATATATAAGATGGAGTTTAAAGAAGAACAATTAATGAATGTAGAGAGATTATGGAAAGCAGAATAAAATTGGTTGTATGGGCTTTATTGTAAAAGTTACTTTTATAGCAAAATCTTCTTATTTGAATAGAAAGTATTTTTATCAACTATTTTTAGAATGTTAAATCAATAAGTAATTATTCAGTTTCTGAATAATATAATTGAAAGTTGGTTTAAGTAAACAATTTTAAATGTGACAAAACTCCAAACGTTGGATTTATATTCAATAGGAGAAAAAGATGTAGAATTTTGTCTTACTGTCCTCGTTTACTTTTTATTTCATTACATATAGGCTTTGTGGTGTAAGGGGAGACATCACCTTTACGCAAAATCTATAAGGAGGTCATTGTAATGAAACAAATTAAAAAGTTTGCGGGAGTTGCTTTAGCGGGGACGATTGGATTAAGTGGACTACTGTTTTTAGAACCAAGTGTAAGCGCTGCGGAAGTACAGCAAGTGAAAGAGGAGAATTTCAATGCAATTGATGTATCGATGAATCTAAATGAATTATATGTATTAAGTGGCAGAAGCATTGATGTTCTTTCTGGAGATAAAGAAGCAATTCAGCTAAACAAATACACAATTCGTTTTAGTAAACCAGGGAAGTATGTTATTAGGGTGAATGGTTGTATTTATAATGATGTATATACTTTTATTGTGAATGAGTAGCATATATTCTTAAATTGTGAGATGAAAAAGAAACACCCTATTTGCGGCGAGAGCCGTAAATAGGGTGAATTTATTTGTATTAAGTTGTGTTTTATAAATTTTCATTAATTTGCTCTTTGTTTTTGTTTTGTAAAGTATGTAGGAGTGTTTGAAACATTTTAAATGATTGCTGGAAGATTGGACTTTGAATAAAAGTGTATAGAAAAGTTACGACAAAAACAGGGCCACCGAGCATAAATCCAATAACTAGTACAACGCATTCTACTATGATTCTAGCACGGCTAATAGATAGACCGGTTTTGTCGGAAATAGTAAGCATGAATCCATCACGAGGTCCAGCGCCGATTCCAGCCGCAACATACATACCTCCCCCTATACCTGTAATGGCAATGCCAGAAAATAAAATGAGTAAGTTTAACCATAAATAATCACTAGCGTTTGGAAGAATATTTGATTGTAAGAAAAAGTCCATAATCGGACCGATAAGTAGTGCATTTAAAAATGTTCCTACATTTATGTATTTTCGATCTACTAGTAAAGAAATGAGAACGAGACATAATCCACATACGACACTCCACGTACCAATAGTCCATCCAAACCTTTGGTAGAGAGCCATGTTTAAAACTTCCCAAGGATGTAAACCGAGAAATTTAACTTTTACTGCAAGAGCATTTCCAAGGCCGAAAAAAATTAATCCTAAGAAAAAAAGAAAATAGCGAAAGAGAGTTAGCCTCATTTTTAAAACCTCCCATATTGTATAATTATGTATATTACATGTAAGAGTTCTAATGTACAAATATTACGACTTTTCAGCCGGTATTTAAAATAGCTGAAATGCAAATGAAATATATGTATTCACAGTCAAAAAAGTTAAAATATTTCGTCTCAAGGATTATAATAGAGAAAGAAATATAAAAGGGAGTGAACGAGTTTGAAACAAGAACTTATTGAAAGATTTACGAGATATGTAAAAATTGATACGCAATCAAATGAAGAAAGTCATACAGTGCCAACAACACCTGGACAAATTGAATTTGGTAAGTTATTAGTGGAAGAGCTAAAAGAAATTGGGTTAACAGAAGTGACGATGAATGATAACGGTTATGTAATGGCAACACTTCCTGCTAATACGGATAAGGATGTTCCTGTAATTGGCTTTTTAGCACATTTAGATACGGCGACAGATTTTACAGGGAAAAATGTAAAACCACAAATTCATGAAAACTTTGACGGGAACGCAATTACGTTAAATGAAGAGCTAAATGTTGTGTTAACACCAGAGCAATTCCCAGAGTTACCATCTTATAAAGGTCATACGATTATTACAACGGATGGTACGACACTTCTTGGAGCAGATGATAAAGCTGGTTTGACAGAAATTATGGTTGCAATGAACTATTTAGTACATAATCCACAAATTAAGCATGGAAAAATAAGAGTTGCATTTACGCCGGATGAAGAAATTGGCCGTGGCCCAGCACATTTTGATGTAGAAGCGTTTGGTGCATCATTCGCTTATACGATGGATGGAGGTCCATTAGGTGGTTTAGAATATGAAAGCTTTAATGCTGCAGGTGCTAAGTTAACGTTTAACGGAACGAATACACATCCTGGAACAGCGAAAAATAAAATGCGTAACGCAACTAAACTTGCTATGGAGTTTAATGGGTATTTACCAGTAGAAGAGGCGCCGGAATATACTGAGGGCTATGAAGGATTCTATCATTTACTTTCTTTAAATGGTGATGTTGAGCAAAGTAAAGCGTATTATATTATTCGAGATTTTGATCGTGAAAATTTTGAAGCGCGTAAACATAACGTTGAAAATATTGTGAAGCAAATGCAAGAGAAGTATGGACAAGATGCAGTCGTTTTAGAAATGAATGATCAATACTATAACATGCTTGAAAAGATTGAACCAGTGAGAGAAATTGTTGATATTGCATATGAGGCAATGAAAAGTTTAAATATTGAACCAAACATTCATCCGATTCGCGGCGGGACAGATGGATCACAGTTATCATATATGGGATTACCAACGCCGAATATTTTCACAGGTGGTGAAAACTATCACGGTAAATTCGAGTATGTTTCGGTAGATGTTATGGAAAAAGCTGTTCAAGTTATTGTAGAGATTGCAAGACGATTTGAAGAACAAGCTTAAAAAAGAACCAAGTAGTGCAGATGTGCTACTTGGTTTTTTAGTATAATACTCGCCACAAATAAAAAGTTGCGTAAGACTCCCAGTTCATCCAATTTGCCGCAAAATCTTTTATTTCCTGTTTAGTCGGTTTACTTTCGGAACCTGTTATATATTTAATTGCATTGTGCAAGCCAACATCGTCAATTGGAAAGGCAGAAGGAAAGCGTAAACAGCGCATTAAAACATAGTTGGCAGTCCACGGTCCTATACCATGTATAGCGGTTAATTGTTTTTCAGCTTGTTTCACATCTTGTATTTGCAGTAAAGATTCTTTTGATAGTTTTCCTTCTGTAATAAGCTTTGCAATACCGATTAAATATTCACATTTTCTAGTCGTCATTTTTAAGTTTTTGAGATCCTCTACATGTAAATTGGCAATCGTTTCAGGAGAAGGGAATATCCAATGTTTTCTATCGTTCCATTCTACATAATTTCCAAAGTGTTCGACTAATCTTCTTTTTAGCGTATAAGCATATGTGAGGTTAATTTGCTGACCGATAATTCCCCAGGAAAGTGCTTCAAATAAGTCTGGAATACCTAAAGTACGAAGTCCATAATATTGTTCAATTGGTCTTTGAAGGAGTACATCATGTTTAGCCAATGTATAAAAGGGAGCTAAATCAGTAGTTAAATCAAACCAATCCTTCACATAGTTAGCTACAGCTTCGTGTATCGATTCTTCAGATGTATATAATTCTTCTAAAAAACGTATTTGAATATGCCCATCTGTATTCATACTAATTGCAACTAAAGGATTTATATCGTGAACAGAGATAACTTTATAAATTTTGTTGTCTTCAATGTGAAACATACATTCATTGTTAGAACGTGATAGATAGCGTAAATTTTCTTGGAAACTAAATTCTGTTGGCACTGCTAAAGTTAATGCGTTACTATATTCTGCTGTCATAAGAATTCTACCTGCGACTTTTCTAATGTAAGCAATTCTTTCTTCATTTCTAATCCCCCTCTAAAGCCAGTTAGTTTCCCATTCTTTCCAATAACACGATGGCAAGGAATCGTAATAAGAAGTGGGTTAGCTGCAATAGCAGTAGCAACGGCACGCACCGCTTTAGATTTTTGAATTCTTTCGGCAATTTCTGTGTAAGAATATGTTTTCCCATAAGGAATTTCACGTACTGTATTCCAAACAGATAATTGAAATTCAGTTCCGTAAGCATCGATAGGAAATGCAAAAGTTTCTCGCTTGTTTTCTAAATACTCGATAATTTCTTTTGTATATACTTGTAAGTAATCTGGACTATGGATCAATATATGTTGGGGAAGCTTTTTTCTAGCCCATATATTTAATTCTTCAAAGGTCTCATCTTGTGATCCAATGAAACATAGTCCATTTTCAGTTGCAGCAATATGAAATTGCCAATTTTCATGTGTAAGTAGCGTCCAATATATATAATCATTTTTGTAGGAATTCATTATTGTAACCCTCTTTCATTTCATTCTTTTTTCGATATGCAGTAGGCGTAAATCCTGTTTTCTTTTTGAATAAAGTTGCGAAATATTCTGGGTTTTCTATCCCAACAGCATTACTAATTTCTTTAATGGATTGATTTGTTTGTAATAGTTGTTCTGCCGCTTTAACAATTCTGAACTGTTGTATATATTCTATAGGACTTATTCCTGTCGTTTTTTTGAAAGTGCGTTGTAAATGAAATGAGCTACCATGGCACATTTCCGCAAGTATGTCGAGAGTTAATAATTCATCAAAGTGTTTTTCGATATACTTTTTAATTTGTTCTACCCACTCTTCATTAGGTAAAGTGAGCCCATTTGGTTTACAACGTTTGCACGGGCGAAAATTTTCACTTAACGCTTGCTCTGCATGATGAAAAATTCGTACATTGTTTTTATTCGGTATTCTTGATTTGCATGATGGCCTGCAAAAGATTCCGGTTGATTTCACAGCATAAAAGAACTTGCTATCATAGGAAGAATCATTATGAATAATCGCTTGCCAATGCTCATTTGTTAACGTAACTCCTTCATTGTACAAAGAACATCACCTCTGAAATTAGTATAACCTGAATAAAGTGCGTATGTATGTATTCACAAATGTAAGAGCAAGATTACAAAGGTGAAAATATTGGATGGCGTTTAGATTATTTTGTTGTTTCCGAAAGAATGAAAGACAAAATAACAGAGGCGAAAATTAATAGTGAAGTAATGGAATCAGACCATGGCCCAGTTGAATTACATATAAATTTCTAAAAAAAGAAGTATCCCCCTAACATTAGGCGGATACTTCTTTTTTATTCATTTTGTTAAAATTTTTCAAATCTTTCTTGAAATAATTGCGTATTAAATATATACTTAGTAACGATAATCATTATCAATGAAAATAATTATCAATGGATGAGGTATAAAAGAATTATAGCTTAGGGGAAGTGAACGCGAATGAGTTCTGGATAGAATTATTAATCTAATGAAATATATGTAAGACAAGTTTCATATAGTTAAATTTTATTGAGAATATAGTTTTGAAAATTCGAGAGGAGATGTATAAAGATGAATAAGAAGTTATTTACATTAGGGATGGTTACAGTTTTAAGCGTAGGGCTAGTAGCATGTAATAGTGCAGATAAAACTTCAGGAGAAAAAACACAACAGACAAAGGCTAGTGAGACGAAAAAAGACGAAAAACGAAAAATTACATATTTAGGTAAAGAATATACAGTGCCAGCAAAAGTAGATAAAATTGCGACAGCTAGTTTAGAGTCAATGGAAGATGCGGCGGTACTTGGTATTAAGCCAGTAGGTGCAATTACTGTTGGTGGTAAATTACCGAAGTATCTTGAGAAAGATTTAGAGGGTGCAAAATCTGTTGGTGAGAAAATGGAACCAAATTTCGAAACATTACTTCAATTAAAGCCAGATGTTATTACATCAAGTACGAAATTCCCAGCAGAAACAGCTGAAAAATTTACGAAAGTAGCTCCTACATTCCCGGTATCACATGTTTCAACAAATTGGGAAGATAACTTAAAGTTAATGGGAGAATTAACTGGCAAAAAAGATAAAGCGGAAAAAATTATTAAAGATTACAATGCGGACGCTGAAAAAGCAAAAGCAAAACTAGGAGATAAGTTAAAAGACAAAAAAGTACTTGTTATTAGACTAAGGGCAAACGAATTATTCCTATATCCAGAAGGAGTATACTTCAACCCTGTAATTTATAAAGATCTTGGGCTAACTGCTCCAGAACAATTAAAAACTGTAAAAGCACAAGAGAAGATTTCATTTGAAAAACTTGCTGAACTTAACCCGGATTATATTTTCTTACAATATGAAACAACTGAAAATAAAAACCCGAAAGTGCTAGAAGAAATTGAAAGTAATCCAATTTGGCAAAGTATGAATGCTGCGAAAGAAAAGAAAGTATTTGTAAACGTTGTGGATCCAATGGCACAAGGTGGTACTGCTTGGAGTAAAACAGCATTCTTAAAAGAAGCAGTGAAAAATTTATCTAAATAATATTTTAAGTAAGGTGCGTTGAATGATATGCAGAAAACAAATGCAGTACCAGTAACCATATTATGTATAGCACCCATACTCATCTTATTTACAGTTATACTTTCTATTTTGTATGGGGCGAAAAGTATTGATGCTGAAACGGTGTGGAACGCGTTATTTCATTTTGATTCAAGTGATGTAAATCATAATATCATTATTACTTCACGTTTACCAAGGGTAGTTGCAGCTCTTTTAGTTGGAGCATTTCTAGCCATATCAGGAGCACTTATGCAGGGGATGACAAGAAACTATCTTGCATCCCCTTCTATTATGGGTGTGACGGATGGGGCAGCTTTTGTTATTACACTTTGTATGATTTTTCTTCCAGGAATGTCATCGATTGGTATGGTTGTATGTTCAATGATTGGTTCTGCATTAGGAGCCGGTATCGTATTTGGTTTTGGTTCACTCCTTCAAAATGGCTTATCGCCAGTTAGGTTGGCAATTATCGGAACGGTTATTGGAACATTTTTAAGTAGTGTATCGGCCGCGATGGCTTCATATTTCCAAATTTCTCAAAATGTTAGTTTTTGGTTTAATGCAAAGTTAGATCAAGTTGATCCTAATATAATTAAAATCACAATACCTTTTGGGGTAATTGGAATAGTTTTAGCACTGTTAATATCAAAATCTATTACGATTCTTTCTTTAGGAGAAGAAGTTTCTATTAACCTAGGGCAGCGTACAAAACTAGTTAAAGCAATGGCTATTTTATCAGTAATCTTTTTAACAGGAACAGCAGTTGCTTTAGTGGGGAAAGTAGGTTTTGTAGGTTTAATTATTCCGCACATTACTCGCTTTATAATTGGAGTAGATTATAAGTGGATTTTACCATGTGCAGGCGTTATTGGCGGCGTTTTTCTAGCGTTATGTGACGTTTTAAGTAGATTTGTAAATTATCCATTTGAAACGCCGATTGGAGTCGTAACATCTTTAATTGGAATTCCTTTCTTCCTGTATTTAATCCGGACAAGAGGAGGAGAGAGACATGCTTAAAAGCTCAAATCAACGTTTCGGAATGACGATGGGGATACTTATATTTTTAATACTATGTGCTATTTATATTAGTTTAACGAATGGTACGTTTGATATTACGATTACAGATGTATTTAAAACACTCTTTAGAATAGATCCAGTACCAGACCATGATTTAGTTATTTTTGAGTTCCGTCTCCCGCGCATCATAATTGCTGGATTAGTAGGATTAGGTCTCGGTGTTGCAGGTGCTGTTATTCAAGGGATTACGAGAAATGGATTGGCAGACCCAGGTATTTTAGGAGTTAATGCCGGAGCAGGAACAGCAATCGTCATTTTTATGTTTTTCTTCCAAGGACAATTAAAAAGCACAGACTGGGTTTCTATTATGATGATGCCAATGTTTGGTTTAGTAGGTGGATTAGGTGCAGCTATCATCATTTATCTGTTTTCTTGGAAAAACGGTAAGTTAGATTCGCAGCGACTTTTATTAACAGGGATTGCAATTGGATCAGGATTCGGGGCATTTTCTATGTATTTATCACTCAAAATGAAATCAACTGATTTTGAAATGGCTGCAGTATGGGTGTCCGGAAGTATATATAGTGCAAACTGGAAGTACATTATTGCCATGTTGCCGTGGCTTATCATATTAATTCCTCTCATACAAAAGAAAGCTTATTTATTAGATTTATTTCAGTTGGAAGAAACGAGTATTACAAGTTTAGGGGTTTCAGTAGAAAGAGAGAAATCTATTTTACTATTAAGTAGTATCGGACTTGTGAGCGCTTGTGTTGCAGTTTCAGGAAGTATCGGTTTCATTGGACTAATGGCACCACATATAGCGAAAAGACTTGTCGGTATTCAGCATAAGCATATCATTCCTACGTGCGGAGTAATCGGAATGTTTCTTGTAATTGCTTCAGACTTTATTGCAAAAACAGTTTTCACACCTGTAGAGTTACCAGTTGGAATCGTTATTTCTATTGTCGGTGTACCGTATTTCTTATATTTACTTTATAAGGCGAAAGCGTAAGAGGAGGAATAAAAGTGAGTATTTTAAGTGCAAAAAATTTAGAAACGAGTTATGAAAAGCTTACAGTGTTTCGCGATTTAAATGTGGAAATACAAGAAGGAAAAGTAACGACAATTATAGGGCCAAACGGGTGCGGTAAATCAACATTGTTAAAAACAATGGGAAGAATTTTAAAGCAAAAGAGTGGTAAAGTATATTTGCAAGGGCAAGATCTAAATACAATTCCAACGAAAGAAATTGCGAAGCAGTTAGCTTTACTTCCGCAAACTCCAATTGCGCCAGGAGAGCTTAAAGTAGAAGAATTAATTTCTTATGGACGTTATCCACATCGAAATAATGTAAATAAGTTAACTTCAAAAGATAAAGAAATGATTGACTGGGCATTAGATATAACGAAAACTTCTGCATTTCGAACGAGACAAATTGCAAATTTATCAGGTGGTCAACGACAAAAGGTATGGCTAGCAATGGCTTTAGCACAAGAGACAGAAGTGTTGCTACTAGATGAACCAACTACATATCTTGATATGTCTCATCAATTAGATGTATTACAAATTGTGGAGAAGTTAAATAAAGAACATAATTGTACGGTCGTTATGGTACTACATGATATTAACCATGCAGCAAGGTTTTCAGATGAAATTATTGCAATGAAGGAAGGGGAAATTATTACAACTGGTAGTCCAGAAGAGATTATTACAAATGAAGTATTAAAAGAAGTATTTCATATTGATGCGCGTGTCATGATCGATCCGTATAACGGGGCTCCTGTTTGCTTCGGTTATGATAGCGTTGTATCTCAAGAAGAAAAAGTAGAAATATATGTAACAAGTTAAAAGGGGGGATATAGGGTGAATACTGCTATTGAAAAACAGCAGATTAAAACATCTAATACAGAACAGTGGAACATGTATTCAAAATTAGAAGGTAACGAGTATCAAATTTATATTTCAAAGCCGAGGCAGCCAGCACCCGAGTCAGGGTATCCTGTTATATACGTATTAGACGGCAATGCCTTTTTTCAAACATTCCATGAAGCTGTTAAAATACAATCAGTTAGAGCAGAAAAAACAGGTGTTTTACCAGCCATTATAGTAGGTATTGGTTATCCGATTGAAGGGGCATTTTCAGGTGAAGAAAGATGCTATGATTTTACGCCTAGCGTAATTTCAAATGATGCACCTTTAAAGCCAGACGGTAAACCGTGGCCTAAAACAGGAGGAGCACATCATTTTTTTACTTTTATTGAAGAAGAATTAAAGCCGCAAATTGAAAAGAATTTTGAAATTGATAAAGGAAAGCAAACACTATTTGGGCATTCTTTAGGTGGTCTATTTGCTTTACATATATTATTTACAAATCTAAATGCTTTTCAAAATTATTTTATAAGTAGCCCGTCGATTTGGTGGAATAACCAATCTGTGCTTGAAAAAGAAGAGAATCTTATAAGTGAATTAAACAATGCAAAGGTTAAAACAGGAGTATTTCTTACAGTGGGTTCACTAGAACGAGAGCATATGGTTGTAGGGGCAAAGGAATTATCAGAGCGCCTTTTCCAAGTGAAACACGATCAGTTTAGATTTACGTTTTATGAAGCTGAAGGGGAGAATCACGCGTCTGTTGTGCCGACTTCTTTAAGTAAAGGATTGAGGTTTGTTAGTCACATATAGAAGAGGGAAAAGGTAAGCGATTGCTTACCTTTTTTTCATTATTGTTTAAAAGCAACGTATCCATCAATTAAAAAGCTAGTGAGAAAGCGAGTAATTTAATATAAACGAGAAACATTCAAATGAATATTTGAATGTTTCTCGTTTATAAGGTATACTACATACATAATCAAATATATATTTGAACAAGAGGTGTTACATATGAAGGAAGAACATTGTGAACTTTGTTATCATGATGAGCAAAAAGTAAAACATGCAAGTGATATGCTAGAGAAAGAAAATATAAGTAGTGTAGCAAAAATGTTTAAGGCACTTGCAGATGAAACACGTTTAAAAATTGCTTATGCGTTGTATACAGAAAAGGAACTTTGCGTACGCGATGTCGCAAGTATTATTCATAGTAGTATTGCAACAGCATCACACCACTTAAGACTATTACAAACGATAGGATTAGCGAAAAAGCGTAAAGAGGGGAAACTTGTTTTTTATTCATTAGATGACTCCCACGTAAATGGATTAATTGAATTAGCGTTTAGTCATAGTAGTGAAATAAGCAAAAAAGAACTAAATATGTAACAATGCATTTTCATAAAGATACTTCTTTATGAAAATGCAACTTTCAAGGGAGAGGGGATAATAAGTATGGTAAAGTTAGTTTTAATACGACATGGACAAAGTGAATGGAATGTTGAAAATCGGTTTACAGGTTGGACGGATGTTGATTTATCTAGTAAAGGTTTGGAAGAAGCAAGAGAAGCCGGAGTAATGCTGAAAGCTAGTGGTTTCTCATTTGATATCGCATATACATCTGTTTTGAGAAGAGCGATGCGTACTTTATGGATTACTCTCGAAGAAATGGATTTGATGTGGATACCTGTTTATAAAACATGGAAATTAAATGAGCGACATTACGGTGCACTTCAAGGGTTAAATAAGGAAGAGACAGCAAGAAAATATGGCGATGAACAAGTAACCTTATGGAGACGTTCAACAAATGTACGCCCACCAGCACTTACAAAAGATGATGAAAGATATGAAGCAGCACATCCGAAATATAGAGATATAAAAGATTATGAGTTCCCTCTTACAGAAGACCTAGAAGATACAGAGAAACGAGTTGTTTCATATTGGAATGAAGAGATAGCTCCTAACGTAAAAGCTGGTAAACAAGTAATTATTGCAGCCCATGGAAATACAATACGTGCTTTAGTAAAACATTTAGATCAAATTTCAGATAAAGATATAGAAAATGTAAACATTCCAACAGGAACACCATTAGTTTATGAATTGGATAACGATTTAAAACCGATAGGCCATTATTATTTAAATAGGGAAATAGAAACTTTAGAAGAAAAACAGGTGTGAAATAAACGATTTATAATACCCTACCTATGTATTGTATATTAACAATGGGGGTGATTAATAGTGTTACATTATACGGTCGTAAATAAAAAGAATTGTAAGTCATGTGGATTATGTACTTCTATAGCACCTGATATATATCAATTAGACGGAAGGGGGAAATCATTTGGTGTATTAGATAACAATCAAGGAATAGTGGGTATACCAAAAATTTTCTTGCAAGCAATGTTGGCGGCAAGTGACGGCTGCCCAACAAGTTCAATTCAGGTCAAAAAAGAGCCATTTATCCCACTTTAATGGGCAGTAAGACCCCCACTAATTGAAGTTTCACTTTATAAAGAAAGTAAAAATTTAATAGAGGAATTATGAAAGACAAAATTAAAAGGAGGCATTTATATGGGACATCATCACGGTCACCAACATCATGGACATGCTCATGGGCATTCACATGGACATCATCATTTTGAGGAAAGCAGGAAAGGAAATAGAAAAGGATTAATTACAGCTTTAGTAATTACAGCAACTATTATGTTCCTTGAATTTTTCGGGGGACTAGTCACAAATAGTTTGGCCTTATTATCTGATTCAGGCCATATGTTAAGTGATACAAGTTCATTATTATTAAGTTTAATTGCTATTGGATTGGCAGCTAGAACAGTTACTTCTAAAAAAACGTATGGATATTATCGTTTTGAGATTTTAGCAGCATTAATTAATGGAGTTACGTTATTTGTTGTAGCGGGGCTTATCGTATGGGAAGCAGTTGGTCGTTTTTTTGAACCACCAACTGTTGCAAGTGGTCCAATGATGTTAATCGCATCAATTGGTTTACTAGCAAATTTAATTAGTGCCTGGGCACTTATGAGACAAGGTGATGTGAAAAATAATGTGAATTTACGTAGCGCGTATTTACATGTTCTTGGAGATGCTTTAGGATCAGTGGGAGCGTTAGTAGCTGGTGTACTTATGTCATTATTCTCATGGTATATTGCAGATCCAATTATTTCAGTAGTTGTTGCTTTATTAATTTTAAAGAGCGCGTGGGGAGTAACAAAACATTCCATTCATATACTTATGGAGGGTACACCCGTTGCAATTGAACTAGAGAAAGTAAAACAAGCGATTAAAGGAGTAAAAGGTGTACGTGATTTACATGATCTTCATATTTGGACAATTACATCTGGATTAGATGCATTAAGCGTCCATGTAATGATTGATAAAAAACAGGATGATCAAGAAGTACTTCAAAATATTATTGATACGTTAAAACAAGAGTTTCATATTGAACATGCTACCATTCAAATTGAAACACTTACTATTAAACATAATGAAATGATCGTCTAATTAAATGTAAGCAAAAGGCTATGGGGAAATTCTCCATAGCCTTTTGTTTGCGTAAGTAGAATTGTCCTTTTTGAAAGTTTTGTTTCAATTTTTCGTCTAAAGAGACAAAAAGTTGTCACAATTCGTTCACAATTAGCATAAACATAAAATAGACGAAATGAACTTATTTCCGAAAAGGCTTGGTTCATTCCAATTATGATTCGTAGAGCTGAAAAAGCACGGATGAAAAGTTCACTATATTCTCAAGGAGGTAGATCGTATGAAAACTATTCTTGCTATTGCTGGGCTTATTTGGGTTTTATCACATGGCATTCCAATTTATGAAGGAGAACAAATTCGCAGTGCTCTGAATAAAAATTTTAATGAATATCATATTATTGATCGGCAAGATAACGTTGTGACTGTTCGTGTAAATGACTGTTTTCATACGGTAACCGTTGAAGGAACTTCAGTAGTGAATGATACAAAAGTATGTGATCAGCAATAATTATATATAGGAAGAAAAAGTCTCAATTTACATGTGTGAAGATTGAGGCTTTTATATTTGGGAATGAATAATAAGCGGGGATGGAAAATCCCCGCTTATTATTGTTTTTTGAAAAAAGGAAAGGGTATAATGAAAATTGAGACTGAGAAGCTAACAATGTATTAAAAATAATCATAAAGTGGAAATATACTCATATGGGGTATCATGCATAGATATTTAATGCTATAATTGGTATACTCGTAAAAGTAATTGTTTTATTGGATGAAGAGAAACTTTAAGAAGGTGATAATATGGGGCATAAAGAGCATGAAGCAGTAACACATAGATCAGAAAAAGAAAAAGAGCAAATTATAAATAGATTAAAGAGAATTGAAGGGCAAGTTCGGGGTATTCAAAATATGATTGAAAACGATCGGTATTGCGTGGATATTTTAGTGCAAATTTCAGCGATTAATGCAGCAATGAAAAAAGTAGGAATGGGTGTATTAAAAAACCATACAAGTCATTGTGTTTCAGGTGCAATTAAAGATGGTAATGGTGACGAAGCAATTGAAGAATTAATGACAGTATTTGAACGTTTTTCAAAAGCGTAAAAACAAGCTAGTACGTAACTGGCTTGTTTTTTGTTTACTTTCATATAAGGTTTCGGGGTATTGATGTGAAAAAGTGTATGTAAAATAAACTTTTAGAAAATAATTGAAAAATCATGATACAAAACTATTGATTACCTTAGGGGGGTATGGTAATATGTAATTGTGATTAACAAACAATAAAGAAACAAGAGGAGGATTTTAAATGGAACAGTTAACATTACAAGTTGAAGGTATGTCTTGTGGACATTGTGTAAATGCTATTGAAAGTAGTGTGAAAGAACTAGATGGCGTTGATCAAGTAAAAGTTCAATTAGCAGAAGGAACTGTTGAAGTTACTATCGACTCGTCAGTTGTAACATTAAAAGATATCATTGCTGTAATTGAAGATCAAGGATACGATGTTCAATAATTATTTTTAGATATGGAAATAAATCGTACTTTCTATAAAGTACGATTTATTTTGCTAATAATTATACCTCATAAGGGTATATAGAGGTGAGAGACATGAATGAACAAAAAGAGGCCAATCTTCAAATATCAGGAATGACATGTGCCGCATGTGCAAATAGAATTGAAAAAGGCCTAAAAAAAGTAGAAGGTGTTCATGATGCAAATGTAAATTTTGCACTTGAAAAAACAAAAATAATGTATGATCCCCAAAAAACAAATCCGCAACAATTTAAGGAAAAAGTTGAATCGTTAGGATATGGAATTGTAAGTGATAAAGCTGAATTTACTGTTTCAGGAATGACATGCGCAGCATGTGCGAATAGAGTAGAAAAGCGTTTAAATAAGTTAGAAGGCGTGAACGAAGCGACAGTAAATTTCGCTTTGGAATCGGCTACAGTAGATTTTAATCCTGATGAAATTAATGTAAATGAAATGAAGAGTGCAATTACGAAATTAGGATATAAATTGGAATTGAAATCAGATGAGCAAGATGGATCAACTGATCATCGCTTACAAGAAATTGAGCGACAAAAGAAGAAGTTTATCGTTTCGTTTATTTTATCATTCCCGTTACTGTGGGCAATGGTAAGTCACTTCTCATTTACATCGTTTATTTATTTACCTGATATGCTTATGAACCCTTGGGTGCAGATGGCTCTTGCAACGCCAGTTCAATTTATCATTGGTGGACAGTTTTATGTTGGAGCTTATAAAGCGTTACGTAATAAAAGTGCTAACATGGATGTTCTTGTGGCACTTGGAACGTCGGCTGCCTATTTCTATAGTGTATATTTAAGCATTCAATCTATCGGTTCTTCGGAGCATATGACAGATTTATATTTTGAAACGAGCGCGGTACTTATTACACTAATTATTTTAGGTAAATTATTTGAAGCGAAAGCAAAGGGACGTTCATCAGAGGCAATTAAAAAGTTGATGGGTTTACAAGCAAAGACAGCTACAGTTGTGCGAGATGGAACAGAAATGAAAATTTTAATCGAAGAAGTAGTAGCTGGTGATATCGTTTATGTAAAGCCTGGTGAAAAAATTCCAGTAGATGGTGAGATTGTAGAAGGAAAGTCAGCAATAGATGAATCGATGTTAACAGGTGAAAGTATTCCAGTTGATAAAACAATTGGGGATGTAGTAATCGGTTCTACAATGAATAAAAATGGATTTTTAAAAGTGAAAGCAACTAAGGTAGGAAGAGATACTGCATTAGCTCAAATTATTAAAGTAGTAGAAGAGGCACAAGGTTCAAAAGCTCCTATTCAAAGGGTAGCTGATCAAATTTCTGGTATTTTTGTACCAGTTGTAGTTGGAATCGCGATTATTACATTTGCAGTGTGGATGATCTTTGTTACACCAGGTGATTTTGGCGGAGCACTTGAGAAAATGATAGCAGTACTTGTTATCGCTTGTCCATGTGCATTAGGTCTTGCAACGCCTACATCTATTATGGCTGGATCAGGAAGATCAGCTGAGTATGGTATTTTATTTAAGGGCGGAGAGCATTTAGAAGCAACGCATCGATTAGATACAGTTATTCTAGATAAAACAGGTACTGTGACAAACGGGAAGCCTGTGTTAACAGATGTAATTGTAGCAGATGGATTCCATGAAGAAGAAATACTACGTTTAGTAGGTGCGGCAGAAAAGAATTCTGAACACCCACTTGCAGAAGCGATTGTAGATGGAATTAAAGAAAAGAAAATTGATATTCCAAGTTCAGAAACATTTGAAGCGATTCCTGGATTTGGTATTGAATCAGTCGTAGAAGGAAAACAATTATTAATTGGTACACGCCGATTAATGAAGAAATTCAATATTGATATTGAAGAAGTTTCTAAATCAATGGAAGAGTTAGAACGAGAAGGAAAAACAGCAATGCTTATTGCGATCAATAAAGAATATGCTGGTATAGTTGCCGTTGCAGATACTGTAAAAGATACGTCAAAAGCAGCTATCGCAAGACTTAAGAAAATGGGTCTAGACGTTGTTATGATTACAGGAGATAATACACAAACTGCTCAGGCAATCGCTAAGCAAGTAGGTATTGATCACGTAATTGCAGAAGTATTACCAGAAGGAAAAGCAGAAGAAGTGAAACAACTTCAAGCGCAAGGTAAAAAAGTAGCAATGGTTGGAGATGGAATAAATGATGCTCCAGCACTTGCAACGGCGGATATCGGTATGGCGATTGGAACAGGAACGGATGTAGCGATGGAAGCGGCAGATATTACGTTAATCCGTGGTGATTTAAATAGTATTGCTGATGCAATCTTTATGAGTAAGGTGACGATAAGAAATATTAAGCAAAACTTATTCTGGGCACTAGCTTATAATGGCTTAGGAATCCCGATTGCAGCGCTTGGCTTCTTAGCGCCTTGGGTTGCAGGAGCAGCGATGGCATTTAGTTCTGTATCGGTCGTATTAAATGCATTACGATTGCAAAGAGTGAAGTTAAAATAAAGGCTTTATGTGCATAAAGGAACAAAAGAAACAGCATAATGGTCAGATTTTTATTAATTATGTAATGAAAAAAATAGCCCTCTCGTAAACGAGAAGGCTATTTTTCATTATTTTACAGCTTCTTTTAGTTCTTTACCAGCTTTGAAAGCAGGTACTTTAGAAGCTGCGATTTGCATTTCTTCACCAGTTTGTGGGTTACGGCCTGTACGAGCAGCTCTTTCGCGAACTTCGAATGTACCGAATCCGATAAGTTGTACTTTTTCACCAGCAGCTAGAGTGTTAGTGATTGATTCTACTACAGTTTGTACAACTACAGTAGCTTCTTTTTGAGAAATCTCAGCATTTTGTGCTACGTTTTTAATTAATTCTGTTTTGTTCATGTTTTTCACCTCATATGTAAATAATGCTATTTAAGTTGTTATTATAACGTATAAAACATTCGAGAACAAGTGTACGCACATATATTCGTAAAAAAAATGAAATTTGTAATATTTTTTAGATACGTCTATATAGACGGTTCATTTAAGCGGATACAGATTTTTTCTTTAATTCGGTTTGCTCTTTATTGGAAGGTAGTTTCTTATTATAAGATATGAAATAAGGTAATGCCACAAATAACATACCTCCCACTAAGTTTCCGAAGAAAACAAAAATGAAGTTTGGAAAATATTCAATCCATGTTAAATGACCAGCAAAAATTGCAGCTGGGATGACAAACATATTGGCTACAACGTGTTGAAATCCAATTGCAACAAAAGTCATAACTGGGAACCAAATGCCGATAATCTTTCCGATAAATTCTTTACTTCCCATACTAAGCCAAACAGCTAAACAAACGAGCCAATTACATCCGATGGCAGAAATGAAGGCTTGTAGTGGTGTATCTTGTAGTTTAGCTTGCGCAATAGAAACTGTTTTTGCTAAAAAAGCTCCCTCTGTTAATCCGACGACATGACCGAAAAAATAAGCAACGAATACAGCACCTATGAAGTTGCTAAACGTAACAATAACTAAATTTCGAATGAAGTGAAATAAGTCGATTTTTTTATGAAGCCACGCCATTGAAACGGTCATCATATTGCCAGTTACTAACTCACCGCCTGCAAGAATAACGAGTATAAGACCGATAGGGAATACAGCGGCACCTAGAAAACTAGTAAATGATCCCCAAGCTTTTGGCATTGTTCCAATAACATGAATATCGAGTAAATACCCTAATGCTATGAAAGCACCGCCAAAAAAACCGAGAATTAGCATAGGGAGTAATGATAAATGAGCTTTTTTTCTTCCGGAATTAGCAGCAAGTTCCGTGATTTCTTCTGGTGTAAATACAGACATGAATAATCTCTCCTTAATAAAATGATAAAAGAATAAATGGAACATTTTTAAGAATCTATGTATTATAAAAACATGTTATGACTTCTGTATAAATTTGTCAAAGTGAGCAGGGCTGGAATTGAATATAACTAACATTGTTCGTGTTGTCACATGAATGTAACAATAAGGTTTTAAAGTACTTCTAGAGGTGAGAACATGAATACGTATCACGTAAAAGAAGAACAAAAAAAATCAATCGTCAAGATATCTATAATCAGTTTCGTAAGTGTAGTAATGATTTCTATAAGTTTGTATTTCTATGCGACAGAAATAGAACGAAAACTAGTAACAGTTACGTGGAATGAAATAGAAGCTTCTACAATTCCTAAAGAGTTTCATAATAAAAAAATATTACAGTTCTCAGATGTACATTTAGGACCAGAATTCACACTGAAACAATTAGAAAATTTGGTGGAGAAGATGAATGCATTAAGTCCAGATGTAGTAGTTTTCACAGGGGATTTAATAGATAAGTTTGGATCGTACAAAGCCGAAAGAGAAGAAGCGAAAGGGATTTTACAAAAAATACATGCGCCCTTAGGGAAATATGCAGTGTTTGGGAATCATGATAGGGGCGGCGGAGGTAGTTTATTTTATAAAAAATATATGGAGGAAGCTGGTTTCGCTGTGTTAGTCAATGAAGTGCAGAAAATTAAAGCGGAAAACGGCAAATATATTACAATATCAGGTTTGGATGATTTTTTATTAGGTAAGCCGCAAATAGACTCGACTTTAAAACATGTAAGGCAACAAGATTTCAATATGTTATTAGTACATGAGCCGGATGTTGTAGACAAAATAGTACGTTACCCAGTTGATTTTCAAATGTCAGGCCATAGTCACGGAGGACAAGTTCAAATCCCTTTTATCGGTCCATTCATTACGACAAAACTAGCTGAGAGTCATGTTGAAGGTATGTATGAATTAGAAGGAAAGAATAAGCCATTACATTTATACGTAAATCGTGGGATTGGGACAACTCGAATGCCTGTTAGATTTTTGAGTGTACCTGAACTTTCAGTATTTGTATTGAAGCAAAATAGTAACTAATGTATTCAATTCCACATCATCATTCTTAATTTGATTTTGATGAACGAGCGATGTTAATTGATGGTAAATAAAAAACAACAATAGGTCATATAAAACCTATTGTTGTTTTTTATTATTTTTGCAAGGAAATCGCATCAAAATATGTTCTATAGTTATTAGAGAATTCAAAGTTGTTTTTTGCATCCCAATTAATAGACCAAGACATTAGGCCGCGGAATGCAGGATAGCCACTCTCATTTGAAAGTTTATACTTTCCTCCGAAAGGAATTCCCTTAATGATATAATCTAAAGCTTTTTTCATTTCAGTTGGAGAAATATACCCACCACTTGGAGCGGCCGCTGGTGCTGCAGGAAGTCCAATCATGACTTGATCCGAACGAAGAGCTGGGAACATGTTATTTGCATTACCACCTACAGGAAAACCATGTAAGAGCATATCTGCCATAGCGACCTCGTAGTCTGCAGTACCTTGATTGTAGTTATTACCGTCCATTCCAATGCCACTGCCAGCGTTGTAGTGTTGAACGTGAATGTATGTTAGTTTATCTTTCACTCCGTAAATAATCGGTAAATATGCGCCCCAGATGCTTCCGTATGCGCTATAACCGCCTTGAACATAAGCTGTTTCAGGAGCCATGCTTAATAGAAAGTCGGGACCGTAATGATCTGAGATTGTTCGAATAGCCGAAATAAGATTTACGATTTGAGGAGTAGTTGGGTTTTTGAAATTAGTGTCATTACCGTTTAAGTAAATGCCTGATTCAAGGTCAATATCTATTCCATTAAAACCGTATTTATCGATTAGAGATTGTATGGAATTAATGAAACGTTGCTTAGCAGCATTGTCAGGAAGTAAAACGACCCCATTTTGTCCACCTATTGAAAGAACTACTTTCTTTCCTTTACTTTTTAAATAAGAAATATCTGATTTGAATTCTGCATCTGTACCATACACAGGAGAAAATTCAACAGTAGAACGATCACCACCAGTTTCCCCAAAAGATACATTGATTACATCCCATTTTGGTGAAACGTCTCTTAATTTAATAATGCCAGTACCGTTATCAAAGTTATGCCAGTATCCAACGAGTAGTTTTGATCCTAAATTGTTTGCTGCTTGTGCTTGAAAGGGGGATAGTGGTAACAGTAAAAAAATTACTAACGTACAACAAATGAATTTGAACTTGTTTAACATATCAACACTCCTATACAAAAAGTTGTCTAGATGTATAATCTTGTTTATTTGATAATATCTGAAAATTCATTCTTTTGTAAGGTAACTATAATTTTCTCAACAATTGTATATGGGAAATTGTTAAACTTAATGAAATAATTTTTATAGGAGCTTGCATTATAATTGTTAAATTCAGAATATTTTGATATATTTTAAAGTGTAGGCCAAGGTTTTTCACATAATACTCTTACATAAAGTTGAACCAATCGGGCATTTACGGGGAGTAGATTCCCACCTAACTTCTTTGCTTCCCCTGAATTTTGAGGTGGGGGTCTTACTGCCCGGTAATGCGGGGCAAATTTCAAAATTACGTTTGAAAGGGGATGTACAAGAGTTGGAAAAAAATCTTAAGAAAGACCTCAAAATACGCCATATTACAATGATTTCAATTGGTGGCGTAATAGGAGCTGGTTTGTTTGTTGGAAGTGGGGCGGTTGTACATTCAGCCGGACCAGGTTCTATCATTTCATATGCATTAGCAGGACTTCTAGTTATTTTCGTTATGAGAATGCTTGGAGAAATGGCAGCTATTAACCCGACAAGTGGGTCATTTGCAACATATGCAAGAGAAGCAATTGGTCCATGGGCCGGTTATACAATTGGGTGGCTATATTGGTTTTTCTGGGTAATTGTTATTGCAATAGAAGCCACAGCAGGTGCTGGTATTATTCAATACTGGATTCCAGAAATTCCACTTTGGTTATTAAGCCTAATATTAACGATTTTATTAACATTGACGAATGTTTTTTCGGTGAAATCATTTGGAGAGTTTGAATATTGGTTTTCTTTTATTAAAGTAATAAGTATCGTTTTGTTCCTTTGTCTTGGACTAGCTGTTATTTTAGGATTTGTACCAGGAACGGAAGCACCTGGCACTTCGAATTTAGTAGGACAAGGAGGATTTATGCCAAACGGTATAAGTTCGGTGCTACTTGGAATTACTGTCGTTATATTTTCATTTATGGGATCTGAGATTGTTGCAGTAGCTGCTGGAGAATCTGCTGAACCTGTAAAAGCAGTAAAAACAGCAACAAATAGTGTAATTTGGCGTATTCTCGTATTTTTCATTGGATCGATTGCTGTAGTTGTTACACTTCTTCCATGGAATTCAGCGAACATACTAAAAAGTCCGTTTGTAGCGGTACTGGAACATATAGGGATACCAGCGGCAGCACAAATTATGAATTTTATCGTTTTAACAGCTGTACTTTCTTGTTTAAATTCTGGTTTATATACGAACTCAAGAATGCTTTTTTCGATGGCAGAAAGAGGAGATGCTCCAAAGGCGTTTTTGAAATTGAACAATAGTGGTGTTCCAGTTCGGGCAGTTTTATTCGGAACGTTCTTCGCTTATATTGGAGTTGTTTTTAGTTATATATCTCCAGATAAAGTCTTTTTATTTTTAGTGAATGCATCTGGCGGGATTGCGTTGCTCGTTTATCTCGTTATAGCTGTTTCGCATTTAAAGATCCGTAAAAAAATGGGGAAAGTAGAACAACAAAATTTGAAAGTGAAAATGTGGTTTTTCCCGTATGTAACGTATGTTACAATTGCCGCTATTATAGCAGTTTTAGTTGCGATGCTTGCAATTGAATCTTTACGTTCACAAGCACTTTTGACGATGCTTGTTACTGTTCTTATAATACTTTCTTATTTTATTTTTAATAGAAATAAAAATAGTACAGTATCGAATACTACAAGTAAGAATGAGGAATCTGTTCGATTCTAATTTCTTGTTTTCGAAGAGATTTACACCCAATCATTGCTATAAAAGAATCATATATAATCATAGAAATGAGTAATTACTATTGTCATAGTGAATATAAACTTTTTTCTTGACTTTTTATACGAAGGCGAGCAGAATGGTAAAAAAGGAAGGGGGGATGACGATGGAAGATTACGTATTAGAGCTGTATAACCTGCTATATACGACAGAATGGCAAGATATTGTTTCGTTTCTAGGAATCGTATTTTGTATGAAAATAGTAATTGTATATATGGAAGAGCAAGGTATGTTCTATTCCTTCTCATCCCCGTTCGATATGCAACGCGAGCCGTTGCTAAACTATGCCAATGTGAATTACGAACAATTTCCTTTTGTTATTTTCTTTATGATTCGATTTATTACAGCAATTGTAAAGAAAAAGGAAAGTGACGATGAAGAGTGCCACTCAACTTGTAATATAGCGAATGTTTTTTAAGCTAAATACAAGGAGGAGATTTATATGTGGTTTCGATTTCTTATGATTGGTTTCTTTTCATTAACAGCAATTTCTTTAATGGGATACCAAGTGTCTGAAATTTTTCAAGCATATAGCGATACATTTTTTAACAAAAACTAATCGCATTGCTATTTGAATAATAAAGCGATAAAATCCTTCTTAAGAAGTTTTATTAAGAAGGGTTTTTTTCTTTGTTTTGTCTTGCTGTGTCAAACTATTGTCACATTTACACTGTGAATAGTATGTTAAAATAGTGAGGTTACGTATACATATTTGAAGGAAGAGGGAGTGACCATTTTGGTGGATCAATCAACAAATCAGAAAAGCTATGCTCCTATTGTGATAACGCTTTCTGTAATTGTAAATGCGATTATTTTATTTTTGTTCTTTGGACCTGTTGGCTATGAAGGAGAAGTACATTTTGATGTAACGATTTTACCAATGTTAAACGCAATTTTTAATAGCTTTACGTTCGTATTCTTATTAGCAGCGCTATACTCTATTATTAAGAAGAATGTGAAAATGCACCGTGGTTTCATCCTGGCAGCATTTACGACGACGTTGCTATTTTGTGTTTCTTATTTATCGTATCATTACTTAGCGCCGGCAACACATTTTGGCGGAGAAGGGTTTATTAAATATGTGTATTTCATCATTTTAATTACACATATTATCCTGGCAGCAATTATTGTACCACTTGCATTGTTTGCACTTGTATTTGGTTTTACAAATCAATTAACACGTCATCGTAAAATTGTACGTTGGACGATGCCGATTTGGTTATATGTAAGTTTATCTGGTGTTATTGTTTACTTAATGATCTCACCTTATTATCAATAAAAAATCTCAGCCTATAGGCTGGGATTTTTTTGTTAGGCAAATATTTTTGTGAAATGAAAAAAATATGGTATACAAAAGTATAGTTACTTTTCATATAGAAGGGATGGTAAAGGGATATGCAAAATTTTGTATTTCGTAATCCAACGAAACTTATTTTCGGTAAAGGGCAATTAGAACAGTTGAAAACTGAAATT
Organism: Bacillus pacificus; assembly: GCF_020861345.1. Classification (NCBI taxonomy): domain Bacteria; kingdom Bacillati; phylum Bacillota; class Bacilli; order Caryophanales; family Bacillaceae; genus Bacillus; species Bacillus pacificus. The sequence continues at coordinate 1,625,143 of NZ_CP086328.1, forward strand.
CCACAGTTTGGTAAAAAAGTTCTTCTCGTATACGGGGGAGGTAGTATTAAAAGAAACGGTATTTATGATAATGTAATTTCTATTTTAAAAGATATAAATGCAGAAGTGTTTGAATTGACAGGCGTTGAACCGAATCCACGTGTATCAACTGTAAAGAAAGGAATTCAAATTTGTAAAGATAACGGTGTTGAATTTATTTTAGCAGTTGGTGGAGGAAGTGTAATTGACTGTACGAAGGCAATTGCTGCTGGTAGTAAGTACGATGGAGATGTGTGGGATATTGTAACGAAAAAAGCTTTTGCTAGTGAGGCATTACCATTTGGTACTGTACTTACGCTTGCAGCAACAGGATCTGAAATGAATGCTGGTTCTGTCATTACAAACTGGGAAACGAATGAAAAATATGGCTGGGGTAGTCCAGTTACTTTCCCGCAATTTTCAATTTTAGATCCCGTTCATACTGCGTCTGTACCGAGGGATCAAACAATTTACGGTATGGTAGATATTATGTCGCACGTATTAGAGCAATATTTCCACCACGGAACAAATACAGAATTACAAGATCGTTATTGTGAGTCTGTTTTAAAAACAGTAATTGAAACTGCCCCTAAGCTTTTAAGTGATTTAGAAAGTTATGAGCATAGAGAAACTATTTTATACTGCGGTACTATGGCGCTAAACGGTATTTTAGCGATGGGAGTAAAAGGAGACTGGGCAACACACAATATTGAGCACGCAGTTTCTGCGGTTCATGATATACCACACGGAGGTGGCCTTGCGATTTTATTCCCGAACTGGATGAAGCATGTTGTAGATGAAAATGTAAGTCGTTTTAAACAATTCGCTATTCGTGTATTCGATGTAGAAACAGATGGAAAGACTGATCGAGAAATTGCGTTAGAAGGAATTGAGGCGTTACGTCAATTTTGGACTTCAATTGAGGCACCAGTAACGTTATCTGATTATGCTATTGGAGAAAATGAAATTGATGTAATGGCGGATAAAGCGATGGCTTATGGCGAATTTGGTAACTTTAAAAAATTAAATAAAGACGATGTTTTAAGCATATATAAAGCTTCCCTATAAGTGAAGCGAGTAAAGGAACCCATTTGATATAACAATCCAATGGGTTTCTTTTTTGTTGTTTATAACTGTTTGTGACTGATTTTGATTATTTGTGAATGTTTGTGGTTGATTTTTGTGATCGTTTTCATTATACTGTAATCAAAGAAGAGGTGAATGAAATGTTAACTCCTGAACGTCATCAAATGATATTGCAACTTGTAAAAGAGCAGAAGGTTGTTAAATTACAACAATTAGTGGAAAGAACAGAAAGCTCTGAATCAACAATTCGTCGTGACTTAGCACAATTGGAAAAGCAAAGGTTATTAAAAAGAGTTCATGGTGGTGCGGCTGTTTTAACGGGAAAAGGACAGGAGCCAACGATGGTTGAAAAATCATCCAAAAACATTCAAATAAAACAACAAATTGCGAAGTATGCGGCTAACGTTGTGGAACAAGGTGATTGTATTTATTTAGATGCAGGAAGTACAACATTTGAAATGATTCCATTTTTAATAAATAAAGATGTTACCGTTGTTACGAATGGACTTATGCATATTGAAGCTTTAGTTGAAAATAATATTCGTGCATATTTACTAGGCGGAATGATGAAGAGTAGGACGAAAGCTTTAATCGGTGCAATGGCGCAGGAAAGTATGCAGAAGTATCGTTTTGATAAATGTTTTTTAGGAGCGAATGGTGTACATGAACAGCTTGGTTTTACAACACCAGATCCAGAAGAGGCACTTTTAAAGCAAATGGCATTAACATTAGCAAATGAAGGATATTTCTTAATAGATGAAAGTAAGTTTTCGGAAGTTGCGTTTGCGAAAATTGCCAATGTGGAAGAGGCAAATATTATTACAAACCATTTAGAAATTGATTTAGAAAAATATAAAAGACAAACCAATGTAATTGAGGCTGATAAACAATGATCTATACAGTAACTTTAAATCCATCTATTGATTATGTAGTACAAGTTAATTCCTTAGATTTAGGCGCAGTAAATCGAGCGGAGAAAGATATGAAGTTTCCTGGAGGAAAAGGAATTAATGTTTCTCGCGTTCTTCATCGTTTAGGTGTTGAAAATGTAGCGCTTGGATTTACTGGTGGATTTACCGGTCGATTTATTAAAGATGTATTACAGACAGAAGGTGTAATAACAAACTTCATCCAAGTAAGTGAAGATACTCGAATTAACGTGAAAATAAAAGGACGAGAAGAGACAGAATTAAATGGACAAGGTCCTAGTGTGACTAAGGAACAATTTGAACAATTAATGAAACAAATTGAAAGTATGGAGCAGGGAGATTGTGTTGTACTAGCTGGAAGTGTACCAGCGTCTATCCCAACTACTTTTTATGCATCAATCGCAGCGTTCGGAGCTGAAAAAGGCATTCGTGTAGTAGTAGATGCAAGTGGTAGTGCCTTGCAGCATGTAGTTAAAAATAAACCATTTTTAATAAAGCCTAATCATCATGAACTTGGTGAGTTATTCGGAGTAGAGATTTCCACAGTAGAAGATGTTTTACCATATGGAAGAAAATTAGTTGAACAAGGTGTAGAGCATGTTATCGTATCAATGGCCGGAGATGGGGCTTTATTATTTACGGCAGAAGGTATATATGAAGCAACTATTCCAAAAGGTGTTGTAATTAATTCGGTTGGGGCTGGAGATTCTCTCGTTGCGGGATTTGTAGGAAGATATGAACAGACAAAAGATATTGAAAAGGCATTTCAATATGGCGTTGCAACAGGGAGTGCAACAGCATTTTCAGCCGATTTATGTGAAAAGGAAAAAGTAGAAGAATTATTGTCGCAAGTAATTGTAACTAAGCGATAGGGGGAAGCAACATATGAAAATTACAGAACTATTAAAAAGGGATACAGTTATTATGAATTTGACAGCTTCAAATAAAGAAGCTGTCATAGATGAGTTAGTTGAGAAATTAAACGGGGCAAATCGTTTAAATAGCAAAGCTGAATTTAAAGAAGCTATTTTAAAGCGGGAGTCACAAAGTACAACCGGCATTGGTGAAGGGATTGCTATACCTCATGCGAAAACAAAAGCTGTTAAGCAACCAGCGATTTGTTTTGGTAGAAGTGTAAGCGGTATCAACTATGAATCGCTTGACGGACAACCAGCGCATTTATTCTTTATGATTGCTGCGAGTGAAGGGGCGAATAATACGCATTTAGAAACGTTATCACGCCTATCTACACTATTAATGGATGAAGGGTTTCGTAAGCAATTGTTAGAAGCGAAGGATGAAGAAGAACTTCTTCGTTTATTTGATGAAAAAGAAAATGAAAAAGAAGAAGAGGTTGAAGTTGCAAAACCAGAAGGGAATGAACCGTACGTATTAGCTGTTACAGCTTGCCCGACTGGAATCGCTCACACATATATGGCTGCAGATAGCTTGAAAGCAAAAGCAGAAGAGCTAGGAATTGCAATTAAAGTTGAAACGAACGGATCAACAGGTATAAAAAACGGTTTAACGAAAGAGGATATTGAACGCGCAACGGCTATAATTGTTGCGGCAGATAAACAAGTAGAAATGAACCGTTTTGCTGGGAAACATGTTATTCAAGTGCCAGTCGCTGATGGGATTAGAAAAACGGAGACGCTTCTTAATCGGGCTGTAAAACAAGATGCACCAATCTTTAAAGGTGTAAAAGAGGATGGAAAGGTAGAAAATACGGAGAAAGAAAAAGGATTAGGAATTTATAAGCATTTAATGAACGGCGTAAGTAATATGCTTCCATTCGTTGTTGGTGGCGGGATTTTAATTGCGCTAGCGTTTTCGTTTGGTGGTATAAAAGCAGAAGGTCCTTTAGCTGAATTGTTCATGTCTATTGGAGGAGGGGGAACAGGGGCATTTCTATTCCTTGTACCAATTTTAGCAGGATTTATTGCTAGTTCTATTGCTGATCGTCCTGGTTTTATGCCTGGTGTTGTCGGAGGATTTTTAGCGGCACATGCGAATGCTGGATTTTTAGGTGGATTAATTGCTGGTTTCTTAGCCGGATATGTTGTTTTAGGATTGAAAAAATTATTTTCAGGGTTACCAGTACAGTTAGAAGGAATTAAGCCTGTTTTGTTATATCCAGTCTTTGGATTATTGATTACAGGAGTTGTTATGCAAAAAGTAGTAATTCCGCCTGTAGTAGCATTGAATGAAATGTTAACAGGATGGTTAAATGGTTTGAACGGTACAAATGCTATATTACTAGGTCTTATTTTAGGTGCGATGATGGCAATTGATATGGGTGGTCCAATTAATAAAGCAGCATTTACGTTTGGTATTGCTGCGATAGAAGCGAAGAACTTTGGGGTGCATTCAGCGGTTATGGCCGGTGGTATGGTGCCACCGCTTGCAATTGCGTTAGCAACTACCTTCTTTAAATCGAAGTTTACAGAAGCGGAACGTAAGTCTGGTTTAACAAATTATATTATGGGGGCATCGTTTATTACAGAAGGTGCGATTCCATTTGCAGCAGCAGATCCGGTTCGGGTAATTGTCAGTTGTGTTGTCGGTTCAAGTATTGCAGGTGCATTATCAATGTTATTCCAAATTACATTACCAGCACCGCATGGTGGATTGTTTGTTATCGCTTTAGTCAATAAACCAGTGTTATATATTTTCTCGATATTGATAGGGGCAGTTGTTTCTGCTCTTATGATGGGAATTTGGAAAAAGAAAGTTAAATAATACGTGTAAAGGGAGTAGCTTTTATTAGCTGCTCCTTTTTATTACAAAAAAGGAGGTTAATAATTGGAGAATGATGAATTTTGGTAAAAGATGTAATGAAATATGATTTTTTTGTAACAAAAAAGTAATACTGTAATTTTTTCTGGAAAAAAATTCTGGTGCTTGTATGTGGAAAGTATATGAAAACTATTGAAGATTCTATTAGAAATGGGATTCATTAATATGGAAATTTATGTTACAACTCATTAATCGCATATTACGAATGGTTTGTAATTGTGTGATTTCGAAAAATACTAAAAATCTGTTGCTATAATAAAAATACGAAAACAAAGCAAATGGAGGCTATTCATGAAAAGATTATTAGGTATAGCAACGGCGGCAGTTTTTGGTCTTGGGATTTTTGCAGGTTCTGCGAAAGCAGAAACGATTGTAACAACAGACGTATTAAATGTTAGAGAAAACCCAACTGTAGAGTCTAAGCTTGTAGGTAAAATGTTAAGTGGAAATAAATTAGATGTTGTAAATACAGAAAACGGATGGACAAAAATTAAATTAAATGGTCAAGAAGCGTTTGTAAGTGCTGAATTTACAAAAAGTACATATTATGTGACGGCGGGTGTGTTAAATGTTCGCGCTGGAGCGAATACTGACTCAGAAATTCTTGGTAAACTGAATAAAAATGATGTAATTGAAACGACAAATCAAGTTCAAAATGAATGGTTGCAATTTGACTATAATGGAAAAACAGGATATGTTCATGTGCCATTTTTAACAGGAACGGCACCAGTGATTGAAAAGAAAGAAGTTGCAACGAAAGAAGAAGCGCCGGAAAGAGTAAATACGCCGGTTAAAAGTAATAAAGTAGTTAAGGGTAAAGAATCTGTTAAGAATGTAGAATCAAGTAAACCTGTGGCAAAACAGCAGTCAACTACGAAACAAGTTGCGAAATCTAATGAAACAAGTGCACCGGCTGGTGGACGTGAAATAACGGTAGAAGCGACAGCATATACAGCAGATCCGAGTGAGAATGGTTCGTATGGTGGTCGTGTATTAACTGCAATGGGGCATGATTTAACAGCGAATCCAAATATGAAAGTAATTGCTGTTGATCCTAAAGTAATTCCACTTGGATCAAAAGTATGGGTAGAAGGATATGGAGAAGCGATTGCTGGAGATACTGGTGGGGCGATTAAAGGAAATCGTATTGATGTTTTAGTTGGCTCAGATGGTAGTGCGAATAGCTGGGGGCGCAAATCTGTAAAAGTGAAAGTGATAGAGTAGTGTATATGTATTAATATAAAAGGCGGTTGCTTGAAAGTATGTAAGCAACCGCCTTTTATGGATTATTGAAAAGGGTAAATAGTTTTACCTGTAATAATTTTATATGCACTGCAAAATTGGTTTTGTATATACTCTGTATCTTTATTTTCTAGATGTAATGTTGTTTCTTGGAGAGCAGAATGAAAAGAACGTAGTAAACAATTTAAGGCAAAGTATAATTCTTCTTGTGAACAATTGTGTTCTTTTGTAGTAGTAGCTAAAATGAGGTCTTTTGTCAAAGATGAAAAATTGATAGTGGATTGTTTCATAGTTAACTCATCCTCTCGAAGGTATTTTTAATCATGTATATGCGGAATTGGACAAACTATGTTCTTTTTTATTTATAATTTCATGTACCGTAATGAAAGAACTTGCAATCATGCCGTTAAAATTGGTAAGATTGGATATAATCAATAGATGGAGTACATTACATAAAGAGAGTTGAATGATATGGGAGAAGTGCAACGTGAAAAAGTTGCTGTCATCATTGGACCAACTGCTGTTGGGAAGACGAAGTTAAGTATTGATCTTGCCAAAGCGTTAAATGGTGAAATTATAAGTGGAGATTCCATGCAGATTTATCGTACGATGGATATTGGAACCGCAAAGGTGACGAAAGAAGAGATGGACGGAATTCCACATTATATGGTTGATATAAAAAATCCGGAAGAATCATTTTCGGTTGCCGAATTTCAAGAACGTGTTCGTAAGCATATTCGCGAGATTACAGAGCGTGGTAAATTGCCGATTATCGTTGGTGGAACTGGTCTGTATATACAATCTGTTTTATTCGATTATCAGTTTACGGATGATGCTGGTGATGTTATATACCGAGAACAAATGGAAAAGTTAGCATTAGAACGTGGTGTGGAATATGTACATAAGAAATTACAGGAAGTAGACCCAGAAAGCGCTGAGCGTATTCATGCAAATAATGTACGCCGTGTCATTAGGGCGTTAGAAATTTTCCACACGACGGGTGAAAAAATGAGTGATCAACTTGAAAAACAAGAAAACGAGTTATTATACGATGTTTCCTTAATTGGCTTGACAATGGATCGTGAAATGCTATACGATCGCATTAACTTACGAGTTGATATAATGATGGACCAAGGTTTATTAGAAGAAGTAGAAGGGTTGTATAATCGAGGGATACGAGATTGTCAATCTATTCAAGCGATTGGGTATAAAGAGATATATGATTATTTTGAGGATCGTGTCTCTTTAGAAGAAGCGGTATCACAATTAAAGACGAATTCACGTCGTTATGCAAAACGTCAATTAACGTGGTTCCGTAATAAGATGGATGTCACATGGTTTGATGTTACAGACGGTGAAAAAACGTCAGAAATTTTACGATACATAGAAGGAAAGCTACAACTAAAGTCGAATAATAGTAAGTAGAGAAAAAGAGGAGGATTCGACATGAAGCAATCAATCAATATTCAAGATCAGTTTTTAAATCAACTCCGTAAAGAGAATACGTTTGTTACGCTGTACTTATTAAATGGTTTCCAGCTTCGTGGGTTAATTAAAGGATTTGATAATTTTACAGTCCTACTGGAAACAGAAGGTAAGCAACAGCTTATTTATAAACATGCAATTTCTACATTCGTACCACAAAAAAATGTTTCAATTGAATTAGAGTAGTAATAAATTATTGTACATAACAAAAAAAGAGCGAGTTTCTCGCTCTTTTTTTATTTGCCATAAACAATAAATAGTGAAATTTAAGCGATTCTAAATACAGTTAGACGAATGTTAGTGTTTCCTGTTGCAGGGATCGTAATCTCGTTAAGAGTAGATTGGACAGAAATGTTTGCTCCTGCAGCTAATGTTTCGATTGTAGTAAATGAAAGTGAGTCGCCTATTAAATTTGAAGAGAAGTTGTCAGTTGCAACTGCTCCATTTATTGAAATTCCTACTCCGAGTGGCGCACATCCTGGTGCAGTTGTAGAGATGGATACGCTAATTACATAAATACCACCGTTGATAACTGTAACTGTGTCTGTGCCATTAAAGATAATATTATTTACGTTAATTGCAGTACTGAAGATAAAGTTATTAAATTGTAGTACTGTTTGTTGAATGTTGTTTGTTACAACAATTGTTGCTATAGGGAAGCTAGGTCCAGTAGGCCCAGTAGGTCCTGTAACTCCTATACCAGTAGCGCCCGTTGGCCCTTGAACACCTTGAGGTCCAGTAGCACCAGTAGCACCAGTAGCACCCGCCGGTCCTTGAGCACCTTGAGGTCCAGTGGCCCCAGTAGCACCTGCTGGCCCTTGAATACCTTGAGGTCCAGTAGCACCTGTATTACCTTGAGGTCCCTGAGGTCCAGTAGGTCCAGGAGGCCCACCAGAAGGTCCAGTAGGTCCGGTAACTCCTATACCAGTAGCGCCCGTTGGCCCTTGAATACCTTGAGGTCCAGTGGCACCAGTAGCGCCCGCCGGTCCTTGAATACCTTGAGGTCCAGTGGCACCAGTAGCACCTGCTGGTCCTTGAGCACCCTGAGGTCCAGTAGCGCCAGTAGCACCTGCTGGTCCTTGAGCACCTTGAGGTCCAGTAGCGCCAGTAGCACCTGCTGGTCCTTGAGCACCCTGAGGTCCAGTAGCACCAGTAGCACCTGCTGGTCCTTGAGCACCCTGAGGTCCAGTAGCACCAGTAGCACCCGTGTTACCTTGAATACCTTGAGGTCCAGTAGTACCGGTAGCCCCCGCTGGTCCTTGAGACCCGGTAGCACCAGTAGCGCCAGTAGCGCCTGTATTACCTTGAGGCCCCTGAGGTCCAGTAGCACCGGTAGCCCCCGCTGGTCCTTGAGATCCGGTAGCGCCAGTAGCGCCTGTATTACCCCGAGGTCCTTGAGGTCCAGTAGCACCGGTAGCCCCTGCTGGCCCAGTAGGTCCAGTAGGTCCTTGAATGAATGAAGCAGAATTAACTAGAGCGGTTTGTAATGCTGCGATTAATTTAAGAAGCTCTTGAAGTGTGCAAGGGTCAATTCGGAATAGTTTTGTAATGGATAGTAAATAATTAATTAGATTTTGAAGCTCGATAAATACAGCGCTTGCTACGAAAGTTGGATTTTTTAATATAGTTATTAAGTTTTTAATAATAGCTAACCCTTGTGCTTTCAGGGAGGAAGTAGCATCTAGTGAACAAATAAATTTACTTAGTAGGTTCAATGTATCAATTAGATCTTCAATATTTTGGGGAGATGGATTTGCGAAAAGTTTTGGGATTATTTTTGTTAAATCGATAATGATTGCGCGGAATGTTCTAAGTTGTGCTTTAGTAACTGGGATTGATGGAGTATTTGGAATTCGTCCAGCGCTACTTGGAAAGCATGGTTTGGAGAATTTGTTCTGACTGTCGTTATAATGAGACATTAAATCTCTCCTTTCTCATGAGGATATGAACGAAACTCATCATAGTAGATGCAAAAATTAGTTAAATGGTCATAGTAAAATCGTTTGTTTGAAGAAAAAATAGAAAAAACGCCTTATGATAAGGCGTTTTTTCTATTTTCTGCGTATTGATAATATCGTTTTAGTGAAATCTTTGACTTGAAGCCAGCTAGCTTTATAATTTCTGACTCCGGAGTTTCTTTTTTTATTAAGTTTAAAATATAGGTGTTACGAAAGTGTTGTCCTGAGATTCCTTTGCGTAAATTAGCTCTGGATACTTCAAGGCGAATCATTTTTTGGATAGCGATTTCTGTTAATCCCTTTGGTGCATCATTTTCGTATACCCATCTGTATGTTCCACGATTAAAATCGAATGCGACAAATAATGGATCATTACTATGATATTTTGGACGAACGGGTTCAGGGATACTTTTGTAATAAGTATATAGTTGTTTTTTGTCTTCGCTAGTTAATGTAATTGTTCTTTCTACTCCTGCGGTTGCAGGTATAGATAACGTGTTAGTTTCAAAGTGGACGTGATGCATAGTTAATGCTGTAAGTTCCTGTAAGGATAATCCATAGTCAATTAATAAATTTAAAATAGCGATATTACGATCCATCAATAAAGGGCGTACAGGACGTTGTTTTTCTGAAAGTCCTTCTAATGAAGTGACTATATATTTTAATCTTTTTTCTTCATCAGATGAAATGAAATCTTCATTGCGGAGTGTGCGGTCTGGTTGAATAGACATTTCCATGTTCTTTAATGGGTTAGGAATATTTAGAAAGTGATGCATTCTATTTAATACAATGAATACACGGTGCATCGTTTTCTCTGAGTAATGTCGATTCTTTTTTAAGTCGGAAAAGTAATCTTCGTAGTCTTTTGTACAAAGTGTAGCCCATATATTACTGGAAGGGAGCTTTTTGTTTTTTTCTAACCAATGTCCGAAATCTTCAATGTCATAAACATAACGTTTAATGGTTGAAGGTTTTCGGCCTTTATTCAATAAAAAAATAGAAAAGGCTTGTATTGTATCATGGAATTCCGTTGTCTCCATAGTCCCACCACCTTCATTATTTCTTTTATTATAGCAAACTTTTCTGAAAATAGTCATTTGCAAAGGAGACAAGAATAATAATATTTGGTGAGTGGATAAAATGAGGTGATTGTATGGAACAATCGATGCGAAAGAAAAATAATAATCAAATTAACATTGTGTTAAATCATCGAAAGAAAATTTCTTTAACGGCTGCAGAAAATAAAACAGTAATTTCAAGTGAAACTACTACGAAACATGAGATGCTGCAAAGAATTGAAGAAGAGATGGGAAAACTCGTTGGGATGGATGATATAAAAAAGATAATAAAAGAAATATATGCTTGGATTTATGTGAATAAAAAAAGACAAGAAATAGGATTGAAGTCTGAGAAACAAGTACTTCATATGTTATTTAAAGGGAATCCAGGTACAGGGAAGACAACTGTTGCTAGAATGATAGGGAAATTATTATTTGAGATGAATATTCTATCAAAAGGGCACTTAGTTGAAGCTGAACGTGCGGATCTTGTAGGAGAGTACATCGGTCATACAGCTCAAAAAACAAGAGATTTAATAAAAAAAGCAATGGGAGGAATTTTGTTTATTGATGAGGCATATTCATTAGCCCGAGGGGGAGAAAAAGATTTTGGAAAAGAAGCAATTGATACGCTCGTAAAACATATGGAAGATAAACAACACGGTTTTGTATTGATTTTAGCTGGATATTCAAGAGAGATGAATCACTTTCTTTCATTGAATCCAGGACTGCAATCTCGTTTTCCATTTATAATTGAGTTTGCGGACTACTCAGTAAATCAGTTGTTAGAAATAGGGAAGAGGATGTATGAAGAACGTGAATATCAGTTATCGAAAGAGGCTGAATGGAAATTTAGAGATCATTTACATGCTGTAAAGTACTCATCGCAAATTACATCCTTTAGTAATGGACGATATGTCCGGAATATTGTTGAAAAATCGATTCGTACACAAGCTATGCGGTTGTTACAAGAGGATGCATATGATAAATATGATTTGATTGGAATATCAAGCAGTGATTTGATGCTTGAAGAGGAGACGCACAGTACGTAAACTGTGCGTCTGTTTTTCTGTATAAGTGCTTCTATTACTTTTTTGCTTTTTCTTGATAAGATTTATGGAATCGTTCCATTTTAGCACTTTTTTCGTGTGCGGAATTAGGGTCGTGTCCAATTTGACCTACTGAGCTTTTTTGAGCCCCTTTATTCACATGGTTTGTCATTTGTATTCACCTCGCTTTGAGGATTAGTATAAACATTCTGTAAAGAAAAACTCATTAGAAAAGAAAAACCCCTTTACGATTTGTAAAGAGGTTGGATTGCTATTTATGCATTGAACGTTCGTTTGTGTCGATGCGTCTATGCGGTAAATGCCATTTGTAATGAATAGAAACCATGCGGAAGCAAACAATTAAAATGAATAAGGTGTATAGAGCCCAATCGCTAACAATAATTTGAGCGCCAATTAAGAAACCTGCCAGAATCGTCCAAAAAGCATATACATCAGCTCGAAGAACGAGAGGTTTTCTACGGGCTAAAAGATCGCGGATAATACCGCCTCCAATGCCAGTTAAAACGGCTGCTACGATTGTAGCGCTAATTGGTAAATTTAATTTTTGAGCGTATAATGCCCCTTGTACGGCAAATGCTGATAAGCCGATAGCATCAGTGATGTTTTCCCACTTTTTCCAGTGTCTAATTAATTTATTTGGAAAAAGAAAAATAATCGTCATTGATAAAAGTGCGATTTGGAATAACATGTCTTGTTGCCAAAACGCGACAATCGGATAACCGATTAATAAATTACGAAGGGCACCTCCCCCAAATGCGGTTGCCATTCCTAAAATATACACCCCGAAAATATCATAATCCTCTTCCATTGCAACAATAGCCCCGCTTAATGCGAAAGCAATTGTGCCTATGATGCTAAAAATCTCCCATGCCATGAATTTTCTCCCCCGCTAACTAGATGAAATGTGCTTCCTCTGCTATTATATTAGAAGGTTTAAATTTCGAAAAGGATGAGTGAACATATTTGATGGAAGAAAAAGAGAAAGTCATATTAGTGGGCTGTCAATTGCCGCAAGATGATGATGAAAAATTTATGCATTCCATGAAAGAACTTGCATCATTAGCGAAAACTGCACGAGCAGAATTGTTAGTGTCTACAACGCAAAAACGACCGAAGTTTCATCCAGCGACTTATATAGGTAAAGGTAAATTAGAAGAGCTTACAATGTTAACTGAAGAATTAGAACCGGATGTTATCGTATTTAATAACGAATTAACACCGAGTCAAATTCGGAATTTATCCTCAGTATTAGATGCGAGGGTAATTGATCGAACGCAACTTATATTAGATATTTTTGCGCAACGTGCGAAGTCGAGAGAAGGGAAGCTTCAAGTAGAATTAGCTCAGTTGCAATATACAATGCCGCGTCTTATGGGGCAAGGGTTGTCTTTATCACGTCTTGGTGGTGGTATTGGAACGAGAGGGCCAGGTGAAACGAAACTTGAGACGGATCGTCGTCATATTCGATCACGGATTGATGAAATAAAGAAACAACTTGCAGTTGTTGTGGAACATCGAAAAAGATATCGTGAGAGAAGAAAAGATAATAAAGTATTTCAAGTTTCGTTAATAGGATATACAAATGCGGGGAAATCTACGTTGTTTAATAGATTAACGGAAGCTGATACATTTGAAGAGAACTTGTTGTTTGCAACGCTAGACCCGACAACAAGGAAGATGCCGTTACCTTCTGGTTATACAGTATTACTAACTGATACGGTTGGTTTTATACAAGATTTACCTACATCATTAATTGCTGCATTCCGCTCGACATTAGAAGAAGCTGGTGAAGCGGATGTTATTTTACATGTTGTGGATTCTGCAGATCCGAATTATGTAGGGCATGAGAAAACAGTAAAACAATTATTGTCAGAACTCGAAATCAATCATATTCCTATTATTACGTTATATAATAAAAAAGATGAATTACATCAAAACTTTATTCCGTTTCCGAAAAGTGACTTCTTAATGACTAGTGCTTTTGAAGAAAATGATCTATTACATATAAAAGAAGCGATAGAAACGAAAATGAAGGAAGAAATGAATTGTTATCAAGTGAAAATTCCTCCGAGTGAAGGTAAGTTATTAACTCTATTAAAGACAGAGACGCTATTAACGAAAATGGAGTTTTTGGAAGAGAAATTTGTATATGATTGCGCGGGGTATATTTTTGCTCATTCATCGCTTAATGTACAATTAAAGAGATTTTTAGTGGAAGAAGGAGAAAATAAAAATGTTTGATCGTTTGAAAAATGGAGAAAAAATTGCTCCAATCGTAAAAGAAGTAGAGAGTCAAATTACAGAAGTACATAAACGTGCGGATGAAGTAATTGAAAGTAATCAGTTTCGTGTGTTAGAAAGTTTCCGTAAACATAAAATTAGTGATTCACATTTTATTCCGACGACAGGTTATGGTTATGATGATATTGGTCGTGATACGTTAGAAAAAGTGTATGCAGATGTATTTGGAGCGGAAGCTGGTCTTGTTCGTCCGCAAATCATTTCAGGTACTCACGCAATTTCAACAGCGCTATTCGGTATTTTACGTCCAGGAGATGAGTTATTGTACATCACGGGTAAGCCGTATGATACGTTAGAAGAAATTGTTGGTGTACGTGGAAAAGGTGTAGGATCATTCAAAGAATATAATATTGGTTATAATGCAGTTCCGCTTACTGAAGAGGGGCTAGTTGATTTTAGAGCTGTTGCAGCTGCCATTCATAGTAATACGAAGATGATTGGAATTCAACGTTCAAAAGGTTATGCTACTCGTCCGTCGTTTACTATTTCTCAAATTAAAGAGATGATAGCGTTTGTTAAGGAAATTAAACCGGATGTTGTCGTGTTTGTAGATAACTGTTATGGCGAGTTTATTGAAGAGCAAGAGCCATGTCATGTTGGTGCAGATTTAATGGCAGGTTCGCTTATTAAAAACCCGGGTGGGGGAATTGTTAAAACTGGTGGTTACATTGTTGGTAAAGAACAGTATGTTGAAGCGTGTGCATATCGTTTAACATCTCCAGGAATCGGTGCGGAAGCAGGGGCATCTTTATACAGTCTGCAAGAAATGTATCAAGGTTTCTTCTTAGCGCCGCATGTAGCAGGACAAGCGCTAAAAGGTGCGATTTTTACAGCTGCATTTTTAGAAAAGTTAGGAATGAATACATCACCAGCGTGGAATGCACCAAGAACGGATTTAATTCAATCTGTTCAATTTGATGACAAAGATCGCATGATTGCATTCTGCCAAGCAATTCAATATGCATCTCCGATTAACTCTCACTTCACTCCATATGCCAATTATATGCCGGGGTATGAAGATGATGTAATTATGGCTGCGGGAACGTTTATTCAAGGTGCAAGTATTGAATTGTCAGCTGATGGTCCAATTCGTCCGCCTTATGTTGCTTACGTACAAGGTGGGCTAACTTATTCGCATGTGAAGATTGCGATTTGTTCTGCAATTGATGCATTAATTGAAAAAGAATTATTAACAATTTCTTAAAGGGAAGCTGTCGATTTCGACAGCTTTTTTTGCGTGAAAGTAATGATTTATTTCATTAGAAAAAAGAATGAAAAAAATTTTAAAAAAATCATGTAAGAAAAGCTAACATCTATTGACACTAAACATAACATGGTATAAAATGAGAAGCAGTTAAGGCGAAGGAGGAACTGAAACGATGAAAGAAGATAGACGTTCTGCCCCGCTGTTTCCTATTGGTATTGTTATGGATTTAACACAATTATCTGCACGTCAAATTCGCTACTATGAAGAGCATAATCTTGTTTCTCCAACCCGTACAAAGGGGAATCGTAGATTATTCTCATTTAACGATGTAGATAAGTTGTTAGAGATTAAAGATTTATTAGATCAAGGCTTGAATATGGCTGGTATTAAACAAGTGTTACTAATGAAAGAAAATCAAACAGAAGCAGTGAAAGTAAAAGAAGAAACGAAAGAAATTTCAAAAACTGAGCTTCGCAAAATACTTCGAGATGAACTACAACATACAGGTAGATTTAATCGAACTTCATTGCGACAAGGTGATATTTCAAGATTTTTTCACTAAAGAGAACTGATTCTGAAGGTGTTTAGAGGGACTAAGGAGGAATTTATAATGGCTAGGTACACAAAAGAAGATATTTTCCGTTTGGCGAAAGAAGAGAATGTAAAGTATATCCGTTTACAATTTACGGACCTTTTAGGAGTAATTAAAAACGTAGAAATTCCAGTGAGCCAATTAACAAAAGCTCTTGATAACAAAATGATGTTTGATGGATCTTCTATTGAAGGTTTCGTACGTATTGAAGAATCTGATATGTACTTATATCCAGACTTAGATACTTGGGTGATTTTCCCTTGGACAGCTGAAAAAGGTAAAGTAGCTCGATTAATCTGTGATATTTACAATGCAGATGGCACTCCATTTGAAGGGGATCCACGTAACAATTTAAAGCGTGTATTAAAAGAAATGGAAGCTTTAGGATTCTCAGATTTCAATCTTGGACCAGAGCCAGAATTCTTCCTATTCAAAGTAGATGAAAAAGGAAATCCGACATTAGAATTAAACGATAACGGTGGATACTTCGACCTTGCGCCGATGGATCTAGGGGAAAACTGTCGTCGTGATATCGTTCTTGAACTTGAAGAAATGGGCTTTGAAATTGAAGCGTCTCACCATGAGGTTGCTCCAGGGCAACACGAAATTGACTTCAAATATGCAAATGCAATTCGTTCATGTGATGACATTCAAACATTCAAACTTGTTGTAAAAACAATTGCTCGTAAACACGGTTTACACGCAACATTTATGCCAAAACCATTATACGGTGTGAACGGTTCAGGTATGCACTGTAACTTATCACTATTCAAAAATGGTGAGAACGTATTCTATGATCAAAACGGTGACTTACAATTAAGTGATGACGCTCGTCACTTCATCGCAGGTATTTTAAAACACGCACCAGCATTTACAGCGGTAGCAAACCCAACTGTAAACTCTTACAAGCGTTTAGTACCTGGATACGAAGCTCCTTGTTACGTAGCATGGTCTGCACAAAACCGTAGTCCATTAGTACGTATCCCTGCATCTCGTGGTATTAGCACACGCGTAGAAGTACGTAGTGTTGACCCAGCTGCAAACCCATATTTAGTAATGGCAACATTATTAGCAGCAGGTCTTGATGGAATTAAAAACAAATTAACTCCACCAGCTGCAGTAGATCGTAACATCTACGTAATGACAAAAGAAGAGCGCGAAGAAGCAGGTATCGTTGATTTACCGGCAACATTAGCGCAAGCTTTAGTTACATTACAATCTAATGAAGTAATTAGTAACGCATTAGGAGATCACTTACTTGAGCACTTCATCGAAGCGAAGGAAATTGAGTGGGATATCTTCCGCACGCAAGTTCACCAATGGGAACGCGATCAATATATGTCTCTATACTAAGAGGTGAGGAAGCCCTGATACTACGGTATCAGGGCTTTTTTATTTGTCGATAATATAGGTGTTAGTTGAAATGAATTGAATAGATGCCTGAAAAAATATGACGGTATTTGAATTTCTATTCCATATCTTTAATGTAACGTGGTGAAATTCGAATTACTTTGTGTTCCAAAAGGGTGGATAAGTAAAAGTAACATGCGTAATATCTATGGGTTTAAAAAATTGTATGATATGTTGTGTTCGGTATTGAATATGTTTAATACTAAAGTTCGGGTGTTTAAAAATATAGTACCTTGCAATAAATAGTACTAAGTGGTATATTATGGATAAGGAAGGTACCGTGTATTGAACAGTACTGAAATGAGAAAGGGGGATTGCACTTGAACGTTCAGTTTAAAAAAGGTGTGTTAGAACTGTGTGTACTGGCACTTGTGAAACGTAAGGATTGTTACGGTTATGAACTTGTTCAGCAAATCTCAAATAAATTTTTAATATCGGAAGGGTCAGTATATCCTTTATTACGCCGTTTAACGAAGGAAGGATATTTTCAAACGTATTTAAAAGAATCTACGGAAGGACCACCTCGCAAATATTATCAACTAACTGAGCAAGGGGAAACGCAACTGAATTTGTTAGTAACAGAGTGGCGTGATTTTGCGAAAGGTGTACAAGAAATTATTGAAGGGGTGGAATGGGGTGAGTAAAGAACAGTTTCTTAAGGAATTATCAAGTCACCTTAGAAAGTTACCGGACGAAGAGAGAAAAGATATTTTATTTGATTATGAAGAGCATTTTCAGTTTGGGATAGAAGAGGGAAAAACTGAATCGGAAATAATAAAGGGGCTTGGCTCTCCGAAAGTAATTGCAAAAGAATTGCTTGCGATGTATCGTTTCGATGAAATGAAAAAAGATCCATCAACTTCAAATGTGACAAGAGCTGTCATGGCGGCGATTGGACTTAGTTTGTTTAATTTCATTATTGTGTTAGGCCCGTTATTTGCAATTATTGCTTTTATATTTTCTTTTTGGGTCGGTGGGATTGCTAGTGTAGTGACGCCATTTTTCGTAATTGGAAAAGTATTTATGGGTACTTTTATATGGTTAGATTTATTCGTTAGTATAACTTTTGTTGGAGTAGGTTTGTTGTTATGTATAATCGCTTATTATAGTACGAAGTGGTTTAAAAAGCTTTGCGTACGTTATGTAATATGGAACTTCAAAATGATAAAAGGGGAGTAGATGATGAAAAAAATCTTGTTAGTAGCAATCGCTTGTATCATTATTGGAGTAATTGGGATTTCACAAACATATGAAAAAGCAGTGCAAGCTGCAGAAGAAGGAAACAAAGAAGATAAAATTAAAAACGAAACACTAAAAAATATAGAAGTTAAGTTAGATGTCGGGGATATTGTTGTCCGAAAATCTCCTGACGCTTCTTTTTATGTAAAGCAATCAGGAGATGCGCGTAAACAAGAGATTCGTATTACTGAAGATGGTGACACATTAAAAATCATTGGGGAAAGAGAAAAAGATGCTTCATTTGATTTTTCTTTTTACGATTTTAGGTTTCAAACGTCTACATTGACTCTCCTTGTGCCTGAACGCTCTTACCAAGATGTAAAAGTAAATTCATCTGCTGGACAAATTGAAATAAGTGATGTGAAAAGTGACCGTGTAAGTGCTAGAACACTTACTGGAGAAGTGGATTTGAAACATGTAACGGCTAAGAATGTGGAGGGATCTACAAAAGCTGGTGAAGTAAACTTTAAAAAAGTAATAGGGAAAGTGACTGCAAAAACGACCAGTGGGGAAATAAATATTCTAGAGCATGATTCTAAGTACAATCTAGAAGCAAGTTCAACTGCAGGAGATATAAATATTACTTTATCGGAAAAACCAAAAGATGCGGTAATTACTGGGCAAAGTGCTGCCGGGGATGTAACAATTTTTAATGAAGAAAATAAAGACGTAACGATTGGTAATGGGAGTAAAAAGATTAGCGGTAAAACAGCTGCGGGCGATGTGACGATTGAAACGCGTTCATAAGAAATAGAATGTATGAAAATCTATCAAAATACAAAAAAGAAGATAATTACCGTATATCAATAAGGTAATTATCTTCTTTTATATTCTTAATGTAAATCACGATATACGCCAATTACTTTACCGATAACGGACACTTGCTTTAAAATGATAGGTTCTAATGAAGAGTTTTCCGGTTGTAGACGGAAATGGTCTTTTTCTTTATAGAAACGTTTAACAGTTGCTTCATTATCTTCTGTTAAAGCGACTACAATTTCACCATTATATGCAGACTGTTGTTGGCGAACAACAACTAAATCTCCATCGAAAATACCAGCTTCAATCATACTATCTCCAGAAATACGTAACATAAACACTTGATCTGCTCCTGCGACAATGCTAGCTGGAAGAGGGAAGTGTTCCTCAACGCTTTCGACTGCTGTAATTGGTAATCCAGCAGTAACTTTCCCGACAATTGGAACTTGAATAACAGATTGTGTTTCTGTATCCATTCGGTCTTCACCTAAAATTTCAATTGCGCGTGGTTTTGTTGGATCGCGTCGAATGTATCCTTTTTCTTCTAATCTTGATAAATGTCCGTGCACTGTAGAACTAGAAGCGAGGCCGACTGCTTGACCAATTTCACGTACGGAAGGTGGATATCCTTTTTCTTGTACTTTTAGCTTAATAAAGTCGAGAATGTCTTGCTGGCGTTTCGTTAACTTTTCCATGTTTTCTAACACCTCGTTTTCTTTCATTTTTCTTATTAATAAGTATAACATGTGAAAAAACATTCTACAAACATAAGTTCGAACAAAAGGCGAATTTATGTTACACTAAAGGGAAATTATAGTGAGAAAGAGGGGTTCATAATGAATGCAATTATTTATGCGCGTGTGAGTACAACAAAAGAAGCACAAGAAACATCATTATTACGTCAAAAAGATGAATTATTGCATTTAGCGGAGCGCTATCAAATGAATGTTACTAAGGTGATTGAGGAACAGGCTAGTGGCTATACAATTGAACGTGACGGCATATTAGAAGTGCTAGATACAATTCGAGACGAACAAATTGATGTGCTACTTATACAAGATGAAACGCGCCTTGGTAGGGGGAATGCAAAGATTGCGTTAATGCACTGTTTACATAAAGAAGGAATAAAAGTATATACGCATACACATAATGGTGAATTGCAATTGTCGGATTCTGATTCAATGGTATTAGATATTATTGGTATTGTTGAAGAGTATCAAAGAAAGATTCATAATTTAAAAATTAAACGTGGTATGCAACGAGCAGTAGAAAAAGGCTATCGTCCAGAAAATAATTTAAAGAATCGTCATTTAAGTGTAGGACGAGAGAAGAAAGAAGTGCCAATTGAGGAAATTGTACGTTTGCGTAAGAGTGAACTTACTTTCGAAGAAATTGCAGCAACACTACGTGGCTTTGGTCATAATGTTTCAAAAGCGACGGTACATCGTAGATATGTAGAGTATACAAAGCAATTGCTTGATAAAGAAGAGTAACTATTGTATGATAATAATCAGTTTTGAGTAGAAGGGGGATTCGAGATGCTTAGTCACGAACTCGTTGAACGCATTAACTTCTTAGCGAAAAAAGCAAAAGCTGAAGGTTTAACTGAAGAAGAACAACGTGAGCGTCAATCGCTACGTGAACAATATTTAAAAGGATTTCGTCAAAATATGTTAAACGAACTAAAAGGAATTAAAGTTGTTAACGAACAAGGTACTGATGTTACACCGGCGAAATTAAAAGCTTTAAAAAAGCAAGATAATGCAAAATTAAACTAAAAGATGGGCGAAGCCCATCTTTTTTATTTATTTAATAACTTCCCAGTTGTTATTAACGGTTGCTTCTATCTTTTTATGTTTCAATATATAGTTAGCGATAAGTTCAGACATATTTGTTGGGATGTCTTTTATTACGGGCTTATTTTGAAACATAAAGAAGTTCCCTCCGCCGCTTGTGCGATAATTATTCATAACGACGTCATATTCTTCGTTCATATTAAGAGGAGTGCCTTTATGTTGTAAAGATTCTACTCTTGCGCCAATTGGTTTTGAAATGTTTAATACGTACGAAATTCCTTCCCACATATCGTAATTATAGTGTTGCGGCTTTGGTTCTATAAAGGTAGGGTTTACGATGATAGATCCATCTTCTTTTAATGTGAAATAAGAAGCAGAGAGTTCGAGAGCATCTTTTATATCTGAGCCAGTTATTCTAATTACTTTTAATGTATTTGGATAAATATAATTAGAAACGATGTCACGCATTGTTACATGTTCCGGGAAACCTGGAGATGTATTATGGAATAGGCTTGTACAAGAAATGGAAACATTAGCAATATCCATCTGTATTTTATTTATGAATTCAATAAAAGGATGGTCTTTCAAACGAGTTTGCATAGCATCTGAAATTTGCATGTCACCGTGGATGATTCCAATAGGTTGATCAAGCCATTTTTGTGTTTTCTCTTCATAATCGGCTACCAAGTAAAGAACATTTGGATCTGCCTCGATTTCTTGCACAGCCAATAGTTCTGAATAACTCTCTTTTTTTACCCACTCTTGTTTCATTTTTTCAAATGTTATAGTTACTTTTCCAACTGAATGTCCATTACATCCAGTCTGTAAAATTGTTACATCATTACCCACTGTTTGAGCAATTTTTCGGTGCTGATGGCCTGTTAATAAAATATCTATGCCTTCAATTTCATGACACATTGCATACCCTTGGTTTTCACCTGTTAAAACTTCAGTCGGTTCTCCAGTTTGTAAATCGCGTTCAAATCCCCCATGATACGCTACGACCAGTAAATCTGGTTTCTCGTGTTCGCGAATGTAAGAAACCCAATTTTTTGTTGTTTCTAACGCATCTTCAAATTGTAAGTCTTTAATGTGATGGGGTTGTTCCCAATTTGGAATGTAATGCGTTGTCATCCCTAAAATAGCAATTTTTATATTTGATTCAATCTGTTTTATTATATATGGTTTTCCGAAATAAGATTCTTTGCTGTTTTTATCTAAAATATTTGCTGATAAATACGGGAAGTTGGCAGTAGAAATAGCATGATTTAATACGTCCAGTCCATAATTAAATTCATGATTCCCAATCACTGCAGCGTCATAACGTAAATAGTTTGCTATTAATGACATTGGGTTTTTCTTATCTTTTTCATATGTAGCGTAATGATAAGTAAAGGGTGTTCCTTGTATGAAGTCACCATTATCAATTAATAGGACGTTTCTATTTTCGGAACGTTCTTTTTTTATAAGAGTAGAAATTTTAGCTAAACCAATTTCAGCTTTGGAGTTATCTTGATAGTGAATTGGATAAACGGTACCATGTATATCACTTGTTAATAAGATGTTTAAAGTTACAATTTGATTTTGATTCAATATCATTCACCTTTTCTATTGTTATCTACCAATTAAGCATATCAAATATAGGAAGAGAATTTTAATGTGAGTGTATAGAATGTGTAAAGATTCTGTAAATAAACAATTATTCGTGAAATTGTGTGATATATTTCTTCATGTTTACGGAAGGTTATTTTATAACAACAAAAATGGAGGCATTAATATGTTGAAAAAAGTTTTTGCAATGAGTACAACAGTTGTATTAGCAGCGGGTTTATTAAGTGGCTGTGGAACGAAGGAATCAAGCGCAAGTAAAAATGAAGATACGAAAAAAGGGTATGTACCGAAGACTTTAAATGTTCAATTTGTTCCTTCTCAAAATGCAGATACGTTAGAGGCGAAGGCAAAACCACTTGAGAAGCTATTAAGTGATAAGTTAAATATTCCAGTAAAAGTTAGTATTTCGACGAATTACAATACAATTGTAGAAGCGATGGCATCTAAGCAAGTAGATGTAGGTTTTTTACCTCCAACAGCGTATGTGCTAGCACATGAGAAAAAGGCTGCAAACGTAATTTTACAAGCACAACGTTTTGGAGTAGATGATGAAACGGGAGCTCCTACAAAGGATTTAGTAGACTTCTATAAGTCTGAATTTGTTGTTAAGAAAGATTCAAATATTAATGGTGTAAAAGATTTAAAAGGTAAAAAAATTGGTTATCAAGATGTAACGTCATCAGCGGGGTATGTGTGGCCTGCGGCTGTACTATTAAAAGAGGGCGTTGATCCGTTAAAAGATGTGAAACCTGTTACATTAAAAGGTCACGATCAGTCGCTTATTGCTCTTTTAAATGGTGATGTAGACGCAGCTGTTGTATTCCAAGATGCTCGTAATATTGTAAAAAAAGATTATCCGAATATATTCGATCAAACGAAAATAGTGAAATTTACGGAGAAAATTCCAAACGATACGATTTCGGTACGTTCGGATTTAGATGAAGAGTGGAGCAAGAAATTACAGGATGCTTTCATTGAAATTGGAAAGAATGAGGAAGGTCACAAAATCATTAAAGAAGTATATTCACATGAAGGATATGTTAAATCTGATGATAGTAAATTTGATATCGTTCGTGAATATGGGAAGAAAGTAAAAACGCAATAATACATATGGAAATGGAAGCTAACTGGAAAGGTATGTTTTCAGTTAGTTTGCCGTTTTGAATTCATAGAAGGTAGGTAAGATGTGTGATAGAGTTTCGAAATGTTTCCAAAGTGTATCCAAATGGTACAAAAGGATTGAATCATATAAACTTGAAAATTCAAAAAGGTGAGTTTGTTGTAATGGTAGGGCTGTCCGGAGCTGGAAAGTCTACACTTTTAAGATCAGTAAATCGTCTTCATGAGATTACAGAAGGCGAAATCATGATTGAAGGTGAGTCAATTACTGTTGCGAAAGGAAAAGGATTACGCCGCATGCGCCGGGATATTGGTATGATTTTTCAAAGTTTTAATCTTGTAAAGCGATCAACGGTATTAAAGAACGTATTAGCTGGCCGTGTCGGGTATCATTCGACATTACGTATAACGTTAGGCCTATTTCCGAAAGAAGATTTGGACCTTGCCTTTCAATCGTTAAAAAGGGTAAATATTTTAGAAAAAGCATATGCGCGGGCTGATGAATTATCAGGAGGACAACAACAACGTGTGTCCATTGCTAGAGCGTTGGCGCAAGAAGCAAAAATCATATTAGCAGATGAACCTGTTGCGTCGTTAGATCCACTAACAACAAAGCAAGTATTAGATGATTTGAAAAAAATTAATGAAGATTTTGGAATTACAACAATTGTAAACTTACATTCTATTGATTTAGCTAGGCAATATGCGACACGCATTATTGGATTACATGCAGGTGAAATTGTTTTTGATGGCCTAGTAGAAGAGGCAACGGATGAAAAATTTTCTGAAATTTATGGTGACGTAGCGCAGAAAAGCGAATTGTTAGAGGTGGCAGTTAAATGAATGACGTGACGATATATTCGAAATCGATACCGAAGCCGCCGAGTAAGTTAAAACATATGTTAACGTTAATTCTAGTCATTTTACTGTTGTGGGGAAGTAGTATGCAGGTCGACGCATCATTTTCAAAACTAGTAGTTGGTTTTCCTAATATGATGGATTTGTTAAAAGAGATGGTGCCGCCAGATTGGAGTTATTTTCAAGTTATTACAACAGCAATGTTAGATACAATACGTATGGCGATTATCGGGACGACTTTAGGAGCGATATTAGCTATTCCACTGGCACTATTTGCGGCAAGTAATGTGTTTACGAGCGCATTTTTGTACAGTCCCGCTCGATTGATTTTAAATTTTATCCGAACGGTACCAGATTTATTATTAGCGGCAATTTTCGTAGCTATTTTTGGAATAGGACCACTTCCAGGTATTTTAGCTCTTACGTTTTTCTCAATTGGGCTCGTGGCGAAATTGTTGTATGAGTCAATTGAATCGATTGATCCAGGTCCATTAGAAGCAATGACAGCAGTAGGAGCAAATAAGGTGCAATGGATTGTTTATGGGGTAATTCCGCAAGTGAAAGCGCATTTTGTCTCCTATGTTCTTTATACATTTGAGGTAAACGTACGTGCAGCAGCTGTTTTAGGTTTAGTAGGAGCTGGCGGTATCGGATTATATTATGATCGTACACTTGGATTTTTACAATATGAACAAACTGCATCTATTATTATTTATACCCTTGTTGTTGTATTGTTAATTGATTATGTAAGTACATTGTTGCGGGAGAAATTATAATGAGTAAAACGACGTTAATCGTACCAAAACCGAAGAAACCGAGTATGTATCGCTGGATTATTTTCATAGCACTTACATTTGTTTATGTATGGGCTTTTTCGGGAGTACCGCTAGAGGGAATCAAAGATACGGCGGGAGAAATTACAAAAGCAATTATGACAGGTGTATTGAATCCAGATTGGTCGTATGTATCTTTGTCAGATGGTGAAGATTTATTACATGGTTTAATTGATACGTTGGCAATTGCGATATTAGGTACATTTATTTCTGCCTTTTTATCTGTTCCATTCGCTTTTTGGGCGGCGACGAATATGAGTAGTGGAAAATTAACTTCGGGAACTGGGAAATTTGTACTTAGTTTTGTCCGTACATTTCCTGAATTAGTTATGGCTCTTTTATTTATAAAAGCTGTTGGACCAGGTTCTTTTGCCGGCGTTCTAGCTTTAGGGTTACACTCTATTGGAATGTTAGGAAAATTATATTCAGAAGGAATTGAAAATATAGATAAAGGACCGAAGGAAGCGCTAATAGCAACAGGTGCGAATCGATTTCAAATACTTTGGTATGCAGTATTGCCACAAGTATTACCAGATTTTCTATCCTATACGTTATACAGGTTCGAAATTAATGTGCGATCCGCTGCCATTTTAGGTGTTATTGGAGCAGGGGGAATTGGCACACCTCTAATTTTTGCGCTGAGTTCACGCAATTGGTCTCGTGTAGGAATTATTTTATTAGGCATCATTTTAATGGTTATTATCATTGATTTTATTTCAAGTTCGATTCGGAAACGGATTGTTTAACTGATTTGAAAAGCATCGAATTTAGATGCTTTTTTTGTATTTTTAAAGGTGGGCTAAAAAAGTTAGTATAGAAGGGTTTTGCATATATGTATAAATATACAGATAATTCTCTTTCTTTTTAAAATAAAAATAATGAAAAAGTATGTCATATTGAATGCCCATACATTCCCGGAAACATTGATTTTTTTATAAAAAATCAAAAAAACATCAACATATTTGTCGATACATGTTGTATAATCTTGCGTGGGAAGCTATCATATAAATGTATAAAACGTTTACTAATATAAGCGAAGGGAAGAATAGCATGTCACATTCAATCGAACAACTTTCTATCAACACGATTCGCACATTATCCATCGATGCGATTGAAAAAGCAAACTCTGGTCACCCAGGAATGCCAATGGGTGCAGCACCAATGGCTTATACATTATGGACTCAATTTATGAAACACAATCCAAATAACCCAACGTGGTTTAACCGTGATCGTTTCGTATTATCAGCAGGTCATGGTTCAATGTTATTATACAGCCTACTTCACCTATCTGGTTATGATGTAACAATGGATGACTTAAAGAACTTCCGTCAATGGGGAAGCAAAACTCCAGGACATCCTGAGTACGGTCATACACCTGGTGTAGATGCAACTACTGGTCCACTTGGACAAGGTATTTCAACTGCTGTAGGTATGGCAATGGCTGAAAGACATTTAGCTGCTAAATATAACCGTGATGCGTATAATGTAGTAGATCATTATACATACGCTATTTGTGGTGATGGAGATTTAATGGAAGGCGTTTCTGCTGAAGCATCTTCATTAGCTGCTCATTTACAATTAGGTCGCCTTGTTGTGCTTTACGATTCAAACGATATTTCATTAGATGGCGATTTAAATCGTTCATTCTCTGAAAGTGTAGAAGATCGTTACAAAGCATACGGATGGCAAGTAATCCGTGTTGAGGATGGAAACGATATTGAAGCTATCGCAAAAGCAATCGAAGAAGCGAAAGCTGACGAAAAACGCCCAACGCTAATTGAAGTAAGAACGACAATTGGTTTCGGTTCTCCAAACAAATCAGGAAAATCAGCTTCACATGGTTCTCCACTAGGTGTAGAAGAAACAAAATTAACGAAAGAAGCATATGCTTGGACTGCTGAGCAAGACTTCCACGTAGCAGAAGAAGTATACGACAACTTCCGTAAAACAGTACAAGATGTTGGTGAAACTGCGCAAGCAGAGTGGAACACTATGCTAGGTGAATATGCACAAGCATACCCAGAATTAGCAAACGAATTCCAAGCAGCAATGAACGGTCAACTTCCAGAAGGTTGGGAGCAAAACTTACCAACTTATGAATTAGGATCAAAAGCAGCAACTCGTAATTCTTCTGGTGCTGTAATTAATGCAATTGCAGAATCTGTACCATCATTCTTCGGTGGATCAGCTGACCTTGCTGGTTCTAACAAAACATACATGAATAACGAAAAAGACTTTACAAGAGATGATTACAGCGGTAAGAACATTTGGTACGGTGTACGTGAGTTCGCAATGGGTGCAGCAATGAACGGTATTGCACTACATGGTGGTTTAAAAACTTACGGTGGTACGTTCTTCGTATTCTCTGACTACTTACGTCCAGCAATTCGTCTTGCAGCATTAATGCAATTGCCAGTAACGTATGTATTCACACACGACAGTATCGCTGTTGGTGAAGATGGTCCAACACATGAACCAATCGAGCAATTAGCGGCGCTACGTGCAATGCCAAATGTATCTGTTATTCGTCCAGCTGACGGTAACGAGTCTGTTGCGGCTTGGAGATTAGCTCTAGAATCTACAAACAAACCAACTGCTTTAGTATTAACTCGTCAAGATCTTCCAACATTAGAAGGTGCAAAAGACGATACGTATGAAAAAGTAGCAAAAGGTGCATATGTAGTTTCTGCAAGCAAGAAAGAAACAGCTGATGTAATCTTACTTGCAACTGGATCAGAAGTAAGTCTTGCTGTTGAGGCTCAAAAAGCATTAGCAGTAGACGGTGTTGACGCATCTGTTGTCAGCATGCCATCTATGGATCGCTTTGAAGCTCAAACTGCTGAGTACAAAGAATCTGTATTACCAAAAGCAGTAACAAAACGTTTCGCAATCGAAATGGGTGCTACATTCGGATGGCACCGTTACGTAGGTCTTGAAGGAGATGTGTTAGGTATCGATACATTCGGTGCTTCTGCTCCTGGTGAGAAGATTATGGAAGAGTATGGATTTACTGTAGAGAACGTTGTTCGTAAAGTAAAAGAAATGCTTTAATGATTTTAGAAAAATCTCTCCGGCATGGAGAGGTTTTTCTATGTAAATGAGTTTTTTCGACAGAAAAAGTTTTTTCTCTCTCCGCAGTCAGACAATCATTGCAAAATTTCTTCTATATAATGAAGAGAAAAGGTTGTCCAGATTGGGAGGCGAAAGATGAAAACGTATGAATTGTATTTAATTCAAGAGGATATTGCGAAAGCTTACTTTGGTCGTGAATATTTGTTTTTTGATTTATTTGCTCGATTTTCAGAATCTGGGTCCCTTTCGGAGAAAAAAGTGCTATATAAACAAATGATGTATATAACGATGCCATTACAAGTAATGAAAATTCATCATAAATTAGAACAAGCTTTGCGCGTTCTTGGTAAATATGATCGAACACATCATACACATACACTTTATACAGGGGCAGAATATGGCGAAATAATGGTGAAACCACACTATATTCGCATGAATACCTCTGGAAATGTTTCTATGGAAACGACTTTCTTTGAGGTGCTTCGGAAGTGTGAATTAACATTTTTAGCTATGGATTATGAAAATACAAAGTACGGATGGCTGAATCCTCTAAAACAAGTACGAACATATGTGTAAAAAATGTCGAATTGTATCTTGTCTTATTGAAAAGGTTTTAGTACACTGTAAGGTAGACAACATGAAGGAGGAAAATATATGCCAATTTGGTTAGGTATTCTAGTGGGCGTAGTAGCACTAGTAGCAGGCGTGGCGTTAGGATTTTTCATTGCCCGCAAATACATGATGAATTACTTACAAAAAAATCCACCAATTAACGAACAAATGTTAAAAATGATGATGATGCAAATGGGACAAAAACCTTCCCAAAAGAAAATCAATCAAATGATGAGCGCGATGAACAAGCAACAAATGAAATAAGCGCTAAAAGACACTCGCTAAGAGTGTCTTTTCTTTTTGATATAGACAGAGTTTAAAACTTTTAAAAATTCTGTATTTTTGGTAAACTGAAAACATCGCTCATTTTAAGGGAGGAGGAAAAATATGAAAGTATTTATGAATTTAGCGTGGTTTTTTAAACAAGAAAAACGAGCGTACATAACCGGAATTATTTTATTATTTGGCGTCGCACTTTTAGAACTTGTAGCACCAAAAGTGATTGGGATTGTTGTAGATGAAATTAACGATGGAACATTAACGACTGATAAGTTACTAAAATGGGTTGTACTCTTAGTACTCGTAGGTATTACGATGTACATATTACGTTACGTGTGGCGCATTATGATTTTTGGGTCTTCATTAAAGTTAGCTCGCCAATTACGGAAAAATTTGTATGAACATTTTACAAAGATGAGTCCATCTTTCTATCAGTCAAATCGCACAGGTGATTTAATGGCGCACGCGACCAATGATATTCAAGCAATTCAGCAAACTGCTGGGGCGGGTGTTTTAACACTTGTTGATTCATTAGCTGTTGGAGGGTGTGTACTCGTAGCGATGGGTTTTACAATTAGTTGGAAGTTAACATTGTTAAGCTTAATTCCAATGCCGATTGTAGCAATATCGACAAATTATTACGGCACTTTATTACATAAAAGGTTTCATAAAGCACAGCAATCGTTTTCGGAAATCAATGATAAAGTGCAAGAGAGTATGAGTGGGATGAAGGTAATTCGATCGCTTGGACAAGAAAAAGAAGATTTACAAGCGTTCCGAAAAAAATCAGAAGATGTCGTACATAAAAATATGTTAGTTGCACGTATTGATTCGTTATTTGATCCAACAATCGCTCTTATCGTAGGTTTTTCTTTTTTAATTGCAGTATGTTACGGGTCAGTATTAGTTGTGAGAGGTGAATTAACAGTAGGTGATCTCGTTACATTTACGACATATTTAGGTACTCTCGTTTGGCCGATGTTAGCGTTTGGATGGCTGTTTAATATTATGGAGCGTGGGCGTGCTTCGTATGACCGTGTAGAAAAAATCCTCTCACAAAAATCAGATGTAGTAAATAGAGAAAATGCTGTGCATACAATAGCGAGCGGTGATATTTCATTTGCGGTCGATTCGTTTTCGTATAAGAAAAATGAACTGTTACATTTAACGGATATTCACTTTGATTTGAAGAAGGGGGAAACGTTAGGGATTGTAGGACGTACAGGTGCAGGGAAAACGACTTTATTAAAATGTTTAATACGTGAGTATGATCATTTTAATGGTGAGTTAAAAGTTGGGGAGCGGGATATTCGCGATGTAACACTTTACGGTGTCCGTTCTGCCATTTCATACGTGCCGCAAGATCATTTTTTATTTTCAGCAAGTATTGGGGAGAATATTGCCTTTGGAAAGGCGGATGCTACATATAATGAAATTACTCGGGCCGCAGAGATTGCTTGTATTCATAATGATATTCTCCAATTTTCAGAAGGATATGAAACAGTAGTAGGAGAAAGAGGCGTTTCGTTATCTGGAGGTCAAAAACAGAGGATTTCTATTGCGCGTGCTTTATTAACGAATGCTGAAATTTTAATTTTAGATGATTGTTTATCAGCAGTAGATGCAAAAACAGAAGAAACAATTTTAAATGCTTTAAAGAGGGAAAGAGCTGGGAAAACGACAATTATTACTGCCCATCGTTTAAGTGCAATTCAGCATGCCAATCTTATTCTTGTTGTGGATGAAGGTAGAATTGTACAACGAGGTACACATGAACAACTAATGAAAGAACATGGTTGGTATAAAGAAATGTATGAAAGCCAGCAGTTAGAAGCATTAGTCGAGAAAGGAGGCGTATGATGGCTGAGAAAAAACAGAGCGATTTAAGAAGATTACTGTCTTATATGAGGCCATATAAAGGACTGTTAGCATTAGCATTTTTATTTCTAGTTGGTGCAACTGTAACAGAAATGATGGGTCCTTTTTTAATTAAACAATTTCTTGATGAACACTTAGTACCACGTAACTTTGATCAATCAGCACTTGTTACTTTATTTGTAGTGTATATTGTTGCTCACTTATTAAAAGTATTATTTACTTATTTAGACTTGTTATATTTTCAAAATATTGCTTTTAAAATTGTTCAAGATATGCGTGTTGAAGTATATGAGCATGTTCAAAAGTTGTCATTAAGTTTCTTTGATCGTACGCCGATTGGTACGCTCGTATCGCGCATAACGAATGATACAGAAGCAATTAAAGATTTTTATGTCAGTGTATTATCAACATTTGTTAAAAATATCGTATTTTTAGTAGGGATTTTAGTAGCGATGTTTTTATTAAATGTAAAATTAGCGCTATTTTCTCTCGTATTAATTCCGATCATGTTTGCGATTATGGTGCTATATCGCCGGAAAAGTGCAGCTTTTTATTTAGAAGTCCGTAATCAATTAAGTGTGTTAAATGCAAAGTTAAACGAGTCCATTCAAGGGATGAATATTGTTCAAGTGTTCAGACAAGAAAAGCGCATGAGAAAAGAATTTGAAGAAGTGAATAATAAACATTATAGTGCAGGGCGACGTACATTAAAGTTAGATGCATTGCTTTTACGTCCAGCAACTGATTTAGTTCATATTGTAGCTATTGCGTTAGTACTTGGTTTATTTGGAATTGATGCTTTGAAGAGTCCTGTTGAAGTAGGCGTTTTATATGCGTTTGTTAACTATATACATCGTTTTTTCCAGCCTGTAAATGAGATGATGATGAAATTATCATTTTTCCAACAGGCACTGGTTTCATCATCACGTGTATTTCATTTAATGGATGAGAAAGATTTAGCGCCAGTTCAAAAAGGGGATGGAAATCCTCAAGTTATTAATGGAGATATTGAATTTAAAAATGTTACTTTTTCGTACGATGGAAAACGTGATGTTTTAAAAAATGTATCTTTTCACGTGAAACAAGGGCAAACGGTTGCTTTCGTTGGGCACACTGGCAGCGGAAAGAGTACTATTATGAATTTATTACTGAGATTCTATAATATTAATTCCGGAAATATTGTAATAGATGGTGTAGAGTTAGAGAAATTTGAAGAACAAGAAATTAGAAAGAAAATAGGACTTGTATTGCAAGATGCATTTTTATTTGCGGGAAATGTAAAACAAAATATTCGTATGTATAATGAAGAAATTACGGATGAAGAAGTAAAAGAAGCGGCACAATTTGTGCAAGCGAATACGTTTATTGAAAAATTACCAGAGCAGTATGAAACGGAAGTAGTAGAAAGAGGAGCTGCATTTTCTAGTGGTCAACGACAATTAATTGCTTTCGCTAGAACGATAGCAACGAATCCGAAAGTGTTAGTATTAGATGAAGCAACAGCAAATATTGATACAGAAACGGAAGATGCAATCCAAACAGCGTTACAGCAAATGCGAAAAGGACGGACTACGATAGCGATTGCGCACAGATTATCTACCATACAAGATGCAGATCAAATTTTTGTTATGCACGATGGAGAGATAGTAGAAAGAGGGACGCATCAAGAATTACTGATTGAACAAGGATTGTATTATAATATGTATTTACTACAAAATAAAGGAAGTTTACAAAAGGCCTTGTAATTACAAGGCTTTTTTACTTTGGTTATAAAATATGTTTGCTCTTTATGTCTATAGTATAAACGTCGTCACCCTTTAATAAAGTTGTACATATTGTATGTATACGAAATGAAAAAATTGATAGGAGCTTTTATATGCAAGATAGATCTAGTTCAAATATTACGTTTATTGATGTGTCTCATTGGGAAGGGAATATTGATTGGAATGCAGTGAAGGGATCCGGTATTTCAGCGGCGTATGCAAAAGCGACAGAAGGTGTAAATTACATTGATCCTACTTTTACTAAGAATGTACAAGCAGCACGAAATGCGAATGTATTAATCGGTGCATACCATTTTGCACGCCCAGAACAAAATGATGCAATTTCAGAGGCGAAATATTTTGTGAGTATATTACAAAGTAACCACACAGACTTAATGCCAGTTCTGGATTTAGAATCACCAACAGATCCGAGCAACAGTAATTTAACTGGTAGCGCTATATCGAATTGGGCAAGAAGCTTCATAAATTATGTGAAACAGGCTACTGGAAAAGATGTAATGTTATATACAGGAGTTTGGTATATTAATGAGTTCGGAATTAGCGGATTAAGTGATATTCCGCTTTGGATTGCTAGATACTCGAGTACACCGCCTGCTGATGCTGGTGGATGGACAGAGTGGACAGCGTGGCAGTACACAGATTCTGGACAAATTTCAGGCGTAGGAAATTGTGATGTATCAGCTGCAGTTTCATTAGAAGCTTTACAAGGGAATGGAGCAAGTGGTGGAGGTAATGTTTCCCCGCTTAATAATGCAACTCCAGTGTACGGAGTTGTTATAATTAATGGAGATAATGTGAATTTGAGAAGTGGACCATCTTTACAGTCTAGTGTAATTCGCCAATTGAATCGTGGCGAAGCATATGAAGTTTGGGGAGAACAGGGTGGTTGGCTTTGTTTAGGGACAAATCAGTGGGTATATAATGATTCGAGTTATATTCAGTATAAACATTATGTGGCGACTATTACTGGTGATAATGTAAATCTACGTGATGCTCCATCATTAAATGGAAATGTTATAAGACAGTTACATCATGGTGAATTGTATCGAGTATGGAGTAAGCAAGATGGATGGCTTTGCTTAGGGACAAATCAATGGGTATACTACGATTCAAGTTATATTCAGTATGGTGTACAATAGAGTGGAAATAAAAGGTATCTCTTCAGAGGTACCTTTTATTAAAAATATACAGCTTTTACAAGGTTTATATCGAAATCATAGTATACTATAATAGATATATTTATAAAAAATAATCGAAAATGCAATAAAGGAGAAAAAATATGAATTATGTGCTAATAGGTGTAATTTTATTATTATTAGCTGCAGTATTCGTGCTGTTTTATAAAAATAAACAACTAGAATCAGAGAGTCAGCAAGCGGAATTTGAAAAAAAACAAGCAATTGAAACGTACGAAAATGAAATTGCAGCTACGGTTACAGAATATAAAGAGCAGCAAAATACATTAAAAAATATGGAACAGAAAAAATACAATGATTTACAAATAAGTGCAGCGAGAGAACTTGAAAATATGCGTATGATGAAAAATCAATTAGCTGTGCAACACAGTAAAGAACGCAGTGAAATGCAAGAAAAACATAGTAACGAAATACATATGTTTCAAAAGTTAATTGCAGATTTGCGAGAGTATACGAAAAATGGAGCCGAAGTGAGTACACACGAAACATTACAATATATGAAGCGTGGCTTCGTAGAGCAAGGCATAATACTAGATAATGAATTTCATATAATGCCGAATGTTTTTATGAGGAATCAGCATGGAAGAAATGATTTCCGAATTCATCATCTTGTTTTAAGTAAAACGGGTATGTATGTACTTGAAACGAAAGAATGGACAGGGAAATTAATTCATGGCTTAACGAAAGAAAATGCTAGTACATATTCATTTATGATTGATGAAATTGGCAAGTATCAACAAGAGATAGAGAAAGAAGAGACGTTTGAATATATTACAGGTGAAGATTCATTAACGATACAAGTGAAAAATGAAGGGAACCCAGTATATAGAGCGAAGAAACTATCTCATATTCTATACAATTGTTTGAAAGAAATGCAAGTTGATATTGTAAAGGAAAACATAAATCCGATTGTATATTTTTATAATGAGAATGGGAAAGAAGTGCTAGATCTTTCTGAAGAAAAAACGCCGAGATTAAAAGATAGAGAGCAAATTGTATCGTTCTTCAGAAATGAATTCTTAACGGGGAAAGTAATATATACAGGTCAAGAGTTGGAAAAACTTCGAGAAACCATTAATCGAATGAATTATATAATGAATTAAAAAGAGGTGGGCTTTCTGAGTGTTATATTAAGGGGTATTTTGTATGTTTATTAATAGAATGTTAAAAGTAATAGAAAGTAAATAATGAAAAAGCATTCGCGATTGCGAGTGCTTTTTTATTTTTCAATACGTTATGGAAGGGAGAGAAGGGTTTTGAAGGGAATAAGGAATGAAAGCGGAGGTGATGCATATATATAGATGCGTTAAGTTGTTTTTGGCATATTGTATAAATGAAAAGGAGGTAAGACGGTGAAAGCTATACCGACTGATGTCCTGAGTAAAGAATTGATGGAAAGAGAAGGCGTTATATCTATTACAGTAAAGGAATTTGAAAAAATCGAAGTAGCTGGAGTAGTAGTCGCTGGCCCCGCGGTTATTTTGATTAATCAAGATTAAGTACATAGTATTGAAATAAAAAGTATCCTAGATGGATGCTTTTTATTTGTGTAGAAGAAAGAATATGGTGGATAATTGCCTTACTGGAGGGAGAGTATGTGGCAATTATTATAACGATGTTAGTAATGGGGATTTTATTAGGGTTTGTTGGAGCTGGGGGAGCCGGGTTTATTATCGCAATACTCACTTTAGTATTCCATATTCCTATTCACGTTGCACTTGCAACGTCTTTAACTGCTATGGCATTTACGACATTATCTGGGGTTATAAGTCATTATCGTGAAGGAAATGTAGTACTTACTATAGGCGGGATTGTTGGGGGATGTGGAGCGCTTGGTTCTTATATCGGTTCAAAAATTGGTTCACTTATACCAGGACATCTTCTTCATTGGTTTACAGCTGGGATGTTATTTTTATCTGCAATTTTTATGTTTATTAAATTAATTAAGTTTCAAAATAGGGAAGAGTTACTTTTAGCAGAGATTAAAGATTTTTCGAAAGAGAACATAATGAAATGTATATGTCTTGGATTAGTCACTGGAATGATGGCTGGTTCATTCGGGATAGGTTCTGCACCATTTATTCAACTTGGATTAATGTTTCTATTAGGATTAACGATCCAGCAATCTGTAGGAACAACAATGCTGGTTATATTGCCAATTGCGATTGGAGGTGGGCTAGGATATA
This sequence comes from Bacillus pacificus, assembly GCF_020861345.1. NCBI lineage: Bacteria > Bacillati > Bacillota > Bacilli > Caryophanales > Bacillaceae > Bacillus > Bacillus pacificus. Next base: position 1,661,520 of record NZ_CP086328.1, read on the forward strand.
GTTCAGAAGGCTACCTAGATCATATATTATTATTGCAAGTATTAATTGGGACGATGTTAGGAGCGTATATTGGGGCGAAGTTTACAAATTATGCACCAAGTATGCTTTTGAAGTTTTCAATGATTATGACACCAGTTCTAGCTGGATGCATGTTATTCATGGAATAAAAATAATATAGCAAACTAATATGTTTTACGAATGAATTATGTAAGTAATTCATATTTCCCATATAAAAGGATTTGCTTTAATATAATGAGTGTAAAGTTCGAGTATTCGAAGTACTACTTGAATTATATCCCTATCCCTTTTCTAAAAATGCGAACAAGTTTTGCCCTATTCTATTCAATATTTAATTGTATAGAAATATATTGTTCGATGACCATTATGGAACGTACATAATGGGAAAATCCCGATCCTTAAAGAGGATGCCCCTAATCTTCATGTGAAAATATGATCGGATATGAAAGCTGACCAATTTATGGTCAGCTTTCTTTTTGTTCAAAAACTATTTCTTCTTTAATTTCAGTTTGTAATAATAAAGCTTTTCCGAAACGACGTTTACATTCTGCACGCACTTTTTCAATAGCTAGTAGCTGAGTAGTAGCTGGAACTGTGACGATAGCCTGGCGAGGTTTTCGATTTTCTTCGCAAAAGACACATTCTACAACATATTTAGAAATCATGCTTTCATCCTTCCGTTTTTAATTTCTAAGAAGGAACTGCCTATGAAGTTGATGTAAATTTTCGTCATCGTTTTCCTTTTTTCCTCTTTTTTCAAGGAGAAAAGGAAAAAGGAACCGAATAGTAGTAGGGGAGGGATGTATATGGAAAGATGGATAGGCTGTGCAGCAGTATGTGTAAATGAAAGAAATGAAGTTTTAATGGTATTACAAGGACAAAAGGGTGAAGAAAAAAGGTGGTCCGTCCCAAGTGGAGGACTTGAAAAAGGAGAAACATTAGAGGAATGTTGTATCCGAGAGGTTTGGGAAGAAACAGGCTACAATGTGGAAGTTGTAAGTAAAATATACGAAAAAGAAGCGATTACATATGGGGTTCCTGTATACGTTCATTATTATATCGTAAAAAGAATAGGCGGTAGTATGAAAATCCAAGATCCTGATGAGTTAATACATGAAATTGCTTGGAAGGGGATAGATGAAATGAAGGAATTAACGCTATCTTTCCCGGAGGATTATGAGATTTTAAACAAATACATAAATAAAAAAGCGAGTGTGTAAACACTTGCTTTTTCAATGTATCCACGATAAGAAAAGCGGAACGATAACTAAACTAGCTCCTGCAGTTAAAAGCATAGATAAACTTGCGATCGTTCCCTCTACAGGACCGATTTCGAATGCTTTTGATGTGCCGGTTCCATTTGCGCTCGTTCCTAACATAATACCTTTTGCAATTGCTGTTTTAATACGGCATATACGAATGAGAGAAGGTCCGAGCAATGCTCCTGTTAACGCAGTTAAAACAACAAATACTGCTGTTAATTGTGACATACCACCAATCATTTCTGAAATGGCCATTGCAATTGGTGTCGTTACAATATGAGGTGCTAAACTATGTTCTAACGATGAATCAATTTGAAAATAATTTGCTAGTAGTGCTGAAGTAATAACTGATAGAAACGAACCGACAATGACATTAAGTAAAATAGCCATTCCATGTTTCTTGAGTAAATCAAAGTATTTATAGATTGGCCATGCAAAAGCAACTGTTGCAGGTTTTAATAATTCTGTTAACCATTGGCCTCCAGTTTCATACGTTTCATAAGATGTGTCTAGTCCGAGTAATAAAGCGATTAAAATAATAGGACAGACGAGAAGAGGAGAAAGTAAGCTCCAATTCCAGCGTTTATACATTTTCTTCGATATCCAATATGTGAATAGTGTTAATAGTAAACAAAGAAAACCGATCATTGCACGGATCCTTTCCGCTTTAGTAGCAATTCTGTTAAGAGTCCTGTAACGAGAGTGACACAAAGTGTACTAATCATAATAATTAAGATGAGATCGATTCCATATTGTGATAGTGTATCTTTGTAGCGTATGACAGCGACTGCAGAAGGAATGAAAAATAAAATAAGTTCTTTTAATAAAAAGTCTGCACCGTCCTGTATCCACTCTTTTTTCACTAGGTTAAATTTTAATGAAATTAACAATAAAAAAATACCGATAATACTTCCTGGAACTGGGAGGTGTGCCTGTTTTGCAATCCATTCACCTGTCCAAGCGAAACAAAATAATAGTAAAATTTGTCCGCTTAATTTCCACCATTTCATACAGTAACCACCTCTTTCTTTTTTTACATAAAAATTGTAAAAAAGAATTAACAAATTCTACTATACGTTCATTCAAAAAATTTGTCTAATATATAAATTATATGTTATTAATATATTAGACGTATTAATTGAAATGGAAAAGGGTGTCCAAAATGGAATTACGGCATTTGCAATATTTTGTTGTAGTGGCAGAGGAGTTACACTTTGGACGGGCGGCTGCTCGTTTACAAATGACACAACCACCGCTTAGTCAACAAATTCAGCAATTAGAAAAAGAAATGGGAGTTATGTTATTTTCAAGAACGAAGAGAAAGGTTGAATTAACAGAAGCTGGAGAAATGTTTTTGAAAGAAGTAAAAAAAGCGTTCGAACAAATTGAAAAAGCGGTAGAGATTGCACAAAGTGCCCAAAGGGGAGAAGTGGGCTCACTTTCAATTGGTTTTGTAGGTGCGGCGATATATGATATTTTACCATCTATCGTAAGGGAGTATAGAAAGAAATTTCCGAGGGTGTCTGTTGCATTACATGAATTATCTACTCCAGATCAAGTGCATGCACTTCATGATAATCGTATTGATATTGGATTTTTGCGTCCACCAATCCCAACACAATTATTAGAATTAGAGCCGATACAAAAACTATCGTGTACTTTATGTTTACCGAAGGCTCATCCACTTGCAGAGAAAGATGAAATACATATAGAAGATTTACGAGATGAACCGTTTGTATTTATTACGAGACCAGTATGGCCAGCGTTATACGATACAATTTTATCACTTTGCCGCGACGTCGGGTTTAGTCCGCGTATCGTACAAGAAGCGACGGAATATCAAACAGTTATGGGACTTGTAGCAGCAGGGATTGGAATTACAGTCATACCCGTATCGGCAAATAAATTATATAAAACAGAAGTTGTATATAAAGAACTATATGATTCTAATTTTGTTGCAGAAATGTCAGTAGCTTACAAAAAAATGAATAGCAATCCAGAGCTTTTAGAGTTTTTAAAAATTGCAAGAGAGAAGAAAAGAATAGAAGTTGAGGATGAGATTAATTAAGTTATTAAAAAGTACACCTCGTTAAACACTAAAGCGGAAAGGCAATAGTATTGCCTTTCCGCTTTAGTGTTCTTTTTTTAGTTCTATACTAAAGAGATAAACATGTTCGTTTTTGTGTTCTAGGACTAAAGACTTAGAGGAAATTCCGATTGTAGTGCGATGTTTAAAATGTCATATTTTTATACACTAGTAGTATAGAATGCGTATGTAATAAGGTAGGGGAAGAATTTTATGTCTTTATGTCGGTTAGCGAGAAAAAATATAAGAACATTTGCTGCCAAAAGGATGAAGCAATTTATGTGGATTGCTATGAGTACTATGATTTTGTTTTTTATGATATCGCTACAATTTAATGAAGTAGTTGTTGGGGAATTAGGGACTACACTTTTATTTCAAATGTGTTTTTACACGTTGTTTATCGTAGTCATTTTCATATGTATGTTTATTACATATAAAATGACGTATTCTCTTCTGCAAGTGAGGAAAGAAGAAATTAAATCTTATGTAGCAGAGAATGGGAAGAGAAATGATGTACTATGTTTATTATGTCAGGAGCAATTATTTATTTATGGAGTAGCGTTTGTGTTTGGGTTAGTTAATGGGATGTTATTTTTAAAATTGTTTACGATTATCTGTATGAAAATAGCAGGAATACAAGGGATAGATAGTGCACCGATTACAATATATGCAATCGTAGTCGTTAGTATAATTATGATCGTTATCCTTCTATTATCGATGGTGCAATGTTTTCGATTTGTTCAAAGTTTACAAGATAAAAATTCGTTTCATTTCAAGGAAAAGGCATGAGGAATCATGCCTTTTTCTATTTTACACAGAAAAATAATCATGTTACAGTGTAAAGACCTGACAAAGAATGGGAAGGAAAGGTTGTATAGAATGACAAATGAACAATCAATTGTAAAGGTCGAGCGGTTAACGAAGCGAATCGGTTCAAAGACACTTGTAGAAAATATTAGTTTTGAAGTTAAAAAGGGTGAAGTAGTTGGTTTGCTCGGACCAAATGGCGCTGGAAAAACGACTTTAATGAGAATGATGGTCGGCATGATTCGTATGACAGAGGGCGAAGTTTGGATTGATGGTCAATCTGTAAAACAACAATTTGAAAGTACTGCTTCGAAAATTGGAGCAGTAATTGAGACACCGGAATTTTATCCTTTCTTGAGTGGCTATGAAAATTTAACATATTTCGGACGAATGAATGGGAACGTGACAGAAGAACGTATCGATGAAGTAGTGAAATTGTTAGGAATGGGACAAGTAATTGACCGCAAAGTAAAAGCATATTCACTCGGCATGAGACAACGTTTAGGAATTGCTCAAGCGCTTATTCATGATCCAGATGTATTAATATTAGACGAACCAACGAATGGATTAGATCCTAGTGGAATACATGAAATGAGAATGTACATAAAGAAAATTGCACATGAACAAGGAAAAGCTGTTCTTGTATCTAGTCACTTACTTTCAGAAGTTGAATTAATGTGTGATAGAGTTATCATTATTCAGCACGGAGAATATGTCGCGACGCAAAATATTCAGCATAATCAAAGTGAAGAGATGGAGACAATCCGTATACGCGTAGATGATGCGAATAAAGCGGCAGAAATGTTAGACCAAGATGTTTTAATAAAAGGTAATGATTTACTTATTCATGTAAAAGATGAAGAAATCCCAAATGTTATTCGTACATTGCTTGAGAAAAACATTCAAGTGTATCGTGTATATGAAGAAAGAAAAACGTTAGAAGAGCAATTTTTAGAATTAACAGGGGGAAAAGATATTGTTTAATTTAGTGTATAACGAATTGTATAAAATATTTAAGCGAAAGCGAACGATTATTCCATTTGCAGTTATTGCAGTATTAATAATCGGATTAGGATGGGTTACTGTAAAGTATCTGGAGCCGGAAACAAAAGGATGGAAAGCTGATTATACAGAACGAACTGTAGAAATTGAGAAAAAGCTAGGCATGGAAAAAGAAGCAATTTTAGCGGAACGATCTGGGGATGAGCTTGTAAAGGAATATCAGCTTAAGATGAAGCATTTAGATACAGATACAGCACCGGCAAGTAGTTCTCCACTTTCTTTCATGAGAGATACAGGCTTTATCGTATTTCCAATATTACTTCCGTTTATCCTCGTGTATGCAAGTACAATTTTTGCGAATGAATATAGCTGGGGAACATATAAATTTTTAACGATACGACCAGCGAGTCGCTTTAAAATTTTGACAGCTAAGTTTTTAGCAATTGTCATATTTGCAGCGTTATTGTTTATATTTAATATGATTTTTTCCATTTTATGTGGGCTTGTTATTTATAAATTCCAGCAGCCTGCATGGAGCGAATTTATTTTCCAAGATGGAAATATTATAAAACAAAATATTTTTGTAGAGGCTAGTAAGTATTATATTTTATCGTGGTTGCCAACGATTGTGTATGCAGCGTTTGCATTTATGATTTCTGTGCTAACAAGATCTAGCGGAGGCGCGATTGGTATTTCACTATTTCTCGCTTTATCAGGAAACATCGCATTACTAGCAGCAACTAGATATGATTGGGCGAAATATTTATTGCCAGCAAACACAGATTTATATAGTATTGCAAAGAATGGAAGCTTTATTGATGGAGTAACGTTCCCGTTTGCATCATGTATGCTACTACTTTATTTATTCGTATTTTTAGGGGTTTCTTATACTGTATTTTTAAAACGAGATTTAACTTAAAAGAAAAGCCGTTAAGCACACTCTTAACGGCTTTTCTTTATGTTAATTGTTTAAGCGCTTTTTCGGCTAATAAAGCGAAAAATTTTGCGCTGATAGGCAATGCTTGTTCATCGATAGTGAACGAGGGATGGTGCCATTCATGTGTACCACTCGTTCCCATAAAGACGAATGATCCTGGTATGTGTTGTTGATAAAAAGAGAAATCTTCGCCAGCCATGGAAGGGGTAGGGGTAATCACGTCTAGTGACATTTCCTGTGCAGTTTGTGTACATAAATGAGTAAGACTTTCATCATTATGGACGGCAGGAGGACCTGAATGAAAATGGAATTCTGTTTTTACACCTAGTGCATCAGAAACGCCCTTAATGATACGTTCCATTAAGGCTGGAATTTTTTCGCGTGTTTCAGCTTGGAAAGTACGAACAGTACCTTCTAATATTGCTTTTTCAGGAATAACGTTCCACGTATTTCCTGAATGGATGTTTGTGACGCTAACAACTGCATTATGAGATGAACTTATATTTCGGCTTACAATAGTTTGTAATGCCATCACAATTTGAGAGGATGCGACAATTGGATCTACCCCAGCATCTGGTACAGCTGCATGTGTACCAACTCCGTGAATTTCAATTTCAAATCGATCAACTCCGGCCATAAGTGGACCATCTTTAATACCGATTGTACCTACTGGTAAATCAGGTTTGTTATGCATACCGAAAATAGCTTGTACGCCATGTAAATGCCCAGCTTCAATAACTTTGCAAGCGCCATTACTACTCTCTTCAGCCGGCTGGAATATAAAGCGAACAGTTCCATTTAGGGAAGGTTCTCTTTCTTTTAATAAATAAGCGGCACCTATAATAGCAGCTGTATGAAAATCATGCCCACAAGCGTGCATTTTTCCATGGATTTTTGAAGCGTAGGATAAATTTGTTTCTTCCTGAATAGGAAGGGCATCAATATCAGCACGGATTGCTATAAGCGGTCCGTTACTATTCCCCGAAATTTCAGCAATAACGCCCGTTTCTAAACTAGAATTGATAATTGTAATGTTTTTTTCTTCTAACCAATTCTTTATAGCTTTCGTCGTTTCGAATTCTTCGTAGGATAATTCTGGATTCTCATGTAAATTTCTACGAATAGAAATAAGTTGATCAGTTAACTGTTCTAGATTTGATGCCACTTATAATGCCCTCTTTCTTAAATAAAGTATTTACTATAAGTATACAATAATAAAAGAGAGGATTCTCAAATGAAAATCCTCTCTCGTTTATGCTGCCAACTTTTTGTGTGTCTGATGTTTACGATAACGTCCACGCATTGCATAGGCAATTTGCGGGATTGCAATCCCGATTAAAATAAGTGATACACCGAACCATTGTGAAGATAGTACAGCTTCTTTTAAAACGAATACAGACATAATTGTTGTAACTGGTAGTTCCGCAGCGCCAAGAATAGTCGCTAAGCCAGAACCAATCTTTGGAATACCAATTGTAAAGGCGATAGAAGGAATGACGATACTGAATGTTCCTAAACCTAAACCGTATTTCCAAAGTCCTTCAGAAATTGCACCGTTAAAAATAAATGTTGGAGGGAATACGATCATTACTAAAGTTAAAGCACCAGCCATTAAAAGAACACCGCGTGGTAATGAAGGTACTTCAACAGCAACTTTTCCGCTCACGAAAATGTATGTTGCAAATGTAACAGCAGATAATAGGCCTAATATAATTCCAGTCGTATCGAAATCACCTGCTGATTTTTCTAGTAAACCACTTGATAAAAATGTACCTGCAAGTAAGAAAATAACAGAAATAACTTTTTCTCGTGAAGGTAAAGTTTTTGTTGCGACTGCTTCAATAATAATTCCGACCCAAACGAATTGGAATAAAAGTATAATGGCGATAGATGCTGGTACAGTTTTTAATGAAGCATAATAAAAAATTCCAGTGAAACTTGCAGATGTACCTGCAACGAATAAAATTAAAGCTTGTTTTAATGGAACACGATGTCTAGAAAATAGAAGTGTAATAGCAAGCAAAATAATCCAACCGAACAAATATTGGCTGCCAATTACCTCTCCAAGTGAAAATCCTTCTGCATATGCAAGTTTAACGAAAATAGCTAAAATCCCATAACTACACGCTCCTAATAAAACTAAAAGAGAATAACGAAGCATGAAATAGTCCTCCTATCTATATGAAATAGTTCCGTAACGGACATATATAACTAGAGGGAAGTATACAAAATTAAAAATGAAGGGTCAAATAAAAGAAAAGTGTGACATTTTATAGAATAATAATAAAAGTATGATATTTATGCATAATCTTGAAATTAGTAATAATAGAAGTATTGTAAAATCAAGTTTGTATTGTATAAAGACAGCATTTGAAAAAAATATTTTTTAATCAATATGTATATAAACGTACGAATAACATGCTAATCATTTGAGAAACTATATTACCTTTGTTATGTTAATAACATTAGAGAGGTTTTGTAGTGTAATTGAGATTTTTCTATATAAATAGAAGGAAATGAAAACGTTTTTTTAGAAAAAGTGTGAAAGGGTAGTTTTTCTTATTATCACGTTGGAAAAGTGATTTCACGAATTGTTCATAGTATTTTTATATGTTTTTGCTACAATATGTAAGGAGAGGAGTGGAATAATGCAAGATATTAGTATTTTTTTAGCGTTTGGTGCTGGGTTTTTATCATTTATTTCCCCATGTTGCTTACCGCTTTATCCGGCATTTTTATCGTACATAACAGGTATGTCGGTTTCTGAGTTGAAAGAAGAAAATGCAATGCTTCGCAAAAGAAGTATGATACATACAGCGTTTTTCTTACTTGGATTTTCAATTATATTTATTGCAATTGGATTTGGTACAAGCTTTATCGGGGGCATTTTTACGAATTATAAAGATTTAATTAGACAGTTAGGTGGTATATTTATCATCGTGTTCGGTTTCATTATTGTCGGTGTATTTAAGCCGAAGTTTTTAATGCAAGACCGTAAATTTACATTTAAGAATCGTCCGAGTGGTTATTTTGGATCTGTTCTAATTGGATTGGCATTTGCGGCAGGATGGACACCTTGTACAGGACCTATTTTAGTATCGGTTATTGGATTAGCAGCAACAAATCCAGAATCAGCAATGATTTATATGATCGCATACATACTTGGATTTGCTATCCCGTTCTTTGTACTATCATTCTTTATTACGAAAATGTCTTGGATTAAAAGAAACAGTATGAAGTTCATGAAAATCGGGGGATACATTATGATTATCATGGGTATCTTCTTATATTTTAACTGGATGACAAAAATTATCGTATATTTCTCAAGTTTATTTGGTGGTTTTACGGGTTTTTAGTATTATTCTGTGAAAATGTTGGAAATACTAACGGAAAAGCATATAATGAAAGTATATTTTGCATATAGCCACAAAAAAGGATGAGAAAATATGAACATAGTTGTTTTATCCAGTATCGTTGCTGTTTGTATGGCTGTTGGTGCGATGTTTATTCGTTTAAAAGCAGCTAAGAAACCTGCAACATTGAAAAAAATTATACTTCCACCATTTTTTATGAGTACGGGAGCGTTGATGTATGTTTTTCCTGAATTTCGATTAACTCCAGCAGAAATGTTAGAAGCAATTGGCGTCGGTTTGTTTTTCTCTATTTTTCTTATTAAAACATCTAAATTTGAGATTAGAGGACAAGAGATTTATTTGAAGCGTTCCAAAGCATTTGTTTTTATATTAATTGGATTACTTGTCGTGCGGATTGTATTTAAAACATACTTAAGCCAATCTCTTGATTTAGGACAACTTAGTGGTATGTTCTTCTTACTGGCATTTGCGATGATTGTGTCATGGAGAATTGCAATGTACCGTTCCTTTACGAAATTACAGAAGGAAATGGAAAAAGAAGATGGTTTTTATAATGAAAAAGATATGAAATTAACTTAAAAACTGTATATGTATAAAATAAAAAGACAGCGTCAAAGGCGCTGTCTTTTTATTTTATATTGCTAACATCTTCTATTCCAACCGCGCCGGATAAAACGTTCCCCATTAAAGAAACAATTTAAATTTGGTGAGACGAACGGACCGATAAACGGAATAATGTTTGGCTCTGAAGTTTCATCAACGGAAATCGGTGGTTTAGTAGGATCTGGTCTGAGTGTATAGCGAATGCGGGCGGTATTTCGAATGAGACCATTTCGTGGCTCTGCTGTTACTTGAACGATAAAACGAACAACAACGGATTCACTTGGATTAACAGTATTGATAAGAATACCGATAGTTGGGTTAGTTCCAGGACGTGCTACTCCATTTACAGTTACTGAATTTGGATAGAAAGTAACTTCAGGAGGAAGTGGGTCGGTAATGAGTACGTTATTTACTGGGATGGTGCCATTGTTAGTAAAGGTAAGTGTATATGTGATGAAATCACCGAGATGGGCGCTATTTACATTTGCGGTCTTAATAAATGTGTTTGGCTCATTAGGGTTTACTTCTATCGTAATTGGTGGTGTTGTAGTCGTTGTTGTGATAGGTGGTCTAGTCGGGTCGGGTTGAGAAGTATACGTAATGGATGCGATATTTGTAATCATTCTATTAGCTGGAAGTGTAATAACCTGTACTTGGAATGAAATAGTTACGGATGCTGTTGGATTAAGAGTTCCGACTGGAATGCCTGTGGATGGATTTGCGTTTGGAACGGGAATGTTATTAATTGTGACACTATTTGGAACGAATGATGTGCCGACAGGAAGTGAGTCTGTAACAGAAATGTCAGTGACAGGAATCGTACCTTCATTTTGGAATGTGATAGTAAATGTAATCGTATCACCTACTGAAACGATGGATTTATCAGCGGTTTTTATCGGATTAATAGTCCCAACGTTTACAGGAGTAATTGTAGTAGGTGTAGGCGTAGTAACGGATACAGGTGGTTTAGTAGGATCGGGTTGGTACTGGAAGGAAACGTTACCTTGGTTTTGAATTTCTCCGCTTGGTGGAATTGAAGTAACTAGGACACGGAAAGAAATCGTTGCGGATTCAGAAGGAGCAAGTGTTGAAATTGGGATGCCTGCTGATGGATTTGCAGTTGGTTGCGGCACGTTGTTAATTGTTACACTATTTTGGATGAACGAAGTACCGATAGGAATTGTATCAGTTACAAGTATATGATTAGCAGGAATGGTACCTGTATTTTGGAGAGAAATCGTATACGGTGCGAGACGTTCTCGAGTAAGTAATGCGGGAGCATAGGCGACAACGAGGACTATTCTTAATTGTAGAAACATCGAAAACAATAAAGAGTAGGATAACTGTTCAGGCGAGTGAGAGGAATGAAGGAGTAACGCCCCGAAACTCTCCCAGTGAGATTCCCAACTGCATACACTCGGCAGAGTGAGATGTTGGAAGCAGGGTAAAACATGCGGTTACGGTTCGTAGTGTCTATATGGATAACCGAAAGCCAGCAGGAATAATAAACCGGCTGGAACTAACTAAGTACCGTATGCTGTCAACCGACAAGGTGAGAATGTGTAAACACTGACGAACTTGCGAATGTACACCTCGATAGGTTTACGGGTCAGAAATGATTCGGAGTCTGAAAATAAGACTTGTCTAATGGATTGGAAACATCGCATAGTGACCAATCCTAACGTTGTTACAGGCAACGGAGCTAGACACGGGGTAAAGCAAGCACCTAAATCGGAGATTGAAAGATCTTTAAAACAACGATAGTCTGAACGGAACGTCGAAAGCCACTAACGTTGGGTCTATGACTCTATCGGCGGATATAGTTGAATACGAAACGGGTAACCGAGGGAAGTATTCTTAATAGTGGTGAGAGTAGTGGCACGACCGTTGAAGATTCTGTAATGGAATTGGAGGAACAGCCACAAGCCTATTTGTAGGAACTGAAATTTCATCTAATCTTGCATGGATTCTGGTAAGACTCAAAAGGTCACCAAATCAATATGAGAGTAGGTGATAGACCATGAATGATAGAACTAAGTCCACGCCAAAGAATAAGAAACTAAGACACAACGAATACTACGGTATCCAAACTTTCTTAGATAACTTATACCAGAAGGCAACAAAGAAAAATTCTTTTAAAAATTTAATGCCTATCATTATATCAGATGAAAATATACTCCTCGCGTTTCGTAATATTAAAGGAAACAAAGGGAGTAAAACAGCAGCTTGTGACAATGTAAACATTAAGGATATTGAGAGAATGGAACAAAGCTATTTCTTGAACGAAGTAAAAAGACGCTTTCAAAACTACCAACCGCAGAAAGTAAGGCGCAAGGAAATACCGAAACCCAATGGGAAAACCAGACCTCTGGGAATACCAAGTATGTGGGATAGGATTATCCAACAATGCATCTTACAAGTAATGGAGCCTATCTGTGAAGCACACTTCTGTAACCGAAGTCATGGATTTCGCCCAAACAGAAGTGCTGAAAATGCTATAGCAGACGCAACAAAACGGGTAAATCAGCAAAACCTTACATATGTGGTGGATATAGACATTCAGGGATTCTTTGACGAAGTAAGTCACGTCAAACTCATGCGCCAACTATGGACACTGGGTATTCGTGACAAACAACTACTAGTCATTATCCGGAAAATATTGAAAGCGCCAGTGCAACTGCCTAACGGCAAAACGATATTTCCGACCAAAGGTACCCCGCAAGGTGGTATCCTTAGTCCACTACTCGCCAATGTTAACCTTAACGAATTTGACTGGTGGATTAGTAATCAATGGGAAACTTTCAAAGCCAAGAAGGTAAAGCCGAGATTGAAAGATGGGATTTGGAGTAATGACACTGTAACATATTGTCTATCCAAAACATCCAAGATGAAACCAATGTATATCGTAAGATACGCAGATGATTTTAAAATCTTTACAAATACACGTAGGAATGCGGAGAAAATTTTCGAAGCAACTCAAATGTGGTTAGAAGAACGTCTAAAACTGCCTATCTCAACCGAAAAGTCTAAAGTAACCAATCTGAAAAAGCAACAGAGTGAATTCTTAGGTTTCACTCTTAAGGCTGTAAAGAAAGGTAAGAAGAACGGTAACACACGATACATTGCAGTAACACACATCTCTCCAAAAGCACTGGAAAAAACAAAACAAGATTTAGCAAAACAAGTGAAAAGGATACAGAGAACCCCAAACTCTAATGAAACAATTAAGAGAATCAGTATATACAACAGCATGGTCATTGGTAAGCACAACTATTATAAAATAGCAACGCATGCTTCCCTGGATTTCAGTAAAATGAACCATAGTCTTGGTCACATGATGTATAACAGATTCCCAAAGTCAAAAATTAGAGGAAAAAGCAACACAAACGGATACACGAATATAGGGAAATATAAAGGGAAAGACAGAGGTATTAAACCATACCTAAAGTCAAAAGCGATGAGATTTCTCATGAAATGTCCTATTTTACCAATCTCCTATATTCAACACAAAAAACCGATGATGAAAAAGCAATCTATTAACAGATACACCGCAGAAGGACGAGCCCTTATACACAAAAACTTGGCAGAAATAACCGAAGCGGAACTGAAATGGTTAAGAGAAAACCCAGTTATAAATGAACGGGCAACCATAGAATACAATGATAATCGAATTTCTCTTTATATTGCACAAAAAGGAAGATGCAGTGTAACAGGTGAGAAACTCTCGCCTTGGGACATCCACTGTCACCATAAGCGATTATGGAGTGAAACAAGGGATGACAGCTACAAAAATCTTACCATCATCAAGCCAAGTGTCCATACACTAATACACGCGACCAATATAGAAACCATAAACCAATTCCTCAATAAATTAAAACTCAACGAGGAACAGTTAGGCAAACTTAATAAATTGCGGAAATTAGTCAAAAATGAGGAAATCTGTATGTAATCACAAAATGAAGTGGATATGGAACATGAACAACTAGCGTTGTTTGCTTAGAGCTTATCATTATTAGATGAAAAGAAAACTACAATATAGGTGGACCGCGGTATGCCGTGAAAGTGGCACGTACCGTGCGGATCGGGGGAAAAGTTGGAGATAACCTCAAAGACTTACCTATCGACAATTAATGATATCACCTAAAGTAACTGTTTCCGGCGTGGCTGTTTTTTTCGGATTTAATATAGCTGTATTTACATTCGTTGTGTTAATTGGAGTAGGGTCTGTAATTGTAATAGGAGGTTCACCAGGACCTGGTTCATATGTGAAAGTAACAGTTGCTTGATTTCGAATAATACCACCAGGTGGTACACTTGTGACTCTTGCTTGGAATTGAACAGTAATTGTATCGTTTGGATTGACTGTTCCAACAGGTATACCTACAACAGGATTTGCTCCAAGATCTGGAATGCCATTTATTACAACAGTACCTGGAAGAAACGTTAACCCATTTGCTAACGGATCAGTAATGATAACGGAAGTTGCAGGGACTGATCCGCGATTTTGGAAGGTTACAGTATACGTTATGATTTCATTTATATCTACAATTTGTTTGTCTGCTAGTTTATTTGGGTTAGGTGTAGGTGTAATAACGGCTACTTCAACAGTTGGAGTAGGATCTGTAATAGTAATAGGGGGTTCGCTAGGGTTTGGCTGGAATGTGTAAGTGACAGTTGCAGTGTTTTTAATAATACCGTCTGGTGGGAGTTCAGTTACAGTAACTTGATAAGTTAATGTAACAATTTGTCCTGGAGTTACAGTCCCAACGTTTACACCATTATTTGGATTTGTTCCAGGTTGCGTGACGCCATTAATCGTAACGCTGTTCGGAATGAAAGTAGTACCAGATGGAGTAGGGTCTGTAATAATAACATCTGTCGCATTAATATTCCCGACATTTTGGAACGTAATTGTATATGTGACAGTATCACCGAGATTAATAACTTGAGGGTTAGCTTGTTTGTTAGGATTAATAGTAACTTCACTTACTTGCGTCTTTGTAGTAGGTGTAGGTGTAGTAACAGATACAGGTGGTCTAGTAGGGTCTGGCTGATATTGGAATGAAACGATCCCTTCATTTTCAATAAAACCTGTCGGTGGTATCGAAGTTACTTGAACTTGGAAAGTTACGACGGCTGAAGTGTTAGGTTCTAATGTACCGATAAGAATTCCGGAACTAGGAACGATACCTGGTTGTGGAATGCCGTTTATCGTAACGCTATTCGGAATGAAAGTAGTACCAGCTGGAATAGGATCGGTTACAAGTACATTTGTTGCAGGGACAGTTCCTGTATTTTGTAAGGAGATTGTATAGGTGATTGTGTCACCTAATAAAGCAAATGCTTTATCAGCGGATTTTGTAGGGTTCGTTGTTGCGGTATTGACATTTGTAGTAGTAGGTGGAGTCGGTGTAGTTACTGTTACTGGGGGTTCTCCAGGATTAGGCTGGAATGTGTAGGTGATAGTAGCTTCATTTATAAGAATTCCGTTTGGGGGTATTGAAACAACACGAACTTGGAAAGTTACAATGATCGATTCACTAGGGTTTAATGTGCCAAGAGGTATGCCAAGAGCTGGATCTACATTACTAGTTGGAGTGCCGTTAATTGTAACGCTATTTGGAATGAAAGTAGCTCCTGTTGGGATTGGGTCTGTAAAGACGATGTCTGTCAGTTGTACTGTTTGTAAATTTTGGAATGTAACAGTGTACGTAATAATATCACCTATATCAACATTGTTACGATCAGCTGTTTTTGCTGGATTAATAATGGTGTTAATGATTTCAGTATTAACTGGTGGTGTTTCTTCTGTTTCTGTAATAGGAGGTTCATTTGGATTAGGCTGAGAGGTAAAGTTGACTGAACCAACATTTGTAACAACCCCGTTAGGAGGTATATTCGTAATCGTTACTTGGAACGTAATGGTTATTATTTGATTTGGTTGTATTGTACCAATGAGTATCCCAATGCTTGGATCAACACCTGGTTGTGAAAGGCCATTTACTGTAACAGAATCTACAATAAATTGTGTGCCTACTGGTGGTTGATCAATGACAGATACATTTGTCATAGGAATATTTCCAGTGTTTTCAAGGGTGATTGTATAAGTGAGTGCATCGCCAATGTTAGCGATTGGTAAATCTACTGTTTTTGTTGACTCTAATTCTGCATTTTGTACAATTGTTTCTGCGATTGGAGTCGGTGTGGTTGTTGTAATAGGCGGGAGTGTCGGATCTGGTTGAGATGTGTAAGTGACATTTGCTTCATTTGAGATAATGCCATTTGGTGGTAAAGTTGTTATTTGTACTTCTAAAGTAACAGTCACTATTTGTCTAGGGTTTAATGTGCCAACTGGGATTCCTGTTTCAGGGGTCAAATTAGGTTGTGGAATGCCATTAATCGTAATGCTACCAAGGATAAATGTAGTTCCAGTAGGGACAGAATCTGTAATAATGACATCAGTTGCAGGTATATTACCGGTATTTTGAAGGGTAATTGTATAAGTGAGCGTATCACCAATACTTGCAAACTCACGATCCACTGTTTTTTGCGGGTTCGGGTTAGCGGTACGAACAGGTAAAGTTACGGTAGGAGTCGTTTCTGTTGTTGTAATAGGAGGTTCGCTTGGATTAGGCTGAGAAGTGTAGGTAACACTTGCTGTATTTTCTATTTTTCCATTAGGAGGAATAGCGTTTATTTGAATCTGGAATGTAACAGTAACTGTCTCGCCGGGATTAACTGTTCCAACAGGAATTCCTGTGACTGGACTTACGCCGGGTTGAGCGACATTGTTTACAGTAACACTATTCGTAATAAAAGTTGTACCCGATGGCAAAGAATCTGTAATTGTTACACCAGTAGCAGGTATAGTTCCTTGGTTTGTAAATGTGACAGTATAAGTTACAATATCGTCAATTTCTGCAAACGTAAGGTTTGCTGTTTTTGTTGGACTTATGACTACAGTTTGGATAGGAGTCGTTGTTTCAGGAGTTGTTTCTGTTTTTGTGACTGGAGGTAAATTTGGATCCGGTTGATAATTAAATGTTGCACTACCTTGATTTCGGATTTCGCCGCTAGCAGGGATGTTTATTACTCGTACTTGGAAAGTAATCGTTGCGCGTTCGGATGGCGCTAAAGTTCCAAGTGAAATTCCTGATGATGGATTTGTTCCTGCTTGAGGAATCCCATTAATCGTAACACTATCTGGAATAAATACAGTACCGGCAGGGATAGAATCTATTACTGTTATATTCGTAGCAGGAACAGTACCGGTGTTTTGAAATGAGAGAGTATAGGTAATGACATCATTTAATGCAACGAAGGAGCGATCTGCTGTTTTTTGTGGATTTAGTGTAGCGGTATTAACTGCTGTTTCTGTTTCAGGAGTTGTAATAGTTGTCGTAACGGGAGGTTCATTTGGATTTGGCTCGTATGTGAATGTAATATTTGCTTGATTTCTAATAACTCCTCCGGGCGGGATACTATTTACTACACCTTGGAACGTAACTGTAATACTTTGACCGGGATTTACAGTGCCGACGGGTATACCAATTTCAGGGTTTTCTCCAAGTTGTGATGTGCCATTTACGACAACGCTACCTGGAACGAAAGAAACACCAGATGGAAGTGCATCTTTTATAATAACATTTGTAGAGGGGACGGTCCCTCTATTTTGGAATGTTACAGTAAAAGTAATCGTATCCCCTATATCAGCAACTTGTCGATCAGCAGATTTTGTAGTCGTTGGATTAGGATTATTAATTGGAATGTTTACACTTGGAGTGGTAGTAGTTGTTGTAACAGGAGGCTCACTTGGGTTCGGTTGATATTGGTAAGTGAAGGATGCTTGGTTTCTAATTATTCCATCAGGTGGTAAGTTTGTAACGACAACTTGATACGTGATTGTTTTCGTTTCTCCGACAGAAATGGTACCAAGTGGTATACCAAGTGATGGGGCTGCTCCTGGCGTTGTAATGCCATCGATTGTAACACTATTTGGAACGAAAATAGTCCCGTTAGGTGTAGGGTCTGTAACGACTACATTTGTAGCCGGAACGGTCCCGTTATTTGTAAATGTGACCGTGTAGGTAATCGTATCTCCTAAATCAGCAACTTGTTTGTCGGCAGATTTTGTAGGCGCTGTAATAACGGTCCCAACTTGAGTTTCAGTTTTAGGAGTTGGGGTAGTTGTTGTAACAGGAGGCTCATTTGGATTAACAATATAATTAAATGATACACTGCCTTGGTTTTCTATAATTCCATTTGGCGGGACACTTGTAACTTGAACTTGGAATGTAATTGTTTTTGCTTGATTTGGATTTAAAGTACCGATTGATATACCGTTTTCAGGATTACTGTTAGGTTGTGAGACACCATCAATCGTGACGCTATTTGGAATAAATGTTGTCCCGTTTGGAATTGGATCTGTTAGTACAATATTTGTTGAGGGAACAGTGCCGTTATTTTGTAAACTAATTGTATACGTAATAACATCACCAATATCAGCGAAAGTACGATTAGCAGATTTTGTAGGGTTAACTGTAGCGGTATTAACAGAGACTGTAGTAGGTGCTGTCGGTTCGGTTGTGGTAACCGGCGGTCTTGTTGGATCTGGCTGGTACGTATATGTCGTTGAAGCTTCGTTTGTAATAACACCGCCAGCTGGAATTTGTGTAACAAGAACTTGGAAAGATAGTGTTTTGGTTTCACCGGGATTAATTGTTCCAACCGGGATTCCTAGTGCGGGATTTGAATTTGGAACTGGTACATTATTTAAGATTACGCTATTCGGAATGAATGTTGTACCAGTAGGAATGGTATCAGTAAAAACTACATTTGTAGCAGGGATCGTACCATCATTAGTGAAAGTAATCGTATACGTAATAACATCACCAATATCAACAGTAGTTTTATCCGCCGTTTTAACAGGGTTTGTAATAGCGGTGTTAACAGGAGTAGTAGTAGGTGGTGTAGGGTTTGTTGTTGTAATAGCTGGTTTTGTAGGATCTGGTTGATACGTAAATGTTGTGGTTCCGATATTTCGGATTAGGCCATTCTCTGGGAGAGAGGTAACTTGAACTTGGAAAGTGACAGTGACAGTATTACCAGCTGCGATTGTACCAATTTGTATACCACCAGAAGGATTTACGCCAGGTTGTGAAGTACCGTTAATTGTGACGCTATTCGGAATAAATGTAGTGCTACTTGGAATTGGATCAGTTACAATAACGTTCGTTGCAGCGATGTTTCCTGTATTTGGTACAGTAATCGTATACGTAATAATATCGCCGATATCAGCAATTTGTGGACTAGCGGTTTTTGTTGGATTTACAATTGCAGTTCGTACAGAAGTAGTTGTTGGAGGTGGTGTTATCGTAGTGGTTGTTGGGGGTTCAGCCGGATTCGGTTGCGACGTAAATGTTACATTTGCTTCGTTGGTAATCGTTCCGTTAGCTGGAAGGGAAGTGACTTGGACTTGAAATGTGACAGTTGTAGTTTGGCCAGCAGGAATTGTACCTAGCGGAATATTTGTTGGAGTTACGCCAGATTGTGCCGTTCCATTAACTGTAACACTGTTGGGAATAAAAGTAGTGCCAGTAGGGATAGGGTCTGTGATAGAAACGTTTGTCGCTGAAATATTACCGTTATTTGGAATGGTAATCGTATACGTAATGATGTCACCAATATTTACAATTTGTTGGTTTGCACTTTTAGTTGGATTAATGATAGTAGCATTAATTTGTGTTTCAACTATATTACTTGTAGAGTTTCTGTTAATTGGTGGTTGGTTTGGTGGATTATATTGAAAACTTGAAGTTGCACTATTTGGAATAGGGTTAGGTGTAGGGAGAGTATTAACTCGAACTTGAAACGTAATTGTAGCATTCCCGTTTGCAGCAATCGTTCCTACATTTATTCCAGTAGCAGGATTATCTGTAGTAGAAGTACCATTAACTGTAACGCTACCCGGTACGAACGATGTGCCGGCAGGAGGTGTGTCTGTAATGATAACATTATTAGCAGCTAATGGGGCTTGATTTGTGGCCGTAATTGTATACGTAATCGTATCACCGATAGTAGCAATTGTTTTATCTACTGCTTTTGTTAATGCGACATTAGCTGTGAAAATATCTGTATTAACTATATTGCTTGTTGTTGTACGTGTGATAGTGGGTGCGTTAGGTGCAGGTTGAAATTCGTATCCAAATGATGCTACGTTACTGGCGACAGGTGGGGTAGGAATACTTGTTACATCTACTTGGAAAGTAATTGTAACAGAGCCACCAGCCGGAATATTATTAATAGGAATTCCAGTTGAAGGATTGCCGGCTGTTGGAGTACCATTAACAGTTACACTGTTTGGAACGAAAGTGGTGCCAGCAGGTATAGGGTCTGTAAATGTAACGTTTTGTGCAGGTAGTGTTCCGGTATTTTGGACAACGATTGTATAGGTTAAACGACTTCCTATTGTTGCTATTGCCATTAGATTCGTCCTTTCTAAATGAATTTAAATCCGATCAATAGTTAGACATTTACAAATAGTATCCATTTAAAATTGAAAGCTGGTTCTATTTGTAAAAAAATATGAAAAATGAGCTCGTCATTGCATCCTATTCAAATATAAATGAATAGGAATAGGCAAAGGCTTTTTTTTTGCCTAAATTAGCTCGTACGTATATAAATGGAACTTTTTCGTTTTGCTCGCATTAAATGAAATAGCGAGAAAATATTACTTTTAATAGAAAGGAAGTGAGGTTGTTGGCCTTTGTACAAACATATACAAAAACAGATTCGCTTTTTATGGTGCATACAGGAAATACGTTAGGGATGCGCGGTATTACGACAGCTACTGCATATCAATATAACGCATTAATTTCCACAAATACAAATTTGAGTTTTGCTGGGGTGCCGTCTTCCACAGATGCGGATACCTTTGCAGGAACGACGAATGATTGGACATTAAATGGTTCATGGGCAAGGTTAAATCCTTCACTAACAGACGTACCAGCAACAGCAACTGTAGATTTTGCGATGTTAGTTTGGCAAGGAACATTGGGAGGTACTGTTACAGAAGAGGTAGTAAATGCGAATACTCCAACATTCAGAACTCCGGATGATGTGACTCACACTATTACAAGTACGCCTGCGTGGGGAGAAACAAGGTCGAGTGGGACATTTCAAGGTACGATTTATACACGTGCAGCTAATGTGACGAGTATTCTTCAAGGACTTCCTACTCGTGCTGTAGGTGATTATTTTGTAGAACGTGTTCCAACAGCAAATCCACCTTTGCAAGGAACAGGGGTAGGGTGGGCATTAGTTGTTGTATATCGTGATAATTCATATCCTGTTAGGAATGTTAGTTTATATACTGGTTTACTCATTTCTACATTGGGTGAGACGGCGACGATTTCAAATTTCATTACTCCAACTGTAGCACCGGTTAATGCTCGTGTATTTACAATGGCGATTAACGGTGATACAGATGCGACTGGGGACACATTTGTTTTAAATGGTAGAGCACTTTCGGGGCCTAATAATAGAAATCCTAACTTTTTTGCCTCGCAAGTCAATAATTATTTAGGGAATTTAAATACAATCGGTAGTTTTGCAGATAGAAATATGCCGATTGGAACTGCTGCAACGAATCGGCGTGCTGAATTTGATGTGACGAATGTCCCAGCGAACGGTGTATTAACAGCTGGATCAACTTCTACGACAGTGAATATCCCAAATACATTTGACTATCTTTATGCTGGTGCTGTAGGTTTGCAAATAGATTTAGGAGAGGCACGTCTAACTGCTACAAAATCAGTAACTGTAAGTTAAATTGATAGAAAAATTCTCGTAAATTAATAGGGAGGAATTCTTTTGGCTTTCGTTCAAGCTTACGGTAAAAATGATAACTTATTTATGATGCATACGGGTAATACGATGGGAATGCGCGGTACTGCAAATACAAACTTTGCTTACAATGCACTTATAACATTAAATACAGATTCTACTTTTGGAGGAGTTCCTTCATCGACAGATCCGAATACATTTGGAGGTACAACAAATGATTGGACATTAGATGGCTCATGGGCTGAATTAAATCCATCGACTACTATCGTTCCAGCTACGGCGGTTGTAGATTTTGCGTTACTTGTTTGGTCAGGTGGATTGGATACGGCTGTTACAACCGCTGTTGTTGATGCGAATCCTCCAAATTTAGTTACGCCTGATGGAACGAGTACACAAGTGACAATTAATTCAGCATGGTCATCAGAAGGGACAAATCTCCCTTTTATAGCAAATGTTTATAACCGAGCAGCAGACGTCACATCTTTACTGCAAGGTTTACCGAATCGAGCGGCAGGAAGATATAGTGTAACGAGATTACCTACGCGTCAGCCAGTTGGTTATGGTGCTGGATGGTCTTTAATTGTAGTTTATCGTGATTCCTCCTATCCAATGAGAAATGTAAGCTTATTTCCAGGTTTTTTATTATCAGGTACACCACAAACCATTTCAGGATTTTTTACGCCAGCTACAGGAACAGTGACAGCGCGAGCCTTTGTAATGGCAGTAAATGGTGATCCGAACTTTACGGGTGATAATTTTCAGTTGAATTCTGTGACATTAACGGGACCGAATAATCCATCAGGGAATTTTTTTAGAGGGCAAGTGAATGATATTAACGGAAATTTAAATACAATTGGTAGTTTTGCGGATCGGAATTTTTCAGGAACAACTACAAATGCAAATGCAAGAGCTGAATTTGATATTACAAATGTAAATGCAACAGGTTCTATTGCACCAAATACGACATCTACACAAGTAAATATTACAGGTACAGGGGATACGATTTATACAAGTGCGGTTGGATTACAAATAGATTTGGCAGAAGCTAGATTAACAGCCGAAAAATCTGTAACTGTAAGTTAAAAAAGATTGCTATAAGCTAGCAATCTTTCTTTTATGAGGAGGATTTTGTCAGTAAAGATTCATAATGAGAATAATCAATTTCTTTTTCTTGTAGTTTTTTTACTAAAAATTTATGATCACGTTTCGGTGTAGCGATAATATACCCTTTAATAATTAAATCTTGTGTAATTTGAGAGGCTTTTTCTTGTAATGCAAGCTCTCCGATTTTGCCAGCAATTTTTGATTTAGCAACATCGCGAAATAATTCTGGAACAGGACTTACTAGCTCTTCTAACAATTGTTTTTGTTCGTCATCCCATAAATGCCTAGTTTTATTAATATAGTGCTCTTCCCAATCTAAAATGGACATACCATCTTCTTTTGGTAGTCGTTTCAGGAATTTTCTGAACATAAAATATCCACCGATAGACATAAGCCCTAATAAAATAACAGTCCATAGCACAATAAACCAACTGAACCATCCTTCGAGCAAATATATCCCCCCTTAATGATTGCGGTTTTCTATTATTCATATTATAAACAGTGAGATTCATAGAAAGCAAGAACGCTTGGTCATTTTGACCAAGCGTTATCATTTAAACAAAGTATAGTTGTTCCACACATAAATTATTATTATCATCTTCTACATATTCAATGATTAATGTGCCAACTTTACGATCTTTATCTTCAGTTGTGAAAATAGAGTAAGAAGTAAAACGTGCTGTTGATAGGCCACTTATATGTGTAGGTAAAGAAATGTAGTCGTTATCGCGGAAGAATTCCATCAGTTCAATATCCTCAAATTCTTTTCGGTCAACTTGTTTGTTTGTATAGCGGCGTTGAAGTTGTTTTAAAGACTCATTCCAAGAAATTGCTTTTGTATCGTATACCATTGTCTTATCTCCTTACTGTATGTAATCATTAAGAACATACGTTCTAAACTAGTATACTCTTTTTATTAGAAAAGGGAAAGCAAAAAATAATGTAAGCTTGGATTTCCAAGCTTACATTATTGATGCGTCCGTCATAATCTCTATTTTTTATTATAAGTTACATAAGAATAAGAAACAAGATGATATATATTTTGTTGATGGTTTTAAAAATTCTGTATGTTATGAATGTACTAAAGTGCAAGGGAATGAGAGGAATGGTATATGTAATTTCACTCCAAGGACCGATGGCAAGTGGAAAAACAACATTGGCTAGCTTTTTTCTTTTTGACATCGATAAATGGCTAACGTTTTTGGATCGCGCCATATACCGTTATGAAGTAACAATTCATTTTTTACTTCTTCTTTTAGCCATTCCTTCATTTCCTCGTGAAGATGTGTATTATCAGGTATATTTAGCGACGGAAACATGCTAGAAATATAGTTTACAATTGGAGTAGCATGATGAAAAACGAGAGCATTATGAATAACTGCTTCTTCAACAGTTGGAAAAACAGACTGTAATATCTCTTTACCATTTTCCAAACAAAATGGCGTGACTGAAGATGTTGTTTTCGGTAAATCAAATGCGTCTAACATGCGGTTACACATTTCAACTATACGAGGTAATGTAACGTCAGAATTTGTTGTAGCTAAAAGTGAGCCGCCAGGACGTATTACTTTATGGAACCCTTGGATGGTTTTTTCAACATCTTTCATGTGATATAACATATGTCTTGCGACGATCCAGTCGTAGCAATTGGCTTCAAAAGGAAGTTTTTCAGCGTCACCTAGTCTCCATTCAATTAAATTATTCGTTTTAGTGGCTTCAGAGAGCATGGCTTCTGATTGATCAAAACCTGTTAATTGACCTTTATGGCCATTCGCTTGCAAAAAGGAAAGAAATTTTCCGTTAGCGCATCCAACCTCTAATATTTTCTCGTCTCCTTGAAGTTGTAAATGATCCATGACGACTTTATCTAAATTCACATGTTTTTCTTCATAATGTTTATGCGTATCGATACGAGTTTGTAAATGGTTGCTTACGTTGTATTGGCGTTTTACATCATTCATCTTTTCGCATTCCACCTTCGTGCAAAATTGCTGAATTGCGTGCGTTAATACGTCGGTTTTCTTTAAGCCTTCGTAATGGAGTGCAGCTTCAAACCTTTCAAGTAATTTTTCTTCAATTCGAAAATGAATATCTTTTCGCTTTGTCACTGAAATCTCTCCCCTTTGTATCGGTTAGTGAGACTATAACACGCCTGAAAAATTTGTGTAAATCATTTGTGTACACAAATGGAGGAGATGAAAAAATTGTTTGAATGTGAGTTTAAACTATTGACGATTTAACCGTTTTCATATATTCTTAAATTAAGAAATATTCAAATAATTAAAAGAAATGAGAGAGTCACATGCTTCTTCAAGGAACACATCGAATTGGTCGTATGGCCATGCTGTTGGCACTTGCGGATGAGAATGAAAGCCCTGTATTATCTATCCCAAAAGGTTGGAAGTATTGTACGGGGAAAGTGGGTTCGATGAATTCGCAAAAGGTTGTTGCAGCAATGGAAACAGCGGCTAAGAGCAACCAAGTTATTGAAACAGACGTTTACAGAGAAACACATGCACTTTATCACGCAATTATGGAAGCTTTGTACGGAGTGACGAGAGGTCAAATTCAGTTAGCAGACGTTCTTCGTACAGTAGGACTTCGCTTTGCGATTGTGCGCGGTACACCATACGACGGAAAAAAAGAGGGCGAATGGGTTGCTGTTGCATTATATGGAACGATTGGTGCACCTGTAAAAGGATCTGAGCATGAGGCGATTGGTTTAGGAATTAATCACATATGATTTGCCCATAGTCTATTAGTTAGAAGGGGGCCTTACTTTTTTAGGACAGAAGTCTGTCTTAAAAAGATAAGGTCCCCTTTTGCCTTTTTAAGGAGGAAAAACAATGATTACGTTAACAGGACACACATTGACAATTGAAGAAATGAAGAGGTTGTTACTTGAAGGAGAAGGTGTAACAGCTTGTCCAACTAGTATGCAAAAGGTGGCGGAGTGCCGCGAAGTAGTTGAGAAAATTGTAGAGGACGGAAAAGTCGTTTACGGTATTACAACTGGATTTGGAAAGTTTAGTGATGTGCTAATTCAAAAAGATGATGTAAAGGCACTTCAACATAATTTAATTCAGTCACATGCATGTGGGATAGGCGAGCCATTCCCTGAAGAAGTATCACGCGGTATGTTAATTTTACGAGCAAACACGATGCTTAAAGGAGTATCTGGTGTTAGACCGCTCGTTGTAAATATGCTTCTTGAGTTTGTAAATCGTAAAATTCACCCAGTTGTTCCACAACAAGGCTCACTTGGTGCGAGTGGCGATTTAGCACCTTTATCTCATCTTGCGCTCGTATTATTAGGCGAAGGTGAAGTGTTCTATAAAGGAAAACGCGTTCATGCAATGGTCGCTCTTACAGAAGAAGGTCTTGAGCCAATTGAACTTGAAGCGAAAGAAGGTCTAGCGTTAATTAATGGTACGCAGGCGATGACAGCGCAAGGAGTTCTTTCTTATATAGAAGCAGAAGCAACGGCTTATCAAGCTGAATTAATTGCATCTATGACAATTGAAGGTTTACAAGGCATTATTGATGCATTTGATGAAAATGTTCATAAAGCACGTGGTTATAAAGAGCAAGTGGAAGTAGCGAGCAGAATTCGTGACATCCTTCATGATAGTAAATTAACAACAAAACAAGGAGAACTACGTGTGCAGGATGCATATTCACTTCGCTGTATTCCGCAAGTACACGGTGCTTCTTGGCAAGTTTTAAATTATGTGAAAGAAAAATTAGAAATTGAAATGAATGCAGCAACGGATAATCCGCTAATCTTTGATGGCGGGGAAAAAGTAATTTCAGGTGGTAATTTCCACGGTCAACCAATTGCATTTGCGATGGACTTCTTAAAAGTAGGAATGGCAGAACTTGCAAATATTTCAGAGCGTCGTATTGAGCGTTTAGTGAATCCGCAATTAAACGATTTACCACCATTTTTAAGTCCAGAACCAGGACTTCAGTCTGGTGCAATGATTATGCAATATGCTGCAGCGTCACTAGTTTCTGAAAATAAAACGTTAGCACATCCGGCGAGTGTTGATTCAATCCCGTCATCAGCTAACCAAGAAGATCACGTAAGTATGGGAACAATCGCTTCACGCCATGCACATCAAATTATTCAAAACGTAAGACGTGTTCTTTCAATTGAGATGATTTGTGCGATGCAAGCTGCAGAATATCGCGGTATTGAAAACATGAGTACAGTGACGAAAAGTTTCTATCATCAAGGTCGTCAGCAAGTGCCTTCTATTACAAATGACCGTATATTCTCAACGGATATTGAAAATATTGCGCATTGGTTAAAAACGAATTATTCGATCAAAGAAAGATTAGATGTAAACGCAGCACTATAAAATGAGAAAAGGGAGAGATTGAAATGGAAAAAGTTAAACAAACAATTCGCGCGCCAAGAGGTACGGAGTTACAAACGAAAGGGTGGGTGCAAGAAGCTGCACTTCGTATGTTAATGAACAATTTAGATCCGGAAGTTGCTGAAAAGCCAGAAGAATTAGTTGTATATGGTGGAATCGGCCGTGCAGCTCGTAACTGGGAAAGCTACAATGCAATTGTAGATTCATTAAAAACGTTAGAAAGCGATGAAACATTACTTGTTCAATCAGGAAAACCAGTTGCAATCTTTAAATCACATGAAGATGCACCTCGCGTTCTTTTAGCGAACTCAAACTTAGTACCGAAGTGGGCGAACTGGAATCACTTCCGTGAACTAGAGAAAAAAGGTCTTATGATGTATGGACAAATGACAGCAGGTAGCTGGATTTACATTGGAACACAAGGTATTTTACAAGGAACATATGAAACGTTTGGTGAAGCGGCACGTCAACATTTCGGTGGTTCATTAAAAGGTACATTAACACTTACTGCTGGTTTAGGTGGTATGGGCGGTGCACAACCTCTTGCTGTAACGATGAATGGCGGTGTTGTTATCGCTATTGATGTTGATAAGCGCAGTATCGATCGTCGTATTGAAAAGAGATACTGTGATATGTATACAGAATCATTAGAAGAAGCATTAACGGTTGCGAACGAGTATAAAGAGAAGAAAGAACCGATTTCAATTGGTTTATTAGGAAATGCGGCAGAGATTTTACCAGAGCTAGTGAAGCGTAATATTACGCCAGATTTAGTTACTGATCAAACATCTGCTCATGATCCATTAAACGGTTATATTCCAGTAGGTTACACGTTAGAAGAAGCAGCAAAACTTCGTGAAGAAGATCCGGAGCGCTACGTACAATTATCAAAAGAAAGCATGACAAAACATGTAGAAGCCATGCTTGCTATGCAAGCAAAAGGCGCAATTACATTTGATTACGGAAATAACATTCGCCAAGTTGCTTTTGATGAAGGTTTGAAAAATGCATTCGATTTCCCAGGATTCGTTCCAGCATTTATCCGTCCATTATTCTGCGAAGGAAAAGGACCATTCCGCTGGGTAGCACTTTCTGGTGACCCAGAAGATATTTATAAAACAGACGAAGTAATTTTACGTGAGTTTGCTGATAATGAGCATTTATGTAACTGGATCCGTATGGCTCGTCAGCAAGTTGAGTTCCAAGGTCTTCCGTCACGTATTTGTTGGCTTGGTTACGGCGAGCGCGCGAAATTTGGTCGCATCATTAATGAAATGGTTGCAAATGGTGAATTATCAGCACCAATCGTTATCGGTCGTGACCATTTAGATTGCGGATCAGTAGCATCTCCAAACCGTGAAACAGAAGCGATGAAAGATGGTAGTGATGCAGTAGCTGACTGGCCAATTTTGAATGCATTAATTAACAGTGTAAACGGTGCAAGCTGGGTATCTGTTCACCACGGTGGCGGCGTTGGTATGGGTTATTCACTTCACGCTGGAATGGTTATCGTTGCAGATGGAACGGAAGCAGCAGCAAAACGTATTGAGCGCGTATTAACTTCTGACCCTGGTATGGGTGTTGTTCGTCACGTGGATGCAGGGTATGACTTAGCTGTGGAAACTGCGAAAGAAAAAGGCGTTAACATTCCAATGATGAAATAAGGAGGAGAAAAACATGCTGGACACTTTACTAATAAATATCGGTCAATTACTAACAATGGATCAAGAAGATGGCTTGTTAAGACGGGAAGCGATGAACACGCTTCCTGTTATCGGAAACGGTGCGGTTGGAATTGAAAATGGTGTAATCACTTTCGTTGGAACAGCAGAAGAAGCAAAAGGACTTCAGGCGAAAGAAGTTATTGATTGTGGCGGGAAAATGGTTTCTCCTGGTCTTGTTGATCCGCATACCCACCTTGTATTTGGTGGATCTCGTGAAAATGAAATCGCGCTAAAATTACAAGGAGTTCCATACTTAGAAATTTTAGAACAAGGCGGAGGTATTCTTTCAACTGTAAATGCAACGAAACAATCGTCGAAAGAAGAGCTTGTTCAAAAGGCGAAATTCCATTTAGACCGTATGCTATCTTTCGGAGTTACAACTGTAGAAGCGAAGAGTGGTTACGGATTAGATGATGAGACGGAATGGAAGCAATTAGAGGCAACGGCACAATTACAAAAAGAGCATCCAATTGATTTAGTTTCCACATTTTTAGGTGCTCATGCAGTTCCAAAAGAGTATAAAGGTAGATCGAAAGAATTTTTACAATGGATGTTAGATTTATTACCAGAAATGAAAGAGAAGCAATTAGCGGAATTCGTTGATATTTTCTGTGAAACAGGTGTGTTCTCTGTTGAAGAGTCAAAAGAGTTTTTATTAAAAGCGAAAGAGCTTGGATTTGATGTGAAAATTCATGCGGATGAAATTGACCCTCTTGGTGGTGCGGAAGCAGCGGCTGAAATTGGTGCAGCATCAGCGGACCATTTAGTTGGTGCTTCTGATAAAGGAATTGAAATGCTTGCAAACTCTAATACAGTAGCGACTTTATTACCAGGAACAACTTTCTATTTAAATAAAGAAAGCTTTGCACGCGGCCGAAAAATGATTGATGAAGGTGTTGCAGTTGCGTTAGCTACAGACTTTAACCCGGGCAGCTGTCCAACGGAAAACATTCAGCTTATTATGAGCATCGCAATGCTGAAGTTGAAAATGACACCAGAAGAAGTTTGGAATGCGGTAACAGTTAACTCTTCTTACGCAATTAATCGTGGCGATGTAGCTGGGAAAATTAGAGTAGGTCGCAAGGCAGATCTAGTGCTATGGGATGCTTACAATTATGCTTACGTACCGTATCATTACGGCGTAAGTCATGTAAATACAGTATGGAAGAATGGTAATATCGCATATACAAGAGGTGAACAATCATGGAGCACGGCCACTATTTAAAGAAAAATGCCAAGTTTATCGATCGTGAAGTGACAAAATGGAGTGAAATGATTAAAGATTGGGAGGAAGGCGTGGAAATATTCGGTGCGGCCTTAATTGGAGCACCCCTTTCTAAACCATCTATTAGTCATTCAGGAGCAAGTTTTGCTCCAAAAACAATTCGTGCGATGTTAGATGCATATAGCACGTACGCAATTACAGAAGAACATGATATGAAAGAAAGTGTCTTATATGATTGCGGAGATATTACGATGCATGTGACGGATATAAAAGAAAGTCATAACCGAATTGCGAAAACAGTTGGTCATGTAACGAAAGTAAATCCGAACATGATACCAATCGTTCTTGGTGGGGATCATTCGATTAGTTTTCCGAGTATAACAGGATTTGCAAATAGTAAAGGGAAGGTCGGTATTATTCAATTTGATGCCCATCATGATTTGCGCAACTTAGAAGATGGTGGTCCGTCAAATGGTACACCGTTCCGTAGTTTACTAGAAAATGGTGTTATTACAGGAAAACAACTCGTTCAAATCGGTATTCGTAATTTTTCAAATGCACGAGCGTACCATGAATATGCAAAAGAACATGGCGTGACAGTGTATACAATGAAAGATGTACGAGAGCGAGAAATAAAAGATATTATGACGGAAAGTATCGAAGTATTAAGAAAGCAAGGCGTGACTTCTATTTATATTTCTCTTGATATGGATGTACTAGATCAAGCATTTGCGCCAGGTTGTCCAGCGATTGGTCCTGGGGGAATGGATAGCGCGACTTTACTGGATGCGATTGAATTTCTTGGCAAAGAACCTCTCGTTCAAGGGATGGATATTGTAGAAATTGATCCAACTCTTGATTTCAGAGATATGACGAGCCGAGTAGCTGCGCAAGTGATTATGAGTTTTCTTTTGGCGAGGGAGACGATCAGGAAAGAGATTCGTATATAAGGAGAAACCTCTCTATTTTATTAGAGAGGTTTTTCTATATACGAATATTACTAGGTAAGAGCGTATAAATTGACGTTACTATCTAAAAGTAAGTATGATGCGATTGTAGTAAGAATTTTTTTAGGGGGAAAAAACATGACAAGTTCGAACAAGAAAGCGGCAAGTATTTATGAAGGAACAAATGTAAACGCTTGGGGATCTTTTGAAAATATTGAAGAAACGAAGTTGTTTGATCAGATTCAAGTCGGAGCTTGGTCTCTTCGTAATCGCATAGCAATGGCACCAATGACAAGATGCTTTGCAGATAATGAAACTGGAGTAGTTGGTGCTGATGTAGCGGAATACTACAGAAAACGTGCTGCTGACGGAGTTGGATTAATTATTACAGAAGGAATTGTCATTAGTCCGAGAGCGAAAGGGAATCCAGGAGTACCAGGGATTTATACGCAAGAACAAATCGATTCTTGGAAACCTGTTACAGAGGCAGTACATAAAGAAGGCGGAACGATTATTGCTCAAATATGGCATGTTGGACGTATGAGTCATCACGAAATAATTGGTGGGCAAATGCCGCAAGCGCCTTCTGCAATCGCTGCAGAAGGGAATGTTCCGCGTTTTCGTAAACCATTTGATACACCAGAAGCAATGACGTTAGAAGAAATACAAGAAGTTATCAGTCAATACGCACAAGCTGCGAAAAACGCGATCGAAGCTGGATTTGATGGGGTAGAAATTCACGGTGCACACGGATATTTAATTGATCAATTTACTTATGAGTTTGCTAATAAGCGTACTGATAAATATGGCGGTGACTTAAAGCAAAGGTTAACGTTTATGAAAGAAGTAACAGAGGCTGTAATAGAAGCAGTTGGAGCTGATAAAACACTTCTTCGTTTCTCTGCTTTTAAAGGGGATAATCCTACTTATATGTGGGAAAACCCTGAGCTGGCGATTGAAACATTCGTAAATATGTTTAAAGAAGTTGGATTAACGATGATTCACCCTTCAACGATGAATTATACGCAAGTGATTGCTGACGGAAAGAATTTTCATCAATTAGTAAGAAAATATTGGGATGGTACGATTGTTGGGGTTGGTAATTTAAATCCGAAAGAGGCAGAAGAAGCACTGCAAGAAGGAACAATTGACATAGCTGCATTCGGAAGACCGTTAATTGCTAATCCAAATTTTGTTCATCGAATTAAACATGCTGAAAGTTTAGTTGAATATGACGCGAAAGAGCATCTTGCTACATTAATTTGAATAAAGATAAAAGGAGAACACATGGAGTGTTCTCCTTTTATTATGGAATTTCATAGGGGGAAGCGAGATGAGTGAAACGCTACTCGTTATTATTAGTATATTACTATTATTAATGTTGATTTTAATCGTCTTTTTTATTATCACATTTTTTATAAAAAAACGGACGCATCATTCTATTTTAAAATTACATCCATACTTAGGAAGAATGCGTTACTTACTGGAAAAGATAGGGCCGGAATTCCGACAATATTGGTTTGATCACGATACAGATGGAAAACCTTTTTCACGTTACGATTTTCAAAGTGTTATGTTTTTAGCGAAGTATCGCTCTGAAATACTTGGTTTTGGGTCGAAACGAGATTTTGAAGCATCTGGTTATTATATTGCTAATACGTTGTTTCCGGTATTAACAGAAGAATTAAGTGTGAACGTAACGCAAGAACGTGAAGGGAAAAAGTATGTGATTCATAAAGAAGGATTATTTTCACGGAGAGAAAAATTGACAGCGGATACAACGAATCTTTGGTTATACGAAGAAGACGATGCAATTATCGTCGGCGAAAATCGTAAATATCCATGGAAACTGTATGGCATGTTTGGGGCATCAGCAACTTCTTACGGTGCGATTGGTGAAAATTATATTTTAGCGAGCGGCTTTGGAGCGAAAATGGCAGGCGGATCGTGGATTAATACTGGTGAAGGTGGCGTTATTCCAGAACATTTACATACAGGGGCGAATATCGTGGCGCAAATTGGTCCAGGGCTATTTGGATACCGTGATGAGGACGGGAATTTTTCAATGGAGAAATTTATGGAGAAAGTGAAAGAAAGTAATATTAAAGCATTTGAATTGAAATTTGGGCAAGGTGCGAAAATACGTGGTGGTCATTTAGAGGGGCAAAAAGTAAATGAGAAAATTGCTTCTGTTCGGAATGTACGAGTAGGAGAGACGATTAATTCTCCGAATCGATTTTCATTTTTGAACAATGCAGCAGATACACTTTATTTTATTCAGCGTTTGCAAGAAACGGGCGGGAAACCAATCGGTATGAAAATTGTAATTGGACAGCAGGAGCCGTTGGAAGATTTATTTAAAACGATGAAAGAGTTAAATATCTATCCGGATTTTATTACAATTGACGGTTCAGAAGGTGGATCAGGAGCAACATATAAATCGATGGCAGATAGTATGGGGATGCCGCTTATTCCAGCGTTACTGACATGTATTGATACAGCGAATCATTATGGTGTTCGTGATAAATTCAAAGTGTTTGCCTCGGGGAAATTAATTACACCAGATAAAGTGGCAATTGCTTTAGCGATTGGTGCAGATGCTGTAAACTCGGCACGTGGTTTTATGATGGCAAGCGGTTGTATTATGGCGCTGCAATGTAATTCTGGCCAATGTCCATCTGGTGTTGCCACGACGAATCCGCACTATCAAAAAGCACTAGATCCGTATGAGAAGAAGTGGCGAGTCATGAATTATATAATAAGTATGAGATATAGTTTGTTCTCACTTGCAGCAGCAGCGGGAGTAAAGAGTCCACGTCATTTAACGAGAGAGCATATTGTGTTCAAGGATGAGATGGGGCGGGTAGTTTCTCTTTCAGATTTGTTTCCTATAGTAAATCGAACTTAAAAGTATATTTGAAATGTAAGATTTTCAGGAGGAATAATCATATTCTTTAGAAAATATTAAGAGTATAATGGAAAGGCTTTTAAAAATAAATATTTTTAGGGAGAGATTCACTTGCAGCAAGGTTCGTACAGTATTACAATTTTTTTACTCGTTATAGGGCTCGTTATATTTAGACGTATGCGTTCTATGAATCGACCAATTAAAAATAAAGGAAGACGACTATTATTGCCATTATTCTTTTTATTTCCAGGTTTTTCTTTATATGCAGCACCAATCCAACTTGCTGGTTGGAAAATTGGGATAGTTGCTGGGATTGGACTGTTATTATCAATTCCACTTATTATTTTAAGTGGATATGAAATCAGAGAAGATGGTCAAATTTATGCAAAAAAAAGTATTGCTTTTATTGCTACATTTTTAGTTATCGTTCTTTTACGTGCTTATTTTAGAAGACATTTACAAGGTTTAGATCCAAAGTCAATTGGCATTCTTTTCTACACCCTTGCGGTTTGTTATATAGTACCTTGGCGTATTGGGTGCTATATGAAATTCCGGAAAGTATATGTAGAGAAAGAGAGATTTGCGATGCCAATAAGCTGAAAGTCATACATTCGTATGGCTTTTTTCTTTTAAAATTTTTCGGATGAAAAATGAAAATAAGATGTGAAAAAACACACCGTGTTATTTTCTGAATATTTTTACTTTAATTTCTTTTGAAACCCGGGTAATCCACTGGGATAAAGGCGTTTATGAAGGTTTTCATATGTAGTAAAAAACACCTGTTCACTTGAAAGAACAAAAAATGTTTGTTAAGGTAGGGAACCATAAGCGAAAACAAGAAAATAGAAAAAGTCATTTTTCGAAATTTTGAATGGCTTATGTAACTAAGGGAGAGATTTGGTGAAGATTGAGATTATGGTTTCGCTTGCTATTTATATGGCAGGTATGTTGTATATCGGTTATTGGTCTTATAAGAAGACATCCGATTTATCAGATTATATGTTAGGCGGAAGGGGACTCGGTCCAGCAGTTACAGCTTTATCAGCTGGTGCTTCTGACATGAGTGGTTGGATGCTAATGGGATTACCTGGTGCGATGTATGCGACAGGGTTATCAAGTGTGTGGATTGCGATAGGTTTATTAATAGGTGCTTATGCAAACTATTTAATTCTTGCCCCGCGTTTGCGAACGTATACAGAAGTGGCTAATGATTCAATTACGATTCCAGACTTTTTAGAGAATCGATTTAAAGATCGTACGAAAATACTTCGTTTTGTCTCCGCTATCGTTATTTTAGTATTTTTCACATTTTATGCGTCGGCTGGTTTAGTATCAGGTGGACGTTTGTTTGAAAATTCTTTCAACCTTGATTATAAAATTGGTTTATTTGTAACTGTCGGTGTCGTAGTTGCTTATACACTATTCGGTGGTTTTTTAGCAGTAAGTTGGACCGACTTTGTGCAAGGGTGTATTATGTTTATTGCTCTCGTATTAGTACCAATTGTTGCTTTTACAGATGTCGGTGGTGTAACAGAGACATACAATACGATTAAGCAAGTTGATGCATCGCATTTAGATATGTTTAAAGGGACCACAATTCTTGGTATTATTTCCTTTTTAGCATGGGGTCTTGGGTATTTTGGTCAACCACATATTATTGTCCGCTTTATGGCAATTACCTCTATTAAAGATTTGAAAACTTCTCGTAGAATCGGTATCGGTTGGATGGCGATTTCCATTATAGGTGCAATGCTTACTGGCTTGGTTGGTATCGCCTACTATGCTAAAAATAATGGGACATTACAAGACCCAGAAATGGTCTTTGTAACATTCTCAAACATTTTATTCCATCCGTACATTACCGGGTTTTTATTGTCAGCTATATTAGCTTCTATAATGAGTAGTATTTCCTCGCAATTACTTGTTATTTCAAGTGCAGTAACGGAAGATTTCTATAAAACATTTTTCCGTCGTAATGCAAGTGATAAAGAACTTGTATTTATCGGTAGACTGTCAGTTTTAGTAGTAGCTATGATCGCAGTTGTTTTAGCGTATCATCCAAGTGATACAATTTTAACACTCGTCGGTTATGCTTGGGCAGGATTTGGTTCAGCATTCGGACCTGCCATTTTATTAAGTTTATATTGGAAAAGAACGAACAAATGGGGCGTTCTTGCTGGGATGATTGTTGGTGCAGTAGTTGTAATTACTTGGGTACAAATTCCAAGTTTAAAAGCGACTATGTATGAAATGGTACCTGGATTCTTCTGTAGCTTATTAGCTGTGATTGTTGTAAGTTTAGTAACGAAAGAACCAGTTAAAGCAATTCATCGTGAATTTAATGAGATGGAAGCAGTGCTGGAAGAAGAAACGAAATGATTTGAAAAGGGAGTAAACGGTGAATAGCGTTTACTCCCTTTTCATTTTAAATGAAATAAGTAACTTGTTGACAAAGAAAAGTAAGTAACTTATAATAAGTGTTAAGTTTGAGGTAAATGATATTCTAAATCACGTTTTATCCCACTTTAATGGGCAGTAAAACCCCCACTGATTATGGTATTAAAGTGAGTAAATGTTTTTTGGAAACTATCTTGAAATCGAGATAATTTCGATAAGTTAAACGTTAATGTGTAATTTTACAATTAATATCTCGAATTCGAGATAAAATTATCATGACGGATTTTACTTTCTAGTATGGACAAAATGAATAATGAATTTTAATGTAAAGCAATTTTTATAATGAATTAAAAAGGAGTGGACGAAATGGAAAAGAAAACAATGGGGATACATCACATTACAGCAATTGTAGGACATCCACAAGAAAATGTAGATTTTTATGCTGGTGTATTAGGTTTACGTTTAGTGAAACAAACAGTAAATTTTGATGATCCGGGTACGTACCATCTTTATTTTGGTAATGAAGGAGGAAAGCCTGGAACAATTATTACGTTTTTCCCATGGGCAGGTGCTCGTCAAGGAGTTATTGGTGACGGTCAAGTAGGTATCACTTCTTATGTTGTACCAAAAGGTGCAATGGAGTTTTGGGAAAATCGATTAGAAAAATTCGATGTTTCGTATACAAAAATGACTCGATTTGGAGAGCAGTATTTAGAATTTGATGATCCGCATGGTTTGCATATAGAATTAGTAGAAAGAGAAGAGGGTGAATCAAATAATTGGACTTTTGGAGAAGTTACGCCAGAAGTAGCAATTAAAGGATTTGGTGGTGCGGTTCTATTATCGGCACAGCCTCAAAAAACTGCTGAACTGTTAGAACATATTATGGGTCTTGAGAAAATTGGAGAAGAAGGTGAATTCGTTCGATTCCGTTCTTCTGCTAAGATTGGAAATATTATCGACTTGAGGTTATCAACAATCGGTCGTGGCCAAATGGGCGTTGGTACAGTGCATCATATTGCTTGGAGAGCGAGTGACGATGCTGATCAGTTAGACTGGAAAGAGCATGTGTCCCGTTTTGGATACCACGTAACTCCTGTACAAGATCGTAATTATTTTAACGCAATTTATTTTAGAGAACACGGTGAAATTTTATTTGAAATTGCAACAGATCCTCCTGGTTTCGCTCATGATGAATCGTTGGAGACGATGGGTGAGGAATTAAAATTACCGGAACAATATGAACAGCATAGAAAACAGATTGAACAAACGCTTTTGCCGTTTGAAGTGAGACATTTAGATTAAAGTGATTGAAAGGGGAAAAGAATTATGATGAAACATGTTTTTCAAAAAGGAAAAGATACGTCAAAACCAGTGTTGTTATTACTTCATGGTACAGGAGGAAACGAATTAGATTTATTACCACTTGCAGAAATAGTTGATCCGGAAGCATCTGTATTAAGTGTTAGAGGAAATGTATTAGAAAATGGCATGCCACGTTTCTTCCGTAGATTGGCAGAAGGCATTTTTGATGAAGAAGATTTGATTTTCCGTACGAAGGAATTAAATGATTTTTTAGATGAAGCTGCAAAAGCATATGAATTTGATAGAAATAACATTGTAGCTATCGGGTATTCAAATGGAGCAAACATTGCGGCAAGCTTATTATTCCATTACGAAAATGCGTTAAAAGGTGCTGTGCTTCATCACCCAATGGTGCCTAGAAGAGGAACACAATTGCCTAATTTAGCTGGGAAATCCGTGTTTATTGCTGCTGGAACAAATGATCCAATTTGTTCATCTTCTGAGTCAGAGGAATTGAAGCTACTATTAGAAAATGCAAACGCTAATGTAACAATGCATTGGGAAAATAGAGGACATCAATTAACGATGGGTGAAGTAGAAAAAGCAAAAGAATGGTATGGAAAAACAGTTCTATAAGTATAAATAATAAAAGAAGCATCTGCTAATCGTTAGCAGATGCTTCTTTTATTATTTAAGACTGGATTGCAAGGTGGGGTGAAGAAAGTGGTAGGTGAATATCGACGACCGTACCTTTATTTAATTCACTTGAAATGTGTAATTTACCATGATGTTCTTCAATTATTTTGTAACACATCATTAATCCTAGCCCTGTGCCTTTTTCTTTTAAACTATAAAACGGTTCGCCTAAACGGGAGATACGATCTTCTGGGATACCGCAACCTTCATCGATAATCCGTATTAAGATGAAATTCCCCTCTAATGGTTTTGTTTGGATGAAAATATTTCCGCCATTTGGCATTGCTTCAATCGCATTTTTTAATATATTTATAAAAACTTGTTTTAATTGGTTACCGTCACATTGAATGTCATATACGTAATCAAAATGATCCATAATGATATGAACGCTATGCATAATTGCGGTTGGTAAAATAAATGTAACTACCTCTTCAATTAAAGTTTGTATGTTACAAGTTTGGATTGCTAATACTTGTGGTTTAGACATCGCCATAAATTGACTCGTGATAGATTCCATCTGTGAAATTTCACTTAACATAACATCGATATACCACTTCTGCTCCTCATTTATTTCAGGGAGTAGCAATGTTAGAAAACCTTTTAGAGAAGTGAGTGGATTTCGAATTTCATGAGCGATTCCAGCTGTCAGTTGTCCGACTACTGCGAGCTTTTCAGATTTTCGTAATAACTTTTCCGTTTCCTTTAGCTCAGTAATATCTCTTCCCATTACGATAAGACCTTTACGGGAGCCGTCAGGGTGATAGAGAGGAACTTTCGATATACTTAAGATTAGGTCGAAATCATCTCTATGAATAATAAATTCTTCACCATGAAGAATTTGTCTTTGTTGCCATGCTAATTCATCGACTTCTTCACAATGTAAAAAAGCTTCTCGGTACGCTTCATTATATTGAATGAGTTCACTATCTTTTTTTCCGTGGTAAGGTACATGATGGAAATTGAAGCAAGAAAGTGCGTAGTCATTTGCCTCAAGCCAGCGCCCTTCATGATCTTTAAATATAACAAACGCAGGCATGGAGTTTACTAATGTACGTAACCTCTTCTCACTTTCTTTAAGCTTTTTCTCAATTCTTTCTGATTTTTCAAGAGGCTTCATAATGGCATATACGCCAGTTAGACGATTTTGGACAAAAATAGGAACTAGTTTTGTCACGACATCTAATAAGAATCCATCTTTATGATAAATAGATAAAATATACTCTTGTTGATTATCCGCTTCCGTATTCTTTATATTTTGTAATACTTGCTCAGAAATATGAGCTTCTAAAATCGAGGTAATGCTTTTCCGCTCTAACTCTGAAGAAGTGTAACCTAGTATTCTTTCGGCAGAAGGATTAGTGTGTATAATAATTCCCTCTAAATTTAATGAAATAATACCATCAGGGTTGTGTTCGAACAGAGATGCGTACATTTCTGTTAATGAACAATCTTGTATATGGTTGCGTAAACGTCTAGAAATGTTCGGATGACGTTTTCTTTGAGTTGATGAATATTTTTTACGACTCATAATAGTTCCTCCGTACAAATAGCATCTAAAAAGATTTGTCTATTCATAACTATAATATAGATGTAATGTGTATTTCTATAAAAAATGGAAGTTATAGAATAAATTTTGTTTTCTTTATTTTTCGCAAAGTGAATGTAGGGTAGTAATAAGGGGAGCTTATATTGTTTTATAAACCTTCTGTAAGTTACAGGAGTAGGTTTTCCTTATAATATTAGGATAGAGGAGGGGGAGAGAAAATGAAAAATTATATTCAAGGGATCGATCATGTACAAGTAGCTGCGCCTGTAGGGTGTTTAGCAGGTGTGAAGAAGAAGCACGAGAATTTTATGGTGAAAAAATAGGTATGGAGGAAATTCCGAAGCCAGAGGAATTAAAGAAACGTGGTGGATGTTGGTTTAAGTGTGGAAATCAAGAGATTCATATCGGAGTTGAGCAAAACTTCAATCCAACAAAAAAGGCGCATCCAGCTTTTTATGTTTTAAAAATTGATGAATTTAAACAAGAGTTAATAAAGCAAGGTATGGAAGTAATAGATGACCATGCACGTCCAGATGTAATTAGATTTTACGTATCAGATCCGTTCGGAAATCGAATTGAATTTATGGAAAATAAAAAACTAGGTGGAAATCCACCTAGTTTTTTAAACTTTTCTAAACAATCCTAATACTTCAACCGTTTCGGTAATGTTAACGAATGCATGAGGGTCAATTTCAGAAATTGTTAATTTCATACTTGCTAATTCTTCTCGAGAAACAACGGTCATAAGTACACGTTTCTTTTCGCTAGAATAAGCACCTTCGCCATCAAGTAATGTAATGCCACGTACAACAGTTGAAAGAAGTTGTTTTTTCATTTTTTCCGCTTCATTTGTTACAATCATAAGTGTAACCTTTCGATGTTTCGTATGAATAGCATCGATAACTTTACCAGTTACATAAATGGAAAGTAAGCTTGTAAGGGCAACATCCCAAGTGAAGAAGAATCCTGCAATAATAACAACGACTGCATTTAAAATAATAAGGAATCCACCAAGTTTAATGTCTCTTTTGCGAGACAACAACATACCGATAATATCAAATCCACCAGTTGATCCATTACAGTTAAAAACAAGACCGATACCAGCTCCGGCAATGACACCACCAAAGATGGAAGATAAAAGTGGATCTGTTGCTACGACTTTTACTGGAACGTAGTATAATGCAACAGATAATACAATAACAGAGACAATCGTGTTAAAAATTACTTTTTTTCCAAGGCCTATGTATCCTAAAATAAGGATAGGTAAGTTTAATACAAAGTTAATAATACCTGTGTTTACAGGAGTTACAATCCCTAAAATAATAGCAATTCCGCCAATTCCACTACTTAAAATTTTGTGGGGGATAAGGAAAAGATTAAAGGCAATCGCAATAATAATAGAACCAATAATAACACCAAGAAATCTGACCATCTCTTTCCCGTCCTTCACTAAAAAATTCATATTATTTCAAGATTATATATGATATTGAAAGTTTTGGGTAAAAACAGTTTATTTCGGTAAATTTGATTAATCAAAAGAATTTGAGTATTTTATCATTTGAAAGGGGATACAGTTGTGAAGATAAAAACATATCAACAGAAAAGCCCGTTGAAGCAAGAATGTGAGGATTCTTATTTTTGTAATGAAGAAAATAAGATGTATGGTGTATGTGACGGTGCAACACCTCTCGTCCCGTTTCGTGATGAACAGGGACATAATGGAGCATACATCGCTTCGCATTTATTTGCAAGTTATTTTGCTTCATTACGTGAAAATCATAGTT
Organism: Bacillus pacificus; assembly: GCF_020861345.1. Taxonomy (NCBI): domain Bacteria; kingdom Bacillati; phylum Bacillota; class Bacilli; order Caryophanales; family Bacillaceae; genus Bacillus; species Bacillus pacificus. Next base: position 1,703,471 of record NZ_CP086328.1, read on the forward strand.
TACCAGTTGCAGTTGCAAAAGCAAATGAAGCATTGCAAAGAAAAATGTTAGAATATAGGGTAGATACGAGAAAAAAAGAGCATTTGTGGTGCACATGTATTGCGGCAGTTCAAATAGGTGGAGAGAAAATTGAATACGCACAGTTAGGGGACTGTATGATTGTCGCAATACTTCGAAATGGAACAATACAAGTATTAACGAAAGACACAGTTGAAGGAATTAGCAAACGAGCAAAAAAGAAGAGAGAAGAAGATCGTAAACAAGGGTTATCTGTACTAGAAGAACATGTTTTTCAAGATGTGCGAGAACAGTTAAAATATAATCGTTATCTTGCAAATATGCAGGGCGGGTATTCCGTTGCAAACGGAATGAAAGAAGCGATACATTATTTACAGCATGGTGAATTACATATAGATGAAGTGAGCGGCATTTTTATTTGTTCAGACGGATTATTCCACCCAGATTGGTCGCTCGAACAAGCTGTTGCATATATAAGAAAGAATAGTATAAGTGAATATGTAGCAATTATCGAAAAACTAGAAGGAGAAAAGAGAATAAGACCAGATGATAAAACAATGATGATGATTGATTTTTAAGGGAGGATGTTCAAATGGAAATTAAATGTGTTAATTTAACCTTTCAAGATGAATTAGTTCCTTTAGAAAAAGTGAATAAACTGATTATCCACCATACATCCGAAGATGGATGGGATGTATATCAAACACATGAGTTTCATCAAAAAGTAAGAGGATGGAGCGGGATTGGTTACAATTATTTTATTGAAGAAGATGGAACCATAGTTGAAGGACGAGGTTTACATATTGGAGCACATGCGAAAGATAATAATAGGGATACAATTGGAATATGTATGACAGGTAATTTTGATAAATATGATCCAACCCCTGCACAAATGAATGCAGTATATTCTTTATGTAAAATATTTATGAAGCAGTTTGCTATAGAGAAAGAGAATGTACTCGGTCATAGAGAGCTAGAAGGAGTTACAAAAACTTGTCCTGGAAAGCGTTTTTCTATGGTAGAGTTAAGAAACGTACTATCATAAATATAGAGGAGTAACAAATGATGATGAATATAAAAATACCAAATGATAAAAAAGAAGAGCTAGTAGCACAAATTCAGCAATTTTTCGTTGAAGAAGATTTAGATGAAATTGGACGCTTCCAAGCAGAGCGTTTAATAGAAGAAATGATTAAATTAGTAGGACCATTTGCATACAATCAAGCAATTGGAGATGCTAGAAAGCTTGTAACAGAGAAATTATCTAATATTGAAGAAGATTTGTATGTGTTAGAGAAGAATGAAGGGAAATAAAAAAGAGCCATTGGGCTCTTTTTTATTTCTCATTTTTATGCTCTTTATATTCATGTACTTTTTCTTTCACATTGCCAACCGTATCTTTAGCAGTGCCTTTTACTTTATCCCATTTTCCTTCAGCTTGTAATTTTTTATTGTCAGTTACTTTCCCGACAACTTCTTTTACTTCGCCTTTTACTTTATCAATAGCACCTTCTACTTTTTCTTTTAAACCATGATCATGTTTAGTCATACATTTCTCCTCCTTGTAGTTTGATTAGAGTTCTCTTTTCATATTGCAAGTTGAATGATGTATCTAGTAATAGCTTAACAAATACAGTTTGAATATTCAAATGATTAATGGTATAGAAAAGGAATTGTCATGGAATGTATAAGATTGTAATGGAAGGAGAAGGAATGTTAATTACATGTCTTTTGCAGTCCATATTGATTTTGTATAAGCAATTTTCATATGGGCACGTTCCATATTATTTTGACTGCTGCTACCGAATTTTGCTTGTCCGACTATTAAATGACAATTGGATTCAATAGCTGTCTCAATTCGTTTTTGAATTAAGGCAGTATGACAGCCTTTACGCTGAAATTCTGGCAAAGTAGCAGAAGCAGCTAATGAAGCAATCCCATTATTTATGTACAGAACACCAATGCCTGCAGGAGTATTTTGAACTTCGGCTATGAAAAAATGCCATCCTGGTTTATTATAAAGAATTTCGTTATTTTGGCGCACACCATCTTTTGTAAAGGATGGCATGTTAAAACCACGTACATATATATCTGCAAAAATATGAAATTCATTTTCTTTTAGTTGGCGTACTGAAACGTTAGAAGGAAGAAGGGATGGATTTTCTCTCGGTATACTATATAAAGCGGTATGGAAGCTAGATTGATAAAAACCTTTTTCAGATAAGTAATGAAATAGTTCAGCTGTACCTTGAGCGGGTGTAATTTCAAAACGACAAGGGATTTGTAGTGATTGATAATAAGAGATAATTTCATCCAACTCATCTGTATTTGTAAATGTAATACCTTTTACCGTATTAAAAGCCGGACCAGCAATTACTTTTGATGAAAAAGCAGTGGCACTACCGAACTTTTTCATTTGTACTTGCATTGGATTTCCGTTTATTGCTTGTAATAGCGTTAATCTAGAAGAGAGCATATGTATTTCTGCGTTTTCAATTTCTTGAGCTGTATTAAACGTCATAATCGTACTCATAAAGTTCCTCCGTCAATAAATATATTTCATAGTACATATACGATGTTTGTTCTGAGATTCCTGTTGAAATGTAAGAGAATAAGAGGTTTTTTGGAAGGGAAATGGAAGTGAACTGTCGAAGGGAGTAGAAACAGATTAAAGGTGGTGCTCTCATGAAACAGAAAGACGTGCAGACATGCTCTAATTGTGGTTCTCAAAATATAGGAGAAGGTGAGTTTGTCGGTTATGCACAAATACGGAAAAAGGAGACGATGTTCACATCTTCACCAGTAGATGCTTATATTTGTACAGATTGCGGGAATGTCCTTTTATTAAAAGTACGACATTATGAAAAGTTTAAGCAGAAGCCGTTATGATTATTGAGAAGTGGTCATATCCAACATTGTATACGAAACGTCTTATATTAAGGGAAATTAATATGAGTGATAGTTTACATATATATGAGTATGCTGCAGATAAAGAGATGACAACTTATACTGTATGGGATGCTCATCAATCGTTATGTGACACATATAACTATGTAGAAGAAATTGTGAGTCAATATAATAAAGGACAAGTAGCGCCTCTTGGAATCGTGTTAAAAGAGAAGCAAAAACTTATAGGAACGTGTGGATTTATAAAATATGATTTGACCGCACATACAGCAGAAATTGCATACGCCTTATCTCGAAAATATTGGGGAAGAGGATTAGCTACCGAGGCTGTGTTAGCTTTTTTCTACTATGGTTTTCATGAGTTGCATCTTAATAGTATTGAAGCGGGATGTGATTCAGAAAATGAAGCATCTGAAAAATTAATGAAACGTTTGAATATGGAGTACGAGTGTACGATTCAAAAGGATATGTTCATTAAAGGTAAGTATCGTGGCACGAAAAGATATTGTATATCTCGAGAAAGATATATGGATAAATGAAATATTTCATATTAAAAACTCCTTTAAATGAATAAGGGAGTTTTTATTTTTTATAACAATAATTACCTTTAATTGTTATAATTGGTTATTGGTATAGAGTATTTTTGTTCACACCATAATGATAAAAGAAAACTAGCTAAATTGTATAGAAAATGGCTATATAACACAATCGCAACCGTAAGTTGACAAAGTGCAACCATAGGAAGATAGAGATAAGTGCAATGTTTACATACAATTTAGGTAAGAAAACAAAGGGGGACACACATATGGGATTTGGTGAGAAGCTTTTTAAATTAAGAAAAGAAAAAGGTCTTTCTCAAGAAGCATTAGCCGAGAAATTAAACACAACAAGGCAAGCGGTTAGTAAATGGGAAAACGGTCAAGGTTTTCCTGAAACTGAAAAGTTAATAATGATTGGAAATGTATTTGAAGTTTCACTTGATTATTTATTAAAGGAAACTGCTGAGCAAAGTAATGAAAATGTAGATGGATATTACGTAAGTCAGGAAATGGCAGAAGGGTATGTAGTGTATGGACAAAAAATTTCTAAATATATTGCGTTAGGATTTAGTTTGCTCATTTTATCTACAATACCGTATTTATTATTTAAAGAAAATGCAACAATGTCGACATTCCTTGTCATTATTATTGCTGTTCTTGGAATTGGAGCAATGATGGTACCTGCAACGATAGAAGAGAGTCGATACAATGTATTGAAAAAAGAAGAACTATTATTTGATCAAAACTTTCTAAAAGAATTGACAAAAAGATATGCGATTATTAAGAAAAAGTATGCGGCAGTAATGATCATTGGATTTTGTTTTATAGCCGCAGGCGCAATACCGTTTTTGTTTGAGAAAAAGCATATCACTTCAGGAGAATTAGTGCAGTATTACCCTTACTGTGTTGTACTTATTGCAATTGGAGTCTATCTTTTTGTTCGTGTGTTAGGAGTATTAGAGGTGTATCGAATTTTAGTAGAAAATAAAGAATATAGTAATCGTCTTATTTTTAAACTGAAAAAGAAAGTGAGAGAAAAAGTGGATAATTTTTAATAGGAGAAAACATACTTTTATGAAAAGTTAAGATAGGAGTGTAATGATGTCAAATCTTCTAGAAATTGAAAATTTAAGTAAATCATTTGGAAACAAAGTTGTTTTAAGAGATGTTTCTTTCAATGTGCCGTCTGGATCAATTGTTGGATTCATTGGTGACAATGGGGCAGGGAAATCAACAACTTTTAAAACAGTACTACAATTAATTTCTAAAGATAGTGGTACAGTCAAAATATTTGGTAAAGAAAATATAAATAAAGATGCCAAGAATAAGGGGAAGATTGGAGTCGTATTTGATGCTATGAATCTCCCGGCTCATCTTACAATAAAACAAATAAATAAGGTTTTTGAAAAGATGTTTGACTCTTGGGATAGAGAAAATTTTTACCGATTAGTTCATTCTTTCTCTTTACCTACTTATGAAAAAGTAGGTAGGTTTTCCCGTGGAATGTCGATGAAACTATCTATAGCTGTTGCATTATCACATAATGCCAAATTATTAATTCTAGATGAAGCGACGGGAGGTCTTGATCCTTCATCTAGGGAGCAGGTGTTAGAGGAATTAAAAAGTTTTGTGAATAAAAGTAATGGTGGTATATTACTTTCTTCACATATTATGAGTGATGTAGAAAAAATAGCTAGTCACCTTATTGTGATAAAAGATGGAGAAATTTTATTGAATGAAGAAAAGGATAAGGTTTTAGACAATTATGCCATTGTAGGTGTTGATGAGGAACAACTAACTTTAATCAACAAAGATATAGTTGTGGTGAAAAGGAATAATGGTTCTTATTTCAATGTACTTGTATCAGATGTGCATAAACTACCAAATGGGATTGCTCATAGAACTATTTCGATAGAAGAAATAAGTGTTTTATTAACAAGGAGTGAAAAATAAATGAAAGGTTTATTATTGACAAACTATTATCTAGTGTATCGAACTTTCTTTACGTTCATGGGAATAGCGATATTAGGATCGGGATTTGTTTTTTATTTTGGTAATGCTTCAATGTACCGTTTAATTGCTACATTCATTATCTTATTTGCTGCAATTCCTGCACTTGAAGTTATTAAGTATGAGAGTAAGTCGGGTTATGAAAAATATGTACTTACTTTACCGGTTACTAGAAATAACATTGTGCAAAGTCACTACCTTTTCTATTTTATAGTTGTAATTATTGGTACTTTATTATCGTATAGCATATTTTACGTACATGCTTCAGTTTCAGATACGCCAATTGATGATGATATATTTAAGAGTGTTTCTTTAGGGACGTTCATCATCCTTAATGCCGGAGCAATAGCCTATCCACTCCTCTATATTTTTGGAGCAGAAAAATCTGATGCTATTACAATTGGAGGCGCATGTGGGGGACTTGTTATTTATTTTGGATTACAAAGTGTAATTGGCTATTTAATAGGACAATTTCCAATATCAAATTTAAATTTATCTGTATACGTTTCAATTCTATATACAATATTTGGCGTTATCATATATATCTTTTCTTTTGTTATTTCGGTATTTATATATCGTAAGAAGGAATTTTAGTATATTTTCTCTTAGTATTTTCTGAATTATTTCCAAAGGAATAATTCAGAAAATACAGAAAAATGTCGTAATTATTTACGAGAGTCTGTTATAATAAACGAAAAATGAAAACGCTTTAAAGGGGGATATAACCAATATGATGATGAATGTACCGCTAACAATTAGTTCTATGATGGAAAGAGCAGAAAAATTGTTTTCAAAGAAAGAAATTGTTTCACGGACACATGATACAATTACGACGTTAACGTATAAGCAGTTAGGTGAAAGGACGAGAAGGCTTTCCAGTGCGTTAAAAAAGTTAGGAATTAAGGAAGGCGAGCGTATAGGAACGTTAGCGTGGAATCATCATCGACATGTGGAAGCGTATTTTGCTATTCCAGGTATTGCTTCTGTTTTGCACACAATTAATATTCGTTTATCTCCTCAACATATTTTATATATTATTCAGCACGCAGAAGATCGCATTCTACTTATAGATGAAGATCTCGTACCGCTCGTTGAAAATATTCAATCACAACTATCAGCTGTACAAGCTTACATTATTATGACTGATAAAGATGAACTTCCAAATACTACGCTAGAACCTGTATATCATTATGAAAAGCTATTAGAAGAAGGCGATCCAAATTTCCAATTTGTAAAAGATATTGATGAAAACACACCTGCTGGTATGTGTTATACGTCGGCGACTACAGGAAATCCAAAAGGTGTTGTATATACGCATCGTAGTACTGTATTGCATTGTATGGCACTTGGTTTAGCGGATACAGCTGCTTTATCGGAAAGTGATGCAGCAATGGCGATTGTACCGATGTTCCATGTGAATGCTTGGGGACTTCCTTTCGCTGCTACGTGGTTTGGATCAAAACAAGTTCTTCCAGGACCGATGTTTACACCAAAAATTTTATTAGAAATGATCCAATCTGAAAAAGTGACGTTAGCTGCTGGTGTGCCGACAATTTGGCTCGGTGTATTACAAGAGTTAGAAAATAATAGTTACGATTTATCTAGTATGACGAGAATACTATGTGGTGGTGCAGCTGCACCGAAAAGTGTTATTAAAGCATTTGAACAGAAACATAATGTTCCTTTCATCCATGCATATGGTATGACGGAAACGAGCCCACTCGTAACACTTGCGCGTTTAAAAAGTTATGAAACAGAATTATCGTATGAAGAGCAATTAGAAATTCGATCAAAACAAGGGTATCTTGTACCTGGTGTAGAGATGAAAGTAGTCGGTACAAATGGTGAAGTGAAGTGGGATGGTACAGAGATGGGAGAACTTTGTTTACGAGCACCATGGATCGCTGAAAGCTATTATAACGATGAGCGTACTGTCGAAGGTTTTCGTGATGGATGGTTATATACAGGAGATGTTGTCACAGTCGATGAGGAAGGTTGCGTGAAAATTGTTGACCGTACGAAAGATGTTATTAAAAGTGGGGGAGAATGGATTTCCTCAGTGGACCTTGAAAATGCTTTAATGGCACATGATGCTATATTTGAAGCAGCTGTCGTTGCCGTTCCTCATCCGCAGTGGCAAGAGCGACCAGTTGCCTGCGTTGTTCAAAAGAAAAATAGTACAGTAACAAAAGAAGAAATATATGCGTTTTTAAAACCGCAGTTTGCAAAGTGGTGGTTGCCAGACGAGATTGTATTTATGGAAGAAATACCGAAAACATCTGTTGGGAAGTTTTTAAAACAAGCGCTTCGGAAAGAACTTGAGCATTTGGGTAAAGGGGAATAATGGAATTCATATTTGTAAACCTATTATGAAAATAAGTTGACAAATTCTAGATAGAAATATAATATAACTTCTATAATATGTTATCCGAAAATTATTTTCAGTTTACAAATGGGAGAAGCAAATATGAATACAAAAAACTTAGTTTTCGTCGCTTTATTTAGTTCTATTATGGGAGTGTTAGGATTAATTCCTCCAATTGCTCTTTCTATTACACCAGTTCCAATTACATTACAATCACTTGGTGTTATGCTTGCTGGTGGACTGTTAGGATCACGTCTTGGTGCATTAAGTCAACTTGTTTTCTTACTTATTGTAGGAGTTGGAGCACCATTACTTGCTGGTGGACGTGGTGGCTTTGGTGTATTTGTTGGGCCAAGTGCAGGATATTTACTTGGTTATATTGTTGGAGCGTTTGTCATTGGTTATTTAATTGAGCGTTTACGTGAAGTTTCTATAATAAAAGTATTATGCATTAATATAATTGGTGGTATTTTCGTAGTTTATGTATTGGGTATTATTGTACAAGCTTTCGTAATGGATATTTCTATATGGCAGACGATGAAAGTAAGTGCTGTGTTCTTACCAGGGGATTGTATAAAAATAATTATTGCAGCAGTTCTTGTAACAAAATTACACCGTTCATTGAAACATATTATTACGCCTGCTTTAAAGAGTGGGAAATATACAAATGCGGGATAAAAAAGAGAAGAAACACGTTCATTGCGTGTTTCTTTTTATTATTTTTAAGAGAAAGGACGTCTCATATGGGGATTACAAAAGAATATAAAAAGCATGCTTCCTTACAACCGAATAAAATAGCAATAAAGGAAAATGATCGAGTTTTAACATATAAAGAGTGGTTTGGGTCAGTGTGTAAAGTAGCAAGCTGGTTGGATGAAAAAAAGTCAAAGAATAAAACGATAGCAATTGTATTAGAAAATCGTATCGAGTTTTTACAACTATTTGCTGGTGCTGCTATGGCCGGATGGGTTTGTGTGCCATTAGATATAAAATGGAAAAAGGATGAGCTAAAGGAAAGACTAGTAATCAGTAATCCGGATATGATTGTGACGGAACGATATAAGTTGAATGATATATCGGGAGAGGAAGGAAGAGTAATAGAAATTGATGAGTGGAAAAGAATGATAGAGAACAAACTGCCTGCATATTATCCTGTAGAAAATGTACAACATGCTCCTTTTTATATGGGGTTTACATCAGGATCGACTGGAAAGGCAAAAGCATTTTTACGTGCACAACAATCGTGGATTCATAGCTTTGATTGTAATGTACATGACTTTCATATGAAAAAGGAAGATTCTATTTTAATAACTGGAACGCTCGTTCATTCCCTTTTTTTATACGGGGCAATAAGTGCATTATATATAGGACAAACGGTGCATATTATGAGAAAGTTTATTCCAAATCAAGTGTTGGATAAGTTAGAAACGGAAAAAAATTCGGTCATGTATACAGTTCCGACAATGCTAGAATCTTTATATAAAGAAAAGAGAGTAATAGAAAATACATTGAAAATTATTTCGTCAGGAGCGAAATGGGAAGCTGAGGCGAAAGAAAAAATAAAGAGTATATTTCCTTATGCGCAAAAATATGAATTTTACGGTGCATCGGAACTAAGTTTTGTAACAGCATTAGTTGATGAAGAGAGTGAAAGAAGGCCAAATTCAGTAGGGAAACCTTGTCACAATGTGCAAGTTCGAATATGTAATGGAGCAGGTGAAGAAGTACAGAAAGGTGAGGTAGGAACTGTTTATGTGAAAAGTGATCAGTTTTTTATGGGTTACATATTAAATGGGATTGTAGTTCCAGAATTGAATGCAGATGGCTGGATGACAGTGCGAGATGTAGGCTATGAAGATGAAGAAGGCTTTATATATATTGTAGGTAGAGAAAAGAATATGATTTTATTTGGAGGAATTAATATTTTTCCAGAAGAAATAGAAAGTGTATTACATGAACATCCAGCTGTAGATGAAATAGTTATAGTTGGTGTGAATGATAGTTATTGGGGTGAAAAGCCTGTCGCCATCGTCAAAGGAAGTGCTACGAGGCAACAATTAAAGAGTTTTTGCTTACAACGATTATCCTCGTTTAAAATACCGAAAGAATGGCATTTTGTAGATGAAATACCTTATACAAATAGTGGAAAGATTGCTCGTATGGTAGCAAAAAGTATGATTGAAAAACGGGAGAAAATATATGAATAGGGCAGTTATTGTAGAGGCGAAAAGAACACCCATTGGTAAGGAGAATGGGATGTTAAAAGATTATGAAGTTCAGCAATTAGCAGCACCACTCCTTACGTTCTTAAGTAAAGGGATTGAGAGAGAAATAGACGATGTTATATTAGGGAATGTTGTGGGACCAGGAGGGAATATTGCTAGATTATCTGCTTTAGAAGCAGGACTAGGTTATCATATTCCGGGAGTAACAATTGATCGGCAATGTGGTGCCGGATTGGAAGCGATTCGCACCGCATGTCATTTTATTCAAGGCGGGGCAGGTAATTGTTATATTGCAGGAGGAGTAGAGAGTACAAGTACATCACCTTTTCAAAATAGAGCACGATTTTCACCAGAAACAATAGGTGATCCTGATATGGGAGTAGCGGCTGAATATGTTGCAGAACGTTATAACATCACGAGAGAAATGCAAGACGAGTATGCTTGCCTCAGTTACAAACGAACACTGCAAGCATTAGAAAAAGGATATATACATGATGAAATAATGTCTTTTAATGGATTATTAGATGAATCTATAAAGCTAGAAATGAATTATGAACGAATGATTAAAAGAACAAAACCTGCATTTTTACAAAATGGTACAGTAACGGCAGGGAATTCATGTGGTGTAAATGATGGGGCATGTGCAGTTCTTGTAATGGAAGAGCGGCAAGCTCGAAAATTAGGATACAAGCCTATTCTTCGTTTCGTTTGTAGTGCTGTAGTTGGAGTAGATCCCAACCTTCCGGGGACTGGTCCAATATTTGCGGTGAACAAATTACTAAACGAAAGGAATATGAAAGTAGAGGACATCGATTATTTTGAAATAAATGAAGCATTTGCTTCAAAAGTTGTAGCTTGTGCAAAGGAGTTACAAATTCCATATGAAAAATTAAATGTAAATGGTGGTGCAATTGCACTCGGTCATCCGTACGGTGCATCTGGGGCTATGCTTGTAACACGTTTGTTTTATCAGGCGAAACGAGAGCGTATAAAATATGGAATCACGACATTAGGAATAGGGGGCGGAATAGGGCTTGCTTTATTATTTGAGAAAGTAGAAGACTAGCGAGGTATTAACTGTACTATGATTAATAGGGGATAATTAGTTCAATATATGAGTTAATATCCGCTCTTAGTAACTATAAAACAAACAAATATTATTCTATATTTTGGGGTTACCTGAGGTTGAATTTGTAAGCTTGAGCCTCAGATTATTGGTATAATGTATTGACACTCCCACGGCTAAAGCCGCAAGCTGACTAACGTCAGTGGGATTCTTGCTACCAAAGGCGACGTCTATTTCTAGTATCGCTGACGTGCAAGATTGCGGTGTGCCATCACCACTCCGTATCCAGTGCATCTAGCAGATACGGCACTCGTTCTATTACCAAACGAGTCAGATTGTGAGTTCTCAAATGTGTTTTAGCGTCTTGTACTTGACGACTCAATACATTTTACGGAGCAGAAGAATTTGTTACTCCAACCTCATATGTATTCTGTTTTCAGAGAACAAGATTGTTTTAGAGACTTTTACTTGTCTGTTATGAAAATTATACCATTTCAAATACTTGATGTACAGAACGTATTTTCGGTATTTTATCTGTACATCGCATTTGACCTCACTATCATCCCACCCCTAAAGGGGGTACTATCGCACCGTAGTGGGCTTTCCTATTCGGAAAATCTGTAATATGGGTGGGAGATGGAAAAGCTGATATTAGTAAATTGAGCATAAAAATTTCATATGCATCCAGATAAGTATTAATAACATTTCTCTCTCTGAACATAAAACTATACACATATTATGCTAGATAATATAGGCGTTATTCTTATTATATTGCTCTAAAATAATCAAACCAGTTTATTTGAAGAAAGGAATGGGAATATGAACATTGGTGAACGGATTCGACAAATACGTATACATAAAGAATTCACGCAAGGGGAAGTAGTATCAGGGGTATGTTCTATAACTTATTTAAGTAGAATTGAAAATGGACAAATTAAACCTTCAAATTCTGTTTTAAAAAAAATCGCTAAAAATCTAGATATTGATTACAACTTTCTTGTAGGTGCAGATTATGAGGATATTGAAGCTAAGATTCTTGAAATATGTAATAGGTATAAAAATGATAATGTTATAAACTCTAAAGACTTATCATCTTTAGAGTTATATGTTCGCGATACAGACTCTATTCTCTTATTATTAAAGGCCTATGGTGTTCTAATATACTACCATTCTCGAAATAATAACTTATTACATGTAGCAACGATTGTAAATGAGGCTTCGCAAGTACTTCCAAATCAAGTAGCCTCCCTGTATACTCAAGACTTTATATATTATTTAATGGCTCGAGGTTATTATTTTTCTAATAAACAAGACTATATGACTGCAAATGAAATTTATATGCAGACAGAGAGTTTACTTGGTCTAGATGAAACTAGGCTACACGCTGATATATATTATAATCTAAGTCTAACAAATCAAAGTCTTTATAAAGATCAAACGATTAGTCGTTTGTATGCTAAAAAAGCCTACAGATTGTATGAAAAATTAAATGTAGAAAATCAAGTAATAAACATTCTTATAATCATTGCACTACAATATCAAAAAGATAATCTACCCGAGAAAGCTCTTGAATCTTTAAAACAAGCAGAAATTAAAGCAGAGGTTAGTGCTAATCCCATGTATTTACCTTTGATTGCATATAATTATGGGAAAATATATCAAGGATTAAAAGATTACACCAATTCTATTAAATACTATGAAAAAAGTTTACAGACTAGCAATCTCTATCCAGATCAAGCTCAAAAAATATACGCAGTAAGAAACTTAATAGAAATTTATATAGAATCTAAAGACTGGAAAATTGTTAATAAACTGATGGATGATGCATTAGAAATGTTATCAATTTCTGATATGCCACACGCATATGTTGAAATATATGGACTGAAGGGGAAAATATCCAAATTAAGGGGCGATAATCATGGATATGAGAAAAATATGCAAAAAGCTATTGAAAGGGGTCTAGAAAAAAAGCAATACCCTCTAGTTCGTGAACTCGCTACTGAACTAGGAAACTATTTTTATGATAATCGCGCTTATAAAATGTCAGCAAAGTACTTGAAAATATCTAGTCAACTCCCCACTTAAGCTACGCTTAAGTGGGTTTTTTTATGTATTGATCTAATAGGGAATTAACACTAGTAAAACTACTATGTTTATAACGCTCCCATTCAAGTACATTACTTTCGTCAAATATCTAGTTAGGGGAGTAAATCCTTCTGAAATTTCCAAAAAGGTAAAATATCAAGTTTAAAACAATTGATAATTCGCTAAAATTTTAATGGAATTTTACTAATTGTTATTAACATAAATGAACATGTATATTTTAAGTACAGAAACTCAAACAGCAAGGAGGGAGTTATTCTGATGCAAGAGAAAAAATGATCTACAAATATGATAGACAATATAAATTATCATTTGAATTAGAGTAAAGGTTATAATCAATATTTTAAAATCCTTTCAAATGAACGTGAAGTATTGCCATATCATGTTTATAAACACTCATAGCGGAAACATACATCACAAAAAGAATGGATGAAAAAGACAGTATTTAAGCAAATGCAAATGAGATGAACAAAAAAATTGATGGCACTGAAGATACAATGCAGCATACTTTACTTAATAAATAAGAAAGAGGGATACATATGAAAAGCAACGAAACGGGAACTAAGCGAAAAGTAGTAAGATATACGGGTGGAATTGCAATACTTTTATTATTGATATCCTTTATATATCAATGGAAAAATGGTTTAGAGGTTGATACTACTGAAAACTTCAGTCTGGCATTAGTTGTTGCCATTTTCCTTTCTAGTTTTATTCCTGAAAGAAAAAGAGATAGTTAAATAATTGAATAGGCAATTGGGATCTATTTCTCAATTGCCTATTTATGCAAATATAAATTCAAACTAAGAGATAAATGCTTAATATCGGTGATTACATACTTGAATAACAACTAATTTCTATTCAATATTTAATTATCTTTTAAAGTTTTTTAGATTTAGGCCTTGATAGTAGTGCTACTAGTTTTCTACTCTTTGAGGAATATAAGCGTTGCTACCAGGCTTTGCTTTTATTTCATTCCAAGCAGCGATAGCATCAGCTTTTGATTTCCCTTTGTTATTTGGATCTTCGAAAAAGTCGCGAGTAAAGCGATTGTATTCAAACTGCGGGCTGATAGTTGTTTTATAAGTAGGATCTTTTTTTCGTTCGTTCTCTTCATACCAAAACGTTATCGCGTCTTCATATGTTTTGCCAACATTCTCTTTAAAAAACTTTTGAAGAGCTACTGTAAAGCGGAAGTTTGCTCCAATTTTTTCTTTGAAAAAAGCACGAACATCTTCGCTACAGCGGTGATTGTTAGTAATAATTGTTTGAAGAGAAAGGTCTTTATAAGAGAGGGAAGCTTTACTCACCTTTTGAACAGAGTTGTTTTTTAATATTTTACCAGTATGTAAATAATGGGAGATACGCTCGGTTATTTCAATCTTAGAGCCACTAGCTGGCAAACCATGCTCACGACAAAATGTTTGGAGTTCTGCTTTTAACCAATAATAGTTTTGGAAATCTTCAAGTGATATAAACTTTGTTAAAGGTGGACGCATGAATGTAACAACTTCTTTCTTCCATAATTTTCTTTAATTATAAAACATACGTTCTTTTTGTGGAAGGATTAATTTGTAAATATAACGGGAAGAGGAGATTATATATGGAAAATGTAATGCAAGTTCGTGTAACCGGAATTTTAATTGAAGATGAAAAGGTATTGCTAGTAAAGCAAAAAGTGGCTAATCGAAATTGGTCTTTACCTGGGGGAAGGGTAGAGAATAGTGAAACGTTAGAAGTAGCGATGATTCGAGAAATGAGAGAAGCAACAGGGTTAGAAGTTAAAATTAAGAAGCTACTCTATGTTTGTGATAAACCAGATGTTAGGCCATCTTTATTACATATTACGTTTCTGCTTGAAAGGATTGAGGGAGAAATTACGCTACCTTCTAATGAGTTTGATCATAATCCAATTCATGATGTGCAAATGGTACCGATTAACGAATTAAGTCATTATGGTTTTTCGGAAACTTTTATAAAATTGGTAAATGAAGGGTTTGCAAATGCAGGGAGTTATCAAGGCTTGAAACAAAATGTAGGCCTGTAAATATAGTTGAAGGATAGCCGTTAGCTATCCTTCATAAACATGTTTTACACTGCTGACTGTAAAGAAGAAACAAGTTGATTTAAAAACTCATCCCCAGTCATAACCGCTTTTCCGCCGCCGCGCGCACTCTTTTTATTTCCGCCGCCTTTTCCTTCGATTGTAGGAAGTGCCTTTTTTAACAGAGCATTCATATCGAGCGTGACTGTTTTTCCGCAAGCAAGGATGCATTGTAGTTTGTCATCATTTTCAATGACAAAGTATGTAATGGCGTGCTCTTGTTGTTCTGTAATAATAGCAGAAAGCTTTGAGACTTCTTGCATAGAACGATTTGTAAACATTTTAGAAATAAGTATGCCAGCATGTATTTCGGTAGGGTGTTGAAGTAGTTCGTTTGCCTCTGCATATAATAATTTTTCAGTCATTGTTTGTATTGTTTTTTCGTTTTCTTTTTGAGAAGTAAGCAGTTGTGCTACTTTTGCTGGAATATCACTTTCGCTACTGTTTAATTGTTTGGAAACATCCTTCATAATTTGTTGCTGTTGCCCCACAAGTTTTAGTGTGCGCCAGCCAGCGATAAACGTTAGTCGTATGCCACCTTTATTGCGTTCCCAGCTAAGAACTTGAATAGGACCTACTTCACCAGTACGTTTCGGGTGTGTTCCGCCACAGCCGTTATAATCAAAGTTTTCGATCATAACAACGCGTATATTTTCAATCATAGTCGGTTCTTTACGAAGGGGTAACGTTTTTGCTGCTTCTAAGTTCATCCACTCTATACGGATTGGATGGTTTTCAAAAACTATATTGTTTGCAATTTGTACTGCTTTTTCAACTGTTTCTGTATGCAGATTTTCTGTTTCTAAATCAATTGTTACTATTTCTCTACCAAGATGGAACCCAATCGTAGGTATGTTAAAATGATCCCAAAAAGCAGCAGATAAAATGTGTTGAGCCGCATGTTGCTGCATATGATCAAAACGACGCTCCCAATTAATTTTACCTTCTACTTCTTCTGTATGTAATTGTTCTGTAATGAAGTGGCGGATTTCTTCATCGACTTCTTCAACATCGAGTACAGCAATACCATTTAAAGTTCCAGTGTCATGGGGCTGCCCGCCACCTGTCGGATAAAATGCCGTTTCGTTTAAAACAACGTATAAGTTACCGTCTTTATCATAATTTTGCTTTATAACTTTTGTAGTAAAGTCTTGTTTATAAGCGTCAGTGTAATATAATTTTTGCTCCAATTTTCTTTCCCCTTTCGTGTTCACTAGTTTCATTGTAAAGCAATCGAAATTAGTTTCCTAATATTTCAGAAGAAAGAAACTTTTTTTGGAATTTTCTTGCTATAATAAGAAAAAGAAAATGCGGGGGTGGAATGAATATGTTATATGAAAACGGCGTAGATAAACTGCTTAGTTTAAGCAAAAATATTTCTGAATTGTATCGAGAATTAAATGAAATGACCCGGATTTTAACGGATTGTAATCGAGAAAGTGTGAAGTTTGATCGGTTATATGTAAAAGAGGTACTGTGGAAGAAAGAAGATGTAATCGAGAAATATGACCAGCTGCTTGTGCAACTTTGTATAAATGAATGCTTTGATCTAAAAAGTGTTATTACAGGAGAATATAAGTATACATATGAAGAAGTAGAAAACATCGTTTTACAATTTAATGAGAAATATAATGTCGCAATTTTAATTAAAGATGTTTGTAAAGAATTACAGTTTACATATGGCATAGATATGGATATAACGAGAACAGCTCGGGTATCAACAACTCAAGTATAAAAAGGGAAAAGAGAGCTAAACTGTACCCTATAGAATAGACACTTAAAAAAAGTCTATTCTATAGGGTATTTCTTGTATAATGAGAGAAAAATGAGAATCGGAGAAATTTCAAAATGACGAAAAAATTGCTTACAGAAAAGGAAATTCAAATATTATCAAAAAATCGATACGTAAAATCGGTAAGCCAAAAAGGAATTACCTATACCGATGAATTCAAGCGTATTTTTATTAAGGAAAATGAACAGGGTAAACCACCTCGTATTATTTTTGAAGAATGTGGTTTTGATATAGATATCATCGGTCTACAACGTATTGTGTCATCAGGAAATAGATGGCGTACGTCCTATAAGCAAAACGGTGTATGGGGCTTAAGAGACACACGTAAGGAAAACTCAGGAAGAAAGTCAGAAAGAGAACTTACATTAGAGGAGAAATATGCACGTTTGGAAGCGGAACGAAACTTATTAAAAGCTGAAAATGAACTGTTAAAAAAGATCAAATTTATGGAAGGGAGGATGGGAAAGAAATAACGTTACACGCTAGTCAAAAGTACCTATTAATTCGTTCTATCATTGAAAAATACCGCCTGAAAAATATGGTGAGATATTTGTGTCAGGTCGCAGGCGTTTCACGTTCTGGATACTATAATTATTTTTTAGCCATTTCTCAAAGTCGGCGAGAGAAAAGAATACATCAAGATGAAATATGGAAAGAGATTATATTAAAGGCATTTCGATTTAAAAACCGAAAAAAGGGGGCTCGTCAGATCAAAATGACATTGGCGGGTCAATTTCAAGTTGTCTACAATTTGAAACGCATCCGTAGAATCATGAAAAAATATGGGATAATCTGTCCTATTCGTAGAGAAAATCCCTATAAAAAAATGTTGAAAGCGACGAAAGAACACTTCGTGGTACCCAATCGATTAAAACGCGAATTTAGGCAAGGTGTACCGGGAAAGGTACTTCTTACAGATATCACATACCTGTTTTATGGTAAGAATCAAAAAGGATATTTATCTACTATTCTAGACGGGTCTACGAATGAAGTTTTGGCGTATCATGTTTCAGAACGACTTACCTTAGATATCGCAACGACGACGCTGCACAAACTAAAGAAGAATAAGAAGGTACGATTAACGCAAGATGCCTATATTCATTCTGATCAAGGTGCTCATTACACAAGTCCTACCTATCAAAAATTAGTCAAAAAATTAAAGCTGGGACAATCTATGTCAAGGCGAGGAAACTGTTGGGATAATGCCCCACAAGAATCTTTTTTCGGGCACTTTAAAGATGAAGCACACATCAAAACTTGTACATCTTTCACACAGTTAAAACAAGAAATTAAAGACTATATGAAATACTATAATCAGCACAGATATCAGTGGAATTTAAAGAAGATGACTCCTGTCGAATACAGAAACCATCTTCTTGATGCCGCCTAACTTTTTTTAAAATGTCCTTTACAAAGGGTACAGATTAAGCAGATCCTTTGCTTTCTTTTTTTATGTGATAACAGGGAGAGTAGGTTTTTAAGATGAAGGGGAAGTTACAAAATATTCATCCGTTAGGAATGACAATTATAATAGGGACTTTATTTGCGAGGTTCGCCACGTCAATGAGTATCCCTTTTTTAGCGATTTATTTAACGACTATTAAAGGTGTATCAGCTGGAATGACTGGTGCTATTATTGGAGCGAGTGCACTTGTTGGTGTTTTTGCTAGTTTTATCGGAGGGAATTTATCAGATCGATTTGGCCGGAAAATGATTATGCTCTGGTCCATGATTGTTTGGATGTTTGTGTTTATAGGTTTTTCACTTGCAGATCATGTTTTAAGTTTCTTTTTATTAAACGCTTTAAATGGATTATGTAGGTCGTTTTTTGAGCCAACATCAAGAGCATTATTATCAGATTTAACAAAGCCTGAGTATCGGTTACTCGTCTATAACTTGCGATATGGTGCAATAAATGTTGGAGTTGCAATTGGACCAATTGTTGGACTACAGATTGGAAGTGCAAAATCAACAATTCCTTTTTTAGTAGCAGCTGGGGTATATATTCTATATACAGCTATACTAGCGTTCCAATTTAAGAAGTATCCAATGGAAAAAAAGAAAGTGAGTACAGAAAAACCTGTTACAATGCTAAATGCAATGCGTATATTGCGAAAAGATATAGTATTTTTAGTTGCTTTAGTCGGTATTATTTTGAGTAATTGTGGTTTTTCACATTTGACGACGACGGTATCTCAATATTTTGCAAATGCACATATATTCCAGGATGGAGTGAAATTATTTTCATATATGTTAGCTTTAAATGCGATTGTTGTAGTCGTAATTCAATACCCTGTTATTCAAATATGTAAAAAGTATACACCGTTAGTATCCATTATGGTTGGAACTTTATTTGTGAGCGGAGGATTGTTTGGATTTGGAATAATAGAATCTACGCTAGGTGCTGCCATTTGTACAATTATTTTTACAATTGGAGAAGTCTTAATGTTTTCAATGACGGATGTATTTATTGATGATATTGCTGTCGCGCATCTAAAAGGAACATACTTCGGGGCGATGGGCTTTTCGGGAATTGGAGCAGTAATTGGTCCGTGGTTTGGGGGCATACTTCTCGATTATTACGGGTACCAAAATGGGTTTGTAGTATTTTCAGCGCTAGCTATATTTTCAACTGTAGCGTTTCCAGTGCTGTTAGTTACGAAAAGTTTATTGAAAAAAAGATATGATGGAAATTCTAATATGGGATTACATGCGAAATAAAATAAGCCCCAGTCACCTGCTGGGGCTTATTTTTGTATTTATCCCGCTATTAACGGGCAGTAAAACTCCTGTTGGTTAAAGTTTTACTTTATTTTAATTCTCAATTTGAAAAAGAACTTTTTCCTCATGTTTATGAGCAACTTCATTTTTGGAAATATGAATGGCTAAATATCCATTCTCTAAGCAGGCTAGCATCTTTTTATAAATAATATTATCGGGTAAAGGAATGATTCTCTGCAAAGAAATATTTTTATGAAGTATGCAAATGTTTAGGCCTGTCTTCATCTTTTTAATGACTACATTTTGTTCTTTTACATTTGGTACATCTGTTTCCAAAATGTATTCTTGTTCCGTTTCACAAAGGTCAATATGAATTTGATTTGGGAAACTAAAGTTGCTACAAGAATCAGAACAAAACTGATCCATCCATTCTTCGAAACCATCAACATGAAAAAGACAATCCTTCTTTTTCTTGCCCATGTAAGACACCCTCCGTAAAATCTCAATTCATACTATGTTATGCATGAATGAAGTAGGGGTGAAGAATAAATGGAAAAATATAAACATTGTATGTGGAAAAGGTAGCTAGTGTGCATTTTTTGTTTTACATATCATGATGTGCATGATGTTTTTGGCGTGAATGGTTACGGTTTTTTACTTTATGAGATCCGCTTAATGGTTCGGGTTGTCCTTTTTTTTCTTTCGCTTCACGATTGTTTTTGCCCATTGTCTGTGACACCTCCTCTTTCTTTTTAGAATGAGAGAAGTTTGCAAATTTATACGAGAATGTTTTTAGAAAAAAAGGTAAAGATAAGTGGGACTAACTATTATGGAAAGGGGATTGTATAATGCCATATCATAAAGATAAGCAACAAGCTTTTCAAGCAGCGCAGCAAGGCGTTACACAAGCAGAAAATGCATTTAACAACATTGTGAAAAATGATCCAAACTACGGTCATGATTTAAAAGAATTACGCCAAGAGGTTCAGGAAGCATATGAACAAATTCAAAATGCACTAGAGGTAGCTTCAGAAACACAACGTCCACAACTTGAGCAATATGAAAGTAATCTCCAAAACATTATGCGAAATGTAGATCAATTAGAAAAGTAAATGAGATTGTTGGTGTTCGACAATCTCTTACTTTAATGAATATTATGCTAAAACAGAAAGTTTTTTTAGTAATTTTTTCTTTACTATGCGCAGTACATATATTTCAAGTGGAAAAAGTGGAAGCGAAAATGTTGCTCAGAAAAGAGCTAGAACCAACTGGCTATGTAACGTGGGAAGTACCTAATAATGAAAAGATTATTGCCATTACATTTGATGATGGACCAGATCCAACTTATACAACACAAGTTTTACATTTATTACGTCAATATAAAGCGGAAGCGACATTTTTTATGATCGGATTTCGAGTGCAGCGCAATCCATATTTAGTAAAACAAGTGTTGAAAGAGGGACATGAAATTGGAAATCATACGATGAATCATTTATATGCGAATAGTTCATCAGATGAAAAATTAAAAAAAGATATTTTAGATGGAAAGAAATATTTTGAGAAATGGGTAAAAGAACCTTTGTTATTCCGTCCACCTGGTGGATATATTAACGATGCTGTATTTAAAACAGCGAAAGAAGCTGGGTATCAAACTGTACTATGGTCATGGCACCAAGACCCACGTGATTGGGCAAATCCAGGTGTTGAATCCATTGTAAATCATGTAGTGAAAAATGCTAAAAGTGGAGATATTGTATTGTTACATGATGGAGGAAATGATCGTAGTCAAACAGTAGCAGCGCTAGCAAAAATTTTACCGGAGCTTCAAAAGCAAGGCTATCGATTTGTAAAGGTTTCGGAATTGTTACGTTATAAACATTAGAAAAAATCCCAAAAGGTGAATGTTCCTTTTGGGATTTTTCGTTACTGGTTCTTTTTGCGTTTCTTATTATTTTGTCGTTCTGCAGCAGTTAAGTTTTCATTTGCAAACTCTTCGTTATAACCAGCACCTTGTCCTTGTGCAGATGCCGCATTCATTCCTGAAATAGTATGATTTGCTTTTCTTTTACCCATTTTATTTCACCTCTATAACTTTTTTTGTAAGTTGAATGATGAGCAGTTCATAGTATGTATGAACTGTAAGTAAAGCGCTAATAGAGCACTTTACTTTATGGTAATAGTATTCATAAGGAGCATGAACACTATTCAAATTTAGAAACATAAAGAAAACTTATGATAATCTATAAGTTTCTTATTATTTACTTATTTAGAAAGTTGTAATAAGATATTATCGTAAGGTATTGAAAAGTTTGTCTACATTTTATATTCAGACAACTTAGTCACGTTTAACAGGGGGGAAACATAATGGTCAAACATAATCCATTTCAATCACGCGCAACTTTTGAAGTAGATGGAAAAACGTATCATTATTATGATTTGAAAGCGCTTGAAAACGCAGGGGTTGGCAACGTATCTCAATTACCATATTCCGTGAAAGTTTTACTTGAATCAGTACTTCGTCAAGTAGACGGACGTGTAATTACAGAAGAGCATGTTACAAATTTAGCGAAATGGGGAACGAAAGATGTGCAAGATATCGATGTTCCATTTAAACCATCTCGTGTAATTTTACAAGATTTCACTGGTGTTCCAGCTGTTGTTGATTTGGCTTCGCTTCGTAAAGCAATGGCAGACATGGGTGGGGATCCTGATAAAATTAATCCAGAAATTACTGTAGACCTTGTAATTGATCACTCTGTACAGGTTGATAGAGCGGGTACGGCAGACGCGCTTGCATTCAACATGGACTTAGAGTTTAAACGTAATGAAGAACGTTATAAATTTTTAAGCTGGGCACAAAAATCATTTGATAACTATCGTGCAGTTCCACCAGCTACAGGTATTGTACACCAAGTAAACCTTGAATATTTAGCACCAGTTGTTCATGCTGTGAAAAATGCGGAAGGTGACTTAGTTGCATATCCAGATTCATTAGTTGGAACAGACTCACATACAACAATGATTAACGGTATCGGTGTTCTTGGATGGGGCGTTGGTGGTATTGAAGCAGAAGCAGGAATGCTTGGACAGCCTTCATACTTCCCAGTACCTGAAGTAATCGGTGTGAAATTAACTGGTACACTTCCAAGTGGTACTACAGCAACTGACGTTGCATTAAAAGTAACGCAAGTATTACGTCAAAAAGGTGTAGTTGGTAAATTCGTTGAGTTCTTCGGTAATGGACTAAAGAGCATGCCTTTAGCTGACCGTGCAACAATTTCAAACATGGCACCAGAATACGGCGCAACTTGTGGATTCTTCCCAATCGATGATATTTCATTAGAATACTTACGTTTAACAGGTAGAGATGAAGAGCAAATTCGAGTTGTTGAAGAATACTGTAAAGCAAACGGTTTATTCTATACAGCAGACAGCAAAGATCCAATTTACACTGATCTTGTTGAAATTGATTTAAATACAATTGAATCTAACCTTTCTGGACCGAAACGCCCACAAGATTTAATTCCACTTTCAGATATGAAAGATGCGTTCCACAAAGCTGTTGTAGCACCAGTTGGAACACAAGGACTTGGATTTAATGAGCAAGAGTTCGATAAAGAGGTGAAGGTTACATTAGAAGATAAAGAAGTAACGATGAAAACAGGTGCAATTGCAATCGCTGCAATTACAAGCTGTACAAATACATCAAACCCGTACGTATTAATTGGAGCAGGTCTAGTTGCGAAGAAAGCAATTGAAAAAGGACTTAAAGTACCTGAATACGTAAAAACATCATTAGCACCAGGATCTAAAGTTGTTACAGAGTACTTAGATAAGTCTGGTTTAACAACATATTTAGATCAATTAGGTTTCCAAACAGTTGGTTACGGCTGTACGACTTGTATCGGTAACTCTGGTCCATTAGCGCCAGAATTAGAAGAAGCAATCGCAGCAAACGACTTATTAGTAACATCTGTTTTATCTGGTAACCGTAACTTTGAAGGTCGTATTCATCCACTTGTAAAAGCGAACTACTTAGCATCACCACCACTTGTTGTGGCATATGCACTTGCAGGTACTGTTGATATTGACCTGAAAAATGATGAAATCGGTAAAGATGCAAATGGCAATGCTGTTTACTTCAACGATATTTGGCCATCAGCTAAAGAAATTGAAGATGTAGTTCAAAGCGTTGTTACATCTGAACTATTCAAAAAAGAATATGCACAAGTATTTAATAGCAATGAGCGTTGGAATGAAATCCAAACTTCAAATGAAGCTTTATATACTTGGGATAATGATTCAACATACATTCAAAATCCACCATTCTTTGAAGGTTTATCTAAAGAGCCAGGTGAAGTTGAAACGTTATCAGGCTTACGCGTAGTTGGTAAATTTGGTGACTCTGTAACGACAGATCATATTTCACCAGCAGGTTCAATCGGTAAGCATACACCAGCTGGACGCTACTTATTAGAAAACGGCGTACAACCAGTTGACTTTAACTCTTACGGTTCTCGTCGTGGTAACCATGAAGTGATGATGCGTGGTACATTCGCGAACATCCGTATTAAAAACCAAATTGCACCAGGCACAGAAGGCGGATATACAACATACTGGCCAACTGGTGAAGTAACATCAATCTATGATGCTGCTATGAAATATAAAGAAGACGGCACAGGCCTTCTAGTTGTTGCAGGTAAAGATTACGGTATGGGAAGTTCTCGTGACTGGGCTGCAAAAGGTACAAACTTATTAGGTATTAAAGCAGTAATCGCAGAAAGCTTCGAGCGTATTCACCGCAGTAACTTAGTGTTAATGGGCGTATTACCGCTTCAATTTAAAGATGGTGAAAGCGCTGAAACATTAGGTCTTGTTGGTAACGAGTCATTTGAAATTCAAATCGACAAAACAGTTAAACCACGCGATCTTGTAAAAGTAGTTGCAACTGATGCAGATGGCAACGAAAAACAATTTGAAGTAGTAGCTCGTTTCGATAGTGAAGTAGAAATTGACTACTACCGTCACGGTGGTATTCTGCAAATGGTTCTTCGTGAGAAAATCGAAGAGTCTAAAGTGTCAAACTAAACAATTGAAATGAATGATAAGGAAGCTAACAACTGTTAGCTTCCTTATTTTATGGAAAGGGATGAAACCAAATGGTTTCATCCCTTTCTTTTTACTATAAAAAATGGAGGGGATATTATGAAAGAATATAAAAGAATTTTGTTACCGTTACAGAAAGAAAAAATATTAGTAATAGCAGCAGTATGCAGTGGGATTTTTGCAGCTATTTTAAATCTATCCCGTCCGCTATTCATGGGACTAATTGTAGATAACCTAATTCAACGAGAGCTGAAGGGAGCGTATTTTTACATTACTTTGTTTACAGTTAGCCGCTTGTTGATGTGGGTGAACAATCTTTCATTTGATTATGTAAGCTCAAAAGCAAGTCAACGAATATTGCAAAAGAAGCGTATAGATGTATTGCGCCATTTTTTCTTATTACCATTTGAAGAGAGTGAGAAAATCAAACAAGGAGAGTTAGAAACGTTAGTTGTGTCTGATATTCCAAACTGGGTCAGATTATATGGTTCTATATTAATAGAATATATACATGCCATTGCACAATTTATAGGTGCGTTCATAGCACTACAACATATAGATATACAGTTTATATTGTGGGTAACTCCGTTTTTATTTTTAAGTGCAACGGTTCCGATATTGATGGGGAAAAAGGTAAGAAATATTGCAAGTATTGCTCAAAACAATCAGTCAACTGTTGTAGAGATGGTGTCACAGTTTGTAAAAGGAGTACAAGATTTGCGTAGTTTACAAAAAGAAAAATGGGCCATTCGCTTATTTAAGAGAGTAACAGCACAATCTTATAAAACAGAAGTAAAGAAGACGATGATGCAACATTGCATTGGGGTAGTTGGAACGGTGATGGAAACAGGAGCATATATCGTTGTTCTCATTGTAGGTGTGCAAAAAATAATGAAGGGGGAAATAGAAGTTGGTTCACTTGTTGCAGTGTTAGCGACAATTGAAATGCTCTTTTTCCCTGTCCGTTATGTGGGCGATTTATTAATGATGACACAAGTTGCAATTGCTTCGGCAAATAGAGTTTTTTCCTTTTTAGATAAACGAGTGGCAAATAGTAATGTAGAAAGAGCGATGGGGATGACATTAACAAATGTTTCATTTCAGGAGAATGATGAAGAGAAATGCAGAATTTATAATATTGATTTGCAAATTAAACCTGGTGAACTCATTATGATTGTAGGAGAAAGTGGTGCAGGAAAAACAACGCTTTTAAAATTAATGGCAGGCTTGTATAAACCATCTAACGGTAGCGTTGCTTATTATGGAAATGAGGCTCGATTGACTACAGTGTGGCAAGAACCACGTTTTTTTCGGACGACAGTAAAAGAGAATATGTATTTCGGTGAAGAGTATATAGAACACCAGTTAGAAAAAAATATTGAACTTGTAAATGGAACATCAATTATTAGGGACTTGCCTGAAGGGATTCAAACTGTATTACATAAAAGTGGTGAAGAGTTTTCGGGAGGAGAAAGGAAACGTCTTGCATTACTGCGAGCAATTGTTTCAAATCCAAATCTTATTATTTTAGATGAACCGACTGCCGGATTAGATCCGAGCAATCAAGAAATTGTTTGGAATATGATAGAAGGGCTGGGAGGCGAGGTCACGAGAATTGTGGCTACGCATGATGTAGAGAAAGTAATACTAGCAGATCGCGTTGTCATCATGAAAGAAGGAAGTATTGTAGCATGTGGAAGTCCTGAAAAATTAATAAATAGTCATTCATTTTTTAAGAGATGTGAATAAAGATAAGAGCAATGCTCTAATCTTTATTCACCGTCATTTAGTTAATACTCGATAGATTCGGAGTGATTTAGATCAACGTTAAAAGTAGCAGTCATAAGGAAAGTGGCAATTCCAAGAATTAAGAAAAGGACGAATGAGACTAGAGAAACGTAGAGACAAATACGCCCTACTTTCTTTTTTTCAAGATCGTTACTAAAGAGTGAAATGATCCATGTAATAATACCGATTGGGTATAAAAGAAAACTAAGAATATATAATGTTATTTTTTCGAATGAATTCATAAAAAATCCCCCTTTTGTTGAAGTTTATATAACTACGAAAGTAAAAAGGTGAATAGGTCCATAAGAAAATAAACAACACTGCATTTATTTTTCTAATTATATGATAAAAAGGAAAAAAATGCACTTTAAATAAGAATATTCTAATTATTTCGACTGTGAATATTTCCAAGCTTGTCCGTATAAGCTAAAATAAGGTATATAGTATTTGAGTGATTAAGTTATAAGAAGATAAATACGTTAGGGTGATATAAAATGTGGAGGAAGCTTACGATTATTGTAGTGTTACTTTGTTTAGCGGGATATGCAGCTTATGAACAGTTTGGTAAAAACGATCAGGTAGTGCAAGGGGAGCAAACAAAAAGTGAAGCTGCTATGAAAGAAATGATTGCAAGTAATGGTATTGAAATAGGGAAGAGTGCGCCAGACTTTGAATTAACGAAGTTAGATGGAACGAATGTAAAGTTATCAGATTTAAAAGGAAAGAAAGCGATTTTAAACTTTTGGGCAACGTGGTGTGGGCCTTGTCAGCAAGAAATGCCAGATATGGAGGCTTTCTATAAAGAACATAAAGAAAATGTAGAAATTTTAGCAATAAATTATACGCCTTCAGAAAAAGGCGGGGGGATAGAAAAGGTAAGTAATTTTGCTAAGGAAAAAGGAATTACTTTTCCTATTTTATTGGATAAGAACATTGATGTAACAACAGCGTATAAAGTCATTACGATCCCAACTTCGTATTTTATAGATACAAAAGGTGTCATTCAAGATAAGTTTATTGGGCCGATGACGCAAAAAGAGATGGAGAAACGGATTGCCAAATTAAAATAACAGTGAAAAGGTAGAGATGAAATATAATCATTTCTGCCTTTTCTTTTTCACGTAGTGATAACTGCATGGTATGATAAAAGAAATATAAACGTTGAAAGATAAAGGAGTGTATTTGGAGTGGGGAATATATCCTTACCGTTAGATTATGTTGTAATTGACTTTGAAACAACAGGATTTAATCCTTATAATGATAAGATCATTCAAGTGGCAGCAGTGAAATATCGTAATCATGAACTAGTAGATCAATTTGTTTCCTATGTGAATCCGGAGCGTCCAATTCCGGACCGAATAACGAGTTTAACAGGTATTACAAATTATCGTGTTTCGGATGCACCGACGATTGAAGAAGTGTTACCTTTATTTTTAGCATTTTTACATACAAATGTAATTGTCGCTCATAATGCATCTTTTGATATGCGCTTTTTGAAAAGTAATGTGAATATGCTTGGTTTACCGGAACCACAAAATAAAGTGATTGATACTGTGTTTCTAGCAAAGAAATATATGAAGCACGCGCCTAATCATAAACTTGAAACGTTAAAGCGAATGCTTGGAATTCGTTTAAGTTCTCATAATGCATTTGATGATTGTATTACTTGTGCAGCAGTTTATCAAAAATGTGCCTTTATTGAAGAAGAGGCGAAAAGGAAATCGAATACAGAAGTACTTGATGAAACAGCAGTATATGAAGCGGTAAAAGAGATACTTGTACGAAATAAACGTGATATTGAATGGATTCGTTGCATGAATGTAGGAAGCTATTTAGATATAAAAGCTTTTTATCCAGTTATGAGATTAAAGGTAAAAGGGCGAAAGAAATACGTATTAACAGACATATTAGAAGATGATGTGAAAGAAATATGTACGAGTTTAGCCTGTGAACCGGCGTTAAAAAGTGAAGTTGGTAACACGAGAATTATGCTTAATAGCTTAGAGGACGTCCTGAAATTAGAAAGTTATATTTTAGAACAGTATGATTTTGTATTGCAAGCGCTGCATGATTATAAACAAAGTGAAATGAATGCAGATGAAAAACTAAAAGAATATTTGAATATTATGGTGTAAAAAACTCCGTGTACATTTTACTGTACACGGAGTTTTTTTAGGAGTACTAAAACATAAAATTTTCTTGCAAATCTGATTAAATAGTTTTTCCTTTGCTCATACTATGTAATAAGAAAGCGAAGGAGAGAGGGGGAACAGCATGAGAAGAAGTCGCCGTAAATCGTTTGACGAGCTTGTGAAAGAAAATAAACAACAATTATTAAGCGATCGCGATGCAATCGATCGCATTGAAGAGCGTATTGAAAAACGTTATGAAATGAAACTTTTTAAGCAAGCTGAATAATTCTTAACACTAGTACGATACTACTGTTAAGGAGGCGATAGTAATGGGTAATCCGAAAAAGAATTCAAAAGACTTTGCACCGAATCATATTGGAACACAATCAAAAAAAGCTGGTGGCAATAAAGGAAAGCAAATGCAAGACCAAACGGGCAAACAACCGATTGTTGATAACGGTTAAAGAAAAGGAGAATATTGTATTCTCCTTTTTTATGTATAAATTTGAGGGAAGATAGGTAATTTAAGATGGTGTGTATATACAATATTAGGAGGAAAGTACATGCCAAATCCAGATAATCGAAGTGATAACGCTGAAAAGTTACAAGAAATGGTGCAAAATACAATTGATAACTTTAATGAAGCAAAAGAAACAGCGGAGCTTTCTAATGAAAAAGACCGTTCTGCTATTGAAGCAAAAAATCAAAGGCGTTTAGAAAGTATTGACTCATTAAAAAGTGAAATCAAAGATGAATCTTAACAGAATGTACAAAAAGGGCTGACTTTTGTCAGCCCTTTTTCGTAATTGTAAAGTTTTCAACGAGTAAACGCCAATTTTGTGGAAATGGCAAGCCAATCTTCCAATAACTAATACCGCCAATGCCTTGTTCTTTCATTAAATTGAATTTACTTTGAATAGATCTCGCATCTTCAAACCAAACTTCGTGTTGTACACCGTTTTCGTCAAAGTAATTGAAATGTGGAGCTTGAGCTGTGAAATCATAGCGGATAGGAACATTGTATTTACGAGCAAGTGCAACAGCTGCAACAGAGCTAACTGCTTTTGCTGGTGGGTTTCCTTGTTTGAACGGAAGTTTCCAATCGAATCCGTATAAATTTTGCCCCATCATAATTTTTTGAGGAGGCATTTGAGATTTTGCGTATTGAAGTACTTCTTTTACAGGACCGATAGGAGAAATAGCCATCGGTGGTCCGCCTTGCCAACCCCAGTCATATGTCATAATGACGACGAAATCAACAATTTGTCCTTGTGCTTTATAATCGTGAGCTTCGAAAAATTTTCCCTTTTGATTGGAACTTGTTTTCGGTACAAGCGTTGTACTTAATGTGTATCCGTTAGGTAAGCGTGTTTTCACATTTCGTAAAAAACGATTATACGCTTCGCGATCTTCGGGTGCAACACTCTCAAAATCGAAATGAATATCTCGCATACCGTACTTCTCAGCAGTTTGCAAAATATTTGTAATAAATTTGTTTTGGATTGTTGCGTCCCGTAAAATAACTGATGTCAGATCGGCACTGAAATTTCCATTTTCAATATTTGTAATAACGAGCATAGGAATGGTGTTGCCTTGCGTTGCAATATTAGCAATTTTAGCTGTTTCAGTTGGTTCTTTTAACGTACCATCTCTTTTTGCCTCGAAGCTGAAGTAAGCTAAGTATGTTAAAAATGGATTAATAGCACGTGTAGCATTAACTAAACTTTCTTTAATAGGTATAGTGGAAGGTTGTAAATAAGCGATGGATTCTACTGCACGTTTCGTCCCTTTCGGTATATATAATTGCTGTCCAACGTGGAGAATGGATTTTAAAGATAAGTTATTCACTTTAGCTAAACTAGCGAGAGGAACGTTATATGTTTGAGAGATTCGATATAGGCTATCGCCAGGCTGTACATAATAATTATTCCCTTTCGTATTCACGATCAGAGCCTGACCAACAACGAGTGTTTCAGCTGGATTTAATCCATTGTCTTTTACTATCTCGTCAGGTGTTGATCCATATTTTGATGCCAAGCTATATACGCTATCACCGCTACGAACCGTTACAATTTGAATCATATGCTTGCTCCTTTCGGTAAAAGATTCACTGTTTTTATTTTATTTTTGATTCCGCTGTATTATGATTAAATGTATGCAAGGTAGCAGAAGTGAAAGAAGGCGAATATATATGTTTGTAGCAGAACATGAAGTTGAAATCCGTTATGCGGAAACAGATCAAATGGGTGTTGTTTACCATTCAAACTATTTAGTGTGGCTTGAATTAGGTCGCACGAAACTTATACAAGATTTAGGGTTTTCATATGTTGAAATGGAGAAAGAAGGAATTATTTCTCCTGTGTTAGATTTGCAAATTTCTTATCGTAAAGCAATGCGTTACGGGGAAAAAGCAATTGTAAAAACGTGGGTTGATACAGTGAGCCCGCTTCGCGTTGTATATGGATATGAAATATATAATGGTGAAGGTGAACTTTGTATTACGGCAAGTACGACAAATATTTGTGCGAAAAAAGAAGGGTTCAGGCCCGTATCATTTAAAAAGTTCTATCCAGAGTGGTATGCGAAATATGAGGAAATTAAGAAAAAATAAAAAAGCGTGGCGGAAGCCACGTTTTTTTATTTTTCATAATTAAATTGCGGGAAATCATCACCGTCGTTAAATGTAACAGATAAATTATGTCCATCGAAGAACCATTCATCATCGCTTTCAATAAAGAAGTTAATACCTTCTTCTTGAATTTGAACAGCAGGATGTGCAGGATCATCTTTACGAATACCTAAAGAAAGTCCTTTTTGCACAGTACTACAACCGCCATATTGTACGAAAAGGCGCAGTGTTTCACCCGATTGTAAGTTTAATTCGTTTTTATACCATTGTGCTGCTTCTTTTGTTACGGAAAGATTCATGTATAGTTCCTCCAAATTATGTTGCTTTTTCTTTAGTATAAAAAATAACGCAAAAAGACGCTATTAATATGCTTCACGTTTTCTTTTTGCGTTATGTGGGTTACGATCTTATTTTTGCTTTTTTGAAAAGTTTGCTTTCGGTTCAGTTTTATTTATAATTCGTCCAATATTTGCACGGTGTTTATAAATAACCATACCTGCTAATAAACACATCGCAATAATGAAGATTTTATCCCCGCTAACAATTGATGCGATAACGGCAACGACAGCTGTTACCATAGAAGAAAGTGATACGTATCTTGTTGTAAATAAAAGGCTGAAAAAGACAACAGCTAAAATTGCAAAAACAACTGGTGAGTAGCATAATAGCACGCCAGCAGAAGTTGCAACTGCTTTACCACCACGGAATTTCGCGAAAATCGGATACACATGTCCAAGAACAGCTGCTAATCCGAACCATAGTGGATGAATGTCTAACGCGAAAATAATCGGTAGACTCGTTGCTAATGTACCTTTTAAAATGTCAGCAATTGTAACGATAAAACCTGCTTTTTTCCCTAGTGTGCGGAATGTATTGGTTCCGCCTAAATTACCGCTTCCGTGCTCACGAATGTCAATTCCATAACCAATCTTTCCAACGACTAGTGCAAATGGAATCGAGCCAAGTAAGTAGGCAACGATAAATAAAAGATATGTAGTAACCATAAGTTCAGTCTCCTTTATTCAAATGTGTTGATAAAGGGTAAAAAGAGTTTTTCCCGTATATTGTACCATACATTTGTAAAGAGCACATTTCTTTTTTGTAAATGAAAAATTCATTATTTCGTGCAAAAAATTTCACAGGAATGTTACATTTCTCACAGAAACACTAAGACTATATGTAGTAACATTTTAATCAAAAGACAACAACATATTGGTGGAGGGTTATAAATGTTACAAAAAAATACACGTGGAGAAGAATTAATGAGAGTATTTGAGACAATAGTCCACGGCAATGAACAAGATTTAATGCAAGAAAATGCAAATGTAGACGGCCGCTCTCCGATGGGAGTAATGGGAACGTTCGCATCTGAGAGTGCGAAATATTACGCTGTTGAAAATTTATTGTCAGATTCAGTGAAAAAAGCGATAAATGAAAATATATTATATCCGCATGACTTAGATTTTTATGCGACTGGAACGACAACTTGTTCGCAAATTCCGTTAGCGCAAATGCTTGCGAACGGTTTTCATACCGGACATGGACATATGAGACAACCGCAAGACATTAAAAGTGCATTAGCTCTTTCATCTATTATTTTTCAAGCGAATCAAAATATGCAGCACGGTGGTCAATCGTTTGCACTCTTTGATGTTGATTTAGCTCCATATGTGAGAAAAACAGTAGAGAGACATAAGAAACGATTACAGTCATATCCGCTTACGAAAGAACAAATAGAAGAATTTGCGTGGAAAGAAACAGAAAATGATACGTATCAGGCGTGTGAAGCTTTTATTCATAATTCAAATAGTATGCATAGTAGGGGCGGGGGACAAGTACCGTTTATTTCTATTAATTATGGAACAGACACATCGAAAGAAGGAAGACTTTTAATTAAACAACTTTTAAAAGCGACACAAGCTGGTCTTGGTAAAGGGGAAACACCAATTTTTCCTATTCAAATTTTTAAAATGAAAAAAGGTGTGAATTTTGAAGAAAGTGATCCGAACTATGATTTATTTGAATTAGCGTTAGAGACAACGGCTGAACGATTATTCCCTAACTTTTCATTTTTAGATGCGCCATTTAATGCTGTGCATTATGATGGAAGACCGGAAAGTGAAGTATGTTACATGGGATGTCGTACTCGTGTTATGTCGAACGTACATGGAGAAGAAACGGCGATTGGAAGAGGGAATTTATCATTTACATCTATTAATTTAGTGAAATTAGCGTTAATTAGTGGTTCAAAAGAAGCGTTTTTTGAAGCGTTAAATTATTATTTAGATGTAGGAATCCAGCAATTATTAGAGAGATTTGAGTATCAATGTACGAAACGAGCAAGAGATTTTCGATTTTTATATTCACAAGGTGTATGGCGCGGTGGAGAAAAGTTACAGCCTGAAGATTCTGTAGCATCGATTTTAAAGCAAGGGACGTTAAGTCTTGGTTTTATCGGTCTTGCGGAGTGTTTAGTAGCTTTAACAGGAAAGCATCACGGAGAAGATGAAGAATCATGGAAACTCGGATATGAAATTATTTCCTTTATGAGAGATAGAATGGATAAAGCGACAGAAGAACATGAACTGAATTTCTCAGTCATTGCAACTCCTGCAGAAGGGTTATCAGGGAAGTTTGTGAAAAAGGATAGGGAAGAATTTGGCGTGATTAGCGGTATAACTAATCATAATTACTATACGAATTCATTCCATATTCCAGTTTATTATAACATGCAAGCGATAAATAAAATTCGTTTAGAAGGCCCGTTCCACGCTCTATGTAACGGGGGACATATTACGTATATTGAACTAGATGGAGCAGCAATGCATAACAAGAAGGCATTAAAACAAATTGTACAAGCGATGGCAGAGAATGGCGTTGGATACGGTTCAATTAATCACCCTGTTGACCGTTGTAAGTGCTGTAGTTATCACGGAGTTATTGGAAATGGATGTCCGAGCTGCGGAAATGAAGATGAGGCTAACATAGAAAGAATTCGCCGTATAACAGGTTATCTTGTAGGAGATATGTCGAAGTGGAATAGTGCGAAACGTAGTGAAGAGATGGATCGGGTGAAGCATAAATGAAAGTGATGAACATCATTCATGATAGTGTAGTAGATGGAGAAGGGTTGCGGACAGTCGTGTTTTTTGCGGGCTGTCCGCATCGTTGTTTCGGTTGCCATAATCCAAAATCGTGGAATATTTGTAATGGAACTGAAATGACAGTAGAAGAAATTGTGAAAGAGATTGCAAGTAATCCATTAACTGATGTAACATTTTCAGGTGGAGATCCATTTTTTCAAGCTGCTGAAGTGAAACAAGTAGCAAGAGCAGTGAAAGATTTGAAAAAAAATTTATGGATGTATACAGGTTATACGTTAGAAGAGATACAGAGTTCTCAAAATAATGATATGATAGAGTTGTTACATTATGGGGATGTTTTAGTCGATGGAAGATTTGAAATCGAGAAAAAAGATTTAACACTTCCATTTCGCGGAAGCTCCAATCAACGTATTATTCGATTGAAAGAGTAAAAAGGCGGGATAGATTATATGAATAAAACAGTATTACTTGTTGAAGATGAAAGAAGATTACGTGAAATTGTTAGCGATTATTTTCGCAATGAAGGCTTTGAAGTAATCGAAGCAGAAGACGGAAAAAAAGCGCTAGAATTATTTGCAGAGCATGAAATTGATTTAATTATGTTAGATATTATGTTACCAGAAATAGATGGATGGTCTGTTTGTAGACGAATTAGAAAAGAATCAGCAGTACCAATTATTATGCTAACAGCACGTTCGGATGAGGATGATACATTACTAGGGTTCGAATTAGGTGCAGATGAGTATGTAACGAAACCTTTCAGCCCGAAAGTGTTAGTAGCTCGCGCGAAGACGTTACTGAAACGTGCGGATGGCGTGGTAGGGGTAGCAGAAGAAAATGCTATGTCTTTAGCTGGAATAGAAGTGAATCGTCTATCTAGAACTGTTTTAGTAGATGGAGAAGAAATTATTTTGACACATAAAGAATTTGAACTTCTCGTTTATTTAATGGAGAACAAAGGAATTGTGTTGTCACGTCAACATTTATTAGATCAGTTATGGGGATATGACTATTACGGCGATGACCGAACGGTTGATACTCATATTAAAAAACTACGAAATAAGCTAGGAGATAAAGCGAAGCATATCGGTACGGTTATTCGTGTTGGTTATAAATTTGAAGAATAACGCGGAACGTATTGTGCGCTTCACTCTAGGAAAATAACAATTTTATATCCTCTTTTGCAGGTAGAATGTACAAAAAATGCTTTTTTTGTCTACAATGTTAAATAAGCGTATTTTTTTAATTGGATTTCACGATGAGTTCACAAGAAGGACACAAAACGTGACTATACTGAAAATACGAATTCACCAGAGAGGGGAAGTAAACATGGGATATTACGACGGACCAAATTTAAATGAAGAGCATAGTGAAACGAGAGAAGTGAGAAAATCGGGCAGTAAAAAAGGCTATTTTTTCACAGGTTTAGTCGGAGCTGTAGTTGGGGCTGTTTCAATTAGTTTTGCAGCACCATATATGCCATGGGCTCAAAATAATGGAGCGGCGGTATCATCATTTAGTTCAGATTCGAAAGTAGAAGGTACTGTAGTTCCTGTTGTCAATAAAGCAAAAAATGAGACTGATTTACCTGGGATGATTGAAGGCGCGAAAGATGTTGTTGTAGGTGTTATTAATATGCAACAAAGCATTGATCCATTTGCAATGCAACCGACAGGTCAAGAACAACAAGCCGGTTCAGGGTCAGGTGTGATTTATAAAAAAGCAGGAAATAAAGCATATATTGTAACAAACAACCACGTAGTAGATGGAGCAAATAAACTTGCTGTAAAACTAAGTGATG
Source organism: Bacillus pacificus (assembly GCF_020861345.1). Classification (NCBI taxonomy): domain Bacteria; kingdom Bacillati; phylum Bacillota; class Bacilli; order Caryophanales; family Bacillaceae; genus Bacillus; species Bacillus pacificus. Next base: position 1,739,878 of record NZ_CP086328.1, read on the forward strand.
GTAAAAAAGTAGATGCAAAGCTTGTAGGGAAAGACCCTTGGTTAGATTTAGCGGTTGTAGAAATTGATGGATCTAATGTAAATAAAGTTGCCACTTTAGGTGATTCAAGTAAAATCCGTGCGGGTGAAAAAGCAATTGCGATCGGTAACCCACTAGGGTTTGATGGAAGTGTAACGGAAGGTATAATCAGTAGTAAAGAACGTGAAATTCCAGTTGATATTGATGGGGACAAACGTCCAGATTGGCAAGCACAAGTTATTCAAACAGATGCAGCGATCAATCCAGGTAATAGTGGTGGTGCGTTATTTAACCAAAACGGTGAAATAATTGGGATTAATTCAAGTAAAATTGCACAACAAGAAGTTGAAGGAATTGGATTTGCTATTCCAATTAATATCGCAAAGCCAGTTATTGAATCACTTGAAAAAGACGGAGTAGTGAAACGTCCAGCCCTTGGAGTAGGTGTTGTTTCATTAGAAGATGTGCAAGCTTATGCAGTAAATCAATTGAAAGTACCGAAAGACGTAACAAACGGCGTTGTATTAGGTAAAATTTACCCAATATCACCGGCCGAAAAAGCTGGTTTAGAGCAATATGATATTGTAGTAGCATTAGATAATCAAAAAGTAGAGAATGCTCTTCAATTCCGTAAATATTTATATGAAAAGAAAAAAGTAGGCGAGAAAGTGGAAGTTACATTCTATCGTAACGGTCAAAAAATGACGAAAACAGCTACTTTAGCAGATAACTCAGCTACAAAGAATCAATAATCGGAATAAAAGAAAGTCTCTTTCATATTGAAAGAGACTTTCTTTATCGGCTATACTAAAGGAATAGGAGGGATTAATTATGATGATTGAAAACCCAACTCGTACGGAAATTGGTGAAGTATTAAAGAAAAGCAAAACAATTGCGGTTGTTGGATTATCAGATAAGCCAGAACGTACATCGTATATGGTGTCAAAAGCAATGCAAGATGCTGGGTATCGCATTATTCCAGTAAACCCAACAGTAGATGAAGTGCTTGGAGAAAAGGCAGTTGCTTCACTAAAAGATATTAAGGAACATGTTGACATTGTAAATGTATTCCGCCGTTCAGAATTTTTAATGGATGTTGCAAAAGAATTTGTGGAGATTGATGCAGATGTTTTTTGGGCACAATTAGGAGTACAAGATGAAGATACATATCAACTTTTAAAAGAAAAAGACTATACTGTAATAATGGATCGTTGCATAAAAGTAGAACATGCAATGACAAAATAGTATAGATTGTAAAGTTAGAAAGATTGCTTCAGCCCTTATTATAGATAAGTAGGGCCGATGAACGAGGTGTTCATCATGAGATTTTTTAAAGGCTGTTTTTGGGGATTGTTACTTGTAATCCCGTTTTGGATCTTGATCATTTGGATCATAATAAAGGTTTGGAATATGTAATCTTGGCATACATATCCATTTCTCGTTGACAAACGATTATTTTTCTGAAATAGTAGCCTAGAGGAATCCTTGTGAAAAAACAAGGATTTTTCTATTGAAAATGGTATATAAAAGAGATAAGATAACTTGCCAAAACTATAGTCGAGGCGTTATTCTATAATAGAAACATATGTTCTGATTTTGGATTAGGAAAGGGGCAAGGAGTTTGGCGAAGCATCAGTTCCAATATAATGAAGATGCGATTCAAGTGTTAGAAGGACTTGAAGCCGTTCGAAAACGCCCGGGTATGTATATCGGGAGCACGGACAGCCGTGGATTGCATCATTTAGTATACGAAATAGTAGATAACTCCGTTGATGAAGCGTTAGCGGGATTTGGCGACGAAATTTCTGTCGTAATACATAAAGATAATAGTATTAGCGTTATTGATAAAGGGCGAGGAATGCCTACGGGAATGCATAAACTTGGGAAACCGACACCTGAAGTTATTTTAACTGTACTTCATGCAGGCGGTAAGTTTGGTCAAGGTGGCTATAAAACAAGCGGTGGTTTACACGGTGTTGGGGCATCAGTTGTAAACGCCTTATCAGAATGGTTAGTCGTAACGATTAAGCGTGACGGAAATATTTATGAACAACGCTTTGAAAATGGTGGTGTTCCTGTAACGACGCTTGAAAAAATCGGAAAGACGAAAGAATCTGGTACGACAATGCATTTTAAACCAGATACAACAATTTTCAGTACAACAAATTATAACTATGAAACTTTATGTGAAAGATTACGCGAATCTGCATTTTTATTAAAAGGGATGAAAATCTCAATAAAAGATGAACGAAATGATTTAGAAGATGTGTTTCATTATGAAACAGGAATTGAAGCTTTCGTTTCATACTTAAACGAAGAGAAAGATTCGATTCATCCAGTTGTATATTTCTCTGGTGAACAAAATGGAATTGAGGCAGAGCTAGCATTTCAATTTAACGATGGCTACTCAGAAAATATTCTATCGTTTGTAAATAACGTACGTACAAAAGATGGTGGAACACATGAAGCTGGATTTAAGACAGCAATGACGCGTGTGTTTAATGAGTATGCTCGTAAAGTTTCGCTATTAAAAGAAAAAGATAAAAACTTAGAAGGTACAGATATTCGTGAAGGTGTAGCGGCTATTGTTTCTGTACGTGTACCAGAAGAAGTACTTCAGTTTGAAGGACAAACGAAGGGGAAACTAGGTACAAGTGAAGCTCGTTCTTCAATTGATGCCATTGTATCAGAGCATTTAGCTTACTTTTTAGAAGAAAACCCGGACGTAGCTACACTTCTTGTGAGAAAAGCAATTAAAGCAGCACAAGCACGTGAAGCCGCTCGTAAAGCGAGAGAAGAAGCACGTACTGGTAAAAAGAAAAAGAAATCAGAAGGTACATTAAGTGGTAAATTAACACCCGCACAATCACGTAATCCGCAGAAAAATGAACTGTACCTAGTAGAGGGTGACTCTGCCGGTGGTTCTGCGAAACAAGGACGAGATCGACGTTTCCAAGCGGTATTACCATTACGTGGTAAAGTAATTAATACAGAAAAAGCAAAGCTTGCTGATATCTTTAAAAATGAAGAGATTAATACAATCATTTATGCAATTGGCGGCGGTGTAGGCAATGAATTCGATGTGGAAGATATTAACTACGATAAAGTTGTCATTATGACCGATGCTGATACAGACGGGGCGCATATTCAAGTATTGTTATTAACATTCTTCTACAGATATATGAAACCACTTATCGAAGCTGGTAAAGTGTTTATCGCACTTCCTCCTTTATACAAAGTAAGTAAAGGAAAAGGAAAAAGTGAAGTAATTGAATACGCATGGTCAGATGATGAATTAGATGAAGTAACGAAAAAAGTTGGAAAAGGTTACATGTTACAGCGTTATAAAGGACTTGGCGAAATGAATGCGGATCAATTATGGGAAACAACGATGAATCCTGAAACGCGTACATTAATTCGCGTGAAAATTGATGATGCAGCGAGGGCAGAGCGCCGCGTTACAACATTAATGGGTGATAAAGTAGAACCGCGTCGTAAATGGATTGAGCGCAATGTACAGTTTGGTATGCAAGAAGAAGGAAATATTTTAGAAAATGAAATGATTATGGAGACGGAGGTGGAATAACATGCAAGCAGAGAAGTTTCATGACCTCCCGCTTGAAGACGTGTTAGGTGATCGCTTTGCACGTTATAGTAAATATATTATTCAAGATCGCGCGCTTCCAGATGCGCGTGACGGTTTAAAGCCGGTACAAAGACGTATTTTATATTCTATGTATGTAGAAGGAAACGTGCACGATAAAGCATTCCGTAAGTCAGCTAAAACAGTCGGTAACGTTATTGGTAATTATCATCCGCATGGCGATTCCTCTGTATATGAGGCGATGGTACGTTTAAGCCAAACTTGGAAAGTACGTAATGTTTTAGTTGAGATGCATGGTAATAACGGTAGTGTTGACGGGGATCCAGCAGCAGCAATGCGTTATACGGAAGCCCGATTATCACCAATTGCATCTGAGTTATTACGTGATCTTGATAAAGAAACAGTAGAATTCGTATCCAATTTTGATGATACGAGTGAAGAACCGGTTGTTTTACCAGCAGCGTTCCCGAACTTATTAGTGAATGGATCTACAGGGATTTCCGCTGGTTATGCAACAGAAATTCCTCCGCATCATCTTGGAGAAGTTATTGACGCTACAATGATGCGTATTGATAAACCGAATAGTACTGTTGATGATTTATTAACAGTTATGAAAGGACCTGATTTCCCAACAGGTGGTATTATTCAAGGGATTGACGGTATTAAAAAGGCGTATGAAACAGGTAAAGGTAAAATTATTATTCGCGGGAAAGCAGAAGTTGAAACGGTTCGTGGTGGGAAACAGCAAATCGTAATTACTGAAATTCCATACGAAGTAAATAAAGCAAACCTTGTTAAGAAAATGGATGAGTTACGCCTAGATAAAAAATTAGATGGCATTGCTGAAGTGCGTGATGAGACAGATCGTACAGGTCTTCGTATTGTCGTAGAATTAAAAAAAGAAGCAAATTCTGAAGGTATTTTAAATTATTTATATAAAAATACAGATTTGCAAATACCATATAACTTTAATATGGTAGCGATTAATAATCGTCGTCCAACGCTTATGACATTACCGAAAATTTTAGATGCATATATTGGGCATCAAAAAGAAGTTGTTACGAGACGTTCACAATATGAATTAAGAAAAGCAGAAAATCGTCAACATATTGTAGAAGGTTTAAAGAAAGCATTATCGATTTTAGACCAAGTTATTGAAACGATTCGAGCTTCAAAAGATAAGCGTAATGCAAAAGATAATTTAAGTGCGAAATTTGGATTTACAGAAGCGCAAGCGGAAGCAATTGTATCCTTGCAATTATATCGTTTAACGAATACAGATATTACAGCACTACAACAAGAGGCAGATGAGCTTAATAAGAAAATTATTGAGCTACAGGCAATTTTACAAAGTGAAAAAAGATTACTTCAAGTAATTAAAACAGATTTAAAGAGAGTTAAGAAAACATATAGTGATGATCGACGCGCGATTATTGAAGATCAAATCGAGGAAATTAAAATCGATGTAGAAGTGATGATCCCACAAGAAGATGTCATCGTTACTGTAACGAAAGAAGGATATGTGAAACGTACTGGATGGCGCTCACATAATGCCTCAAACGGCAAAGACTTCGGTATGAAAGAGGGTGACATCTTACTTGAACGATTCGATACGAATACGACAGAGACAGTCCTCTTATTTACGAATAAAGGAAACTATATATATTTGCCAGTATACGAAATGCCAGATATTCGTTGGAAAGATTTAGGTCAGCACGTTGCTAATATCGTTTCACTCGACCGGGATGAAACCATTATTTGGGCAACTGTCGTACCGAACTTTGAGGAAGAAAAGCGATTTATCGTATTTGTAACAAAGAATGGTATGATTAAGAAGACAGAATTAAACCAATATAAAGTACAGCGTTACTCAAGAGCGTTCGTTGCTGTAAACTTGAAAAAAGATGATGAAGTTGTTGATATATTTGCGACAGATGGAACGAGTGATATCGTTCTTGCTACACACGGTGCATATGCACTTATTTTCCATGAAGATGAAGTAAGTCCAGTCGGTGTAAGAGCCGCTGGTGTGAAAGCAATTAATTTAAAAGAAGATGACTATGTTGCTGCTGGTAAGCCATTAAATGGTGACAAAGATCAACTTATTCTCGTAACGCAGCGTGGTGCTGTAAAACGCCTAAAAGCATCAGAAATTGAGAAATCAACGAGGGCGAAGCGAGGTCTTGTTATTTTCAAAGAGTTAAAACGTAATCCATACCGCATTGTCGGTATTGAAATCGTTAGAGACGATGAACTAGTTTACATGAAGACAGAGAAACATATCGTAGAAGAAATTGATCCGAAAGCGTATCGAAATAAGGACAGGTATAGTAACGGTAGTTTAGTACTAGATGTTAATGATACTGGTGAAGTTATTGAAACGTGGACGAAAAAACGCCCGGAATAAAAAAAGCATCTTGCCATGAATAATGGCAAGATGCTTTTTTCTAGGCAATTTATTATGTGAATAATAATAATCTTGTTATAATAATTGAATGAAATCGTTCTCATGAAGTGAAACTTAAATGAGTGGGGGTCTAACTGCCCACAAATAGCGGGATAAATGGAGGGGCAGCAACATGAAAAAAATAGGTGTAGGGATTGTAGGGTTTGGATTTTCTAGCACAACATTTCACATCCCATTATTACAAACGATAGAAGAATACGATATTCGTACCATATTATCTTCAAAAGAAGAGGTAGTAAAAGAAATATTACCGAGTGCTAACGTCGTTAGTACAATTGATGAATTGGTGAAGCGAGCTGATATTGACTTAGTCGTCATTACTTCACCAAATACAACTCATTTTCCATATGTAAAAGAAGCAATATTAAACGGTAAGCATGTTGTTGTAGAAAAACCATTTGTTGTTTCAATTGAAGAAGGGGAAGAGCTTATTTCATTAGCAAAGAAACATAATGTGGTATTAAGTGTATATCATAATCGCCGTTTTGATAATGATTTCTTAACAATTAAGAAATTATTAGAAGAAAATAGAATAGGGAATCTATACGCATATGAAGCGCATTTTGATCGTTTCCGTCCACATGTACGTGATCGCTGGAGAGAAAAGAACTTACCAGGATCAGGAATATTATATGATTTAGGATCGCATTTAATTGACCAAGCATTATCATTATTTGGGAAACCAGACGCGATACGTGCAGATATAATCAAACAACGCCCAGGTGCAGAGGTGGATGATTATTTCCACATAGTACTTTATTACGGAGTTAAACGTGTCATTTTACGTAGTAGCAGTTATGTGAAAAAGGCAGGTCCACACTTTACAATGCATGGAGATAAAGGTTCTATCGTGAAATACGGTATGGATTCACAGGAAGAACAATTAAAAAATGGAATGAAGCCAGGCGATAACGGTTACGGAGTAGACATTGAAGAGAATTTTGCTACTCTAGAAACAGAAGAAGAGTCAGTACGTATTCCAACAGAAGTTGGCTGTTATGACATGTACTATAAAGGTGTAAGAGATAGTATTATAAGTGGTGAGAAATTACCTGTAACAGCGCAAGAAGGTTTAGAAGTAATTAAGCTGATTCAATTAGCGGTTGAAAGTAGTGAAACGGGTAGAGTTATCACTGTAAAATAAAAAGACACGAATTTCGTGTCTTTTTTATTAGGAATATGGCAAATTATTTAGTTTAATCGTTTATCATACATTAACTGGATTTGGATGCCGTAAGGATCTTCAATAATACCATATGCTTCACTAAATATATTTTTTTCTAGTGGAGAGATTACCTTCACATCTTTATCGGCAATTAAATTATTATAAAATCTTTGTATTTCTTCTAAATTAGCGCTTTGAATGCAAAGTGACATGTTATTTCCAATGTTATAACCTTCGTTAGGATTCATTGTATCTTCTGCTATCATTAGCTTTGTATTCCCAATTTGTAAAACAGAGTGAGCAATATGATCTTTATTTTCACTTGTAATTTTGAAAGAACTATCTCTTTTCGCCAGTTCTTCATACGTAACAACCATTAACTTTTTGGCTTCTAAATTACGTATATAAAAATGAATTGCCTCCTTTGCTTGCCCATTCATTGAAAGAAAAATAGCTATTTCTAATGTCATAAATTTATAACTCCTTTATTAGTTAATAATTATAATATAGACTAAAAAGGTTTCAATACATGACACCTTTCGAGGAGGGAAATATGAAAAAAACGGAACGAATAAATGATATGCTTATTTTCTTAAATAATAAAAGATATTTTAATTTAAAAGATTTAATGGTTAGATATGATATTTCTAAAAGTACCGCGTTGCGAGATATTCAATCATTAGAAGAAATAGGTGTACCAATATATTCTGAACTAGGCAGAAATGGAAGTTATAAAATTATAGAAAATAGTGTGTTGTCACCAATTTATTTTAGTGTGGATGAAATGTATGCATTATATTTTTCAATTCTTACATTAAATGGATACAAGACAAAACCATTCAATATAGAAAGTATTGCGCTTGAAAATAAATTTAAACATGTCTTACCTGATAATGTGCGTAAAAATATTGCAATTATGGAACGAACGCTTTCTTTTGAAGTAACAAATCATAGTAATTTTAGTCCGTTCTTAAAAGAAATTTTGCAGGGGATTTTTGCTGAGCGAGTTTATCATTTAACATATTTAAAAAAAGATGTGGAGAAAGCCTTGATTGCACAATTTATTCGAATAGAATCTAAATTTGGCCAGTGGTATGCTAAAATCTTTAATTTTGAGACAAATAATGTTCAAATAATTAGATGTGATAAAATTCTTTCTATTATGGAAACAAGTAATACGAAGCCAAAAAATCTTGAGGAATTATTAAATTATCTTGCTACTTTTCACAGAAAACCTGATGCAATTGATTTTATTGTCATTGTTAATCAAAGAGGAAAAGACATTTTTGATAAAGAGAATTATCCTTCCATGAGGATACAAAAAGAAAATGAACATTATATTATAACAGGCTATTTCAATAAACAAGAAGTTGATTTTATCTCGAACTATTTTCTGAATTTCGGTGAAACGATTATCTCAATTCAGCCTGTTATGCTAAAAGAGTTAATCTATAATAAGGTGTTATCTATAAAGCAGCATTTCACTTCTTTAAGGTAAAGTTAGTTTTAGCCATTTATTTGACATGAAAAAGCCCTTGAGATTTAAATATCAAAGGGCTTTTTGTTGATTTTATTTGTTCTTTAGATACAATTATTTTTCTGGGACGGACAGTCCATAAAAGAACATCGTAACGATATCTTGTATATGTTTTTCACGATCTCTTTCAAGAAGTTGTGCTCCGAAATCATCCCCTAATTTAGTAAACATTTGAATGTAAAGTAACATCATTTCTTTAGTAAGGTGGGGATTAATTTCATTTTTTTGCTGTGCTTGTTCTAATATTTCTAAATACCAAGGCAAAATTTTTTCGTTTTGATAACTATAAATAAACTTTCGGAGCTCTTCATCTCTTTGCATCATTTGTAGTAACATATCCGGCTGAAATAACCCACCAGTATTCATTTTTCTTACAATCATTTTTTGCATCATATCATGAAAAGGTAATTTTTCCGCTGCAAGATCTTTATAATATTGAAATTCAGATATAATAAATTCTTGTATAAGCTCTCGAAATAACGCATCTTTACTTCCGAAATGATTATAAATGGTTACTTGAGAAACGTTTGCTTCTTTTGCAATATGTTCTATTTTCACTTCATTAAATCCGCGTTCTGAAAATAATAAGAAGGCTGCCTCTTTAATAGCACGTTTTTTCTTTTCTTTCACTTTTTCAAAGCCGTTCAATGCAATCACCTCAATTAAAATATACAAGAAAAAATAATGAAAAACAATAATATTTGAAATATAGACATATAAATATTTCAAAAAGTTGTTGCGAATATGAAAGATGAGGAGTACAATAATTTTGAAATATCATATATTAAATATTTCAAAAAATGAGGTGGAATGATGATTTCAGTTCAAAATGTCACAAAAAAATTTTCAAATGGAAAAGGTTTGTTTCATATCACATTTGAAGTGAAAGAAGGGGAAGTATTCGGTTACTTAGGACCAAATGGTGCCGGGAAATCCACAACAATTCGTAATTTAATGGGGTTTATAAAACCGACAGATGGTAAAGCGACAATTTTTGGATTGGATTGTTGGAATGAAGCAGCGAAAATTCAAAGAGAAGTTGGCTATCTACCAGGAGAAATCTCTTTTATTGAAGGAATGAACGGATTAGAGTTTTTGAAGTTAATGCAAGGAATGCGTGGGCTAAAGGATACGAAAAGACGAGATGAATTAATAGAACGTCTTCAATTTGATGTGAAAACACCAATTCGAAAAATGTCTAAAGGAATGAAGCAAAAAGTAGGGATTGTCGCTGCATTTATGCATGATCCAGAGGTGTTAATTTTAGATGAACCGACATCAGGACTTGATCCACTTATGCAGCAAGTGTTTATAGATTTAATAGTAGAGGAAAAGCAAAGAGGAAAAACAATTCTTATGTCTTCACATATTTTCACTGAAATTGAGCGTACATGTGACCGAGTAGCGATTATTAAAGATGGGCGCCTTGTAACGGTTGAAAATATTCATGATTTACAAAGTATGAGACGACAAGTGATAGATGTAACCGTATCATCAGAGGAAGAGATTAAATCTCTTACGCAATGTAATTTACAATTTGAAGCGGTAAAAGGTAGAGAGGCATCGATTATTGTACAAGGAAACTATCAAATTGTTTTACAAATACTTTCAAACTATAATGTAACAGCGCTTCAAACGAGAGCGATGGATTTAGAACATTTATTTATGCATTATTACGATAAGAAAGAAGGGGTAAAGCATGAATAAGCAATTGTTTTTAGCTAGTTTGAAAGAGACGCAAAAAAGTATTTTGAGTTACGCAACTGGTGCAGCTCTATATTTATGGTTGTTAATTTGGATATTCCCTTCAATGGTATCAGCGAAAGGTTTAAATGAATTAATAAGCGCTATGCCTGATAGTGTGAAAAAAATTGTTGGCATGGAAAGTCCGATTCAAAACGTAATGGATTTTTTAGCTGGTGAGTACTATAGTCTATTGTTTATTATCATATTAACAATTTTTTGCGTTACAGTTGCAACACATTTAATTGTCCGGCATGTAGATAAAGGGGCGATGGCATATTTATTAGCGACACCTGTATCTAGAGTGAAAATTGCAGTCACGCAAGCCTCTGTTCTCATATTAGGACTACTAATTATTGTAGTTGTTACGTATGTAGCGGGCATAGTAGGTGCGGAATGGTTTTTACAAGATAATAATTTAAATAAAGAATTATTCCTGAAGATAAATATAGTCGGAGGGCTCACATTTTTAGTCGTTAGTGCTTATTCATTTTTCTTTTCTTGTATATGTAATGATGAAAGAAAAGCACTTAGCTACTCAGCAAGTTTAACTATTTTATTTTTTGTACTAAATATGGTAGGTAAATTAAGTGATAAGTTAGAGTGGATGAAAAGTCTATCGTTATTTACACTGTTTCGTCCAAAAGAAATTGCGGAAGGAACGTATAATATATGGCCAGTAAGTATAGGTTTAGCTGCGGGAGCGCTTTGTATTTTTATAGTAGCGATTGTATTGTTTAAGAAGAGGGATTTACCGTTGTAGAGTAGAAAGTCCACTATATGAGTGGACTTTTTTTGATGAGGAGGAAACGAATGAGTTGCAGCTATATGTAAATGATGTAGAAAAGTCATTATTGTTCTATGAAGAAGTAATTGGTTTAAAGTTGTATAAACGAAATATGCATGCAGCACGTTTTAATTTCGACCAGTTTTCTTTATTACTAGTTAGTGATTCAAGATTGAATGAAAATCACTATTTTTACAATCGAAAAGAGATGAAGGGGAAGGGCTTTGAACTAATTATTGTTGTCAATCGGATTGAAGAAGTATATGAACGTTGTAAAGAGAATCGGTGCACAATACAAGAAGAAATTCAAACTTATCCATGGGAGATGAGAGGATTTAAAATTGTGGATCCAGATGGGTATTTCCTTAGAATTACATCTAAGTAAAGGTAAACATGAAAAATGTTTACCTTTTTTTATGAAAATATTCAAAAAAATGAACCTTTTTCTAGGCTCATCCGTCTAATACATGTAAAGTTAAATTTGAAGTGAGGATGAAACAGGAGGAGCAATTGTGAAAGTAATCCCTTTATATAAAATGATTGTAAAAGAAGAAACCGATGTTTCTTTAGCGAAAAAAGGTGATCATGAAGCATTTATGAGGCTTATACATACAGAAAAAGTAAAGATGTATCGTATTGCAAAGGCTATGTTACGTGATGAGACAAATATAGAGGATGCGATACAAACAACAATTTTAAAAGCCTATGAAAATATAAAAAAATTAAAGAAAGAAGAGTTTTTTCAAACTTGGTTGATTCGAATTTTAATGAATGAATGTAATAACATTATTAGAACGTATAAAAAGATAATTGTGACAGAAGAGAATGATTACAATATGAGTGCGTGCGATCAGTATGAAGATATAGATTTGTGTAATGCGATTCAATCGTTACATGAAGAGTTAAGAGCTGTTACGGTGCTTTATTATTATGAAGATATGAATCAAGAGAGTATAGCGAAGCTTTTAGAAGTACCAAAAGGAACAGTGAAATCGAGATTGGCACGTGCGAGGGAACAACTACAGAAACGATTAAAGATGGAATAGGGGGTGCAAAGGATGGATAATGAAAAAATATTTGATGAGAAATTAAAAAAGAGAATAAAAGAAGAGAGTGTTATAGTGCCACCAGAGTTAAATGAAAAGATCAATTGTACACTACATAATCTCCCGGTAAAAAAGAAAGGTTACAGAGTTTATATGATGGCTATAAGTGCTGCGGTTCTAGCACTTTCAATTGTGTCTATGTCGGAGTTTTCTGATCAAATTTTTGCTCAAAACGGCGGAGTGTTTGAATATGTAAAGAAAAAGGCATTTTCTGATTACGAAAACGAAGAGGAAATAAAAGCGAATGCAAATTATCCAGATAAAGAAAAGATTCATGAAAAGATGCTAGATTCCATTGATCATTTTAATAATATTTCAGGACAATTTGAGGAATATTCTAGTTCTTCAAGAATTGCTACAACATACAAATATGCGATTGATACGGAGCAACAAAGAGGTATCTCTTCGAAAGAAGATAAACTAGTGAAAAAACGAACCATTATATATAACGAGGGCAAGAAAAAAGAGTTTGATGACGAGAAGTATACGTACAAAGAAACAAAATGGAGCCCGAAAGAAAGAAACTATGAACTATTAAAATTAAATCCTACGGAAAGGTTATTGAGAAAATCAGGTGAGAAAAAAAGGTATGATGATGAATATATAGGATTCGCGAAGTATAGTATTCAATCCGAATTTGCTGATCTATTAATTCGATATAAAGATTGGAATTATAAAGAAACGAAGTATCTTGGACTGGATTGCTACAAAATAGAAGGGACAATAAATATAGAAATGCCTGTAAGTACATCTGAAGATTTAAGAGGGAAATTTGAAATGGTTGTAGAGAAAAATACGGGGATTATGCTAAAGTTCCTTAGTTTCCACGAAGGTATGATTCAATATTCGATTACGACTGAATGGATACAAATAAACAAAGGGTTGAAAGAGAATGCATTTCAAAAGGATAGCTCTAAGTATGAAAAATTGAAAAATATATTAGATGAATAGAAAACGGAGGAAATGATATGGAGAATACCTCTTCTTCAAGAGAACAGAAAAATAAACGAAAATATAAAAAGACAACGATAGTAAGTGTATTGTTAGCGATATTACTATTTTGCGGATTTGGATATGGTACTTACGTATATATGAAAACTTCTAATCTCGTACAAAAATCAAATGTTAATTTAGCACGTGGTGAAAGATCAAATTTACGTGAGGAAACTGTAAAACCGATTACGAATAATGTTTCACTTTTAATTATGGGAATTGATGAAAATCAAGAACGACAAAAGGAGTATAATGGTGCATTTCATACAGATGCACTACTGTTAGCTACTTTTAATAAAGATGATAAGACTGTGAAATTAACGAGTATACCACGTGATACATACACATATGTTCCGGTTGAAAAGAAAAAAGATAAAATAACGCATGCATATGGAAGTGGTTTCGTTAAAAATGGTAAAGATGGAGGGCCGCAAGCTTCAGTGGAAGCGGTAGAAAAGTTATTACAAGTGCCTGTTGATTATTTTGTAAAGTTTAATTTTAATTCATTTACTAAAATTGTTGATGGATTAGATGGGATTGAAGTAGATGTCCCAGTTGAATTTACGGAGCAAAATAGTAAAGATGAACCTGACGCGATCCATTTGAAAAAAGGACTACAAAAATTAACAGGGGAAGAGGCACTTGCCTTAGCAAGAACGCGTCATATTGATAGTGATGCAATGAGAGGACAGCGCCAACAACTTGTTATGGAAGCGATTTTAAGTAAATTAAAAAGTGTAGGATCGATTACGAAGCTAGAAAAAATAGTTGAGGCGGTTGACGGTGATTTTAAAACAAATTTAGTAATGGATGATATTTTATCTTTTTATAAATACGGTTTAAATTGTTCGATTGAAAAAATTCAATTAGCAGGTGATGATTTATACTTACCTAATGGTCCAAATGGGCAACGTGTATATTATTATAATCCTAATAAAAAAGATTTGCAGAGTTTGAGTAATACGCTTAGAACACATTTAGGATTAAGTGAAAAACAGATTGAGGAAAATTAAAGCAGATGTAATGTCTGCTTTTTTATTACGTTTAATAGTATGTACTTTATTCATTAATGTTATATACTATTTTCAAATTTAAGATAATAGTGTAACATAAAATTGTAGTTTAAGTTACATAACAGGGGGGCTATTACATAGAATATATCATTAGCAATTATTGAAAAAGTATGGGAGAAATGAAAGAAGCAGGGGAGTATCAAAAATGAGAATCGTAAAGAATTTAACATTTCAAGTTATTGTGGCCATTATTTGTGGTATTGCAGTAGGAGCTATTTGGCCGAGTGTTGGACAAGAGATGAAGCCAATTGGTGAAACGTTCATCAATATGATTAAAATGGTCATTGCACCGATTATCTTTTTAACAATTGTGCTTGGTATTGCAAGTATGGGAAGTATGAAAAAGGTAGGTCGTGTTGGTGGTAAGGCATTATTATATTTTGAAATTGTTACAACTGCGGCTTTAATTATTGGTATTATCATAGCGAATGTTGTACGTCCCGGAGATGGATTAGATCCCTCAAAGCTAAAGGGCGGAGATGTTTCGCAATATGTACAAAGCGGGCAAGAAATGAAGTGGGTGGATTTCTTTTTACATATTGTACCGTCTAACATGTTTGAAGCATTTGCAAAAGGTGATATTTTACAAGTGCTGTTCTTCTCCATTTTATTCGGTGCTGGGTTAACGATGTTAGGGAAAAATGGACAACCGGTAATCGATTTTTTTGAAAGGTTATCGAAAGTATTTTTTAACATTTTATCAATTGTAATGAAATTAGCACCGATTGGAGCATTCGGCGGGATGGCGTTTACAATTGGCAAATATGGTTTAAGTACACTTATTCCACTTGGTAAATTAATGATTTGTGTATATGCGACAATGGCATTATTTGTTTTTATTGTTTTAAATTTTATTTGTAAACTGTACAAATTTAGTTTGTGGAAATATTTAGCTCACATTAAAGAAGAATTACTCATTGTTCTCGGGACATCATCATCAGAATCAGTATTACCGCGAATGATGACAAAGATGGAAGACTTCGGATGTTCGAAGCCGGTAGTAGGTTTAGTCATTCCGACGGGATACTCTTTTAATTTAGATGGAACGACAATTTATTTATCGATGGCTACTATATTTTTAGCACAAGTCTTTCACGTCGATCTTTCACTAGGTCAACAATTAACGATAATAGCTATTTTGTTAGTTACATCTAAAGGAGCAGCCGCGGTAACAGGTGGAGGCTTTATTGTACTAGCGTCTACTTTATCTGCCATGAATGTTATTCCATTAGAAGGGTTAGCGCTATTACTTGGTGTAGATCGTTTCATGTCAGAAGCACGTGCTATCGTCAATTTAATTGGTAACGGTATTGCGACTGTAGTTGTTGCAAAAAGTGAAAATGAATTTGATGAAGAGAAGTATACGAGAGTAATAGAGGAAATGAAAAAAGAGAAAATGGTCGGATAAAAAGTCAGCTTTGCTGACTTTTTTATTTTTGTAGAAAAGAGGTTTGTTATGATATACATTATTTATTAACAATAATTTACAGGTGTATTATAGTGGAAGGATATAAAGGTTATTAAATCAGTACATATAATTCAATGAGGTATAGTGTTTCGAAAGATTATGGAATTTTTATGAATATTACTGTAATAAAATAATTTTTTAAAAATTTTCAATAATAACACTTTACAAAACTCAAAAAATTAGTAGAATAATAGTTAATAAGAATCTTCTGATAAATATATAAAGAAAAACGGAATTATCAGAAAATTCTTAAATGAGAGCGTTTAGAATTAGGGAGGGTACAGAAAGTGAAAAAGAAAAAAATGAAAAAACTAACAGCAGTTGTAGCACCAGTTTTAGCAATGAGTATGGCATTAACAGCATGTTCTACATCAGGTGGAGATAAGAAGACAAGCACAAATTCTAGCTCAGGCGGAGATAGCAAATCAGAAGAAAAATTAGCAGCGAAACAAGTACTAAATCGTACTGAAACAAATGAGATTCCAACAATGGATACTTCTAAAAATACAGATACATTAGGTTCTCAAATTTTAGGGAACACGATGGAAGGTTTATATCGATTAGATAAAGATAACAAACCAATCCCAGCTGCGGCAGAATCAAGCACGAAGAGTGAGGATGGTAAAAAATATACATTCAAATTACGTAAAGATGCAAAATGGTCAAATGGTGATCCTGTAACAGCGAAAGATTTCGTATATGCATGGCAACGTTTACTAGATCCAAAAACAGCTGCTGAGTATGCATTTATCGCATTCCCAATTAAAAATGCAGAAGCGGTTAATAAAGGCGAAAAACCTGTAACGGAACTAGGAGTAAAGGCAGTAGACGATCTTACTTTAGAAGTTGAATTAGAACAAGCAGTGCCATACTTCTTAAACTTAGTAGCATTCCCATCGTACTATCCGTTAAATGAGAAATTTGTAACAGAAAAAGGGGATAAATTCGGTTTAGAGTCTGATACGACAGTATATAACGGACCGTTCGTTCTTACTGATTGGAAGCATGAGCAAGGCTGGAAACTAAAGAAAAACGATCAATATTGGGATAAAAAGACTGTAAAACTAGACGAAATTAACTATAGTGTAGTAAAAGAAGTAGCGACAAGAGTAAACTTATATGATACAAATGCAATTGACTTCGCGCTATTATCGGGTGAATTCGTTGATAAGTATAGAAACAATAAAGAAGAGTTTGGCACATACTCACAAGTAAGTACTTACTTCTTACGTATGAACCAAAAACGTGGCGGGCAAGATACACCGTTAAAGAGCCAAAAATTACGTGAAGCAATTGCATTATCAATTGATAAAAAGAATTTATCAAATGTTATTTTAAATGATGGATCTAAGCCTGCGGACTTCTTAGTACCAAAAGGATTAGCGACTGGACCAGACGGTAAAGACTTCCAAGAAACATTTAAAAATGGTATTAAACCAGATGCGAAAAAAGCAGCAGCTGCATGGGAAGAAGCGAAAAAAGAGCTTGGAAAAGACCAAGTTACAATTGAGTTATTAAACTATGACACTGGTAATGCGAAAAAAGTTGGGGAATATGTAAAAGATCAAATTGAGAAAAACTTAAAAGGTGTAACTGTTAATATTAAACTTCAACCATTCAAACAAAAACTGAAATTAGAAACAGAGCAAGATTATGATTTATCATATGCTGGTTGGGGACCTGACTACGCTGACCCAATGACATTCTTAGATATGTTCCAGTCTAATCATTCTCATAACCAAATGAGCTTCGCTGATCCGAAATATGATGATATGATCAAAAAAGCTGGCGGAGAATTAATGGGTGATGCGAAGAAACGTTGGGAAGAGCTAGGAAAAGCTGAGAAATTACTTCTTGAGCAAGATGTAGCACTTGTACCTTTATATCAACGTGGTGATGCATACGTTCAAAAACCAAATGCAAAAGGCATCGTTCACCATAACATTAGCCCAGAGTATAGCTTCAAGTGGGCATATATGACTGAAAAAGATGGGAAATAATTTTAAAGAATAATACTATCTTGAAGTGGATGCATACAAGTTTCTTAGCTTATTTTGTAGTAAGAATCTCGTTGTCCACGATAGAAAGATAAAATGATAGAGCATTCCAAAAGTAGACTATTGACTTTTGGAATGCTCTTTTATTATGAGATTAAATGTAAATGAACCGATAGATATAGATAATTTGTATAGTAACAACTGTGAAAAATGTCTTTTACTATTACAAAAAAATAATTTTTAGAATATTTTAAAAATAACTTTACAAAACCAGAAAAATTAGTAGAATATTAATTAATAAGAATTTTCTGATAACTAATTATTAGAAAATCTCTCAAAATGAGTTTCGTACATATAATTGGGGAGGGTATAAAAATGAAGAAAAAGATGAAAAAGTTCACGGCGGTTGTAGCGCCAGTTTTAGCGATGAGTATGGCGTTGACAGCGTGTTCTGGATCTGGTGGGGAGAAGAAAACAACTACGACGTCTAGTGGTGGTGGGGAAGAGAAAAAATCTGAAATTAAATACGCAGCGAAACAAGTGTTAAATCGTACAGAGAATCAAGAAATTCCGACGATGGATACGTCTAAATCTACTGATACGTTAGGGTCACAAATTTTAGGGAATACAATGGAAGGATTATATCGTCTTGATAAAGATAATAAGCCAATCCCAGCTGCAGCGGAATCTAGTACGAAGAGCGAGGATGGCAAAAAATATACATTTAAATTACGGAAAGATGCAAAATGGTCAAATGGTGATCCAGTAACAGCGAAAGATTTTGTATTTGCATGGCAGCGCTTACTGGATAAAAATACAGCGTCAGAATACGCATTTATTGCTTACTATATTAAAAACGCAGAGGCAATTAATAAAGGTGAAAAGCCACTAACAGATTTAGGGGCAAAAGCGGTAGATGATTATACGCTAGAAGTAGAATTAGAAAAACCGGTGCCGTATTTCTTGAATTTAATGGCATTCCCATCGTACTATCCTTTAAATGAAAAGTTCGTAAAAGAAAAAGGAGATAAATTCGGTTTAGAAGCAGATACAACGTTGTATAACGGACCGTTCGTTATGGCTTCATGGAAACATGAACAAGGATGGCAGCTAAAGAAAAATGATAAGTATTGGGATAAGAAGACTGTGAAATTAGAAGAAATTAACTATAGTGTAGTAAAAGAAGTTGCGACGAAAGTAAACTTATATGATACAGGATCAATTGATTTCACACTATTATCAGGAGAATTTGTTGATAAATATAAATCGAACAAAGAAGAGTATGGTGAGTACTCAGAAGCAAGTACATTCTTCTTACGTTTAAATCAAAAACGTAATGGACAAGACACACCGTTAAAGAGTAAAAAACTACGGGAAGCAATCGCATTATCAATTGATAAAAAAGGTTTAGCAAACGTTATTTTAAATAACGGTTCAAAAGCAACAGATCAATTGGTTCCAAAAGGGCTTGCGACAGGACCTGATGGTAAAGATTACCAAGATGCATTTAAAAATGGTCTGAAATATAACCCGAAAAAAGGTGCAGCAGCTTGGGAAGAAGCGAAAAAAGAGCTTGGTAAAGATCAAGTTACAATTGAATTACTAAGCTATGATGATGGAACAGCGAAAAAAATTGCTGACTACTTTAAAGATCAAATTGAGAAAAACTTAAAAGGTGTAACGGTTAATACGAAAATTCAGCCGTTCAAACAAAAACTAAAATTAGAATCGGCACAAGATTATGAAATTTCATTTGCTGGTTGGAGTCCGGACTATGCGGATCCAATGACATTTATTGATATGTTCGAATCGAAGAGCCCATATAACCAAATGAGTTATTCGAATCCAAAATATGATGAAATGGTGAAAAAAGCAGGGAATGAATTAATGTCTGATGCGAAGAAGCGTTGGGAAACGTTAGGGAAAGCAGAAAAATTATTACTTGAAGAAGATGCAGGAATGGTACCTTTATATCAAACAGGTAGAGCATATGTAATGAAACCGAATGTAAAAGGCATTGTGAAACATAACATTAGTCCAGAGTATAGCTTTAAGTGGGCTTATGTAACGGAAGGGAAATAATAAAAAGGAGCGTGTTAAAAGATAATTACCTTTAACACGCTCTTTTTCTATTAAATTAAATAGAGAAGAATAAGAAAAGTGGTACTGACATATAGTAGATGGGGGAGAATTCGTATAGTAGTAATAGTAAAATACTTAGTTACTATAAAAATAAAATAAGTGAAACTTCAAAAATGAGGATAATTAACAGGATGTTAATTAGTGAAAAGGTATTAATAACTAAGTTCATAGAAAAATCTCTCAAAGTTAGTTTCGTACATATAAATTGGGGAGGGTACAAAAATGAAGAAAAAGATGAAAAAGTTTACGTCGGTTGTAGCGCCAGTTTTAGCGATGAGTATGGCTTTAACAGCATGTTCTGGATCTTCTGGTGGGGAGAAAAAAACGACTACAACGTCTAATAATGGTGGGGAAGAGAAGAAATCTGATATTAAATATGCGGCAAAGCAAGTGTTAAATCGTACAGAAACGAATGAAATTCCGACGATGGATACTTCCAAAAATACAGATACACTTGGTTCACAAATTTTAGGGAATACAATGGAAGGTTTATATCGCCTTGATAAAGATAATAAGCCAATCCCAGCTGTAGCGGAATCTAGCACAAAAAGCGAGGATGGTAAAAAATATACATTTAAATTACGGAAAGATGCAAAATGGTCAAACGGTGATCCTGTAACAGCGAAAGATTTCGTATTTGCATGGCAACGTCTAGTAGATCCAAAAACAGCTGCTGAGTATGCATTTATTGCATACTATCTTAAAAATGCAGAAGCGATAAATCAAGGAAAAGCAGAAGTTTCGACATTAGGTGTAAAAGCGGTAGATGATTATACGCTTGAAGTAGAACTAGAAAGACCTGTACCATATTTCTTGAATTTAATGGCATTTGCTTCATACTATCCATTAAATGAAAAGTTTGTAAAGGAAAAAGGAAATAAATTTGGTTTAGAGTCTGATACAACGCTTTATAATGGTCCATTTGTGCTTACTGATTGGAAACATGAGCAAGGCTGGAAATTAAAGAAAAATGATCAGTATTGGGACAAAAAGACTGTAAAATTAGATGAAATTAACTATAGTGTAGTAAAAGAAGGGGCTACTCGAGTGAATTTATATGATACAGGTGCAATTGACTTCGCGCTTCTATCAGGTGAATTTGTTGATAAGTATAGAAATAATAAAGAAGAGTTTGGCGCATATTCGGAAACAAGTACGTTTTACTTACGTTTAAATCAAAAACGTGGTGGGCAAGATACACCATTAAAGAGCAAAAAACTACGTGAAGCAATTGCATTATCTATTGATAAGAAAGCTTTAACGAATGTTATTTTAAATGATGGTTCAAAACCAGTGGATTACTTAGTACCAAAAGGTTTAGCGAGTGGACCAGACGGTAAAGATTTTGCAGAAACGTTCAAGAATGGTTTAAAACAAGACTCCAAAAAGGCAGCGGCAGCCTGGGAAGAAGCGAAAAAAGAACTAGGAAAAGATCAAGTGACGATAGAGTTATTAAATTATGATACTGGTAATGCGAAAAAAGTTGGGGAGTATGTAAAAGATCAAGTTGAAAAAAACCTAAAAGGCGTGACAGTAAATATTAAACTGCAACCATTTAAGCAAAAACTAAAATTAGAATCAGACCAAGATTATGATTTTTCATATGGTGGCTGGAATCCAGATTATGCGGATCCAATGACATATCTTGATATGTTTGAAACAAAAAATTCGCAAAACCAGATGAGCTACTCAAATTCAAAATATGATGACATTATTAATAAAAGTAAGACAGAATGGATGGCTGATGCAAAAAAACGTTGGACAGAGTTAGGGAAGGCTGAAAAAATATTACTTGAAGACGATGTAGCGCTTGTACCATTATATCAAAATGCTAGATCATATGTAATGAAACCAAATATAAAGGGAATCGTGAAACATAATATTAGTCCGGAATATAGTTTCAAATGGGCGTATGTAGAAGAGAAATAAAAAAGATAAGAGCATTTTCAAGTTGCGGTATTAGAGCACTTGAAAATGCTTTTTCTATGCACTTTTATTTCTTCCTTGAATATATAAAATGAAAAAGGGAGAATCCCATGAAACGAAACACATACATCGATTTCTTAGCTTATTACGGAATAGGGAGTGCTCATCCAGGTGGTTTTACGTTAACAAAACAATTGCTAGCACAACTGCCCCTTAGACAGGGAGCGAATGTCCTAGAGATAGGTTGCGGCACGGGAAAAACCGCAGCATATATGGCAAAAAATTTTGGATATAAAGTAACAGCGGTGGAAAAGAATGAAATTATGATTCAAAAGGCGAAAGATAGATGGTCGTTTGAAGGATTAGATATACAATTAATTGAAGAAAATGTAGAGAATTTACCGTGTTTGAATAACTCATTTGAATTGGTACTCGGAGAATCGATACTTGCTTTTACAGAGAAAGAAAGGGTTATTTCGGAGTGCTATCGTGTACTACAGAAAGACGGTAAGCTTGTTGTCATTGAAATGATTATTGATAGGCATATTGATAAGGGTGAGGAAGAGAAAATCGCTCAATTATACGGGATGAAAGAGCTATTAACTGAGAGTGAGTGGGTACAATTATTTCAGAAAGCAAATTTTAAGCGGGTTACTATTGCTGGCGGTGGTACAATTGCAGAAACAATCACTGCTTATATAGAAGAGCCGGAATGGAATGTATCACAATTTATTCCGAATGAGTTATATGAGGCATGGGTGCAACATGAAAATATAAGGCTTATGTACCAACACATTTTAGGGCATCGTATTTTTATATGTGAAAAATGAAGAAAAAGAGTTGGCTAAAAATAGTCAACTCTTTACTTATATTAAATGAAAAATAATGCAGCTAATGTAATTCCGAAGATAAAACCAAATCCGAGTTCAACACCCCAGCCGCAACCGCCGCCCCAGCCACAACCGCCGCCATCACAATTACCACAACCTCGACCACCACAACCGCAACCACTGAATCCACCGCCGCAACCGAATCCACAGCTGTCACATCTACTAAGGCCACCGCAAAGGTCACAGCCACCGTTTGCATATGCGTCATAGTATCCGAATCCTGTATCAAAAGATGAATGCTGTTGCATGGGCTCAATCCATACGGAATCTTTTGTCACATCGATTATTTTACCTAAATGAATACGACCATCAATGTCTTCAATTCGAACAACTTTACCGAAATAACGTCGGCACGTATCATAACATTTTTGTCTATGCATGTTTCTTCTCCTTCCGCATTACAGTAATACGATATGTAAAGGGGACAAGTGCGGCTTGTACGAATGCCCTATCTATCATAATTGTTATAGGAAAGGGGAAATATAGGAAGAGGATATATAAGGAGGAAAAGGCATGAAATCTACAGATCAGTTTCAGACATACGAAGTATCATGGGAAGAGTTTATTGAAGCATTGCGAGAGGAAATAAAGAAACAAGTAGGGGCAGATATTATTGATACAGTAGTTTGCAATTTAGAAGACGGTTTTGAAGTGTATACATATGTGCAAGGGGATTTGGATTTTGAATATAAGGAAGCACTGGAAAGGAAATATGGGAGTGATGCAAAAACTCCTAACGTGTTAACAATTATGTTATTAGCTAGCATATATAGTACAAGTGAGGAGAATATACGCTTGCATGCGGATCATAAAGATAATCCGATTGTTGAAGTGTATGTGAAGCAATAAATCAAACTTTTTGTTATGTGTTTTTAAAATAAAAAGTAGGAAAAGTCTGTTTTAAGTGTAGAGCTTAAACAGGCTTTTTTACTTATAGTATCGGATAGAAAACGCTAGAAGGAATCATATTCAGCTTTTATAACTGTTTACATAATAAAGTTATGCTGTGTTCGTTGTCCTAAAATACAAGTCATATATCTTGTATCCTCTCATAAATTTAAACATAGGAATTTGTCTACAAAGGTGGCGAAGCCTCATCATGAAAATTCGAATTTGTGCCACATTCATGTTGTTTCTATTTATATGGTTACATCCTTTTTGGACTTTTGCAAAAGGAGAGGAGGCAAAGGAAAGGGTCGTTTCACTTGTATATGATGATTCGGGCAGCATGAGAAATAACGATCGCTGGAAATATGCCAATTATGCTTTGCAAAGTTTAGTTGCGCTATTAGATGAAAAAGATACATTTTCTTACGTTCCAATGAGCAAGCCGAATGATCCATTAAACATTTCGTTAACGAAGGATAAGAGACAAACGGAAATTGAGGGAATTGGAGCGTGGAAAACGTATTTAAATACTCCGTTTAGCGCAGTAGAAACGGCGATGCAATCTATAAAAAAGGAAGCAGATATAGATGGGAAACGTGAATTTTGGCTTATTGTCTTAACTGACGGGGCATTTAATGATTTAGAGAAAGATAAGATTGGCGGAAAAGAACAAATTACACAAAAGTTAGCACAGTTTAAGAAAGAAATGGATGCAAAAAAGATATCGTTACATCCAATTTTAATTACGATGGAAGAGGATTTAGGACAGCAAGAAAAGGCACAACTAAATACGTTTAAAGAAATATGGAAAAAAGAGATAAATGGAGTTACGATGCCATCTAGTGGAGAGGATGGTATTGTAAAAAGCGTCAATCAAGTGGCGGCATTAGTTGCAAATCGTGATCCGTTCTCCTCTGTTGAATCGATTGTGAAAACGAAAGTGGTAGGAAAGAAAGTAGAGATTACAACACCATTTCCGTTAAAACGTATGACGCTTGTGCGACAATCGCCTTCTTTGTCTAATTATCAGGTCACACAAATTTCTAAACCATTACAATTACAATCTTCTTTTTCCATACATGCACCAGGTGAAGCGAAATTGTTCGGAAATATAGTTCATATCAGTACGGAAAATGAAGAAGTTATTAAACCAGGAACGTATACGATAGAAGTGGATCGAGATATTGAGAAAGAAGGGTTACAAGTACTAGTCGAACCGGCGCTTAATTATACTGTTTCTACTTATGACAAAGAGGATAAGGATAGAAAAAATGTTGAGGAAATGTATGAAGGTGTGACAGCTGTTATTGAAGCAAAACCTACTGAGTTGCCAGTTCAGTCTTCTTACTTTCAGGCAGAAGTAGAAATAGGCGGAAAGCAATATGCGATGAAGTGGGACGATAAAAGACATGTATTTTATTACGAAACGAAGCTTACTAAAGGATTAGTACGCGGGAAAGTTCATATGAACATAAAAGGATTTTACAGACAGACGAAAGAATTTAAAATCGAAACAACGAAAAAGCCTGAATTATCTCTTCGAACTGTCACGAAAGATTATGAAGAAAAAGTAACGAATTTAGAGAGTAGTAAACCATTTATTATACAACCACAGTTAGATGATAAGCCGATGACAGAAGAGGCTGTAAAAAAACTATTAAAATCTACTGGTGTCACATCTAAACAATCCATCAACTATGAAATAAAACAACATGGTAATCAAATTTATATTTATCCTCGACCTCATTACTCCGACACGTTCAATTTTACAGATACCGGCACCGTAGAAGCTACCATCGTAGTGCAGGATTCAAAGTTACAAGAAGTAAAGAAAAACATAAAACTCCACATTCAAGATGCACCGTTTTATGAAAAGTATGCGCTTATTTTTAAGTTTGTTATTCCTATCACTTTATTACTGTTAATAGTAGGAATAATCGTTTTAGGATGGATTGTCCGTCCGAGATTTCACCGTAAAGCACTATTGTATTACGAATGGGATCAAGAGGTAGCGAAAGATTGGTTATATCAATCTGAGCCAGAATTACTGAAAAATAAATGGTGGAAGCATTATTTTGGTATTCCGTTTAGGGCAGAAAGAAAGACTGTGCAATCCGTTACGTTTATAGCGAAGAAAGGATCAAAATCGATATTTGTAGCGAAAGAGTCACAAGTAGTAGGAATGATTATTGATGGGATGTTTATAACAGAGGATGAGGTTGGAATGGAACATAAGACACTATATCCAAATGAACTTTTAGTAATTGATAGAGGATATGGTAAGGAGATTTACAAATACGAGTGTGAATAGTAGGTGGGGAGAAGAGGAGAATGTTATCTTTCCCTCCTCTTTTCAAACAAGCAAGAATAGGAAGGTGGTTCACATGACGTTACAAGTTCCAACGATATTAATTGGTTTAGGTGGAATCGGTAGTACTGTGACACATCAAATATATGAAAGACTGCCTGAGGAGCGTCGAAAAAAGGTAGCAATGCACGTATTTGATACAGATGTGAATACATTGAGTAAATTTGATCATATTCGAAAGTTTAAGACGCAAACGAGTTCGAGCAAAACGCCTAGGGAGTATATTGCAGGAGATCCAACGATTCCAGAATGGTTTCCGATGGACCCGACTATACTTGATAAACCACTGACAGAAGGGGCAGGACAGTTACGCGTTATTTCCCGTTTAGCGTTACGTGCTGCGATGAAAGAAGATAAACTCACGTCCTTTTGGCAAGAAATTGAGAAGATTTTTCCAGTTACGAGCGATCAAACAGAATATGGAGTGCGTGTCATTATCGTAACATCACTAGCGGGCGGAACAGGTTCAGGAATGTTTCTACAAATTGCATTATATTTACGTGAAATGCTTCGGAAAAAACTGCAGCATCACAACATTTTAATACGCGGTGCATTTCTAATGCCGGATGTGTTAGTGAAGACGAGAACGGTTAGTGC
Organism: Bacillus pacificus; assembly: GCF_020861345.1. Lineage (NCBI taxonomy): Bacteria > Bacillati > Bacillota > Bacilli > Caryophanales > Bacillaceae > Bacillus > Bacillus pacificus. Next base: position 1,766,647 of record NZ_CP086328.1, read on the forward strand.
GAAAGAGTTTGAAACGGTGCAAGCAAATGGCTATGCCTCGTTAAAAGAATTACATGCCATTACGCTCGGTTCTACTGGAGAGTTATCAAAACGCGGCGGGGTTACGATTGAATTAGAGTATCGACCGGATCAAGTAGATGAGGACGGAAGAACGAATCATACAATTAAACAACATCATTTACCGTACAATTATTGTTTCTTATATGATTACGAAAATTTACATGGACACCATCTGCACAATTTATCAGATTATATGGAGCAAATGGCAAATACGATTTATTTACAGTTATTTAGTCCGATGTCCGCAAATCATTTTGCACAGGAAGATAATCAAATTCAGCAATTAGCAGAATCAAGTGGGAAAGGACGATATTGCGGAGCAGGAACGGCAAAGATTATTTATCCATATGAGCATGTGTTAAAATATTGTGCTTTAAAATGGGCCGTGCAAGGTTTAGATGAATCGTGGCTTCATTTAGATCAATTGTTTCAAGAGAAGAAGCATAGATATGACCAAGATGTAAAACGTGGTATGCAGCGTGAAAAGCCAGAGCGCGGGAAAAGTTATTTAGAAGATTTAGAACATCTTGCTACTCGTCCAGAGCAGGCTCATATTTTCTATAGACAAATGTACAATGAAACGCGTGAAGGAGCAGAAGGCGGTAAGGTTGGTGTTGCGAAATCTAAACTGTTTTTAGAAGCTGTAGAAAGCTATGTACAGCGTACGGTACAAAAAGACGAGGAATTAAATCGTCTGCAGCATGAGTGTAAAATTTCGGCTGCGAAACTGAAAATGATGGAACAAATGAAAGGTGAAGTAGCAAGGGTCGATCATGCGGTTCGTTTATATGCGTATGCGATTCCGAGCCGTGTACATGAACATGTAACGACACTTTTATATGACATGATTGAATCAGACCGTTTTTCACCGAGTGGTTCTGAAGGCCAGTCATATCAATTAAATACATGGTTTTTAAAGAAAACAGATCCAGTTCATCCAGTAGCAGCTCGTTTTATGTTGTATGAAATTCGAAAGCAGTTAGTGGAAAAAATGAATCGACTACATGAAAATAATGAACAAAAGCGTAATTTAATTCAAAACTACGATAAGAAATTTAATGTGAGTAACATTGATGGAACGGTAACAGCTGTACGCCGAGTAGAAATTGCGCAACAACAAGGTTGGTTCGGAAAAATGATTAATAACCAGCAGCGTTTATTTAAAAAGGAATTTGAAGATATTGTAACGCAGTACGTACACAAATTAAACGAATACCGTAAAGAAATGCTATTAGAACTCGTTTATCAATCGCTATATCAAGCGGTTAATAAAATGATTCAATATTGGGAAAGGTTTTTTGATAATTTACATGAAACACGTGAAAATTTATTGTTCGAAATTCAAAAACGAAGCAAAGAATTTGAAGGGAAAACAAACCCAACGAATGTATACGTATTAGCGGAAGAGAAGTTACAAGAAAAGATATGGCAAGATATGCAACAACATTTAAATTTAGGTGTATTACCGAAAGATATATCAGCAGAAATTTATATGAGCTTATACGGGGAATATTGCCGGGATGCGAAAACAGAAGAGATTCAATCGAAAAAGGTAGAAGACTTTTATCGTGAGCACATACTAAGCTATTGCTATGACGAATTACAAATACGCTATCGCGATAAATTAGAGCTGAATATCGTTGAGGCATTACGAAAAGAGGCAGATTATAAGAATCGTGATCGTGATGAATATGTTCGTGAAAAAATTGAAGACTTGTTCCATTTAGCAAGTCCATTCGTGCCGAAAGTTTCTCATCATAGGGAATTACAATATTGGGGCATACATCCATCTTTAAAGAAAGAACTGCAAGAGGAATTAATGCAAGAAATGTTTAAAGAAAAAGATACAGTAAATGAAGCTTTCTCGCCATTTGAAGTCATTTGTTATCGTGCACATTACGGTTTATCACTACAAGACTTTCCTAAGCTTTCGTCTGGACATATTGCAAATGGATTTATGAATGATAAAGGTGATTATTTTCAGTCGTACTATCGCCGTGTAAACAAGTTGAATAGTAAAAAATCTAGTTTAACACCGCATTTAGATAAGTATTGGCACTTACCAGCATTCATGCCAGACTTAAATGCAACGCAAACGAAGTTAGATTATGATAAATGTAATCGAGCTCTTCTATACGCGTATATGTATCGCTGGATAAGTTTAGTTGCTGTTGATGGTCAGTTCGTGTATCAATATAACGGTGTTGGACGTAGCTTCTTAATTCAGTCGATGGGTAAAAATATTTCAAGTGAAAGTTATAAATTACACAGAGCATTGCTTCATAATCCATTTATTTATGAAAACATTTTGTCCAGATTTGAAGAAGAACAAGAAAAGGCGATGATACAAGGTGGACATTTATATACGCATCCATTTGTATTAGGTGCTCAAGATATTAGATGGCTACGTAAAGAGCATGTCCATAATATTTTAGATATGATTTTAATGTATGACCGTGAAGCGAAATATGATCCAACGTTAGAAGAAACTTCTGATGAATTATTAAGACTGTTCCTTGATGAAATTGAGTTATATTTCCAAAACTATTACGGTACAGGTGCCGATATGGTTGCCAAGAAAGAGAAAGAAATGTTTATTAAACAATTGTGGGATCGTTCGTACGCGAAAGGATATGTAGATCCAAATAGTGCTCCTTATAAAAAGTGGCAAAATTTATTAAGCGTTCATGATGAAGAAGAAACGCCAAAAACGAATGTATAATGAATGAAAAGGGAATCCTTAAAAGTGGCAATACAACTTTAGAAAAGAGGGATTCCGATGCCGTTTTTAGGAAGTGTATATCAAATATTCGGATTGTATCCAGAAATTTATTATGGAATGATTTCAGCTGAGCTTGCAGAGCAGCAAAGATTGGAAGAAGTGGAAAACGAAGAACCAGAAACAGAAGTGTAACTGTATAAGAAGCTTCAAAATAAAGATGATAACACGCTACTTGTTCTTTAAACGTATAAGAACAAGTAGCGTGTTTTTGCTATTTAATAATCCCATTTTCTAAAATTTTAATAGTAGGTGCTACTTTTACGTTAGCTTTTGAAAAGGCACTCGGCCAATCGTCTTCAACTCTTTTCCATTTTTCATATTGAAACGCTCTCGCATAATCACCAAATCCGAATGGATCAAGCTGCTGTTTTTGAATGTTGTGGATTAAATCGTTTAAATCTTTGTTTAGTTGTTTTGTAATAAGAGAAGTTAATTTCTTTCTATCTTTGTCTATATCCATATTGAATGTAAGTTCAGATACAGCGATTTTTAAATTCATTTTAACATTAAATTTGAAGCGGTTATCGCTATAGTCTGTATGGATATCACGATTCATGCTAAGAACATTTATTGTTACGAAATCGCCGCCATCGGTATCTTTTAAATCACTATTACTTTCAACTGAAGTAGAAGGGATTTTCAATGTAAGCGAAACCGGTGTATTCGCTTTCTTTTGTAACAAAAGAAGAAGGGCGCTTTCATAACGATTTAATGACATTTTATAAATTCCGCGAGAAGTTAATAGCGCGGAACCGGTAACGATAACATCTTTTTTACCTTTTTTTATTTCTGAAATAGCAGGTGTTATACCTTTATTAAACGTTTGCCTGTGAAATTCATGGAATGTTGTAAAAACGGTCCGATTGTACAGTTTGTTCGTATTAATTAAATCTGTTAAATACTCGGGAAGGGCAGGCTTGTCTTTAAAGTTATTATATATAACTGAAGAAATTGGACCGTCTACTGCAACCATACGCATGTTTCCAGTGTTTTTAGGATCACGATACCAAACATCAAGGTAAGGCATAGCCCCTTCTTGTTTTAAAAAATTTGTGCTAAATAAAATGAGCTGTAACTTTTCTGTAGATACTAAACCGCCACTTGAACTATTAAACGTTGCTTTTGCTTCTCGAGGTGTACGTACTTTCGCTTCATGTGTTTCGTACTTTTTTTCTACATCTTCATTAAAAATAGGATTTACGTGGTACACAATTAATTTTCCTTTTGCTTTTGCGTCAAAGCCGTAAATTAATGAAATCGATTGTTTTTCTAAGTCGAGTCGATCTCCACAGCCTGTTAAAAAGGTTATGAGAAAGTAAAGTATAGTGAAATGAATAAAGCGCCTCATTTAAACTCTTCTCCTTTTCCAATGCTGATAAAGTGTCATGTATAAGAGAAATACGACTGGGAATAGAAAAGCGATAAAATAACTGGCAGTTCCCCAAAAGTCTCGCAACGCATTTATTTGGTAAGAGGAAGGGATATAAAAGAATAAGACAACAATACACCCGAATAATAAAAACCAAATAGGTAAGGAACTCCCTTTTTTGTTAAGTAATTGATTGATTCCATCTGAAGCAGTAAATATGTAAGGAATGCAAGAATCAAAAATAATGAAGAGATAAAAAGATAAAAAGATAATTTCAAACCGTTCAAGAAACGAAAAGTGAAATGGTGTAACAAGAGAAAGGGTGGGCCATAAAAACTTTGTTATACCATCTGGACTAAAATAAACGAAAGAAACGAACGTGACTTGAAGATAAAGAAATAGTGTAATTAAATTTGCGATAACAATCCCTTTTTTAGCAGAGGATTTGTTATTCAAATACGGATAAAGGACAAATGCAAACTCAAATCCAAGAAATGCAATAATAGTTGATTTTACGGTGTTTAAAACTGGTATCCAGCCCTCTTTAAGAAGAGGGAGAAGGTATATCCAATGCCCATCTTTAAGAGGGATAAACAATAGTAAAGGCATCCACAGTGTGAAAAACACAGTGAAAACAGCATAGCGACTTATAATAAGAACGCCTTTACATGCGAGCATAAGCATGGGAATAGATAGTAAAATCATAATTAAAAACATTGGAGTTCTAGGTAAAATCCAAATGTGAATAACGTATAAGAGGGAAAAAATTAAGGAAATAGCTGCAAGGACAGCATATAAAATCCAAAAAATCATTCCTGCTCTTCCTAGCCACTTCCCAAGATAACGAGTTAGCACATCGAGTAAAGTATATCCAGGATGCTTTTCCATGATTTTTACAATAGACAGACTGACTAAAGTAGTAATAGCGCATCCAATAATGATAGAAATCCATCCATCTGTATTCGCCCCTTGTGCAACTTCGCGAGGAAGTGTAAGGACACCGAATCCTACTTGAACACCACTAATCGTTAAAATGTATTGAAATAAACTAATCTCCCTCTTTGCATGCTTTGTCACTTCTCTTCCTCCGTTCCTTCTATATCGCGTTGTCGATTCTCTTGTTTTAAGTTAAGGGATAGCGGGCGCTTCTTCATTATTTTCCATGGTAAACGTATAAGAATATCTTTTAAATCCGAAGCAAATAACGGAGAAAAAGGACTACCATAAGGAACACCGAGAGATTCCATAGAAAGTATATGAATAATAATGATTGCCATCCCAACCATAATACCAATGACACCAAATAAAGAGGCAATTATCATCATTGGGAATCGAAGAAGGCGAATTCCTGCAGACATTTCTAGATTAGGGATGATGAAAGAAGCAACTGCAGTAATAGATACGACGATAACCATAACATTACTTACTATTCCTGCTTGAACTGCAGCTTGTCCAATAACAATTCCTCCTACGACACCAATGGTTTGTCCAACGGGTCCAGGAAGCCGAACTGCAGCTTCGCGGAGCATTTCAAGTACTAATTCCATCAAAAGTGCTTCTAATATAGGAGGAAAAGGAATTTTAGCTCGAGATTCTCCAATCGTTAACAATAATTTAAGGGGAATCACTTCATAATGAAAGGAAATCATAGCAATATAAAGAGCAGGAGCAAAAATTGCAATAAATAATCCAGTGAAACGAAGTAATCGTATAAAAGATGGAATCATTGGTCTGAAGCTGTAATCATCTATCGTCTGAAAAAAAGCTGAAAAAGTCATTGGTCCTATTAATACGCCTGGTGAACGATCTACAACAACAGCAATTCGCCCATCCAGAATATGATGTGCTGTTGTGTCAGGGCGTTCAGTTATTGATAATTGCGGAAAGAGAGTATAGGAATTATCTTCAACAAATCCTTCTAATTCTCCGGTAGTAAGAATGGCATCTACTTTGATTGATTCGATGCGGCAGGCCATCTCTTGTACAACATCTTCGTTTGCAATGTCTGCTAAGTACAGCAAAAAAACTTTTGAAGTAGCTCGTTCACCAACAGTGAATTCCTTTACTTTCAATTCGCGATTTGGAATATATCGACGAATAAGTGCAAGGCTGTCGCTCGCTACTTCATTAAATCCTTCGTGTGAGCTTTTTATGGAGCTCTCTGTTGTAGGCTCTTCAATGCTCCTTTTTGGTGCCGCTTGCGTATCAAGCTCTAAAGCGGATAATTGCCCGTTTATAAATAAAATACTTTTGCCGTGTAAAAGAGATTGTTCAATGTCTGTCCACTGCTCAATCTTTTTAATATTTCCGATAGAAACAGAGGCTTCCCAAAAATCGTCTTCATTCCACTCTTTAAACAAGAGAGGACGAAGGATGTTTACGTTAATAACAGTTTTGTCTACAAGTCCTTCCATATATATAAGTGCAGCTTCCTGTCCGTTTTTTAATGGAAAAGTGCGTGTTATTAATTCTGGAATACCGCTAAACAGTTTGGACAAGTGCTTTAAATTAAGGGAAAGGGAAGAAGAGATAAATTTATTTAATGTGTGATCAGCTTGCTCTTGGGTAGAAAAAGATTTTTCACCACGAATCCATTTATTAAAAGACCCCATTTGTTTGCTTACTCCTTGTTATGTTTTATCCCGATTGGTGAGGGTTGATTAAAGTTTCACTTTATATGGGTTATTATGGATAGTTCCAAGCTCACATATGCGTAGTTTAAATTTTATATTGTATATTTTTAACTTTAACGCTATAATTATAGTGTTAAAGATGGAATCGTGATATGACCTGTTATGAATCTATCGTTTTATTTATGAATAAATGGATTGGTATTTTAGCAAGATGTGCTAATAAACTACTCCACCATGATAATAACGTGCCGAAATGTGGTGCGTATATTTTCGTGGTGGAGTTTTTTTATTCTCAAAAAGGGGGAAAGACCGTGAATAACAACATGGTTCATATTACAATTGACGGAAAAAAGTATACAGCGGAGCCCGGTTCAACGATATTGGGTGTTATAAATGAGAACGGGATTGAACATCCGCAAATTTGTTACGTGCCAGAAGTAGATCCTATTCAAACATGTGACACTTGTATTGTAGAAGTTGACGGAAAGTTAATGCGCTCTTGTTCGACAGTAGCGACAGAAGGTATGAACATTGAACGTAACTCTACTCGTGCGAAAGAAGCACAAACAGAGGCGATGGATCGGTTATTAGAAAATCATTTATTATACTGTACAGTATGTGACAACAACAATGGGAACTGTAAACTGCATAATACAGCAGAATTAATGGAAATCGAACATCAAAAATATCCTTATGAACCGAAAGTAGATGTAAGTGAAGTTGATATGACGCATCCGTTTTATCGCTATGACCCGAATCAATGTATTGCATGTGGTCAATGCGTTGAGGTGTGTCAAAACTTACAAGTAAATGAAACGTTATCGATAGACTGGGAAGCGGAGCGACCACGAGTGATTTGGGATGAAGGAGTAAATATTAATGATTCTTCATGCGTGAGCTGTGGTCAATGTGTAACGATTTGCCCTTGTAACGCTTTAATGGAAAAAACGATGCTTGGTGAAGCTGGATTTATGACGGGATTAAAACCAGATATTCTTGAACCAATGGTAGATTTAATTAAAGAAGTTGAGCCTGGATATAGCGGTATTTTTGCGGTATCAGAAGTGGAAGCGGCCATGCGTGATACTCGCACGAAGAAAACGAAAACAGTATGTACATTTTGTGGTGTAGGGTGTTCATTTGAAGTGTGGACGAAAGGACGTAAAATTCTTAAAGTACAACCTTCTTCTGATGCGCCAGTTAACGCAATTTCTACTTGTGTAAAAGGAAAATTTGGTTGGGACTTCGTAAATTCTAAAGAACGAATTACGAAACCTTTAATTCGTAAAAATGGAACGTTTGTTGAATCTACATGGGAAGAAGCATTGAATGTAGTTGCAAGTAAATTAGGAGCGATTAAAGAAGAGTACGGAAAAGATGCTATCGGTTTTATTTCTTCATCTAAAATTACGAATGAAGACAATTATGTGATTCAAAAATTAGCTCGACAAGTATTTGAAACGAATAATATTGATAACTGCTCACGTTATTGTCAATCACCAGCGACAGACGGATTATTCCGGACAATTGGTATGGGCGGAGATGCTGGAACGATTAAAGATATTGCACAATCTGGTCTTGTTATTATTGTAGGTTGTAATCCGACAGAAGGTCATCCTGTTTTAGCTACACGTATTAAACGTGCACATAAATTACACGGACAAAAATTAATTGTGGCTGATCTTCGTAAAACAGAAATGGCAGAGCGTTCAGATGTCTTTATTAGTCCAAAACAAGGAACAGATCAAGTATGGTTAATGGCTGTTACGAAATATATGATTGATCAAGGCTGGCACGATCAACGATTTATTGATGAGAATGTAAATTTCTTTGAAGATTTCAAAGAGAGCCTTACAGCATATACACTTGAATATGCAGAAGAAATGACTGGTATTTCAAAAGAAACACTGATTCAAATGGCTGAAATGATTCGTGATGCAGATGGTACATGTATCCTTTGGGGAATGGGGGTAACGCAAAATACAGGTGGATCTGATACTTCCGCTGCGATTTCAAACTTACTACTTGCAACAGGTAATTATCGTCGTCCAGGCGCTGGTGCATATCCGCTTCGAGGTCATAATAACGTACAAGGTGCTTGTGATATGGGTACTTTACCAGGATGGCTTCCTGGATATCAGCACGTTACGAACGATATGGAACGTGCGAAATTTGAAATGGCTTACGGAGTGAAAATTAATAGTGAACCAGGTCTGAATAATATTGAAATGCTTCACGCGATTGACGAAGGGAAAATGAAAGCTATGTATCTTGTCGGAGAAGACATGGCTCTTGTAGACTCTAATGCGAATCATGTACATGAAGTATTATCAAGCCTTGATTTCTTCGTTGTGCAAGATGTTTTCTTATCTAAAACGGCTCAATATGCAGATGTTGTATTACCAGCAGCGCCATCTCTTGAAAAAGAAGGTACTTTCACAAATACAGAGCGTCGTGTTCAAAGACTATATCAAGTTCTTCCTACGCTTGGAGATGCGAAGCCAGACTGGTGGATCGTGCAGGAAGTTGCGAATAAATTAGGTGCAAACTGGAATTATAGCCATCCAAGTGAAATCTTTGCTGAAATGGCAAGTTTATCACCACTATTCTCACAAGCAAACTATGAAGTACTGGAAGGATGGAATAGTTTCCATTGGGGAAGTTTTGACGGCACGAATACACCATTGCTTTTCCAAGATGGATTTAACTTCCCAGATAAAAAAGCTCGTTTTGCGATTGCTGACTGGGTGCGCCCAGCTGAATTCCCAGCTGAGTTCGACCTTCATATTAACAATGGTCGTATGCTTGAGCACTTCCATGAAGGGAATATGACAAATAAATCAACAGGTATTCAAACGAAAGTGCCTGGCGTTTTCGTTGAAGTTTCTCCAGCACTTGCAAAAGAACGTGGAGTAAAAACTGGTTCATTAGTCCGTCTTGTCTCTCCGTTTGGAGCGTTAAAATTACGTGCACTTGTAACAAATCGTGTAAAAGCGAATGAGTTATATTTACCGATGAACTCTACAGATAATGAAACAGCAATTAATTTCTTAACAGGTCCTGCCGTTGATACGCGTACGAACACACCTGCTTATAAACAGACGAAAGTGCGTATGGAAGTGCTGGAAATTGAGGGTGAAAATCCGATGCCAAAAGCGAATCCGCGTAATAAAAAACGTCATCCTCAATCTGGTATTGAGGTACATCGTAAGTGGGCACGTCCAGGGTATGTGCATTTAACGGATAAGTAGGAGGAGAAAAATATGGCTGCACCTATAAAAATGATTCAAAAACAAGAATTAACTGAGGAAGAAATAAAACAGAAAAAATTAGATGATTTAAAAGAGCTTCTAGCTAATAATGAAGACGCTCTAAATCAAATGTTTAACATAGTAGGGGAATTGAATGATATTGGCATGTTAGAAGCAGCTAATTCTATGCTAAAGGCGAAAGAACCAATCGCAAAAATTGTTCTTGGCCAAGTGACTCGTGAGCCTGTTACAAATTTAATTAATAATATGATGGGGGCTGCAGGTGCTTTAACAGAACTTGATCCGGAACTTACGAAAAAGCTTATAGGTAGCTTATTAGTAGGGCTAGAAGAAGGTAATGAACATCTAGAGAGTAATAAAAAAGTAGGGGTATTCGATCTTATGAAAGTATTGAAAGATCCAGACATTAACCGTGCTATCGGATTTGGGCTTCATTTCTTAAAAGGTATGGGTAAAGGGTTAAAAGACGAGTAACCTTCACGAAGTGAATCTTTTCGCCCAAATGTTTGTACGAAATAGTTTGGGCGGAAGGCTCATTTTGGTAAAATATATAATAAAGTAAAATGAGGCTTTTGGGAGGTATAGTGGTATGTCAAAAAAAGTACATGAATTTAATGATATGATTCGAAAACTTCGAAAGGAACTTTTCGGAAAAGGGCCAGAACGAATTCATACTGTTTTCGCTGAAAATATGGCGATTGCGACTCTTTACGGAAACTTAACACCTACTGAAAAATTCATTTCAAGTACGATGGACGGTGCGGAAATGGTTCATATGGCTAGAACGAAAATGATTCAAGAAGTGTATGCTGCAAATTCCCGTGAACATTTGGAGGAACTTGTTGGAGCGAAATTAGTGAATTTGTTTTCAGATATGAAAGTAGAAGAAGATATTGCAGTTTCGGTATTTGTTTTTGATAAAAATATAACGTGAGAGAAGGATACTGATCGTGAAACCGATACAGGTAGAAAGAGAAATCTTTCGTTATGAACAAGGGGCGTTTAAACATATAGAGGACAGCATTGTAACAGAGTTTCCAGTCACGATTAAAATGAACGGACAGGAGTTTGTTACAATGGTTAGTACTCCAGAATATATAGAAGATATGGTAATAGGCTTCTTAGCATCTGAGGGAATCATTCGGAAGTATGAAGATATTGATGACATATGGGTACAAGAGAAAGAAGGATTTGTACATGTCACGACGGCAAAAGTAAATCCGTATTACGAACAAATGCAAAATAAACGGTATATTACTTCATGCTGTGGTATGAGTAGACAAGGATTTGTTTTTGCAAATGATGCACTAAGCGCAAAGAAAATGAATGGCGTCCATGTACAGGTTACTGCAGAAGACTGTTTTCGATTAATGAAAGAAATGCAGCAATCTGCGGAGACATTTCGTCATACAGGGGGCGTTCATAATGCATCTTTGTGCAATGTGAATGGTATTATTTTAAGTCGAATGGATATCGGAAGGCATAATGCGTTAGATAAAATTTACGGTTATTGTTTAAAAAATAATATTTCTATAAGAGATAAAATCATTGTTTTTAGCGGTCGTATTTCTTCGGAAATATTATTGAAAGTTGCAAAAATTGGTTGTGAAATTATACTGTCAAAATCAGCTCCAACTGAGTTGGCTTTACAGCTAGCTGAAGAATTAGGTATTACTACGATAGGATTTATTCGGAATGAACCCTTAAATGTATATACGCATCCGGAGCGTGTTTTAAATATAAAATAAGTAAAAGCGAGGCAATAAATATGAAATCTGTCACATTAGACAAACTACAACGTCCGTTAAAGGATTTACGTATTTCAGTTACTGATCGCTGTAATTTTCGCTGTCGATATTGTATGCCAGAAGAAATATTTGGTCCTGATTACTCGTTTTTGTCTAATGATAAAATTTTATCTTTTGATGAAATTGAAAGGATAACGCGTATTTTCGTTTCTTTAGGTGTTAGAAAATTACGGATTACAGGCGGAGAACCGTTACTTCGAAGAGGTCTTCCGCAGCTTATTGAGCGCCTGAATAAAATAGATGGTGTGGAGGATATCGGTTTAACAACTAATGGATCGTTACTTAAAAAGTTTGCTCCTGATTTATATAAGGCGGGTTTATCACGTGTGACAGTTAGTTTAGATTCCTTAGAAGAAGAGCGGTTTTTCTATTTGAATGGTAATAGAAGCAAAGTACAAAGGGTTCTGGAAGGAATACAAGCTGCAGCTGAAGTCGGTATGAAAATTAAAATAAACATGGTCGTTCAAAAGGGGAAAAACGAACAGGATATCTTGCAGATGGCGCAATACTTTAAGGAAAATAAACATATTATTCGTTTTATTGAGTATATGGACGTTGGAAATTATAACGGTTGGGATTTAAAAGAGGTTGTCTCTAAACAAGAAATAGTAGATACGATTCATCAAGTTATGCCATTAGAACGAATAGAAGCGAATTATGTAGGAGAGGTTGCGACTCGCTATCGTTATATTGGAAGTGATGAAGAAATAGGTATTATTTCATCAGTAACAGACTCCTTCTGCTCCTCATGTACGAGAGCTCGTATTTCTGCAGAAGGAAAATTATATACTTGTTTGTTCGCTTCTAAAGGAAATGATTTGAGAGAACTGCTTCGATCAGAATACACTGACGAGGAAATAACAGATGTCGTACGCGATATATGGAACAAACGAGAAGATCGTTATTCAGATGAACGCTTAAGTCATACAAGTAAAAAAAGAGCACCTAAAATTGAAATGTCACATATTGGTGGTTGATATATATAAGTGACAATATGATGAAGTATATACAAAATGGAAGATGTGCAACGGTTGTAGATTTTCTATTTTATAGTAAAAGTGATGGTTGATCTCTCTGTAAAAGATGTGCAGAGAAATTAAGCAGCATTCAAAAACCTTTATGTTGAGGAGGTTTTTTGAAGCTGCTTTTTTATTTGGAGAAAATGGAGGAATTAGTAATGGCATTTCATAAACCGGAACAAATTGCTGAGCTTGTCATTGAGGCCGGTGTTCAAAAAGTAAGTCAGACCTTGCCAGCAATGCTTATTCTCGGTTTTTTAGGAGGAGCGTTTATTTCGCTAGGTTTTTTACTTAACATTCGCGTTTTAGGTAATTTGCCTGAGCGCTGGGGGAGTTTAGTAAATATTTTAGGAGGAGCGGTTTTTCCTGTTGGACTCATGCTCGTTGTATTAGCGGGAGGAGAATTAATTACCGGAAATATGATGTCACTGTCTATGGCGCTATATGCAAAGAAAATTACATTGGTTAGTGTGCTAAATAACTGGATTTGGATTACTTTTATGAATTTTGTAGGAGCTATTTTCGTAGCGTATTGTTTCGGTCATCTTGGCGGATTAACAGAGGGAGATTATTTAAATAAAACGGTAGCGATAGCAGAAGGCAAGTTACATGAATCTTTTGGAAGAACTTTAATTTTAGCAATTGGGTGTAATTGGCTCGTTTGTTTGGCGCTTTGGCTCGCTTATGGGACGAGTGATTTTGTCGGAAAAATAATCGGAATTTGGATTCCCATTATGGCATTTGTAGTGATTGGATTTCAGCAAGTGGTAGCAAATATGTTTGTCATCTCAGCAGTTATTTTTGCAGGTCATCTCACATGGATGGATCTTGCTAAAAATTTTGTTCCTGTCTTTATCGGAAATGTAATTGGCGGAGCTGGTTTTGTTGGATTTGCGTACTTTGCTTGTTATCAAAAACAACATTCTAATATGAAATAGAGTTCGTGAGAGGAAGGGTATGTAATGGCTGAGCGGTATTCACGACAACATTTGTTTAAACCAATTGGGAATAGAGGGCAAGAAAAAATTCGAAATAAACATGTGTTAATTGTAGGAGTAGGCGCATTAGGAAGTGCAAGTGCCGAAAGTTTCGTACGTGCAGGTATTGGCAAGTTGACGATCATAGATCGTGATTACGTTGAATGGAGTAATTTACAAAGGCAACAATTGTACTCTGAACAAGATGCAAGAGAGAAATTGCCAAAAGCAATCGCTGCTAAAAATCGGCTAGAAAAACTTAATTCGGAAGTACAAATACATGCTTTCGTAATGGATGCGTGTGTAGAAAACTTAGAAGGGCTATTAGAAAATGTCGATGTAATCATTGATGCAACAGATAATTTTGATATCCGATTTATAATAAATGACTTATCACAAAAACATAATATCCCGTGGGTATATGGTTCTTGCGTTGGCTCGTACGGTATGAGTTGTACAATTATTCCGCAAGAGACACCGTGTTTACATTGTGTGCTGAAGAACGTTCCAGTTACAGGTGTGACGTGTGATACAGCTGGAATTATTAGCCCGACTGTACAAATCGTCGCAGCATATCAAGTGGCGGAAGCACTCAAAATTTTAGTAGAAGATTTTGCAGCAATTAGAAAAACATTTTTCATATTTGATATATGGAGTAATCAAAACCATTTTATAAAACTAGGGAAAATCAAGACAGACAATTGCTCTTCATGCGGTTTGAATCGCATTTATCCTTATTTATTATACGAAAATCAAACGAAGGTAGCTGCTTTATGCGGAAGAAATACAGTTCAAATTAGACGAGTAGACAATAGAAAATACAATTTTGATGATATAGAAAAAGTATTAAAAAAAGTGGGGGAAGTAGATCGGAATCCGTATTTACTATCTTGCCAATTAGATGAGTACCGCATCGTTGTTTTTCGGGATGGTCGTATTTTTATTCATGGCACAAATGATATTTCGAAAGCGAAACAACTATATTATCGTGTATTCGGCTAATAGAAAGGGTTGTCAACAATGGAAAGAAGAGTACCAATCACAGTTGAAGAGGCTGTTCGTAAAGTGATGGGATTTGCTCATAACGGCTTAAAGGAGCTACTACCTATTGAATTAGCTTACGGACGTATATTAGCAGAGGATTTAGTAGCTGACCATGATGTGCCGTCATTTAATCGTTCACCGTATGACGGGTTTGCTATTAGAGCAAAAGATACGGATTTAGCAAGTTATGAAACGCCAATTGTATTTGAAGTAGTGGGTGAAATTGGTGCAGGATCGCTATTCGATGAGAAAGTAGGTCCGTTTCAAGCAGTTCGAATTATGACAGGAGCGCAAATTCCGAGTGGATGTGATGCAGTTGTTATGCTAGAGCTGACTCGTCAATATGAGGAGGCTGGCAGTAAGTATATGGAATTGAAACGGTCATTCAAAACGGGCGATAATATTTCTTTTCAAGGTGAAGATGCTCGTAAAGGAACGGTTCTTGCAAAGAAAGGAACATACATTAATCCAGGTATTTCAGCTCTTCTTGCTACGTTCGGGTATAGCGAGGTGCCAGTTGCGAGAAAGCCTGTAGTTGGACTATTAGCGACTGGCAGTGAATTACTGGATGTAAACGATTCATTACAGCCAGGGAAAATCCGAAATAGTAATACGTATATGATATTGTCTCAAATCCGAAGAGCAGGCGGAAGAGTAAAATATTTTGGGAAGTTTAGCGATGATTTTTATACGTGTTTTACGGCTGTAAAAGAAGCATTAAGCCAAGTAGATATGCTCATTACAACAGGTGGTGTATCAGTAGGGGATTACGATTATTTGCCAGCTATATATGAAAAATTAGGTGCATCAGTTCTTTTCAATAAAGTTGCAATGAGGCCAGGAAGTGTTACGACTGTAGCGCAATTAAATGGCAAGTTATTATTTGGATTATCAGGAAATCCATCTGCTTGTTACGTAGGGTTTGAATTATTTGTAAGACCTTGTATTCGGACGTATATGTTTAGTGAAAAAGCACATGTAAAAAGAGAAAAAGCGTTATTAGGAGAAGACTTTCTAAAGCCAAATCCATTTACAAGATTTGTACGAGGAAAACTAACATATAACGAAGGGCAGTTAATCGCTTATCCGTCAGGGTTTGATAAATCTAGCTCAGTTTCTTCTCTAGCAGAGACAAATATATTTATTGTACTTCCAGGTGGTACGAGAGGGTATAAAAAAGATATGTTCGTAGATGTTCTCTTGTTGGAAGATAACGAAGGTAGTGAATGGCCTTGGACATTTTATAAAGTGAGAGGTGATTCTAATGGGACAAGTGCTATTTGAAATTGTAGATATACCGATTGTAGTTGAAGAAGTAACAAATAAGGTTGCAAGAAGAGACGCAGGTGCGATTACAACTTTTATTGGTACAGTGAGAGAATTAACAAAAGGAAAACGAACGCTACATTTAGAGTATGAAGCATATAAACCAATGGCAGTAAAGCAACTTATGAGAATTGGTGAAGAAATTAGTGAAAGATGGCCGGATGCAAAAGTAGCAATTACTCACCGAGTAGGCCGGCTAGAAATAATGGATATTGCGGTAGTCATTGCAGTTTCATCACCGCATCGTAAAGTAGCTTATGAAGCGAATGAATACGCAATTGAACGTATAAAGCGAATCGTCCCAATATGGAAAAAAGAATTTTGGGAAGATGGGACGATGTGGATTGGCGATCAACTTGAAAATACACCATATCCAGCAGGAAAACCGAAGAAGGAAGAATGAGAAAATGATTACAATTTTACTGTTTGCAAATTTGCGTGAGGAAGTCGGATTAGATCGATTCGTAATTTCAGAAAAACAAGAAATGACAGTGCAGCAATTAAAAGAATGGCTCAAAGCAAACTATAGTTTACAATCGCTTGATAGAGTGATGGTGGCTGTTAATGAAGAGTTTGTAACGAATGAAGAGATGATACGAGCTGGAGATATTGTCGCATTCATCCCGCCTGTTAGTGGTGGATAATAAGCGTTTCTTGAAACGATAAGAAGATGCTATATATAAATTCGAATACGAGAAGGGATGAGTTCTATGCTTACTCAAGAACAAATAATGAATGCGTTAAAACATGTAGAGGATCCAGAATTACACAAAAGTATTGTAGAGTTAAACATGGTTAGAAATATACAAATGAATGGAACAGAGGTTAAACTTGAAGTAGTGCTAACGATTCAAGGTTGTCCGTTAAAAGCAAAAATTCAACAAGATGTAGAAGAGTCTCTGCAGGCAATTGGTGCATCTAAAGTAGATTTGACGTTTGGTTCTATGACACAAGAAGAACGAGCTACGCTAACAGAAAAGTTAAAGAAAAATAGTAGAACAGAAACTGGTATGCCGAGCATGCTTCGTCCTGATTCAGGAGTACGATTTATTACTGTAACGAGCGGAAAAGGTGGAGTCGGAAAATCAACTGTAACAATTAATCTTGCAACGGCTTTAGCTCGTATGGGCAAAAAAGTGGGGATATTAGATGCAGATATATATGGTTTTAGCATTCCAGCTATGATGGAAACGAATCAAAAACCAACGATGATTGATCAAACAGCAATTCCAGTTATTAGTCACGGTGTTAAAATCATGTCGATGGGATTTTTTACAGAAGGAAATAATCCGGTTATGTGGCGCGGACCGATGTTAAATAAATGGATTCAAAATTTCCTTGCGAATACGCACTGGGGAGAATTAGATTATTTACTGCTTGATTTACCACCTGGTACAGGAGATGTTGCCATTGATGTTGCAGCAATGATTCCGCAGGCGAAAGAAATTATTGTTACAACACCACATAATGTAGCTTCATTCGTAGCATCTAGAGTAGGCGTAATGGCAAAACATACGAAACACGAGATTTTAGGTATTGTGGAAAACATGGCTTATTATGAAGAACAAGATGGATCGAAAAATTATCTGTTCGGAAAAGGCGGCGGGGAAATGTTAGCAGAACAATTGCAAACAGAAGTAATCGCACAAGTACCTTTTGCAAAACGTGAAGAAAACAGCGGTTCATCTGTATATGATGAAGATTCCCTTGTTGGAGAAGTGTTTACATCGTTAGCAGAAGATATTATTTATAAAGGATAGAGGAGGAATTTTTTATGGCGTGTAATATCGATCATTCTATTGAAGATGTAAGGAATAAACTTGAAAGTCAAAAGAGTTTTTTATCTGAAGAGATTTTTAAAGGGTTAAAAAATTTTTTACAAGGTAATCACTCACAAGAAATGTTAAATGATGTCTTTCATCTTCTAAAAAAGTATGACTTAGTTAGTGAAGAAGAAAGAGAGACGAGAAATACTCAATTATTGCTGATTATAAAATAAATACGCTTTGGCTTTTGTTTTGTAACAGGAGGGGTAAATGTAATGAATATGAAGAAGATGATTGAAACGATAGAAGCAACAAAAATGGCTGATGAAGAATTATCGATTACTCATTTACATCAAAAGCTCGTGAAGTTATATAGTCAAAAAAATGTTGCTCATTATACGGAGTTATTAAAATATATTTTATCCTTATCCGTGCAGCTTGATTTACATTTCGTATTGAAATATTTTGGTGTGCGACCGGTTGTTGCTATAGACGAGCGTATGCAATTTCAAGAGATATTTAAATGTTTAGCTAATAAGGATGATAATGGGGAATGGTTTTTAAATTTCGTTTCTTTATATGTAGGGCTAATTGTAGTTCTTCACTTTGATGAAAAAGTGATTGAGAGAAGTTTTTTCGATGCTATGGTAGTGGGGGAAGGGAATGAAATATAAGGATCTTGCCCATAACATCTTTCTATTTAATAGCTATAATTAGTCTTTTGATTGGCTATGTAAATATGAAGGTAACAAATTAATAAAAAGTGTTCTTCAGTTGTTTCCATCGTTTTTTCATGTTACCATTAAGCGAATTTTTCATAGGGAGAGAAAGCGATGAAATGGATTTATTTTATTATGATTAACGTTATAGCTTTTAGCCTTATGGGGCTTGATAAACGAAAAGCGAAGAAGAAACAGTGGAGAACGCCAGAAAGTACGTTGTTTTTATCAGCAGCAGCTGGGGGAGCAGTTGGAGCTTGGATTGGTATGTATATGTTTCATCATAAAACTCATAAAAAGAAATTTGTTTTCGGCATACCGTTACTTGTTGTAATAACGGTATGTTTATTATTCGTTGTATGAGAAATGTCGAAAGAAATGCAGATTGATTATTGGTAAAGTGAGCACGTGGGAACGTATAATGGAGAAAAAATGAGAAGAGGAGAAAAAGGAAGATGGGGAGTCAAACAGCAGAGCAAAAAAAAGGGATTATATATGCGGCTGGTGCGTATACGATGTGGGGAATACTACCAATCTATTGGAAATGGGTTGAGGAAGTTCCAGCAGATGAAATATTAGCACACCGCATCGTTTGGGCGTTCGTGTTTATGTTAATCGTATTAGGTGTTACGAAGAGATTTCGTCAGTTTATTGGGGAGTTCGTGAATCTTTTTAAACGACCTAAATTATTAATGTCATTAACAATAGCTTCTGTCTTGATTAGCGGAAACTGGTTTGTTTACATATGGGCCGTTAATCATAATCATGTTATTGAAGCAAGTCTTGGCTATTATATTAATCCACTTATTAGTATTTTACTTGGTACAGTGGTTTTAAAGGAAAAGTTAAACTTTTGGCAATACGTTGCAGTTGGTTTGGCTGGGGTAGGGGTTATCATTTTAACAGTACGTTTCGGGGCTATCCCGTGGGTTTCTTTATCACTTGCCCTTTCATTTGGATTATATGGATTAACGAAAAAATTGTTAAACTATGATGCGACAATTGGACTTACGATGGAAACGATGTTAGTGACGCCGTTTGCGATTATTTATCTAGTAATGACAGGAGTACATGGTTTCGGCTCATTTGGCTCGATTTCAATGTTATCGACATTACTATTAATAGGGGCGGGCATTGTTACAGCATTGCCACTTTTTTATTTTGCAAAAGGAGCCCAACTTATTCCGCTTTATATGGTAGGGTTTTTACAATATATTGCACCAACAATTAGTTTGATTTTAGGTGTATTCGTATTTGGTGAACATTTCACATCTACTCATATGATTGCATTTTTCTGTATATGGGTTGCATTATTTGTATTCTCGGTAGCGAAAACAAAGTTCTTGGTGCAGAAACAACCGAAATTTATAAAAAATAAATCAGCAAAAGTATCATAATGCGTAGTATTTTCTACGCATTTTTCTTTATACTGTTACTATAAAGGATTTCCATTATAGCTAGTAGGGAGCTGAGAACGTGGAAACAATTTTACATAATGATCCGCTTATGGCCGCTGTAATTTCATGGTTTTTAGCACAATTAACGAAAGTAGTCTTTAAATTAGTCAAAACGGGTGAATTTGATTTTGCAAAGTTTTTCGCTTCAGGTGGGATGCCAAGTTCTCATGCTTCAACTGTTACAGCACTGGCGACAGGTGTTGGCGTTGTAGAAGGTGTGGAAAGTACTTTATTTGCAATTGCTGCTATTTTTGCCATTATAGTTATGTATGATGCTTCAGGAGTAAGGCTTGCGGTAAGTAAACAAGCGAAAATATTGAATGAGTTTTTTCACGGTAGACAAACAGAATATAAGAAGTTAAATGAACTTGTCGGGCATACACCGTATGAAGTAGTAGTTGGTGCTTTATTAGGGATTATTGTCGGAGTAGGATATTGTTTATGAGCAGAACATTTTATATGTTCTGCTTTTCTTTGTATTCATACATATTCAGCTACTTTCTTGAATATCGTTATACGGATTTCAAAAGGGTGGGTGAGTAACTTGTTATTATATGAAAAAGCGCATGAAGAAATAGCGAGAAGAGCAACTGCACTTCAATCGATGCAATGGCAAGATGGTACGTGGCGATTTTGTTTTGAAGGAGCTCCGTTAACAGATTGCCATATGATTTTTTTGTTAAAATTATTAGGTAGAGATAAAGAGATAGAACCGTTTGTAAAAAGATTAGCATCACTTCAAACAAATGAAGGAACATGGAAATTGTATGAAGATGAAGTAGGTGGTAATTTATCTGCTACAATTCAATCTTATGCTGCCTTACTGGCTTCAAAAAAATATACAAAAGAAGATGCGAATATGAAGCGAGCTGAAATGTTTATTAAGGAACGTGGCGGGGTAGCGCGTGCTCATTTTATGACGAAGTTTTTATTAGCGGTTCATGGAGAATATGAATATCCTTCACTCTTTCATTTGCCAACACCAATCATGTTTCTACAGAATGATTCTCCCCTCAGTATATTTGAATTGAGTAGCTCAGCACGTATCCATTTAATTCCGATGATGCTCTGTTTAAATAAAAGGTTTCGAGTAGGGAAAAAGTTATTGCCAAATTTAAATCACATTGCAGGCGGGGGCGGAGAATGGTTTCGGGAGGAGCGGTCTCCGTTGTTTCAAACGTTAGTAAGTGATGTAAAACAAATTATCTCGTATCCACTCTCGTTACATCATAAAGGGTATGAGGAAGTCGAACGATTTATGAAAGAGCGTATTGATGAAAATGGAACGTTATATAGTTACGCAACTGCCTCGTTTTATATGATTTATGCTTTACTTGCGTTAGGGCATTCTCTTCAATCATCAATAATTCAAAATGCTATAACCGGGATAACATCTTATATATGGAAGATGGAAAGCGGTAATCATTTGCAAAACTCTCCTTCAACTGTATGGGATACAGCTTTACTCAGCTATGCGTTACAAGAGGCCCACGTTCCGAAAGATAATAAAATGCTTCAAAATGCAACAGCATATTTATTAAAAAAACAGCATACAAAAAAAGCTGATTGGAGCGTACATGCACCGGCGCTTGCTCCAGGCGGTTGGGGTTTTTCGGATGTGAATACGACAATCCCTGATGTTGATGATACAACAGCTGTGCTAAGAGCATTGGCAAAAAATAGAGGGAATGAAAATATAGATTATGCCTGGAAGAAAGGAGTCACTTGGGTTAAAGGATTACAAAATAATGATGGTGGCTGGGGAGCATTTGAACAAGGTGTGACGAGCAATTTATTAGCAAATTTACCAATCGAAAATGCAAGCGACATGATTACGGATCCTTCTACACCAGATATTACAGGAAGAGTGTTAGAGCTTTTCGGAACATATGCACAAAATGAATTGCCAGAGAAACAAAAACAAAGAGCGATAAATTGGTTAATGAATGTACAAGAGAAAAATGGATCATGGTATGGGAAATGGGGGATTTGTTATATATATGGTACGTGGGCGGTGATGACAGGTTTACGGTCACTCGGAATTCCATCTAGCAATCCATCATTAAAACGTGCAGCTTTATGGCTTGAACATATACAGCATAAAGACGGTGGATGGGGAGAATCATGCCACAGTAGTGTGGAGAAAAGGTTCGTTACTTTACCATTTAGTACACCATCCCAAACGGCATGGGCGCTAGATGCTCTCATTTCTTACTATGATACAGAAACGCCAATTATTCGAAAAGGTATTTCATATTTGCTTGCGAATCCTTATGTGAATGAAAAATATCCTACTGGAACAGGTTTACCAGGTGGGTTTTATATTCGTTACCATAGCTATGCCCATATATATCCACTACTTACTTTGGCACATTATATAAAAAAATATAGAAAATAAACCGAGAGATACCTCTCGGTTTATTTTGTTGGGTAGTAGGTCCCTGTTGAAAAGAATAAGGTTGTGTTTTCCTTATTTTTCAGTTGACTGGCGTTTTTGACGTGCATCAGCGGCATTTGCACGTGCATTTGCTTCTAAGTCATTGTGGTCAGCAAGTTCACGAGAGAACTCTACATCAATGCCATCAGTAGCTTTGTTTTGTTTGAAATTTTTTTTGTTCATTCGACACAATCTCCTTGCACTCTATGCGACGTTGCAAAGTTAGTTTGACACAAATAGACTTTTTTATACAAAGAGGAATTGGAAAGTAAAAAGCCGAAATATACAGTATAAGTAATAGAAATGGGGGATAGGAATGGAGTTTTTAAATGGGAAAACAGCTGTTGTAATAGGAGCTGCACAGGGAATTGGAAGAGAGATTGCAAGGGTGTATGCAAAACTAGGGGCGAAAGTATTAATTAGCGATGTAAATGAAGAGAAGCTACAAAAAACGACACGTGAGTTATCGGACGAAGGATATGAAGTGTGCTCATATCGATGTGATGTGAGTAATCAAAATGAAGCGAAGTCGTTAATTGAATATGCGGTTCAAAAATTCGGTACATTACATATTTTGGTGAATAACGCTGGGATTACAAGAGATGCAATGTTACATAAAATGGAGAAGTCTGCTTGGGAACAAGTGTTACAAGTGAACTTAACCGGTGTTTTTTATTGTATGCAACCAGCGCTTCTTTACATGAGACAACAAGGGTATGGACGCATTATTAATATATCTTCAATTAGTAGGGAAGGAAACATAGGTCAAGCAAATTATGCGGCTACGAAGGCAGGCGTTGTAGGTTTAACGAAAACGGCAGCGAAAGAAGTTGGAAGTTTCGGTATTACGTGTAATGCGATTTGTCCAGGGTTTATGGATACAGATATGACAAAAACGATACCAGATAAAGTGAAAGAAAAGATGGTTGGTGCGATTCCAGTTGGTAGAATTGGAACACCAGAAGATATTGCGAACGCAGCAGCCTTTTTAGCATCAGAATACGCATCCTATATTACAGGAGAAGTATTAAATGTGAGCGGAGGATTGCAAGTTTAAAGGAATACATAATGAAAAGAACCTGACCGGATAGGTCAGGTTCTTTCTCCTTAATTTAAGTTAAGCCAAACGCTCTTCACTTCTGTATAGTTATTTAATGCATAAGATCCCATTTCACGACCAAGACCGGATTGTTTAAATCCTCCAAATGGAGATGCTGCATCAAAGACGTTATAACAGTTTACCCATACTGTACCAGCACGTACTTTACTTGCAACGTAGTGTGCTGTTTTAACATTTTCTGTCCACACACCAGCTGCTAAGCCGAATTGTGATTTATTTGCACGTTCAATTACTTCATCAATATCGTTAAATGGTATTGCAGAAATAACTGGACCGAAAATTTCTTCTTTTGCAATCGTCATCTCATCATTAACGTCAGCGAATACAGTAGGGGAAACGAAGTATCCTTGATCGAATGGATTACTTCCTCCGCATAGTACTTCAGCACCTTCTTCAATTCCTTTTTCAATGTAGCCCATTACACGTTTTTGTTGTTCTTCAGAAACGAGAGGACCGATTGTAGTTTCTGGACTTAAGCCAGCACCTTGATTTAATTTTTTAGAGTAAAGAACAAGGTCAGCCATGACATTATCATACATTTTCTTCGGAACAAATAAACGTGATCCAGCAGAGCATACTTGTCCTTGGTTAAACATAACACCAGAAAGTGCACCAGGAATCGCGCGAGATAAATCAGCATCTGGCAGGATGATATTTGGTGATTTACCGCCTAACTCAAGTGTAACGCGCTTTAATGTTTCATATATCCCCGATATAGGTCATAATATAATTTAAACATAAAAAAGGATAAAAGAAGTATTGATATAAAAGGAATAAAGGGGTATTTTTAAAATAGCCCTTTATTCCTTTTATTGGACAAAATAGAAGGAATAAATTACTATATAATTAGGTACTATTTCAGAGGAATGAAGATAGTAAAAGTAAGTATGTTACACAAAAATAAAAGAGTGTACATAGGGAGAAAATCTTTTATGAACAAGGGGAAGTGAATGGAACAATGGATTATAAATTTGTAAGTAAAGAAACTACTGTAAACGAAATGATTAGAGGGAAAATGAGAAATATAAAAGTGATTACGATAGGCGTGTTGGAGGAAAGTACAGGCATTGTATATCCACATCCCATATCAGAGTTCATAAAAAGGCAGTATGAGTTTTATGGGAAATCATTAAACAGTTCCGATGGGCCTTCACGAGTAGTGTGTCGTTTTTTGAATTTTTGTTTACAAAAGATTGAAGAAGGACATGAAGAATTTGTAGAGTTGAAAGATAAGGGAATCAATGGATTAGAACGTAGACATGGTAGTCAATATTTAACACATTGTTCTTTAGAGGGATTGCAAAAAACAACAGTAGAACAGTATGAAAAATACCTTTCTAAACTGTATGTGTTTTTGAAAAAAATGAATTGGATAGATGAAGATTTTCCTTTAGAGGGGAAAAAGAATTCTAGTGGAGATACAATTTATCGTTCAGTGTTTAGAGAACCAAGTTTAGGGACAAGATTTCCTTCGCGAAATACAAGTAAAAGAAAACTCGCCAAACTAAAGGATTTTGGGGAAGATCGAAATCAATTAACAGTTCATTTCATTCGAACAGCTATGGATATTGCAGGAGACATTGCTTTAGGGTTGTGTTTTCAGTTTTATGGGGGATTGAGACGTGGTGAAGTTGTTAATGTTTCGAGAGGAGATTTGATTGTAAGTGAAGGAGACGGAATGGAAGTCCAAATAAGAGATAATCGCAGAAAATTCTTTTCTCGTCTAAAGGATACAAAAGCGGAAAACCCTAAACGATTAAATTATTTACAAACAGATATGTGTCGGCAAACAATTTTAGATAATGATCTCGTTTGGGAAGTGTATCAAAAACATAAAAAAAGACTAGATTACATGATTAAGAGTGGGAAATGTAAGAATCATAGTGCTTTATTCCTAAATGAAGACGGAGAACCAATGTCAGGGAAAGTGTATGACAGACGTTTCCGTAAAGTGAAAAAGGCATTCCTTGAATCATTAATGGGACATAAAGATTATGAACTTTTGTCGGGAACGTTTTGGTCCACGCATATTTGTCGAGGAGTCTTTACGAACATGCTAATTGATATGGGATTTACTCCTACGCAACTAGCGATTGCTCGTGGAGACCGAAACTTAAATTCGGCTATGGAATACATTGACCAAACACTTACAACACAACAAATACAACAGGCTGTAAACGACTTCAAAGATTACCCAACAGAAAAATTAGGGGTTATTGATTATGACCATGTGAAGAAATGGAAGAAACGATTATAAAGATATAAGGCGGGAGTACTAGTGGAACAAGAATGGATTACAAAATCAGACGTCATTACAAGTGAGAAATATAGAAAGATTTCAACAACTTATAAGGGACTTAAAGTTTGGGTGGAAATGGGACATCTTACTTCAAAAGAAGGCTCAGGGGTTAATGGTAAGTCGTCAACCTTTTTTAATGTAAAAGAATTAGATGTTTTGTCCGCAAAAATAGAAAAACTAGAAAAGTATTATCTAACCGAAAAAGAAGTTATACGCAAATTGGGCTTTAAAGAAGATACTTTTACAACAAAAAAATTACAACAAAAAATAACAGGAATCATTGCCCTTTGTGATTCCGAAAACATTAAGTATAAATACTACGAAAAAGGCTTTAATAAAGGCTATAAAAAAACCTTTTTATATGTAAACAAAGCACAATTATTGCACTTTTTAGAAACGCATATAAGCAATGAAGAAATAAAGGAAAAACATAACACAAATTATAAACAATTTGGTTTGGTAGAACGACAGTTCAACATCAAGAGAATATGTTTTAGTAAGTATTTGTGGTTTTATCGTATAGAGGACATTAAATATTTCGAGATATTTAATACAATTCAAAACGATTATTACACATTAAAAGAGATCCGCGATATTCTTGGTTTGGAAAAATGGGGAGTTCTGTCTATCGTTAAAGAAGAAAAAATAGAACCAATTAAATTGAATGCTATGAAAATTTATTACTCGAAGAAAGATGTTGAAAGTATTGCTGAAAAGATGAAAGAATGTAAAGAAAAGTATTGTCTTTCAAGTGAAATCAACGACATTTGCGGTGTATTTGTTAGAGACCCTAAAGTTACTTTTTCACCAATTTTGACAAATGCTATTATGCGATATGCATTTAAAACCACTGCGAAGTTTGTATTTTTGCGAGAAGAAGTACAAGAATACAAAAATAAAATTGATATGAAAGATAAAATGAATAGAATATTTTCAGAAGAAAATCCAATAAAAGGATTTGAGAAAATATTAACATTAAAAGGCATTTCATTTTCTGAGAATAGCCAATACACTGCTCAAGAATGGTTTGCATATTGTAAAGAAAAGATGATGCTGTCTGAAAGAAGTAAAAAAAACATGAAACAATTAATAAAAGATTCTATTGATTGTACAGAAGCTATATCGGCTTTAACAAAAGAAAAAGAATTATACGCCTTAACTTCTAATGAAATTAATCTTAATTTATTCAATCCTTCAATAGGCGTAAAAAAACAAATGCTTTTATACAGTTTCTTAAAAGAATTTCATGCAAAGTTAACTGTATATTTAACCCAAAAAAGAGAAAAGAAAAAAACATTTGACATGGATAGGATTGTTAATCCTCATGAGTACGAAGTTGAGGAAAAAGACAAAGAAGTATATGAGTATGACGAGTACATAAAAGTATACAAGTATGTCAAAAAAGAAAAACATAAGCACAAAGCTATTGCTGATGCAAAAAAAATTATAGTGGGTAAAAATAAAAAAGAAATATCTTATTACGCTTCTGCTTGGCTTTATGTGTTGACGCATTTAGGTAATGGATGGCGACATGGAGACGTAATGGAAATACCAGCAGTTGATTTCGAATCAGTTGGAATTAATTCTCTAGAAACATTAAAATCAAGAGATTTAACAAAGGAAGAAGCGAATGCAGTTATCAATCAAATTAAACGAAAAGATTTGACAGTAAACAAAACTGGAGCAACCAATCGTTTCAATTGTCCAGATGATTTAGTTGTTTCATTTGCAACCGCAATTATTATTTGTTCAATCATTACTAAAAAGCGGACAAGCCTTGTGGTTAGCTCAAATTCTAATGAAACAAGAATCATAGATTTTGGCACACAAGATGATAGTTATTTTGGTCAAAAAGCTCATAATGCTTTCTTCGAAAATTTTGAAATAGATGATTTTCAATTTCAAAGCAGAAAAATGAATCGTACAGTATTAGTGTTGATATATATGGTTCTTGTGAAGAAAGGGAAAGGTAGTGCAGCTTTAGAATTAGCCCAAAGACTGAGAGCACACGAGGATTTTGAAACTACTAATATTTATCTTATGATTCCACAACATGAACTCGATGCACTAAGTGAAAGCTTGTTTAACCGCAAAAATTTTGGCTACATTCCCGATCTAATGGCTGATATTTTACTTGGTGATACGAAAGACAGAGAACAACGAACACAAGAAATAGTGGCTCTAAATACAACGTTTGGTGGAATTCGTAAACTCGAAGCAACGTCTGGTTTTATGAATAGAGTTTTAGCCGAAAGAAAAAAAGTAGCCGATCAAATTTTCAACATGGGATTGGATGAGGTCACAGATTTAATGTTCGATTTGGAAGTCAATGCTCTTACGAGCAATGAAGAAAATTACCAATGTCTTGTTTCTCCAAACTGTCAAAAGCCACATTTAGAGTCATGCAAAGATTGTCCGTTTTCAATTCCAAACTTTTATGCAGTTTCTTCTCTCGTAGAAGGTTTTAAAACGTCCATTTTTGAGTTCGTTAAGGAATTCGACCCAAAGACCTTTGATGGTGAAAAAACGCGTCTTATGAACGTGTTATACAAAGATTTGGATCATTTACATCGTGCTATGCAGAAGTTTGGGGAAGAAGAAGTGTTTCATTTCTTCGAAAGAGGAAAAGAAGAATATAACGAATTAGTCGATCTAATTGGAGAAGTACAAACAAAAACAGGTGAAGATTTTGATGAGTATCTAACATACAATCCAAAATATTTATCTTAATACAGATTACAGGGGGAGTTAATATGTCCGTGATAGATAGCACAATAAAAGAATTAGAACTCGATATAGACGTTTTTTCTGACGAAGGATTTGACATAAAACAAAGCGTTATTGATGCTAAAGAAATTGTACAAAAACTCGTAGCAGAAAATCGTTGGTTTCAAGGTGAATTTGAAGAAGATTATTGGAAAGTTAATAGACCTTTATATGGTGAACTTGCCAACGTTTATAAATTTAGTAAGTTTGATTCGTCTCAATTTAATCATAAATTGCCGAAAAATTTTAAAACGATTGTAAAGTGTTGGATTGTCAACCTTCTCGATCAGTATAAGGAAATAGCAATTCAGTGTCTTATTCATCTCACCAAAGGATTCGAAGTGACGAAAGGATTTCAAACAACTGAAATAAAAACTTTGGTAGATTATATTGAATATGGGGAATACAGCCATAATTATAGACGAGCAATGATTAATGCACTGTGTAATTTCTTTGATTATGCTGATCTAGAAATAGGTGATGACTATCTTCCTGTCCTTATAGAACTCAGAGATAAAATGCCTCAACATCAAACCAGTATAAGAAAATTACCTTCTTCAAAGAATGTATTAACATTTTCTTATTACTTAGAAAAACATTTTGAAACATTGATGGAACGCTTTGTAAATCAAGAAAACTTTGATAAGGAATTAATCATGATATATCCAGTCGTGATATGGTGGAGATTAACAACAATTATCCCAATGCGTGCTTCAGAATTTTGTTTGATAGAACGAAATTGTTTGATTGTAGATAAAAATAAAGACAAGTATTATATACAATTGCCAAGAACGAAACAGAATTCGAAAAGAGTGCAAGTTATGGACAAAATATTAATAGACGAAGAAATGTATCAATTGATTAATCGTTATATTGATTTAACGAATCAATATGGAAAAACAGATACTTTAATTTCAATTCGTTCAATTATGAGTGTGAAAAACGATAATCATGCGTATATGCAAAAAAATTCAAATCAATTTAATCGAACGAATCTACAAACATTGATTGAAATATTTTATAGAGCGATAGAACGAGTATATGATTTTAAAGTAGAACAAGAATACCAGCTTCGACCGAATGATACACGGCATTTGGCTTTTATGTCATTGATGATGCAAGGGTATAGTCCTGTGGAAATTGCAAGACTAGGAGGACATAAAACGATTCAAACACAATTGCATTATAGTAGCCACAAAGAATACTGGGTAGATTCTGAAGTATTTAAGCTAATGAAAAAAGTGAAAAATACTAGTATTTCAATTGAATCAGTAGGAACTATTCCTGACGAAGTAAAATTGAAGGTATATGAAAACGAAGGAACATATAAACAAAAAATGAACATAGGGTTTTGTAAAGACGAAGAACAAAAATGCGAATCCAAACGTTGTTATTTCTGCTCTCATTGGGGAATTTCGCCAGAAGAGTATTCGAAAAAGAAAACAATAATTCAAACTGAAATACTTGAAATGAAAAACAACGTAAATGAAATGACAGCAGCACTTCAAAACCTAAATAAACAATTTTTACAAGACGAATTATCAAGAAGAAATCCAGAAATGTTAACGAAGATAAAAACAAAATCAAACGCTATACAGAGTGACATTTTCAAGATGGCATTACTAGGTTCTAAGTTAGAAGAAATGGACGGAGGAGGAATGTTGCATGACTAAAACAGTTGGTCGTAAACCGAAATTAACCGAGGAAGAAGTGCGAAAAGTAATCTTGATGTTTAGAGAGAATGTACAGGCTATGGGGAATATCAGTTATTCAGAGATTCACCGTTATGCGAATGAACTTCATGAACAAGGAGTCATATCAGCTTCTACCTCTGATTCCTTTTGGAGAAAAGAAGGTCGTCTTGGTCGAATCGAAGTAGATCAAGCGAATGAAGTATTCAGCGAAACGGTAACTGTTTCGAACGGGAAAGAAGTAAAAGTGCCAAACGTAGTAGACCTGGTGAATAAAAGATATAAAGATAAAGACGATCTGTTAAAGCATTTACTCTTCATGGAAAAGCAATTTCATGAGTCATTAGACAGAGAGAAGAAATTACAGAAAGATTTGTCTAAACTGCAAGAAAGTCACAATGAGCTGAAAGACAATCTGAAAAAAGAAAAAGAAAGTAAGGACAAGCTACAAGGTGTGGTATATAGACTGTATAGAACGCTCACGGGACACGCTAACGAAGAAGTAAACCAAAAGGTGGACTATGCCATGAAAACAGCGTTTAAGGACCCTACGGCTTTCTTAGGGACGTTTAAAGAGAAGAAAGAGGTACAAGAAGGGCCGAAGGTTCTTTCAATCGACAAGAAGCCAGTAAAGTCTTCGTTTGCAAGTAAGTTTCGAAAATAGAGTTATCACGCAAAGAACATAAAAAGAAAAAAAGCCTTCGAATCGTTTCATTCGGAGGTTTTTTGATTTCGATCTTTGTATCCTAATTCTCGTTTGAGTCTATCTGTTTTTTCTTGGAGGACTTTTAGTTTTGCTTCGAACTCTGCTTGATCTTGTTTTCGTTGTTCGCGTCTCATTTTTACATAGTCTGCAATCGTAAATGTTTTCAGTTCTTCTATCTCGTTTTGTTCTTCATTTTCTTTTTCTTCAAACATAAAAGTCCCTCCTAGTAAAAAATGTCTCAGTGTTATGCAGGACTCCACCCAGTAACAGTATATGCGTTACCAGTAAAGAGTTTCCTAACAAAATGCTGGATGCACCCATAATATCATATGCGGGTTATCCTAACGAAATGCAGGGCTACCAACCCAGTACATATTATATGTGTATTTGTGCTTAAAAGTGAGTTGAAAATAGAGGTTTTAGAAGGAGTTAGCGAATCATTTCGACCAATAGGTGTTGGGCGAAATATAAATAACCTATGAGGCACAAGGGGAAAATAAAAGTGACCAAGAAAAAACGTACCTATAAGCGCGTAGATGCTTGGCGCATAATTTGCTTACCGACTGGAGTAGAACCAGTAAATGCAATTTTATCAACGAGTGGATGATTAACAAGAGCTTGTCCAGCTGATTCACCGAATCCAGGAACGATATTAATAACACCTTTCGGGAATCCAGCTTCTTCAATTAATTCAGCTAAGTATAAGGCAGATAGTGGAGTTTGTTCTGCAGGTTTTAAAACGATTGTACATCCTGTAGCAAGCGCTGCTCCCATTTTCCACATTGCCATAAGAAGCGGGAAGTTCCAAGGGATAATTTGACCAACGACACCAACAGCTTCATGGCGTGTATAGTTAAAGTAATCACCGGAAACAGGGATTGTTTGACCAACGATTTTCGTCGCCCAGCCAGCATAATAGCGCATATGCTCAATTGCAAGTGGTATGTCTGCTGCCATTGTTTCACGGATTGGCTTTCCGTTATCTAGCGTTTCAAGCTGTGCAAGCTCTTCTTTATGTTCTTCCATTAAATCAGCTAACTTGTACATAAGCCGGCTTCGCTCAGCAGGGCTCATGCGAGACCAAGGACCTTCGTCAAAAGCCATGCGAGCTGCAACGACAGCTTTATGAATATCTTCGCGACCAGCTTCAGAAACGACGGCAAGTGTTTCGCCAGTTGCTGGGTTAGGTGTGTTAAATGTTTTACCGGAAGCGCTTTCAATAAAGGATCCATTCACATATAACTTTTTTGTACCTTGAAGAAACTTTTCTACCTTTTCATGAAGATTTACAGCTAGTTGACTCATTGTATAACCCCCTTGAAAATATAATGTAAACGCAGTACGAGACGGCGTTTATTCCGAAATCAAGGATGTGGAAACTAGATGGAAAGCCTCTAATTAAAATCATAATTAACAAATACTGAAAATTCAAATTTCATTTGTGTTACAATTGTAAAAAATATGTAATGTAAGAAAGTCTTCTATATGATTATAAAAAATCCTGCTTGTTTTTGCTTTCTAGTAGGAAAAACTAGAAGAACAATGGTACAATAATACATCGTGAGAGGAGGGAGAAAAATGAAGAATTATCATGATGATCCACGCTTTCGAATCGCCCATAGAGAAGCGTTAATTGGTCTTGGACTTGCTATTATCAATTTTATAATATGGTACGGATTTGCTTATGGGCTTGGTAGTAAAAATCCAAGTGAATATACATATGTATTTGGTTTTCCAGCATGGTTTTTTTATAGCTGTATCGTTGGTTTTATCGTTATGGTTATTTTACTTAGTTTAGTTGTTCGTTTTGTATTTCAAGATATTTCACTCGATGAGGAAGAAAAAAGTGAGGAATAATAGATGAATTGGTATGTAATCATTCCAATGATAATTTCGTTTATCGTTGTATTTTTAATTGGTGTATATGCTTCAAGACGTGTACAAGCGACTGCCCATAATAAGTTTTTGCAAGAATATTTTTTAGGTGGGCGTGAGCTCGGTGGTTTATTATTAGCAATGACAATGATTGCTACGTACGGTAGTGCTAGTAGCTTTATTGGTGGCCCTGGTATAGCATACAATATGGGGCTTGGATGGGTATTGTTATCTGCGATTCAAGTTGTAACAGGGTATATCGTTTTAACAGTTATCGGTAAAAAGTTTGCCATTATTGCTAGGAAGATGGAAGCTATTACTCTTATCGATTATTTAAAGGGAAGATATAATAATAAAGCAGTTGTCATACTTTCTGCGTTATGTATTATTATCTTTTTATTTTCAGCAACAGTAGCTCAGTGGGTCGGCGGTGGCCGATTAATTGAGTCGCTAACGGGTCTTTCTTATACAACAGCACTATTTTTATTTACTTTTTCTGTACTTGTGTACGTATTAATTGGTGGATTTCGTGCAGTTGCTTTATCAGATACGTTATTAGGTATCATTATGTTAGTTGGGACGACAATCATTTTAATCGCTACTGTCGTTGCCGGTGGTGGAATTGAAAAGATTATGCAGGAACTTGTTCAAATCAATCCGAATTTAATTACACCATTCGGAGCGGATGGAAGCTTAACGAAATCATATGTGACATCATTTTGGATTTTAATTGGAATTGGCGTTGTTGGTTTACCGCAAATTAGTGTGCGTGCCATGTCTTATAAAAATTCAAAAGCGATGCATCAAGCGTTAATAATTGGGACGATTGTTGTGGGTACCATTATGATTGGTATGCATTTAACGGGTGTGTTCGCACGAGTCGTACTTCCAGGTATAACAGTACCAGATAAAGTAATGCCGCTACTCGCGATGGAAGTGTTGCCACCGTGGCTAGCTGGGGTTTTCTTAGCTGCACCAATGGCAGCCATTATGTCTACAGTAAACTCGTTATTGCTACTTGTAAGTTCATCAATCATTAAAGATATATACGTGAATTACATAAATAAAGATGCAGCAGATAGTACGATTAGAAAAGGAAGTTTATGGATTACTGCTATCGTAGGGCTGCTCGTTTATGCAGCAGCAATTAAACCACCAGATTTTTTAATATGGTTAAATTTATTTTCTTTCGGTGGATTAGAAGCAGCATTCATTTGGCCGATCGTATTAGGGTTATATTGGAGAAAAGGGAATGCAACAGGAGCGCTTGCGTCTATTGTAGTTGGAGTAGGGTCATATATGTGTATCCATCTTTTCTACCCAAATCCGTTCGGTATACATACGGTTGTCTTCCCGATTTGCTTAGCGTTTATCGCTTACATCATTGGAAGTATGAGTGCTGTGAAAAAAACAGCATAGGTTATATGAAAAACGTAGTCCTTATAGGACTGCGTTTTTTCGTATGAATTTGTTCTTTTTTATTCTGTATATCAATGACTATTCATAAATTAATAACAATTGAGGGGATGGAGTTGAGGTCGATGAAAAAAGTGTTATTTTTGGGAGACCCGGGAATTGATGACTCTTTAGCCATCATGTATGGAATTATGCATCCTGATATTGATATTGTTGGTGTTGTAACGGGATATGGAAATGTAACGCAGGAAAAGGCAACGAGTAATGCAGCATATTTATTGCAAATGGCAGGGCGAGAGGATATACCTGTTATTAATGGTGTAAAAATCCCTTTATCCGGAGATGTTACAACGTATTATCCAGAAATTCATGGGGCAGACGGTTTAGGACCAATTAAACCTCCAAAAACTTTTTCACCAAATATAAAACCTTTTTGTTCTTTTTTTGATATTCTTGAAAAGTATAAAGGAGAATTAATTATAGTTGATGCAGGTAGGTCAACGACACTAGCGACAGCGTTTATTTTAGAAAAGCCGATGATGAAGTTTGTGAAAGAATATTATATAATGGGTGGTGCTTTTTTAATGCCTGGAAATGTGACACCAGTCGCAGAGGCGAATTTTCATGGTGATCCCATTGCGTCACAATTAGTTATGCAAAATGCTAAGAATGTGACATTAGTGCCACTTAACGTTACATCTGAAGCTATTATTACGCCGGAAATGGTAAAATATATTACAAAACACTCTAAAACGAGTTTCAATAAGTTGATCGAGCCGATATTTACGTATTATTATAAAGCATATAAAAAGTTAAACCCGAAAATAACAGGTAGTCCAGTACATGATGTCGTTACAATGATGGTAGCGGCAAATCCGTCCCTTTTGGATTATGTATATCGCCGAGTCGATGTAGATACAGTTGGAATTGCAAAAGGAGAGAGTATTGCTGATTTCCGGCCTCAACCTGACTCAAAAGCATTAAAGAATTGGGTGCGAATTGGTTGGTCGTTACATTATAAAAAATTCCTCGAAGATTTCGTTAAAATTATGACGTAGACATAATGGGAGAATACAAGTTAAAATAATGGAGATGATTACTAAAATAATCATCTCCATTATTTTGTTTGTAAGAGATAGATAGAGAAGAGTTACACAATAGGAGAGGAATTTTATTTGAAAAAAACTATAGTATGCGCAGTGATTGTGGGTATTTTCGTTTTGCTAATATCGGGTAACTTTTTAGTGAAAAAAGTGTGGAGTTCAAATAATGATGATGCACAGTATATTGCATCCTTTATTGAAGAACATAAAGATGAAAAAAATAGTGCGCTTCTAGTAAAGAGAAATGATAAAGTTGTTTATTCTGTCAATCCTAACGTTGTATTGCCAGTTGCTAGTACAATGAAATTAATTGTGGCGCTTGAATATACGAAACAAGTTACGGAAGGGAAAATTGATTCGTCTAGTTTTGTTTCCATTAATGACGTGAATCGGTATTATGTACCGAATACAGATGGTGGTGCACAAGATAGATGGCAAAGATATTTGGAGAAGACAGGCAAGATAACTGAAGGAGCGGTTTCTTTAGAAGAAGTGGCAAAAGGAATGGTTAAGTTTAGTTCGAATGCGAATGCTGAATATTTAATGGAAGTGTTAGGATTAGATAATATTAATCGGAATTTACAAAGTTTATCGCTTCCAGCACATCAGCCGCTATTTCCAATCGTTTCATCTTTATACATTCCAGGATATTTGCATAAAGAATTACATGTTCCGAAATATAAAATAGAGAAGAAGTTAAAAGAAATGTCTCAAGAGCAATATCGTGAATATGCAATGATTATTCATGAACGCTTAAAAAAGAAGGGGCCATTATTACAGAAGGAAATTCCTCTTTATTTAGAGGAACGTTACGATAAAATTTGGTCAGATCGATTGCCAGCTGCTTCTGCAAACGATTATATGGTACTGCTTCAAAAGGCAAATCATAAAGGTGGCCTAACAGAAGCTGAAGAAAAAGTATGGGCGAATATCGTTGAAACAGATATGAGCGCTAAGAAATATCGTAAAACATTTAGACATGCAGGCCAAAAAAATGGTTATACACCATGGACAGTTACAAAGGCAGTTTATGCAATGGATAAACGCGGGAACTGTACAGAAATAGTGTTCTTAGCAAATAATTTAAATGAGGACGACAGTGCAGAAATACGGAAACATTTAGCAAACTTACATTTCCAAGTGTTGCAAAGTGATAAGTATGATGCGACTTTTATTAAGTAAACTCGGTGCAGAGGCGCCGAGTTTATTTTTATATACAAGCACTTTTTTGCTATATCTGGGTATGATGGGTAGTAATACTTAGGTGAAAGGGGAAAAGGTGATGAAACAAAATAAAGAAGAGTTTATAAAGAGTGAAGGCGCTGATTTCCCTGGGAAAACATATGTGAATTGTGTATTACAACATGTATTTAATTTTCAACGAAATTACTTATTGAAAGATATGTTTCAAGTGCATAAAGCGCATATTACAATGCTGATGGAAGAAAATTTAATGAAAAAGGAAGAAGGTAAAGTTATATTACACGCATTAAAAAAGGTCGAGGGAATGCCAGAAGAGCAATTGCTCTATACAGAGCAGCATGAAGATCTCTTTTTTTTAGTGGAACATTTAATTTCTCAAGAAGCAAAAAGCGATTTTGTAAGTAATATGCATATTGGTAGAAGTAGAAATGATATGGGTGTAACGATGTATCGCATGAGTTTAAGACGGTATGTATTACGATTAATGGAACATCATTTGTTATTGCAGGAAAGTATGCTGCAACTTGCTTCTGATCATAAGGAAACGATTATGCCAGCTTATACACATACACAACCAGCACAGCCAACGACATTTGGTCATTATACGTTAGCGATTTATGATACGATGCAGAGAGATTTAGAACGCATGAAAAAAACGTACAAACTTTTAAATCAGTCGCCAATGGGAGCCGCTGCGCTTTCTACAACAAGTTTCCAAATTAAACGAGAGCGAGTTGCCGATTTACTTGGGTTTACAAATGTAATTGAGAACTCATATGATGCTGTTGCTGGAGCGGATTATTTATTAGAAGTTAGCTCTTTACTTATGGTAATGATGACGAATACGAGCAGATGGATCCATGACTTCTTACTATTAGCGACGAAAGAATATGATGGTATTACTGTGGCGAAGCCATATGTGCAAATTAGTAGTATTATGCCGCAAAAGCGAAATCCAGTTTCTATTGAACACGCCCGTGCAATTACGAGTAGTGCTTTAGGAGAAGCATTTACAGTATTTCAAATGATTCATAATACACCATTTGGTGATATTGTGGATACAGAGGATGACTTGCAGCCGTATTTATATAAAGGGATTGAAAAGGCTATTCGTGTTTTTTCTATTATGAATGCAGTTATTCGAACGATGAAAGTAGAGGAAGAAACGTTGAAAAATCGTTCCTATAAACATGCAATTACGATAACTGATTTCGCAGATGCTTTAACAAAAAACTATGACATTCCATTTCGGCATGCGCATCATGCAGCGAGTGCTATTGCAAATATGTTATTGGAGCAGAAAAAGGAGCTTCATGAATTACATTTGAAAGATGTGAATATGTACTTACAAGAAAAATTTAATATAACTTTATTAGAAAAAGAGTGGAAAGAAATTATATCGCCAGAAGCTTTTATACAAAAAAGAAATGTATACGGTGGGCCGAGTAAAAAAGAAATGGAGCGCATGATTAACAATCGAAAAGAGTCATTTCGACAAGAAGAAGAGGTATTTGAAAAGGAAAAACAGAGAATTTTACAAGCTGAAAATGATTTGAATACGCTAGCTTCAAATATTATTGAATCGTAAAAGAGGAATTTAGTGAATTAAGCGCCAATACCTTAATAAAACTATAAATAGAGAGAAGAGATTGTCGATGATTCAATTGCATGTATATGAAGAGATTGTTAATTTTAAAGAAGAGGTTACACC
Source organism: Bacillus pacificus (assembly GCF_020861345.1). Taxonomy (NCBI): domain Bacteria; kingdom Bacillati; phylum Bacillota; class Bacilli; order Caryophanales; family Bacillaceae; genus Bacillus; species Bacillus pacificus. Next base: position 1,805,206 of record NZ_CP086328.1, read on the forward strand.
ATTTCTAGAAAAGAATGAACAGGAAAATAATCTCATATTAGGCGTATTACAAATGGTCCACCAACCGATATTTATGGGGATAGCGAAACAAGGAGAAGAAATTGCAGTTGTATTTCTTCAAACAGAAGAGAAGAAACAAATTATTGTTGCAACTTCTGAAATTTCGGGAGTAGCTATCAAGGAGCTTGCAAAAGAGTTAACGAAAATATATCCGGATATTCCTGGATTAATTGGTGATAAGAAAGTTGTACAGCACTTAGCAGAAGAGATTGCGGTGTTAGAAAATAAGAAAACGAATGTTGTAATGGAGCAAGGGGTATATGAGTTGAAAGAAGTGAAGAAGAAACCGAGCGAGGATGGGTTTTTTCGAGAAGTAAGTAGTGATGAACTAACATTAATAGAAGAGTGGATATATCAATTTTGTGAAGATGTGAATCTTCCTACTACGAAAGAAGAAGCAAAACAAACGGCACATACATTAATTACTAATCATCGTTTATTTGGTCTAGAAGTAGACGGGAAACTTGTTTCTGTAGCAGCAAAAACACGTCCAACTAAAAATAATATAACAGTTAATTTCGTATATACACCTAAAGAAGCAAGGAAAAAGGGATACGCATCTAATTGTGTAGCGGCACTTAGTCAACGTATGTTAGATGAAGGGTACAAGACGACTACGTTATATACTGATCTAGCGAATCCGACATCGAATAAAATTTATCAAGAAATCGGTTATGAGCAAATTGCGGAGTCTGTGCTCATATTTTTAGAGAAGTAGAACAAAAAGGCGTGCTAAAATAGCACGCCTTTTTGTTATTCGTCAATTCTAATAACCTCGCCTTGAGGGAAGTCTTCGGTTTCTAATAAATTCCGAATAGCTTTCGCAACATATTCGGGTGATAATAGCTTTCCTTCTTCTTTTAATGTAATGAAGCGGTCTAAGTTTGTGAAGTCTTCTTTATTTGTTTCCCGAATTTGTGCTTGCATATTTGTATCAACAACACCAGGTGCAAAAGCGACGATTTTTACTGGATATTCTTTTTCTGCTTCTTCGGTTGCTACGCACTGTGTAAACATATTTACGCCAGCTTTCGTTGTACAATAAGCGCCCCATCCGAAGTAAGGATTTTTTCCTGCACCAGATGAAATGTTTATAACACGTTTATCTACTTTCCATTCTTTCGTATGTTTCATGAAAGTGGAGGTGAGGATCATTGGCGCAAGTAAATTAATGTGAACGTTCGTAATGAGCAGTTCACTTTCTGCTTTTTCAATTGGTTTCATAGGGGCAACCGTACCCGCATTATTAATTAAATGAATAGAAGATACACTGTCTTCTTGAATAGATGAAATGATTTTGTTAAAGTTCGTTTCTAAATTATGTACATCTTGAAGATCTAAGGAGTGGAAAACACAATTGCTATTATATTGTTCTGCGAGTTTCGTAAGCTCTTTATTTTCTCTTCTAGAAATAGAGATGACAGTTGTATTTTTTTCTAACAATTGTGTGGCAATAGCCTCACCTAAACCTTGTGAAGTTCCTGTTATGATAACGTAGCGCATAGTTTTATAAACTCCTCTCATATGTGCGGAATTTTGTTGGACAACGTACATTGTATAGTTTGTCTACATTTTATAGTATAGAGCACTTTTTACTATAATTGAAATGAGATGATTGTGTGCCTTTTATAAATCGTTTTACGACAACAGTACCTGGTGCCGTCACGTTTACTGGGAATACGCTGGGACTTAGCCCTACATCACCTGCACCAGGTAATATTTTTGGTACACTTGCTGTGTTTACGACAGTAAATACAGCGCTGCAAGTACCAGGATTCCCAGCAGGGACAACAGATGAGTGGCAATTGAATTCTTCAAGTGCAATTTTAAATCTTCCAGCGGGAAGCAGTGTGTTATATGCAGAATTAGTTTGGGCTGGTACTTTCCGGACTGATACGGAAGATGTTTTACCATTTTTAAATGATAACATTACATTTACAACGCCAGCAGGAACGTTTTCTGTTACGCCAGATCCTGCTACTGCGCAGCAAGGTTCAGTAGGAAACCAGTTTTATTATGCTCGCTCTGCCAATGTAACGAATCTTGTTAGTGCAGGTGGGGCAGGCACGTATACAACGGGTGCTGTGCCAGCTGCAAGAACTTCAGCTGACCCAACAATTAGCCGTTCAGCGGGATGGACGCTTGAGGTTGTGTATCAAAATGCAAGTTTACCACTTCGAAATTTGTCAGTATATGCAGGTCAAGAAATTATTGATGCTTCATCACCACCAGTTGATGCTACTATTTCAGGATTTGCTACGCCAGCTACAGGAGCTGTAACAGGAAGGGTACTTGTAACTGCACAAGAGGGAGATTCCAACATTTCTGGAGATCAACTTCGCTTTGGACCAAACCCAAATGCTACAGTTGCATTATTCGGGCCGAGAAACCCTGCAAATAATTTCTTCCAGTCTCAAATTTGTAATGACAGCGGAAATTTAGATACGAGCGGTACATTTGGAGATTTAAACCAGCCGTTAGGGGTAGCTTTGGCTGTTCGAAGACAAGGATGGGATATTACAAACGTAGATGCTTCATCATCATTAGTAAATAATCAAACGTCAGCAACCGTTCGGTTCGTTACAAATGGTGATGGTTATGCAGCGGCTGGTTTTGGTGTTCAAATTGATGCGACGGGGCCGATTATAAATCCTGCCAAATCTGTTGATAAAGCAGTTGCAGGTATAGGGGATATTCTCACTTATACGATTACAGTTCCGAATACAGGAACAGGAAGTGCGGACAACGTTGTATTACAAGATAGTATTCCGAACGGCACAACATTTATAGCTGGTAGTGTAACGGTAGGTGGAGTAACACAACCAAGTGCAAATCCAACTAGTGGAATTAATTTAGGAACGATACCAAATAATGCTCAAAGAATCGTTACATTTCAAGTTCGAATAACATCATTCCCGAATCCAAATCCTATTTTAAATCGTGCAATGGTATCGTATCAATTCCGTCCTTTCGTCGGTAGTCCACTTATTACTAGTATGTCTTCTTCAAATACTGTACAAACGACAGTGAACCAAGCAACTATAAGTATGCAAAAATCTGTAGATCTACAGACTGCGACACTTAATGATGTATTAACGTACACAGTTAATGTCACAAATAATGGAAATGTTGCTGCAAACAATGTGATTTTTGTTGATAGCATCCCGGCTGGAACAACATTTGTTCCAAATAGTGTTACAGTGAATGGAGTAGCGCGTCCAGGAGCGAATCCAGCAAGTAGTATTAATCTAGGAAGTATTAATGCTTCACAAACGACTGTAGTGCGCTTTCAAGTTCGAGTAACATCTAATCCTCTTGTCAATCCAATTCCGAACCGTGCGAGTGCAACATTTACCTTTACCCCAGTGCCTGGTCAACAACCAGTTTCAGGGCAAGCGACAAGTAATACTGTAGTGACTACTATTAATATAGCTGATATAAGAACGAGAAAAACAGTAGATAGAGCTTTTGCGACAGTGAATGACGTTCTTACGTACACTATTACTATTGAGAATATCGGAAATGTACTTGCGACAAATGTTATTTTTCAAGATCCGATTCCAGTTGGAACGACTTTTATCGCAAATAGTGTGACTGTGGACGGGGTTTCACAACCTGGGGCAAATCCAGCGACTGGGTTTACAGTAGCTAATATATCTCCTGGCGGAAGTAGGACTGTTACATTTCAAGTTCGAGTTACATCTACACCATCGGGAGGTACGATTGCGAATCGGGGGAGTGTATCTGCTAATTTTGTTGTTAATCCGAATCAGCCGCCAGTTACAATTAATAGAATGACGAATACAGTGGTAACACAAATTAATACAGGCGGTTTAAATGTAATAAAAGAAGTGAATACAACGCAAGCAGCAGTAGGAGATACTTTAACATATACGATTGCCGTTCAAAATACAGGAAACGTTCCCCTAACAAATGTGTTATTCCAAGACACTATTTCTTCCGCTGTTTCTTTCGTTGCAAATTCTGTAACAATTAATGGAGTATCACAAAGTGGATTGAATCCGAATACAGGATTTTCTCTTCCAAATATTCCTGCGGCTCAAACGGTTGTAGTCACATTTGAAGTAGTAATTGTACAGGATCCAGGAGATGAAGATATTTTAAACCGCGCGAATGTCACAGCAAGTTTTCAAGTGAATCCGAGTGAACCACCAGTTACGATTACTATTCCGAGTAACCTAGTGAATACAACTGTACAATCAGGGAATTTTGAAGTTGTGAAAGCAGTGAATACGGATGTGGCAACCGTAGGCGATATTTTAGTATATACAATCGAAATCATAAATGCAGGTAGTGTACCAGCTACAAATGTGTTTTTCCAAGATTCAATTCCACAAGGAACATTATTTATTGAAAACAGTGTATTTGTTAATGGTATTTTACAAGAAGGTGCAGATCCAGAACTTGGATTCCCGTTAAATGATTTGCCTACTGGGGCGAATGTAATTGTTACGTTTGAAGTATTAATTGATGAAATTCCCCAAGGAAATAATGTTGTAAATAATGCGAATGTCACTGGAGATTTCCTTCTGAATCCAACAGAGCCACCAATTACTGTAACAGTACCAAGTAATACTGTTATGACGGTCGTGAATTCTTCAGGATTAAATGTAATGAAAAGTGTAAGTGCTACTGAAGCCGGTGTAGGAGATACGTTAACGTATACAGTTCGTATACAAAATAGTGGAACAGTAGCAGCGACAAATGTATCATTCCTTGATCCGATTCCTTCTGGAACAACGTTTGTAGCAAACAGTGTAACAATAAATGGAACACCTCAACCAGGTTTAAACCCGACAACTGGATTTCCACTTGCTAATATTCCGGTAGGAGGGATGGTAACAGTTACTTTCCAAGTGACAATCACAAGTGTACCATCAAATAGAGTTCTTCCGAATAATGCGAATGTAACTGCTGATTTCCAAGTAAGTCCTCTCCAGCCACCAATTACAATTGTAACGATTAGTAATATTGTTGTGACGCGAGTGAATGTAGGATCACTTAATATAATGAAGAGTGTAAATACACCACAAGCAGGAGTAGGGGATACGTTAACGTATACGATTCTTATTCAAAATACAGGAACTGTTCCTGCGACGAATATTATTTTTCAAGATCAAATTCCCTCCGGTACTGCGTTTGTAGTAAATAGTGTAACAATCAACGGAGTCGTTCAGCAAGGCGCGGATCCTATGGCAGGATTCTCAGTACCAAATATTCCGGTCGGACAAACGGCCACGATTACGTTTCAAGTTACAGTGAAGAGTATTCCGAGCGGTGGAAATGTTCGAAACCAATCGAACGTTACTGCAAGTTTTCTTATAAATCCAGCAAACCCTCCAATAACGACTATTACAAATAGTAATTTTGTAGTGACGCAAGTAAACACAGCACAATTAAATATACAAAAATCTGCATCTGTACAACAAGCAGCACTTGGAGAAACTTACACATATTCTGTTGTCATTCGAAATAACGGTACAGTAACAGCAACAAATGTTTCTTTCATTGATCCAATTGCTCCAGAAACGACATTTGTAGCAAATAGTGTAACGATAAATGGAACGCCTCAACCTGGATTCGATCCGAATATAGGTTTCACGCTTCCTAATATTGTGGCTGGAACATCGTTGACAGTAACGTTCCAAGCTACGGTAATTGCACCGTCTACACGCGGAGCAGTATTAAATACAGCATCTGCTACAGCCACTTTCTTATTAAATCCTTTACAACCACCTGTAACAACAACGAATTCAAGTAATACAACGGTAGTTACAATACCATTACCTCCTCCTGGCGAAGTGACAGCAACAAAAACAGTAAATGTTGCCGCCGGAGCTGTTGGAGATGTATTAACGTATACAGTGTTAATAACGAATGTAGGAATTATCCCTGTTACAGACGTACTCTTCCAGGATGTCATTCCAGAAGGGACGACGTTTGTTGAGAACAGTGTAACGATAGGTGGAATACAGCAACCTGGATTAAATCCAGAAGTAGGCTTTACAGTTACTCCGTTATTAAATGCAGGTGCAAATATTACTGTGACGTTCCAAGTGACGATTACGGAAATTCCAGATAATGAAGTCATATTAAATGATGCAGATGTTACATTTACTTCACAACCAAATCCGCAAGAACCACCGATTACGGAAACGATATTAACGAATTTAGTCGTTACGACAATTAATATAGCGTTTATCTTTCCATTGAAACTAGTAGATAAAGAAGTAGCAACTGTAGGAGAAATATTAACTTATAATGTATTTATCTTTAATTTTGGAACAGTGGCAGCGACGAATGTTCAATTTATCGATACTACTTCCGCGGGTGTAGAATTTGTACCAGGAAGTGTGAGCATAAATGGGGTACCGGCACCAGGATTAGATCCTTTTAGTGGTTTTACAGTTCCAAATATACCTGTAGGTGATTTTGTACGTGTCACATATCAAGAGAAGGTAAAAATCATACCAGAAGGTGGGACAGTTGTTAACTTTGTAGACGTTACAGCTACATTTGCAGTAAGTGAAACAGAGCCGCCTATTACGGAAACAACGACGAGTAATACGACATTAACAGAAATCAATGAGCCTGGTTTAAATGTATTAAAATCAGTAAGTCAGCCGGTTGTTGCGGTAGGCGATACAATCACATATACAACAGTAGTTCAAAATACGGGAACCGTGATAGCAACGAATGTTCAATATAGTGATGTATTACCTTCCTCTATAACATTCATACCGAACAGTGTAACGATAAACGGTGTGTTACAACCTGGGTTCAATCCGAATAATGGGTTCACGCTTCCAGATATAAATCCAGGTGAAAGTGTAGAAGTCACATTCCAAGTAACAGTTGTTAGCGTTCCGTCAAACGGAACAATTGCCAATACGGCAAATGTTACTGGAAGCTTTATATTAGTACCAGGAGAACCACCAGTTATAGTAAATCAGCCAAGTAATACAACACTCACAACTGTAAATAGAGGACGCTTTAATGCTATTAAACAAGTAAATAGAGTCGCTACTCTAGTGGGAGATATATTGACGTATACAGTACAAATAACGAATACAGGAACAGTAACAGCTAACAATGTTCAGTTTATTGATACCATTTCAACAGGTGCGTCATTTGTAGCAAATAGTGTAACGATAAATGGAGCCCCGCAACCAAACTTAAATCCGATTACTGGATTTGGAGTTGGAGATATACCAGTTGGTGAAACGGTTATCGTGACGTTTCAAGCGACAGTTACAAACATCCCGTCATCAGGAACAATTACGAACGTTGCAAATATAACAGGAAGCTTTACTTTAGTGCCAGGAGAGCCACCAGTTATAGTAAATCAGCCAAGTAATACGACAATAACGAGGGTGAATAGAGGGCGCTTCAATGTAATAAAAACAGTAAATAAACAAGCAACGCGAGTAGGAGATACGTTAACGTATAGTGTGCAAGTTACAAATACGGGAACGGTAACAGCGACGAATGTTCAGTTTGTTGACGTCCCATCACCTAGTTTAGAATTCGTTCCTGGAAGTGTACAAATAAATGGAATTCCGCAAGTAGGCTTAGATCCATTTGTAGGCTTTTCATTACCGAATCTTGCAGTAGGAGATAGTGTATTAATTACATTTGAAGTAAATGTAATCGCGGTTCCACCTTCTAGTAGCATTATGAATACAGCGAGAGTAACGGGTGATTTCGAATTGATTCCAGGAGAACCTCCGTTTACAATTACGAATTCAAGTAATACGACGGTTACGCCAGTAAATAGAGGCAGCTTAGATATGCTAAAAGAAGTAGATCATTCAGTTGTTGGAGTAGGAGAAACGGTAACGTATACGGTTCGTATATTAAATACTGGTACTGCTGATGCAATGAATGTTCAATTTATAGATGTGCTATCTCCAGAAGCCGATTTCGTCGCAAATAGTGTAACGATAAATGGAGTTTCACAACCGGGGTTAAATCCGCAGCTCGGATTTACGATACAAGATATTCCAGTTGGTGAGACCGCACTTGTAACATATAAAGCTACGATTACAAGTTTTCCAGATGGTGGTACAGTAGTGAACGTTGCAGGGGCGTTGGCAGAATATATTTTAGTACCAGGAGAGCCGCCAGTTACAGTGATGGATACGAGCAATACAGTTATAGTAACGGTAAATACTGCAATCTTATTTGTTGCAAAAGGAGCAAACTTTGAAGTAGCGATGGTAGGAGATGTTATCACTTATGGAATCGCCGTTATAAATGACAGTACAGTTCCTGTGACGAATATTATTTTAACAGATATCATTGATCCGAATACGTTATTTATAAATGGCACGGTAACGGTAAATGATGTACCTCTCCCATTTGCCAATCCGAATACTGGTATCCCGTTAGGTGATTTTCAGCCAAATGATGCGGCAATTATTAATTTCCAAGTTGTAATAACAGGAGGACAAATAAATAATTTAGTTACAAATACTGCTATAGCAAATGGGCTTGCAATTGTAAACCCGAATGAGCCGCCAGTAGTAGTTGAAGGTGATAGCAATACAGTTGTTATCCCGTTTATTTCTCAAAATGTCTCAACGACAGTCGTAAAAACAGCAGATTTACAGGCAGCAACGATTGGAGATGTTATTACGTTTACGACAGTTATTACAAATACGGGGGATACAGCAATACAAAATATTCGTTTTCAAGATATGTTAGATAGTAGTGTTCAATTTGTCCTTGGAACTGTAGCGGTTGATAATACGTCAGTGCCAAATGTAAACCCAGTATCAGGATTTCTTATAGGAAGTTTAAATCCTGGTCAAGCGCGAACCGTTTCGTTCCAAGTAGTAGTGCAGAGCGCACCAAGTGGTTCAGGAAATTATATTAATCAAGCGAGTATTCGTTTCGAACATCAAGTAGGTACAGTATTGCCACCTGTTACACAAATAGTAGAAAGTAATATAGTCGTCATTCCGTTCGTTCCAACGATAGAACAAATTTGTGAAACGAATCTTAATTGTTTAGGGAAAATTCCTTTTCAATGTTCTCCGTGTGATCACTTGCAAATAAAGAAAAAATAAATGCAGAAAGAGCATCCTGTAAGAGAAGGATGCTCTTTCTGCATGAATCATGTAGATTCTTTTTCGGGCGAGGTGAAAAATTCATCGGTTTTGTCGGAGAGTAGTAATGGAATCGCTCTTTTTATAACAGAAATGTCCCAATCCCACCATGCAAGATTCTCTAGTTTGTCAATTGTTTCTTGCGGGAAACGATATCGAATAAATTTTGCTGGATTACCAGCCACAATTGCATATGGAGGGACGTCTTTTGTAACAACACTTTTGGCACCAATAATGGCACCGTTACCAATTGTAACACCAGATAAAATGCAGGATTGATAACCAATCCATACATCATTGCCGATTACGATATCACCTTTTGAAGAGGGGTGACCAGTAATATGGGCTCCTTCGCTGAAAAGAGCGTTAAATGGATAAGTCGTTATCCAGTCCGCGCGATGTTCTCCGCCAAGTATGAAAACAACGTCTTCTCCTAATGAACAAAACTTACCTATTTTTAATTTCGTTTCATCATTCCAAGAAAAAATAGTTGGACCTACTTTACTATAAGTATAATCACCGATATCATACTTACTATATTCAGGTTTTTGATTTAAATATAACATGATTCTTCAACCTTCTTTCTCAATCAAGAAATAAGCGTGGAATATTATATGCAAGGTGTAGTAAGGTGACCAGTGTTAATAAGTAAAATGAATAAATGGGAGTGGAATGTATGAGGTATGAGATGGGATTATATAATAAACCTTTTCAGTCAATTCAATCAGGGAAAAAAGTGTATGAAGTGCGCTTATACGATAAAAAACGTCAACTCATAAAACAAGGCGATCATATTATATTTACGAACCTTACGACAGCAGCAACGATGGCTGTAAAAGTAACGGAGATAAAACGATACGAAAACTTTCAAGCAATGTACGAACAAATTGATAAAAAATTATTGGATTGTGAAAATGATAGTTTAGAGGAAATGTTAGAAAGTACATACAAAATATATACGAAAGAACAAGAACAAAAGTGGGGAACAGTTGCGATTGGTATTGAGGTAATAAAATGATAAGAAATCGCGGCGCGGCTATCATTGTGCAGAAAGGAAAAATAGCTCTTATAAAACGTATTCGAGAAGATGAAACGTACTATGTTTTTCCAGGCGGAGGAATCGAAGAAGGAGAAACACCTGAAGAAGCAACAAGGCGAGAAATTTTTGAAGAATTAGGGGTACATATAAAAGTGGAGCATTTAATTGCAAAGGTGGAGTATAAGAGTACGGAGTATTATTTTAATGCCGATATTATAGGTGGAGTTTTTGGAAGTGGTAAAGCTGAAGAATTCGAAATGAAAGATAGAGGGATTTATATTCCGTTATGGTTGCCGATATATGAGTTGGAAAAAGTGAATATAAAACCGTATGAAGTGGTCGGAAGTATATTCAATCATTATAAAAAGTAAAGTCTGACAACATACAAAAAAAACCATTGACATAGCCTTCTGATTTAAGTATTGTATTCGAGTATGTTTATAATCAGGAGGTTTATATGAGCAATCAAACAACTACACATCATGTGAAAATGACAACAGCAGATCCATCTGGAATCGGTCTATTTGGATTAGCGATGGTAACACTTGTAGCATCATCTCAAAAGTTAGGCTTAACAGATGGCGTTTCACTCGTATTACCGTGGGCAATCTTTTTAGGAGGATTTGCACAAATCTTTGCGTGCATTCATGATGCAAAGCATAACAATACATTCGGTACAACAGCATTCGGTGCGTACGGTCTATTTTGGCTAGGCGTTGGAATGACTTGGTTAATTCAACTTGGAGTATTCGGCGAAAAATTAGCACAAGCTGCAGATTCAAAACAGCTTGGTGTAGCCTTTATCGGATATTTGATTTTCACAATCTTTATGACAATTGGTGCAATGGAAACACATAAAGTATTATTTATGATTTTCGTTCTTATTGATTTCTTATTTATTGGTCTTTCATTAAGTACTTTAGGTGTTATGCCGCATGCAATGCATAATTTAGCAGCATATTCTGAACTTCTTATTTCATTATTATCTTTCTATGGTTCAGCAGCAGCAGTGTTAAACACACACTTTGGAAAAGTTGTTTTACCAGTTGGAAAGCCGTTTGGTATTTTTAAAAAGTAATAAAAAGCACAGATGATTGTATAGTCATCTGTGCTTTTTTATATGGAATAAATAAGAATAAAAAAATATAATTGAAATTGATTCTCATTATTAATATAATGAGAATGAGAATCATTTATTGTAAGAGGGGGATGCCGAAGTGGCGAAAATTTTAATAGCTTATGCGAGTATGTCAGGAAATACAGAGAGTATTGCTGATTTAATTAAAGTTAGTTTAGATGCCTTTGATCATGAAGTAGTATTGCAAGAAATGGAAGGCATGGATGCTGAAGAGTTATTAGCTTATGATGGAATCATTTTAGGGTCTTATACGTGGGGAGATGGGGAATTGCCATTTGAAGCGGAAGATTTCCATGATGACTTAGAAAATATAGATTTATCAGGGAAGAAAGCAGCGGTATTCGGATCAGGTGATACGGCGTATGAACTATTTTGTGAAGCGGTAACGATATTTGAAGAAAGACTTGTAGAGCGCGGTGCAGAGCTTGTACAAGAAGGGTTGAAAATCGAACTAGCTCCAGAAGATGAAGAGGATGTTGAAAAATGCAGTAATTTTGCAATTGCATTTGCTGAGAAGTTCTAAGAATGGGAGTGTCAACGTGGAGACAATGTTAAGTGCGACCGCTATTACAAAGTTAAGAGATGGAAAGCTTATGTTAGCTACTACATATAATGGTTTATTTATTGAACAAGACGGAGAATGGAAACAAATTTTACATGGTTTTCAAAAACGAATTAGGGATTTACATAGCGAAGATAATGTAGTGTATGGTGTAGGTGACGAAGGAATTTTTATTCGTAGTATGAATGGTGGGGAGAATTGGACGGTTCAACGTTTTCCAACAAAGGCAACGAGTTGGAATGTGTGTAGTAATATAGAAGGAACTGTCATTGCTCATGGAGATAAAACGTTGTATCATTCGAATGATTTTGGTTCGACATGGGAAACCATTCATCCATTTCTTGAGTATGGTGGCGGGGCACCATCTATTCGATCGTTGTTTTTATATAAACATTACTTATTTATTGGTACGAAAATACATACTAAATATGGTGGTGTTTGGCTCTTTAATTTGGAGACACGTAAATTAAAGAGGATTAAAATCGTAATGAATCAGATGATTTCAGCGTTGACTTTACACAATTCTTATTTAGTAGCAGCCAGTGGGTCGTGCAAGGGGATTAGCGGTAATATTTCTTTTTGTAAAATAGATGAAAGTATAGAGAGTGAAAAAACATATTGGCACACATGTCAAAGTGAGCAAAAAGCAAGTAGCTATTTAGACTTAAGTGTAGATCAACATGTGCTATATACAACGTCAACGCAAAATAAGGCGGGGATTAGTACCGTTTGTCGTGTACTTCTAGAAGAAGGAATTGTTACAGTATGTGACTCAGTTAAAGGGCATGGTTGGCGCATCGTGAACGAAAAAGAAGGCTATGTTGTAGCTGGATCAGGTGAATCAAAAGCAATGCAATGGAAGAAAAAAGTTGTATAGTAAAAAAAACTTTGCTTTTATTATATTGATATGATATATTATATTTAAACCATTTTACTTTTAATAATATAGAGATTTAAATGAGCTGTAACTTCCGAGGAGGATAGCAATGTTAAATCTCCTCAGAGTTGCAGTTTTTTTAATGTCTGACTTATTTTTGTAAAGTGGTTGAAAATGAATATGTACATATAGGTACATTGTAGGAGGATTTTTTTCATGCAAAACGGTAAAGTAAAATGGTTTAACTCAGAAAAAGGTTTCGGATTCATCGAAGTTGAAGGCGGAGAAGACGTATTCGTACATTTCTCAGCTATCCAAGGCGAAGGCTTCAAAACTTTAGAAGAAGGTCAAGAAGTTACTTTCGAAGTAGAACAAGGTAACCGTGGACCTCAAGCTACTAACGTTAACAAGAAGTAATTGTGGAAAAAAGAAGGGCTTGCCCTTCTTTTTTTTTGCGTTTTTACTGAATAACCCCCTATGTACATATAGTAATGAGATTGAATTTGTTTTTTAGACAAGGTATTACATGCATAAAGTGTATGAATAAATAAATACTGAAAATAAAGTATGTGTGTGAAAAGGAACTTAGAAAGAGGTAAAAAAATTGAAAAACACTACACATTTTATTGTGTTTGATATAGAGAGAAATTTTAGGCCGTATAAATCAGACGACCCGTCAGAGATAGTTGATATCGGGGCTGTAAAAATAGAAGCGAGTACAATGAAGGTAATTGGAGAATTTTCGGAATTAGTAAAACCGGGTGCTAGGCTTACTCGCCATACGACAAAATTAACGGGAATTACAAAGAAAGATTTAATGGGTGTAGAGAAATTTCCGCAAATTATAGAGAAATTTATTCAGTTTATCGGAGAAGATTCTATATTTGTTACATGGGGAAAAGAAGATTATCGGTTTCTAGTTCATGATTGCACGTTACATGGTGTAGATTGCCCGTGTATGGAAAAAGAAAGAAGAATTGATTTGCAAAAGTTTGTTTTCCAAGCGTATGAAGAATTATTTGAGCATACACCGAGTTTACAATCTGCAGTAGAACAACTCGGTTTAACATGGGAAGGAAAGCAGCACCGTGCTTTAGCGGATGCTGAGAATACAGCGAACATACTTCTTAAAGCATATAGCGAGAGAGATATTACTAAAAGGTATAAAAGGCATGGTGAACTTGAACTAGTAGAGAACGGAAAACTAACAGAAAAAGCGAAAAAAAAGATGCGAAAATGGGTATTTAAAGAAATGAGAAAAAATACTGAGCGTCCGTTCGCTTGGAGTACATTTGAAAGTAGTGACACGTGGGAAAGTATAACGGAAAGATATTATATAAGTGAACCTACAATAGAACTTCTGAAAAAACATTTTCGTACGGCGGTTAGAAAAGCGGAAAGGCAGATTAGGTATTTGGCTGAGATGGAGAAGAATGCAGAGGTTAAATGACATTCTTCTCTATTTCTAGCTACATAAATTTACTGTCATTGTATTGATGGATGAATAAAGTATTCATATAAATAGGAATTGATTTGCTGTGCTACTTTGAAATTTAAGGTGTGGTAAGAAATTTTTTAATATATTCATAAAATTAGAGCCTATAGAAATGAAAGAGGGTAAAGTTGAATGGAAGCAATCTTTAACATTGTAACAGTTTTAGTTTTTGGGATAATATTTACCACGCTATTAGCGGTAATTACACTTCCTTTCATAGCAAAGAAGAAGAATTGGAAAAAGCTTAATATATCTTTAAAGCGTGGTGTATTAAAGATTAAAATCGAAGAGTAAAAGATGAGCTTTATACAAGGGAGGTGTGATAGTGATAGACTTAGATATTAAAGACGTCAACGTACAGATGGAATTAAACGGAATCTTTTGGAATGAGGATGGGATTGCTGAAATGACGGTGACTACAAAAGAAGAGCATTCTTTTCTTCTTCGTTTAGTAGTTAATTTAGAAAGTAAAACGATTAGGGCGACGAGTATTGAAATAGTGAATGGATTTTGTCCTCTGTGCAAACAGAAAAGGAACGAATGTAGTGAACTTAATGACTTGCAAAACAAAATGGAAATTTTAGAAGAAGCTTACGATTGGGTGAGAGAGCATCCGGAATATCGTTTTCAGTTATCTTTTTACGAGTACAATAAGTTTGAGGTAGTGAAATGAAACTTTAATTTTGAGAACATACATAGTGACTAAAAGGAAAAACACCAAAAACTTATAGAAGGATTTGGTCTATTAGGAATATTGAAGCCAATATTTCTAATGGAAATACGTTTGTATAATCAGAAAGGGATGGACTTGATTCTGCAACAAATGTCATCCTGAATCAAAATTATTTTTAAACATATTTTGTTATAAAGCAGAAAAACCGATTCTTAGTGGAATCGGTTTTTAATATAAATGAAAACTATGTCCCAAATAAAAGAGCGCTTATTAAAAGCGTCCAGTAAAAACAGTTAAATGGAAGGATTTATTCAATCCCGTTCGGATCATAAGAATACTGCTGCTTATTCTCAATCCGCTCAATTACGTCTTGCAATTCATCTGGCTTCAGAAACTCAATTGGAGAGAAGCCTTTCTCAAATGTAAGTGTATCAGCCTCAATCATTAATACGTATCGGTCATTTACCTTTGCGATATGTATTTGATCCCCGAAATCAGCAAGCAGGGCCTTTACAGAGATATGGTCTGCTTTTAGCTTTAATTCCACTTCAGGCGCGTGCTCGACGATTTGAGCGGTAGCTTCCATTACTTCTTCGGTTGAAAATTGTTCCATAATTTCGCGTTTCGGACTGGCAGCCCATACTTCCATCGCTTGGTCGAATTGTTCGCGCTCTTCCGTACCTTCTTCAAATACATCTTCAATTTGGTCGTATACCATGTCCATTACTTGTGTTTTCATAATTTCAGGCATAGAGCGTTCGTACTCGACGAATTTTAAGAAGTCTTCAAAGTAACGGGCGTGTGATGCTTGGTGAATCTTTAGCTCGCCCACTTCGACCATACCTTCTTCGGGCATGTACGGATATTGGATAGATTTCATATTTTTTGTTGTAATGGCCATTTCAACGTTACGAATTAGTGTGGATTCATCGGAAATAGAAGCGACTTTTGGCTCGAAGTCACATTTCATAACGAAGACGAATGGATCATCAAAGTATTTGCGTAGTTTTGCTTGCGCAATTAAAAATACACCACCGCGCACAGCACTTGTGTCAAGATATGTATAAACGAGAGGTTCGCTCATATCTTTGAAGTTTTCCTTCGTTTCTGCAAAGCGGATGCGATTAAATAAGTTGTAATGAGGGTTTGAATCAAGTTCGTGCCCTTCTTCTACAATAAAGCGACCAATCTTTGTCGGAGCTTGTTCTGTTTTCGCATGACGTTCTACTTTTCGCTTTGAAATTTTTAATAATTCTCCATTCAAAAATTCTTTTAAGGAGCTATCTTCATACTCTTCAGCGTCTAATGTTTGAAAATGTTTGTAGCGTTTATCAACAGCTTCACCTTTTCCTTCTACTTGTACAACATAAAAGGAAAGATAATTTATTTCAAAATCCATATTTATCACCTTGTTTCATTTCATTAACTCTTATCAGTATAGAGATGGAAAAAACTTTCGTCAATTTATATAAGGAAGGGGAAGCCCCCTTCCTTCATATATTTTTTATTTTCGAAATTAAAATCCGTCTTCTAATGCTGAAAATGGAATGTTCAGTCTGTTTTCTACTGTACGTAAACGTTGGTTTAAGCGGTTTAATCTACGTGTATGACGCTCAACCGTGTTTTCTAATTGACGTACTCTTTGTTCAAGCTCATTTACTCGTCTTTCTAATTGACGGTTTCCAGCACCAGGAAAAGAGATTGGAAGTTGGAATTGTCGAGTTTGATCATATGGATTAACTTGTTCTACTGGATCTATATATTGTTGGTATTGTGCTTGTAAATCATATTGAGGTTGATAACCAGTTTGGTTATATGGATCGTATGGATTGTAGGGGTACATAAAAACATCCTCCATTTCTTTAAAATAGGTTAATTCACCATAATGTATGTGTAAAAGCGGAGCGTGGCACGGCAAATACCTATTTATGTTCACAGGATGTTTTTTTATAAATACGAATATGGAGTTTTACATTTGTATTTCGTTCGTTTTATGGTATATACTGGATAATAGGGAGAGGTTACGTAAAGGTTACAATTCTATCAAACTCAAACTTTTATGTAAATATGTATAGACATTTGGAAAAGAAAAGAGTAATTTATATAGAGTAAAAAATAACTTGTAACAATTTATAAATATATTGTAAAATGATTGTAACAAAACATACATAAAAATGAAATAATACATAAAAGTAGTATTGGGGAAAAGGGGAGAGTATATTGTTCCGTAAAGTAAAGGGTATATTAGTTGGGGTTTTATGTGTAGCTGTAGTGAGTGGCTGTGGTACAAAAGTAAGTGATGTTGCATTAGTAAGTGATATTGGTGGCCACACGGTAGAGGCTAAAGCAGAAGTACAGGATTCTATTAGTTTAGTAGATGGTCGTACAGGTACGGAAGTGAAAAAGCTAGATTTGTCGAGTCTAGGTTATTTTGAAGATGAAGCGAAATTTAAAAAATCAGTTGAGAAGGTTGCTAGGGAAGTTGGAAAAAATGTTGACAAAAAGATGGTCCCTTCACGTCTAGGATCTGATGGAAGTTGGCAAGAAGGGAAACCTTCTTATGAATTAATGGAAAAAGAATTAGTAGATAAATTATTAAACGTAGGTATGTGGGATTCTTCCTATCAATTACCTATTGTTGAGAAGAAGCCTACTGCAACATTAAGTGATGCGCAAGGAAGTGGTACGGTAATTGGTAGATATGAAACGAATTTAGGTGGCTCAACAGGTGGCCGTATTGAAAATATTCGTTTGTCAGCAGCGAGCATAAATGGAGTTGTATTAGCAAAAGGAGACCGTTTCTCTTTCAATGCATTAATTGGTGATACAACGCCAGATAAAGGATATCAATTAGGAAAAGAAATTGTAGATGGTAAATTAGTAGATGGATATGGCGGTGGTGTTTGTCAAACATCATCAACATTATACAATGCAGCAGATCAAGCTGGTTTGAAAATGGTAGAGAGAACAACACATTCTAAAACGGTAGGTTACGTTCCACAAGGAAGAGATGCTACAATTGCATATCCATACTTAGACTTAGTGTTTGAAAACACGAATGATGCACCTGTGAAGCTTTATATGGGTATTCAGGGCGGAAAGTTAGTTGCTGAAGTACATAAAATGCGATAAGAATCATAATCTAGAAAAAGCCATTATTTCTACTAACAATAGAAATAATGGCTTTTTCTGTGTAGTTTATCCAGTATTAGTGATACATTTCAAGACTAGGTGAATGTGAGGAACAAGATGTTTGGGAATTTATCCGGCTTTAATGGGCAGTAAGACCCCCCACCTCAAAATTCAGCGAAAGCAAAGAAGGTTAGGTGGGGGATGAAGAAACCCCCCACTGATTAAAGTTTCACTTTATCGAATTTAATTCTTAGTTTTCCTATTGACATTATTAGTTATTAATTGTATTCTTCATAATAACAACTAAATAAATGGAAAAATTTATTAGTTTTCTTATCAAGAGAGATGGAGGGACTGGCCCGATGAAATCTCAGCAACAGGCTATAAAAGTACTGTGCTAAGTCCAGCAAACGTATGAAGCGTTTGGAAGATGAGGGGAAATGGATTAACATTCAACTCTTCTTATATGTGTAAGAAGAGTTTTTTATTTAGAGAGGGGGGATAGAGTGAAGTTTGATGTAACGTATTTTTTAGAAAGTTTTCCGCAATTATTTAAGTATGTATACATAACTTTAGGAATTACTGTAGTTTCAATGATTATTTCTTTTGTTATAGGGATAGGTTTGGCGATCATAACGAAAAACAAAACGAAATTTCTATATTCTATTGCAAGAGTATATATATCTTTCTTTAGAGGAACACCTTTATTAGTTCAATTGTTCGTGTTGTATTTCGGATTGCCGCAAATATTCCCAACCTTTACAGTACTTACAGCGATGCAAGCGACTTTAATTGGTCTCAGTTTAAATAATGCAGCGTATTTGTCAGAAATTATTCGAGGTTCATTAAATGCTGTCGAATCGGGACAAATGGATGCTTGTTTATCAGTTGGAATGACAAAGGCGCAAGCTATGCGACAGATTATCTTTCCGCAAGCTATTCGGGTTGCGGTACCGTCACTTGGAAATAATTTTGTTGGATTGTTAAAAGAATCTTCGTTATCTTTTGCACTTGGGGTGGCTGAAATTTTAGCGCAAGCGAAAATGTTAGCGGCACAATCGTATCGTTATATGGAAAGTTACTTAGCGGTAGCGATTGTATATTGGATTATTACAATCGTAATTAGCTGGGGACAGAAAAAGTTAGAAAAGAAACTTGATGCACCGTATTTGTAACAAGGATGAGGTGATATGTGTGATTGAGATAAGTGATTTGTATAAATCTTATAAGAGTAATGAAGTACTAAAAGGAATCTCACTTACTGTCGGTAAAGGGGAGGTAGTAGTCATTATTGGACCTTCTGGTTCAGGTAAATCGACACTATTAAGATGTTTAAATTTATTAGAACAACCAGAGGGTGGAAGTATTAGAATTGAAGATTTAGAGATTCATGTGAAGAAGCTTTATAAAAAGGAAATAATAAAATTACGCCAAAAAACAGCAATGGTTTTTCAAAACTATAATTTATTTAAAAATAAAACAGCATTGCAAAATATTACAACGCCATTAACAGTTGTACAGAAAAAAAGTGAAGAAGAAGCAAAAAGAATAGCAAGAGAAATATTAAAACAAGTAGGTTTAGCTGAAAAAGAAAATTTCTACCCAACGATGTTATCAGGTGGGCAACAACAAAGAATAGGTATTGCTAGGGCAATGGCTTTAAATCCCGCTGTATTATTGTTTGATGAACCGACTTCTGCACTTGATCCAGAATTAGTGAACGAGGTATTGCAAGTCATTAAGGATTTGGCAAGGCAGCATATAACGATGGTTATTGTCACACATGAAATGAATTTCGCAAAAGAAGTAGCGGACCGTATTATATTTATGGCTGAAGGCATTATTGTAGAGCAGGGAACGCCAGAAGAAATTTTTCGGAATCCACAAAATGAGCGTACGAAAAAGTTTTTACGACAATTGAATGCTTCAGAAGAAGGCAATCATTTCGTTATTTAGGAGGAAAAATTATGAGGAAATCATCATTATTACTAACATTGGCATTAACAGTATCGGTTGGGCTTTTATCTGCTTGTGGTTCAGATACAGCGAGCAAAAAAACAGATGAAAAAGTAGTGAAAGTTGGGACGTCTGCAGGTCGTAGTCCATTTATTTTTAAAGAGGGTGAGAAAGTAAAAGGCTTTGATGCTGAAATTATTGAAGCGGCTGCTAAAAAAGCTGGATATAAAGTTGAATGGAACGTTTCTGATTTTGAAGGATTATTCGGTTTATTAGACTCGGGTCGTATTGATACAATTGCAAATGAATTATCGGTTTCTCCGGAAAGAAAAAAGAAATATGACTTTTCAATTCCATATGTTTATTCAGGATCTGTTTTCGCGGTGAAGAAAGATAATAATACAATTAAATCGATAGAAGATCTAAAAGGAAAGACTGTAGGTGTGGGGCTTGGTACAGCCGGGGAACAAGAATTAAAAGCTTTAAATAAAAATAATGCTTTTACAATTAAAACGTTCTCAGAAGATCCAACAGCAGAATTGAATGAAGTGGGACTTGGTCGTGTAGATGCTTACTATAATGATAAAGTGCAAGTAGAAACAACAATTAAAAAGGCAGATTTAGATAATGTGAAAGTAGGATTTGGTCCACTTAAATGGGGAGAGATTGCATTTCCATTTGCTAAAAAGAGCGAAAAGTTAGAAGATATAAATAAAGCATTGAAAGAATTAGAACAAGATGGGACATTAAGCGAAATATCAAAAAAATGGCTGAAAGTTGATGCTACAAAAAAACAAAATTAAAGTATGTTCGTTGAATGTGGCTATTGTCCATCAACTTATATAAAAATAAAAGGAAATTGGGGAGGAAGTTACTCATGGTACAAATTCATCCAAAAACACGTATTGGTCATGTTGAATTTAAGGTGTTAAATTTAGAACGTCAAATTGCTTTTTACGAGAATGTTGTAGGTTTAGAAGTAATTAAGCAAGAGGGGAATAAAGCGTATTTATCTGGAAAAGGTGGAAAGAACACGTTACTTGTTCTTGAAAAGTTAGAGGACGGGGTACTGCAAGAGCCGCGTACGACTGGTATATATCATGTAGCCTTTTTAGTTCCGACTCGTGAGGCGTTTGCTTCGGCATTATTTGGTGTGATTCGTAATAAGAATGTAATTGATAGTCCAGCTGAGCAAGAGGGACGTTATACATATTCAAATGAAATTTTACCAATTTCAAGGTTTAATAGTGCGAGTGATCATACGTATAGCGAAGCGTTTTATTTACAAGACTTAGAGGGAAATGGTATTGAAATATATGCGGATCGTCCGCGCGATCAATGGGGAGAAGGGCCAGGAGGAAGTACCCCGCTTGATTTAAAAGAACTAGCAACGCTTGTTGATTATGAATTTGATGGATTACCTGCTAATACTGTCGTTGGACATGTACATTTACGAATAGTTAATGTAGAAGAGTCACATGACTTTTATGTAGATACAGTAGGCTTTGAAGTGCAGCAACGCGAAGATGACTGCTTATTCATTTCTGCAGGAGGATATCATCACCATATAGGCGCAAATACGTGGAACGGAGTAAATAATCCGCACCCACCGGCACATGCAACTGGATTAAAAGTGTATACGATAGTACTGCCGCATAAAGAAGCGTTAGATGAAGTGAAAGAAAGATTAATAGAAAAACAGCATGAAATAAATGAAACTATAAATGGGTTTACAGTAGTAGACCCGAGTGGTATTACAGTACAGTTTGAAATAGAAACAGCATAAAAGAAGTCGGAAGGTGTATAATTACCTTCCGATTTCTTTTTGATACGTAATCCAGGTAGCACAAGGATTGAAAGGGAAAGATTTTAATATCTCCATTGCATATATACTTGTTGAATCGAATTCACCTTGAAAGAAAGAATAACCGTGTGTATTTGCATACATAGCTTGTTTGAAAATGAGAAGTTTCAGTAAGGATACATTTTCTGTATTGTGAGTCCCGCACCATCCTAGTTCTACTGTATTATCCTTTTCTGATGTATGGAGGAAAGAGTATGCCATAATTCGATGCTCTTCATCTATAATGAGAAAGCTCCCATCTAGTAGTACGTCATCAGCTAAAATCATCTCTTGCCAAGTTTGTAGTGGGAATGAGGCAACGGGATTTGCTAGGTGGGTTTGCTCATAATTTTCTTTTACTAAGTAGGCTAGTTTTTCTAATAAATTATTATTTGATACGATGTTCGATAAAATTTGTATATGATAATTTGAATTAGGGACTATCTCGATAGAAACTATTTTTTGTAAGTCTAATATCGGCATATATGTTCTTCGGATTTCCGTAAAATTATGTTCTTCAAAAAACGCTTTTAAATGAGCTGATGTTTCCCATATAGAGGTTTGTAATGGTAGTTTGAAGTTTTCTCTTTTTGAAATCTCGTTTAATAAAAATTTTTCAATGTGTAGCTCCGAATAGAAAGGATTCGTATATATTCGAAAGTATGTGCAGTATGGATGGAAGTTACTGCCCCAGGTGAAAAAGATGCCTACTACATCTTTTTTATAGTAGGCAACATACGCACATTTTGTTTTATTATCTCGTAATAAGTGAAATACGTACGATTCTTCATTATATAAATCAATAAGTTGTTTTACTTGTAGCTCATTATTTTTACTATATTTCTCTATAACAAGATTATGTTCATTCAATGACTTCTTCATAGCTCAATCCAAAAACGTCTTACTACATTTCCGTCTTCCTCAGTGAAATCATCATCACGAAGGCTGCCGTTATGTAAAATTGTTTTTTCTGAAGCAGTATTTACTTCATCGCAAACGACAAGTGCTTTTGTGATGTTTAATTGCTTCGCTTTTTCCAGTGATAATGCTAGTAACTTCGTAGCATAACCTTTTCTTCTTTCAGAAGGGCGAATGCCATAACCGATATGACCGCCAGCGTTAAATAAATGTTCGGTTAAACTATGACGTATATTAACAGCGCCTACAATTCTATTATGATCTGTAACGAGCCAATACGTAGAATCTGGTACCCAAGATTCAGGAAGATTTATTCCGTTATGTGCATCGAGTAGTTCTTGTACCATAGCAGGGAAGTTAGAAGGGTCTTTTGTAATAACCCACGGAATCATCGTTTCACCGCTATCTTTCCATTCGTTATAAAAATCTAAGTATTCGTCTTGTAAATCGGTAGTAGGTGTAATCAAAGAGACGTTCATTGTTAGCAAGCTCCTTTATTTATGTAGAATGTATAAAAAATTACAACACAAAATGAAAGCGTTTTCTAAACTTTCTCAACCTCATTTCATGTAATCCACCTTTGTTTTTCAAGAAAATGAGTGGATGTTTAAAATTAGAAGTTATTCATTTTATGTTAATATTTAAAATATTAACATAAAATGACCTAGGTATTCAGTGTATTTTAATGAAATTCATTCATATCGATAAATCGATGTGTGTGATAATTTTTATTTTATTTATCTATAATGAATGAAAGGGGGAAGGGCTCGTGAGTGTAAATATTGATTTCATTATACGAATCGGTGTTGCTGGTTTGTTAGGAGCAATAATCGGTATTGAAAGGGAAATTCGATCAAAAGAGGCGGGATTAAAAACACATTTCCTAGTAGCGGTAGGAAGTGCTTTAATAATGGTCGTTTCGAAATATGCTTTTTCAGATATTATGAATGAAGAACATATGGCTCTTGATCCAAGTCGTATTGCAGCGCAAGTTGTTAGTGGAGTAGGGTTTTTAGGTGCAGGTACAATTATTATTCAAAAGCAGGCGGTAAAAGGATTAACGACAGCGGCTGGTTTATGGGCTACAGCAGGAATTGGATTAGCAATTGGGGCTGGCATGTATGTAGTAGGAATTGGAGCGACGATTCTCGTTTTAATTGGTTTAGAGATTGTAAGCCGTATTTTTAAGGTGCAATTTTTATTTCCGCAAAATATAACGGTGCAAATGTGTATAAATAAACATGAAGCAGTACAACAAATATTAGAAACACTACAAGTGAAAGGCATTCCAATACTTTCATATGAAGTGGAAACTTCACAGCAAGGTACAGAAATAGTTTATAAGGTAGGGATGCAGCTGAAAAATATATCGTCAGAAGAAAAGAATGAGTTTATTCAGTATATGCAAACATTACCGGAAGTAACATTTATAAATTTAAAATCATAGCGCTGAAAACGAGGATAGATGTAGCGGGAATTTCGCTATTATCTATCTTTTTTTGATATAAAATGCACATAAAGTCAAGTGTTAATTTTACACGGCGTGGATACATGTGTGAACGTTACCTTATTTTTTCTCAATACAGTATAAAAAGTAAAAATAGTAAAATAATGGTGCGGAACACTAAAAAATGTAAGGTAGGGGAGAGCATGAAAGGCTATTCAAAAAAAGTGTTAGTAGGGGTAAGTTTTGCTAGTTTCATGTTAGGGAGTTTTCAAGGGGGCGCATTGGCAGAAAGTACAAAGGGAGAACCAGTTTCTTATCGGAACGTTCTCAAAATGGAGCCAGTTGGTGTGCAATTATCAGTGCAAGAATTAGCTCATTCATCAAAAGTGCTTGAAAGCAAGTCTTTTGAGAAAAGGCTACAGCTTGCTGATTTATCGCAAAGACCACCAGAAGTAAAAAAGAAAAGTAAACAATTAACCGCAGCGAAAACGTATACAATTGCTGAATTAAATCAATTGAGCAATCAGCAGTTAGTGGATTTACTTGTAACAATTGATTGGGAGCAAATTACTGGGCTATTTCAGTTTAATAAGGACAGTCTTGCATTCTATCAAAATGATAGTAGAATGCAGGCAATTATTGATAAATTGAAGCAGCAAGGACAAGGTTATACGAGAGATGATTCAAAAGGGATTGAGACTTTAGTAGAGGTATTACGCTCAGGGTTTTATTTAGGATTTTATCATACAGAATTAAGTAAACTAAATGATCGAAGCTATCATGATAAATGCTTACCTGCATTAAAAACGATTGCGAATAACCCGAATTTCAAACTCGGTACGTTAGAACAAAATAGAGTTGTCTCATCATACGGAAAATTAATAGGAAATGCTTCGAGTGATGTGGAAACGATAACATCAGCTGCAAAGATTTTTAAACAATATAACGATAATTTTTCTACATTGGTAGACAATCTATCAGCTGGAAATGCGATTTACGATATTATGCAAGGTGTTGATTACGATATTCAATCGTATTTATACGATACGAGAAAAGCACCGAAAGATACAATATGGTATCAAAAAATTGATAGCTATATTAATGAATTAAGTCGTTTTGCCTTAATTGGAACGGTGACAGAGAAAAATGGTTGGTTAATTAATAATGGTATTTATTATACAGGTAGACTTGGTACGTTCCATAGTACAGGAACGAAAGGGTTGCAAGTTGTAACGGACGCAATGAAAATGTATCCGTATTTAGGAGAGCAATATTTCGTAGCGGCTGAGCAAATTGCAACGAATTATGGCGGGAAAGATGCAAATGGAAATGTTGTGAATTTAGATCAAATACGAGAAGATGGAAAGAAAAAATATTTACCGAAAACGTATACGTTCGATGATGGAGCAATTGTGTTAAAAGCTGGAGATAAGGTGACAGAAGAAAAAGTAAAACGTCTATATTGGGCGGCAAAAGAAGTGAAGGCACAATTCCATCGTACGGTTGAAAGTGACCAGCCGTTAGAAAAAGGCAATCCTGATGATGTATTAACGATGGTTATTTATAATAGCCCAGCTGAATATCAATTTAACCGTCAATTATACGGGTATGAAACGAATAACGGCGGTCTTTATATAGAAGGAACAGGTACGTTCTTTACGTATGAACGTACGCCAGAAGAAAGTATTTATAGTTTAGAAGAATTGTTCCGACATGAGTTCACACATTACTTACAAGGTAGATATGAAGTGCCAGGACTTTGGGGACAAGGGAAGATGTATGAGAATGAGAGATTATCTTGGTTTGAAGAAGGGAATGCGGAGTTTTTTGCAGGTGCAACGAGAACAGATAATGTTGTACCGAGAAAGAGCATTATAGGAGGAATATCTTCAAATCCAGCAGAACGTTATACAGCAGAGAGAACGTTAAACGCAAAATATGGAACGTGGGATTTCTATAATTATTCCTTCGCTTTACAATCGTACATGTACAATAAGAGATATGATATGTTTGACAAAATTCATGATCTTATTAGGAAAAATGATGTAACAGCATATGATGCATACCGCTCTGCTTTAAGTAAAGATGCGAATTTAAATAAAGAATATCAAGATTATATGCAAATGTTAGTAGATAACCGTGAGAAATATAATGTTCCGTTAGTATCAGATGATTATTTAGCAACTCACGCACCGAAACCAGTTTCAGATATTGCGGCAGAAATTACAGCAGAAGCAAAATTAAATAATGTATCAGTTAAGAAAAATAAATCACAGTTCTTTCATACATTTACACTACAAGGGACGTACACAGGTACTACTGCAAAAGGAGAATATGAAGACTGGAAGACAATTACACAAAACGTGAATGATACGTTAAAACGTTTAAGTGCGAAAGAATGGACAGGCTATAAAACAGTAACAGCTTATTTCGTAAATTACCGTGTGAATGCAGCAGGACAATTTGAGTATGATGTTGTATTCCATGGTATTAATACAGAAGAAGGTGCTGTGAATAAAGCGCCAGTTGCAGTTATAAATGGGCCCTATAGTGGAAATGTAAATGAAGCAATTTCGTTTAAAAGCGATGGATCAAAAGATGAAGATGGGAAAATTACTTCGTATAAATGGGAGTTTGGTGATGGAGCAGTAAGTAATGAGCAAAATCCGACTCACGTGTATACAAAAGAAGGAACATATACAGCGAAATTAACAGTAACAGATGACAAAGGATTAACGAATACTGCTACAACGAATGTAACGGTTCAAAAGAAAGAAGATAACAGTGTGGAAAAAGAGCCGAATAACTCATTTCAAACAGCAAACAAACTGCAGCTAAATCAAATTTTACGTGCTAGTTTAGGAAATGGCGATACGAGTGATTTCTTTGAAATTAATGTGGATACTGCTAAAAACCTTCAAATTAACGTAACGAATGAAAATAATATCGGAATGAACTGGGTTCTTTATTCGGAAGCAGATTTAAATAATTATGTTACGTATGCCCAGCAAGAAGGAAATAAGTTAGTAGGAAGTTACTACACGTATCCTGGGAAATATTATTTACATGTGTATCAGTATGGCGGGGGAACAGGGAATTATACGGTAGAAGTGAAATAGTAAAAAGGTCGCCGTGAGTGGCGACCTTTTTGTTGCGTGTTATACAAAAAAATTTACAAAAGCTTGATAGGCACTACCAAGAGAAAATAACGTAGCTACCATATGTGCAGTCCATTTAGGCATATTTAAATTCAATACGACATTATACAAGATTCCATATAAGATACAAATGATTAATATAAATGCAATGAATTGAAGAACTAATAAAAATAGTGGTTGTCCCATTTATTCTCACCTCTTTATTTAATATATTAATATAATAAATTTATAAACGGAAGAATTATTTCTATAAAGTACCAAAAATGCGATATGAAAGGATCATCACCAAAAGATGGGGTTGATAAAATCAACGTTCTGTTTCTAAGCGAATGCGCAAGAAAAGATGGTCATCACTTCTTTAGCCAAACCCACGCCGTTTGATAAGTTTAATCTTATTGTTTGTTCCCTCCATGATTCCATTGGATAAAGGTGACACAATTGTATCGAGCATCGCTTTCTCACGTAATACGAAGCTTTTCACAATTTTCGCAACCGCACCGCAAACATGGAATTGATAGCGTTTTATCCAATCAGCTAATCGTCTTTTTGCCTGTTTCGATTGCCTCTTGATTACGATTCGGAACGACAGTTAAAACATGCCCTGTATCTGCATTTAGCACACTTGTTGCATACGTGTGCCCTTTACGAATCGCAAACTCATCTACACAAATTCGAGTAGCTATTTCATCATGGAATTGTTCAGGTGCATACCAATAAAACCAGCGCTCTATCGTGGTGTAAGGCAAGTTATATTCGCAGGCAACATCTGACAAAGCGCGCCCCTTACAACGCTGTACAATTTCACGACGAAATGAGGCTGTTGAAGAGTGAATCAGCCCTAACCCGTAATCAAAAGTAAATGTATAATTGCACTGTATACAACGTTGACGAGGCACCGCTAATTCAATCCAAAGCACTCCAATTCATGCTAAGCATAAGTTTACCAATAAAATAAAAAAACAAAGTCTGTAAATTTATGTAAAATAATGATATAATTTAATTGAATATAAAGAAAAAGGAAACGGATACAGCTTGTGCGTATGCAGTGCATTTTGGTCTGGCTCACAGTGTTTTAACGTGCTCGAACTACAGGAGGAGTAAGTATATTCCCGATGGATCCATTTCTATACTTCCATTATCTGGGTGGTCCCCTGGTATCCAAGACTAAATTTTACCCATACATCATTTTTTTGATGTAGCTCTTGAAGATAAAAACTATTTAATTTTCAAGGAACAGTTATTAACTTAAAACTTATTATACGAGGAGGGTGTATCATGAAAAAAATATGCTTTGTATTAATTGTCGACGCTGGTATAAATTATGGTTCAATATTTTCTCTACCATTTTTAAGGAATCAGGATGATTTGAAGGAATATTTTTCTAAGTATTATGATGTTTCGATTAATTATATTAGAGATAAAAACTCAGTTGACTATTTGGTAGTTCCCAAACCGTGTCCACCTTTTGATAATGAAAATAATCTTCCAATAATTGAAGTACCAGCAAACTTATTTATGGAAAAGGATTTTGAAAAAATAAAGACTTATATAGACAATTATTTTTCTAATAACTCATAAAGAAAATAAAAGTACAGTAAAAAGAAGCCCGATAAAAAACGAGTGGTGAAGACTCAATGAATAAGGCACAGACAACATTAGTAAATTACCAGCACCAACTAGATTTAGCTTCTTATTGGGGAGATGGTACCACTTCGTCTTCAGATGGGATTGGCATGCAAATGGGGGGTCACCTTTACATGCAGACGCAAATCCACAGTACGGAACAGGTAAAGGTGCTACCATTAAATTCCGATTGGTGAAGGCTAATAATCAGTGGGGGATGAAGAAAACCCTCACTAATTAAAGTTTCACTTTATCGCTTTAGGAGTGATCAATTCTCTAGCTTTCATACAAAAGTGATTAATCCGAATGCTAGGGATGCCGTTCATGTCATTGATGGTTTACTACATCACGAAACAGATTTACATATTGAAGAGCATTCTATTCGATCATTACGCCTCTTAGAACATAAATAAAACCCTTGATTTTCTGCTTAGCGTAGACAAATCAAGGGTTTTTCTTTCAAAATCTTTTTTACGCGTTATACCCGAATAATTTTAAATCTTCCCCTGAGTCCGAAATGATCTCTTCGAACTTCAATCCTACTTTTTCTAAAAGCTTTCCTGAATGGATGTTATCAATAGTAGTAATTGCTACAATTCGTTTCAGACCTAGGTTCTGTACACCGTAGTCTATTACAGCAGAAGCTGACTCGTAGCCATATCCTTTTGAACGGAATTCTTCTAAAAAGGCAAAGCCAATATCAACATCTTCTAATGAATCTCTTTTAATAAGACCGCACATACCGAGTGGAGTGAGATCTTCTTTTCGCTCTACTAAGTAAAGACCAAATCCAAGTTTGTTATACATATCGATTGGTCCGTTTACAATATAATTTGTTGCGTCTTCCAGGGTTCTAACTCCTTTATTACCGATAAACTGAATCCATGCAGGATCGTTTACTAACTCAAGAATAAACGGAGCATCTTTTATATCGAGCCAACGAAGAGTGAGTCGTTCCGTTTCAAGAACTATCAAGCTACTGCACCACCTTTAACATTTATAATCATTAGTATGGATTGTGTAATACAAAATCGCAACATATTTTAAAAGAGCCCGGATTGTTCACATAAAGTTCGTTTGTTTTGCATAAAGGGATATTTTATAATTAGAATTGATTGTAAAGAGTGAGATGCTTATACAATGACTCCTAGGTGACTAGGAGTTTTTACTATATAACTATCATTATTACTAAATATGACACACTACACATTCTACTCAAGGAGGCACATAATGAAGAAATTATATAATGCATCGTTTACGTATTTGATTATCGGTTTATTATCAGGGATTTTCGCTAGGGAGTATGGAAAGTATAAAGGGATTGTAGGATCTACTTTGTTAAACCTTTTACATACACATACACTTGTACTCGGCTTTTTCTTCTTTTTAATTGCTTTAGGATTAGCAAAAGTATTCGCGTTTCATGAAGCGAAAAGTTTTAATAAGTGGTTTGTTGTACATAATATCGCACTAATTTTAATGTTAGGTTCGCTAGCAGCAAGAGGGCTTCTTCAGTTAAATGGAGCGGACTTTAAAGGGTTAACTTATATTGTTGGTTTTTCTCATTCGTTGATGGCAGTTACTTTAATTTGGTTTATGTTGTTAATAAAGAAGTCGTTTAAAATGTAGTTTTATAGAAAAGAACTTGCGATAGGTATTGCAAGTTCTTTTTGTTTATTCGACAGTATGAAACGAATTGCATATGTATAAAACTTGAATTATTTAATTTTTCGGATTATTATGTATAAAACACTTAACATATTTTGTAATTCAAATTTATAGAGAGTAGGAGAGTGTACGATGGAAATAACAGTAGAGCGTTTAGTAAATGAATTAAAAAACGTAATTCCTGAAGATCGAGTAGTAATCAATACGACAGTAAGAGAGTTACATAGTAAAGATGAATCTTATCATGCTAGTAGTTTACCTGATGTAGTAGTTTTTCCGCAAACGACCGAAGAGGTTAGTAGAATAATGAAAGTAGCGAGTGAGCATAAAAAAACTGTCGTTCCTTTTGGGGTAGGCTCTAGTTTAGAAGGGCATGTTATTCCATATGAAAAAGGAATTACAATGGACTTTTCACTTATGAATAAAATACTCGAGATAAGAGAGAAAGATTTTCTAGTGAGAGTACAGCCGGGAGTGACTCGTTCTCAGCTTAATAAAGAGTTAAAGAAATACGGTTTATTTTTTAGTGTAGATCCAGGGGCAGATGCAACGTTAGGTGGAATGGCCGCTACAAATGCGAGTGGAACGACAGCCGTGAAATATGGCGTTATGCGTGATCAAGTTCGTGATTTAGAAGTCGTTCTTGCTGATGGGGAAGTAATACATACTGGGAATTTAGCTGCGAAGTCGTCATCAGGTTACCATTTAAATGGTGTTTTCGTAGGATCAGAAGGTACGCTTGGATGTTTTACGGAATTAACACTAAAAATATACGGTATACCAGAACATGTTATGGCCGCGAGAGCATCGTTTCCAACTATAAATGATGCAGTAGAAGCTGTTATTAACATATTACAAGCGGGTATTCCAATTGCGAGAATTGAACTCGTTGATGAACTATCTATAAAACAAGTCAATCATTATAGTGAAACAAGTTACAGAGAAGAGCCTACGCTGTTTTTAGAGTTTCACGGTAATGAAGCAGGGCTAAAGCAAGATATTGAGTTTACGAAAGAAATTGTTTTTGATCATAAATGTAAAGAAGTTGCGTTTGAGACGGAGACAGCAGCGAGAAATAAACTGTGGGATGCAAGACATAACTTAGCGTACTCTTATGTGCATAGTTATCCTGGTAAAAAATTAATGAGTACAGACGTATGTGTACCAATTTCAGAATTGGCTGGGGCAATTCAACATGCGAGAGAGACATTAGATAAGGTTGGTCTTGTTGGTGGTATTCTTGGTCATGTAGGAGATGGGAATTTCCATGTGCTCTTAATGATTGATCCTAACGATAAAGAAGAAGTGGAAAAGGCAGACGAAATAAATGAAAATATCGTTTTGTATGCTCTTAAACGAGGGGGAACGTGTACGGGAGAACATGGCGTTGGAATCGGAAAGCGGAAGTACCAAGAAGAAGAACATGGGGCGGCATTACTCGTAATGGAGAAAATAAAGAAAGCTCTTGACCCGCAAAATATTTTGAATCCGAATAAGGTGTTTGAATTAAAGGATAGGGGTTGATCGGGTGAAAGTACTAGAAGCGATAAGTAATATAGCTGGAAAATATTTTGCATTTTGGGTTATTTGTATTGCAGCTATTGCGTATTTTATTCCCGCGCCATTTCTTGGGTTAAATAGTTACATAACGATTTTACTTGGAGTTGTCATGTTTGGGATGGGATTAACGTTAAAGGCTGTTGATTTTAAAATCATAGCTACAAAACCATTGCCAGTTATTATCGGTGTATGTGCTCAGTTTATTATTATGCCACTTGTCGCATACGTACTAGCCTACGTTATGAATCTGCCAGCCGAATTAGCAGCTGGACTAGTGTTACTCGGTTCAGTACCGGGTGGCACCGCATCAAATGTTATGGTTTATTTAGCAAAAGGGAACTTAGCGTTGTCTATTGCAATGACGTCATTATCAACGTTACTAGCACCAATTGCTACACCTCTTATTTTACTATTGCTTGCAGGACAATGGATGCCGGTTAATCCTATGTCTATGTTTCTTTCTATCGTACAAGTCATTATCATACCGATTATTTTAGGATTAGTAGTGAAGAAGTTTTTCCCTAAAACTGTTACGAAAGGAATGACCGTTATCCCTTTCATATCAGTTGTAGCAATTATCATTATCGTTTCAGCGGTAGTTTCAGCAAATGTAAGTAGCATTACTTCTTCAGGACTTCTTATATTTATCGCAGTTATGCTTCATAATGCATTTGGTTTTTTACTCGGATATATAACAGCATTCGTACTTGGACTAGATGAAGGGACAAGAAGAGCTATTTCAATAGAAGTAGGAATGCAAAATTCAGGCCTAGGTGTTGCGCTAGCAACAGCACATTTTGGACCAGCTGCCGCACTCCCAAGTGTATTAGCTGCAGTATGGCATAACATTGCAGGACCGATTTTAGCAACCATCTGGTCAAAAAATGCAAAGGATACTTTCAGTGATGAAACTTTATCGGTAAATATAGAAAAATAGGAATGATAAAGAATGCAAAAACGTATTGTACATTTTGAAGGGCTAGTTGTTTTCATAGCTGCGATTTATGCGTATTCAGTATATGAATTTAGTTGGATAATATTTTTTCTGTTCCTTTTAGCTCCGGATTTATCAATATTAGCGTATGGTATAAATAATCATGTAGGTGCTAAGATTTATAATATATGTCACACATATATTATATCGATAGTAATAGCTATCATAGGAGTCTATTTTAAGGTAGATACGGTTATAATGATCGGTTTAATATGGACAGCACATATTGGAATGGATCGAATGTTTGGATATGGATTGAAATATGAGACAGATTTTAAGGATACTCATATTCAGAGGTTATAGTTGCTTTTGAGGAGAGGGATACATTGAAACAAAGAATTACTATCGAAGAATATAACATCAAATGGGAAAGTGAATTTAATAAGCTACAAACTCTCATTAACGATGTAATGGAAGACAGCATTTTATCCATTGAACATGTTGGGAGTACATCTATCAAAGGGCTTGCAGCAAAACCAATATTAGATATTGATATTGTAATAGAAGATTATGGTTTTTTTTCTAAAGTAGTAACAAAGCTTGAAGCGATAGGATACTATCATCAGGCAAAATGGAGCTACAAAGGGAGAGAGGCGTTTGGCAGAAAGGACGCTTTCGTTCCGTGGAGTGAAGAAAGTACAGTTTGGATGGAACATCATTTATATGTTTGTGATAAAAATAGTGAAGAGTTAAGAAAACATATAGCGTTTCGGGATTACCTTCGTGAACATGACGATGTTGCTGGTGAATATGGACGTTTAAAGGAAGAGTTAGCAAGAGAGTCAAAAAGTAGAACTAGCTATAGTGAAGGTAAGACGAAATCTATTACAAATATATTAGAAGAAATAAACTAAGGCGGCATGGAATACATGCTGCCTATTCTTTTGAAATAGAACGCTGCCATTATAAAACAAATATAAACTGGCCCTGTTGAATGCTACGAGATTTAAATATAATGAGAAATAAAAGATCGGAAAAGAGGGAGCTTATGTACATACCAAAATATTTTGCAATACAAGATGAAGAGGTGAAGTATGAAATAATGGAACAAAATAGCTTTGCGACATTATTTTCTCAACATAACGGGGAACCATATGCAACACATTTGCCATTGTTGTTAAATAGGGAAACACTCACGTTACATGGTCACTTCGCACGGCCGAATGAACAGTGGAAAGATATTGGGACTCAGCAAGTACTAGCTATATTTCAAGGACCACATAGTTACATCTCTCCGTCATGGTATGAAACAAACAATGCAGTACCAACATGGAATTACGTTGCAGTGCATGTATATGGTGAATTAGAAATTGTTGAAGATGAACAGGAATTAATAAATTCTCTTCAAGATTTAGTACATACATATGAAGATCCACAGAGTGCCTACTCACTTGATGATGTAGATCCAAATTATATGGTGGGATTAAGTAAGGGGATAGTTGGTTTTAAAATTAAGATTAGTAAAATAGAAGGAAAAGCGAAGTTAAGTCAAAATCATTCTGTGGAAAGAAGAGCATTAGTTGTGGAGAAACTTGAGAAAGTTGGTAGTGAGGGGAGTAAGGGGATTGCGGAATTGATGAAAGAAACAAAATGAGTTTGGGAAAATAAAGGTGATTTACCGATTTTGTAGAAATATATTTTACTTGCAAGAAAAATGCCTCCGTAGCTCTAGAAGGGAAGAGCGCCGGAAAACATGTCGCACCGGGTCGCAAGGCGAAGGTTTCAGAAGCACCGAAAAGCAAATAAGCTGAGACAGGTGGAATTCCTGTCGGTGAAATTCCGTAGGGAAGCGTGTTCCCCTTAGCCTATGCTTACGAAAGGAGTGCGGGTTCGAATCCCGTCGGAGGTATATGGAAAAACTTGTATGAATAAAGAGTTTATTTATGTTATTCTCATTTAATGGTAAAATTAAAGTTAGGATGTTTTGTAGGAGGAAACAAAATGGAAGTGTTTTTAGTAGCTGCTTTTTCAGCTATTATCATAATGATGACAGTTTTTGTTATAATAAAAGCTTCTTTTACTGGGTACAAGAGGAATGATATATCATTTCGGAAATTTATCCTTTTATCTAGTGCTTCAATAATGATAGGCTGTATAGTGTCATTGGTACTACCATTTGGATATGAAAAAATATTCGAATACATTAACTAAATAAGCGCTTTAAAAAACGAAAGACCTTCTAAATTGAAGGTCTTTCGTTTTTTAAAGTGTCTTTTCAGTTGTTGTTGGGTTATAGTCTTTACTTGCGTCAACGGATTGAACAAGGTCAGGTCTTTGTGGTGCAGGGAGATCGGCGTGACTTGCTTGATATGTAAAAGAACTATTTATGCCAATAGAAATAATACCGATAACAGACAGTCCTAGAACGACAGAACAAATTTTTTTAATCATTTTAGAGCTCCTTTCTCAAACGTTTTTTCTTTTGCTTGTAACGCTTTATGAAAATACTCACTCGCTTTCACATGATTATTTTCATCATAAAATTTAGTTGCTAATTTCTCTGAATATTCTTGAGTGTAGTTATATAAAGATTCTTTGTCGAAATACGTAATTCCTTCAAGAATAATATTTTCTAAATCTTCAGTTGTCTCATTATTGTTAAGGGAATGTAAAATTTTAAAATGAAGTATATATTCAACATTGCTTAGTTCTGTACAAACTTCCAATCCTTTTTTAATAAGTTCTTCAGCAATGTTTATTTCACCAAGTTTATAATGCTCTCTGGCTTGTAAAAAGAGTGCTTTAAAGTGTGTAGGCACTTTGGTTGTTACCTCTGATAAATGTCGAATCGCTAGAGAAGACAGGTTTTGACTTGCATAGAGCCAACCTAGATTATTGCGAACGCTTAAAACTAAATCCTTTTCGTTTAGTTTTTGTAAAATTGAAAGAGCAGAATTGAATTTTTCCTCTGCTTGTTCATATTGCTTTAAAAATACACATGAGGAACCTATTATATTGTCGCAAAGTGCTAACTTGATCTCAAACCCATTTTCAGTCATGAAAATATTTCTGGCTTTTGTTGCTTGCTGAATTGCATCAATCGGTTTATAAAAATGTTGATTAAAGATAGCGAATCGGTAATTATATTCTGCTTCCTCTAGTTTATCTGAAACATTAACTAATAGCTTTTCAGCATGTTCATAATGTTCACCTGCTAAATTATAATTTGTTGTTAAAGTAGCATGAATTGCTTTAAATAAATGATAGTAGTAAGAAAGTTGGTGATTAGGTGAAATCGCGTAAGAATCTATTTTATTGAAACTGTCTTTTGTAATACTTAAACCATCAGTTAAAACTTTGAAACGAAAATCTAGTAGAGAATAGTATAATGCTAAGTTTTCATCTTCTGTAATGTTTAGTTGCTTTTCTTCAATTTCATGCTTTAAGTTTGTCGCCTGGGACACATCTTGTTTTAGCATAGCTAAATACCAGTCATTAAATAATTTTGTAACTTGTTCATTACCTTGTAGTTGAACGTTCATGAAATCCCCTCACTTTTTGAATATTCTTATAAAATATAGTATCAAAAATAACAATATTTAGAAATATGATTTTTATTTCTCAATATTTGTTTAACAAATATTTTAGTAAGCCAATTGGAATAGTGATGTTTTTGTTTTGGAGTAAAGAAAGGAATTGGTGAAGAGGCATTTTAAAGTTCTAGTTGAGAGGTGAGGATATAAAAAAGGTGTGTTCACACAATTTGTATGAATACACCTTTTTACATATTAAACAATCAAGTCCCACAAAAAGTACGATAAGGACGATTCGTAGGCGCAGGTGGAACGCAGTATTCTTCTTGATCTGTAGCATACGCATAAGGATTTGCTAGAGCTTCAAGAAGTTTTTCCATTACGCTATAGTCGCCATTTGTGACAGCTGCTTCTAGTGCTTCTTCTACGCGATGGTTTCTTGGGATGATTGATGGGTTATTATTTTTCATCATTTCGTAGGCATTTTCTTTCGATTCATCTTGTTTTTCTAATCGAGATTGCCACAGTTTGTACCATTCTTTAAATTCAGGGCTATCGAATAGAGGGGTATTTTCTAACGTATCAAGAGTTAATGAACGGAATGTATTTGTGTAATCCGCTTTAAATTTCTCCATCATTTTTAAAAGTTGCTCAATAAGTGATTGATCTTGTTCCTCGTTGCTAAATAGTCCTAATTTCTTTTTCATTCCAAGGAACCAATGGTTTTCATACTGTACGCTAAATTTTGAAATTTCATCTTGAGCAATTTTTAATGCCTCTTCCTCATCGTCATGTAGGATTGGTATTAAAGATTCTGCTAATCGCGCGAGATCCCATGCGGCCATATATGGCTGATTTCCATATGCGTAGCGACCTTGTGTATCAATGGAGCTAAATACAGTTCCTTGGTCGTAATTGTCCATAAATGCACAAGGGCCGTAATCAATCGTTTCACCGCTAATCGTTATATTGTCAGTGTTCATTACGCCGTGAATAAATCCAACAAGTTGCCATTTTGCGATAAGATTTGCTTGTCTTTTAATGACTTCTTGTAGCAATGCAGTATATCGGTTTTCATGATCTTCAATTTCTGGATAATGTCTTTTTATTGTATAGTCAGCTAGCGATTGAAGATCCTCGATAGAACCGCGAGCTGCAGCATATTGAAATGTGCCGACGCGTATATGGCTGCTTGCTACTCTAGTTAAAATAGCTCCAGGTAACTTTGTTTCACGATAGGTTGGTTCGCCTGTTGTGACAACTGCTAAACTGCGGGTAGTTGGAATATCAAGTGCATACATAGCTTCGCTAATAATATATTCACGTAGCATCGGACCGAGTGCAGCGCGACCATCACCGCGGCGTGAATACGGAGTAGGACCAGAACCTTTTAGTTGAATGTCAAAACGTTTTCCTGAAGGAGTAATTTGTTCGCCAATTAAAAGAGCACGACCGTCGCCTAACATATTAAAATGCCCGAATTGATGACCAGCATATGCTTGAGCTAATGGATGAGCGTCTTCTGGGAGAGCATTACCGGCGAAAATGGCGATTTCGGCTTCTTTCTTCAGTTCTTCAGGATTAAAGCCAAGAGATATTGCTAGCGAATGGTTTAGTTTAACTAACTCCGGTGAACTTACGGGAGTAGGGGGGATGTCTGTATAAAATGATTTTGGCAAAGTAGCATAACTATTATCTAAATTCCAACCTGCTTCATTATTTTTAGTCATTTTATCTCCTCCTTGTTTCTTTTTTTATTATGTATTTGTACGTATGTATTCTTTGTAAAATTAGCTAAAAGTATAATATGATATTTCCCCTTGCAATCTATTGTAAGGACTTCAGTACACTAT
The DNA here is from genome assembly GCF_020861345.1 of Bacillus pacificus. Classification (NCBI taxonomy): domain Bacteria; kingdom Bacillati; phylum Bacillota; class Bacilli; order Caryophanales; family Bacillaceae; genus Bacillus; species Bacillus pacificus. Next base: position 1,843,806 of record NZ_CP086328.1, read on the forward strand.
GTCTATTTAACAGCAAATATAAAAACTCCATTTTAAAAAATGGAGTTTTTATTATTACTTAATTTTTACAATTATTTTCCCCTTTGCTCTTCCAGCCTCTGAATATTCCATTGCTTTTTGCGCATCCTCAAAAGGGAAAACGCGATCGATTACCGGTTTGATTTTGCCGGCTTCAATATAGTTTGCAATAGTGCGTAGCTGATCTCCGCTTGGCTTCATAAATAAAAATGAATATTGAGCATTATGCTTTTTTTCAAGTGCAGTAAGTTTTTTACTTGCTAATGAAAATAAGAATGTTTTAAAAAATCCAGAACCAAATTCTTTACCGAAACGAGCATTTGGCATTCCTGAAACGGAAACAATGTTGCCGCCGCTTTTTATAATATTGAATGATTTTTCAAGTGTTGTACCACCAATGGTATCAAATACTGCATCATAATCTTTTAGTATTTCTTCAAATTTTTCTGTTTTGTAATTAATAATTTGATCTGCTCCAAGAGACTTTACTAAATCGGAACCAGCTTCACTAGCAGTTGTTGTAACGGTAGCGCCCATTATTTTTGCTAACTGAATTGCGAAAGTACCAACACCACCAGATCCAGCGTGAATTAAAATCTTTTGATCTTTTTGTAATTGCATAATGTCATGTAATGCTTGGTATGATGTTAAGCCAACAAGTGGAATTGAAGCAGCTTCTTCAAAACTTAAATTTTTCGGTTTTAAAGCTATGTCATCTTCATGAATGGCTATATATTCCGCAAAAGTACCAATCTTATTTTTTCTTGGACGTGCATATATTTCATCGCCGACTTTAAAACGAGTTACTTTTGATCCAACCTTTATGATGACACCAGCAAAGTCATTCCCAAGGATTAGGGGCATTTCATATTTAAGTAACATCTTTACTTTTCCATCGCGTATTTTAAAATCAATTGGGTTAATACTAGCTGCATGAATTTCTGCGAGCACTTCATGCTCATTTATTTCAGGAATAGGTACCTCGGCCATACGCATTGGGACTTTTCCGTACTTATCAATTATCATCGCTTTCATTTCTTATACCTCCACATTTCAATAAAAGTTGTGCAATAGCTTTTCGATATCTAATACAAGATTTTTTAATAAACTTAATTTTGTACGTATATCAATATAATAAAAGTTTTTTGTACCTTCTTTTCGCATTAAAATAATACCGGCTTCTCGTAAAATTCTAAGGTGATGTGATACCGCTGGTCGAGAAAGGTGTGTTTGTTTCGTAATTTCACCTACACGTAATCCTGTTTGACATTCCGTTTCCATGAGAACTAACAAAATAGCTTGACGTGTTTCATCACCAATTGCCAATAATACTTTTTGAGAATCAATAAAATCTTTTTTTATAACATTTAATTGTTCTTGTTTATTCATTTCAATCACTTTACCTCCTGGAAATTAGTCGAAAGGTTTAAGATGATGGACCATTACTTCGATAAGGTAATGCTACATGATTGTTGTATGAGCTGCAATATTGGGAAAGAAAATCGAGACGAATGAAATTTTATGAGTTGAAAATGGTAGGAGATAGAAAAGGCTTAATAATACGTTGTTTACAGATGAGGATGGTTAAGTCATTGCACAAAAAATTAAGCGGTCGTAACCCTATATAATTTATTGGGTTACGACCGCTTATCATGTTTTTATTATTTTGAAGTGAGTTGTTTCGTTTTACTCTTTCATACATGCATAATTCAAGCAGATTATAGATGTATGAAAAAGTAAAAGTAATTTGGGGCGTAATCTATCTATATGATAATTTAAAATGAAATATAAGTCTATATCTTTGTTGTTTTTTTGATTATATTTATGTCACTGAGCTCAGAACAATGATGTGGAGGATAAGTATATGGAATTGAATTATGTACCAGTTTTAATTGTTGGAGGGGGATTATCAGGATTAGCGTCTGCGTTATTCCTTGCAAAACATAATATTGAGTACTTACTTATTGAAAGGCATCCGTCTACTGCAATTCATCCAAAAGCAGGTGGAATCACTTTTCGTACGATGGAGTTATTTCGAGAATTAGGTTTAGAACAAAGAATTAGATCAGCGGGTAAAGCGTTAGAAAATTGCCGAGGAAGAATAGCGGTTCATACAATAGCTGAGGCGAATCAGGAAGAATTGGCACAAATGAGGGTAAATCAGTATGAAAATGATGAAAAGTTACTTCAGAAAATAGAAGAGATTAGTCCATCTAAACAAACTGCTTGTTATCAAATTACTTTAGAAGAGATGATGTTACTAGAAGCAAAAACATTAGGTGGGCAACTATCTCTTTATCATGAGTTAGTTTCATTTGAACAAAAGGAAAACGGAGTAATTGCAACGATTCGAGATCGTGAAACGGAAAAAGAGAGCGTTGTTCATTGTGACTACGTAATTGCAGCGGATGGAGCGAAAAGTAAAATACGTGAGCACTTAGGGATTAGTACCGAGGGCCGTGGAACAATTGGTGGTTATTATATGAATATTTATTTTGAAGCGGATTTAAGTGAATTTATACAAGGAGATACATTTGGTTTTACTATGGTACTTCATCCTGAAGTTCTTGGTGCGCTTATTCCAGTTGATAACGAAAGAAGATGGATTTACCATGTATCCTACGATCCATTAAAAGGAGAGCAACCAGAAGATTTCACTATAGAACGTTGTAAACAAATTATTCAAACCGCAATAGGAAGTACAAATGTTGAGCCGGAGATAGTAAGTGTTTTACCGTGGGAAGCGAGTGAAAGTACTGCTACAAAATTTCAAGATAATCGCATTTTTTTAGTTGGCGATTCTGCACATATTATGCCCCCAACAGGAGGGTTTGGTTCCAATACAGGAATACAAGATGCACACAATTTAGCTTGGAAATTAGCGGCTGTTATAAAAGGCAAGGCAAAAGCAAAATTGTTAGAAACATATCACGAAGAGAGATACCCTGTTGCAAAATTAACGACAGATTATGCGAGTAGTTTACTGTTTCGTGCTGCGAATAGAGAGGAAGGCCGTCTGAATAATATGGACGGTTTAGCTGTTACAGTTGGATATCAGTATTGTTCAGAGGCGATTATAGATGACTCAGTCATTCCACATAGAATGGATAGCGTAGAGTTGAACGGGAGACCTGGAACGCGAGCGCCACACTTTTGGGGGATGTATAAAGGGAAAGAAGCTTCTATATTAGACTTATTTGGTAACAATTTTGTATTACTTACTGGAGTAGACAATAGCTCTTGGGCTGAAGCTGTATATGATGTTTCATCTAAATTAGGGATAAATATTAATGTATATCGAGTAGGGGGAAGCGGAGATTTTATTGCTCAAGAAAATGTTTTTCGTGAATTATATGGGATAGAAAATGAAGGAACTGTATTAATTAGACCAGACGGCTTTATTGGATGGCGTTCGGAAAAAGCAGTGGTAAATCCAGATGTAATACTGGAGAAGGTAATGAGTAATTTATTATGTAGTTTTTAAGTAGCTATGGAAGTATATTGTTTTATATGCTTCACTTTACTGAAAAAATAATATTCACAAATATTAATAGGTTTGGTATGATTAATTTCGACAAGTTAATCGAGGCCGGAGATATTTGAGATAAGCCATAAATTTATTTAAGGATACAGAAGTGTCCTTTAAATAATTTATGGCTTTTTTTATTGATGAACTGTAATCAATAGGAAGTTACATGTGAATAGGGGGGATATGGAAAATAAATAGTATAGTAATAACATAGGGGAATTATATTTGTAAGATTGGAATTTTAATATAAACTTATAAAAATGATGAAAGTATATCTTCTATTTCGTGTAAATCTCATTAACTTGTTGAAATTTGCAGCGTAGGAAGGATTAGAAGGATGAGAAAAATTATTAGCGTGTTAGTTATCTTCTTTATGACGGGAAGTATCTTTGCTGGGGGAGCTGTTCATGCGAAAGCAGAAGGGAAGCATGAATGGAATACGAATAAGTTTTTAAATATTGCACATCGCGGAGCAAGTGGACATGCACCTGAGCATACTTTTGCTTCTTATGATCTTGTGAAAAAAATGAAAGCGGATTATTTGGAATTAGATATTCAGTTAACTAAGGACGGCCAGTTGATTGCAATGCATGATACAGCAGTTGATCGCACTACAAATGGAACAGGTGAAGTACGAGATAAAACGTTAAGTGAAATAAAAAGCTTAGATGCAGGATCTTGGTTCAATAAAGCTTATCCAGAAAAGGCTAAGCAAGAGTACGTTGGTCAAAAGGTTCCGACTCTTGAAGAAATTTTCCAAAAGTACGGAAGAAGCATGAAGTATTACATTGAAACAAAATCACCAGATGTGTATCCAGGAATGGAAGAGAAATTATTAGCTTTATTAGAAAAATATAATTTAATAGGTCAAAACATGTCTTCTAGTCGTGTTATGATTCAATCATTTAGTAAAGACAGTTTAACAAAGATTCATAGTATGAATAAAAACATTCCGTTAGTTCAACTGCTTTGGTATTATCCAAATGAAAACAATGAAATTGTTGAATGGTCTGCTATTACACATGAACCGAAACGTGTAACGAATGAAGATTTTCAAGAAATTAAAAAGTATGCAGTTGGTATTGGACCAAACTTACGTAATGATAACGGAGAATTAATTATTGATGAGTCATATATGAAAATGGCTAGAAATAATGGACTGCTAATTCATCCTTATACAATTAATGAGAAACCAGATATGAGATTGTTAATAAAATGGGGTGCTACAGGAATGTTTACAAATTACCCTGATCGATTACATAGTGTACTAAAAGAAAAATAAGTGAGATAGGAGAAAAGGTATACCGACGTTTTGGTATACCTTTTTCTATTATGCTAGATTATAGTAGTAGGATACATATTCTTCTAAACCTTCAACCTCATTTTCAGGTGGCTCAATGCCGCCTTTTCTACCGTAGCAAATATTTCTCAAGTATTCTCCAAAAATCATAGAGCGGCTTTTCTCATTTTCCATCCAATTATATCTATTAATTATAAACTCACCATCGAAACTTGTATCAAATGTATATGGGATACAAGTAATAGTTTTAGGTAAATGTTTTTTTAATACTCTGTATTGCCGACCAGCGCCTAAGCTTTTGCAAACAAATAGTAGGCGATTAATCTTTGTAAAATCAAAAATCTTTTTCGCTTCTATTACATTAGCGATAGAATGGAGGGAGTTTTTCTCGAACATGATAGCATCTTTTGGTACGCCATGTTCAATTAATTTATTTACAATTACTTCTGCATCTGACAAATCCCCGTAATTCCAGCTCGGATGTTTCATGCCATGCAAACTAGTACCACCTGTAACAATAATTTGATTTCCTAAACCTTGTCGGTAAGCTTCTAGAGGAGCTTGCCAATTGCCGGGATGAGAACCGCCGAAAACGAAAATAGCATCACATTTTTGTGTTGTTATTTCTTTTAGAAAAACGATTTCTGTAATTTGATCGATTTGTTTTTTCGTAAGAGTAGGGACATCAGGATATTTAGGTATTACCATTTGAAAACCTCCGATATAGTAAATAATAAATTTATTATATAGCGATTTTATTAAGTGAAAAAAGGGAAGCTTTTCATTTGAAAGTACCCCTTTTAAGATAACTCTCCAATAAACCAAATCTCTTTTTTATCGATTGCATCTTCATCATAAATGACTTCTTGAAAGTGCAACATTTGGGCAGTAGGGCAAATTGAAATTCCCCAAGTTTCCCAAAAATTAATTTCAATTGAAAGAGGGATCCATGTTTGAAATTCATTATTTCTATTGAAAAAAATTTGAAAGTAGTCATCGTTTTTAAATACGATAATTTGCGATCTCCATAAATTTTCTATAGAAATTATAGTAACAACTCGATATGTATGTGTATCACTTGGTTTTATTTTTATTAAATGATTTACTCGATCTATTAAGGTTTGTATACATAATCGTTTTACTTTTCTAGGTGTTTTATGAGACTCGATAAAAGCTTGAGAAACTGGTAAAGGCATATACCAATATTCATCGTTATAGAAAGTAGAAGGGAACGTTTTTGTATGTTCCTCAATGCGCTTAATCATAGTGTTTGTTTTTCGTTTCATACCACGTATTTTCTTTTCATGCATTGTGAGTCATCTCCATAAATTTTTGTAATGCAGCTGAGCGAAATATATCGTTTCTAGTAATGAAAGTAGTAGGAACTTTTTTGAAGCTATTGGGTAAAGGATTGAATGATACGTCATGTTCATGCCCCTTTAAAATTGATTTCATCATAATCGCTACGCCCATACTTGATTTTACACATGCAAGTATAGCTTCGATTGTCCCGAATTCTAAAACTCGTTTAGGTGAGATGTCTTCTTCTTGAAGCCAGTCTTCTAATAAACTTCTATAATAGCACCCGTGACTAAAAGCAAGTAAATTCATATCTTCTATGTCTGTAAGAGAGGACAAAGGTTTTTTACTAATGAGAACCAATTCTTCTTCATGAAATACAGTTGTATGGAGTTCAGTATGCTGAGTAGAGCCAGCTATAAACGCTCCGTCTAGTTTTCGCTCTAATACAAGCTTAATTAGTTGTTCAGTCGTATTTGTTTTCAAAATCAATTCGACTTCTGGGTACCTCTCATAGTAGGCCGTTAATATAGAGGGAAGCCTTACCGCAGTTGTAGATTCTGTACATCCGATTGTCAAAGTGCCTTTAGGATCAGTTCCATTACTTTGAACCGCTTTTATAGATTGATCCATTAAGTGGATAATTTGTTTGGCGTACGTTAATAAAATCTCACCGTTAGAAGTTAAAGTTACACCTTTTCCGTTACGGTAAAATAAAGGCACGCCTAATTCATTTTCTAGTTGTTTCATACGCATTGTTACGCCTGATTGCACGTAGTTCAAATTTTTCGCTGCGTGAGAAATATTATTTTCCTTCGCGACCTCGTAAAATACAGTTAAATCTTTTATGTCCACGTATCATCCCTCCGAAAAGGTATCAATTTTTTTGATGGATTATATGATGAATCTTTATTTTATATGATATCAGAACTTTCATACAATGGAAGGGGGGAGGGATTATTATGTTGATTGAAGAAAGGGTGAATCGTACTTATAAATGGGTTATGTTAATTGTTGCGACGATTGCTCAAACAACAGCGACACTTATAACGTATGGTGTCGGGGTTTTCGCTTTATTTTGGAAAGAAGAATATGCGCTTACGAATACGGAGAGTGGATTGTTAGTAAGTGTTGTAAATATTGGACCGTTATTTTGTATGCTTTTTGTCGGTCGGCTACTTGATCAATATAATGAAAAAATATTAATTTCTATCAGTTCATTTTTTCTAGGGAGTTCGCTTTTACTAACTAATATAGTAAGTGGATTTAATGGGTTATTATTTGTACTTTTATTAATAGGAATGTTTTATAGTGTTTCTCAGCCAGGAGGAAGTAAAGTGATTTTAAAATGGTTCCCAAAAGAAAATCGTGGGCTAGCGATGGGAATAAGGCAAGCTGGTATACCGATTGGTGGCGCGTTAGCGGGAGTACTAATCCCGTTTCTTACAATACAATATAATGTGACTTACGCGATAAATAGTATTGCATGCATTTGTATTATTGGAGGGCTATTATTTTTTATGTTTTATAAAGAGCCATATGTTAAGGAGGAAGCGAGGAAAGGACATATTAAAATTTCCTTTTGGACAAAGCTAAAAGTAGTGATATGTAAAAAAGCGTTGTATCCAATTTATATGGCGGGTATTTGCATGATTTCTTTACAAATGGTGTTAGTTGGACACTTCATGAAATTTTTAGTAAGGGAACAATCAATTACATCTATTGTAGCCGGAACAGTATTTTCAGTTATGTTCTTTTCTGGAATGATTGGCCGTGTTGTATTAGCAGCTATTAGTGATGTGTTTTATAAGGGAAATCGGCGCATACCTTTATTTATAACTGTCTGTGCTTCTATCGGTTTGGTTCTATTGTTAGTAATAAGTATACATACAATAACGAGTGGAGTATTGTATGGTGTAAGTGCATTGTTAGGATTCTTTTCAATTGGATGGTTTAGTCTTTTTATAGCCGAAGTTGCTGAGTTGGCGAGGGAAGATTCTGTTGGGATAACAGTTAGTTTGGCACTTACATTCAATCAAATTGCTATTATTGTTGCACCTATTTTGTTTGGTTATATTGTAGATAAGAAAGGGTATACGTATGCGTGGTTGTGTATAGTAGTATTACTATGTATCTCAGCAGTTAGTTTATATAGAAAAACCAAAAAAATAAAAGAAAGTTAGCAATGTAAATTTTTTATGAAGAAAGTCTAAAGAAATGCCGAATGAGCGACATTTCTTTTTTATATGTTGTATAATTAAAATGTAAATGAGATTCGTTTTCAGTTATGCTCATTTCCTCTTTCGAAATTGCCTGTTACTTTAGCCATAATGAGTTGTTTTTCTGTATCATTATGTGCATGATTTATTTTGTATAAAAATTTGTCAGCGTCATTTCCTTTTAATACGATAATCTATTTTATGTAATATTCAATTAAAACTATGTTATTTTTTGTTACCCTGTAATGAAACATCCTATCATTTAAGCGATTGCGTTTGTCAGTATTTTTCATCGTAACAACTCCGTTTCTTATCATGTGTAACAAATGTTACATAAGATGTTGAAATTATAGTAGGGTGCATCCGATTGTAAGGTGGAAATTTTGCAAGAAAGAAATACAATAGAGAGTAGCTAAAAACTGAATATGAGAAAAAGGAATCTAGTTCATTTAGGTGAATAATAGGTAGTATTATAAAATATTTGAAAATAAAAAGATATAGAACAGAATGGATGTACGTTAAGTGAAACTATATAAAAGAGGGTTCCTATTATGCTAAAGAAATGGTTAATCGTTTTCTTTGTTTTTGCTATTTTTTGTGGGAGTGTCGTTGCACTAATACATGCAAATAAAGGTAAGAAATATGATATAAAGGCATTTTCTAATTTAAATAGTAAGCAAAAGGACGATATGCAAGAAGTTGATGCAACTGAGAAAAAACGCTATGAAGCTGTAGCTGGAAAACTAGATCAATATTTAAAAGATAAAGGATTTAATGGGAGCGTTCTTGTAGCTAGTAAAGATCATGTGATTTTACGAAAAGGTTATGGGTATGCAAATGTGAAAGATAAAGTAGTAACAACGCGAAGAACGAAATATCGTATTGGTTCTATTACGAAAACGGTCGTTGCAATATCTATTATGCAGCTAAAAGAAAAAGGGAAATTAAACATTGAAGACAATGTAAATAAGTATATTCCATCGTTTCCAGCAGATAAAAACATTACGTTACGAAATCTATTAACACACACATCTGGCTTGCCAGATCAAGGACAAGGTAGGGTGGATGCAGGGTCACGTTTAAAGTTAGTAACGTGGATTGGAGCGCAAAAATTGCAGTTTCCTGCAGGGACAGGCTGGAAATATACAGACTATAATTACATGGTGCTTGCATATATTGTAGAAAAAATTACGAATAAACCGCTCGCTGAATACGTCAAAGAAAATATTTTTACTTCTGCTGGCATGCATGAATCTGGAATGGGGGCGACTCTCCCAGAAGATATTTTTTTAGCAGAAGGTTATACGAGAAAAGATAATGAATTAATAGCTGCACCCCGCTTAAAAATGAACTGGTTGTATGGGTGTGGTGAAATGTATACAACTGTTGAAGATATGAAAAGATTAGATGAGGCAATAATGGATGGAAAGCTGTTATCTAAACAAAGTGTATTAGATATGTTTACGGCATCACCTGCAAGAAGATATGGATTTAGTTTCTATACGTATCCAGATTATTATCATAACCACGGCGTATTAGCGGGGTGGAATACTTTTAATAATTTTAACTGGGATAAAAAAACGTTTGTCATATTATTCTCTAACGTTCAAAATGGTATGAATGATGCATTTAATCAAGAGTTTAGGAAAATGGCGAATGATTTAATAGAAGGAAAATAATAATTTGAAAATCGGTATTGATATGTAATTATCAATACCGATTTTTTTGTTTGGAGATGTTAAGTTTGCTGAAGAAGTAATGAGGAAAGGGGAATATTAGAATAACTTTGTATAGAAAGTTAAATGATATGGATGTTAAATATAGGAAAGTTGATGTGTGAAGTTCATCTATACGTAATGAATTTATGTGGAAAAATAATTGGTAAATTTTACATCGGTAAAAAAGCTTGAGCTTCACACTATGTGAAGCTTTACATTATTGAAGTAACAAACAGGAGGTTAGAAAAATGAAAAAAGCAATAAAGTTTTGTTTAATAGCTACACTCTCTACAGCGATTGTTAGTGGATGCTCTTTTGAGGGGAACAATGAAAATGCTAAGGGGAAAGAGGGAGAAAAAGTAGAGATACAGAAAACCGTCGGAAAATATACGATGCCAGATGAAAAAGATAAACATGAAGGTACATGGCTGCAATGGCCTCATGAATACACATATGGTGAAGAGTATAAGCAGGAAGTTGAACCGATTTGGATTAAGATGGCAAGTGCTTTAACTGAGGGGGAAAAAGTCCACATTGTTGCATACGATGAGGAGGAGAAAGAGCGAATCAATAAACTTTTAATAGATAAAGGACTGAATATGGATAAAATTGATTTCTTTATCGCTCCTACTGATGATGTATGGGCACGAGATAGTGGACCAATCTTTGTTTATGACAATAATAAAAATTTGAAAATATTAGACCCGGCATTTAATGGGTGGGGAAAGAAAACGCCGTACAAAAATGATGCTCGTATACGTGAAAATGTAAGTAAACAAGCAGGAATTGAAAGAATTGATTGGGGGGAATTTGTCCTTGAAGGCGGCGCAATTGAATTAGACAGCAATGGGACTGCTTTATTAACTCGAAGTGCGGTAACGAACAAAAATAGAAATCCTAATTTATCAGAAAAGGAAATTGAAAAATATATAAGTGACCTGGGTGTGACAAACTTTATTTGGTTAGACGGAGTGCCTAATTTAGATATTACTGATTTTCATATTGATGGGTTTGCTAAATTCCATAATAAATCTACCATTGTAACGATGAAAGAAGATGACCTAGCCGAATGGGGTTTATCTAATAAAGATATGGATACATTGTTAGATGCAAAAAATGCTTTAGGAAAAAAATATAAGTATGAATACTTACCGCTTAGTAAAGAAAAGGTTGTATTAGAAAATGGAAAAACTCTCGATTATAAGGGGTCATATATCAATTATTATATTGGAAATACAGTAGTGTTGGTGCCTAATTATAATGATCCGAATGATAAAATCGCAAACGATACGATTCAGAAATTATATCCAGATCGTAAAGTAGTCGGTATTGATGTGAGAGAGCTTTATAAAAATGGCGGTATGATTCATTGTGTGACACAACAACAACCGATTGCATTGAAGTAATAGATTGGAATTTCGTTATGCTGCTATATAGACAAAATAGGTGGAATATTATCTTTGCCTATTTTGTCATGTTTTATTTTTTGCAAAAAGGGAGTAACGGTATTGAAAGAGATAATCTTAACTAGCTTCATAATGATAGGGATTATGATTCTATTATTAAATTTCATACTTTCATATGAATTCTTAATATTGTATTTTAAAATCCTGTCAATAGTCGATCTTTCGCTTAACTAAGGTTTTGTATATATAATATTTCACCGTACTATATCCACCCAAGAAATGTTGAGGAAGAGTGGGCTACTTAATTACTATAAAAAAGCGAGGGAAAGAAAATGGAACAAAAACAAAAGGGAATTATTTTTACTGCGATACCAGATGAATCAGATGAATCAAATGAATCAAATGAATATTATGAACCGTTTTATGAAGAAATTATTTATTTTAATGAAAATTTAAATAAAAAAAAGGGAGCTACAGATCAATTTATTTCTTTATCTGTTGAAGAACAAGACTTTTATACAAGCTTTTTTGAGTATGATGATATTTGGCTAAGAGATGTAGCACCAGTTGTAACGAATCATCTTGTTAAATTTAAATATCGACCAAATTATTTGCCAGGTGATCAAGGGAGATATTTAGATCAACAGTTTAATAAATGGTTGAAAAAGAATGACTTTGAATATGTGAAGTCCCCGTTAATATTAGATGGTGGTAATCTGATTTGGAATAAAAAAGATACCATTATAGTAACAGAACGCATATTTGATGATAATGATGATTGGACAGAAGAGGAAATTATTGAGCAATTAGAGTGGGATTTAGATGTAAGCCGGGTTATTATTATTCCTGCTGAAGAAGGAGATGTACTGGCACACGCAGACGGAATGGTTAAATTTATTGATGAACATACGATGTTTATTAGTGATTTTTTAGGGGATCATGAATTTAGATATCATGTTCAAGAGATTATTCAAGAGCAAATGCCAGAAGCTGAATTTATAGTTGTTCCTTCCTCATATACAGAGAAAGGGCAATATGATCAAGAAATAGCGTCGGCAAAAGGATTATATATAAATATGTTGGAAACATGTGATGCTCTTTACGTCCCTAAGTTTGGGCTAGCTAAAGATAGAGAAGTTTTACGATATATTCAACAACATACAGAGAAACAAGTTATTCAAATTCATGTAGGAGAAATATCGACCATGGGAGGCGCAATGAATTGTTTAACGTGGTATTGTCCGAGTCATTTGTTACCTTCAAAGATGAAAAAATTGAACAATCAGAATGAAAGTTCTTCAATTAGAAAGTTTTTAGATTGGTTTTAATAATAAAGTTTACAAAAGAAAATGTATTCAAGGGGTATGTATATGTATACAATTACTGAATTTTCTCGGATTTGTAAAATGAGTACACGGATGCTAAGGCATTATGATAAAGAGGAAATATTGAAACCGGCATATGTAAATCCGGTAAATGGATATAGATTTTATGAGCAAGGGCAGCTAGAGATAGCACTGAAAATTAAAAAGCTGAGGGAGTACAAGTTTCCTTTGCCGAAAATTAAAGTAATACTGCAGTCATCAGATCAAGAGTCATTTATTCACCATATGCAGGCGCAAATTATCGAGTTGTCTCATGAGGTGAAACAAAATTTACAAGTTATTTCTGAAATGAATGAGATGGTAAATATGAATACGGCTTTAAATATTGCTCGTCATAGAAGTTACGATATATTAATTGGGATGAGAAATGAAATAACAGTAATTGCTCAAAGATTGCAAATAGATATAGATCATATGGATGATTATTTTTATGACTTATATGAAGAAGTACAAAAAAATAATTTGCAAATAGTAGGCTCTCCTTCTACCGTTTTTTATGATGAAGAGTTTATGCCGGGTCACAGTGATATTGAATTCCGAATTCCGATTATGGATGGTGACGATAAAAATGAATTGCAAGGATGCGAAATAAAAAAGATACATCAACATCAAATTGTTACTACTTTGCATTATGGTAGTTATGACTATATAGGTTATGCTTATATGGCATTAGAAGAGTGGGTGGAAAAGAACGGTTATACAATAGATGGTCATCCATATGAAGTTTATATAAAGGGGTCTGAATGTGATTGTTTAGTAGAAGAGTATGTGACACAAATTTGTTTTTTAGTTACGAAAATAGCATGAGGATAAAGTGATTCAAATGAAAAAGCATGCAGAGCATATACTCTGCATGCTTTTTATAATGCTGAAAACTCTTCAACAAGTTCACTAAAACGATTTAATGCACTTTCAATCGGTTCTGGCGTAGTTAAATCAACACCAGCTTTTTTCAATAAGTTTAATGGGTAGTCTGAACTTCCGCCTTTAAGGAATTCAATATAATGTTTTTGAGCATTTGGATCGCCGCTCAATAACTTATCGGCAATTTGGATTGCAGAAGCGAATCCAGTTGCATATTTGTACACGTAAAATGGACGATAGAAATGCGGTATTCTAGCCCATCCGTATTTTACTTCTTCGTCAAATACGAGGGAGTCGCCATTATATTCTCTAAACAAGTTTTCGTAAACCTCGCTAAAGGTTTGGGCATTTAATGGTTTACCTTGCTGTGCCATTTCATGTGTGATTTTTTCAAACTCAGCGAACATGATTTGTGTAAAGAAAGTGCCTTTAAATTTGTCGATGAAGTGATTTACTAAATGGTTACGTACATCAGCATCTTTTGCTTCTTTTAATAAATGATGAATTAATAGCACTTCATTTACTGTAGAAGCGACTTCTGCGACGAAAATAGTATAGTGTGCAGAAATTCTTGGTTGGTATCCGTGTGAATAGTGCGTATGCATACCGTGCCCGCATTCATGAGTAAGAGTGAAAAGGCTATTTAAATCATCGTGATGGTTTAAAAGAATGAATGGATGAACGCCGTATACACCAAAGTTATAAGCACCGGAACGTTTTCCTGGCGTTTCTCTCACATCAATATAACGTTTATCTTTAAAGCTCTTTAATGTTTCAATATATTCTTCACCTAAAGGGGCTAGTGATTCAATCATGATGTCAAACGCTCTATCGTATGGAATGTCCTGTTTTACACCAGATACTAAATCAACACTTAAATCGTACTGGCGTAGTTCATCTACATTTAATTTTTCTTTTCGAAGTTTATTATAAGTATGTAAAGAATGAATGTTTTTTTTCGTTGTATCAATTAGGTTTTCATATACTTCTTTCGGAACCATATCGCCAAATAATGATTTTTCTAAAGCTGATGGATAGTTTCTTAGCTTAGAAACAGTAACATTATTTTTAATAGCTGCAGATAAAGTAGAAGCGATAGAATTCTTTAATTGAACGTATGGTTTGTAATAAGCTTTATAGGCTTCTTTACGTTTTTCACGGTTCTCATCTTCTATTAACTTTGCATACATTCCTCTTGTTAAAGTAACTTTTTCTCCATCATTAGTAGTCACTTCACCAAATAGTATATCTGCATTATTTAACATGCCATATGTATGTTGCGGAGAGGAGAGCGCTTCGCCCATTTGTGATAAAATCTCTTCTTGGTCTTTATTCAATACGTGTTTTTTATAACGATATAATTCAAATAAGTCTTCTTTATAATATTGTAAGCCCTCTGCTTCTTCTATGTAAGATTGTAATGTGTTTTCATCTATGCTAAGTAAGAATGGGGAAAAGAAAGATTTAGCCGCACTTACTTTCACTTGTAATTGTGTTACTTTATCGACAAGAGATTGAGCGTCAGTATCGCGTGTATCAAGATCAGATTGTAATCGTGCATAAGCGAACATTAAAGTTATTATGCTAGAAATTTCTTCACTCTTTGTTAAATAGGCTAATAAACTATTGCCATCGTGAATATTTCCATTAAACTCGTGTAATTCTTTCGTTAATATTTCAATTTTATGAAAATCGCTTTCCCAATCTTCAATGGTATCGTAAATATCCGTTAAATCCCATTTTTCTTTATCCGCTACTTGTAGTCGATCTTTAAGTTCTGTCATAATCATTTCCTTTCTAAATATGTAGTTATATTCCTATATAACTATGAAATACAACAAATTGCAAAAAATCCCTGCTGAAAATTGAAAAGCCTTGCTAAAATGGCAAGGCTTAAAAAATTATAATGTAATTCCGAATTTTGCATGTAAAAGATTTTTATATTGCACATCTGTAATTTTTTCTTTCATTTTTTTACCGTTTTTCGCTATTGTGAGACTATCCTTCGTTAAAGATGCATGCCCATCTTCAGTTAGTTTTACAATGAGAGGTACTTTGTTAAATGGTGAGTCCTCATGTTCAACGATAATTTTTTGTGCTGCATTTGCTTTTTCTTCATCCACTTCTTCTATATAAAATGCATACCCTAACGTCCAATCATCAGTAGAAGATTGATCCAAAAACTCATTGTTTTTACGCATCTCTAACATGTAGTTTCCTTTTTCAGTCATTTTTTTACGAATACGATAATCTCCTGTAACGGAGTGAATGACTTCACCTGAGAAAGGAACAGGTGCAAGAGGTAAGTATGATCCGAATCCTACTTCAATTAAGTAAAGTTCATTATGATATGTTAAAACGGTTGCGATATGGCCAGAATCAACAGCCCATATGGAGTTTGCAGCGTTATACACTGTTCCTGAAACGAGATGAACATCAAATCCAGCGTCTTTAAGGAAGTAATACATAGTAGGATTGAGTTCATAACAAAGACCGCCACGGTTGTTTACTAAAATTTTTTCTTTCAGATTGTCTTTAGATATTTGCGTAAAGTTGTTTTCGAGAATATTTAAGTTTTCAAAAGGGACAGTTTGTGCCATTGCGTACATAATGTTAGGTAAATCTTCAAATGAAACTTTGTCTTTTTTTTCTATATGTAATCGTGCGAAAAATTGTTTTTGAAAGTCTGTCATGGAAATCCCTCCGTTAAACGATTTATATATATTGTATCTAATATTGCAAGAGGAAACATCTGCATATGTGCGTACGACTAAAGTATGACACCTTTACTTCTTGCTATACATATAGTATGATGATTTCAGTAAATTAGATTTCAATGACCATAATATAAAATAATGAGAGGTGCTTTTTGTGAGTGCGGTAGGTACTAAATAGGAAAAATTGAATGAAATAAATCGGATAAGAACAGGGGATTTTTATGTATACCATACCCCTAATTTTGTCATGGATTTATTTCGATACCTATGAAGATACCTACAATACTTTATAAAGCGTGTAATAAGGGGATTGCCATCCGTTTTTTATGGTTTATTTCCCCATATGTTATTACTCATGCCTTGTAAATGTAAAAGCTGCGGTATCCCCGCAGCTTTTTTGTGTATATTTTTAATGTTTAAAAATGGTAATTGAATCATGTAGAGCTTATTGGAATCTAATGAGTAGGTATCTTCATTTATGATAGAAATCAATCATAGTGAGGAGAAACAAAATGAATACGATGACTTTTGAAAAGTTACAATATAACGAATTAAAGGATATAGTGAAATCTTATTGTGTAAGTGGATTAGGAAAAGAATTAATAAATAAATTAGAGCCGAGTGCAAGTATAAAAGTAGTAAGGAATCGATTGAATGAAACGACGGAAGCACGAGCTATATTAGATGCAGAAGGGCATGTGCCTTTTTTCGGTATTTCAAATATTGCTAGTACAATTCAAAAATTAGAAAAAGGGATGATTTTAGATCCAGAAGAATTAGTAAGTGTTTCAGACTTTTTACGTGGATGTAGAAAGATTAAAAAGTTTATGTTAGATAAAGAATTTTTTGCGCCAGTATTAGCTTCTTATGCAAATTCAATGACTGAATTTAAAAGTATTGAAGAGGAAATTAATTTTTCAATAAAAGGTAATAGTATTGATTCTGCCGCTAGTAAAGAGTTAAAACGAATTCGAAATAACATTGATTCGGTAGATGGGAAAATAAAAGAACGTTTAACGAAGTTTTTAAATAGTAGTGCAAATAAGAAGTATATTCAAGAATTCTTTATTAGTAAAAAGGACGATAGGTACACGATTCCGATTAAATCTTCTTATAAAAATCAAGTTGCGGGAAGTATAGTTGAAGCCTCCGCTAAAGGTTCTACTGTATTTATAGAACCGCATACGGTTACAAAGTTAAATGTGGAACTCGCAAGTTTGAAAGCAGAAGAAGCGATGGAAGAATATCAAATTTTAGCGACTTTATCAGGAATGGTAGTAGAAAATATTTATCATATAAAAATTAATATGGAATTGATTAGTCAGTATGATATGGTGTTTGCGAAAGCGAAGTTTAGTAAATCGATTGATGGAATAGAGCCGAAGTTAAATGATCATGGCTACGTTCATTTAGTAAATTGTAAGCATCCGCTTTTAAGTGGAAAAGTAGTACCATTAAACTTTGAAATCGGTCAAAACTATCGTAGTTTAATTATTACAGGGCCGAATGCGGGCGGGAAGACAATTGTGTTAAAAACGATTGGATTGTTAACATTAGCGACAATGTCAGGTCTTCATATTGCAGGGGATAAAGAAACAGAAATTGCTATTTTTGAAAATGTATTTGTAGATATTGGTGATAATCAAAGTATCGAAAATGCATTAAGTACATTTTCATCACATATGAAAAATTTATCTGAGATTATGAGGATGTCAAATAATAATACGTTGCTACTATTTGATGAAATAGGAAGCGGGACTGAACCGAATGAAGGAGCAGCACTTGCAATTTCTATTTTAGAGGAGTTTTATCTTGCTGGATGTATTACAGTTGCGAGTACGCATTACGGTGAAATTAAACGCTTCTCAGAAATGCATGATGATTTCATGAACGCAGCAATGCAATTTAATAGTGAGACACTAGAACCGCTTTATAAATTAGTGATCGGTAAATCAGGTGAAAGTAATGCGCTTTGGATTGCAAATAAAATGAACGTAAGAGAACATGTACTGAAAAGAGCGAAAGAGTACATGGGAAATAAAGAATATGCATTAGAAAAAGTGAATGAAAGTAAAATTAGAAAACCGAAATTCGTGCAAGAAAAAAGAGAAAATCACTACGAGTACAAAATCGGTGATCGTGTAAATTTATTAGATTATGATGATTTTGGTATTATCTATAAGGAAATAGATAATTTCTATAATGTTGTTGTATATTATAACGGCGAATTTGTTGAAGTAAATGTAAAACGCATTAATTTAGAAGTAGCGGCAAAAGAATTATACCCAGAGGGATACGATTTAAATACACTATTTGTCGATTATAAAGAAAGAAAAATGCAGCACGACATTGAGCGTGGATCGAAAAAAGCGCTTCGTAAAATCCAAAAAGAAATAAGGAAGAATAGAGGATAAATTAAAATGGTAACGATTAGACAAGAACAACAAACTGATTATAGAAAAACGGAAGAAGTTGTACAACAAGCATTTTTGAATGAAGAATTTAGTGATAAAAAGGAACATGAACTTGTAAAGCGTATTAGAGAATGTGACGCGTTTATTCCTGAATTATCTATCGTTGCGGTAGACGAAGAAATAGTCGGGCATATTATGTTATCTAAAATTACGATAGAACAAGATGGAGCTTCTGTAGATTCATTAGCGCTTGCACCAGTATCAGTTGCCAGGGGCTATCAGAAAAAAGGAATTGGTGGAAAGCTTATAGTAGCTGCGTTAGAAAAAGCGAAAGAACTTGGATACGGATCAGTTGTAGTATTAGGACATTCAGAGTACTATCCGAAATTTGGTTTTAAGAAAGCAAGTGAGTGGAATATAAAAGCACCATTTGAAGTGCCAGATGAAGCGTTTATGGCGGTTGAGCTAAGTGAGAACGCTCTGCAAGGTATAGAAGGAGTTGTGCAATATTCGAGTGCATTTGCTGAGTAGGAGTATTGTTTAAAAAAATGTAATCATAAAAGATGCTATCTTTTTGTAGGGATATACAGAAAGATAGCTTTTTTATTAAACAAATGCACTTACGTATATTTTGCTCAATGAATAATTAAGATGATAAAATTGATATAGAAATGTAAAGGGAGAGAATTGAATGAAGAAGCGAGAAACAAATAGCAATGAGAATGTAGTTACGTTATATGTTACAAGACATGGTAAAACAATATTAAATACGAACCATCGCGCGCAAGGTTGGGCAGACTCTCCGTTAGTAGAAAAAGGTGTGGAAGTTGCCACGAATTTAGGAATGGGATTAAAAGATGTTCATTTTATGAATGCGTATAGTAGTGATAGCGGCCGAGCGATTGAAACTGCTAATTTAGTATTAAAATATAGTGAGCAATCAAAATTGAAACTTGAGCAAAGGAAAAATTTACGAGAATTAAATTTCGGTATTTTTGAAGGTGAAAAGCTTGAAAATATGTGGGATGTGGTTGGAAAAGCTGCGGGCGTTGCATCACCAGAAGAACTTATGAAGTTTTCTATTCAAGAAGTAATTAATCTTATTAGAGCAGCAGACCCTACGAAACAGGCGGAAGATTGGGAATTATTTTCTACTCGTATAAAAGCAGAGATAGATAAAATTAGTGAAGAAGCTGCTAAAGATGGTGGCGGTAACGTTTTAGTTGTTGTTCATGGGTTGTTGATTACTACCTTAATAGAAATGTTAGACAGTAGTAAAACAAAACTTGGAGTGGAAAATGCTAGTGTAACGAAGATTGTATATCAAGATGGAACATACACAGTCGAGTCGGTTGGAGATATGAGTTATGTTGCAAAAGGGACAGAAAGTGTGGAAATATAAAGTGAAACTTTAATCAGTGGGGGTCTTACTGCCCATTAAAGCGGGATAAAAATAAGAAAAGGAAGATAGAGAAATAATCTGTACCCTTTGTAAAGGACATTTTAAAAAAAGTTAGGCGGCATCAAGAAGATGGTTTCTGTATTCGACAGGAGTCATCTTCTTTAAATTCCACTGATATCTGTGCTGATTATAGTATTTCATATAGTCTTTAATTTCTTGTTTTAACTGTGTGAAAGATGTACAAGTTTTGATGTGTGCTTCATCTTTAAAGTGCCCGAAAAAAGATTCTTGTGGGGCATTATCCCAACAGTTTCCTCGCCTTGACATAGATTGTCCCAGCTTTAATTTTTTGACTAATTTTTGATAGGTAGGACTTGTGTAATGAGCACCTTGATCAGAATGAATATAGGCATCTTGCGTTAATCGTACCTTCTTATTCTTCTTTAGTTTGTGCAGCGTCGTCGTTGCGATATCTAAGGTAAGTCGTTCTGAAACATGATACGCCAAAACTTCATTCGTAGACCCGTCTAGAATAGTAGATAAATATCCTTTTTGATTCTTACCATAAAACAGGTATGTGATATCTGTAAGAAGTACCTTTCCCGGTACACCTTGCCTAAATTCGCGTTTTAATCGATTGGGTACCACGAAGTGTTCTTTCGTCGCTTTCAACATTTTTTTATAGGGATTTTCTCTACGAATAGGACAGATTATCCCATATTTTTTCATGATTCTACGGATGCGTTTCAAATTGTAGACAACTTGAAATTGACCCGCCAATGTCATTTTGATCTGACGAGCCCCCTTTTTTCGGTTTTTAAATCGAAATGCCTTTAATATAATCTCTTTCCCTATTTCATCTTGATGTATTCTTTTCTCTCGCCGACTTTGAGAAATGGCTAAAAAATAATTATAGTATCCAGAACGTGAAACGCCTGCGACCTGACACAAATATCTCACCATATTTTTCAGGCGGTATTTTTCAATGATAGAACGAATTAATAGGTACTTTTGACTAGCGTGTAACGTTATTTCTTTCCCATCCTCCCTTCCATAAATTTGATCTTTTTTAACAGTTCATTTTCAGCTTTTAATAAGTTTCGTTCCGCTTCCAAACGTGCATATTTCTCCTCTAATGTAAGTTCTCTTTCTGACTTTCTTCCTGAGTTTTCCTTACGTGTGTCTCTTAAGCCCCATACACCGTTTTGCTTATAGGACGTACGCCATCTATTTCCTGATGACACAATACGTTGTAGACCGATGATATCTATATCAAAACCACATTCTTCAAAAATAATACGAGGTGGTTTACCCTGTTCATTTTCCTTAATAAAAATACGCTTGAATTCATCGGTATAGGTAATTCCTTTTTGGCTTACCGATTTTACGTATCGATTTTTTGATAATATTTGAATTTCCTTTTCTGTAAGCAATTTTTTCGTCATTTTGAAATTTCTCCGATTCTCATTTTTCTCTCATTATACAAGAAATACCCTATAGAATAGACTTTTTTTAAGTGTCTATTCTATAGGGTACAGTTTAAAATCTAGCTTCCTTTTTTTACTGGAACGATTATGGGATTAATAAAATCTTCCCTGTACTTTTTCTGCTCTCTAATAATTCATGTGCACGGGCACCGTCTTGTAAAGAGAATGTAGTAGGGCTCGCAATGTTTAATTTTCCACTTGCGATCCAATCAAATAATTGAGTAGAGCGTTTTTTTCGTTCTTCAAAAGTAGTAAGCACATTCCAAAGGTCTCCGCCAGTTAAAGTTTTTGAAGTATCCATAAGCATACGCGGATCAACTGGCGCAGGATTACCACCGGCCATTCCGTAAAATACGACAGTGCCACCAGTTTTAGTAGCGCTAAAACTTTCCTCTAATGTAGAACCTACTGATTCATATACAACATTTACTCCAGTGCCGTTTGTTATTTCAAGTACTTTCGCAGGCCATGCTTCCGTATATAAAAATACGTGGTCAGCACCAGCTAATGTAGCTATTTGTGCTTTTTCTTTTGCTGACGTGAGGCCGATTACCTTTCCGCCTAGTAGTTTAATGATTTGAATAAGAAGTTGTCCAACACCACCAGCTGCGGCATGGACTAAAGCTATATCACCTTGTTTTATTTCATAGCTATCTTTCGTTAAATAATGTGCCGTTAGACCTTGTAATAAGACAGAAGCGGCTGTTTCAAAAGAAATAGAATCTGGAAGCGGGATTGCTTTTTTTGATGGAACGGCAACTAATTCTGCATTTGCAAATGGAACGTCAGCAAATGCAATGCGGTCTCCAGGATTAATATTCGTAACGTCAGCTCCTACTTTTTCAACAATACCAGCGCCTTCATAACCTAATATATAAGGTGGGTTGCCAGCGAGATGATAATCACCGCGGCGTCTATAAATATCGGCGAAATTTAAACCGATTGCTTTCGTGCGGACAAGAATTTCATTTGGATTTATGATTGGATCATTTAGTTCTTTATATTGTAGTACATCCGGATTTCCAAACTGTTCGAAACAAAGTGCTTTCATATGGAATACCTCCATTATATTGTTTGTCGATGCTCTTTATCATACAATATAAATATCAATAGACAAAGAGGATTATTTCGATGAAATCAATCGGGAATATCGATTGAAAAGAGGGATGATAAATGGAGATAAAACAATTAATTACATTTAAAGTAGCGGCAGATACTTTGAACTTTACACAAACTGCGAAGAAATTAAACTTTGCTCAATCGAGCGTGACAGCGCAAATTAAAACGTTAGAAGCTGAGCTAGGTACGCCGTTATTTGAAAGATTAGGAAAACGCCTTTTCTTAACTGAAGCGGGCAGAAAGTTTCAACTATATGCCGACAAGATGATTGCACTTAGTAACGAAGCGAAGGTGGCTGTGAAAGATGATGAGGAAATAGCAGGTACGTTAATAATCGGTGCGCAAGAAAGCCAATGTACATATAGACTTCCTTCTATATTAAAGAGGTTTAAAGCGCAATTTCCTCAAATAAAACTTATATTTAAACCAGCGCATTCCAATAAAGATGCGAAGGAACAATTGATGGAGGGAAAAGTCGATCTTGCATTTATTTTGGACGAATGTAAAACAGAAGATGTTTTACATGTGGAGCCGCTTATGAAAGAAGAATTAAAAGTAGTAGCTGCTCCAGGGCATCATTTACTCCAGCAAACTTCCGTTTCTATAAAAGATTTAGAGAAGGAAACACTTTTATTAACAGAACTAGGGTGTTCATATCGAATTTTATTTGAAGAGTTATTCCGCATCCAAGATGTGTATCCAGTAAATAAGATTGAGTTCGTTAGTGTAGAGGCAATTAAACAATGTGTGATTGCAGATTTAGGTGTAGCAGTTTTGCCAGCGATAGTAGTAGAAAAAGATATACGAGAGGGAACGATAAAAGAGTTACACCTAGACAATACTATCAATCCAATTTTCACACAAATTGCTTGGCATAAAGACAAATGGATGACAGTGCCACTGCAGCAATTTATTGATGTAACGAGGGAGTTTTTTACAACAGACTAAGTGGAGAAATATTTATTTTATATAAAAGAAAAAATGGCAATTTTGTATAAAAGAACTGATGCTTGCATGGAACAAGTATCGGTTCTTTATGTTTTAAATAAAGGATGTTTTCAAATGTGTATTTCTCAACTTTTTTCTTAAAAGGATAAGTAAATTTCTTCGTATATTCCAATAATCGTAAGGGAATTTACAACGTTTATTCGTTTCTGTAAGATGCCTCTAGGCAGCACGAAAGGAGGGGCGTACATAGGGGATAGATATACGTACTTATTTTGAGGGAGGAGATTTACAATGTTTAAAAAGTTAATGAAAGTATGTGTGTTAAGTGTAGCGAGTGTAGGGGTATTATTTAGTTTTCAAGGAAGTACATTTGCAGCTACCGATCTGAGTAGTTATTATGACGGGAAAAATCCAGCAACAACGAAAGTATACGGAGGCAGTACAACATGTGATGCAGATGGATTTAATGCAAAGTCTACAGCGGTGTATGAAGGTAGTAAAAAAGTAGGAACAGTGTATTTACGTTACAGTAATAAATGTCATGCGGCATGGTCTAAGCTTGTTTTAGATCAACCAGCACCTTCTGTTTCTGGAGGAGTATATGCTTACGCTGTTATTAATAAATATAAAAATGGTGTATTTCAAAAATCAGTAGATTCTAATAGTGGTAATGGAGCAATTAAAACGGGGCAAACGAGCACCTATACAGGAATGGTATTTGATTTAACTGCTGATTTTGGTTATACAGCTGATGCTGAAGCGGTGACGATTAATAATGGCTACGGGAAAACTGCACGCTATTAATAAAGGAGTGGAATTCTATGAAGCTTTTTAAAAAGGTAAGCGCATGTCTTTGTCTGGCATTGCTCGTTGTAACTAGTATGTTTAGTACGACGAATAATGATAAAGCATTTGCAGAAGACCATTCATATGATGGAAAAAGCCCTTACTACAATAGCTGTGACCAATCAGCAGTAACGAAAGAAAAGAAGTGGATTGATTCCAATTCTTATGTGGAATTAAAATTTAGCACAACGTGTAAGACAGCATGGGCAAAAGTTACTGTAACCCGCCCAGCAGTATATAATAATGAAGCTGATGCAAGAATTGTAAGAAAAACAGATGGAAAGGCATATACTTGTGGAAGTGCTGGAGGAAATGGTGTTGTAAATAAAGGGCAAACATCATGCTATACGCCAATGGTATATGATTTAGATCCAAGAAAGGCACAAGCGCAGGGGAAACATGCCATTCCGAATAGTGATGCTTATAATTATGCTGAGACTATTTGGTATTGATACGATTATAAATGTGTTAAGAGCTGTTATTTGATATAAAAAAGAAAGAGCCTTACTACATTTTATTGTGGTAAGGTTCTTTAAAATTGTTTAATAGGGGTCACCATACATGCCCATCAACTTAAGAACGAAAACAAAATGAACTTTCGTTCAAACAAACTAAAAAACACGTAATGTACTTTTGGTATTGAAAAGTACACACACCAAATAAACTCTAACGAGTTTCATTTTAAAAATTATGCAGCTTTCTTTTGTTTTCCAAACCCATTATACTCATAGACAACACCCATAATATCAAAGATAGTTTTCTTCTCATATCGATGAGATTTCCGTCCATTCTTCTGTAGGAGGTCGAACAAACGGATTAAAATCTTTGTTAGATTTTGGGTGTTTCTCTGTATCGCTTGATATAACAGCGATACATGATCTTGAATCATCCCAATGGCTTTATATTCACTTAATTCTCTTTTGTTCTTTTGCAAAAGAAGTTTACGCATCTTAAACATCGTAGAAGAACAGATAAAGATGGCAATAAGTCTTCCATACACATGACATTCTAATCGCTCTTTTTTGATAGTTTGCCAATGATGAATTTGAAATAAGGATTTCCACGTTTTAAAAATAATTTCTATTTGCCAGCGAAGGGAGTAAAAGTCATGTATTTGTTCCATCGGAACAACTCCTTCAGGCGTATTTGAGACATATATGTTGATACCCGTTAATCGTTTACTCTTTTCTGAAAATGTAATACCCTTTTTACTTTCAGTGTAACTTTGTTTTTTTCTACGTTCCTGTATCTGTTTGTCTGTTAAACGATAGATAATTACACGTGTGAATAGTTTTTGATTCTTTCCAATGTAAGCTTCTTTTATTTCGTATGTTTGACCGGGTTTTAAATTGTTCATAATATGTTCTAAATCAACTTGGATATACTGTGATTGCTTTTTTACGGTTCCGTTTCGAAAGTATTCTGGAAACGGATTTTTTACATACACGGTATGGTTTAATTTTAATCTGGATATATAATAAGCACCTCGTTGATCCATTTGATCTAAGTCTTCTAATGAAAAATAACCTAAATCACGGATACATAAATCGCTTGGACGTAATGTGTCTAAGCATTCTGTTCCAAAGGTCTTATCATTATTTTTTCCTGGACCTATCTGAAAGTTTAGAAACTGTCCGCTATGTAAGTCATATTCTAATTGAATCTTGATACCCGCTGTTTGTGCACAACCACCTGATCCAGGATATACATGGGCTAAATGTTTTGGTACTTGGAAAATCGTCGCATCTAAAATACGAATTCGTTGAAAATACGTGAGCGCCGCGCTTGAAATGGCCGATGTTTCACAGATTTTACTTTTCCATAATGCCGAAAAAATATATTTCAAAAATTCAACCGCTTTTTTATCAAAGCGTTTATTGAGTCCTTCTGGACTCATAAGAGTGCCTGTGGCCGCATGTAATTGACTGCATAGTCGAACAAGCGAGTCACTCGCTGTACGTTGACTTACCCAAATACATATGGTAGCTAATTCATTTCCAGAAAACTTTCGTTTTCTTTTTACAAAACCCAATTCTTTTGCGAGTTCTTCCAAAAGAGAAGGGGTTAAATGACGATACAGTTCTTCAGAAAATAGTTGTAATTCATCTTGAATCGAAAGATTCATAAAAAATGTCACCCTTTCTAGCTAGCTTTTTAGAAAGAATAACGTTTTTTGTCACTTGGGGGTAGTGAAAATTCTTAAGTTGATGGGCATGGGGTCACCATATCATTTCGGGAAAATTGTACGTTTAGACACAATTTGGACACAAAATAACCGATTCCCTGTACGTTAAGGGATCGGCTATTTTTTTATCAAGTTAATTAATAACTGTCTTATTAAAGTACCACTTGTCAGCATCAATGTATCTAGAATCATATGAAAAGCTATTCAAATTTTCGATAGGAACTTTTCATTTACATAATCCTTGTTAGAAATTTGCTTATCGTAACACAGCTCTTATCGCTGCGAAATAAAGTTTGATCCAAAACATCTCGCAAACCCGTATTTTACGATAAATAAGAAGAAACCATTTTGAAAAATCTTTAATCAAAATGGTTTCCTCTATACCATATCTAGATGTTTTTTATAATTCTTTAATCGAATAGGTACATCTTTTTGATAAACGGTACGACTTTTTAAAAGCTACAACTGTTTATTTCTTTCTCGAACTTTTGTATTGTTCAGACAGACTTTAATACGTAAACAGTAGTTAACCAATAAACAATGTATTGCCCTATACCTAATACACCAATGCTTAATAATGGAACAAGATTATTTTGAGAAAAGATAAAACAGATTAGTACAGTAACTGGAATAGCAAAGGTGTAGTATATGTACACATTACGGCAAGCCTTAAATGTTACCCACTGTTGCCCTTCATCCATTTCGCGAAATTCCGGTGGAACTATGCTCATTGATTTAATCTTATTTTTAGGATTTCTTCGGTTATAAAGGTTTATAAATAAGGACCATCCAAACGTAAAAAATATTAAAATTCCAAAACATAATTTAGCCAGAAATACCTGTGTATTCATTAGAGACAGTAACAAAAATGCAGTAATAAATACTAATAAGCTCATAGGAAAAAATGGTGAACGTAAAATATGATTCAACATAAAGAATTAATCCTCCCCTTTTAAATAAAATACATCTTCTACAGAAACATTAAACGATTGGGCTATTTTTAATGCCATCGTAACTGACGGGGAATAGTCCCCTTTTTCAATTAATCCAATTGTTTGTCTCGTTACTCCAATTGCATCAGCTAAGTCTTTCTGAGTCCACCTAAAACGGGCGCGTAATTCTCGAACTCTATTTTCAAGCATTCAAACTTCCCTTTCTTATATCGATTCAATACCTTAATTGTAATGGATGTGTTATGAAATGCAAATAATTATTTGCATTTTGTTATAAATAATTGCATGAATTAAACATAAATGATCCCTTTCATAATTAGGACGGCATTATGTTTCTGCAATAACAATTGTGTGCGAAGTCAATAAAAATTAAACCACCTGTTCCTAAAGGAATATAGGGAACGAATGGGTTAAGTGTTTTGATGTGGGGGGCCCGTTTTCAAAGATCACTTCATAAAAATAATTTCCTAAATACATTTAGGCAATTATTTTTTACAAAATGCAAAGGATTATTGACATTATTAATCGCTTAATTTATTATAAGCGTAGTTAAATTATGGAAAGGACTAGTGGGATGCTAATTAATAAAGTCAGAGAAATGCGTGCACGCCACAGATGGTCTCAGCAAGATTTGGCTAAAAAAATTGGGACCACAAGACAAAAGATTGGATTAATTGAGAAAGGTGATTATGCACCTTCCATAACGTTAGCCTTAAAAATCGCCAAGGCTTTTCAAGTCACAGTAGAAGAAGTTTTTTTCCTTGAATAAGGTCTCTTATTATTCCAATATTTTTATTTATTCTGCTAGTTACTTTTTTTTATTTCTTTCCTGTATAACCCCTAGGATGAAAAGCAGCTATTTGTTGACGATTCGTAATTTAAATAAGGATTAAAAAGGAGGTGATGTAATGCTTGAATGGGCACAAGACCAAACGACTGTCTGGCAATTCATTGTAATTTTCATTGTTGCTTTCGCTCCTTGGATGGATGTATCTATTGTAGTTCCTATCGGTGTGGCATGGGGACTTCCGCCGCTTGGAGTTGCAATAGTTGCTTTTACAGGTAACTTGTTTTTAGTTTTACTGCTAGGATTTTTCTTTAAGCAATTTTACGTATGGAGAGAAAAAAGGAGAAAAGCAAAAGGAATTACGGCTCCCTCCAAACAAGAAACAAGATCCAGAAAAATTTGGGATCGATACGGTATTCCAGGTCTAGCACTTCTTGCGCCAATTTTTGTCGGTACTGATATTGCCGCTGTTTTAGCTTTAACATTTGGTTCCTCTCGGACACAAGTGGTAAGTTGGATGACTGTTAGCTTAGCTGTTTGGACAACTATCTTCACTATCGGCTCCATGTATGGCTTTAGCTATCTAAACATTATTTAATATAGAGGGGTGAATTTATGGAACATCGGCTTTCTTTGCCAGAAGAAATGGTTCTATTAGGGGCGAATCATCTCCGTTTGAAATATCGTTCATACACAGAAACATATAGTGTTGGATCTATATTTATTGACCTACTTATAAAAAGGAAAATAGAGTTGGATACAAAGGGAAAAGTTATAGTTGTTGATGCTGATACAACTGGAGATGATTATTTGGACCAAGTTATCCTTATTCTTGTCAAATCATTTAGAACGAGAAAATTAAAAGCTTGGATTAAGTATTTCCATTTCAAAACCCGGTTACGAGGAAAGATACACAATTCTATTCTTCAAGAACTGCAAAAAAAAGGGGCAATCACCTTAGGTTTAAAAGTTCCTTTTCTACCTCTACGAAAAATCACCGAGATTAATCAATCGCGAGAACAAGTTGTTAAAATGATTCATTCTCAGCTCATCTATAATAAAGTTCCTGATGAACAGACAGTTGTTCTTTTATATTTGCTGAAAGAGACAGGATTATTAAAAGATTATTTTAACTCAAAAGAAAGAGCAGAAATAATGAACTGTATAAATGAGCAAAAAGACCAGCTTTCAATTGATATAAATTCTATTCAACGGATTGAAAAAGCCATACAGGATATTACAGCTTGTCTTGCCTCTTTAGGTGGGGCACTAGTGACTCCTTAGACGGTAATTATTCCTTAATTAAATAGTGAAGGGAGATACAAAATGAACTCACTAATTATCAATACAAATAATCTCACAAAGACCTACAAAAAAAATATAGTTGTAGATTCTTTAAACATGAAAGTCAGTCAAGGTGAGATTTACGGATTTTTAGGTCCGAACGGTGCAGGGAAAACTACGACTATTCGTATGTTGCTTGGTCTTATTCGCCCCACTAAAGGTGATGTGAAGATATTTGATCAGGATTTAAAGAAGGATCGCTTGTCAATTTTAGGGAAAATTGGATCTCTTGTTGAAACACCGACCTACTACGGTCATCTCAGCGGATATGAAAATTTAGAAGCTGCCAGGCGACTGCTGCGAATAGATAATACAGATAGAGTAAAGGAGGTACTCAAAATTGTTCAGCTAGAAGGTGCCAAGGATAAAAAGGTTAAAAATTATTCCCTAGGAATGAAACAAAGGTTGGGTATTGCAACCGCTTTGTTAAATCGCCCACAGCTTTTAATTCTAGATGAACCAACCAATGGTCTTGACCCTGCTGGTATTCATGAAATACGTGAACTTATTAAAGAAATGCCTGCAAAGTTTGGAATGACCGTTTTGGTTTCAAGCCATTTACTTAGTGAAATAGAGTTGATGGCAACTCAGGTGGGGATTATTCAAAACGGGAAGATGCTTTTTCAAGATTCTATTGAGATTCTAAGGAAAGAAAGTGAACCTAAAATTAAAATAAAAGTCGATAAGCCTTTGGAAGCAGCTAGTTCTCTTAACCATAAAGGCATTGAGGCAAATTTTGAAGAGGAAGAAGGGACTGTGTATATTCAAGAATCTTCACCATCTATAGCCGGGGAAGCCAACAAGATACTAGTAGAGGCTGGATTTACAGTCTCCCGCCTGGAAGGTATGAAAAAGTCACTTGAAGATATCTTCTTAGATCTTACAGGGAAAGGACAGAGCTTATAATGGGACCGATATTCTCGTCCGATTTAGTTAAAATAAAACGTTCATGGTTTTGGGGACTTGTCCTATTTTTCCCTGCTGTATTAGTAGGAGGGGTAACTCTGCTACTTTTGCTGAATGCTGGTGATATACAGCAGGAGGTCTCGGAAGGTAGGAGTTATAACATTTGGGGTACCATATGGATGATTACATTTTACGGCAACTATTTTATTATCCACCTTTCCGTTACAATTTTATGCTCGTATATTGCTAATTTAGAGCACCAGGCAAGGTCGTGGAAACTTATCTTTTCTATGCCAATATCCAAGACTCAATACTATTGGACGCGCTACATGTGGATATGCTTTGGTGTCCTATTTTCGGGGTTATTTTTAATGGGTGCTATGTGCCTTTCTGGATTTTTATTTGGAGGGAGCGCTACATTTAATGCCTCTAGAATCTTTTATTTTACAATGTTTCCATATCTGACTTCTTTTGCTCTTATTGGGCTGCAGCTATGGATGTCCATGGTATTAAATAATCAGGCGATACCGATGATGATGGGAGGAGTAGGAATAGCCTTGGGGCTATTTTTGATTCAGCTGCCGGGGGTTACACAATATCTTCCGTGGGTCCTGCCATACCAAGTAACATTTTCAAATGAAAATATCATTACTGATTTTTCTAGTATAGTTAATTCCCCTAATTACCAGTGGGAATGGGTTTGGATTAGCCTTGGCATGGGCTTATTTTTCACTATCATTGGATCGATACATTTTTCCAATAGAGAAGTAGATTAGGAGGAAGAGTATGTTTAAAGATGTATTATGGAATGATTGGCTGAAGCTTAGGAACTATACGCAAATTTGGCTGATTATTCTGATAACACCTCTATTTCTTACTGTTGTTGGAGTGGCCAACTATGTTACTCATATCCATGTTTTTGAAGAGAATGGAATGGTAGGATGGACGGGGGCATGGACCCAAGTCGAGTTTTTGTATGGAACTGTTCTTTGTCCACTACTTTCAAGTGTGTATCTGGCAATACTCTGCCGTTTTGAACATGCAAATGGGGGGTGGAAGCAACTTTTGTCCTATCCTATTCCAAAAGTATACTTTTATCTATCAAAGATGATATGGGGTTGGCTGTTGGTAGGAATGACAAATGTTATGATGTTTTTGTATTTCCTTATATTAGGGAAAGTGATGGGGGTGACAGGAACATTTCCATATTTCGAATTTTTAGGCCTGTTTCTAAATGGGTGGTTGTCCATTCTGCCTCTTATAGCCCTTCAAACCTGGCTGGCGATACAATGGAAAAACTTTTCTCTTCCAATTGCCTTGAATTTTGCTTTTATAATTCCGAATATCTTTGTGACAGGTTCAAAGTATGGAAGATATTATCCTTGGTCACAGCCTGCTTATGCTATGACACCCGAAAATCAACTTGGATTTACACAGACAACCCAAGATTTGTACCTAGCAGTAATAGGTGGTTTTCTCTTGTTTAGTTTAGCTGGAGTCTGGAATTTCATGCGTACTGAAATGAAATAAATACCTATCCAAAATAAGGAGGGAATTATAGTGAAAAAAGGCACCATTATTACCATTATGGCGGTAGCAGTAGTTGTATTAGCTCTCTTATTCTTTTTTGGACCTTTAGGGGAAATGTTTGTATAAACAGGATGGCACGCACATTTCGAAAAATGTACGTGCCAAATGATAAAGTGTTACCAGCGTTTTCAACTTTTATTTTCGGAATTTTCGTGTTTGTTTTGTATACATTCATAATAAAAAGAAAGAACCTCTTATTGATTAGGTAACTGAAATTATAGAAGGAAACATATTAATATATTTTTTATGGATATGAAACTAGTTAGTAAGAACACGACACAAACATAATTAAAATATATTACAAGTTTGTGCCGCAAAAAAATTGCAAAACTATAAACAACATCAAAAAGAATGAAGGGCCTTTCCATATATATAAACACTGCTAACGATAGTTATAGTAATTCATTTGTTTGAACGATTGAATTAATTAAGATTAAGATCTGTATCAGGAGGATTGTACCCAAGGTGACGAGCCATAGATACAATTTGGCCTTTATGGTGAAATTCATGCGTTTCCGTATGAGTTAAAAGCCATAGCGGAGTTATGCTCCAAGGCTCTTTTTGCCATTTCACTTCATTTGCTATATTTTCGAGCCACCGGTCGTTGTATTCCTCTAAAAACCGTTGTACAGTCTCATCTACTAACTTAAATCTAGCACGGACTTTCTCTACATCTGCATGCTCAATTTCATCATCACTAGCAAATGAAAAATCTGCTCGCTTTTGCTTAAATGCGAATGATCCAAGCCAGTATCGGTAGCAATCAGCTACATGAATATGGGTCTTTATAATACTACCGTTTCCGAAATTGGGAACAGTGCTATGTAATTTTTCTAGCGGGATTTCTTCCAAAAACGAAAATAAAGTTTCTCTTGTAGAGCTAATAAGGTGATATTGCTGTTTTAAAACATGTAACATGAAATTAACACTCCTTTTTTGTTTACTAAAATATTTGTGCAGTAAGTAATTCTATATTTACGAGGGGTGAACCTTTTTATTAAGCATATTAGGTGTATTTATTAATTGTTTCTGATAGATTATACAAGGTGAAACTTTAATAAGTTGAACATTCTTAGTTCATAATAAATTGTGCATCAAGAGGGAGAACGATAAGATGAATAGATTAGTTGGTTTAAAACAATTTGAAATAACGCGTGGGGAATTGTTTAAATTTATGGAGACGCTAGACGATAAAACTGCGGATACGCAGCCGAATGGTTTTAATAATACAATCCGCTGGCATATCGGTCACGTTTTAACGGCAGCAGAAGTTTTTATGTTTGGAAAAGAATTCAAACAATTACCAACGGAATATCCAGGTATGTTTGGATATGGATCAAGACCATCTAAATGGAAAACAGAAGGACCGTCATTAGAAGTATTAATGGCCCAATTAAAAGAACAAGCAAAACGTATTAACGAAATGCCAGCAGAAGCATTTGAAAATAAACTGCCAGAGCCATTCTTAGGACTAGAAACAGTTGGTGAGCTATACGGCATGATGCTTTATCATGAAGCGGATCATATTGGGCAAATGAAGGCGATGGAACGTATTATTAAAGCTCTTTAGTCTTAATTGCATATAACAAGCAATACAGGTGTAATGTTAAATAATATATACAAAAAAGGTAGATAAATTATTATCTACCTTTTTTGTATAACTTCTTGAAGGATTAGGGGGGATCATCGTGCTACTGATGAAGAAGGACAAGAAACCTTCTAATTTTTAAGATGTGATTATGAAATAAGGTATTCCTAAATATGGAATATACGTATAATAAAAGAGAAGAACTAGAAATAGGGGTGAATACTATGATTACATTAGAACAAAAGCTGGAGCAATATATACATACATATTCACAGTTAAAGGGAGAACTAAAATGGAAAACGAGTGATCCTCGAACAGGAATGATGATTGCTGCTATGTATGCAAGTAGTGATAAATTGCTTGATCTCAAACGTTTTTTAGAAATTAGTAGTTATATTAAGAATGAGGCAGGAATGTTTTCATACTTAAAGTCTTATCATCGCTTTGTAGTGGCTGCAACATTAGATATTCACTTTACAGATTACAAGAAAGCTTTTCGGAAGTTTTTAGATTTATATGAACAATTGGTCGCTGGTGGTTTTAGCCGGAGTATATTTACTTATCTTGCAGCAGCTGTGCTTTTAACAGAAGATAATGAACATCATGGCACGCACATTCAGCGTTCGATGCAAGTATATAAACGTATGAAAGAGGATCATCTTTTTCTAACAGGTACAAATGATTATCCGCTCGCGGTTTTATTAGCGGGACAATCAGAGCATGTAGAAACACTTATGGATCGAGTGGAGCGTCTTTATCAGAAACTAGCAAAAGCTGGCTTGTGCAAAGGGAATGACCTCCAATTTCTAAGCCATATTCTTTCACTAAAGAAGGATGTCAGGGAAGAAATATTAGTTGCAACATGCACAAACATATGGAATTTGTTAAAGCAAGAAAAGGTAAAAGTGAAACAGATGCATTACCCAGCAATCGGGCTATTAGCGTTACTTGAGGATGGAGAAAAAGAGATTCATTCTATTAAAGCGTTGATTGAAAAATTGCAGGGAGAGAAATTATTCCGTTGGCATACAGATACGAATATTCTTATTGCTATTCAACTGTTCGTAAGTCAGAAAGGTGAGGAAAGTAAAGCTACCAACACAGGTTTACAAACTATGATAGAAGTCCTTATCCAAGCACAACAAGCAGCTATGATGGCAACGATTGCCGCTTCATCTGCAGCAACTTCTTCAGCTAGTAGTAGTTCATAATGTGCAACTGCTTATGCTATTGTAAATTATAACTCCTTTGATAAGGACGGTTTAAAAAATATTACTAAAAAAAGCCCATCACCCTCTAATGAGTGATGGGCTAACTGTTTTTACATAATCAGTATTATCTTTTCGACTCTTTCAAATGTTTGAGTTGTGTAACAATCATAATGCTAATAACAACGAGTAAAAACCATGAGCTAATTTTACTAAAGTGGACGAGATCCCACGCTTCCCGTTGATTTGGATATTGCCATGCACCGAAAAATGTTGCGATGTTTTCTGCAATCCAAATAAAGAATCCGATAAGAAAAAAGGAGAGAACGAGCGGCATTTTATATGTAACGCCTCGTAATGAAAATTCCACAAATGTCCGAAAGAAAACGATGAATAGAAGTAAAGTTAAGAACCATCTAAAATCGTATAGAAAATGATGTGTGAAAAAATTGAAGTAAATCATTGCTCCTAGAGGTATTACAAAAATAGCTTTCGGCCAATGATGCATTTGCAAATGCAATCTTCTCCACGCTTGGCATATGTAACTTGCAACACTTGCATACATAAAGCCGCTGTAAAGTGGAACTCCAAAAACCTTTGAATATGCCTCTTCCGGATAACTCCATGAACCGAAATGAACTTTATATATTTCTAGTAAAAGGCCGATGAGGTGGAAGACAGTAATTACTTTTAATTCGTCTTTCGTCTCAAGGCCAGTCTTGTACATAACCCACTGCATAAGAAGGCATACGATGAGTATGAAATCGTAGCGATATAACCCTGGGATCGAAAAGATTTTTGAAAGGGCTAGTGTTAAGAAAATAACGACTGGGAATAAGCAGGATAATGCTTGTTCATAAGTAAAATAGAGTAGTTGTTTTATATATAACATTGCATCACCTTGGATATTTTTATTTGAAAACTCAAAATAATGATTAAGTATACTACACTTTTAAAAATAAGCTAGTATTCTATTTTGCGTGTATTTGTAAGTTTTGGAAGGGAATTGTAATAAGTATTTTAATATTTAACAAAGTAAAAAAATAGTTTGCTATTTAAAAAAAGTGGCGATATAATATCTAAATGAAAATGATAATTATTATCAATAATAATTACAAATAAAAAATAATTATAAAAAACAACTGAATATAAAGGATGAAATGAAACATGTTACATAAGCCTGCTGTATATGCTGGCAATAATCGCTGGCTACATATTAAGTTCATATGTTTCATGAGCTTAACAATTTTATCTTTAATCGGCTCTATATTTTTAGCAGTTGCATTTGGTGCAAAGGATATCCATTTACAAACCGTATGGACAGCGGTTTTTGATTATAATCCGAAATTAACGCAGCACCAAATTATTTATGAATTAAGACTCCCAAGGGTAATTGGTGCAGCAGTTGTAGGAGCGGCTTTTGCAGTGGCTGGAGCTGTTATGCAGGGAGTAACACGAAATCCTTTAGCGGATGCAGGTGTGCTTGGCATAAATGCAGGTGCGATGTTTGTAGTAGCACTTAGTTTTGCCTTTTTCCCGCATATGCCGTATTCCTATTTAATGATTGTCTCCTTTATTGGAGCGGTCTTAAGTACAGTGCTCATTTTTATTATCGGATCAGCAACATCAGGCGGATTAACACCGATGAGATTAACAATCGCTGGGGCAGTT
Source organism: Bacillus pacificus (assembly GCF_020861345.1). NCBI lineage: Bacteria > Bacillati > Bacillota > Bacilli > Caryophanales > Bacillaceae > Bacillus > Bacillus pacificus. The sequence continues at coordinate 1,880,709 of NZ_CP086328.1, forward strand.
ATGGCTGCGCTTTTACATTCGTTAAGTTCAGGTGTCGCGATTTATTATGACTTAAGTCAAGATTTAGCTTTTTGGTACGCTGGTGGTGTTGCAGGGGTTAAGTGGGAACACTTGAAATTTTTAGTTCCTATTATTCTCATAACAATTCTTTTTGCAACAGTGATAGGGCGGTCTATTTCACTCATATCAATGGGGGATGACGTCGCTACGAATTTAGGAGTAAAAACGAACCGAACGAGAATACTAGGGATGATTATAGTAGTCATTCTTGCAGGTGTATCTGTTTCAGCTGTTGGCTCTATTGGATTTGTAGGACTAGTTATCCCGCATATTGCTAGAAAATTAGTTGGTGTGAATTATCGACTCATTATTCCTATGTCAGCATTTTTAGGAGCCATGTTATTAGTTTTAGCTGACTTAGGGGCAAGAACAGTAAATCCTCCTAAAGAACTTGCAATAGGAATTATGGTGGCTCTTGTTGGAGTTCCGTTCTTCCTCTATATAGCACGTAAAGTTGGGAGGGAGTTGTAAGTGAAGAAGATTTTAAACACAGATAAAACGAGAGCCGTTACTGTAACTACAATATTTGGTTGTATTAGTATCGCTGTCATTTTGCTTAGCTTAAATACGGGGACACTTAGCATTGCACCGCTCAAAGTAATTCAAACGCTTTTCGGTCATGGTGATTTTGAGAGTGCAACCGTGCTATACGATTATCGTATGCCAAGAATTATAATCACAATGTTAGCTGGTATTGGCCTTGGGATTTCCGGTGCGATTTTGCAAGGGTTATCCCGTAATGCATTGGCCGATCCTGGTATTCTTGGACTGCATGCAGGTGCATCTTTCGGGCTAATTATATTCGTTACTTTCTTTCATTCTATTAATGAGAATGCATCGATTTTAATACCGTTATTTACATTTGGCGGAGGAGTATTAGCTGCATTTCTTATTATTTTACTTGCGAGTGATCGGTCAAAAGGTTTACTTCCCATTAGACTTATTCTCGTTGGTATTGCCGTTTCAGCTGGCTTTAGTGCAATTTCGTTATTTTTCTCTCTCAAGTTAAATGATGAGACATATACATTCGCTTCTAGATGGCTAGTTGGTAACGTGTGGGGAAGGGATTGGATTCATGTCTTTGCATTATTACCTTGGATAGTCATACTAACCCCTTATGCGTGGCTAAAATCTAAAACGTTAAATGCATTGTCACTAGGTGATAGTGTAGCAGCAGGACTTGGTGTTTCTGTTCAAAAAGAACGGTTATTACTTTTAGCTACAGCGGTTGGATTATCTTGCGCAAGTGTATCGATGGCAGGAGGAATTGGTTTTATCGGTTTAGTTGCTCCGCATATCGCAAGGAAGTTAGTAGGTACTACATATCAACACTTTCTTCCTTTAGCTGGCATTATCGGAATGATTATTTTAGTACTAGCAGATACGATAGGCCGTTCTATATTTGAGCCAAACTCTATTCCAGCTGGTGTAGTAGTGGCCGCATTAGGAGCACCGTATTTTCTTTATTTACTTACAAAAACAAAATAAATACTTCAAAGAGGAGAACATATGAAAAAGAAACTTACTATTTTATTTAGCATCATGTGTATTTTATTATTAGCAGCATGTGGTCAAACGAAATCTAATGAAGAGGCAACGAAAAAAACGGAAAAAAGTAATGACCCAAAAATTGCTTCAATGTCTATTCATTTAACAAATGATTTACTTGCATTAGGAGTTACACCAGTAGGTTCTGTAATTGGTGGAGATTTAAAAGATTTCTTACCACATGCAAAAGAACAACTGAAAGATACGAAAAAACTTGGTGTTGTAACTGATCCGAATATGGAAGCATTACTTCAATTAAAGCCTACTGACATTTATGTGGATGAAAAATACGCGGGTAAAGATGTAGCGAAATACGAAAAAATTGCAAAAACGCATACTTTCAATTTAGATGAAGGTACGTGGAGAGACCATTTAAAACAAGTTGGTAAACTTGTAAACCGTGAGAAAGAAGCGGATCAATATATTCAAGATTACGAGGAGCAATCAAAACGAGTAAAAGGTTTAATAGATAAAGAGCTAGGTAATAACGAAAAAGTAATGGCAATTCGCGTTACTGCAAAAGAATTACGTGTATTTAGTACGAAAAGACCGATGGGACCAATTTTATTCCAAGACTTAGGATTACAACCTGCAAATGGTGTAGAGAAAATCGATGAAAAACGTCCTTTCGAAGTCATTTCACAAGAAGTATTACCTGACTTTGATGCAGATGCGATTTTCGTTGTTGTAAATAGAGACGATAAGGCAAAAGCTGCATTTAAACAACTTCAAGAAACACCAATTTGGAAAGATTTAAAAGCTGTTAAAGGCAAGCACGTATACATTATCAATGACCAACCATGGCTTGATTATTCTGCTTTAGGAAACAAAATGGCAATGGATGAAGCTGAGAAAATGTTTACGAAATAATATCGATTCGTTGTTCGGAAGATCCTCTAAATTTTGAGGGTCTTTTTATTGTTAGAATAAATAAAAAATTATACAATGAACGTAATTTAATGCAGAGGAGATGTGCCAATGTCAGCGCTTATTGTAAGTATCCCGTTTATAAAGCAGTTTATGGAACAAGGGGATAGATAGGCTAATAATTATCCCCGTTATTAAAAAGGGGGAGTTTGAAATGACAATGAATCTTTTTCAAAATAAAACGATTAAATTAACAGCTATGAGAGAAGCAGATGCTGAAGTAATGGCTATGTGGCAAGAGGATAGTGAGTATTTAAGAAATGTCGATACAGATGTAGCATTTCCACAATCGTTACAAGAAATAGCAAGTGATGGGTTATTAAAGGGACGGAGATCGAATAGTGTATCTTTCATGTTGAGGACAGTTCAAGAAGATCGTTTAATTGGTTTTGTTGCAATTCATGGCATAGAGTGGAATAACAGAACGGGGTTATTAGCAATTGGTATAGGAGATGCAAATGATAGAGGAAAGGGATATGGAAGAGAAGCAATCCATCTTATTTTAAAGTATGCTTTTTATGAATTGAATTTACACCGCGTTGGTCTTGATGTTATTTCTTATAACAAAGCTGCTATTGAGTTGTATAAAAAGATGGGTTTTCAGATGGAAGGCTGTATGAGAGAAGCAGTGCAAAGAGATGGGAAATGTTTTGATCGTATCATTATGGGGATACTGCGGGATGAATGGATAGAGCTGCAAGATTAAAAATGCATTCTTATATGTGTAAAATGCAGGAGATATAACGATAATTGGCGAATTTTTACAATGTACTGATTGAACTTATCCCGCGTTAACTGTCCGTAAACGTCCGATTGGTTCAACTAATAATAAGTGGGGGATGCCCCCCACTTATTAAAGTTTCACTTTATAAGGAGTCATGCAAAATGAATTTAGAAAAAGCAAAACCAGTAAATGAAGAGGTCGCTGAATTGAAGGAACTAATTAAAGAATTACACGGAAGTGTACATCAACTTCAAAGCGAAGTGCAGCAACTAAGGCACGAAAGACCGGTTGTTGAAGTGAGGAAAGGTGTTCAACTATCACCAACAATCGTTGGACAAATTGGTGGTATGATTTTAGGCGGATTAGCAATTATCGGTATATTTTGGTGAACGAAAAAAGGTATGCAGTTTAGCGCTGCATACCTTTTTCGTTGTCGTTATTTGTCGGTAAGTCGATATTCTCTGTCGAATCGTCGATATAATTTCATGCAATACAACTTTTACATTAAATAACGTAAATATATATAAGCATGTGATAATAGTAATGCAATGATTGTTAACGGCAAACCAATTTTTAAGAAGTCCATATAAGAGAAAGCATGTCCTTCACGTTTAGCGATACCAGCAACGACTACGTTTGCTGATGCTCCGATTAACGTTCCGTTTCCTCCTAAGCAAGCTCCAAGTGATAATGCCCACCATAGTACTTCGATTTGCGGAGAATCGACAGATAGTCCGAGCCCTGTAGCTAAATCTTGAATAAGTGGGATCATCGTTGCGACAAATGGGATATTGTCAATTGTCGCAGATGCGGTCCCTGATACCCATAAAATAAGTATAGCGGCAAAACCGATATCACCATTCGTTACGTCGAGTACTTCTTTTGCGAGTGAAGAAATAAGTCCGATATCAATTAACCCGCCAACGAGAACAAATAGTCCAGCGAAGAAGAAAATAGTTACCCATTCAACGTGGGCAAATACATCTTCAATATCGTGTTCTTTTACTCCAATTAGCATAAGAAGTGTAGCGCCTGTCATCGCGACAACCGCAGCGTCTACATGAATAACAGAATGAAGGATAAACCCTAAAATAGTTAGTCCCAAAATCGTGATCGATTTTAAAAGGAGGCTTTGATCTTTAATATAATCTTTTTCATTTAATGACATTAATTTTTCGATTTGCTCAGGTGTTGTTTTTAGTTTGTTACGATACAGGAAGTAAATAATGCCAAGTGTCACGATAGAAATAATAATTACGATAGGAGCTAAGTTAAGTAAAAAGGCATTAAAGTCTAAATGCTTATTTGCTGATCCAATCATAATATTAGGTGGGTCACCGATTAATGTTGCTGTTCCGCCTATATTTGAAAATAATACTTCTGAAATCAAATAAGGAACAGGATTTACTTTTAAAATACGTGTAATAGATAGTGTAACAGGTACGATTAATAAGACGGTCGTTACATTGTCCAAAAATGCAGATCCGACAGCAGTTAATAGGGATAGCAGTAATAAAATACGGATTGGTTTTCCGCCAGCTGCCTTCGCTGCTTTAATGGCCACAAATTCAAAGACGCCTGATTGACTCGTAATATGTACGAGAATCATCATCCCAATTAAAAGAGTGATCGTTTCCCATTGAATATGTGATGTGAAAGCGGTATGTAATTCAACAACTCCAAAAATAATCATAATAGCAGCACCGAATAGTGCGATTACAGCACGATTCAATTTCTCAGAAATAATAAATCCGTACGTGACTAAAAATACGGCAATTGCAAAATAATATTGCCAATTTGCTACTTCATGTGCTGATTGTTCCAATCATGTCACCTTCTTTAAAGTATGTATTTAATTGTCAAAATGTATCTCGCTGTATTCATACGGGATAAAATATATTGTAGCAAATTCAAAAAAGAAAGAAAACTATTTAACAAAGTGAAGGAAAAAATGATGATTTTACAGATTTTCCGAATAGGAAAGCCCACTACGGTGCGATAGTACCCCCTTTAGGGGTGGATGATAGTGAGGTCAAATGCGATGTACAGATAAAATACCGAAAGTATGTTCTGTACATCGAGTATTTGAAATGGTATAATTTTCATAACAGACAAGTAAAAGTCTCTAAAACAATCTTGTTCTCTGAAAACAGAATACATATGAGGTTGGAGTAACAAATTCTTCTACTCCGCAAAATGTATTGAGTCGTCAAGTACAAGACGCTAAAACACATTTGAGAACTCACAATCTGACTCGTTTGGTAATAGAACGAGTGCCGTATCTGCTAGATGCACTGGATACGGAGTGGTGATGGCACACCGCAATCTTGCACGTCAGCGATACTAGAAATAGACGTCGCCTTTGGTAGCAAGAATCCCATTGACGTTAGTCAGCTTGCGGCTTTAGCCGTGGGAGTGTCAAATATGATATAAAAAAATGAAGAAACACAGTGCAAATTATTAGGAAAAGTGGGCGTTGTCCTCTAATATAGAGATAGCAATTTACATTATTTTTGCGTAAAATGGTTTAAAGAGGTGAATTCCGATGGAAATAGTAAAAGATAGTTCTCTTATTCAAAATGAAATTGAACGTTTTGTAAATAAAGATGTATATATTCATTTAGAAACGACGAATGGAGCGTACGCGTCACACTTTAATGAAAAGATGATGACAGTTGGAGCATTCATTCGAAATGCAATGATTCGCTTTGAGCGCGGAAAGATTACTGGAACAAACCCATACCGAGTTGGTCTAAAGATGGATCATGGCTGGGTATATGCAGAAGGTATTACGCACTGGGAAGTAGACGATAAAGAGCGTTTATTACTTGCAGGGCACGATAACCAAGGCCGCTTAGCAGTTGCACTTGAGTTAAGCTTAACGCCATTTAAGTAAGAAGGAGGGAAACTTATGGAGAGACATGTACTTGTTGTATTTCCGCATCCAGATGATGAAGCATTTGCGGCGGGAGGAACAATTCGCTTATTAACAGATCAAGGAGTACCTGTAACGTATGCGTGCGGTACGCTAGGACAAATGGGACGTAACATGGGTAAGAACGTATTTGCTAACCGTGAAACGATTCCGAATATCCGTGAAAAAGAATTAAAAGATGCATGTGAAGCGATGGGAATCAAAGATTTAAGAATGCTTGGTTTCCATGATAAAACGTTAGAATTTGAAGATGTTGATTTCGTTGCAGACAAAATTGAAGCGATTATTCAAGAAGTAAATCCATCTCGAATTATTACATTTTATCCAGAGCACGGCGTACATCCAGATCATGATGCATTTGACCGCGCTGTAGTTCGAGCTGTATCACGTATGTCAAAAGAAGAACGTCCAGTTATTCATGCGGTTGCGATTACGAAAAATCGCGAAGCTGTACTCGGTGAGCCGGATGTTGTAAATAATATTAGTGAAGTATTTGAGCATAAATTAGCTGCACTAGGTGCGCACCGTTCGCAAACAGAAGCGATGCTTGAAGAAACACACGCGAAAATTAAAAACAAAGATGCAGCAACATTAAAATGGTTGCAACTGGAACAATTTTGGACTTATAAATGGGAGTAGACTAGAAGGGTATCTTCTAGTAGCTCTTACATAGAAAAAGCACCGTCATTTGTGACGGTGCTTTTTTGTGCTATTAACAATATTAGCATCATCCCTTTCTAAAGATAGGACAGCTTTAGCTACTTTCTTACTAGAATGAGGATGTTATAAGAAAGTTTGTTGCTTTTATCATTATTTGGAATCTGTATTATTACATAAAGTTCAAGTGGAGAAGAGAGTATACTTTTTGTATGGTGTAATAAAGATATAGCCCGCCTACAGAAATAGGCAGGCTATTTTTTATAAAGAAAAGACAACTTAAGGCTAGAGCCCTTGTTAAGAAATAGGGTGAAAACAAGATTTTTTAACGAGAGATAAGGTCGTTCAACAGATAAAGATATCGTATTTGAAACACGTGATTATTCGTGGGTTAAGTTATATTTTTGATAAAAAATCTTTAAAAAGCATTACAATTCCTAGAAGAGATAAGACTTCAATCGAAAACCAAAATACACTTTTTTGAGGTTTTTTAAATTCCATTATTATGGAGAAAAATAAAAAGATAGCAATGAGAAAAAAAATTAAGAGACGAAGTATATCAAACATCAATAGCACTCCTAATAGTTAATTTGTTTCACTATATAGTTATTTCCAATATTACAGAACTTAAGAAGCGACTAATTAATATTAAAGCAAAAAGTTCTCAGAATCCATGAATTAAAAATGAAAAAATTTGAGCCACTGAAAACAGGGGGATTATATATTAATTAGTTTAGCGATTGAAAGAGTAATTTTTTAATCTTGTAAATGTCTGGTTAGTTCAACTAAACAATTAGTGGGGGATAGATACCCCTCTTAATGATTAGAATTTCATTTTATTTGTTTTCTTTTTTATATAAAGTCTTAGAACTGGAATTTAGTAATGGTTTATAAGAAACATATATTTTGAATTGTTTAATAGAATAATATATATTTATATAGATTTAATGATTTTAGTTTGTTAAAAATGGGGAAATCGATATGAAGGTTAAATTTGCTGTAATAAAAGATGAAAACTTTGACTGTAGTTTATTAAAAACAAAATTACTGAAAACTTTTAAAGAAGTAGATTGTGAAGCAGATATTGTAAAGGTTGAGGATGGAATTTTTGAAAACAATGGTATACAAACGCATTTATTAGAAATAACCATTCATGTTACTGGAAAAAATATTGGGTATAGGTCTGTTTCCGCCAGTATATTTATTGTTCTAGAGAGTTTATCAATGGAACTATTTCGTATTACTATTAGTATACATTAAGCAGCTAACAAAGTAGACTCTTCATAAAATCATACTGACTATATTGAGTCAGTAAACATGAAAATGGTGATGAAAACAATAGAAATTATCTTAGGTGCTCTCATATGCTGGAGAGCACCTTGTTTGCTGTTACATAAACAAGGGATTCCTTTTCTATATTTAATTTATCCTAACGCTAATTTTAATATAGAAGAATGGAAACATAATTAGATTGTGCAAATAATTTGGTGCGCACATATATGGAATGTATTCACCGGTAAGAGGGTTGTCTCATAATATATATAGATTTTTCTATTAAGATGAACAGAGGGTGTGAATATATGGAAGATGTTTATGCTAAAATTGACAGTCTCAAGGCCGACCAAAAAGAAATTATGAGAGACATTCGTGCTTTAGAAACGCGTACTACTATTAATGAGAAAGACATAGCAACAATTAATAAGCAATTAGAAAAAATAAGTACAAACACAACTTGGATTTTGCGAATTATTATTAGTACGATAATAATGTCAGTTTTAGGATTGATATTAAAAGGGATGATATAAAAGAAAGAGGGGAGCTCCCTCTTTCTTTTATATAAATGAGAAACTATACATTTTCCGTTTCTTTTTCATCTGCATACTTATCCTCTAAGGAAATTAATAGAGGGATTGATATAGTTACAAGAATGATTAAAGTGGTGATAAAAGATTTAGAAAGAGAAAAAGAACCTTCAATTAAAGGTGATAAAAACTTGAACGAAAGTATACTTGTTATTAAGGAAATTACTAAAAAGCTAAAAAGTAATATATTTTTATTCTTTATAGATGTCTCTATAAAGTCTTTAACGCAGGTTATTAAGACAAATATAGTTAATATGATAAGAGAAACAAAATAATGTGTTACATTCGTCATACTAATAGTAGGGTCGTCTATTATGTAAGCAAGTAACTTAGATACTAACATGCCTCCAAACAATAAAATAATAAAAGCGAGTAATCCTTCCAATATATAAGTGCTGAAATTATCTTTCTTGTTAAAAAGCTTATAGTTCAGAGTAGATTGGGTTATTTGAATTAGGAATAGGCTAATAATCCATACATAATATACAATTGGTAATTCTCCTGAGAATAGAGAAATTAGGAAGTTTAATAGTGTCCTTAAAATTTCAATCATTACGAAAGTCCTCCTGTTTGTAAGCTTGGCGAAATTAGAAATATGCTAGTCTATCGTTTAATAATTAAATCTATTGATTCAAACTATTTCTAATTATTCCATAAAAAGGTTGTTGATTCAAGGTATCTCTTTAATAAATCTGCCAAGGCCGAATAATAGAAAAAGAAACGCAATATGTAATATAATTGAAAAAGTGTATTTAAAAAATCAATGTTAATATTACCCTCCTATAAGTATTAACATACGTAATTGAGGTGTTTTCTTTGTTGTTTTATGAGCGAATTTCTATCATGGCCCCTCCTGTTCCGTAGCTAAGGAAAGTCTTTTTATTTCTGAGATTTTCAAAGTTATAGGAGGGTATGAAAAATGAAAAAAGTCTCAGTACCATCACTTTTGTTAATGATTATTCTTGTCGCATTTCCGCAAATTAGTGAAACGATCTACACACCGTCTTTACCGGACATTTCAAAGGCGTTACATGTAAGTAATAATGAGGTACAGTTAACGCTTAGTGTGTATTTTGCTGGATTTGCTTTAGGTGTATTTTTTATTGGATGGTTATCAGATATAATTGGCCGTCGCCCAGCAATGTTACTTGGAATTGTCGTATATGGCGTTGGGAGTTTCTTATGCTTTATTACAAATTCCATTGAAGTTTTATTGGTAAGTCGTTTTATTCAAGCGTTTGGAGCAAGTGCAGGATCAGTTGTGACACAAACGATTCTACGTGAAAGTGTAGAGGGGCATAAGCGCCATGTTATGTTTGCTCAAATTTCGGCAGTTATTGCTTTTACACCAGCGATAGGACCGTTAATTGGTGGCTTTCTTGATCAAATGTTTGGATTTAAAATCGTATTTTTAAGTTTAGTAGTTATGAGTATCGGTATTTTTCTGTATACGTTTGTTTCTCTTCCAGAAACAAAAACGGACTCGGTAACGAATAAAATAAATGTGTTTGCAGTCTTAAAGAAGTTAATTACAAATCCGAAAGTAGTAACGTATGGGCTATTAATTGGAGGAGCAAATGGTGTTTTATTTAGCTATTATGCAGAAGCACCGTTTATCTTTATTGAATACTTTCAATTATCGCCTAGTATGTATGGATTTTTAGGAATTGTTGTAGCGTCTGCTTCTATTGTTGGAGCGAAAGTTTCGAAACGTTTACTTGCTACTTATAAACCAGAGAAAATTATATATATCGGTTGTCTCGTAATGACAGGAGGAGCTATCCTTTTATCTGTTATTACGTTTGTTGGACCAAATCCGAATGCAATATATATGGTTGTATTTTTAGTAGCGATGTTTATATTGCTATTAGGAATCGGAGTAGCGCTACCTAACTGTTTAAGTTTAGCATTAGTAGATTTTCAAGATGTTATTGGTACAGCAGGTGCATTGTTTAGCTTAGGGTACTATGTAATTGTAACGATGACAATTTGGGGAATGAGTCAGCTGCATACGGGCTCGTTACTAGTGATGCCACTTTATTTTCTAACTATAGTCGTTATCATGACAGTGTTTACTAAAGTGTTTATTTTAGGTAAACAAACTTCAAAAACGATTTAAATATGTAATGGTAAAAGGGTCTCATTAAAAATGAGACTCTTTTATATTTTATCCCGCTGTTTTGAGGCAGTAAGATTCCTGCCTCAAAATTAGATTAAAAAAGTTAGTAGTTTATTAATATATTAAATTTCTGGTTGGTATATGAATTGGACGCGTGGGAAATTACGTTATCAACTATAACAATTGAAGTACATGAGATGTGAAACCGAGGAAAAAATGCTCTCCTCGGTTATTTATATTGTAATAATATACATACCGGAATCATATTGAATAGATGTATTTTATTGTTAATTCAGTTAAAATTTAAACGTAATCATGCATATTAATTTATTGAAAAAATAATTGAATTTTTCAGATTAATAAATTAATATAAGGTAAGTAATTTTAAGATTTATAGAATATTGGAAGATGAAAGGTTTTGAGAATTTTATAAGAAGCAATAAAAACGATTTTAGGATAGCTTTAAAGCTAGTGTAAAATGACGTTTGCTTCATCATTTTCAAGGCCGAAAAGAATTAGGGGAAAGCATCTTGTTTTAAAATGCGGCTATGAATCATCTAAGAGGGGGAAGTGAAGTGGCAAACAAAGAATTGAAAAGAGGTTTAGAAGCACGTCATATTCAAATGATTGCTTTAGGCGGAACAATTGGTGTTGGTTTGTTTATGGGGTCAGCCAGCACGATTAAATGGACAGGTCCGTCAGTTATGCTTGCTTATGCAATTGCAGGTATTTTTATCTTCTTCATCATGCGTGCCATGGGAGAAATGTTGTATATGGAGCCAAGTACAGGGTCATTTGCAACGTTCGGTCATAAGTATATTCACCCGTTAGCTGGTTATATGACAGCGTGGAGTAACTGGTTCCAGTGGGTTATCGTTGGGATGTCAGAGATTATCGCGGTTGGGGCGTATATGCAATATTGGTTCCCAGATTTACCAGCTTGGATACCAGGTGTAATTGCAATGGTTATTCTTGGTGCAGCTAACTTAATTTCTGTTAAGTCATTTGGTGAATTTGAATTTTGGTTTGCGATGATTAAAATCGTTACGATTTTATTAATGATTATTGCGGGATTTGGACTTATTTTCTTTGGAATTGGTAACGGCGGAGAAGCGATTGGTATATCAAATCTTTGGTCAAATGGTGGTTTCTTTACAGGTGGTTTTTCGGGATTCTTCTTTGCATTATCACTTGTAGTAGGAGCGTATCAAGGAGTGGAATTAATCGGTATTACTGCTGGTGAAGCGAAGGATCCGAAGAAGACACTTACAAGAGCGATTCAAAGTACAATTTGGCGTATTTTAATTTTCTACATCGGTGCTATTTTCGTTATTGTAACTGTGTATCCGTGGGATCAATTAAGTACAATTGGTAGTCCGTTCGTAGCAACTTTTGCGAAGGTTGGTATTACGGCAGCAGCTGGACTTATTAACTTCGTTGTTATTACAGCGGCAATGTCTGGTTGTAATAGTGGTATTTATAGTGCTGGTCGTATGCTATATACGTTAGGTGTAAATGGACAAGCGCCGAAATATTTCACGAAACTTTCTGGAAATGGTGTACCTTTATTCGGAACAGTTGGCGTAATTATCGGTTTAGCGATTGGTGTTGTATTAAGTTATATCGCACCGAAAAATTTATTCGTATATGTATATAGTGCGAGTGTACTTCCTGGTATGGTACCATGGTTTGTCATTCTAATTAGTCAAATTAATTTTAGAAAAGAAAAAGGGGCAGAGATGAAAGATCATCCTTTCAAAATGCCATTTGCTCCTGTTACAAACTATTTAACAATTGCCTTTTTAATTATGGTATTAATCGGAATGTGGTTTAACGATGATACGCGCATTTCATTAATTGTAGGTATCATTTTCTTAGCTATCGTTACAATTAGTTTCTATGCTTTCGGAATAGGGAAACGACCTCCGTTAGATGTTCAAAATGATCAAGAGATTTCAAGTAAATAAAGATAGTAAAAAAGTCCGATTTCTCATTTGGAAATCGGACTTTTTGTTATTAAAACTTTTCTAAAACGATCTTCCCAATTGTACTGCCGCTTTCAAGCAGTGCATGTGCTTTTTTTACATTTTCAGCGTTAATTGGTGTAAATGTTTCATTTAAAGTAGTCTGTAAAATGCCTTCATCTAGTAGTTCGCTTACTTTATTTAATAGTTCGTGCTGCGTAATCATGTCTCCAGTTTCATACATCGCTTTTGTGAACATAAATTCCCAAACGAGTGTAGCACTTTTACTTTTTAAAATGCCCATCTCAAGAGGGTGCTCATTTTCTACGATAGAGCAAATTTTTCCTTGTGGTTTAATGAGGTCACATATTGCTTGCCAATGTTGATCTGTATTGTTTAGGCAGAAAATATAATCTACATCTTTTAGCCCAAACTCTAATATTTGTTCTTGTAAAGGTTGGTGATGGTTAATGATATAATCGGCACCGAATTTTTTAACCCAGTGTATCGTTTCATTGCGGGATGCAGTTGTGATAACATTTAGTCCGGCCCATTTTGCAAGTTGAATGGCAATTGAACCTACACCACCAGCACCGCCTATAATTAAAATGTTTTTAAAGGAGTTCGTATCTTTCTTATTATAATCAATACCTAAACGTTCGAATAAACCTTCCCAAGCTGTAATAGCTGTTAACGGAAGTGCTGCAGATTCAGCATCACTTAACGTTCTTGGTTTTTTACCAACAATTCTTTCATCAACGAGGTGGTATTCACTATAGGTACCTTGTCTCGTAATACTTCCAGCGTAAAACACTTCGTCGCCTTCTTTAAATAACGTACAACTTTCGCCAGTTTGTACAACAACACCACTCGCATCCCAGCCAAGTATTTTCGCTACTTCTTCTTTTTTATCTTTCGGAGAGCGAACTTTTGTATCAACTGGATTAACGGAAATAGCGTTAATTTTAACGAGTATATCTCTCCCTGTAGCAACAGGTTTTTCAACTTCCATATCAATTAAACTGTTTTCTTCTTCAATAGGTAAGTATTCATGTAAACCAATTGCTTTCATTTGTATTCCCTCCATTAAAGTAAGAGTCATTTACTCTTTTATTATAGTAGGTGGAGTGTCATTATGTAAAAAAGTACACTCTTTTTTATTTATGCTGGTATGAAAGTGTGGAAGGAGTTTATTTCTAAAAAGAAGAATTTTTAACTGTGTTACTTTATCTAAAACTAAATGTAAAGGTGGATACGTAATGACAGTAAAGAAACTTTATTTCATCCCAGCAGGTCGTTGTATGTTGGATCATTCGTCTGTTAACAGTGCGTTAACACCGGGAAAACTATTAAACTTGCCGGTTTGGTGTTATCTTTTGGAGACGGAAGAAGGTCCTATTTTAGTAGACACAGGTATGCCAGAAAGTGCAGTTAATAATGAAGGGCTTTTTAACGGTACATTTGCAGAAGGACAGATTTTACCGAAAATGACTGAAGAAGATAGAATTGTAACTATTTTAAAACGTGCAGGGTATGAGCCAGATGATCTCCTATATATTATTAGTTCGCACTTGCATTTTGATCATGCAGGAGGAAATGGTGCTTTTTTGAATACGCCAATCATTATACAACGTGCTGAATATGAGGCGGCACAGTATAGAGAGGAATATTTGAAAGAGTGTATACTGCCAAATTTAAACTACAAAATTATTGAAGGTGATTATGAAGTGGTACCTGGTGTTCGGTTATTGTATACACCAGGACATTCTCCAGGACATCAGTCATTATTAATTGAGACGGAAAAAAACGGTCCTGTATTATTAACGATTGATGCATCTTATACGAAAGAGAATTTTGAAGATGAAGTGCCGTTTGCGGGATTTGATTCGGAATTAGCTTTATCTTCAATTAAACGTTTAAAAGAAGTTGTGACAAAAGAGAAACCAATTATTTTCTTTGGACATGATATAGAACAGGAAAAGGATTGTAAAGTGTTTCCTGAATATGTATAGTGCAAAAAGTCATGAGCTCACGTGCTCATGACTTTTTCGTTTAAATAATTTTTTTAAATAAGTTATAAACTTTTTTGGAACTATCTTCATTTAATTGATAGTACGTTAGGTTTACATCATCAGGAGTATCTTGCTGAGCAATCATCACTTCGTTATTGTGATGATCAACTACCCATATGAAATATTTTTTATAAGTTCCATCTTCGAAAGTAATCCACATATCACAATCTATTAAATCTGATCCTTTTTCATCTAATGTTAATTTTCCTTTTTTTGCGGTATCCATACTATTAATAAACGTTTTTAATTCATCTGTTTTTGTGAGGAAGAGATCCTTTTTTGTTTTAATGGATTCGACATGTATATCTTTTATTTCCTGTTTTCCTAAAAAGACAGGGGGCTCATTTGGATCCCTTTGAGTGGAAATAATAGTAGCTTTTTTCTTGGGCTTATTTGCTGTATAGAGATCTTGAATAGATTTTCCAGAGTTTATAAACCATACGATTCCACAAATAATCAATGTGCTACAAATCAGTAAAATAATTTTCTTAATAGAATATTCTCCTCTCTATTACTTCGTATGAAGAGCTTTTCTATTAATATATGATAGGTAAGCGTAAAGTATTATAGTTGAACGTGGCTATTCTTAACAGTTTTAAGAGGGCGATCAACGAGTAAATTGTAAGTAAGCCCAATTAATACGAAAACACCGCCGATAATCTTTCCAGTTGAGAGTTCATTTGTCAGGAAGAAATCAATGATAGTCCCTGCAAATAACTGTCCGATAAAGATGAGTAACGTTAAATAAAATGCTGATATTTTAGGAGTGATATAGTTCGATAATGAAATAACGATAACGCCTACTAATCCCCCTAAATATACAGCGATAGGTATGGATTGTAACGTATGCATTGGAATATACATTGAATCTGAACTGAAAATTAAAAATAACATAGAGAAAAATAAGCCAGTAATATAATTAAAAAACGTGCCTTCCCAATTCCCAATTTTCTTTGCTAAATTCGCGTTAATAATTCTAGCAACAACGATAGAAACACCAGCTAAAATAGCGATCGTAATATATAACATTTTCTTGCCCCCATTAATAAATTGTCATGATTATAATTCCAGAAGAGATGAAACATAATCCAATTAGTTTTTTCTTTTCAAATTTAGCAACTTTCATTCCTAATAAACCGAAATGATCAATAACGATGGAAGCAATGGATTGACCGAGTAAATTTAATGCGATCGTAATAGAGGCACCAAGGACCGAGAAGCTTATATTGTTAAAAAGAACAGTGAATACTCCAATCGCTCCAGCGCTATATAAAAAAAGCGGAATACTTTTATCAAAATGGATTTTATGTTTGTTTATGATTAAAACGAAAATAACTGCAATTAAACCGACAAAGTGAATGACAACACTTGCTGTATACTTGCCAATTAACTCAGATAAAATCCCATTCAATGGAAGCATAACGGCGATGAGCACACCAATAAAGACAGAAAGAAAGTTATACAATGTAATATCCCCTTTGTATTTCATATTTGTAATGACTGTATCATGCTGAAATTGTGTATTACTATGACATATGTCATAGTGGAGGAAGAAAATTTTGATTACAATGGGGATGAGTCGTAAAGGTGGGGGACTATGAAGAAAATATGTAATTCAATTAAATTAGCAGAGTATATGAAACAAAATAACATTGATTCATTTTTTACTAATGATATGAAACCATATATGGAGCTTATATTTTTTAAAAAGAATGAGTTTATTTGTAGAGAAAATGAAGAGATAGATTATTTGTTTTTCTTCGTTGAAGGAAAAGCAAAAGCGTTTAATACATTAAGTAACGGGAAATCTGTATTATTATGCTTTTATGATAGTTTGCAGCTGTTAGGAGATGTGGAGTTAATTCATTCTCAAAAGACGGCTTCAAACGTACAAGTAATGGCAGATTCATATTGTGTTGGTTTGCCTTTAGGAAAAGTGAGAAATCAACTATTTCATGATGCGAAATTTTTACGATGTATTTGTGGATCGTTAGCACATAAGTTAAATCGACTTTCAAAAAATAGTACAATTAATTTATTGTATCCGCTTGAAAATAGACTTGCGAGTTACATGTTAGCAGCAGGGGAACGAGCGGTGCAGCACGGAAATAGAATTGTATTTAGTGGGAATTTAACTGAAACAGCGGAATTATTAGGAACGAGTTATCGGCATTTATTGCGCACATTAAATATTTTTTGTGATAAAGAGATTATAAAAAAGAACGATGGATGCTTTGAAGTAGTGAATGTGGATGTTTTGAGAGAATTGGCGGCAGATGTTTATAAATAATATAGTAAAGTGGGGATTTAGATGAAAATAGCTATAATTTCAGATGTTCACGGGAACAGTCATGCATTAAAAGCAGTATTAGAAGATATTAAACATCGCAAGGCTGAAATGATAATAAACTTAGGGGATAGTCTGTATGGGCCGTTAGATCCTTTAGGGACAATTGAAATATTGATGAAGAACGAGATGATACATATTAAGGGTAACTGTGATCGCATGCTTTGGGAACCTATACAAGGGCAGTCTGCTACACTAACTTTTGTCCAAAATCAATTAACAGAAAATCATATAGATTGGTTACAACAACATCCTTCACAATATATTGTAGACGATATTTTATTTTGTCATGGTACGCCAACTTCAGATGAGGTGTATTTACTAGAAGAGATGGACGAGAATGGTGCAGTATTAAAGAGTGAAAAAAATATAATGGATCAACTCCAAAATATAGAACAAAAAATAATAGTATGTGGTCATACACATATTCCTAGAGTTGTTTATTTAGCAAATGGAAAAATCATAATAAATCCAGGGAGTGTAGGACTTCCAGCGTACAAAGATGAATTACCCATTGTGCATAAAATGGAATCAGGAACTCCGCATGCAAAATATGTAGTGATAGAAAAAGTTTCGGGAGAATGGATAATTGAACAAATTTCAGTTTCTTATAATTGGGAAGAAGCAGCTGGATTGGCTGTTCAACAGGAAAGGTATGATTGGGCACAGGCGCTAAAGACTGGGAAGATAGAATGAAGGGGAGTTTACTTTATGGTAAGCTGCTCTTTTTTATTTTGAGTACATATTGAATCATATAAAAATTAAATGTTATGATTATGGAAACATATGAATACGTGAACAAGTATTCATATGTTTAAAAAGAGGAGGGGTTAGAATGAAAGACCTAATTATTATTGGGGCGGGTCAAGCTGGATTAACAATGGGATACTATTTGAAGCAAGAAGGATATAATTTTTTACTACTCGAGGCAGGAAACCGAATTGGTGATTCATGGAGGAATAGATATGATTCTTTACAGCTCTTCACACCGAGGGAATATAGTAGTTTACCAGGGATGATATTAAAAGGAGAAAGGAATGGATTTCCACATAAAAATGAAATTGCAATGTATTTAGAAGAATATGCACAGTATTTTCAACTACCGGTACAATTGCAAACGGAAGTTTTAAAAATAAGGAAGGAGGAAGAAATATTTGAATTGCACACTCCGACAGAAGTTTTACAATCGAAAAAAGTTATTATCGCAACAGGTGGTTTTCAGCAACCGTTTATTCCCTCAGTTTCAGCAAATCTATCATCACATGTTTTTCAAATACATTCATCACAATATAAATCACCACCACAAATTCCTAAGGGGAAAGTACTCGTAGTAGGTGGCGGGAATTCAGGAATGCAAATTGCAGTAGAACTTGCAAAAACTCATGAAGTTATGATGTCTATCAGTCATCCTTTAACGTTTTTACCGTTACATTTTTTTAGAAAAAGTATTTTTAATTGGTTAGAAAAATTGGGTTTATTGTATGCTGAAGTTAGTACCAAGAGGGGGAAATGGTTTCAGAAGAGAAAAGATCCTATTTTTGGATTTGAAGGTAAGGAACTTATTCGTAATGGAGCAATACAACTACAGGAAAAAGTAGTAAGTGCATCAAAAAATAACATTATGTTTCAGAACGGTGAAACATATAGTGCAGAAAGTATTATATGGTCAACAGGCTTTATTCAGAACTATAACTGGATTGAAATAGAAAAGGCAGTGGATGAGAATGGATTGCCTAATCATGTAAAAGGAATAAGTCCAGTAAGAGGATTATATTATATCGGCTTGCCATGGCAGTCTCAAAGAGGTTCTGCACTTATTTGTGGTGTAGGAAAGGATGCGGCGTATTTACTTTCTGAAATCAAAAAAATAGATCAGTAGCAGCGACTACTGATCATCCATATGTACATGAATTAGGAGAGGTCAAACATTTATTGACTTTATTATAATTGATTTTCATAAGAATAAAAACTGAAAATTCTAATTTCGTGTTGAGAAAGTTTTTTGAATCGAAATATATAAAAGAATAGGGGGTTTTTAGTAAAAAGAAATATGATATTTATATTTTAATAAATTATGATATAGTTTATAAAGAGTAGATTACATAAAATGTTATTTTATTACATATAAAGTAAGGGGGATGGCTGTGAAGTTTGATGATCAACGCCTACTAGGAGTACGATTAGGTTCTGTACTTGTAACAGAAGAAAATCAATATTTAGTAATAAAGAAAAAAGATCATTATGCACTTTTAAATATACATAATTTAGAATGCACACATGTTGAAGTACAGTTAGAACATATTGAAGAAATGTTGCAGGAAGATTTCCAAGAAAGTATAACGGAGATTATCGCACCAGAACATATAAAAATTGTTGCGAAAAATGTTATATAGAGAATGAGAGAAAAAGAAAAAACTTCATCTTTTATCGATGAAGTTTTTTTAGTTAATTCGAAGTGAATGTTTTAAAAAATTTATCGCGGTACATGTACATAAGCCATGAGGCTGTAATTAATGAAATAATGATTTGTTTGTTTTGAATTGGCGCCATGAAAACAAGCCAGCCAACGATATCAAATAATAAATGTAGTGCAATTGAAAGAACTACAAATTGTAGTAACGTCTTAAAAAATCTTTTCATAAAGTGTCCCCCTGAAATAAAAGGTTTATCAACAGTGTTGTATATTACTATTATACATTAAATGTGTTTCGTGGTAAAATTTACATAAGTTAGTGAAATAAAACAAATGAAAGCTAGTGAGGAGGGATAGTCATGGAATTTTGGATGATCATACCGATAGCGATCTTTGGGTTTATTTATATCGTTGAAAAGTTAAATAAAATTGAAAAGAAAACGGATGCGCGTTTAAAGCGAATGGAAGATAGGTTACAGCTAATTACGAAAGAAATGGGAATTGTAGATAGAGAACCGGAAATTAATAAAGAGTTGCGGCAGCTTATGGAAGAAGGAAAAACAGTTACAGCAGTTAAGAGAGTAAGAGAAGCTTTTGGTTTTTCTTTACTAGAAGCGAAGCAATATGTTGATAAATTATAAGAAGATCATCCGTGTGGGTGATCTTTTTTCACTGCACCATGCGTGTATTTACATAAGCAGCGATTATAAAGTGTCCAATTATAATGATAGGAAATAAGATTTTTACATTAGGAGTAAGGAAGACGCTACCAATTGTGGCAATAACACCAGCAGTTAAATTATAAAGACCAACTATTTTTGATAACTTATCTTTTTCTGGTACACGGCGTTCATTGAATCCTGATAAGAGCCAAGTGTATTGTTTTACTCCGATGAAATAAGCTAGTGCAAATGAAATGATTGCTAGTATGAATAATGATGGGGAAGCGAAGAGAGTCATTGAGAACACCTCCGTTAAAGGGCTATAAATCAATTATAGTATGAATGTTATAATTTAACAAAATATAAGTGTAATAGAAAATGGAGTATGTATCATGAAGGGGGATTAAGTATGAATATTGTGGAATTCCAGAGATATGTATCAAATTTCAGTGAAGAAAAAGGATTTCAAGATACAACAATTGAAGAGCGTACAATGTATACAATGGCGGAATTAGGGGAATTAGCGGAAGTTATATTAAAGCGCGATAAAATACAAGATGCAAAAAGAGAAATCGGTTTAGAAATGTTTGATGTCATTTGGAATATATGTGATTTAGCAAACAAGTTAGAAATTGATTTGGAGAAGGCATTTGAAGAAAAAATGATGATTAATAAAAAACGTGAATGGTAAAAGGGAAGTTAAAAAGCGTACAAAATTTTGTGCGCTTTTTATTAATGGTATGAAAAAAATATGTAAGAAAAGATGGAACAAACACTGAAGATGAATTGTCTATTATAGGTAATAACTATTTTGTTTGAAAGAAAGGGTGGAGAAAATGAAAAATACATTATTAAAATTAGGGGTATGTGTTAGTTTACTAGGAATAACTCCATTTGTTAGTACAATTTCTTCTGTACAAGCAGAACGAACGGTAGAGCATAAAGTAATAAAAAATGAGGCAGGAACTATTTCGATTTCTCAGTTAAACAAAAATGTATGGGTTCATACGGAGTTAGGTTATTTTAGCGGAGAAGCAGTTCCTTCGAACGGTTTAGTCCTTATTACTTCTAAAGGGTTAGTACTTGTCGATTCTTCTTGGGATGATAAGTTAACGAAGGAATTAATAGAGATGGTAGAAAAGAAATTTAAGAAGCGCGTAACAGATGTCATTATTACACATGCACACGCTGATCGAATTGGTGGAATGAAAACATTGAAAGAAAGAGGCATTAAAGCGCATAGTACAGCGTTAACTGCGGAATTAGCAAAGAAAAATGGATATGAAGAACCACTTGGAGACTTACAAAGCGTTACAAATTTGAAGTTTGGAAATATGAAAGTAGAAACATTTTATCCAGGGAAGGGACATACAGAAGATAATATTGTTGTTTGGTTGCCACAATATCAAATTTTAGCTGGAGGCTGTTTAGTTAAGTCTGCGTCCTCGAAAGATTTAGGAAATGTTGCTGATGCTTATGTAAATGAATGGTCCACATCGATTGAAAATGTGCTGAAGCAATATGGAAATATAAATTTAGTAGTGCCTGGTCATGGAGAAGTAGGGGATAGAGGATTACTTTTACATACATTGGATTTGTTGAAATAAAAAAAGCGAGGAGAAACAATTTTCTCCTCGCTTTCTTCTAACTATATTTAAATGCGAAGTCCGCATACGTTACTGAGATTTTAATTCCAAGTATACAAATACCAGTACCGTCATAATTGCGATAACAACGTAAGTAGCATCAAGCATAATAAGTGTTTTTAAAGTTTCAGTCATCCTCATTCACCCCTGGTATAAAAAATATAACATAATCTC
Source organism: Bacillus pacificus (assembly GCF_020861345.1). Classification (NCBI taxonomy): domain Bacteria; kingdom Bacillati; phylum Bacillota; class Bacilli; order Caryophanales; family Bacillaceae; genus Bacillus; species Bacillus pacificus. The sequence continues at coordinate 1,902,819 of NZ_CP086328.1, forward strand.
TTATCAATTAAATCAGAGATTATAAAGATAACAATGTACATGAAATTTATTAAGTAGATTCTATATAAATATATCATATAAATAATGTAAACAATGTTAAGATAATGTAAATGTATTGTAAAGAAAAGGACGGTTCATCATGTCTGTAAATCTATTCATTTATAAATGCTATGTATCTCTCGTGTGCTGGATAGAACGCAGTTATAATATGTGAAAAATAGATTCATTTTGATAAATCAATCACGATGCTAGATGTTACTACATTTTCCTCTATTACTTCTACCTGTACTTGTTCATCGTTTCTCCAATTGATATTGAAGTTGTCTGTCGTATACATTTCCTTAAGAGTGACCTCTTTATATTTTTCTAAAATGCTACCTCTTTTCCCATAATAGATTCTTACAGTTGAGCTGGGACTTGGTCCTTTTGATTTTATTGTTTCTCTAAGCTCGATAATATTTATGAGATTTGGAGATTCACTTTTTTGAAAGGTAAAGGAACTGACCACTTTTTGTACCTTCTTAAAAACAGGACCATTGGATTTATTTGATATGTTAAATTCCACAACTTCAGGTACGGATTCTTTTCCTCGTAGTGTTATCGTTGCTTCATAATCGTTTTTCCAATCTACGAAAACGTTTGAGGAATCGAGGCGTTCTCCCTCATTTGCAATACTTATGTCAAAATGTTCCCATAAGCCGTATTTAATTCTGACGGGAGAGGAACCATGAGAAGAGTCTGAATCTATTTTCACTACTTTAATCGTATTTTTATTATTTGGAGAATGACTTTTTTTAAGTGTAATGTCCTGTAAATACAAAGTGTAAGACAAACAGCCTACTACTAAAATAATTGGAATTACAATACGTAAGGCAGTAATTGGACGACCTCGTGTCCTTTTTTTCTGAGTGCTTTTACTATTTTGTTCAAGGTCTTTTTCAATACTCGTTGGAGCTATTACTTTTGGCGGGCGAATAAGCCACCAAACGAAAGCTATAAGTAGTAAGAAAAGAGGTATTCCTTGAATAAAGAAAAATCCTTTCCAAAAATCAAGTGCAGTACTATATGGAGAATCCGTTGCCATCCCACCTATAAAAAGTGCCATTGGGCTTACAAGTATATTTATCCCTAAAGCGATCAATATGAATGAAAGATTTTTATTTCTAATTTTTCGTGACCCAGCCATAATAAACAGAAATACTGCAATACCGAGTATAAGAAACAGTGTTCCGTAGTAAACTATCATATTATCCCTCCATAACGTTAATTGTACCATCAGTAAGGAAAATTTTGTGAAATGTTAGGTGGATATGATATTTGTATTCCTTAAAAGTGTACCGATATATGATGCAAATAAATCATGTGCAAGTATGAATGCCAGGATATAGTAAAAATATTATGTCAACAATATGAACTGTCACAAATCTTTATATATTATTGTGATTGATATCACATCACTTTTTTTCAATGGATATTATGCTTAGGGTGTAATGAATGATTGGGAGAGGGTGGGATGATAATGTTTTGTTATCAATGTGAACAAACGCCAACAGGCGGATGTAAAGTAATAGGTGTTTGCGGTAAAAATGAAACAATTGCAAGTTTGCAAGATACGATTTTGTTTGGATTAAAAGGAATTGCTGCTTATCGTACGCATGCTGCTCAGCTAGGATATACGGATGCATTTGTAGATGCTACGACGCAAGAAGCACTGTATATGACATTAACCAATTCTAACTTTAACAAACAAGAACATATTGATATGGCTATGAAAGTTGGGAAATCGGCTTTACGAGTAATGGAGTTGCTAGATGAGGCACATACGAATCATTTTGGTGTGCCAGAGCCTGTTCAAATTACACAAAACCATGTAGAAGGTAAAGCTATTGTAGTTACAGGCCATAATTTATTTGCGTTAGAAGAACTATTAAAGCAAACGGAAGGAAAAGGAATTAATATTTATACGCATTCTGAAATAGTTGATTTTAGAAAAAATATAAAAATCGAGTTGACATTCATCGCTACCTAGTCATACAATATACTTGTAATAAGCAATACTGAGTAGTGTTGTTTCTCAAAATATTTTCAGTAGACAATAGGTAATTGCGGATTTCAGAAAAAATTTGAAAATTAGTTGACATCTATTGCTACTTAGTCATACAATGTAGATGTAATAAGTGATACTGAATAGTATGAATTCAAAAAAGCTACTCAGTAAAAAATTCGCCTTAGTACTCTGTAATACTGAATATAAGTCAGACAGAATAGGGGGTAAAGGAGGATCAGAACATGGAAAATTTAACTGAAATGCTGAAAGGTTCACTGGAAGGGTGTGTGCTGGAAATCATTAGCCGCCGTGAAACGTATGGTTATGAGATTACTCGCCACCTGAATGATCTTGGGTTTACTGAAGTCGTGGAAGGAACGGTCTATACCATCCTCGTACGATTAGAGAAGAAAAAGCTTGTGAATATTGAAAAGAAACCATCAGATATGGGACCACCTCGTAAGTTTTATTCATTAAATGAAGCTGGACGTCAGGAACTTGAATTGTTTTGGAAAAAATGGGATTTTGTATCGTCAAAAATTAACGTCTTGAAGTCAAACTAGCTTCATAATATAAAATGTTCCGGCTCATATTTGGAGAGTTTCTTGTCTGCTTTATAAAAAAGGAGGAAAATAAGATGTTGGAAATGTTCAAAAAATTAATTGGTGATAAAAAAGAGTACAAAATGATGATGGCACGTGTTGCAGCATTGCCAGAGGACTATCAGTTTGTGTTTAAGAAAATTCAAAACTACATGTGGAATTTTTCAGCCGGTAACGGGATGGATATGCTGCACATACAGTATGAATTAATCGATTTGTTTGAAGCTGGTGCAGCGGAAGGCAGACAAGTGCTAGATATTACTGGGGAAGATGTGGCATCCTTTGCTGACGAACTAGTGGCAAACGCTAAAACGTATGTCTCAAAATATCGTGAAGATTTGAATGAAAGTATTATGAAGAAATTGAGAAAAAAATAAATGCAATACGTAATACCGACTGATTAGCTGGTCATAAATGTGAACTACCGCCATCGCTATTCAGTTATATTTTCAACTCGGTACTAAGTAGTACAGAATATCAGTGATACTAAATAGAGGGTATAGGTAATCTATTTTTGTAAGGGGGAAAAAGTATGAGCGATGCAGCGATTTCTGTAAAAGGGTTAAAAAAAGCTTTTAGAGATAAAGAAGTCTTAAAGGGAGTAGATTTTGAGGTGCAGCGTGGAGAAATTTTCGCGCTGCTAGGCTCAAATGGAGCTGGAAAGACGACAACGGTTAACATCCTTTCGACGCTACTGAAGCAAGATGGTGGCGAAGTAAGTATTTGCGGATTTGATATCAAGCGCCAACCAGATTATGTTCGCCAAAGCATCAGCTTGACAGGGCAGTTCGCAGCTTTAGACGGTATGCTCACTGGGAGAGAAAACTTGATAATGGTTGCTAAGTTACGCGGAGTTTCCAATCCTACACAAGTCGCTGACAATTTGCTTGAGAGATTTAGCTTGACTGGTGCAGCTAATCAGAGGGCAGAGCAATATTCAGGAGGGATGAAGCGCCGGCTTGATATCGCCATGAGTTTGATTGGGGCGCCAGCAGTTATTTTTCTTGACGAACCGACGACAGGGCTTGATCCTGAAGCGCGGATTGAAGTTTGGGATACAGTGAAGGAACTTGCTGGTAGCGGCACAACGATTTTGCTTACGACTCAGTACTTGGAGGAAGCAGAACAACTGGCGGACCGTATCGCTATTTTACATGGCGGAAAAATTATTACGACAGGTACTCTTATTGAACTGAAAGAGATGTTCCCACCAGCTAAAGTGGAGTATATCGAGAAGCAGCCGACATTGGAAGAGATTTTTCTTGCTATTATCGGTAAAAAGGAGAAGATGTAAATGAAAAGCAAAACAGGGGTATTACTAGGTCGTTTAATGCGTAACATTATGCGTAGTCCGGATACAATTATTACGGTAGCGATTACACCGATTATGATGATGCTATTATTTGTCTACGTGTTTGGCGGCGCAATACAAACAGGAACGGAAAACTACGTAAATTATTTATTGCCGGGAATTTTGCTAATGGCTATCGCATCCGGTGTAGCTTACACTTCCGTGCGACTATTTACGGATGTAAAGAGTGGGCTAATGGCACGTTTCATTACGATGCCTATTAAGCGCTCATCGATATTGTGGGCTCACGTATTAACCTCTCTTGTTGCTAATGTACTTACTATCGTGGTGGTTATTCTTGTTGCACTCTTAATGGGCTTTCGTTCCAGTGCGAATATGCTAGATTGGCTTGCAGTAGCTGGGATACTAGGAATGTTTACGTTATCGCTCACATGGCTAGCTATCATTCCAGGGCTGAAAGCGAAGTCTATGGAAGGGGCGACAGCATATTCGTACCCACTCGTTTTTCTTCCATTTATTAGTTCGGCCTTCGTACCTACCGAAACGATGCCAAAAATTGTTCGTGCATTTGCTGAAAACCAGCCTGTCACTTCAATTGTGAATGCGATTCGTGCTCTATTATATGAAGGAACTGTTGGTAACGATATTTGGATTGCGCTCACTTGGTGCATAGGTATAATGATTATCTCTTACTTTTTCGCTAGTAAAGCATTTAAACGTCAGTTAGGGTAAGTGAAATAAATAGTCCGAAATCATATATATTTTTGAAAAAGCACGGGAAGATTTTCCGTGCTTTAATCATACATTTATACTTCGCTTAATTGTAGTAGTTTTAAAGTAAATAGGAGAATAATACATCGAATACACATGCTTTGAAGTATGGTATGTAACGCTTCACAAAAATAACTTGAAAAGAAACAGAATATTCTATATAAAAATAGAACTTAAAGATGTTATATTTATACTTATAAGGTATATAATGTATAACTTCGTTGTTTAGGGGATAGAAAAGGGAGAGGTTCAAATGAGATGGTATTTATATACTCTCAAAAACTATGCGAAATTTAGTGGGAGAGCTACGAGAAAAGAATACTGGATTTTTACTTTATTTAATAAGATTACGTTTTGGTCATTAATATATTTGGCCTCTTATTCTTCGTCTGCTTTTTACTTAAGAGCCAACATTACCTTGTTATATATAGCAATTTTCATCGTTCCTACTCTGGCGGTGGAGGCTCGCCGATTACATGATAGTGGAAAAACAGGATGGTGGCAGCTATTAAATTTGGTGCCATTTGGAGGAGCGGTTCTACTTGTGTTTTGTATCATTGAAAGTGATGAAGGTGAGAATAAGTATGGACCAAATCCACATTCAAATCTTAAACAAGCAATTTAATGTATGTATAGTAAACTCTAATATAAAAAGGTGTGAACTAAAAGCTAGTTCATACCTTTTTTGTTGTATTATTCATAGACGCCTCGTTAAGAAGTGACTAGTTAAACTCAATATTTTGAGGTTTAACTAGTCACTTCTTGTGGAGTGTATAAGCATAACCGCTCTTGTAAATCTTTTAATACTTCTTCAGGCATTTCCCTAATTGTAATATCTTTACCTAGGAAAAGCAGCCAATTTGTCATCTCTGTCACTTCATCGGAATTGTGAACATCGATAAATGTTTTTAAAATAGCTGTAGATTGGTAAGGGTTTGTATAAGATATTGAAACTTTGAAAGGGTGGTACTTTTTGAACTGTGCAATTGCTTTCGGACCAAGTTCAAATACAAGGTTAATTGCTTCGTCCTTCTTACTCAGTCTTTCTAAAATCTGTTTCTTATGTAACCTCTTTTTGGGCGTGTACGGTTCGATATTGATGAGGTCATCGACAGGAAACATCAGCTTCTTTTCTTCTTTTAAGTCAAATCCTTCAATCATCCAATAGCTTTTTTCTTTATAAAGGTGTAATAGGTAAATTGGATAAGACTTGATTTCTTCTTTGACAGTAATCAATAAATATCTATCCAAAAGAAGGATTTGAATGAGTTTTTCTAACATAGGGTGAGGAAGGTCAGAAAGCTCAAGTAGATCAGGGTTATGAGGATTAGTCCCTTCAAAAAGCAAAAGTTGATTTAAAAGAACAAGGTCATCTTGCTGGGTTTCTGAAATGAGTCCTAGTAGCTTTTCCGCTAAAGATTGCCGACTCTTTAGATAAGGGAGTTGTTGATTTCTTGTAGCCATAAAGGCAATAAAAAGAGCTTTCACTTCGTTATCAGTAAAGCGAACAACGGGTAGGATAGAATTATGCATGACAAAATATCCACCAGATCTCCCAACTTCAGCGACAAGTGGCATCCCCATAGCTTCTATTTCTCTAATGTCTCTAATAGCTGTTGATCGTGATATATTAAATTCTCGTATGATTTCTGAAATTGTAAAGTGGGAGCGGTTGTTGATATACCGCATAATTGTATTAATCCGTTCAACTTTTTTCATTTTGGTCTCCTAAACAGTATCATTTTTTGACATGGTTTAAAGGTATTATAAACGTATCAGATGAAAAGATAAATCGTTTGATTAATAAAAAAAGAGGAAGGTTTTGAATATGAAAAATTATACGATTGAAGAAAAAGATAGCTTTATTGTGCTAGGTATTGGAACTGAAATTAAAAGTGACTATACAGACTTTGTGGGAATAAATAAAGAAAAGGAAGACTTTTGGTCGGCCGTTAAAGAAGATGGAAGACTGGATACTTTAAAAGCTTTAGCTACAAATGAATACATTTTTTCTGTGAGCGAAGCAGTGAATAATAAGATGATGTATTATGCTGGCGTTATGACAGAAGCACAAATAGAAGAAGAGTCTAGAGTGATCCAGTTTCCTAAGGGAGAATACTTAGTGGTGAAAGGTGAAGACAAAACGGCTGAAGAGCTAAGCAATAAGCTGACTGGCATCGCTTTTGGTCAAGCTTTACCAGATGCAAAAGATTTTGCCTATGTTGGTGGGCCAAATACAACGGTTGAGATGGGAAGAAGAAATGGTTTAGTGTTTGGTGAAATGTGGATTCCAGTTGTTAGGAAGTAAAGGGTACGAATATGAAAAGTAGAGGCTAACAATTTTGCATTGTTGGCCTTTTTGATGTCCATATTGTTTTAATTACTTTTTTAATAATATAACTTAATAAATTTTAATATACGTTATGTATAACAGATATTTATCTTATGAAATAAGGGGGATATTATGACTGAGACAAACGAACCTTCAGGAGGCAATTTGAAAAAAGATGTGAAATTTTCTATTATAATTCCTGCACATAATGAAGAAAAGTACATTGGAAAATGTTTAGATTCCATTGTAAATGCATCAGAGGCATATAAAGAGCAAACGGAAGTTATAGTTGTTTTAAATCGTTGCACCGATAAAACAGAGGAAATAGCAAAATCTTATCATTGTATTACATTAAAAAATAATGATAAAAACTTATCTAAAATTCGAAATGCAGGGGCGAAAATAGCTAGTGGAGAAATAATCGTTACTATAGACGCTGATACCATAATGACAGAGTCTATGTTGTCTAATGTAGATACATATTTAGCTTCAGGTAAATACATTGGTGGTGGGGTAAATGGGAAGTTCGAAAGAATATCTTTAGGAATATTTCTGTCCGCAATGTTAATAATAATCCCCTTACTTTTTAAATACGGAGCTATATCTGTAGGGATTTTTTGGTGCTATAAAAAAGATTTCATGGCAATTAACGGATTTAATGAAAACATGCTGATGGCAGAAGATGCAGATTTCGCGAAACGGTTAAAAGAATGGGGAAAGCGAAATAATAAGAAATTCGGTACCATTAAAAATGGAATGATAACTTCATGCAGGAGATTTGATACATATGGAGACTGGGCTTTACTTAAAAATCCAAAAGTAATCTTAGCTTATCTAAAAGGAAATGATAGAAAATATGCAGATAAGACATATTATGATAATCAAGAAAGGTAACGCTTGAGAAAATCGGTAGGAAATAGTGAAAATAGCTGATTTTCTAATATATAATGAGAGCACAACTTAATTTAATAGATATGATAATAAAACCATTGATTGGTCCTTTTTCAAATCAATGGTTTTTATTTTTGAAATAAATATGTATTTTTTATAAAAATATTTTTTGACCCCCATAAAACGATGTTTTCCTCCGAATATATATAGTGGAAAAATAAGATAGAAGAAAAATGATTATGAAAGAATATTGAAGTATTAATAAAAATTACTAGATTAAGTTGAGCATCTAAAATAAAAGGATGAAATTACTAATTATATAGAGAAGAGTTATTTAAGGATTGCCGATAAAATAGAAAAAGAATAAGCAAAACGAACGGTAGAAAATAAGAAAGTACCTTAAAATATAGGATTAACTTTAGTACCGAGAGAAAACGTTGGGAAAAGTTAGACTTGAAAAATAAAACTAACAGCAAGAAGAAAAGACCAAAGAAAAGTACTACCAAAATGTGGTTAAATGGTCGCTTGTTTAGTGACCATTTTTCTATTTAAAGCAGAGGGAGGCTGAGAGATCACCAGTGTTAAGTTTAGTAATGAAGATCTTAAGAAAACCGAAAATAGAAGATATCGTATGTAACATCCAAAACAACGGAGAAGATAAGGAAGCCTTTATCGTTCAGTATCAGCCGTTTATTAGAAAATCAATTTCGTCTGTTTGCCGCCGATATATTACAGAACAGGATGATGAATATAGTATTGGATTGTTTGCGTTTAACGAAGCAATTGAACAGTATTCATATAAAAAAGGGAAATCTTTTCTAGCGTTTGCTGATCTTCTTATAAAAAGAGATGTAATTGACTATATACGCAAGGAGTCTAAGCATAACCGTGTCTTTTTAAAAGAAGATGAGCAAGAGGAAATGTTAGAAATGCAAGTATCGCTTACGGAGTATATGAAAGAGATGGACAATAGTAACCGTAAGGAGGAAATTCTTCATTTTCAAAGTGTGTTAGCTGAGTTTAAAATCACATTTTCAGAGCTTGCGAAAGAATCTCCTAAGCATCGTGACACCCGAGAGCACTTAATAGAAATTGTAAAGATGATTATAAAGGAAGAGGAAATGATGGAGGAGCTGTTCCGAAAGAAAAAGTTACCGCTTAAACGTATTGAACCACGTGTGAGGGTAAGTCGTAAAACGTTGGAAAGACATAGAAAATACATTATTGCAATGTGTATTATTTTTGCAAACAACTATACATATATTCTTGATTACATAAGAGGAGAAAAGCATGATGAATAAAGGAATTGTGATGGATATAAAAAAGCATAGCGTAGTTGTTTTAACACCAAATGGAGAGTTTATTACGTGTAAAAGAAAAGGGGATTCTTGCATGATTGGAGAGGAAATCTCGTTTGAAGAACAAGAACAAAGAGCATCTCGTTTTTCAATCCCTTATTTCTTAAAGCCGGCATCATTACTTGCTGCTTGTTTTCTATGTGGGCTGTTATTTTTCTACAATCAACCAGAAGAAAAGGTGTTTGCTTACGTCTCAGTTGATATAAATCCAAGTTTAGAGGCGAGCGTTACGAAGGATCTTCGTGTTATAGATTTGCGGGCTTGTAATGATGACGGAAGGCGTATTTTAAAAGAAATGAAACGGTGGGAAAATAAGCATCTGCAAGATGTGATACGCACTATTATAAAGCAAAGTCAAGAGGATAAATATTTAACGAATGATAAGCAAGTTATGCTAACAGCTATTGCAAAGGACAAGTCGTTAGAACCACAGTTGGAAAAGGCTATGCTGGAATTAAAGAAAGAATATGAGTTCAAACATATTACAGTCGAATATCAAAGCAGTACGATGCAAATACGGGAGGATGCCAAGAAAGCAGGAGTTGGAACGGGTGTTTATATAAAACAAGAAAATGAGAAGAAAAAGTTGCTTACCCCACCTGCACCGCCGTCTTATCAAGAACAGCAAAAGTCATCTTCTGATGTATCATCGGACGCATCTCCTGTAAAAGAAGAAAGCAACGAGAGGGGAGAGTATATAGAACAACAGCAATCTAAGGCACAACAACCGAAGCAAATAAAAGAAAATAATAGAAATCAACAGGAGAACAACGGAAGAGAATTGCAGCAAGGAAACAACGGAAGAGGGTCCCAAGGAAATAATGGGCACCAGCAAGAGAACAACGGAAGAGGATCGCAAGGGAATAATGGGCACCAGCAAGAGAACAACGGAAGAGGGTCCCAAGGAAATAATGGGAATCAGGAAGGAAACAATGGAAGAGGGTCCCAAGGAAATAATGGGCACCAGCAAGAGAACAACGGAAGAGGATCGCAAGGGAATAATGGGAATCAGCAAGAGAACAACGGAAGAGGATCGCAAGGAAATAATGGGCACCAGCAAGAGAACAACGGAAGAGGATCGCAAGGGAATAATGGGAATCAGAAAGGAAACAATGGAAGAGGTTCCCAAGGAAATAATGGGAATCAGGAAGGAAACAATGGAAGAGGTTCCCAAGGAAATAATGGGAATCAGCAAGGAAACAACGGAAGAGGGTCCCAAGGAAATAATGGGAATCAGGAAGGAAACAATGGAAGAGGCTCGCAAGGGAATAATGGGCACCAGCAAGAGAATAATGGAAGAGATTCTCAAGGGAATAGTGGACATAAGCAAGAAAACAATGGAAGAGGATCGCAATAAGGAAAATTCCTACCACATAATATCGAGTGAAAGAAAAATGTATCCCGCTTTAATGGGCAGTAAGACCCCTACCTCAAAATTCAGCGAAAGTAAAGAAGTAAGATGGGGATCAACTGCCCATAAAAGCCCGATTGGTTCAACTAATAATCAGTGGGGGATTCTTTCCATCTGAAAAGATTTTTTATTTTTTTTAAAATGACGGACATAAAATCGTATATCCTTTCGAATTATATATATGGATATCATTAATATTTATATAAAAGGGGAGAAAAAATATGAAAGAAATGTATGAAGAAATCACTGAAGTATTGAAGGTATTAGCACATCCTGTCCGTTTATCATTAGTAAAAATAATGGTTGCAAAAGGTCCTATTAACGTAACGACAATGTATGAAATGTTACAAATGCCTCAAAGTACAATTAGTCAACATTTATCTAAACTAAAAGCTACTAAAGTCGTTACAGGTACTCGAAAAGGGTTAGAAATTTATTATGAAGTAACGGATAATCGTACAAAAGCGATATTATTAAGCTTGGCTTAATGGATAATTGTTTAAACTTCAAAATGAAGTAAGAAAGACATTCAGCGACTATAATTTTCTTATTAACATCAGCCGTGCGTTGTTGTTAATTTGTTTCATATACTTCTTTATTTGGGTCTTGCCGTATCACTATCAAGCTAATTCTTAAATGGACTATAAACATGAAAGTTTTTTATTAAGGTCTTTTTGTTAGCTTGATAGTGATGTGCCGTTCCCACCAGTATGTAAAGAAGTTGGTAGGTTTTTTAGTCATGTAATCTTTTCATTTGATGATCTTTTCCCCACTCAAATAGTTCATTCATAATTTGCATTAAAGACTTCCCGTATTCGCTTATTGTGTACTCAACCTTTGGTGGTACTTCTTGATATACAGTACGATGGATAATCCCATCAGCTTCAAGTTGCCGAAGTTGTTGAGTCAGAACTTTTTGCGTAATGTTTGGGATTTCTCGCCGGATTTCATTTGTGCGCATTTTTCCATCCATTAAAACACATAAAATATGAACTTTCCATTTTCCGCCGATTACATCGAGTGTCGTTGCAATTGGGCAGTCATCATTTTGATTCATATAACACCTCCACAGGTACTTTAAGGTTCCTATAGCACTTTAAAGTACGTACTTTTCAATTATATGTGACTCATTCATACTAATACGTAAAGGGTTGAATAATTTATAAAGGGGATGGAAGATGATGAAAACACTTGTAATTGTAGCACATCCTGATATTGAAAAATCAAAAATTAATAAAAGATGGATTGAAGAACTTGAGAAATATTCGGATGAAATTACGGTGCATGAATTATATAAAGCGGCACCGAATTGGGAGTTTAATGTGGAAGAGGAACAAAAGCTGTTAGTAGAACACGACCGATATATATTTCAATTTCCGCTATACTGGTACAGCTCACCACCATTATTAAAAAAATGGTTTGACGATGTATTAACATATGGATTTGCTTACGGATCAAAAGGAGATAAAGTGAAGGGGAAAGAATTTGGTGTAGCTATTTCGATAGGTGGATTAGAAAAAGACTATGAAAATAGTGGGATCACGATGGATGAGTTAACAAAACCATTTCAAGCTACATGCTTATATACAGATATGAAATTTATACCTTCGTTTTATTTATACGGTGCTGAATATAAATTAAGTGATGAAGAGATTGATAAAAGCGCACCGGAGTATGTACGATATGTGATGAATAAGGAGTATTCTAATATATAAGAGGGGATAGCCATTTACTTGTTAAGTAGATGGCTATTTTTATAAAATTTATATTCACTAAGTGTAATCTTTAGTAAATTAATAATTAATCTGGTAAAATAAAAAACCTAACATATATAAAGGGGAGTTTTACTTGAGAACGATGCAAAAATTATTACAAAAAAGAGCAATGCAATCACCAAATTTGGAAGCGTTTGTAGGGGGAGGGAAAAGGTATTCGTTTCAGCAGTATAATGAACGAGTAAATCAGCTTGCACATTATTTGTTACAGAGCGGTGTACAAAGAGGAGATCGTATTGGAATACTATGCAAAAATAATCATCCATTTCCAAGCGTTATGATGGCAAGTTTAAAAATCGGAGCGGTATGTATTCCACTAAATCATCAGCTTACTGCGTATGAATTAGAAACGATTGTAAAAGAAGCAAAATTAAAAGTGTTAGTTATTGATGAAGAGTTCCATGAAGCTTTAAAGATTGATGCTGTTAAAGAAATTCCTTATGTAATTCAAACGACAAAAGAAGGCTTTGGTTCATTTGAATTAACATTACAAGAACAGCCAAGTACAGAGCCGAACGTAGAAGTTCATGAAGATGATGATGCCATTTACTTATTTACTTCAGGAACGACTGGACAAGCAAAAGCATGTGTAATTGGACATAAAAACTTACATCATTATTTTGCAGAGATTGCAGGACAAAGAGAAATTCCGGCAGGAGAACGCTTTTTATCCGTGCATCCATTGTTCCATATGAGTGGCGTGCTTTCTATTTTAAATTGCATTTATCACGGTGTTACGATGATTTTCTTAGCTGATTCGAATCCTACTCTTATTTGGGATAAGATTGAAGAAGAGAAAATTACGACGATGCTTGCATTCCCAGCTGTTTATAGCTATATGCTTGATGAACTAAATAAAAAGGAACGTAACATTTCAACTTTTAAAGTAGCACAAAGCGGTGGAACAAAAGTGCCAGAAACACTCATCCAAAAATATATGGAAAAAGGAATATATATGGTGCAAGGCTATGGTAGTACAGAAGGTTGGGTTGTAACTTCATGGCATCCAATGATGGGAAAAGAAAAGATGTCTTCTGTAGGGAAAACCTTGAAACATGTAGAGGTGAAAATTGTTCATCCAGAAACAGGACATGAACTAACAACAAATGAAGTTGGGGAGATTCATGTAAGGAGTCCATATATGTTTAAAGGGTATTGGAATAATGAAAAGGCGACAAAGAAAGTAGTAAAAGATAATTGGTTTAACATGGGCGATGCTGGCATGATAGATGACGATGGATTCCTGCATATTATGGGAAGATATAAAGACGTTATCATACGCGGTGGTGATAACGTATATCCAGATCAAGTAGAAGATGTTATTCATGAAATACATGGTGTTTTAGAAGTTGCAGTAGTTGGGGTTCCAGATGATTTTTGGGGAGAGGTTCCAACGGCGTATATTGTAAAAGATATGCAAACATCTTTAACGGAAGAAGAAATTATACAGCATTGTAAAGAAAAACTGGCAAGTTATAAAATACCAGAAGTTGTATTTATGGACAAATTACCGAAAAATGCTTTAGGGAAAGTGTTGAAGAGGGAATTAAGAGAAGGTGTACTTGTAAAATAAAAAATGATTAGGTGATGAGGAATCCAGTTATGTATAAAGCATAACTGGATTTTTTGTTTATCAAGAACATAATAATTTACTAGATTTTGTATTTTGTGTAAGATAATAAAGAAAATTCAAATATTAATTAAGGGAAGAGATGTAAATGAAGCTTCCGCTATTACAGGTAGAGACAGAGAGACTTATGATTCGTCCGTTCCAAAATGATGATTATGAAAATTGGTTCGATGGATTTCATAAGAGGTTACCATCGCAGTATAAATATGACGATGGCTATCAAGTTATGGCATCATCAACGAAAGAATGGTTTACGGAATGGATAAGAGGTTTTGATGAAGCAGCACATCGAGATGAGATGTATGTATTAGGTATTTTTCGTAAAGAAGACGGGGCTAATATTGGAAAGCTAGAGCTGATAAAAATTTTACGTATGGACTATCAATGGGCGATGATGGGGTATTCCATACATAATCAATACTGGAAAAATGGATATGGTATTGAAAGTGTGAAAGCTGCGTTATCGTTATTTTTTAATAACCTTCGTTTTCATAGAATTGAATTACATATACATGTTGATAATGAGCCATCCATCCGTCTCGCGGAAAGAGCAGGTTTTTCTTTTGAATGCAAGAGAGAGGCATTTTCTTTAGAGAATGGTAAGTGGATGGATTTTCTTATTTATTTTAAAAATAAGGAGATGAATATATGAGAGTGTTTATTACAGGTGGAAATCGTGGATTAGGATTACAGTTGGTAAAAGTATTTCATGAAAATGGGCATATTGTTTATCCGTTAGTTAGAACTGAGGTTGCGGTAACACAATTGAAGCAAATGTTTAGTTGTAGATGTTTTCCTATATTGGCAGACTTATCACTTGATGAGAGTACGGAGCAAATTAAGAACCAGCTTGCGGAATATACAGGGTATTTGGATCTAGTTATAAATAACGCTGGCATTACTGGAAAGGAGACTGAAGTTTTACATACGAATTCAGAAGAGTTAACGGATGTATTTAATATTCATTGTTTAGGTGTAATTCGAGCTGTAAAAGGTACATATGTAGCTTTAGAGAAATCGGATCATCCGAGAATAATAAATGTGTCCTCTCGATTAGGTTCATTACATAAAATGGCGAACAAAGAGTTTTCGCAAGGTCAGTTTTCCTATTCCTATCGAATTGCTAAAGCTGCACAAAATATGTTAACGCTTTGTCTGCAACAAGAATTTGAAGATAAAGGAATTCGTGTAACTGCCATTCACCCTGGAAAATTAAAGACTGACATTGGTGCTTTTGATGCGAATATGACTCCGGCTGAAGGAGCGCAAAATATATATGATTGGGTAATAGATTCAAATGAGGATGTTTCAGGGAAGTTTATTGAGCCGGGTGTAGGTGAATTAAAGTGGTGATATACGATCTTGCAATCATTCAGAATCTGTTTGGCCCTTCTAAAAAAGTATTAAATGGCTTACCAAATGCAGTAACGATTGAAGAGATCGAAGAAGACGTTTTGTATAACGTACAAACATATAAAGAAAAGATAAGTAGATTTGAAGAGGTTTGTTTTAATTGGGAGTTAAAAAGAGCGAGTATTGTATTAAACAAAAGGTTTAGTAGTTATAACTCAAGCGCAAAAGTGTTACTTGATGCCGGTTTTTCTTTGTATGCCGCAAAGATAGAAGTATGTAGAGAATTGAACAATGTAGAAGAGCTTGAAAGACAATATACATATCGATCAATAGCAGAAGGAACGTTATCGGAAAAAGATTTTAAATATATTTGGGAACAATGTATGTCGGGTTCAGGGAATCAAACTTCAATTTTAACTATCGATGAGCATTTTTATTCAGTGCAAACAGAGTTAGGTAAGGGCTGGGAAAAGTCATGTATTGTTTTTTATGATAAAAATGAGCCGATTGGTATGTCTATACCCCATATAGAAACTGGAACAGAAAGTGAAGGACGATTATTTTACTTTGGGGTAATGCCTTATTATCGCGGGAAAGGAATTGCTTCTCGGTTGCACCTTCAATCGTTGCATATGTTAAAGGAAATTGGGGCTACTTATTACATCGGAAGCACGCATACATCGAACGAAAAGATGCAGAGGATATTTTGGAGAAATCATTGTTCGTTGAAAACGGAGATAGAGCTTTATTATAAAATTTTTAATGAGGGTTAGGAGAAAAGAAAATGAAGACTATAAATGTATTTCATTATGACGCATTTACGAATAAACCGAATATGGGGAATCCAGCAGGTATTGTATTAGAGGCAGATGGATTAACGGAAGAGGAAATGCAAATTATTGCTGAAAAAGTTGGATATAATGAAACAACTTTTGTTCTTTCCTCAGAAGTAGGAGATATAAGAATGCGCTACTTTACACCTGGTTTTGAAATGGATTTATGTGGTCATGGGACAGTAGGGACGCTATATGCCTTGCGCGAAAAAGGTTTATTAGAAGAGAAAAGTAACCTTACGATTGAAACGAAGGCTGGGATTTTACCGATACAAATAGGTGTAAATGAAAATGGAGAAACCTTTATTAAAATGAGGCAGGCAGCACCTCAGTTTAAAGAATTTACAGGTTCAAAAGAAGAATTAGCTCATAGTATCGGTTTAGAAGTAAATGATTTAGATGTAAGTTTACCGATTGTATATGGAAGTACTGGTAATTGGACTGTAATTGTACCGATTAAAAATCTAGATGCGTGTGAGAGAATGAACCCTAATAATGCTGCATTTCCATCAGTATTAAAAGAAATACCTAATGCTTCTATTCACCCAATTTGTCTAGAAACTTATGATGAACAGGCACAAATGCATGGACGTCATTTCTCATCGGCTTATGCTGGAACGATAGAAGATCCAGTGACAGGAACAGCTTCAGGTGTAATGGGGGCGTATTATGCGATGTATTTGGAAAAAGATTTTGACCATGAAATGGAGTTAATTGTTGAACAAGGACAGGAAATACATAAAGATGGTCGTGTAACGGTATATGTAACGAAAGATGAAGGGAATGCGAATTTACAAATTGATATTGCTGGAATAGCGGTGTATGTGAAAGAATTTGAAGTTTCAATATAAAAAAGAAAGCCCGGCATACATCCGGACTTTCATTATCTGTTCAATACTTCAATATACGAAGCATCGCCAGTTGTTCTTAAAGCAGAGCGGAAATTGTTGTTTTCTAACGTTTTAGCGACTTGTTGTAACTGCTGTGCATCATCATGATGGATAAGTAAGCTGTCAGCACCGCTTTCTTCTATATGAATGTGTTCGACATTTCCAATGGCATCATGTACAGCTTTTAAAAATTCAGGTTTCATATTGTCCTCCTATAGGTATGTAACGTTTTTGTTAGTATTTCCTTATTTTTGAAATATAAAAGTAAATGTTTTTTGTTATATTAAGATTTTTAGAAGGAATTCCTTTGTGTTTGTCAAATAATAGTAAAGTTGTCTTTTAAATTGATGGAATCTTCGGTATTAAAGGGTGAGGGAATGGACATTTCAGTAATCGCTGCACAACTAGTTAAGGAGAAAGTGATTTCACATGATCTAAATAGCATAAAAGTGTTGAACGGAGGAACGACAAGTACAGTGTGTTTCAGAAAAGAAAAAGGATTTACTGTAATTCCATTATCATTTTATTAATTGAAAATAAAAAATCAGCTTAATAAAAATATAGGGATAGGGGAAATGATCATGAAAAATTATGTTTGTACAACGTGTGGTGTGCAGTATGCAGCGAGTGTAGAAGAACCGGTGAGTTGTCATATTTGTGATGAAGAAAGGCAATATGTGAATCCGAAAGGACAGTCTTGGACGACGCTAGAAAGCTTACAAACAAGTGATACATATAAAAATGAAATAATCGAAGAGGAAAACGAGCTTTATAGTATTACGACAAAACCAGGGTTTGCGATCGGTCAAACGGCATATGTAGTGAAAACAGAGTCATATCGTTTGCTGTGGGACTGCATTACTTATTTAGATGAAATGACAATTACGAAAATAAAAGAGCTTGGCGGATTAGATGCGATTGCATTGTCTCATCCTCATTATTATTCAACGCAAGTAGAATGGGCAGAGACATTTGATGTACCAATTTACATACATGAAGATGATAAAGAGTGGGTGATGCGCCCGAGTAGTCGTATTATTTATTGGTCTGGTGAGTCTTTACAATTAGCGGATGGATTGGTCATTCATCGTTTAGGTGGTCATTTTAAAGGAGGATCTGTCTTACATTGGGAAGAAGGTAATGACGGAAAAGGAATTTTGTTAACAGGCGATATTATTCAAGTTGTAGCAGATGAGCGATGGGTAAGCTTTATGTACAGCTATCCAAACTTAATTCCATTACCAGCGAGAAAAGTGGAAGAAATGGTGAATCGAGTAAAGCCGTTACAATTTAATCGTTTATACAACGCTTTTCATCGTGTAGTAAAAGAAAATGCAAATGAGGCAGTGGAACGTTCTGCTGAAAGATATATGAAGGCGGTAGAAGGAAAATTATTTCATACATAAAAGGAGAGTTAGACTTTATGAATACGTTAGTATGCTTCGGTGATAGTATTACAGCTGATGAAACGTTTTTTGATGGAACGCCGAGGTTAACACCGCGTTTGCAAGAGATGTTTCCGAATTGGAAGGTGGTAAATGCGGGGGTTCCGGGTGATAATACGTTCGATGCGTTACATAGAATTGAAGAAGATGTATTATCACATAAACCAGATTTCGTAACAGTTTTTCTTGGCACGAATGATGCAGTTTCTTTTTCACAAGGATCATTACAAGTATATAAAGAAAACTTAGAGAAGATTGTGAAGCGGATTTCGTCAGATAAAGTACTGCTTATCAGTCCCGCGCCAGTTGATGAGGAAAGACAGCACAATAGAACAAATAAAGTGCTCGGTCAGTATGCAGATGTGGTAGAGAAAGTGGCGAAAGAAACGGGAAGTCACTTTCTAAATTTGTATGCTGAAATGATTCAAGAACGTGATTATAAAAGGTTTGTAGAAAATGATGAAAAAGATGGTTTGCACTTTGGGATAGAAGGCTATGAGTATGTAGCGAAGTTAATTGGTGAAAAGTTAAAAGGGATTTTATAAAAAAGCAAAGCGATATCGCTTTGCTTTTCGTTGTTTTTTAGTAGTTCAATCTAAAAATGCTTGCTGCAATGCTTTCAGTCCATCACTGTAAATACCATGAAACAGATTTATTGCCTCTTCATCACTAACCTCAACAGGAGTGAACGTACCAAACCACTCTACTAATGATGTTTTACTTTCAGCACCTTCTTTAACCCGGATTGTGGACTCATAATTAGTGACTGGGAATGGTGAATTCATGATTGAATACGTGTAGTACCGTTCCTTATCATTGAATACTTCTAAACGTTCTATAATCGTATCACCATCTGGATTAGCTAGGTGACGTACACGACCGCCTTCAGTTAATTTACTGCTAGGTATATAAGGTAACCAGTCTGGAAGGGAGTTGAATCCTCCAATTAATTGCCATACTTGTTCAGGTGAACCGAAAATTTCCATAGATGTAGTAGTGTGTGCCATATTTGTTATGCTCCTTTTTAACCTGAATTTTTTATTTAATATATAATTTATAAATCAAAACTATATACTTTTTATAACTAAACTATATAATAAATATAGAAACGAAAATTTATGAGCAAGGAAGTTGAAGAACATGACATTAACAATGGGCTTTATTGGATTTGGAAAGTCAGCTAACCGCTATCACTTACCTTATGTAAACACACGTAATAATATAAAAATAAAAACGATTTTTGTACGTCAAATAAATGAAGAATTAGTAGCTCCATATGAGGAAAAAGGTGCTAGCTTTACTACTGATTTGGATGAATTGTTGAATGATAAAGAAATTCAAGTAGTGACGGTATGTACGCCAGCACATACGCATTATGAATTCGCGAAAAAAGTTATACTTGCGGGAAAGTCAGTTATCGTTGAAAAACCATTTTGCGATACAGTAGAACATGCGAAAGAATTGTTAGCTTTAGGACGAGAGAAAGGTGTAGTAGTTATGCCTTACCAAAACCGTCGTTTTGATGGTGATTTTTTAGCAGTGAAGCAAGTTGTGGAACAAGGATTCCTTGGTGATATTGTCGAGATTGAATCACATATTGATTATTTCCGTCCTGGTTCAATCATTCATGAAGCTCCAAAAGAAGAAGGCTCATTTTATAGTTTAGGTATTCATACGATGGACCGTATGATTGCACTGTTTGGCCGTCCAGATACGGTGACATACGATATTCGTAATAATGAAGTGGAAGGTGCGGTTGATAACTATTTTGATGTTGGTCTACATTACGGAAATAAGCTGAAAATTAAACTAAAAACGAACCATGTTGTAGTGAAAGATTATCCGCGTTTTATCGTTCATGGGACAAATGGATCGTTTATTAAATATGGTGAAGACCAGCAGGAAAATGATCTGAAAGCGGGTATTATGCCTGAGAGTGCAGGATTTGGTGAAGATTCGCCGATGTACTATGGGGTTGCTAAATATCGCAATGCAAACGGTGATTGGATTGAAAAACAAATTAAAACGCCGCTTGGTGATTACGGTCGTTTCTATGATGCAGCGTATGAAACAATTGTAAATGGTGCACCAAAGCTTGTGAAAGACGAAGAAGCAATAACGAATATTGAAATTTTAGAAAATGGATTCGCTGCGCCATCACCTTCAGTTTACAAACTGGAGGCTTTACATTTGAATGAATAGAAGAGGGAATACAGCATAAAGGAGGTATGGAAATGGCAAGCGGATCAACACAAGTAAAATACCTCGGCATTTATCAAAAAATGAAACAGAAAATTTTAGATGGCGAATATAAAATCAACGAAAAAATTCCAAGTAGTCCTATACTTGCTGAAGAATTTGGCGTTTCAGTCCTGACAATAAAAAAAGCGCTGGATCTGTTAGTGAGAGACGGATACATCATCCGTCGGCGCGGAAGTGGAACAGTCGTTCAAGATTGGCGTCAACAGGAAAAGGCACGAACGATTCAAACTTTAACAGGTACGAAAGCTGTTTATGGCAGCGAGGTAGAAAGTAAAATTATCGAGTTTACGATTGTCGGAGCTGAGGAAATCATTGCTGAAAAATTGGGCATTTCAGTAGGGGATTTCGTATATAAAATCATTCGCCTTCGTATCATTCACAGTATCCCAACGATTATGGAGCATACATGGATGCCTATTTCGGTCATTCCAGGTGTTGAAGCTTCGGTTTTAGAGGAGTCGATCTACTCATACATTCAAAATAAACTAGGTCTTAAAGTGGGAACATCCGTTGTTAGGGTCAAAGGAATTCGCCCAGATGATAGGGAAAAGCAGTTTATGAACTTAACAAATCAAGATTTTCTAATGAGAGTGGAGCAGGTGGCCTATTTAACGGATGGACGAACTTTTGAATACTCTTATGCTGATCACCTGCCAGAAACCTTTGAATTTGAAACAGTTATTACTGCAAAAAGTTATAAAGAGGTATAAAAAATAGGTTGGGGCACGTATTGCCTCAACCTATTTTTGTGTCTTCAATAACGCTATGGGGGAAATTCACATAAAAAAATGATTAATTACTCCAAGACTTAACATTTGATTAATTGAACTGTAAGGTTTAAAATTACAGTAAGCTTTTTAGAAGTGAGTTGTCATCGTCTGTAAAATGTAGTTTCAACAAATGTATAGAAGAAGCATTTTAAAAGAAATGAATAATAGAGATAAATGAAGCATTGCTGAATAACTAACATTACGTGAATTTGATTCTAAACTGTAATTTTTTTTAATACATTTCAGTAACCGATATTTAAAATGTGCATTTCATAAAAAACATTAAAGGAGTGAGTGAAATATGGTGGTTTTATATACAACAGCAAGCTGTAGTTCATGCCGAAAAGCAAAAGCATGGCTGGAGGAGAATCAAATTGATTATACTGAAAAAAATATCGTATCCAACTCTATGACAGTGGATGAACTTAAATCCATTCTTCGTTTAACGGAAGAGGGAGCTACTGAAATTATTTCAACTAGATCCAAAACTTTTCAAGACTTAAATATAAATATAGATGAGCTCTCGCTAAATGAATTTTATACATTAATCATTGAGCATCCGCTAATGTTGCGTCGTCCAATTATGCTGGATGAGAAAAGATTACAGATTGGTTTTAACGAAGAAGAAATTCGCAAATTTTTACCACGTAGCGTCCGAACATTTTTAAATATTGAACTGCAAAAGTTGGCTAATTAACAAGTAATATTTTTTAAGAAAAGTTTTTTGAAAGGAGGAAGCAGAAGATGATTGAAGTATGTGTTACAGTTAATTATAACGATAGAAATTATCAAACAAATGTTATTGTAAGCAAAGATACAGTGTGGAAAAAAATTAAACAGTTGGCAGAAGAACAAGTGAAGAAACAATGGAGTCTTTAAATGTATTGTAACTTAAAAAGCTAAATGAAGTTATGGAATCTATTTCTTTATGCTAAGAGTGGGTCTTATATGTTTTAATGTTTGGCTAATCTATCTGTAATGTTTATAGCTACAGTATGTGAATATAGGAGAAATAATTTTTTTGGATCGTAGGAGGAAAATAATGAGCAGCGACTTTACCTTGGCCATACACAGTTTAACTTATTTAGCTTTACAGCCAGACCGGATGTCAACAAGTAACGCTATTTCAGAAAGTGCAGGTGTTCACCCAGTACGCATTCGCAAAGTGCTAAGTTTGTTAAAAAAACATAAGTTTATACAATCGAAAGAGGGGACTGGTGGCGGTTTTATTTTTGCTCGAGATTTAAGTGAAGTTAACCTTTGGCATATATATCAGATAACCTCTGAAGGTGCGTTGCAGCCTAAGTGTCCTGAGTCAAATAATCAGTGTATTGTAGGTTCAAACATGCGAAAAGTTCTTTTCGCTATTTTCTTAGGTGCGGAAGAACATCTAGGTGAATACTTAAAGAACTATACAATGAAAGAAGTTGTTGATCTTATCAATCAAGAACGTTAAGCGGCTTACTTGTTATATAGAGCCGTAAGTTCTTACTATTTAAATGTAATGGAAAATATTACAGTTTGATTTCGTTTTTATTCCTTGTTTATCGTTACAAAAAATATTGACAAGAAGGTGAAAAAGTATGTTGTCAAATAATAATCATGTTTTAAAAGTAGGAGATTGGGTTCGTGGAATATCAAATGAGGGCGAATTTATAGTTGGTTACATTGTATCACTTGATGAAGTGGAAGATGTAGTTACAGTTAGCATTGTGAAACGCGACGACAAGTACACAAAAAACGAAGCGATTTTACTCTTTAGTAAACATGTTAACAAACTCCCTGAATCAAAGGTAATCAATAAGGAGCAAATCCTTTATCTTATAGACCTTGCATTATTAACAGGAGACGAAGAATGGTTTATCGAGCTTTCTTCAAAATTAAACTCGATAAAAGAGCTAGTTAACGAGAGGTTTTAGAGATTATATGATTTGCTTTTAATAGGTTGAATCGTGCAATAATCAATAATATCATCTCTTTTGTTGCATTTTAATAAAAGAGGTGATTGGTTGTATGAAAATAAAAATAATTAGCATCATATGTTTTCTGAGTTTTTTATTACCCTGTATTCCCACTCAAGCAATTGTAAAAAATAAAGGCTTTGACATAGATTTAACCGGTTATGAAATTTATTCGTTTGGTGATTTTAATCAATTAGGTTATAAGATAACACCACTTACTCAACTGTTTCTAGGGATAGTCCAAACAGAAGGTGAGTGGATTGATGAACCAAGATTATATATTAAGGGAAATAAAGGTTATTTTCATCTTTGGAAAGCAGACGGTACGAATGTTCTTTATACTGTTGAAAAGAGTGGCGGTTTTTGGAAAATTATAGATGTGAAAAGGAAGGAAATTAACAGAATACCCGTACCAAAACAGTTTTTAAAAGAAGTGGTCATTAATCTCTTATTAGAGCCGATAAGTAAAGAAGTTGAAAACTATTATAAGGAACCAAAACTTTGGTATCGAGGTTCTGAAAAAATACTTGAAATAAAAACAGATAAAACAAACAATATTTTTTATGTAACTGTTCAAATTCAAACTTTTGAGGGTGCGCATAATCCGCCTTATGGAGAGGACACAATTACTTTTCGTATAAAAGGAAACGATGTAAAAACGATTCGGTATAAACATAGAGATATTCCTGAAGAAGAGTTGAAAAAAATCGAATTAAGGTGACTTTGAAATGATTTGTTTGCCCACTCCTGATAATGATAATTATGTCAATGAGCTGCCTGATATGGGCAGCTCATTTTATTTTTTCGTGTAGCGTAGGTTTTTGTAAAATGTTAGCGGTCCTCTTATTGCTATGAATTAAAAAAGTATTTTTCCTAAAAATGTATATGAATGCAATAGTGATAATATATATCCTTAAAATTTGTTTGTACATTCAAAAAGATATTTCTTTTTAACTACGTTAATCATTTATCGGAATATCTTTTTTTGATTAAAATAATTTTTTGACAGAAAAAAATATAAGTATCTTTAAAATGAGTAACTTTGATAAGTATTGTATGACTGTATTTTATTTTAATTCATTCAGTTTTAAGCGCTAGGAACAAGGGTTGTGTACGAACTGTAAAATATTATCCATATAAAATTTTGTTCACTAAATATTTCTGAAAATATAAAAATATTAATTTTATAAATATACACGTTATAATGAGGGCGTCGAGAGAAATTTTATTATCTCTGGAGAAAATATAAAAAATGCGATTATAAGTAAGAAAGGTGTGTGGTTAGAGGCGAAATGTATGTAAAGTGCTTCAGTGGCTTGTGTAATCAATACCATAAATGCTGCCGAAGCTATGAAAGTGATGTATAGAATTGAGAAAGAAATGCCTCATAAATGAAGAGAGGCCGGTTTAACTAAAATTACTTGTTACAAGTAATTTAGAGAAACCATTAAAGTAATACATTGTTATTAAAAATGTTGCAACGTATTTATGAAATCTATTCTATATTGTTCTCTTAAGCGGTCTTTATATAAGGAGCGGATAGTACGAGTAAACTTTTTTGTTAACGCTAACAATTATATTAGGACGCTATCTAGCGAATGTTTTAATTTGGATTCATTTTGATGAAGGACATACAATGTGGGGCAACTTGTAAGGAATTCATTTTCCGAAAAAGAAAAATATTCGTTAGCTATAAAGAGAGCTGCAGGAATAGATAAAAGGGGGAGTTATTATATGAACGGGAATACTGCAAAGAAAATAGAAGTTCAAGCTGAAAATACCGCACGAAAAAACGAGCAATATGCAGATCCGAAAAAGTGGCATAAGCAGGATACTACATGGGCACTCAGTCTATTTGGAACTGCAATTGGAGCAGGGGTGCTCTTTTTACCGATTAATGCAGGTTCAGGTGGATTATTATCGTTACTACTAATTACATTGCTTGCATATCCAGTTATGTATTACTCACATAGGGCACTTGCTAAAATGATATACGCTTCTAATTCTGCTGATGAGGGGATCACAGGTACAATTAGAGAGTATTTCGGAAATAAAGCGAGTATCATTTTTAACATCGTATATTTCGGTTCAATTTATACAATCGTACTAATGTATTCGGTTGCGCTTACAAACACTGCAAGTAGTTTTATCGTACATCAATTGCACATGCCAGAACCTCCAAGGGCTATTTTATCACTTGTATTAGTTCTTGGTCTTATCGCTATACTGAATTTTGGTCAAGATATTACTGTAAAAGTCATGAGTATGCTAGTGTATCCTTTCATAGCTTCTCTACTATTTATCGCAATATCTTTAATTCCACAGTGGAATACGTCAATGCTTAGCTTTTCAGCTGTTTCTACTGCTTCAACAGGAACAGGATATTTTGGAACGATATTAATGATTTTACCAATCATTGTATTCTCATTTAATCATTCACCTATGATTTCATCATTTGTTGTGAAACAGAGAGCTACGTATGGAATCGAAGCTACTGATGCGAAATGTGCACAAATACAAAAAGTTTGTTACATCATGACATTCGTTGTAGTTATGTTCTTCGTTTGGAGTAGTGCACTGAGCTTAACTCCAGAGGATTTAAAAATGGCAAAAGAGCAAAACTTATCAATCCTTTCATATCTAGCGAATGAACTTAATTCACCTGTAATTACGATTGCCGCTCCAATCATTGCTTTTGTGGCTATTACAAAATCTTTCCTTGGCCATTATATCGGAGCATTTGAAGTAATGCGTGACATGATTATTAAGTTCGGTCAATCACGTGGAAAAGTAATTGAAGAAAAAACAATTAAGACAATCGTTCTTACTTTTGTTGTATTATCATGCTGGTTTGTTGCTTACACAAATCCAAGTATTCTTGGACTTATTGATTCTTTAAGTGGTCCATTAGTTGCTGCTATCTTATGTCTATTACCGATGTATGCGATTCAAAAAGTACCAGTACTAGCTAAATACAAAGGGAAAATGAGTAACGTATTTGTTATTATTGTAGGTGTACTTACTGTTTTAGCAAGTATTAAATCATTATTCTAATTCACGATTATTAGTTCGAATGAAAAATAGAACGATTTTGGGACAGGCTTCTCCGTTTGGAGGGTCTGTCCTTTTTAATGCGTTACAGTTTTATTTTGTTGCTTTTAGGAGATAATTCCGCATAATTGTAGCTAAGGGAGATGATTTCAGGTTGAGTAAACTGAATGTTAGCACAACGGTTTCGGGAGATATAATTGTTACTCGTCTTATCGGCAAGATTAAAACAGATGATGTGTATGAATGGTTTAATGGTTTCGAGCAAGTTTGTCAGCAATTCATTTCCGAGGGACGGAAATACAAATTGTTGGTAGATAGAAAAGGCTATATATCAGATCATTTTTCTGTTCAAAAAGTATGGAAAGAGAAGTTTTTTAATGAAACGATTTTGAATCACAGTAAGGCAATTGCTTTTCTCCTTGAAGAAGGCGAGATCATGAATTATTTACAACAATCCAATACGAAAGAATCCGTAAAGTTTTTTGATGATTATAGACAAGCATTCCTTTGGTTGAATGAATATCCCATATGAAATTTTAGCCAACCAGTTGCGTAAGCAATTGGTTTTTTTAGCTTGTAATGTTGTTGATGTCTCTATACGAAATGTTTAGTGCGTATAGCAGCATTTTAAGGGACATACATTTTGAATGCGTTAAATATAATTCTTATTAGCACCAAGAGGAAGAGAGTACTAGTAATATTGAAAGGTCATACGATAGAGTCACATAAATTGAAAAATATCCATGTGGCATAAAGTGAGTAAGGGGGATAAAGATATGAGCAATTCAAATTTGAGTGAAATAAGTAAACAAATTTTAAAAGAGGAGGAAACACTTCAATTTTCCTCTTTTACAAATGAAGATGCCTTACAACTAGGTTTATTTATCGTTGAAACAGCGAAGCAAGAGGGAAAATTGATTGCTGTTGATATAATGAAAAATGGTGTGCAATTATTTCATTTTAAGATGACGGGGACAAATGAGGAAAATACGAAATGGATTGAGCGTAAAAAACGAGTCGTTTCCCTGCATGATCGTAGCTCGTATTATATGCAGGTACAAAGTGAAATAACTGGAGTCTCCTATAATGAAAAATATCTTTTAGATACTTCGGAATACGCTGCATTTGGTGGATGCTTTCCTATCAGAATAAAAAACGTAGGGGTTATTGGAATGATAACCGTTTCAGGATTACCACCAGAAGAAGATCATGAATTGGTTATAAGAGCGGTTAAAAATCAATTGAAGCAATAATAAAAAGGCAAAAACGAACATATTCTTGTTCGTTTTTGCCTTTTTATTATTCATTTTATGTGATGAAGATAATTCTAATAAATAAACAAGTACGAAAAGATAGTACGGAATGGGAAATCTTTAATTCGAGACACTTTACTTGACGATGATAATCTATGTGGTTAATATGATAGATATAAAATAACCTAATTACTTTTAATAATTAAGTTATTTTATTTAAGTGACAGTAGGTAAGTAAGATGTGATGGAAATGCTTTGAATTGCCACTATTAATATTGGGGACAATTAGAAAGCGAAAGGTATAAAAAGAATTGGAATTTGCGAATTCTTTGTTTTTTATAAAAACAGGGGCTTCTGTACAATTCATTTTTAAAATATTGACAAGGATTATACAACAAGAGGGGGACTGAAATTGGAATCAATGACCTTTGTTTTATTTGGAGCGACAGGGGACTTAGCGAAACGAAAAATTTACCCCGCACTATATAACTTATATAGAGATCAAAAGCTTCCAAAGCAAATATCCGTTATCGGGCTTGGAAGACGCCAAGTATCTCATGTAGACTTTCAAGGAAGAATAAAAGAATCAATAGAGACATTTTCCCGTCATAGAGAAGAAGGTACTCTAGAACTTGAAGGTTTTTTAGATAATTTTCGCTATTGTCCATTAGATGTGAGTAAGCCGGAAGACTATGAGAGATTATTGCAAGTCGTTCGTGAAAGGGAAGAAGAACTACATATAAAAGGGAATAGAATGTTCTATCTTTCCGTTGCTCCTGAATTTTTCGAGACCATTGCTTTAAATATTAAGGAAAGCGGACTTGATAAAACGGATGGATGGAAACGCCTAATGATTGAGAAACCGTTTGGGCACGATCTCAAATCTGCTCGTGAGTTGAATGATAAGCTTAGTCGCACGTTTGAAGAAGATGAGATATACCGTATTGATCATTATTTAGGTAAGCCGATGATTCAAAACCTTGAAGCACTAGAATTTGCAAATCCTGTTCTCCAATCAATTTGGAACAAAGAGCATATAGCGAATGTACAAATTACAGCGAGTGAAACAGTTGGGGTTGAAGAAAGAGCAGGATATTATGATCAGGCAGGAGCCATTCGAGATATGGTTCAAAATCATATGTTACAAATATTAATGATGACTGCTATGAATCTGCCGGAAAAGGTTAATGCATGTGAAATTCGAGAGGAAAAGCGAAAGGTAATGGAGACGCTTCGTAAAGTGAAAAAAGAAGACGTTCAAAACCATATCATTCGCGGACAATACGCTTCAGGAGAAATAAAAGGTGAACAAGTTGTAGCATATAAAGAGGAGCCAGGAGTAAATCCTTCTTCTAATATAGACACATTTGTTGCTGCTCGTTTATGGATCGATAATCCATTTTGGACTGACGTTCCCTTCTATATACGAACAGGCAAACGAATGAAAGAAAAGTCTACTCGTATTGTAATCGAATTTAAAAATACGCTAAAACAGCAATACCAAGATAATAATCCAAACGCAGAACCTAACTTATTAATAATTGAAATTAGCCCAGGTGAGAATGTTTCGTTACAGTTAAATAGTAAAAATCCATTGAAAAATGGAGAAATTGAACCGATGCGTATTAACTTTACTTGCGAGCAAGCAGATGTAGGAGTGCCTGAAGCGTATGAAAGACTTATTCATGATGCTGTGAGTGGAGACGCTACATTCTTTGCACATTGGAGAGAAGTTGAATTGTCATGGGAATGGGTACAACCAATTCTTGAAGCATTCGAGGAAAACTTATTACCACTTCATGAATATGAGTCTGGTTCATATGGTCCAGATGCGTCTCATGAATTATTGCAAGAAAGTGGATTTAAATGGTGGTTAGATCAAGAAACGGAAAAATAAGTACTTTCTTTCATGAAAGCATTTAGGGGGACGATTATTATGACACAAAACATAAATCAATTAGCAGTGAACACACTTCGTACGTTATCAATTGATGCTATTAATGCGGCAAATTCAGGTCATCCAGGTCTTCCGATGGGCGCAGCACCGATGGCTTATGCATTATGGGCGAATCATTTAAATCATAATCCGAATCATCCAAAATGGTTTAACCGTGATCGATTCGTTTTATCGGCTGGACATGGATCTAGCTTATTATATAGCCTACTTCATTTAGCTGGATATGACGTTTCAATTGATGACTTGAAAAGTTTTAGAAAGTTAAATAGTAAAACACCAGGACATCCTGAGTTTGGTCACACTTCTGGAGTTGAAGCGACTACAGGCCCGTTAGGACAAGGCATTGCAAATGCTGTTGGGATGGCAATGGCGGAAGCTCATTTAGCAGCGAAGTTCAATAAGGATGGTCACTCTATTATAGATCACAATACGTACGCTTTAGTGGGGGACGGTGACTTAATGGAGGGTGTCGCTTATGAAGCGATGTCAATGGCAGGGCATATGAAACTTGGTAAGTTAATTGTACTGTATGATTCAAATGAAATTTCACTTGACGGAGAATTAAACATTGCTTTCTCTGAAGATATGCAGAAAAGGGTAGAATCTGCACATTGGCAATATGTAAGAGTTGAGGATGGAAACGATGTTGATGCGATTACAAAAGCGATTCAATTAGCGAAAGACAATAAGGATCAACCTACTCTTATAGAAATTAGAACGATTATAGGTTACGGAAGTCCAAAAGTTGCTGGAACAAACAAAGCACACGGTAACCCGCTTGGAGTAGAAGAAGCGACAGCGACAAAACAAGCGTATGGTTGGCATTATGAGGAAGATTTCTTTGTACCTGAAGAAGTAACAGCTCATTTTAATGAACTGAAGCAAAAAGGTATTGAAAAAGAGAACAAGTGGAATGAGCAGTTCAACGTATATAGAGAGTCGAATCCAGCACTAGCAGATGAATTAGAAAAAGCGATTACAGGTGAGGTTTTAATCGAAGCGAAAGACATTCTATCCTTTGATACTGAAAAAACGATTTCCACTCGTGTTGCAAGTGGGGAAGCTATTAATCATTATGTGAAATCGATTCCTTCTATTTTCGGTGGAAGTGCGGATCTTTCTCATTCTACGATGACAGATATAAAAGGGGAAGCAGTGTACGCAGTAGAATCGTATGCTGGCCGCAATATATACTTCGGTGTACGTGAACATGCAATGGGCGCGGCAGCGAATGGACTGGCACTTCATGGAGGAGTAAAGCCGTTCGTAAGTACATTCTTTGTATTTAACGATTATCTTCGTCCATCGATTCGACTGGCTGCATTGCAAAAGTTACCTGTTACGTACGTATTTACACATGATTCGATTGCTGTAGGAGAAGATGGTCCAACGCATGAACCAATCGAACATTTGGCAGCTCTTCGGGCAATTCCTGGTTTAACAGTTATCCGCCCGTCAGATGCAAATGAAACAGCAAGTGCGTGGGCGTATGCTTTACAGCAAACGGAAGGTCCAGTCGTTTTAGTACTGAGCCGTCAAAATTTACCGGTGTTTCATGAAACGAAAGCGAACATAGAGAATCTTTCTAAAGGAGCTTACGTATTAACACAAACGAATGAAAATCCGGATGTAATTTTAATTGCGACAGGTTCTGAAGTATCCTTAGCTGCTAGTGCGAAAGCAAAATTAGAAGAAGATCAAGTTTCTGTTCGCATCGTTGCAATGCCGAGCTGGGAATTATTCGATCGCCAATCGAACGAATATAAAGAATCCGTTCTTCCGTCTTCTGTAACGAAACGAGTATCTCTTGAGATGGGTGTATCTCTCGGCTGGGAGCGTTATGTAGGACAAGAAGGAAAAGTACTATCAATTGAAACATTTGGAGCTTCAGGAACTGGAGCTGAAGTCATGAATCTATTTGGATTTACGACAGAAAATGTTGTTCAAATTACAAAAAATGTGTTGAATTCTTAAGCTATGACTGTGAATACCTTTCTGTACGTACTAACATTTCAGTGCTGAAAGGTATTCCAGATTGTAGTGATGTGGATTTTTAATAAAAGATGATTTGAGGAGGAATTATATTATGCAAGTAGGATTAATTGGGTTAGGTAAAATGGGATTAAATTTAGGGAAAAATTTAATGGATCATAAACATGAAGTAGTAGCATTTGATTTAAATGCAAGTGCAGTGGAAGAAATGAAAGAGTACGGGGCTACAGGTACATCTAGCTTAAATGAACTTGTTCAGTCATTACAATCACCAAGAGTTCTTTGGGTTATGGTACCACACGCTGTTGTTGATTCTGTTATTGATGAGGTTACACCACTTTTATCAAAAGGAGATATTTTAATTGAAGCGGGTAATTCACATTATAAAGAGTCCATTCGCCGATATGAGCAACTAAAGAAAGATGGCATTCACTTTATGGATGCAGGAACTTCTGGCGGAATGGAAGGCGCTCGTAATGGTGCTTGTTATATGATCGGAGGAGATCAAGAAGCTTGGGATATCGTTGAACCTATCTTCCGTGATACTGCTGTAGAAAATGGATACTTATATGCTGGAAAAGCTGGTAGTGGTCACTTCTTAAAAATGGTTCACAACGGAATTGAATACGGTATGATGGCTGCTATTGGTGAAGGATTTGAGATTCTAGAGAAAAGTGAATTTGACTACGATTATGAAAAAGTATCAAGAGTATGGAACAACGGTTCAGTCATTCGTTCATGGTTAATGGAATTAACAGAAAATGCATTTTCTAAAGATGCAAAATTAGATGAAATTAAGGGTGTTATGCATTCTTCTGGTGAAGGAAAATGGACAGTAGAAACAGCATTAGACCTTCAAACAGCAACTCCTGTTATCGCAATGTCTCTATTAATGCGCTACCGCTCATTAGATAATGATACATTTACAGGAAAAGTAGTAGCAGCTCTGCGCAATGAATTTGGCGGACATGCAGTAGAAAAGAAATAAACATCTTAAAATTATAACTCGTTAACGTTTAAAAAATGGAGGGAATAGATTATGAAGTTTTTTATTGATACTGCAAATCTTGAGGACATAAAAAAAGCATATAAACTTGGAATTTTAGCTGGTGTTACAACGAATCCTTCTTTAGTAGCAAAAGAGGGCATTAAGTTTGAAGACCGTATTGCAGAAATTTGTCAGGCAGTGCCGAAAGTTGAATCTGTTTCGGCAGAAGTAACGCCAGATGCTGTGACAGCTGAAGAAATGATTGCTCAAGCAGAAGAACTGATTAAAATTAACGGTGGCGATGAAAAAGTTACAATAAAACTTCCGATGACGCTAGCGGGATTAGAAGCTTGTCGCTATCTTACTGAAAAAGGTGTGAAAACGAACGTTACCCTTATTTTCACTGTGAACCAAGCTCTTTTAGCTGCCAGGGCAGGTGCAACGTATGTTTCTCCATTTTTAGGACGTTTAGATGATATTTCTGAAGATGGCGTATTATTAGTTGCTAAAATTGCTGAATTATTCGATGTTCACCAATTAGATACACAAATTATTGCGGCTTCTGTTAGACATCCAGATCATGTAACTCGTGTAGCGATGGCAGGTGCTCACATTGCAACAATTCCTTATAAAGTAATTGAACAACTTGCTATGCACCCATTAACAGATCAAGGTATTGAGAAGTTTGCTGCGGATTGGGCGAAAGCACCTAAATTATAATATATGAAGTGAGGAGACTTTCCGAAAATTTCTTTTCATGAGAGGGTAGATTCCTAGGTAACTCCATCGTTTAACTTGGATCTCGAGTTTGGAGTCTTACTATGTGAAAATAGCAAGAGAAGAAAGTGTCATTCACTTTTGAAGAAGGAAAATTTGCTTACGCGTAGCGTTTATCACAATAACATTACAATTATGAAAGAGAAATCCCCTTATCAGAGAGAGTAGGTAACATGTATCTCTGGTAAGGGAAATTCTTTTTATATAAATTATTATATTGTGAAGATGAGTTATAAATTTTTACTCAAGAAAGAACTATATAGGTTCTTTTCATTGTATAGCATTTTTGAAAGGGTTTACATAAAGGGGTGGAATTGCGTATGAATATGTACCTTTTAATGATTACATTATTATCAATTGTAATTGTTATTTTAGGGGTATCGTGGTGGAGATGGCATGCGTTTATTAGTTTGACGGTTGCAAGTTTGTTTTTAGCAATTATGTCTGGAATGCCAATGGATAAAATAGTGAGTGCTTATGAAACGGGAGTCGGAAGTGTTCTTGGGCATTTAGTAGGTATTTTAGTATTAGGTACAATATTAGGGAAAATGATGGCAGAGTCAGGTGCTGGAATGCAAGTGGCAGAGTTTTTTATTAAATCCTTTGGGATAAAAAACTTACCATGGGCGATGTTAATTGCAGGTTTTATTATTGGAATTCCGGTGTTTTTTGAAGTAGGCATTTTAATATTACTACCATTAGTAATTTCAATTCATAAAACAACGAAACAAAATATTTTATTGATAGCATTACCAGCAATTGCTGGGTTATCTGTCGTACACGGCCTTGTTCCTCCGCATCCAGGGGCAATCGTTGCAATTGGTATTTATAAAGCGAACCTTGGGAAGGTACTATTGTATTCACTCATTATTACATTTTTTGCAGCGATTATTGCAGGTCCTATATTCGCTCAATGGATTCACAAACGTGTAATTCCTGAAAATGAGCCAGAATTGATACGTGTAAATACAAAATCAACGAAATTACCAGGAATAGGAGTTTCATTTTTAGTTATATTGTTACCTGTTCTGTTAATGGTTTTAGCTGCAGCAGCTCCTTATGTTCCACTTTCTACTACTTTGATGAAGATTGTCACATTAATTGGTAGTCCTATCATTGCATTATTGATTGCATGTTTTGCAGCGTTTTATTTTCTTGGATTTCGTCAAGGTATCGATAAAAAGGCGATTAAGAAGGTAACAGAAGATAGCTTATTACCAATTGGTTCAATTGTTGCGATTATTGGTGCTGGCGGCGGATTTAAGCAAATTCTTATCGATAGTGGTGTAGGGAATGCTATTGCTCAAATGTCTGAGCATTTAGCTCTATCTCCAATTGTATTAGCATTTATGGTAGCTGGATTAATTCGAATTGCGACGGGATCAGCGACAGTCGCTTTAACAACAGCAGCGGGTATCGTTTCACCAATCGTCGAAAATGCGACAGGTGTGAATTTAGAATTGCTCGTCATTGCAACAGGTGCAGGAGCATTAATGTTTTCACACGTAAACGATGCTGGGTTCTGGATGGTAAAAGAATACTTAGGTTTAACAGTAAAAGAAACATTTAAAACATGGACGGTATTAGAAACATTACTTTCATTTATCGCTTTTGGAGGCGTTTTACTACTCGATATGTTTATTTAAAATAGGGATGTTTCTATTTAGATAAATGCAACATACAACGTTATCAATAGATAAAAGGAATGTATTTTTATGGTAGGATACGGTAGTAATTTTTTGTTAGGAGGAAGAAATGGTGAGCACAAAATATATGATTGGTGTAGACATTGGGACAACTAGTACAAAATCAGTTCTATTTTCTACTGCTGGGTCTGTTATTGCAAGTCATGGAATTGAATATCCTTTATATTCTCCTACACCTGAAATAGCAGAACAAGATCCAGAAGAAATTTTTCATGCAGTAATAAATACAATTAAAGAAACTGTACAATCGAGTAATGTACAGCCAAATGATATTCTTTGTGTTTCTTTTAGTTCGGCAATGCATAGTATCATTGCTGTAGATGAGAAGGGAAAACCGTTAACGAGATGTATCACTTGGGCAGATAATAGAAGTGCAAGCTGGGCAGAGAAAATAAAGAATGATATGAATGGTCATGAAATTTATTTACGGACTGGGACACCAATTCATCCGATGTCACCACTTTCGAAATTAGTTTGGCTACAGAATGAGCAGGCAGAGTTATTCGCAAAAAGTTATAAATTCATTTCTATTAAAGAATATGTTTTTTACAAGTTATATAAAGAATATGTAATTGATTATTCTATAGCATCAGCGACAGGAATGTTCAATTTAAAATCTTTAAAATGGGATGAAGAGGCTTTACATGTAGCGGGAATTACAGATAAAAAGCTTTCAAAGCTTGTTCCAACAACGCACAGTTTAACAGGATTAGATGAAGAGCTTGCCAAAGAGATGAATGTACTTGTTTCTACGCCTTTTGTAGTAGGAGCGAGTGATGGAGTCCTATCCAATTTAGGTGTAAATGCAATAGATCCTGGTGTTGTGGCTGTGACAATTGGTACAAGCGGTGCGATACGTGCTGTAACAAATCGTCCTGTAACAGATCCAAAAGGTAGAATTTTTTGTTACGCCTTAACTGAAGACCATTGGGTAATTGGTGGACCAGTTAATAACGGTGGTATGATTTTCAGGTGGGCTCGTGATCAATTAGGCACTTCAGAGATTGAGCTTGCGAAACGTTTAGGAAAAGATCCATATGAAGTGCTTACTGAAATAGCAGCAAAAGTGAGTCCGGGGTCCGACGGTTTATTATTTCACCCGTATTTAGCAGGAGAAAGAGCTCCTTTATGGAATGCAAATGCGCGAGGATCTTTCTTTGGACTTGGATTGCATCATAAGAAAGAACATCTTATCCGTGCTGTGTTAGAAGGAGTAATTTATAATTTATACACCGTTCTTCTTGCTTTAAAAGAGCTAATTGGTGAACCGAAAAAAATTCAAGCGACAGGTGGTTTTGCAAGATCGGAACTTTGGAGACAGATGATGGCGGATATTTTTCATCAAGATGTATATGTTCCGGAAAGTTTCGAAAGCTCTTGCTTAGGAGCTGCAATCCTCGGTTTATATAGTTTAGGTGAAGTAGATACGTTACATGTAGTTTCTGAAATGGTAGGTGCGAATTTCCACCATGAACCAAACATGGAAAGTGTGGAAAAATATAAAGATTTAACACCAATCTATATTCGTCTGTCCCGTCAATTGGAAGAAGAATATGAAAGTATAGCAGCGTATCAAAAAAAGTGGGTTTAAAGGCTATTTAGCAGAGAAATATGGTAACGTATAAAGAAGTACTCCAATTTTTTAGGATACTCTTTCAACATAAAATATGTTAAGAAGTATGATGAACAAAAAATTTAGGGAGAGAGGGTTATGAAAATGACGGATAACAAAGAGTTTATTGGATATGTTGGAACATACACGAAAGAAAATAGTGAAGGAATATATAAGTTTACTTTAGACACAGAAGCAAAAAAAATTAGTAATGTAACACTTGCGGCTAAGATGGATAACCCTACATATGTAACGATTAGCAAAAATAATGAATATCTCTATTCTGTTGTTAAGGAAGGCGAATCTGGCGGTGTAGCTGCTTATTCGATTGATAGTAAAACGGGAGAGCTAACGGAACAAAACAGACAAGTAGTAGAAGGGGCTTCTCCTTGTCATGTGAGTGTTGATAGTAGAAATCATACAGTAGTTACAGCAAATTACCATAAAGGAACGATTGAATCTTTTGAAGTAAATGAAGATGGAACTATAAATCCTGCTACATCGATTATGGCACATGAAGGTTCAGGTCCGAACAAAGAAAGACAAGAGAAACCACATGCACATTACGCGGGATATACGCCTGATGAAAAATATGTAGTGGGCGTTGATTTAGGGATAGATAAAATAATTACGTATGAAATAAAAAATAGTGCATTACAAGAAGTGAATAGCTTGTCTGTAAATCCAGGAAGTGGTCCGAGACATATTACATTTCATCCAAATGGAAAGTATGCGTATGTGATGACGGAGCTTAGTTCAGAGGTTATTGTGTTAACATATAACCCATCAGAAGGGGCCTTTACAGAATTACAGTATATTTCTACCATTCCTGAAGCATTTGATGAAAATAGTCAAGGAAGTGCGATTCATATTTCTTCTGATGGCCGCTTTGTATATGCAGGTAATCGCGGCCATAATAGTATTGCTGTTTTCAGTGTAGATGAAAACTCAGGCCAGCTTACATTTATTGAACATACATCTACAAAAGGAAATTGGCCAAGGGACTTTGTATTAGACCCTACTGAAAAGTTTCTTGTTGCTTCAAATGAAAAGTCGCATAATCTTGTGCTATTTTCAAGAGATGAAACGACAGGGAAGCTAACTCTTTTACAATCTGATGTTGTTGTGCCGGAGCCTGTTTGTGTGAAGTTTTTGAATATATAAGTTGCGTTGAAGCTAAATGCATGCTGGGATGTCGTTATTTGTCGGTAAGTCGATATTCTTTGTCGAAACGTCGATATATTGAAAAAATCGTTGATATATTTGAAGTTGTGTTCGATATATTTGAAAAATCGTTGATATAATTTCATATACCCAGAAAACAGTAAAAAGCAAAGCGATATCGCTTTGCTTTTATTGTTTCTTTTTCGGTCTACGTACTAACTCGCCGCCACAGTTTGGGCAAACGTTGTGCCTTTCTTCTGTACATGGTGCGCAAAATGTACATTCATATACGCAAATGTATGCTTCAGAATCTTGTTCCAATGATTGATCGCAAATTTGACAGTTTGTTTTCATTTTTAGTGCCATAGTATTGCTCCTTTTTGTTTGAATTTTTATAATTTAATGATAATGTTTAATAGTGGAAACTGCAATTTAAAATGAAAGTTATTATTGTTTATTGACTGTCATTTGTAACTTTATTTCATATTAAATTTTTCATTTGAAAATTTATAAGGATGAAGATTCATATGTTGTTATATTTAATAGATCATTGGTCGTTAAAACCGTTGCAAACATTTCGTGAAGGCTTAGTAAAGCAAATTTGTGGATATCGTTAGCGCAATAATATTTCCCATCGTATGCAATTCTATCAAATGTAGCAGTAGCATCAGAAATTACATAGGTAGAGAAACCTAAATTACCAGCCATTCGGACTGTTGTGGAAATACAATAATCAGTTGTTAAACCTATAATTACGATGGTTTTATAATTGTGTTTTCGTAAATAGGATTCTAATTCGGTTCCAATAAAAGCACTGTTCACGCTTTTCTTGAATACGGGTTCATTTATAAGTGGAATAGCGAATTCTTGAAATTCACTACCGATGAAATCTTCTCTTAAAGGATGATTTTCTTTATTTGAAATGTGCTGTATATGAATAACAGGTCGATTTGTATCTCGCCATGTTTGTAGAATGAGCTTCATATTTGATTCAGCATGAGGATTGTTACGATTTCCCCAATATGAATCGTTGAATCCTTTTTGAACATCAACTAAAATAAGTGCGATATTTTTAGATATTTGTTTCATTTTCATTCTCCTTTATAGGTGTGATTTATTGTTATATTGAAAGAATACTATGTATTATAAAGAGTGAGAATTTCCATTATTTTTGAAGGGTATAATAAAAAGTTTTAACAAGGGGATGTGGAACGTGGATATTGATTGGTTACGTTGTTTTTTAATTTGTGCGGAGTATAAAAGTTTTTCGAAAGTGGCAGAACATCTTCATATGACACAACCGGCAGTAAGCAAGCAAATTAGAAAGTTGGAGGACGAGTTAGGTGTAGAATTATTACATAGATCACCGCAAGGAATACAATTGACAGAAGCGGGTATTCAGTTTCAAAAAAGAACTACTTCACTCCTTGAGGACTGGGAAATTATAAAAAAAGATATGAACAAGTTTGGAGAAAGAGTGGATATAACATTGGGGTTACTTCCTAGTCTTGCAGCATTTTATCTACCTCAAAAACTTGTTAATTATAAGGATGAAAATGTAAAAATAAATACGAATGTGTATGATATGTCAAAGGAGATAATGGAAGATCTATTGAGCGGGAAAATAGATGCTGGTTTAGTAGATGAAAAGTGGGTGCCTAAAAATTATTGGAATAAAGAATTATTCAAAGAATCATATGATGTAGTTTTTCAAAAGGAACATTCATTTCATCAACAAGATATTGTTTTCATGAATCAATTATTGCTTGAACGGCTAGTAATGTATCCTGCTGGATGTGATATACGCAGAGCGATAATTGAGGAGTATGAGAAATGGAAAGTAAAGCCTAATATTAGTACTGAAGTCTCATTTAGAGATTTTATTCTTGGTATGGTTGCTTCTGGGGCTGGAGTTACAATTGTACCAAGAACAATTTCAGAACACATTGGTCATTTACCGTTGTTAGCAAAACCAATTTGCGATTTTAAAAAGCAAAGAGTAATATATGTAATTGCTAGAACTGAGAAAATTGGAAAGACCCTTTTTAAAATGTTTGGGGAAACAGTATGATACATAATAATTGGTGTATGAGGATAATGTTTAAGTGAGTATAACAGGGGGAATTTGGTTTGTTTGGAGAAAAAGATATGAATCATTTAAAAGCAAACTGCGAAAAATGCTTCGGTCTATGTTGCGTTGCATTACCGTTCGCAGCGTCAGTAGATTTTGCAGTGAATAAAGATGGCGGGAAACCATGTTCCAATTTACAATCAGATTTTAAATGTAGTATACATAAAAATCTTCGTGGAAAAGGTTATAAAGGTTGTACAGTATTTGAATGTTTTGGCGCTGGGCAGAAAATTTCTCAAGTTACATTTAACGGGGTAGATTGGCGGAAAGGTGCGAAGCATGCGAGAAAAATGTATGATGCTTTTCCAGTTATGCATCAGCTACATGAAATGCTTTGGTAT
The DNA here is from genome assembly GCF_020861345.1 of Bacillus pacificus. Lineage (NCBI taxonomy): Bacteria > Bacillati > Bacillota > Bacilli > Caryophanales > Bacillaceae > Bacillus > Bacillus pacificus. Next base: position 1,943,434 of record NZ_CP086328.1, read on the forward strand.
TTGAATGAGGCTATTTTATTGAAGGCGACACAATCGATCCATAAAGAATTAAGTAAAGCAATTGAAGAGACGGAGCGACTTTCGAATTTACATGCGGACGAGTTAATGAAAGTAAATATCCCATTACATCGTGCAGAAGTGAATATTTTACTTTTAGAAACGAGCGAACTAGTTTGGAAGGAAATGAATACTGCGCGTAAGAAAAGAATCATTCACCGAGGCGCAGACCTTATGGGAGCAAATTTGAAAAAGAAAGATTTGCAAGGAGCGAATTTAAGAGGAGCTTACTTAATTGCGGCTAACTTAAATGGAGCAAATTTAAGAGGAGCAGATCTCATCGGGGCAGATTTGCGAGATGCAGATATTCGCGGGGCTGATTTTACTAATAGTATTTTTCTAACGCAAGTTCAAGTTAATGCGGCGAGAGGGGATAAACATACGAAATTACCGAAAATGTTGTCCCGTCCATCGCATTGGGGTGCGTAAAGAATGAGGAGTAATTAGTGTGGATATATTTCAGTATTTAGAAGAGATGCAAGAAGATGTTTTTTCGTTAGCAGTAGAGCAAATAGAAGGGAAGTATTATGATATTTGCTGCATGTTAGCGTCTAAGGGTTATGCAGAGAGAATTAAAGCAATTCATTTAGGAGCATATGAGGAAAGTATTCGACTAGCATTGTATGAAGCTATACAAATCGCTACTAGTGAAGAGGCAAAAGCAATTTATTTTGAATATGATCTTGATAATGAATGGGATAGTCAGTTTTATATTTGTGAAGAGTATTTTTCGCTGGAAGAAGAGGATGATGATTGGGCTTCTGAATGGACATATGATGTTGAAGGACCGAAGTCTATAGAATTAGCAGATGTGTATGCTGAGAATGGCTTTGATATAAATGAAAAGGCAATTGGTATAAATTTGTATTTAATTGCTAGAACGGTATGTAGTTTTATGAGTGCGTGTAGTGAAGTGCAAAGGAATATACCGATTTGTATTGGTTTTCACGACCAAGATCCAATTATACGAACAGGCAGAGATTAAGTATCTCTGCCTGTTTTTCATTTCTTTTCAAAAGTAGTAATAAAAACACTACATACAATAAGAATACCACCAATAAAAAAGTTACTATTTAATGTCTCATTTAATAAGAGCCAACCAAGCAATGATCCAACAATAGGCTGGAAGAAGAAAAATAACGAGCCGATGCTTGCATCCATTAATTCTAATCCTTTATTCCAAAGGAAAAAGGCACCTGCAGTTGAGACGATTCCTAAATAAAGTACGCCTAATACTACATATAGGTTCATATGTTCAATTGGGTTTGATTGAAATTCCCATACCATAAAAGGTGTAATAAAAAAGAGTGAAAAGAATATAGCGTACGTTGTAATCACTAAAGATGAAAATCGAGCTGAAGCAATTTTTACATAAATAGATAGTAGAGCCCACGTAATAGCTGCCCCAACTAATATGATTGTACCGATAAAATAGGAGCCAATTTCAATATCCCATCCGATTACGATAATGACACCGATTGTCGCTATGATGGTAGATAGTAATCTACGAGCGGTTAGTTTTTCTTTTAAAATGATCGCTGCAAATATAACCATAAATGCAGGTGTAGCTGATGTTACTAAAGATCCTGTATGAGCGTCGGATAGTTTTGTTCCGATAAATTGACAAGTGATCGAAATGAAATATCCGATAAATCCAATCCAAGCGAATAGGAGCCAATCTTTTTTGTGAATGGTTACTGTTTTCTTTTGTTTTTTCTCAGCTATTTTTAAAATCATATACAAAACAACAAAAGCAATGATAAAGCGTAGCCAAACGAGTGTTAGTGGAGGGATAAAGTCGAGTACATATTTGCTAACAACGTACATACCGCCCCATATACTAGCTGCTAGTGATAAACATATAGCTCCTAAAATTGTTTGTTTCATATAAAGTACCTCCGTCTATTTTTAGGGTATGATGAGTTCCCTAAGACGAGGCATAGTGCATGTGTTATATGAATGCCCGTCTTAGTTTATAGACGGCCTACTGGTTGATCGTTTTCGAATGAAGTGTTGTAGTACATGTGTATTCCTCCTTCTTAAGTTATAATGACATTATAACTTAATTTTCTGATTATTGGAGGTTGTTATGAAATATATCGTTATAAAATCATATGTTAGCAATTATCCTGATCCAATTCGCTTAGAAGAGGGGGATGTAGTGAAAATGATAGAGAGTTACGATGGTCCTGAAAATTGGGAAAACTGGATGTTTTGTCACGAAGAGAAATATGACCGGAAAGGGTGGGTTCCGGAGCAAATTATAATGAAAAATACAACTGATGTAGGAATCATTACGAAACAATATACTGCCAAAGAATTAAATGTAAGTATTGGAGAAAGATTGATTGGATTAGAAGAATTGAATGGATGGGTTTGGTGTGAAAAAACAGGTGGTGAGGATGGCTGGGTACCGAAGGAAAACTTACAAAAATATTAGTAATACTATTTGGTCATTAATATAGGAAACATATTTTTAGTTTATGAGTATATTGGTTGTAGGGTGAAAAATAGATTAATAGAGAAAGAGGAGATTATTATAACTACAACCGTTATTTCTCATTTTTATAACGAAGAGTATTTATTACCGTGGTGGCTTGCTCATCATACGAAGTTATTTGATCATGGCATTTTAATTAATAAAGGTTCAACAGATCGTTCCGTTGAAATTTGTAAAAAGTTCGCGCCGCACTGGGAAGTACGAGATTCTGCAAATCCAGAATTTGATGCATTAGCGACAGATCATGAAGTAATGAGGGTGGAACAAGAAGTAAAGGGATGGAAAATGATTTTAAATACGACTGAGTTTCTTTGTGTGCAAGATAAAAATCAGTTTTGGAAATCACTAAATGAATTGGGAGGAAGGATGTATTGGCTGGAAGGGCTTATTATGGTTGATGATCCTAACTACAATTATCCGGACCTTAACTTTGGTATACCTTTAATGAAGCAGCGATTTCACGGTTATTTACCAGAAGAATGGCCGTTATGGAGAAGAGGTAGATTTATTCATAATCATGAACACGGAAGTTATACGGTTGGAAGACATTTATCTGCACATGAATCTATGATTTATCCGCCTCTTGCTTGTATATTATGGTTTGGGTTTAGCCCGTGGAACGATGAGATGAGAAAGAGGAAATTACAAATTGGTCCGACCCTTTCTGAAGCTAGTAAGGATCGGGGGATGGGTACACACCATATTATTACGCCGGAAAGATTAGAAGAATGGTATAAGGAATTAGCAAGAGGGACGAAGGATTTACGTTTTAGTGATGCGTACCGTTATGCTTTTGTATAAATGATTCCCACCATGAAATTGTTTCTTCGATTCCTGTATTTAGATCGTATGTCGGTTTCCAGTTTACTTCAGTTTTTAAACGCTCTACATGAACGCCGACAAATAAAGGTTCATCTTTAGAGAAAGGGATTGCACCCAGTTTAATTAAATGCTCTTTTCCTATCTTTGTCCCAATGATAGATGCTAATTCTTTAATTTGTACAGATTGACCAGAAGCGATATTGATTGTGCCTGTAACGTCGTGTTCTAATATCGTTACGAGAGCATGAGCGACGTCGCTCACATGGAGGAAATCTCTTGATTGTTTTCCATGTGTACATAGTGCTTCCTCATTTTTTAATAAAGAAGTGATAATGTTAGAAACGAGCCGATTCCCCTGTTCGTGAGGGCCATACATATGAAAAATACGGCCCCAACACATGCTGAGGCCTGATTGCTCAGCGTACGTTTGTAGCCAGGAGTGTAGTGCGTTTTTACATAATGAATACGGTGTTTTATAGGAAAGAAGCGGTGAATCTTCAAATAGTACGCCGTTAAACCATTCATACTCTGCGCCGGTGCCGGCAACAACGACTCGCTTTCCGCCGCATGTTGTGAAGTGTTGAATCAATGAGATGCTGGATGTAAGCCAATAGTAATTATTGATAGATACATAACACGCTGGCGGCACTGCTTCCCAAGCTAAATGAATGAGATGACTAGGCTTCATGTCGTAAATGAGTTTTTTTACTTCTTCATCGCAAAGTAAGTTGACTTTATGCCAATGGCAAGAAAGATGGGAAGGCTTATTTGTATTGTAAGTGGCGTGCACTTCATAGCCCTTTTGAATAAGAGAATGTACAACATATTTACCAATCCATCCGCTACCGCCTGTTACAAGGATTTTTTTCATGGCTCAATTACCTCAACTTCTGGTATTGTTACTAAAAATTTGCCGCCCCACTCACGAATGAAAGAGCATTCTTTCATAATCTCGTCTTTTAAATTCCAAGGAAGTATAAGAATGTAATCAGGTTTTGTACGTTTTATTTCTTCTGGAGATTTTATTGGAATGCGGGTTCCTGGTAGAAGGAGATTTTGTTTATGAGGGTTTTTATCTACTGTATAAGCTAGAAATTCTTTTCCTATCCCGCAATAATTTAAAAGGGTGTTTCCTTTAGCTGGCGCACCGTAACCGATAATTTGTTTGTTTAAAGCTTTCGCTTCTATAAAAAACTGTAAAATATTTATTTTCAATTGTTCGATGCGTTTAGAAAAAAGGAGATAACAATCTAATGTATTTAGCCCGTGATCTACTTCTTTTTGGATTAATTTTGTAACACTAGAATGGATAGTTGATTCGTCACTATGATGTTTTACAAAAATACGTAAGGAACCACCGTGCGTTGCAAGTTCTTCTACATCGACAATTTGTAAATGATGGTGAGCTAAAACTTTTTGCAGGCTTATAAGTGAGAAATAGGAGAAGTGCTCATGGTATATCGTATCAAACTGTTTAAAGGATATGAGATTTAATAAGTGCGGGAATTCAATTGTTATTGTTCCGTCTTGTTTTAATAACGTTTTTAAACCTGCCACAAAATCATGTAAGTTCGGAACGTGTGCTAATACGTTATTAGCGATGATTAAATCTGCTTGCGGTAATTTTTTTGCTAAGTCGTTGCTGAAAAAATTCACTTCAGTAGGGATTCCTTTTTGGATAGCGATTTCTGCTACATTTTTTGCTGGTTCAATTCCTAACGTTTCGATATGTTCTTTTTGAAAGTATTGTAATAAGTACCCGTCGTTACTCGCGATTTCAACAACCTTTGAATGTTTCTTTAAGCGGAAGCGCTTAATCGCCATTTCTACATATTGTTTAGCATGCAGTAGCCAGCTTGATGAGTAAGAGCTAAAGTATAAATAGTCATGAAAAATATTGTGCGGAGATTCAAATTCATCTAATTGTACGAGTAAACAAGAGTGACAAACAAATGTGTGCAATGGATAAAATGGTTCCATTTTATATGAGTTTTCTGGAGAAACAAATGAGTTAGCGAGAGGAGAAACACCTAAATCTAAAAAAGTGTTGCTGAGTAATGAGTGGCAAAAACGGCATTTTTTCTGTTCCATTTTATAGCCCCCTTATAAATTTTTGAATGCATCGATTTGTTGTCGCGTGAAAGATTCGATATTTTCACCAGATGCATATTTTTTGTACCAATCAACAGTCCAAGTGATAGCCTTATCTGTTGATAACTTAGGAGTCCAGCCGAGTTTAGTTACTGCTTTTGTACTATCGAGTGTTAAAACAGGCGATTCATAAGGAGTGTTTGTAGAGGGGGAAGTGATTGTTAGTTGTTTATTCCATAATTTTATTACAGATTGAATGACATCGTGAACGGTTCTGTTAGGTTCGTTCAACGGGCCGAAATTCCATGCTTCTGCATATTCAGCGTCTGTCCAAAGTTTTTCAGCTAAAAGGATATAGCCGTGTAAAGGATCTAATACGTGTTGCCACGGGCGAATAGCATTTTTGTTTCTAATCGTTAATGTACCATCTTGTAAATATGCACGAATGACATCTGGGAATAATCGGTCTTCTGCCCAATCCCCACCGCCGATGACGTTACCTGCTCTTACTGAGGCAAGGTTCTGAGTGTTAGTGTGGAAGAATGATTTTTGATAGGATGTTGCCACTAGTTCAGCGCAAGCTTTACTAGCACTATAAGGGTCGAAACCTCCTAGTCGGTCACTTTCCACGAATGCCCGGTTACCGCTCCCGTCATTTTCATAACATTTATCACTTGTAACATTAATGATGCCACGTATACTTTCTATATGTTTTGCAGCTTCTAATACGTGAACAGTGCCTAAAACATTCGTTTTAAATGTTTCGATAGGATTTTTGTATGAAGTGGTGACGATTGGCTGGGCAGCTAAATGAAATAGTATGTTAGGGTTATGATGTTTTAGGGCGTGGAATAAAGAATCGTAATCTGTAATGTCGCCATGAATTGTTATGCACTCTTTTGCTACGTTACATTGTTCAAAAAGATTAGGAATCGATGGGGGGTGAGAAGAAAAGCCAACTACTTCTGCACCTAAAGAAGTTAAGAAAAGGGTGAGCCAAGAGCCTTTAAATCCAGTATGTCCCGTAATAAATACTTTTTTCTTATTCCAAAAAGATGAAGAAGCCATATTACCAAACCTTCCACGGAGCGTTATTACTTTTCCATAGCTCGACTAATTTATTTTTATCGCGCAATGTATCCATCGGATGCCAAAAACCAGTATGTTGATATGCTGATAGTTCGTTTTTGTTTACTAACTGAACTAAAGTGTCTGTTTCAAAAACAGACTTATCTCCACTAATGTAATTGAAAACTTCAGGGTTTAAAACGAAAAATCCACCGTTAACCCATCCGCCATCCCCGAGTGGCTTCTCTTGAAAAGATGTTACAGACTGTTTATCTAATATGAGAGAACCGAATCTACCAGGAGGTTGTACGGCGGTAACAGTTGCCATTTTTCCATGTTTTTTATGAAATGCAATAAGTTCTTTTATATTTACGTTACTTAATCCATCACCATAAGTGAGGCAGAAAGGTTCGTCTCCAACAAAATTTTGAATTCTTTTCACTCGTCCTCCCGTTTCGGTATTTACACCAGTATCGATTAGTGTAACTTTCCACGGTTCTACACGATGAGAATGGCTAGTAATTGTATTATCTCTTAAATGTATCGTGAAATCTGACATGTGTAAGTTGTAGTTTAGAAAGAATTCTTTAATCGCATATCCTTTATAGCCTAAGCAAATAATAAATTCAGTAATACCGTAATGGCTATACAAACTCATAATGTGCCATAGAATAGGTTTTGTTCCAATTTCAATCATAGGTTTCGGCTTTAAATGTGTTTCCTCCCCAATCCTTGTCCCGTATCCACCAGCAAGAATAACAGCTTTCATTTTTTCCTCCTAAAATAAAAATTTATAATATATACAGTATTCATATGAAATACAAATGGTATGGTTTTTAGCTAAGTGTGTAAAAATGTGTGGAATATGATAGGGTGAGAAATATTAAGGTTTGAATTTAGGGAATAATTGTTGGTATTCAGGGTGGTTACGAAGATCTTGGGTTATGCTACTAAGCTCTAAAAATCGAGTTTCGAGTTGCTCAGGGGACTGACCATAATGTGTTTGAAGTCCCATTCGAACGCCCTTTTTTGAAAGGGTAGGTGTAATTTGTAATTTTCTTGCCTTTGTATGTTCGTTCCAAGGGCTAAAATAAAATTTGAAAATGAATGAAGGAGAGTTATAAACGATAGGTTGGTGCCGAGAAAAATGTCTGCCTGGTAAATATGCACCATCAAGATGGTTGTGTATAAATCTCCAGGCACAGCCGGTTTCTGGTTTATAAGGAAAGAGCCCGTGATATCGTTGTTCTACTAAAGGAATGGAGTATCTTAGTTTTGAATGATTGTAATCATGCTTGTCAATCATGACAATCATTCTAATCGCATACATATTTTGGCCTAACGTATGAAGTGATGAGAAAAATTCTTCTACATTATTACAACAAAGAAATTCTGTAGTATTTAATACCATCTTCCAACCTGAAACTTCTCTTTCAATTTCCATTACTTCAATGTCAGTATTAGTGGGATCGAATTCAAGAAATCTTGAATCTCGTACTTCCCAGTGGGGAGCAAATAATTTGCAAATCTCTACGGAACGATCTGTAGAACCTCTATTAATTAAAATACCGTGATCGAATATTTTTGTATGATGCATAAGCCACCATGGTAATAAATACTCCTCGTTATAAAAGTGAGAGATAACTGTCCTAGTGATTTTAATCTCCTCCAATTGCATAAATAATGATTGTATTTCACTATTATTATCATATGTTTTACAGTAAGAAAGGTTGAAAGGAACGGGGAATTCCATTTTCCTATTTTAGTATCAGTATATCGAAAAAACAGCAATCTAACTATATAGATAGAGTTATAGTTTGTGAATATACTACATACTTAGATGTGTGTGAAATTGTGTATAAATTATGAATAGTAAACCGTCACGTTTGACTGTACAGTTTATGTATTGTATGATGTTAGTAATATAAACAAGGGGGGAAGATCGTTGGGAAGGTGTATCGAATCGGACAGTTGGCTCTCATGGCTCACGTGTCGAAACGAACGATTGATTATTATACGAATCTAGGTATCTTAAAAGCGGAGCGATCTCAATCTAATTATCGCTATTACGACGAAACAGCAGTTGAGACATTACAATTTATTGAGAAGTGCAAAGAAATGCATATGCCGCTTTGTGAGATTAAAGAGAAAATCGAGGAGAAGAAGAAGCTGCTCGGTATCAATGAACACGTTTCGAAACAAGTGAATGAAGTGACAGACCATATTCATCGATTAGAAGCAGAGTTAACAGAGTTAAAGCCGCTTTTAGATGGATTGACTGATTCACAACGTGAAAAAATATCGAAATCTTTATCTGGTCAAACGACAGCTTTAATACAGACACTTGCTCTATTATTATAGAAAAAGTGAAATCCGACCTCTTTAATTTTTGTATCGGGCTATGTTTTCTAAGAAAGAAATAAGAAAACATTATAGTATACAGGAGGTGGACACCTTAGTTTTTTAACTAAGGGGATTCATTGGAAATATTTAATTTAGTCATGGTTGCGATTTTAATCGCATTTACTGGATTTTTCGTAGCAGCTGAGTTTGCGATTGTAAAAGTACGTTCAAGTCGTATTGATCAGCTTGTTGCAGAAGGAAAACGCGGTGCTTTAGCAGCGAAAAAAGTAACAACAAATTTAGATGAATATTTATCTGCTTGTCAATTAGGTATTACAGTTACAGCTATGGGATTAGGTTGGTTAGGTGAACCGACAATTGAAAAGTTATTACACCCGTTATTTGAGAAATGGAACTTAAATCCTTCTATTTCATCAGTATTAACATTTGGTCTTGCTTTTATGATTATGACGTATTTACACGTTGTAGTAGGAGAATTAGCTCCAAAAACGATGGCAATTCAAAAGGCTGAAAGGGTAACGTTATTATTGGCGGGTCCATTAATGATGTTCTATAAAGTGATGTATCCATTTATTTGGGTATTGAACGGTTCAGCGCGTGTTGTAACTGGCTTATTCGGTTTAAAACCAGCTTCAGAACACGAAGTAGCTCATACAGAGGAAGAATTACGCCTTATCCTTTCAGATAGCTATGAAAGTGGCGAAATTAATCAGGCTGAATACAAGTATGTAAATAACATTTTTGAATTTGATAATCGTATTGCAAAAGAGATTATGGTACCGCGAACAGAAATCATTGGTTTCTATCTGGAAGATTCAGTAGAAGAACACATGAAAGTAATCCAAAATGAGCGATACACACGTTATCCGATTTTTGGAGAAGATAAAGATGATATTATCGGTATGGTCAACGTAAAAGATTTCTTTATTCGATATATGACCGAGGATCAAAAAGATTTATCATCAATTCGCTCGTATATGCGTCCGATTATTGAAGTGATGGAAACGACTCCAATTCACGATTTATTACTTCAAATGCAGAAGAAGCGAATTCCGATGGCTGTTTTATATGATGAGTACGGAGGGACAGCTGGAATTGTAACGCTTGAAGATATCTTGGAGGAAATCGTCGGCGAAATTCGTGATGAATATGATGAGGATGAAGCACCACCAATTCAACATGTGAACGAGCAACATATCATTGTTGATGGAAAAGTGCTTATCTCAGAAGTGAAAGATTTATTTGGATTACACATTGAAGAAGATGATGTGGATACAATCGGTGGATGGATTATGATGCAAAATCATGAAATCGAAGAAGGACAACACGTTGAGGCGGAAGGTTATGAATTTAAAGTGTTAGAAAAAGACGCTTACCAAATTAAACGTGTTGAAATTCGTAAGATGGAAGAGGAACAAGAAGAAGAGAAAGCAGCAACTGTGTAGGTTGCTGCTTTTCTTCTAAAGTACAAAAAAATGAGAACTTAGGAGCGGATATTTTGATTCAAGAAGCCTTACGTGTATATCGATTACAATTGTATGTGATCTTTAGTGGTTTACTACTTATGTGGACGATTACTCCGTTTGGAAAACAAGTAACAGGGTTTGGTATCGGATTAGCTGTAAGTGCATATTGCCTTTGGTTATTAGCTCGCAGAGTAGAGAAACTCGGGAAAAGTATCGTAATGAAGGAAAAGGCTCCAGGATTAGGAGTTTTAAACCGATTTGCAGCTGCCATTTTAGGAGCTATCATCATGTATGAAATTGAACATGAAATGGAAATGTGGGCATTCGGTACAGGCATTTTAGGTGGTCACTTTTTAATGATTGCGAATTTAGCTTATGCAAATATGCAGGTAGTGAAAGAAGAAGAGAAGAAAAGGGAACATGCTTCGAAAAACATAGAGCTATGATGAAAGGGACCTAATTGGGGTTCCTTTTTATTTTATTGATATGATACAAATAACCAAATTAACGACAAATATAATACGCTTCTTTTTTACGTTTTTCAATAGTATGAAAAATAATAAAAAAAAATTTAAAAACCCATCGATTTCTAAAGGTTATGTATGTTATCATGACAAAAGACTTTTTGAAAGAGGTGGATACCAATGTTACAAGCGCTACTTATTTTTGTGCTTCAAATTATTTACGTTCCCATTTTAACAATCCGTACGATTTTGCTTGTAAAGAATCAAACAAGATCCGCTGCTGGCGTAGGATTGTTAGAAGGAGCTATTTACATTGTCAGTTTAGGTATTGTGTTTCAAGATTTATCAAATTGGATGAACATCGTTGCCTATGTCATTGGCTTTAGTGCGGGACTGTTATTAGGCGGTTATATAGAGAATAAATTAGCAATTGGTTATATTACGTATCAAGTTAGTTTACTAGACCGTTGTAATGAATTAGTAGATGAGTTACGTCACTCTGGATTTGGCGTTACAGTATTTGAAGGCGAAGGTATTAATTCAATACGTTATCGCTTAGATATCGTCGCAAAGCGTTCTAGAGAAAAAGAACTGTTAGAAATTATTAATGAAATTGCACCGAAAGCGTTTATGTCTTCTTATGAAATTCGTTCATTTAAAGGCGGATATTTAACGAAGGCGATGAAGAAAAGAGCGTTAATGAAGAAGAAAGATGAACATGCATCTTAAAAAAAGAGGAGTAGTGCTGCATGAAAAGCGCAGTATAAGTCCAAATGTAAAAGGGAGGAATCTATTTTGATGTAGATTCCTCTCTTTTCTATTGTTAATTGAAAAACTAAATCGTATAATTATTTTTTCTGCTCATCCTCAAATTAATAATTAGCCATATAACTTGAAAAAATACCGGTATGATAAACGCGATTAATAAAACGATAAGTGATATGGATTTAATTTCGGGTGTTTGAATAACACCAGCACCATCAACATCTCGTAGCCAAATAATAGCGGCCCATATTCCAAAAACGATAATCCAAAATATGTTACCGATCCACCAAGAAATCCATCGTTTTTTCATGTTAGCACCCCTTACATTTATCCACTGTTATTTATAATGAAACAACTTTAAAATTAGTTTTTAACCGTATATCTAACTTGTTTAAAGGTAACTATTTCTCCATCATTATGATCATCTTTCGTTTGCAAAAGTTGAACTTTAGGTTTGTAGTCTGTCCTATGAGCGTGTTCGATATCTTTAATGTTAAGCTTGTAGGATTCACCATTTTTTAGCTTTTGCTCCAACACTTTTTTATTAGCGACATAAATAAAAGTTACTTTATTTTCATCAATACCTTCAGTCTTAATTTCTAATTCATTATCTTTTGTTGTAATCGTTGGTGTTAATAATGCCATACTGCCGTTTCCGGTTTCTAAAGAATTTTCTGCAATAGCTGAACATCCGGATAATATGATTCCGGTGAATAGAAGAACAATTAATTTCTTTTTCATAACATCCCCCCGATTCTATGTAATTTTTGATTTTGGCATTGTTAGACTGCTAGTGTGGAGCGTAAATGTTTAGCTAGTACTCTTTTGATTGTACCATAATATGTAAATCAAATTTAAGGGAGATTGAAAAGTTTACTTATTGTTGAGTATCAATATTTTTCTAGTAGGTATATATCTTCTTTAGAGCGCTCTTTTTTTATATTTAAAATATGAAGTGAAATAAAACCAATAAGTCCTATTCCCCCGAAAATAAGCCATGGTGTATACATTCCGTTTAATTTGGATTTAAACCATGTACCGGTATAATTACCGATGATAAAACCAAATGCGAGTGATAATTGATAAAATCCGAAGAAAGTAGCTGTATATGATTCATTACTGTAATTTGCAATAGCGATATCAGCGTTAGGTAATACGAGTGTTTCACCAATTGTAAAGAAAATTACACAAATAAATAGCCAATATGGGTGTTGAAATAAAGGGATGAGTAAAAAGGAAATACTCATTAATAAAATACCGTATTTAATAAATGAAAGCGTGTTGTATTTGTGAAAGAGTTTTCGAAATAACACCATAAATATGACGCCTGTTATTGCATTTATCGTAATGACTAATGTAGCAAGCTGATTGCTATTACTAATGTTTTTCATATGAAGTGGAAGCGCGACAGTAAGCTGAGTAAACATAATATAGAAGAAGATCATGATAAATGAAAACAGAAGGAAAGACTTGTTTTGTAAGATAGTCTGTATTCCTAATGCAATAGACGTACTTTCAGTAGTGACTTGGAAGTGGTTTTTAAGTAAGTAAAAGATTAAAGCAAATAACAGCATAAGAGATCCTGTTAGAGAGAAAGCATAGATTGGATCGAGTAAGAGTAAGAACCCTCCTGCAATTGGTCCGATTATTGCACCGCAATTAAAGCTAAGGTTTAAATATGTAAATAAATTTTTTCGCAAATGAGCTGGCTGTGAGCCAAATATAGCGCGCGCAGCAGGTTCGTAAAATGCAGTTCCGAAGCCAATAAGTGCAGAAGAAATAGAAACTGTATAGAAATCAGAGCATATTCCTAAAGCGATAAATCCGATTCCTCTTAAAAATAATCCGGCTATCATCATAATGATATAGCCTATTTTGTCAGCAATTAAACCTGAGAATAAAGGGATAACCCGTGATGTAATTATTATAACTGTCAACACTGTTCCGACTTGAAAAGTTGAAAAATGAAGAAAGCTTAATAGATAAATAGCTAAAAATGCGTATACTGCAAAATACCCAAAAGACATAAAAAATGAAGAAATAAGCATGAAACGTATCGGTATTGAGAAACTTTTCATAAAACCCCTCCTAATTATGTAACCAGTAAAATCATTTGATGGTTAACTATTTTATACTATAATTATACACAAAGTCAGAAAAAAGTAAATTTTAAGAAGAAGGTGAATGGAATTGAGCCAAAACGCACCAAACGAATTAGAGTATATTCGAGAATTTTTAAATACATGGAGAATACCAAACGATACGAGAGAAGCAATTGATTTGCTGCAAACAGAAGAGGATATAAAGCTCTTTATGAAAGAATATTTTCATGAAGAGTTTCCATTTCATACGATAGAGGAATTAAAAAGTTTTCGAGAAGATATTCGGGCGGCAATTGAAGGTGAAGGATCATTGCAAAAGTGGTTAGAGAAATATCCATTTCATGTACATGTAATGGAAGATATGAAAGGTATTACGTATGAACCAATACACGAAGAAACTGTATATACAAAAGTATTAAGCATTGTTTTAATAGCAGTTCAAGAAAATTTATGGGGGAGGTTAAAAGCATGTCCAGATTGCCGCTGGGTATTTTATGACAATTCACGAAATGGAAGTAAAAGATGGTGCGGTATGTATGCTGGAGAAGAAGGAAGAGCATGTGGAACAATCGCGAAAGTAAAAAATTACAGGGCGAAGAGAAAAGGGAGATCGGGTTATAAACTGTACCCTATAGAATAGACACTTAAAAAAAGTCTATTCTATAGGGTATTTCTTGTATAATGAGAGAAAAATGAGAATCGGAGAAATTTCAAAATGACGAAAAAATTGCTTACAGAAAAGGAAATTCAAATATTATCAAAAAATCGATACGTAAAATCGGTAAGCCAAAAAGGAATTACCTATACCGATGAATTCAAGCGTATTTTTATTAAGGAAAATGAACAGGGTAAACCACCTCGTATTATTTTTGAAGAATGTGGTTTTGATATAGATATCATCGGTCTACAACGTATTGTGTCATCAGGAAATAGATGGCGTACGTCCTATAAGCAAAACGGTGTATGGGGCTTAAGAGACACACGTAAGGAAAACTCAGGAAGAAAGTCAGAAAGAGAACTTACATTAGAGGAGAAATATGCACGTTTGGAAGCGGAACGAAACTTATTAAAAGCTGAAAATGAACTGTTAAAAAAGATCAAATTTATGGAAGGGAGGATGGGAAAGAAATAACGTTACACGCTAGTCAAAAGTACCTATTAATTCGTTCTATCATTGAAAAATACCGCCTGAAAAATATGGTGAGATATTTGTGTCAGGTCGCAGGCGTTTCACGTTCTGGATACTATAATTATTTTTTAGCCATTTCTCAAAGTCGGCGAGAGAAAAGAATACATCAAGATGAAATAGTGAAAGAGATTATATTAAAGGCATTTCGATTTAAAAACCGAAAAAAGGGGGCTCGTCAGATCAAAATGACATTGGCGGGTCAATTTCAAGTTGTCTACAATTTGAAACGCATCCGTAGAATCATGAAAAAATATGGGATAATCTGTCCTATTCGTAGAGAAAATCCCTATAAAAAAATGTTGAAAGCGACGAAAGAACACTTCGTGGTACCCAATCGATTAAAACGCGAATTTAGGCAAGGTGTACCGGGAAAGGTACTTCTTACAGATATCACATACCTGTTTTATGGTAAGAATCAAAAAGGATATTTATCTACTATTCTAG
This sequence comes from Bacillus pacificus, assembly GCF_020861345.1. Taxonomy (NCBI): domain Bacteria; kingdom Bacillati; phylum Bacillota; class Bacilli; order Caryophanales; family Bacillaceae; genus Bacillus; species Bacillus pacificus. Next base: position 1,958,766 of record NZ_CP086328.1, read on the forward strand.
ACGGGTCTACGAATGAAGTTTTGGCGTATCATGTTTCAGAACGACTTACCTTAGATATCGCAACGACGACGCTGCACAAACTAAAGAAGAATAAGAAGGTACGATTAACGCAAGATGCCTATATTCATTCTGATCAAGGTGCTCATTACACAAGTCCTACCTATCAAAAATTAGTCAAAAAATTAAAGCTGGGACAATCTATGTCAAGGCGAGGAAACTGTTGGGATAATGCCCCACAAGAATCTTTTTTCGGGCACTTTAAAGATGAAGCACACATCAAAACTTGTACATCTTTCACACAGTTAAAACAAGAAATTAAAGACTATATGAAATACTATAATCAGCACAGATATCAGTGGAATTTAAAGAAGATGACTCCTGTCGAATACAGAAACCATCTTCTTGATGCCGCCTAACTTTTTTTAAAATGTCCTTTACAAAGGGTACAGATTATTATAATGTCTAATTTATATTATGGGGAAGAAAATTGGATGGGGGAATGTAGCATATGAAAGGTACGCAAATGTTAGCTTTAAATAAAAAGTGTTGGGATACAGTTGCACCATATTTCTTTCAAGTGGATTGTTTACCGAAATATGGTCCTTATACGGCGTCTGAAGATGAAATTCATTTGTTCGATTCAATTAAAGGTAAAAAGGTACTTGATATTGGATGTGGGAGTGGGCATTCGTTGCAATATATGGCTGAACATGGCGCTGAGGAAGTATGGGGGCTTGATCTTTCAAGTGAGCAAATTAAAACAGCGAATGAAACGTTAAAGAGTTGGGATTCAAAGTTAATATGTGGAGCAATGGAAGAAGAAGGGGATATACCGAAAGATTATTTTGATATTGTATACTCCATTTATGCATTAGGATGGACTTCGGATTTAAGAAAAACGTTGGAACTGATATATTCATATGTAAAGCCAGGAGGAAGCTTTGTTTTTAGCTGGGAGCATCCCGTATATTCAAACTTAATGTATGGAACAGAGGAGATTGCTTTAAGTTCGTCTTATCATGAAGAAACTCCTATTACGTTTGAAACATTTAAAGGAGAAAATGTACAAGCAACGTTATATAAGAGAAAAATAAGTACATACATAAATGAGTTAAATAGAGCGGGATTTACAATTGAGAGGATTGAAGAGCCTGAACCATCGAGCTCGTTTGATGAAGAATTAGTGGAGCCTTCTACGAAATATTATTCTTTATATAAAGCTAGGATGGTTCCAACTACTTTTATTATTAAGGCGAGAAAGTAAATTGTTTAATAAAAAGAAGCCTATCATTTCATTCATTTGAAATGATAGGCTTCTTTATTTTTTAAAAAATGAGGTCAGCTGTATACTTTTCTTATAAAAATGCATTTCATATAAAAGGTGTAATTATTTTGGGGAAGGGGGATTGTTGTGCGTCATCATAGAAAGTGCAAAAAATTTGGAGTGGCACTGCCTCTTCCGCTTATAGGAGCAACTGGTCCAACAGGTAATAGTGGTCCAATTGGTCCAACTGGAGGGCATGAAGGTCCTGTTGGTCCTACAGGGGTGACTGGACCGACGGGAGCAACTGGGTCCCAAGGTCCTCAAGGTATTAGGGGAATACAAGGTCCGCGAGGTACAACAGGGGCTCAAGGAATACAAGGTGCCGTTGGTGATACTGGAGAGCAAGGTGTAACTGGTCCAACTGGCCTCCAAGGTCCTCAAGGATTAATTGGAAATCAAGGTCCAACGGGTGATATTGGAGTACAAGGATTAGAAGGAATACAAGGAATTACAGGCCCAACTGGTAGTCAAGGTATACAAGGTCCTCAAGGAATACAAGGAGAAATAGGCGAGCGGGGACAAACGGGAGCACAAGGAATGCAAGGGGTAATAGGTGAAGCTGGTATTACAGGTGTAACAGGTCCACAAGGTCCTCAAGGGGCGCAAGGAATACAAGGGGAGGATGGAACTACAGGTATACAAGGAGAAGAAGGTCCACCAGGGATACAAGGAATTACCGGAGAGCAAGGACACCAAGGTGATCAAGGGATACAAGGTGTAGTAGGCCCAACTGGTTCTACTGGAATACAAGGTCCTCAAGGTATAAGTGGAATAAAGGGGATAACCGGTGTAACAGGCCCTCAAGGTCCACAAGGTGTTCAGGGAATACAAGGAGTAAGTGGATCTACAGGTTTTCAAGGAGCAAAAGGAGTACGAGGGATAACTGGAGCAACCGGTCCAACTGGTACACAAGGTGTAGAAGGTCCTCCTGGGGGACCAACAGGAGCAACCGGTCCCATTGGTCCATCTAGTGGAGTGACTGGTCCATCAGGCCCGCCTGGTCCACCTGGGGGGCCAACTGGTCCAACGGGTGAAACTGGTGCGCGGGGTGTAACAGGGGGAACTGGTCCTCAAGGTGTAAGAGGCGCGCAAGGAGCTCAAGGTGTAGTTGGAGCAGTTGGATTTCAAGGAGCACAGGGGCCCCAAGGGTTACAAGGAATAACAGGAGCAACCGGTGTAGAAGGTCCACAAGGCATACAAGGTCCGCAGGGAGAAATCGGTCCAACGGGTGCAGAAGGTCCTAAAGGTGTGCAAGGAATACAAGGAATAACAGGTCCAACAGGAGCACAAGGCATACAAGGGTTACAAGGAATAATAGGTCAGGCAGGCATAACAGGAGCGGCAGGAGCTCAAGGTACACAAGGAATCCAAGGGGTAACCGGTCCAGCAGGAGCACAGGGCATACAAGGTGCACAAGGAATACGAGGAGAAACAGGGGCAGCTGGAGTACAAGGGACCCAAGGAGTTCAAGGGATACAAGGGACAACGGGATTGACAGGTCCGCAAGGTGCACAAGGTCCTCAAGGAGTACAAGGAATAATAGGACCGACTGGAGCTATTGGTATGCAAGGACCTCAAGGAATACAAGGTATAGTAGGCCCAACAGGTGCACAAGGCTCTCAAGGAATGCAAGGCATACAAGGAATAACCGGTCCGACAGGTGCGCAAGGAATTAGAGGTCCCCAAGGGAATCTAGGAGAAAACGGGATAACAGGTCCTCAAGGGGTGCAAGGTACACAAGGTATTGAGGGACCCGAGGGACCACAAGGAAATATTGGGGCTACGGGCGTAACTGGAGAAACAGGAGCGACAGGAGAAGTAGGGGCGACAGGAGCACAAGGAATACAAGGCGTTCAAGGGATTATGGGGATACAAGGAAGTACAGGAATGACAGGACCTACCGGAGCAACAGGAGTAACTGGAATACAAGGTGTGCAAGGAATACAAGGAATACAAGGCCCAACTGGAGCAAGTGGAATAACAGGGGCTAGCGGTAGTCAAGGGCCAGCCGGAGCGCAAGGTAGTCAAGGATCGATTGGGGCTGTAGGACCTACCGGAGCAACTGGTAGTCAAGGGTCTATAGGTTTTTTAGGAATTGTAGGTGCAACAGGAGCAACTGGTTTACCTAGCGGGGGCGGTTATTTCTTTTCTACTGCAACGAGTACAATTGCAGCGAATGCGTTAATACCAATTAATTCCGGATCTACAGTTTTTGGTTCTGGTGTAAGTTTAACAAATGCAACAACTGTAACGTTAAGTACGCCGGGAATCTATTTAGTAAGTTATTATTTTCAAGGTGATCCAAATGGGGGGAATGAAACGATTTCCGTGAGGCTTACTTTAAATGGAACACAAGTAGCAGGGAGTTTTATTTTTTATGTTACAGGAGGTGTTTTTATATTAGAACCAGCAGTTTCGAATACGATGGTCATTGAAGTTACTTCTTCAAATGCAACTTTGTCTTTACAAAATGGTCCATTAGCTATCGGCCATGTAACGACATTATCTGGTGTGATAACAGCTAGTTTAAATGTATTAAAAATAGTTTGATACGCTAGTTATAACGGGGGAGATGCTTGTGAAGGATCAAGATAAGTGTAGTAAGTTTCAAGCACCTATTCCTTTTCCAGCGTCAGGTATTACGGGACCGACTGGTCCAACGGGGCCGACAGGTTCTTTAGGTGGACCGACTGGCCCGCAAGGAATACAAGGCGTACAAGGACCAATTGGTCCAACAGGTCCGACAGGAATACAAGGAGTGCAAGGGGTGCAGGGAGAAATCGGTCCAACGGGGCCAACTGGTTTAACAGGACCACGGGGTGCTCAAGGGAGTCAAGGACCTATGGGGGAACAAGGTCCACAGGGAATTCAAGGTGTTCAAGGTATGCAAGGGGGAAGAGGACCGACTGGTCCAACAGGAATACAAGGGATACAGGGAATACCAGGGCCAATGGGAGAAACAGGTCCAACTGGAATACAAGGTATACAGGGCATGCAAGGTGAAGTGGGGCAGGTAGGCCCAACCGGAATACAAGGGATACAAGGAGTGCAAGGTGAAATTGGTCCGACTGGCCCAACAGGAAATACGGGTATACAAGGTGTTCAAGGGAATTTAGGGAATAGTGGTTTACAAGGTGTAACAGGTATACAAGGTATTCAGGGACCAATTGGCCCGACTGGTCCAACAGGAGTAACCGGTCCAACAGGATCTGCAACAGGTCCAACTGGAGCAACCGGCCCAACCGGACCGCCAGGAGGTCCGACCGGTCCAACAGGTCCAGCAGGATCACCAGGAGGTCCAACAGGTCCGACGGGAGCAACTGGTGTAACGGGAGCGACGGGAGCAACGGGAGCGACTGGAATTCAAGGAGTGCAAGGAGTACAGGGACCAACTGGAGCAACCGGTTTAACAGGTTTGCAAGGAGTACAGGGACCGATGGGTGCAACCGGTCCAACGGGTGATCAAGGTATTCAAGGACCTCAAGGTGTAATGGGAGTAACCGGTCCAACCGGTCTACAAGGTTTACAAGGGATACAGGGACCGGTAGGAGCGACTGGTCCAACCGGCCCACAAGGCGAGCAAGGGGTGCAAGGTCCAATCGGTCCAACCGGTCCACAAGGAATTCAAGGCATACAAGGTGAGCAAGGGGTAAGGGGAGAAACAGGTCCAACTGGTTTACAGGGGCTACAAGGGATTCAAGGCATACAGGGACCTCAAGGAAATATAGGGCCAACCGGAGCGACTGGAATCCAAGGAGTGCAAGGTGCAGAGGGTCCAACAGGTCCAATAGGGGCAACAGGCCCACAAGGAATTCAAGGCATACAAGGTCTACAAGGCCCAACCGGTCCACAGGGCATTCAAGGAATCCAAGGAATCCAAGGTCCACAAGGGATAACAGGTCAGGCGGGGGCGACAGGTCAAACGGGGGTAACGGGTCCACAAGGGATACAAGGAATTCAAGGGCCGCAAGGAGTAACCGGTGTAACGGGAGCAACCGGCCCAACGGGAGCAACGGGAGCAACAGGACCGACAGGAACCCAAGGTCTACAAGGTATAACAGGAGCGACAGGGGGAACAGGAGTAACAGGCCCAACAGGTGCCACGGGTCCAACAGGCTTAACTGGAGCAACAGGATCATCTGCTATATCGACAGGTGGTGGATATTTCTTTTCGACCTCAACAAGCACAATTGCTGCAAATGCCAACATTCCAATTAATTCAGGATCCACTGTATATGGAACAGGTGTATCATTAACGAGTGCTACGACAGTTACAGTAGCGACGCCAGGAATATATTTAGTAAGCTACTATTTTCAAGGGGATGCTAATGGGGGGAATGAGACTGTATCTGTTAGGTTGCTATTAAATGGAACACAACTAACAGGGAGTTTTATACAAAACGTAACGACATCAACGGTCGTTCTAGAACCAGCTATTTCAAATACGCTCCTCGTGAATGTAACGAGTGCTAATTCAACGTTAGTATTACAGAATGGTCCATTAGGTGTAGGGCATGTAACGACCATAGCAGGTGCGATTACAGCAAGTTTAAATGTAGTGAGAATATTATAAGGAATATAAAAAACACAAGGGGTGTCTACAAAGACACTCCTTGTGTTTTTCTCTTTATCTTTTCGGCTGAAAAATATGTTGAAAGAAGTATTTGTGATGTAAATTATCGACAACTTTATTTGCTTGATATGTGCGTTGTTTTTCTATTCGAAGTCTTTGCTCCATCATTTTTATTGCGTGATCAGATAAACGTAACATTATACATTTCTCCTTTTCTATAAATATAGGTGACTATTTGGTATCGATCCCATATTTATTATTAAGGAGGCAAAATGTGTAACATAGGCAAAAAGCACCTTCCTCTCCCATTACGCTTACGAGGTTAGCTGTCGGACTCGGGAAGTGAGAGTTTCCCTACTTAAATAAGATTCGCCCCAAGTAGCAAAGCTACAAAAATGGTTCCCCCGCTCCAAATTTTGGACTCAGCAAAAGGTTTTATAAAGTAAAAGATAACATAAATAAAATGATGAGTCAAACTATTTGTTGTTTTCTGATTTTTTAAGTGAGGTTAACACCACTCCATCGGGTAATATGATCTCCTTTACTTCAATAAAGCCATGTTTTTTATATAAAGAAAGAGCAGGTGTATTTTCTTTCCCTGTTTGTACAATATATGTTTTGGAGGGGGAGAACATGTCAAATACATAAAGTAGTAGTTTTGTTGCAATCCCTTTATGAAAATGATCGGGAGATACTACTAAACGATGAATATCTACTGCCTCTTCATTCATTTTAAAAGAAATAAACCCAGCAAGTGTATCTTCATAAAAATAGCCGTAGAAAATTTCATCACACGATTGAATATCGGCTACAGTATCATAAAGGCGCGGGATAGCTGTACTATTTATATATTTTGCCTCAATTTCATAAGCGGGTATTTGAATGCTTAAAATAGAAGTTGCAGTTTTGTGAGAAGTTGTGATTAATTTTTGAATCATATGGTAAAACCTCCTTATATACTTTATTTTCATAGATTTGACAAGATTTTTCTTTTTTGGATATAATAATTACATAGTTACACAATAAGTTAGTAGCTAAATTGAATTACACTATAATAGAAATGGAGGACTAAAGATGGGGTGGATTATCACATTAATAGTTGGTGCTATTATAGGTGCAATTGCAGGTTCTATTACAGGTAAAGACTTTCCTGCTGGCATGTTTGGAAATATAATTGCTGGTTTATTAGGAGCCTGGTTAGGCGGTAAATTATTTGGAGATTGGGGTCCATCACTAGGTGGTATTCATATTATACCAGCTTTATTAGGATCAATTGTGCTCGTTCTTATTGTATCATTTGTAGTGAAAGCTGCAAGGAAATAAAGAGTTATATTATGATGAAAAGCCCTATATAAGGGCTTTTCATCATTCGAAGAGGTGGTTTTATTGGAGAAAGTAAGTTTAAGAAAACGAGATAAGTTGAAAAAGTTTTTTAGAGAACACAATTATTTAGCAGTATTACTTGGGTTTGCATTATTGTTCATTAACATATTATTACTAACAAAAATATCATTTGTTTTTACACCGTTTATCGTCTTTTTAAAAACAATTTTCTTCCCAGTATTATTAGCGGGCGTACTATTTTACATTTTGCATCCATTCGTTTCACTTTTAGAAAAGAAAGGTGTTTCGAGAATTGTATCAATAGCTTCTATATATATAATCGTACTAGGATTATTTGTATTTTTAGTTGTTACAGTAATCCCGATCATTAAAGATCAAATTGATGCATTGATAGATAACTTACCGTATTTCGGTCATGAAATCGAACGAGCAGCACGTAGATTTGGAGAAAGTAATTTACTAGGGAAAATTCAGGAGAATTTAAATATTGATGTAGCAAGTATGGTAAAAGACTATACAGTTGATTTTACGAAATCTTTATCATCAGTAACAGGAAATGTAACTGGATTTTTAAGTACTGTTACAGAGGTCGTTTTAACGTTTGTAATGGTTCCGTTTATATTGTTCTATCTTTTAAAAGATGGTGAGCAATTACCGAATCATTTTTTAAAGTTTATTTCAGAACAAAGACGACCAGCAGCGATGAGAATACTAGACGATATGCATTATGCGATTAGCTCGTATATTAGAGGACAAATTATCGTTAGCTTATTTATCGGTATTATGCTATTAATTGGTTACCTTATTATCGGTATTAAATATGCGGTACTACTCGCTATTTTAGCGATGATTGTAAATATCGTCCCGTACGTAGGTCCGATCATTGCAATTACACCAGCGTTAATTATCGCATTTATTGACTCGCCAGCAATGGTTTTAAAGGTAATTATCGTAATGATGGTCGTACAATTAGCAGAAGGCAAATTTATTTCTCCGCAAGTCATGGGGAAAAAGTTAGATATTCATCCGATTACTATCATCTTTATTATTTTAACTGCCGGAAATTTATTTGGAATTATGGGGATTATTTTAGCAATTCCAGGGTATGCGATATTAAAGGTGTTAGTAACGCATGGTTATCGATTTGTTAAGTTGAATACGTGAAAAAAAGAGCTGAAACAGAGAAGATAGATTAATCTTCTCTGTTTTTTTGTATTTGTTGCATTAATAATAATGGTGCTAAACATCTGTCTAATACTCTGTAAGTGATCTGTCGGGCTGTTGCTTCTTCAAAGTTAAGGGAATGACAATGCTTAGAGAAGTGTGTGTGCTATTTCCAATGATCTATTTCAAGGAAGGCTTTCCATGTTTTAAAAACTAATTTGATTGGACAACTTAAAGAATAGTGTTTTTTCGGCTTGATTATGATGTAATGCTACACATATAAGGAAAACTTATCGATTATTATAATTAATAAATATTCCATTTATTATATTTAATGGTGTAAGATAATAGTGTATTCTAAAAATAAAGAGTATTGAAAATTTATAATAGGAGAGGATTTTATGATTCTTGGTTTACATCATGTTCAGATAACTATTCCAAAAGGCGCCGAACTAGAGGGGAAAAAATTTTATTGTGAAATTCTTGGTCTCACTGAGAAAGAAAAGCCCGAATCATTAAAGGGGCGTGGAGGGTTTTGGTTAAAAGTGGCAGATAGAGAAGTACATATAGGTACAGAAGATGATTTTGATCGGCTAAAAACAAAAGCCCATATTGCTTATCAAGTAGAGGATATATCGTATTGGAGAAATGTGTTGGAACAAAATGAAATTCAGATAATTGAAGGGGTACCTATACCTGGTTTTGAACGTTTTGAGTTTAGAGATCCATTTGGAAACAGAGTAGAAATGATTCAAGAAATGTAGTCGCTCCATTAGCTGATTGATATAAAGGAAAGAAATAGTACTTTAATATAAAACTGAAAATTCTATTTTTTTATTAAGGTAAAATATGATAAACTGTAAAAAATAACGAAAAGCGATGAAAGAGAATAGTACATATTCGAAACTTTTCAGAGAGCTGATGTGTGGTGGGAATCAGCAAGGAATGAATATGGAATGGGCTCTGGAGCTTCTAACTGAAATGAGTAGGTAAAGACGGTTACTTCCCGTTATTGAAGTGTGAAGTGAGCTATAAAGATAGCTAATTAAGGTGGTACCGCGGGAGTCTCTCGTCCTTTTTTAAGGATGAGGGGCTCTTTTGTTTTGAGAAAGGAGGAGTTAGGATGAGTGACAAAATAATGTTAACAGGAATTAAGCCGACGGGTTATCCGCATTTAGGAAATTATATTGGTGCAATTAAACCTGCGTTGCAAATGTCAAAGAAGAATGAAGGAAAAGCATTGTATTTTATAGCGGATTATCATGCGTTAAATGCTGTGCATGATCCGAGTCAGTTCAGTAGTTATACGAAAGAGGTAGCAGCTACTTGGTTATCACTTGGACTTGGGGAAGATGTTATTTTTTATCGGCAAACAGAAGTACCAGAGATTCTAGAATTAGCTTGGATATTAGCTTGTCTAACTCCGAAAGGGCTTATGAACCGTGCTCATGCGTATAAAGCGAAGGTAGAGCAAAATAAAGAAGCGGGTTTGGAGGTCGATGCCGGAGTGAATATGGGGTTATATACGTATCCGATATTAATGGCAGCTGACATATTACTATTTCAAGCTACGCATGTACCTGTTGGAAAAGATCAAATTCAGCATATTGAAATCGCGCGCGATATTGCGACGTATTTTAATCATACATTCGGCACGACATTTAAACTCCCAGAGTATGTCATACAAGAAGAAGGTGCAATCTTACCTGGTCTTGATGGAAGAAAGATGAGTAAAAGTTATGGGAATGTTATCCCGTTATTTGCGGAGCAAGAAAAACTACGAAAGTTAATATTTAAAATCAAAACAGATTCTTCACTTCCAAATGAACCGAAAGAACTAGAAACGTTATTTACAATTTATAAAGAATTTGCGACAGAGGGTGAAATGCAGTCGTTACGTGAAAAATATGAGACTGGAATCGGATGGGGCGATGTGAAAAAAGAGTTATTCCGCGTTGTAGACCGTGAATTAGCTAGGCCACGTGAGAAATATACTATGTATATGAATGAACCGAATTTATTATATGAAGCGTTGGAAAAAGGTGCTGAGAAGGCACGGGCTATTGCGAAGGTAAATTTAACAGAAATTAAGAAACGGATTGGATTTGAGAGGGAGCGCTGAGCGTTCCCTCTTTTTTCTCTATAACTTATTCGTCATATCGATGAGTAAAGCAAAGAGTTCGCATATTCTTTTGAAACTTTTTAGTTGCATATGTTAAAAAGTATGCTACTATAGGGTTACTTATTAAACTTGTTTAATAAGTATAATTAAAGTCACTTATTAAAGATGTTTAATAAGCAGGGTTCATTTGATTACGAAGGAGATGATTCTATGAAAACAGAAAAAGAAAAGATGTTAGCGGGAGAAATGTATATTGCGGATGACGAAGAATTAGTAGCTGATAGGGTGGAGGCAAAACGTTTAACACGCCTTTATAACGAGGCGATGGAGACAGGAGATGACAGGCGTTTTACATTATTAAATCAGCTTTTAGGTTCTTCAGCTGATGGGAAAGCCCAAATTAATCCTGATTTTCGCTGTGATTACGGCTACAATATCCATGTTGGAAAGAGCTTTTTTGCAAATTTCAATTGTGTGATTTTGGATGTTTGTGAAGTTCGAATCGGTGATCATTGTATGTTTGCACCTGGGGTTCACATTTACACTGCTACGCATTCTTTACACCCGATAGAGCGGAACTCTGGCAAAGAATATGGGAAGCCTGTAAAGATTGGTAACAATGTTTGGGTTGGCGGGGGCGCTATTATTAACCCTGGTATTTCAATTGGAGACAACGCTGTAATTGCTTCAGGGGCAGTTGTGACAAAAGATGTACCTAATAATGTAGTAGTTGGTGGTAATCCAGCTAAAGTGATTAAAACGATAGACTTATAGAAATCGTTTTTTATGAGTGCATGAATAAACTGATGTCGTATCGTATAGACAATGTGAAAGGTGTTTCATATAAAGAAAAATAGTGCGGAAAATCGTACGAAGACATTACTTACTTCTTGAAACGCTCTTTTTCGTATTTATTTTGCCGGTTTTCTCGTTTGCTGTAAGTTGCTATCATCGGTTATACAACAGCCTTTTTAGTCGGCTAGGTATACTAGGGGAATCATTCGGAATACGTAATACCTTGTTAGCTGTTTTATTATTTGTTCTCTTATCTGGAATTGTATGAATGCATCAAGCAAAACAGAGAGTGCGTGCATCGGAAATATATCATCTTTATTGCTTTAGAAAATGATGTATGATATATTGTCAACGCAACTTATTAAAAGGGTTTAATAAGTATGTTGATTAAGGTGGTGAGCGATTTGAGTGAACAGTTTGTTACTCAAAAATCGATTAAAGAGACAATCCTTCGTGGCATTCGTAAAGTTCTTTTAGAGCGAGGTAGTGCAACGAAAGTTGAGCTTAGTAATACATTAGAAATCAGTTTTCCAACGATAAGTAAATTTATAGAAAAAATGAAACAAGACGGTGAAGTCACTTTAGCTGGTTTAGATGATTCAAGTGGTGGAAGAAGAGCGAAACGATATGAATATAATCCAGAATATATGTTAGGTTTAGCGATATTTTTAGAAAAAAATGAGACGAACTATACAATTTTTAACTGTTTAGGGGAAGTAAAAGAACAGGGGAGTACTTCAAGTATGTTAGTTGATACGGGCGTAAATGTATTATTTAAACATATTGAAGGTCTTATCGCTACATTCCCGAAAATAAGCTCTATATCAATAGGTGTGCCTGGTTCGGTTGATAATGGTCGTATTTTTTATATTCCTGGATATGAAAAGTTCCAAAATTTTAATTTGAAAAGTCATTTGGAGGAACAGTTTTCTATACCAGTAGTAATCGAAAACGATATGAATGCCGCAGTACTCGGTTATCATAAAAATACTGGAAATAATGAAAACTCCTCTCTTGTATATTTGTATTCAGGTCAAAATGGACCAGGTGCGGGGATTATGGTAAATGGAGACGTCGTACGAGGGAGTACGTTTTTCTCAGGAGAGATATCTTTCGTACCGCAGTATGATAATAAAAATTTCTTACAAGCTTTGAGAAGTGAAGATTCGAATAATCCAGAGGAATATAATATAGATGCTATTACTCGTTTAATAGCTACATGTATAGCTATTATTAACCCTCATGCCTTTATCTTCTGTGATGATGAAGTGAATCAATTTGTTATAGATCAAATTGTAAAAAGTTGTCCGCAGTACATTCCGGCAGAACATATCCCGAAAATAACAGTGAGCAATTGGAAAGAAGATTATTTATATGGATTAAAAAGCCTTGGACTTGATCTTATGATTACGAGAACAAATAAAGAAAATTAAATGTCCTGGCAACGAAGCATCCAATTGTCAGTTGAATAACATAAAAGAAAAGGTGCCAATTATGAAAATTGAACATGTAGCAATTTGGGTGAATGATTTAGTAGGAATGCGTGATTTTTATAAACAATATTTTAATGGTGAAGAAAATAGCTTATATCATAATTCGAAAAAGCAATTTAAATCTTATTTTATAACTTTTGAAGGTGGTGCGCGTCTAGAACTTATGAAGCGGGTAGGGATAGAGGATGCATTACAAACAGAAACAATAGGATATGCGCATATTGCTTTTTCTGTAGGTAGTAAAGAAAAGGTGAACGAATTAACGAATACATTAAGAGAAGCAGGATACGCTGTGTTAAATGGCCCGCGTACTACAGGGGATGGTTACTACGAAAGTGTAGTAAGTGATCCTGAAGGAAATCAGATTGAGATAACGATCTAACATGAACAACCTCATTTCGCATTATCATGACGGGGAATGAGGCTGTTTTATTTTTATCTTTAATTGGAGTGATGAAAATCGCGAAGAATCCCCTCAATAACTGGATGAAGAGTACTAGGTAATTCATCAAGCGGAAAGAAACGTAATTCTTTTGATTCTGTTTGATCACATACAAGCTCACCGTGAAATTCTCGGCAAATATAAACAACGAGTACACCGTGTACTTGATCGCCGTTTGGGTAGATTTGAAAGAAATCTGGTCCTGAATATGTACGGAATAGTTCTGGATTTTTAATAATAAGTCCAGTTTCTTCATATACTTCTCGTTTTAAAGCGTCTTCTAACGTTTCGTTATATTCTAAGGCGCCGCCAATGATGCCCCAGCGGTTGAAGTCTGTACGGAGCTGCAATAATATTTCATTTTTCTCATTTACTATAATAGCGTGTGAACCTATTAAAATCAGTGGATGATTTCCTACTAAATTTCTCATGTCTTCGATATACCCCATAGTTGTTCTCCTTATAGCTAATAATAATTAGGAAGTTCTTTTAACATTCTTTCTGTTTTACGTGCTGTAAAGGCTAAGTTATGGTCATCTTTCGTTCTGAAAAATAATGTGCGTAAAAAGGTTTTAATGTTGGCGCATAAAATACAATATTCATTTAACGAAAGGCGTTTTCTAATTTGGGGAAGCCTTTTTATTTTTTTTTGAATAATAGAAATTAACTCATCTTGCGGGAAGTCATGATACAGCATTGCTAGTAATGGCGTAACAATTCGTTCATCTTCGTTATTATGAAAAAGGTCAGATGGAATGAAGATTTTATTTAATAAGCAATGAATTAATTCTTCATACCATTCAAAGGTCGTATAAGAATTGTGGACAATTTCAGTAAAGGCATCAGATACGTGAGCAAGACAATGAGCCCATCCTTTATTTTCAATATAGCCTCGGAAATCTGTTTCTAAGTTTGTGTATGTAATGAGTTTGGTTTTTATTTCTTCAATATCCTCCTCTGTACAAAAGTAGTGCGAATTAGCGAATTGGAGTATTAACGCAATTAACGAAACAGTGTAAGAACGTGTGAAAACCCCATCTGAATGCGGGGAGTAAATGTCACAATATAAATATTCATCACTTAAACAAGTTTGCAACAGTAATTTCAGTTGATCATCCATAAGGAATTCATGATGAATAAAATGCACAAAACATTTATATATAAGCTGGTAACGAACGTAACTATCAGTCGTTCCAATATACTGAAGCATATGGAGCGTTAATTCATTTATATCTATATGTCGCAGTTGCGTATAGTCATTTTGTTGTATAAGCTCTAACTGTTGTTGCAGCGCTGTAATATCCAATGGAGAACCTCCTCCGCACTTTAAAGATGCGATGTTTTCTAGTATTCTATATATTCAAGGACAATCCTGCTCATGCAAGGAGAACAAGTAGAAATTCAAGTATGACATAGATGAGGGAAGTATATGACGACTATAGAACAGTTAGAAAAACATTTTAAAATAAGAAGAAATGCTTCTTCTATCATGATAAAAGAAAATAATGCAGAGATTTTTACAGAAGAGCAATTAAAGGAAATCATGCAATATTGCGTTGCTGAGGCTGAAGAAGAGGGAATAGAAAACTTACATTTTGAGATTTCTTCGAAAAGCCCCAATTATAATATGTATAAAAAATGTTTTGAAACGTATTCGTTTGAATATGTTACTGAAAACATCATTGTGTTTAAGGATCTATATAAAGTAGAAGATGTAGAAAGTGAAATTGATTTTAAGTTGATTGAAGAAGTAGGAGAAGATGCTTTTTATTCTCTTTGGAGTGAGATGACGGAAAAACAAGTCACTTATGATCAATTTGGAAATATGATGCTACAAGAAATTGGTGAGCAATGGAAAGAACATTGTTTAACAGCGAGTGTAGGTGAAGAGCTGATAGGAATTGTAATCCCGCATATTGAAAAGGGGACGTTAGAAGAAGGAAAACTTATGTATTTCGCAGTCGCTCCAAATATGAGAAATAAAGGGTATGAAGCAGCATTCTTTACAGGGGCAATGTTTGTTTTAAAAGAAATAGGTGCATCTTATTATATCGGTGATACAAATGTACAAAATGAGTGGATGAAGGATGTTTTTGAAGAGAATGGATGTCAGCTGCTTAGTTCAACTGAGAGATATGTGAGAAAGTTTTAGGAGGATGAATGATGTATACTCTCGAACTCGTATAGCGGGAGGGGACTATATATGTTAAAGAAATCCATGCATTCATTCGTGTTATTGTATCCAAATGTATTGTTAGAAGGCTGGAATATTGAAAAAGTTTCAGAACGTTATGAAGGTGAAAAGTGGGGAACTTTTTGGTTTCAGGTTGTTACTCCAACTGGGATGTTTCGAGTAAAGGAATTTTTTCTCGATATAATGGAACCAGTATTTCCGGATAGCTGTATTTCTCAAGCAAAAGGAGATTGTTTTCAATATAAAGGGCTTGTGTATTGGAAAGGTATAAATTATAAAGGAAAAGAAAGTTACGTTACATCTATATGGAAAACACAAGTTGAAATTTCTGTTGATCATGGATATGTAAACCAAGACGAAATGGAACGATTTCTATTTGAATTACAACCAGTAAATATGGAGCTTGGGAAAACGATATTACATACACTATTTCACTTATTAAGCTTTCAAGCGAAGAGAAGTGAAATGGGTGAGATAGGAAGATGTAGAGAGTGGAATGCTCCAGATGACGTATCCTATGTAAAATTGTCAATTCATGAAAAGCTAAGTTGGAAACTCGAATCGGTCGGTTTCGGAAATGACGAAACGCAGTATGTATACTGGGACGAAGTTAATAAACTATATGCACTTTGGGTTTGTAGACATAAAAACAAAGCGTATTATCCTATTTCTTCATGGACAATGAATTATGGCCCAAAACAAATTATAAATGGATTAGAGTTTTATTCGCACCCTGATCGCGGGACAGTTGTATATGAAGATTCAGGTGATGAACAAATCGCATATGTATTTCGAGGGAATCCGTGCACAACTTATGAACAAGTAAAAGAACTTTTTGCCTCTTTGTAAGATAAAAAGAAAAATGAGAACGACAAAGTAGATATTCGTATAATACAATAGGATAAGATTCGATTATAAGAGAAAGCGTTGGTGAAAGAATGGGGCAGCAAAGAAATTGGTTACAAGCAACTGTAGAAAGAAATGAAGATAATACGTTACAAATAAAGTGGGAAAATAATATAGAGGAAGTTTGCATTTATTGGAGTACTTCGCCAGATCATATTGAAGAAAATGGAGAATTACTTGCAACGGTAAATGGAGAATCATCATATACAATTGAAAACCCGAGCGAAAATGAGCGTCCATATTTTAGACTAGTAGGTAGTAATGGACAAGCAGTAACAGTAGCTGAGCGTAGATTGCCATTACAAGGCGCGTTTAACTTCCGTGATATGGGAGGATATGAAACGCTTGAAGGCCGTAAAGTAAAATGGGGCAAATTGTACCGCTCTGAAGAATTAGCAGGATTAACAGAGTGGGATATCGACTATTTACAAAAGTCTGGCTTAAAGTTAATTTGCGATTACCGTACAGACTTTGAAGTGAAGCATAAGCCAAACCCTGAGATTACAGGAGCTCGTCAAGTGTGCTTACCAGTTATGCAAGATTTAGCAAAAGACCTAAATATAAATGAGTTTTTCCAAGTTGGTGACCTTTCTATGTTAGGGAAACCAGGTGAATACCTTGTGAAAATGAATCAAGACTTCGTAAGTGGTAATGAAGCATTTGTGAGCTTCTTAAACTTAGCGCAAAACCCGGAAAACTTACCGTTAGTAAACCATTGTACAGCTGGAAAAGACCGTACTGGATTTGGATCAGCATTATTATTACTTTTACTAGGTGTACCAGAGAAAACAGTAATGGAAGATTATTTACTAAGTAACGGTTTCCGTGAAAAGTTAAACGAGAAAATGATGGCCTTTTTAGGCGCAAAACTACAAAATGATGAGAGTAGAGCGATATTGGGTGCGATGTTTGAAGCACGCACTGAGTATTTACAAGCTGCGATTGATGAATTAAAAAAGCAATACGGTTCAGTTGAAGCGTATGCTGAAAAAGCACTTGGCTTTACGAAAGAGTCGTTAGAAGAAATGAAAGAGTTATTGTTAGAGGATAAATAAGAATTTGGGAGGCTGATTGGATTAGCCTCCTTTTCTTATTGTTGTTATAATTTTGCTAATGAGGATGTTGTGCAACGAAGAGAGAATGGATGAAAAGAACTTACGAATCGGGGGATAAAATGATTCATACACGTGGAAAAGCAGAGGGGTTAAGAGAAAAGCTAGCAACAATACTAAGTCAAGATTATAAGGAATTAGCTGTTCAGGATTTAAAGGTGATTGGAACGGGAGTGCAAAATATTGTTTTTCGAGGAGATTCAGAAAAGGGATCTTTAGCTTTTCGAGTGCCATGGGAAAGAGAAGTAGAAAATATAAATGAAGATTTATTTAATAGTCGGATTTCATTGCAAAAGGAAGCAGAGCTTTCTAAGTATTGTCATTCAAAAGGTATTTCAGTGCCAAAGATACACGGATTGCATCTTTCTGCCGAACTTGATTTTTTAATTTCGGATTGTGTGTATACTGATCATATGCCAATTTCTGCGCACAAAATAGGAGAGTTAGTGAGCAAGCTTCATAGCATGCCAATTGAAGATTTGCATTACGAACAAAATATTAGAGAGCCCATTAGTAAGTATATAGCAGAACGAATTGTGAAACGGATAGAAGGGTTTAATACAATTACGAACTGTGGAATGAAACTTCCAGATATAAAAACAATTGAACATATTCTTAGTACAGCGGATCATGAAAAGAGTTTACTACATATGGACATTCGACCAGCCAATTTAATCGGGTATAATGGAGAAGTTAAAGCAATAGTTGATTGGGATAACGCTTTAATTGGTCATCCATTACTGGAGCTTATGAGAATAGCTGAAACAAATGAGGTTAGTTGGGATGAATTTAAAGATGGATATAAGAATGATAGTATCTTTAACGCTACTTCTCATATCGTTAGTTTATTTTATAGGTTAGATACAGCGGTCATGCTTGCAAACTTATTTATAGCACATTTGAAAATAGAAGATAAAGGTGTATTCTATAAAGAGCGGGTTAAAGCAATCCATCACGAAATATATAAAAGTTTATAAGCTATGAGAATAAATTTTTGAAATAGAATTGAGGAGAAAGAACATCATGAAATACAAAGTTATATTATTCGACGTAGACGATACATTATTAGATTTCCCTGAAACGGAAAAACACGCATTACACAATGCGTTTGAAAAGTTTGGTATGCCTACAGGGTATAGTGATTATCTTGCAAGTTATAAAGAGATTAGTAATGGGTTATGGAGAGATTTAGAAAATAAAATGATTACGTTAAGTGAATTAGCGGTAGATCGATTTAGACAATTATTTGCCCTTCATAATATAGAAGTAGATGCGCAGCAATTTAGTGATGTATATCTTGAAAACTTAGGGAAAGAAGTACATCTTATAGAAGGTGCAGTGCAATTATGTGAGAATCTACAAGATTGCAAGCTAGGCATCATTACGAATGGATATACGAAGGTGCAACAATCTAGAATCGGAAATTCGCCTTTATGTAATTTCTTTGATCATATTATTATTTCAGAAGAGGTTGGTCATCAAAAACCAGCACGTGAGATTTTTGATTATGCATTTGAAAAGTTTGGGATTACGGATAAATCAAGTGTACTAATGGTTGGAGATTCGCTCACTTCTGATATGAAAGGCGGAGAAGATTACGGCATTGATACGTGTTGGTATAATCCGAGTTTGAAAGAGAATAAGGCAAGTGTTAAGCCAACTTATGAAGTGGAGAGCCTGCTGCAAATTTTAGAACTTGTAGAAGTGGCGGAAGAAAAGGTAGCTTCATTTTAATCGTGTCGATATTTGTTGATAAGTCGATATTCTTTGTCGAATCGTCGATATATCGAAAAAATCGTTGATATATTTTGAATTGCTCCGGTCAATTTAGGAAAGAGCTGTGTAACAACTAGAGGTGAATAAAGAATGTTAACGTTTTTATTTGAGTTAGACAAGAATATCCCGCAAAAGGATGAACCATGGTATGATGCCTATTCAAAGGGCTTTATCGAAGGGGATGTAACGATTCACGCGAGTAACAGCGTATTTTTTCAAAAGTCATGTGTGAAGGTCGCAGAGCTCGGCATTTATTTAGGACAGTGGATGGAGCAAGTGCAACATGGGCAGAATGTACATATGAATTATGAAACGCCTGACCGTGAAGAGATCATTCTTAGTTTCTCTTATGAAGAGGACAATCAGTGGAGAGTTTCTTCCAGTTGGCAACAATTTGAGCTTCAGGAGAGTATCTCTACTACAACAGTAGTGGAGAGTGTTCAACGCTATTTATATGAGTTAAATAAAGAACTGCGCGCAATAGAATATCCTGTGACGTTTGATCAGTACTTAAGAGGAGAGCAAATGATGCAGCTTTCTTACAAACGACTGTGTGATAGTAAAGCGGATACGACGTCAATAGAGGTTTATAATGAAAGCGAAAGAGTAGGAGCAGTACGGGGCTATTATAAAAATACGTTGATGAAAGTGCTAGACTTTATTCCGAAAGTCGGTAGTAATATCATTTATGAAATAAAGGATAGTAAGGACAATATTCGCGTTATTGCAAAGGATGTAAGTAGGCAGCGCCAAAGAAGGATTTTAGTAACGTACAAAGATAATCATGATGTAGAGCATGAAATACTTGTATGTGACGGAAAGTTATTAGATGCAAATTTTTTATTTACCTTTACATATAAGGCGGAAGAATTTGTTATTCATAAAACTACTTTTGGGATGGGAAAGTTATTACGAAAGGGCTATGTAATTGCAGATTGGAATATTCGTCTTGAGGAAGATATGTATCACATCGAGATGAATGTATACGATGAAGATTATATAGAAGACCAATATTTACTGTTGGGCGTATTTCATACGGTTTTGTATGGGTGATAGTTGTATAAATGAAAAATACCGGCATTCTTTGTGAAAAGAATGCCGGTATTTCTTATTCATCCTCAAAAATAAAAACTTCATCAATCGTACTTTGAAGTGCCTTCGCTATATCGTGAGCAAGCTGCAAGGAAGGGTTGTATTTTCCTTTTTCAAGGTGGCTAATTGTTTCACGACGTACACCAACGCTCTTTGCTAACTCTTCTTGTGTCATGTTCAATTTAGCGCGATATTCTTTTATTTTCGTTACGAACGCCATGGTGCATCTTCCATTTCGTCAACAGGTTTATCGTAAAAGAACATAGAGAACCCGAACGTAAGAATGAGTGTGCTGAAAATAAGGGCGATATCAATCTCTTGTAGTACTGGGTTTGGAAATAACATTTCAATAAACAGAATGATAGCAGTAGTTAGTAATGTAACGATAAAAGCATTACGGCACGATTTATTGACGATTTGTTCAAATAGTTCATCGTGTTGAACCGTTCTATACGTTGTGAAAAAGGAGAAGAAACAAAACATAGTAAACAATCCTTTTTCATAAAAAAAGCCGAGGAAACCGAAGAAACCGAGAAACCCTAAATATTTTATCCAAGTTGTTTTCATGATAGATTCTCCTTTCAATGTTAGAAATAAATCACGTTACGTTATAAATATATCACATATGGATAGAAATGGTAATAATAGTTTTCCAGTTTACTTCATAATAATAGTAAAAAGAGGAAATATACTGCGAAATAAAGAGGATAATATTGTAAAATGGTTGTAAGGAGGGGGAGGAAGGTATGCTAACTTGGATCATGGTCGTTGTATTACTTGTAGTGATTACTGTAGTCGCGACGGTGTTAATTGGGCGAAATGGTGATGCAAATTATAGTAAAGCGACAAAGGGGAATATTAGAAGGCTTACGATGATTTATATTATACTAGCTGTCGTTTTAATCGTTGGATTAGGTTTGTATATTTATTTTAAAGGTTAAAAAACTGAAAAATACAAAAATCTGAAAATAGAAGTATGCTATAATGTTGATATAGTTATTTGGTAATTAAGGAAAGGATTGGATGGAATGATTGAGATTACGAATGTGTCAAAAAGTTATAATGGTTCTACCTATGCAGTAAAAGATTTAAGTTTATCTGTGCCTAGCGGAGAAATCTTTGGATTTTTAGGACCGAATGGTGCCGGTAAATCAACGACAATTAAGATGATTACTGGTATCCATGGGGTGGACAAAGGGACGATTACGATTAATGGTATAGATATTATGAAAAATCCGATGGAAGCGAAAAGGACGTTTGGTTATGTCCCAGATAGTCCAGATATGTTTTTACGATTAAAGGGAATTGAATATTTAAACTTTATGGCAGATATGTATGAAGTGCCGAAAGAAGTACGCCAAGAACGAATCGAGTCTTTAGCGAAGAAATTTGATCTTTACAATGCGTTATCGGATCAAATACAAAGTTACTCGCACGGTATGAGACAAAAGATTGTTATTATTGGTGTGCTCGTGCATGAGCCAGATGTATGGATTTTAGATGAACCGTTAACGGGGCTGGATCCGAAATCTGCATATATTTTAAAAGAAATGATGAGAGAACATGCGGATAAAGGAAAGATTGTATTCTTCTCTACACACGTATTAGAAGTGGCAGAAAAATTATGTGACCGCGTCGCGATTATTAATAAGGGGAATTTGCAGTTCAAAGGGAATTTAGATGAAATGAGAGATCATTTTAAATCCAATGAATCACTTGAAAAAATGTTCTTGGAGATGACGGGCAATGAGTAAAATTTGGACGTTAACGAAAGTATTATTGAAATTAAATTATGCAGATTTTATAACAGATAAGAAGAAGCGATGGGCGTATGTATTTTCATTTGCGGCTATTTTATTTGTCGGATTTTTACTGTTTGGTTCTATCACGCATGCAATGTATGAGGGAATGATACATTTAGGGCAAGATCCAGGAATGATTATCGCAATGGGACTTGCGATTGCGAGTATATGGGTATTTTTAATGAGTATTACGAACATTTTAACTGTATTTTACTACAGCAATGACATTGAAATGTTATTACCATTACCGTTAAAACCAGCGCAAATTATTTCAGCCAAATTTTTAACCGTATTAATTACACAATATGTAATGAGTTCATTTATTTTATTACCAATCTTCATTACATACGGTTTAAAAAGTGGCGCATTTATTACATATTACATATATATGATTTTCATTTACTTACTCTTCCCAATTGTGCCGTTAGTATTAGCTTCATTACTCATGACAGTTATTATGAGGTATACAAATATAGGGAAAAATAAAGACCGAGGAAATATATTTATTGGAATCGTAAGTATACTATTTATTGTAGGAATTAACGTATTTTTGCAGTGGAAAAATAAAAGTTCGTTTTCTGAAGATGCAATTGCGGATTACCTTGCAAACAACCAATCTTCTCTTTTAGTACAAATGACAAACTATTTTCCAACTACATATTTTGGAGCAGTAGCATTAGTAGAAAATGCAAATTGGAAGGGTCCTTTATACGTAATAATCTTTGCAGTTATTTCATTTGTATTTTTTGTGTTGTTTTATTACATTGCAGAGCGTACATATTTAAAAGGGGTTATTGGACTTTCAACGAGTACAGCAAAAAAAGAAGTCATTTCAGCAGAAGGCTTACAGAAATCTACGGTACAAAGTTCACATTTGAAAGCATATGTGAAAAAAGAATTTAAAACGTTATTCCGTACACCACAATTTTTCTTAAATTGTATCGTACAAACTTTCGTTATGCCGATTATGTTGTTCTTCATTTTATTCGTGCAAGATGGGAATTTAAAATGGATCATGGGATATATTGATAATCCAAAATCAGCAGGACTTGCAATTGGTGTTGGTCTTTGTGCATCGCTATTTTTAATGGGAAGTAACGTTATTGCAACAACTTCATTCTCACGTGATGGAAGCTCTTGGTTTGTAAATCGATATTTACCTGTAAAAGCTTCGGATATCTTTTTTGCAAAAGCAATCACGGCTTGGTTAATTAATGTAATTATTTTAGCAGTGTTCGGTATTACGATGGCAGTTGTAGCGGGAATTTCTCCAGTATTTATGGTTCTTTGGTTCTTATTAAGTGCGAACGGTTTATTACTAATTAATTTAATCGGCACACGCTGGGATGCACAAACTGCAGATATACATTGGGATACAGAGCAGAAATTATTTAAGAGCCGCTATACAACTTTGTGGAATTTTTTAGCTAATATTTTAATAGCTTTAGTTATTGTAGCGGGAGTAAGTCTATTATACTTCTTCCTTCATGTCGGACTGTGGGTTATGTTTATCGTTTTATTTGTAATGTTTACGATTGTAAATTATATCTTTATTAAAATTTTAAAATTAGGTGCAGAACGTATATTGTCAAATATTGAATAAAAAGATAGATCCTCTGTATTCGTGCAGAGGATTTATCCATAGGTGGAGGAGAAAAGGTGAAGAAAATAGCAATTGTAACAGGGGCAACTCGTCTGAATGGAATTGGTGCAGCTGTATGCAAGGTGCTTGCTCAAAAAGGAATAGACATTTTTTTCACGTACTGGTCTCAGTATGATAAAGCGATGCCGTGGGGAATGCATGAAAAAGAGCCCTTTTTGTTGAAAGAGGAGATTGAAAGTTTAGGTGTTCGATGTGAAATGGCAGAAATCAATTTATCGCAGTCATATTCGCCAAACCGTTTGTTTTATATGGTATCAGAACGGTTAGGTGATCCATCTATTTTAATTAATAATGCAGCGTATGCTACTCATACGAGAATCGAAGAATTAAATGTAGAGCAGTTAGATAAACATTATACAGTAAATGTTCGCGCTACTATGTTATTAAGTTCATTATTTATAAAACATTATGCAAGCAAGGCGAGTGGCCGTATTATTAATCTTACTTCAGGGCAGTCACTCGGGCCAATGCCTGAGGAACTAGCATACGTAGCGACGAAAGGAGCAATTGAAGCATTTACAAAATCAGTAGCACCAGTTGCGATGGAGAAGGGGATTACAGTGAATGCTGTTGATCCAGGACCAACGAATACAGGATGGATTACAGAGGAGCTGAATCATCATTTAGTATGGAAGTTTCCACAAGGTAAAGTAGGAGAACCGGTGGATGCAGCACGCTTAATTTCTTTTTTAGTCAGTGAAGAAGCAAAATGGATTACAGGGCAAATTATTCATTCGAATGGTGGTTACTCATAAATATATTATGTTGACAATTGTTGAGAAACAAAAAAACGAAAGAAAATTTTATTTTTTTGTATAAATAAAATGTCAAGAAAGAGAAAAATTTGATAGAAGAGTATATCGTCATATGAGGATCGTAATTCTTTATATGACAATATACTCTTTTTCTTTTAGTAAAGAGAAGAAAAATGAAGTAGAAGAAACTCGAATATTTAAATTGTTTTATCGGTTTTTGTACGTATTATTATGAAGATTACTGTCGGAAAAATGATAATTCGTATGAAAAGGGATTTTTTAAGGGGAAATCGAATCGTAAAGGGGAGGATAAATTACGTAAACATAGGGGGATTTATATGAAAATGAAAAAGGTCGCTATCGCATCGATAACAATTGGTACAATGCTTACTATGGCAGCTTGTAGTCCTTCAGCAGATAAAGAGGCAGAAAAGAAAGAGCAAGTAACAGCGCAAAATGAAGGAGAGGCAAAAACGACAAGCGCAGACGAAGCATCAAAAACAACGAAAGATACTGAAAAAGAAACAAATACTTCTTCAAATGAAAAAACAGATAAAGATGCAAAAAATACGAAAGAATCATCAGGAACAGAAAGTAACGGTAAAACATCAACTCAAAATGAGAATGTAAAAACAAAAGAAAAAGAGACGACAGGAAAGACGAATGATCAAACGACTAGCGGGAAAACAACAGATCAAAGTACAAGTACAAACTCAGACGGAAAAACAACGAAAGATCCGAAGAAAAACGTAGCGGTGAAAACAAATGTAAAAGAAGTTGCGGCATTAATTGATAGTTTAGACAAGCAATTAGCTGCGAATCCGAAATTAGAAACAGTAAATAAACTTGGAAAACAAATTAATGCAAAGTGGGATGTAATTGAGAAAGAGTTAGAAACATCACACCCAGCTGAATCTAAAACAATTGGACAAAGTATGTATCCGTTAATTGTAGGAGCGGAGAAAGAAAAGATAGATATTACTAAAATGAAGTCATTGACGACGAAAACGAAAAAAGATTTAAATCAGTTATTAACGAAACTTTCGTAGTTTCAAAAGCCTACTTGTGGGAGTAGGCTTTTTTTATGTTGAGAGTGTAATGAAAGTTTATGGGAATCATAATGAAAAAGGATGGTGATAAGAGTGACAATCGATCGAATTTGTACAATTGGGCCAGCAAGTAATAATAAAGAAACGTTAGCGCAGTTAATAAGCAATGGTATGAAAATTGTTCGGCTAAATTTATCACATGGCACGCATGAAAGTCATAAAGATATTATTCGTTTAGTGAAATCGTTAGACGATTCTATTAAAATTTTAGGCGATGTACAAGGTCCTAAAATAAGGTTAGGTGAAATAAAAGGAGAACAAATTACGCTTCAGGCGGGAGATTCTTTTATTTTACATACGCAACCAGTTACAGGGAGTAGTACGGAAGCAAGTGTTGATTATGAAGGGATCGCGAATGATGTGAAAGTCGGAAGTAGAGTTTTAATGAATGATGGTGAAGTTGAGTTAATCGTAGAGAAGGTAAGTACGGATAAAATAGAAACAAAGGTCAAAGCAGGTGGTAATATCTCATCTCATAAAGGGGTGAACTTACCAGGCGCAATCGTTCGTTTACCGGCTATTACAGAGAAAGATAAACAAGATATTCAGTTTCTTTTAGAAGAGGGTGTTGATTTTATCGCATGTTCTTTCGTAAGAAAACCTAGCCATATAAAAGAAATACGAGATTTTATACAACAGTATAAAGAAACCTCACCTAATTTAATTGCAAAAATAGAAACGATGGAAGCGATCGAGAATTTTCAAGATATATGTAAAGAAGCAGATGGAATTATGATTGCAAGGGGCGATTTAGGAGTTGAGTTACCGTTTCAATTTATTCCGCTCTTGCAAAAAATGATGATTCAGGAATGTAATCGAACGAATACATATGTTATTACAGCAACACAAATGCTTCAATCTATGGTAGATCATTCTATTCCAACAAGGGCAGAGGTAACTGATGTGTTTCAAGCTGTACTGGACGGAACGAATGCTGTTATGCTTTCTGCTGAAAGTGCTTCAGGAGAGCATCCGGTTGAAAGTGTGAGTACACTACGTCTCGTTTCTGAATTTGCTGAGCATGTAAAAAAAGACGGTCCTTTTGTGATGAAAGATGTACTGGAATTGCTGCATAAATCTTTGGATGAGTGAAAAATAAAAAGAGGGCGGATATGCATCCGTCCTCGTGTGTTTCATTCTATTCTTGCTCTTGCTCATCCAAAATCTTTTCAAACGCAGCAGATACTTTTTCAAATTCCTCGTCATTCTCAATATATGAGAATTCACTATCTTCTTCTACTTTTAAAAAGAAAATATCAATGTCTTCCTCGGTTTCTGTTTGGATATCTTCAACAAAGGCAACTGCAATATATTCAGCGCCTTCGACATCCATCGCTCCAAGCACTTCTACTTCTTGCTCTTCGTTATTCTCATCACTAAGAGTAAACACTTCGCCAACTTCAATATCAGACATATTCATTCTCCTCCTGTCCAACTCTAATAAATAGAGTGTTTAAACTGCATACATACTAATATATCTTTCCATGAAAAATGAATTTCATACGTAAGAAAAATGAAATTCTACTTCTTTAGTATGCGTATACAGCTTATAAGGAGGATTATTTTTTACGTGTTATATCTCATAGTAACTACCTGATTAATCAAATGAGGGTATGTATTCATGCCTTCTTTTTTAAATAATAAAATAGTAGTGATATGTAAAACAATCAATAGTAGTAAAGGTATTCCATATAAGTTAACAAGACGTGGAAATACATAATAACAAGGAAGTAATAAAAGATGATAGATACCTGTAGTCCACTTTAGTGCTTGGATGTAAGTTTTCAAAGTAAATCCTCCTAAAATAAGTAATATCTATATATTACTTATTTTAGGAGGTAATTGGATATTAATTATTTGTAGATTTTAGTAGAATATAATTTTTTTATGTTAACTAATTATTGGTTATTTATAAAATAGAAAAACCAACTCAATAAGGGGAAGGGACGTTATCCACATTGATCAGAAAGTAAGTGAAAAATATTTGACTAGATTATTAAGTTAATCTCAGTTGTTTAAAAACTTGTATACGAGATTCTATAAAGGGATGAAGGTGCTTTTTATTTAAGGGATAATATATCCATTGCTTTTAGGGAACAGTAATTCAAAACTTAAAACAATGGAGGTTATCATAATGCAAAAAATGCTTTTTTCGTTCTTATGCATATTTTGTTTCGTAATTGGAAGTTCTTTCACTGTTCATGCTTTTTCTCCAAAGCATTTACCGATTTCTCAAACGTCAGATCGATGGAAAATAGAAATTAAGCAACCTGATAAAAAAACTGGTTTAGTGACATCTAAAAAGGATGTTTTTGATACGTATGGTTTCGAGGTTCAAGATATCGGGAAGGACGCTTATCATGTAACTGTTGAAGTATTTCGAAATGAACCAGATTCCCAGACGAAGTATGAACTTTTCACTTCTAAAAAAGATCATGTGTTAAGTAAAGAAGTTGCTTTTAATCATGCGAATTTTCCTATATCCGTTCAGTCTGATGAACTTGAAGTTATTATCACTTGGCAAGAAAAGCCTTCTAGGTTGCTAAAAGATGGACAAAAAGATTGTGAGTCGGAAAGAAAATATAAACAGACATTTACATTTAAACATTAATAAATAACAGTAAAAACTCCATTATTAAATGGAGTTTTTAGCTTACATAGATTATGCTTTAGGAAGGATTCACAGCTATAACTTAATGGGTATATTACAATAATTATTAAATGTATTATCTTTCAAAGAAGAAAGCGGAACCTTCACCTCACTACCTTCCTTCATATTCCGCAGCACAGCGGTTTCTGTACTAAGTTCGTCTTCCCCAATAATAAGCACATAAGGGATATTCTCTTTATTGGCATAATTAAGGGCACGTTTTAATTTACGTCCTGCTAGTTCAAGTTCGACTTTTAAGGAAGTGGTAGAACGTAATTGCTGGGCGATTTGTAAGCATTGTAATTCTGTTCCGAGCGGGATGATAAATACATCCGCTGTAGATGATATCGTTTCTTTCTGTGATAGTGCTGTATAAATAACGTCTAAACCGAATGAAATACCGACTGTTGGATAATTCATATTATCACCACGGAATGCCCCAATAATATTATCGTATCGTCCTCCGCTACCGATGCTGGATGTAATTGAGCCATCTTTTAAAAAGATTTCATACACGGTACCTGTATACATTGTCAGTCCTCGCGCTAAAAACGGATTAAATATAGCATTTTCATTTATTCCAAGAGCGATTAAATATTGTTGTAATTGTTGTAATTCGTTTACTCCATCGGCAACGAGGGGATTATTGAAAGCTTCTTTAAAGTCAGCAATTGTAAGCTTTAGACAAGATAAAACAGTATTACATATCGTATCAGCCATTTCTTCAGAAATTCCGCGCTCTAATACATCTTTTCGTACACCATCTATCCCAATCTTTTCGATTTTGTCTAATGATAAAATGACGTCACTCGTTCGTTCAGTAGGGATGTTAATAGATTCGAGAATACCGTTTAACAATTTTCGGTTATTATATTGGATCGTTACTTCTAAGTTTAACGTTCGGAACAGCTCAAACGCCATACTCATAAGTTCAGCTTCTGCCATGACAGATTCTACACCGACTATATCAACGTCGCATTGTATGAACTCACGAAATCTCCCTTGTTTAATAGGGCCATCTCGAAATACTTTTCCAATTTCATACCGTTTAAAAGGGAGGCGGATGTTCGGATTCATTGCAACGACTTTTGCGAATGGAATTGTTAAATCATAGCGTAAGGCAAGGTTACGTTTTCCTTGATCCTGAAGCGTATATATTTCTTTTAAAATTTCATCACCACCGCCGTACTTGTATGACATAAGCTCATACATATTTAACGTTGGTGTCTCTAACGGTTTACAGCCATAACGTTCAAACGTATCTTCACAAGCTCTTTTAATTTTATTTCGCAGCACTTGTTCCTCTGGTAAATAGTCTTTCGTTCCTTTTACATTTTTCATTTCCATCATAATCACTCCTTTTTAAATTAAAAAAAGCTATGCAGGTATAAAAATACCCACATAGCTTTATGAACGCTTCGTGGGTCAACAGGAAAAGCCCTGTACCCACGAAGAAAAATTTTTCTTCGGATACACGGCGTTACGTATGATGATGAAGTTGGAAAGAAGTATTAACATTTCGCATTACAAATCTCTCCTTAACATAAGTTTTTTTCAAAGTATATCAGATGATTTTTGAATTATCAATATTTTTAGTTTTGAAATATACGTGAAGTTATGTAGGAGAAATGGAAAAGGGTGTATAATAAAACTTAATAATATGAAATAACCTTTTAAGGAGAACGTTATGAAAAAAGATAAAACAAATGCGATGCGAATATTAGATAAAGAAAAAATTGAATATTCGATGATGTCATATGATCCAGATGATGGGAAAATTGACGGCGTATCAGTAGCCGGGAAAATTGGACGAGAAGTGAAAGAAGTATATAAAACGTTAATCGCTCAAGGAAATAGTAAAAATTATCATGTGTTTATTATTCCGGTAGATGAGGAACTAAATTTAAAAGCTGCTGCAAAAGCAGTAAGTGAAAAGAAAATTGAAATGATTCCTGTAAAAGATATTACGAAAGTGTCAGGATACATTCGCGGCGGTTGTTCACCAGTCGGAATGAAGAAGTTATTTTCTACATGTATTGATGCGAGTGCTCAATCACTTGAAACGATCATTGTAAGCGGCGGGAAAATTGGTGTACAAATTGAGCTGAAAGTGGATGACTTGGTGAAAGTTACGAGAGCTCAGTTTGGTGAAATAACGAAATAATGATACATAGGAAAAGAAGTTCTAGTTTTATTAAGTTTAGATAAGAAGTTATAGGATAGTTAGTCCATTAGGGGGGATTATCCTTTTTATTTACATACTGGATAAACTGAATCATTTGTTTGGCTTTGAGGGGGAGGACTTTAAATAAACAAGAAGAGTTACTCACAAAGATAGACAAAGGAAGGAAGAGTGTTTTAATGAAAGTTTAAGAAATGCCAGTATGTTTGAAAAAAACTATGCTAAGAGCATGCAAGATTTTATACAGTTTTTTTGCTAATCCAGTAACAAACAAGAACACTAAAACGATACCAGGATAGGAATGTATAAAACATGTATAGATTCATAGAAATAAAAAAGAAGGTTCCCTTGTGAGAGCAGGGTTCTCCTTTTTCCTTGCTACTGATAATGAGATGTTATATGAACTACATATGTATATAATATTCACCCGAAAAATGAGATAGTTCTTATTCGACTAACTGGAAAGATAGTTCAATAAGAAAAGGACTTTATAAATCAAAAAAAGAATAATGCTATATGAGTTTCTTTGCCCATTCCTCCCAAAAAAAAGGGGAATAAAGCTATGGAAGGTATTGAGCTTAATTTAGAATATTGTAGGGTGATAAGTCGATGATAGGAATAAGTATAGCAACTAAGTGGGAATATGAAGCGACATTGGAATACTTTAGCATAAAAGACAGCGAATGTTTTGGTTATCCTTATGGCGAGTATTTCATGAGAACAATTAATAATACTAAACTTGTTTTTTATAGTACCGGTGTAAGAAAAGTAAATGGTGTTGGTGGTAATCAGTATATGATTTCCAAATTTAATTTAACTAAAGTAATCGTTGTTGGAACATGTGCAGGAATAGATAATAAGTTCAATAATTTGGATATTTTTGTACCCGATAAAGCTGTTCAATATGATTGTACAGTAAAAGAAATTGAGCCTTTTATTAAACAATCCTTCATAGTCGATATTGATTTATCGAAATATGGAAATGAATTTTATACTGGAACAATTGGCACCGCTGATAAAGCAGTAGTTATGTGGAAGGACTATTTAGAACTTAAAGAAAACGAAATAATAATAGCCGATACAGAAGCGGGCGCAATTGCTTATATCTGTAAGAAGAATGATGTTGAGTGTATTATTATAAAAGGAATATCTGATTTTCCAACAGATGAAAGTAGCTCTGATAAATTTGAATCGAACATTGAACAAATTAATGTTTATTTAGAAAACACCCCCAAAGTTATGAATAAAATATTTGGCGAATATTTAAAACGATTTATTTAAATAAATTTAAAGTTAATAAAAAAGATAGAAATAGTCAAACCTGTATTATTCCCCTTTTTCGGGGGATGGGCAAAGTTATCCAACTTCCAATAACGAAAGTTATGGTGCGACAAGAAGTCGCATTCCCACAGGGTAGCTTCTGCTACTAGATTAGATGCAAAGTCTATCTCCATCCGAAACTGCGGACTTGGTAACGGGCTCGTGGGTTGCATGAGGAAATGTGGAAACAGAGAGTCTGTACATGACTCGGAATACCGCTAGGAGAAGACAGGTACGGTGAACGAGAGTGAAGGCTCGTAAGCTTCGTAATCGTTAGCTTGGGATAATGTACAGCTCTACCCAGGTCTTGATAAGAGGAAAGGCATTCTCATAATACTGCCGCGTTGCATCCCGCAACTTATCCGGAGTAAAGAGTCCACCTAACCCTGTCGTATCTGTGGAATGTGAAACTTGGTAAGCCCTATGTCATCTGCGCAAGCAGTAGGATGACTGTAAAGTCAAACGATGTGGCAGAGGGTAAAGGATATAAGAGAAAGCAAAAGCCGCTAGCCGAAAGGAAACAGGAAAGCATAGAAATATGTATAACTGAGCGGATATTGTCGTCCTTACGGACAAACCCATGACAAGCCTGAAAGGGAGCCCACTTCTTATAGGTCTTCAACATGGAAATACATTTGTAAGTTATCTTCTGACGAATAGGAGCGTGCAGTTATGAACACCTCAGAACGAGCGTCGGCGCACGTCTCGTATACAAACTGGAAAGCAGTTCAGATGTATGTGACGAAGTTACGACAAAGAATTTACCGTGCCGAACAGTTACAGCAACAAAGAAAGGTAAGAAAACTTCAACGCTTACTCATGAGAAGCGAAGCAAACTTACTGTTATCAATTAGACGAGTAACACAGCAGAATAAAGGAAAGCGAACAGCAGGTGTTGATGAACATACAGCCTTGAGTCGCAGAGAAAGAAATCTTCTCTATGAGCAACTCAAAAAGTTAAATACGCTACAACACCGACCAAAACCAGCAAAACGTATATACATTGTGAAGAAAAACGGAAAATTGCGACCGTTGGGCATCCCAACTATAAAGGATAGGGTATATCAAAATATAGTGCGAAATGCCCTTGAACCACAGTGGGAAGCCAGATTTGAAGCTATTTCTTACGGGTTTCGTCCTAAGCGAAGTACCCATGATGCCATACGAAGCATTTTCAATAGAATCAACGGGGGCACAAAGAAGAAATGGATATTTGAAGGAGATTTTCAGGGCTGTTTTGATCATCTCAACCATGAGTGGATACTCAAACAAACTTCTTACTTCCCAGGAAGAAAACTATTGAAGCGATGGCTCAAGATGGGATACATGGAGCAAAGCTTTTTCGCGGAAACGCAAGAAGGTACTCCGCAAGGAGGAATTATCTCGCCACTTCTCGCTAACATTGCCCTTCATGGAATGGAAGAAACCTTGGGAATTACTTACAAGAAAAACTATAAAGCTAATGATAGTTATATTATGAATCCTGCTTGCAAATTTACCCTTATCCGTTACGCAGATGATTTTGTGGTCTTAACGGAGACAAAAGAACAAGCACTCTCTGTATATATGAGACTTCGTCCCTACTTAAAGGACAGGGGATTGGAATTAAGCCCTGAAAAGACGAAGGTTACACATATTGAGGAAGGATTTGAGTTCCTAGGATTCTTGATTCGGCAGTACCAAACTGAACAGGGGAATAAACTGTTCATCAAACCAAGTAAGGGCAGTAGACAGAAAGCGAAGAAGAAAATTGGAGATACTTTACGTGTCATGAGGGGTCAACCCATCGGAGAAATCATCCGAGTGCTTAATCCTATTATCAGAGGATACGGGCAATACTGGAAACATGTCGTTTCTAAGAAAATCTTTGGTACAATGGATAGCTATATCTATTGGAGAATCGGCAAACATCTTCGACAGCTCCATCCAAAGAAGTCGTGGAAATGGATATATGCAAGATATTACAGGCATCCACATCATGGTGGAAATGCTTGGACACCAACCTGCCCGAAAACAAATATCCAACTCTTACATATGTCATGGATTAAGATTGAGAGACACAACATGGTGAAATTCAAAAATAGTCCTGATGACCCAACATTGAAAGAATACTGGGAAAAAAGAGACCGTAAGGTATTTGATACGGAAAACACGATGGATAGAATGAAGCTGGCTAGAAAACAAGGTTACCGCTGCGCTATCTGCAAAACTCCACTACAAAACGGGGAAAAGGTAGTCGTAAAAGACATGCCTGTTCCGCAACACCTCATATTGTCTAATTTAAACTTAAAATTAGTTCACTTACCTTGCCTATACTAAAGGGACTGAAATCGGATAAAAAGAAGGCTTGAGCCGTATGATGGGAAACTGTCACGTACGGTTCTGAGGGGAGTTGGGGGCAGCGATGCCCCCCGCTTACCCGACTAAATAAGCTGTTCAATGGATTCCCATAGAAAACTATGGTGAGATGAAATGTTTGATTTTGAAGCACTTCAAACTCTTAGCTAGATGGCTATGTATCGGTACCCCACAATAAAAAGGCAGGGACATATTAAATATGTCCCTGCCTTTGATTTTAGAGACATGTTTCCTAACAGTTGATTTTGTTAACGAAAGTCGACTTTAAATCTATATTTTGTGTGAAAAAAGAACATATAATAAAAGTATGAGGTGATGGTGTGAAGGAGATAAACATTCATAAAATAATTGCGGATAAGAGAAAAGAAAAGGGAATTACACAGGAAGAGTTAGCGGCGTATATCGGTATTACGAAGGCATCTGTTTCTAAGTGGGAGACAGGGCAGAGTTATCCGGATATTACATTTTTACCACTGTTAGCATCGTACTTTAATATAAGTATAGATGAACTAATCTGTTATACACCGCAAATGGAACCAGAAGATATTAGGGATTTATATCATAGACTAGCGGAAGCTTTTAGTGAAAAACCATTTGATGAAGTAATGATGGAGTGCAGAGAAATAATTAAAAAATATTATTCTTGTTTTCCGTTATTACTTCAAATGGGACTACTTTTTATTAATCACCATATGTTAACAGAGGATATGGATAAAAGAATTGACATGTTAGAAGAAGCAATGAATCTCTTTAGCAGGGTTCAGGAAGAAAGTGATGATGTTTCTCTTGTGAAAGAGGCGGTATCGTTTCAAGCAACTTGCTATCTTATACTCAATAAACCGAATGAAGTATTGCAATTGCTTGGCGAAACGATACGTCCTAACGTTCCAGAGGAAGATCTAATCGCACAGGCGCATCAAATGCTTGGAAATACTGAAAAGGCAAATGAAATAATGCAAATTAGTATGTATCAACATTTAATACAACTTGTTGCGACAATACCGAATTATGTAGTAATAAATGCCTCAAGCGCTGAAAAGGTAGAAGTAATTTTAAATAGAGCTTTTATGTTAATAGATATATATGAAATAGAAACATTGCATCCCAATATGACTTTAAAAGTATACTATGCTGCTGCGCAAGTATATTGTATGCAAGGCAATTTTGAAAGAGCATTAGAAATGTTACGTAAATATGTAGCAGTTTGTACGGCAAGCTTCACAGTAAATAGTCTACATTTACATGGAGATTCTTATTTTGATGCGATTGATGGATGGTTTGCAGAATTTCCACTCGGCGCTAAAACAGTTAGAAATGAAGAGATTATAAAGCGAAGCATGTTACAAAGTATTGCAGAGAATCCAGTTTTCACTCCGATGAAAGATGAAAGAGAGTTCAAAAATATAATAGCGAGTTTGAAATTCAAATTAGATATAACTGAATAGAAGGAGGACTAATATAATGACCTTCGATGAATATGAAGTAGCGATAAATAGTGAATTTACGTTGCAAGGTACGATTACTAAACCGAAAGCTGGCGGGAAGTATGCGGCGGTTATCATTATTGCTGGATCTGGGGAAATTGATCGTGATGGAACGATATTACCGCTAAAGCTTGAGTCGAACATATATAAAGATTTAGCACATGTAATGGCGAAGCTTGGAGTAGTGACGCTCCGTTTTGATAAGCGCGGGGTAGGAAAGAGTGAAGGGGAATTTCTGAAGACTGGAATGAGGGATTTAGTTAATGATATAGAGGCTACGATTACGTATTTAAAAGAACAACCATTTGTTGATCCGGAAAATATCATTTTAGCTGGTCATAGTGAGGGGTGTATGTTAGCAACTGTAGTAAACGCAAGAACACCAGTTAATGGGCTTATCCTTCTTACAGGAGCTGCGGAATCATTAGAAGAGGCTACGAAAAGACAAAGAGAAATTGCATATAAAGAACTAAAAGAACAGAAAGGAATAAAAGGAAAACTAATGCGTCTTCTCAATGTGGAGAAACGTGGAGAGAAGCAGATGGAAAAAATAAAAGAGAAAATGACGAACACAGAAAAAGATACGATTAAAGTTGGTTTTAAACCGATGAACGCAAAGTGGTTTAGAGAGCATTTTCAGCATGACATTTATAAAGATTTACAACAAGTAACATGTCCAGTGCTAGCGATTGCTGGTGATAAAGATATTCAGGCTGATCCTGAAAAAGCGAAGCGAATTGGTGATTATGTGAAGGGGGATTCTGAGGTACATGTAATAAAAGATATGGATCATAGTTTGAAAAGTTTTGAGGGGGATTTTAAAGCTTTAGAGTTTAAAAAGAATTACGAAGAAGGGGCGAGAAAGCCACTTCATCCAGAGGTGGAAGAAATAATTGCGAATTGGATGGATACGTATTTTATCTCGCAGTATGCTGGCAGTAAGACATCCACCTTAAAAATCTGCGAAAGCGAGGAAGTTAGAAGGGAGAGTAACTGCTTGTAAAAGCCTGATTGGTGTGGGTACCTATGAATCCTACACCAATCGGGCTTTTTTGTAATTGTCGTTTCAATCCCACGAAGGAAACAGCATTCTTCAACTAACTCTATTACAGAAGCCGCTACACCCTCATCACAATGATTCTTGAAAGAACCTATCATAAGAAATTTTTCTTTTTAATTTATAATAAAGATTAAAAAAATGTGAATTTCATAGAAAAAGAACGACATATGAAGTAAAATGTCATGTATAGTTTCTATCATTTTCTTTTATAATTGTTTGAAATGTTCTTACATATTGATTTATCTGGGAGAATGTATAGATTTCGATTGATTATATGTAATGAAAAATGAAGGTGTTATGTAACTATTAGGATGTACATTAGAAGAAGTGTGAGGAGGAAGGTATATCTATTAAAATAGCGAGATATACTAAATTAAATATGAGTATTAGATTGAATAAAAAAGTAGTAGCATTAACAGCAGGACTAACGGTATTATCTTCATCGATGGTATCGTTCGCAGAAGAACAGCCATCTGTAAATAACCATCAATCTATAAGTATTCAGGAACAAAGCGGGACAGATCAACTTCAAGTATCAGAAGAACAAGTTTTAAAAAGTATTGAAGAAAGTTTTGAAGGGGTAGATGGACGCGGTGGAGGTACTGTCAATAATAAGAAAGTGGACAGTCTTCAAAGTTCAGAAGGTATTTATGAAGAAACGGGTACATTAACTGTTCCTCACCATTCAGGTAGAACAAAGCGTAGTCTTGTTTTCTCAGCACCTACAGTTTCTAGTACGATAAACGGGGTTCCATTCACGGAATGGATTGTTCCAGCAGGTAACGAGAATATTCGCCCTCAAAATCATATGACTCCAAAGTATATTACAATTCATGAAACTGATAATAAAAGCGTAGGAGCAGGAGCTAAAAGCCACGCTCAATACTTGTATAACCAAGCAGTAGGGGAAACAGACCGAGCTGCATCATGGCACTTTACAGTAGATGATAAAGAAATTTATCAACACTTACCATTAAACGAGAATGGATGGCACGCAGGAGATGGTGATGGGGCGGGTAATAGAGAATCTATTGCAATTGAAATTGCAGTTAATAGTGATGGTGACTACAATAAGGCAGTCGATAACGCTAAGAAACTTGCAGCTTATTTAATGAAAGAAACGGGTGTACCATTAAACAACATCGTAAAACATCAAAAATGGAGTGGTAAAAACTGTCCCGATATGTTGATTAATAGTGGACAATGGGTACCATTCGTAAATGGTGTTGAAGGATATTATAATAAATTTTATCAACCGACAGACGATATAACAGGAGGTTGGTATGAATCGGCTATTCGTGATTTGAACAGAAGAGGTATTATGGTAGGAGAAGGAAACGGCATTTTTGCGCCTAATAGATCTGTAACAAGAGCTGAGTTTGCGCAATTAATCTCGAATTCTTTAAGTCTTCCAGCTGGAGATGCGACGTTTAAAGATTTAAATGATGTAAATTCAACTTTACGAGATGGTATTAAACGTACTGCAAGTGCAGGCATCATTTCTGGTAGAGGAGACGGTAATTTTGACCCTAACACACCTATTACAAGAGAAGAAGCAGCGGTTATTGTAAATAAAGCTTTACAGTACAAAGGAATAAATGGACCATTGGTAAACTTACCATTTACAGATAAAGATCAAATTATCTATAAAGAAGCTGTACAAAGATTATACGGCTTAGGTATTGTAACAGGTATGGGAGATAACCTATATGTCCCTAAAGGAACAACAACTCGTGGTGAAACTGCAGCATTCATTTTAAACATGCTTCAAGTTATTGAAACTGGGAATGTTCAAAAAGGAATTGGTACGGTTGAAATAAATGGTATTGGGGTAAATGTTCGCAGCGGAGCAGGATCTAGCTACTCTGTTGTTAGAAAAGCAAGCAAAGGTGAAAAAGCTACAGTATACGAAGAAAAGAATGGTTGGCTAAGAATTGGTACAAGTGAGTGGGTTTATAATGAGCCTAGCTACATCGTCTATACGAAAGATAAAAATTAAATAGTTACGAGTAAGTCATACATCACATATCTCATGTATTCCCAGGCAATGGACAGCATTTTCTCCATTGCCTGTTTTTGTGTTTCAGTTTTTTAATAGTTAAATAAAAATTTAAAATGGGGTTAGAAGGAAGAGTAATTGCCTGTAAAACATTGACCGTTTTAGGTTAGTTTAGTATATAGGTTTTTCAGTTTTTTCGTAATTTTGTATTTGTGAACGAGAGCTTTTGTTATTACACTATCTTCATTTTTTATCGGCAGAGTGGGGTGAAATATAGGATATTGCAATCCAATTAAAGTTTTACTTTTTCCATAATGCAGTTTTTATATAATATGAAAGTCAACGGTTATAACTACTTAAAATATAGCCGTTTCTTTTTTGCGAATAGAAAGGAAATGAAATCATGGAAAAATCAATAAAAAGTGAATGAATTGGAATGTTTATCTTTAATGAAACTTTTCATACATATGAACAAAACGAAGGAAAAGTACATTGGGAATTGGATGTTAGAAATGAGCATGTACACGTATATGAAATGATAAAAAGAGCAGAAAAGCTTTATATATGCTTAGAGGAATTTGATAAAAATGCTAAGGTCGCTATAGCGAAAGAATTAATAGAGTATAAAAATGATTTTTGGCCTGAATATGATGAGAATGATAAACATTTAGATTGGGATGCTGTAGATGCAGGAGAATATGATATGACGAAAGAAACATTTGAGCAGTCTATTACTCTTATGGATATTGTAATGAGAGAAAATGATATATATTGCGAGTATAATGATGGAGATTTATTTGGAGGACATAGAATCCATGCTTCTTTTGACTACGAGTACAATTTGTTAGATGCAGAGATTTAGTTTTGAAAGATGAAAGTAAAAAGGATTGATTACTATAATCAATCCTTTTTGTCATTATTATAAGATAACGGTGAGATAAATAGGTAGAGAGTTGCATAGTTTTAATACGGCCCCCACTCAATATTAACCCCAACAATAAGAAAAATAAGTCCAATAATAAACCAAATGAATGCAAGTGGAGCCATAAATCGAATCCATTTGCCATAAGAAATGCCGCTCGCTGCGAGAACGCCCATTAAAACACCGGAAGTTGGATTGAGGCAGTTCACTACACCTTCGCCGAGCATAACAGCTTGTACTGTAACTTGGCGTGTAATGTGCATGAAATCAGCTAATGGAGCTAATATCGGAATGAAAATAACAGATTCACCTGTACCGGATGAAATAAGGAAATGTAATGCGGCACTACTTACATACATACCGATAACGCCAAATACTGGGCTTTGTCCTTCGAGAGACTGTGCGAGTTGGTTAACGATTGTATCAAGTAATTTCCCTTGCTCCAAAATGACTGAAATACAACGAGCCATTCCGACGATCAAAGCACCGTATATGAGATTTTGGCAGCCTGCTAGAAAAGTAGAAGCGATATCGTTTGCTTTCATGCCACCTATTATTCCGGCTGTAATTGCTATGAAAATAAAAGTAGCAGTCATTTCTGCGTCTGTCCAATGTAGACGAAAAGCGCCAATTAAAAATGCAATTAATGATAAAGCTGAAACGAGTAAAATTAATTTATGACGTATTGTCCAAGGAACTTCTGTTTTCTGCGCTTCTTTTCCACTTGAAAGAGCATTACTTGGAAACCAGTTATCTCCGAGTATGCTTCCTTTATTCGATTTTTTTAAGCGTTTTACGTACCAATTAATATATAGAATGGTAGCAAGTAAAAAAGAGAGATAAATTGCTGTGCGTAAACCAATTCCCGAAAACATCGGAAGTTCTGCGATTTTTTGTGAAATACCTAAAGGTGAGGGCGATAATATAGTAGCATTAAAACCAGCATAAGTGCCCAAATAAATAATTGCTACGCCGACGATAGCGTCCCATTTCAATGTGCGTGCAACGATGATGCCGATGGGGATAAAGCCGATAACCGAGTTAACGATAATACCAGTCGTTCCGAGAATAGAAAAGAGTGCGGCGACTATACAAATGAAAAGGAATTGCTGATTACGAAATTTGTTAATTACATGATAGATTAAACCGTCTAGAGCACCTGTTTTTTCAAGAATGGCAATAGCTCCGCCCGTAAATAAAATTAAAAAGATGATAGGAGCAGCAAGTGTCATTCCTTTTTCAATAGCGGTAAAAAAAGAAACAAACCCTACCGGTGATTGCGGAACAGAATGGTAACTTCCTGGTATTGTCGTTGTAACAGTACCATTTGTAACTCTTTTAAATTCTCCAGCAGGAACGAAATAAGTAGCTATTGCACAAAGCAGAGCAATAAAAAATAGTAGTACGTACGCGTCAGGCATTTTAAACTTTCGTTTACTAGGTTGTTTTTTTACTTCAGTTTGTAGTTGCATAAAATCCCTCCTTTTTCACTTAGTTAATTTTTAATATTCTGAAATTTATCTGTGAAATAGATTATAATAAAGGTGGCTTCTTAAGGCAATAGTTTTTCTGTCCTTTTCCCGCACATACAAATTATTGCAACATTAGACAGGGAAACGAAAATAATCCAAGAATATGTTAAATAGAAAGTAAAAGGAAAAGAGGGAAAAAGATGTGGAAAACTACGGATCTATGTGATGAGTTTGAAAAGGAATTGCAAATATGCCGCCAATCTTTTCGGTCTTTTGGGAAGAAAGAACAATTTCACGGGAAAATTGCAACGGTAAAAGTGAAGGATGATAATGTACTAGTGAAGGAAGGATTGCAAACATTACCAGAAGGAATGGTATTAGTTGTTGATGGCGGCGCGTCTACGAATTGTGCGTTACTCGGTGATAATTTGGCAGCTATTGCAGAAGAAAGAAAGCTAGCAGGAATTATTGTGAATGGATATGTTCGTGATTCTAGTGAACTAAAGAATGTTAATATAGGTATTTTAGCGTTAGGAACAATGCCGAATAGAAGTGTAAAAGAAGGGAAAGGAGAACGAAATATTTCATTGCAATTTGGAGGAGTAGAATGGAAGCCAAATGATTATTTGTATGCGGATGAAGATGGCGTCATTATTAGTGAAAAAAGTTTGCATCGTTAAAGGTTAGTAAGTTACTATTCTTAGAAAATAAATCCGATAAAGCATGGACAAAATTCTATGTCAATAGTAAAATAATACAGAAATTTATAATTTACAGAATGTATAGGTTTATCGTTTTGCGATAACTTAAATGGAAGTCAGTTTTGCCTAGAAAAGTGAATGTTATCACAATGATACGTTCATGAACAAAATTATTTTTCCTATACAAATATAGCCGCGAATGATGCGGGTAGGAGGTGTTGCACAGTTTGTTCGACACTTACAAAAAAAGAGTGTCAATTGCACGCCCTTGAAGGGCCTTTTTTTGTGTGAATAGTAGTAAGGGAGGAAATTTTGGGATGGCAATGTTAAAAAAATGGCTGCTTACGTCGTTAATGGCAGTTACACTTGTATTTGTTTCTTTTGCAAATACAGTACATATTACGTTTGCTGAAGGAAATACAGCAAAACTTGCAATTGTTGGTGAATCACAAAAGGGCATTATGTTATGTCCGAAAGAAGAGCAAATTAAAGATGGGGAAACAGCGTTAAGCTTGCTGCAAAAAGTCATGGGGGACAAAGTAGAAGCTGAAACGATGTCGTTTGGAACGTATGTAAAAGGCATTGATGGATTAATGGCCGGGGCTACAAGTGGCTGGCTGTATGATGTAAATGATAAATCTGCGGAAGTTGGAGCGGATAGTTATAAATTAAAATCTGGAGATGTTGTTGTTTTCCGCTTTGTTTCAGACTGGAGCAATATGAGTCAAGAAACATTACAACAAACATTAGATAAATTTGGTACTTGTAAAACGGTAGAAGAACCAAAGACAGATGATCCAAAACAAGAAAAACCAGAAGAACCAAAAACAGATGATCCAAAACAAGAAAAACCAAAAGAACCAAAGACGGATGATCCAAAACAAGAAAAGCCAGAAGAACCAAAAACGGATGATCCAAAACAAGAAAAGCCAGAAGAACCGAAGACGGATGATCCAAAACAGGAAAATCCGGATGGAACAAAAACACCAGAACAACCAAAGCAAGAGAACATTCAAATTCCAGTAGCACAAGTAAATGACGCGATCTCTAAGACGTCTGAAAAGATGTTACAAGATGGAATTGAAAGTGATTGGGTAGCGCTAGGTCTTTCTCGTTCTGGAAAGAATATACCAATCGAGGCGAAATTAAATTATGTTAAGGCTGTAACTGAAAAGGTAGAAAAGCGCGTTAATCGTTTTTCAGCGACAGATTTAGCTAGAACGATTATTATGATGAATGCAATGAATGCAGACCCAAAAATGGTAGGCGAACATAATTTAGTTCAAAAATTGTACGAATCAGATAAAGTGAATTCTGTTACAGGTTATACATTTGCTTTACTTGCATTTGATACGAAAAAATATGAAATTCCAGTAGATTCAAAATGGAATCGAGTTGCTTTAGTAGATGCACTTTTAAACGCGCAACATACAGATGGCGGCTGGACTTATGATAGCGCAAGCAGTAAAGATAGTGCTAGTAGCGTTGATGTAACAGGTATGGTTTTATCAGCATTAGCTCCTTATCAAGACCGAGCAGATGTGAAACCAGCAGTGCAAAAGGCTGTCGCATACTTATATAATGAACAACTAGAAAATGGCGGTTTCTCTGCTGATGGACAAGAGAATTCTAATAGTGCTGCGCAAGCTATTATTGGATTATCCCTTGTGAAAGATGTAGATCAAAACCGTCTTCATAAGGCAGTGCAAAATCTATTGTCATATCAACTTCCAAATGGTGAATTTAAATGGTTACCAGGCGATCAAACCGGTAGCGGAATGGCAACAGAGCAAGCATTATTAGCTTTACTTCAGTTTAAAGACCTTGGAAAATCGATTTATGACTGGTCAACGGAATCTGTTATTGAAATCGATAAGAAACCAAATGTAGACTCAGAAAATGTTGTAGTAGAAAAAGAAGTTACTGAACAACCAGAAGAACAAAAACAAGTACAACAAGAAACGAAAGATGACAATTTAAAAGTTGTTGTTGATAACGAACCGGTTAAACATAAAAAATCCGGAAACGGTAGCACATTACCAAAAACAGGAGCATCTTCTCATAGTGCAGCGACAGAAGTAGGTATGGGTGTATTATGTATTGCTTCTGCATATGTATTATGGAGACGTAAAGCAGCTTAACAAAAATTAGGAGCAATTATTTGCTCCTAATTTTTAATATGAAAGGTGAGAGGCAACATGAGTAAGATGAAATGGTTTATTTCTTTACTGCTTTCACTTGGGCTACTTGCCGGATGTGAAGAGGCAGCGGTAAAGCCTGAGAAGAAAGTAGAACC
Organism: Bacillus pacificus; assembly: GCF_020861345.1. Taxonomy (NCBI): domain Bacteria; kingdom Bacillati; phylum Bacillota; class Bacilli; order Caryophanales; family Bacillaceae; genus Bacillus; species Bacillus pacificus. The sequence goes on from NZ_CP086328.1 coordinate 2,002,876, forward strand.
GAAGCAAGAAGAAGTAGCAAAACAAGAAGAGAAAAAAGATGAAGCGAAGCCGGAAGAAAAACCGGAGGAAAAACAAGCTGAACAAGAGCAAAATAAGCAAGACGAACAGAAAGAAAAGCAAGAGCAAAAAGTAGAAGAGAAGCCGAAAGAAGAAAAGCCACAAGCACAACCGGAAGTAAAGAAAGAAGAAAAAACGCAGGAACAGCCTGTCGCTACTAAGCAACCAGAACAACAAAAAGCACAAGAAGAGAAACAACAAGAGAAACAACAAGAGCAACAACCGAAAGCGCAAGAAGTAAAAGAAGAAGCAAAGGTTGTGAATCAGCCGAAGGAAACACCGAAGCAGGAGCAAAAAGTTGATCCGAATAAAGAGGAGAAAACGATACCGACTCCGCACGTCCCAAATTCTGAACGACGAAAACCAGACCCGGTTCCACCACCAAAACCACAAGCAAAACAAGTTACGATCTCAGTAAAAGGTAATGAAGGATATTTATTAGGTGCAAAAAAGGTGGATGTACAAGACGGCGATACTGTTTATAAAGTATTGCAGCGTACAGGTTTAGATGTGGATGCAAGTGGATCTAAAGGCGATGTTTACGTAAAAGGTATTAATGATTTATATGAAAAAGATATTACCGCTACTAGTGGATGGAAATATCGTGTGAACGGGGCATTTCCAAATCATAGTGCAGGTGTAGTAACAGTTAAACCAGGAGATACAATCGAGTGGGTGTATGTATTAAAATAAGAAAGGCATTTGGTAAAGGACTATGAAAATAAGTTTTTCTTCTTTACATCCTTTTGTGAATTTTTCCTATTATATCGGGGTGATGATACTATGTATGATGTGTCTTCATCCTCTTTTTTTAATTGGAGCAATTCTATTAATCGTTATAATCAATGTGATGCAAGGGAATAGCGACAAGATAAGAAAGATGTTACCGAGTACAATTGTATTCTTTTTTATGGTCATTTTATTTAATTCGTTATTCACGCATAGAGGCCGAACTACGTTATTTTGGTTAGGTGATAGCCGCATTAAGCTTGAGGCAATTATGTTTGGAGTAGTAATGGGGTTATTACTAGTTGCGATTATGTTTACGTTTGCTTCGTATAATGATATTATTACAAGTCATAAATTTTTATATTTATTTTCTAGAATTTCACCGAAAGTAGCATTGTTAACGATGATTACGGTGAGGTTTGTTCCTTTGTTTATGAGGCGATTACAGAAAATAACACTCTTCCAAAAGACGAAAGGTGTACAGGTAGATGCAGGTTCCATTGTGGAACGTGTGAAAAATGGTATGCAACTATTGCAAGTATTATTAATTTGTTCATTAGAAGATGCATTACAAACGGCAGATTCTATGCAAGCTCGTGGATTTGGTGTAACGAAACGTACGACTTATATTCGGTATAGAATGGAAAGATGCGATTGGTATACGCTCAGTTATTTAAGCATTCTATTTATAGCTGCTATTATATGTAGTAATTATGGCGGAGGAAAATTGATTATTTATCCGAAAGTCGAATCGATTTTATTTCAGCAGTTCGATGGGATGATGTTTGTCGTATTTACGATGTTTATTAGTTTACCAATTATAATGGAAGGACGGGAATGGATATGGTGGCGCATGCAGAAATAAACAATTTATCATTTGTATATGCTGATGAAAACGAAAAAGCGTTACAGCATATTTCTCTTTCTGTTCAAAAAGGAGAGTTTATTGTACTTGCTGGAGGATCAGGATCCGGGAAGACGACTTTATTAAAACATTTAAAAAAAGAATTACTTCCAATTGGTAAGCGTACTGGGGATACATATTATGATGGTACTTTATTAGAAAATGTACCGGACTTGTTATCTGCCCAAGAAATTGGCATGGTATTTCAAAATCCAGAAAATCAGCTCGTAATGGATACGGTCATTCAAGAATTAGCATTTTCTTTAGAAAATATCGGATTACCATCACATATTATTCAAAAAAGAATAGCCGAGCTTATTAGCTTCTTAGGATTCCAAGATTTATTGCACCAATCTGTTCATACGTTATCTGGCGGGCAGAAGCAACTTGTCAATTTAGCTGCCGTATTAGTTATGCAGCCGAAGTTACTATTATTAGATGAACCAACTGCGCAGTTAGATCCAATTGCTGCGAAAGAGTTTTTAGGGTTGTTAAAGCGTATTAATGAAGAACTTGGCATTACGATCGTTTTAAGTGAACATCGTTTAGATGAGGTAATACCACTTGCTACGCGCGTTATTTGTATGAGTAACGGCCAAATCGTGTATGACGGTAGTCCGAAAACAGTTGTAGCAAATATGTGGGAAGTAGAAGGATTTCGTCCATTTATTCCACAAATCCCAAGATTGTTTTTAGAGTGGAATGCGAAAGATATACCATTTACAGTGCGAGAAGCACAAATGAAAATGAATGATTTTTCAGCGATATCATATGTAAATGAGCCAATAGTACAAAGGGAAAAGCAAGAAGTCATTTTAAGTGCAGAGCATATTTCGTTTCAATATGAAAAGAATAGTCCGCTCATTTTACGAGATTTAACAGTATCGATTGAAAAAGGAAAATGGGTAGCTCTCGTTGGAAAAAATGGCACAGGGAAGTCTACACTGCTAACGATTTTAGCGGGATTACAAAAAGCGAGAAGAGGGAAAGTAAAGTGGAATGGGAAAGTGATACATAAAATTGATTCGAAAGAACGATTTAAAAGTATCGGGTATGTATCGCAGCATCCATATTATCATTTTACATTTGATACAGTGTGGGACGAGGTGTATGAACGAGCGCGTGAATTATACGGAGAACAAGGAAAAGAAATAGCAGAACAGCAGCTTAAAAAGTTTTGGCTATATGCACTTAAAGAACGCCATCCGCATGATTGTAGCGGGGGAGAGCAACAATTACTTGCATTATGTACGACGTTATTGTCAAAGCCGACTTTATTATTACTGGATGAACCGACAAAAGGACTAGATCCGTGGAAGAAAGAAAGGGTAGGAGAGTTATTTAGGAAACTGCAAAAAGAAGGGACAACAATTGTAATGGCAACGCATGATATTGAGTTTGCAGCGAAATACGTGGATCAATGTATGATGTTATTTGATGGAGCAGTCATTATGAATGATGCACCGAAAGAATTTTTTAGTGGCAACTTCTTTTATACAACCTCTATCAATCGATTTATTCGAAAAGAATTGCCATATGCATTAACGTGGGAGGATGTGTACGAAGCGTGTCCAAACGATATGTTGCATTCATAATATGTATTTTTGCAGTGATGATAGGTACATTACTTTTTACTACACTTATCATGGACGGTTATTACATGTTAAGTAGTTTGTTTTTATTAGTTGTTATTATGTTACCTTTCTATATCCGTTTTGAAAAGAAGGCGTTTGTTTCACGTGAAATTGTTCTCGTTGCTGTGTTAGCAGCAATTGCAGCAGTGAGTCGTGTACCATTTTCTCTTTTACCAAGTGTACAGCCGACTTCTTTTGTCATTATTGTTTCTGCAATTGTGTTTGGAAGTGAAACTGGTTTTATGATTGGTGCAACAGCGGCTATCGTATCTAACATTTTTTTAGGACAAGGTCCGTGGACGCCGTGGCAAATGTTTTCATGGGGTATGATTGGCTTTATAGCTGGATTATTGCGGAATACGTTTTTAATGAAAAAGCTATGGGGAAGACTTCTATACGGATTGTTTGTTGGATTTTTATTTGGCTGGATTATGAATTTCTGGGGGCTTCTCGGTTTTATACGAGAGGCGACATGGGAAACAGTCATTTCGTATTATATCGCAAGTTTTTATTTCGATTTGAGCCATGCGATTTCAAATGTTGTGTTCTTACTACTATTTAGTACGTCTTGGATTACGATTCTTACAAGATTTAAAAAGAAATATGGCATATTGGATAAGCATAACATGGTATAGAAAAGCATACTCATATAAGGTAGGGTCGCGACTTACATATTCGTTTGCCTCTTTCATGCTTCTTACATATTGTAAGGAGCATTTTTCTGTATATTTTTTAATTATAACGGCAATAATTATGAAGTATGCCATTTGAAAAAACTTCCCACCTTATGATGGGAAGTTTTTTCACTCTTGTTCTAAAATGTGAACGGTGTAATCGCAGCGTTGAATAGCTTGTTCGATCGCATAAAGAGATTGCTCAATACGAGCGCGATTAAAATCTTTTTCAACAGTCTGTAGTGCTTCTTCTAAACAATGTTTTGCTTCTTGTAACGATTGAAAAGAATCTTGTACATATCCACGAGCATTTTGATGCATTTCATAATCCTCCTTGCATACTCATATATGTATAGTATGAACAGTAAAGAAGAAAATATAATTCGTTATATTTGTTTGACAATTAAAATGAAATTACGTATAGTAAGAATTAAGTGAATATTTTCTTATCCAGAGAGGTGGAGGGACTGGCCCGATGAAACCCAGCAACCGCGATGCAGGTGCTAATTCCAGCAGAACAAATTTGTTCTGGGAGATAAGATGAAGATATATACGTAACTTCTTCTTATCGGAGAGGTTTTTTTATTGCAAAAAAACCGATTACGAAAATTTATATTAAGAAGAAAGGGGTTGCGCATTGCTGTGACACTCGAAAAATACGTAAAACTGCGTAGTACAGTTTATGAATATATGATAGAGCAAGATAAGCCAATATCATTGTTAGATATTCAAGAACATATCGTTTCGCATCATGAAGGAAAATTCACGAAAAAGATGTTACATCAATTTTATTTATCAAGATTATTAGATGAACTGAAACTGGATGGGAAAATTACATTAGCTGATGAATATCTCTATGCTGAAAAAGGGGTATTTTATAAGGCGAGAAAAGGGAGCTAAGCTCTCTTTTTTTGAAGTATGTAGAGTAAAAGACTGCTTAAGCAGCCTGATACAGGGAATGGTGTTGAGTGTGTAGTGTCAAAAATTGAATGTGCCTGAAAGAGGCAATTCATATCGGCTGCAAATGAAAAGAGACACCTTCGCCGAATAGGTGTCAGTCGTTTTGTCATATAGACTTGCTATTTGACAGTTATTAGAATAACATGCAGTGGCTCTAGAAGTCAAAAGGGAATTAAAGGAAGAGGTGTTGTTATGTACGCTTATTTAATAAAAGAACTATATAGGTATATCCCGAAACACATTATTGATAGAGGGTATGAATATTATGAAGATGGACATGTAGAAGATGTAGAAATACATAATAATAAAGTATTTGCATTTGTGACTGGTAATGCAGGGAATTATGAAGTAGTGATTGAACTCGATGATTTTTCAGAAAGTAGTTGTGAGTGTCCATATGAAAATTATTGTAAACATATGGCGGCGGTTGTTTATGATATTCAAAGTGCTGGCGAGAGTACGGTTAAATCGGAATTGCAAGGTTTAGAAAAAGAAGAGTTACTTATAGTATTAAACCGGTTGTTACAAAGTTCAAAAAACGTGCAAATTGTAGAGAAGATGTTAAAGAAGGGGAAACTTTAACTTATGAGGGAGTTGTTTTGTAGTGAATGTACTAATTGTATACGCTCATCCTAGTCCTTCAAGCTTTAACGCGGCGATTTTAGAGCATGTGCAAAAAGGATTGCAAGAAACTAATCATTCGGTTACAGTACTTGATTTATATAAAGAACAATTTGATCCCGTCCTTGTCTTTAATGAAGAGAAGAAAAGACGTGATTTAGTAAATGAAGAGGAAACAGCCCGGTATAGAACATTAGTAGAAGAAGCAGATATGCTTCTATTCATCTATCCGATATGGTGGTGGGGGATGCCAGCTATTTTAAAAGGATTTATTGATCGCATTTTCGTAGCTGGATTTGCTTATAAATATGAAGGGGCCCTGCCGAAAGGCTTATTGAAAGGTAAGAAGGCTTGGGTAATTAATACGTTAGACTCACCGTTATGGTACGTCGCATTACTATATCGATCAGCGGATTGGATTATAATGAAGAGAGGTGTTTTACGTTTTTGCGGCATTCGCGATATAAAACGGTCAGTATTTCAATCTGTGAAAACGAGTAAACGAGAGAAGCGGGAAAAGTGGTTATTACAAATAGAAGAAAAGGCTCGTACACTATGAATGAAATGGAACGTATTATAAAGTGTTGCGGGGATGACAACGAACTTTTGCGAACGTATATTACATGTTTACTTCAACTGAAGGAATGTAGTGAAACATTTGGGCAAATTCAAATAGAGTTAAGAAATGACTACTTGATAAGAGGAATTTGTGAAAGAGAAGTTGATGAGGTAGTAATGGGAAGTAAAGAATATGAAACATATTTTCTTCCAAAAGCGTTACAGTGGAATTTTTTGAGGGAACATCCACACCTGATCGGAAAAATTTGCGAAGACTTTTTTGCATTTTAGTCATTACATCTTACGGAGATAGAGTGGGAAACGATTATAAATTGCGTGGGAAATAAGAGATTTATTATATAAAAAAGCTAGTATAAAACTAGCTTTTCGTTTAAATAAATAAGAAACATAGACTTATGATAAATCCTGCATATAGTAAGTTCACGACGCAAAATCCCATAATATCACGAGCGCCTAAACCAGCTATTGCCAATGCCGGTAATGCCCAGAAAGGTTGAATTAAATTCGTCCAAGCATCGCCCCACGCAATGGCCATTGCTGTTTTTGCAGCAGGTACACCAAGTTCAGCACCAGCTGGAATCATAATGGGTGCTTGCACAGCCCATTGACCGCCACCAGATGGAACGAAAATATTAACGATGCCAGCACTAAAAAAAGTAAAGAGTGGGAAAGTCGTTTCGTTTGAAATGCTAATAAAGAAATTTGAAATAGCTCCTCCAAGTGAAAGTCCTTCACTATTTGCTCCAATCATCATCCCCATAATTCCTGCATAAAATGGAAACTGAAGTAAAATACCAGAAGCACTTTTTGTAGAATCTGAAAAAGCGCGAATATATTGAATCGGAGTACGGTGGAAAATAAGTCCAGCAATTAATAACATAAAAATAACGATATCAAGTGTAAGGTTAAAACCTTTCGTATAAAAGTAATTGAAAATATAAATGAGACCTAACAATCCAACGCAAAGTGTAATAATGATGCTATTTTCCATTTTCTCAGCGAACGTATTTTTTTCTACTTCTTGAGCGGCAGCTTCTTCATGGAATACGCTAGGATCTACCGTTATCGTATGTTTTTCATCTGGATGCATCGCTTTATTAATGAGAGGCATCGTAACGAGAAAAATAATAACTGGCACGAGAGCGTATGGTGAGAATAACGTTTCTGTTATTGGAATCGCTTCTTTTATACTTCCTGCTGTCGTTTTCATTAACGTTTCACCGCCAGTTGCTAACGTAAGAGGGATAGAAGCAGAAAGCCCCGCATGCCAAATGAGAAATCCAGAGTAGGAAGAGGCAATGGCTAACCTATAATCTAATCCTTCAAGTTGCCTTGCTACTTCCTTTGCATATAAAACAGATACAACAATACCAAAGCCCCAGTTTATGTACGCCCCTAGTAAACTTACGATTGAAATGGCAATAATACCTTGTCCATTCGTTTTCGGTAGTTTTGCAGCTTTCGTTAACCATTTTTTAATGAGAGGAGCGTTTGCTAAAGCAGATCCTGTCACGAGTACAAGTGCCATTTGCATAGAAAAGGCGAGAAGTCCCCAAATGCCATTCCCCCAGTGATTAATCATTTCCACAGGTGTTTGATGCGTTGCAAACATACCAAAGAAGATAACGAAAACAGTTAATAAACATGATAAAATAAACGGTTCTGGTAAGAAGCGTTGCACTAAGGCGACGCAACCATTAGTAAAAGAACGAAACAAAATAGATCAACCTCCTTATGTATATGTATTACAATTATTCGAGGTTGTTTGGGGGATAACCTTCAATATAAAGAAAATTCAGATATTTAAAGGGTGGTAATTTATTGATAGGTTAATATAGAGCCTTGTATCAGATTCTGCTTTTAAAATGCTAGAAGAAAACGGTTGTAAATGGGGTAGCGCTTATAGGGATAGTATAGAGAAAGGTTACTAGCTGATTTCAAAGCAACTATTGCAAAGGGAGAGGATATTCAATACAATAGTGTTGCATTACATGAGTAATATGTTTTAGCGCAAATCTAGCTAAAAATGTTTATACAAATACATTTAAAATTGATGGAGGAATCATGATTAAAAGTTTTTATCTTTTAAAGCCTAAAATGTTTACGGCAGATATATATTATAAAGTTTTTATTACAGGTGAATGTATATATTTTATAAAGATTGGCGGACAGTTTCATAGTCGACATGCTTATAAAAAACAATTACCTGGTATTTCAGAGCTATTGTTTTTGTTCTGGTTCAAAAAAATTGAGAAAAAACAATTAAACTTAGAAACTGAAATAGATACAAAAATACATACTGGCAATATACATGAACTCTTGCAATTAAAGAATAACTTTTCAATTGAAATAAATATAATTGAAGAGGTACTATTAAATAAACGAGGAACGTTTCATACAGGTTTTAATGATAATGGAACAATTTCCTTTATGTTAAAAAATGATCAAAAAATAAAGTTCATCATACCGGAAGAAACTTTATTTTCATCTATAGAAGAAATTTTCGACCAATATGAACAGACAATCTTTGTAAGGGAAGTGTTTTAATACATTCTCCAAAAGATGTAGATGTATTAGTTAAACGCTCAATTAAAATTGTAAACTGCTTATAAAATTTTAATTGAGCGTATTTTAAGCAATTATTTTTTCAACATCTTCTAATAACAAAAAGGTAATTGGTATAGTAGTGTAAATAATGTACTGCAATGAGAAGCTTCCACTACTGTGGAAGCTTCTCTAAATGATGTGCAATATCAATATACATATTGGAGTAAACGGAATGGATTTCATTACTTGGCGTAGCATTAGAAGAGAAGTGGACAATTACCATATTCGCTTTCGGATCGATGTAAAGTGTTTGTCCGTAACTACCTAACACTTCGAAAGCACCTTGTTCATTGTGCGGAATCCACCATTGATTATGATAAGAAATGGAAGCGCCAGGGCCAACTGCAAGTTCACCTTCTTGGACATTTTTTATATCTTCAGTAATAGAAGAAGGGAGAATTTGTTTTCCGTTATATTCCCCGTTGTTTAATAGTAATTGCCCGAATCTAGCCATATCTCTAGCAGTTGCATTTAAACCAGCACTAGCTTGTTCAACTTTTGTTTCATCTGTTACGTAATACGCGTTTTCTTCCATACCAATTTGAGACCAAATACGCTCACTAACATTTTCAGCTAATGATTTACCAGTGATCGTTCGAATCACCCAAGCGAGTGTTTCTGCTGATCCGTTATCGTAAGAAAAATCGGAACCAGGCGGTGCAGTTTCTTCTGCTTCTCGTAACATATCATAAATTTTCATCGGGCCGTCGTAATTTTTACCTCGAGGTAAAATATTGCTCGCTAAATATAGTTGTGCATCTTGATTTTCTAATGCTGGATGTTCATATCCGTGAGTAGGATATTCTACAGAAACTTGCATATCCAATAATTGCTGAAGCGAGGCTTTACCAAACGGTGTATTTTTTAATTCTTTTATATATGTGTCAGCTGTTTTTTCTAAGTCAATACGGTTTTCTTCAGCGAGAGATTGTATAATTGCCCCGGTAAATACTTTTGCTAATGACGCCATACCATGAGGTTCGCTCTCGTTATATCCATTGAAATATCGTTCATATACAAGTTGTCCATTATGTACAACGACGAAAGCATCCGTTTTGTTATCATCTAAAAGTTTTTTTAGAGGAGTTGTATTTCCAAATCTACGCTCCACAGCAAAATCGTCTAAGTTTTGCAATGCGGTAGAGAAGTGAAAAACGTGATCCGGGTTATTTTTCACCTCGTTAATTAAAGTGAATTCTTTCATATGTGTATACGACCAACGTAAGTACGGGTCATCTATCCAATTTTTCTTCGTCACGTTATTTTTCGATGGAGTCGTTTTATTATGTTTGAAGTATGTAAAACCGAGCCCTGTAATTACAAATATAAATGTGATTATGAGTAAGAGTAGGGGAGATTTTTTAAGTTTCATATCGGTCCCTCCTTGTTTTTTCTATTATAAGTATACGCTTCAATTGAAAGAAATACAAAATAAGGAAAGTAAACGGGGAAGTTTACTTTCCTTATTTATGTTAAGCGGAAACTTTTCCGTCTGTATGTTGTTTCTTGAACTTTTGTTTTCGTCCGTGTAATCCATAATAAAGAAGTAAAGTGAACGCAACGATAATGGCTGCGATGAAATACATATTATGGTAACTTGATTTCGCTGCGACGATACCTAAAATGAAAGAACCAAAGCCAATACCACTATCAAAGAATGAGAAGTACGTAGCTGTCGCAGAACCACGTCTATGGTTTGGAGCTGCAGAAATCGCAATCGTTTGGAAGCTAGGAATTAATGTTCCGTAACCTAAACCGATTAACATACCTGCGCCAAGGAACCAAAATGAAGTTTGTGCTTGGCTTAAAATGAACATCCCAATTGTGAAAATAATAATAGCTGGATAAACAAGTACATTTTCACCGAAGCGATCAAAAATCTTACCTGTAAATGGACGAGAAATGACAACAACAAGTGCATATAAAATAAAGAAGTAACTTGCAATGTCAGCTAAACCGAGCTCTTTTGCATAAATAGGAATAAAGGATAAAATGCCACTATAAGAAAAGGCTAAAACAAATCCTGTAAGAGCGATTGGAATAGAAGATGGTTCAAGTAAGTCTTTCCATTTCATTTTTTCTCGTTTTTGTTTGCTTACAGGTGCTTCATGCGGAATATTTACAAGTAGTCCTAATAAAAATGCAAGCAATGAAAATATGGAACAAACGATAAATAGTACAGTGAATGAAAAATGAGAAATAATTGTTAAACCTAAAAAAGGACCAATTACCATCGGCAAACTCATAAATACGCCGAAATAGGCAAGTGCTTCGCCGCGTCTATGAGCTGGCGCAACATCTGTGACAATCGTACCAGTTGCAGTTGTTGCCATCCCAAACCCAATACCATGTAAGAAGCGAAGGGCAAGTAATAAAAATAAACTTTGCGCACCGAAATACATAACAGTAGCAGCTAAAAATAAAGAAAGTGAAATAAATAATATTTTCTTTCTTCCTAAATCATCGAGCCATTTTCCTGTAAATGGTCGACATAATACAGATGAAATAAGAAATACAGTTGCAACTAAACCAATTTCCTCAGGTTTTCCTTTTAGGCCGTCTATTACATAGACGGGTAAAGTAGTCATAAGCATATAAAATGTTAAGAAGAGAAATAGACTACTAAAACAAGTTCCGAGGAAATCCTTCGTCCAAAGTTTTTCACTTTGCATCGTCATCCCTCCAATTTAATCTAAGTTTTTAATAATTTGTTGTAACACTTGAAATGCTTGATGTAAATCATCTTCGTTAATACCTTCTAGCGTCTTTTCTTCGAAAGTATCAACTTCTTCTTGCCATACCGTAATCATTTTTATCGCTGTTTCTGATAAAGAAATGAGCTTCTCACGGCGATCTTTTCCTTCAGTACGAATAATCCATCCCATCGTTTCCATACGTGTTAACGTACGAGTCATCGTTGGTGATTCAACATTTAAATACTGACATAATTCTGTTTGCGTACAAGAACCAGTTTGATTAATACGGAAAATTACAGCCCATTGCGCACTAAATAACCCAGTGGGAGATACGCGTTCATTAAATTTCTTCGTAAACTTGCGAGAAGTCTGGCTGACAAGGTGAAAAAAATGTTGTTTTTCGTCCATGTATGTTAATCCTTTCAAATTAGTTACCTAGCTAACTATATACTTTTTTATTATAATTGTCTAGTAATAGACATGTTGATTTATGTAAAAATTTCGTATCGCTTTTTTGTTGAGAACATACATTCTGCATGTTATTCTTTAATTAAGTAAAGAATTTTCTTTCTATTAAAAAGAATGGGGGAACTTGTGATGATTAAGCCTGCAACAATGGAGTTTGTTTCACTATCGAACGGAGAAACGATTGCGTATCAGGAAGTTGGAAGGCAAAATGCAGAAATTCTTGTACTCATTCACGGAAACATGACATCGTCACAACATTGGGATTTAGTCATTGAAAAGCTGCAAGATCAATACCATATTTACGCTCTTGATTTAAGAGGATTTGGTCAATCAACATATAATAAAGCGATAGATTCCATACAAGATTTTGCAGAAGATGTAAAACTATTTATTGATCAATTAAAACTAGAGAAATTTTCATTAATGGGCTGGTCAATGGGCGGTGGTGTTGCGATGCAATTTACAGCGAATCATCCAACGTTTGTCGAAAAGTTAATTTTAGTAGAATCGGTGGGCATGAAGGGATATCCAATTTTTAAAAAAGATATAAACGGGCAGCCAATCGTATCAAGTTTAGTAAAGACGAAGGAAGAGGTTGCACAAGATCCTGTACAAATTGCTCCAGTACTAGATGCGATAAAAAATATGAATAAATTATATTACCGAACAGTATGGAATCTATTAATATATACACATAATCAACCTGAACCAGATCGTTATGAAAAGTATTTAGACGATATGTTAACGCAACGTAATTTCGTAGATGTGAATTATGCGCTCATTACATTTAATATTTCGGATGAACATAACGGGGTTGTAGAGGGAAATAAGCAAATTCATCGTATTAAAGCTCCGACGCTTGTCATACAAGGTGACAGAGATTATGTCGTACCGCAAGTAGTGGGTGAGGAGTTAGCGAAACATTTGCCGAATGCTGAATTGCAATTATTAGAAGATTGCGGTCATTCACCGTTTATTGATTGTTTAGATGTATTTATAAAACATGTAGAGGATTGGTTAGAACAGAAATAATCCCCGAAATGAAAGGTATTGCATATGCTATAACATTGTATGTAAAAGGGGAGATTATCCATGCATCATCCGCTCTTCATTGCGCATTCTCCATATAATCATCATGTGTATACAAAAATGATGATAGCTCCGCTGTATATGCAAGTTTCACCAGTTGTAGTTCCGTTACAAATACAACAGCCACCAATTGTTCATTCGCATCATTATTTGTATGAAACTGCTTTTTATAAACATCCGTATTTCAAGCAATTCCATAACAATGTGAAAGCACAAGTTTGGGAAGGATAAGAAGCTAAAAGATTCATTCTTTTAGCTTCTTTTTTATTGCGAATATTCGTACACGCATTTGCAGAAACAGTTTATAATGAGAAGTGGAAAGCGTGAGAAGGAGAGGGAAAGGGAATGTCGATACGTTTTACTTTTTGGATTATGGTTGGGATTGTAGCAATCTCGGGTTTGTCACAAGGAATGCTTTTACCGGCCATTGCAATGATTTTTGAACAAGAAGGGGTTAGTTCAAGTATTAACGGTATTCATGCGACAGCACTATACATTGGGATATTAGTAATCTCACCGTTTCTTGAAAAACCGATGCAAAAATTTGGAATGAAGCCAATTATCGTTATTGGTGGGTTTCTCGTTATCATTTCATTATTCTTTTTTACACAAACATTTTCGTTTTGGGTATGGTTTATCCTTAGATTTCTAGTTGGAGTCGGAGATCATATGCTTCATGTCGGAACACAAACATGGATTACGACAACATCAGACCCGAGTAAAATTGGGAGACAAGTATCGATATACGGTGTATTCTTCGGAATTGGTTTTGCCGTCGGTCCGTATTTAGCAAGCACTGTACAGTACGGTCTTGCAACGCCATTTATTATATCTACTGTACTTTGTTTAATAGGTTGGCTGTTATTACTGCCAACGAAAAATGCATTCCCGGCGCAAGATGAAAGAGAAGTGAAGAGTGAATCATCCTTTTCTCGTTATAAACAAGTTGTTGGATTAGGATGGATTGCACTGCTGGGACCACTTGCATATGGCGTACTGGAAGCAATGTTAAACAGTAACTTACCAGTATATGCGCTTCGTAAAGGATGGTCTGTTTCAGAAGTATCCTTCTTATTACCAGCATTTGCAGTTGGGGGCATTATTACACAAATTCCGCTCGGTATATTAAGTGACAAATACGGAAGGGACCGTATTTTAACGTGGACGTTCAGCATAAGTACGGGCATTTTCTTGCTAGCAGCCGTATTTGATCAATATTACTGGATCGTCTTTGCCTGCATGTTGTTAGCTGGTATGGTCATTGGATCGTGCTTCTCGTTAGGACTTGGATTTATGACAGATTTATTACCGAGACACTTATTGCCAGCAGGTAATATATTAGCTGGAATCGCCTTTAGTTTAGGGAGTATACTGGGACCTGTATTAGGAGGCGTATTTATAGAAAAAATACAGTATACAAGCTTTTTTATTGCGGTTATGATTATAATAGGAATTCTCGCAATGTTATATATGATTTACATGAAGAATCAATTCGCATCAAGAAAAATAGAAAGTAGGTTAGGGCATGACAAAACAACCTAATAAAAAGAAATTTGAAGTACTCGAAAACGAAACAATTACAGACTGCTTAGCACGTATGGAACAAGAAGGTTACGCACCATCACGTCGCATGGAAGAGCCAATCTTTCATGAAGTGAAGAAAGACGGTAAAACAGTAGTGGAACCGTGCGGTAGGAAGATTGTTTTTGAGGGGAAATTGAAGTAATACAAATAGCAAATTCTCTTTATGGTATAGAGCCACCCAATTCATATGAATTGGGTGGCTTGTTTTGTTACTGAGTAATGAAGGAATAGGTAGATTAGGAATTGAATAGAATGAATGGATATTTTCTAGAGAGGATGAAGTTAGTTGTTCGGGCATGGATTATAGAGCTAAAACTATAATTTTGCAGAGGGAAATAGGCATATGCCATTGATTTTGTTGTCTGTAAGAAGACTTCAATATCATAAATACTATAAATACGTATAACTACTTGTATAGAAAATGTATAATCGCAACGTTAAATCTTCCTGGGAGAGCAGTTACAATAGTTTTGGATTTTAGCTAGTTCAAAATTCAGCGTGCAAGCGAGGTGGAGTTCAAAATATGGAAGGAAATCAAAATGAGCGAATTCTTTATGCGGTTTTTGAGAATGAAATGAAACTACCGATTTTGGATATTACGCATCCCTTGTTCAACGCAAGTATTGATGAACAGGCGTATCATTTGAATTGCCTTAAATCAGCACGGAGCATTGAAGCATTAAAAAAGATGCCGGGTTTTATTCAGAACATTTTTGTGAAAATGTCGAATGTTGATGATTCTTATCTTAGTGGTATGCGTACGTTACTGTACAAACTTGGACCTGATTTAAGTAAGGGGATAAAATTAGGCTTCCGGGACAAGTGGGCGGTAAAGCAAACCTCTTTTATGGGGCTTCGGATTAGGCTGAGGGATCTTTGCAGACAGCAGTCGGAACTTTTGTTGCCTCAGCTTAGGGCGTTTCCTGAACGTGGCCTTTGTTTTTTTAATATTGCTGGTGGAGCTGCTGCAGACAGTATCAATACTTTGATTTTAATTCAGGAATCGGACCCAGAATTACTTAAGGGACGAAAGATTGGAATTAACATTTTAGATATTGATACGTACGGCCCTAATTTCGCAAAGCGGTGCATCGATGCTTTGAAGCAACCGGGAGAACGCTTTTATGGCCTTGATATAACACTTAACACAATACATTATAACTGGAGCCAATCGGAGTCATTATTAAAAATGAGCTTGGATCATTCAGGTTGGATTCAGCTCTGTTCATCGGAGGGGGGGCTTTTTGAGTATGGTTCGGATTCGGATATTATTGAGAATTTAGACCGTTTCTTTGAAAATTCCCCAGCGGATGCCAGGGTGACGGGTTCGTTAATTTTCGACCGAGCATATGTTAATCCAGGATATCTTGGGTTTACAGAGTTTATTGGCGTGCAAATTAGATATCTTGGATTGGAAGGATTACAGAAGCTTTTAGCTCAAACCTCATGGATTTTAGAAGAATCGCATGAAATTGAAAAAATTTATATTCTGTTTTCGTTGAAGAAAGCGTGAAATATAGACTGTTTATCACGTATGGACACCATCTCGTCGTATGGAAGAGCCAACCTTTTATGAAGTGAAGATAGACGGGGAAATCAAAGTGAAAAAGGTTACATAAAAATGAATCTGCTTTGTTCTCACAAAATAATTCACACATCTAGTCACATAAAAAAACGCTATTGATTCTAACATCAATAGCGTTTTTATTTTTAGTAAATATATAGATCAAAATGAATTTCTGCTTGAATCGAACTAGCGAAATCAAGTATATCTTTTTGTAAATACATTGCGGGTGATTCGTTATTCTCAATTTGAATGACTACCATAAATAGAAATTCTAAATCATATTTTTTCTTAAGCTGTTTTAATGGTTCTGTTTTCTCTTCAAGTGATTTTAGAATAACATGTAACTGATTATTTATATCGTATGATTCTTGATAGCCAGTGCTTAAAGTCCAATTAGTTTCTTTTCTATATAGGGTTTTGGTGGATACAAGATTCGGATTATCACGTCTTGCAACAACATCACCTTTTTTATAAGTTCTTGTAGGCTCGATACTTAGGGCATTGGTAATTGCTTCAACAGGGAATATATCACCCGTTATACTAAAATAAGCCATAACTTTGGTTTTATCCAGAATGGTTCCTCCTCTATTGTTAAGATGTCACTCTTATTACATTATAAAAATTTAAGAATGTATTTACTAGAATGTAAATGTGTTTTTGATTGAATTTTGGTGTTGGGATATAAATGATAATGCTAGATATATACCTTTGTAGTAAGGGGGAATTATACAAAAGTAGGATGATTTCAAATGTATTTATTTGTATTATAAAAATAAATTGTTTTTCAAAAATTGGAATGTAGGGGAGAGGAATCATAATGATACAAAGCATATATGAAACGCATTTACATGTAAGAAATTTAGAAAAGGCGATAGATTTCTATCAAAATAAGTTAGGTTTAACATTAGCAAAAAAACTATCGAAAAGGCGGGTTGCTTTCTTTTGGGTAGGAGAAAATAAAGAACAAATGCTTGGATTATGGGAAGTACATAGTAATGAAGATTTTGAGATGAAACACTTCGCTTTTCGTGTAGATGTAGCGTTTTTAAAGGTTTCTAAATTGTGGTTAGAAAAACGTGGAATAGAGGTAGTAGGGAGTCAGGGGAAAGGAAATGAAGAGCCAATTGTCCAAAGGTGGATACCAGCTGCAAGTGTATATTTTCTAGATTGTGATGGAAATAAATTAGAGTTTATTTCTATACTAGATGATGATCCAGATGAATTAGAATATGCAACGTATTTAAGTGAATGGAATGCGGAGCACTAAGAAAAATAAAGTGGAACTTTAATCAGTAGTGGTTTTACAGCTTTGTATTATGTTAAATAGGTAGGAACAAAATAAAATCCCTCAAGAAAAGGCACGTTCTTGAAGGATTTTTTTATGCTTTATATATTTTATATTGCTTGTAACATATTAATGGTGTTCACTTTTAGATATTTCAGCGCGTTGAATATAACCATCAGAGAAGCTGAAATAAAGAGAATAGCTTCCTCGATTATATATAAAGCCTTCGCTAGTCATATCCTCTCCGATTAAATCGGGCTCACCAAACCACTCTTTTAATTCATTGATAGAGATATCCATTTTCACCCATATATATCTAGCGTCCGAAGGGTACATGTCAATATTATAATCTCCGTATACCGCTGTATTAGGTGCATCACATTCTGTACATGGTGCTTTTTTCAAAACATCAGGCACTCCATATTCTTTTTTTACGTCAGATAGCTCTTTACCCAATGAATTTAATTTAAATGGACCAAACGTCCCATTCTCTAAAGCTGTTGTTAACATTTGTTTCATTTCTTCTTTTGTATTGATGTTGAAATTATAATCTCTGTTTTTTGCTATTGCATTATATAAAAATTGTGCATACTCCTCACGTTTCACAAGCGTGTTGCCATTGTAATTACCTGCCTCATCACCGTAGGATATTCGGTTACTACGTAGCGTATTTACAAATTTATAAGCCCAATGATCTTGAGGTACATCTTTAAAGTTATTTTGTCCTTTTGATTGTAATTGAAATGCTTTTTGTAATACTACTGCCATTTCATACCGAGTTAATGCATCATCTGGACGAAAAGCACCTGTTCCATCACCTGTCATAATTCCGGCTTGTACAATAGCTTTAATATCCTTTTCAAACATATGATTTTTAATATCGTTAAACATATTGCTCTGTTCATTGTTTGCTGTTAAACCTAAATAACGAGCGATTAAAGAAGTTACCTGGCCTCTAGTAATATGATCCCCAAAACCAAATTTTCCATTTCCATATCCGTTAAAAAGTCCTGCTGCTGCTAAGTAATCAATAGCATCTTTTGACCAGTGGTCCTTTGGTACATCTGTAAATACAGTGTTCGCATTGCCAGATACTTTATCGTTATTCGTAGTTGTTTGTGCGTTTGCTGTGCCTACCATCGTTGTAGTTACTAGAGCTGCGGTGATTACGAATCCGAAAATTTTTTTAGCTTTGCTTGTTTTCTTCCCCATTTGCGAAAGCCTCCCCAGTTTAATTTAACTTTATTAAACATACGTATTACACATATACATCTAATACAATTAAATGTATACATCGCAATTATAACATGTTAATGATGATCATTTGTCATTCATTTCCTTTATGTGGATAAAATTTCAATAATCTAATTGAAGAAAAATGCGAAAGCTTTTTATAAAATATGGAAATGTTAAAATCCCTTTGATAAAATAGCAATATGCAAAAATAATTATTTATAAATTCTCAATGTAATGAATATTCATGTTCAAATATACGAATTTAACTACATAGTTATTGTAATAAAGGGGGAGAAAGATGTTAGATGAATTGTACAATGCTTTTTTAAATGCATCGGGTTTTACAGAAAGCGCGAGGAAACGAGACCAGTATGATAAATTACATGATTATTTGAAAGATCAAGAAAGAGAGTTAAAGCAATACATTCAAGAGGCTGAATCAGCGAAGAGAGATTATGAGAGTAAAAGTAATGGTTTAGAAGCAAATAAAATTCCAGCAGTGGAATTTGAACAAAAACGTCATGAAAAGGATGAAGACTTACATACAGTATTATCCTATTTTAAAAGTGAATTAAGCAATGTTGGATCTGCGATAGGTACAGCTTATGCAAAGTATTTGGAATATAAAGCGAAAGCAGAAGCGGAGAAAGCGTCAGCATACGCTGCAGCGACCAGAGCTTTTGAAGAAAAGAAAAAGGAAATTGAAAAACTTATCCATTAAGTATACAAAGAATGGAGGGAACTAATATGAGTGGTAAAGAGGTTGAAATTATAGGAAGTAACACTGCAAGTGCCATTTCTTACGCACAAAACATAGAGAACGGCATGAAAGATTCTTTAAATCAAGCGAAAAACTTAAAAGCGTACGTTACATGTGCGAAATGGAATGGAAAAACGAGAGATGCCTTTTTAAGTTATCTTGATTTAATCATTCAATATAACTCAGAAATGGTAGAGGCATTTGAAGGACATACGAAAGCTTTGAAAGAGTTAGAGAAAAGTATTCAAACGTATGGCGATATATCGGAAGTAAGGGCGATAAAAAAATTGTGATGGAGAAATGAGGGATAAAAGAATGGGGAAAGAAATGGTTTTTGCACCTGCTGAATTATATGTTCTCGCAGGTGCAGCTGGGGTTACCGATATATTTGGATTGCCAAACCGTGACGTAATTATTTTACTTGATGAAGAATGTGTCACGAAAGCAACTACGAGTTTAAAAGAAAAGGGCTTACTTACAAGTGAAAATGGAATTACCCCTGCCGCTTTTCAAATGATTGAGCTATTAAAAGAATATGAAAATTGTCATGAATACACGAGAATGAATAATGTATTAATTGGCTTTTTGAAAGAGGATAAAGACCGAGTGGCTGTATTAACGGAAATAGAGCCAAATAAAAAATACGAGATCGACTACATACCAAAGCCAGACGTATATTTTTCCTTATTAACACGCATCCCTTTCTTATTGAGAGAACCGAGGGAAATAGAAGATACATTTTTCTCAAAGAGAATGACAGAAGAAGAACAACAAACATTTGAGGAAAAAGATTTATCAAATAAAGATGTTATAGCGATAGAAACATATACGAGGCCTCGGAGTAACAGAGGAGGAAAATGGGAATGTTTCTTATATTTCACTGAAGGAGAAGATTTCGTTCAAATTGATGTAGAACGTAATCGGTATGACTGGGTGAGTCTCTATGCGGTAAATAAGAAATTGTATGACGTGTTAAAAATGCCGTATAAAAAATTAATTGACCCGAGACAATTTTCGTTAGGAGGTATTGAATAATGCAAGTATCAATGGGAGATGGTGGTTCTGGTGGTGGAGAAGAAGTATTAGTTAATTTTCAAGAACTACTTGATATAGTAATGAAATTAGAAGATATATATAAAATCCATGTAGACGTCATTGGAACGAATATTGAGAGTTTATTAAGCAGTGATTTTTATCAAAAAGGTGAAGCGATGAGAGTAATTGAAAAATATCCTGATATATTACACAAAACACTTGAATTTGCTGAACACTATTCTAGGTCGGCGAGACTTGTAAGGGTCGCATGTGTAGAAATGCTTGAAAAGGACGAACAATTACGTGAAATATTAAGTAAGTTGTAGAAATCACCATACGGCTGGGGAGATGAAAACGAAATGGATGTGAAATATAGACCTGAACCATGGCAAAACATGGGGGATGGTATGAATCGAATTACAAAAGATGCACTCATAAAATTACAGCGCGCAAATGAATTATTGAAAAAAATTGATGGAAGAATACGAGATTTAGACTCAGATGGCAGTATACATTTTAACCCAAAAGATCAATCGCAAAAAATCGGGGAATTACTTGATAGCTATTCGACATTACAAAGATATTGCGGAGAAGCAGGGCGATTGGTCTCTGAACATATAGATAAACCTTTTTTAGTAGAAATGGATAAATTCGCTCAAAAAATGAGAGATACATCTATTCTCAGTTTCGAAACAGATAACCGAATTGGCTCCACAACAACGACAGTATTACCAGATGCGCACGCAGGGTACGGAAGTGTACCACAAACAATAAAAACAAAAAAAGATAAAATAACAGTAGAAGATATTTTTAGAGATTCACCT
Organism: Bacillus pacificus; assembly: GCF_020861345.1. Lineage (NCBI taxonomy): Bacteria > Bacillati > Bacillota > Bacilli > Caryophanales > Bacillaceae > Bacillus > Bacillus pacificus. Next base: position 2,024,186 of record NZ_CP086328.1, read on the forward strand.
GCATTTGATAACGTACTGAGAGAGGAATACAAAGAACTAAAAAAACAAAACCCAGATGCAAAATTAAATTATGAAGAATATAAGAAAGTAGTCCCATCCACACGAGGATTTGAATATAAATCGATAGAAGATGAACAGAAAAAACTAGAAATGGTGCGAGACATAGGAATAGGCCTAGGAATCATCATCACAACAATCCTTTGCCCACCACTCGGAACCGCTGCGGCAGTTGTATACGGCGCTGTACAAATCAAAAGTGGTATCGACGGAGAAGACTGGGGAACACACCGGAAATTGAGCCAAGAAGAGCGGGTAGGAAACATCATTTTTGGCGGATTAGACGCAATCCCAGTTGTTGGAGCAGTAGGAAAAGGAGTAAAAGCATTCAAAGACACGAGTGAATTAGCTGATTTAGCGAAATTATTAAAATTCAAAGAAGGAATGCCTGGTTTTAATCCAAATTTGGGTGGAAATGTGGTACAATCATTGCGTGATAATAAAGCTATTATGCTTGACCGTTTGAAACTAGTAAGCCTTAAAATGGAGAAATCCGGAAATGAAAAGATGTATCAACTTGGCGAAAAAATAGCCAAAAGCATAGATGATAGGACAGCCAAATCAGCAAGTTTTGAAGTTGACGGAAATGGCTTACTAATATCTAAACAAGGTGGTACAGATTTCCAAAGCTGGGTGAATAAGCATCATACAGAAAGTAATAAGATTATAGATGATAAGATTAAGGGTGTAGAGGCTTCTCTTGCTAGTAAGGGTACGGGTGAAACTCCTAAGATAACTGAAATAAAAGAGAAAGATCTTGGGAAGCACATTATTAAAGGGAAAAATGGAAGGAAAGAACTTGCGCCAAACGTGCGTTATATTACTGAGGATGGTTATAAATATACAACAGATGAGCTTGGTAGAATAGTAGATGTTGAGGCAGGAGAATTAATACTTCAAAAAGGAAAACGAAACACAGGAATGCAAGTGGCTGCAGGAAGAGAAGATAGATTGCCGGATGATGATGGTGGGCATTTGATAGGGACGCAATTCCATGGATCCGGTGATATTGATAATTTAGTCGCTCAAAATAAACAAATTAATCGTTCGGGTGGAGAATGGTATAACATGGAGAAAGAATGGGCTAATGCATTAGGTGGAAAGCCTCCTAAAAAAGTGTCAGTAAAGATTGAACCAGTATATAGTGGACAATCAATGAGACCAAATTCGTTCATGGTAGAATATCAAATTCAAGGGAAGAAACCGGTTATACGTGAAATTTTAAATAAAGCAGGAGGTAAATAATATGTCATTTGAAAATGAATTAAATAAACTTTATCGTAAAATTGCTGAAAAGATAAACGATATGATACCTGTTGAATGGGAAGAGTTTTACTTCAATGGTGAGGTGAAAGATGGGGAAGGAGGAGTTTATTTTTTCTATACAACCTTAGATGAAAAACAAGAATATAAATATTCACACTATATACCTAGAATGTATAATGTTGATAGAAAAATTTATAATCAATTTCTGCACGAATTATTTGATTTGACAGTTCAATTACAACAAGTATTTATTGATAATCAACAAGAGGCGTGGTTTTCAGTTACAATGATTGTGAATGGTGAAGGGAAATTAACAGTTCGGTTTAGTTATGTTAACTGGAATGATTCAGAATTTGGACCTTCAGATAGAATTGAATATTTTGAGTATAAATATTTAAATAGAGAACTAACAGATGAAATAGACAAAGAACTGATGGCAAGAATGAAAAAGTATGAAGAAGAGCGGTCTTAATATAAAAAACATAGTGATTTTGTAAGTACAATGTGCAATTCTAGAATGGAAAACAAAGTGCGAGCTTTGGCGAGAGGAAATTTTATTGGGCGATGAATATAAACTATGGAATGGGCATGAAACTAACGAACTCGTACAAACTCGTAAGTTTTAACGTAGTAGTTGTCATACTGTTACTATAAAACTTACAAATTTATGCTACTTAAAAACATATGAACTTAAAGCACTTGATTGTCTACGAAAGGCAACAAGTGCTTTTTTTATAGATAGGCATGTTATAAAATTTTAAAAATTATTTTTGTGAATTAAAGTTAACACAAATTACTAGTATTATATAATTAGTAAAAGTTGTGGACACGGACACCGTATCCCCATTCGTTAAAGGTGTAGAAATACTGCCAAATGGAAGTGTCGTTAGAACTGGAACGAACTATAGCGGGAAATTCCAAGAAGCCCATGATGCCTCAAAGGCGAGTATTCAGAGTAGGGTCTCGAATTTGGAGAGTGGTGGGGTTAAGGGTACGGGTGATATTGATAATCCTATTAGAACATATCGTGGTGTAGAACTTCAAAATATAGATCCAGTTTATATTGCATCTCAACGTACAGTTGTTGAGATGCCTTTTGTTGGGAAAGGCGAAAAGTACACTAATGCAGAAGGATGGAGACGTGATTTAAAGTATTTTTGGAGTGAACTCCTTGATCGACATCCAGAAGCATTCAGCCCGAATAATAGAGCAATAATAGAAGGTAGGAATCCTTTTACTGATAGTCCTGTTAATGATAAGGTGTTTAGGGAATATTTCTCTCAATATGATGTTAAAGGTGTTAGGGGGGATAAATTAGTTCATCATCATATTGGTGGAGGTGGACAAGCATTTCCAGTGCCCCAAAAACTACACCCAGGCTCCGGTGGAATTCATAATATAGAAAAAGAGGCAGGGATATGGGGGAAAGATAAAATTTATTCAGAGTTACTACAGAAACTTATTAAGGAGTGATTTCTAATATGAAAGAGGTTATGAAAGACTATTTTGAAAAATTTATAGATAAATGGATGGAGTACAACAATTCCTTACCGCAAATAGCATGGAATGAAGATGTAGATGAATTTATATATTCGGGTGAAGAAGATGAATATGGATATATTTCTTGGAAACCAATAGAGAAGGGAGTGGAATTTTCCTTTGATGAAATTGAAAGTCAATATAATGTTCAGTTACATGATTCGGTGAAGCAGTATTTCAATTCATATTGGTTTTTAGAATTAACGGGATGGATTTCTTTTTATAATATTAATTTGCACCCCGTTATTCCAGGGATTGAACCAGATTATTTTATTTCACTTGTCAAAGACTATGCAGAATCTAAAGAGGATATTTTTAAATTTTTCCCAATTGGTTTTGAATCAAATGGCATGTTAATAGTACTAGACAACAATACAGGTGAAATTTTAGTTGAAGATTTTGAATTAAATGAGTATAAACGAATAACTAATAGTTTAGAAAGTCTCATTTCACAATTGAAATTTAAGGATGAACAATAGAAATCTATAGTCGAACTTTAAGTACGACAAAATGTTCAACCTATTTTTGTTTCTTGTAGGAACTGGATTGATTTAGATACAAGTACTGAAATTGTTATGAACTGTATTAATAATGAGAGTCATTTATCTATTCCTGTTAGATTAGCAGATTTAGAAACACATAAAATGAGGAAGAAGTTAATAGGAGAATAAAACAATGTATTCTATATTTATTAAGCAATAACTACAAGTAGAATGCATTTATATAAACTTGTAAGTTTTACCTAGTATTTGTCACAACATGTAAGGCTGTCGAACTGTTACTAAAAAACTTACAAATTTAATACTACTTAAAAATATATAAATTTAGAGCACTTGATTGTCTACTAAAGGCAACAAGTGCTTTTTTAATAGATAAGCATGCTATAAATTTATAAAAATTATTTTTGTGAATTAAAGCTAACCCAAATTACTGGTATTATATAATTGAAAATACATTAGCAAAAGTTGCGGACTTCGTATCCCCAATCTTTAAAGGTGTAGAAATACTGCCAGATGGAAGTGTCGCTAGATCTGGAACGAACTATAGCGGGAAGTTCCAAGAAGCCCATGATGCCTCTAAGGCGAGTATTCAGAGTAGGATCTCGAATTTGGAGAGTGGTGGGGTTAAGGGTACTGGTAGTAACGCAAACCCAAACAAAATTAAACTAACCCCGGAAAGAGAAAAATACTATCGAATAAAAATAGATGAAGCCAAAGCACGGGGGAATTATAAGGAAGCAGATAACATTAGGTATAATCGTCATTGTGAAGAAACAAAAGAGCCTTTAGAACGTAAAGAGTGGGATGTTAAGCGTGAAAATTTAAAGAAAAGTCAAGAGCGTGGAAGAGAAGAAGAAATAAAAGGGAGAAAAGCTTTGGGAGAACATCTTGATCGCCAATTAGAGGACAATAACTCTGGCAAGGTTGTTACGTATACATCCAGTGAAGGGCATCTTACGCGTTCAGATAGTATTGGTCGTAATGCTAAGGATGAAATCGATTTAGTTCATGATCAAAAACACAAAATAAGTGACAAAGAACACGTTATTCATAATGACAGTCAAATACGAGCTGAAAGAGAGATGCTCGAAGATAAAAATGGAAGTCAATTGTGACAATATCAAGTGATAAACCCGATTTGAATGGGATTCCTCCTCATTCAAGACCAAGTGGGCCTTTAGCGAAAGAGAGTGACATTTTCTATGCTGATCCAAATAGTGGTAAAGTGACACAAAAATGGGAGAACAATACACGTTTACCTGGTGGAGGTAGGTAGAAAAAACTATGAATAAAAATTATTATGTGACAATATTTTTTAGTATTAAGGAGGATATACATGAAACCTGATTTTTTCTCAATTACAATGTATCCTACAGTATCTTTTAACGAAGAAGAAGTATTAGGTCGTCTTTTGGATGTGTTTGAGTCAAATGAAAAATTTGCTCCTACTCATTGGGGTAACAGTGAAATGGTACGAGTAGAATATAATCGTCAGGAAATCCTGGAAAAAGTAGTTTCAGAGCATAAAGTATCAGAAGTTTACCTTTATCGTGATAAATCGGTGAACTATAGTGGGAGTTTTGAAGTTAACTGGAGTCATCGCTCATTTTTGAAGTTTGAGTTTCATAAATCGATACCTAAAAAATTATGGCCTGCTTTTTTTGAGTTATCTGACCAAATTGCAGAAATTGCGAAACCAAGTTATGGAGTAACTCAAATTTTTTGGCCTTTATCATATCCGTGGAATACCGAACGTGAACGATTACAAATGTGGATGGAAATATCTTCCCAACCAATACCAGTTAGGTTTCTTCCTAACGGTCCCTTAGGGATAGGCGCTAGAACATACTTTAGTGGTCATATTTTAGAAATGTTTGATAAGGAATTATTACAAAATAGTCCAGCTGTGGTATCTGAGCTAGATTGGGGTGGCCTTTGTATTGATATTTTAAATAATCCATTAGGGAGTGATAGTGATACATTACTTGATAATTGGCTACAAGTAATGAAGTATTTGGAACCAGCACAAGTAATGGCTATACCAAGTTTTGATGAAGATCAAATGGGTGTAACTTATTCTCCAAATATTGCTTGGAAGGACTATCTGAAAAGCTAAATGAAAGGAGATCGTAATAATGAATGAGAATGGTAATGATAGAATAAGAGTCATGGAAATATTAAATAGATCTCAATACAATGATGAGGTTATAGATGGGCTAGATATGAGCAATTTAGATCTTACTTTTTCAGATTTTTCAGAGGTGATGGCAGAGGGTATCATGGCAAAACAAGTCCATTTAAGAGCTTCTTCACTAATGAGAGCATCTTTTTTTGATTGTGATTTTGAGCTTGCTGATTTCAGGAGCTGTAATTTAGAGGAAATACATATTGCAGATTGTAGATTTGGTGAAGCTAATTTCTCTAAAGCCAATATGAAATATGCAAAGGTAAATATAAGTAGTTGTTTTGAAACATGTTTTGATGAAGTTGATTTTTCATATGGAGAATTAGTTGGAACAATATTAAATCATGCTACTTTTCGCCATGCAAATTTGGCAGAAATCAATGCGGAACAGGCTGACTGTACGGGAACAAATTTCAGCAACGCGAATCTTACAGAAGGTAACTTTGAAAAAGCATATTTAGAAGATGCTAATTTATCAGAAGTAGATGCTAGAAATACAGATTTTACAAACGCGGATTTAACAGGAGCGACCCTTTTAAATGGTGATTTTACTGACGCGAATTTTACCGGTGCTAAACTTGACAATGTAGTTTGGACAGGAGCAAAGGTAGAAGGAGCCAAGTTTGACGAAAATGTGAAGGAACAAATCTTAAAAATGATTTAAATATGATGGGAAGTATATACATTTAAGCACTCGAAAACCTATGATTGGTAGCGAGTGCTTTTTTCGTAGAGATTGATAAATAAGTGAAAATCAATATAGATTATTTTTAAGGATTGTTAGATAGATTAAGTCGGGAATATTATATAATTGAAAATACAGTAGCAAAAGGTGTGGACTCCGTAACCCCATTCGTTAAAGGTGTAGAAATAATGCCAGATGGAAGTGTCGTTAGATCTGGAACGAACTATAGCGGAAAATTCCAAGAAGCCCATGATGCCTCAAAGGCGAGTATTCAGAGTAGGGTCTCGAATTTGGAGAGTGGTGGGGTTAAGGGTACGGGTGATATTGGAACACCGCCTCGATACGGGGAAAGAAGAATCTCAAAGGAATTATATGATGAATTAAGAGATGGAACGCCTACTGCAAAGCTACGGGAAAAAGTTAATGAGGGCATTGAGGATAAAATAGGAACGCCTGACCCTGCTTTACCTGGTAAGTATATTACAGATAGACTTCAAGCTGATCATATCGTATCGATGAAAAATATGGCAAAGATGGAAAATTTCGATAAATTAACGAAAGAACAACAACTTAAGGTTTTAAACAATGAAGAGAATTTTCTAGGATTAAGTGAAGCAGCCAATAAATCTAAGGGGTCTAAATCTTATTCTGATTGGACAATTTATAAGAAAGAAAAAATTGAAGTTGATCCTAAGTTTAGAGAAGAAATGATAAAGAAGGAAAAAGAATTAGAAATGAAATTACAAAAACAAATTGATGATTTTGTTGAAGGAAATAAAAAGGATATAGATAAATAAAGGAGCTAGAATTATGGAACAAAAACTTGGTTTTTTAAGAAAATATAAAAGAAATGCACAACTTATATCATGCCATGAGATTAATAAACTTGATAGTGGGAAAATACCAAATTCATGGTATGAATTGTTTCAAGAAGAAAACGTAGACAAGAGAGTTGAGAGTATTTTATCGATATGGAAAGAGCAAGTAGGAGTGGAATTAAGAAACACTATTTCTTATTTGTCTAGGCACCTTGAAGAAGTAGAGCTTATGAACACAAATGGTAGATATTCAATTTTATACACTATTAAAACAGATAATGGGGAAATTCTATATTATGAAGGGGGAAATCCCAAAGATGAGTTTAATAATGAAGAATTAGAAAAATCTTGGGATAAGATTCCTTCAACAATACGAAATTTTTATCGAACTGTTCATAATGGTTTCTATTTTTATGCGAGTCAATCTATGGGTTTAGTTCCTTTAGAAAATGTAACTTTTTTTGATGATGATGAATGGGGTATTATTGAGGAGTTAGAAGAACCTTTACAAATTGATTTACAAACTACTTTTGGTTTCTTTAAAAGTGGTATGGGTGGTTATGTTGCAGTAGATTATAAGAATTCTAATAATGATAATGCGATTTTATGGTGGACGAATAAAGAGCCTAGATATAATATGAATTTTTGGGACATAGTTGATGAATGGATAGTAATTGGATTTGAAGTTTAGTTTCAAGGTTCTGTTGCAAAGTTTTTATATAAACAAAAAAATCCTAATTTAGTAGGTAGAGTTTATACAACTTTGAATAGATTCTCTAATTCCTTGTACGTCGAAAAAACGAAGTACGAGCTTAGGCGAGATGACATTTTACCGGGCGATAAATATAAACACATGGAATGTATATAAAACTAACGAACTCGTAAGTTTTATCATAGTATTTGTCATGATGTACAAAAGGTGTCATACTGTTACTACAAAACTTACTAATTTATGCTACTTAAAAACATATGAAACTTAAAGCACTTGATTGTCTATTTGAGGCAACAAGTGCTTTTTTAATTGAAATGTATACTATAAATTTATAAAAGTTATTTTTATGAATTAAAGCTAACAGAAATTACTAGTATTATATAATTGAAAATACATTAGCAAAAGGTGTGGTCTCCGTACCCCCAATCTTTAAAGGTGTAGAAATACTGCTAGATGGAAGTGTCGTTAGAACTGGAACGAACTATAGCGGTAAATCCCAAGAAGCTCATGATGCCTCAAAGGCGAGTATTCAGAGTAGGATCTCGAATTTGGAGAGTGGTGGGGTTAAGGGTACGGGTAAGGTTACTAAGGATGTAGACAAAATTGATTATGGAGCTTATTTAAAAAAGAATATAGGAGATCCTCCAAAAGATATGTATGATCCGCATGCGCATCATATTGTATTTAAAAAGGGAAATGGAAAAGCCCAAAAAGAATTAGTTAAAGAGGGGCAAGAGATATTAAAGGAATATGATATTGATCCGATTTTAGGACTTGAAAATCTTGTTTGGGCTCCCAATAGGGTTAAAGGTCAGCATGGTATTGAAGCGCTTAGAAATGTTGTTGATAACCTAAAAAAAGTAAGAGATGCTGGTGGAGATAGAGATGATATATTAGAAATGCTTAATAAACTTGGAGATATTGCAAAAAGGAGGAAGTAATTAAGATGGATAGTAAGCAGGTTGCAAAAGAAATCAGGTCATCTATAAAAAATGGCAATGTTGAAGAGGTGGCTGAATTAATTGGTTCTAATAAAGAACTTTTAAATATGATGACACCTTTTGGGACATGGCTTCATGTGGCTGCTTCTAGAGGAAAGTTGGATATAGTAAAAAAACTAGTAGAACTTGGGTCAAATATAAATACGTTAGGTGGTGTATATGGTGGTGGAGCATTAAACGAAGCTGCTTCTGAAGGGTATATTGATATAGTAAGATATTTATTGTCATGTGGAGCTGATATGGACACAAGTGAGCCCGAAAGGAATCCATTGTTTGGTGCAATTAGTAATGAGCATGTTGATATTGCAAAACTGTTAATTGAGAGTGGGATAGATACAAAAGTTAAATATAGTGGTGAATCCATGAAAGATATAGATGCATTAACTTTTGCAAGGGAACAGGGTCAATTAGAAATTGTAAAGTTATTAGAGAACCAAAAAGAATTGAATACTACTATAACCGAAGTAAATGATAATAATCAAGATTATCATGATGAAATCTTAGAGCATGTAACTAAATACTTTGGAACTATCCAAAATACTATAATTGAGATTGTTCCTGGTAGTAAAGTTTCAGTCAATATCCATATAATTTCTCCGTCAATGAATAAAGATTTTGTAACTATGGTAACTACAGGTATGAGTGATGTACCTATGGGTTATTCAAATGAAGAAAGCGAGTTTAAATATGCAGAATTGTTATTGAAATTGCCTTTGAGTTGGGTAGTTGGGAAAGAGAATATGGAGGAAAAAAACTATTATTGGCCTCTTGAATGGTTAAGGAAAGTAGCTCATATTCCACATATTTATGATGGATGGCTTGCTGAAGGAGTTATTCTTCCCAATGGAGAACCCCCACAACCATTTGCATCGAATACAAAATTATCATGTATAATGGTATGTCGTCCCAAAGAATTCGGACTAGATAGAGTTCAAGTTGAACAAGGAGATATAAATATATATACACTTGTTCCTATTTATGAAGAAGAAAGAAATCTGGCGTTAGAAAAGGGTTATGAGTACCTACTTAAAAAAATGAATGAGAAAGGTATCTCAGATGTTTTAGATATAAACAGGGTAAATGTTGGTTTATAGTAAGAATTATAGATATTATTTAACGTAATAATGCTACGTTAGACAGGCCGATTATAGTCAGATAACACTATGATTGGTCTGTTTTTTTGTTTATTTAACTGAGTGCTTGCTTGTTTTACAAGAGAAGAAGAGTACTTTTTTGATTTTAGAACGAAAAGTGAAAAGAGAATTATAATTTTATAAGTGCACTAAGGGTACGGGTAAAGCTCTATTGACTAATGAAGGAAAAGTTGGAACCTATAAACAACTTGTGAAACAAGGAACTGCTTTTGATAATATTACTCCACATCATATGCCTTCTGCAGAGAAAATGAAACAAGCTGGTATAAAAAGGAATGATGGTGTGAGTATGAATATGGAACAACCTCATCCTGGAACCGGTGGGAGACATCGTGAAACATATACATATGGTCTATCAGGAGAAAAATCGAAGGCGTATTTAAACCTTAGCTTTCGTGATGCCTTAGCTCATGATATTTTGGATGCTCGAAGAATTTATATAAAAGATGGTTTATATACTGCTGAGATAAGAGAAGGTTTAAGAGAAGTTATTAAAAGAAACAAAGAGCTGTATCCGCATTTATTTGATAAATAAAACATGGAAAGGATGATTACCTTTGGATATTAAGAGTCATCTAAAAAGACTATACGATAATCGTTTATTAGAAAATGAAAATGAGATACGAGATTTTAATGAGTCATTAATGGAAGTAATAGAGTACAACGACGTCTCTGTTATTACAGATTTATGTTTAGTTTTGGATGATGAGACTGAGCAATTTGAGGTTATGTTTGGTTTGATTCATGGAATAGAGAGCTTATATAAAAATAATATAGAAGAAGGACTTGTATGTATTGCTAAAGCTGTTCCGAAGATGATTAACTCAGCAAAAGAATGGGTAGAAATTTTACATTATAGAATTCTTAATCACCCTCAAGTAAGATTAGCATATGGAAAAGTACTTTCGGGATTTGATCCATCAATTACGATTAGTATTAAAGAATTATTGATTGATATAAAAAATGAAGACCCTGATATGTTTAGTGAATCTGTTAATGAGGTAATTAAGAGCATCTAATGTTTAAAGTTGAAAAGATATAAAAGCACATAAGGCAAGTCAACAACAAAAGAACTTATTATTGTAGTGGAAAGAAAAAGAATAGGTTGTTTAAAAGTGCATACTCCATGATGGTTGTACCATCATAGAGTATTATGTGCAATGGTAGAATAGAAAACGAAGTACGAGCTTAGGCGAGATGACATTTTACATGGCGATAAATATAAACACATGGAATGGACATAAAACTAACGAACTCGTACAAACTCGTAAGTTTTAATGTAGTAGTTGTCATGATATACAAAAGGTGTCATACTGTTACTACAAAACTTACAAATTTATGCTACTTAAAAACATATGAACTTAAAGCACTTGATTGTTATTTTGGACAACAAGTGCTTTTTTCATAGATGTATGTAAACTTAATGAATAATGCGCGGTATATATTAATAAAAGAAAATAGATTGTTAATATTGTATAATTGAAATTAGAAGAGCAAAAGGTGTGGATTAGTAGTGGTTCAAAGTATCATTTGAAAGATCATGTGTGGATTATACCAAAGAGTATTCTTTGAGAAATGATTTATTAAATCTTATTGAGGAGTATGAATATGAAAGTTAATAATTCTGACTATGGAGGTTTTATTGTTTCTAAGAATGTTGTAGCAGGAAAACCAATACGTTATACATTTAGAGAAAAATCAGAAGTTCCTCAATTAAATGGGTGGACTATTTACTCTTCAGAAGATAATGATGAATATGTAAATGATTCTAGTAACTTTCAAGTTTTAGGAGCAAACTCTGTATTAGAAATAGCACCAGTTATGTTAGAAATTTTTGATGCTCCCTATGGAACAGACCTATGTTGGTTGTATAAAGAAGGTGTTCATGTAGGATTTTATGATTTGATAAGTGAAGATGAGAAAGATATTGGTCAAATTGTAAAAGGAAATTGATGCTATTTTGTGAGTTCTTTGGGCACTGCCAAAAATACATTTCCAATAAGAAAAGTCAACAGCTACGTTAGGAGAACGTAGCTGTTGACTTTTTTAAGTGTCATTTCATGACAAGAGTTATTTATCATCTTTGTTTAAGTTAATGGTTTCTTTGTTTTTACGAACTTCAAGGATAGCTTTTCTCATGTCTCGTTCGATTCGTTGCTTGTAAAGAAGTTCTGTAAATGCTCTGAAGCATTCATTACCACTTCCAACATACACTCGAATCAATCAGTTTAAATAAAAAAGCTCGTCTTTTTCATCACTGTTTTCTCAACAAAAATAGAAAGTTAAAATTAAAATGAACATACTACATAATATCAGTGCTATGTATACTGTTGATACAAAAGAACCTCCTTCGAAAGAAAAAGAAATTAAAGCGCTTCAGCATTTCTCAGTAATAGATGTACCTACAGAATATATAGAAATGATTCAGCTAGCTTCAAATGTTGAAATTAATGTTAATGACCAAATGTATATTAGGATATGGGGAGCTTCGGATTGCATAGAAATGAATGAAGCTTATAAAGTGCAGAATTACCTTCTTTATTCACTCGCAATTGGTGATGATGAAGGTGGGGGTGCATTAATTTATCTACAAGGTAAAGATGGTTTTGGTATATACTATAACAGTTTTGGAAATTTAGACATGGAGGATGCAGTTAAAATTGCACCATCTTTAACCGAGTTATTAGTAAATAATGTAGGTGTGAATATCTTATTAGACATTTGAGAACATGTAGAGAATTTGGTGTTATAGTTTCATTGTAATTTGTTTTCTAATAACTATAGGGAATACAGCAAAGAAAAAATAACAATATCTATTATTAATATTCTTGGCTTAGTTTGTTAGTAAACAACCAGATACAAAAGAATACATATAAAGTATGAATAGGGATGTAGTAAAAATGACAATGATACAATTTAATTCTTATCATCAAAAAGTAGAGATAAAGAGAAATTTAGAACTTATGAACTTAGAATATAAAAAAATTAGAGAGTATGTAAATTTTGATGTATGTTCTTTTGAGCAATTAGATGAATTTCAAGTAGGATACAGCATTGACACCGATGGAAACTCCCTTGTAACCGATGAGGAAGATACTTGGGATGCAAATTGGATTGTTATTGCATATGAAACTATGTGTGGAGATCCAATTATTATTGACTTAAGTGAGGAAGGATACCCTATATCTTCACTCATGCATGGAATGGATAGTTGGAGTGGTGGCGATTTTCTTGCAGATTCCATGGAATCATTTATTAATTTTATGAAAGATATAGGTGATTTTCTAACTGAGAAACAAGTGTTAGAAGGTAAAAGAATGATACTAACTAAAGAATTGGATATATTGTTAAATGAGTTTTTGGAAAGAAATAAATTTACTGATTTTGAAATATGGAACTCTTTATTAAGTCCATTATTTGATATCGCAGAAGAATATGAGCAAACAATGGAGAGAAAAATCAAAAAGATGAAGGAAGAAGGAAAGAAAATAACGGAAATTGCCCACATGCTTAATATAAAACCTAAAGAAGTGTATGAGTATATTAAGAAAGTTTAATAATGCCTCTTTACTTTAGCGAGAACAATCAGGAACGATGATAGAGCGATACAGGCAGAAAATGCTTGGATTTTTTATAAAGTCCAAACAAAAATCTGCTGAAGAAGAATCCATTTTGATCAATCTTTTTTCAAGATGGATGTTTTTTATTTATCGTAAAACTTAGGATTGAGAGTTGTTTTTGATTAGAATTTATTTCGAAGCGAGGGCAATGGGGTTTCGAGGTAGCTCTGCATGAGTAAAGATACTTACAAAAAATCAATGAAATTCAAAAGAATATCCATAAGTGAATACAGTATGGAGAATGGGAACGAAGGACGATGGACGCGGAAGGTGGCTACAGGGATGAAGTATGGTGAAAATACTAAGTTAGTTGAGGAAAGGCCATTGTTGGAGTGGTGAAAAATAGAAATAAAATTTATGATAATTAAATAGGAGGACATAGTGAACAAGAAAAGGCAGTTAATTCAACAAGTAAAAGTCGTGATACATAAGTTGGAGAAAGACTATGCGAAAGATATTAATAGTGGTATTTTACAATTAATATATAAAAGATATAAGAAAGCGTTAGAAATATTAGAGAATAACGAGGATACTAAGGGAATAACCATTGTGGGTGGCGTACGTGCATATATGGACAGTCACAATGATTATCCACATACATTATTAGAAGAATTATATAAAGCTGAAACAATCACCAAAGAATTAACTAACAGATAGTGATAGAGGAAAAACAAGACGTGATAAAATAAGGGAGAAGTTTTATAAAAAGCAAAATATAATTCTTGTAATGTTTGAGAGTGCAAAAGAGTGGGCAATGCTACTAAACATAAGAATTTTAAATAATGATTTATATAGAAGTGAGTATGCTAAAGTACTTGTAGGAATGAATCATGATATACAACTAACGATAATTAATTTACTTAATGAAATTATTGCTGATAACCCTAAAAGATTTGAGAGGACTGCCAATGAGGTTCTTAGTCAATTACAAGGAGTTCATAAAAATAAATAAGAATTGTAGAACTACTGTATTATAGATAAAACTAAGAATACCCTAGCGAAGAGCTAGGGTGTTTGTGTTATATAGTTTCACCATATGCTTCCGAATTAGGAGCAGGAGTAATCAACGAACCTTTTGTAGCGTTTCCTATAATAGAATGAAAGTGTTTAACGTTTAAATATAGGAAGAAAAACAATTAAGCTTTTATTTTATTTAAAATGGATACTCTATTAGTAGTGAATAATAAATAATTTTGTTTTACTGTCTTAATTAAAATACGATCAGTTGTACCATATGCTGTTCCAATTCGGATTACGCTTTTTTCTTCAACACCAGCATATGTATTATCTTCCGTTACCTCAGTGATTTCACATAATGGAATATGAATTTTAGAGAATTGCCATGAAATAATTAGTTCATCTTTTGTTTTTTCAACATGAATACCTAACATATTACCAGAACCTTTCTATAATAAAATTTTACTCGTACTATTTTATTATACAAATTTATAAATTGTAATTGTATTTTTTTACAGAGAGTATACAATTAACAACGAGAAAATGTTCATTATTACTTTCATTCCTATTATAACGAATTCTACAATAGAAAACAGAACGTATATTTGGTATAATCGGAATATACTATATGAAACGATGTACATGAGTTTGGGATTTATGAAAAAAGGTAACATAATAATACATACGCTATAGGATTCAGTTCATGTTATACAAATCAATCGTTAGAAAGGAAAAGAAGTATGAATCAAATTTCATTCGAAGATTTATTTGAAGAAGAAAACAAACGAGAAAAGGTGGAGGTAGCTGAGACCCCTGTGCCTTTATTGCCCTTACAAAAGGATATTTTAGAATTAATTAATTCTGAAGAAATAAGTGCACTTGAGTTATGCGAACAATTAATACGAGCTGGTAAAATATCAGATGAGAGATTCACAACGAATAAGCCTAAAGCATATGGGCAAGTATGCTTACTATTAGAAGGTTTTGTTAAAGAAGAAAAGCTTATTTTTGTCAAAAGTGATGAGAAAAGAGATAGAGTATATAAATTGAATGAAGAAGATTCTAACGAATAAAATGTGTAAAGTATAGTAATGAAATAAGGAAGTCCTCATATTTGTGTTGAAAGATTATTTTCACATAAGCGTGGGGATTTTTTTTTGAGGGAGGATGTATGAAAGATTGGGAGTATAATGAATTATTTCATGCAATTCGGGAGGCGTATGAAGAGTTATTAGATGAAGAGAGAGGGTATCGATATGCTATAGCAAAACTAGCGGATGAATTTGATAATTTAGGAAAGATTGAAGGTGTTATAGTTGATACTGCCATAGGAGAAATTGCAGTAGTCGATCATCATATAGTTTTTGTTGGGCGTATTGAAGGTATAACAAAGAGGCTAAGTATGTTTAACCCTCAAGAGGCAGAAGGAGAATTGACAGTAGAGGAAATAAAAGATTTATTGGGAAGAATAAATAATGTAATAGAAGGGTTGAAAAATGTAAAGGTTGCTTATAAATCTTCGATTGAATAGTTCATGTTTCTGCAAATCTAGGAGACATAGTTAGACAAGAGAAAAGAAATATAGGAGGTGATGTTGTGGAGGAGAAAAATATAAATAAAAAAATAAGAAATGCTATTAAGCTTGGTGACATTAATGAAGTAAAACGTCTAATAGGTGATAATCCAAAATTTTACATTCGATGACACCATTTGGTACGTGGTTACATGTTGCAGCAAAGAAAGGACATATTGAAATTGTTCAGCATTTGATTAATAAAGGGATAGATATGAATGCTAGAAATATTTGAAGCACCATATGGAACAGCCCTTTTTTGGGTATATGAAGATAATGTACATGTTGGTTTTTACGATTTAGTGAAAGACTGTATGACAGATATAAATAAGATTTTAAATGTAATTTATTAAGGTCTCTTATAACTATTTTAGATGTGTAGTAATTAATTGAGGAAATTCAGAGGGATGGTGCGAGATGAATAAAGTAGAATGGAGATCACCAGATAAGCCTTTATTGCGAGAAAATGTAAAGAATGTGGAAAAAGAGTTGGGCATTCATTTTCCTTTAGATTATATAGAATGTGTAATGAAGAATAACGGAGCACATGTTAGCCCAGAAGTATTTGAAGTTGAGGGGAAGAGAAAAGTTTTTGGTACATTACTAACTTATGATATGGATGATGATGATGAAAATATTATTGAGGTATTCAATGACTACAATGGCACATTACCTAGTGCATTGGTGCCATTCGCATTTGATCCAGCAGGAAATTTAATCTGCTTTGATTATAAAAATCATAAAGAAGATCCAATTGTCGTCTTTTGGGAACATGAGGGGGCATGGGAAAAGGAAATATTGATGGAAAGTGAAGGGGTTACGGCTGAGGAAGCAGAGGAAGTAGCGAGAGAAAATGTATTTTTTGTAGCTAATAATTTTACGGAGCTTTTAAATAAGTTACATGATTAATAGTGGGAAAGGGATTTAAACTTATTTGGCTGTGATAAAGCAAATAAAAGGAGTAGTAAAATGAAACCGAATTATTTTACAATCGCAATATATCCGACTGTAGCATTTAACGAGGAAGAGATATTGAATCGTCTTCTAGATGTATTTGAGTCAAACGAAAAATCCGCTCCTACTCATTGGGGAAACTGTGAAACGGTGCAGGTAGAATATAATCGCCAGGAAATCATAGAAAAAGTAATTTCGGAGCGTAGAGTGTCTGAAGTTCAACTCTATCATGATAAAATGACGGGTTATATTCACTTAAGAATATAACCCTATTTATTAGAACCAGTAGTATATAAGGAAATTATCCCACGGGTTATTTGCAAATATTAGACGGGGGATATTTGACGCTGTAAAAGAAAAAATATTGACTCTTATATCATTATTGATGTTGTCCTCAATTTTCCTCATGTAGCACTTGAAAATCAGTAACAAGTGAAACGATTTTTCCTGCTTCATCGATTCCCCAATAGGAAGGATAAAATCCATCTCCATAACCTGAACGGAATATAATGATATTACTTCCTGTTTCCTCACACACCACGCAATTTCCCCAATCTTCATCATGTTCTGTTAGTATGTCATCTATAAGATCATCATACAAACTAGTAAATTCTTCTCCTAGTTCTTGTTGTAACCTGTCTTCTATTTCTTCTAACTTACCAATTGCTTCAACATCTGCAAAGCACCCTAAGCCTGTATCAACTGGGTAACCAAAAATATATCCGTCTTCCAGTTCACTTATATTTTGTCCTGGTTTTGTTGCCCTCTTCCATCCTACCGCTTTTGACTCCGACAATTTTAATTCAGCACCAGCAATGACTCCATCTTCCTTATGCCACCAAGCAACAATTGGATATGTACCTGGCTGAATTGTTTGTTCGAAGTGATTTTCATTAAAAATAAGAGGATCACAAGCAACAATTTTACCTGAAGTAACTTTCAACTGTTCTAGTGCTTCGGAACGCAGGGCCTCACTATCCGGTTTAGATAATTCACGTAATAACTTTGACATAATGTTTCTCTCCCTTTCCTTTTAAAATATTTGTTGGTGCTGCCTCCCATATATTTTTACATGAGTTACATTTGTGTTCTGTGGTATTTCTAGCGCCTTTGTATGTTCCTATAACTTCGATATTATCGCCATGAACTTCTAAAACCTCTGCGGCATATCGTACCCGCATTTTTCTAATAGTTCCGCAACATATTCTTCATGCGTTTTACGTTTTCGGATACATTGCTCCCCCGTACAAGTGTAGATGGAACAAACCTTTATTCATTGAAAAATATAACAAATGAATTTGACTTTAAAATTAGACCCAGTTTTGAGGATGTAAATAATAATCCACCCGTTGATTATATTATTTTAAGGGTGAAAATGCATTAATTAAAAATTCAATAAAAGAAGATCGAACTAGATAGTCTTTCTAGATTGATCTTCTTATTTTATATTCTCAAGGGATATTCCCCTTCACTGCAACTCATTGCAATATGTCTACTTCTGTGACACATTACACAATTGTACAGAGATAATGAAGTAATATGAAAAATAATATAAAGATTTTAATTTAATTCTATATATTTTTTATAAATTCTAAAAGTAAATCCCTTATTTTTGGTATGATTGACAGAGATTATTTAATTTCTTATGAATATTCTTGAAAAGGGAGTGATGCTGTATGAAATCAATAAATGTAAATGGGAATATATATCATATTGAATCTGTTCCTTTTGAAGATAAGAGTGAGCAGGATGAAGAAGGATACTACGAATATTTTTACAAAGGAGTCAATTTATCGTTTCACTCGGACAAAGAAATAATTAAAGCCCGAATTTATGACGACGAAGAAATAATATATTTTTTAAAAAATCCATTTCTTGCTTTTGGTAAAGATTTTGAAGCTATAAAAGTATATATAATTAAAGAATATGATGTAAATAAATTTAAAATTCCAGGTGAAAAAAAAGCCTATATAGAATTATAGCTATAATTCTATATAGGCGTTACCATGACCAATTATAATAAAACAGGAAAACTCACAAAGTACTTATGCCTGTGGGTGATGAAAGGAATGTATTCAAAATTGAGTAAATCAAGTGAAATAAGTAGATTTGAAAATAGATTCTCAGAAAATGTGATTGAAATAGCAGCTGTCACAGGGGCATTAGGAATCGGTGCATCAAAAGGCGGTGACAACATTTTGTGGACTGCGTCAATTGATTTGATTGCGTGGAAAGACTTACATAACAATGAAGCGATTACAAAAGAAGACATACGACTGGCATGGTTGGTTGATGATGCAATTAGTTATTTTGGATAAACGTGATGTGATTTGTTAGGAGGTGAAGTTAAATGAGAAATGACTTAACATGGCCAGTACCGGATGAGCCAGTTTCAGCAGAATATATAAACAATGTGGGAAAAGAGATAGGGTGTATATTTCCAAGTGACTATGTAGAATGTGCTACAAATAATAATGGTTCAGCTGTATTACCTTATAAATTTGAAATAGATACGATAACAAAGGTATTTGGAACTTTACTTTCTTATGATGTAGATAGTAGTGAATATATCGTTAAAGTATATAACCAGTATATTTCTACTCTGCCAAATGAATTGGTACCATTCGCATTTGATCCAGCAGGAAATTTAATTTGCTTTGATTATAAAAATCATGAAGAAGATCCAATTGTCGTCTTTTGGGAACATGAGGGGGCATGGGAAAAGGAAACATTGATGGAAAGTGAAGGGATTACGGCTGAGGAAGCAGAGGAAGTAGCGAGAGAAAATGTATGCCATATTGCTAATAATTTTACGGAGTTTTTAAATAAGTTACATGATTAATAATATTATTCATATGAAATGGTTCGTATAAATGTAAGCAGCAATAAAAGGAGAGAGAATGATGGACTTAGAGCATTTAAAAAAAGATATTTGGTATGGAGAAGTTTCTAATCATACAATTGAAACTCTTAAGTCTAACTTAAGGGATAGTGCAACAGAGAAAGAATCCTTTATTTTAATTAATGAATTGTTAAAGCTTGGTGATTTCTCTGTAAAGAGGTTACTAATCGAACTTATGAATAGTACTCGAGATGAGCTTGTTTTGAATTTATGCACTAGACTATTTTGTTCAGCAGCTACTCACGATGATTTATTAGAAACGAATAATTTGAAATTCCTTTCAAGTGCTTCAGAGGATGGAGTTCATAATTTTGTAGTAAGTGCTGGTGAAACTCTTTCATATCATGTAGTACCATATCTTTTAGCATTACTAGAAGAGTGGGAAGATACCTTTGTTGAAAAAGCTATAAGAAATGAACTTTCATGGATGCTTGGAATTGAGGACGAGTATTATGAAGTATCGTTAGAAGAATTTAATGAAGCTTATTCTAGTTTTATCGAAAATAACGATACGCAAGAATACTATTATCGTAATAGACTATCTTTTCCTGGAGATTTGGCAAAGGAGTTAGTTTCGGAAGTTATGAGTTCTTTAAGAGATAGAACTACTTATAATGTTGTTACTATACCTTCCGTTTTATCAATTTGGAGTGGAATCAAATGTCCAATTCAATACGATACGATAATAACAAATGAAAAAAATAGAGAGTTAATGTCATATATCGATGTTCTAACAAAGAAAGAATGGAAGATTGGTAAAAAGTATTTTTATGGATATGTAGTCGTATAAGAAAGCAATATACGAGTAAAATCGAATACAGAGTGTATGATATACAGGAGGATAAAATGATCTCACCACAAGATTTTTTAGTGAATTGGAATGAAGAAATATACGGTTTAATTCATTATAATGAAAAAATCATTCACTCGTTTTCCTTCTCGAAAGAAACGAAAGACTTCTTAATTAAAGCAGGTTTTCCCGAGTCTGCTCCTCCATTTCTTACATTTGAACCTGCGGATAACGGTGGCGGGATAAGGTTGAGCGAGATACAAAATAAATTAGGTACGATGTATGATAAGTTTATATATTTTGGATTTACTGGTAGTGGAAATCCAATCTGTATTGATGAATCTAAATCACAACTCGTATATATAGATTATGACAATGAAAATAAAGTTGTTCTTATAAATAGTACGATAGAGAAGTTTGCAGAATCTTTACTTGTCTATGTGGAATTTATAAAAGAAGTAAAGGCTGCCAATGGAAGAAAGGCTTATATTGAAAAAAATATACCTAAAGGTTTGGTGGAGTGGATTTCTAGTGCACTTCGAAAAATTGATGCAGCTGCTTTAACAGAAGGATGTTTTTGGACAGAGGAACTAGGGAGTTTTAGTGAATAAGTGTAGATAATACCATCTAGTAGCCCAATTAAATCTTAAAAGACATAAATACATCAAGAAGGTGAAAAAATGATACTACCAGAGGATTTTCGAGAGAAATGGGATGTTAATAAAGATGGCCCACTCATTACATTTCCTGAAAAAGAATTAATAAACAAAAACTTTTCAGCTGAAGTGAAACGATTTTTGTCTATAGGAGGCTTGCCAGAAACACCGCCACCATATTTAGAATTTACTTCATCTCAGTCTTTCGTAAGGTCTATTATAAATGTATTTCATATGCCAGAAGAGTTTCGAAAATATTGGTATTTAGGAACAACAAGTTCTGGAGATCCAATTTGTATAATTGAAAAACAAGAAAAAATAGTATTTCTAAATAATAGTGATGCGTATAAAGAAGTGTTTATGAATTCTTCTATACAACAATTTGCAGCATGTTTATTAGTATATTCAAAAATGATTGATAAGGCAGTAGAGATAAATGGTGAGGATGCCTTTATCGATAATAATATACCAGAGTGTACAATAAGTTGGTTGAAGGAAGAATTGAAAAAAATTGATGATAAGTGTATGGAAAAGGGTTCTTTTTGGTGTATGGAAATTGAGAGCTTATATGAATAATTAGAAGTGAAAGAAAAGAATAAATGGAGTACAAAGAAGAAAGTGACCGTATTTGGGTTGATATTATTTGTATTTATTGGATTACCTACTATCGAAGGGTATCAGAATAGTAAACTAGTTGAAGAAGGTACATCATTACATGCAGAAATTGTAGGTAGGCATGTAGAGAAGGAATTCATGTTTACACATCCAACATTAGTAGTTGAGGTAGACGGTAAAAAGCATAATGTATGGGTAAGTGAAGAGACATATAACGGAGCAGAGTGGTTAGGTAGACTAAAAGTCATCAAAACAAAAGATGGTAAAGTGGAGAAAGACCCTAGATATGAGGGTGAAGACTTAATCACGAGTTATTAAGGGACAAGATAAGGTTCCTATAGTGGTAGAAAGAAATGGTTCACTATTTGTTTTAAATAATGTAAGTGGAAAGAACGAATTCGAGGATTTCGAACGTGGTTGTTTATAGAGGTTTCGAATAGTTTAAATGAGTTGATTTCTAGTTTGAGATTACAAAAATAGTAAAGTGAAGAATGTTTATGTGAATTATAGACCGGCTAGAGGGGCATGGAAAAGTGGAATATAGTGGAATGGCTTCAGTTTGGTTTGGAATTTCTAAATCACTCCAAAAACTTGAGGAGTATGTCGATATAGATTACACGATAGATGGTGATTCAGTTCATTCAAAGTTTGGGACGAGCTTTGAATTCGGTTATTATGATGAAGATAATATTGAAATTTGTTTTTATGAGAATAATAAAAGGGACGTTGAACATATTTTAAGTGATTTTTCTTACAGTGAACGAATTACTCCTAAAATAAAAAAGCTAATAAATGGAGGTTGAAACAACTGATCAAATGCTAGAGATGGTCAGTTTAGATGGTATTGTTGTTCCGTATGCACATATTACGGAAGGACGAGAGATTGGAATTACATTTAATTGTACGTGGGATATAGAAAATGGTGTAGGAGTTCGTTTATTAAATGAAAAGGTAATTAAAGTAGGTTATCAGGATATTACTTTTTAATTTAAATACGTCTCAACAAACGCTTGTATATTACTTTGAAAATAAAATAGCTGATTTACTGATGAAATTTACGATAAAAATCAATCGGGACAGTGAACATTTTGAAGATGAAAAAAGAAAGGATAATCTTTTTTGGATACTAAAGAACATTTAAATCGATTATATGATAACCGTTTGCTAGAAAATGAAAATGAGATACAAGAGTTTAATGAGTCATGCATACGAGTGATTGAGTGTAACGATGTTTCTATTATTCCAGATTTATGTTTAGTCTTTGATGATGATACTGAACAACCTGAAGTTATGTTTAGTTTGATTCATGGGATAGAGGGCTTATATGAAAATCATATAGAAGAGGGATTGAAATGTATTGCTACAGCTGCTCCGTCGATGATGAGTGGCGCTCAAGACTGGATAGAGATTATACATTACAGAATACTGAATAATCCCCAAATAAGAACGGTGTATGGAAAAGTACTTTCGCAATTTGATATATCCATTACGAGTAGCATTAAAGAACTATTATTGGAAATAAAAAATGAAGATCCTGATATGTTTAGTGAATCTGTTAATGAAGTTATTGAGCTTATCTAATAGTTGAATAACCTTAATTAAAAAGGTGTCAATCCTTCTCGAATTGACACCTAGGTATGAATTTCTTTAACATCTTACATACTTACGCTTGAAACCAAGTCTTCCTCTATCAAGTTCTTTCTGAATACTTTCAGAAGCATTTAACAAATTGCTTTTTTTATTATCACGTTTGACTTCAACTATACCAACTTCTTTTGCAATCTCGACTGCTTTTTCATGTAGTGGTACATATGAGATTGCCACAGTGTTTAGGAAATTATTCATAGCGGATTTTGTTCGTTCTGGAGAATGATGAATTGTATCTTTCACCATTTTAAGCATATCAGAAATTTTGCTTTCGGAAAATTCATTGTCTTTACGATTTCCTAAAAGCCAACAGTAGCAACTCCAGCCCGCAGACATTTTAAGCTCGTCCCCACTTGCAATCCATTTATCAGCAACGTCTTGCGCAATATTTGATTCTGATAAAGTGACTGCCACCACATAATCAGACAACATATAGAAATACGCTCCGTCTATCCAGCGATCAAAATCAGACTCACTCATAGCTTTCGGATCGGCAATAATGCCTGCAAAGTACATAGCATCGTAGTTGCCAGTGGCATACAGTTCCTCGGCTAACTCTTGATTGATTTTTATTTTCTTAGCAATTGGTTTCATAGCACCTGTAGCTACGCCAAAAACTGGCTCATGGGCACCGTTAGATATGTATATTTTTTTCGTACGTTCCTTACCTAGAGCTTCAAGTTCTTGCATGACTGTTTTAAAATCCATAGTTGTGCACTTCCTTCCTTCATGTAAGAGCCTTTTTAAGTCTTTCATATTTCTTATTTTAATACTAATTGTATTTAAGAGGTATGTCTACTTTCTAAAGGCATCGAAACTTGGTTTGATTTTTAGATGAACTACATTACACTTTAGTGTAAATAAAGAGCTAATTAAAAGAATGGTATAATATAGAAAAAGTAAGTGATGAAAATTAAATAGGGGGAATTTAATTGGAAATAAAACTGAATCAATTATATAGAGAGATAGCGGAAACGGTTCATGCCATGATTCCAGAAGAATGGGAGAAATTTTATTTTTATGCACAAATATCAGAAGATGGAGGGGGAACTTACTTTTTCTATAACAACTTCAGAAATAAAGAAAATTATAAGTATAGTGTAGAAATTCCTTTTAAATACGAAGTTGATGAAGAGGAGTTTGAAAGGAAAGAAGATTTTTTATATAAATTGAGTAAGGAATTAAGAAATGTTTTCAAAGATAATCAGCAAGAGCTTTGGTACTCTTTTACAATGTCTCTGGAACATAGTGGGGAATTTAACATGCATTTCGATTATACAAATTGGTTCGATACAGAATATAGTTTTAGTGATCAGATGATTATTTGGAAACATAAATACTTAGGTGAAGTACCAATTGATGAAAATGATAAAGAGCTAATTCATAAGTATGACAATGAATTTCCGAATAATCCTATTTGACTGAAAGGAAAGAAGAAATAGTTTTTATAAAAATCTCGACTTTTAAAGTAGTCAGTAAGTTATAAAATTGGTTCTGCAAGATAAAAAATAAAGGAGAACTACAATGGAAGTACACGGAATGGTTTCAATATGGTTCGGTAATATGCAAACGCAAGATCAGTTAGATGCATATATCGATGTTACATATGATGAAGAAGGAGACGCTATACCAGCAAGATTTTTTGTTGATTTTAATATAGATATGATTGATGTAGATGAGGATTTTATTGAAAAGGAAGTGTTAGAAGAAGCGAGTGATGACATTTCTATGTTATTAACGGGATGTTCATATGATGATAAAATAATCTCTCGAATTAAGAAAGTAGTTAAATTAAATAAATCCTATAATTCTATCGTTTTAATTTATAATTTTCAGTATGACAATCCGGCTAGTAATTTTGAAGGCTTTGATTTTATAACTGCAACAAGCTATCTATAATGGTAAGAAGGTCACTGTAAGGTAAGGAAGAATGAAAAGTATGTATAGTTTTTCCAATAAATATTTGGTATGATGGTGAATGGGAAAAATATACAAGTTGTTAGTGGCTCATAAAAGGAGGATAGTATTGAAAAGAACGCTTGAATTCGTACTAGGTTTAATTGGTGGCATTATAGGAATTATTACTTCCATACTATTAATAGTTGTAGCGTTTAATATTATGAAAGGTGTTGATTATGAACTTTTAGCTTATTACTCTATTATTTTAACGGTTCAAATAGGGTTGCTTATTTTATCATGTTTAGTAAACAAGGTTAATAATAAAGTTTATGGAGTTTGTATGATTGTGATTCCTATAGTTATGTTATTTATGTCATTATTCTTTTTGCTTATTCCAACAATATTACAAATTATGTCTGGTTCATTTGCATTTAGAACACTAAAGTTAGAATCGAATGTGGAATAAATATAATTATTTACGTCTGAATATTCGGTTTATTTAATGTTTTCATTTGTAGTTCAAATTAACATAAGGTACAAAGTTGTACGCTTTAGGAGGAGAAATAGATGATTATTTGGTCTGGTTGGGGTTTTTTAGTCGCAATTATTGTAATTATTAATACTCTTTTGGGTAATGTTATCTTTGAATCTATAACAGGAGATACTACATATTTTCAAGAGCATAGTTGGCCAATGGCGGTAATGTTTATTATATCAGGGGTTATGTCTTGGTATTTGGGTAAATATATTAATAAACCAGATGGGAAAGTTTATATAGATGCTGAAACTGGTGAAAAAGTTATGTTTAACAAAAAACACTCACTATTTTTTATAAAAATGGAATATTGGGGACCGATTCTAGGAGTTATTGCGATTGTAACTTTAATTACAAGATAAAAAAAGAGGCTGGGTATAGTAAGGATAATCGATTGAAGTAAAAGGGGAAATTAGTCATGAATGTAAAGAAACTACTAGGGGTAGCAGTTCCGGTCATGTTGTTATTTGGTTGTGGAGTGTCTGAGAAAACGAGCACTTCTAAACAGGAGAAAACGGAAGAGTCTAAAGTAAAAGAATCGAAGTCTAATAGCAAGAAAGAAAAAGTTTCAAAGGAAGACTATCCTAATAAAGTGTATACATTAGGGGTAGAGTTTGATAAGTTGTTTGCGGAGCATAACAACATTACAAGAGAGGTTTTTGACGGTAAGAAAAAGAAATCAGATATAGTAGATAGTGTGAAAGAATTAAATAAAATGTTAGATAAATTTGAGTCGATAGATCCCCCTGCAGAGTATGTAACTCAACAAAAGGATTTTGAAAAAGCAATTGGTTATTTTTAGAGAGTCTTTTTCTTTAATAAATGAAGTATTCACCCGAAAAGAAAAAAGAGAAAAAGGCGATAAGACTGATAAAGAGTTAATGGAGAAATCCGAAAAGTTAGTGAAAGAAGGAGATATTTACTGGCTTAAGGCATTCAAAGATCTTGAAGGGGATATTAAAATCGGTGACGGTACAGTATCTGTGAAAGATTTGAAAGAGTTAGATAAGAAAGCTGGAATTAATACGGATAACGTTATGAAGAATGTGAAAGATGGTACGGAATTAATTGGTAATTGGGGATTCAAAGGAACAGACGGTTTCATTATGTCACTTATTCTAAAAGGTGATAAGACATTTGAAACGTATGGTAAAGGTGAGTATCCAAATAAAAAGAATTATATTGAAGGAACTTGGGAATATGATAAGGAAGCTTTTACAATCTATTTACACCTCAATAAACGTTTAGTAGATGGTGTAGAAGATACAATTCAAAAAAAGAAAATAGCATATAAAGTTCAAGATTATGATGGGGAAAACTTACGATTATTTAATGAGGCTTCATTCAACACAATTAAGTATGTGAAGCAAAGATAAAGTTATGTAGGACTAGGTTTAAAAAACCTGGTCCTTAATTAATTTGTGGGAATGCAACTAATATTTTATCGTTGGCTTTGCCTATTTTATATCATGTTATTTTTTAATAAATTGATAAATGGAATTTAAATGTAAGTATGAGGAGTTGCTTAGAAATGATAAAGAAATTTACTAGAGTAGTACTAACTACGGTGATGCCAATTGGTCTTATCATGGGTTGTGGGAACGTTGAAAAAACTAAAGCAGAAGAACCAAAAACGGCGGAGAAAAAGGACTATACGGATTACTCATATGGAAGCAAAGGTATAGTAGTAAGCGGCAAAGCGAAAGAACGTCAACAATACGAGGTTGGATATATGGATGATAACAAGTTAATTGGGATTGACGAAAATATTGAGGACTGTATAGTGTTAGATAATAAAGATGAAGCAGGTCTTGTTTGGAAGCAAATAGAGCGTGGATCGATTATTGAAGTGCAATATGGTAAGAACCGCAATGATATTGTAGGCGTACAATTAGTAGGAGATCGTGAGCCATACGAAATTAGTGATAAGTTTGATCGAAATACGATAAACGAGATTGTCGAAAATGTTAAAGGAAATTTGCAATAGATGTATTCCGCTAGTATAGGATTTCTTATCATGAAATTATGATCAACGGCATTTTTTATATGAAAATGCCGTTGATTCATTTTAAAAAGTACATGTTGTTCTATTGAAGAAAATGAGTAAAAGGTATCCTAATCTATTTTTTGAGAAGTAGTAGTGTGCAAAAGGGGACAAGTTCTTTTGACGGCAATAGCAATTGGTTATAAAATAATGTCTGTTAAGGGATTTTCTAGAAAATATAATTCGCCTTCTGGGGATAAAATGAAAAGGTGGAATAAACATATTTTCATACATAGTAGATTCATAGTCTTTCACGAATGAGAAAATAAAGGGAGGTTGAGATATTTACACGGATAGTGTAGGTATCGATTATAGCAATGAATATTAAAAAACGAGTAATCGCACTATCAACAAGTCTAGTAATTTTAGGGAGTGCACCTTTATCAATATCAGCAGAAGAGATAAATAAATCTCATACTGACCAGCTTAGTATTGCACAAGGGGAGCGTGGAACGAACGGATTACGTTATTCTAATTTCAATCTAGAAACTCCAGATCACATGCAAATTAATGAAGCAGAAGTATCAGAGAACGAGGAAATTCTTCTAGAAGAATATAAACATAAACATGATGAAACAGAAGAGTTACATAAAATGAAAGAAGCGAAAAAAGGTCAAGTAGCGGAAGATGAAGCTATTTCAAATATTGAAAAGGCATTTGAACATGTAGACGGTCGAAATGATGGCTCTACTCGTGAAATGAAACCGGTTGAAAAACGAAGAGCTATTCAGTATAGTGCATCGATGACTACAAAGAAATATGGAACACTTGCAGGTGTCCCGTTTGTAGAGTGGATTGTTCCAGCTGGAAATCCTGATATTCGTCCTGCAAATCCGATGAAAGCACGCTACATTACAATTCATGAGACTGCAAACACAGCTCGTGGTGCAAATGCTGAAAATCATGCTAAATATTTGTATAAACAAGCAACGGAAGGTACGTTCCGAACAGCTTCATGGCATTTTACTGTAGACGATAAACAAATTTATCAGCACTTACCAACAAATGAAAACGGTTGGCATGCAGGAGATGGGGATGGATCAGGAAATAGAGAATCTATCGGGATTGAAATTTCAGTTAACCAAGATGGAGATTACAATAAAGCGTTAGAGAATGCAAAGAGACTTGCAGGTTATTTAATGAACAAAGAAGGTATTAGTGCGGACCACATTTATAGGCATCAACAATGGAGCGGGAAAAACTGTCCTGATATTTTAATTTCTCGTGGGAATTGGACTGGCTTCGTACAAGGTATTCAATGGTATGCAAATGTTAACGCACAAATTGATTCGCCTTTACAAGAAAGAAATGAGCTATTTGATTCCAATGAATATAATCCAGCTGAACCTAATATGGAGCTTGTAGTGAATGGTGATGGTATAAACGTACGCAGTGGTTCGGGACTTGAACATCATATCGTTCGTAAAGCTTCAAACGGAGATCGTTACAAAGTGTTAGCAGTTAAAAATGGTTGGTATAAAGTAGGTAACGATGAGTGGATTTTCTATAACCCAAGTTGGATTAAAATAAACTATAATGTGCCACATAAAGAAGTACAAAAACCAAAAGATGATATTACAGGTGGATGGTTTGAAGGGAACATTCGTAAGCTGAACAGCCTAGGAATTATGAACGGTGAAGGAAATGGTGTATTTGCGCCTTATCGTAATGTTACGAGAGCTGAGTTTGCAACATTAATCTCAAATGCTCTCAAGCTACCGGAAGGAAATAAGTCATTTGTAGATATTAATAAAGCGCATCCATCCCTTCATAGCGGTATTAAACGTAGTGCAAGTGCGGGAATTATTAACGGTCGTGGCGGCGGGATTTTTGATCCTAACGCATCTATTACACGTGAAGAAGCATCGATCATGATTGACAACGCATTACAGTATAACGGTGTTACAGGTGAATTAGTTGCATTGCCATTTAGGGATAAACATTTGATCACATATAAACAGCCTGTTCAACGATTATATAGCTTAAAAGTAGTTACTGGTGTTGGAAATAATGAGTTTAATCCGAAAGGAACAGCAACTCGTGGTGAAGCAGCTGCCTTTTTAGTGAAGATGTTAGATGCAAGTCAAAAATAGAAAGAATGATAAAGGAGCTATCCAAAATGAAAATTTGGAACAGCTCCTTTTTATATAAGTCCTTATTAAGCCCCTTCCAAGCCCCTTATAAGCACCTACCAAGTAATAAATCACTAAGAAAAAACAAAACAAAAACAACTACAAGAACAAAAAAGCGCGAAAAAATAAAACCGTCGTTGTAGTAGTTAAAAAAATTTGGAATTCAACTGCAAAAACCAAGCCCTCACTCCTATATGTATATTGAAGGATTGAAATCTACCTTTTTATGAATAAAAGGGGGAGGTAAACATATGGCGGTGTACCGTAATGTGCAAGTGAACTTTTGGCAAGATGAATTCATATTAGATTTAACGCCAGAGGAGCGTTATTTTTACATATATTTGTTAACTGGTACGAAAACGAAGCAATGTGGAATTTACGTATTACCGAAGCGTGTGGCAGAACTTGAAACAGGCTACAATATGGAGACTGTTGAGAAGTTATTAAATAGGTTTGTTGAATACGGAAAGCTTTTATACGATGCGGAAACGAAAGAGTTATACATCATAAATTGGCTACACTATAATCCAATTTTAAATACGAATGTAGAAAAATGTGTGTTACGTGAGTTAAAGACTGTAAAAAATAAAGAATTCATACATATGTTTTTACGTACATGTCTGGAAAAAGAATGGAAGATTCCATTGTTATTGCAGTATTTTGGTATGCCAGAAGAAGAGGATACTAGTAGTTTACAAGAAGTTGTTGAAGAAATAAAAGATGTGGAAGTGGAAGAGGACACTCCACATAGTGAAGTTTATAAGTTTTACGAGCAACATATAAGTAGTCTATCCCCATATATCGTGAAGGAATTGAAAGAGTGGATACGAAAAGTTTCAGGAGAGAGAGTATTAGAGGCACTTAAAATTGCATTTGAACAGAATAAGCGAACGTTTGCTTATGTGAAGGGGATTTTGAGGAATTGGTGTAGCGAATATGTTGGAGAGAAGTGTGTAATGGGTAGTTTAGAGAGAAGGAGAAGTGTTTTGAGTAGTGTGTTTTAATTTACATTAATTTAATATAGAATGTATGTTCGTTTTGGTGAGTTTTATGCTATACTATCATTAAATAAGGGTGTTTTCATAATAGATAAAAAGATGCGGGGGAACAAAGTTTGACTACAAATACAGCTCAGCTGTTTCAATATATTCATATGACAGAAGAACAGGAACAATTATCACTGCTATATTTACAAACAAAAGAAGAAGAGATTTTGAAAGATATTCAATTAACGACACTTCGAGATCAAAGAAGAGGCGATTTTGCTGAGCGGTTTATAAATGATTTTAGGAAAGTGCATAAGCAAGATCCAGCTTTCTTACGATTATTCTATTATTTATTAGGGGAGCAGTTGTTAAATGTTCTTATAATAAGGTTTAAATATGTGGATTTTTCTAATATGAAGGTTTATTTAGAAAAAAGTACACTTCCATTGGATCAACTTGTAGTAATTGCATGTAAATATTTAACTAATATCTCTAGTTATGTGAATGAGGCGTATAGTTTTCTAAAAGAGTTGACAAAAGAGGATCCGAACTATATAGAGAGACAATTACATACTTTACTCAATAAGCAACAACTATCACTACTTCTCGTAATGTTTGAAGTAGATTATGAGAGGTTCC
This sequence comes from Bacillus pacificus, assembly GCF_020861345.1. Classification (NCBI taxonomy): domain Bacteria; kingdom Bacillati; phylum Bacillota; class Bacilli; order Caryophanales; family Bacillaceae; genus Bacillus; species Bacillus pacificus. The sequence goes on from NZ_CP086328.1 coordinate 2,056,052, forward strand.
ATACGTATAGCTCTTTATTGGAAGAGAGATTAAAAGAACATGCTGAATTTATTTTGAATTTGAATGGGGAAAAAGAAAAGATTGAAGCAACTGAAAGATATATAAAAGGTGAAAGTGATAGGGAATTATTTTTAGGTGGAAATTTACCGGACTATATTTGGCGACTGTTATTTCATGTTCATAAGTATTCAAACGTTGCGAGGCGATATGTGGAAATATTAGCAAAGAAAAACGTGTGGGGGTTTATGAATTATGCTACGCGCTATATGTGTCATGCTCTTGGCCAGCCTCAAAACTACAAAAGAACAGGTAGTGTAAATAAGAAAACGTATGAAGAAATTCAAAGTTTTTGTAAACAGTTTTGGATAGCTGAGGAAAGGTTTTTTGCGCACCGCCTAAGGCAACATAATTTGAATAGTGAAGACTTTTGTAAGACGTATGAATATGAATTGCTTTGCTTCATGTTGGAAGAAAATCCGGAATTTGTTCAACGCACTTTGCAATATGTAAGTAAAATGAATTATCTTATTATCGCGCGAACGTTAGCTGAAAAAGGACATGAGCTAAATAGAGGAAAAATGCGAGAAGAATTTTTTGTTGCTGCTTTGCAAATTAAATTGTCTACAATACGTGATACATATTGTAATTATTTACTAGGGAAAGTGTCACTTGAGGATATGAAGCACATACTTAAAAGTCCGAAATATAGAAGTATGTATTGGGGTATGCCGGTGTTAGAGGTTGCACTCCTTTGGGATATAGATGATGTAGCAAAAAGGGAAGCTGTACTTACACTACAATTCGGAGATGAATATAGTGTTAATTTATACGAACTTCTTTACGAATGCTCTGTCAGAGGGATAGAACCGAAACAAGTATTAGAAGAACTTCTTTCGTATGGGTTAAGTAAGGAAAAGTTGATTGCCTATGCAGTTGAACAAGCTGCATGCTACAGTGAAGAGAGAAATGAGGCGAAGGAAGCACTTGTTCATGTCATTGTAAAAGAACAAGCGTACATAATTGAACGGTTTGATGAGTATTCTGCTGTTGCCAAAGCATATATTTTAGAAGTGTTAGCAAAGGATAATATGATTAAAATGCGTCCCATTTTAATTAAAACTTTAGGGGATTCATCTAAAAAAATGCGTGAGTCTGTAGTTAAACTTCTTTCAAGAGATGTAGAAGCTGCAGAGGATGTAGCGCTGGAACTTCATAATAAAAAGAAAATTGTTCGTGAAAATGTGATGAAACTGCTTATAGAGTATAAGATTGAAAAATATACAGAACTTGTACAGGAAGCTTTGCAAGATAAGAAGAATGCCTCTTTTGTTGAGAAGTTTGCTCCGTTACTTGAAACGGAGAGAAACTCAGAAAGTATAGAAGAACTTTGTGGACGTATCGTAACGGAACAAAAAAGAAATTCACTTATGCAATTGATTGGGGATGAACCACAAATCCGTCTTCGTCATTCTAATGAAATTGCCGATGCTACAATTCCGTTAGCTTATTTGCAGCAGTACATTTCAGATTCTGTTATCGAGAAGAAAGAGGCAGCTGAAGCGATTGGGAGTACTTTAAATGAACAGGACTTGAAAGAATGTGTGCAAGAAATATATCAAACATGGATTTCTCAAGATGCAGATGTGAAGAAACGCGGTATTCTTTCGTTATATGGAATATATAGTGATGACAAAATGGTCGGCATACTGAAAAAGCAAATCGATGAATGGGTGCTCGATATGCGAGGGAAAATTGCAGCTGATGCTGTTCGGGCTTTAGGCTTGTCCTCATCTAAGCTTGCACTTATGTCTATTCATACAATGGCCTTTAAATATAAACATAAACAAGTGCGTAATGCAGCAAAAGAAGCACTAAGTCTCGCTGCAAAAACGCGTGGTATAACGGAAGAAGAGCTGGAAGATCAACTAGTACCAAATCTTGGTTTCAATATACGTGGTGAGAAGGAAATTGATTTTGGGAATAGATGTTTTACGGCCATATTAACTGCAGAGTCAAAAATTGAATTAGAGACAGAAGAAGGGAAACGTATGAAGTCGCTTCCAAATCCGAATGCAAAAGATGATATAGAAAAAGCTGAATTAGCTAAGAAAGAGTTATCTACTTTAAAGAAAGAGCTTCGAAGTGCTCTTTCCATGCAGAAACAACGGTTGGAAGCTGCTCTATCAAGAAAGCGCTATTGGTCATATGACTCCTGGAAGTCGGTATTTCTAGAGAATCCAATTATGAAGCAATTTGTAACTTCACTTATTTGGGGTGAATATATAGAAGGGAAGTTACTGAAAATGTTCCGTTATGCGGAGGATGGTACGTTTTATTCAATGATAGGAGAGAATCATGAATTTTCGTCTGGAACCGTGATTGGTTTCATTCATCCGTTAGAATTATCCGAAACGGAAAAGGAAATGTGGAAAGAGCAACTGGAACATTCGAAAATTGTCCAGCCATTTCTACAAATTGAACGTCCTGTGTTTGTAGTAGAGGAAGACGATAAGGTTACTGTTGAGAGATTTGGTGGTATTTTATTAAATGGTCGCTCGTTATTCGGTAAGATGACGAAACTTGGATGGATTCGCGGATCAGTTCAAGATGGCGGTGTGTATTATACGTTTTATAAAGAAGATACTCGCACTGGATTAGGGGCACAACTGTCATTTAGCGGAGCACCAATTGGCTATGAAGACGAAGAAGATATATGTGTGTATGACATTGAATTTTATAAAGCAGGTACAGTGAATCGTGGTTCATATGAATACGATGAAATTGATGATGAAAGACGCATTGTGCCAAAAAAAGTAGATAAGTATTTCTTTAGTGAAATATTATATGATGTACAATTAGCGACCGATTCAAATCTTGGTTATAATGAAAGCTGGCGTAACAAACGATAAAAATTCCCCCTTCATTTGTAGGAAAATGAAGGGGTTTTTCAAATTTTCTAAAAGGTTCTTTCAAAATAGAAGCGAATAGTTTGAGGAAGGAGGGGGTTATATGGAAGTTGTTATAAAAAAGAAACGAACTCGTGGTAAGAGAATTTTTATTTGGTCTAGTAGTATCGTCCTTTTGTTGGTTATATGTACAGCGATTTTTTTGAACATATATACGCTTAAATCTGTGCCAAAGATAGATGGAACGATAAAGCTAGAGGATTTACAACGTGCTGTTACGATAAAGCGAGATAGTAAAGGTGTACCGCATATTAAAGCGGAAAATGCACACGATTTATATTTTTCGCAAGGGTATGTACAAGCGCAAGATAGGTTATTTCAAATGGATTTAAGTAGAAGGCAAGCTTCTGGGATGTTAAGTGAGGTTGTAGGGGAAGCAGCTATTGATCGAGATAAGTTGTTTCGAACGCTCGGTTTACGGCGAGCAGCCGAAGCGTCTGTTAATCAATATGATGGAGAAGCGAAATATGCTCTGCAGTCATTTGCTGATGGGGTGAATGCCTTTATACGCGAGGCAAAAGAGGAAAAGAAATTGCCAGTTGAGTTTACTATATTAGGCTATGAACCTGCTGAATGGTCCATTGTGGATACGTTAACGATTGGAAAGTATATGGCGTTTGATTTAGGGGGACATTGGCACGGACAGGCATTTCGATATTGGGCGCTGAAAAATTTGCCGAAAGAGCAAGCAAATGAGTTATTTCCTACATATCCGAAAGATGCGCCTAGATTGCTAGCTGAACTAAAAAATACAAATGTAGACGTAGCGCAAAGTTTTGCAAAAACGATCATTCCACCAGAGTTTAATGGTAGTAATAACTGGGTTATAAGCGGTGAGAAGAGTGCGTCTGGTAAGCCGATGTTAGCGGATGATCCTCATTTATCTCTTGCGACGCCTTCTATTTGGTATCAATCGAAACTTGAAATGAAAGATTTGAATGTGAGTGGCGTTATTTTCGCTGGCGTACCAGGTGTTATATTAGGTCACAATGACAAAATAGCATGGGGCGTTACGAATACCGGTCCTGATGTACAAGATTTATATATTGAAAAGCGAAATCCTAATAATGAAAACGAATTTCTATATAACGATAAATGGGAAAAAGCGACTGTTCTGGATGAATCTATTAAAGTAAAAGGCGGAAAGACAATACCGTATAATGTTACGGTTACGAGGCACGGTCCAGTCATTTCAGAGTTTGCGGATAAAGGGAAAGAGAAAACGAAAACAGTATTTGCTTTAAAGTGGACTGCTTTGGAACCTTCCGCTGAATTAAAGGCAGTATTAAATATGAATAAGGCGAAAGACTGGAATGAGTTTGAAACAGCTCTTCAAGATTTTCATACACCAACTCAAAACTTTGTATTTGCATCAAACGACGGCACAATTGCTTATAAAGCAAATGGAAATATACCAGTGCGTAAAAAAGGTGATGGTAGTCTACCAGTGCCAGGATGGACAGATGAATATGAATGGGAAGGGTATATCCCATATGATCAACTTCCAAAAGTAATCAATCCAAAACAAGGGTTTATTTCTACTGCGAATAATAAAATTGTGGATGATCATTATCCGTACCATATTAGTAATACGTGGGCACAGCCATATAGGCAAATGCGTATTCAAGAGTTTTTACAAGAGAAGGAAAAGTATACGGTAAAAGATTTAGAAGAGTTACAGATGGATCAAAAAAATTTATATGGGAAAGAGTTTGCTCCTATATTTTTAAAAGAGTTAAATAAAACATCTTTAAATGAAGTAGAGAAAGAGGGCGTAAAACAATTAACGAAGTGGAATTTTTACGATAGTAAAGATGAATCGGCACCGTTAATATTCCATCTATTAATGAAAGAGATTTCAAATACGTTATTTTCAAAAGAAATACCGAAAGATGTGATGGAGTTATTTGAAGGAAAGGCACAAGTTGTTGATGAATTAATTCGAAAAGAAGTAGCAGGAGAACATAGCGCTTGGTTTATGAAGTACGGAGGCTTCACAAAAGTTGTGCATACATCGTACGAGAATGTAATGAAGAAATTACAGAAGGAGTATGGACCAGATGTTACGGAGTGGAAGTGGGGCGATTACCATCAACTTGCTTTTACACATCCAATCTCCAAATCATCTAGTATGTTAGCATTACTTGCATTTAATCGCGAAAAACCAGTTCCAATTGGCGGAAGTCAAGTTACCGTTCAAGCAGCAAGTTACGGCGATAACGGTATCGTCAATCACGGAGCTTCTTGGCGATTCGTCATTGATATGAAAGATATGTCAAACGGTTATCATATTGTAGGGCCAGGACAATCAGGAAACTTTAGAAGCGATTGGTATCATGATCAAATAGATGATTGGGTAAATGGCACGTATCATACGACTACATTGAATACGGAGGGGATAGAGGGGAAGGTGTTAACTTTGCAACCGAAATAATATTAGAAGAGGCTCTTACTATAGGTAAGGGTTTCTTTTTTGTTATATGACAAGATTTGACAAAAAAATCTGTGGAACTTTGTTATAATTTCTTTTGGAATATTTTGTTTATAGTTTTACAGCAATAAGCATACATGTATTCTACATTAAAGGGGTTTATAGGGGGATAGTTACAAGAATGAACGACATGGAGAAATATCGAGAAAAAATTAAAGTGATTTCTTTTGATAGAGAAAAAAATCAAATGGTTGAAGTGGAAGAAAGTAAAATAACTTTTGATGATGTTGGCGGAATGGAAGATATTAAAAAGAAAATAAATATGGACTTTATTATGCCGATTAAGAATCCAGAGTATTTTCAAGCTTTCGGTAAGAAAGTAGGAGGCAGTTTATTATTTTATGGACCGCCTGGATGTGGTAAGACATTTTTAGCGCGAGCAGTTGCAGGTGAGATAAACGCTAATTTTATTCATTTAGAGTTGCAAGCAATACTATCGATGTGGTCAGGAGAAGCAGAGAAAAGTTTACATGAAGTGTTCGAAGAGGCAAGAAAAACAAAGCCTTGTATTTTATTTATAGATGAGTTAGACGCATATGGCGGGAATAGACAGAAGATGGGTGCTCATCATCAAAGAACGTTAGTTAATCAATTGCTAGTTGAGATGGACGGAAGTAATTCTTTTAATGAAGGTGTTTATATAATTGGGGCAACAAATACACCATGGTATATTGATCCAGCGTTACGACGACCAGGCCGTTTTAATTCACTTGTTTTTGTGGCACCACCAAATAACGAGGAAAGACTAACAATACTAGAGCTGAAAACAAAGGATAAACCGAGAATGGAATTGCAGTTAGAGTTTGTATCGAAGTATGCAGAGCATTTTTCAGGGGCCGATTTAACGTATTTAGTGGAAGACGCTATTAATGAAGCTATTCAGCGTTCATTTGAAACGGGACAGTTACAACCCTTATCCAATGAAGATTTATTAAAAGCAATGAAAAAACGGCAACCGACAACTTTAGACTGGTTCTCAACTGCAAAAAATTATGCAACGTTTAGTGATGTAAATAAAGATTTTGACAAAGTATTAGAGTATATGGAAGAACACCAATTGAAATAAATGATATTAGATTGGGGGAAAGGAATAGATGGAAGAGCAACTTAGGAGAATCTCGCACTTATTAAAGCTTGGTGATGTTGAGCTTGCAAAAGAAGAAGCGGAATGGATGATTAAAGAAGATCCAGAAGATGCGACTGGTTATCTTTGTTTAAGTCATGTGTACTACTTTGGTTTTCGACAAATTGATGAAGCAAGTAAATATTTAGAAGAAGCACTAAAGATAGATCACTTAGATGAAAATGTTTTGTTAACAGCGCTAGACATTTTTTATGCGCAAGAAAATTTTGAGAGATTAAAAGAGATAGCAGAAATAGGGATAAAAAATTATCCGGAAGAAGGCGTATATTACTTTTATGTCGGCGAGGCAAAAATACATATCGAATCGTTAAATAAAGGTATTACTTACTATAACAAAGCGATAGAATTAGAACCTGAAAATGATATGTATGTAGGAAGATATGCTTTTATTCTTTTGAGTTATTATCCGAAACGAATAGAAGAGGGTATAAAGGCGGAAAAACGTGCTTTAGAGCTAAATCCAGAAAATGTAACAAATCTAGTCTTTTTTGCAAATGTAGCAAGAGAAAAAGGGAATTTTAAAAAAGCAAGAATGCTAGCTGAAACTGCGATACGATTAGAGCCAAATCATGAAGGTGCTTACAAAATTTATAGAGATACAATCGGAACGAAAAATAAGTATTGTGCTTTTATGGCAAGTTTTACGTATACATTTTGGAATGCATTTTCTAAGTTTTGTAAAATATTTTCGTTTGCAAGTAAGAGGAATCTTACATTGCACTATATTTTAGTTATTTTAAGCCTTTTAGGTTGGATAATACTGCCTGTATATTTGACAGGTTGGTATGCCGGTTCCGTGTATATAGTTATTTTTATGATGTATATCATTTCATCTATTATAAAAGGGCGAATTCATAAAGAAGTAGGATTAGGAACACCCTTTGATGCTGAATACAATGTGAAAAGAAATAAAATCATTCGAAATCGTGAAATTTCCAATATGGAAAGTACAGTTAAAAAAGGAGAGGCTACTACTATTCCAGCTGCGAAACTATCAAAAGAAGAACTGGAAGCACAGCTAGAGGGTTTTTGGAGTAAAGGAACTGTGTATGAGGGGCAGCAAGAGGTTGCTGCGGTAGTGCAAGAGCCCACTTTATCATCAGCTGAACATAAAAAGATTCAATCATATTCAGATATTGAATCACCAAAATATAGTAAATGGTATATTTGTTTAATTGTCGTTTTATCGATCTCCTTTATATTTAAAGTTGGGAAATTGTATAACTTAAATCATACAAATGCGGTGAATACGACGCCACAAATGAGTCAAGAAACGAAGGATATTATTGTAGAGCAACAAGATAAAGCGCTCAAAGATAAAAAAGAATCGTTCGATAAGTTAGAAGTAGTAACTGTATTATACGTATTAAGAAAAGGTGATTGGAATGGAAGTACAATCGAGGGAGCTATAGAGAAAAGTTATGTACCGGTTATGTTAGAAAAAGTAGGACAACCAGCCGGGGAGAAGTTAAAAAAAGCGACTCCTATAAAAATATATAAAGAGGATACAAGAACGTACGTATTACTTCAAAATGGAGATAGCTCTTTTATAATTGAAATAACAGCAAGAAAGTTAACTCATATTTACGGTGAGAGCTGGAATAATGCGCAAGAAGAGATGCAAAAATATGAAGAGCTACTTGGGAAAATAGAGTCACAAGGCGTTGAAGCAGGGGGGATTTAGCATGAGTATTAAAGTAGTAAGGGCAACGGGAATGATGGGAGGAGCAGCAAGAGTCGCTGTAAAGATAGATAATGAAGTAGTAATGAAACTTGAAAATAATGAAGAATATACGCTTCCTTTTGAGGGAGATGAAGCAAATATAAAAGTGAAACAATTCTTTTTTGGGAGTAAAGAAAAGAAAGTAAAGGATGGCGATATAGTAGAAATTAAGATAAATAGTATCGCCATTTTATTCATGATTGTGTCAATAATGGCTGTTGTATTTGGTTCTTCAATTGGTATAAATATAGTTATTTTTGGTGTTATAGGAGCGTTAGTTACGTTAGTATATGGATTGAACAATTGGTTTAGTTTAGAAGTGAAATAAGTATTGTATCTGTTTTTATGTTAATTTATTTCGTTTACTATACATGAAGTGTAATTATTTCTAATAGGGAATGGGGAGGATCATTATGAAGAAAATGATTGTAGCATCTAGTTTGGCGTTAATAGTAGGTTTGACAACGGGGTGTAGTAGTGAGAAAACGAATGTTACGAAGCCAGTCGCTGTACAAAAAGAAAATGAACTAGTAGCGAAAGATATTTTTAAAAAAGCAGGTGATAATTTAAAACAAGAGGATTTTCTCACTTTAACGTCTCTTATGTCAATGAAGGGGAACAGTCAATCAGAAGAGATTAAAATGAACATTCAAATGGAGCCGAAACGAAAGAATTCTAGAGCAGAAATGAAAATAAGTGGAACAGATATTGTAACGTACGAAGTAGATGGAAAAGTCGTTGCTCAAGTGAAAGACCCTAGTACAGGAGAGTTAATTACGATACCTAGTGATCAATTTAATGTAAATGACGTAATGGTAAGTAAAAATTTACTTAATGAGTTAGATCTACCAGAAGTTTTGGCTAAGAAAATGAAAGCGAAGAAGGAGGGAGATACACATAAGCTTACACTTGACCTAAAGGGGAAAGAAGCAGTTGATACATTACAGAAAATTAATGGAGATATGAACAAATTAATGGAAGGATTTAATATGGATGCGTTAACTGTTGAATATATAATAACGAAAGATTATAAATTTGAAGAGATGCGCACAGCTATAAAACTGAGTGAACGTAATACAGATAAAAAATCTAGTGCGGATAAAGAAAAATTGGATACAGTTGTGAGCATAAAAATTGATTCATTTGAAAAATTTGATCCAATTAAGTTACCAGAAGGAAGTTAATAATTTCAATCATATAAGGGGAAAAAGGAGCGGAAATATGCTCCTTTTTTATTTACCTTACTATTTTTAGGAAGTTAGTCTGAATAAGATATGGATAAAGGGTGAATAGCATTTTTATTAATAAAAATTTATTGGATTTTTTGTGGAATATATATGAAATGTTGTATAAAATAATCAGGAAATCCAAAAATTATAGGGGGAAAGTTGTGAAGAAAAATAAGAGTTTAATAAGTTTTTTAGGAGTGTTTATTATGCTATTTTCTTTTTGTTTTCAAGGAAATGTACAGGCAGATGTAAATACTGTTCAATCTGGAAAAATCAAATCAGGAAATGTAACGGTATGGGAAGTTGGAAATGTGGCAAAAGTGTTAGCTGATGTAGAGCGCTTAAATTTAAATACAGTAAATGTACCGATTCAGGTAGATATTCCGAATGTGACTTCTACGAATATGGTAATTAATCAAGCGCAAAAGCAACAGGCTATTATTTTAATTCAAGAATTATTAAAGCGTAATATTCAAGTTATAGTGGAGCCGTTCCCATATATTCAGCAAGGAAATGTTGGGGAAACGGAATGGAATCCAAGTAATATTAATGATTTCTTCTGGAATTGGAAAACGGTTATTTTGCAAGACATCTTTAACTCGATTACAAGTAAATACAATGTGTACGGGCTTAAGATTGCTTCTAATTTCGTGAATATGGAATATGCAGAAGGATATTGGAGCGATACAATTGATTTTGTTCGCCAGCAGTATAAAGGAAATGTTTTGTATCAAATGAATTGGTGGTTAACAGCAAGTTGGGATCCTTCATATGAAGCGAAGTTTGTTGAGAAAATAAATCGTCCGTATTTAAAGAAGGTAGACATTGTTAGTATCGATAGTTGGTTTGAAGTTTCAGGAAAAAGAAATCCATCATATGAAGAAGTGAAGCAAAGTTTATTTGCGACGACAGTATATAACCGTGAACAAAATGTTGTTCAACAACTAGAACAATTACATAAAGCAACAGGAAAACCGGTTTATTTTGGCGGATTTAACGTTCCGGCGCGTGAACTAGGCTTACAAAATCCGTGGAATCCAGATGTTTCTAATGTGTTTTCAAAAGACGTACAATTAAACGGATGGCGCGCTTACCGTGACGTATTAGAACCGAAGTCATATTTTAAAGGCTTTTCAATTTGGTTTATTGGATCTAATAATAGTACGCATGCGTATCAAATACATAGTCAAGAAACGGCAGCAGTTATTAATGGCTGGTACCGAAAATAATTTTTATAAAATAGGCAAGTTTTGAGGTTCACTACATATATTTCTAGTGAAAGGCCTTTCACCATCTTATCACCTAGGGGGCAATCATCATGAAATTTTTGTCTTACCTTACAGTAATTTTGGTGATTCTTGGCGGTTTGAATTGGTTATTTGTGGCGTTAGATTACAATGTAGTTGAGAAATGGTTTGGTTCTATGCCGGCGCTTGTGGACACTATTTATTGGCTCATTGGTCTTTCTGCTATTTATCAAATTTTTGATCGGTTCTTTACGAACAATTAGCTATTATTCCATTACTACTAGAGTGTTAAGTACGATTATGTACTTAGCACTTTTTTGTATGTTTATAAAAATAGTTTGCATATGCAAGCGATTCCATTGCGTCTTACGCCGTAATATTAGAAAAGAAATTGACCGTGTCTTGTATTGTGGGTTATAATTCAGAAAGTTTAAAAAATATTAAAATGAGAAATAGGGAGGTCATCTGGGTGATGGAAAGAGTGTATAATTTTTCAGCAGGACCATCAATACTCCCTTTGCCAGTTTTAGAGAAAGTGCAAAAGGAGCTTGTAAATTATAACGGGACAGGCATGTCTATTATGGAAATGAGTCATCGATCTTCTTATTTTCAAAGTATTATAGATGAAGCGGGTAGCTTGCTTCGTGAATTAATGAACATTCCTGATGAGTATGAAGTATTGTTTTTACAAGGTGGTGCGTCATTACAATTTTCTATGATACCGCTGAATGTAATGAATACGTATAAAAAAGCAGGATATATATTGACTGGCTCATGGTCTAAAAAGGCGATGCAAGAAGCTGAAAAAGTAGGAGAAGTACAAGTGATTGCTTCTTCTGAAAATGAGAAGTTTACTACAATTCCTAGACTGGATGGTTTACTAGGCGATGAAAAACTAGATTATGTACATATTACAACGAACAATACAATTGAAGGAACGAAATATGTGGAAGTTCCACATGTAGATAAAGTACCGCTTGTTGCGGATATGTCCTCAAATATTTTATCAGAACGATATGATGTTTCGAAGTTTGGTCTTATATATGCGGGAGCGCAAAAGAATTTAGGGCCAGCAGGCTTAACGATTGCAATCATAAAAAGAGATTTAATTGGGGGAGCAGATCGCTCTTGTCCTACGATGTTAAACTATGAAACTTACAGTAAAAATAACTCCTTATACAATACACCGCCGTCCTTTAGTATTTACGTAACGAAACTTGTATTAGAGTGGCTGAAAGAGCAAGGCGGGGTATCTGCGATTGAAGAACAAAATAAAATGAAATCTTCACTTCTTTATAATTTCTTAGATGAATCAAAATTGTTTACTTCACCGGTTGATCCTACGTATCGATCACTTATGAACATTCCGTTTACAACGCCGTCAGAAGAGCTGAACAGTGAGTTTCTACAAAAAGCGAAAGAACGCGGCCTTGTTACGTTAAAAGGACATCGATCAGTCGGTGGTATGCGCGCTAGTATTTACAATGCGATGCCAGCAGAAGGCGTACAGCAATTAGTAAAGTATATGAAGGAATTTGAGCTTGAGAATAGATAGGGAGATGGGGATATGTTTCGTGTTCAAACGTTAAATCAAATTGCAGAAAAAGGTTTGCAAGTACTTAGCGGAGAGCGCTATGAAGTAGGGGAGAGAATGGATCACCCAGACGGTATTTTACTTCGCAGTTATTCTTTACATCAAGAGGATTTTTCAAAAGACTTAAAGGCGATTGCAAGAGCTGGTGCAGGTGTAAATAATATTCCTGTCGAGCGATGTACAGAAAAAGGGATTGTAGTATTTAATACACCAGGAGCGAATGCTAATGCAGTAAAGGAACTTATTATTGCAAGTCTTATTATGTCTTCACGTAACATTATTAACGGAGTAAGCTGGACGAAAAATTTAGAAGGAGAAGAAGTACCGCAGCTTGTTGAATCAGGAAAAAAACAATTCGTTGGATCAGAGATTGCAGGGAAACGTCTAGGAGTTATCGGACTTGGTGCAATCGGTGCTTTAGTTGCGAACGATGCGTTAGCTTTAGGGATGGACGTTGTCGGATACGATCCTTACATTTCAGTTGAAACAGCATGGCGCCTTTCTACACATGTGCAAAGAGCATTTAGTTTAGATGAAATTTTTGCAACATGTGATTATATTACCCTTCATATTCCTCTTACGAATCAAACGAAGGGGATTATTGGTGAACACGCTATAGAGAAAATGAAAAAAGGAATGCGTTTATTCAATTTCTCTAGAGGAGAACTTGTAGATGAAAAGGTTCTTCAAAAAGCGTTAGAAGAAGACATTATTGCACATTACGTAACGGACTTCCCGAATGAAAATGTGATTAAAATGAAAAACGTAACAGCGACGCCTCACCTCGGTGCATCTACATCTGAATCAGAAGAAAATTGTGCAGTCATGGCAGCGCGTCAATTACGTGAATATTTAGAGACAGGAAATATTCGTAATTCAGTCAACTATCCAAATGTTGAGCTGCCGTATATCGGAAAGAAACGAATTACGATTATGCATCAAAATGTTCCGAACATGGTAGGACAAATTACAGGATGTTTAGCAGAACATCATATTAATATTGCCGATATGATTAATCGTAGTAAACATTCTTGGGCGTACACAATGATTGATATTGATAACGGAATTGATGATATAATAAAAGAGAATATAGTGGAAAATATAAGCAAAATTACAGGTGTTGTAGCCGTTCGAATGATTGTGTAAAGGAGAGAGGAACTTGGCAAAAATCCGACCGTTTCGGGCCATTCGTCCAGTAGAAGAAAAAGCAGTACAAGTTGCGGCTTTACCGTATGACGTATTAAATAGTGAAGAGGCAAGAGAGGTTGTAAAAGGGAATCCGTATTCTTTCTTGCACGTTGATAAAGCAGAAATTGATTTAGACCCAGCGCTTTCACCGTACGATGATCGCGTATATGAAAAAGCGGGTGAAAATTTAAATCGATTGATACGAGAAGAAGTGTTCATACAAGACGAAGAGCCAGCGCTATACATTTATGAACTGACGATGCAAGGAAGAACGCAGTCAGGCCTTGTCGTTTGTACATCTATTGATGAGTATGAAGACGATACAATTAAAAAACATGAAAGAACGCGTCATGAAAAAGAACTAGATCGTATTCGTCACGTAGATGTGTGTGACGCAAATACAGGTCCTATCTTTTTAACATATCGTACAAAAGAAGAAGTGAAACGTTTCATCACAAGCTGGAAAGAAGAACATGCGCCAATCTATACATTTACAGCAGAGGACGGTGTTAGGCATGTTGCTTGGAAAATAGCTGATGAAGAAGTAATTACAAGTTTAGTAAACTTATTTGAAGATATCCCTAACTTGTACATTGCAGACGGACACCACCGCTCCGCGTCAGCCGCAAAAGTAGGGCTCATGCGAAGAGAACAATATCCGAATTACACAGGAGAAGAAGAGTTTAATTTCTTCCTATCAGTTTTATTCCCTCATGATGAATTATCTATTTGGGACTATAACCGAGTTGTAAAAGATTTAAATGGATTATCAGAAGAACAGTTTTTAAAGCAAATCAAGCAATACTTCTATGTAGAAGAAGCATCTATTTCTCCGTATAAACCAAATGAGCCAAAAACATTTGGCATGTATGTAAACGAGAAGTGGTATAAGCTCACAGTGAAAGAGGAAACGTTTGATGCGAATGATCTTGTGAAAGGTTTAGATGTATCTATTCTGCAAGATCATTTATTAAGCCAAGTACTTGAAATACATGATCCGCGATCTGATTCACGCATTGATTTTGTTGGAGGAATCCGCGGATTAGAAGAACTAGAACGTCTTGTAAATAGCGGTGCATATAAAGCAGCGTTCTCACTATATCCGACATCAATGGAATCTTTATTAGCAATCGCAGACGCTGGAGAAGTTATGCCACCAAAATCAACGTGGTTTGAACCGAAACTGCGCAGTGGGTTGTTTGTACATTCTTTAAAATAAATATAGACTTCATTAGTTTGAAAAACCGAAATGATTTTAGTTTCGGTTTTTCTTATTTTAAAAGAGTTTTTGAGGAGGGGGGGGGACTAATGAAATTGCAAGTAGGCGAAAAAATTACCTTTGAACGAACTTTAAGGACATTCCTAGTATTACAAGAAATGTCCTTTCCACTAAAGTATAGGGTATTTCGCTAAAATTCAAACTCTAAAATTAGTTTACTAGTTTGACCTGCAAACTGATAATGATAGGAACCTCTCAGACTTTCTAAGTTACCGGTAGCTTTAATAATTGTTCCTGGGGAATCTAAATTTCCTTTATCAAATATTCCTTGCTCTATAGCTGTAAATGTCCCATGCTGGCCCTTATAAACTCCTTCAAAGTGTAAAAATCCAGAAATTTTAGCAGTAGCTAAGTGACCATCATTTATACTTGAGTCTAAATAATATAATAAGTATTCAACAAAAGCCTTTCCTTTTAATTCACCATCAATATCATATTCAACATGGGCAATATTAATAGGGAAATCTTTTTTAGTATCATCGATTGGTTTTTCATCCCATTTACTTACTGTAAATGTTACTTCCATACACGTAAATCCCCCTTTATCATTAGATAAGTAATCTCCATATCATTTAAAAGTACCAATTCACAGTTATATCTCGTAGGAGTGTTTTTATTCATTCCACTCCATTTTCCAAAATAGAAAAAGATCCATTTTCACAATCAATTTCTGCCATCGCGCCGTAAGGTAAAATAAACTTCGGTTCAGTATGACCAAAATTCAAATTATAAAGAATTGGCAAATCTTCTAAGTTATGTTCTTTCATAACTTGCAGTATTTCATGTTTATATTCTTCATAATACATTTCGTCTTTCGGTTTACCAAAAATGATGCCCTTGGCTTTTTGGAGAATACCTTGCGCTGCATAATTTCGTAACCAATACTTTATATAACTTGGTTCTGGATGGTCTTCAGAAGTTTCAAAGAAGAGAATGCTATCTTCCCAATGTTTTTTCTCAGGTCAAAGCTCCGTTCCTTTTGCAAATTCCAATACTTCTATACAACCACCAATTAAACGTCCTTGTACAGTGGTAGAGCCTTGGAGTAGCTCATATCCATTGTTTTGCTGCATCGTACGTCTTGTATCTTTATTTATCTCTATCCATTCTAAACGCTCACTCGTCCATTCAGGAGCTGGTTGAATTTCGCCAATCACTTCATTGGAAAAGAGAGTTCGATTTACCATTTCAACCGTATATGGATCCATCTCTACATTTTCAGCAAAGTCGGTCAAAATTGCCGGACCGTATAAAGAGGAAAGACCTGCTTTATGACAAAATAAATGTGAAATAGTAACGTCAGAGTATCCCATAAAAATTTTCGGGTTTTCACGTATTACATTAAAATCTATATAGGGAAGTAGGCGAATGCTATCTTGACCGCCAATATTAGCAATAATTGCTTTCACGCGCGTATCTTGAAATGATGTCATTAAATCTTCCGCACGAGCCTGTGGGTTGTTATAAATGAATTCGCTACCTTTTAAACTATTCGGCATGGGAACAACCGTAAGACCGAAAACTTCTTCTAATCTCTTTACTCCTTGCTCATATCGCCATCTTATTTCAGAATCACCCGCGCCTCCCCATGAAGGACTTACTGTTGCTACAATATCACCTGGCTGTAATCTCTTTGGTTTTATTAACATATGAATTCCGCCTCTACATAATGTAATGAAATACGATTATACAAACCGTAGCATTGAAAAATATGATGCATGTCATTAGTTTCTTCATCATCAATCCGTTTACCTGCTGGGATTCAAGAATTCAATCTTAGTGTTGAATTGCATTTAAAAATTACAGTATGCAACATTGTATGAGAAAGAAAGTTGCTATTTTCTGCAATCTGTAACTGTAATGATTATAAGTTGGTCGTATTCAATCCGAAAAATAAAATCATCATGAATGGAGAGGTTACAGCTTTTTCTGAACAAGAAAGCTATCGCCTTTAGGCAGGGGAGGAAAGGGAGGTTGGATACGGAGTGTCACTAAAAATTGCAACGTTCATGGTACTTTAAGTGACCGAAGTATAGGTAGTTTCTTCGTTTTTTGTTGGGATTTTTTTTGGGTCATTCTTTAATTATTAAATAGAGAGGTAAAATAAAAATACACCTAATTAATAGGTGTATTTTTTAGACTTGAAAACCACATATGTATTGGAGATTTCTCTGGGGTACAGCGTATCATTACAGAAATCATGCGTATACATAATAGGTGCTATATTGAATGGTTTCCGAATAGATATGGAAATTGAAAACTAAATAAATTTCAATTTTGGTAACTTAAATACCTGTACCATGCTCAGAATTAGCAGGGGCGCCACCAGTATTGCCATGAGATTTAACTTTCGGAGCAGGGAAATGTGTATGCCCTTCTTGTTTAGGAGCTCCACCAGTGTCGCCGATGTTTAATGCAGGAGCGCCGCCAGTATGTCCCTCAGAAAAAGAAGGAGCAGGTGGAGAAGGGAAGTGAGCATGTCCAGCTTGATTTGTGAAACCTGCGTTTAAGCCAAATGCAGCAATACCCGTAAAAGCAATACCTATAGCGATTTTACCAATTGTTTTTTTCATTTCTTTAACCCTCTTTCATTTGATTTTTTTGCTACTGTACTATTAAAGAAGTATAAACTTGCTTTCTCATGTTGTTGTTTGTTATAAAACGCAAGAGCTAGTTTTTCAAGATATTCAGAAACGTAACTATATAAGGATTCTCTATTGAAGTATTCAATTCCTTTTAAAACAATCGATTCAATTTGATCTAATTCATTTTGATTTGTGAAAACTTCTAATATAGCAAAGTGATGTTTATACTCTTCATTATCGAGTTCAGAAATAAGTTGTTTCCCTATTTTAATGTAGTGGTTTGCTTTGTCTACAAGTCCTAATTTTTCATGTTCTTGTGCAAGTAAGAATATAGCTTTGTAGTGAGAAGGGAGTTTTTCAATGACTTGTGTCAGATGACGAATTGCTTCTTCAGATAGATTCTGGCTTGCATATAGTAGTCCTAAATTACCACGAACAAAAAGCTGTAAGGATTCTTCATTTAATTTTTGAAGAATATCTAACGCTTTGTTATAACTTTCCTCAGCTTGTTCAAAATGTCCAACATCTGCATAAGAAGCACCAAGTACACTTAAACAGGAAGAAATATTTCTTTCACATCCGTGTTGCATTTCAAAAATTTCTAATGCTTTAGAAGCATTTACAATGGCAAAACTTGGTTGTTGTTGATGGTAATGATAAGTTGCAAATCGGTAATAGAAATCAGCTTGTTCAATTTGGCTGTGTCCAGATAAAAGCGCCTGTGCTTTTAAGAAATATTCGTCTGCTTCCTGATATTTATTGATAGCTGTTAAGTGAATCGCTTTATAATAATGATATAGATAAGATAGGTGTTTATCTTCTGGTTTTTCTTGGTCTTCTATGATTTGAAAACTATCTTTCGAGATTGATAGTCCATCTGTCAGAGCTGTATGTCGGAACTGCAGTAATGCATAATATAACTGATAAAGTGGAATCGTTTCTGTTTCTTTCAAAAGTATTTCTTCATGTTCTTTTTTAGCTTCTTGAAACTGAATTTGTGCTTCCTTAACGTTTTGCGTTAAGATTGCATGGTACCAAGCTTCTAAATGTTTTGTTGTATATGTATGTCCCTTCAATGAAATGTTCATATTAGCCCCCTTGTATATTTTTTTATATAATTGTAACTATAATGGTAACACAATTAAAAGTAATTATATGGAATTTATTGTTGATAAAAAATATTCAGAATTATATAAGTCGGTAAAACCTGTCAGTCCATGTGTTTTTATGAAGAAAAGGACACAATTGACTATAGAATCTTAATAAGATGATGCCACATGTACAATGCTAAAATAAAAGTTGAGAAAGTATGCATGAGGTGTGAATAGGGTAAGAAGGTAAAAATCCTAGCTACAATAGCTAGGATTTTTGTGTTAAATAGTCTCACCGTGAGCTTCTTGTTTAGGCGCAGGAAAATGTTCGTGCCCTTCAAGTTTCGGAGCAGGAAAATCGCCATGCCCTTCAAGCTTCGGAGCAGGAGTATCGCCATGTCCTTCAAGTTTCGGAGCAGGAGTATCGCCATGAGCATCTAATTTAGGAGCAGGAAAATCGCCATGCCCTTCAAGCTTCGGAGCAGGAGTATCGCCATGTCCTTCAAGCTTCGGAGCAGGAGTATCAGCATGGCTCTCAAGTTTCGGAGTCGGCGTATCACCAACATTTAAAGCAGGAGCGCCAGTATTACCATGCGCTTCTAACGTAGGAGCAAAGAAGTCAGCGTGACTCTCTTTTTTAGGAGCCATTCCTTCCCCATGAGTATTTGTATAAGAAGGAGCCCAAATGTCGCCATGTGAATCTAATTTCGAGCTTAAATCAGCATGTGTCTCTAGTTTAGGAGCAGCGAAATCAGCATGGCTTTCTAATTTCGGAGAAAAAGTTTCACCGTGCTCAGCTTTTACAACGCCGCCATCCCCAATATTTACACCAAAAAGACCAAAGCTAAACACTGATAACCCTACAACAGCTGTACTAATTTTTCTTTTCAATCTATCTCTCTCCTTTTTATTGTTTTATTTCATTTTGTCTAAACGTGGTAGATAAAATGAAACGAATCGTAAAAAAATTCCAAATGTATTACGATATACGAATAATTCTGTGTAATATTTTGTAAAACCTCCTTGAAATTTGAATTTTATGAAAATAAAATTCGACATGGTTCATTATTCAACTAGTTGAATAAATTTTGATTGAGTTTTTATAAAGCTATTCGTTAACCTTAGGACCGAAAGTGGTTCTTAATTTCTTTATACCGTGGTCATAAGGTTATTTTAGCTTTGAATTAAATTAAAGCCCTCTTGCTGTATATTTAAAAATTACAGTATGCATCATTGCATAAGAAAGAGAGTTGCTATTTTCTATAACCTGTAACTATAATAGTTACAGGTTGGTCGTATCCAATCAAAAATAAAATCATCATGAATGGAGATGTTTCATAATGGGTATGAAAAAAATAATTTTAGCAGGTGCTTTAGGAATCGCAGCATTATCAGGAACGAATGTACCAGGATTAGAAGTAACAAAAGCGAGTGCAGCTTCTATTGAATCGAATCTCTCGACGTTAGAAGGACGAGTAGTAGAAGTAGATAATGGTGTAATTGTTGTAAAATCTAAGCAATACGAAGAACCCGTTAGTGTATATATAGATTCATTTTCAAATGTGAAAGTAGGAGATGAAGTAAAAGCTACTGGATCTATGATGCGTAATTTTACAGAATATATGGTTGCAACTGCAATTGAAAATACAACAAACAAGTTAGGTATGCACATGAAAGAAGATGGCTCACCTGATTATGTAATTGGGGAAGTATCAAAAGTAGGAACAGACGGTGCTACTAAATATGTTGTAGTTGAGTATCCATCGCTAAACGGGAAGAAAGTTATTATTGATGTTTTCTTAACAAAGGGACAAGTATTTCATACGAGTGAGAAAGTGAAAATTGATATGAATTATGTAGGCTGGGGTGGAAGTTCTATTAATTGGAACACAGTTGATCATATCGAAAAAGTTCATGAGGTAAAGAGCAACGTTGAAAATAATGATGATGTTTGGATTTGGTCTTAATTAGACGCCTGTAAATAATAAATGGATTATGCAGTACCTAGCAAATGGTCATACACATGACTATTTGCTAGGTGCTTTTTTGTTTTGTATTTTTTGAGAATAAGGGATTCCTAACTAGAATATGATGTTTAAATCGGAGCGAATTTAAAAAATACAATAATGAAAGAGGTGTTTACATATGGAGCGAGATGAGAATTATTTACGAGCTAAAAAAAGAGTGGAGAATTTAAAAGCGTTTTACATTCATTTAACGGTCTATATACTAGTGAACTTAATGCTTTTTTTCATAAATATAAGTTCTGATTCAAGTAAATTATGGTTTTTATATCCACTTGCAGGTTGGGGAATCGGAATTGTTATACACGCTTTGACAACTTTTCCAGTTGGCATATTCGGAAAAGAGTGGGAAGAACGAAAGATTAAAGAATATATGGAGAAAGATAAGTAAATTTATGAATATAAACCTCTGTGAGCACACGCTTGATGCGAAGCCTATCCTATAGCTTCGCCTATTTGTTTTGTATTCGAAGTTTGTGCGATTGAGAGTGTTCCTATTCACTTTTCGGCGTAAATAGCATACGAAATCAAAAATTTACTTGTAGTACATAATAAATACAGTTGTTACCCTTTTTAAATTTCATGTAGATATAGAATAAAGTTGATGTATCATCCTATATGAAAATAAAAATAAACTACTGTTCGATTTGAATATTCCACGATATAATGGTGAGAGTTTATATCTGAAGAAATATTTGCATAAGAAGTGAGGTACTATATGAAAAAAAGAACGACAGACATTATTTTTATTATTATTGGTGCATTCCTTTTTGCTTTAGGTGTCAATTTGTTTGTTATCCCGAATGAATTCGGTGAAGGCGGGGTAACAGGGATCACGATTATTACGTACTACTTATTTGAGTGGTCACCAGGTTTAGTCAATTTAATTTTAAATGCGATTTTGTTAATAGTTGGTTATAAATTTTTAAATAAGATTACAACAATTTATACGATTATTGCTGTAGTTACGAACTCGCTATTCCTTCATTTAACAGAAGGATGGACGATTGCTTCTGATGAAATGCTCGTAAATGCCATTTTCGGTGGAATATTTATCGGGTGCGGGATTGGTCTTATCATTCGCGTTGGTGGAACGACAGCAGGTACTACCATCTTAGCGAGGATGACACATAAGTACTTAGGTTGGAGCATTAGCTATGGTCTACTGTTCTTCGATTTAATCGTTGCGTTTTCATCTTATTTCATCATTGGTGCAGAAAAACTGATGCTGACAATTATTATGTTATATGTAGGAACGAAAGTAATGGAATTTGTAATTGAAGGGTTAAATCCAAAAAAGGCCATTACGATTATTTCAGATAAACCGGATGAAATTGCCGGGAAGGTAACTTCTTTAATGGGCAGAGGGGTTACCGTGTATTCAGGTCATGGCTATTACACGAAAACGCCGAAGGACATTCTTTATGTTGTTATTAATAAGCAAGAAGTAGTGAAGCTAAAGCGAATTGTTCAAACTACAGATCCGGCTGCGTTCATTGCTATACATGATGTTCGTGACGTATTTGGAGAAGGATTCGTTGATATTTCGAAGGCTTAAAAATTACTTTTCATTAAAATAATCTTAATACTAAAACGTGAGAATCTATTTTGAATCGTCTGTTTTCAAAATAGATTCTTTTTTATTAAACACCATTCACTTTCAGTTCGAACTTTTACATTTTAAAGAAAACTGCCGATAGAACGTTCCAGTCTGTTCTTTAATTTTGAAATGTGAGAGTTGAATAACAATGGATTATATGTGATTTTTTAATCTACTCCCCATGAGTTCCGCCATTTGTTTTGCATCTGGATTTTCTTCATCGTACAATTTCTCAATAATGTTAATATAATCCGTCTCATTTCGATTTTGGCTTAATTTATATGCAGCCTGAATGTCTTCCACCTTAATTTTAAATCCAATTATACCTTTCAGTTCATTTTCTAAGAGAGTGGGGGAAAGTTTATCCCATAATACTGGATTTTCACGATGCTCTTCATATTTTTTCAGCATTGTTGTTAATTCATCTATTAATTCCTCTTTATCTAAAATACTTGCTTTACCATATATATGGACAGCTTGATAATTCCATGTTGGAACTTCTTCATTTTCATACCAAGAAGAAGAGATATAAGAGTGCGGTCCCTGAAACATTACAAGAACATCCTCACAAGTTTCAAATGTTCTCCACTGGGGGTTCCCATAAGCCATATGTCCAGTAATAAAATAATCATCACCTTGTTTAGTTAACCCAAAAGGTAAATGAGTTGCGATTGGTTTCTCTTTTTTGGTTGTGACGATTGTTCCAAAAGAGTTTTTTTGAACAAACTCCCAAATTTCATCAACATTTGTGACTTTAAAATATTTTGGAATATACATAATAGCCCACCTCTCAAAAAAGTTATATGAGTGTTTTAATCATTATAAGGTCAACTTGTTCGTCATCTCCCATATAAAAGGAGTGAGAGCCAGCTTGTACAAAACCTAACTTCTTATAAAAAGCAATAGCATTTTCATTTTTCTCCCATACGCCTAGCCAAATATTCTTTTTATTATTTGCTATTGCAATTTCCATAGCGTTATTTAGTAGATATTTGCCAAGACCATGTTTTTGAAAGGAGCTCTTTATATAAATTCTCTCGATTTCAAGTGATTCATCGCCCATTTCTTCAGACTGAGCATCATCAGTATTGATCTTCAGATACCCAGCAATTGCATCGTTGAAGTAGACAAAAAAGAATTGAGAAGAGATATTGGATAATTCTTTTTCTAATTGCTTTAAGTTAAATGCCTTTTCCAAATAATGATGCATATTTTCGGGTGAATTCTGATGTTTAAAAGTCTCATTAAATGTTTCATAACTAATTTCTTGAAGTCTGTGTATATCTTTAAGGGTGCACTTTTCTATATGTGTAGTCATTTGAATAGTTAGCTCCTTTATATAATCAATAATTTCTCTTATGTCCCTTTTTTACAAATTCCCAATCTTTTTCTATATTTTTTCTTACTCTTTGAAGAAGATTAGAAATAGTTTCCGCTTCTGTTTCCGAAAATCCTTCTAATGCAACAGTATTGGAATAATCATTTTCTCTTTTAATAAAAGGATAGACGTTTTTTCCTTTTTCTGTTGGAAAAAGTTTTTTGATTTTTTTGTTAGATTCATCTTCTTTCTTTTCGATAAATCCATTGATTTCAAGCTTTTTGATGGCACGGGCTGCGGTTGTACGATCTACTTTTATCATCTCAGATAGCTTTTCTTGAATGATTCCTGGGTTTTCACATATTCGCACAAGGTACAAATACTGACCTTTTGTAAGCTCATATTCTTTAAATTCTATATTACTAATAGAATCTAATGCCCTTGCAATCATGCCAATTTCACGAAGAATTTCTTTCATAATGAACTCCTCATCTTTCTTTTTTATTGCAAATGCAACAATTTGAAGTTACATTTAATATAAAATATTTTTATTGTAAATGCAACAAAAATGACGATGAAGAGGCTGATTAAAATGAAGTATGTTTTTTATGTATTAGGAATTTTAATATTAACCCTTGGTATTTCTTTCACAATACAATCAGATCTTGGTACTTCACCTTTTGATGCACTTTTAGTAGGACTTTCTTTAAATGTGGGGCTTACTGTGGGAAGCTGGGAAATAATAATAGCTTTATTATTAATATGTTGTAATTCGATATTAAAAAGACAAAGACCAGAAGTACTAGGGTTGTTAACAGCATTCATAACGGGCATTGGTATTGATGTGTGGCTATTTTTATTATGCAATCTAATTACACCTGAAATATGGTACAGTAAAATGATTTATTTTGGAATCGGATTAGTTATTACAGGATTAGGAACTGCAATATATTTACAGACAAATTTTGCTCCCATTCCAATTGACCGATTAACTTTAATCATACAAGAATTAACGAGAACGAATATCTTTATATCAAGAACATTTATTTATCTTATATTCTTAATAATGGCAACGATTTTACATGGACCAATTGGTGTTGGAACTATATTAACTGTTTGTTTAGGTGGGCTATTACTGAATTTATTTATGCCACTTACTAAAAAAGTAATAGATCACTTATTCGTACACCAGAGTACTTCATCAAATTATAAGAAAAATAAAGCAGCTGACCACAATGATAAGAAATGTATCTTCTAAGGAATCCTTTTCTTTTTCTTGCAAAAAAACCAATTGTTTCTTAATGTAGTGATGTAGAAGGATGAACGAGAGAGGGTTTAATGAAGATGATACATATTTTATTAGCTGATGATGATAAGCATATTAGAGAATTATTGCATTACCATTTACAAAAAGAGGGGTTTAAAGTTTTTGAAGCGGAAGACGGAAAGGTAGCGCAAGAAGTATTAGAGAAGGAAAATATTCATCTTGCGATCGTGGACATTATGATGCCGTTCGTTGATGGCTATACGTTATGTGAAGAAATTCGGAAGTATCATGATATTCCTGTTATTTTATTAACAGCAAAGGGTCAGTTAGTTGATAAGGAAAAAGGATTCATTTCTGGTACGGACGATTATATCGTAAAACCATTTGAACCAGCTGAAGTCATTTTCCGTATGAAAGCTTTATTACGACGTTATCAAATGCTAAGTGCTGACATAATTACACTCCATGGAACGACAATTGATCGTAAAGGTGTTGAAGTAAAGTGTAACGGGCAGACGATTTTACTTCCATTAAAGGAATTTGAATTATTATCACAACTAGCTAGTTATCCTGGGAGAACATTTTCAAGAGAAGAGTTAATTGAACTAGTATGGGGAATGGATTTTGAAGGGGATGAACGGACAGTTGATGTTCATGTGAAGCGACTAAGAGATCGTTTCTCAAAACGAACGGATGATTTTCAAATTACGACAGTGCGCGGACTCGGTTATAAGTTGGAGCTGAAATAAGATGAAATCACTATATTCTAGATTTGTATTTATGACAGTCGGTATTATGCTACTTAGTAGTATAATCGGCTTTTTATTAACAAACGTATATTATCAAGTGAAGTTAAAGCCATATAATAGCGAAAAGATTTTAAAGTATGCGGAAGAAGTTAAGTCATTATATGAAAAGCAAAGCGAAGAAAATCAAGAGGCGTACTTACAATCTATTGCGAAGTTAGGGTATGAAATTTATATTGTCGATGATCAAAAGAATGGAAAGCGTATCGGCAATGCGTTTCGTAAGACGTCTATTAGTGATGATACCGTTCATAAAGTATTGCAAGGTGAAACGTTTAATGGTGTTTCTACATATCCGACTCGCCTATTTATTACTGGTTTTTTCGATAATGAATTAATAAATAGTGTTGGTGTCCCGGTAAAACACGGTGATAAACAGTACGCTTTATTTATTCGTCCTGACATTCAGAACCAATTTGGCGAAATGCGAATTTTCTTAGCGGTATTACTTGGGTTTATCGTACTATTAAGTATTATCTTTATAGCGATTGCAGCAGGTTACATCGTTCGTCCGATTCGTAAATTTACGAAGGCTACGCAAAAAATTGCGAGTGGTGAATATGAAATCGAATTAGATGTAAAACGAAAAGATGAAATAGGAACGTTATCTACAAGCTTCCAAAAGATGACGAAAAGTATAAAAGAATTAGATGAAATGAGACAAGAATTTGTTTCGAACGTTTCACATGAATTCCAGTCGCCGCTTTCTTCTATACAAGGTTTTTCGAAAACGTTGCAAACAGAAAAGATGAGCGTGGAAGAAAGAAATCATTACTTACAAATTATTGAAGGTGAAAGTAAGCGAATGTCTAGTTTATGTAAACAGTTACTTACGCTCGCTTCATTAGATAAAGAAGAGAAAGTGTTACAAATAAAAGAATTCAATTTGCAGAAGCAAATTAAAGACGTCATTTTTATGCTCGAATGGAAATGGCGTGAAAAAGATATCGCCGTTGAATTTGATGTGCCGGATATCGTCATAAAAGGTGACGAAAACCTTCTTCATCAAGTATGGAGTAACATTTTCACGAATAGTATTAAGTTTTCAAACGATGGTGGGACCGTTGAGTTTTTTGTCGAAGAGTTAGAGTCTAGCGTTATAATCTCTATATCCGATAACGGAATCGGTATGGAACAAGAAGAAATGGATCGTATTTTTGATCGTTTTTACAAGGTGGATACAGCAAGGGCAAGAAATGTAGAAGGTAGCGGTTTAGGATTATCGATCGTGCAAAAGATTGTGGAACTGCATAACGGAAACGTTTCAGTTTATAGCACGAAAGGGGAAGGGACGACCGTTCGGATGGAACTTCCTAAATAGATGGAAGAGGCTGTTTGGAAACGGCCTCTTCTTTTTGTCGTTTTTTGTCGGTAAGTCGATATAATCGAAAAATCGCTGATATAATTCGAGTTGCGCTGATATATTGTGAAAATCGCCGATATAATTCGAGTTGCGCTGATATATTTGAAAAATCGCCGATATAAATTTCACGTACGCCCATTCCTGTTATAAAGCCGCACCTTTCCCGCGCTCTTCCTTAAACTGCACCCCAAAAGTATCCGCTGTAATTTCATCAGCTTTCGGCAAAGCCCGTAATTTCGGATGAAGTAACCATACGAGAGAAATGAAGAAAATCCCGATGCTAGCGAGCGCGAAAATGAGTTGGCTACTCAATACATTTGCGGTGTATCCGCCAATTAAAGAACCGAACGGCATCGCAATTGTGCCCATACTTCGCATGACAGAGTTGATGCGTCCAATATATTGATTTGGAATTACAATTTGACTAATTGTCGCAAATAATATGTTCGTGGCTCCAATCGGAATCCAAGCTAGGCCGAATAAGAAAATAGACAGCCATTGAAACGGTACAATTGTAGAGAGAAACCAAAAGATAGCGCCAGTTGCAAAGCTAATAATGGAGACGCGGCCAACGTTACGTTTGCCAACCCATGAACTGAATAGTGCTCCAATTAAACTGCCGGCGGATATAGCTGCTAAGAAGAAACCATATGATTTCACGCCGCCTAAAGAATCAGCGAAAGAAGGGAGTATTGCCATCGTCATACCGATTGAAAAATTGGCAACAACGGAACCAATTAAGAAAACGCCCATTAATGAACGGAAGACGATTGAAAACCCTTCTTTTAAATCAGAGAAATATTGTTTCGTTGAAAGTGAGGTGCCCGTTTCGGTTTGCTTTGGCATTTTTAATGAAAAGAACAAAAGGGCAGTAATCGCGAATGTGAAAGAGTCGATTACATATAAAGTGATTGCTCCAAATAGTGCTACTAATATGCCAGAAAGCGTCGTGCAAATTAAATCAATGCCTTGATATGCAAATGAAAAGAGTGAATTTCCTTTTAATAATTGTTTTTTATGCAGTAGAAGTGGTAAAGCTTTCGATTGTGCGGGATAGGTGAATTGTTCGATAAAGGCTACGATGGGCATGATGATGAGTAGTAGTTGGACTGTCAATAGATCGAAGTAGTGTGTAATAGGAATGATTAAAATCAGAATGCATTGCAGTACTTGTGTGATGACGAGGGTGTTTTTTATTGGCCATCTATCAACGAATGGACCGGTAAGAAATTGAAGTGCAGAAGGTAATAACGTAAGAAAACCAGCTAATCCAGAATAAAAAGGATTACCACTTAGCTTATATACGAGCCACATCGCGGCTACATAGTATAAGCTATCTCCTATGTTGGTGAAAATTCTTCCTAAAAATAATAAGAGGAAATTCCGGTTTTTCAATATGTCCATTTAATCTACTCCTTTATAAGAAATTTATTCGGTAAAATAAATTTGACCGTTTATCCGACTTTAATGGGCAGTAAGACCCCCACCTCAAAATGCAGCGAAAGCAAAGAAGTTAGGTGGGGGTCGGGCTGCCCATAAAAGTCCGATTGGTTCAACTAATAATCAGTGGGGGATAAAGAAAACCCCCACTGATTAAAGTTTCACTTTATGTAAAAAAATCGTATTACGATTTTTCTTCTTTTTTAATAAATTGCTGCATTGTTCTCTCAGCGATTTGAAGTGCAGTAGTAGAAATATAATAAGATTTACTATTTGGATCTTTATCCGCGTCTTTGGCGATTTCATTTAATTCAGCCATCAATTCATGAAATTTTTTCACCCATACTTGAAATTGTTCTGGCGTAGCATCAAATTCCCAGCAAGATGAAACATAATTCCAATCAGCAGGGTCTTCGCTTTCTTTTCGTAATGTAAAAGCTTCTTCTGGTGCAGCGAGAATATGGCTTTTCGTTCTTTCTGACATTTGTAAAAAGATTTGGCGGCCAGATTCGCTTACCATTTCTAAATGAGGTAATAGGTCTACGGCAGGGGTGAAGCCTCTAGCGACAGATTGATAAAACTTTTGAACGATGCCATTCTTTTCTTCTGTATATACAATTTCTATAAAACCATTCTTTTCTAATTCCTTTAAATGATAATGAATTTTAGCCCTTGGAATGCCGAATTTCTCAGATAGTAGTTGCCCTGTATAAGGACGTTCGCATAGACGCATCATCATTTCGACACGTAGTGGATCGCTCATTGCTTTTAGTTGGCTATAAGTAGTAAGTGTGAACATGGGCTTCAAAATGATCAACTCCTTAAATGAAATTACTCGGTCAAGATTATTTGACTGAATTGTATCAAGGATTTCGATTATTTTCAATACTTTCTGAAAATTAAATCTTACTTTCTGTAATCTTCTGTTCATATTCCGTTCATATTTCTTTTTTATGATAAGTGCATAGAAAGAAAGAGGAAGGAGCGAGCGAAATGTTTTTAGCTCTGCGTGAATTAAAACAATCAAAATTAAGATACGGATTAATCGGATTGATTATGGTGTTATTATCATTTTTAGTTCTTGTTATTTCAGGATTAGCAAATGGATTATCATATGATAATGCTTCATCGATTCAAAATATGGAGGCAAATAAGTTCGTTTTAGCAGATGATGCGGAAAATAAATTACTTCGTTCACAAATTAAGAAAGACGATGTAGATAACGTAGTAAATCAAGTAGGCGAGAAAGAGGCTGTTCCGTTTCGTGTGAAAGTTTCAACGTATGAAAAGAAAGGTAGTTCGAAAAAAGTGGATGTTGCGATTTTCTCAAGTGAACGTGATTCATTTTTAGAACCGAACATTGTAAAAGGTGAGAAATTAGGCACAGCAAACAACGAGATGGTTGCTGATGAATCCATTAAAGAAAAAGGAATCGATATTGGAGATACAATTATTGATCCTGTTTCAAAGAAGGAATTTACAATCGTTGGATTTACGAAAGATCAAATGTTTAGCCATACACCAGTCGTTTATGTAAATGAAGACGTATGGGGCGCTATTTCACAACCAAACCAAAAAGATTATAGTGCAATTGCACTTAATGCAGATAAAGAGATTAAAAATGCACACGTAATTGACAAAAAAGAAGTGCTGCAAAGTATTCCAGGGTTTAAAGAAGAGCAAGGAACATTAACGATGATCATTGCATTCTTACTTGTTATCGCTGCGCTATTAATCGGAGTATTCTTCTACGTTATTACACTGCAAAAAACACAGCAATTAGGCGTATTAAAAGCAATTGGTACGAAGAACTCGTATTTAGCAAATAGTTTAGTCGTACAGGCGTTATTCTTATCAATCGTTGCGATGGTAATTAGTATTGTTCTTGTACAAGGATTAGAAACAATTTTACCAGCAGGTATGCCGTTCTTATTAACAACACCGATGATTGCACAATATGCAGCAATCTTTATCGTCATTAGTATTTTAGGAACACTTATTTCGTTATATCAAGTATTAAAAGTTGATGCGCTAGAAGCAATTGGAGGCGGGATGTAATGACTTCATTATTAAAACTAGACAAAGTAAGTAAAGTGTACGGAGAAGGGGATACGGAAGTAACAGCCCTTCATCCGATATCGCTTGATGTAAAAGCCGGAGAATTTATCGGAATCGTCGGTCCTTCTGGATCAGGGAAAAGTACGTTATTATCAATCGCGGGTGCATTATTATCACCGTCAAAAGGGGATATTTACATTCGTGAGCAAAATATTACACAGTTATCCGAAAAGGAAATGACAGACATTCGTTTGAAAAAAATCGGTTTCATTTTCCAGTTCGCAAATCTTGTTCCATATTTAAATGTAAAAGAACAATTACTTTACATTGCGAAGTTAAAAAAAGAAAGTAAACAAGAATCAGAAAAGCGTGCGGATCATTTATTAGCGGCATTTGGATTAGGAGAAAGAAAAAATCATTATCCAAATCAACTATCTGGTGGGGAAAAACAAAGGGTAGCAATCGCTCGTGCATTCATGAACAACCCAGATTTAATATTAGCAGATGAGCCAACGGCAAGCTTAGACTCAAAACGCGCACGTGAAGTTGTTGAAATGATGAAACGTGAAGTGAAAGAGAGCCAAAAAGCAGCCATTATGATTACACATGATGAAAGAATGCTTGATGTATGTGATCGTATATTGACGCTAAGAGATGGAAAGTTAATATAAAGAAAAGGGCCAACCGTACATGCGGTTGGCCTTTGTATAATTGTTTCTAATAAGTATAATGGCTTTATTTTGAGAATAACGTTTTAATTTTATTGCGAGTTACTAATAAAACGCCGCCTAATACAGATAACATACCTAAAGCCATATTATTTGATTGCTCACTACCAGCGTTAGGAAGTTCTCTAGCGTTATTGTTTGTGTTCGTAGTACCAGTCTTTGTTTCTGTTTGTTTTGATTGAGATACTTCATTAATTTTGTTATCTACATTTTGCTTCGTAGTATGTACCTCAGCTAATTTGTCCTCAATTTTTTTCTCAGTATGTTTAAAGTCGTTGATTTTAATATCTAAGTCTTGTTTTTTCTTTGTTAAATCGTCTGAAACAGTTTGTTTCGTTTGTTTAATTTCGTTAATTTTATTTAGTAAATCTTCTCTAGCTTTTTGTAATTCAGCTAGTTTATTTTTCACATCTTGTTTAGCTAGTTCTAAGTTAGCGGAAAGGCTATCTAAATTGCCTTTAATTTTCTTAAGTTCCTCTAACGTGTTACCAGTATTCGGTTTGTTTTCTTTTAGCTCAGCAAGTTTGTCCTCAGCAGTTTGTTTCGCTTTCTTTAACTCAGCTAATTTGTCATCTACTTGTTTTTTTACTTCTTTAAGTTCATTAACCTTTTGATCGATGTTCTCTTTATGTTGCTTCATTTCATTCACTTTTTCATCGACAGTTTGTTTATGTTCTTTAATCTCATTAACCTTATTATCGATATTTTGCTTATGCTCTTTCACTTCAGCAACTTTATCTTCTACTTGTTTTTTATGCTCTTTTATTTCAGCGATTTTATCTTCGGCGATTTGCTTGTCTTGCTGAAGTTTTGTATCTAATTCTTGTTTATGTTGTTTAATCTCGTTAATTTTTTCATCGGCAACTTGTTTGCGTTCATGTAGTTCATTAACCTTCGTATCAACATTTTCCTTAACTTTGTTAAGTTCATTTAATGTTTGATCCACGTTTTCTTTGTGTTGCTGCAATTTCGCATCTAACTCTTGTTTATGTTGCTTAATTTCAGCTAATCGATCTCCCGTACTTTGCTGAGGAGTAGCATCAGTTACTTCCGCATGAGCAGAGTTTGCGCCAGCAATCATTGCTAAAGCTAGTGTAGACGCAGCGATTGTTTGTTTTGTTTTCATATTTTTGTACCTCTTTTCTTTCATATGCATGAACTGTTTTGTGTAAAAATGAGCATATAGAAGTAGATTATCTTATCATTATATACTATGTTAGGCGCTTAGAGGAAGGATTTGCATAATAATCTATGATTATGTAATTTTTATAATCTTTTATTTTTGGGTAGGGGACAAATCTTTAGCTAGATGAACAATTTCTTCAATAGTAAAGTTTACATCTTTATTATTGCGGATAACAAACAAATAATCAGCCTCGTTTTCTATAGGATCTACAACATCTTCGTGAAGTGACTCAGCCTGTTGGCGATTCAGAACTTCTTTGAAACTAGAATAACTACCTCTAAAAATATTCGTACTTCGTGTGCTTCGAGCCACTCTTTCGTAAAGTACATCATCTGGAATTTCAAAGTGAACGAGTATGCGTACATATTCATTTTGTGGAAATAATTCGTTTAGTAAATATAACCTTCCATTTTTACTGCGATTGGAGTTACTAATAATAAGGTGTAAATTTGTATGTTCTTTCGCATAATCAACAATGAATTTAGAAAGACCGTGCTTAAATGTATTAGCGCCTTCAGCTGGTTGTAATTTTTCATAATGCGTGTTAATAAATTCAGCTTGGTTATCTTGATCCATAACGAAAGAGTGGGGTAACTCTTTTTCTAAAGCTTTTGCAAATGTAGTTTTACCGCTGTGCGTTTTTCCTACTGTAATAATGACGAATCGTTTCATATTGACCTCCATGTGTATTGTTATAATTTGGGGATTCGGTGTAAATTGACAATTTTCCTGCTAGAGAATATACAAAGCGCCGAAGTGATAGTAGGCTGGAAACTTGACAAAAAAACTTATTTATGCTATAATTTACCAATATAAAAATAAAGTGTATAATAGGGTTCTCCTGGCCAGGGGAACCCTATTTTTATTGTGAAAATGAAGGAGTGTATGTGCGTGAAAAAAGGTGAATCAAGTGTAACGTCGTTAGTATCAGCTTTCGGAAGGGCATATCATAGTGAATTTGATAATCCTAAAATCTTTGATGATTATGTAGCTAAAGAGTTCATTTCTCAAAAAGAACGTAACGACATTGAAATGAACATGGTTCAAGGAATACATTTTTTCAATACAGACATTGCAAAGCAGTTTCAAGATAATCCACAAGAAATATTAAAATGGATTACACAAGTTCAATTATCACCAACACCTTTAGCACGTGCGGCATATTGTGAAAGAGTATTACTACACGAGATTACGCTGGGAACGAAACAATACGTTATACTCGGTGCGGGATTAGATACATTTAGTTTTAGACACCGAGAATTAGAAAATAAAATAGAAGTATTTGAAGTGGATCATCCTTCTACGCAAAAGTTTAAGAAGGAAAGAATAAAAGAAGCGGAACTTGAAGTTCCAAATCACCTTCATTTTGTTTCAATGGATTTTACGAAAGGATTTTCCTATGAACAGTTAAGGAATGAAGGATTTGAAAATAAAAAGACTTTCTTTAGCCTTTTAGGTGTTACGTACTATTTAACGAAAGAGGAACTTTCTAGTTTAATAGAATGTCTATTTGAAATGGTTCCAGAAGGGAGCTCTATCGTTTTCGATTATCCCGATGAAAACCTCTTTACGGAAAAAGGACTGTCCAATCGAGTGGAAAATATGGTGAAAATGGCTGCGGTAGGCGGGGAACCGATGAAATCATGTTTTTCTTACACTGAAATGGAAGCACTGTTAGAAAAGGCGGGCTTACTCATTTATGAACATTTATCGCCAGAAGACATAAATAAATTATATTTTGAAGGACGAAACGATTATTTAAAAGCTTTCGAGACGGTGCATTATGTGCATGCGGTGAAGAAGTAGGGGATTAGTAGGCATGGTGAGCGATCTCTGTGTCTTTTTTTGTGGAAAACAAAAGGATGGGATTTATTGAAAAAGATAATGATAGGTATATTGCTACATAAGTTGCTACATCTAAATAAATATCAGGAAGAATGTGGGGTGTATTTATGTAAATGAACAGAATATTCAATAAAAATAACAATTATGTTATATAATGATTTTAATAACGCATATTTTAGAAATTAACCTCGATTGTGGACATGCAATTAAGCATATCCCTTTTTAATGTGATATTGAAAGAAATAAAGAAGCTGCAATTGGATATGTTTTACTTGTAACAATTTGGATAAGGATGTTATAACATTGGAGGAATTTAAAATGGGAAAGAGTGAAATGTTTCAGGATTTTAACTTTAAATTAGTGGTAATTGAAGCTTTATTAGATAAAGAGCCACTATTTCAAAAGGAATTGAAAGACTTAATAGATAAGTATACGAATAATTTCGAATGGTATGCAGGAGCTGGACCAATTGTTGAAATCAGAGATTTTTTAGAAGAGTTAACTTTGGAAATAAGTGATTTGGAAAAGATTGAATCCCTTTGCTTTGATGGTGGGAATGAAATTTATCATATTTTAAAGCCTGATTGGGACGGTGAAGACAGTTTATTTGATGTTATATCTGTTGAAGGATTTCAAAATCTAAAAAATTTAAAAACAGTGGAATATATTTCAATGTGTTACCCAAAAGTATTAGAACCATTTAAACAAGCTGGAATAGAAATTGAGGATTAATGAAGAGAATTTAAAATGGTAAAGTACTTTATTGAAATTGTGTAAAGGAAATTAAAACACAACATATTAAACGAAGTGATTTATCGTATAAATTTACATTCAGTTAATATTAGTAGGTTAATAGAAAAATTAGTGTTAATTGTTGAATGGGGCGTGTGAAAACGACAAAATCTCTTAAAAAACACTTAACTTTTAACTCCATCTATCTTTACAATGCCTCCCTATAATGTGAATTGGACAAGCACCTAAGAGAAAGCAGAACATGTCAGTTTGTACATTCTATTATTAGGGGGAGAATTTGTATGAAAAAGACAGTTGCTTCGTTAGTGGTTATGACGGCATTATTACCGACGTTTTCAGCACATGCGGAAGGGAAAGAGCAAGTTCGAAAGTCAGCTACAACTTTTAACGTTATTAGTGACATTCAAGGTGATTTAGGAGATTTTGATCACGTATTAAAAGATATGAACAAAGTGACGCCACTTTCTAGAGCGCTTATTATGAATGGGGATATAACGCCAACTGGACAACAGTCTCAATATGATGATGTGAAGCGTGTGTTAAATAAAAATAAGCATCCCGAGAATGTATGGTCAACTGTTGGGAATCATGAGTTTTATGCTGGTAAATGGACGGCTGATGGGAAACTTTCTCAAAATACATGGCCAAATGGTGTAACTGAGGAAACTGTATTTAACCGCTATCTGAAATTTAGTGGACAAGAAAAGGTATATCATAAAAAAGAATTAGACGGTTATCCGCTTCTATTTTTAGGAACTGAAAAATATATGAAATACCACGATTCAAAAATGTGGGACGAAGTATATATGAGTGATGAGCAACTAGGTTGGTTAAAACAAAATTTAGAAGAGTACAGTCAAAAAGATAAAAATAAGCCAATCTTCATTTTCTCTCATCACGTTTTACCTGATACAGTATCTGGATCAAGGCAATCGCCGTATTTACAAGATTATTTAAACGTCGATAAGTTGTACGATATATTAAAAGACTATCCACAGGTCGTTTTCTTCACGAGTCATACACATTGGGATTTAAACTTGCCAGACTGGGCTGGTAAAAAGAAAATTGCAGGCGGAGATAAAAAAGGATTTACTGTGGTAAATACGGGTGGGATTGAAACGGGCTGGATGTCGGCTGGACCAAATGGAGGAGAGAAGACTGCTCCTGATGGCTATTCATTTAAACAAGGATTGCAAGTGAAAGCATATGGTAATGATGTGATCGTAACAGCTTACGATTATAAACGTGATAAGGATATAAAGAAGCTATTAATTAGTGATGCGAAAGTCGCACAAATGGCACCAAATGTAACCGCTGATGATAGTAAAAACGTAATCGTCGGTGCAACGGAGTATATGGAGTACTCTGTAGAAGGAACGAACGAGTGGCTGACGTATAATCTAGGGAATCCTCCGAAATTTGATGGGAACAAGGGTGTATATGTACGCCATAAAGGCGAAATGAATTTAGAACCAGGATTAACACAGCTACTTCGATTTTCTGCAAATAAGTGATTGGAAGAGGGCCTACTTTTTAAAGAGTGGGCTCTTTTTTTGTCATTTTTTGTCGATAAGTCGATATCTCATGTCGAATCGTCGATATATTGAAAAAATCGTTGATATATTTCAAGTTATGAACGATATATTTGAAAAATCGTCGATATAAATTTCATGTACCGTATTGAAGATAAAACCTTTAATGCAATTCCATTCGCCAAAACCGAATTCCAACATATTTTTACCCCAGAAAGATGACTTCATCATTTTTACATGTAATAATAGTATCGTTACATACATTGTGAAAGAAGTACAAAAGGAGCGTTATTCATGAATTTAGCTAAATTCCCGAGAAAAAAATATACAGAGTCATATACACCAATTGAAAAATTAAACAATTTTTCTGAGGCACTTGGTGGGCCGACTATTTATTTTAAACGAGATGATTTACTTGGTTTAACAGCTGGTGGTAATAAGACGAGAAAGTTAGAGTTTCTAGTTGCGGATGCGCAGGCAAAGGGTGCAGATACGTTAATTACAGCTGGCGGCATTCAATCAAATCATTGCCGCCTAACACTTGCAGCTGCGGTAAAAGAAAAAATGAAATGTATTCTTGTATTGGAAGAAGGGCTTGAGCCAGAAGAGAAGCCAGACTTTAACGGAAACTATTTCTTATATCATTTATTAGGTGCTGAAAATGTCATTGTTGTACGAAACGGAGCAGATCTTATGGAAGAGATGCATAAAGTCGCGAAAGAAGTTAGTGAAAAAGGTAGTACACCATATGTAATACCAGTTGGTGGATCAAATCCTACTGGCGCAATGGGATACGTTGCTTGTGCGCAAGAAATTATGGCGCAATCATTTGACCAAGGAATTGATTTCAGTTCAGTCGTTTGCGTAAGCGGTAGCGGCGGCATGCACGCTGGTTTAATTACAGGTTTTGCTGGAACACAAAGTAACATCCCAGTAATCGGAATTAACGTAAGTAGAGGAAAAGCAGAGCAAGAAGAGAAAGTAGCAAAACTTGTAGATGAAACTTCAGCTCACGTTGGTATTCCAAACTTTATCCCGCGCGAAGCTGTTACATGCTTTGATGAATATGTAGGACCAGGTTACGCGTTACCAACGCCAGAAATGGTGGAAGCAGTGCAGCTGTTAGCAAAAACTGAAGGTATTTTACTTGATCCAGTGTACACAGGTAAAGCAGTAGCGGGATTAATCGACTTAATTAGAAAAGGTACATTTAAAAAAGAAGACAACATTTTATTCGTACATTCAGGTGGTTCACCAGCTTTATATGCGAATACGTCTTTATTTGCGTAAGTATGAAAAAGCATTGGGTATCCAATGCTTTTTGTTATATACTGGAATTATTACAGTGTGGGAGGGGGAGTATATGAGTTCAAATTTAAAATGGATCATATATACAGTACTCAGCATTTCGATTCTATTCATTTTATTTGTGGCTTATGGAGTTTATTTATACTTCACTTAAGTGAAGTGGTAACCGAACCAAAGGAAAAATACAATAATTGCTGTATTAAATAGAGTAAAGCATAAACCGATAATCGCTAAAATTTTCTTTTCGTTTCGACTGCAAAAAGATATAACCGCTAATAGGATTGCTATTACAGTGGAAGCTAATATGAAGTAGGCAAAAGGCACGACATATTCTACTCCAACTCTGTCTAAAATAGGTGTGAAGAGAAAGAGATTAATAGTAACGAATATACTTACAATAAGAAACATATAACTTTTCCAAGTGTATGTTTTTAACTGCATGGATCATACTCCTTTCCTTATATTCTTTATATTTTTAACTATAAATTAATTACCTTTATTTTACAATCATCTAAATTTTTATGAAATGAGGTAGATGAATATGAAGGATAGAAATGTATCTGTAGTTTTTATTACTATAGTTATATTCATAGTAACGGGCTGTTCGAATATAATAGGAAATGAAGATCAAACAATCAAAGTGCAAAAACGTGTTAATGATACATATGAAGATTTGAAGGTAGTTACAGATAATAAGCAAGTTCGGCAAGTAAAGAAAATATTAAATGATGCTCATTTTGAAAATAAAAAATTGGAAATGTCTCGTCCAGCTGATTATCACTTTATTTTTCAATTTAAAAATCCGAAAATAGAGGCAAAAGCTGTGTTATATCAAATTTGGATAAGTCCTAATAAGGATAAAATAGAAATCATAGCGGGGAATAGTCAGTATGTTCAATTAGAAGGGGAAAATGCAGCCACGTTGTTTCAGATTGTTACAGGGGAGAAGTTAGTTGAATAAATGTATATGGAGTCTACAGTTTTTTGTTTTGGAAGATACTTAGTTTTCAAGAAAAATAGCCATCTTTTATTTTGGAATAAACTCTGAGAGCGAATTAAACAGAAATTGAACCTTGACTTGATGAACGTGAAGTTTTACCCTTATAAATGCAAAAAAAGACCTTAAAGCGTCCATTAATCCGCTAATGAAAATAAAACTAGTAAATATATTGTTTTTACAAAGATTCGATGGTATGTTTAATTTTCTCAATATAATATTTTGCTTATATAGGAGTGGCTATTTGAATAAATTTATATTATTGGTTTTATTGGTTACATGCTGCCTTACTATTGCAGGATGTTCTAATAATAGGGTTATAACAAAGAATGAGTCAAAAACTTCAACACCTGTAAAGGTTGAACGTATCAATAAAGCGTGGTACAAACGTATATAATAGTTTAAAGAATTTTAAAATTGTTGATGATAAAAGGTCATAAGGTGAAATGAGTTAGCCTAATAGTAGATGTTGTGAACTTTGGTGAAAAGCGAAAAGCATAGGGAATTCTATGTTTATAAAAATACGATATTAAAATGTTCACAAAAAAGAGTCTACATGTAGACCCTTTTTTGTGGATATTTTTTATAAATAGAAGACATGCTAAGGTGCTGTTCTCTAACTTGAACCTACTAACATTTATTTCACTAAGTTAAAGTTCATGGAGAGTACCACTCTTCAAAATTCAGGGAATGCTAGGGGCCTGTAATAGCTTGATTGATGTGGTTCCTTTTCCACTTTATCTACCACATTTATATATCTTTCTATAAAAAATCTAACTTTTAACGATTAAATGAGATAAATCCTAGTTAAAAACAATGAAATTTCAGGGAAAATAAGGTACACTATTCAATGGTTTTGGTTTAAAATCAATTGACGTTAATGTATACGGGGGAAAGATTGATGAACAACAATACAGTAAATGAATCTGTTGAAGAAGTTGAGAAAAAACGGGTAAGATCCAAAAAACGTTTTCCAAATTGGAAGCTTATCGCAGCAGGTGGCGGTGTACTTGCACTTCTCCTTGGGGGAATGAGCTATTATCAGGCAACTCACTTCAATTCTAATGTTACGATTAATGATACAAAAGTCGGTGGTTTGAGCGCTGATCAGGCAATACAGAAATTAAAAACATCTGGATTAGCAAACAAAGTCTATATTGATAAAGAACAAATTTTAGATGAAAAAGAGACAAAGACGGAACTGACGGAAAAAGATTTGCCGCAAGTTAAGAAACTATTAAAAAGCCAGTGGACATTTTTCCCTTCTTCAAAGGAAAAAGATTATTCATTGTTACCGAAAGAAGCGGATCAGTATCGTAGTGAAACGATGAAAAAACTTGTAGAAGAAAAGCTTGTTTCCATGAATGAAAAATTAAAAGCACCTCAAGATGCTATGGCGAAGCTTGAACAAGGAAAAGTTGTAATTTCGAAGAGTGTTGATGGAAAACAGTATGACGTTGCGAGTTTACTAAAAGATTACGATAAGCAGAAACATAAAAGCGAAATCCATCTAAAGTCTGCATACATACAGCCTATTAAAGAAGACGATCCGATTATTAAAAAAGAAGAGAAAGCATTACAAAATCTTCTTACGCAGTCTGTTGATTATAAAGTGCAGGATGAAGTGTATTCGTTAAAAGCGAAAGATTTAATTCAAAACGCGTCTATGTCAAAAGATATGAAGGTGACAATCGATGCGAGCGAAATTAAGAATAAGATTGCTGAAATTAATAACGCTAAATCTACATTACATAAAGACTTCGCTTTTAAAACACATTCTGGTTCGGTTATATCAGTAAAAGGTCAAGGATACGGCTGGGCACTAGATGTGGAAAAAGAGACAAAACAAGTTCAACAAGCCTTTGAGAAAGGTGAAAAATCACTTTCTGCTTCTAATATTCACGGAAATGGTTGGGAGAAGGAAGGGATCGGTTATAAAACAACATCGAATAATGGTATTGGAGACACATATGCAGAAGTTTCCATTGCAGATCAACAAATTTGGATTTACAAAGATGGGAAATTAGTCGTCACAACAAATGTAGTAACGGGTAAACATAGCACAGGTGAAGATACATCACCAGGTGTGTGGTACGTTCTATACAAACGAACACCATATACGCTAAGAGGCAGCGCAGTAGGGAAAGCTGATTATGCAGTGAAAGTAGATTACTGGGTTCCATTCACAAATAGCGGTCAAGGATTCCACGATGCCGGCTGGCGAAAAGACTGGGGAAGTAATGCTTATTTAACAGGAGGATCAGGCGGGTGTGTAAATCTTCTTCCTAACGTTGCAAAAACTGTGTATGATAGTTTGAACACGTATGATCCAGTTATCGTGTACTAGAATATAATTGCGCATTAAAAACTTAAACGAGTAAACAAAGCAGGAAATTTTACCTAATGGTCCATGAAAAAACACCTCTTGCATTCGCATACTAAGTGTGCAAATGCAATGGAGGTGTTTTTGTTTGAAGACAAGAGTTCATTGCTTATAAGAAGCAAAGTGGAGAGAGATTCAGATGAAGAAACAGGTTTTCAAATAGTCAATAAAATTGACACTGAATATCATTTTCATTTATGATGGAATCGTCGTATATAAATAGATATGATTTTCGTGAAAAAGTTTACTAATATAATAGATTTTTATTAAGGTGTCACATTCAAAAACTATCACTAATTTTTTCAAGAATTTAAAAGTAGGAAAGGGTAATATAAAATGAACTGGAAAAAAGGCGGATTATGGATTATTATTTTTTTCATTGTAAAAGGAACGATTTCTACACTTTTAATCGTTACAGGTGCTAAATATTTTGATTTATCATGGATGCAACTTGTCGTATTGATACTGACTTTATTAGTGATTTCTCTAATAAGCCGAAAATTGCTGTATAGATATAAACAAAACAAAAAGCAAAAAGAGCTAAATATATAAGGAAGCCCCAGAGATCTTTGGATTTCTGGGGCTTTACTTATTCAATAGTGAGTTTTGGCTCCGTGATACGAATGGTATACCACATCAGTTTTATCGGTTGTAAATCAAAAGAAAGATATATTTACAAGGACTCTTAACAAGTCTTACGAACCCAAAAGTCTCTTTATTCTTTATTGCATTTCTGCCGCAGTTTATAGATACAAGGGCTTCAGGTCCTATACCTTTTATCATTTTAGGAATTACTTTTACAGTAACTGGACTATTGTGGTGTTTATTTGTTGCTTATTTCTCTTCCTATGTCACCAAAAAATTAAGAGGAAATCAAAAGGTAGGAATGATTCTAAATAAAGTAACAGGACTGATTTTTATTAGCATGGGGTTAAAGTTGCTTCAAACGAAGGCTCCTCAATAAACATGAATAATAAAAAAATGCCCCCCTTTTAAGAGATGTTATTTTTAATTTAAGTTAATTTCTATATATTAAAAAGCCCCTTCAAATGAAGTGACCCCCGAAAACGGGACACCAATCAAAACACCTAAACCACTTGTTCCCTAAATTTTTTAGGGGATAGGTGGTTTAATTTTTCTTGAATTCGCACACAATTGTAGTAATGAATGTATTCTAGCACAATCTTTCGCACAGTTGCGTTGGATACTTTTGTTATCTTTTGTGAATAGAAAGCTTCACTTTTTAAATGACCAAAGAAGCTTTCCATGACGGCATTATCATGGCAATTTCCTCTCCGGGACATGCTGGTGATAATGCCGTTTTCTTTGGCATACGCTTGAAATTCTTTTGCTGTATAAATACTTCCTTGATCTGAGTGAAGAAGGACATCTTTTACTTTTCGCCCTCTCATTGCTTGTTTTAATGTCTTCATCGCTAATGTCAGTGTTTGTGATTCGCTGATGACACAACTAATAATTTCACGATTAAAGGCATCCATAATCGTTGATAAATACAAAGTACGCTCTCCAAATAAGAGATACGTCACATCCGTAAACCATTTTTCATTTGGTCTGGATGCATCGAATTGGCGCTCCAATCGATGAGGGGCTACCATTGGCTCCGCACCATTGATATATTTCTTTTTCTTTCGACGTACTTTTGAAAGAATGTGATTTTGTCTCATGATTCGTAATACTTTTTTATGATTGACACACAGTCCCATTTTACGAAGAGTAGCGGTCACTCTTCGATATCCATACCGGAATTTATGCCTAAGACAAACGTCCTTTATTTTCTCTTCTATACCATCTTTCAAATCTTCCGTTCGTTGTAACCAACGATAAAATGTGGAACGGGGTAATTCTAATACGTTACACAATTCTTTTACCGTTATTTTTGTTTTTACATTTTCCCATAAAGTAACTACAGTTTCTGGTTTCAGCCCCTTTCGATTTCCAGATACTTTCCCC
This sequence comes from Bacillus pacificus, assembly GCF_020861345.1. Lineage (NCBI taxonomy): Bacteria > Bacillati > Bacillota > Bacilli > Caryophanales > Bacillaceae > Bacillus > Bacillus pacificus. The sequence goes on from NZ_CP086328.1 coordinate 2,099,168, forward strand.
ATACAAGTAATTTTGTTTTTAGATGTTTATTTTCTAAACGTAGCTGTTCTAATTCACTGAGCTCTTTTGGTCCTTTTCCATAAGAATATTGTTTTCCTACAGGTTGTTGAAAACGATACGTTTGATCTGTACGATACCATTTCATCCATGTCTTAATTTGGGAAACATTTTTAATTCCGAGTTTCTCCATAATTATACGATTTGAATAGCCGTCTTTCTTCATTTCAATCACTTTCCACTTTGTTTCTTCTGGGTAATGAACTCTTGTCTTCAAACGAAAAACACCTCCATTGAATTTGCATACTTAGTATGCGAATTCAGGAGGTGTTTTTTTCATGTACCACTATTCGGGTTCACTTCAAAATTTGAAGGGGCTTTTTGCTTGTTATTTTGGTTTATCTAAAAATTTATCTCATAGGGCTTGATGTATTTTAATCAATTGTCATGTATATATGTGTCCTCCAATAACAAGGTTAAATCCATTCAGTTCGTCATCGTAGCTTCGTTATCTTGCTATTACATTCCAAAATGCGTACAACAGCGTGCCTTCAAGGTTATACTGATGCTGGAGGTGATGCAAAGTGACATACAATCGGAAAATGAATTCGAAACAAACTAATTAATAAACTGATTCTTACAAGCAAATTCAATCCGTATATCAATTGATTTATAAATGAATGCGGAAGTATCTTTCGGAAGGTGAGCTTTTCATTAGCCAGGTAATTTTTAAACATCAAGTTTTCATTTTGAAACTAAACTCGCTTGTATAGCAGGTTTCGAATTTTTATGTGGTACAGATATTAGTTGAAAGATAGGTGTTGCCCGCTCTGACTTATATCGTAAACTTGATAATTTATAAAGATGGATTTAACGGGGGGATATTATGAAAGGTAGCAAACATTTTAATTTTCACAAGCTTTGGCTAGGACAGTCTATAAGTTTGTTAGGTACTCAGTTTACAATAGTAGCTTTGCCACTTTTTGCATTAGAGGTGTTACAAACAAGTGAAGCAAATGCTGCTATGCTTCGTGGGGTTATATTCGTCCCTTACCTAATTTTTGGGTTAGTAGCCGGTGCTTTAATAGACATTTTTCATAGGAAAAATGTTTTGCTAATTTGTAGTATATGTCAAGGCATATTGTTTTTATCAGTATTCATACTTACTGTAACAAATATAATAACGTTCCCTTTATTGGTGTTTATCATGTTTTTAAATGGAATATTCACCACGTTTTACAACATTGCCATTCCTTCTTTCTTACCGGAAATCGTAACAGATAAAGAAAACTTAAAAAAAGGAAATGCTCAACTAGCACTTTCGGAGTCTCTTTCTATAGTAATTGGTCCTATGCTAGCTGGAATCGTCATTACTCTAGTCGGATTAACAGGATCGTTTACTGTTGACGCAGTAACGTATTTTGTTTGTTTTATGTTTGTATTATTTATTTCAAAGTTTAAACCGCATACAGAGGGTTCTTTAAAAGATGTAAATTTAAAATCCATATACGAAAACATATATGAGGGTTTGATATATTTCAAAAAACACCCTGTATTAGAGCCAATTGTGACATGTGGTGCTGTTTACGGTTTTTTTAAATACATACTAAATAGCATTTTAGTAATATTCCTTTATAAGGTAATGGGGCTATCTGAAATTGAAATAGGATTTGTTGTAGGTTCAGCAGCGGTAGGGTTTTTAATAGGTAATACGGTTCTCATGAAAAAGAGTCAACGAATTAATAATACAAAAATGCTTATTTATAGCGCTACTGTATCAGTTACCGGTTTGGCTTTTATACCGATAATGGGATATATGGGAACAGTTTACGGTATAGTAGCCGCAAGTATCATACATGGTATGGGAGAAGGTGTATTTGGCCCTTACGCCGCAACTATACGACAACTTGCCTCACCAAATCACATGCTTGGCCGAGTAAATGCTGTACAGCGCACGCTTAATTGGGGAGCTTGGGCATTGGGAAGTTTTGCTAGTGCATTTTTAATTTCTATATTCGGGCTTCAAACTACGTTATTTATAGGAGGTTTCGGAACAACATTGTGTTTAGTGGCGTTGTTAAGACGAGGTGTATCAAAAGGAACTGACATTGAATATACGAGTTCATTTTAGAGGGGATGATTATGATGCATAAGGTATTAAAAGGAACTGACATAGAAAATAAACCACACATTTTATTTATAGGGGGATGGACAAAACCTATACAAGATGCATTAGACAGTGGGTACACTGTTTCCTATATAGGGTCTTACGCTAGACACATATATTTTGATGGAGTTATCTTAGAAAAATGTTTCTATAAAAAAGAAATAGACACAACAAACATACCCTTGTCTATATACTATGCTGAAGAATTATTTAAAGAGAAACCTTTTGATGTGGTTGTATCTTTCAACGAAACAGCATTAGATACGGCTTGTATAATTGCAAAGATTTTTAATGTTAAAGGACCTTCTTACAATGCTAATATGATAACTCGTAATAAAGACATGATGCGTGAAATTCTAGCAGGTAAAGACTTTTCGATAGATTCGACAGTTTGTAATAATACTGAAGACATTAATGAATTTTTGAATAAAAAAGATAGTGTTATAATAAAGCCGCCGATTGGGGCAGGGGGTAAAGGAGTATGTAAGCTAAACTCGGGAGATGACGTAGGGGTATTTATTGAAGAAAATGGTATTCAACTACCTGTTTTAGTGGAAGAGTATATTGCAGGTGATATAGTTTATACGGTTGAAACCGTTTCTTATAACAAAAAACATTCTATACTTGCTATATCAGCTGAAGTATTTAAAGAAGATACATTTATAATAAACTATACGATTATGCCGGCACCTATAGATGAATCTCAAAAACAATTCATTATGGAGAAAGTAATGTTATTTTTGGACGATATGCAAATGGAAAATGGCATTACTCATACAGAAATAAAGATAGACAAACACAATAAACCAATAATTATAGAGTCTCAAGTTAGAATAGGTGGTGGCAACATCTGGAAGATGGTGGAACTAACAACTGGCATATCTCAATTTGGATACTATTATGATACGCTAGCTACTGAGACTATAGATGAATTTAGATGTCTACCTTCAAAATGTCAAGCTATGTCTTTAAGCTTGATTCCAAAACCAGGTTGCTTAAAAGAAATCAAGTATAAAGGATTAACTAACATATCCGAGGTAGTATTAATTGATCTAGTAGTAAAAGAGGGCGACACCATACCAACTATTGTAGATAGCACGCAACGCAAAGGGTCTATATTATTTACGGCTAATGATATAAAACATATGTACGAAGTTGCAGAGGAAATATGTAACAACATAACGTTTGTTTATAAGGATTTATCAGAATGGAAACCTTCTTTTAAAAAATATATGTAAAAAGAAATGTGGAAAATGACTGGTTTATATAAAAAGGACAATTTAAACGACATGTGTATGTTAATTAACAATTAGGTAAGAGTGAGGCCGATGCATTAGCTAAAGTTATATTTTTCTATGAAAATGGCGAGTTTATATAACGAGTCCTTCAATGGAAATTACAATTAGCCGAATTTTATCCTTAGTGGGATAAAACTCGGCTTTTTTGTATTGAAATGTGCTTAGCGTGTTTTTTTAGAAATACTGGCGGTACCCATACCTATCAAGCTAATATTTTGATATCCCCCAAACAAAAAATTTATCTCTTCACAGTTAGTTGTTTATGAGAAGAGAGTTCATTTTTTGTGTTTGGATATTCGCTTTTTTTAGCTTGATGGCAATATGGCTCTACCCCTTATAAAACGTACAACAATCTTTCAAATAGTTCTAACTTGCACAATGTTTCCCGTTAATATAATACGCTGATTCTGTGAAAACCGTAAATACAACCTCTACTTCTGGAAGTCCAAAATCCATTACATATGTAGTAATGGCCTTGGCAAATCGATCACGAATTTCCTGTCCGCGCTCGAACCATTTCACTTCAATAAGAGGAAACGCTTCTATTTCTTCTCCATTGAATACAAATGTAGAACTTGGTAGTTCCAACGTAAAATTATCCGTACCACACTCACAAATCTCTGCGAGCTCTTCTACTAATGGCTTGCTTATGCGTTTTAATTGTTCAGTAGTAATTCCACGAAATACAACATGCGGCATATGAATCCCTCCGTTAGATAGCTTTATATTTGCTCACATCATAACATAATTTATTTTACTGCACTAACATCTATTGGTATATTTCAATGACATTCTTAAAAATGATTATATGTTATTGAAGCAATACATGTATTGTAACTAGCTAAAACATTTGAGAGCTCGGTAATTGGGTAAATAAAAAAAGCTTTATCATTCTCCCTGTAAGGAGGCATGAGGGAAGGGAGAGTTGCGCTTCGCTTATATATTTTAAAAAGAAAAGACACCTTAAGGTGCCTTCCTCCGACTTGATAACCACTTTAATTTTAATAACATTGGATTTCCATCCGAATACTATTTTACTATGTTAAGTAATGTTGGTCATTGAGAAAGTTCAAATAAGTACTGTTCATATATAGTTACACCTAGGAGGATGCAAGATAGTTTTTTATTTATCTAACAACAAAAAGAATCCTAAAACCGTGCCGGGATAGGAATGTATAAAAAAATACATAGATCGATAGAACAAAGAAAGGAGGTTCCGTTGTAAAGGGAAGAGGCCTTCTTGTCCTTGCTACCGATAATAATGTGTTATGTAGACAATACTTGTATAGATAGGGTATATAACCCATACTCATCAAGTTAAAAGCTCATACTACCCCCAGAACGTTTTGTACAGCACCGAGGATCATTCTGTTTTGCTGATCCAGATGAAAAGCTAAGTTATGCTTATGCAATGAACAAACATAGATTTGGCATGGCCAATGAACGAAGAGAACTTGCACTAAGAAAAGCCCATATACAGTTGCCTCTGGAAAAATGAAAATACGTAAAAATAGTTAGAAATATTTTTGTGTTGTAAGGTTTTTGGCTATGAATAGTGGAATAAATAGTAAGTATTCAACAGTTCAAATAAAACGAGACATCTTTTTATTTTAAGAAAAAAGATGTCTCGTTTTATGATAAAATTCATTTAGTGTATATTTTCGTTAAAATGTGGGTGGGACCCCTTTTAGCAAAACCGGAGTGGAAATGATGAGTATAAACAGTTTTGTGGGATTGATAAAGAACGAATTATTAAAAGAGGTAAGCATTAGAAGTGAGGATGAATTCGAGCCTGTAGTAGTTAAAGATATTCCTAGACTTTGGAAGTGTTTAGGGATAGGTAATTATGCCGCAGTATTCATGCATAAAGAATACAAAGATTGGGTAGTGAAAGTTTACGCACGAGAAGGAGAAGGAATTGAAAAAGAGTCGGAAGTATACCGAAGAATTGGAAACCATCCTTCTTATTCGAAGCTTATATATAAAGGAGAAAATTTCATAGTATTGAAACGTTTAAAAGAAATTACTTTATACGATGCTATTCATAAGGGGATTAAAATTCCTAAGCAGGTAATCCTTGATATTAATGAAGCATTAGAGTATGCAAGAGAACAAGGATTAACTCCTTGTGACGTTCACGGGAAAAATGTGATGATGGAAAACGGAAGAGGGTATGTAGTGGATGTATCTGATTTCTTAAAAACAAAAGAAGATAGTAAGTGGAGAGACCTAGAAAAGGCATATTTTATATTTTATTTGCCTTTCATTTATAAATTGCCTTTCCCTATTAAAATACCGTATTTTATGTTAAACATCGTTAGACATTCGTATAGAAAATATAAGAAGTTTAAAAAGAAATTCAAATGGCAAAAGGACCATACATTTTAGATATGTCTAATATGTATGGTCCTTTTTTTATGAGTTTATGAAGTAATCAGTAAGCTGTACCTTTCTTTTTTCACACAATTACTTATTTTCTTCCTCAAAGCCTTTATTTTTTTCTTGTTTATTTCGCAAGAATTGATGCGTTCTTTGAGTTCTGTTTGGTTATACAGTGTGGTTTTACTAATCAGGATTCTTTTTGTCATACTCGTGAAGTTAATTATATTTTTCGACGTACGAAATAAAAAGCTAAGGATCCCATAATTACAGGTGCAACGAAGTCAAAGAAATGCGAAAAATTAAAAGGAAAAAGAAAAAGGAATGGTATAAGTGTATAGAGAACGGCTTGTCCTATAAATATAGGAATTCCAAATTGAAATTCTCTACATCGCTTGATTTTCCTGTATAGCACTTCTCCAATTAGACAAGCTACAAGAGCCGGTATACTACCATAAGTAATGATCGTTTTAATGAATCCTAATACAACGTTCGGGTGAATAAAGCTAGGATGAGAAATATATGAAATCAAGAACCATCCAAAAATGAAAGCAAACAGACTTGCAGCGTAACAAATTACAAATTTTATCAACGTAATCATCCTCACAGTTTTCTAATAGTAACTCCATTGTATGACATGAACTCCTATTATTGGTAGCGAGAAAAAAGCGAATCCCTACTCTAAAAAGTATCCACTCATCCTTCTATACTTGTTTTATTTTCTTTGCTCTAGCAAACTTCCAAAAAGCTGCAAGTAGTATGAGCAGCGGTATTCCCTGAATAAAGAGAAATCCTCCAAAAAAATAAATTGCATGACTAACTAGAGGAGGGGCTGTTGCCGACTCACCCGCAAAATAAGCTCCATAATTAGCCACCACACCTGCATAGTCAGCTATCCCACCTATAAGAAAAGCCGCTGGACTTATGATTAGATTTATACCTAAACAGATCATTATTGAAGATAGGTTTTTAGCCTTAATTTTTGGTGAAACAGACAAGAAAAATAAGAATATTGCAGTGCCGTTTATAAGAAGTAGTGTTATTACAAAAAAATCCCCATAATATCCCTCCATGATTTTAATTGTACCATCAGCAAGGATAACTTTGTGTAAATTTGGATGGATAGGGTTTTCATGTGGGGTTAACGTAACGTCTCGTTAACAGTAGTCAATGATGCATATAATTTTCGTTTTTGCTTTCTTATCTGAGTTGGATAGCGGTGGGGCTAGTCATAAATTGTGAAACACACTCTTAAGTTATTTAATATGAAAAAATGAAATTCTCCTTCTGTAATTTATTCAAATGACTCAATCTCCGCATCTTTTGACTGCCCTGAAAGTGCTAAACATAAGCAAAATAATTAACTATCCCATGCAAGAAAGTTAGGCTAGTTAATCGCATATGTTTTATGGAAGGGGTGTGATTGAACTATGGAACGGCCGAATTGGGGAATTGGAGGATTAGTATTTGTTGGCTGCATGTTTCTTGGCGGAGGAGTAGGGTCTATGTTAGGGAATGGCCAAACAGGATGGCTAATAGGTATGGGTGTTGGATTTCTTGGGATGGCTTTAACGAGACTGATTAGAAAGTGATATAACTGGATTCAGCTTCCAGTAAATAAGGTAATATGTATGTAATACATGGCATAATAACTTTATAAATTATAATTAGAAACTTCTCTTTTCTAAATTTCTCCATACATAGCTATGATTCTCGAGTTGGAGTATGGCACCTTAGGGTGTTTTTTTATGCTCTTTAAAAATGTCTTAACATATAATAGACTTCGTTAGATTCCGATAACCTTTTATATATAAGATGAAGGTGTTTTCTTGTATTTTATTAATTAAGCTCACTCGGCTAGTAAACGAACGTAATTTCTGTGCACAAATTGATATAATAATTTTCGCTTTTATCCCGCATTAACGGGCAGTAAGACTCCTATCTTAAAATTCGGCTGGAGCAAAGAAGTTAGGTGGGAGATTAATTGCCCGTAAATGCCCGATTGGTTCAACTAATAATCAGTGGGGGATGAACAAAATCCCCATTGATTAAAGTTTCACTTTATTATAGAGACAGTCTTTTAGTAGAAATTACATATATACGACAAATTACGACAAAGAAATACATATACTTTTGTTATGCTATGAAAGTTATTAATTTGTAATGTATATATAGGAGGATTTTTAAATGTCAAAGAAATTATTATTATTTGCACTTATGAGTTTATGTGTAATTGCTTTAAGTGCTTGTAAAGGTAATGAAGAAAAATTAAAGGGCGCACCAGATGAGCAAAAAGTGGATGAAGACAAAAAAGTAGTAGAGGAAGAAAAAGGTAAGCAAGAAGAGCAACAAAGAGCAGAAGAAGAGAAACGTAAACAAGAAGAGCAACAAAGAGCAGAAGAAGAAAAACGTAAACAAGAAGAGCAACAAAGAGTAGAAGAAGAAAAACGTAAGCAAGAAGAGAAGAAAGCTCAGCAACAGCAGTCTACACAACAGGAGAGAACACAAAAACAAGAAAAACCAACACAAGCAACAGGTGGGAAACCAACAAGGTCACAAATTTCAGTTGGTTCACATGTAGTTATTCAATTGGATAATGATTATAGTAAAACTGTAAGTGGCGTTGTGAAAGACATTTTGACACATAGCGAAACACATACATATGGCATTAAAGTTCGACTACAAGATGGACAAATTGGCCGTGTTCAAAGTGTTAAATAATGAAAAAAAGATTTGACTACTTTTCCAACAAAATGCAAAAACCGGTTCTTTCGTAAAGGAACCGGTTTTTGCATTTTGTTAATGCCACCATACCTATATCAAGTTATCACATACAAGGCAATAGATGTTTTTATAATTTGACATAAGAGGAACCGAACTTGGAGGGAGTACTGGAACCATATAATCAATACACTGATGGGCATGTTTGATCTATGGACGTATCCACTCGTTCTAATTCACTAAAAGAAGAACTTCCCCATACCCATTAGACTACTAAGCATTCCAATTCCATTCATAGTGCCTTTGCCTACTGTAAGTAAGTTTCCAAGCATTCCTGTCTGACCGTAACCGCCGTTATTCCCCCATCCCATGGGACTTATCTGTCCTCCCCATCCTGGAGAGTTTCCGAAAATACCCCAGTTATTGCTATTAAATTTAAAAGCCTTAGCTGGCGGTGAGAGTAAAGCGGCAAGATGACCTTGTGCAAACATCCCTGTATGGTTGAATGGTTGAGCCCAGGGTAAGGGAGGTTTTTGAAAATTACCTGCATGGCCTGGGAATGGAGGCCAATTAGCGGGATGACCTTGGGGCATCATCCCTGCATAATGGATTGGCTGATCCAAAGAGAAGGGAGGGGACTGAGGATAGAAAGCTGTATAATTGGCTGGTGAATCCGAACCAATTGGATAGAAGCGACAATTCCAATTCTCAGGAATCTTCAAATCATTCATTCCCTCAGCTTTAGTGATTTGGGGCTGTACATATAATGATGACATTGAAATTTGGTAATTATAATGCTCCTCATTTCCTTTTGAATTCAAATACCGATATTGGTGCATAAGCTTATTCCCCTTACTTTAAAAATGTAATGTTAGACTTAGCCTATGTAATATTCCTTTTGATGGATGGTTACATAACTAGATTTACAAGCCTGTATTTAAAGGAATGGGTGTGGTCTTGTCTTGTTGATTTATCCTGCTATTTGTGGGCGATAAGACAACTTCACCTCAAAATGTAGCCTAATTTAATTTCGGTTAACAAATGCGTTTATAAAGGTTTAAGCAATAAAAAAAATTTAAAAATGTTATGTAGAGCAAGTAGAATTGCGAAAAAGAGAATATCCATTCGAAGAGTATGGCAAAATACTGCAAGGGTAATGTATTTTTGTGCAGATATGTGAATGATTGAAATTAATCAATGGAATTTATAATGAAGGGGCAAATAAATATATGAGTGAAACATTACATAAAAGAAAACCACCATATGTAATGCTTGTAATCCTTTTTATTGGGGCATTTGTTTCATTTCTAAATAACTCGCTTTTAAATGTAGCCTTGCCATCAATAATGAAGGATTTAGACATTAAAGATTATTCAACGATCCAGTGGCTTTCTACAGGATATATGCTTGTAAGTGGTATATTAATTCCGGCATCAGCATTTTTAATAACCCGCTTCTCCAATAGGAGTTTATTTATTACATCCATGTTGATTTTTATCCTTGGTACGGCTTTAGCGGCTGTAGCACCGAACTTCGGTTTATTACTTACTGGCCGGATGGTTCAAGCAGCAGGTTCTTCAGTCATGGGACCTTTGTTAATGAATATTATGCTAGTAAGCTTTCCGAGAGAAAAAAGGGGAACAGCAATGGGGATTTTTGGATTAGTTATGATTACAGCCCCAGCAATTGGACCGACATTATCGGGTTATATTGTAGAGTATTATGACTGGCGCTTGCTTTTTGAAATGATTTTACCGTTAGCAATCATAAGCTTACTGTTAGGGATTTGGAAATCTGAGAATGTCATGAGACAAAACAAAAATGCAAAACTTGATTATCTCTCATTACTATTATCTTCTGTCGGTTTTGGCGGTCTGTTATATGGGTTCAGTTCTGCAAGCTCCGATGGTTGGACGAATAAAGTTGTCTTAACAACCTTAATCGTAGGCGCTATTGCCCTAATTGCTTTCATTATCCGTCAACTAAAAATGAATGAACCGTTATTGGATTTACGTGTTTACAAGTACCCAATGTTTGCACTTGCCTCTGTAATTGCAATTGTCAACGCAGTAGCCATGTTTTCGGGTATGATTTTAACACCAGCTTATGTACAAAATGTCCGCGGTATTTCACCGCTGAGCTCTGGGCTGATGATGCTTCCAGGTGCGGTAATAATGGGAGTTATGTCACCAATTACAGGTAAACTATTCGATAAATATGGCCCTCGGATTCTTGGTATAGTAGGACTTTCCATTACAGCTGTTTCAACTTATATGCTGGCAAACCTGCAAATCGACTCTAGTCACACACATATTATTCTTATTTACACGCTGCGGATGTTTGGGATGGCGATGGTGATGATGCCACTTATGACAAATGGTCTTAATCAATTGCCAACTCGCTTAAATCCGCACGGTACAGCTGTTAATAATACAGCTCAACAAGTGTCCGGTTCAATTGGTACTGCTATTCTTGTTACGATTATGAATTCTGTAACAAAAACAAAAGCTGAAAGTCTAATGTCTGAATTAGATCCAACAACCTTCACAGAAGCTACGAAGGTAATGGTAACGCAGAAGGCTTTATTATCCGGAATCCAATATTCGTTCTATGTAGCGCTTGGCATGAATATTGTTGCACTACTATTAGTTTTTTTCGTTAAACGTGTAGATACAAGCCCGGAAGCAGTCGAGAGGTTAAATCGGTAGAGCAAAATAAAACTCGAGATAATGATGTCTAAAAGTTGTTTTGCTACTAAGAAGCTGATAGTTAAAACGGGAAAAGAACTGAAAGAAACAGTGAAAAAAGGATCTGATCTTCATATCAGATCCTTTTTCATTAGAAACTATTGGCTTTCCAAATACTACAATCTTTAGTTTTCAATTTCTGATAAACATTATACTAATACGTTTCATTTTAATTTCGTCTTTTTTCTGCAAGTTATAAATCTAATATCAACCTTATAAGCAATATCATAATCGTGAATAATTAGGGAAAAGATAAAATAAGGTAATCAATTACATATTTTTATCCCAGGCGCTTCATTGCTATCTTCTTTCTATTGAATGGGATATTTTAGTATTTTTTGAAAGGGTGTTTTTAATGGATAAAAAAGTATCTGCCATTCCTCAGCCGAAAACATATGGACCGCTAGGGAATCTCCCATTAATCGATAAAGATAAACCGACCTTATCCTTTATCAAGATAGCGGAAGAGTATGGTCCCATTTTTCGAATGCAAACTTTAAGTGATACGATCATTGTCGTTTCTGGACATGAACTGGTAGCAGAAGTCTGTGATGAAACAAGATTTGATAAAAGTATAGAGGGTGCTTTAGCGAAGGTTCGTGCCTTTGCTGGAGACGGATTATTTACAAGTGAGACTCAAGAGCCTAACTGGAAAAAAGCTCATAATATTTTGATGCCTACATTCAGCCAACGGGCAATGAAAGATTACCATGCCATGATGGTCGATATTGCTGTACAACTCGTTCAAAAATGGGCAAGACTGAATCCGAATGAAAACGTAGATGTTCCAGAGGATATGACTCGCCTTACATTAGATACAATTGGTCTATGTGGTTTTAATTACCGATTTAATAGCTTTTATCGCGAGACCCCTCATCCTTTTATTACTAGCATGACCCGTGCTCTAGATGAGGCGATGCACCAATTGCAGCGGCTGGATATAGAAGATAAACTCATGTGGAGAACGAAACGTCAATTTCAACATGATATTCAATCCATGTTTTCTTTAGTAGATAATATTATTGCTGAACGTAAAAATAGTGGGAATCAGGAAGAAAATGATTTACTTTCCCGTATGTTACATGTGCAGGATCCGGAAACTGGTGAAAAATTAGATGATGAAAATATTCGTTTTCAAATTATCACCTTTTTAATAGCTGGGCATGAAACAACAAGTGGATTGTTATCTTTTGCAATCTATTTTTTATTAAAGAATCCAGATAAATTGAAAAAAGCTTATGAAGAAGTAGACCGTGTTTTGACAGATCCCACTCCAACATATCAACAAGTTATGAAACTAAAGTATATCCGGATGATTTTAAATGAATCACTACGTCTATGGCCTACTGCTCCAGCATTCAGTCTCTATGCAAAAGAAGATACAGTGATTGGTGGGAAATATCCAATTAAAAAAGGAGAAGATCGTATTTCTGTCCTTATTCCACAGTTACATAGGGATAAAGACGCGTGGGGAGACAACGTGGAAGAGTTCCAACCTGAACGATTTGAAAATCTGGATAAGGTTCCTCATCACGCTTATAAGCCATTTGGAAATGGGCAACGAGCATGTATCGGTATGCAGTTTGCACTTCATGAAGCGACACTCGTAATGGGAATGCTTCTTCAACATTTTGAATTCATTGATTATGAAGACTATCAGCTGGACGTAAAACAAACATTAACGCTTAAGCCTGGTGATTTTAAAATTAGGATTGTACCTCGAAATCAAACTATTAGCCATACTACTGTTCTTGCGCCTACAGAGGAGAAAACGAAAAAACATGAAATTAAGCAGCAAGTTCAGAAGACTCCTTCTATTATTGGAGCCGATAATCTTTCACTTCTTGTTCTATATGGCTCGGATACAGGGGTAGCAGAAGGTATTGCAAGAGAACTAGCAGATACAGCTAGTTTAGAAGGTGTTCAAACAGAAGTGGCAGCTCTTAACGATCGAATTGGAAGTTTGCCAAAAGAAGGAGCGGTTCTTATTGTAACTTCTTCTTATAATGGAAAGCCGCCAAGTAATGCAGGACAGTTTGTGCAGTGGTTGGAAGAATTAAAACCGGATGAGCTAAAAGGTGTTCAATACGCAGTTTTTGGTTGTGGAGACCATAATTGGGCTAGTACCTATCAGCGAATACCAAGATACATTGATGAGCAAATGGCTCAAAAAGGAGCAACAAGATTTTCTAAACGCGGAGAAGCAGATGCAAGTGGCGATTTCGAGGAACAGCTCGAGCAATGGAAAGAAAGTATGTGGTCTGATGCGATGAAGGCATTTGGATTGGAACTTAACAAAAACATGGAGAAAGAACGCAGTACTTTGAGTCTGCAATTTGTCAGCCGTCTTGGAGGATCTCCTCTTGCGCGAACATATGAAGCAGTTTATGCATCTATATTAGAAAATCGTGAACTTCAATCATCTAGCAGTGAAAGAAGCACGCGACATATTGAGATATCCTTGCCAGAAGGCGCTACGTATAAAGAAGGAGACCACCTTGGGGTGCTGCCAATTAATAGTGAGAAAAATGTCAACCGAATTTTAAAACGCTTTGGATTAAACGGGAAGGATCAAGTCATATTAAGCGCAAGTGGGCGCAGTGTAAATCACATACCTTTAGACAGTCCTGTTCGTTTATATGACCTTCTTAGTTATAGTGTAGAAGTGCAAGAAGCAGCCACTCGAGCACAAATACGAGAAATGGTGACATTCACAGCATGTCCTCCTCATAAAAAGGAATTGGAATCATTATTGGAAGACGGAGTTTATCATGAACAAATATTAAAGAAACGTATTTCAATGTTAGATCTTCTTGAAAAGTATGAGGCTTGTGAAATCCGATTTGAACGTTTTTTAGAACTTCTTCCGGCGCTCAAACCGCGTTACTATTCAATTTCAAGCTCTCCACTCATTGCACAGGATCGTCTGAGTATTACGGTTGGTGTTGTGAATGCGCCTGCATGGAGCGGGGAAGGGACATATGAAGGAGTCGCTTCTAACTATTTAGCTCAGCGTCATAATAAAGATGAGATTATCTGTTTCATTCGAACGCCACAATCAAACTTTCAATTACCTGAAAATCCAGAAACACCAATTATTATGGTTGGACCAGGTACTGGAATTGCACCATTCCGTGGATTCTTACAAGCGCGTCGCGTTCAAAAGCAAAAAGGTATGAACTTAGGAGAAGCACATCTATACTTTGGTTGTCGTCATCCTGAAAAGGATTATCTCTATCGTACAGAATTAGAAAATGATGAAAGAGATGGATTAATCTCTTTACACACAGCTTTTTCTCGCTTAGAAGGACATCCTAAAACATATGTACAGCATGTAATAAAAGAAGATAGAATGAATTTAATTTCGTTATTAGATAATGGGGCCCATCTTTATATATGTGGTGATGGAAGTAAAATGGCTCCTGACGTAGAAGACACCCTTTGTCAAGCCTATCAAGAAATTCATGAAGTTAGTGAACAAGAAGCAAGGAATTGGTTAGATCGTTTGCAAGATGAAGGGCGATATGGAAAAGATGTTTGGGCTGGTATATGAATGTTTCTTAATTAAATAAGTAATATGTAACGAATGAACTTCTTTTGAATAAGTGAATAACTCATTTGTAAAAATCCCGTATTTTCATTGAATGCGGGATTTTGTTTTTTTAGTAAGTTGGACTGATACTGTAGAGAAATAGGTAATTCATTTGACAATTAAAATGACCTACTATAATATATATGCTATAGCATATAATAAATAAAATGAATACATTCACTGTGAATAATTGACTGGTATGCTATACTCTTTTATATATTAATTTATAGAGGTGATATATGAACTTACATGATTTAATAGGCTATCTTGTTCATCGTACCGATGTGAAAATGACGAATTATTTTACGAAGAAATTAAAGCCTTTCGGAGTTACGCCAGAGCAGTGGGGGATTATTAGTGTTCTTTGTAGCCAAAGAGCCACTACTCAAAAAGAGTTAGCAGAAGCGATTGATAAAGATCAAACTACTGTCGTAAGAATGATACAGTCAATGGAGAGAAAAGGAATTGTAAAGAAGGCTTTGAATGACCAAGATCGGCGTTCACACAACCTGTTTTTAACTGAAAAAGGCGACGAGTTAAAGAAAACAATTTTGCCTGTCGTGACAGACGCTCACCATTTCGTTACGAGTAATTTGAGCGAAGAAGAGATTAAAGTATTACAATCATTATTAAACAAATTGTATGATACACGCTATTAATACTTGTTCCTTATTGATGCTATGCTATTCATAAGGAACAAACTTTGTTTTACGTATTATATATGCTATAGCATATAGTTTTGTTTTGGAGGAATAGGAAGATAGCTTTATTTTGTATGATATCTGATTCAGGTCACTTTTTTATCTAGTACCAGTCAAATTTTTGTATTATATATGCTATAGCATGTAAATGTATCAAATAAATAAGAAAGATGTGATTGCTATTTTAATATTAATCAATGTAGTAAAAGTTGTATTATTTCTGTTCTTTTTAATGACAGGTACGAAAATTATTTCTGGGAAAATGGCAGACGAGTTCAAGCGATTTGGTTTACCTTCGTTTTTTAATTTCTTAACTGGAGCTTTTGAGATTGTAGGAGCGATTGGAATGTTGATAGGAATTTGGATTCCAACAGTAGCTTTATTAGCAGGATTGTTGTTAGGTGGTACGATGCTTGCAGCTGCATTAACTCTTATTGTATTAGCAAGAGATCCCTTTAAGAAAGCAATACCTGCGCTTGTTTTGTTGGTTCTTAGTTTAGGGATAAGTTTGTATCATATTTTTAAAACATAACCTAAAGCAATTAAACTGTATGCGTTTAAGTTGCTATCATTTTGTAATTATTTTATAAAAGGGGTTTTGAAAATGTAGGTGAAATTTCAAATGAGTGCAGGAATAATAGCAGCACTCATTTAAGATATTATCTGCATTCGAATTGAAAAATATTGAAAATAGGAGTGAGCAAAGATGGCATATTTATTACAAGTTGATTTTCCGTTTGAAGGTCCTTTTGGTGAAGAAATGGAAAAAGGTTTTTGGGATTTAGCAAACAGTATTAACGAAGAAGAAGGATTCCACTGGAAAATATGGACAGAGAATCAAGAAACAAAAGAAGCTGGAGGCATCTATGTATTTGAAGAAAAACAAGATGCTGAAAAATACGCGGAAATGCACAAGAACAGACTTGAAGCAGCTGGTGTAAAAGATATTAGAGTGAAAATTTTTAACATCAATGAAAAGTTAACGGAACTGAATCGTGGGTATACGAAATAATTTTGAAAGTCGGAGCAAGCGTAAAAGGAGGGGGATAATTTTTACTGAAAGGCAAAAATGTTGAAGTTTAAGGCTAAATCTAGCTATGAAGACATGTTGTTAAACAATCATATGATAATAGAAGAGGAGTGGGGGATCCACTCCTTTTATCACGACAATTAGGGGTACCACTAGCATTTCGGAAACAGACAACGCTAAGCAAAAAATAAAATGAGTTTTTTGCTACAAGTTAGCACCAAATTTCGCTCTGGGGCATTTACCTTTCTTAACTTGATAGCAATGTGGTGCTACCCCCAATAGAAAAGACTACATGAAAATAAAAAATAAGTAAAAATGTGGAGAATTATTTGTCTAAAAATATAGAATTTTTAACAAGAATTCATAATTATGTTATATAATGATGTTAACAAACCATATTTTAGGCATTACCCCCGATTGTGTAGAATAAATAATTTTTCGAGGAGCTAAAGTATTTGGCTAAAAGAACTTGTAGCGGGGCCTGCTACAAGTTCTTTTATGTTTTTAGTAAAGCAAAATAAGAAAAAAGGAGGGAATACAAGAATGACAAGAAATTTTAAGAAAGCAGCACTTAACTCGTTAGATGGGAAATGGGGAGTAGGTATAGGAGTATCAGCTTTATTCTATTTTGTACCGACCTTAAGTGCATCAGCAATAGCCACTTTCATGTATTTAATATTTGCACTGTTTATCGGGATAATTGGCCCGGATGCATTATTTATTTATTCAATTGGTGGCGAACCACAAGTAGATCCAACAGCACTTGCTGTACTTATTTTAAGTTATATTGGTTTAGGTGGGGTTTGTTTTCTAATTTATAGTCTCATACAAGGTATCTTCAATTATGGATATTCTGTTTTTACTTTACACTTAGGGAAAAAAGAAGATGCTAAGGTAGACGATGTATTTTCGGGATTTAAAAAGAAGAATGTGTTTAAATCAATGAAATTGGGGCTGCTGCAAGCTATTTTTCTATTTTTATGGAGTCTCTTATTAATTGTTCCAGGTATTATTAAATATTTTTCTTATTCCATGTCGTATTACATATTAGTAGAGAATCCTGATTATACAGCAAGTGAAGCATTGAGAGAAAGTAAAAGAATAATGAAAGGACAAAAGCTAAAGTTATTTGTTCTTTGGTTATCATTTATAGGATGGTTTTTATTAGCCGCATTTATCGGAATGTTTACATTTAATCTATCATTTATTTTTATTTATCCTTATTACAACACAACTGTCTCACATTTTTACTTAGATTTAATTAAAAAGCAGGATATTGGAGAAGCGAAGGTAAGTATATAAATAGGGAAAAAGTATGTTTAAGGTGACAAATATACGTAGTTGAAAGTGGATATGTGTTTAAGAATATCCACTTTTTAATATTATATTAAAAGTCTTAAGCTACTGGTTATTGTGATTTGGGGAAGGATACCGCAAACGTGATTCCCCATGTCTTGATTGCCTGTATACCCTACACTCCGATTACAGTCCACCCATTACTTCGTAACATATTATTCTACCATTTTCACTTCCTTGTAACTTTGATATTTTCTATTTCCTTTTTTATTGTAACGAAAAAGGACTGCATACAACCCACAGTCCTTATCAAATCCCATTTTCTCTTATACAAATAGCAATGAGTTGCAGTGAAGAGGAATATTCCTAGAGAATATAAAAAAGAAAATCAATCTAGAAAGGCTATCTAGTTCGATTTTCTTTTATTGGATTTTTAATTAATGCATTTTTACTCTTAAAATAAAATTCTCAACGATTGGATTATTCTTTACTACCTCAAAATCGGGTCTAATCTTAAAGTCAAATCTTTTATTTTGTAAGAGAAAAAGCATTGCAACTTTTTTATAACAGTTAACCGTTATTTTAAATCCACAAAAAAGAGGTATTACCCCAACGCTATCAACCTAAGAAATCACGATAAATAAAGATGGCTCCTTACTGGAAATTTTTTGATTTAATCAGACTATATTTCAATAGGATATTTGGTATAATTTAGATAATATCTTATTTTATCAAAGGAGATTAATAATGAGTGGTTTAAAGAAAATTTTTTCTTTAATTTTTAATAGTAAAAAGAAAGAAATTAAAAATAGTGATTATAAGGAAGTATCCTCAAAAGTAATGAATTATTTCATTGAACTAGAACATTTTAACTTTATGAATTGTGATAAAGAATCATTAAGCCTTTTTAATTTAAAAAATTATTTTCATAGAGAACCTACTATTGATTACTTTGACTTTATAAGGCCTAATGGTTCACCTCAAAATTATATGCAAATATTTCTACAAAAAAAAAGAGAAAGTGCAAAAGGTAAGTATTTAATGGATGCAAAAGCATCTTTATTCTATTTACCTGTTGCAAAAGAAGAAGTGCTAAGATACTTTTCTAACGAATTTAATAAGAAAATTAGTTTTACTGATTTTCAAGGGTTTCCTAATAGTTTTCTTATTCATATTCAGTTAGATCATATGCTAAAACCAATAAAGGATAAAACGTTAGAATCTAGTGTGGTAGTTAGTCCTATAATTAAATATTTTCTTCGCCCTGGAAAAAGTTTAAAAGATTTAGAGTTGGATTTAATAAGTACAATAACGTCGGTAATTGAAAGTGAAAATTACAGTAAAATTAGTAATGACTTAGAGTTTAATGAGTCAGAAGGACACGTGGAACTGGCTAAGAGTATAAAGTTTATACATGTTAGATATAAAAATTGGTTAGAACTTTCTCGGAACATTCAAAGTATATTAAAATCATACATAAAACATAGCCACTTCGATAAAGAAGGAGTATTTCGATTTTCTAGTGATAAGGATTATGAGAAAAATATTCGACTTACATACAAAGAATATGTAGGAGTAAACAGTTTTTATATTGAAGATTTGGAGGAAGTAAAATATAACATTAAATATGAAAAGATAGGTAAAGCATTAAAAACATATCTTGCCTTAGATAACTGGGAAACATTAAAAAACTCAGGTGAAAGAGTAGACTTTTTTAATAATGAGAGTATTAACGAAATAAAAAGGATTTTACGAGATATTCCAATTACGAGATGGCCTTCAGGTTTTCCGCTAGGTTTAATGCAGCAGGTAGCTTTAAATCTTATTATTGCAAATTCAAAGGAAAAAGAGGGTTTTATTTTTTCTGTAAACGGTCCTCCTGGTACTGGTAAAACTACATTATTAAAAGATGTATTTGCAAATATTATTTTTGAAAAGGTAAAGTTTTTAAAGGAAACACAGGATTTATTTACAAAAATACAATTTTCTGAGGGGCAAGAGGATTATTATTATTATTTTCATTCAAAACTTAAAGAATATCGTATTTTAGTTACATCAAATAATAATGCTGCTGTTGAAAATATAAGTATGGATTTGCCTAAAGATGAGGAATTAATAAAAAACAATTACACTTATTTAGGATATAACAAGAATGAAAGTTGCTGGGGGAAAATATCAGCTGCAATGGGGAAATCAGCAAATATAAAAGAATATTTTCAAAATATTTCAGATGAACTTAATGATCTGTGTAATATACATGCTAGTGCTGAGTATTCCTTTGATAGTTTAGAAAAACAGATATCAAGTATGATTAAAACCGCGCAAGTAAACGATGACTTTGATGATATAGATGACGAAAAATGGCAATCATCACAAAAACAATTTGTTAATATTGATGGTGATAATAAAGAAGATCGAATTAATTGTGTTCGGAGTAAGCTATTCAAAACAATGATGGATGAATATTGTACTTTCCTAATTGAAAACCAGGAAAAAATAGAAAAAAATTTAACTTTAGCAAGGGCTTATTTTTTAGGTGGGAAAGAAAAAGCGAATCTTGATTCCCAAATTAATGAAAAGCAAAGGGATGACTTCATCCAAGCGATGTTTGATACTATATTCCTACTTACACCTATAATTTCTTCAACATTTGCTTCTGTTTCAAGGTTTTTAAGGGATTTGAAAACGGAAGATATTGGTTGGCTGTTTATTGATGAGGCAGGTCAAGCTACACCACAATCTGCAATTGGAGCCATTTGGCGTTCTAGAAATGTTGTAGTGGTAGGTGATCCATTACAAATACCTCCGGTTGTAACGTTGAGTGATGATCAGCTCAAATTAATAGCAAATGAAAGTGCTGGAATTACGAGTGAAAGCTCATTTTTCTATCATTTAACTAGAAGTGAAGTAAGTGTACAAGAATTTGCTGATCTTAATAACAAATTTGGCGGAACAATGAGTGACTCCAAAAATAACACAAAGTGGTTGGGCTCACCGCTTCGTGTACATAGACGTTGTGACAGCCCTATGTTTGAGATATGTAATAAAACAACATATCAAGACAAGATGTTACATGCGACTAAGAACAAAGATATGGTAGAGGATCCAATGTACATGAGTCAATGGTTTAATATTGGAGGGAAAACTACTGGTTCAGGAAATCACTATATTCCTGAGCAAGGAAAAAAAGCAATTGAGATTGCAAATAAATTTACACAAAACAACCCAGGGAAAGATTGCTACATTATTTCACCCTTTGTAAGTGTAGTTCAAAAGTTATTACAGTTAAACAAAAATTCAATAGCAAACAAAAAAATAGAAATTGGAACAGTTCATACTTTCCAAGGAAAAGAAGCCCCATTAGTTATTTTAGTTTTAGGCGTAGACGATCAGAGAACAGGACCTTTAGATTGGGCATCCAGCACTCCAAACTTATTAAACGTCGCTGCAAGTAGAGCAAAAAAATACTTTGTAGTAATTGGGAATTCAGATACTTGGGGGAAAAAGGAATATTTTGATACAGCTTTTAAATATTTATCGAAAGAAACTGTAAAGGTAGAATAAGAGTTGTATCTATTTTTCACATAGCAGGGTTACCGCCAGTATTTTGGAAAAAAACGCTAAGAGCATGCAAGATTTTATACAGTCATTCGGTTCATTCAGTAACAAATGCGAAACCTAAAACCGCGCCATAATAGGAATGCATAAAAAGATGAATAGCTTTATGGAAAATAAAAAAGGGATTACTTTTGTGAGTAAGGAATCCCCTTTTTGATTACTACTGATAATGTTGCGTTATGTTAACTTTACATGTATAGAATATACAGTTATAACTCAAGTCACTACTAGCCTTCTTCCAATGGTATAATAAGGAAAAGTAGACAGGGCGGTGTATCGATTGAGAATATTTCTATTTATAGTAGGACTTCTCTTAATTACATTCGGTTTTTTAACTCTTAGTTCTTTCAGCTTCCAAGGTAATGGTGGATCAGTAGCTGTGGCTGTGATGGCTGACCCTCCTGTATCCTATGGACTTTTGGGAGTTGGGATACTCCTGATAATAGGAGCTGTATTACTGAAGAGAAAGAAGAGACCTCACGTAAAATCATAAGTTACTTCCGACTTCGATAATTATGGTGCGACAAGAAGTCGCATTCCCACAGGGTAGCTTCTGCTACTAGATTAGATGCAAAGTCTATCTCCATCCGAAACTGCGGACTTGGTAACGGGCTCGTGGGTTGCATGAGGAAATGTGGAAACAGAGAGTCTGTACATGACTCGGAATACCGCTAGGAGAAGACAGGTACGGTGAACGAGAGTGAAGGCTCGTAAGCTTCGTAATCGTTAGCTTGGGATAATGTACAGCTCTACCCAGGTCTTGATAAGAGGAAAGGCATTCTCATAATACTGCCGCGTTGCATCCCGCAACTTATCCGGAGTAAAGAGTCCACCTAACCCTGTCGTATCTGTGGAATGTGAAACTTGGTAAGCCCTATGTCATCTGCGCAAGCAGTAGGATGACTGTAAAGTCAAACGATGTGGCAGAGGGTAAAGGATATAAGAGAAAGCAAAAGCCGCTAGCCGAAAGGAAACAGGAAAGCATAGAAATATGTATAACTGAGCGGATATTGTCGTCCTTACGGACAAACCCATGACAAGCCTGAAAGGGAGCCCACTTCTTATAGGTCTTCAACATGGAAATACATTTGTAAGTTATCTTCTGACGAATAGGAGCGTGCAGTTATGAACACCTCAGAACGAGCGTCGGCGCACGTCTCGTATACAAACTGGAAAGCAGTTCAGATGTATGTGACGAAGTTACGACAAAGAATTTACCGTGCCGAACAGTTACAGCAACAAAGAAAGGTAAGAAAACTTCAACGCTTACTCATGAGAAGCGAAGCAAACTTACTGTTATCAATTAGACGAGTAACACAGCAGAATAAAGGAAAGCGAACAGCAGGTGTTGATGAACATACAGCCTTGAGTCGCAGAGAAAGAAATCTTCTCTATGAGCAACTCAAAAAGTTAAATACGCTACAACACCGACCAAAACCAGCAAAACGTATATACATTGTGAAGAAAAACGGAAAATTGCGACCGTTGGGCATCCCAACTATAAAGGATAGGGTATATCAAAATATAGTGCGAAATGCCCTTGAACCACAGTGGGAAGCCAGATTTGAAGCTATTTCTTACGGGTTTCGTCCTAAGCGAAGTACCCATGATGCCATACGAAGCATTTTCAATAGAATCAACGGGGGCACAAAGAAGAAATGGATATTTGAAGGAGATTTTCAGGGCTGTTTTGATCATCTCAACCATGAGTGGATACTCAAACAAACTTCTTACTTCCCAGGAAGAAAACTATTGAAGCGATGGCTCAAGATGGGATACATGGAGCAAAGCTTTTTCGCGGAAACGCAAGAAGGTACTCCGCAAGGAGGAATTATCTCGCCACTTCTCGCTAACATTGCCCTTCATGGAATGGAAGAAACCTTGGGAATTACTTACAAGAAAAACTATAAAGCTAATGATAGTTATATTATGAATCCTGCTTGCAAATTTACCCTTATCCGTTACGCAGATGATTTTGTGGTCTTAACGGAGACAAAAGAACAAGCACTCTCTGTATATATGAGACTTCGTCCCTACTTAAAGGACAGGGGATTGGAATTAAGCCCTGAAAAGACGAAGGTTACACATATTGAGGAAGGATTTGAGTTCCTAGGATTCTTGATTCGGCAGTACCAAACTGAACAGGGGAATAAACTGTTCATCAAACCAAGTAAGGGCAGTAGACAGAAAGCGAAGAAGAAAATTGGAGATACTTTACGTGTCATGAGGGGTCAACCCATCGGAGAAATCATCCGAGTGCTTAATCCTATTATCAGAGGATACGGGCAATACTGGAAACATGTCGTTTCTAAGAAAATCTTTGGTACAATGGATAGCTATATCTATTGGAGAATCGGCAAACATCTTCGACAGCTCCATCCAAAGAAGTCGTGGAAATGGATATATGCAAGATATTACAGGCATCCACATCATGGTGGAAATGCTTGGACACCAACCTGCCCGAAAACAAATATCCAACTCTTACATATGTCATGGATTAAGATTGAGAGACACAACATGGTGAAATTCAAAAATAGTCCTGATGACCCAACATTGAAAGAATACTGGGAAAAAAGAGACCGTAAGGTATTTGATACGGAAAACACGATGGATAGAATGAAGCTGGCTAGAAAACAAGGTTACCGCTGCGCTATCTGCAAAACTCCACTACAAAACGGGGAAAAGGTAGTCGTAAAAGACATGCCTGTTCCGCAACACCTCATATTGTCTAATTTAAACTTAAAATTAGTTCACTTACCTTGCCTATACTAAAGGGACTGAAATCGGATAAAAAGAAGGCTTGAGCCGTATGATGGGAAACTGTCACGTACGGTTCTGAGGGGAGTTGGGGGCAGCGATGCCCCCCGCTTACCCGACTAAATGAGCACAGTCTAAATGGATAGTTTATTTTATTTTTTGCTTAGTGTTTTTTTCTAAATTGCTGGTGGTACCTTGGCTTATAAAAATGTTAGGAGTGAAATTCATGTATTGTAAAAAAGATAGAGATTTTCCACCAATGAAGTTCCAATTAGGCGAAAAAGTTTCATTTAAATTCGGAAATAAGATGCTCATTGGAACAATTGACATTAGAGATTTTGGCGGCTCGATTGAACACGACTATCATTCTTATGATATTCTTGTCAAAGAAGAAAACATGCTATACAAACACATTCCAGAGCGTGATGTTTTCAAATTTACACATTCGGAAAATATCCACTAGGACAATGGATACTATAAATGGAGTTACAGAAATAAAAGGTGTTTTCACATATAGAAAACACCTTTTCAGTCTACAACTATTTTTTAATAGATTAATACTTTTTTCTATAGTCTAAAACATTTTTTAAATCAAACATTAGAATTATAACTTAACTCTGTATTTTTATTAGGAACAGCAAAATGTTGCTTTTCTAAGAGAGCTTATTGGAATATAAACTTTATCGTTTTCAATTTTGTATTCAATATCATTCTCTTTTAGTATTTCAGTGTTAACAGTATGTATACTATCGCCCCATCTAACGAATTCTTCATTTTGATTTTTTTGATAAAAATAATATGCTATTAACATGCTGAAAATTAATAAGCATAAAAGAACAGTAGATTTCTTTTTCAAATTTATCCCCCCTAATTGATTTAAATTATAACATTGTTTGTTAAATTAAACTGCCAGTTAGTGGAAGGAGGGAAACTGACATAATAACATTTTGATTCAACTTTTTTATAAATGGTACGGCTATATTTCAATTTTACATTAAGGAATACCAACGTAAAAACGCGGTTTTTATACGCTAAGATATTTTTATAAGTAAAAACCCTAACATAAAAAAATTATTTTCTACGCCTTCTCTTTGCATTTTTTTGCCGATTTGTTTGACTATATCTTTTTATAGGAGTGCTTTTATTTTTCTTATAATCGGGTAACTTGAGTATAAGAACAGAAATCGCAGTAAAAATGCAAAATATAAGTATTGCAATGATCCAAAGGTTAATGTCATATTCATATAACTTACTAAAATACTTTTTGTGATTAGTAATATAGCTTACATTACTGTCAATTGCTTCAAGGGTGTAGGGAATAACCCAAACGTAACCAATTATCATAACAAATGTTCCAAGTAGGAAACTGAGTATATGTTTTATCATGTTCTGTTCTCCTTTAAGTATGATTAGTATATAGAGTTTTTCTGCAAAGATTGACATTAACATTCCTATTCCGTTGATAGTGCATATGGTGATTTCGTGGAAATGAGTATGGAATTTGAATACTAGAAAAAGCGTAGAAAGATTCAATTTCTACGCTTTTTCTCCTTAATAAATAATTATCGTTGTTCTAAATCTCTTATATAAGATTTTACAGCTTGTAATAAGAATTCTACCTGTCCCATAATTTCAATTGTATTTTTGATAAGTGTTATTGAGAGTCTCTAAGACTAATAATATCAAGGAAAGGGATTACTTCTCAATAGGGTACACTCTATCGAGAATATAAATATGCAATTATGCATATTTATATTTTTTTATTTTAATACAAACGAAATCTAATATATAATTAAAAGGTTTTTTATGAATTAAAAAGGTGACGCGAGTATGAAGAAAATCATAGGACTTATATTATCATTATTTTAATTATTTTCTATCTATGCCCTAATGCTTACAGAGGAAGTCGAAGTTTTAAATCAAATAGGCCGCGTCAAAGAGAAAGGGGATTGGCATCATAATGCGGATTTTACACTAAGGGATTTTTAAATTAAAAAAATTGGTTTTACTATATATTAAGAAGGTTCCATAAACGGGCTACTACATTTAAAAAATGAAACATCTTATGAATTAATTATTGTTTAGACAGAATCACTTATTTTACAATTATATTTTTAACAATTGAATAGGAGCTATTATGAATACAATTAAGAAAATATTTTTAAGTTTTATGGTATGTATTTTGTTATTCAGTACAGTAGGAACAGCGTATGCAGAACAAAATGGTCAAGTGAATTCATTATCTTTTATTGACGTTCCTAAAACCCATTGGGCGTATAAAGAAATGATGTATATGGCGGAAAATAAGATTATAACGGGATACGGAAATGGGTATTTCGGTGCAGCCGATCCTATTACCCGCGAACATCTCGCTGCTTTCTTGTATCGATATTTAAAACCGCAAGATAGTACAAATAATCCATTTGTTGATATTGGCGACAGCAATTTCAAAAAAGAAATTTTATCTCTTACAGCACGTGGTATTTTCAGTGTAAATGCTGAAAAAAAATTCAATCCGAAAAATAATATGACACGTGCCGAAATGGCAACTGTGCTTGTCAAAACATTTGATTTAAAACCGCAAGGAAATGTTGAATTTACTGATATGAAAGGTCACTGGGCCAACGAATATGTCAAAATATTAGCCGGTAACAACATAACAAGTGGTACAGGTGACGGTAATTTTAATCCCAATGGCATTGTTACTAGAGAGCAATTTTCTATGTTCTTATATAGGACGATTATGAAAGTAACAGATATGCAAAATGATGAATCAGTTGGCTGGGTGAAGGAGAAAGAGAATTGGTACTATTACAACAAAGATGGTAGTAAGCAAACAGATAACATTACGTTAGATGGAATAGAGTACTCCTTTTTTAAAGATGGAAGGCTATTCCAAGGGAGTAAGCAGGTAGGGAAAGATACTTTATATTATAGTGAACCTGGTAAACTAAAGACTGGATGGAGTTTCTCTGCAACTTCATGGAGCTATTTAAAAGATGGGAAGTATGTGACAGGAATATTTACCTATCAAGGAAAACCATTTGAAATTAATAAGTACGGAGATATGGAAAAGGGATGGATTACTCTACGTTCTGCTGTTAAAAGAATCTATCCAAAGCCAGAAACCAAATTTCTATTGAAATCTAAACCTGTAAAGGATGGAGATGTTTTAGAAGTCATCTCAAAACAAGGCTTATGGTACCAGGTCAAATATCAAGGGGAAATCGGATATGTCCGGATACTAGAGTCAGTTATAATTGGTGAATCACCAGTTCGTTCATGGGATGTAACAAAAGAAGCAATGAATCTGTCTCATTTTATGATAACTGAGTATCATAAAGATCCAGAAAAATACTTCCCAAAAAATATTGAAAAGAAATTTGATAAACAATTAGATAGTGATTTAACGCTTCTTGCGAATGGATTACAATGGATTGATCAATTAAAAGAAGCACTCTATTTAGACAATAAACAAGGATGGGTACAAGAAGAAGGAAAATGGACGTATTATAAAAAAGATGGGCAAAGAATAACAGGTTTTCAATCGATTGATGGAAAACGTTATTATTTTGGTACTGATGGTTTTATGCAAACTGGATGGGTACATACAAATGGATACGATTATTATTTGGGAACCGATGGAGTAGTACAAACTGGAATCCAACATATTGACGGGAAAATCTATTACTTTGGCCCGTTAGGTCATGTGCAATCAGGATTTACACATGTTGATGGGAAACCGTATTATTTTGATGCTTCTCATGAATCAAGAAATGGTTGGATGAAGCAAGAATTTAATTGGTATTTACTACAGCCCTCAGGTGCATTACAAACAGGAGATTTTACATATAAAGACAAGAAATTCTCTTTTAATCAAGACGGAGAATTGATTAAAGGGTGGGTTACATTAGAATCCCTTGTTAAAAAAGTATATCCGGAGCCAGACTTAAAAAAAGCATTACGTGCAAAAAGTGTGAATAAGGGTGAAGTGATAGAAGTAGTGGGGAAAGTCGGTTCTTGGTATGAGGTTAATTACCAAGGTGAAAAAGGATATGTGCGTATTCATGATGCTATTATCTTTGATCAGGAGGCTAAAAGTCCACTTACTCTGCTTGATGGAAAAGTAAAGATATTTGAAGGTGTATTAAATTACTTAAAAAACGATGAAACATACATAAATAATACGATAAAAATTTTAGAAGAAGAACAACAACATTGGGTAGATCAGGCAGAAAACTTAGAGAATCTTTCCAGAGACATTAATGATGCAAAGCAAGATGTACAGTATAAAATACAAGTGATGAAAGAATCACATGATAAATTGCAAGAACTAGTGAATGCAATGAAGGGTGATATAAAAAATCTAACAGTTACACAAAGAAAAGAACTAGTAAAATTACTTGGGGCTGACGGAAAAGAGTTATTGGATTTTGGTGTAGAAACATACAGTTTTATACTTCAGTACTATGAATCACTTATTGAAGCATATGTTGGATATTATCAAGCATTAGATGTGGTTGCGGCCAAAGCCATTGAATGTCAAAATGAGATTAATAAAGACATTCATCAAATCACATTGAATATGCAAGAGTTATCAAAGGGATTATCTGGTGCTATTACAGACTTAGGACCAGTCGTAAATAGCTCTATTCGCTTGAAACATTCAATAGAAGAGGCGAAGCCTGGAATGGAGGAACTTGTACAGGTAACAAGAAAAAACGTTCCAGTCATTGCGCAAGATTTACAAGTGTTAGATGAGAAAATCCCAGGATTCTTCACAGATTTTAATATGGGAATAGATCTTGCAAATATCTTTATGGACTCGGCTAATAAAATAGCAAGTCATAAAGTTGATGTATCTGCTGCAGCTAGAAATATTGGTAATATTGATTTAAGTAGTGCACTGTATGATTTGGGTGGAGATCCATCTCGCATTTATAATCGTGCAAATGATGGAGATTTATCATTCGTATTGGGTATTACACCAATAATTGGTACAGGAAAAGAAATTGGACAACTTATCAAAGGTGAAGACTTAGTAACAGGTCAAAAATACAGTCCTGACGATTATGCATGGGGCACCTTGGCCGTCGTATCTGGTGGTACAACACGAGTTGTTGGTAAAGTTGTAGGGAAGATTGGCGATCTTGAAAAGAAAGGAAAGGCACTAGAAGCAGCTGCTAAAGGTGGTCGTTCAGGAGAGATTGTTCTTGATAAGGTTCAAACATATGAACAAGCAAGAAATAAAGCAATGAGCTTATTGGGGGATTTTGGGGCAGATTCACAACCATTTATAGGAACAATGGAAAAAAGCGCTGGTTATGGTAAAATTGTTGGCAGAGAGACAGCTGATCATAAAGCAAGATGGCGATTAGATTATGACCCTAGTAAAGGGATGCATATCAATGTAGAAGATTTTAGAAATGGAAAAAAAGATAAAGCAATTAAATATGCAATTCCTTTTGAAGGAGACGAAGAAACCTTTAAATCATTATTAAAATATCTAAATAAATGAGGTAATAAAATGGCAACATTGTTGGAAGAGTGTATTGAAGCATTAGGTGAAGACATTGAAATTTTAGAGAATACTCAAGGAAAAATGGTAGTAAAAAGTTTTGAAAATGCATTCCCTATTACACAATGGGGGAGAGTAGATTGGTCCAACATTGAAAACTATGGTGATTTATATAATGAGGATGAAATAAAATTATATCTACAGAACTGTTTTGGAACATACTCTCAGACCGTATATATTATTTGGGATAATGCCAGAGTACCAGTAATTAAAACAAATTTACATCAAGTTTTAAAAGTAATATATGATGTTACAGCTGTTAGTTTTGACACGTGGATATATTCACCAGATATGGGGTTTGTTATTGAGTATCATCATGATGGTGATATACGTATTGGAGACGTGAAAAATATTATTAAATGAATAGATAAACGATAGAAGAAAATATTTTACTTACGTATAAATATCATAATTAAGCACAGGTTATATACAAATATAGTGGAGGTGCAATTATGAATATTCAAAGACACGAAAGTAATACAAATCAAATTCTTATTTCAGCTGCAGCAAGTGCTATTGAGCAAATGAAGTATGAAATTGTCCGTGAATTAGGAGTCACACTAGGGCCTGATACATCGTCACGTGCAAATGGATCTGTCGGTGGAGAAATTACAAAACGTTTAGTTCGAATGGCTGAAGAGCAGTTAACAGGACAATATAGATTACACTAAGTTAAAATAACAAAAGGAAAAAGGGTCCATAAAATGGATCTTATTTCCTTTTGTTTACACAAAATCTGAAAACTAGTTTTTATAACTTAAGAACGACCTTTCAGATTAATTTATTAGAAGTTTTATTCAATAAGGTAATACGATAAGGGCTAAATTTAAAATAATTCATTACAAGTAGATTAAGAGCTGTTTAACATATTATTATTATATTTTGTTATTTTTTACTAGTTTATTAAAAACTTATAATTAGTGAAGTCATCTTTTTAATTAACCATTGATATTGATCGATAAATAGGGGGTCTCCATTTCCTACACGGTTGCCTTTAGAAAAAAGAAACAACCTCTACTATGATTGATGTTGTATGAGCTTAGCTTGATAGCGATGTGGCGCTACCCCATTAAGAAAAGAAATAGGAGAGAAGAGAGAACAACCTATTATCTCTCCGTCTCAAAAAACTCAATCCATTCTCCATCAGGACCAGCGAAGAATATGTAACGTGTTCCATCTGGTAATGTTTCAATTTCCTCTCCTAGTAGGAAGGTTACGCCGTGTTTTTGTATTCTTTCAATTTCGTCCTCTAATGAATCCACTTTAAAGCAAATGTGATGTACTTTTCCTTCTGCCGGAAGGGAAGAGTTATAGCCCTCAATTAATTCGAGTATCGTCTCTTTTGATTCTTCCACACCTAAAAAAGCGAGTTTTAAGTCTGGATTCGGGTGTCCCATGCGTTTAATGAGTTGTAAGCCAACTACTTCTTCATAAAATACGATAGATGTTTCTAGGTTTGCAACCATAAGTCCAACGTGTTCGATTCTTCTAACTGGCATGTAGATTCCTTCTTTCTGAAAATTATATACAATATATTATTGAAAATTAAGAAAATAAGCAAGATAAAAACCTTACAAATTTTAGCGTGTTATATGGTATAGTGAGAAAGTATGTTTGGGGAGAAGGAAGGAGATTATACGATGAATACAACTACTCAAACTCCTTCATTATCGGAAACGATGAAAGAGTGGCATTATGCATTAGCATATGAAATTAAACATTGGAAAACGATAGGTGGTAGTAAAATTTCTATCATGAATGGTCGTTTTTTATATACAGATTATGAAAGTACAGTATACGTATTTCAGCTTATTTCGGAAGTAAGCTTACCTGAAGGTTCACCAATTCGAATTGAGTTCGATGGTGAAGAAGCGACAGGGGAAGTATTATCTGTACATGGATTAGAAATAGAACTGAAGTTAAATGATTATATACAAGGTGAAATACGGGAAGCTGTTTTATATAGTGAACCGTGGCAGCTTTTAGAGCAACTACAAGAGCGGTTGAAAGAAGCACGTAAAGATAAGCTAAAACGTAATCGTATAAAGCGTATTGTTGATGGGACGAGCAGTCCGAAACATATGGAGAAGATGAAAAATCCGAAAAATGAATTGGCGTATCGCGCTTTTTATAATCCGACAACGTACGTATGGGGACCGCCTGGAACAGGGAAGTCTTACAATTTATCACGTATTATTTCGGCTCATTATCAAAAAGGAAAGTCGGTACTTGTGTTAGCTCATAGTAATGCAGCAGTGGACGTATTAATGAGTGAAGTAACAAAGCAAATTGAAAAGAAAAAGAAATGGACGCCTGGTGAAATTGTTCGTTACGGTTATAGTCAACACGAACATATACGAAATCATGAAACGTTACTTGCGTCGAAGTTAGTTGAAACGACGAACGGGTCTTGGGGTGAGGAGAGACTCTATTTAGAAGAGACACGACAAGAGCTTCGTGAAAAGATTTTATCATATAAAGCGACATCTGCTGATAAGAAGCGTATACAAGAGATTGAAAGTGATCTTCGAAAGCAAAAAGCGAAAATTAAAGAGGTAGAAAAAGAATACATTGAAAATGCGAAAGTAATCGGCGCAACTTTATCGAAATGTGCCATTGATTCACTTATTTATGAGCGTACATTTGATTTAGTTGTTGTAGATGAAGTAAGTATGGCATATGTTCCACAAATCGCATTAGCTGCATCACTTGGAAAACGTATCGTCGTTTGTGGTGACTTTTTACAGTTACCTCCAATTGCGATGGCGAACCATGAACTCGTTCGAAAATGGCTTGGAGAAGATATGTTTTACCATGCCGGGATTGTTGAGTCTGTTAATAAATCAGAAGCACACCCGAACCTATTTATGCTGCAGGAACAAAGACGTATGCATGCGGATATATCTAAGTTTACAAACTCATTCATTTATAAAAATAGAGTATACGATCATCCGTCTGTTTCAGAGCGTAAAGAACTTGCGCAATTGCAGCCGTTCGCAAATGAGGCGAGTGTTTTATTTGATACGAGCTTAATGGGAGCATTTTCGTTAAAAGACGCTGCTTCAGGGTCTCGTTTTAATATTATGTCTGGTTTAGTAGCGATGCAAATGATGTTAATCGGACTGTTAGACGGTGTTCAATCGATCGGTGTTGTTACACCTTACAGGGCGCAATCCCGCTTTTTATCAACGTGTATGAGAGAAATGTTGCAAAAAACGAAGTATCGTCACATACCTGTTTTAGCGGCAACGGTTCATAAGTTCCAAGGTTCTGAAAGAGATATGATGATATTTGATACAGTGGATAGCTATCCGCAAGAACGACCTGGCGTATTATTCTTTGATCACAAAAACCATCGCCTCGTCAATGTAGCAGTGACAAGAGCGAGAGGGAAGTTCATTCAATTATCAGATTGCCATTATATGCGTAAAAATCTTTCTAGAAAACAAGCGTTATCACAATTAACAGCTCATATAGAACGCCACGGAGATGTGTATGATCGCACGACATCAAGACAATTGTGGGAGCGAAAAATATCGAAACGATTACGTTGGTTTATGGAAATGAATCTGGAAGAGCCGAAAGAGCTATTAAAAGATATTTTAGCTGCAAAACGAAAAATCGTGATTTCACTTCCAAGTACAAAACAAGTGGATAAACGAGTATGGCAAGCGTTAATGCGTACAAATGCGCAAATAACGGTGTATAGTGATGGACCAGTTCCATTGAAAAATGTAAAGTTACAAAGACAAAATAAAGCATTCCCGTTTATCGTAATCGATGATGAAATCTTTTGGGCAGGGGCGCCCCTCACATCTCAAATGATGTTTGAAGGCAGTACGGAATTTCCATACGTATGTGCAAGACTGCAAGCACCTGAGACAATTGGTGTATTAAAAGGGTTTTTAGATATCCGGTAAATTCGGATAGGAATTCCTTGACTTTTATTTGAAATGAACTTAGAATGAATGTAATTTAATATAATTTTATGAAAATTCTTATCACGAGAGGTGGAGGGACTGGCCCTATGAAACCTCGGCAGCGGATTCGTTATGAATACTGTGCCAATTCCAGCAAGGTAACTTGAAAGATAAGAAAGAAGCTCATTTTGACTGTATATACAGAAGCCTCTTTCTATCTTTTAGAAAGAGGCTTTTTTACGTGAAAATAAAAGGAGGAAGAAAAATGGGAGCGACAGGAGTAGCGTCACAAAGAAAAACAATTGAAGAGAGTATCGAAAGAAATAAGGAAAAGTAC
The DNA here is from genome assembly GCF_020861345.1 of Bacillus pacificus. Lineage (NCBI taxonomy): Bacteria > Bacillati > Bacillota > Bacilli > Caryophanales > Bacillaceae > Bacillus > Bacillus pacificus. The sequence continues at coordinate 2,133,306 of NZ_CP086328.1, forward strand.
ATAGAAACAAGTCATGATATTCATGCGAATCCGGAGATTGGTAATCAAGAATTTTACGCATCTAGAACGTTAAGTTTATTACTAGGTAGTGCAGGATTTCAGTTGCAGCACAATATAGCTGGACACGAAACGGGATTTATCGCGCGAAAAAGCTCTGGAAAACAAGGGCCAGCAATCGCATTTTTAGCGGAGTACGACGCTTTACCAGGACTTGGCCATGCATGTGGTCACAATTTAATCGGCACAATTAGTGTTGCAGCAGCAATTGCATTATCAGAAACGCTTGAAGAAATTGGGGGAGAAGTTGTCGTGTTTGGAACACCAGCTGAAGAAGGAGGACCGAACGGTAGCGCAAAATCGAGTTATGTAAAGGCGGGTTTATTTAAAAACATTGATGCGGCGCTTATGATTCATCCGAGCGGAAAAACAGCAACAACGAGTCCTTCACTAGCAGTCGATCCACTTGATTTTCATTTTTACGGAAAAACAGCTCATGCTGCAGCTTCACCTGAAGAAGGAATTAACGCATTAGATGCGGTGATTCAGCTGTACAACAGTATTAACGCACTTCGCCAACAACTTCCGTCAGATGTGAAGATTCATGGTGTTATTACAGAAGGCGGAAAAGCACCTAACATTATTCCTGACTACGCCGCAGCAAGATTCTTCATCCGTGCAGCGACGCGAAAAAGATGTGCGGAAGTAACAGAAAAAGTAAAAAATATTGCTCAGGGAGCAGCGTTAGCAACAGGCGCAAAAGTGAAAATCCATCAATTCCAAAATGAAATCGATGAACTACTCGTAACAAAAACATTTAATGAAGTCGTAGCCGAAGAACTAGAATTACAAGGTGAAGACGTAAATCGGAAAGAAAGATTTGGCATCGGCTCAACAGATGCAGGAAATGTAAGCCAAGTCGTACCGACCATTCATCCGTACATTAAAATCGGCCCAGATGATTTAATTGCACATACGAATGAATTTAGAGAAGCAGCGCGTTCAGAATTAGGAGACAAAGCATTAATTACATCGGCAAAAGCGTTAGCAAATACGGCGTATCGATTAATTACGGAAGAAGGGCTGTTAGAGAAGGTGAAGGAAGAGTTTAGAGGGGCGCAGAGGAATCAGGGATAAGTGGTTAAAGGGAGTGGATGATCCACTCCCTTTTCTTTTTTGAGAAAATTTGATGCCAATTCGCTTATTCCTTTATCAGAACGACAATTTCTCCTCGAACTCACTCTTTAATACAATTAAAGGAGACGATAATCCAAATTGCATTAAAGAGTCTAAAAATGTAGCGAGAGAATCCATCGAATCGCTCATGACCTTCATCATATAATTAAACTCCCCGCTAATTCGATATAAATCTGTTACTTCAGAAGCGGTATTACAATATTGGATAAAATCAGAGCATTGGCTCGTTTTAAACATAACGAATGCTTGAATGTTTTTATTAATTTTAGAAGGCTCAAATTTCGTTCGGTAAGCCGCTATAACTCCTTGATCTTCAAGTTTATTAATACGCTCTTTTACAGCAGGCTGCGTCATGGATATGATCCGTCCTATTTCTGAAACGGAAATTCTCGCATTTTCATATAACAAGTTCATAATTTTATGATCGATTTCATCCAGTTTTACTGCGTTTTGCATTGTGTAGCCTCCTTGTTGTGTTTTCTAAAGTGAATTACAAATTATAACTATAATATCATAAGTAAACAAACTAAATTACCTATAAATCTGTATTTATAATTATTGGTGTTTACATGAAAATATAAGTATAGGTTTTTATCAAACGGAAATTTAGGAAGGATGGAAAAAAATGAAGAATCTTGATGGGAAAGTAGCGTTAGTAACAGGGGCGAGTCGAGGAATTGGTCGCGCGATTGCGATGAGATTGGCAAACGACGGTGCATTAGTTGCGATTCACTACGGCCGAAATAAGGCAGCTGCAGATGAAACGATTAGTGAGATTGAATCTAATGGAGGAAAGGCATTCTTAATTGAAGCTCAGCTCAATTCAATTGATGGTGTCAAAAAGCTAGTAGAACAATTAAAGAATGAATTACAAATAAGAGTTGGTACAGCAGAGATTGATATTTTAGTAAACAATGCAGGGATAGGTACACAAGGAACAATTGAAAATACGACCGAAGGGATTTTTGATGAAATTATGGCTGTAAATATTAAGGCGCCGTTCTTCTTGATTCAGCAAACATTACCATTACTGCGAGCAGAAGGACGCATTATCAACATTTCATCAGCTGAAGTACGACTTGGTTTTACAGGCTCAATTGCATACGGTTTAAGTAAAGGGGCATTAAATACGATGACACTTCCTCTTGCTAAACATCTCGGAGAAATAGGTATAACAGTGAATACAATTATGCCTGGATATACGAAGACAGATATGAATGCGAAATTGCTAGATGATCCAGAAATACGAAATTTTGCTACGAATTCATCTGTGTTCGGACGAATAGGGCAAGTTGAAGATATTGCAGATGCAGTAGCATTCCTTGCTTCCTCTGATAGTCGCTGGGTAACGGGGCAAATTTTAGATGTTTCTGGAGGGTTTTGCTTATAGGGGCACTACTCCATACCCATCAAGCTAATCAAGTAAATTACTAGTTATGAAACGATCCTTGTTTCATAACTAGTAATTTATAGAAAGGTAGGGATGATAAAGAAGTCTATTAAAACGTGATTTTTTCGCTAGGAAATTTGAATAAGGGGCTATTTTTCATTATTCGTAATCTAACATAATCAAATTTTATTTTACAGTAACAATAAAATAAAATTATTGACCGCATGGTACAAAAAGGGGTATTCTATTCATGTTATCTTTAAAATGAGAGGAGGATACGATTGAATAAACGCGGCAGACCTCGAGAGTTTGATTATTCCTCAATTGTAGATGTTGCAATGAAAACATTTTGGTTAAGAGGATATGAAGGGTGTTCTACACAAGATTTATGCAGTGATACAGGACTTGGAAAAGGAAGTTTATACAATACTTTCGGTAGTAAACATGAACTGTATAAACAAGTATTAGAACGCTACCATGAAATTGGGATTAGGGAACAAAGGAAATTGTTACATACTTCAATTCCAGTTAAAGAACGATTAAGTAATTTTTTTGAATGGGCATTGAAAGAAGACTTTGAGAATATGGATCAAAAAGGATGTTTATTGATTAATGCCAGTATAGAACGTGCTAAAAACGATTTAATGGTACAAGAAATTTTCTCGAAGCATGTTGAACTTCTTAAACAAGCTATTGAAACAGTGATGGAGGAAGGATTGCAAACAGGTGAAATTTCAAAGAAGCAATCAGCTGAGGAATTAGCTAGTCTGCTTTTAAGCAGTTATTACGGATTCCGTGTTCTTAATGTATCGATGCAAAATCGGATGTTGTCTGAACAAGTTATCAAAGGAACAATAGAGTCTATTTGTGGCGCTTAGTGCGCTCTTTTTTCGCACTATTTTTGTACCAATCATTACAATAATGAATAAGGAGTGTTTTTATGCCATCGATTATATATTTATTAGCTTTAGCAATCTTTTGTATGACTACATCAGAATTTATGGTTGCAGGTATGATGAATGAACTTGCTCTTGCATTCCAGGTTCCTGTATCATCTATTGGGTATTTAATTTCAGCTTATGCAGGAGCAATGGTAATAGGAGGCCCCATTTTAACTGCAATCCTCTTACGAATGCGCAGCAAACAAGCATTATTGTTTTTAATGTTCGTATTTTTAATTGGTCAATCGCTTGGAGCTATTGCTTGGAACTATGATATTATGATGATTTCACGTATTATAACTGGTATTGCTTCAGCTTCAGCTTTTGGAGTTGCGATTTCTTTTTCTGCAACATTGGTCCACTCTGATTCAAGGGGAAAGGCTGCATCAATTGTACTTGCAGGTTTAATGTTCGCAACTGTATTAGGCTTACCTATAACGACCGTTATTTCGCAATATTTTGGCTGGCGTATTAGTTTTGGGGGCGTTTCTGTTCTTGTGCTAGTATCAGGGATTATGATTCAACGGTTATTACCATCATCTTCAAATAAAGAGCAATTAAATTGGAAGGATGAACTTCTGCGATTTAAGAATATTCATCTTTGGGCAGCGTACGTAACAAGTATGTTCATTATTGGTGGTACGTTTGCAGCATTTAGTTATTTCACTCCGATCTTTACAAATGTTACAGGATTTTCAAGCACAAGCATTCCATATTTACTTGCTCTCTATGGTAGTGCGACGGTAATTGGGAATATAATAATTGGCAAATTTGCTGATAAATTTACAATGAAAATACTTATGGGTGGATTAATTATATTAATCATAGCGTTGTCTGTATTTGCTTTAAGTGCAGAGAATAAATACATTGCAGTTATTTCTACGATTTTTATTGGTTTAACTGGTGTAGCATTGAATCCAGCTATGGTTGCGAGGGTGATGAAAACAGCTAGTAATGGAATAATGATAAATACCGTTCATAGTTCTTTTATTACGCTAGGTATTGTTATTGGTTCGTCACTAGGTGGTCTTGGGATCAGTAAAGGATATGGTTTTGTATCTCCGCTATGGATTGGAGCTTGTTTAGCTATCCTTGGGGTAATTTCGTTATTCCCATATTTACATAAAGGAAAGGCAGATTAAGATGTTTAAAATTTCTTTTTCTTAAGTTGATGGGTATGTATGGTGATCTCTATTATAGACAATAGTGAATGAACAATTTCTGGGTTCAGTTCAACTTTATTCAAAATAAGATTTTTTTACGGTAAAATCAATGTTAGTGGAACTTTTTTAATCAAACTTTTTTAAAAATTAACATAAATACTTGCAATATTTAAATTAGTACTATATAGTTCTGGTTATGACAAAGGTAAAATTAATGAATCAAAAACGTGTGATTGAAGTAGCTGCAACATTATTTTTAGAAAAAGGATTTGCTTATACAAGTATGGATGAATTAGTACGTGTAAGCAAAGTTTCAAAGTCTAATGTGTATTATCACTTTTCTAATAAGGAAGTATTATTAGAAGCGGTCGTTGATTATTGGATTGAAATGTATCAATCTGCAATTGATGACGTACTTTCTCAGAATCAATTTTTAGTTGAAGATCGTATCCAACTGTTTTTAAAGCAATTATCACAAGGAGTTCAGTCGAGAGAGTATAAGGGGAGCTGTCCATTTATTACTCTTTATATTCAAAGTCCTAAACAGGCCACGCAAATAAAAGAAAAAATAGGTCTTTTTTTTACAGGATTACAAAAGAAAGTTTCTCTATTACTTAAACAAGGGGTAGAGAATGGAGAATTCAGAAATACGATTCATATTGATGAGGTTGCATCACTTTTTATTACAAATCTTGAAGGAGCGTTATTTATTTCAGAAACATTGAAGGATGCAACTGTAATTACGAAAACAGCAGATCATTTTTTAAAATTGCTTCGATAAAAGAAGCATTTTTTTTACATTAAATTAGTACTGATTAGTACTAAAAGGGGGATTTTATATGAGAACAGTATTTTTAACTGGTGGAACAGGCTTTATTGGAAAGCAAGTAGTGAAAGAATTAGCCAAAGAGGATGTTAAAATTCTTCTTTTAGTAAGGTCGAAAAGTAAAGCAATACGCCTTTTTCAAGAAAGAGGCATCTTAAAAAAGACAGTTATGCACTTTATTGAAGGTGATTTGACGAAAATAGATTTAGGTCTAAGTGCTGAAGATAAGGAGAGGGTATTGAAAACGGATGTGATTATTCACGCAGGAGGCCCCATGGATATTCAAGCGACAAGTAAAGAGGCAGCGTCCGTATTTTTAAATGGCGCCAAACACATTAGTGAATTAGCTAAAAGTATTCATCAATTGAAGGGCTTGCAACAATTTATTCATGTTGTAGGTTATATGAGTCCCTTTGATGATAAAAATAGCAAGATTGCAATTGATGTGTTTCAAGAAGGAAACAATTATTTGAAAATAAAAAATCCATATGAGAGAACAAAATTTTTAGCAGATCTTTATATCCGTCAGCACGCATCAGCAGTAGGTTATCCGCTTTCTGTAATTAATCCGCCAACTGTAGTCGGTAGTAGTAAAACAGGGAGTACAGAGCAGATAGCAGGATTAGGTTTGCTTGTGATGAGTATGCGAAGAGGGCTCATGCCATTGATTCCTGGAGGTAAGGGATATAGGTTACCACTTATTTCAAACGATGAGCTTGCGAAGTTTATTGTGCAGGTTTTCAGATTGGAGCAACCGACTATTCAAACATATACACTTGTTGAAGACAAACAGCACGATCAGAACATTGCTGAATTATTAAGTATTATGTCGGAAAGTATGAATATGAGGGCACCAAAAATCTCTGTTCCAATGCCACTTATGAAAGCAATTATGAATAGTGGAGTAAGTAAAATAACAAAAATTCCTTCTGATGGACTGAATTTTATTACAAACCGAAAATTTTCAGATGTTTCAGCGAAAAAAATTATGGGAGGAGATTGGTTTAAGAAGACGAGTGTAATGAAATTTTTCCCTGCCGTAGTAGCTGATCTGGATTATCGAATGATGTATCAAAATGGCCAGCATAATCATGTATTTAAACGAACATTATGCGATAACAATACCCTTTACCAATTACAAGGAGAGGGTCAACCGTTTATATTATTACATGGTTTATTGAGTGATGGAGAGGATTTATTTCCTTTAGCACAAGAGCTTCATGAAAAAACTGGTCAACCTGTATGGATTTTGGATCTTCCAGGTTTGGGACGTTCTCCTTTTAAACGAGAGAAAAATCTTCTAGATATCTATTTGAATGTAGTGAAAAAGTTATTGGAGAAAGCTACGAATGGTGCACATCTAATTGGCCATTCATTCGGTGCGTTTATTCTTCTAGAAGCATTGGTACAAGAGTACATAGATAAGAAGTATGCAATCACTTTACTTCAGCCACCTGTTGCTAAAAAAAATGCTAAATCGCTAAATGTTCCTCAATTTATGAACAAATGGACATTAAAATTGGCAACTACTAATTTGATAGGGCGTTATTTATTAAGTAATGGTTTGTTTGAAAGTATGGAGAGTATCCCTGAACATTATATTGAAAAAATAAGTAACAGTTTTACTTCCCCTAGAATTTTAAATACTACGGTTCAGCTTAACAGTTTACTACTGAAAAACGATCAAGGTGATTTCAATGAAGTAACAAAGTATAATCTTCACATTATTTGGGGGGAGTATGACAGAGGCTATTCTGCTCCATCGCATCTTGGTAAGGTTGATTTTGTTCCATATGGCCATCATTTTCCTCTTAGCCATCCGAGTGAAACGGCAACATTAGTAATAAAAAATAGTAATACTAGCAGATGAGAGTGTGGGATAAATAAAAAGTGTGTAGTAAGATCGTTGTGTCTTTGAAATAAAATCGTACTGTTTGGGGTCCCGCCCCATGCCAATCAATCTAAGAAAAGCAAATACCCCAAAACGAGAAAATGGGCATCTCCAGGTGAAAATGCGTAATTTTTTTGTTTTAGGGGCATTATAAAGCCTTCAAGTTGATGGATGTGGGGTACCGCCACAATACTATCAATATAAGCAGTATACCCCGTTGTATCTGTACTGGATTTATCAAAAGAGGATGCTGAAATGATACCATTGCTTCTGGCTTGTATAGCAGAGGCATTTATTCATTTCAATCCAGATTCTTTTTTAGCTAAGGATGAATTTGATCTCTTATATTGGTGTAGAAAGAACTTCAAAGGATTTCATAGTATCTCTGATGATGGATTCTTACAGGATTTTAAGCAGGTATACGAATGTTATCAAGCATTGCAGAACGTTGGGAAACAAGAGAACAATATAAAAATAAATATGTAATAGCAAGGAGAAGAGCAACGCATGTATAATATACTTAAACGTCAATATAATTACTTTATCCGAGGAGTGATTCGGATTAACGAAGAAGTACAAAGGGAATTGGACCTATTGGTTCAAAAGATTTGTGAAACTGTGTCTTCTGTCCAAAAAATCATCCTTTTTGGCTCTCATGCATATGGCACACCAAATGAAGACAGTGAATTTGATCTCTGTATTGTTGTAGAAGGTGTAGGAGCAAGAAAAAGGGGAGTCATTAATCGTATCAATTGGGGTATTTACGATGTTATGGAAACACCAGTTGATTTTTTAGTGTATGGGCCAGAAGAGTTTCTAGAACGTGCTAGTCGTACCGTAACTATGGAACATAAGATTGCACTAAACGGTAGAACAGTCCCAAAAACTCATAACCTTTTAATGCTGCACAAATCGTGTCGGAAATTAGATGAGGAATCCTCATTGATTTTAGAACAGTGCGTGCAGCTAAATGGTTATGCTACAGATATTCGTTTATCCGTATTTTGAATCACTTACTGTTTAAGATAGATTAATGACTATACAACATGCTCAAAAAGTACTGAGTTTTTATAAAGAAAAGTTAAACATGCTAAATATGCATGAAATCGTAATCGATTAAACATAGAGGATATACATAAAAGAGAGTGCCTATAAAGGGACTCTCTTTTTCTATTAAAAAAAGAGGAGGAATGCTTCATAGTAGAATGAAATGATACTTTGCTATGGGGATAACAATATAATGATGGATAATTATCACACAATTGTTGTTTTGTAGGTACAGTGGCGGTACTTTTAATTAAAGCACAAGGAATCAATCACGATGCATTTCTTTTAGTACCTGTTCGTGAAGCAGAGGAATGCCTTCTTCTCGAAAACAAGCACCTACACGTGAAAAAGTAGAAATATGAGGCACAAATGATAAACCACAAAACTCATGAAAAAAAGGTTATCATACAATCCGTCCCTTCTGTAGATAGTTCAGGTTACTCTTATTCTTTCAGGAGAACGAATTTCTTTATGTATGTATTTTTGAATGTTTGTGAGCTTTATAACACCATTTCTATACTTTAATATCTGAAAAATCTGTCACGAAATATTCCGAATTTTGAAGTTGCTAATTACATATGATTCCATTTATTATAATTATTGATCCGTCTCCAAATAATGGAAGTTTTCTGGTATAGCAAAGTAATTTTCAATGTTTATCAACTTATTTTCATAAAGCTATTTTATATCAGAATCCACTTTCATTTTATTTTATATGAAAACAAAGCAACTATAATAGAGGGGGATTTAAAAATGGAAAAAAAATCTTTTAAAATCCGTTCAGTTAATGACAATGAACAGCTTTGGACAAAGTTAGCTGATCAAATGGAAACACTTGAAAACAGGGATGAAATGAAATGCTTCAACTGCTCAATTTGTTGTGATAATTGCTGCTTTAATTGTTGCTTCCAAATCTAATTTATACTTACAGTAAATAAACACTCGAAATACTTATACCTTTTAATAAACTTAGTTACTAAATTCATTATTTTCTGTTCTTGCCTAGCAAGAACAGAAAATAATTATACAAGGGTGATTTGATGATTATTAACAAGTATCATTTACGATATCCTTTAAACGAGGAAGTTCTAATGATTAATACCTTAACTGGTGCTGTAGATTTTTTTTCTCATGACTTAATTAATTTTATCGATACATTGTCATATAGAGATTATAAAAATTTAACTAACGAAGAGAAAAATGCTACTAAAATTTTAATTGATAGAGGTTACGTATTTAAGAACACAGAGGATCGGGACCATAGACTATGGCAGGCTAAAAATATTGTAGACGCTGGAAATGAAATGCAGTATGTTATTTGCCCTACATATACATGTAACTTTCGTTGCCCATATTGTTTTGAAAGCCATAGCCTTCATGAGAAAATAACAGCTTTAACCGAAGAACAACTCCAAGCAGTTATGCAAGCCATAGACATCTTTCATAAAGAAAGTGGTTATAAAATCGGTATGATTAACCTTTTTGGAGGCGAACCACTCCTTCCTTTTACTAAAAAAATAGTCAAACAAATCTGTGAAGAAGCTGTTAAGCGTAACTTCAAAATTGGTTGCAATACAAATGGCTATCACCTTTCTTCTTTTGTAGAGATTTTCCAAAACTACCGTGATCGACTGAGTATTATGGTTACAGTTGATGGACCGAAGAATATTCATGATCAACGACGTATTATGACGGGAGGTCAAGGTACATTTGATCAAATTCAAAAAGGTATTTGTGATTCACTTAATCATGGCATTCGTACCATTGTAAGAGTCAATATAGACCAAACAAATATTGATTATGTTTCACTTCTTGTAGACTATTACAAAAAAAACAAGTTATTTGAAAATGAAAATTTCTCAATTTCTTTTTCGCCTGTCACAGATCATACATGTAAAGGCTTAGGAGAAGATTTAATGAAGGGTTATGAAATTGCAAAAAAATTACAAAAAAATATTCCTGATTTTGAAAAATTAGAAAAACAAAAATCTCTTAACTTCGGAGCTGATATGTACCGTTTCTTTAAACCAATTATGCAGTTAGATTCAGAATTAAAAAATAAAATTGAAATGGTTGTTCCCAATATAGTCTATTGTGAATCTGCTGAAGGGAAACGAGTTGTATTTGGACCTGATAACCATATATATGCTTGTCCTGATTTAGTTGGAAGATCAGAGTTCAAAATCGGCGATTATTTCCCTAAATTCTCTCGCCAAGATTGGAAGTGGGAAAAGTGGAAACAATTCAATTCCTTTACCATTCCACAATGTAAATCTTGTGCCTCATCACCTATATGTGGAGGAGGGTGTGCTGCTGAAGCTCTTATAGTTCATGGGAACTTGAATCAACCAAACTGTCCACAAACAGATAAACAGGTTTTCGAATATTTAAAAACTATTAAAGAAGAGATTTCAATATAAGGAGAGGAACTAAGCTATGATAGCAAGTACCTATAATTCAACATATAAATTATCTGATGGAAATTACGTTCTAATCAATTCACTAAGTGGCGCACTCGATGTAATTAATACAGACATAAAAAAAGTATTAGATGATATTAAGCGTAATAAAAAATTAACTCTTTATCCTGAATTAGAAGAACTTCTCTCATTTTTAACAAAACGTGGCTATCTTTTTAATGACCGTGATGAAGAATTAAATAAACTTACTATTATTCGTGATCGGATGACTGAATCTTTAGCAAATAGTAATTCCGGAGTTACATTCAACGTATGCACAACATATATGTGTAACCTTAGATGTCCTTATTGTTCCCAAGGTCATGAAATACATAAAATTTCACATGCTTTAACCCCTGCTGAAGTAGACAAAATGTTCCAAGCAGTTGATAACATTTTGTCTATGGAGAATGAACGTGGTCGATTTGAGAATGCAACCCACCGCATGATGTTATATGGTGGTGAACCATTGCTTCCAACAACTCGAAAGACAGTTGAACAAGTTGTTAAACGTGGAATAGAAGAATACGGTTTTCGTATGTACGCCATTACAAATGGTACATTCTTGCATGAATTCTTAGATTTTCTAGAGCCTTACAAAGAGAACTGGGATTATTTTCAAATCTCTATTGATGGACCGAAACATATTCATGATCAACGACGTATTACAGCTGGTGGCACAGGAACATTCGATCGAATTGCTGCTAATATTTCACTGGCATTAGAGCGTGGTTTCGCAGTAGGCTTACGTACTAATGTGAATAAAGATAATCTTGCATATGTAAAAGAATTAGCAACCTTTATCGAAGATCAACATTGGAATACTTATCCTAATTTTGGTTGGCAGGTATCTCCTGTTACTGATCATTACGGAGATAATCTACCAAATCACCTTCCAGAGCATGAATTACTCGCCGAAATTTATAATATTTTCGGAGATTTAGAAGAATTTATGGATAAATTTAACGCAAAACTGGGTACAGACCTTAACATTCGTACTTCTAGAATCCGTCAAGCCATACGAACTTTTGACTGGGAGAAGGTAAGTGAACTTGATTCCTGCTCTTCTGTCATGCATAGTTTACCTTATTTTAAAGAATGTAGTGCGAGAGAACAGCGTTTCTATGCATTTGGTGCAGAAGGTTTAATATACGCTTGTCCTGAGGCCGTAGGTAAGCCAGAAACTGCAGTGGGTTCCTTTTTTCCTGAATACAATTTAGATGCTGATAAGCATGCTATTTGGGATCAAGATATTACTGACTCCGAACAGTGTAGTAGTTGTAGTATCTCACTATTTTGTGGTGGAGGATGTGCTTATGCTAATTTAATGCGAAATGGTGCCATTAATAAACCTTACTGTAATGATTCACATCAAACCATTTCGACTTATATTAAGAAAAATGAAACTGCCTTTTTAGAACTAATTAAATAAAAAGATATAACTCCACAAATACCTTCACCATTGTGGGGTTACTTTCTCTTAAAGGATGTGATCAATTTGACAGCATCGCAAAATATCTTTCCAAAGTTAATTCCATACGAAGTTTATAATATGGATGTTTGGGAGGAGGGGCCTCGTTATTTAATAAAATTTGATAACGGATTACAATTAAAAGTCACTGAATCACTGAGAAATTTATTCAATTATATGGATGGAACCACATCCATAGGAGATATATGTACAATGGTACAAACGAATCACGATGGCAATATTACTATAAATGAGTTAACAGAACTGATAAATGAACATCTATTACCAAAAGGGGTTTTAGTTGGTTCTGAAAAAAAAGCATCTCATCACTCTGCAATTACATTTAGAATAGCAATATTCCACGCTTCTTACTTAAAAAAGGCATCCAAATATTTCGAATTCTTATTCTTTCGGGGCGTATTTGTTTTATTTAGTATTTTCTTCAGTATAAGTCTAATACATTATTTTTTTCAGGCTAATACTGAAAATATATCAAACACATTTGGATCCGTTTATAAATTTACTATTGCAATTTTGCTGCTATTATTTTCCATGATTATCCATGAACTTGGTCATATAGTTGCTGCTTATCGATATAAAATACAACCTAAAGACGTCGGAATGGGTCTTTATATGATGCGGCCTGTTTTATTTGTTGATTTAAGTGATACCTGGCGATTGCCTAGACGACAAAGAGTAGTTATTGACCTGGGCGGAATTTACTTTGAATTATGGATATTTATATTATTTGAGTTGTGTTATTTTATTTCAGGATTCCAGGAATTTTTTGTAGCAAATCAATTCATACTCATTACAGTTCTATATAACTTATATCCATTTTTACAATATGACGGTTTTTGGGTTCTTACTGACATTCTAGGAATTGCAAACTTGCATACTAGAACCTTCCAATTGGTGAAAAGTGGTCTCCTGGGATACTTTTTTTTCAAGCCTGATTATCGAAAGCAATTTAATGATACAATTAAGAGGATGAACAGGCACTATAAAATAGCATTTCTTACATATGCTAGTATATATTTTTGTTCAGTTATCACTGCTATCTGGTTCATTCTTCGATATACCATCTATTTATTCACATCGCTAGATTCGTTCACATGGGGAAATGCAAAAGGTGCCATTATTGTAATAATTATAGTTTTAATTAGAACAATAGTTGTCTTTACATTAAAATTTAAAAGGGCCGGGAGGGAAAAGGATGATAAACAAACAAACCATCCTTCAAGTAGAAAAAATCAAGAAAGCTTATGAAACCGAAGCAGGAACAATTCAAATTTTAAAAGGGCTTAGCACTAAATTTTATTCTGGAGAGATTGTTAGTATTATTGGTCCTAGTGGAAGCGGAAAATCCACACTACTTGGAATACTGGGATCATTGGATACCCCTACCGAAGGACGTATTATTATTGAACAACAAGATATTACCTCCATGTCAGAAGAAAAGCTAGCTGATTTCCGTGCAAAAAAGATTGGTTTTGTTTTTCAATCGTATAATTTAATCACAACAATGACCGCTCAAGAAAATGTTATGATGGCACTTATGTGCGCTGGAGTAAGAAGCCAAAAAGAAATGATAACAAAGTCTAGGGAAATGTTGGACCTTGTTGGGATGAAAGAACGATATCATCATTTACCAAGCCAGCTATCTGGAGGTCAACAACAGCGTGTAGCAATTGCTCGTGCATTAGTAAATAATCCAGCCATTGTTATTGCTGATGAACCAACTGGGAACTTAGATTCCAAAACAGGAAAAAATATTTTGGACTTAATTTTTCAACTACGTGACCAACTCCAGATGACGTTTATTATTGCTACACATGATACGCATGTGGCAAAACTTTCAGATCGTGTTTTAAAAATGGAAGATGGCCTCCTCGTTCAAGAAACCTTTAACGACCATACAAAATCTAGTGAGCAAGAAGGTGGCATAACACCATGCTACTAAAATCTGCACTACGTAGTTTAGCACGTAATCGTTTAAGAACTTTTTTTACTGTGTTCAGTATTTTAATAGGAGTAGCTAGTTTCTTTTCTATGTCTATGTTGGTAGAGCTGGTTCCGCGATCTATTCACGAATCCTCTAAAATTCTTTTAGGAGGGGATGTGTCAGTTCAATCCTATTTAAAACCGATGGATCGCGAAACTCTTATTTCTTCCATTCCTAAAGAAGAACAGAAAGCGCTCACAACTTCTTTATTAGGTCAAAGTATGGTCAAATCTGATCGGAAAACAACAAGTTTAATTGTAAAGGGAATTGAAACGAACCACTATCCTTTCTTTGGTGATAATCTGTTTCCTAATATTCGTACTTTACATAAAGATGAACTACTACTTTCCAAAAATACAGCTGACCGTTTGCAAGTCAAAGTAGGAGATAGAGTTGAGATTCCTAACCGTTCTACTGGGGCAATGACCTCTTATAAAATTAGTGGTTTAGTAGAAGGTGTCCAAGAATCCTATGGCGATGCTTCGATTTTTGGAACTGCCTATTTACATTTAGATCAAGCACAGCAGCTTTTAAATGTACCTGCAGGCACAATTAATGAAGCATTAATCTTATTAAATGAAAATGTTAATATCTCTTCTTTTAAAAAGAATATTCAAAAACAATTACCACAAAGTAGTGTAATAGATGTTCAGGATAAGGAGCTAGAGAAACAGAAAGATTTACGGATGTTGTTACCATTTCTTCAGCTTTTCAGTATATTAGCTCTTGGAATTGCCGCTATTACTACTTCTAATACAATGAAAGTCATTATTGCTTCACGTACGCATGATATCGCTGTTATGAAGTCCGTAGGAATGAAAACTAAATATATTATTCGATATTTTCTATTAGAAGCATTATGGCTAGCGATTCTCGGAACAGTTGGTGGGATTGTACTCGGCTTATTAGCTAGTGTTTGGCTGACGTCCTATCTAGCAGACGTGCTTTCACTACCGCTACATTGGGGAATTTCATGGTCCGTAATTTTTACAACAATTATTGTGGGATTAATTGTAACCTTCTTAGCTTCTTGGATACCAGTAAAAAGTGGAATGTGTGTATCACCACTTCAAATGTTACGTGATACTGAGAACACAAGTGTGAATTATGCTTTACCATTTAAAAAGAAATTTCAACTTTTTATATTTACTTGTGGCATTCTTTCTATTTATGTTTACAATATAGCTTTCACAACAAATACAAATGGCAACGCAGTCTTTAAGTGGTTTCTTGCTCTTTTACTTACAACTGCAGTTCTGTTATTTATTTTTACTTTTGTCCGATTTATAGGGTTTATATATTCTTTATTATTCAGATTAATTGGCGCCATGAAAAGCATAATGCCACAAAGCCTCTTTCTTGCTTTACACAACATGGCTACTACAAGTAAACGAAATGGTTTATTGGCAGTTACCTTAACTATTGGTGTTGTTTCTGTTGTCTCTAGTCATGTATTTGCAGACAATTTAATTGAGTCAGTTCAAGGTCAATTGGAAAGAGAGGCAATGGGAAATATCCTTATTACAAGTTCCATTCATGACGAAGGGAACGTTGAAAAGCAGCTACAATCTATTAAGGACATAAAAGGATCGAAAAAAGGTTATCAATTAGATGGAAGACTCCAAAATATTAACGGAGTGGACGCAGCATCTATATTCATGAAAAATATAAAAGATGATAAATTTTTTAGCTCAACTAAAATTTCAATAGAAGGGGTAGATACCTCTCTTAACTCTAGATCCTATATGATATCTGAAGGGCGTGATTTAGCTCTATCGGATGCAAAGGGGAAAAAAGCAATTCTTTTGGACAGCTATAAGAAATTAGGTGTAAAAGTCGGTGATACAGTTGACATTCAAATTGGAAATGAATTAGTAAACTGCGAAATTATAGGTTTCTTTAAATCTGGTGTAGTTAAAACCGTTGGCATCCGTATTCCAACTGAAACATTAGCTACATATGGGAAACCAAGCCGAATTACTTATTCCTTAGATAGTGATCCTAAAAAAACAAATACTATATTAACAGAATTAAATGAAAAACTTCCTGGTTCAGCAATGGCATATTCAATTGCTGCTACAGCAATCGATAGTCTTCAGTATATTATTCAAATGCAAAGTGCTTTCTTCTCAATTGTAGCGTTGTTCGCATTTTTAACAGCTGTTCTTACAATTGGAAATCAAGTTGTCATTCGCTTAATGCAACAGACACGAGATGTTGCTATTATGAAAACAGTTGGTATGTCTTCTAGTAATTTGATGAAGTCTATCTTATTAGAAAACACGATTATCTCCCTATCGGCTGGATTAGTTGGCGCTGGAATTGCCCTAGCCTTTTCAGGTATCACTTTACGCTTCTTATTCCAAATGCCGATGAAAATAGATATGACTTGGTCCATTTTAGGCATACTTTTATCTGTTATAACAACAATAATTGTTGTATGGATAGCAGCAAAACAATCATTATCGGCTAAACCTATACACCTTTTACAAAATAAATAAAGAAAGAAAAAAGTGTATTTTGATTATCTAGTCAAAATACGCTTTTTCTATTTTCTTTAAAACAACACATATCCTATGTTTATCAGGTTAAAATTAAAGAATACCCCAGAACGAAAATCTGGGGATCCCTCCCTCACATGCTTGTTCCCATTTAAAAACTGGATTAGATTAAACCTAGTTGATTTAAACGTGTTTCTTATCTCTTATCTTTCTAATTTATTGATTAATAAAATGTAGACTGATCATTAGGTTTTATATTATAAATAGTTTTTATTAAAATAAAGTATTAGACTCAATAGTAGCTATGTAATTATTATACAGTTAATAAGAACAATTCTGAGAAGATGTACGTAGTAATAAAATGGGAGAGGAATAATTTGAATCAAAATAAACCGATAGAAACAGAAGAAAAAATATCTATCATACAAAAAATGAAAAAATGGGCTAGAAACTAAAAAAAAACAACTTCTTGTACTTTATTTGGCATATCGAGATGAAAGAGTCCCTTGGTATGCTAAATTATTTACAATGCTTGTTGTTGCGTATGCTTTTAGTCCTATAGATTTAATCCCAGACTTCATTCCAATCTTGGGGTATCTTGATGATTTGATTCTTGTACCATTAGGTGTATACTTGGCATTAAAACTGATTCCTAAAGAAGTGTTGGAGGATTGTAAAAGAAAGGTAGAGGAAAGACAGATAACAAGCAAACCAAAGAATTGGATAACAGGCATTATTATCATTACTCTCTGGATCCTTGTCTTTGTATGGGCTGTAAAAATTGCAAACCTGATTATTTTCAGGATGAAAGAATAAAGAAAGCTACAGAGTATATACAGCTAGATATGGAGGTATTAATGAGCTCTCTCCAAACAGGACAAACATATGGAATATCCGATGCCTATGTAGGTATGACTGATAAAGTACTAACCCGTGTGATTTTTATAAATTAATATATGTATTATCTTATAAAAAAACTCAGCAGGATTTATTCTGATGAGTTTTTTGTTTATATAATTTATCAATAATTATTCTTTTTTCTCCAGCTGATAGGAAAGAATAACGACACCTGAACTGGTCGTTCTTGTTTCTATAAGTTTTAATGCTTTCGTATTGCTCTGGTCTTTAAAGAGACGCTTTCCGCTTCCTACGATAACGGGATTGACCATAAAATGATATTCATCAATGAGGTCGTGTTGCATCAATGTTTGTATAAGCTCACCACTACCATAAATTAAAAGGTTCTGACCGGGCTGTTCCTTCAGTTTCGATATTTCTTCTACAATATTACCCTTGATAAGATTTGCATTCCATTCGGTTTCTTCTAAAGTTGTTGAGGCAACAAATTTAGGCATGCTGTTCATCTTATCAGCAAAACCTTCTTCATCAGTCATAGAAGGCCAGGCAGCTGCAAAACCTTGATAGGTTACTCGCCCTAGTAGAAGCGCTTCACTTTCAAACAGTAAATTGGATTGAAACTTTGCCACTTCTTCATTGAAATATGGAGCAGTCCAAGCTGGTTCCTCCATGACACCATCTAGTGAGAGGTACATCGATACAATGATTTTTCTCATTTTGTTCTCCTTTAGTTTTAAATTGAGATTTTTACATATTGGTAACACAATTATTAATTCTCCAACTAGAGAAATTCTCCCTTTTTAATAGTTTCGACAAAATGTATTTATGTATGTTTTGGAATAATCTAATATATATTAATAACTTTGAAATATTGTATAACTTCTAATTTTTATGCATTATTGTTTAGCGTTGCTTATTGTGCTAACGAATCAGGATAGTGTGGCGACCGACTAAATAGTTGCTTATCCTCAATTATTAGAAGGGAAGTGTTATCATTTCGCGAATTGATTAGACATAGACGAGTGCTATAATTTTCTATATATACATAAAGAGGTGACTACGCATGAATCAAAGACCGTCAGAAGAAGAATACGCTGGGAGCTCCGGCGAATATATCCGTTTGGTGCCAGACGGTAATATCATTGACATTTTGCTCGCCCAAGAAAAGCAAATGACCGAGCTCCTGGCATCGTTGACCGAAAGCCAGGCCGCATATCGGTATGCGGAAGGAAAATGGACACTGAAAGAAGTCGTGGGCCACATTACAGACGCGGAACGCGTTATGACCTACCGCCTGCTCCGGTTCGCAAGAGGGGACCAGACGCCTTTGACCGGTTTCGATCAGGAATTATTCATACCTCCTTTCGGAAGCTGGACAACCGCGCAATTAGCCGAAGATTACCGGGCCGTACGGCAATCAACGATTACATTGCTGTGCGGGCTACCAGCGGAGGCGTGGATCCGCAAGGGCACAGCCAACAACCTAAGCATTACGGCGCGCGCCCTCGCGTACGGCATTGCAGGACACGAACTTCATCACATGGGAGTCATCCGAAACCGATACTTGAGTTAATCGTCGGCTGAGGCCTTTGGAATGGAACTAACACATCTCATGCAACCTTAGATACCGTTTTTATTGGGGTCCCGACCCACAACCATCAACTTAAGGATTTAGACTATTTTTGAAATTAAAAGCACGTTACTATTCTCTTATGTTAATGAGAAAGGGTGACGTGCTTTTTATGAATATGCACCAAAAAACAAGAGTTATCTTTATTTGCCGAAGAGTTATATTGATTTTCCTCATTTGGGGGTATTTGTCTTTCTTAGATTGATGGTGATGGGGGAATACTCTATAATGGTCAAATTAAAATTTAAAACAGTTATAGAGACTCCACCACTGGGGAAGATTATAACTATCAAGTTGTAAAAAGAACTGTAGTTTTTCATTGTTGAAAAAGCTATGGTCTTTTTTTATTGTAACAAAGATAGGATGCGAGGAAGTTTTTTGTAAATCAAAAAAACTTGATGAACTAGTTGCATATAAAACTCATCTGCGTATATACTATATATATCAAAAAAAATTGATGAAGGGAGAGGAAACTACAGTGGCACAGGATTTTAAGTTATATGAGAAAAAGTTTAAAGCGTTGGCGGATCAAAAGCGATTAGAGATTATGTATGAACTTTGCCAGCGAGGCCAGACGTGTGTATGTGATTTAACAGAAGTTTTTGAAATGACACAATCTAAGTTGTCCTATCATTTAAAGATTTTATTAGATGCAGGTTTAATTGTAAAAGAAACAAAAGGTACGTGGAGTTATTATGATTTAAATGATGCGGAAGTAAATAATTTATTATCAGAAGAATTGTGCTGTATTTTTAGAAAAACAGGAAAAGGTAGCTGTTGTTAAAATTTTGCGCTATTAATCAAAAAAAATTGATAAATGACATATAAAGAGGAGGAATAAGGTATGAGATATGTTCACGTTGGTATAAATGTTACGAATTTAGAGAAGTCTATTGAGTTTTACGAAAAGGTATTTGGTGTATCGCCAGTTAAGGTGAAAACGGATTATGCAAAATTTTTATTAGAGACGCCAGGGCTTAATTTTACGCTGAACGTACGAGATGAAGTGAAGGGAAATCAGGTAAATCATTTCGGTTTCCAAGTGGATACAGCTGAAGAAATCACATTACATAAAGAACGATTAGAAAAAGAAGGTTTCTTCGCTCGTGATGAGATGGATACGACTTGTTGCTATGCGGTTCAAGATAAGTTTTGGGTAACGGATCCTGATGGGAATGAGTGGGAATTCTTTTATACGAAAGCACATAGTGATGTTCATAAAATAGAAGAGTCATCTTGTTGCACGACTTCAAATGAGGTAGCTAAAAATTCTTGTTGTTAATAGGAGATGGAAAATAAAATGAAACGTTTATCTTTTCTAGACCGATATTTAACACTATGGATTTTTCTAGCGATGGCTGTTGGGATTGGTTTAGGATTTGTATTCCCTAGTGTAGTAGACGGACTGAATACATTACAGGTTGGAACGACGTCTATTCCGCTTGCTGTTGGTTTAATTGTCATGATGTATCCACCATTAGCAAAAGTTCGCTATGAGGAAATGGGCCGAGTATTTAAAGATGTAAAAGTGTTAGTTTTATCTTTAGTACAAAACTGGATTATTGGTCCGGTACTTATGTTTGTGTTAGCAATTATTTTTCTTCCTGATAAACCAGAATACATGGTTGGTCTCATTATGATTGGGTTAGCACGTTGCATTGCAATGGTCATTGTTTGGAATGATCTAGCTGATGGTGATAAAGAATATGCGGCAGGTTTAGTCGCTTTTAATTCGGTATTCCAAATGCTCTTTTTCTCGGTTTATGCATACGTATTTGTAACAGTCATTCCAGAATGGTTAGGGATTGAAGGGGCTATTGTCGATATTACAATGACAGAAGTAGCGAAATCAGTATGTATCTATTTAGGAATTCCTTTTATAGCAGGTATGTTGACACGCTTTGTACTAGTTAAGTTAAAAGGAAGACAATGGTATGAAAAGGTGTTTATACCGAAGATTAGTCCACTTACATTACTTGCATTATTATTTACAATCATCATTATGTTTTCCTTAAAAGGAGAGATGATTGTTAGTGTGCCACTCGATGTAGTAAGAATAGCGATTCCGTTATTAATCTATTTTATTGTAATGTTTTTCGTTTCTTTCTTTATGGGGAGAAAAATTGGTGCAAACTATCCGGTGACTACAACGTTAGCGTTTACAGCAGGTAGTAATAATTTTGAGTTAGCGATTGCTGTAGCAGTTGGTGTGTTTGGTATTCATTCGGGCGCAGCATTCGCAGCTGTCATTGGACCGTTAGTTGAAGTACCTGTCATGATTGCACTTGTAAATGTTGCTTTTTGGTTTAAACGTAAATATTTTAATGATCAATCAACTTAAAAACAAAGGTGGAAAACAACATGGAAAACAAAAGGATAATCTACTTTTTATGTACAGGAAATTCATGCCGAAGCCAAATGGCAGAAGCATGGGGGAAACAATATTTAGGGGATAAGTGGAATGTGTATTCTGCGGGAATCGAAGCACATGGAGTGAATCCAAATGCTATTAAAGCAATGAACGAAGTAAATATTGACATAACAAATCAAACATCAGATATAATTGATGCAAACATTTTAAATCGTGCTGATTTAGTCGTTACGCTTTGTAGTCACGCAGATTCTGTCTGTCCTTCAACACCTCCGCACGTGAATCGTGTTCACTGGGGATTTGATGATCCAGCAGGAAAAGAGTGGGCTGAGTTTCAGCGAGTTCGTGATGAAATTGGTGAACGTATAAAGCGATTTTCTGAAATAGGGGAGTAAATAAAGGAAAGAGTCAACTCACTCGAGTAGGCTCTTTTTTTATGTGCTATGAAACTTCAAAATAGAACAATATTGCGTTAGCGGAATATGTAATAAACGCTTATCTAATCACGAAAAAAACGAGTCCATTCACGTTTTTCAGGTTATCTGATGAATAGGTGTATTTTTGTGAAAAAAATGTTTGTAAAAAGTATTGAAATGTTCTGAAAATTAAATTATTATTATCCATGTAAACTACTAAGTAATCGTTTACATGGATGAATTAAGGGTTGAAACGAAACTGAAGTAAACGATTTCTTGAAAATTTAGAAAGAGTGATGAAATGGCTAAGTCTACAATTAAAGATGTTGCAATGGAAGCGAATGTGTCTACAGCTACAGTATCTCGGGTGTTAAACGATAGCGGATTTGTAAGTGACGACATTAAAGATCGTGTTCATTTAGCTGTGAAAAAATTGAATTATCAACCAAATGCGATTGCTAGAAGTTTAAAGCAAGATAAAACATACACGATTGGTGTTGTGATTCCAGATATAACAAACCAGTATTACATGACAATTTCAAAGGCGATTGAAGATATTGTACAGCAAAAGGGCTATAACCTTATTTTTTGTAGTAGTCACGAAAATCCTAAGAAAGAGGATAAATTGTTGCAGCTACTGGTGGAACAACGGGTAGATGCGATTGTATTGGCTACTGCTGGAGGTTGTGAAGAAAGAGTAAGAAGTATTCATCAAGCTGGTGTACCAATAGTTTTAGTTGATCGGACTGTTGAGATTGGAGATTCAAAATTAGATTCGGTTGTAGAAAGTAATTTTGAAAGTGCTTATAGATTAACGAGCTATCTCTTACAACAGGGGCATAGATCGATCGGTCTTGTAAATGGATTGTTAAACGTTAGTACAGGTAAAGAGCGCTATGAAGGATTTCAGAAAGCTTTAGAAGAGTTTGGGATTCAAGAAGATGAAAACTATACGTTTAATAGCACTTTCACAAGAGAAGGTGGTATGAAAGCAGTTGATTATTTTCTGAATTTCACTGAGAAACCGTCAGCAATTCTATCTTTGAACAATGAAATGGCATTTGGTGTTCTTCTTGAATTAACGAGGAGGGGTTACTCTGTACCAGAGGACATCGTGATTGCTTCTTTTGGTGATGTGGAAGCAGCACAATTATTACGAGCGCCTGGGATTATATCAGTCGCTCACAAACCATATGAAATGGGAGAAAGGGTAGGTGATATATTATTGAAACGTTTAAATCATGAAGAAGGTCCCTTTCATGAAATATTTACACCAAAGTTATTAATAGATGCACAAAGTATAAGTAGTTGAAACGTATTTTCGTTAAGTTAAAAATCGGAAGGGAGATAGAAATGCTAAAAGGAATACCGAAAATAATGAGTCCAGATTTAATGAAAGTTCTTTTAGAAATGGGGCATGGGGATGAGATTGTTTTAGCGGATGGCAATTTCCCCGCTGCCTCTTGCGGGACGAAGCTAATTCGATGTGAAGGTCATGGGGTTGTTGAAGTATTACAGGCAATTTTGCAATTCTTTCCACTCGATACGTATAGTAATCATTCTGTTTCGTTAATGAAGGTTGTAAAGGGGGATCATGTATCCCCCTCCATTTGGGAAACGTATGATGCGACAATTAAAAAATATGATACTCATTTTGATGGGTTTGAGATGATTGACCGCTTTGCGTTTTATGAGAGGGCAAAGAAGGCGTATGCGATTGTTGCAACGAGTGAGAGTGCTCTTTATGGCAATATCATTTTAAAAAAGGGTGTGGTTACGGATTAACGCATGATGAAACTAATATATTATTTGAATAAAAAATTGATAAGGTAGTAGGTGATAGGATGAGTGAATTGCTACTGAAAATGGATGGAATTAGTAAAGCGTTCCCTGGTGTGCAAGCGCTTTCTAATGTGCGGTTTGAATTGAAAAAAGGCGAAGTTCACGCACTTTTGGGAGAGAATGGAGCCGGAAAATCTACATTAATGAAAATTTTAACAGGGATTTATCAAAGGGATACTGGAACGATTGCATACGAAGGAAGAGAAATCGAGGTTCCCGATACAAAAGCAGCACAAAGACTTGGAATCAGTATAATCCATCAGGAACTTAATTTAGCTCCGCATTTAACGGTTGCCCAAAATATTTTTATTGGAAGAGAACCTAAAGGGCTATTTAATCTTTTTTTGGATGAAAAAGAACTAAATAACAGAGCAAAAAAACTATTTGAAAGGTTAAACATTCATCTAGATCCTAAAGAATTGGTAGGTGATTTGACAGTTGCGAAACAACAAATGGTTGAGATTTCCAAAGCCCTTTCCTTTGATTCGAAAATATTAATTATGGATGAGCCAACCGCAGCTTTAACGGATACGGAAATTGATGCATTGTTTGTTATGATTCGAAAATTACGACAAGATGGTGTGGGAATTGTATATATCTCTCACCGCATGGAGGAGCTTAAGAAAATTACGGACCGTGTATCGATTATGCGAGATGGTACATACGTAGGAACGATGAACACGAAGGATGCAACGATTGAACAAATTATCTCGATGATGGTTGGAAGGAAAATTGATAACAATCAAAAACCAGAAATGAAAGAGAGAACGAGAGAAAAAGTGTTTGAAGTAAAAAATTTAAAGAGAGGGAACACGATAAAGGATGTAAGCTTTGAACTGTATAAAGGGGAAATCGTTGGCTTTGCTGGATTGATGGGAGCTGGAAGAACAGAAGTAGCCCGTGCTATATTTGGGGCAGATCCACTTGATTCAGGGGAGATTTTTATTAAAGGAAAAAGACAGAATATTAAAAATCCTTATGATGCAGTGCAACATGGAATTGGATATTTATCTGAGGATCGAAAGCAGTTTGGACTTCTAGTTGGGATGGATGTCAAAACAAATATTGCAATGGCATCGATGAAAGATTATGTGAAACCTTTTGGCTGGATGCATGTATCTAAAGTGGATCAACAATCTGAGGAATTAATTAAGAGGTTAAAAATAAAAACACCATCAGGTAATCAATTAGTGAAAAATCTTTCAGGAGGGAATCAGCAAAAAGTTGTTATAGGCAAGTGGTTGACTAGAGATTCAGACATTTTAATCTTTGATGAGCCTACTCGTGGTATTGATATTGGGGCAAAAGACGAAATTTATAAGTTACTACACGATTTAGCACAGCAAGGAAAATCTATTATTATGATTTCCTCAGAACTTCCTGAAATTTTAAGAATCAGCCACCGCGTAATTGTTATGTGTGAAGGCAAAATAACAGGAGAATTGAAAAATGATGAAAAAGCATCGCAAGAAGCGATTATGACTCTTGCAACAAAACGCATTATGTAATGGATATTAACGGATGATAAAGGAGTGAACAAGAATGGAAATACAAAAGGTAGTCGAACTTCCAGTTGAAGGGAAGATGAGGAAAGGGATGAATTCAAATGCTCTTCAGCAGCTTCTAGCATTTGCAAGCTTAATTGTACTTGTTGTCATTTTTTCAATTGCTTCAGCTAATTTTCTGCAATTTGATAACATTATAGGCATCTTTTTATCAACAGCTGTTACAGGCATCCTTGCTTTAGGGGCAACGATGATTATCGTTACAAGTGGAATTGATTTATCCTGTGGAACCGTACTAACCTTGTCTTCTGTGATGACAGGTGTATTTGCTGTCAACTTAGGTTTACCAGTTTGGGTAGCTGTACTCGGAGGTATTTTAATAGGTGCCGTAGTAGGTTTAATTTCTGGAGCTGCAATTGCAAAGTTGAAGATTCCCCCATTTATTGCAACGTTAGCGATGATGATGATCGCGAAAGGATTGGCACTTGTTATTTCGAAAGCCACTCCAATTTATTTCACTTCTATACCAAGCTTTAACAAAATTGCGATGGGTTCTATTATTCCTGGCTTTGCTATTCCAAATGCTGTTTTCATCTTTTTTGGAATGGCTATTTTCGCAAGCTTAATTTTAAATAAAACGATTATCGGAAGGTATACATTTGCACTAGGAAGCAATGAAGAAGCGACCAGGCTTTCTGGAGTAAATGTTGATAAGTGGAAAATCATTATCTACATGCTTGCAGGTGTTTTTACTGGTGTTGCAGGGATTATCATGGCATCTCGTCTAAATTCTGCCCAGCCAGCTTTAGGTGCAGGATATGAATTAGAAGCAATCGCAGCAGTCGTTATCGGAGGAACTTCTTTAAGTGGTGGTAAAGGAACAATTCTTGGTACTGTTATCGGTGCATTGATTATGAGTGTGTTAACAAATGGTCTTCAAATCCTTTCCGTACCGCAAGAGTGGCAAACAGTAGTTGTTGGAGCGGTTATCTTATTAGCAGTTTACGCAGATGTGTTACGAAACAAAAAAGCAAAGAATTAACTGGCTACTGTTTTAAAAATAAAACAATATATAGGGGGAGTTTTGGATGAAGAAAGCAAAAAAGGGCATCGTTTTATCATCAATTCTTGCAATTTCAATGTTTATGGGAGCGTGTTCTTCAAACAATGCAAGCACGGGAAGTAAGGATAGTGATGCTCCTGCAAAAGATAACGGGAAACGTTATGTGGCTATCATTTCAAAAGGGTTCCAGCATCAGTTCTGGCAGGCTGTTAAAAAAGGAGCTGAGCAAGCAGCAGATGAGTATAAGGTGAATATTACATTTGTAGGTCCTGAAACGGAAGCGCAAGTTGATAAACAAGTTGAAATGCTCCGTAGCACACTTGATAAAAAACCAGATGCGATTGGTTTCGCGGCATTAGACTCTAAGGCAGCTCTTCCTTTGTTAGAACAAGCAAAAAACAAAAAAATTCCTGTTGTTGCGTTTGACTCAGGTGTTGAGGGAGATATACCTGTAGCAACAGCGGCAACAGATAATAAAGCAGCGGCAGCTCTTGCAGCTGAGAAAATGGCTGGATTAATTGGTGAAAAAGGAGAAGTAGCAGTAGTTGCTCACGACCAGACAAGTAAAACAGGTGTTGAACGCCGAGATGGTTTTGTAAATACAATCAAATCAAAGTATCCAAACATCAAACTTGTTGATATCCAGTATGGTAGCGGCGATCAATTAAAATCGACTGACGCTGCTAAGGCAATTATGCAAGCACACCCAAATGTAAAAGGTATTTTCGGTACAAATGAAGGGTCTGCGATTGGGGTAGTAAATGCTGTTAAAGAATTGAACAAAAAGAGTGTAGTAGTAGTGGGCTTTGACTCTGGAAAACTACAAATTGATGCGATTAAGAGCGGAGTAATGGCAGGTGCGATTACGCAAAATCCAATTGGAATTGGTTATGAAACTGTTAAAGCAGCTGTTGAGAACCTAGATGGGAAACAAGTATCCAAAACAATTGACACTGGTTTTTATTGGTACGATAAAAAGAACATTGATGATCCAAAGATTAAGGAAGTTCTATATCAATAAAATTTAAATCGAAACTAGCGGTGCAAATAAATGAGAAACTGAGGTGCATACCATTGCCGAGTGTAATAAATGATTTGAAAGTATATGCAAATAAGATTGTTCAAACGGGTCTTGTAGTAGGAGCAGGTGGAAATTTAAGTATGAGAGATGGGAATATGATGTATATCTCTCCGAGCGGTTTTGATTTGCAAGAGATAGAAGACCACGAATGGGTACGTGTCAATATTGAAACGGGTGAGATATTGGATGATTTAAAACCATCTTCTGAAATATTAATGCATCTGGAATGTTTTCGTAAACGTCCTGATATAACAGCTGTTTTACATGCTCATCCAAGTTATTCGGTAGGTGTATCATGTACTGGTCATACCATTCCGAGTCTATTCCCAGATTTTCCAGCAATGATCAAAAGCGTATCTTATCTTGAATATATGATTCCGACTACAGAAGTATTGGCTACTGCTGTATCAAATGTGATTGAAGAAAATGATGTAGTCGTAATGAGGAATCACGGGGTACTTACGGTTGGTAAAACAATGAAAGAAGCATATTTTCTCATGCAAATTCTAGAAGAAGCAGCAAAAGTATATACAATCGCATCGACTGTAGGCGTGCCAAGAATTCTTACAGAGGAAGAATGTCACGAATTAAGAAATCTATCTTCTGAGAAATATAGATTACAACTACTAAAAGATGGGGAGTAATTGAAGTGTTTCCGAGGGGTGTGAAGGAATGGAAAAAGTTTGGGCTTTTGATTTAGGTGCATCTAATGGGCGTTTAATGGTAAGTGGATTTGATGGGAAACGCCTTTATCTGGAAGAAGTTCACCGGTTCTCCAATCGCCCTATTTACGCAACAGGTCATTATTATTGGGATATTTTAAGGATCTTCCAAGAAATGAAGAATGGAATAGGAAAAAGTATTCGAAACGGTCATAAGTCGATCGAAAGTTTATCTATCGATACGTGGGGCGTTGATTTCGGACTTCTTTCTGCAACAGGGGAATTGCTTAGCAATCCTTATTCTTATAGAGATCCGCATACAAATGATAGCTTAAAAGAAATTACGGAAGTCATTCCGAGGGATGTTTTGTTCTCTCGAACGGGAGTCACGCCAGCAGCAATTAATACGATTTGCCAGCTTCATGCTATAAAAAAGCATAACCAAAATTTAATGGAAAAGGCAAAAACGCTATTATTAACGCCAAACTTGCTGAGCTATTTATTTTCAGGTGTAAAGGCGAATGAATATACGATTAGTACAACGACATCGTTATTTAACATTCACGAGCGTAATTGGGATAATGCCCTCATGACAAAGTTGAGCTTGCCTACAGAAATGATGGCACATATTGTAATGCCAGGAACAACTCTCGGACCGACGCTTCCTTCCATTCATAACGAATTTGGCATGAAGCCTGTTAAAGTTATTGCTGGTACAGGGCATGATACAGCCTGCGCTCTTGCCGCATTACCTATAAAGTCTGAATATTCTGTGTTTATGAGTTGTGGTACATGGATTTTAATGGGAATCCAAGTAAAGGATCCAGTAATAAATGAACAGGCTTTGGAATGGGGCTTTACAAATGAAGGAACGGCAGATGGCGAGTTTCGGCTACTTAAAAATATTATGGGATTATGGCTCATTCAAGAATGTAGGGGGACTTGGGCAAAAGAAGGCAAGCTTTTTACTTACGAAGAAGAAGCAGCGTTCATTCGAAATACAAAACCATTTGCACATTTCATAGACCCAGATGATCCTTCTTTCTTCAATCCGGAAAATATGCCAAAACAAATCCTTGATTTCTGTATAAAGAGCGGTCAACAGCCGCCTGAAACGGAAGGAAGTTTCCTCCGCTGTATTTTGGAGAGTCTTTCATTCAAGTACAGATGGGTGTTAGAGAAGCTGGAAGTGTTAACTGGAAAGTCAATAGGAGTTATCCACATGGGCGGCGGTGGTATTCAAAATGATCTGTTTTGTCAATTTACCGCAAATGCGACTAACCGCCCTGTTGTAGCGGGGCCGGTTGAAGCGAGTGCAATTGGAAATGCATTATCGCAATGGATTGCGCTAGGAAAAATAAAGGATTTAAAGGAAGGTAGAGAGGTTGTTGAAAACTCGTTTCCTGTTAAACATTATCAACCTCAAAATCAATTAGAATGGCAAGAAGCATACGGCCGTTTTCTTGAAATAATCGATAACAATGTAGTAAGAAGGGAGCTTTAAAATGAAAACAGTTCATAATAGATTTTATAATACATTACCGAAAATTGGAATTAGGCCAACGATTGATGGCAGAAGAAATGGTGTACGTGAATCTCTTGAAGATATGACGATGAATCTTGCAAAATCGGTAGCGAATTTATTAACTGAAAATTTACGTCATTACAATGGCGAGGCAGTAGAATGTGTCATCGCTGATACATGTATTGGCGGTGTGGCTGAAGCGGCCAAAGCGGCTGAAAAATTTGCGATAGAGGGAGTTGGTGTTTCTATTACTGTTACACCATGCTGGTGCTATGGTTCTGAAACGATGGATACGAATCCAGACATTCCAAAAGCAGTATGGGGATTTAATGGAACAGAACGTCCAGGGGCAGTGTATCTTGCAGCTGTCTTAGCTGCCCACAATCAAAAGGGTATTCCGGCTTTCGGCATATACGGGAAAGATGTGCAAGATTTAAGTGATACATCTATTCCTGAAGATGTGCAGGGAAAATTACTTCAATTTGCAAAGTCTGGTCTTGTCGTTGCTACTTTAAAAGGAAAATCGTATCTTTCGATGGGATCTGTATCTATGGGGATTGCCGGTAGTACCGTTAACCCCGAGTTTTTCCAAGATTATTTAGGAATGAGAAATGAATATATTGATATGACCGAATTTGTCAGAAGGATAGATGAAGAGATTTATGATAAGGAAGAATATGAAAGAGCTTTAAACTGGGTGAAGGAGTATTGCCCAGAAGGTCCAGATAATAATGCGGAAGAGATGCAACGATCAAGGGAGCAAAAGAATAAAGACTGGGAAACTAGTGTGAAAATGACGTTAATTGCAAGAGATCTCATGGTTGGAAATCCGAAACTAGAGGAACTTGGTTATGGTGAAGAAGCGCTAGGGCATAACGCTATTTCCGCAGGTTTCCAAGGCCAGCGTCAATGGACGGATCATTTCCCGAATGGTGATTTTATGGAGACGATTTTAAATTCCTCATTTGATTGGAACGGAATTCGCCCGCCATACATTATGGCTACTGAAAATGATAGTTTAAATGGAGTGACGATGTTATTTGGCCATTTATTAACAAATACAGCTCAAGTTTTTGCAGATGTAAGAACGTATTGGAGCCCAGAGGCAGTAGAACGCGTGACAGGGCATAAACCTGAAGGATTGGCGGCAAATGGATTTATTCATATGATTAACTCCGGTTCAGCTGCACTTGACGGGACAGGACAACAAACGAAAGATGGAAAGCCTGCTATAAAACCATTTTGGGACATTACAGAGGAAGAAGCGCAAAAATGTTTGGCAGCTACTTCCTGGCGACCAGCTTCAACAGGATATTTCCGCGGGGGCGGGTTCTCGAGCGATTTCTTAACAAAAGGAAATATGCCTGTAACAGCAGCTCGTCTCAACCTCGTGAAAGGATTAGGACCTGTTTTACAAATTGCAGAAGGCTATACGGTTGAAATACCAGATGAGGTTCACGACGTATTGGATGGGAGAACAGATCCAACTTGGCCAACAACTTGGTTTGTGCCAAATTTAACGGGAGAAGGTGCCTTTCAAGATGTTTACACAGTAATGAATAATTGGGGTGCTAATCACTGTGTAATAAGCTACGGCCACATTGGCAGTGATTTAATTACTCTTGCTTCCATGCTCCGAATTCCTGTGAATATGCATAACGTCAAAGAAGAGGACATCTTCAGACCGAGTGCATGGGGGATGTTCGGAACAAAAGATCCAGAAGCTGCAGATTACCGTGCCTGCCAAAACTTTGGTCCATTATATCAGTAAGTGAAAAATCCCCTAGATCGTACGTCGGGGGGTTACTATAGAGCATATTTTTTCGCATTGGAATGAAAGTGTAACAATTGTAGTGTTTAAAAAAATCGCAAGTAATAGGAAACTCTTGAACAAACGGATACACACTATTTTCGTATCCGAAATAATAGAACAATAAAAAAACAACGGGGGTAAAAAGATGGTTAACAGTTTATGGAATGAAACAAAGGCATCACAATTATCACAAGGAGTAGACGAATTAGTATATCGTTCAAATTTAATTGGAACAGACCGTGCTGTATGTAATTGGGGAGGCGGAAACACATCGGTAAAGACATTTGAAAAAGATTTCCGCGGCCGTGATATAGAAGTGATGTGGGTTAAGGGAAGTGGATCAGATTTAGCAACGATGAAAGCACAAAATTTTACGGGTTTAAGAATGGAAGACATTCGTTTATTAATGGAGCGGGAAGAAATGTCAGATGAAGAAATGGTAGAGTATTTAGCTCATTGTATGATTGACAGTAAGCATCCACGTGCATCTATCGAAACATTATTACATGCTTTTTTACCTTTTAAACATGTGGATCATACACATCCAGATGCCATTATTAGTCTTTGCTGCGCACATAATGGAAGACAAATTGCGGAGGAGATTTACGGCAATCGTTTCGTTTGGGTTCCGTATGTGCGTCCTGGATTTACGTTATCTAAAATGATTGCAGAAGGTGTGAAAAATAATCCAAATGCTGAACTCGTGTTAATGGAAAAACATGGCCTAGTCGTTTGGGGAGATACGGCGAAGGAAAGCTATGAAAGAACAATTGCAGTTATTAATGAGGCAGAACAATACATCAATGAACGAGTGAATGAAAATACTGTATTCGGAGGTGAAAAATACGAAACACTCTCAGTAGAAGAGCGTAGAAGCATTCTTGCAAAAGTAATGCCGATTATTCGCGGGGCAGTTAGCGACGAAAAGAAAATGTTATTATCTTATGATGATACAGATGAAGTACTTCAATTTGTAAACAGCCACGATGCACGAGAGCTTTCGCAAGTTGGAGCAGCTTGTCCGGATCATTTAGTTCATACAAAGCGCAGTCCTCTTTATATTGATTGGGATCCGCAAACAAAAAACGTAGACGGATTAATAGAGAGTATTAAATCTGGTGTTACAAACTTTAAAGATGAGTATAAAGCTTACTTTGAACGTAACAAATACGAAGGAGACAAAATGTTTGAATCTGCACCTCGCGTTATTTTAATTCCTGGTATCGGTATGGTGAATACCGGTAAAAATGTGGCAATGTCAAAAGTAAGTGGTGCGCTGTATCATAGGGCAATTTCGGTAATGAAAGGTGCTACAACGCTCGGACGTTTCGTTTCTTTAAATGAAAATGAATCTTACAATGTGGAGTACTGGCCGCTAGAGCTGTATAAATTATCGTTAGCACCGGCTGAAGCGGAATTTTCTCGCAAAGTTGTTTTTATTACAGGTGGTGCTGGCGGAATTGGAAGCGAAACGGGACGCTGCCTCGTTTCAGAAGGTGCGCATGTCGTGCTTGCTGACTTGAATTTTGAAGGGGCAGAAAAAGTTGCGGCCGAAATTAACGAGAAGTACGGCGAAGGTCGTGCTACTGCTGTGAAAATGGATGTAACAAAAGAAGAAGAAGTAAAGGCGGCATTTGAAAAGGCAGCTCTTACTTACGGAGGCGTTGATAGTATCGTGAATAATGCAGGACTTGCGACGTCTAGTCCATTTGATGAAACGACACTTCAAGAATGGAATTTAAATATGAACGTACTTGGAACAGGCTACTTTTTAGTGGCACGTGAAGCGTTCAAGCAAATGAAACAGCAAGGCATTGGCGGGAATATGGTATTTGTCGGCTCGAAAAATTCTGTGTATGCCGGAAAAAATGCTTCGGCATACAGTTCTGTAAAAGCACTCGAAACGCATTTAGCGAGATGTATTGCAGCTGAAGGCGGTGAGTATGGTATTCGCGTAAATTCAGTTCTTCCCGATGCGGTATTGCAAGGGTCAGCTATTTGGGGTTCAAAGTGGCGTGAAGAACGTGCCGCAGCATATGGTATCGAACCTGATCAATTAGAGGAACATTACCGTAAACGTACAACATTATTAGTTAATATCTATTCGAGAGACATTGCTGAATCAATTGCTTTCTTTGCCTCCTCAAAGGCAGATAAAACAACGGGATGTATGATTACAGTTGATGGTGGGGTAGCTGCTGCATTTACTAGATAATTAGTTCGTTTTTAAAAAGGAAAAAGAGGTGTAATAGGCAAGTTTATATTTGCCTATTATGCTTTTATATAAAAGAACAGCGAATTTCAAGGGGAGAATAAAATAAGTCAATGCGTAGAAGGGGACACTTTACATTCGCTTTTCAAAAGGGGATGGAAACTTGAAACTTAAAAACCTGTTAACAGGAGGATTGCTTTTTAGTACTGTATTATTCTCTTTAGGAAGTACGGGAGAGTTTAATAAGGTAAAAGCAACATCACCTATTACGATTGAAACTCCAAAACCAGAGGGAAAGAAACTATCACTTTGGTACAACGAGCCAGCAAAAGATTGGGAAAAACAAGCATTGCCAATCGGTAATGGCTATATGGGTGGAATGGTCTTTGGTGGAGTCCAGCAAGAACGTATTCAGTTTAATGAAAAAACGCTTTGGACTGGCGGACCAAGCAGTACGAGTGAGTATACGTACGGGAATCGTGATGGGGCAGCGAGTCACTTAGGTAGCATTAGAGAAAAGTTATCAAAAGGTGATAAATCAGGAGCGGAAAGGGAATCTACGCAATTTCTCACAGGTCTCCAAAAAGGTTTTGGTTCCTATCAAAATTTTGGGGACATATACTTAGATTTTAATATGCCAGATGGATCTTCATTTTCCAATTATCGCAGGGAATTAAATTTAAATGAGGGAATTTCTACGGTGTCCTATAACTATAAAGGTGTTCAATATAATAGGGAATATTTTGCAAGTTACCCTGATCGCGTTATGGTCATGCGTTTAACTGCTAGTGAATCGAAACAGCTTTCATTAGATGTTAGACCAACGAGTGCACAGGGAGGGCAAGTAACGTCCAAAGATAACAAAATCACGATAAAAGGACAAATAGCGAATAATGGAATGAAATATGAATCGGAACTTAAAGTACTAAATGAAGGCGGTACATTAACAGCAGAGAATGGAAAAATTAAAGTAGCAAATGCAGATAGTTTAACAATTATTATGACTGCAGCTACTGATTATGAAAATAAGTACCCGAGTTATAAGGGGGAAGATCCACATCAAAAAGTTGAAAAAATTATGTCCGCTATTTCTAACAAGAGTTATGAGGTTTTAAAATATACACATATAAAAGACTATTACTCTTTATTTAATCGTGTTTCTTTAAATTTAGGAGGAGAAAAACCATCCGTTCCAACAAATGAACTACTAGCATCTTACAGTAAAGAAAACAGTAAGTATTTAGAAGAACTATTCTTCCAATATGGAAGATATTTGCTTATTTCTTCTTCAAGACCAGGAACGCTTCCTGCAAATTTACAAGGGGTATGGAATAATTCGAACACACCACCGTGGGAAAGTGATTATCATTTTAATATTAATCTCCAAATGAATTATTGGCCTGCAGAAGTGACAAATCTGTCTGAAACAGCTGAGCCATTAATGGATTATGTTGATTCATTGAGAGAACCGGGAAGGGTTTCAGCAGAAAAACATTTTGGTGTTACAGGCGGCGGGTGGACCGTTAACACGATGAATAATCCATTTGGATTTACTGCGCCTGGATGGGGATTAGGCTGGGGCTGGGCACCTAGTGCGAATGCCTTTATTGGTCAAAACCTTTGGGAGCATTACAAGTTTACGGATGATAAACAATACTTACAAGAAAAGATTTATCCGATACTGAAAGAAGCGGCAGAGTTTCATAGTAAGTTTTTAGTAGAAGATCAAAATAAGAAGTTAGTTGTTTCTCCGTGCTGGTCTCCAGAGCTTGGTGGAATTTCTAATGGATGTGCCTTTGACCAACAGTTAGTATATGAGTTGTTCTCTAATGTAATTGAAGCGAGTGAAGTTTTACAGATTGATAATGTATTTCGGGATGAGTTAAAGGCGAAAAGGGATAAATTATTCCCACCAATTCAAATTGGTAGATATGGTCAGGTGCAAGAGTGGAAGGATGATATAGATGACCCTGGCGAAACGCATAGGCACATATCCCAGTTAGTTGCGCTATATCCAGGAAGTATGATTAATCACAATACACCGGAATGGCTTGAGGCTGCTAAAGTTACTTTAAACCATCGTGGTGACGAGGGGACAGGCTGGAGTAAAGCGAATAAAATTAATTTATGGGCACGTTTGTTAGATGGTGACCATGCGTATAAAATCCTGCAAGGGCAACTTACTGGAAGTACGCTCAGCAACTTATTTGATACCCATCCGCCGTTTCAAATTGATGGGAATTTTGGCGCAACATCAGGAATTGCTGAAATGTTAATTCAAAGCCATACCGACTCCATTCAACTATTGCCTGCACTTCCGAAAGCTTGGAAGGACGGTTCTTATAAAGGATTAAGAGCACGCGGTGCATTTACGATCGATGCGGACTGGAGAAATGGCACGCCTACAGTTATTCAGGTGACTTCTGATCACGGAAACGATGTAAAGTTAAAAAGTCCAATGTTCAATACACCGTTTACTGTGACAAAAGTTGGGACGAATACACCGGTGTCATTTACGAAGGATGGCGATACGATTTCATTTAAAACGGAAGCAGGTAAAAAGTATAAAATTGAGTCTATGCTTAGTTTCGATCTAGAATCTCCGAACGGTGTAACAGCAGGAAATACAGTTAAGGTAAAGGCAAACTTATCAAACTTTGGTACGTTGAAATCTTCATCTGGAGAAGTGGTTGTAAAGGCTCCAGAGAGCTGGAATGTGAAACCGATTCAAGTAGCTTTTGAAGGCGTTGAACCAGGACAATCAAAAACAATTGAGGTGGAGTTACCTGTCCCTATTGATATAGTTGCTAATAAGTATTCCATTGAAGCGGAAGTAAACACAGATAGCGGGACGGTTCGTAAATCGAATCAAATAGAAGTAACGCCAGCAGTAAAGCTAATTTCGGCAAATGTTGACCCATATCCAATTAATAGTGAAGGTGGTTCGACTACATTAAAGGTAAAGGTCCAAAATGAAATAAAGGAAAAAGTGACACCTGGAAAAATTGAATTACAATTACCAGAAGGCTGGAATGCGCAGCCATTAGCGACAGACTTTCAATTACCAGCAGGAGGAGAGGAAACATATTCGTTTGTTATCACGCCACCATCCCAGTTTAAAGGAGTAAAAGAAGTTGGAGTTTCTGTAAAATTGGGGAATGCGGTGGTAACATCAACGAAAGTGCAAGTTGCTTCCGGCGGCATCTACCTTAGTGACATTTCATGGGTAAAAGCAACTGCTGGCTGGGCAACGGTTCAAAAGGATAAAAGTACCGACAAAAATCCAATTTCATTACTCGGAACGATAGGGCCGATTACGTACAAAAAAGGAATCGGAACGCATTCGAAGTCAGAAATTACGTACGACATATCAAATGCAACTTACAAACGATTTCATTCATACGTAGGAATCGACCAGGAGCCTGGTGGTAAAGGCGGTTCGGTCGTATTTAAAGTACTGCTTGATGGGGCAGAAGTATTTAATAGCGGTACAATGTACTATAATACGCCAGCAAAGGTTGTTGATGTTGATCTTACAGGTAAAAAAGAATTAAAACTAGTCGTTGATGATGCAGGTAACGGTAACGGAAATGATCATGCGGACTGGGCGGATGCTTGGTTGAGTTTTAAATAAGGATGATGTAATAATAGTTACTCTTTTTCGTCATACCGATTATATGTTCCCAACTATACCCTCACATGTTTATTTGGGATTTGATGATCTCGTAGGAAAAAGAGTAGTTTGAGCTTCAATGTATGAAACAATTTTTATAAATAAAGGAAAGAGTCAATCTTCTATTGCATAGGAGATTGACTCTTTTTATACATAGACTACATTGATTTACAAAAAACACTAAATTAAATAGAGAATATTCTGACGGAATGATAAAGTTAGAATAGATTGGTTTAGGAAAGGTGGTTTAACTTATGATTTCTGAATTAAGCAAGAATGATTTTTATAAATGTAGTAGTTTAATAAATGAAAGAGGTCAATTAGAAGTCAAAGCTGTAATTGCAGGGGTGAATCCTGGTCGTATATTTGTAGATAACATATCTTCCCCTAATTCGGGGCTTATTTGGTTAGGCAATAATGATGGCTTCTTTTTTATTGGAAATGCTGAAAATGAAGAGTTTAATAAAGAAATGAATCGTTTTATTAATCATGTAATAGTACCTGAGGCGAGGAAAGCAGGACTAGATTGCTTTGAAGGAATCGGGAATCATTCGAAGTGGAACAAAACAATTGAAAGAATATTTCAGCACCGTAACTTAAAGAGTTGGAATCAAAGAGTGTATATGCTAAGAAAAGAGGATTATGAAAATCATCATGAGCCTAAATTTGAACAGGGATATACTGTGCTAAAAATGAGTAAAGCTCTCTATGAAAATAATAATAACACATTTAAGAACATTGATTTTTTACAATCAAAAATTTTAGAGTTTTGGTCTTCACCAGATTGTTTTTTCAATGAAGGAATCGGTTATTGCATTGTTTATGGTGATCTAATTGTGAGTGTTTGTTTTTCAGGATTTGTATTTGAAAATATACACTGTATAGATATTGAAACAATAGAAGAGCACCAGGGGAGAAAATTAGCTCAAACGATAGCTCATAGTTTTGTGAAAGATTGTTTGGAGAATGACATTACTCCATATTGGGACTGTATGGAATTGAACAAGTCTTCTATCGCAGTTGTGGAAAATGTAGGGTTTACAAATGTGTTTAATTACGTAGGATATTATTTTCCTTTTGAGTAAATTAAGTGTATTTTACAAACCTATCATCGAGGATTTTTACATGTAAGGAGAATAGGATGAAACACATAATAAAAGACGTATTAATAAATTATTTTAAAGAAATTCATACATTAGCAGTGGAAGAAGAATTACATAATAATAGTTGGCATACAGATTTACACTATAAAATTATCGTAAATGGAAAGCGATATTCCGCAAGATTTATAAATAGCAAGCGAACAATCAATCCAGCTTTTGGAGCGTTATCAAACGAACAACTGATAGAGCAAGTACGATTTACGTATTATGTACGCGAACATGGAATTCCTTTTATGCAGATAAATAAGAATAGGGCAGGAGAGCCATTTACACTTGTCGCTTGGAATGAGGAACAATACAGATTTGTCTTGTCTAATTGGATTGAGGGAGAACATATTACACATTGTACAGAAGCTATCGCAAAAGCCTTTGGAAAGGAAGCAAGAAAGATTCATGACATATCTTGCGAATTTCAAAGCTCGATTTTTCAAAAGAAATCACATTTGGATGGGTATGCCCAGTTTATTCATATGTTAGAAAGTAAGGCAAACGCATGCAAAGAATTACGGGAGTATATAAAGCTAGCTACATATCATATAGAGTGTGCATATACGAGTGAATTAAAGTTTATCGTACAGACAGATTTAAATCCTTTGAATGTTTTATGGGACTCAAGTGAGCAGGTAAAAGGAATTGTAGATGTCGAATCAATTGGATATGTTGATCGTATTGAAGGACTAGCCTTTTTACTAAAGTGGTATTCTCGAACAGAAGGAATACATTCGCATGAAGTATGTTCAAGTGTTGCTAGTGCATTTTTAGAAGGGTATAAGGCTCATAATATTGTTACATCAAATGATTACAAAAGACTTTCTTCGTTACTATGGTTATCCGGTAGTTTAAATTGGAATTTTGTGAAGAAAACACTAAGTGTAATAAGTGATAAGAGGAAATTAGAAGAACATTTGGAAGTTTATAGAGTGAGGGGAGAAAGACTATCTTCATTATTAATTTGTACATAACATGTATTCTCCTAATTGGGGATTCAAATAAGAAACCATATGAGGTGTTCTAAAAATGAAAATACAAATTGTATTGTTTGATGGATTTGGAGAGCTTGTCTCCTTTGCACCTTTTGAAGTATTAAATAGAGCGATAGAAGAAGGGGCTCCGTTTACAGTTGAATTCGTATCAAGTGAACCAAAACAAGAAGTTACTACCTCGTTCGGAGTTACGGTTCAATTACATGATTTTTTACGAATGGATAATCGTCCAGATTTGTTAATTGTACCTGGTGGTGGCTGGAATCATAAAGCAAAGCACGGGGCACGAAAGCAAGCAGAGCTTGGTACTTTAACCAAAATGATTAGGGAGATGCACAATGAAGGAACGATTGTTGCTGGTGTTTGTACAGGAGGTATGCTACTAGCTGCATCCGGTATATTGAATGATAAAAAGGCAACAATGCATCATTTGGCGCAGAGTGAAATGAATAAATATGGAGCAGAACTTCTTCCTTACAGAATTGTGG
Organism: Bacillus pacificus; assembly: GCF_020861345.1. NCBI lineage: Bacteria > Bacillati > Bacillota > Bacilli > Caryophanales > Bacillaceae > Bacillus > Bacillus pacificus. Next base: position 2,173,479 of record NZ_CP086328.1, read on the forward strand.
ATCAAGGGGCTATTATTACTGCAAGGGGAGTTACTTCAGGAATTGATTTAGGACTTTGGATTACGGAAAAGTTCGCAAGTTCTAAAATTGCAGCTGCTGTTGAATATAGAATGGAATATGAGCGACGGGGAGTTGTGTGGGAATAATTTTTTATTCGCTTAATCATATTTTTGTAGATATTGTAAAAGAGAAAGAGCCAATTCATACGAGTAGGCTCTTTCTTTTATATGCTCATTTTCTATGTTTAATAATTTGGCTGAATATAACCTAACTTTATTCCCTTTATGACACCTCCTCAAATCCCATCAGCCTATAAAATAAGGAAAGTTCCACATAATGGACATAAACGATGCTTATAAATATAAAGTAGGATGTTATGAAAATGAATAAAGATTGCAGAGCCTACATAAAAAGGGCCTTAGCTAAACTCAGAATATAAAGTGATTTTTTGAGAATGAGAAAATATGTATAGGAGGAAGGACATGAAAGACAACACTCCTAAGAAAATTTTATTTATTCAATCAGGAATTCCTTTTTATTATCCAATGATCGAAGCAGCAATTTTGAATAGTTTACAAAAGGTAAACAGCGATACAAGTATGGTGAGTCCAGAAAAAGCTATAAAAACCGCGTTAAAAATGAAACCAGATTTTATTTTGGTATTAAGCGGTTTAAGTGAAGAATTTAATCATATTATGCCATTCTTAAAAAAGGCAGGGTTTACTACTGGGCTTTGGCTAACAGACGATCCTTATTATACGGATGTAACACAAAACGTTGTTCCGTTTTATGACTACATATTTACGCAAGATTTAAATTGTATCAAGTTTTATAGGGGGATAGGATGTAAGAATGTATTTCATCTCCCTTTAGCAGCAAATCAAGAGGTATTTAAACCTTCTCCTAAAGAAGATACATATAAGTATGATCTTAGTTTTATAGGTACAGCATTTGAAAATAGAATTCACTTTGTTGATTCGATTGCAGAGTATTTAGTAGGGAAGAACATGAAAATTGTAGGATTCGGTTGGGAGAAGTTAAAGAATTATGAAAGATTAAAGGATAAAATTCAACTCTTGCCACTTGCAAAGTATGAAGATGCGTTACATTTTTACGTATCTACTAAAATCAATATAAATTTGCATCGTTCACTAATTGATCAGGAATTGAATTGTAATTCTGCAAATATTCAAGCGTATTCAGTAAATAATAGGACGTTTGAAATTAATGCCGTAGGTTCTTTTCAATTAACTGATATACGTCCAGATGTAGCAAAACATTACATACCAGGTGTTGAAATAGAAACTTTTAATAGTGCATCGGAGTTTATACAAAAAGCGGAGTATTATTTGGAACATGTACAAGAAAGAAAACAAGTAGCAAAAAATGGACTGGATAGAACTTTGAAACATCACACATATGATAAACGTATATTACAATTATTAAACTATATTCATTTCATAAGCGTGAAGATGTAATCTAACCATTAACTTAAATGATAAGCATTTGGTGCTTTCTAACTCTCGTATTCTATAAAAATTATTTACGAAAAAGGGATTTGGATACATTTGTAGAATTTGTTTATTCTGAAAAAACAATTTTGCATTCAAACTAATTTACATCTAATAATTAGAGGAGATTAAAAATGAATCACTTTTTTGTAGAATTTGGTGAATATAAGGCAAGTGTTTGTGAGTGGGGGGATAAAAGTAACCCTCAAATCATTTGTTTTCATGGTTTAGGAAGTACAAAATTAAGTTTTATAGAAATAGCGGAACTTTTAAAAGATAAATATCATATCGTATCGTTTGATCTACCTGGACATGGGAAAACACCAAATTTTGAGAAGGATGAAGATTATGGTGCATTCCATTTAACAAATTGGGTAGTAGCATTACTTGAGCACATAGGAAAAGAAACCTTTTATATAGTAGCACATTCATGGGGCGCAAGCGTTGCGCTTCACTATGCAGCAGAATGTCCAGAAAAAGTGAATAAAATGGTATTGTTAGATGGTGGTTATCATCATGGCAAAATGAATGCGGATTATTTTGCGAATCTATATAAAGATGAGAAAGAAGGAGAGTGTCCACCGCGATCATTAGAAGAAGAAATTACCCATTACGAAAACGATTTTGATAAATATATTTTTGATAGTAAAGAAGCATTCCTCCAATCAGAAAAAATGGTTTACAGCAGGTGGTCACCATTAATAGAACGTGCGGTTTATGACTTAATGAGGGAAGAAGATAGTAAAGTAAAATGGCATGCTACTGGCGATACCGCTAGAGGTGTAATTAAGTTTCAATATACGGTGTATAAAACATTGAAATCGAATGAAATTAAAAGCGATATTTTATTATTGTATTGCGATCTTCCCGATAATTATTTAGAAATAAGAGAATTGCAGATAGCAGAATTTAAGAAGCGTATTAATATTACGACTAAGCTTTACAAAGATACAGGGCATTTAATGCATTGGGATAGACCGGAAGAGATTGCTGAGGATGTTTTACATTGGTTCAAATAAAAAAGGTCCGTTGTTCGAATGTGAGCAACGGACTTTCTTTTGAAAAACTGAATTCAAGAGTGATAGTGGGATAAGCAAGAGCATTACAGTTCTATTACCAATTCATTTTTTGCTATAATGGATGTGAAGCAGAAAACAGATAGAAAGATACTGCTAGTAATTTATACTTAAATGTAGGGTAACTAACTGTTACGATTTATTTAACCAATTATAACGAAAGTTAATTAAATATATCAGTAAGCCCTGCTAGTCAAGTGATTGGCTAGTAGTGAGGGTTAACTGCGGGCAATCCCTAAAGCTGATTGAACTACAACGTGGCTAGAAATAGCGAGCGTGAATGTCGCGAAAGCAGAAAAAATCAATCAGATTGTGCAAGGTTAAATCCTAAACACTAGAACAATGGGTCTTCCGCCTCGAATCATCTAAGTCAAAAGTGATAAGATGAACGTTCAACGACTATCTCGTATAACTGACGAGAGTACATCACAAGCCTATGGTGGTGGAAAAATCCTCTATCTCTAAGTAGATAAACATATAGTCTGCGCTCATGTGAAAACATGAGAAGTTCATAAGAGAACTGGCTAAGGAATTGCGCCCTTAGTTGAACAAGATAAATTTGATTGAATCTATCAAACTTCATTGATTTTATCGAACGTACGTGCTATGTTTGGTTCAATGAGGTAAGAATAATAATGAAATTTTTACGAGTTAGTCAAGTATCAGAATTAACAGGTTTGCATCCGAGTAGTCTCAGGAGAATGCTGGTGGAACACGCTACGATTCAGAAGAACAAATCTTTCATTAAAGGAGTTACATTCTGATGATATTGGCGAAGAAAGTTAGACTGATTCCAACGCCTGAACAAGAAAAAGTGCTTAGAAACCATGCTGGTGCTGCAAGATTTGCTTATAACTATTGTAAAAGAATGAGTGATAGATACTATAAGCTATTTGGAAAATCTGTTTCACAGTTAGCTTTACAGAAACGATTTACAAAGATCAAGAAGCGAAAGAGGTATGAGTGGTTAAAAGAAATCAATGCACAAGTTCCCAAACAGGCTTCAAAAGATTTTGATACGGCGAGAAAACATTCGTTCAAAAAGTACAAAAATGGTTATCACACTTCTTATAAATCCAAAAAAGATGTAATCCAAGGATTTTATGCCAATTATGAAAGACTGGTTATAGGAAAGAAAGTCGTTCATATTCAGTCTATTGGAGAAGTGAAAACAAGCCAACAACTACCAAGGAATAAAAAACCATCCAATCCAAGAGTTACCTTTGATGGTCGTCATTGGTGGATTAGTGTAGGGTTCCAAGAAGACTTTGAATTACAAGAACTAACGAATGAGTCGATTGGTGTGGATGTTGGTTTAAAAGAGCTTTTTGTAGCTTCTAATGGTATGAAAGAACGAAATATAAACAAAGATGCCAAGGTTAAAAAACTTTTGAAAAGGAAAAAGTCAGCACAAAGAGATATGTCTAGAAGATTTAAAAAAGGTGTGAAAATTCAATCTGCTGGATATGAAAAAGCGAAAGCGGAGCACCTGCGGTTATCTAGAAAAATTACGAATATCCGAAATAACCATATCCATCAAGCAACAGCTAAATTGGTGAAAACCAAACCAATGAGAATTGTTGTGGAAGACTTATCTATCTCAAACCTGTTAAAAAACAAAAAACTATCGAAAGCATTTTCCTTTCAAAAATTACACTTCTTCTTTCAATGTTTATCATACAAGTGCGAGAAGTATGGCATTGAGTATGTAAAAGCTGATAAATGGTTCGCCTCAAGCAAGATTTGTTCATGTTGCGGAGTTCAATACGACCATTCAGTTCAAGCAGAAGGACAGTGGAGTTTAAAGATTCGTGAGTGGCGTTGTGCTTCATGCAATAGCTATCACGATAGGGATGTAAATGCTGCGATAAATTTATCAAGATGGGTAAAATAAATGCTTGATAATAGGAGGTAACGATACTGCCTCGTGTGGAGTGTTATACCCCTCGTCCCTTTGGGGTTGCGAGAACACTTTGAAGCACTAACTTGTGTAAATTTGATTGAATTGTATAGATTTAGTTAAGTTTATCGTATCGGAGATTGAACAGAGTTATGGGGAATGAAAAAGAAATTAGTTCCGCTAAATTAATATGGAAGATGACGCGCCCGCATACGTTAACGGCGACGTTTTCTCCTGTGATTTTAGGAACAGTGGCATCACTTTATGTTGCCAAAATTGATTGGCTTTTATTTATTGCGATGATGGTTGCATGTTTAGCATTGCAAATAGCGACGAACTTATTTAATGAGTACTATGATTTCAAACGTGGATTAGATACGGCTGATTCTGTTGGAATTGGTGGCGGAATTGTCCGTCATGGATTGAAACCAAAAAATGTGTTAACAGTCGCACTTTTATTGTATGTACTAGCTGCACTTATCGGAATTTATATTTGTATGAATAGTAGCTGGTGGTTAGTCGTCATCGGTTTAATCGGAATGGCGGTTGGCTATTTATATACAGGTGGTCCATTACCAATTGCGTACACTCCGTTTGGAGAATTAGTTTCTGGCTTGTTAATGGGGACATGCTTTGTACTTATTGCTTTCTTTATTCAAACGAATACAATAACGACTGAAAGTGTATTGATTTCCATTCCAATTGGAATTTTAGTCGGTGCAATCAACATGTCAAATAACATCCGAGATATTGAAGAAGATATTAAAGGTGGAAGAAAGACATTAGTAATCCTCCTTGGGAGAGAAAAAGCTGTAGTAACACTAGCTGTAGCCTTTTTCGTTGCTTATTTATGGATTGCGGTAATTGTATTAATGGGTTATATAAGCCCTTGGGCATTAGTTATGTTCCTAGGTTTGAGAAAACCAATCTCTGCAATTCAAAGTTTCCAAAAAGGTGCAAAGGATCCAGGGTATATGCGCATCGCCATGAAATCAACAGCGATGACAAATACGATTTTTGGCTTTTTATTATCAGCAGGATTATTAATAAGTTACTGGTTTTAAATAAAAATATTGTTAAGTAACTTAACCCCAATTTCTCAATTTTAATATGGAGAGATTGGGGTTTTTATTTTGACTATGTTTAACGTTAAGAGTCGAAATGTAAATACCAATAAATTGCAACTTCATCACTTGTCATATTTAAGCCTTTATAAACAAGAAAATCAAACCCACCAATTACAAATCCACATTTCTCATAGAACTTACATGCTGCGACATTATTATTTTGTGTTTCAAGCATGATACCTGGCATGTTGCCTTCTTTTGCCCACTGTTTTGCTTGAACAACTAATCTTTTACCAACCCCGAGTGTACGATATTTTTTATCCACCATTATATCTTCTATGTAAGCATAGTGATTCCAATTCTTTTTCAATACTATGAATCCAATGATTTGGTTATGTAACAGTGCTATGTAAATTATTTGATTTGGCTTATTTATATATTCATTGTACGCCAGTTCTTCATTATCATTTTGTAAATAACTTTTTTCATAACTCGGAACGTCTTCTACTGTATATTCTATGCGTCTATTTACTTTTGAAAGAGAAAGCATTAACCGAGCATTCACTATAAAACTGTCATCAATCTCCGGGAAATTGTCTACATCATTTTTTTCTAACTTTCTAATTAAAAGGTTCATCGGAGTACCTCCAAATAATAAAATTTCCTCTGGGTTTTTATGTAATTCAAATGAATTGCAATGACAAAATTATAATAGACTTTCAATAGTAAGGCTATCATTACAACTTCTTCCTGAAATCATTAAATTTTATAAAGAAAAAGGGTATGAATTTAGGGTATACAATGATGAGGGGCATTTTCGTTTAAACTTCTAGAAAAATAAACGTCTATAGTATAAGCTTATTTCTTTTAAAAAGTGTTTTTATTATTAAATCAATAACTAAGACAAAAGTCGATTTAATATTTTATAAAGAAATCGGCTCTTTCGTTTATGTATTACGTTACAAGAGCTTTTTTATTTTCTCCGGAATGTCCTTTTTAGAAATGTATGCAACAGAGTCTTTATAGTAAGATTATCTTATTGGGGATAATCAAAAAACGTATATCGCAATATAAAAACTTAATTTAATCCTAAAGGATACTTTACAACGATTCCTATAAATCTTTCTCAATAATTGAAAATAAAATCAATCCAGATTATTATATTGTTATTGTAAATTTATTTTATTTAAGGAGGATACATAAATGAAAAACTCAAAAGGCTCTATTGAATCAGAGATAAGTAAAGCAATTACGCACTGGGAGAAGGACTACCTAGGACGCGGATCTATATCTGTTAAGACAGATATATTACGAGATATGATTATCGTAAATTTACAAGGTATTTTAACACCGGCTGAATATACTGTTTGCGAAACGAAAGATGGTATGCTAACGATAAAGAAGAATCGTTCGGAGCTAGTTGAATCTGGAATTGACGATTTGAAAGAGATCATACTAGAATTAACTGGAGAGAAAGTGAAAAGTTTTCATACGGATATAAGCTCTCGTACAGGTGAACGAGTAATGATTTTTAAATTGTTTCATAATCTTGAGGAAAAGTTTTAAAAATTAAAACCACCGTAGAGTTAGAGGGAGATAATTAAGAAACCTAAAAATTTCGCACTTTATTTATATTTATTAACATGATAATAATTAAAAATTTGAAGTTATTTACGTATAATAAATCTTAAAAACTGATAAAAAAATTGACAAAATGCTTAATATGGTTTATCTTATAATTGTTTTAAAAATGAATAGATGCTTATTTTAACTGTTTGCTATAATTAAGGCTTTAGCATTTTTTTAATATGTAATATTGACTAAATGAAAAAGTTTCTTAATGAAAAGATGGCGCATAGCATAAATTGATATATTGATTGTATAATCTAGGAGATCAGAAATATACTTTTCTTTTTAATAGGAGTAATACATACATTCTTTTATAAAATGGGAGCTCTTCAAAAAACTTTATTGAAGTTAGTTGAAGGGAAACCGACAATCTCCATAATTCAATGATGATATAAAATCATTGAATTATGGAAGTTGTCGGTTTTTTTTATGGGAAAAAACGATGTACTAAAAAGAGGGAATGAAAATTTAAAAAATTATCGTAATGAAAAGGAATTCTTATAGTTTATTTTCGTTTAGAAGGGAGTATTTACATGTTAATTTCGCTAAGTTCATCAACATTGTTAACATTATTTTTTATGGCGCTTAGTGCTTCTTGGCTAAGTGGATTATTGTTTTTACATGCAAGGATACCTTTACGTTTTGTTCATATCCATATTGGTATCGCTGCTTTGCCTTCATTGGTTTCTTTACTCGCACTTGTTAATCACAATGGAGATAGCGTTGTAGGGCCTTGGCATTTAGATACTTTAGCTTGGTTCATGGCTTTCTTTGTTCTTACAATTGGTTTAATCATTCAACGTTTTTCTATACGTTACTTACTGGGGGATCGCTCATATAGAAAATACTTTGCACTTTTTACATTTACTACAGGTGTATCTTCAGTTGCATGGTTAAGTAATGATCTTCGTTTCATGATTATTTGTTGGGGAGCAACTCTTATAGGATTGGTTTTACTCATAGGGCTAAATAAAGGGTGGAAAGTAGTTAGCGAAGCAACAAAAATTTCTAGTTATTTATTTACAATAAGCTGGATCGCCTTGCTAGCAGCTATCATTTGGCTTTTTCAAATCACTGGACAGTGGCAGTTAACATCAGTTGTAACGAATGAAAATGTAGCTCAATTTGGAACGTTGGAGAAAACAGGAATTAACTTATTCATTATAGTAGCTGTGATGATTCCAGCAGCACAATGGCCTTTCCAAAGATGGTTAATTGAGTCGGCTGTTGCTCCAACTCCTGTTTCTGCTATTATGCATGCGGGGTTAGTAAATGCTGGCGGTATCATGTTAACTAGATTTTCGCCACTGTTTCATGATGATATTGCACAAATCATTTTACTAATTTTCTCTAGTATTTCTGTCTTAATCGGAACAGGAATTAGCCTAGTTCAAGTTGATTATAAACGTCAGCTAGTGGGATCAACTATTGCACAAATGGGATTTATGCTGATTCAATGCGCATTAGGAGCTTATTTAGCGGCTGTTATTCATTTAATTTTACATGGCTTGTTTAAAGCTACACTGTTTTTACAAGCTGGTTCTTCAGTAGAACGTTTTGGGGCAGTGAAGCAGTCTAATGAAAAGATGTCTAATTTATGGATTATGGTCGGACGTGTTTTCGGATTATTTATAGCGATTGCTTTTTGGTTTACGACTTCTGGAGAAGGGTATGAATTAGTTAGTGCGTTTATTTTAGGGTGGTCATTATATTTTTCATGGAAACAACTTGTTGTTTTTGGAGAGGGAAGAATGGGACGAATTGTTGGCGTATTTCTTTTAGCTGGATTTTCTCTCATTTACTTTACCGTTCATAACTCTCTTTATAAATGGTTGCATACTGACATGTATCAAAATGTTCAACCTTCAGATCCAGCCGTTATTTTTGTTATATGTCTCTTATTATTTGGTAGTGCTATTAGTACTCTCGTTACTCGTAATCAATCTTCTACTATATTTGCTGTAATGTATCTTTGGTTCGTTCGAGTAGGTGAGGCGCGACAAAAGTCAGTAGAAAGTCATCCAAGCTATCTGAAACATTATGTATCAAAGGGAGGTAATTCGTGATGAGCATACCGTCAATAGCAATGAAAGAAACTTTAAAAAAGAAAGATACAAACATTGAAATACAAGAAAATAATATAAATGATTTAGTTGAATCTGCTAGCCGAGTGATTGCACCACTTTGGCCAATCGCTACATTTGCAGCTCATCACCCTTGGATGGGACTTGAAAAACAATCATTTGAACAAATTGCAGATTGGTTAAAAGAAATTCGTAATGTGGATATATATCCGAGTGCTTCAATGATTCATTCAGCAAAGGCAAAAGGGGAGATTGAGGAATCATTTTTACAAAGTGGTTTGTCTCGTTGGCTTGATTCACAATCTTTTCATATCCCGCGAAAGAAAGCGGAGCAGTTTTGCCAAGCAGCTTTAAAATTAGAGGAATTACCTTCTAGCCTAGTATCATCGCCACAATTAAATAAACTGGCAGAAGAATTAAGCTATATAAATACAGGAAGTATGAAAGACTCTTCTTTGCAACCTGTAAGTTCACTTATAGAGAATCAAAAGGGTGAAAACCTATCTGATATTCTTAATTATCACATTATTAAATGGTGTAAATTATATTTGGATGACTCCGGGTCAAGTTGGACGATGCCAAATCGAGAGAAAGGTTTGTATCGTGCATGGCACCACCTTATTACATTTGATCCAGCGCTCAGTAAAAATGAGCGTAAAGTTTTAAAAGATTGGCCACAAGATGCCCAGGGAGCTTTAACAAAAGCATTATCTGAACTAGGAATTTCTGAATCTAACAAGCAAGCTTACCTTGAAGGGCACTTGCTTGCTTTGCCTGGATGGGCAGGAATGATACGATGGCGTTCCCAACAATCAATTCAGGAACAGGAACTTATGATTGAATATTTAGCAGTTCGAATTTCTATGGAGCTAGCCATTGTAAAACCTTATTTACCTATAAAAAATCAAAAGATTGAGAAAAAAGTTGAGGTTGTCCCACTTATAGCTTCTTGGATCTATTGGGGGGATATTTCAATAGAGGAATGGTTACAAATGTCTGCCACTGAACAAAGTGAATTATTAGCATTTTCCTATCGTTTTGATGAAAATATTCGCAGGAAACTTTGGCTGGAAGCTTGGGAACAGACGCATGCTGAGCAATTAAGGGAGAAGATCGCTTCTAAACAACGTGCAACGAATGATAAAAAACATGTATTAGCTCAATTAGCATTCTGTATTGATGTACGTTCAGAACCTTTTCGTCGCCACCTAGAAAAATTAGGTCCGTTCGAAACGTTTGGAATAGCCGGTTTCTTCGGGTTACCAATTGCGACTAGTGAATTAGGTAGTAATGACAGTCATCCTTCTTTGCCAGTTATATTAAAACCGAAACATCAAATAAAAGAACTCACGGATGAAAAGGAATTTAAAAATTATAAACAACGCAAGAAGATAGACAGCTCAGTAAGTTATACGTTTAAGACGATGAAACAAAATGTATTGACAAGTATGTTACTACCTGAGGTAAGTGGCCCTTTACTTGGCTTACAAATGGTGACAAGAAGTTTTGTGCCAAGAAGAGTAGGCAGTTTCATTCGTAACCTTCGTAAAACGATGTTACAAAAACCGGATACAACATTCTCACTTAATCATGTTCATGATACAAAATGTGAGATACCGATCGGTTTTACGAAGGAAGAAAAAGTGAACTATGTGCGTCAAGCTTTAAAAATGGTGGGATTGACAGAAAAATTCGCGCCTTTAGTTGTAATGTGCGGACATAGTAGTCAAAGTACGAACAACCCTTATGCTGCAGCGCTTGAGTGTGGTGCTTGTGGCGGAGCAGCAGGAGGATTCAATGCAAGAGTTTTTGCTACTTTATGTAATCTTCCAGAAGTAAGAGAGGCGTTGTCTGCTGAAGGTATTAAAATTCCTGAGGACACCATTTTTGTAGCAGCTGAACATAAAACAACAGTGGACGAATTGGAATGGATTTACGTCCCAAAACTTTCGGAAGCTGCGCAAGAAGCATTTGATCGTATTGAGTCGGTTATGCCAAATGTGAGCCAACATGCAAACAGAGAGCGTTTAACACAATTACCTAATTTTAAAACGAAAATAAAAAATCCGAGTAAAGAGGCACATCGATTTGCAGAAGATTGGAGTGAAATACGTCCAGAATGGGGATTAGCCCGTAATGCATCTTTTATCATCGGACAGCGAGAATTAACGCAGGATTGTGACTTAGAAGGTAGGGCTTTCCTTCATAATTATGATTGGAAACAGGATGAAAGTGGCGATATATTAGCTAGCATCATAGCGGGACCAGGAACAGTAGCGCAATGGATCAATCTACAATATTACGCTTCAACTGTAGCCCCTCATTATTATGGTAGTGGGAATAAAACAACACAAACTGTAACGGCAGGTCTCGGTGTCATGCAAGGAAATGCAAGTGATTTGTTATCAGGCTTACCTTGGCAATCCGTTATGCAGTCAGATAGTGAGACGTATCACTCACCACTTCGTTTACTCATCGTAATTCAAGCGCCTATTGAATATATAGAACGCTTGCTAAATAAGGATTTCACATTTAGAGAAAAAGTTCAAAATGGATGGGTTAGACTGGCGAGTGTTGATCCAGAAGGACAATGGAAAAATTGGTAACAATCATGTCATGAATAATCAACTATCGTTACTAGTTTAAAAGTTTCATAAATACAATCATGAAGAAGGAGTGCTATATATGAATGCAAAGAATAAAAAGGTTTTATTGTTAACAGACATTGAACACGGAATAGAGCCTATTGTCCAACAAGTAACTAACATTAAACGAGAAAATATGTTGACTATACACAGCTGCGATTCTGTAATTGTACATCCTTTTGGAGATATAATGAGGTCTATTATTATTGCTATTTATGAAGAAAATGTGGAAGAAATTTTTGTTGTCGGAATAGAGGATAAAGAAACTAATGTAGTTAATCTACAAATTCAACGTGATTCCATAAAAAATAACAAGGAACTAGACTATCTCTTTAAAAATTGCATGCCTGAATTTTCAAGTGGTAGTCTTGAGGAATGGCTAAGTGGAAAAGAAAATGTTAGTGAAAATATTGAGAAGAGTATAGATATGATTCGTCATCATCCGTTAGTGCCTTCTAATGTTAAAGTTCATGGTTTCAAGATTGATAGAACAGGTGGAAAAGAAACAGTTGTTGAAGTTTCTGCTAATCAAGTAGTAAAACAAATACATTCTTATGTGTAAATTATCGATAGATAAGCAACTTTTATTTGGACTTATGTCTTTTACAAAGAGCAAAAGAAATCTTCTATAAATGGGGATCTTTTGCTCTTTTTGTTTGAATTTTTAATGTGTTTTATAGGAGATATCTAATATGTACATAATAAAAATATATAACCTTTTGGATGAAATTTTAAGGACGGATTAGCAGGTGGGAAATAAAAGTTTATGTTGTGATTTATCCCGCTTTAATGGGCAGTAAGACCCCCACCTCAAAATTCAGCGAAAGCAAAGAAGTTAGGCGGGGGATCAACTGCCCATAAAAGTCCGATTGGTTCAACTAATAATCAGTGGGGGATGAAGAAAACCCCCACTGATTAAAGTTTCACTTTATTTTAAGATTATTATTAAAAATAATGGAGATTCTTTAATTATGACAATAAAACAGTTAAAACCTAAAATAATATGGAAAAAAAGAATGTTGCTAATTATTTGTATTGTTTTCGGATTGATTATTGCGGGAGTTGTTTTTTGGAATGTTTCACCTATTCCAAAAGCGCTTCTCATAAAAAAAGCATTTGAAGGTGGAATGTTTGTTCAATCTAACAATTATAAAAATGCTCTAAAAGAGACACGAATTGTTAAAGATATCAATTATAATTCTAAATTTCCTGATGGTACATTAGATATTATTTATCCCAAAAACCTTACGGGAAAAAAATCTGTTATTTTTTGGGTGCACGGGGGTGGGTTTGTAGGTGGAGATAAATCAGACATTACTGGTTATGCAGTAGAATTAGCTGCTCGTGGTTATACAGTAATAAATATAAATTATGCTCTTGCTCCTAAAAGAAAGTATCCTACACCAGTACTACAACTTGGTGAGGCTTACGAATATATAAAAGAAAATGCAAAGAAATATAATGTGAAACTAGATGACCTGTATTTTGCCGGAGATTCTGCTGGAGCGCAAATATCTGGACAATTCGTTACTATTCAAACATCTCCAGATTATGCGAAATTAACTGGAATCGACGCTATTGTTGCTCCTTCTACAATTAAAGGTATACTGCTATTTTGCGGTCCGTATAATATGCCTGCATTAGCTAAAATGGAAACATCCAAAGAAGTGCAAGACTTTATGCGTACTACTGGCTGGGCTTACTTTGGGAAAAAGAAGTTTGAAACATTACCTGAAATGGAAATCGCCTCTATTTATCAACACGTTACAAAAGATTATCCACCAACGTTCATTACAGATGGAAATACTGCATCATTTGAAGAGCAAGCTAAAGCATTAGCTTCTACTTTACAAAATAAAGGAGTACCTGTAGATACACTTTTCTTCGATAAAAATATCTCTGGGAAGTTAGCGCATGAATTTCAATTTAAAATGAACACTCCAGCAGGTCAAGAAGCTTTTAACCAAGTTCTTAAATTTCTAAATGAAAATAAATAATATATATACTATTAACTTTTTATAAGCTTAGTTTAATACCAAATATGAGTGGACAAACATATTGTACTAATAATTTAATGATAGCAAGAATAATTTTGATAAGAAGTATATAGTAAGAATGATTTGGAGATACAGATGGGGATATAACTATTTTATTTAGGACGGTGCACTTTAAATGGATTTACAGACAGGGAAATTATATTGGAACACAACTTTTTCTAATACACCTTCTTATCCTCAATTGGAAGAAGATATAAAATGTGACGTACTAATAATAGGAGCAGGGAGTTCCGGTGCTCAATCCGCATACTATTTAAGTGAATCAGATTTAAAGATTGTTGTCGTTGATAAAAGAAAGGTAGGACACGGAAGTAACCTTACAAATACAGCACTTATTCAATATTTAGGTGACAAGATGTTTTTTGAACTTGTAAATACATTTGGAGAAGAGTATGCAGTTAAGCATATGAAATTATGTGAACAAGCTATTAATGATATTGAATATGCTGATCAAAATTCACCTTATTGCTCTGACTTTAAACGACGTGACAGTTTATATTATGCAAGTTATGAAGAGGATATAAAGAAATTAGAGAAAGAACTGTATTATTTACATAAGCATGATTTTAAAGCGACTTGGCTATCAGAGGAACAAATTGGACAGAGATATCCATTTAAAAAACGTGCAGCTATTTATACGTATAACGATGGTGAAATAAATCCGTATAAATTTACACATAGTTTATTAAAACAAGCTTCTAATAAAGGAGTCCACATTTATGAAGATACAGAGATTGTTGGCAAAAAGTTAGAGAAAGAACGTGCTGTTTTTTATACAAAAGGGGGCAATTCTATTACTGCCGATAAAGTAATTGTGGCTGCAGGATATGAAGGTTTGGAATTTAAAAAGGAAAAGAACGCTACACTAATTAGCTCGTATGCAATTGTTACTAATCCTGTAGAAGATTTATCTTCTTGGTATAAACGTACTCTCATTTGGGAAACTGCGAGACCATATATTTATATGAGAACTACTGCAGATAACAGGATTATTATAGGTGGGTTAGATGAAGATACAAACATTGCTCAAGAAAGAGATTCAAAATTAATCCATAAAAAAGAGAAATTAGTGAATGAATTTAATAAGCTCTTTCCAAATATTACGGTTGAACCTGAATTTTATTTAAGCGCTTTTTATGGTGGTACTCATGATGGTTTACCTATAATTGGAATGTATGAAGAGTTTCCAAATTGTCACTTTATCTATGCGTATGGAGATAATGGATTAGTATATAGTATGGCACTTTCTAAAATGGTTCGAGATGTAATTATTAGCGGTTCAAGTCCAGATTTGAATTTATATTTACAAACTAGACCAAAACTAAATGAATAAGCTATATGTACGCAAAATCACAGTAGTATAAAGAAGTGATCGTTTTAACGGTTTTAATTATTTTATATAAGAAGCAATTCTACATTTGTAATCTCTCCAATATATTTTGGGGGGATTTATTTTTTTATTGAAAAATAGTCTAATTAAACTATAATGAGTATATAGTTTAATTAGACTATTTATTCTGTTGGGTGTGAAAAAAGGAGGAAAGAGGTATGGTTGCAAAAGAGACCAACTTACGCTTAGTAATAGCTGGTTTAATGCTAGGCATTTTAATGGCTGCAATGGATAATACAATTGTTGCTACTTCAATTGGTACAATTGTCTCAGATTTGGGTGGATTGGATAAATTCGTCTGGGTTACTTCTGCTTATATGGTTGCAGTTATGGCTGGTATGCCTATTTTTGGGAAATTATCTGATATGTATGGTAGAAAGAGGTTCTATATTTTTGGTTTATTAATCTTCTTAATTGGTTCTGCATTATGTGGTACTGCGCAAAGCATTGTTCAGCTAAGTATTTATCGTGCAATTCAAGGTATAGGTGGGGGTGCACTTATGCCAATCGCCTTTACCATTGTATTTGATATTTTTCCTATTGAAAAAAGAGGAAAAATGACTGGATTATTAGGGGCCGTATTTGGTTCTTCAAGTGTATTAGGACCTTTATTAGGCGCGTATATAACAGAAAATATTAGTTGGCATTGGATTTTTTACGTCAATATTCCAATTGGTTTAATGTCATTAATTTTTATTTTAAAAGCTTATAAAGAAAATAATCCACCTACTAAGCAAAATATTGATTGGTGGGGGGCGATAACGCTCGTAATAGCAGTAATTAGCTTAATGTTCGCTTTAGAATTAGGAGGAAAAAAGTTTAAGTGGGATTCGATACAAATCATTGGGTTATTTACATCGTTTATTGTATTTTTTATTGGCTTCCTATTGGTAGAAAGAAAAGTGAAAGATCCGATCATATCATTTTGGATGTTTAAGCGTAAGGAGTTTGCAATATCTCAAATTATTACATTTTTCTATGGAGCAACATTTGTTATTTTAACAGTATTCATTCCTATTTTTGTTCAGGCTGTATATGGTGGAACAGCAACTAATGCTGGATTAATTTTAACACCAATGATGTTAGGTTCTGTCGTAGGTAGTGCCATTGGCGGAATATTTCAAACGAAAATTAGTTACCGCAACTTAATGTTATTATCTGTAATATCCTTTGGGATAGGTATGTATTTATTAGGAACGATGGATCCGCAAACAAGCCGTGCACTTTTAACGATATACATGATTATAACGGGATTTGGGGTTGGATTTTCGTTTTCTTTACTTCCTACAGTTTCTATTCATAATATGGAACCGAGATTCCGTGGCTCAGCTACTTCAACAAATTCATTCTTTCGTTCACTAGGTATGACAATTGGGGTAACGATTTTTGGCTCCATTCAAAATAGTACCTTTACAGCTAATTTAAAGGATGCTTTTAAGGGAATAGAACACGGTTCCAACATGTTAAATAATTTAGGTGATCCAAGTGCAATATTTCGCTCAGATATAAGGGCCAGTATCCCTACTTTTATTCTTGAAAAAATTATAGCCGCTATGTCATCTTCAATTACTACTGTATTTCTATTAGCTTTAATTCCAATTATCGTTTCATTTATGGCAATATTATTTATGGGGAATGTCAAAGCTGGTACAAAGGATAATAAAGTGAATTCGAATTCATAAATTTTATAAAACAAAAAGATTCTTTGCTTATTTTTAGCTTATACTATTGGTATAGGTTATTAAGGAGTGGAGAATTATGAATACAAAGCTTTTTATGCTGGGTCTTCTTATGGAGAAGAATAGACATCCGTATGAAGTCCAGCAACTTTTAAAAAATAGTGAAATGAAATATTATATAAAAATTACAAAAGGCTCTTTATATTATACATTTGAGCAACTTGAAAAGAAGGGCTTTATAGAAGTTGTTGATATTATTCGTAATGAACAACGCCCTGAACGAACTATTTACGGTATTACTCAAAGTGGTAAACAAGAATTTGAGCATTTATTATTAGAGCAAATGATAAAGAAAGAGGATATGCATCGTCCTATATATGAAGCGTTACTTTTTGCACAATATGGGGAGGAACAATTAATTCTAGAACAGCTAAAAATTAAAATCTCTCAACTGACGTTATATCTTACTACTCTTCAAAAAGTATATGAAGAGAAGTGTGGAAAAGAGAGTTTAGCTAAGCTATATATATTATCTAGTGTCATTTTACATTTAAGAACAGAGTTAAAGATTTTACAGAGTTTATATAATAACGTAAAAAATGAAAAGATAGATAATATAGGAAATGATGTACTTAGAGAGATAGAAAATCAATGTTTATAATGAAGAAGATTATAAAATAAAAAGAACGATTGTTATAATCATTTAAAAATAACAGAAGTACTTGTTCTAATAAAAAATGAATTGTGCTTTAAGAATCAGAAGGGATAGCCATGCAAAATAAAATTATTGTTATGTTTCAAAAAGATTTTCGCTTATATGATAACCCAGCTCTATTTGAAGCTACTCAGTCCGGTGAGGTTGTTCCGGTATATGTACATGATGAAACTTTTTCAATGGGAAGTGCGTCAAAGTGGTGGTTACACCATGCAATAATAGATGCAAAGAAGCAACTTGAGGCATTGGGCTCTACTTTAATCATTCGTAAAGGAAGTACGGAGGAAGAAATACTTTCTCTCATAGAACAGTTAGGTATAACGGCTGTATATTGGAATATTTGTTATGATCCGGACAGATTACAATTTAATCAAAACATGAAAATGATGTTAGAAGATAAAGGTATTACATGTAAGGAATTTAATTCACATTTATTATTAGAACCGTGGATGATTAAAAAGAAAGATAACACTGAATATAAGGTGTTTACGCCTTTTTATAATGCATTTCAAAAGCAGGTAATATCTAAACCTATTAGTAAAGTGCAGCGTATAAAATGGGGAAGTTCTTTACCAGAAAGCTTATCTGTTACAGAATTACACTTGCTGCCGACTATACCGTGGACATCTCATATAGAATCAATATGGGATCCTACAGAAGAAGGGGCATACAAAACATGTAAGAAATTTTTCTCTAGCAAATTAGCCTCTTATAGTGAAGGAAGAGATTTTCCAAATCAAAATGCTCATTCGATGTTGGCACCTTATCTTTCATTTGGTCAAATATCAGTGAGGTGGATGTATCATTACTTAATCAATAAAAGTACCGAAAGACAATGTAGTCTTTTTGAAAAACAAGTGAATAGCTTTATCCGTCAATTAATTTGGCGAGAGTTTTCTTATTATTTACTATATCATTACCCATTTACAGTATATAAACCTCTTAATAAGAATTTTGAACATTTTCCGTGGAATAATGAAGAGGAGTTATTAACAGTATGGCAGAAGGGTGAAACTGGTTATCCGTTTATTGATGCGGGAATGCGGGAACTATGGCAAACAGGTTTTATGCATAATCGAGCAAGAATGGCTGTAGCCTCTTTTCTTGTAAAGCATTTATTAATTCCGTGGCAAGAAGGAGCAAAATGGTTTATGGATACACTACTAGATGCTGATATTGCAAATAATACCATGGGGTGGCAATGGGTTGCTGGAAGTGGAGCGGATGCATCACCGTACTTTCGTATTTTTAACCCGATTACACAAGGAGAAAAGTTTGATAAAGATGGAGAATATATAAGAAAATGGGTACCAGAATTAAAAGATATGCCTAATAAATATATACATAAACCGTGGGAAGCACCTGAGCATATTTTACAAAAGGCTAATATAAAGCTAGGAGATACATACCCTTTGCCAGTTGTTGATCATAAGGCAGCGCGGGAGAGAGCACTTTGTGCATATAAAAGTATGAAAGAATTCGTATGAAATAGGTTAAACAATATGTATTTGGAACTTGAATATTAGAATTTCATCCATTACAAGGACATACTAATCATATAAAGTTTTTATAACCTTCGAGTAAAAAGGAGAATGTTTATGAAAAAATCTAGTATTCTAGTATTTTTACTAACATATGGTTTGTTTTATGTTTCTAGTATTTTATTTCCAATTGATCGTATGTGGTACGATGCGCTGGAAAAGCCGTCTTGGACGCCTTCTGGCATGACAATCGGAATAGTTTGGACGGTATTATATGGACTTATTGCATTATCAGTTGCAATTATTTACAACAAATATGGATGTAAGCCAAAAACATTTTGGTTTATATTCCTTTTAAATTATATGTGCAATCAAGCGTTCAGCTACTTTCAATTCAGTCAAAAAGATTTATTTTTAGCAACAATAGATTGTTTACTAGTCGCTGTTACTACGTTACTTCTCATAGCGGTTTCTTCCAGTTTGTCTAAAGTATCGACATGGTTGCTCATTCCATATTTTTTATGGGCTACATTTGCTACATATTTATCTTGGAGCATTTATAGTATAAATTAAAGGCGTAAATAAAAACTTGAGCATAATAAAAATGCTCGAGTTTTTATGTGTGCTAATGAAAATCTGAAATATAGAATATATACATCTTAGGGAGGTCATCTTTGTGAAGAAATGGATAAAAATTACGCTGTACTCTTTACTCGGTATTTTACTTATAGGAAGTATTACGTTTTTGACTTGGTCTCAGTTTACTTATAAACCAACGAAAGAGGCTTTGTTGTTAGTAGATGATAAAAAAGGTGAAGATCATATCGTTTTTGGAGAGAAAGATGCTAAAATAGGGGTTATTTTTTATCAAGGTGCTAAAGTAGAAGCGGAGGCTTATAGTTACTTGGGAGAAGCTCTTGCAAAAGATGGACACTTTGTAGTAATGCCTAAGTTACCATTAAACTTAGCGATACTTGGAATCAATGCAGTAGACAGTGTAATGGCACAGTATCCTGAAGTTCAAAAATGGTATGTTGCGGGCCATTCAATGGGGGGAGCTATGATTTCTAAGTATGCCTTTCAACATGAGGACAAGGTAGATGGGATCATTTTCTTAGGTTCTTATCCTGCAGATGACTTCTCTACGAAAGCGATTCCGATGTTATCAATTTATGGGGAAGTAGATGCTTTAGCAACTGTAGAAAAAATAGAGGACAATAAAAAGTTTATGTCAAAGAATACAACTATGCACATGATAAAAGGTGGAAACCATGCTCATTTTGGCATGTATGGTGAGCAAAAAGGTGATAATGCTAGCTTAATTACGCCAAAAGCACAACGAGATGAAACAGTGAAAGTAATTGAAGAATGGTTGTTGAAACAATGATAGACGGGAGAGCCAACTCATACGAGACGGCTCTTTTATTTAACTTCTATCTTCAATTTCCCTCTTATTTTCTCCGGAATATCCTCTTCAGCGATAATATCGTAAGAATACACATACTTTCCTTTTACATGAATTTTTAAGTAAGTTTTTCTTATAAAATCATTAGGTGTGTTCGTTCCAACTTTATATTCTGTTTCATTGCTTAATTCATCAACACCTTTTAGTGAGTACACAGCTCTTCCTTTATGATGATAATCTGGAATGCCATATCCCTTCGCAACGGCGTATACATTTTTTTCTTCAGCAATTGGATTAAATCTGTCTAAATCCCCGCGTAATATGAAAGGTAGTAAGTATATAGGAATGCCTATTGCTATTATACAAATTATAAATTTCTTCATGATCGTTTCTCCTTTTATCTATTTACATTTTTCAGTATAGATAAAAGTTCTTATGAATATAGAGGGGAATTCTTTAAGTTTTTCTTAAGAGTTATTTTATTACGGTAAAAGGAGCGAATCTCACATCGTTAGAGTCGTAACTTTGTATGATGATTCTTTTTTACATAACGAACGGATTTAGCTCTACGATATAATGCATTAGAAAAGTTTCATCCATATAGCATTTGGAATGTTACTGGGCAATCGATTTAAAATAGTTAAATATTACTTCTTGAAAGCACACTTTATTACCCATACGATTGTTTAGGATAGTATGTATCTTTATATAATCTTGATATAGATTTCTCTTTATCTTTCTATGAACATGAGATTATCTAAATATGAACAAGCTACACTCTCCTTAGAAAGAAGTGAGGAGAGGGATTTATGGAATATAGTAGAAAAAAACATTTTGTTTATTAACTATCGCAGGACTAGGTATATGTATCGGTATGTCAAATAGTGAAAGTCCTATAAGTGAAAAGAAACCACCTGTCATTGTGCAAGAAGTAGAACAAAAACCAGAAGTAGTTGAAAAAGAGAATATATCAATAGAACAAGAAAAAGAGGTAATAAAGCCATTAGATGTTCCGCTTATCTTACAAAAACCAGAATTGATGCGCGGTTGTGAAGTAACAAGTCTCGCTATGGTATTACAATTTTCAGGAGTGAAAGTAGATAAAATGGAATTGGCTTCAAAGATACACTATGTCCCATTTCAAAGTAATGGTTTGAAGGGAAATATGCATAAAGGGTTTATCGGGGATATGGCTACTTTTGATAAACCAGGATTAGGTGTTTTTGTGGAGCCGATTTTAGAATTGGCAAAGTTGTATGTTCCGGATGAAAAAGTGATGAATCTAAGTTATAAAGAACCTGAACACATTTATGAAGCGATAGATCGAGGCCTCCCTGTATGGGTATTAACAAATGCTCGTTTTAAACGATTACCTGATAATCAATTTTATACATGGAGAACAGATACAGGGGAAATGAAAGTGACATATCATCAACATAGTGTTGTTGTGACAGATTATGATGAACAATATGTATATATTAACGATCCACTAAAGAAGGACAAACATAGAGCGATTAATCGAAATAATTTTGAACAGTCTTGGATTCAGATGGGAAGACAAGCGATGACCATTTCGATTTAAAGAGAACGTAGATTGGATGAGAATAGAAATGAAAAAAGTTTTAATTATAGAAGATGAAAAAATTATAAGAGAGACGGTAGCGCATTATTTCTCGCATGATGGATATGATGTGATAACAGCAGAAGATGGCCAGATGGGATTAGAGTTATTTGCTGCACATGATCATGATGTCAGTTTAATCATACTAGATATTATGCTTCCAGTAATGGATGGGTGGTCAATTTGTAGACGTATTCGCAAGAGCTCTAACGTTCCCATTATTTTATTAACAGCTCGAAGTGATGAGGATGATACATTACTTGGATTTGAACTAGGGGCAGATGATTATGTAACGAAACCATTTAAACCTGCAATTTTATTGGCGAGAGCAAAGCGTTTGTTCAAAGATACAAATCAAAATTTACAATTTCAGGACTGCATTCATTTATGCGGTATTCGCTTAGATAAATCAGCACGTTCTGTTTCAATAGATGGACAAAAGATAGATTTTACACATACAGAGTATGAAATTTTACAATCTTTAATGGAGCATAAGGAACAAGTATTAACGCGAGAGCAATTAATCACAAATATTTGGGGATATGATTATGACGGAGATGATAAAACACTAACTGCACATATGCGTAATGTACGTTTGAAACTAGGTGAGAAAGCAAAGCACATTACTACAGTTGTTCGTACGGGATATAAGTTTGAGGTAGAGAAATGATGAGAAAGAAAATTGTATTTCAGTTATTTTCTCTTACCTTTTTACTATGCTGCATGATCATCGCAACTATCTTTTTTGGACAAATGTATGTGATGAAGTATATGTATGTAGATAAGGAAAAAGAAAATGTTCAGAAACAATTAAAACAATATTATACATTTTACGAAGAACATAAACAGGATGAAAATAAACTCCAGAGTAAAGAACGATCATATGCTAACCAGCAAGGTATTATGATTGCTAGGCTTGATGAAGTAGCAAACATTAAGAAATTACCATCAGGAGATTACTATATAAAAGCGACTGATAAAAATGATCCAAGTCGAACATCTAAAGTCGTATTTAATAATTTAATTAACGCAAAGAGAGATATGGATTCTAACTTCAGCATTTTAATTACGAGTTTAATCGATAAGACGACCAAAACAGCTATCATGGATACAGTGAGTAAAGGGCCAAATAAGGATATCGTCGTTCCTACAACACTAAGGATAAAAGGATACGATGGAAACTTTGTAGCTCCTACATATCATCAGACAATGAAATGCATGATGTCAGGCGCTAAAAATGGAATTAAAATTTTTTCAAAAGAAGAAAGTGATAAATATTATTACTTAGAAGGACTTGTAACAGAAATTAGCTTCCCGAATTATAGCAACCCAGAAATTGATAACGCGTTGTACAGTAATGAAGTATTTGCAAATCGTATTTTGCAATTTCAATCAGATTGGATTAGCGATAAAGTAAAATTACGCGGAGAAGAATGGGTGCAGAATGAAATTAGTATAGATGGAATCAAGTATCTAGAAACGATAAAACCACTCATGAAAGATAGCCAAGTAAAGGAATTTATTTATACGCTATCTTCGTTACAACCAATTACAAAAGCAACAGATGTAATGAGTGATTATTACATATATATTATAGTATTTGTGCTGGTTCTATCGCTTATTGTATGTTTTTATTACTCGAGAATTATTACTAATCCATTATTAAAGGTGAATGAAGCAACGAAAAAAATAATGGAATTCCAGTTTCAAGACAAGCTTTCTATCAAGTCGAAAAATGAAATTGGAGAGCTTTCCTCTAACATTAATCAGCTCTCAGAAAGAATGGAAGGGTATATCAATCAGTTAAAAAAGGACTTAGAGAAAGAAAAGAAACTAGAACAGACAAGAAAAGATTTCATTGCAGGCGTTTCACATGAATTAAAAACACCACTTAGTGTAATGCAAATATCTGCTTCCATGCTGCAAGATGGTATTGCACCTGAAATGAATCAATACTATTGGGACGCATTAGAAAAAGAAATAGAGAAAATGAATGTACTAATTGATGAAATGTTAAACTTAGCTAAATATGAATCAGGAACATATCAAATACAGATGGAGCAAGTTAATATAGTTGACTTAATTCAAAAGGCAGAACAAGATTTACAAGTTCAAATTGATGAAAAATCCCTACAAATCAAATTAAATATAGATGATGTGTGTGTCAAGGGGAAAACGAATTTATTGGAACAGGTTATAACAAACTTGTTTACAAATGCGATTCGTTATACAGATGCAAAACAAATCATTGTGATTGATGTAAAAGAGAAACAACATGACGTATATATAGGGTTTGAAAATAAAGGTTCACATATAGCAGAAGAAAATATAGATAAAATATGGGATCAGTTCTATAGGGGCGATAAATCAAGAAAACGAGTATGTGGTGGAACGGGTCTTGGGCTGTCCATTGTAAAAAATATATTTGATTTACATGATGCGAAATACGGTGTGACCAACACTGAAGACGGTGTATTATTCTACTTCCATTTAGAAAAGTGGGATGGAAAACAGTAGTATAAAATAGTTGGAGTAAACAGTAAAGGTGCAAAATCTAAGGGAGAGAAGTGGCTGAAAGAAAATACGCATCGTGCAGGGTATATCATTCGTTATCCAAAGGAAAAGAAAAATATAACTGGTTATACGTATGAACCGTGGCATATTAGTTATATAGGAGATATTTCAAAAAATATATAAGGAAAAACTAACTTTAGAAGAATATATGAGATAAGAAAACTAAAGTGAATTGAAAATCTGTATTTTTTAGGGAATAGTATTTTATTTTAATAGATTCAAAAACTGCCTATTTAAAAATTTGATAGGCAGTTTTTTACTTTCGGGTACAAAATGAAATGATTTTATTTTGTTCATATATATAGAAAAAAACATATAAATACATCCAAAACACTAATCATTGCCCCTCGTTATTAGCAATAGGATAGCTACTTAAGGACAAAAAAGAATTCGCTAGTTTTTGTGCGAAATGTAAAGGGGGTTCTACCGATTGGATATGAATATACATAATTAATTCATTTTTTTACCAATAAAGTATTGCATCAAAATGCAAAGTTTTTCGAAAATAACTATTTTCGATGTGAGATGAAAATGGGGGAATATCTATTTAGAATCTAATAAAAAAGATAAGATTACGGAGTGTAATCTTATCTTCGCACTAATAATAATAATAAATTGTATTTTCAAGGTTTCAAAATGACTTTTATACAATCATCTTCACGATTATTGAAAATTTGATAACCGTAGCTCGCTTCTTCAAGGGGGATTTTGTGTGTAATAATCTCTTTTGGATCAAATTCTTTATTTGTTATTTTTTCAAATAGTTCCGGCATAAAATGAATGACAGGTGCTTGTCCCATTTTCAGATTAATATTTCTAACCCAAAATGCACCGAGTGGGAAGGCATTATAGTTGCCGCCATAAACGCCGGTCATTTGAACCGTTCCATATTTTCTTACGGCCTTCGTAGCAATTTGAATAGGGCCGAGAGTTCCACCTTGTAATTTCAATTTTTGTTCTAGAAATTCTAGGGGTGATTTTTTTCCATCCATGCCCACGCAATCAACGACTACATCCGCACCACCATGTGTGATTTCTTTTAAATGTTCTCCCATATCAGGAAATTTTGTAAACTCAAATACCTCAACATTGTTAATCTTTTTTGCATAATTTATCCGATAATCTAAGTAATCGACTGCAATTACGCGTTTAGCACCTTGCATCCAAGCGAATTTTTGTGTCATTAATCCAACAGGTCCACAACCAAGGACGATAACAGTATCACCTCGCTTAACGCCTGCGTTTATTACACTCCAATAAGCTGTTGGCAAAACATCGGATAAAAACAGTAGAGATTCATCTTCCAGTTCGCATGATTCTGGTATAACAAATGGAGTGAAATTTCCAAAAGGAACTTTTAAATATTCAGCTTGTCCGCCCGGATGATTACCAAATTTCTCTGTATAACCAAAGTATCCGCCAGAATCGTAATGGGGGTTGGAGTTGTCACATTGACTTTCCATTTCATGTTGGCAATAAAAACAATGTCCACAAGCAACGTTAAAGGGGATTACAACACGGTCGCCTTTTTTCACTTTCGTAACATCTGGACCTACTTCTTCAACAATGCCCATTGGCTCATGGCCAATAATATATCCTTGCGGTAAAGGCATGTTCCCTTGATATAAATGTAAATCAGAACCGCAAATAGCGGTTGAAGTAATTTTTACAATAATATCATCTTTTTTCTCTAATTTTGCATCATCCACCTGTTTAACTTGTACTTGGTTTGGGCCTTGATAGGTTACAGCTTTCATCTCATATCTCCTTTTTGATTATTTCTCAAAATATACTTTCTATTTAATCGATTGGTGAAATAGAAATCTGTCTTTTATTTACTGAAGAGAATTAGGAAGTATATATAGTGTTGTTATGAAAGTATGTTATACCAGTTATTCTTTCTTATATGTTTTGCCCTACTTTAAGAAAAAAATCAATATTTATTCATATGCTAATTCCCATAAAAAGGATAACTATTATTTCATGATTCGTAGCATATTAAAAGCATTGGAGGTGAAACGATATGGCAAACAATAATAGTGGAAATCGTAATGAATTGTTAGTTCGAGGTGCTGAACAGGCTCTTGATCAAATGAAATATGAAATTGCACAAGAGTTTGGTGTACAACTTGGTGCAGATACAACAGCTCGTTCAAATGGATCTGTTGGTGGTGAAATTACAAAACGTTTAGTAGCAATGGCTGAACAACAACTTGGTGGTAGAGCTAACCGCTAAGTAAATTGACATACAATATAGTAGATATGTAAATCAATTTCTTTTGTATATGTGTAAAAATAAAAACCCTTATAGTAAATGGATTCTCACTCAAAGATTATTGATAATCTTCTTTCATAATCTTTGAGTATTTTATTTGTAAACTACTTTCCTAAACAATAAACACGCAGTGTTGGAAAGGTGTTTTCCATGCATAGTAGAAAATCTTTTGCAGGAAAAAGCATACTTAAAAATTTGATTTCAATATTGAAATCAATATTTATTATGATATTTTCGAAAGGGAGGAATTTAAAAATGGGTATATTAAGTGGAAATCCTCAAAACGAACCGTTACATTACGGAGAAGTATTTGATATTTGGAGTTATCTTTTAGCTGCACAAGGTGCAATTGCAAGCCATCAAGTGTTTATGAATCACACAGGTGACGAAGATTTGAAAAAGTTTTTAGAAAGCTTAATTGAAAATGATATGAATTCGGAAATAGAAGAGTTAAAAACTCTTTTAAAGGTTAATGGCGTAGCTTTACCGCCTGCTCCTCCAGAACGACCAGTTGCATCTATTGAAGATATTCCTCCAGGAGCACGTATTAATGATGTTGAAATAGCAGCAGCTGTTTCTGCAGGATTAGCAGCTGGACTTGTGACATGTAGTCAAGTGATGGGAAAATGTCTTCGAGAAGATGTAGGGATGCTATTCGGACAATTTCATATGAAAAAAGCGCAAGCAGGTGTAACTTTGCTGCGTTTAAGTAAGAAAAAAGGGTGGGTAGTTCCACCTCCATTACATGTAAGAAATTCTGATCAAGCTTAATAAACAAAAATAAAAAAGTGGCATTGGCCACTTTTTTATTTTTTAGATGTATCCCCACTTCGGATTTGTTTATTTAGTTTCTTAAATATAAAAAGTATTTTCATGCTTAATGTATCTTTTTGTCTACATATTTTCCATAATCAGGTACAGCAATTTTATCAAATTCTTGAACGAGTGTGTTGAGGCTTGTTGATAGCAAATCACCTGACATCGGTATCCCATGCCCAGTAACAGCAACTAGAGGCTTTAATTTTTCAAGCTTAATAACTGACTCTTTAGCGGCTTTCCAGTCTGTTGTTAAATAACGAGGTGGTCCGCTTATTTCCTGTTCCTGAGTAATTACTTTATATAAATATTCCTGTTTCACTGTAACAAAAGCGTCCCCAGCAATTAAAGTTCGGTCTTTTTCTCGGAATAATGAAATATGCCCTGGAGTATGTCCTGGTGTATGAACCCATCTAAACTCAGGCATATGAGGAACGGTTCCATCTGCAGGTAATACTTTTACGCTATTTTCTAAATCAATCGGTTCGTTAGGGAACAGAGGCGACATTTTCGCTACTATACCACCTTCAACTGTTGGATCTGGTTCAGGATAGCTTTGTTTTCCAGTCAGGAAAGGTATTTCCATTTGATGTGCATAGACTGGAACATCCCAATACTTGATGAGTTCAATTATTCCTCCAACATGATCAAAATGCCCATGAGTTAAAATAATTGCTTTTGGGCGGCTATTTGTACCAAATCGCTTCTCAGTAACAGATATAATTTCATTTGCACATTTAGGCATTCCAGCATCAACTAAAACAAAATTATCGGTATGCGGATTTCCAACAAAACATATGTTGACGATTTGAATCGTGTAGCAAAATAAATCAGGCAATACTTCGAGGCCATGACCACTCTCAATTGAAGTTGCTGGAATAAACTTGTAATCACTTCCATAATTCATTTCATTGTCCACTTTTTCTCCCCCTTAACTTATTCCAATATGACATTATAGTTCCCTAATTTTGAAAATCCATTTTTGGGGATGTCGTTTTCTCCCGCTTTAATGGGCAGTAAGACCCCACTGATTAAAGTTTCACTTTACAGTATACTGACTTTGTTTCTTACTCGTTTATTACATTTACTATCACAAGTGCCCTTATTAAAATGAGGAGAGAAACGTACTTGATTATAGGAAGTTTTTATTTAAGAGGAGGAACTATCATATGGCAAAGGTACTAATGTTTAATTTTCCAGGGGAAGGACATGTGAACCCAACTCTTGCACTTATTGAAGAATTAGTAAAAAGAGGGGAAGAGGTTGTTTATTATTGTGTAGAGGAGTATAAGGAGAAAATTGAAAAAACAGGAGCTTTGTTTCGTCCATATGAAAATTTTTTAGCAAAAGTAGACATGTTGAAAAGGATGAATGGAGAAATAGATCCCTCTGAACTATTATTACATATGGTAAAATCCATGGATAAAATAATAAAGATTGTTATAGAAGAGTTGAAAGAAGAAAAGTATGATTACGTAATATATGATAACAATTTTGCAGTAGGATGGATCATAGCTGAAGCATTACATTTACCTAAAATCTCTTCATGCACAACATTTGCAGTTACGAAAAAGTTATTTAACGCATTGATGAACAATCATAATGAAGGAGACAAAAAATCACCTCTTTATCAAGAAGTTACGCATATTTTAGAAGAGTGGCAAAAGGTATATGGCTTTTCTATGAATGAAAAGAAAAATGTAATGACTTGTGCTGGAAATATTACTATCGTATATACGTCTGAATTTTTCCAACCTGATGTGGAGGAATTGGATGATTCTTATATCTTTGTTGGACCCTCTATTACATCACGGAAAGATATGCAAGAAATTACTTTTAAACAGAAGGAAGAAGAGAAACTCATTTATATTTCTATGGGAACTGTATTTAATCAACAGATGGATTTTTATTACATATGTTTTGAAGCATTTAAAAATTTTCCTGCTACCATCATATTGTCCGTAGGAAAACATATTGACATCAACCAATTGAAAAATATCCCATCTAATTTCAAAGTTTATAATTATGTGCCTCAGTTAGAGGTATTGAAACAAGCTAATCTTTTTATTACACATGGGGGAATGAATAGTTCTAGTGAAAGCTTATATTTTGGCGTTCCTATGATCGTTATCCCAGTTATGGGAGATCAACCGATAGTGGCCCAAAGAATAGAAGATTTAAAAGCTGGCATACAATTAAATCTAAAAAAGCTTACTCCAGTGACATTATATAATGCAGTAATGGAAGTATTATCGAATGATGTATACTTAGAAAATAGTCATAAAATCAAATGTACTTTAAAAAATGCTGGTGGATATATTAAAGCCGCTGAAACAATAGAACTATTTAAGTTGAAGACGGGTATTAAATAAGATGCCCCAGTTGCCAAACACAGCAGCTGGGGCATCTTATTATTTCTTCCTAACTTAATTATACCACGTAAATCAAGTTCGAAATAGACTGTTTATTCGTATTTACTCCTGCTACAATCAAGAACACATGCAAAGTAAGGAGAGATGTTATATGAGTTCTTTCGTTCTCGATTTTCAGGAAATAGAAAAAACGCAGCTTTCACTTGTCGGTGGAAAAGGATTGAATTTAGGGGAGTTATCTAATATTCAAGGGATACAAGTGCCAGAAGGATTTTGTGTGACAACAGTAGGATATGAAAAGGTCATCGAGCAAAATGAAGATTTTCGCACTTTGTTGCAGCAGCTAACCAAGTTGAAAAAGGAAGACCGAGCTCAAATTGGTGAAATTAGTAAGAAAATTAGAGAAGTTATTATGGCAGTACAAATCCCTTCAGATGTAGTGGAAGCGGTAACTCATTATCTCTCGCGTTTTGGAAATGAACATGCGTATGCCGTGCGCTCTAGTGCGACGGCTGAAGATTTACCGTATGCTTCATTTGCAGGTCAACAAGATACGTATTTAAATATTATTGGAAAAGAAGCGATTTTGCAGCATGTAAGAAAGTGCTGGGCGTCTTTATTTACAGAGCGAGCAATTATGTACCGCATGCAAAATGGTTTTGAACATAATCAAGTTTCTATATGTGTTGTCGTTCAAAAAATGGTTTTCCCTGAGGCTTCGGGAATTTTATTTACGGCTGATCCGGTTACTTCTAACCGAAAGGTGCTATCAATTGATGCCAGTTTTGGACTTGGTGAGGCGTTAGTATCAGGACTGGTCTCTGCCGATAATTATAAAGTAAAAGAAGGCAAAATTACCGAAACGATGATAGCGACTAAAAAATTAGCTATTTATGCTGTAAAAGAGGGCGGAACAGAGACGAAACAAATTGATCCGGCTCAGCAAAAACTTCAAACATTGTCGGAACAACAAATATTACAACTAGAACAGATTGGAAGACAAATTGAAGCTTATTTTGGCTGTCCACAAGATATAGAATGGTGTTTAGTCGATAACGTATTTTATATTGTCCAAAGTCGCCCCATTACGACTGTATATCCAATTCCTGAAGAAAATGATGGGGGAAATCATGTGTATATATCAGTTGGTCACCAACAAATGATGACCGATGCGATGAAACCGCTTGGGTTATCTTTTTTCCTGTTAACGACTAATGCTCCTATGCGTAAAGCTGGAGGACGGCTGTTTGTTGATGCTACACAACAATTAGCTTCACCTGCTAGCAGAGATTATTTAATAAATACTTTAGGAAAATCAGATCCACTCGTAAGAGATGCATTAACGACTATAATCGAGCGAGATCATTTTATTACATTGTTGCCGGATGATGAAAAAGAAAAGATTGTTAGTAAAAGTAAGCAACCTGTAAATTCGCAATCAGAAATCGAAAATGATCCGGCAATCGTTACGAATTTAATACAGAATAGTGAAGCATCAATCGAAGAGTTAAAACGAAACATGCAAACGAAATCAGGAACGGATGTACTTGATTTTATTTTGGAAGACATCCAGCAATTAAAGAAAGTATTATTTAACCCGCAAAGTACGGCTGTCATTATGGCAGGCATGAATGCTTCGGCTTGGATCAATGAAAAAATGGAGCAATGGCTAGGCGAAAAAAATGCAGCAGATACGCTTTCTCAATCGGTACAAAATAATATTACATCTGAAATGGGTTTAGCATTAATGGATGTTGCGGATGTGATTCGGCCGTATCCAGAAGTTATTGCGCATTTACAACATGTAGAAAATGATAACTTTTTAGATGAAATAGTTCAGTTTAAAGGTGGAGAAGAAGCCCGAGATGCGATTCGAACTTTTCTAAATAAATACGGAATGAGATGTAGCGGAGAAATTGATATTACGAAAACGCGCTGGAGTGAAAAGCCAACTACAATTATCCCAATGATTTTAAATAATATAAGAGACTTTGAAGCGGGTGCGAGTAAACGGAAATTTGAAGAAGGACTGCAAGAAGCTTTGAAAAAGGAAGAAGAATTATTAGAGCGATTGCAGCAATTGCCGGATGGAGAACAAAAGGTAGAAGAAACGAAGCGAATGATTCGTAATATACGTAATTTTATCGGTTATCGTGAATATCCGAAATACGGTATGATTAATCGCTATTTCATATATAAGCAGGCGTTGCTGAAAGAAGCTGAGCAACTTGTGCAGAGCGGTGTCATTCATGAAGTTAATGATATATACTATCTAACTTTTGAAGAGCTTCACGAAGTTGTTCGCACGAATAAACTAGATTACGAGCTGATACAAAAACAAAAAAATGATTACAAATTATATGAAAAACTAACGCCTCCTCGCATCATGACGTCTGAGGGAGAAATTATTACAGGTAAATATAAACGAGAAAACCTCCCAGCTGATGCGATTGTAGGCCTGCCTGTTTCTTCAGGAGTGATTGAGGGAAGAGCTCGCGTGATTTTAAACATGGAAGAAGCGAATTTAGAAGAAGGAGATATATTAGTTACTGCGTTTACTGACCCCGGCTGGACACCGTTGTTTGTGTCTATAAAAGGATTAGTCACTGAAGTTGGCGGACTTATGACGCACGGAGCAGTAATTGCACGTGAATACGGATTACCAGCAGTCGTTGGA
This sequence comes from Bacillus pacificus, assembly GCF_020861345.1. Classification (NCBI taxonomy): domain Bacteria; kingdom Bacillati; phylum Bacillota; class Bacilli; order Caryophanales; family Bacillaceae; genus Bacillus; species Bacillus pacificus. The sequence goes on from NZ_CP086328.1 coordinate 2,206,453, forward strand.
GTAGAGAATGCTACGAAATTAATAAAAGACGGACAACGAATTCGGGTACATGGGACTGAAGGGTATATTGAAGTGTTGTAATGAAATAAAAGATCATCCGCTATTATAGTGGATGATCTTTTCATATATACTTGACTTATTTCTTTAAACCAGCCGCATAAAAAGGTCCATGAACTGCGATTGTTGATAAAATACGAGCAATTTCCTCTGGTGTTTCTTTTTGTCCGTTATTTAACCATTGCTGAATGACACCAATATGAGCAGATGCCATATAAGAGGTTAAGTATTGGCTTGGGACAAGTAAATTCTCTTTATTAATGAGAGCGCCATTCGTATCTTCAAATATTGTTTTCCACATAAAGTCTTTCAGTTTTGTTTGGAAAGATAAATCTCCTTTTGGGCTTAATACAGCTTTCATAAAATCACTATTTTCATTTAGAAATTCAAGAATAGAAGTGATAAGTAGAAACGGCATTGTTGGGGAAGGGCTTGAGCCGAGATCAGCAATAACTTCCGGAAGTTTCTGTTTAGCAATGCTAGAAAACTTATACATAATTTCTTCTTGGCATTTCGTCATTAAATCAAACTTATCTTGGTAATGTGCATAAAACGTACCGCGATTTATGTTTGCTTTTGTTGTAATATCTTTTACTGTAATGGCGTCAAAACCTTTTTCTTCAATTAATGCCACAAATGCATTTCGTATGGCAGTTTTCGTGCGAACAACACGTAAATCTAAATTACTCTCACGCAAAATAGGTTCCTCCTTAATTTTAGCCAACACATTTTAAGAATGTGTCTTATAACCGACACATTCACGATTTTTGATTATTGTATAAGGTTCAACTCAAACATATAATTCAAATATAAATAAACAACACGTTGTTGGTTATTATAAATCAAATGATAGGAGGAGAAAAGAAAATGTTTAAAAATAAACTTTTATGGTTATCACCAGTTATTGCACTACTTGTTGTTTTTATTTTTTCATTAACGTTATTTCCAACCGTTCAGCCTCAGCCGAAAAACTTGCCAATCGCAATTGTAAATGAGGATCAAGGAGTAGAAATTCCGAATCAACCGAAGATGAATATGGGGCAAACGATTGTTGATAATATGAAAAAAACATCAAAATCAGAGGAAGAACCCGCAGTGAAGTGGGTAGAAGTGAAAAATAAAGAAGTAGTTCAAAAAGGCTTAAATAATCAAGAGTATTACGCAGCATTAGTTATTCCAAAAGACTTTAGTACAAAACAAGCATCATTACGAACACCGCAGCCATCTTCGCCAGAGGTAGAAATATTCATCAATCAAGGAATGAATACAGCAGCATCATCTATGGCAGGACAAATGTTAAATGGGATCGTTGATAATATGAACAATACTGTTCGTACTCAGCTCCTAGATGGATTAAAAGCAAAAGGAGCTACATTAACAGCAGATCAAGTTTCAAATGTAGTAACACCGATTACAAAGAAAGTGACAAATGTAAATGAAACCGGCAAAAATAGTGCGAACGGTAACTCGCCAATGTCTTTATTCCAACCGTTATGGATTGCAAGTTTAGCGAGCGCAGCAATTATCTTTATGGCGATAAGTAAAATGCCGATTCGTACAAGAAACGAAAACTTCGTATTAAAACTAAAGCAAATCGTAACAGGCGCAATTGCTGCATTTGTTATTGGATTCGGTCTTACAGGGATTGCGGATGGAATGGTAGGATTAAATATTTCAAATTTCACTGATACAGCACTATTTTTATCTATTACATCCTTTAGTTTCTTCTTAATGATATCGGCCGTACTTTCATTAGTTGGACTAAAAGGAATTGGTGTATTCGCACTCTTACTATTCTTTGGGGCACCGTTATTATCATTAGCACCGGAAATGTTGTCGCCATTTTATCAAGACTGGGTGTACGCATGGTTGCCAATGCGATTTATGATTGAAGGACTGAGAGAAATATTCTTCTTCGGAAAAGGGTTAAGCTGGAGTACACCTCTTACTGTACTCGTTTGGATTGGTGCGGTAAGTATGGCTATTATTCTATTGACTGCTTTCAAACGTAGTGCAATAAAGGAACATAAAACAGAATTAAACGCTTAGAAAAAAGAACGTTTCACTCGTAGTGAAGCGTTCTTTTTGTGATGAAATAATTATTAGTCTATAGGGAAATGAAGAGTTCGCATTTGTGGTTCTTTTTGTATACATGCTCCTGCTATTACAAATTGCATAAAATGTTATGCGGAATAATGGAGGGGATACAGTGTATAATTGGAATTATTATGATTCGTATAGGCAAAATGATAAGCTGATTCGCGATATTGAGAAAGCAATTAATGGAGAGTTTAGTGCAATAAGTTGCTATGCGAAATTAGCCAACATGGCTCCAAATGCGGCGGAACGAAATCAAATTCTTGAAATTCGTAACGATGAAATAAAGCATTTCCATCATTTTGTACAAATCTATACAAATTTAACTGGTCAGCAGCCGAAACCACAAATTACGGAAGATTGTCCAAATACGTACTTACAAGGATTAGAATTCGCTATACAAGATGAACAGAAGACAGTAGATTTTTACTTAGAAATTTCAGATGAAACATCGGATGCACATTTGAAAGAGTTAATGCGCAGAATAGCTGCCGATGAACAAAATCATGCGGTGTGGTTTTTATATTATTTTGTGAAGACGAAGTGAATGAAAAATAAATAGAAGAAAAAGCACCTTAGTTGAATGTAACAACTAAGGTGCTTTTATATATTTAATTTAAAGCAGGAGCGAACCATTGGGAGTTAAATTTCATATTGTCTCCAACTCGTTCAAGATTTGCTTTTGCTAAATTATTATTTTTTTGGTGATATGGAACTTCCCAGAAAATCGTTAATTCTTGTACATTCTTTTCTGATTTACCCACTTTAGCTCCGATGTCATTATTATACATTTCAATCATATCTTTAGATGTTTTCGCGCTATTTTTTGCATCGAATGATAAGTGGACTAAAGCGATATAATCATCAGGAGTATCAGTACCAAGATTTTCGTTTATTTTAATCTCTTTAATAGATACGCCGTGTAATTCTTTTACGATAGATGTAATATTGTTTTTAATCTTATCTTGCGGTGTAGCAGCCTCTTTAGATTGCTCTTGTTTCTGTGTAGTAGCAGTTTTTTTAGGGGCAGTTTCTTCTTTTTTACTACCGTTGTTACCCGCGATAAAAAATACTATAATGACTGCAACAGTCCAAAACCACCATTTTTTATAAAAAGGTTTTTTCATATGTATTCCTCCTAATAGATATGTAGCAGTGCTCATTATATCAGTGTTTAAAGGATTTACGTTTTTTTAGAAAAGTACTATTGTTTAATCAAATATTAAAAACCTTGATAATACTTGCTTTTCAATGATTCATATGCCCGATTAGGTAATAATTACCGCTTTTTATTCGGGGAAGAAAGAGAATTGATTATGATTTATAAGGGAGGTACAAACAAATGAAAAGAGGAATTACAGTAGATATTCCAAATGAATATGATAATTTACTTTGGAAAGTGTTAAAGCCAATTGATATTTCTTCATATGATTGGTGGGTAGGGAGTGAAGAGTCATGCTTAGTAGCACGTGGTGGATTGGATGAGGCATTATTTCCAGAAGAACCAAGTATAGTGGAAGGATCAGATTTGAAAACTTTATTTAAAGACAACATATATTATGTTATTTTTGCAGATTTAAAAGCGTATTCAAAAGGAGAGGAAGTAGTAGATATTGAGACATATGAAGAATTTAAAGAGAGTAAGTGTGAATTAGTTTTACTAGTTGCGGATTGTACATACGTCACGATTTACGCTAAAGATCAAAAAAAGATTGAACTGATGTATGAAAACGCAAGGAATCAAGGTTATTATGTTGAATACGTTACAGACGAAAATGACGGTAGAACGCGATTATCAGTATGATAGTCATTTGAAAGGGGAACGGCAATATGGAGAGAACTACAGTTAAAGAATATACAATTCGAATTGCTACGGAAGAGGAAAGTGATAGCATTATCACGCTATTAAAAGAAGTGGCACAGTGGCTACAACATAAAGAAGTGGATCAGTGGCAGTATCTGTTAGGAGAAGAAGCTACGGCTGAAATACTAGAAAGTATAAAAGAGAAATATACATATGTGGTTACGAAAGGAGATGAAATTGTCGGTACGGTTACAGTATCTCCTAAACAAAATGAATGGGATGAATATATTTTTGGGAAAGAGGAAGTTTCTAATTCATTATATATTCATAGATTTGCGGTGAAACGGAAGTATAAGGGGAACGGAATAGGAGAATGGATGTTACAGTGGATAGAAGAGAATATACAACATGATAAAGAGTTTTTAAAACTAGATTGTGTAGGGCATAATCGCATATTAAATGATTTTTATAAGAGAAATGGTTTTGAATATGTTGGCAGTACAGATGGACTTAGTAAGTTTCAAAAGAAAAGGGGATAGTGAATGAATCAAATTGATACTGGTTTAGTAGAAAGGTATTTCAAGAAGTATTGCAAATAGATGAAGAAACATGGAATAGAGCAAGAGGATGGGCACTTTGGAAAGCGTTAATTACATATGATGCGAATAAGACTAGTAATAAGATAGTAGTAGACGAATCATATCGTGTGATTCAAGTGATTGCGAATGATTATAAGAGGTAGTAGAAAAAGCCTATTTCAAAATAGGCTTTTTCATATGGTGAAATATTAGAAATTGAAAGAAGGAATCTAACATAATTATACAGAATATTTAGATAATAGGAGGTGTCGAATTTTGAGTGAAATTGAATTAAAAAGGAATGTAATTAAGACTGGGAGTGAGAAGGGGGTTATTCTTCGGTTTATACTCGCTAGTCTAGTTGGGGTGTTTATGTTTTTCGTACCAGTTACGATAAATGGTGCTTCTTCTATTATGATTGATCATATCGTATCCTGGATAAGGGCTTCTGTCCCGAGCGTAGTACCTTATTACGCTCTACTCGTTATGGCAATAGGTGCAATTTATCCGTTTTATACGAAAAAATGGAATACATCTATCGTAGATATTTGTTTTTCTATTTTAAAAGTAGTTGGCGTCGTTTTTGGTGTATTATATTGTTTGAAAGTAGGGCCAGCTTGGTTCTTTGCACCAGATGTAGGGCCGTTTTTATATGAGAAATTAGTCATATCGGTAAGCTTACTCGTTCCAATTGGTTCGGCTTTTTTAGCGTTATTAGTCGGGTACGGATTACTTGAATTTATCGGTACGTTTTGCCGTCCCATTATGAGACCGTTATGGAAAACACCAGGCCGGTCAGCAATCGATGCGGTTGCCTCCTTTGTGGGGAGTTATTCGTTGGCCTTATTAATTACAAATCGCGTGTATAAAGAAGGAAAGTATACGACAAAAGAAGCAGCGATCATCGCTACAGGTTTTTCTACAGTATCCGCAACATTTATGATTATCATCGCAAAAACATTAGACATTATGCATTTATGGAATGTTTATTTTTGGACGACTCTCGTTGTAACATTCATCGTAACTGCTATCACCGTAAGAATCCCGCCTCTTAGTAGAAAACCAGATACATATGTAACGGAAGAAGGGTTCCCAGAGCCCGTTTATAAAGAGAAAATGCTAGAACGTGCTTGGGAAGATGCGCTAGAGGTATCAAAGTCTGCACCGAGCATGATGAAAAATATTGCAGTGAACTTAAAAGATGGTTTTATTATGACGATGGGAATTTTACCATCGATTATGTCTGTAGGGTTAATTGGTATTGTCTTAGCGAAGTTCACGCCAATATTTGATTGGGTCAGCTACATTTTCTATCCTTTTACATGGCTATTACAATTACCAGAAGCAGACTTAGCTGCTAAAGCGGCATCCGTTGGTATTGCAGAAATGTTTTTACCATCATTATTAGTAGTTAGTGCACCACTTGTGACAAAGTTTGTCATTGCGGTCGTTTCAGTATCATCTATATTGTTCTTCTCAGCTTCCATCCCTTGCATTTTATCGACAGATATTCCGTTAAAAGTATCAGAACTTATCATTCTCTATGTACAAAGAACGATATTAACGTTGCTTATCATTACACCGATTGCTTATTTGTTGCTTTAAAAAGGGGAAAGGTATAAAAAAAGAATCCTTCTATAAAAGGAAGGATTCTTTTGTTTAGTGTTTTTATCAATTAAATACCTTAAAATGTATACTTTTTTGATGTTTTATTTGTTTTTCGAATATGACGTAATACTTCTTAAGAAAATTCCTAATCCTGCAAAAAAGAATCCTAAGCATAATAAGCTGCCTGGCGTTCCCCAAGTAATTTGATCTAGCATTTTTATATCCTCCCATTTACCCCATATTAATTAACTGTAAAATTTTCACTTTATTATTATATAGTATTTTTTGGGTTTAATCCAGAATTATCCATACTATTAAGCTGAAAAATTGATTCATAAATGAAAAAAAGAATCTTTTTGTAGAAAGAATAGCGTTTTTGGTATGCAAATTTTTAAAGAACGTATATAGACCTTTAGAAAAAGAAAAACCTTACATGAAATGAAACCAATATAAATGTAGCTTGCTATAATGGGATGTACACAGTATTTGTTAGAGGTTTTTGCCGATTATTATGTAAGAAGGTATTAAAACTTTAATTTTAATATCCATATAATAAAATGTATATTTCTATGATATAGTAAGAAAAAGGGGGCTTACAAATGGAAATCATTCACGAAAGAGTAAAGCTACGGTTAATGGATAGTGATGATGTCGAAACTTTGTTTTCGATTGTAGAAGGAAATCGGGAAATTTGGGCGTATTTAATCTCTAAAATGGATAGTGTGCAAGATATGCAGCAATATGTGCAAAAAGCGATACAAGGTTATGGAAAAGGTACGCAAATCCCTTTCGTTGTAGTGGATTTACAGACAAATGCCATTGTAGGAAGTACACGTCTATATAATATTTCAGTAGAAGATAAAACAGTTGAGTTAGGACAAACGTGGTATCATCCAAGTGTGCAACGTACGAGTATAAATACAGAGTGTAAGTATATGCTTCTCCAGTATGCTTTTGAAAAACTGCATATGCTGAGGGTACAAATTAAGACGGATGCAAGAAATGAAAAAGCACAACGAGCAATTGAAAGGTTAGGAGCAGTAAAAGAGGGCGTGCTTAGAAATGAAAGAAAATTACCGAATGGACATGTGAGAGATGCGGTTGTGTATAGTATTATCGCAAGCGAATGGCCAGTTGTGAAAACACGTCTGTTAGAAAAATTAGAATTGTATAAAGAAAAGCTATAATTCGTGTTTTGAAAGGTATATTGTTTGTAATACATAAAAAATATACCTTTTTTCTTACAAAATGCTACTTTATTTTAATTCCTTTTGTTTCATCGTTCCCTTCTGAGAAAAAATTCGTTACAATGTAGTTGTATGGTAATAAACTTATGAATTTAAAACATGTAATGAAAACCGCAAATGAAAATGAATTGATAATCCTCAATTTTAAATGAAAACCCTTTTATACATAAATAACAAGTAAAGTTCCTTCTTTTAAATAAACTCAAACAAAACGATTTGATATAAATGTTTTTTTATAGAAGTATGGATGATGTACGGAGGCAATTACAAATGAAAGAAAATAAGAAGAGTAAGAAAAGACGAATCTTTCAAGTATTTTTACTAATGATTTGTTCTGCTATTTTATATGTAAGTTATGCAGCTTACGATATTTGGAGTTATCGTTTTAAAACAGATGATAGCGTGAAAACGGATGCTGGTATCGTACTAGGAGCAGCTTCTTGGAACGGAAAACCATCTCCTGTATTTAAAGAAAGAATTAATCATGCGATTTCTTTATATAAGAACGGAAATATTAAAAAGATTATTTTTACAGGTGGTACAAAGTTTGAGGCAGAGCTTGAGGAAGCGCGTACTGCAAGAGTATATGCAATGAAACAAGGTGTAAAAGATGAAGATATTTTAATTGAAACAAAATCCCTTTTCACTGAAGAAAATTTAAAGAATGCGAAGGAAGTTGGAATAGAGAACGGAATACGCACATACACGATTGTAAGTGATCCACTTCATATGAAACGCGCAATGAGAATCGCAAAACATATTAATATTGAAGCGTATGCTTCACCAACGCCGACATCAGCATATAAAACGTTAGATACAGAAATACCATTCTTCTTTAAAGAATTATTCTCGTATATTGGATATGTAACCTCGTTACCATTAAAGGCATTGAAGGGAGATTAATAAGAAAAGAACCTATCTTTAAATAGGAACTTTTCTTATTAGTCAAAAACATTGTATTTTTATCGGAATAGTGAAACAATAGAGAGGTAGCTTCATATAATCATAATGACAAAATGAACGGTTGATGAATCGAGCATAAAGGAGATTATAGTATGGCACTCTCATTTGTTGAAACAGAAAAACAATTTTTTATTATTGAACAACTAAATAAATTGATTCCGAAGTTCATGGAAAGGGAGCATCAACTAAGTGAATTAGGATCATTTCCGCATGAAAATATAAATGATTTGAAGAATATCGGATATACGAAATTAACGTTACCGAAGGAATTTGGTGGCAGTACGATTTCTTTATATGACTTCGTTTTATTTCAAGAAAAAATTGCAGAAGGCTGCGGAGCAACTGCCTTATCGATTGGCTGGCATCTTGGCATTGTAAAAGAGCTAGCGGAAAATCGCTCTTGGAATGATGAGATGTTCAAATGGTTTTGCGAAGAAGTGCGTAACGGTGCGCTCTTTAATAGGGCAGCAACAGAACCGAAAACAGGAAGCCCGACGCGTGGCGGTAAACCAGAAACAATAGCGGTTCAAAAAGGCGAGAAGTGGATTATAAATGGAAGGAAAACTTTTACAACGATGGCGCCAATACTTGATTATTTTATTATTTCAGCAAGTATGGAAAGCCGAGAAGAAGTTGGAGAATTTGTCATTCCAAGAAATACACTCGGTGTATCCATTGAAGAAACGTGGGATAGCGTCGCGATGCGAGGGACTGCTAGTCATGACCTTGTCTTACAAAATGTAGAGATAGAAAGTCGCTTTTTTACGAATGTAAAGGACGGAAAAGTAAAACAAAAGGGTATTGGCTGGTTGCTACATATACCAGCATGTTATTTAGGAATTGCACAATCAGCAAGAAATTATGCAGTTCAGTTTGCGGGATCATACAAACCAAATAGTTTAAACCATTCTATTAGTTTATTACCGAATGTTAGAAGATTAGTTGGAGAATTAGAACTCGAGCTTATGCAAGCTCGCGTCTTTTTATATCAAATTGCGAAAAAATACGATGAGGCAGAAGATAAACTATCACTACAAGTAGAGCTGGCAGCAGTGAAATACGCCGTAACAAATGCGGCGATATCCATAGTGGATAAATCAATGCGCATCGTAGGAGCAAAAAGTTTATCAGAAAAAAATCCGCTCCATCGTTATTATTTAAACGTTAGAGCAGGACTACACAATCCGCCGATGGATGATGCAACACTATCTATGTTGGCGGATGCGGCGTTTCGGTCGTAGGTTTAAAAACATACTAGCAAGAGAAAGAAGATCCTATTGTTGGATCTTCTTTTTTTATAAAAATTAATAGAAAGGCAATTCTATTAAATTAGTAATCATATTACTTAAAAATTAAGCGTAAGAATAGAGTAAATGAAGGGAGATATAAAATGAATAAAGTGAAACTGAAAGTATTTCATATAAAGTATGTAATGATATGTATTTTATTCACGATTATATGTATTCTCACTTCATTCTTCATTTCTAGTAATTCAAACGTATTTAAATCGTATTATGTTAATCAATTATTAGGAACGAATTCTACGAAAGGCCTCATGTATATGATAGGTAGTGAAAATCGTTATTTTGCAGAAGAATTTCATAAAGAAAAAGGACGAGCGTCTTTGGAATCTTTTTTACTTTCACTTTCTACAAATATTAATGTAAATGACCTCCGAAGCTTATTAACTCGAGAACTTCCAAATATGAATCAATTTTATTCAGAAATATTAATTGCCGGGGAAGGAACAGATTATACGAACATTCCTGAAGAATCTAGTATTCCTTTAGAGAATATTAAGAATGAAGGTACTGCTGTTAAACACCCAAAGAGTGAGAAAGAAAACAATTCAAATACACAAAATAACGGTGAAAATAAAGTTTTTATTTATCATACACATAGTTGGGAGTCGTTTATTCCTCTCATCCCAGGTGCTACTATACCTGATCATGCCTCTAGTACAAATAATGAAGTGAACATTACGTTTGTTGGAAACTATTTAAAACAAAAGCTAGAAGAAAAAGGAATAGGTGTTTCGCATGATACGACAAATATGAGAGATTTTCTGCGAAATAAAAATTTAAATTGGGCGCAATCCTACAAAGGATCTCGTCAAATATTACAAGATAAATTGGCACAAGATAAAAATATTATGTTTCCAATGGACCTTCATAGAGATGATGCAAGAAAAAATATTACAACCAAAAATATTAAAGGGAAGAATTATGCTCGGCTCTATTTTATTTTAGGACGGGATAATCCTAACTTTGAAAAAAATAAAAAAATAGTAACGGCAATTAATTCGTATTTAGATGAGAAGTATTACGGTTTAAGCCGAGGTATTTTTATTAAAGATCGTAAAAGCGGGAACAACGGAGTATATAATCAAGACCTTTCTCCCAATGCATTATTGATTGAAATGGGAGGGGTAGATAATACACCAGAAGAATTGTATGCTTCCGTTGATGCATTAGTAGAAGCATTTAGCCACTATTATAATGAAGTAACTAAGAAAAATAATTAAAATAAAAAGGAGTGACATCTAGTCAGAAGTGCTAGGGGGTTACTCCTTTTTTGTAGAATATAAAATCACCAATAGATGTTAGTAGTTAAAAAATCTTTCTTTTCATTCTTCTTTTTCTAGTTTTATAGGAGAATGCTATGCTTCTTATTTCACCTACTGTATAATAAGGAAAAAGCACGAAAAGAGGTCATCTCATGCTAGAGGTTATTGCAACATGTTTAGAAGATGTAAAACGAATTGAACGAGCTGGCGGGAAGCGAATTGAATTAATTTCATCTTATACAGAAGGCGGTTTAACGCCGAGTTATGCATTTATTAAAAAAGCGGTAGAAGCAGTACATATACCGATTCACGTTATGATTCGCCCGCATGCGAAGTCTTTTACATATACGGAAGAAGAAATTGAAATGATGAAAGAAGATATTGTAGTTGCTCAGAAATTAGGAGTAGCTGGTGTTGTATTAGGTGTATTAAATGAAAAGAATGAAGTGGATGAAGAGAAACTAGCGAATTTATTATCTGTGGTAGATGGGATAAATGTTACATATCACCGTGCAATAGACGACATAGAAAATCCAGTAGAAGCGATGAGAACTTTAAAGAAGTTTCATAAAGTGACTCACGTTTTAACTTCAGGTGGACAAGGAAATATAGTGGAGAATATCCCGGTGCTTACAGAAATGCAAAAGGTAAGCGATGGTCAAATTCAGCTTGTAGTTGGAGCTGGCGTGACGAAAGAAAATATAAAGCAATTGCTAGATGAAACTGGCATTTCGCAAGCTCATGTCGGTACAGCCGTAAGAGAAGGGAAATCATGTTTTGCTGAAATTGATCTTAATTTCGTAAAAGAATTAGTTCAAATCATAAAATAAATGCGTAAGAAAGAGGAGAAATGATGAAGGAAAATACGAAGAAAGAATTATTCTCATGGGCTAAAACGATAGGATTTACCCTTGTATTAATTGCAATTATTCGCGGTGTATTATTTACACCGTCATTAGTACAAGGCGAATCGATGATGCCTACACTAGAAAATAATGAACGAGTTCTCGTAAATAAGATTGGTTATAGTATAAGTGGATTAGAACGCTTTGATATTATCGTCTTCCACGGAAAAGAAGGATACGATTTAGTAAAACGAGTAATTGGTTTACCAGGCGATACAGTTGAGTATAAAAATGATGTATTATATGTAAACGGAAAAGCGATGGAAGAACCATATTTAAAAGAGTTTAAAGAAAAAGCAGCAGGCCGTGTATTAACTCCAGACTTTACGTTAGAACAAATCACAGGAAAAACGAAAGTGCCAGAAGGCCAAGTGTTTGTTTTAGGAGATAATCGTGAAGTTTCTAAAGACGGTCGTATGTTTGGATTTATTTCAGAAGATGAAATTGTCGGGAAAGGACAAGCTGTTTTCTGGCCGTTGAAACAAGTGAGAGCGTTATAAAGAAAAAGTATGGGAGAAATATTCTTCCATACTTTTTTTATGCCTATTTATTTAAATGTTTGGTTTTGCCATAACTTGAGCTTTTGAAAGAGAACCATCATTATTTCTAAATTTCATTTTGTATTCACTTTACATAAAGGTTAAGTAGCTGAAAAATATATTGTTAAAATTGAAAGAATATTTTATAATTTTAAATTATATGTTTGTTTCAGAAAATGGAATTTAAGTTCCGGAATTCGGAACAAGAAGGAGATAGAATGATTATAAATAAAACGGCAGTTAAGACAATGGATATTTTAGAGTTGTTTTATGAGCATGAAGAGCTAAGTTTAACAGAGATGGTTCAGCTTACAAGTATGCCAAAAACATCTGTTTATCGTTTAATTGGCTCATTAGAAGAAATGGAGTTTTTACAAAAAAACGAAAAGGGGAAATATCGTTTAGGAGTCGTTTTTTTACGGTTCGGTCAACTTGTTTCACAAAGATTATCCGTAAGAAATATTGCGATTCCATATATGAAAGAGCTTAGAGATAGTTTAGGGCAGGCAGTTAATTTAATTATTCAAGATGGTAATGACGCGATTTATGTGGAAAAGATGGAAGGTGCTCAACCTGTACGTGTGTATACGGCGGTTGGAAGAAGAGCGCCACTTTATGCGGGTGCATGTCCGAGAATTTTATTATCGTATTTCTCTGAGGAAGAAAAACGAAAATACATAGAGGAAACGGATTTAAAGCAATTTGCAGATGGAACAATTGTAGATAAGAAACAATTGCTAGAAGTGTTACAAATGGCAAAAAAGGAAGGACATACAATTAGCTACTCTGAGTTAGAAAATCATACAGCGGCTATAGCAGCGCCCATTTTCGCAAGCGATGGAACGGTTGTAGCAGGCATTAGTATTTCGGGATTAGCAATTGAGTACAGCGAAAGTAACATTCCATATTTTATCGCGAAGGTAAAAGAGACAGCGAATCGCATTTCGAAAGAACTCGGCTTTTTGGCATAGAAAGAGGGAGTAGGATGAAATTTTCTGCGTTAGGGGATCAAGCAATTATTGTTACATTTGGTGAAGGAATTGGGATGGATACTTATGAAAAAGTGCAGCGATTATTTCAAGTGCTGCAGCAACATCCGTTTGTAGGGATGGTTGAATGTGTTCCGTCGTTTACTTCATTAGCTGTTTACTATAATTTGTATGAAGTATGGAAGGAAAATGATAGAAAGATAAGACCGTATGATTACGTATGCCAATACATAACTGGAATGTTACATACGTATAAGGAAGAGCTGAAACGAGATGTGAAACATATTTCTATACCTGTTTGTTACGGGGGAGAATATGGACCTGATTTAGAAGAGGTCGCACATTATCACGGTTTACAAGTAGAAGATGTTATTCGAATACATAGTGAAACAACGTATTTTGTGTATATGTTAGGTTTTACACCAGGGTTCCCGTATTTAGGAGGACTATCAAAAGAACTAGAAACGCCTAGAAAAGAAACACCGCGGTTACAAATCTCTCCTGGTTCGGTAGGAATCGGCGGAAATCAAACAGGTATTTATCCGCTTGAAACACCGGGTGGATGGAATATTATTGGACGAACACCAATCTCCTTATTTAATCCGGAAGAAAAAACACCAACCTTTATTCAAAGCGGCATGTATTTACGATTTATCCCAATAACGAAGGAAGAGTACGTATCACTTGAGGGGGCTAAAGAATGGATGTAGAAGTTTTGCATGCGGGAATGTTTACAACAGTCCAAGATTTAGGACGATCTCATTACCAACGATACGGCGTACCCGTTGGCGGGGCGATGGATCAAAGTGCACTTCGGATGATCAATATGTTAGTTGGTAATGAAGAAAATGAAGCGGCGCTTGAAATGACGATTATGGGACCGAAATTGTTAATAAAGAAAACGACGTTACTTGCGATTGGCGGTGCGGATATGGAACCGTTATTGAATGGGGAGCGTATACCATTATGGCGTCCCATTTTAGCGGAAGAAGGTAGTATGCTTTGCTTTGGAAAAGTGAATAGTGGTTGCAGAGCGTATGTGACTTTTGCAGGTGGTATACATATTAATCGCATAATGGGAAGCAAAAGTACTTACATACGTGCTGCGATTGGTGGTACGGAAGGAAGAATGCTGAAAAAAGGAGACTATTTTCAACTTGGGGAAAGATCAGAAATGGCTCATCGTTTCATGCAAGGCTTACAAAAGGGTGAGCGCATAAAAACAAAATGGGCAATTAGCAGTAGCGTACTACCAAAATATAAGAAGTATCCTAAACTTCGCGTCATAACTGGTTTTGAATATGATCAATTTACAGAAGAAAGCAAAAAGGCATTTTTTACGAAAGAGTATAAAGTATCTAATTACGCTGACCGTATGGGTTATAGGGTTGAAGGAGAAATTTTAAATAGAGCCGTTGAAAAAGAGATTTTATCGAGTCCTGTTACATTTGGAACCATTCAAGTTCCTAATGGTGGACAGCCGATTATATTAATGGCAGATAGGCAAACGACAGGTGGCTATCCGAGAATGGGAAATATCATTTCAGTAGATTTACCTCTTCTTGCCCAGTTAAAACCAGGGGACTATGTATCGTTTGAGAATATTACGCTTGAAGAAGCGGAACAATTGTACATAGAAAAAGAAGTAAATATGAATCTATTAAAAAAGTTCATCGCTTTACGAAGCTGAAATTAGGAGGGAAACAGTGTGGCTACAATTGATTTGAATTGTGATTTAGGAGAAAGTTTTGGCGCTTATAAAATGGGGAATGATGACGAGATTCTTCCGTTCGTTTCCTCTATAAATGTTGCTTGCGGTTTTCATGCGGGTGATCCGTCCGTTATGCGTCAAACAGTTGAAAAGGCAATGCAACATAACGTTGCGATAGGGGCACACCCCGGATTTCCAGATTTAATTGGATTTGGTAGAAGGAATATGAACGTTCCAGCAAGTGAAGTATACGATTATGTTCTATATCAAATTGGTGCATTAGACGGTTTTGTAAAAGCAGCTGGCGGGAAGATGCATCATGTGAAACCACACGGTGCTCTATATAATATGGCGGCAACTAATCCGGAAATTGCAGATGGAATTGCAAAGGCAATATATCATATAAATCCAAGTCTATTACTTTACGGATTAGCAAATAGCGAGGCGTTTATACAGGCTGCAGAAAAATACAATATAACTCTCGTACAAGAAGCTTTCGCAGATCGTACGTATAAGCAAGATGGAACATTAACGAGTCGTACGGAAGAAAATGCGCTTATAAAAAATGAAGAAGAAGCGATAAAGCAAGTGCTTCAAATGGTGAAAGAAGGCTATGTAAATTCGGTGAATGGAGAGAAGGTAGCAGTTCAAGCGCAAACGATTTGTTTACACGGTGATGGAGAGAAAGCTGTACAATTTGCGAGAAGAATATACAGAACATTCGAAAATAATGAGATTTCTATATGCACACCGAAATAAAATAATGAGGGGAAGTGTTGGAATTGGTGAAATTAATCGGGATATTACTTGTTGCAGTGGGCTTTTTATTTAGATTAAATACACTATTAGTCGTTATGGTTGCAGGTATTGTTACTGGTATGGTTTCAGGATTAAGTTTTTATGATGTGATTAGCATGTTCGGTAAATTTTTCATAGAAAATAGATATATGTCTATGCCTATCATACTAACTTTACCGGTAATCGGAATTTTAGAGCGTTACGGTTTGAAAGAAAGAGCAGAAGCACTTATAACGAAATCAAAAGGTGCAACAACTGGAAGAGTATTAATGTCATATTTTACGATAAGAGAATCATCAGCAGCACTAGGGCTTAATATTGGTGGTCATGCACAAACAGTAAGACCACTCGTTGCACCGATGGCAGAAGGGGCTGCGCAAGGTAAATACGGTAAGCTCCCTGAAAAATTAAGAGAAAAGATTAAAGCAAATGCAGCGGCTGTGGAAAATACAGCTTGGTTTTTCGGAGAAGATATTTTTATCGCAACTGGTGCGATTCTATTAATGAAAGGATTCTTCGATTCAGTAGGTATGCATGTCGGAGTATGGGATATGGCGCTTTGGGGTATCCCAACTGCAATATCTGCACTTATCGTAAGCTGGATTAGATTTAGAAGGTTTGATAAATATATAGCAAAAACGATGACATCAAAAGAAAAAGAAGAGAAGGAGGCAATATAAGATGAATATCATTACAATGGATACAATTTATTACGTATTAGGTATAATCGTTGCCTTTATCGCTGTTCGTATCGCGTTTGATCGTGAGCATCCAAATCGATTTGGTTCTAGTTTATTTTGGGCATTGTTTGCCGTTACATTTTTATTCGGAAATGTAATTCCTTCGTTTTACGTTGGCTGTATCGTGCTCGCTATGGTCGTGTTAGCGTCAATGAATAAAGTAACAAAATCAGAGGAGAAAGAAGTTCCAGTACAACAACGTGTAAAACATGCGGATAAATTAAAAAATAAAATCTTTATGCCTGCACTATTAATTCCTATTTTTACAATTATCGGTACGTTAACGTTAGGGAAAATGAAATGGGGAAATGTCTCCCTTGTTGATCCAGACAAAGTAACGCTAGTAGCATTAGCACTAGGAGCATTACTTGCATTCGTTGCGGCGATGCGTATTACAAAATCGAAGATAACAACTCCTGTACAAGAAGGAAGTAGACTATTACAAGCTGTCGGCTGGGCTGTCATTTTACCACAAATGTTAGCGGCACTTGGCGGTATTTTCGCAAAATCTGGCGTTGGACAAGTCGTTTCTGATTTAGTCGGCCAAGTGTTACCGACAGAGTATCCGTTCGTTGCTGTTATGGCGTACTGTTTAGGGATGATGCTTTTCACAGTCGTAATGGGAAATGCTTTCGCAGCGTTTGCTGTTATTACTGGTGGAATTGGTTTACCTTTAATTGTACAAATGCACGGCGGAAACCCAGCGATTATGGCAGCGCTCGGTATGTTTGCTGGATATTGCGGAACGTTACTTACACCAATGGCAGCAAACTTTAATATCGTTCCTGCGATGCTATTAGAGCTAAAAGATAAAAATGCTGTTATTAAAGCGCAAGTACCAATCGCTCTTTCCATCTTTATCATAAATATGTTTATTATGTACGGTCTTGTATATCGTTTCTAATTAGGAGGGGAAAACTATGAAAACAGTATTATTAACAGGGTTCGATCCGTTTGGCGGAGAAAACATCAATCCAGCTTGGGAAGTTGCAAAAAATTTGCATGAAAAAACAATCGGAGAATACAAGATTATTAGTAAACAAGTCCCAACTGTATTTCATAAATCAATCAGCGTATTAAAAGAGTATATAGAAGAATTAGCACCGGAATTTATTATATGTATTGGACAAGCAGGGGGTAGACCAGATATTACGATAGAGCGTGTCGCAATTAATATTGATGATGCAAGAATTGCTGACAATGAAGGGAACCAGCCGGTAGATGTACCAGTCGTAGAAGAAGGACCAGCTGCTTACTGGTCTACACTTCCGATGAAAGCAATTGTAAAAAGACTTCAAGAAGAAGGCATACCAGCTTCCGTTTCACAAACAGCAGGTACATTCGTTTGTAATCACTTATTCTATGGTCTCATGCATGAACTAGAGAAGCGTGATAAGAAAATAAAAGGCGGATTTATTCATATTCCGTTTTTACCAGAGCAAGCGAGTAATTATCCAGGGCAACCGAGTATGTCACTTTCTACTATTCGTAAAGGGATAGAGTTGGCAGTTGAAGTAACGACGACAGTTGAGGTAGATATAGTGGAAATTGGGGGCTCGACGCATTAAGTAGAATGAATTGTACGACACCTCCTGTAAACAACTGGTATAATAAGTATAGCAATATACATAGAGGTGATTTTTGTGCAACAATTTGAAGAAGTACGTTCAATTTTAGAAAAGGCGAAGAAAATTACAGTATTAACAGGCGCTGGTGCAAGTACGGAAAGTGGTATCCCAGATTTTCGTTCAGCAAATGGATTGTATGCTGATGAGAATGTGGAGATGTATTTATCAAGAGGATATTATAATAGAAGTCCGAAAGAATTTTGGAAGCATTATAAAGAAATCTTTCAAATTAATACGTTTCATCAATATAAGCCAAATCGTGGCCATCGCTTTTTAGCTGAATTAGAAGAACAAGGGAAAGATATTACGATTTTAACGCAAAATATTGACGGTTTACATCAAGTAGGTGGTAGTAAACATGTTATTGATTTACATGGAACACTGCAAACTGCACATTGTCCGAAGTGTAAAACGGGGTATGATTTGCAGTATATGATAGATCATGAAGTGCCGCGCTGCGAGAAGTGTAATTTCATTTTAAATCCAGACGTTGTTTTATACGGAGATACATTGCCGCAATATCAAAATGCGATAAAACGTTTATATGAAACAGATGTGCTTATCGTTATGGGAACGTCATTAAAAGTACAACCTGTCGCTTCATTCCCGCAAATCGCAAAGAGAGAAGTAGGAGCAACAACCATCTTAGTAAATGAAGAGTTAACAGGACAAGAATATAACTTTGATTATGTTTTTCAAAATAAGATTGGTGAATTTGTTGAAGGATTGTCTTCAAGGAAATAAGTTATCGAAAAAACTGAGGTATCCACCTCAGTTTTTTATTTGAGTAATCATTATATTAAGCAATATGAAAACATGTCGATAATGTAGTAACCACATCCCTATAACTCATAAAAAAGTGTTTCGTAGGTAAAATGGCAGAGTAAGAAGTAGTATTATTTTTAACGAATACACAGTCGTCATAAAGTAAGTTAATATGTAGCTGTTGTAAAGGTTCTATTTCGTTTTAAGTATACAACCTTTCTTTTAGAATAACATTCATGTTATTCCTTAATAAGGGAATGGTAATAAATAGGGTATAAAATTAAAAAACTGAAAATTAAATCTTTTATTTCTTTTGTAATTAATATAAAATTCTATATATATCATATAAATAAATTTGATACATAATGATTTTCCGTAGAAATGTTAATAGAATGAAGCGAGGGAGCGAAATGAGACAGAAAAAGGAGCAGAAGAAACAATCGAAAAAGAAAAAGACTCATATTCCTTTTCGGTTAAATGTACTATTTTTTATCGTCTTTCTTTTATTTTCAGCTATTATAATTCAATTAGGTAAAGTACAGATCATTGATGGAGAAACGTATAGAAATGAAGTGAACAAAAAGGAAGATGTAACGGTAAGTACACCTGTTCCTAGAGGGAAAATGTTTGATCGACAAGGTCAGGTGATTGTAAATAACAAACCACTACGAACCGTTACATATACAAAAATGAAAGGAGTAGACTCGAAAGAAGTTTTACAAGTAGCAAGACAATTAGCACAGTTAATTGAAATGTCGCCAGAGGATATAGACAAGTTAACAGAAACAGACAAAAAGGATTTTTGGATGCAGTTAAATGAAAAGCGGGCAGCAGAAAAAGTAACGAAAGAAGATGAGAGTAAATTTAGGAAGCAGGAGATAGAAGGGAAAGAATTAGATAAAAAAGTTGAAGAGTTACGTAGGGAAAGAATTACACAAGAAGAATTAAGCGAACTTTCAAAAGAGGATCTAGAAGTATTAGCAATTAAAAGCAAAATGAATGCGGGATATAAAATGACGCCGCAAATCGTTAAAAAAGATGTAAGTCAAAATGAATATGCAGTCGTAAGTGAAAGATTGGCAAGCTTGCCTGGAGTAGATACGACAGTAGACTGGGAACGTGAATACCCAAATGATAAAATACTTCGTTCTATCCTTGGTAGCGTTTCTACTGAAAATGAAGGATTGCCAAGAGAACAATTAGATTATTACTTAGTACGTGATTATAACAGAAATGATCGTATTGGTAAGAGTTACATTGAAAAACAATATGAAGATGCACTCCATGGAACGAAAGAACAGACTAGAAGTATTACAGATAAAACAGGAAATGTGATTCGAAATGAAAAAGTAACCGAAGGAAAAAGTGGAAATAATTTAATGTTAACAGTAGATATGGAGTTACAGAAAAAAGTAGAGCAAAGTCTTGAAAAGAATTTACGAGCATTTCATTCTGCAGAGCCGATGATGGATCGTGCATTCGTTGTAATGATGAACCCGAAAAACGGTCAAATTTTATCGATGGCAGGAAAGAAAATTGTAAATAAAGATGGCGGGATGCAAATAGAAGACTACGCTTTAGGAACGATGACAAGTTCGTATGAGTTAGGGTCAACTGTGAAAGGGGCTACATTATTAGCCGGTTATCAAACTGACACAATTAAGCCATATACGCATTTCTTTGATGCACCAATGTATTTTAAAGGAAGCTCCAAGCCGAAGAAATCGTGGAAAGAATTTGGTGATATTGATGATTTAAGAGCTTTACAAGTTTCATCAAACGTTTATATGTTTAACACGGCTTTAAAAATGGCAGGTATAAATTATGTGCCAAACAATCCATTAGACATTAAACAAGAGACATTTAATAAAATGCGTTACTATTTTAGACAGTTTGGCTTAGGTGTACCGACTGGTATTGATTTGCCGAATGAATCGATTGGTCAAATGGGTAGAACAGATAACATACCTGGTTTTTTACTCGATTATGCGATTGGACAATACGATACATATACGCCGCTGCAGCTTGCTCAATATATTTCAACAATTGCAAACGGTGGTTACCGAATGAAACCGCAAATTGTGCAAGAAGTGAGAGAGCAACCACATAGACCAGAGGATGTTGGAAAAGTTATTCGGTCTATTGAGCCAGTTATTTTAAATCGAGTGGATATGAACACCTCATACATTAATCATGTAAAAGAAGGATTTAGAAGAGTTTTTCAAGAGAATGATGGAACTGGTACTGCAACGTTTAAAGGATTACCATATAAACCAGCTGGAAAAACGGGAACAGCTGAAACCGTGTATGGTGGAGAAAGTGAAATTGGAAGAGATGAAAACAATAATAGAAAAAAATGTTATAATTTAACTCTTGCCGGTTATGCACCATATGATGCTGATCCAGAAGTAGCTTTTTCAGTTGTTGTACCATGGGTAAATGATGACAAATCAGGAATTAATTCCGCGATTGGTAAAGAGATTTTGGATGCGTATTTTGAATTGAAAACGAAAAGATCGGGTGGAAATCCAGTCCCAGTAGAGCAGCCGAACAAGGCCCAGTAAAAATAATATCACTGCATTGAGACTTATGGTGCAGTGATATATTTTTTGATTTAAAAAGTGTTTGAATAAGGTGGGAATGGATATGAAACAGGAGATTAAGAGAGGTTGGGGGAAATACATACTCTTCGTGTTTGTTTTGGTCGTAGCCTATCATTCTTTTACTTTATGTAAAGTGGAAGGGAAATCGATGCAACCGACTTTATATGAAGAAGACTACGTATTTGTAAATAAAGCAGCGGTACACTTTTCCGATTTAGAGCATGGAGAAATTGTCATTATAAAGGAAGAGGATGAATCAAAATATTATGTGAAACGAGTAATAGGACTTCCTGGTGACGTAATTAACATAACGAATGGATCTGTATATGTGAATGATAAAAAACAAGAAGAACCGTATACAAATAAAGATTTGTTTAATAATACGCAAGTGTTTTATAACTTTCAAAAGACAAAAATCCCGCCAAATAAGTTATTTGTAATGGGCGATAATCGTGAAATTAGTAGAGATAGTCGAAACGGCTTAGGATATATTGAAGAAGATAATATAATAGGAAAAGTGGAATTTGTATATTATCCTTTTTCAAAAATGAAGATCATAGAATAAGTGGGGGTTTACAAAACCCCACTTATTAACGTTTCACTTTATCTTCTTTAAAAAACCTTTTGGGTTAAAGGATATGAAAAACTTATGCTTAGATTCATCGATTATGAAATTGTTATTTTTAGCTAAAAACTCTTCAACTGCTTCCATTGGACCAGGTCCCCAATCGGGAGAAACAGGATTTCCATTAATAGATGTATCTTCTACGATAATATAACTGCCTGTAGTAACGATAGATTTATAAAGCAACAATTCTTTTGCTACATGCTCTTTACTATGATCAGAATCTAAAATAACTAAAATTACATCATTAGGTTTGCGCATACTTAATATTGTTTGCACAGCGGTTACTGAAACAGAGGAAGCTGTTAAATACGTAATGCGATCATGGGATGGACGATTTGGTTGTGGAAATATATCGATAGTAAGAACGTGACCTTTTCCAATTAAATCTAATATAGAAGCTAAATATAGTGCACTACCACCATAACAAGTGCCACATTCAATAATTAAGTCGGGTTTTAATTCGTAAATCATTTCTTGATACAAAAATAGATCAGAAGGAAGTTTGAGAATGGGGACTCCAAGCCAATGTGTATCATATAACCAGACTCGACTATCGTAAAATTGTTTTAAAAATTCGCTGCTTATGTTATCGATTTTGAACACTCCTTTCTGAAACGAAAGTTGTACAATATATTATGTGAAATATAATTGTAAGGAGAATGTTTTTTAATAAAAATGAGAAAAATACCTCATTAAAAACCAATTGTTTGTATAATAAAAAACTTTTTGCAGGAAGTTACAGTTTAAATCTGTAAATGAGGGGAAAAGGAAAGGAGATGAACGTATGTATAAGTACACAATTTGTTTCATTAAAAAGGGAAAGAAAATACTCTTATTGAATAGAAACAAAAAGCCGAATATGGGAATGTGGAATGGTGTTGGTGGAAAAATTGAAGACAATGAAACGCCATATGAAGGGATAATTAGAGAAACGCTTGAGGAAACAGGTATAGATCTTCTAAGTGTAACGTATAAAGGGAATGTAGTTTTTAAAAGCAAGGACGAGCCTCAGGGGCGTGAAGGAATGTACGTATTCCTTGCTGACCTGCCAGATGGAGTACATATGGACACACCAGTAAGTACGGCGGAAGGATTATTAGAATGGAAAGAAATTGATTGGATATTAAATAAGGATAATAGAGGTGTAGTTAGCAATTTACCAAAATACTTACCGATAGTATTAACAGAAGAAAATAAGTTAGAGCATATATTCACATATGATAACCGGAATATTATTCATTACACAACTTCATTTTTGACAGAAGATGATGTAAACAAACAGTATATAAAAAGATCACTTTCATACTCTAATTGATAAAATATTTTAAAGAGCAATCAGTATTTTTATGCTGATTGCTTTCATTATATATGTGAGGTGATGATATGTTCCAGAAATACAATTCATTGGCCATAATCGTTATATGTACGATGTTCCTTTTTGTAGCTTGTTCTAAAAGTGATACAGAACTTAAAAACATTCAAAAAGTAGATTACCTCGTATCCTATTCAAATGCAATGAAAGCCGGTGGTTACATATATGCATATGATAAGAAAGGAAATGAGATTAGTAAAATAGAAGTGGATGGCCAAAGTATAATGAGTAATGCAAAAGATGGGGAGGGGTACTACTTCTCATCAAATAGAAATAACAATCATTATGCAATTGATAAGACTGGTAAGATGCAAGAAATCAGTAGACCGAAACAATTACAAGATGTAAACGCAGGGGCATATTTCATCCATGCAGAGCAAGGATATGTATATTATGATGTGAATATTGGGCTGGTAGACGAAAAGAAAGGATATACAAGTGAACTTGTATATTGGAAAGATAGTGACAAAAGACAAGAAAGTGTAGAACTAAAGGGAACGATTCAAGGTGCGCATATTATTGAGAGTCATATATACGCCTTTTCACAAACGCTAGACAAAGTATATATTTCAGAAATAGATTTGATCACAAATAAAAAAACAAACGAATTTGAAATTCCTAATGAAAATGTGTATTTTGCACCAACTGCTCAAAAAATAATTTTTCAAAAGTATAAAGATAAATTATTATTCGTACTAAGTGATAATGTAAATCAAAAGTTACCACCTAAATTAATTATGGTAAATAGGAAGACTAGAGTAGTAGAAAAAGAAACGATATTAGACGAAAAACAATTCATACCTGTTCTATTGCAGGTGATTGATAATAAGGTGTATGTTTTAAATAATGATGAGAAAATGAAAGAGTTAGATGAGAACTTGAACATCATACGTACATATTCATTACAAAGTGACAAAAATACAAAAATCAATAGAGAGGACAAAGGGATTTCTGATATACAGGTACATGGTAATAAGGTGTATATCTTATACAAAGATATGAATCCAAAGAGTAAAACGAAACAATTGATAGCTGAAATTGAAGGGTATGATTTGTTAACAGGAGTAAGTATTGAAAAGACTACTTTACAATTAGAGAGGAAATGGGATGATATTACCTTTCTTGTATTAAAAGAGTAAAAAAATGATTTGAAGGGGGTAACTCAAATTATGACATTTAAAAACGAGGAAGAACTAAATAAAGCTTTCGAGGCGGCCAAAGCGAGTCTAGAAATAGAAGGTATGACTGTTACAAAGGAAATGGAAAAAATTATAAAAGAAAAGGTATCCGGAAAGATAACGCAAGAGCAACTTATTACATTAGCTGATGTGATTGCAAGACGTGGACGTACTTAACAATCTAGAAACCACCACAAAATTTTTAAAAATAAACGGGGAAAAAGAGATGGTAGACCCATCTCTCAGGCTGTAGACAAACATTTTTGGAGAGTTTAGATGCTAAAAAATAGTTTGTCTTTTGCTTTATGGAGAATTTATCCAACAATATATATATGTAGTACGTTCTATGCTACAATTTACTATAAGGGAGGAAGGTGTCTTATGAAAATATCCGTTTATGTTGCAAGTGCATTTAGCAAGGATCATAAAGGTGGAAATAAAGCAGGAGTGGTATTTATGGAGAATATATTGACCACTACTCAAAAAATGGCAATAGCCAAACAACTGGGCTATGCGGAAACCGCATTTATATCAGAATCTGAAATTGCGGATTATAAAATTGAGTATTTTACACCAAAAGAGGAAGTTGATTTATGTGGGCATGCCACAATTGGCTCTTTCGCGATACTGATGCATGTAAATAAACTTTTTAAGAATCGCTATACGATTGAAACGAACAGCGGTGTTCTTACTATTACTATAAAAGATGACATCATATTCATGGAACAAAACGAACCGATATTCTATGATGTTATATCTCCAAACGAGTTCATTGACTGTTTTGATAGTAAAGCTATAGACAATACATACCCAATTCAAATTGTCTCCACGGGCTTAAAAGATATTTTAATTCCTATAAAAAGCGAAACACAATTACATACATTGCAACCTAATTTTGAAAAAATTAAAGAAATCAGCAAGTATTATAATGTTGTCGGGATGCACCTATATACTTTTAATGACAATCGAATCATATGCAGAAACTTTGCTCCACTATATGATATCAATGAAGAAGCAGCCACTGGAACTTCAAACAGTGCATTAGCTTGCTACCTTTATGAACAGCACTACTTACAAAAAGAAGTCTATGTATTTGAACAAGGTTATTCTTTACACTCGCCTTCTGAAATATTAGTTAAATTAGCAACGGATAGCAAGAATAAAATAGAAAAGGTTTATGTTGGTGGCAAAGGCTATTACTGTGAAACGAAGTATTTAACTGTAGAAAATATTGAGTGAAAATAAAAAAGAGATGGTAGATCCATCTCTTTTTCATATGCTCCATGATTAACTGCGAATCGCCTTAATCAGAAAACGATGTTGCGTCACATCAAAATACCCTTTTTGTAAGATGACTTTATGTATACGATATATTTCCTCATAATACCTTTCGACAGTAAAATCAGGAATTTGCCACGGAATCGCTTTTAAATAATAGAGGATAGCGCCAACATCATAAAAGCGTTGGAAAGGGAATGCTTCTTTTGCTTCTAAGATAGTAAATCCATTTTCCTGTAGTTCATTACATGCCGCTTCAAGAGACCAACTTGCAAATTCGTTATTTAGCGGTGCGTTAAACTGCTCATTTAGTTCCGCGCAATCGAGACCACCGACTTGTTGTGTAAGAAATGTTCCATTAGGAGAAAGTATTCTATTTACCTCAGAAGCAGAATAGGATTCATGTTGATTCATAATGAAATCAAACTGCCCATCTTGAAATGGTAATGCAGTATCATCAATTACTGCCACAACTGTAACCCCTAAAGGCTCTAATTTCTTCCGAGCAATTGGCAAGTTTGGAGCATAACCCTCAGTCGCATAAATAGTTGGCGGGAATGGTTGTAACATAGATAAAAACTCTCCGCCACCAGTACCCATATCGAGCATTGATTTAGCACGCTGCATAAGCTGATAAGCAGTGCTACCATACGACCATGATAAAGGCTCGCTCTTCATTCGGCCCGTTTCTGAAATGAAAGAAAAATCCCAACCGCTAAAATGTGTATTAGCACTTTCTAATAAAGTTAAAAATAATGGATCACGTTTCATAATTGTATCCTCCTATTTTGTAAGTAAATGATATGGTGAGAAAAGAAAAAAGGAGGACCTCTTATGAAAGGGGAACGGTTTTACGTTTCGTGCTCGAATAGATTCATATACATTCGCTCCTTGTGAGAATGATAATTTATATATTCGGGATAAGTAAGTGAAAGTCCTTTGAATTTGTGAGGGAAGGTTATGCTTTTCAATAATTGGGCCATTAAATGAAATAGTGCAATACGTATTGATTACATGCATTTTAACGTTTTTGAATTTTCTTGAATTATCCTCTTGAACCTCTAGTTACTTTAGGTTTTATAATGAATTTATAATTTTAATAGGGGGATTTAGATGAAAAAGGATAAAAAGTTTTCTATAGGAGAATTCTCAGAAAAAACGGGAATACCAATTCCTACTTTGCATTATTATGATGGAATCGGGTTATTACAACCTGAAAAGAATCCTTCTTCAGGGCACCGCATTTATAAGTATCAAGATATTATAACCTTACAAAAAATTATAAGTTTAAAATTTCTAGGCTATAGTCTAGATAAAGTCGCTAATTTGTTACACGAATCAAGTTTTGGTGTTGATTTGAATGAAAGTTTGTCTCTCCATTTGCAAGTGTTAGAAAGAGAAAAAGAACAAATTGGGCAATCAATACAAGCAATTAAAAGAGTAATGAAGTTAGTCGAAGCGGAAGAAGAGGTAGATAGTAGGGTATTATTTAGTCTTATTTACGGTATGAATACAGAACATACACATAAAGAATGGATGGAACGTCATGAGTTAACGGATATCGTGGAAGAATTATCAAAGAAACGAGAAGAAGATAAAATTGCTTTGGATAAAACGTTTATTCAATTGTCTAAAAAGGTTAAACAATTATATGGTAAACCAGTCGAGGACTTGAAAGTACAAGAGATGGTAAAGGAATATATAGAAGAGTCTTTTTCATTTCTTAGTGAAGATTTGATACAAAAGTTAGCTAATACTAGTGTGGGAGAACTGGATATGCAAGAACTTGAAAATATGATACCTTCGCCTTTCGCAGAAGATGAACAAAAATGGCTTAATGAAGCGATGGAATATTATATGAAGCAAGTAGAAATGGAAGAGGGATAGATTTTATGAATGTTTAGCTTCATCGAAATAATGCTGTAGACCTTTCATTGAATAAGGGTAGAATTGCGTTTATTATTGGTTCATTCAAAAGAAAGAACCGCTTATACTTCATTTTTGAAGCATAAGCGGTTTTGTTTAAAATACTCAAAAACAAAAATCCTTTGGTAAAGTATCATTTTTTATTACCGTTCTCAACTCGTTTTTTTACCCCGGCGGTCAAATAAAAACAATCTTTATTTTTTAATCGACAACCCATAAACTAACGTCTCACTCGGAGTCGTAATACTAAAACCTGTTGTTTTATAATCAAGCTTCACCGTATCACCAGTGTAGTCTTTCGTGAATGAATCCATTTGTACAATAAAGTCAGCATCTTCATATACAACATCATCTGCAACATATGTATCCCAAATTAAATCGACATCAACGAATATACTACAAGAGTTTGTCATTGTCCCTCTAATGCGAATGATCTTTTTGTCTTCCCGTTCTAATCTATGTATAGCTGCTTTTGCTTCATCAGTAATGCGAATGTTCATGATATCCCAACCTTTATTTATATTTCCTTTATTATTGCAAAAACAGAAGAAATAGGGAAGTAAATAAAAAACGAGCAAACAAATTTGTTTGCTCGTTTCACTTTATCCGACTTTAATGGGCAGTAAGACCCCCACCTCAAAATGCAGCGAAAGAAAAGAAATTAGGTGGGGGATCAACTGCCCATAAAAGTCCGATTGGTTCAACTAATAATCCGTGGGGGATGAAGAAAACCCCCACGGATTAAAGTTTCACTTTATTTCAGTTCACATTTATCAAGCGGAATCACTTTCGTTTTTTTCGTAAATTTATATCCTAACCATAGTACTAAGAAGAGTGGTAAACCGATGTAAGAAACGAGTACGCCGTTCCAATCGATTGATTCGCCCATAAATGCGCCGTAGTTTTGTCCTAAAATTACGATAATACAAAGCGTAAATGCGAAGAGTGGACCGAATGGGAACCATTTTGCTCTATAAGGTAAGTCTTTTAAATCTTTTCCTTGTGCGATATATGCTTTACGGAAACGGTAATGACTAATTGCAATGCCGACCCATGCGATAAAGCCAGACATTCCAGATGCGTTTAATAACCAAATGTATACAACACCATCACCGAATAAAGAAGCAATGAAAGCGATACTACCGACAATTGTTGTTACGATTAATGCGTTAACAGGTACGCCGCGGCTATCTAATTTACTAAGAAACTTTGGTGCTTTCCCTTGGCGAGCTAAATCCCAAAGCATACGAGTTGATGCATACATACCAGAGTTACCAGCAGATAGTACTGCTGTTAAAATAACAGCATTCATAACAGAAGCAGCGAAGGCAACGCCCGCTTTTTCAAAAATAAGTGTAAATGGACTTACTGTTACATCACTTGCAGCAAGGCTTTCAGTTGTATAAGGAATTAATAAACCGATAACGAGAATCGCAAGGATATAGAATAAGAGAATACGCCAAAAGATCGAACGAATTGCTTTCGGAATATTGCGTTCTGGATCAGAAGTTTCACCAGCAGCTACACCTAATAATTCTGTTCCTTGGAATGAGAAACCAGCTGCCATAAATACACCAATAATTGCCATGATACCACCGTTAAATGGTGCATCTGCAACAGTGAAGTTTTTGAAGCCAACAGTTTCGCCGCCCATAATTCCGAAAATCATCATGAAACCGACAATTAAAAAGATAATAATAGTAACGACTTTAATAAGTGCGAACCAATATTCAGATTCACCAAATCCTTTAACAGATAAGTAGTTTAAAAGGAAAATAATAGCTAAACATAATCCGCTCCAAATAAGAGAAGGGGTATTTGGGAACCAAAATTTCATAATTAATGTTACAGCCGCTAGTTCAGCAGCGATAGTAATTGCCCAGTTATACCAATAGTTCCATCCAAGTGCAAAGCCAAGTGATGGATCAACAAATTTTGTTGCGTACGTGCTAAAAGATCCAGTAACAGGCATGTAAGCTGCTAGTTCAGCTAAGCTTGTCATTAAAAAGTAAACCATAATTCCAATTGCGGCGTATGCAATTAATGCGCCACCAGGCCCAGCTGAATGGATGACACCACCGCTGGCAAGAAATAGTCCGGTACCAATTGTACCGCCGAGAGAAATCATCGTAAGGTGCCTTGATTTTAGACCGCGTCTTAATTCACCTTTTCCTTTTGTAGTTTCTGTTTTAGAGGTAGCTTGATTCGTTGCGCTATTCATGTTCAACACTCCTTTTCTTGTAAGATAGGAAGGAGCGGGGAAGAAAAATACAAAAAACCGCCAAAGGAATTTGGCGGAACGTTTCACAAATAACCACCCCATCATACCCTTCCGTTAAGATAGCACCCCACGTTTACACGGTAATTTTGTAAACGTGACAGTTCTGTTCCTTTCGGAGACAGCCCCAGCTCATATTTCCAGAGAAGAAATATAAACTTCGGCAACTTTTCCTTTCAAACGGAGTCTAAGACATTCTCTGTGTCTCGTCCGTTTTACTATTAAAAGTCGCAACCTCTACCTCATCGGATTGATGAGGATTTATATATTGCTAAGATTTTTAATATATGGCAATTGTAATGAGTTTCTGAATATATTGCAAGATATTTTGTTAGGAAAAGTCAAAAAATATCGGTTATTGTATAGGAAACGCTTGCAAAACTCCACCCGAACCTACTATTATGTAACAATAAGCAAAGAAAAAATTGTTATACAAATGTTTCGCAAAAAATATTGAAAAACCCTTCAAAAATTAAAAGAAAATTCAGAAAATATAATTCGACATTTATAATAAAGTCATATTTTTTGTTATAATTAGAGTAACGTTTAAGTGAAAAGGGGAAATCAAAATGAAATTAGAAACAGAAAGGCTCTATATAGTGCCTTGTACAGAGGAGAGTATACACGTTGCTAACGAGCAAGGATATAATAGTGGTCCGCATATTGTAGGGCATGTAGAAAGTGTAAAACAGGATAAGGATTTATTACCTTGGGGCGCCTGGTATGTCATTCGAAAAGAAGATGACATCGTTCTAGGCGATATAGGGTTTAAAGGGAAACCAAATGAGGAACATACAGTAGAAGTTGGTTACGGTTTTATTGAGAAATATTGGAATAAAGGGTATGCGACAGAAGCTGTAAGAGAACTAATAAATTGGGCTTTTCAAACTGGAGAGGTAGAAATGATTATTGCGGAGACACTTCTGGAAAACGAAAGCTCCATTCGTGTATTAGAGAAATTACATATGAAGAGAATAGGTACTACAGAAACAATGATGAATTGGAAAATAGAAAAATAAAAAATACCGCTCGAAGTATATCGGGCGGTATTTTTATTGTTATGGAAGCATTTGTTTTTGATCATTCGGATATCCAGTTGTCGGTGTGTTAGAACGATTGGAATGATTGCGAACAGCAATGAAAATAGAAATAATAACGACAAGACCAATTGCCACGTAAGAAAGTGAAATAATAGTTGGATCCACTTTAAATGTAGTAAGTAGTGTACGAATGTTTGTAAAGATAATAAGGCCACCAACTAATACGCCAAGTAAATGAGAAGGAACGATGCGCACTAACCATGCAGCGATTGGAGCTGCGACAATACCGCCAAGCATTAACGAAAATACCCAAACCCAACTTACTTGTTCCCAGCCGAGTGAGATGAAGAAACCAATTGTTGCAGCGAGTGAGACAGGAAACTCACTCGTATCTACAGATCCGATAACTTTTCTAGCTTCATTTCCTCTTGCTAAAAGTACAGGTGTCGTAATCGGCCCCCAGCCACCACCACCAGTTGAATCAACGAATCCAGCAAATAAGCCAAGTGGAACAAGTTGTTTAGCCGACATACGTTTATTTGAAGTAATAACTTGTTTTTGAATAATGAATCGTAATAAAATATAAACCCCTAAAGTAAATAAAAATACAGAAATGTACGGTTTAATGACATCCCCAGGTAAATTGCTTAAAAAACATGCCCCCACAAATGCGCCAATTGCTCCTGGTAATGTAAGCCTCGAAACGGTATATTTATCAACATTTCCAAATTTGATGTGAGATGCACCAGAAGCTGCGGTTGTAACGACTTCAGCTAAATGAACAGAAGCGGAAGCGACAGCCGGTGCGATACCAAACATTAGTAAAAGTGAGGTAGACGTTACCCCGTACGCCATTCCAAGCGCTCCATCGATTAATTGAGCGAAAAATCCAATAATAGCAAATACAATTAATTTCTGCATAAATAATCCCCCTGTAATAGTAAATGAAAAAGGCACTTTTCCCGTATGAGAAAAGTGCCTTTGGTTTTTCCAATCAGCAATAATTAAATTTGTTTCATTATAATACATATTAATCGTATAAATCAACTAGGCTTTAAAGTTTTTTAAATTGAATGAAATAAAAATAAAATATACAATAAAAGGATGGAGAGAAAGGGGAGAAAGACATGTTACGATTTGATCATCTCGTTCACGCAGTACATTGTACACCGGAGGAAGCGGCAAAACAAATGCAGGAGCGTGGATTTCATACTGTACTAGGCGGAGAGCATACAAATTGGGGTACTTGGAATAGTTTATGTTATTTTGATTTATCATATATAGAATTTTTGGCAGTTCAGCATGAAGAAAAAGCGAAGAAAGCAGACAATCCATTAGTACAAGAAACGGTAGTGAAATTACAAGATGGAGAAGGAATGTTACAAATCGCAATTCGAACAGATGCAATTGAAGAACTAGCAGTTAAGTTTAATAAACATGGATTACATACGATAGGACCATTTGAAGGGAAACGAATGAGAAAAGATGGTCGCCTTTTAGAGTGGAAAATGTTATTTGTAAAGCAAGAAGAGAACGGACCGAAATTGCCTTTCTTTATACAGTGGAATGAAACGGATGAAGAAAGAAGAAACGATTTACGTAACATTGGCACAATCACGGAACATAAAAACAAAGTGCAACAAATTGAAACGATTCATTACGCAGTGAAAAATGTTCGAGAAACTGTGCGAAAATGGGAAGAAGTAATGGGACTAACTGCAAGCCAAATCGTTAAAAATGAAGAATGGAATGTGGAATGTCAAAGTGTATCGCTTGGCGACATTCAAGTGCAGTTTTGTGAACCAATTGGAGAAGGGCTAGTACTAGAACGATTGAATCATCATGGCGAATATCCATTTGCAGTAGAGTTTAAAGGGGAAAATAAACGAGGGCATGAAGTGTTAGGTAGTTTGTACATATATTGATAGAGGTGAACGTTGTGGAAGAAATGCTTAGAGAGATAGAGAGAAAACTAGAATGGCCTCGTATTGTAAAGTGTACAGCTATTTCAAAAGGTTTTTCACATGAAGAGAAATATAAAATAAAATTAGAAAACAGAGTAACATATTTTGTGAAAGTATGTGATGCTGTAAACTTTGAACGTAAACAAGAAGAATATACATATATGAAACAATTAGAGTCATTACATATTCCAACGCCTAAGTTAATTCACTTCATAAAACTTGAGGAATTAAATAAATGTGTTCAAGTATTTGAATGGGCCCAAGGTGTAAATGGTGAAGAGGGCTTAAGTAAGCTATCGGCGGAAGAACAGTATCATGCAGGAAGAAAAGCTGGAGAAGTATTAAAGCGAATTCACTCAATTGAAAGAGAAAGTGCAAGTGATAAATGGGAAACATCTAGATGGAATAAATACGAAAGATACATAGAGGCATTAGCAGATTACGAAGTGGATTTTCTAGATTTGAAGTCAGTATTAACTTTTGTAGAAAATCATAAAGACTTATTAAAAAACCGTCCAATGACATTTTTACACGATGACTTCCATCCAGCAAATAGTATGATTCATAATAAGGAATTTATCGTTATTGATTTTGGTGGATATGATTTTGGAGATCCGATACACGATTTTTATAACGTAGCGATTTTTACTACAAGAATAAGCAAACCATTTGCGGTTGGACAAGTTCACGGTTATTGCGGAGGTGAACCGTCGCTTCATTTTTGGAAACTGTACTCATTATATGCAGCAATGACATTCCCAGCTGATATCGTATGGACAAACCGAAGCACACCGCATTTAGTAGAAGATATGAAGGAAAGATTAAACGGAATTTTAGATGATCATAATCATTTTTCATCCTATATTCCAAAATGGTATCAATCAAGTGAATGTAATAAATAAAGGAGGAATACATATGGAAAAAATTGCGGTAATTTCAGATATACATGGTAATATTCCAGCTTTAGAATCGGTACTGCAAGATATTAAATTGAGAGGAATCGAACGCATAATTTGTCTTGGAGATTTAGTTGGAAAAGGCCCTCATTCTAGTGAAGCAATTGAAATCATTCGTAAAGAATGTGAAGTAGTTGTAATGGGAAACTGGGATGATTTTATTACAAAACCGACTGAATTTGAAGCATTAAAATGGCATCAAAAACAATTATCGGAAGAACAAAATGACTATTTAAGAAGGTTACCATTTTCAATCGAGTTTTATATGAGTGGAAAACTCATTCGTATGTTTCACGCTTCACCGAGAAGTTTATATGAAAGAATTCAACCACACGCTTCAAGAGAAGAGCGAATTAGTATGTTCGAAAACAGTGAGCTCACAGAGAATATAGAAGGGGAAAGAAAACCAGATGTCGTTTGCTACGGTGACGTTCATCAAGCGTTCGTTCAAAATTTCAGAGGGAAAACGTTATGTAATGCTGGTAGCGTTGGAAACCCACTTGAAATTACACAAGCTTCCTATTTAATATTCGAAGGAACTTACAATGAAAAAGAAGCAGCAAGCTTTTCCATTCAACTCGTACGTGTACCGTATGATATTGAATTAGCTATCAGACTAGCAGAAGAACTCGATATGCCAGAAATAGAGGAATACAAGCAAGAATTACGGACTGCATTGTATCGAGGGTTTAAGGGAAAGTAAACCAATCATAATATATCTATCGTAACTTAAAATATATCAACGATTTTTTCGATATATCGACTTACCGACAAATAGTGACATAAAAGTTAATTATAATTTTGTTATGTAAACTAAATGAAGGTGGGAAATATCATGAACCGAAAACAACGTATAAATGAAATTGCTAATCATATTTTAAAATTAAACTTAACTCACCCAACAAGAGTTGGAGTAAGCGGTATTACAGCATCAGGAAAAACAACATTTGCAAACGAATTCGCGGAAGAAATACACAATCAAAAGTATATGTATAGCCTTTTATTAATAGTTATAATTCTCGTATAATTATATTAGCTTTAGAAAGTGAAAAACGGGGGATAAGGCAATAAGAAACGCAAAAAGGGGAGAAAAAATATAATGAATGAAGTATTAGAATTAAAAGAAGAACTACTACAAATTAAAAATAATAATTATGCTGTACCAGAAGACGTAGATGCATATCCATATGCGCAGTGGATGTTAGATTATATCGGATCACCTGATGCTGAATTACGCGATGATTTAATTTATAGTACGCTTCACACATGGATTACAACTGATGTATTTAGACAAAAAGAATTACGAGGGTTAATGTTACAAGCAATTAGTCCTGATTATTTATTTTATAAAATTGGTGAAAAGGGAACAGATTCTGTTTTTAAACGTGCGTTCTCTGTATTAATTCCGCCACTTATTTTATCTGTTCATGAAAGAGAACCGTTGTTATCCGAAGAACAACTGTACAGCGTAGCAGAACAAGTGCTGGAATATGTATATTTAGAAGAAGATGTAAGAGGTTACGTAGAAGGAAAAGGCTGGGCACACTCTACTGCACATGCAGCGGATGCGCTCGATGCGTTAGCTCGTACAATACAAAATCGTGAGTTTTCATATGCGATTCTTGCAGCTGTTCGTCAGAAAGTTCGCCTAAATGACTATGTTTACATACACTTTGAGGATGAGAGATTAGTAACGCCAATTATGTCATTACGTAATCAAAATCTTTTAACAGAAGAAGAGTGGAGCAACTGGTTACATAGTATAGCAATCGTTGAAGACATCCCGCATCCTCAGCATGATATTTTAGTACAAAATATTAGAGCTTTTTTAAGAAGTTTATACTTTAGAGTTTTAGAGACAGAGGGTAGTACAGCCTTTACAGATGATATTTTGGAAACTTTGAAGGATTTGCGTAGGTATTAAAAATCCATTTTGCTAAAATGAAATTACATAAAACCACCATCTCCCAACCATACTAATAAAATGTGTTGGAGGTGAGTTTAATGGACAAAAAAGATTTTGAAAAAGTGTATAATGATTATTTACATCAAGGAGAAGAACAAGCTCAATTTGAAGTAGACCATGAAGTTAATACAGGAGCAGAACAAATTGTTGCCGTTCGTAAAAATGATGATGGGGATTTAATAGCGTTTAAAACAAGTAGCGGAAGAGAGTTAGATTATATGACTGCTCTTAGCGAAGCAAAATCAGGGAAATTAGCTCATGTGGACGTATTTCATAAGTATGGTAGAGATATTATACGTAGCGAACCGGATGGAATAAAAGAAAATAACTTAGATAATTTACCTTCATTTTAAACGGGTAAACCTGAAGAAGAGAATGTTCATTTGGATATTCTCTTCTTTTCTTTCTCTACAAATAGACGGTTCATTTCTACAGTGCGATCATACTTTTAAAGAGCGCTCTAAATTTCTCTTTATCTTCTGCTGTAAATGGTTTCGGTCCTTTTGTACGCTTACCGCTTTTTCGAACCATTGCACTTAAATAACGTGTTTGTAATAGTTGGTCAATGTTTTCATTCGTATACTTGTACCCTTTATGATGAAGAACGATACAGCCTTTTGCTAAAGCAAGTGAAGCAAGACCGTAATCTTGTGTTACGATTAAATCTTCTTTTTGGGCTAACTGCATAATTCGGTAATCCGCAGCATCTGCTCCAGAATCAACATAAATTGTTTCCACGCCTTTTGGCTGCTCTGCATTAGAATAATGAGAAAAGCTTGTAACGAGGGTAACAGGAATTTCTGCCTTCGTAGCTTCAAAAATAATTACATCTTTTACAGGGCAAGCATCTGCATCAACATAGATTTTCATTGGTATCACTCCTATAACTAGGTTCGTGTTGATGATAATGGTAGATTTAGGTTTTGTCAAACGAGGATTTTGTATTTTAACTTACAAAAATTGTATATATTTAAAAATATATGCTAACATATAATTGGTTTAATAATAATAATTTTCAGAAAGTGGGAATGGAATGATTTATAAAGCAGATAACAATGTAAGGCAAAAGTTAGTTGAGATGTTTGATGATTTCGATAGTACGATTGTACTTTCCTATCTCCAAGGACATATGGGAAGTGCGTGGGTAGACAATCTCGAAAATCCAACTGTTGCTCAAATAACTGTAGGAATTTTTGTGTTTTACGCCGGGAATCCAAACGCAGAAGAGGCGGAAGAATTATTATATAATCTACCTGATTTTACTCTTGCCATTGTAGATTCGGATGAATGGAAAAAACGGATAGAGACTGTTCACAAAGGATCAATTGAGAAGTTTCAAAGATTTAGATTTAATAAGAACCCCGGCGATTTAGATAAAGAATACATACGGGATATATTGTCTACATTACCCCAAAATTACGAAATGAAAAAAATTGATAAAGATATAGCAAAGGCATCTTCATTTCATGCACTCTCAGAAGATTTTACTAGTCAGTTTGATTCAATTGATGATTTTATTGATAGGGGCGTAGGATACGCCATTTTAAATAAAGGGCAAGTTGTTTCTGCTGCAACATCATTTAGTATATTTGATGATGGAATCGAGATTGAAATTGCAAGCCATCCTGAACATAGAAGAAAAGGCTTAGCTAAGATTGTAGCATCTGCACTTATATTAGATTGTTTAGATAGAGAGAAATATCCTAGTTGGGATGGAGCAAATGCTGAATCTGTTGAACTAGCAAAAAAGCTAGGCTACACTTTTAAAGAACCTTATGATACATATTTTATTCAAATAAAAAAATGAACCAATACAAGTACATAAACTAAAGTGGTTTTTAGTTTATGTACTTATTTAAAAATTAATGAAATTCTATTGACGATATGTAAGGATGCTACTTATTTTCCACAAACCAAAATAGCCTCACGTAAACGAGAAACCCCTTCCTCAATTTGATCAATATTCACTTTTCCATAAGATAAACGTATATAACCATCTTTCGCGCCAAAAATACTACCTGGCATAAAGGCGATTTCTTGTTTTAAGCTTTGCATAATGAGTTGTTTTTCGTTTATCGGTTCTTTTAATTTTCCCCATATGTAAATACCACCAGTAGGATTGGAAAAAGAGATTTTATCATGAAGTTGCTCGTTTAGGGAACGGACGATAACGTCTCTTTTTTCTGCTAATTGTTTTCGTAACGGTACGATATGAGACTGAAATGGTACGGTTTCAAAAAATTGCTGCATAAGCCACTGCGGGAAAATGCTCATACCTAATTCCATTTGATGTCGTGCGTCAGATAACCTTTCTACTACCGATTGTGGGGCGACAAGCCAACCGACTCGTAATCCCGGTGCAATCATTTTTGATAAAGAATGGACATAGATGACTGTTCCATTTTCATCTATTGATTTTAAAGTAGGGCAAGGTTGTTTCTTTTCTAACGTAAGTAAACTAGACGGATCATCTTCAACAATCGCAATTCGTAAGTCTGCACAAAGTGATAATAGTTTTTTTCTACGGCTTGGATGCAGCATTGTGCCCGTAGGGTTTTGGAAGTTTGGATTTAAAAAGATCATTTTAATACGATGCTTCCGATATAGCTCTTGCACATCATCTGGATTAATACCGTGTTCATCGACAGGTAACGGGAAAATACGAATACCTGCTGATTGGAATAACGGTAAGGAATAACAGTGTGAAGGACTTTCAAAAGCAACAGCATCACCTGGATTTAATAAACATTGTACGATAAGGTGCAAGGCTTGCTGTGCGCCAGAAGTAATCATAATGGACTGTTCAGTCGCTTCAACTTTTAAATATTCCTTCATATATTTTACGACCGCTTGTCTTAGCGGGAGATAGCCTTGCGGGTGATCATAACTTAATGAATGCGTTAACGGTTGTTCTCGTAAAATCATTTGTAGTTGATCGTGAGGATAGAGGTTACAACCGAGCTCTCCGTTTGCAAAATCTATAATATTTTCATTTTGTTGTATTTCTGCCCGAATATGGCGAAGTAACGGTAAGTTTGGTAAAAATGTACCGCCTTCTACGAAATTTCTCCAGTTCGGCGTTAATGTTGGAGAAACGCCCCACATATGTGTACTCACTCGTGTTCCTTTACCAGTTGTACTTTCTACAATTCCCATAGCACGAAGTTCATTATAAGCAGTCGTTACTGTACTTCGGTTTACATTTAACTGTGTAGCTAATTTCCGTTCGGAAGGGAGGAAGCTACCTGGAGGAAGTTCTCCATATGTAATACGTTTCTCAATAAAGTCAACAACTTGCTGATAAATAGGGATTTTACTGTCGCTATCTAGCTTCCATTCCATAAAAAACGCCTCCGTAACTCTTATATACATTCAGTATAACAAATTGGCTGGGTAAAAAAACAGCCAATTGGACGGTGTTATATCCAGCCAATTTTACTATGCTAAATATGGAAGGGGAGATTCGGATGAAAAGATGGCAAATGGAATGGCTCCTAGTATCAGTAGCATTAGTATGGGGAGCAAATTATACAATTGGAAAGTATGGTGTGGCATTTATGTCATCCATTCAATTTAATAGCTTACGATTTTTAGTAGCATCACCGGTATTATTACTTATTACATTTTTAATGGAACGCTCATTACGTATTGAAAGAAAAGATTGGTTACGATTAGTAGCAGTCGGTATCGTTGGTACGACAATGTATCAAACGATGTTTATGCTATCTGTGAAATATACTTCAGCAACGAACGCCTCATTATTAATTGCGATGTCACCTATATTTACAGGGATATTAGCGGTATTGCACAAACAAGAACGCTTTTCGATGAAAGTACAAATTGGTTCAATAGTAGCGTTTATTGGTGCAGCATTCGTTTTATTAACAGGACATACAGGAGGAGCTACTTACGAGTATGCATGGCTCGGAAATATAATTGGATTAGTCGCAGCAATTGCGTGGGGATGGTATCCGATATTAGCACAACCTCTTATTACAAAATATTCCGCAATGAGAGTCACATCATGGTCTACTTTAATTGGAATTGTACCTCTCGTTATATACTGTTTATTCAACGTAAACACATTAACGTGGCCAGTAGATACGCCAAGCTGGGGATCACTAGCATATTCAATCGTCTTTGCGACCATCTTTGGGCTAGCAATGTGGTATGTCGGCATTAGTCAAATCGGTTCAACGAAAGTAATGGTTTATATGTATCTCGTGCCATTGTTCGCAGTTATCTTTGCGGCAGTAACAATCGGAGAGCAGATCAATATGATGCAACTCGTTGGTGGACTTATCATCTTTATCGGCTTATACGTTGTAAAAAAAGGCGGAATGAAAAAGCCAGCTCTCAATTTGAAAAAAGTAAGCTAACAGTAAAAAGGATCTCTTTCATATAGAAGGAGATCCTTTTTTATTTCGTAATAAAAGCGCTTGTTCAACCGCCCATTTTTGATGATCGTGAAGTAGAAGTTCTACAGCATGTAATGGAGACAGCCACTTTAAAATATGATCCTCTTCACACTTATCGGTTTGTTTCCGTACCATGTTCACAATATAAAAGAACCCATCGTTTAAATAATATGTATCTTCCTTTTCCGCATAAAAATATCGCATTGCATTACCGATATACTGCTCAATTTCAATTATCCATCCTAATTCCTCTAGTAATTCACGATGTAAGCATTCATCTTTTGTTTCGGTACCTTCCATACCGCCGCCAGGTAAAAAATAGCGTTCTCCTTTTTGGATAATAGCAATCTTTGAAGAGGTTGAGTTAAAAATAATTGCATAACAACTAGGTCGTAATACATATTGCTCAGTAGGCTTTTTATAACCAAAAGTAAGTTTAGATATCATAAAACACGTCACCTTTCTATAAAATACATAAAAGGGATAATAAGGTAAAAACGGGATTGTATAAGTATAATCTTACGAGATTGGAGTGATAACAAAATGATAAATCGAAAGTGTTCGCGCTGTAAAGAAATTACAGGTGCATTGCATGGTGGTAAAAAAATTAAGGAAGAATTTTTATGTGAAGACTGTTTGCAAAAAGGAATTGAGAGTGGGGAAATCGAATTATCACAAGTGGAGCAAGAACAAACTTCGTATCTTTCTATAAAAATATTAAAAATAATGAGTGTGATTTATTTAATAGCATCTATTTTTATGGCTTTTTCAACCGGTCCATTTATACATAATCTTGGGTTTGATGAAATATCCATTTCAGGATCAGAATTAGGTTTAATAAGTATTGTTATGCTAGGTTCTTTATTCCAGTCTGTACTTGTATTTTGCGGAATATGGGTATTCATCCTATTAGTAGAAACGGTCATTAAAATTTATGAAAAAATGAAGTGAGTGAGAGGGAGAAACATATGCGAGTAAGAAACATTCAAGGGGAAGATTATGTAAAGATTCATTCTGTTTTAAATGATTGGTGGGGCGGGAGAGACATGGCTGCCATGTTGCCAAAATTGTTTTTCGTTCACTTTCAAGAAACGAGTTTTATCATTGAAGAAGAAGGAGAAACGTTAGGTTTCTTATGCGGATTCTTTTCGCAAACGTATAAAGAGGAAGCATACGTTCATTTTATCGGTGTAAATCCGAAATATAGAAGAAGAGGAATCGCATCGACATTGTATTCTTATTTCTTTGATGTCGCTCGTGCAAATAACCGTAAAGTTGTGAAAGCAATCACATCACCAGTTAATAAAAAATCGATACAGTTTCATAAGGAGATTGGCTTTCAAATTGAGGCTGGGGATGATGAGATAGAGGGTGTATCGGTACATACAAATTATGACGGGAATGGCGGTAGTAGAGTTTTATTTTTGAAAAATGTGTAAAAGTAGGCTAGCACAAAGTTAGCCTTTTTGTTGTGAGGAGCTAGAAGTATGGAGAGTAAACAAAGTAGAAATGAGTATTTACAGTGCATATACAAAGTACAAAATTATATAGAATTACACATAAATGATTCACTTTCAATTGAAGAGTTAGCGGATATAGCAGGATTTTCAAAGTATCATTTTCATAGAATTTTTAAAGGGATAGTAGATGAACCATTATCTCGGTATGTAAACCGATTGAAACTGGAAAGGGCAACAAACCTTCTTACATACCGTTCGGATATGACGATTACTGATATCGCTTACCATTTTGGTTTCACAGATTCAGCAGTTTTCTCCCGTACATTTAAAAATTATTATGGAGTAAGTCCGTCTCAATATCGAAACGACAATAGCAAGAATTGCAAAGACGTAAGAAGAACTTCTCAATACAATGAATGTAAGAAGGTTCGAGGGAATGTTGAAATTGTAACAGCGGACGATATAAACGTCGCATACATAAGACATATCGGTACATATGAAGAGTTAACTGTAGCTTTTCCGAAAATGATAGAGAAATTATTTCATTACGCAGCGTTGCAAAACTATCATGTATTTGAGGATACGAAAGTATTAACCATTTACCACGATCATCATGAATTTACAGAGGACTATCATTTAAGAACAAGTTTATGTATAACAATTCCAAATGAGTCCGCAGTAGAAACGAGCGACATAGGAATAATGGTAATACCTTATGGAAAGTATGCGGTAGGTCATTTTGAAATATTCCAAGATGAATATAAAGGAGCATGGGATTTTTTATACGGTGAGTGGCTTCCAAATAGCGGATATAAACCGAGAGATTCGTATCCTTTTGAAGTATATAGAAATGATCCAAAGCAGCATCCCGAACATACACATATAGTTGATATATATGTACCTATCGAACCTTTTTAATGATAGGTTAAAGGGGAAGGAATAATGAAAACTGCTGAAAAGTTAGATCAGATTATACAAGAAGAATATGGAAATGTGAATGGTATGTTAGTAGTGCAGAAAGGTAATGTTATTTTTGAAAAATATTATAAGGGACACGGTCCAGATGATGCGTTTCATGTAGCGTCAGTCACAAAAACGATAATCTCTGCGCTAATTGGGATATGTATAGATAAGGGATATATAAAAAGCGTTGATCAAAGAGTAATAGAGTTTTTCCCGGAATATAAACTTAAGGCATCTGAAGTAACAGTACGCCATCTTCTAACAATGACAGCGCCATATCCTTTTGTAGACTGGCAGGAACCGTTAGAAGAACTATGTACACAACAAGATTGGATACAATATACGTTAAATAGGATAGGAAACGGCGGAGAAATTGGATTTTTTAAATATTCATCTGCAGGAGCTCACATACTATCAGCAATTATAACGAACGCAACAGGAAAAAGTGCACGTGAATTTGCGAATGAATACGTATTTCAGCCACTCGGCATGAGAGAAATTCCAAACTACAATATGAAAGCATTTAGATTCGATGACTTATTCGGAAAAGATGTGAAAGGATGGGTTCACGATCCAAATGGAATTTCGACAGGCGGCTGGGGACTAACGTTAACAGTTAAAGATATGGCTAAGTTTGGACAGCTGTATTTGAATGAAGGTATTCATAATGGAAAACAAATACTATCAAAATCATGGATAAAAGAATCGACAGAAATGAACCAAAATCAATATGGTTACTTATGGTGGTTACGAGAAGAGGATGGAATCTTTTCATACTGTGCAATGGGCGATGGTGGGAATGTGATTTGTTGTATTCCTAAG
Source organism: Bacillus pacificus (assembly GCF_020861345.1). Classification (NCBI taxonomy): domain Bacteria; kingdom Bacillati; phylum Bacillota; class Bacilli; order Caryophanales; family Bacillaceae; genus Bacillus; species Bacillus pacificus. The sequence goes on from NZ_CP086328.1 coordinate 2,250,300, forward strand.
AAGGATTTGGTTGTAGTAATTGCTTCTGAAGTTATGTCTAATGCACGGGATAGATGGGAATTAATTGTGAAATATATTCTTCCTTACATACAAAACAATTAAATTTAAGATATAAGGCGGTATGAGATTTCATACCGCCTTTATATATGGCATTTTACATCGAAAGGGAGATGGGAAAATATTTTAATGTCATTAAGTTAACTGGAAAATAAATATAGCGTAAAAAATTGTTAAGATTTCGAAGTCTTGATTTTAACCTTTATTTTTCTATGTATAATGAATCCGCATACTAAAAATCTTTTAAAGAAAGGGGGATGAAATAAACGAATTAAAAGTTAATGTGCGTTTCTTGATGGTTTAAGGAAATAGAATAATATTTTAAGTTTTTTTGATAAGTACAGCGTTCATCCCGCTTTAATGGGCAGTAAGACCCCACCTCAAAATTCGGCGAAAGCAAAGAAGTCCAATTGGTGAGGGCTGATTAAAGTTTCATTTTATATGGAATTTGTCAAAAAGGATATTTACCTTTTGACGTTTGGAGGGTATATGAATCTAATATTAAAAGAAATAGCAGTGAACAGAAAAATATTCATTATGTTATTTATCGGATTTACTTTAACAATTCTGCCCATACTTATAGCGATGTCGATTCGAGATTATTACGATGAAAAATTTTATGAGTACAAAAATGGTTATTTTAAATATTACTATACTGTTCAGCTTACTAGCTTTGGAGAATTGGATTTCAAAGCAATTCAAGAGGTAACAGGAACTAGTTTTAAGAACTCAAGTGTTATTACAAATAATATGAGAATGGGAATTCCCGGCATAGGTGAAGTAACGATGGTTGGTCTTATAAATAAAAATTGGTCTCCGCCTTTAATAAAAGGTTCTCGTATGGAAGATGGGGAAGAAAATAGTGTAATTGCCGGAAAGAGAATTTATAAAGAATCTGAAACAATAAAACTGTTTAGTAGAGAATATAGAGTTAAAGGCGTGAGCGCTGCGAATACTGGATACGCATATAATTCCAATGTTTTTGTCGGCTTAAGTGACATGCCTGATGAGATAAAACGACGTATGCAAAATGAAAATACATTTGAAATGATAGTAAGGTCTAACGAAAATCCTAAACAAGAAATAGATACATTTATTCGGTATATTAAGCAAAATAGAATTGATACGAATGTGAAAGTGATAAATGAAAAGGAGAATTATGAGAACGAAAAAAGCTCGAATAAAGCTATGAGAGCACAACTTACTCTTCCGTACAATCTACTTTTTATTGCTGTAATGAACTGTATAATTGCGAGTTATTTTTGGATTTACACGAAGAAGAAGAGTATTTCCTTAAGGAAAACGTTGGGAGCAAGCAATTTGAATTTAATTGTATTCATATTTAGCCAATTATTCATATGCGCAATCGTTGCAGCTATTTGTGCGATATGTATGCAATGGATTTTAAGTACAATGAATAAAAGCATAGTGCATGTAATGGGTTTTACTATTCATATAGATGTTTTTAAAGTTGTGATGAGTGTAGTAATTTCCTTGTTTATTTCGTTCATCACCGCTGTAATACCATTTTTCAAAATACTTAAAATTGAACCTGCTAAAGCGTTAAAGGAGTAAATAAGATGAGACTAAAAAGTGCTCTTATGGCCCTGAAAAATAGATTGCTCATTTCTATTTTTCTCTTAATACAATTCACGTTTGGATTAGCAGCAATAACCCTTTCCATTAATATGCTTTGTAATTTTCACTATCTTGAAAACAGTTCCAACTCGTTGCTAGATTTAGAAAGTACATATTTCATCACTTATGATGGGATGACTACTGATAGGTTGAAGGCAGATCAATTTAATAAAGGACAAGTCGAAGAAATTTATAAAAAAATGCAGCAAAATAAAGATGTGATTTCGTATGGTACATACGAAGAGAGCATAATCGAACTAGAATCCAGCAATCGACCGCTCCAAGAAAGTATGTTAGAAGAATTGAAAAACAAAACTTTTCGCGATAAAAACCCTACTATTCGTATAATTACAATAGATGAAGATTATTATAAATTACTGAATATACCTATAAAAACTGGAGTAGGCTTTTCGTATCGAGACTTCCACAAAAATAGTGAAGAGAAAACGAATGTTTTGGTAGGTCCTTACTTTAAGAAATATTTTCAAATAGGGATACAATCAATAATCAATATATGATTATTGGATTTTTACCGGAAAATAAATTTATTATAGATGGTAACGGAGTGAGTATATACCAGAAATTAGACAAGGCTATGTTATCACCCATGCCAATTGATAGATATGAAAACTATGAAATAATGTTTTCAAGATTACATCAAAGTACAATTATGAATTTAAAAAGAGACGCAGATGTAAACAAACTCCAAGAAATGATTCAACTGAAGGGAAGCGACGTTACGTTATACTTAAAAAATTTAGGAGAAGAAATAAATGAAGCCGTTACTAGTAGTATGGATACGGAAAATATCGATCTTATAGTAGGAAGTCTATTTATTTTATTTATAATAGCGGGAATGGTCGTAACGACAATTGTTTCCATCATAATGAGAAAGAGGGAATTTGGTATTAAGATGGTCCTTGGAGAAAGTAAGTTTGGGATGTTCATTCAAATTGTATTAGAAAACATATGTATTACGATAGTTGGTATGTTTTTATCGATAGTTTACTTTTTATGGAGATACGAGAATCATCTACAAGTTTCGAAGGACTTTGATACGGCGTCTGTACGCGAAATAAATTTAAATATGCCTATTTTATTATTTGTATTCCTATTCTTACTAGTGATCATCATTATTTCAAATCTCATTGTCTTCTTGTTTATTAGAAAGCTCGAACCGAAAACATTAATAGGTGGGATGGAATAATGGGGTTAATTGAACTAAAAGATATTAAGAAGGTGTATAGTAATAAGAATTACAATACGTTCGCGTTAAACGGTATAAATTTAACGATAAATAAGGGCGAAATTATAGCGGTAATGGGGCGGCGATCAGGCTCAGGGAAGAGTACATTACTAAATGTTATCGGGCTAATTGATATACCAAATGCGGGTGAATATACGTTAAATGGAAAATCATTAACTGAAATTAGAGCAAATAAAGTTCATAAAACAAGAAATGAAATGATCGGATTTATTTTTCAATATTTTGCATTGTTAAAAGAACATACTGTACTGGATAATGTAGTGCTACCACTCACGTATAGAAAGCTAAAGCAACGGGAAAGAGAAAATAAGGCGAAGTTCTATTTAGAAAAAGTAGGATTAAAAGAACATATGTATAAAACACCGGACGAGCTATCAGGTGGACAACAGCAGCGCGTCGCAATTGCAAGAGCGTTAGTGGGCGAACCAGAATTAATATTGGCAGATGAACCGACCGGAAATTTAGATAGAAAAACAGGAGAAGAAATTATGAACCTACTGTTACAACTGAATGAGGAAGGTAGAACGATTATTATCGTAACACATGATATGGAAGTAGCGAATAAGTGTAATAGAATTATTGAGTTAGTTGATGGGGAAGTTGTGCGGAGTTAAATGATAGTAATAAGGGAATATATACTGTTCTTATTATAACAAAGCAGGGTTAATAATCATGGTAGAACGTCGGTTACTCCTTCTTTAGGCATGTTTATGAAGTGGAAAGATAACAAATTAAACATAGTATGAAGAAAAAACGCCTTGTTAAATTGAAGTGAACCTTTAAAACTGGACACCTATCAAAACACCTAAACCATCTATTCCCTAAATTCTTTAGGGAATAGATGGTTGGATTTTTCTAGAATTCGCACACTAGTGTAGTAATGAATGTATTCTAGCACAATCTTTCGCACAGTTGTGTTGGATACTTTTGTTATTTCTTATGAGTAGAAGCTTCAATTTTCAAATGACTTTCCACTTTATTTCTTCTGGGTAATGAACTCCTGTCTTCAAACGAAAAACCCCTCCGTTGAATTCGCATACTTAGTATACGAATTCAGGAGGTGTTTTTTTCATGTACCACTATTCGGGTTCACTTCATAACTACAGAAGGCTTTTTAGAACAGGGTATATTATTGGGATATTAATGATTAGTAAGTTGCTCATCTGAATGTACAGGGGGAAATAAAACAGGATTAGGAAAAATCTTAGTGTATGAAAATCAACAGTCAATTTTAAAAATAGCGTAACTTAGATTTTATGTCATTTTGTTAGAAGGAATGTAAAGGATATGTAAAAAATGTTAATTCGAGGAATATTCTCACTTCTCTGCTATTTTATCTTATATAATGAGGGCACGGCCTGAAAATACTTAAATATTTAAGTGAATATTTTAAACAAGGGGGATTAGTGATATATGAAAAGCTTAATTAAAAAGACATTGGCTACTCTAGGTATAACAGCTTGTGTAGTAGGTACGATTTCTCCAGTTTCATTTGCCACAATTAACTGGGATTCAAGTGCAGCATGGGTGGGTTCTGGAGCTAAAGCTTCTGCATCTGCTTATACAGCAAAAACAAATGAACCTCATTATTACAAGATGACTGTAAGTGCTCGTTTTAATGATGGATCCTCTGGTTTTAGACAATTGCCTAATGCTTCAAGTTCTGATCGTGTAAGTGTCAATTTTACATCAAATGGGGCGGTAAGCAGCGGTAATTCATCCCATGAATGGATAATGGTCGGCGATAGTGCGTACACATCAAAGGCTATGACAATTAAATAAGAACTATATAAATAATAATAAAAACCGTGAAAAAAATTTATACCTTTTCACGGTTTTTAAAATTCGGAGGATATATGAATCTAATATTAAAAGAAATAGCGGTGAACAAGAAACTATTCAGTATGTTATTTATTGGATTTGTATTGACGATATTACCAATACTTATAGCTATATCAACTCGAGATTATTATGATGAGAAATTTTATGATAGTAAAAATGGTTATTTCAATTATTACTACTCTATTGAGCTAACTGGTATGGGAGAATTGAATTTTAAAGAATTTCAAAAATTAACAGAATCTAAATTTAAAAATGCTAGCGTTATTACAAATGATATTCGCACCACTATTCCCAATATCGGTCAAGTGACTATCATTGGTCTTATTAATATGAATTGGTCTCCACCGCTGCTAAAAGGTTCTCCCATGAAACAAGGTGAAGAAAATAATGTAATTATAGGAAAGAAAATTTATAAAGATTCTGCAACAATAAAATTATTTAATAAGGAATATACAGTTAAAGGTGTGGGTGGAGCAAATACTGGAGATGAATATAATTATAAAATTTACGTCTCGCTAAATGATATGCCAGATGAGGTGAAACGAAGTATACAGAATGAAAATACATTTCAAATGATAGTTAGGTCTAACGGGGATCCTAAAAAGGAGATAGACAATTTCATTCAGCATGTTAAGCAGAAGAAAAAAGATACAAATGTCAAAGTGATAAATGAAAAAGAGAATTATGAGAAAGAAAAAAACTCAAGTCAAGCAGTGGAAGAATTGCTAAGTTTTCCATATAGACTCCTTTTCATAGCTTTAATTAATTGCATAATTGTAAGTTATTTTTGGATTTACACGAAGAAAAAAAGTCTATCACTCAGGAAAGCCTTGGGAGCAAGTAGCTTGAATCTTTTTATATTTATATTTAGTCAACTATTCATATGTGCAATCACAGCAGCAGCCTGTGCAATAGGTATACAATGGATTTTAAGCATTTTGAGTACAAGGATTTTAGAATATACAAGTTATAGCATTAGTTTCGGTTTTTTCCATATTGTAATGAGTATATTTAGCGCTTTTTCTATATCTTTCATTACCGCTTTCATACCATTCATCTATGTGTTAAAAAGTGAACCTGCTAAAACTTTGAAGGAGTCAAAAATATGATGAGAATAAAAAGCGCTGTAATAGCTTTAAAAAAGAGATTTTTATTTTCACTGCTGCTCCTCATACAATTTACATTTGGATTATCAACTATAACGAGTTCTATTAATGTATTTTCGAATTTATACTATCTCAATGACAATTCCAGTTCGGTATTAGATTTGAACAACACATACTTAATTTCTTTCGATATGACTACAGATAGGTTAAGAAGTGATCAATTCAATAAAGAACAAATTCAACAGATTTATAATAAAATTCAACAAAATAAAGATGTGATTTCATTTGGAACATACGAAGAGCGAATAATAGAATTAGAATCGAGTAATAGATTACTTAAAAATAGTATGCTTGCTGATTTGAAAAATAAAACTTTTCATGATGAAAGACCTACTATTAATTCGATCCTAGTAGATGAAAACTATTATAGGTTACTTGATTTTTCTTTCGAAAATGGTAAAGGGTTTTCACGCCAAGATTTTCAAAAAAAAGGTGAAGAGAAAATGAATGTGTTAGCTGGTTCTTACTTTAAAGAATATTTTCAAGTAGGGGATACAATTAATAATCGATATACAATTATCGGTTTTTTACCAGAAAATAAATTCATTGTAAATAATAATTCAACAAATACATATTTAAAGTTGGATAAAGCGATGATATTGCCTATGTCATCTGAAATGTATGGAGAATACGAATCAATGTTTTTAAGGTTGCATCAAAGTACCGTATTAACTTTACGAAAAGGTGCAGATGTAAAGGAATTACAAGAAACAATTCAACTTAAAGGAAACAGCGTTACGTTACATTTAAAAAAATTGGGAGAAGAAATAAGTAAAGATATTACGGTTAATAGCTACTCTGAAATCCCGCAGCTTATAGTAGGAATACTATTTATTCTATTTTCAATAGCAGGAATTGTTGTAACCACTATCGTCTCTATTATGATGAGGAAAAGGGAATTCGGAATAAAAATGGTTCTTGGAGAAAGTAAGATTGGAGTTTTCATTCAAATTGTTTTAGAAAATACTATAGTAGGAATAGTTGGTTTCGGAATGGCACTATCGTACTTTTCATTGAGATATGGAGCTCTTCTCCAAACAGCAAAAGATCTAAACGTGGCGTCTGTATTAGATTTTAAATTAAATCTACCTATATTATTGTTAGTATTCCTATTCTTATTATTGATTATCATTGTATCAAATGTAATTGTCTTCTTATTTATTAGAAAGCTCGAACCGAAAACATTAATAGGAGGGATGGAATAATGAGTTTGATTGTGCTAAAAGATATTAAAAAGGTGTATAGTAACAAGAATCATAAAACATTTGCGTTAAATGGTATAAATTTAACGATAAACAAAGGTGAAATCATCGCTGTAATGGGTCGGTCAGGCTCAGGGAAAAGTACCCTATTAAATGTTATAGGGTTAATTGATATGCCAAATGAGGGTGAATATAAGTTAAATGGAAAATCATTAACTGAAATTAGAGCAAATAAAGTTCATAAAACAAGAAATGAAATGATCGGATTTATTTTTCAATATTTTGCATTGTTAAAAGAACATACTGTACTGGATAATGTAGTGCTACCACTCACGTATAGAAAGCTAAAGCAACGGGAAAGAGAAAATAAGGCGAAGTTCTATTTAGAAAAAGTAGGATTAAAAGAACATATGTATAAAACACCGGACGAGCTATCAGGTGGACAACAGCAGCGCGTCGCAATTGCAAGAGCGTTAGTAGGTGAACCAGAATTAATTTTGGCGGATGAACCAACTGGAAATTTAGATAGAAAAACAGGAGAAGAAATTATGAACCTACTGTTACAACTGAATGAGGAAGGACGAACAATTATTATTGTAACGCATGATATGGAAGTGGCGAATCAGTGTAATAGAATCATTGAGTTAGTTGATGGGGAAATTGTGCGGAGTTAACAATTAAACTAAGATACATCAAAAAATTGTTTTTTATTTAAGAATCCATGTTGATTTATTTTTCAAAATGGATTCTATTTTTGTTTCTAGAATTAAAGTAAAATAACAAATCCCCCGTAACTTTTTATGATAGCAATTCGTTTAACAAAAGAAAGGATTTTTAATGATGAATGGGGGAGAACCATGAAAATTCTAATACTAGGTGGTACACGATTTTTAGGCAGAGCATTTGTAGAAGAGGCTTTGAACAGAGGGCATGAAGTTACATTATTTAACCGCGGAACAAACCAAGAAATCTTTCCTGAAGTGGAGCAGCTTATCGGTGACAGAAATGGTGATGTATCAAGTTTAGAAAATCGAAAATGGGATGTTGTCGTAGATACATGTGGGTTTTCTCCACATCACATTAGAAATGTTGGAGAAGTGCTTAAAGATAATATTGAACACTATATATTCATCTCAAGCCTTTCCGTATATAAAGATTGGATTCCGCATCATATAAAAGAAGACTATATATTACAACCTGAACCGACGGCTGAGCAAATAAAGGCTGTAGAAAATGGTGAAATATCTCCTTATGAGCATTATGGTGCGCTGAAAGTATTATGCGAAAAAGAAGCAGAGAAGTATTGGCCGGGGCGTGTTTTACACGTAAGAGCAGGACTTCTTTCAGGAATGTTTGATTATACAGATCGGCTTCCATATTGGATTCAGCGTATAGCAAAAGGAGGTAAGGTGTTAGTTCCAGGAAGAAAAGACCGTCCAGTGCAGATAGTTGATATAAAAGACGTCGCAAACTGGGGACTAAACATGGCAGAAAATAATAAAGTAGGTACATTCAATGTTACAGGTCCGAATTATGAATTGACGATGGAAGAGCTATTGAATACGTGTAAAAAGGTTCCGAATAGTGATGCTACATTCGTTTGGGTAGATGAATCATTTATGAATGAACATAAAGTACAGCCTTGGACAGAGATGCCACTATGGCTTCCTGAAACTTTTTCATTAGAAGGTGAGCCAAAGCCGTGGAAAGGTGGTTTTTCTATTAATATTGAAAGTGCTGTTAAAGAAGGACTTACTTTTAGAAGGTTAGAAGATACAATTGCAGATGTGTATGTGTGGATGAAGGGTATGGACGAATGGGAATTAAAAGCAGGTATTTCAGGCAAGAGGGAGAAGTGTTTGTTAGAAAAGTGGTATCAATAAATTCAGAGTAGCCTTATATATAATTGATTGAATATTAGGAGGAGAAAAGGTGATGTGGAAAGACACCATTCATAGTATCTCATCAAACTTAAATTTGAAAAATCCAGCTACGAATGATGAACTTACTGATATACAAAGATGTTTACATGTGGAGTTACCGAATGATCTATATCAATTATTACAGGAAACAAACGGTATAGAAGGTGAGTACGGGGACTTTATATGGCCTGCTTCAAAAATTAAAACTGAAAATATGAATATGAGAAATATAGTTGATTTTAAAGATTTATACATGCCTTTGGATTGTTTATTATTTTTTGCTGATGGCGGAAATGGTGATTTGTTTGGTTATTCTGTTTTGAATGGGATGGTACAAAGAGATGATATATATGTATGGAATCATGAAAATGATAGTAGAACGTGGGTTGCGCCTTCTTTAAAAACTTTCATGGAGTGGTGGGAGAGTGGGAAGATAACAATTTAAATATAGTATCACGAAAAAGCGCCTTGTTATTAAAGAAACAAGGCGCTTTTTCGTGTGTATTGTTATTGTAATAGATGCATATGTATAATTGATAGAAAAAATTCTGAAAATTAAAAAACTATTGAATGAACTAGAAAAATTTAGTAATCTTATTTATACGATACATACATAATAGTTTTATAGCGATTTTTAAATGAAGTATAGGAGGCAATCGTTGTGGATCTTACGTTCAAAGTTGAGGAAACATGTTTTAATTACCGAGTCGGAGCCATTTGTAAACACGGTAATAAAATCCTTATATTGCAAGGTAATGGTGAAGATTTTTGGTACGTACCAGGCGGTAGAGTGAAAATGCTAGAAAATAGTGAAGACGCATTAAAACGTGAGCTTGCGGAAGAACTAGCTGTTCCTATTAAAGTAAAGAGATTACTATGGTCAGTAGAAAATTTCTTCACACTTTCTGAGCGAAAGTTTCATGAGATTAGTTTTTATTACGAAGTAGAATTGCATGAATTACCCGCGAATGGAGCGAATCAATATATTTTGGAAGAAGAGGGTAGAACATATTTGTTTAAGTGGGTGTCGGTAGAAGAGTTACATGCATATAACTTACAACCAGCATTTATAAAAGAAAAAGTAAAGGATATAGTAGCTCACACAGAACATATTGTATTACAAAAGTAAATGTATTCGGAGGGGAAAACGGTGAAGAGGACTAAAAAAAAGATACATATAAATGACAAAGTAATTTATTACACACATATCGAAAAAGGTTCTAGTACGGTTTGCTTTATGTTTTCAGGTTCAGGATACAATTATGATAAGCCGTTATTTTATTACGCGACGATGCTTATGCTTGAACATAAAATAGATGTTGTACATATTCATTATTCTTACGACGAACAAGTAATGAATAAACCAATAGAAGAAGTAACGAAAGTAATGATGGGTGATATTCATCCTATAATGAATGAAGTATTAAAAGGTGAGCAATACAACGAGACGATGTTTTTAGGAAAATCACTCGGAACAATTCCAATTGCAAATGATTTAATGAAGAGAGAAGATTTTTTACAGTCAAAAATGATAGTACTTACACCTTTACTAAATTTTGAATCTATTTTCGAATCTATTTTACAAAGTAATCACGAAGGACTTTTAGTTATTGGGGATAAAGATCATCATTATAATGCAAATAAAATTGATCAGTTATATAAAACGAATTTAACGATCGATGTTGTCAAAAATGCAAATCATTCTGTAAATGTTGGAGAATTTGAAACAGGGAATTCAATTGAAGCAATAGCGAAAATAATAGAAAAGCTTAAAGAAATTGTTAGGGAAAACTAACTTATCAATACATGCAAAAAGAGGTGCGAACTGCACCTCTTTTACTTTAATAAGCCCTCAACACATGAAGCAAATAATCTTTCCGATTCAGCGGATTATAATCAACACGTTTTCGAGTAGGGAAGGGAGGTTTCAGCTTTGTGAAACCAGCTGGCTTCGTTGAAAATATGCCTTCTCCTTCTGTAAATGAATGGAGCATGCGTTTAAAATTCTCTGTTTTCGCAACAGGTAATGATCCTGTTAACTGATAAGAATCATTATTGAATATAGGCTCTGCAAAAGTTGCTGAAATAGCAGCGAGCTTATACATTGCGGTACTAATTGCCTGCTCCGGTACAGTGAATTCAAACGCATTAACTGGTTCATATACATATGTTTCAGCTTTCTTTAAAGCATCCATTAAAACGAGTGGCGTTAAGTTTCTAAAGTCACTAGCTGTTGTAACAGGACTAGCATAGCCAGTATGGGTTAACGTAACGATAATATCCGTAACTTCCCACCCGTACAAACCTTGTTTTAACGTTTGAAATACAGTATCTTCAATCGCTTTATGAAAGGCTAAAGGTAGTGAGCCAAGTTCAACGCCTAATTTATATGTTATGCCAGAATTCAGTTCACCACGTTCGACTTTGAATCCAACTGTTGCGTAAAATGGATTCGTTTTTTCGCCCATTACTTCAACGGAAATCCCAATGCCAATTGGCTTCTCAATACATACAACTCGCGTATTTGAAAAAGTAACTTGCAAATTATATTTCTCAAAAAGAGTTGTTTCAATTACTTCTTTTTGTACTTGACCGAAAAGGCGAATATATAGTTCATTATGAACATCATCTTTCCACACTTTAATGAGTGGATCTTCTTCACATAGTTCCATAAGTGCAGCGTATAAATCATGAATTCGTTCTTTAGGTACTGCATCGATGGCAGCTTCCATTTGTGGTTCGGCAAAGTGAATATCTTTTATATAATCAGTCCGTGCACCGATAATATCACCAATTTTAATATCACTTAGTCCCCACACTTTGCAAAATTCTCCGCTAGGAACGGTAGAAGTTTGAACAGCATCTCCATTATGAAACATGCACATTTTTTTAATCTTTTCCTTATGTGGTAGAGACTCATCGCGCTGTATATCAACATGTTTTCTAACGTGTAAGTTGCCAGAAAAAACTCTTACATATGCAATCTTTTCTCCAGAAGGTTCACGTTCAATTTTAAAAACAATACCGGACAATTCTTCATCTTGAGACAGATTATGAGCTGGAAGTAAGGCTGAAATATTTTCAAGTAGTTCAGATACTCCTATACCCGTCATTGCGGAACCGAAGAAAATCGGATACACATTTGCTTGCGCTATTTGTTTAATGAGTTCTTTTCTTAACATTGTGTCCGTTACGATTTCGTTATTTACATATGACTCAAGTAACGATTCATTATATGGTGCTAATCGTTCTATACAATCATCATATGATTTATATTCAATAATACGAGCTTCCTTTGTTCCTTCGTTTAGGACAGAGTAAAAGGGGAATGCTTCATTTGAAAGAATCGTTTTTATTTGCTTTACAACTTTTTCACTATTTGCACCACGACGATCAATTTTATTTACAAATAAAATAGTCGGTATGTTTAGTTTCTGTAACGTTCGCATTAAAATCTTCGTTTGTGCTTGCACACCTTCAACGGCAGAAATAACTAAGATTGCACCGTCTAAAACGCGGAATGATCGCTCCACTTCAGCGATAAAATCAGCGTGTCCCGGTGTATCGATGACATTTACTTTTAAGTCATCAATAAAGAAAGAAACGACGGATGCTTTAATCGTAATTCCGCGCTGCCTTTCTAATTCCATTGAGTCTGTTTGCGTACTTCCGCCATCAACTCGGCCAATTTCTTTAATCACATTCGTTTCATAAAGAATACGTTCAGTCAAACTCGTCTTGCCAGCGTCTACATGCGCGACAATCCCTATATTTATTGTTGTCATATATCAATATCCTCATTTCATTTTCCATTTTCATTTCCTCATTTCTATTTGTGTATTGCCGCATTACAATCACTCTCCAGTCATTTAAATTATTACTATTATAATGTAATTTACATTTTTTGTAACGCTACAAAGCGCCTTAATTTGGAAAAAATAAAATGAAAACAAAATGCTTGCATTCTTAATCGATATAGATTATATTAATTGACGTATCAACTATTGATATATCAAATGATTTTTTAAATTGGATGTAAAGGAGGGGTAATTTGACAAGTTCATGCTCAAAAGAAGCGATTATTTTATATAAATTACACTTTCTAAATAAAGAAGTAAGTTCGAAATTTGAAGGGTGTACGGGTATGAGCCAGTCTCGATTAGAGCTTATACTTCAGTTATTTGAAGTAGGTGAAATTAGTCAAAAAGCACTTCAGCAAGAAGTGAATATTGATAATGCGGCGATAACGAGGCATTTAAAGCAGCTTGAGGCCAATGAAATGATTGTAAGACGTAAAAATCCAGATGATAACAGAATTACGTTAGTTTCTCTAACTGAAGAGGGACGAAATAAAATCCAGGCGTTTCAAGAGGAAAAAGAACGTTTTGCAGCATCTGCATTTAAAGGATTAAGTGAGGAAGAACGCGATAATCTTTTAAATATGTTAATTCACATTCAAGAAAATATAAAAGAACTTTAAAAAAGGGAGAATACAACTATGACTAACTCAGTAAAAACAAATGACTTTAACGAAATTTTAACAGGACGTCGTTCCATTCGTAAATACGACTCATCAGTGAAAATTAGCAAAGAAGAAATGACAGAAATTCTTACAGAAGCAACACTTGCACCATCATCAGTAAACATGCAACCATGGAGATTCGTAGTGATTGAAAGTGATGAAGCGAAAGCAACACTTGCGCCACTTGCGAAATTCAATCAATCTCAAGTAGAAACATCTTCAGCAATGATTGCTTTATTTGGTGATTTAAACAACTTTGATAACGCAGAAGAAATTTACGGTACAGCAGTAGAGCGTGGTTTCATGCCAGCAGAAGTAAAAGAAGACCAAATGAAAAAACTTTCAGCTTACTTCTCAATGGTTACACCAGAAGTAATGAAAGATACTGTACTTATTGACGGCGGTCTTGTAGCAATGCAATTTATGCTAGCAGCTCGTGCTCACGGTTATGATACTTGTCCAATTGGTGGATTTGAAAAAGACCAAATTGCTGAAGCGTTCGGATTAGATAAAGAACGTTACGTACCAGTTATGTTAATTTCAATCGGAAAAGCTGCTGACAGTGGTTACCAATCAGTACGTCTTCCAATTGAAAAAGTTGCTGAGTGGAAGTAATTTCAAAAGAAATAAGTGAAATATGAGAGGGGAAACACCATGATTATTATTCACGCAACATTTCAAGTAGATCCAGCGAAACAACAAACATTTTTAGAAGAAGTTCAACCATTACTTCATGGTTCAAGAGAAGAAAGTGGAAATGTATCTTATGATCTTTATAAAGATGTAGAAAAAGAAAATGTGTATACGATGGTAGAAGTATGGAAAGATGAAGTAGCAGTTGCGAGTCATAATACGAGTGAACACTTCACATCTTTCGTTAGCAAAGTAAAACAGTTTTTAACTGCTCCTCTTGATATAAAAGCTTATAATGGAGAGTTAGTGAAATAATAAGGTAGAAAAAGATGACTTTAGCGAATGGCTGAGGTCATCTTTTTTTGTATAAGTAGAATCCACTTTGGATCCAGTTATATTGATAGGTAAGTGTTGCTCGTATCCTCAGGAACAGTGGTTAATTATTTATTGAATTCGAACATTCGGTTTATTAGAATATTTTTCCATGGTATAATTTTCTTGAAAATATAAGGTAGAGGGGAGTAAGTGATGGGAGAATTTCAAAGTAATTTGCATAGAGCAACGCAACTTGCAACGAAAATGAGAAATGCTTCAGATAGAATGCAAAGTGCTACTAGTCGCTCTATAAATAAGGCAACGCGTACGACACTATCTGTGAACTTCAAAGCACAAGAAGCAAATCAACAAAATTTACAGATCACGAAACAATTTTGCGTTGCTTTTCAACAAACAATTGATAATATCCATTCCGTAGCAAATGAATTTGAGAAAATGGATACCGGACTTCAAAAGACTTTTCAATAATGTAACAACCTACGTAAAGGGGAAAAGGTAGGAGAAAAGATGAGTCAAGAAATTGAAACGAGAATCAGTCAATGTAATCAAAAATTACGAATTATATTTGAAGAACAAAATGAAAACCGAATCGCGCTGCAAAATCAAGAAAGAGCTGAGGCTAGTTTTCATGAATGGAAAAATAGAAATAATCGTTTATTTAACCGAATACTAGAAACTTGGTATGGTGACAGAGAAGCATTTCACCTTTTTACGAATATGCGGCAAGAGATCGGGCAGTATGAAAGAAAACTTACATTCGAATTAGAAAACGAAAAAGAGACGTTGCTTAAAGAAAAACGGCATCTCAGTGAGAAAGAAAACGACCTTTCCTATGAACAGCAGCAACTACAAAGGGAGGTCAATACATGAGTTTAAACATGTATTTGGGAGAAGTACAAAGTCAAACGCAAAGTATGAACGCTATATGTAATGCTACGATTCAAAGTATGGAACAAGCCATTCAATCTATTGATGCCTTTGCGATAGACACAGTATTACAAGGACAAACATACAGTAGTGCAAAAGCCTACCTTGTCCAAACATTTCGGCCATTAGCGCAAGGAATCATATGCTTATGTGAAGAATTAATTCGCCAAAACGAAGCATTTCCAAATGATTTTCAAGCAAAAGTTGCTTCAACAGATGTTATCGAACATGAAATAAGACAACAAATACAGGAAATCAATCAATCGATCGCTAGTATAGAAGCAATAGAAGTACTTACACCGATGCCTGGAGTAGACGCAATTGTTGCAGTCTTAATTGCGATGAGGAAAAAACTTGAAGAAAAACTAGAGCATTTATATGAATTCAATCATTCATCCAGCAACAACTACAGTACCGCCCTCCAATTAGCCGCTAGCATCACAGCCGGACTCACTGAAGTGCAAAGCGGGAAAGGATTTAGTCCTGTGAGTGGTACGTTTAGTACACAAGGGTTGAATATGGATTGGGTGAGTTCGATTCAGGGGATTATAGAAGAAACAGCTCGAAAAAACGAGATGAAAGAAATTACTTTGCAAAAACAAGAAATGAACTTACAAGAGCAGGAAGACAATAGATCATGGCATGAAAAAACAGCCCTTTATGCGCAATCATTTTTGCATGGAGTTATCGAATTTTTTCAAGGTGCTGGTGATGCAGCCCTAGAAAACTTTGTTGGACTACAACCGCATGAGAATGATAAATTAGAAAGTAAGACAACTTACCAAGCTGGAAGGTTGGCTGGAAATGTTATATCAATAGCCGGGTCCATTGTAGAAATATTTGAAGGTATTTCGCTCATAGGCGGATCTAATTTCTTAACTATCGTCGCAGAAGTAGGAACTGGTGGGTTAGCATCACCAATTGTTATTCCATTAGATATAGCAGCAACAGCTGCTGGGGCTAGTCTTTTTGCACATGGTGGATTTGTTTGGAATAAATCGATTCAAAATACTAAGGATACTCTTCAAAAAATCCAGTCTTCTGGTGGAGGTGCGGCTAACGGTAAACCTAGCAGTAACAAAAATACAACTGTAGATAATTTTGATCCAAAAACAGCTACAAATAAGCAAAAAGGTAATTATGGTGAAATAAAATCTAGTGACAATTTATTGAATAATCAAAGTTTAAAAGAAGCTGGATTTGATTTAAATCCAGTCGGAAAAAGTGCACCATCAGGCATAAATGATAAAATAGTAAAAGGAATTGATGGATTATACGAAAATGCAAATCCAAATTCAAATATTAAATATGTTATTGATGAAGCTAAGTTTGGTAGTTCACAATTGGGGAAAACTAAAGATGGACGACAAATGTCAAATGATTGGTTGAATGGTGCGAAGACGCGAAAAAGTAGGATATTGAAGGCTGTTGATGGAGATGCAAAATTAGCATCAAAGATTACGAAGGCATTACAAGATCAGGAAGTTGAGAGAGTGTTATCAAAGGTTGATAGTAGTGGAAATGTGAAAACATTTAGAATAGATGCAAAGGGAGACATAATTGGAGAATGGCCATAATTTAAGGCACTAGGAGGAATTGAATAGTATGAGAGATCCTTTATGTATAGAAGAAAAATGTAGAGAAGGAATAGAATATAATAAAGAGTTTATTGAGGAAAATAGAGAGGAGATTAAAAGTTTTGAAGAAGATGAAAGGAATGGTATTCAAAGAAAGGCTAAAGATAATAAAAGTCTTATAGAAGGAAGGTATCTATTAAATTTTAATTATGAGTTAGAGGATATTAACGCAAAATATTCCTTAGGAGAAGCTATCCATACAATAGAAGGAGATTTTGACAACGCTCTTATTGATTTGAGGCATATAGGGGAAAATGAAGTTGGATATTTAAATCTAATTTGGATGATATCTCTAGGAATTTTATTAGAGACGGAGAAAAAGAATCTTGTAAGTTTAGCTAAGCTAGTTGAGAAGGAAAATATGAACGACGCAGTAATTGATTTTCTCTTATGCGCTAGTGATATCGGATACACAAACATGACGAACAGATATTATAAAGAAAATCCATATGCAAAAACGAAAGAGATTATAGAACTTGCACAAACAGATAAAAAAGAAGCGTCTAAAAGATTACAAGTGTATATGGAGAAAGAATGGTTTAAAGGCCATTATGATTATGAATGGAAAAATGCGCATAAAGAACCTGGATATGTAGGGTATTGGAGCTTTGAGACAGCTGCAATAGTAAAGATACTCGGACTTGATGATACAAGTTTAAAAGGCAATAACCATTATCCATATGATTTGGCACATTATAAAAATGAAATGAAATTCAAGCATATAGACCTAAGTGAATATCACTATGAAGATGAGACAGAAGAAATCGAGGATATAGTAGAAGGAATTGAACATAATCCTGCATTGGAAAATATTATTCCGCCAAAATGGCATTCATTGGTCAATGAATTGATCCATGACTATGAGAATATGGAGGATAGTAGTTTTTATGAAAAATACAAAAAAACGATAGGAATAGGTCAAGTGTGGTTCTTACCACAAGAGTATGAAGAAGAAAATGAACAAAAAAATCTATTAGGAAGTTTAATTGTGTTTGCCCTGACGGTAAGAGATTATATATTACAATTGGACTATAAAGAGGATTTAGAGGACTACATCGATAATCTTAAAAATTTCTGGAATGTTTCAGAAACAAAGTTAGTTCAATTTATTTTAGAGAATGATCAAAATTATTATGCATGGGTACCAAAAGAAGCAAACATCCCAAATATGTATGAAGTGAAGATAGAGAGTGTCGATGTAGAGGAAGTTCTATAATAAGCAAATTAAAACATTGTGTATCATGAGTAACGTTGAAAAACTAATTTATACGGAATTTAATGAATTAAGAGGTTAAAAATAGTGGTAGTTTGGAGAATCCAACTGCCACTATTTTTGTGTTTACGAATGGTTTTGTAAAGTAAGTAGCGTGTTTAATGAATTTAATCATTCATCCAGCAACAACTACAGCACCGCCCTCCAATTAGCCGCTAGCATCACAGCCGGACTCGCTGAAGTGCAAAGTGGGAAAGGATTTAGTCCTGTGAGTGGTACGTTTAGTACACAAGGATTGAATATGGATTGGGTGAGTTCGATTCAGGGGATTATAGAAGAACAAGCTCGTCAAACCGAGATGAAACAAATTACTTTGCAAAAACAACAATTTAACTTGCAAGAGTAGGAAGACAATAGATCATGGCATGAAAAAACAGCCATTTATGCGCAAACATTTTTGCATGGAGTTATCGAATTTTTTCAAGGTGCTGGTGATGCAGCACTAGAAAACTTTTTTGGACTACAACCACATGAGAATGATAAATTAGAAAGTAAGACAACTTACCAAGCTGGAAGGTTGGCTGGAAATATTATATCAATAGCCGGGTCCATTGTAGAAATGTTTGAAGGTATCTCGCTCATAGGCGGATCTAATTTCTTAACTATCGTGGCAGAAGTAGGAACTGGTGGGTTAGCATCACCAATTGTTATTCCATTAGATATAGCAGCAACAGCTGTTGGGGCTAGTCTTTTTGCACATGGTGGATTTGTTTGGAATAAATCGATTCAAAATACTAAGGATACTATTCAAAAAATCCAGTCTTCTGGTGGAGGTACGGGTGCGAGTAATCGAATACCTTCTTATGGAAAAGATTCTGTACCTAAAGGTCCATACCGTGAAGTAAATGGTTATCCAATAAAAGTGAAAGCAGGAGCTCAAGAAAAGCATATTCCTGATACACCGAACTATAAACAAGAATTAGCAAATGGAAAAAATAAGAGCATTTTCTATGGCGATAATAAAATAGCACAAGAATTGCTTGATAAGTTCGCCGGGAAAGGTCAACTACTACCAAACGGTAAAAAAGAAAGAGTAGACTTTGGTAAAACAATTGGAAAATACTATGATCGTGATACTGGTGAATACCTTGAAACTACTAGAGGAATGATTCATTATGGAAAAGACGGAGCACATATAGTGCCTTCAGAACCACTAAAGAAGTAATAAGAGGGGGATATACATGAGATATGATCCTTTAATAAAAACGTTAAAAGAGTATAAAGATAGGGACTTGATAATAGAGTGGGAAAGTGGATTGAAAATTATTGGTGAACCAGACACACTTTTTGAAACAGACAATGGGTTAGATAACGATGATGTGAATTATACCGAATACTATGCCGTTACATTTCAAGTGAATGATATTTTAGCGCATCCTACTAGGGAAGAAAATAGTTTATATAATTGGTTAATACAAAAGAAAGGCTCGTTAGTTGAAATTTCTCTCTATGATGATCCGCCAAGTGCAGTGTTTTTAACTGACGGAAAAAAAGTATGGGAAAGTGGAATATGTAAATAATAGGTGGTATATAAACTGAGATCTTGATTGGCATATATGCTTTTCAAGGTTTTTCTATGTTTTTAACACCTGTAAAGGGTGTTCATCAGTGGCACGAAATTGGTTGCAAGAATAAGAGGCAGATGAGAGCATGAGTGTACTTAGGATATCTAATAGAAATCAATGTCGACTCTTTAAAGAAACAATGAGACGAACTCAGGAGATTATAGAAGTACAAGCTGGCAAACCAAGATGAAACAATTTACTTTGCAAGAACAACAATTGAACTTACAAGAGCAGGAAGACAATATTGCTGCAGCTAGAGAGGTTGGGATAGAAGTTCAAGCAACTATTAGAAACTATAATGATCCGCTTCCAGCTAATCTGATTGATAGATTTATAACTAAAAAGGGAGTACCTAAAAATTGGGGGGAAGCTCTAGACTTAAGAATTCTAAAGCAAAAGACTAGTTTTAGAATTCATAATCCAATGGGTTCATTTGAGTTAGAAAAAATGAAATAGAAAGAAGTGCTATAGCTATGGAAAAGTATTACGTTGATAAAGATATATATGTATATCCTGAATCTTACCAAAAATTCGTGGAATTGAATTTAGTTGATTTTGATGTATGGTATTTAATTGAATCTGAACAGGCTACTAGAAGGTATCATGATTTAAAGGAAAGATATCCAAAAAGAAATTTAATTCCTTTTGCCAGAAGAGATGACAACGATGATATTGCGTGTTTTGAAATTGGCAAAGGAAGTAAAGTTCAACTTATTCATGATTTTGCTTCTGAAGGTTTTGAACAAAGAAAAGAGTTTGATGATTTTTGGGAGTGGGTCGAAGTTGCTATGAAAGAAATGATTGATTACAATCGGAGTGAAGAAATTGAATAAACAAAAATTCTATACAAATTTAAGTAAAGAAGTATCTTATGCTTTACGTCATGCTCCGTGGGAATACGAATTGGAGTTAGATGAGAATGGCTGGGTGTCTGTTGAGCAGCTTTTACACGCACTTCATCAATCCATTGAATGGAGCGATGTGAAGATAGAAGATTTAAAAATAATGATTGAGAAATCTGAGAAAAAAAGGCATGAGCTAAAAGAAAATAAAATTCGTACGTTGTATGGACATTCTATTCCCATGAAAATAGTAAAGGAAGAAGGCGTTCCACCTAAATTTCTTTATCATGGTACATCTCCTCGCTTTTTAAATTCTATTGAATCAAATGGTCTATCACCTATGTCTAGACAATATGTCCATCTTTCTGAAGATATTATAACTGCTGAATTAGTGGGGAAAAGAAAAGATAAGCATCCTATTATTTTAGAAGTTAATACTGAAAAAGCTAGAGAAGAAGGCGTTAAATTTTATTTAGGAAATGAAAAAGTTTGGTTAGCAGATAAGATTCCTAGTGAGTTTATCGCAATTAATAAGAATTAATTGAATCTATTCTACTAGATTATGACGGCAGGGAAATTTTTTCTTTAGGATATATATTTGAATGAACCATGTTATCTGTCTTAAAATAAACAAATAAATGGCGAGTTACTTATGGAAAATAATCAACAAGAGAGACTTCACATTTGAGGTCTCTTTTGTTGATTTAAATTGAAAATTATTATTTAAGCGAATTCTTTTTTGTACCTCATATTTCACATACACATAGGCTTTATTTGCTGCTACATAGTATGTTTTTCAACGTTAAGAAACATTAGAAAAAGCAGGACAATATTATTAAATAGCCGGGTCCATTGTGGAAATATTTGAAGGTATTTCGCTCATAGGCGGATCTAATTTCTTAACTATCGTGGCAGAAGTAGGAACTGGTGGGTTAGCATCACCAATTGTTATTCCATTAGATATAGCAGCAACAGCTGCTGGGGCTAGTCTTTTTGCGCATGGTGGATTTGTTTGGAATAAATCGATTCAAAATACTAAGGATACTCTTCAAAAAATCCAGTCTTCTGGTGGAGGTAAGGGTGCAGGTGATTTTGTTAAAGTTAATAATGAAACTATAATAAATACTGCAACTTCTCCTAAAAAGGGTGGAGAGACTGTTGTAGGTCATGCTTTACAAAAACATGCAGGAAGAAATCCAGATATTTGGGGGAAAGTTAAAGGTGGCCCTGACCAAATAAACCAAACTGCATTGAAACACCTTAAAGAAATAATGGATGGACCAGGAGGATTTATAAAAATTAAAAGTCCTAAAGGAATAGAGTTTTTGGAGAAAAAACTACCAGATGGACGTGGAGTTCGATTGAACCTTGATGGAACTTTTAAAGGGTTTATTGATCAGTGAAAGAGGGGATTGTAAGTGGAGAATTTAGAGATTATATTAAGAGATTTTAATAAGAGAAGTATTGATAAGTTAATTTACGACGAACTCAAATTAAATATATTAAAAATTAAATCATCACATTTTTATGATAATATTTTAGAAAAAGATTTGGATTTTTCTCAAGTGAAAAAAATGGAAGAGATTTTAACACCGAAAGGTACAGGAAATGTATGTTTAGAAGAATTACAACTAGGTATTTCATTAAAAAATGTAGTAATAGTATTTTCATTTGATGAACAGGATGGTGATATTGTAATTAACTTTCCCGAAAATGAAATATTAAAGGATGAGAGGAATGATAATAAGTTAAGGTTAAAAAAGTTAGTGCATTATCTAGTTAATTTGAAAAAAGAGTATGATATTCCAAACGTAATAATTGGTTATGAACCTGCAACTGATGAGGATACTTTGCTAATAGAAATTAATGATAAAGTAAAAAATTATGATAAAAAAATAGAGGGAATATTTTCTTGATTTATGAGCCTTAAGGTATATGCCTTGGGGTTTTTTAGTAACTTTGAATAAATTAGAAAATAAAGGTTTAAATGTACTGGAAGATAATAAACTCGTATGATGAAGTGCTTCCACAATTCTCTTTCATGATATGAAGAAGTTTTTAATGCCTGGGATTATCGCAAAAGGAGCAAAAGCATCAAGTGGAGTAAGTACATTTGCTAATGCAGTAAAATTAGCAAAAGAATTGAAGCCTACGCTTGAAATGTTACAATCATTTAAGAGAAATGCTTCCTATGCATTCTCTAGTGTTGGTGGAACTATCGTAACCAAAATACCTCAAGGCGAATTGATAGAAGCTTATTATAAGTTTGCGAAGTCTAAAGATGGTAAGACTACAGAACCATACGATATAGTACCGTATAGGCCAAGCAATTCACCACTAGAAAATCATCATGGCGTTAGGGATGTATGGGCTAAACATAATGTCCCCGATTATGTTAGTAGAGGGGCGAATGCTCCAACTATAGCTTTAACTAAAGAGCAACACAATGATACTAAAGCTGTTTATAGACAATGGCTCTTTGAAAAAACAGGGAAAAAGGTTGGAGGTAAAGTAGATTGGAAATCTGTTTCACCAAAAGAAATACAAGAATTGACGGAAAAAATGTTTGATGCTGCGAATGTACCACGTTTAGCTAGACAAGAGTATTATAGGGCCTTTAATCAATATAATTTTAGGGAGTAATTTAGATGGAAAATATTAATCAGTTGATTAAAAAAGTAAAATCATTACCTAATTGTCGAGTTCAGGAGCCTACAGAATTACCGATAATTGATAAGAATAAGAATATGCTACCAGGTGATTTAAAAGAATTTTATAGTCTTTGTGGTGGTCTAACTTTATTTGAAAATGAGGAATATCCTATTCATATTGTTACCCCAGAGGAGTTTATTTTGGCTAATCCCGTAATTGTAGGAGAGTTATGTGAAGAAGATATTTCATCAAATTGGTATATTATATGCAATGATGGTAAGGATGAATATTTAACAATAGATCTTAGTGAAGAAAGACTAGGTAGATGTTATGATAGTTTTTTTGATCGACATGGAATAGTTGGGGAGTCGCAAATTATCGCAACTTCATTCACTGACTTACTTGAAAAACTTATTAAGAATAATGGACAATATTGGTATTGGCTAAAGAGTGAATTTGAATCACTTGGAGATGCTTATGATGATCAAGAGTGAAAAAGAGGGCCTTTAAGTGGGATAAGAAAGTGAAAGGGTTTTTGAAAGTATGTACTCTATGATGGTTGTACCATCATGAAGTACTATGTGCAATGATAGAATAAGAAAACGAGGTACGAGCTTAGGCGAAATGACATTTTATTGGGCGATGAATATAAACACATGGAATGGGCATGAAACTAACGAACTCGTACAAACTCGTAAGTTGTAACGTAGTAGTTGGCCCGACATAGAAAAGGTGTCATACTGTTACTACAAAACTTACAAATTTATGCTACTTAAAAACAGATGAATTTAAAGCACTTGGTTGTCTATTTGAGGCAATAAGTGCTTTTTTAATTGAAAGGTAAGCTATAAATTTATAGAAATTATTTTTATGAATTAAAGCTAACAGAATATGCACATAGGCTTCAATTGCAGTTATATAGTATGCTTTTCAATGCCAAAAAACATCAGAAAAAGCAGGGTAATATTATTAAATAGCTGGGTCCATTGTAAAAATATTTGAAGGTATTTCGCTCATAGGCGGATCTAATTTCTTAACTATCGTGGCAGAAGTAGGAACTGGTGGGTTAGCATCACCAATTGTTATTCCATTAGATATAGCAGCAACAGCTGCTGGGGCTAGTCTTTTTGCACATGGTGGATTTGTTTGGAATAAATCGATTCAAAATACTAAGGATACTATTCAAAAAATCCAGTCTTCTGGTGGAGGTAAGGGTGCGAGTAATCGAATACCTTCTCATGGAAAAGATTCTATACCTAAAGGTCCATACCGTGAAGTAAATGGTTATCCAATAAAAGTGAAAGCAGGAGCTCAAGAAAAGCATATTCCCGATACACCGAACTATAAACAAGAATTAGCAAATGGAAAAAATAAGAGCATTTTCTATGGCGATAATAAAATAGCGCAAGAATTGCTTGATAAGTTCGCCGGGAAAGGTGAACTATTAAAAAACGGTAGAGAAAGAGTAGACTTTGGTGAGCCAATAGGAAAATATTATGACCGCAATACTGGTGAATACCATGAGACTACTAAAGGGTTGATCCATTATGGAAAAGATGGCGCTCATATAGTACCATCAAGACCATAAAAATCATAAGAAAAGAGGATGCAAATGGGGTACGATTCTTTAATTGGAACATTAATAAATTATGAACATAGTGACATGATACTAGAATGGAAAAGTGGATTGAGAATTATTGGAGAACTAGATACAGTTTTTGAAACAGACAATGGACTAGATGAGGATGATATAAATTATACAGAATATGATGCAGCTGTATTTAGAGTAAATAATATTTTATCTCGACCTAATACAAACGAAGGTACTGTATATAATTGGTTAAAACAAGAAAAAAGTTCATTGGTTGAAATTTCTCTCTATGATGATCCACCAATTGCAGTATTTTTAACTGACGGAAAAAGAGTATGGGAAAGAGAAATATGTAAATAATAGGTGGTATTTAAAATGAGACCTTGATTGGCATATATACCAATCAAGGTTTTTTTCTATGTTTTTACACCTGTAAAGGGTGTTCATCAGTGGTACGAAATTGGTTACAAGAAAAAGAGACGGATGAGAGTATGAGTGTACTTAGGATATCTAATAAGAAATCTCAATGCCGATTTTGTGAAAAAACATGGATTGAATGCAATGAAAGAAATATTCTTGAATATGGCAAGGCAGAAGGACCTACACCTGAACAACTTTATAAAAAGTATGGTTCATGGGAAAATGTGATATATGGCAGTTTAAAAACAAATCCAGCAATGGATGTCATAGTATGGGAGGAAAATAATTATGAAAGAAGAAAAAATACAAGGTAATATAAAGTGGATTACATACAATAATTTAAGATTTAGAATAGAGAAGGTTAATGATGATTCATCCGTAATTTGGGTTTCTGATAATTTTGTGAATTTACGTTTTACCTTAGTAATGAATGACTTTTTAAGTAAATGTGAGGATGGGTTGAATATAAATATCGAAATTGATTTTACTTGGAATAATCATAGAGGTTTGATTATAAAAAATCATGATATAAATCTAATTTTAGGAGAAATAATTAATTTTATTAGTGAATGGGAGTTAGAAGGAAATTCAAATGCTGATAATTTTTCTACGGAAGAGTGGTATTCAGCATAAGCTTACAGGGGATGCTAGCTTTCCATCATTCTTAGGAATTTAAAAATATGGAGGGAGATTTAATGTATGTTTAGGGGAGATTGAATGTGAATTAAACCTAAAGAGTTAGATAAATATTTTAAGCAACTAGTGAGGAATGAATTCTGTATAGTAAAGAATTCATTCTTTTTAAGTTTGTTTTAATTTACTTGTAATTATAGTAGTTAATATTTGAAGAGGCAATCACCTTAAGTCATAAAGAGACGAAAGCCTATACTCAAAGTAAGATTTCAAAGCTTTAGGAAGAAATTGGTTGAGTTAAAGGGGCTAAGGATGATATTTAGGGTGCGGCTAACGGTAAACCTAGCAGTAAAAAAACACAACTGTAGATAAATTTGATGCAAAAACAGCTACAAATAAGCAAAAAGGTAATTATGGTGAAATAAAATCTAGTGACAATTTATTGAATAATCAAAGTTTAAAAGAAGCTGGATTTGATTTAAAGCCAGTCGGAAAAAGTGCACCATCAGGCATAAATGATAAAATAGTAAAAGGAATTGATGGATTATACGAAAATGCAAATGCAGAATCAAAGATCAAATATGTTATTGATGAAGCAAAGTTTGGTAGTTCACAATTAGGAAAAACTAAAGATGGACCACAAATGTCAGATGGTTGGTTGACAGGTGTGAATACTGAAAAAAGTAGAATATTGAAAGCTGTTGATGGAGATAACAAATATAAAGCTGGTAAGAGCCTGAGTAAACTTTAAGACAATAAATAATGTACAACAAGTTAAAATAAAGCAAAAAGAAATTATAAACGAAGTAGAAAATGGTAACGTTAAACTTAAAACTAATAAACAAAAAGGTAATTATGGAGAAATGAAAATGGATGTTCATTTCGAAAGTAAAGGTTTTGATAGAATTAGTAACGATAGAGTAACGAGTTTAGATGATAAAATAGTTAAAGGAATAGCCGGGGTTTATTATAATCAGGGCCCACCTCCGAAATATATAATCGGCGAAGCTAAATATGGTGGTGCTAAACTAAGTAAAACTAAAGATGGAAGACAGATGAGCGATACTTGGGTAGAGGGAAAGATTAGGCTAGAGAAAGCAGTAGGAAAGGATGCTGCTGATGATATTTTGTTAGAGGGATATGATAAGATACTAGTTAATATTAAAGAAGACGGCTCTATTATAACCAAAAAGTTAGATGATGCAAGAACTATAAAAAAATAAGAAGGGTTGTTTAGAAATGCTAAGGGATACACTTAAAGACAAAGAATATTTTTTGGAGTATATTTCTGAAGAAGAAGATAGAATAAATAAATTTGAAACAAAATTACGCAATAATGAAGTGCGAGAAGATAGGATTTTAAATGTGAGAAAGAAGGTATATGATTTAGAATATCAAATTTTAATAGCCAAATATTCTATGGGGGAACCAATAGAATCCTTGATAGACGACTATAAATTAATAGCCGGAAAAATGGAGGGATTTTGGGATATTAATCTTTATGAAGATATGTTGTGGATGCTTTCTATAGGTATTATGCTGGAGATTGATAAAAATACATTTGATATTCTTGCAAAATTAGTAGAAAAGCATAAGGTGAATGATTTTTTATATAATTTTATCATTCATTATAGAAATGAAGAAGTGAACTATCAAAACAGTAATTGGTTATTTGAAAAGCCATTTAAAAGTCTAATTAATGTCATGATGTGTAATGATAATACAAAATCTTGTGAATTCATGAAAGAATACTTGTTAGAGCGATGGTATGTGGGGCATAATGATATGGGATGGTATGAATGCCATAAACACCAGGAAAAATTATATTTTGGTTATTGGAGTTTTGAAAGTGGAGCAATCGCAAAGATTTTAAAATTAGATGATTCAAGTTTAAGAAATACTTTATATTACCCTTATGATATGGTGCATTATCAAGAAAAATAAATGTAAGAATCCACAGTGATAAATTTTTTACACTGTGGATTTTTAAGTTTGTGTTAAAGTATCTATTAAGGGTACGGCTAACGGTAAACCTAGCAGTAAAAAAACACAACTGTAGATAATTTTGATGCAAAAACAGCTACAAATAAGCAAAAAGGTAATTATGGTGAAATAAAATCTAGTGGCAATTTACTGAATAATCAAAGTTTAAAAGAAGCTGGATTTGATTTAAAGCCAGTCGGAAAAAGTGCACCAACAGGTATAAATGATAAAATAGTAAAAGGAATTGATGGATTATACGAAAATGCAAATACAGAATCAAAGATCAAATATGTTATAGATGAAGCTAAGTTTGGTAGTTCACAATTGGGGAAAACTAAAGATGGACGACAAATGTCAAATGATTGGTTGAATGGTGCGAAGACCAAAAAAAGTAGAATATTTAAAGCTGTTGATGGAGATAAGAAATTGGCAGATAAGATTAAAAGAGCGCTGGAAAGAAATCAAGTAGAAAGAGTACTATCACAAGTCGATAGTACCGGAAAAGTAAAAACATATAGATTAGATGCAAAGGGAAATATTATTGGAGAATGGCCATAATTTAGAAGCTAGGAGGAATCAAATAGTATGAGAGATTATTTAATTATAGAAGAAAAATGTAGAGAAGGAATTGAATATAATAAAGAGTTTATTCAAGAAAATAAAGAGGATATTAAAAGTTTAGAAGAAGATGAGAAAAAGGGAATTCAAAGATATTCTAAGGATAATAATAGTATTATAGAAGGAACCTACTTATCAAGCTTTAATTATGAGTTAGAGGATATTATTGCAAAATATTCCCTAGGAGAAGCTATCCATACAATAGAAGGAGATTTTGACAACGCTCTTATTGATTTGAGGCATATAGGGGAAAATGAAGTTGGATATTTAAATCTAATTTGGATGATATCTCTAGGAATTTTATTAGAGACGGAGAAAAAGAATCTTGTAAGTTTAGCTAAGCTAGTTGAGAAGGAAAATATGAACGACGCAGTAATTGATTTCCTCTTATGCGCTAGTGATATCGGATACACAAACATGACGAACAGATATTATAAAGAAAATCCATATGCAAAAACGAAAGAGATTATAGAACTTGCACAAACAGATAAAAAAGAAGCGTCTAAAAGATTACAAGCGTATATGGAGAAAGAATGGTTTAAAGGCCATTATGATTATGAATGGAAAAATGCGCATAAAGAACCTGGATATGTGGGGTATTGGAGCTTTGAGACAGCTGCAATAGTAAAGATACTCGGACTTGATGATACAAGTTTAAAAGGTAATAACCATTATCCATATGATTTGGCACATTATAAAAATGAAATGAAATTTAAACATATAGACCTAAGTGAATATCACTATGAAGATGAGACAGAAGAAATCGAGGATATAGTAGAAGGAATTGAAAATAATCCTGCATTGGAAAACATTATTCCGCCAAAATGGCATTCATTGGTTAATGAATTGGTCCATGACTATGAGAATATGGATGATAGTAATTTTTATGAAAAATACAAAAAAACAATAGGAATAGGTCAAGTGTGGTTCTTACCACAAGAGTATGAAGAAGCAAATGAGCAAAAAAATCTATTAGGAAGTTTAATTGTGTTTGCCCTGACGGTAAGAGAGTATATATTACAATTGGACTATAAAGAAGATTTAGAAGACTACATTGATAATCTTAAAAATTTCTGGAATGTTTCAGAAACAAAGTTAGTTCAATTTATATTAGAAAATGATCAAAATTATTATGCATGGGTACCAAAAGAAGTAAATATCCCAAATATGTATGAAGTGAAGATAGAGAGTGTTGATGTAGAGGAAGTTCTATAACGAACATATCGAAATATTACGCATCATGAGTAACGTTAAAAAATTAATTTATACGGAATTTAATGAATGAAAAATTAAAAAATAGTGGTAGTTTGGAGAATCCAACTACCACTATTTTTGTATTTACGAATGGTTCTGTAAAGTAAGTAGCGTGTTTAATGAATTCAATCAATCATTCATTCATCCAGCAACAACTACAGCACCGCCCTCCAATTAGCGGCTAGCATCACAGCCGGACTCGCTGAAGTGCAAAGCGGGAAAGGATTTAGTCCTGTGAGTGGGATGTTTAGTACACAAGGGTTGAATATGGATTGGGTGAGTTCTATTCAGGGGATTATAGAAGAACAAGCTCGTCAAACCGAGATGAAACAAATTACTTTGCAAAAACAACAATTTAACTTACAAGAGCAGGAAGACAATAGATCATGGCATGAAAAAACAGCCATTTATGCGCAAACATTTTTGCATGGAGTTATCGAATTTTTTCAAGGTGCTGGTGATGCAGCACTAGAAAACTTTTTTGGACTACAACCACATGAGAATGATAAATTAGAAAGTAAGACAACTTACCAAGCTGGAAGGTTGGCTGGAAATGTTATATCAATAGCCGGGTCCATTGTAGAAATGTTTGAAGGTATTTCGCTCATAGGTGGATCTAATTTCTTAACTATCGTCGCAGAAGTAGGAACTGGTGGGTTAGCATCACCAATTGTTATTCCATTAGATATAGCAGCAACAGCTGCTGGGGCTAGTCTTTTTGCACATGGTGGATTTGTATGGGATAAATCGATTCAAAATGCTAAGGATACTCTTCAAAGAATCCAGTCTTCTGGTGGAGGTAAGGGTACTGGTGATGGTGGCCAGGGAGCCAGTGTAGCAGGGAACATTGGAAAAAATGATAAACTAGCAAGTCAAGGACATGTTGATGCTGGCGTTTCAGGGGCTCCAAAAGTTGATGCAGGAAAACAAGGTAAACATGTTCCTGGTCATGGGAATAATGTCTCAACCAAATCGCAGTGGGGAGCAGGGAAGAATGGAGTAGTAGAGACACAAGAAGCATGGGTGAAAGGAACACCAGTAAAGCCAGATGGAAGTGTTAGAGTACATGATTTTGGAAAACCAATAGGTCCAAATGGAGAAACGAGGGTAAAGGTTCATATGGATGGTAAAGGAAATATACATGGATACCCTGTACAATAAAGGAGAATAATTATGAGTGATGAGATACTAAAAGTTGTTAATAAATTATATAAACAAGGTGATTTCCAATATGTTTTGGGGAAATTTGTTGATAAACATTTCTGGGATGGAGAAATTAATAAAATATCAAATATAAACGTTGATAATATTACTGATTTTAGTTATTCATCATGTTTTTCTTACATTCTTCTACCACTAGATGTGAAATTTCGTTTTGGTAGTGTAGAATTCAGTGAGTATGTTCGGAAGCAATCAGAAATTAATTGTGTAATGCTAATGATTTCGGCAATCGCGCCATATGCAGTGGTTAAATATTTAAGATATAGATACACTAATGGTACAATCGAGCTAGTTGAAGAGTCCTCGCCATACAATGATGAATCTAAGAAAATAGGAAGTAGTATTTTAAAATTATTAGATAGTAACGGAATAAAGAATCTTGATAAAGAAACGTTAAGTATTGAAGTGGAGGATGTTTCGTTAGAGTTAAAGGAAACAGGTGTTACTATATATAATTGTTTATTTGAAGATGAGTATTAAAAAGAAGCATTAATGATTGTCCAGAAACCAAAGAAGGGATACAAATAATAGAGGTAGATTAGTAGTTTTTAAGAAGTGATTACAGTTCGAAAATATAGCTGGTTATTTGAAAAGCCATTTAAAAGTCTGATTAATGTTATTTTGTGTAATGATAATACAAAATCTTGTGAATTCATGAAAAAATACTTGTTAGGGCAATGGTATGTTGGGCATAATAATATGGTATGGTATGGTATGGTATGGTATGGTATGAATGCCATAAACATTAAGAAAAATTATATTTTGGTTATTGGAGTTTTGAAAGTGGAGCAATTATGAAAATTTTAGGATTAGATGATAGTATATTAAAAGATATTTCTTATTATCCTTATGACATGGTTCATTTTAAAAATGAATAAATTCTCTATGCGAAAAAATAATATTAGTACAAAGAGATAATTATTATTAAAATAATCAAAAAATATTTAATTACGCTTGTAACAGAAATATGTACTTATAGCACTTGATTGTCGACTAAAGGCAACAAGTGCTTTTTATTTAGGGTATCGTTCAAGTTGATAAAGTAGCAGAGAGCATTATGTTGCTAGAAACTTAAATGAACATCAATTAAAAGTTGTAGAAGCCAAGAAAAATATTATGAAAAAAAGCAAAAAAAGGTAATTATGGTGAAATAAAATCTAATGACAATTTATTGAATAATCAAAGTTTAAAAGAAGCTGGATTTGATTTAAAGCCAGTCGGAAAAAGTGCACCGTCAGGTATAAATGATAAAATAGTAAAAGGAATTGATGGATTATACGAAAATACAAATACAGAGTCAAAGATCAAATACGTTATAGATGAAGCTAAATTTGGTAGTTCACAATTAGGAAAAACTAAAGATGGACGACAAATGTCAAATGATTGGTTGAAAGGTTCTGAAACTGGAAAAAGTAGAATATTAAAAGCTGTTGAGGGAGATGAAGTATTAGCTGAACAGATTACGAAAGCCTTGAAAAGAGGTAAAGTTGAAAGAGTATTATCAAAAGTTGATAGTAGTGGAAAGGTTAAAACATTTAAGATAGATGCAAAGGGTAACATCGTTGGAGAATGGCCATAATTTAGAAGCTAGGAGGAATTGAATGGTATGAGAGATTATTTATGTATAGAAGAAAAGTGTAGAGAAGGAATTGAATATCATAAAGAGTTTATAGAGGAAAATAGAGAAGATATTAAAAGTTTAGAAGAAGATACTAAAAATGGAATTCAAAGATATTCTAAAGATAATAAGAGTATTATAGAAGGGACATATCTAGCCAATTTTAGATATGAGATGGAGGATATTAGGGCAAAGTATTCTTTAGGGGAAGATGTTAGTGTAATAGAAGAAGATTTTCATAATGCAATTCATGATTTAGAGAATACAGGAAGTAGGGAAATTGGATATTTAAGTCTGATTTGGATGATTTCCTTAGGGATTTTGCTAGAAACGGATAAAAGGAATTTAGAAAGATTAAAAAAGATAGTTGAGAAGGAAAATATGAATGACGCAGTAATTGATTTCCTCTTATGCGCTAGTGATATCGGATACACAAAAGTGACGAATAGATATTATAAAGAAAATCCATATGCAAAAACGAGAGAGATTATAGAACTTGCACAAACAGATAAAAAAGAAGCATCTAAAAGATTACAAACGTACATGGAGAAAGAATGGTTTAAAGGCCATTATGATTATGAATGGAAAAATGCGCATAAAGAACCTGGATATGTGGGGTATTGGAGCTTTGAGACAGCTGCAATAGTAAAGATACTCGAACTTGATGATACAAGTTTAAAAGGTAATAACCATTATCCATATGATTTGGCACATTATAAAAATGAAATGAAATTTAAGCATATAGATCTAAGTGAATATCACTATGAAGATGAGACAGAAGAAATAGAGGATATAGTAGAAGGAATTGAAAATAATCCTGCATTGGAAAATATTATTCCGCCAAAATGGCATTCATTGGTCAATGAATTGATCCATGACTATGAGAATATGGAGGATAGTAGTTTTTATGAAAAATACAAAAAAACGATAGGAATAGGTCAAGTGTGGTTCTTACCACAAGAGTATGAAGAAGAAAATGAGCAAAAAAATCTATTAGGAAGTTTAATTGTGTTTGCCCTGACGGTAAGAGATTATATATTACAATTGGACTATAAAGAGGATTTAGAGGACTACATCGATAATCTTAAAAATTTCTGGAATGTTTCAGAAACAAAGTTAGTTCAATTTATGTTAGAGAATGATCAAAATTATTATGCATGGGTACCAAAAGAAGTAAATATCCCAAATATGTATGAAGTGAAGATAGAGAGTGTCGATGTAGAGGAAGTTCTATAACGAACAAATTGAAATGGTTGTCATCATATGTAATGTTAGAATACATTTTACTAGTTAATTGAAAACAATGCAGGCGTTGAAAAAAAGGCGTATAGTTACTAAAAAGTAGAGGGAAAGAAGGCTGTTGAATTGAGATTGGCGGATTTTATTGAATTAGATAAAAATGAAGTAATTTACTTTGATTTTAAAAATATTTCACCATCATTTGAAGTGCAAAAAGAATTACATCCTGTAAAAAAAATATTTTGTACAAAAAAGATTATCAAGAAAGAATTTTATACGGAGTAAAAGAAAAATTTGACTGTGATAGATGTGATCTTGTTTTAGAGATATATTCTAAAATATATGCAAATAAAAACTTGAACAATTTAGATTTAGATACTATGAATTCTTTTTATCAAACGTACCGGCTTTTATTGCTATCAAGTGATAAGTCATTTTGGAAAAGTGATTTTAATGTATTCTGTAATAATCGTGGTGTTGGTGTGAAGCCTAAATCAATTAAAAAAAATGCCTTAAAGCTGTTAAGGTATGAATGGTTATTGTCTGAAAAAGTGTTTAATCATTATGAAAATATCAATAATCATCCCGATGTTATGCGTTTTGCTACAGTGACACATACAATAGGAAACATGACATTATTGCCTAAAGGATTTAACGTTGGGCGTGCTATTGCAACTAGAGATTATTGGGATTTAACATTAATGTCACTACAAAGTTTTTTAGGTCGTTCTTTCGATACTTTCGTAACAGATTATTATATGCAAGACTTTATTGATGATAAATTAGAGTTATGGAAGGGGCATTGTTTTGAATACCCATTGCCAAATTCGTTTAATAAAGTGGAGGCTCACGAACTATCGGAAATTAAAAAAAATCAAATTGTTCAAAGCCGAATTTTTGAATTTATGGGAAATGCCAATAATAAGATCGAGAAACGTTCTGAACGATTATATAAAGCGTTACTAGTTAAATGGAAGGAGAATATAAATAGAGGGACAATTAATAAAATTTAACGATAAGATTGTGATAGCGAAAAATGTGTTGCAACAAGAAGAGGTGTATTTACAAAGATCTAGTGGTTGTGATGAAGGTGATTCAGGTTGGTATATAGGTCCTATCAATGAAGAAGTATCAGGAAAATTGGAAATCATATACGCCTACCAATTATTAAAAATGAAACCTGCAATTATTCAAGTGCTAACCTTACCGTATAATTATTTAGTAGTATTTGAGAAGGACAAAATTAAAGCGGTTTTAAATGAATGTGATGTTGATATTTGGGGTGAAATAGTAAAATAATGAATGTATATAAGGTGTCAAATGCCCAATATGAAAATCACGTGAGATAAGCACTTTATTGTCAACAGAGGACAATAGGTGCTTTTTTACGTGGAGTAAAGAAAAAATATAAGTTTGCTTGTTGTTCTGTTTCAACTTAGTTTCATATGTTATAATTTGGAAAGTATATATTCTTAATTTTTAGAAAATTTAAAGGTGGTAGGTTGATATATGAGTACATTAAAGAAAATTACGAACAATATTTCGAAGGTTATTATAGGAAAAGATGAAGCGATTGAACTTGCAGCTATAGCTCTTATAGCAAGAGGGCATATTTTATTAGAGGATGTACCGGGGACAGGAAAAACAACATTAGCGAAAAGTTTGGCTAAAAGTGTGGACGCTAAATTTCAAAGAATTCAATTCACAGCGGATACTTTGCCTGGAGATGTTATTGGCCTTGAATATTTTAATGTGAAGGA
The DNA here is from genome assembly GCF_020861345.1 of Bacillus pacificus. Classification (NCBI taxonomy): domain Bacteria; kingdom Bacillati; phylum Bacillota; class Bacilli; order Caryophanales; family Bacillaceae; genus Bacillus; species Bacillus pacificus. The sequence goes on from NZ_CP086328.1 coordinate 2,286,118, forward strand.
ATCGGAGTTTAAAACGAGGTTAGGTCCTATTTTTGCAAATATAGTATTGGTGGATGAAATTAATCGGGCTGTACCGAGAACGCAATCTTCGTTACTCGAAGTTATGGAAGAGCGTACTGTTACAATTGCGAAACAGACGCATTCCTTACCAGAACCTTTTTTAGTTATAGCTACGCAAAATCCACTCGAATCAGCGGGCACATTTCCGTTGCCAGATGCTCAGTTAGACCGGTTTTTACTCACAATACGCCAAGGTTATCCTACGAGAGAAGCTGAAAAGGAAATGATGAATCGGTTTCAAATGAATGATCCATTAGAAACGTTACATTCTATTATTTCAAGTGAAGAAATTATTAAGATGCAAAAACGAGCAAGAGAAGTGTTAGTAGGGAATGATGTGCAAGATTATCTACTTGAAATTATTGAGGCAACGCGTAAACATGAGTTAATTGAAATTGGAGTAAGCCCGCGGGGGACATTGGCATTTATGAGAGCGATTCAAGCAAGGGCAATATTAAATGAAAGAGATTATTGTACGCCAGATGATATTAAGACACTCGCTGCATCGGTTTGCGCTCATCGTTTAACGTTAACGATTGAAGGGGAGATGAAAACGACGAAAGAACAAATCATGAAAGAAATTCTTCATACAATTAATGTGCCAGTGGAGAATGTACGATGAATCAACAACGTGTGTATACACCTTTAGCGGAGCCTTTCGTAATGGGAGTTATGTCAGTTCTAGCCGTTATTTTATGTATATTTTCAAGTAATCTACTTTTTTTATCTCTCGTATTTTTGTATGTAATTTTAATAGGTGCGATGCATGTGTACATACGTAAAGTATCTCGTGTTGAATGGGAATACAGTCAAGGGAATTCAAACGTTTTTATAGGTGAAGCGAATGTGTGCAAAGTAAAAATTTCAAACAAGTCGTTATTCCCTATTTTCAATATCGTATTTCGATTTAAATGTGAAAATAAGCTAACTTGGAATCATGATGAAATAAACAAAAATACGAATACAGGTTCAAATTATTATATGAATTTTAATTTAAAAGGAAGAGAGTCAGTTTCATTTGATTTGCAAGCTGTAGCTGTAAAAAGAGGAATTGCGAAATGGGAAGAAGTAGAAATTGTCATTACGGATCCTTTTGGATTCACAACGAACCATATTACATATAAACAAGTTGAAACGCCGTCCTATTTAGTTTTACCAGCTGTTCCGAAAATGCAAGTTCCTGAATTACAAGAATGGTCACGAGGATTTCGAAAAGCGATGTCATCACCCTTATATGATGAAACGAAAGTAATGGGAGTGAAGTCGTATGAAAATGAAGATTTTCGTTCTATCCACTGGAGTGCAACAGCGAAAACAGGGACGATAATCGCGAAAAAGTACGAGCGAACACAATCAGATAAATATGCGATATATCTCAACTTGCAAAATAAAAGCGGTATTTCTTTGAGAAATGATACAGAGGAATTAATTGAATTAACAGCAGGCATATGTAAACAACTGCTCATGCAAAACTGTTCATTTGAAGTTTGGATCAATAGTGTAAAAGATAATGGATTGTTGCATATAAAGAACGGTCATAACCGGAAACATTTGCAAAATGTATTAAAAGTACTTGCCTCAATATCGGACCAAGATACTCCTGTATCTTCCACTTATTTTTACACAGCAGGCTTTCGTCGAAAAGAATTGGATGCAGTTCCTTTAATTCTTGGTACTTCCCCAAGGAAATACACCAGAACGAATAGATGGGTTGTAATTAAAGAATAAGAAGGGGTTTATGTCATGGTTAATAAAGAGAGACATATGAAAGTAAAGTTGTGGAGTGTTAGAGTATTAATACTACTTTTCTTTACGGTTAGTGCGATAACGTTTTCACAAGGTGTTGTGCATGTACAAGACATAGTAAAAGGCCTTTTTTCTAGTAAGACGGAGACAATATCAGAAAGAAATTATGATTTTACTAGTGTAGACTCACAGTTTGATGAACCTGAAAGAATTATAGATGAAGAAACAGGAGTTGTAGATACAAAAACAAAAATAGATAGGAAAATTCCACTTTTTGTACGAAAAAATTCATGGACTGATGTGTTTTCTGTTCTTTCAAATTCATGGATTAGTGTCGTTTTTTGTGTAATTATTGCAGTGGTCATTTTATATGTTTTTTATAAATTAATGAGGAAAAAGGTAAAGAAATCAGAAATAGAACAGGATAAACAATCGATAACAAAAGAAAATACGGATAGAACCGAAAAGAATAAGAAAGTGATGCATCAGTTTGAACAGCCGTTGCCTAAAGATACGATAAGGAAAACGTTAGTTGAATGGGAAAGAACTTTACCATTTCACGAACAGCGAAGGTCCTATGAAACGATGCAACAATGGTTAAGCAGAATTTGTAGAACGCGAGATATTATTCCGATATATGAGTCTGTCCGTTATGGAGAAAAGACGTATACAGAGTTAGATGTGGAAAAGACTGTGCAATGGATAGAGCGAGACGGGAAGGTTTGAAGTTAATATAAGTAAATGAAATTAACTGTAAATTAATTTTATTTACTTATATTTAATTACGTGGTAATGTATACTTACTTTTTTATATCGCTACCAATGGAAAAAGGTAGCCTTAGTAGAGTATTGTTCGTTACATTTTTTGTGAGTTTATCTTCGCATCATCAGTATAGAATGAAAAAGAGATAAACCAATTACGGGTATCATGTAAATAAAAAAATATAATTTATATTTAAATTTTTGTAAGGGTGTGAAAATAGAATGAAACCGGTATTGAAAAACATACTCCTTTCCTTTATTTTTTCTGCAGCAGGGATGTGTTGGTTTCTGTTTATATTAGTTAGAGGAGGTGGAGACTGGTTATTGTCTTGGGTAGGTGTATTAATGGCATTTTTATCTTTATACACGTTAATAGATTTATATTGTAAGTATACATACGATAAAAAATTAAGTAAATTGTTTATTAAAACCACAGTTACTATCTTTAGTTTTGCAGTATTGGGAATTACCTTTGGTATTGTACACGAGCTATTACAGCCATGGAGTCTCAGTCTAATGGTTTGGTATTGGTTGTTAGTATTACTTTTACTTGTAATGACGATAATATTATTAGTGATTTTAGTATTTGTTAATCGTAAAAATCACCATATTCCTAGGAGATATAGAATACTTATATTGCTAAATTTATTTCTTACGTTAGCACCAGTATTATGGCCACTATTACTTTCTATTATCGGAAATGGCATGAACGCTAGTGCAGGATGGTAAAAGTGAATAAACTAAAAAAATGATATAGGGTTTTAAATATAAAAGAGAACGTGTTTTCATAAATTGAAAACACGTTCTCTTTTATTTTCATACATTACTTTTTTCTTGTTGTTAAATTTTAAGAGTAAGTATTTCGTAAGGAATGGATAAGAAAAAAGAGAGTTTTATCATATAGGATAAAAGTATAGCTTGAATCAATACGATAGGAATAGGGGAGAGAATTTTATGAAAAAACGTAATTCAATGAAGTTAGCGAGTTTGACAGTTTTATTAGCGGGTACTACTCTATTTACACCTGGTTTTACTGTGAAGGCAGAGTCTACTCAAAGTATTTCGAATTCGTCAAAAGTACATGATCAAAAGAATCGGAATGGCTGGAAACAAGTAATGCAGGAAACTATACAAATTGGGGCGCCAGGGGTATTAGCTAAGACGTCTAATAAAGGGAAAATTAATAGTTATACTGCTGGCGTGGCGGATTTAAGTACAAAGAAACCGGTGAAATCGGATTATCGCTTTCGGATTGGTAGTGTGACAAAAACTTTTACCGCCACGACTGTCCTTCAATTAGTAGGAGAAAATCGCGTACAACTTGACGAACCAATTGAGAAGTGGCTACCAGGTCTTATTCAAGGGAATGGGTATGATGGTAATCAAATTACGATACGTCAACTATTGAACCATACGAGTGGTATCGCTGAATATTTAAAATCAAAAGACGCTGACGTAATGAATTCGAAAAAAACGTATACAGCAGAAGAAATAGTGAAAATAGGCCTTTCTCTGCCTCCAGATTTCTCGCCGGGCAAAGATTGGTTGTATTCAAACACAGGATATGTAATATTGGGAATGCTAATTGAAAAAATAACTGGTAATAGTTATGCGGAAGAAATTGAAAATCGAATTATTGAACCTTTGGATTTGTCAAATACGTTTTTACCAGGAAATTCACCCGTCATCCCAGGAAAGAATCATGCTCGTGGATATGTGAAAATGGAAGAAACAGGCGAGTTGAAAGACATTACGTATTATAATCCGAGTTTAGCTAATGCAGCTGGAGATATGATTTCTAATGCTGATGATTTAAACAAGTTCTTTTCATCTTTACTCGGTGGTAAGTTACTGAAGGAACGCGAGCTAAAAGAAATGATTACTACAGTTCCTGTAGAAGGAAAAGGGGTTGGTGATGGATATGGTCTTGGAATCTATGAGACTAAACTTCCAAATGGTGTCTCAGTATGGGGGCACGGAGGATCAATTCCTGGATTTATGACTTTTGCTGGTGGAGTAATTGGAGGCAAGCATACATTTGCTGTCAATGTTAACTCTTTAGGTCCAGTTGATATTCTTACACAGTTTGATAAAATGATGCAAGTTGAATTTAATAAATAGATGAAGAGAAAGCGAATGGCAATTAACTATAGTTGGATCGTATAGGGAGCTATTAACGAGGCGGAATATTTCGGTATTAATTGCTAGTGTTCGTATTATTTTAAACGACCATAATATCATTAGTTCGTCTCGTATTTGTTAATCATAAAAATCATAATTTTGCCGGAGGATACAGTATACTCATACTTCTAAATATACTGCTGACGTAAGAACCAGTATTATGGCCGCTATTCATTTAAATGGTAAGAATGCTAGTGCAGATTGGTAAAGTGAATATAAGTTATAAAATATTTGACAGAACGTGTTTAGTAATAAACACGTTCTGTTTTGATATAAATAAGAATTTAATTTCAATCGTTCTGAATGACTTTCACAACTTTTGCAGGTACTCCTGCAACGACAGTATTTTCAGGCACATCTTTCGTAACAACTGCACCTGCAGCGACAACTGAGTTGTTTCCTATAGTCACACCAGGTAGTATGGTTGCACTAGACCCAATCCATACATTTTCACCAATTGTAACAGGGGAAGCGTATGTCGTGTTTCTAGTTTCTAAAGTTAGCCCGTGATTAAGTGTGGCAATTGTCACATTCATACCGATCATACTATTATCTCCTATATGAATTCCGCCCCTATCTTGAAAAGAACATCCAGTATTAAAAAATACATTTTTTCCAATCGTAATATTTTTACCAAAGTCTGTATGAAACGGTGGAAAGCACATAAAAGATGGATCAATGTTGTTACCTGTTAATTCACTAAATATCGCTACAATCTCTTTTTTAGAATAATAAGATGTATTTAATTTCATTGTTATCTTTTGAGCTTCATAGCTACTTTGAACTAGTAAATCATGTAATTCTTTATTCTCGCCTGAAATAGGATTGCCTGCCTTACAAAAATTTATAAAATTTTTCATATCCATTGTTATACTCTCCCTCTAAAACGCTAATCTTTTCAATGCAATCATAAAATGATACGATTCCAATATCAAATACCTATATTAAATACATTCATATGCTTATTAGCTATATGTAAAAGGAGGATATCGTGGAAATTCGAGTGTTACGCTATTTTATTGCTGTAGCAAATGAAGAGAGTATTTCAGCAGCTGCAAAACAATTACATTTGTCGCAACCTACATTATCAAGGCAATTGAAAGATTTAGAAATGGAATTAGGAACAGATTTATTTATAAGAGGAAATAGAAAAATCTCTTTAACAGAAGAGGGGAAATACTTATTTAAAAAAGCGAAGGAAATTGTCGATTTAGCAGATAAAACGGAAGCGAACTTAAAAGATTCAAAAGAAATGATAAGCGGGGAAGTTTATATTGGTGCTGGTGAAACTGAAGCGATGCATCTTATTGCAAAAACATTAAAAGGATTAATAAAAGACTATCCAAGTATTCGATTTCATTTGTACAGTGGAAATGCTGATGACATTAAGAGTAAATTAGATAGTGGATTATTAGATTTTGGTGTCGTTATAGAGCCAACAGATAAGCAAAAATATGAATATGTACAATTGCCAGCAAAAGACACTTGGGGGGTATTAATGTGTAAAGATAGTCCTTTAGCTGATAAACAAGTTATTAGCCCAGTGGATTTAATAGATAAACCACTATTCATTTCACGACAAGCTACTGTTAGTAATGAATTAACAGGATGGTTTGGACAAAGTATAGATAATTTAAATATCATCGCAACATATAATTTGCTTTATAACGCAGCACTTATGGTTGAAGAAGGTATTGGATATGCATTATGTATAGATAAAATAATCAACACGTCAGGAAACAGTAAACTTTGTTTTAAACCATTACAGCCTAAATTAGAAGCAAACTTAAATATTATTTGGAAAAAGAATCAAGTGTTTTCAAAAGCGGCCAATGTATTTTTAAATCAGCTTCGACATAGTATAAACTTATCAGAAATATAAGTTAAAAAGGACATGCCATCCTATTAAGATGGATGTCTTTTTTAGCTTATAAAATACTCATCAGTCTATCAAAAGTGAAAGTAAAACACTTTCATAATAATAATCATGTTTCAATAGGGGGTAGAAATGAACTGACACAAAAAGAAAATTATGAAAATTGTTGTTTTTAAAACTATTCAATATAAAATACTTAATAGGGGGAAATGTAAGGGGATATAAAATGAATGATACTTTAGTTAATTAATTATTTCCAATCTTAACTAATATAAAAATGGAGTTGAATACAATGGAAAAAACTCATTTTAAATGGAGTAACAAGCAATTACGAGAACATGTTGAAATAATAGACGGTATACGAAGTCCACACAAATTATTAAAGAATGCAACATACTTAAATTCCTATATACGTGAATGGATGCAAGCAAATATTTGGATTTATGATGACCGTATTATATATGTAGGAGAAAAGTTGCCAGAGCAACTATATGGATGTGAAATCATTGATTGTGATGAAAAGTATATAGTTCCTAGTTACATAGAACCGCATGCACATCCATATCAATTATATAATCCAGAGACGTTAGCGAATCATGCGATGCAATTTGGAACAACAACTTTTATTAATGATAATTTAACTTTATTTTTCACATTAAAGCGTAAAGAATCGTTTCATTTATTAGATGAATTTAAAAAGATTCCAGCTAGCATGTATTGGTGGTGCCGTTTTGATGGACAAACTGAATTGCAAAATGGGGAATCTTTATTTAATCGTGAAGAAATAATAGAGTGGCTACAGCATGAAGCAGTTCTTCAAGGAGGAGAGCTAACAGCATGGCCAAAATTATTACATGGCGATGATGAAATGCTAACTTGGGTGCAGGAAACAAAGCGATTACAGAAAAAAGTAGAAGGACATTTCCCAGGAGCATCAGAAGCAACGTTAGCAAAATTAAAACTGTTAGGTACAGACTGTGATCATGAAGCGATGACAGGACAAGAGGCGTTAACTCGTCTTATGCAAGGTTACACTGTTTCTCTTCGAAACTCTTCGATCCGACCAGATTTAGAAGTTTTACTGAAAGAATTACTAGAATTAGGTGTGAAGCAATTTGATAGATTCATTTTCACAACAGACGGTTCCCATCCGTCCTTTTATGAAAACGGAATGACGAATGTAATGATTACTATTGCTATAAAGCAAGGTGTTCCAGTAATAGATGCGTATCATATGGCAAGTTATAATATTGCTCGTTATTATAATATGGAGCATATACATGGTTCGATTGCAACAGGGAGAATTGCCAATATCAATATTTTAGAAAATAAAGAAAACCCAGTACCAACAAGCGTTATTGCAAAGGGGAAATGGGTGAAGCGTGACGGTGTAAATACACATGAAGCATTACGTATAGACTGGAGTAAATGTAAAGTAACTCCATTATCCTTAGATTGGTCCATAGAAAAAGAGGATATGACTTTCTCTAATAAAACGGGGATACACTTATTAAATAACGTTATAACAAAGCCATATGCTAGTGAAATCAACATAGACTGTGATGAATTGTCCACAGATCATGATGAATGTTTCCTTATGATGATTGCTCGTGATGGCAGTTGGCGAGTGAATACAGTTGTGAAAGGTTTTGCGAAAGAACTAGGTGGGCTTGCTAGCTCTTATTCTGGTACAGGTGACATCATTCTTATTGGAAAGAGTAAAGGAGATATGCTTACAGCTTTTCATAGGATAAAAGAGCTTGGCGGGGGAATGGCCATAGCTGAAAAGAATGAAGTAATACATGAAATAGCATTACCATTGCTCGGGATTATGTCTAATTTAAAAATGAGTGAATTAATACAAGAAGAGAAACAGATGGTGAAATTATTGCAAGAGCGTGGCTACGCGTATGATGATCCAGCATTTACAATTTTATTCTTTTCTGCGACGCACTTGCCTTTTATACGGGTAACGCCTATAGGGCTATATGACGTAAAAAGTGGAAGGGTAGTTGCTTCGCCGGTGAATGTAATAAATCAATATTAGACGGAAAGATCCTATGAAAGATTTATTTTATAGGATCTTTCTCATTTCTAGCATAAGAATATTGTAAGCCTCAAATGATACAGTATATAAATCATTTGAGGTGATATGTAAATATGAAAAAAACATTATACATTTTAAGCATATTTATTCTGTGTGTATCAATACAACACGTTGTACATTCCCAATCAGATGCACCAAGGTTATCTTCGGATTGTCTTGAAGAAAGGAAAATTCGAGATGAAAAGTATGTGAAGAATATAATACAGGACATTAAATCCACATTTAATTTAAATATTGATGAACATAGTTTTTGGGAAGTAAGTAAAAGAGATCTGGAGGCTGCCCATTTGATGTATGGTGGAAGGGAAAATGATTCTTATTATAATTCGCTAACTAAAATTTATGATAGTGGTGGATTTAGCGAGCAGCCCAGCTTATTTGTGAGGGCGCAAGAAGCATTTTTACTTTATAAAGAAAAAGATAATATAAATGTAATGAAACACTTAAACCTAGATGTTGAAAAAGGGGAATGGCTCGTTATAAAAACGAAAAAGAAGAAAGGGAAAAAAGTGAAATTTAAGCCGTTACAATGTGAAAAAGATTATATGAAAAAGAGAAATGAGTACCAAAATATAAAATAATACAACGATAATTTTAAAGGAAAGAGTTTTTGTTAATAAATGATAAGAAGCAAGCAATCATATTATTTTATGTAAATATGGTTGCTTATTTTTAGTTTGAATAGAATTCCTTTGTAATTTACTGAATTTTCAGAATTAATTTTATCAATTAATTCTATAGGACGTGTATGATTTAATTGAGATAAAATATAATTATTAAGCATGAAAGAGGGGGAAGAGTTTGATTACAAACACAAATGAGGAAATTAATAGTTTATTAAAGAAATGGTATGAAAATATTATAAGATGTAACAGAAACGAAGCATTACAAATCAAAACAGAATTAAATAAAAGAATTAATGAAAATGAATTAAATTTGGATCAAAAATATTATTTAGAATTATTTAACTTTAGATATCAAGTGCTTACAGATGGGCTTTCAATTAATAAGAGATCATTTGATCATATTGATTTAATGAATTTATCTGAAGCTAATTCAATTCAATTTTATTATCACTTCTTTAAGGGAATACATAGAACGATAGTAAGTGACTATAATGTTGCAAAAATACATTTTGAACAAGCTGAAGAATTCATGCCGAGTGATTTAAATGAATTTGAGAAAGCTGAGTTTATGTATAGACAAGCAACTTACTTGTATCAAACTTATCAACCCCTACTTGCGATCGAGAGAGTAACTGAGGCTAAAAATATTTTTTTAAAACATAAAGAATATAATGTACTTGTTGCGTTGTGTAAAAACGTTTACGGATTATCGTGTATAGATTTAAAACAATATAATTTAGCAGAAGAAAGTTTTGACGCTGCTATTGATATATTACGAAGAGAATCTCAAGAAGAGTTATTACTGCGTGTACGGAGCAACATAGGCTGGTTATATGAAAATCAAAATCTATTACCATCTGCAATTCGCCATTTGTCAGAAGTAAACAGTAAAATAGCTAATCATGCACGTGCGCTTTTTTCAGAGGCTGAAGCACACTTTAAGTTGGGAGAAGCAGTGCGTGCAGAAGAACTTATTAATCGGGGAATAAATGTGAGTAAGGAAATGGGGAATAAAGAATACCTCCATAGATTTTTAATCCTTGAACAAATGAACAAATTATCAAATACAAATGACCTAGAGAGGGTTGTAATTGAAGGTATTCAATATTTTGAACAGAATAATCTATCAGATGCTGTTTGTGAATATACTGAAAAACTAGCAATAAAATTTCATGAGGAAAATAATTATCAAAAAGCTAGTGAATATTTTTATCAAAGTACAGTGTCGCAAAAAAAATCAATGGAAAAAGGGGCGTTAATATGATAAAAGAAATCAAAATATTTTTGGTGGGCATTGCATTTATTGGTACAATCGCTTTTGGCGGATCCCAATTTATTCAATATGCAAATAGAGGAGATACACCAGCGCCAGCAAGGGACTTTATTCAATATGCAAATCGTGGGGATACTCCTGCACCGGTAATTCCTACTTATACAAAAACTACAAATGATAGCTTGAAGTTATCATAGAAATCATAAAAAATGGTTATAAAAAAACGTCATTTTAATTATTAAAAATGACGTTTTTTATATACTTAAAGCTTTTGCATCGCACTTTCAATCCTCTTCACCAAATCAACAGACACGTTATGAAAATACTCTAAAACGACCTTCCTAATATCATCGGATATAACTTTCAAATCACCAGCTAAGTTTTCAGCAAGATGTTCTTTTTCTATCGGTTTTAACATCGCATAAAATTCGCCAGCCTGCGTAAAGTCATCTTGTTTTGATATAGAAGTTCTCTCAAGTTTACCATCAACGTACCTTCCGTCACCGCTCGTTATTTGATTAGCAGGTGTCCAATTTTGTTGCTTATTAATCGTTAATTTGCGGAATTCAGGTCCAATTCGTCTTCTTTGGGAATCACTATAAATGTTAGCTCGCCCTTGCAACATTTTATCATCTGATAATTCTGCACCGTCTAGTAAATTAGAAGGGGAGAAAGCGACTTTTTCTACTTGTTCCATATAATTTTCAGGGTTTTTATTTAATACCATTTTGCCGACTGGTATAAGAGGATACGCTTTTTCATCCCATATTTTTGTATCATCTAAAGGATCGTAAGAAAGATGCGCTTCATCTTTCGGGTCCATGAGCTGGACATATAAACCATATTCCACTGGTTTACCGTTTGCAATTGCATCATATAAATCTTTCCCGCTATAATCAGGGTTTTCGGCAGCCAGTTTATTTGCTTCCTCGCTAGTAATGAATTGTACACCTTCAAATGGGTACCAATGATACTTTACATACTTTCGATTACCTTCTGCATTTCTCCAAACATATGTATTTACACTATGTCCTGGAATGTGGCGAAGGCTTTTGGCCGTACCATTATCAGAGTACAAACGGACAACGAAATGTATGGATTCAGGTGCTCTAGCGACAAAGCTCCAAAATCTATTAGGGTCTATTAAGTTATTTTTAGGTGAAGGTGACAACGCTTGAATTGTTTCAGGGAAACGCATCGGATCGCGTACAGAAAAGACAGGAATGTGATTACATAATAGATCGAAAATACCTTCTTTTGTATAAAATTTTGTAGAAAAACCGCGTACATTTCTAGAAGTATCAGGTGTTCCTTTCGTACTAACAGCTAGTGAAAATCGTACCATAACAGGAACTTTCTCATTAGAATGTTGTAGAAAACTTAGTTTCGTATGTTCAGACATTGGATAGATCGTTTGAAAATAACCGAATGCACCAAATCCTTTTACATGAACAGGTCTTTCTAAAATTTTTTCGTGAATAAATTGTTGTAACGCCTCGTGAAGCACACTATCTTGCTCTAGAACAGGTCCACGTGAACCAACTGTTTGAGAGTGAAGTATAGCTTGTTCATTACGTTCTTCATTATCATTAAAGTCTTTCCCTAGTAAAGATTGCCTCTGTTTATCATAGTTTTCATCCATCAATATAGCCTCCAAATCTTTTTTGTCCATTGTTACTAAATATGATTTTATAGCCTTGATTATGTATAACACGCTAAGTTCAAACTAGTTACAGACCGCTAGATGAGAAAAACGCGTATGTAGTGGACCTGTTGAAATAGAAGAAATTATGGAAAAATGAATATCGGGAAGAACATTACTATTAAAATTTCAATCTTAAAAATGAATTTATACATGACTTTATAGAAAATGAACAGAAATAAAACAGGGAGAATAACTAGGAGGAATGTAACATGTCGGATTGGTTTCAATTAGATAAAGAGTATATGATGTCAACGTACTGTCGTACAAAGCTTGCGATAGAAAGAGGAGAAGGGTGTAAGCTGTATGATGTGGATGGTAAAGAGTATTTAGATTTATTTTCTGGTGTAGGCGTAAATGTATTAGGATACAATCATCCGAAAATTGTGCAAACGACAATGGATCAAGCTACGAAGTCGTTGCATCTACCGTTTCATTTTTTAAACCCAGTTGCAATTGAGTATGCAAAGAAATTAGTTGATTGCTCTTTAAAAAACGGAAAGGTCTTTTTTACAAACTCTGGTACGGAAGCGACAGAAACAACGTTGAAATTAATTGATAAATATAGAGCTATTACGCATGAAGAACGTGAAGGAATTGTAGTGCTGAAGAATAGTTTCCACGGGCGTACGTTAGGAGCACTTCATTTTACGAGACAAGAAAGTGTATATCAAAATTTCCCTAAAACATCGATCCCGGTATATGAAGTTGAGCGCGAGAATATAGAGCAATTAGAAGAAACAATTATTCATGAAAATCCAATTGCAATTATGTTAGAACCTGTATTAGGAAGCGGGGGTATTTATCCTTTATCGCGTGAATATTTACATGGTGTTCAAAAAATATGTGATAAATATAATATCATTCTTATCGTTGATGAAGTGCAAAGTGGTATGGGGAGAACAGGAAAACTATTCGCGTATCAAAATTTCAATATTACACCACATATTATTCAAATTGGTAAAGGAGCAGGAGGCGGGATACCACTTGGCGGAATTATTGTAGGTGAAAGGTTATGTGATGTATTTGCGCCAGGAGATCACGGCACAACATTTGCTCATTCATCAATGGGGACGGCTTTAGGATTAACTGTATTAAATACATTACTTGATGACGGGTTAATGCAAGAAGCTTATGAAACGTCACTATATTTGAATGACAAACTGCAAGACATTCAGAAAGAAAATTCTTATTATATTCAGGAAGTGCGTCATGCGGGGATGATGTTTGGGATAAGTGTGAATGACACGAATGAAAATGTGAAGAAATTACAGATTGAGTTAATGAATAAAGGAATGTTAGTCGATGTAACACAAGGGAATATTATTCGATTACTTCCGCCGTATATTATTACGAAAGAGGAAATTGACGCATTCACTTATGAGTTTATTTCCTGTATTCATAACATAGCTGCTACAGCAAGTATTTAAAAAAATATAAAAAAATATAAAAAGCTGAAGAAGTCGCTATTTTAGCGGCTTCTTCAGCTTTTTAAAATAGTAAATTACTTAACCTAGAGAGCATCTCATTGGACAAATAATTAATTATGTGAAACAATAATAACAGATAAGGAGACGTTAATTTTCCTTAAGTGCTTCGAATTAATTTTATTCAATAAGAGAAGGTGTGCTTAAAGAAGTTAAATTAAATAAGGAGCTGTTTTATTATATGCAACAAAATAATGATTTAAATTTTGAACCTCAAGACGTTAATATTGTCAATCCTAAACAAGCCAGGAAAGCAGTAGTTGCTACTGGTATAGGGAATGCAATGGAGTGGTTTGACTTCGGATTATACGCGTATTTAGCGGTAATTTTAAGTCAATTATTCTTCTCAGGTGTTGATAATAGTGGATTGCAACTTGTACTTACATTCGGTACATTTGCAGCAGCCTTTCTCGTTCGACCAATCGGAGGTGTATTCTTTGGTAGAATAGGAGATAAGTACGGCCGAAAAATCGTGTTAAGTACTACTATTATTTTAATGGCACTTTCTACATTATTCATCGCATTACTACCAACCTATGAACAAATTGGTGTATGGGCACCAATACTACTTTTAGTTGCCCGAATGATTCAAGGCTTCTCTACAGGCGGCGAATATTCAGGAGCAATGGTTTATATCGCAGAATCTTCTCCAGATAAAAAGCGTGGTATACTCGGTAGTGGTCTTGAAATTGGAACACTCTCAGGTTACATTGCTGCATCGGTAATTGTTACCATTTTGACGTTATTGTTAACAGATGAACAAATGCTCAGCTGGGGCTGGCGTATTCCTTTCTTAATAGCTGCACCAATTGGTTTGGTCGGTTTATACTTACGCCGTCATTTAGATGAATCTCCCATCTTTGAAGAAATGGAAAAAGCACAAGAGGAATCTGAAGACAATGAACAATTTTCATTTATGGATATTATGAAATATCACAAAAAAGACTTCTTATTAAGCACAGTAATTGTCGCCTTCTTTAATATCACGAATTATATGATTCTTTCGTATATTCCTTCTTATCTAACTCAAGTACTTAAAGTCAAAGAAACAACTGGCTTATTAATTATTTCGATTACGATGGCACTTATGATTCCACTAGCACTATATTTCGGTAAATTAAGTGATAAAATTGGTAATAAACGCGTCGTGCAAATTGGCTTACTTGGTTTAACTGTATTTGCAATTCCAGCATTTTTACTAATAGGTAACGGACATATTGCCGCTATATTTGCAGGTATTTTTGTATTAGGTTTCTTCCTAAGTGTGTATGAAGGAACATTACCTTCATTATTACCATCACTCTTTTTCACCGATGTACGTTATCGAGCACTTTCGATCTCATTTAATATTTCTGTATCAATATTCGGTGGAACAACACCACTTGTATGTTCATACTTAGTTCATGCGACTGGTAACCCGCTCGCACCGGCATTTTATTTAACGGGTGTAAGTATTATTGGATTAGTTGTATTTAGTGTACTATTCGTTACAACATCAGGACGTGCGCTAAAAGGTTCATATCCTACAGTAGAAACGAAGAAAGAAGCACACCAAATCGCTAAAGAAGACCCTGAAGAAACGCTTTGGTGGCATGAAGAGTCATTAGAGATTGAAGCAGGAAAAAACGCCTCAATTTAAAAAGTAACGTAGAAGTATAAAAAGACTCCTATGAAAATAGGAGTCTTTTTGTTGTGTTATTTCTTTCTTTTTTTTAAACTCTTCTGATATGCATAGAGTTTATGGATTTCTTCTTTAAATTCATACAAAAGTACGGTGTTTTCTTCATTTGAATAACGCACTGTATTATAAGCATTAATAATAATATGACTCTGAATATTTACATCTTCTTCACTATTTATTCTATCTAACCATGCCTCAATAGTTTCTCCTCGATTTCTATTTAAAGGGGGAGTTAACTTACTCTCAAGCTTAAAAATTTCTTTTCGAATTTCGTTATGTGGCGGTTTGTTTCGTTTCAAACGTTTTTGGCTCATTCCTTCTTTATCAGTTATGATAGTAGATTCGAAGATAGGTATATTTGGTAGAATTAATTGTTTTCGCTTTTTAACTATTTTCCAAACAACGTAAATAGCAATGGCTACACAGGCTATTATGGTTATGCTATTTATAAGAGTTGGATCAAAATCAGGAGGTGTTTTTCCATCTTCAATTTGTGGTTTTAAGAGATGACCTTTACTCGCCCAAACTCCTTCAGTATCTTTCAATTCAGCTGCTATGAGAAACGGATTTATAATATAACCGCCCCCTAATGCGACTATTTCTATGATAAAACTAAAAATAACTCGAATAAAAGGAAAAACTTGAACAATTAATATACTCATTACACCAATTGTAATGATAGAAGCGAAACGTAATAACTGTTGATTACGATTTGCCCCAGTTAACCAAAATGTAATCATAATGTGTATAACTAATAGTAATAGCTTCCAAAGTGGTGGAAAAGGCGCATAAAATATAGCTGAAACACCAAACCAAACAATACCACCTAACGATTTTTGAACTGGATATCCTGGTCCAACTACATGCACGATAAAGAAGATAAGCGGTAACATAATTGTGCCAAATAGAGAGAAAGGGAGAAAGATAGAACAACCGATTATTTGAGTCATTAACAGTATGACAAATCCAGTCGTTTTTTTCTTCATTAATTTATGAATAAGAAATACGGCAATATAGCTCGTTGCTAAAAATATAGTAATAGCTATAAGTTCGTCCCTTTCTGTTAATAACGAAAGGAGGAGCAGCAGAATAAAGTCATTAACGTGATAGAGCCAAGTTTTCAAGCTTTTCCACCATCCCTTCGTTATTTATGAGAAACGTAGGTTGCGATAGAAGAGAGAGGTCATTCTTCTGCAAGCCAATGTAAATCATTGTAGACGATCGTTCTCCTTTTCTATTTGTATAATGGAGAAATCCTTGTTTTGGAATTAGTGTGCTATCGTCTGAAATACGTGCCAATTCCTCTAAAGCTTTTGCGTAATGTGTTTGTCCTTCATTTAATGGTAAGTGCAGAGGGCCACCTTCAGCTAATACACTAATAAATAATTCAAACGGTATTTGATGCTTCGTAGCATATTGACAAATGTATGTTGCAAATGAAATAAGGTCTTCTATATTATCTTTCCAACCAAACCCGCGATCAGCAGCTAATGAAAGACAAATTGTCCAACTATAATTTTTAACAGGTTCATATTGCTTTGCTTGTAATTCCTGCATTTTGGCAGATGCTTTCCAATGAATGGAACGGAAAGACTCACGTTCGTACCGTTTCACACCGATAATAGATGTTTCATCATTGTAAAAAGAAAAATTCGTTCGATAAGATCCATTTAAAAGTTGCTGAAGTTCTTGCAAACCTGCTACTTCTTTAGGTGATGGATACACAATAATTTCAGTTCTTAATTTATCAAATACAGGTAAATGTACAGATAATAAATGAAAAGGATCTTTCAAAACACATTCGAACTGTTCAATTTGAAACACGCCACGCTTCGTTGCGGTTAATGTTAAATCCCATTTTTGCATGGAATGAGCAGGTTGTGAAAAAGGAAAAGAGAATAACGTTTTCGATATTTGATCAATTCCTTGATCTTTATGCGGCAGTAGGGACGGGTCTAAATGAAAATAACAAACACCGTTAACGAGTGGTATGTTTGCTCCGTTTTTTAAATGAATAAAAAACTGTCCAGATTCATTAGGAAATAAACGAGTTGTTTGTTTCTCGTTTAGCACTTGAAACTGTTTTTCTATATATGCGACATATTTATAAATGAAAATCGCAAATAAATAGTAGAAGAAAAAGAAAAACATAATGATTCGTTGCGGCATAAAAAATGTAAATAGTATCGCGCCTGGAACAGATAGTTGAATAATATGAAGTTGAAAAAATACAGGTACAGTTACAACGCGCTGTCCATTCATGTTTGCTCAATCTCCACTGGTACGTCAACCTCTTTTAAAATCTTTTGCATCATTTCATTTTTTGTCGTACGTAATGCGCCTTCCATTGATAAGACGATACGGTGATTCCAAACAGAAGGAACTAACAATTGTATATCTTCTGGTGTGCAATATTCTCTCCCGCGTAAAAAGGCTAGCGCTTGAACAGCACGTACTAAAGCTAGTGTGGCACGTGGACTTACACCGTTAGCGATATAATCATGATTTCTTGTAGCATGAGCAAGTTTAATAATGTAATGTTCTAACGGTTCGGATACGAAAATCTCTTTTACTCGTTTCTGTGCATCTAAAATATCATCTAAAGTAATAACAGATGTGACACTTTCTAGTGGTGCATCGTTACGGAAACGTCGCATCATTTGTAGTTCATCTTCAGGATTCGGATAACCTATAGAAATTGTCATTAAAAAGCGATCGAGCTGTGCATCTGGAAGAGGGAACGTTCCTTGTGATTCAATTGGATTTTGCGTCGCAATAACAAAGAACGGTTTTGGAAGAGAAGTTGACTGCTTTTCAAGCGTCACTTGTCGTTCTTCCATCGCTTCTAATAAACTAGACTGTGTTCTCGGCATTGCGCGGTTAATTTCATCTGCCAGTAGAATGTTCGCCACGACTGGTCCAAGTCTTAACTCGAATTCGCTCGTTTTCGGATTGAAGTATTCAATACCTGTCACATCACTCGGAAGTACATCCGGTGTAAATTGAACGCGAGAAAAATTACCACCAATACTTTTGGAAAGGGTTTTCGCAAGTAACGTTTTCCCAGTACCAGGTACATCCTCAAGAAGTACATGACCGTCAGCAAGCAAGGAAACGATTAATAGATCGATAACATTTTCTTTACCTACAAAAACTGATCCTATATTTTCCTTCAATTTATTTATCATATGTATCATTCCTTTCAAAATATAAACGGATATTTCTATATTTTAACAAATTATTCAGAAAATTTATATGGTTTTTCAATTCAAAGAAATAAATATTCAGTTATTAAATTAAACTCTTGCATATTTTGGAATATGAATATATAATATCGGTATACGATGTATCGCGAGCCGATATATCATGAGACGATGTATCGGAGGTGGTTATAATGAATACGAAAGCGAGAAAATATATTCCGTTAACTGAGGCGACATATTACATACTGTTATCACTAGTGAAACCAATGCACGGTTATGGAATTATGCAAATGGTAGAAGAGATGACAAATGGAGAAGTAAAGCTCGGTCCTGGAACTTTATACGGGAATACGACGAAGTTACTAAAAGAGAAGTTAATAGTTGAAGTGGCTTCTACAGATAGAAAGAAGTGCTATGAGTTAACGCCGTTTGGGAGAGAAGTGTTGGAGCTAGAGTACAACAGATTACAGCGTTCGGTTAAAAATGGGAATAGTATATTAGGGGAGTGATTGGAAGATGGAGACAAAAAGGGTATTTAAATTTTACGCAGGATGGAGTTTAGAAAAAGAGGAAGCCTTTTTAAGAAAAATGCATCAACAAGGCTGGGCACTACAAAGGTATAATATGATGTATACGTTTAAGAAAACTGAGCCGAAAGATGTAATTTATAAAGCAGATTTTAGGTTGGATTATAAAGATTCAAAAGAAAAAAGAATATATTGATATATATGAAATGTGTGGATGGAAACATGTAACGAGTTTTGCGAAATGGAATTATTTTTGCAAAGAGGTAGAAGAGGAAAATGAGTTGCCTGATATATATTCAGATAAGGAAACGAAGATACAAAAACTTACTGAGTTGTTACAAGTCATTGCAATTATGTTTGCAACATTAATTCCAGCACTTTACTTATGTCTTTTTGGAGTATCAGAATCTGGATTATATAAAGGTATGGTAGGTTTTTTTGGTTGTTTATATTTGTATATACTTATTAATTTATATTGGAAGATTAATAAAATGAAAAAGGAAATATTGTAACAAAGGTTGCGACTATTAAAAGGGGAGGATTGGATTGTATAGAATCAGCTCCTTTAATTTTTATATATGTTTATTTTGTTCGATCTTTTTTACATAATAAAAGACTTCCTTTTTAATTCATAGAACTAACAGTTACAAAGATAATCCCAGTAATGATACCTAAAAAAATCATAAATGAAGAAGTAATTAATAATAACGAACTAGTAATTAATATCACTTTATTAGATTTTTGTTTTTTATAAATGAAATAAAGTAAAAGACCACAAACAGTAGAAAGTATCCATGTAGCTAAACCGTAAGAAGTCGAGATTTTCTTCCAGTCGAAAATCCAAAAGTAAAAGATGACTATGTGACAAGTTAATAGTAGAAATGTTGATGGAAACATTATCTTTTTATTTAAAATCATTTGTTTTACCTCCCTTATGTAAATATTACCAAAAAAGTGTAGAGTTTAATATATATAATAAGGAAGAAATACATTTTTAATTAACGTATTAAACGAAAAAATCCCTTATAGAAAAATCTATTTCTACAAGGGATAATCATGTTTTTATTAGAAAGACTGATTTTGTGCAGGTTTAATAAATTGTTCAGGATTTTCAACAAGTCCGCATACAGCACATTGGACACGGTAAGTAGGTCCTTGATAGGCCATATGAAAAGCATTCATCGTTTCATTTGTGTATTCCTCTTCTACTTGACCAGTTTGTGGATTTAACTTAACGGGTTTTACTTGTTGCTCAAGAATATTAAAGCGCGTGCGGTTCGTTTTACAACTTGGACATAGCATTGGTTCCATATGTATACACCTCCATTTGTAGCATTTCTTAAACTCATTAATTTTATGCAAACAAAAAAACTTTCTCAATATAAATAGGTGTTTAATGTATTTAAAATTCAGAAAAAATAAAATATAATAAGAGTACGAACTGGTTATGTCCAAACCAAATCTCCTGTTTTATGCCAATAAGCTGGGGGGCCGAGAAATCGGCCTCATTTTTTTGTGCTCGCTACTATAGGAAACAAGGTTTTTATGAGACTTTTGTCGAAATTTTAGGGATGGATATAAAGGGGGATTAATAATGGATTTGAAGATGAAGTACATCATTTTATATGTAGAAAAGTTTGAGGAATGTTTAAAATTCTATAAAGATATTTTACAGTTGCCTATAAAAGCAGAGCACGGTACATATATTGAATTTAATACGGGATCTACAATATTAGCAATGAATACGCGGCAAGACGTGAAAGAATTAACAGGATTACCACTTACAGAAGGCGAGTTACAATCTTCTCATTTTGAATTAGGATTCGTTGTTGAAAATGTAGAAAAAATGATTGAGCAATTTAGAGAACAAGGTATTACGATTTTAGTTGAACCAATTGTAAAGCCGTGGGGACAAACAATTGCATACATTGCTGATCCAGATGGGAATTATATCGAAATTTGCAGTTCATTAGAATAGAAGGAGAAAAAGAGATGGGGTTTCCGAAACTAGAAACAGAACGTTTACAATTAAGAGAATTAACGCTGTTAGATGCAGAAACGATGTTCCGTTATTTTTCAAAAGAATCTGTTATACGTTATTTCGGAATGGATTCTTTCGAAAATATTGAGCAAGCGAAAACAACGATTCAAACGTTTAAAAATCGTTATGAAGAGGGAAGTGTATTTCGCTGGGGAATAGAGAAAAAGGGGACGGGCCAATTAATCGGAACGTGTGGTTTTCATTTAATTAACCATCATCATAAGCGAGCTGAAATTGGTTATGAATTAGACGATACATATTGGGGACAAGGATACGCATCGGAAGCGTTACAGGCGATTTTAGCTTACGGGTTTGAAAAGTTGCAACTTATAAGAATTGCTGCTGTTGTATATGTAGAAAATAAAGCTTCTCAAAAATTATTAAATAAAGCAGGATTTCAAGAAGAAGGATTACTTCGAAAACATATGATTCAAAATGGAGTTGCGCATGATACGATTTTATATTCTTTATTAAAAGAAGAGTGGAAGAAATAATGAGTACAAACGAACTTATAACTATTATGAAGAAGCATAGGGAAAATAGATTCATTTTAGGTATAGATGGTTTAAGTCGTTCAGGAAAAACAACATTTGTTGCAAATTTAAAGGAAAATATGAAACAGGAAAGCATTCCGTTTCATATTTTTCATATTGATGATCATATAGTGGAGCGTAATAAACGCTACGATACCGGATTTGAAGAATGGTATGAGTATTATTATTTGTAATGGGATATTGAGTGGCTTCGGCAGAAATTTTTTCGAAAGTTACAAAATGAAACGAGACTGAAATTACCGTTCTATCATGATGAGGTAGACTTATGTGAAATGAAAAAAGTACAGATCCCCATAGTAGGTGTCATAGTAATTGAAGGTGTTTTTCTACAGCGAAAAGAATGGAGAGATTTTTTTCACTATATGGTGTACTTGGATTGTCCAAGAGAGACACGGTTTCTACGGGAGAGTCCGGAAACGCAGAAGAACTTTTCAAAGTTTAAGAATAGGTATTGGAAAGCAGAGGATTATTACTTAGAAACGGAATTGCCGAAGGATCGGGCGGATGTAGTCATAAAGTGATTTGAAGAAAACCTCAACTTTTTGTTTGAAAAGTTGAGGTTTCTCTATGTAATAGCAGATTAATTATTTCAATTAATGAGAAGGAGAATATTATTATAATTTGAATTATATATTTATAGATAAATCTACAGATGAAAAGATTTCAATAAAGCGAGTGATCACATGAGTATTTTCATTTTAGAAGACGATGTCATACAAGCACAGCAAATGAAGCGGCTAGTTGAAGAGATTTGCGAGAAATATATGTTGCCTTTTGATTTTATTGAGGTAACTAGTAAAAGTGAAAACATCATTACTAACATTGCTAAGGCGAAGTATGTCCCAATCTATTTTTTAGATATAGAGATTAAAAGGGAAGAGCGTAAAGGGTTACAAGTAGCACAAGAGATACGAAAGTATGATACGCAAGGAATTATTGTTTTTGTAACGACGCATTCTGAATTTGCACCTATTTCATATCAATACATGGTATCAGCTTTAACTTTTATTGATAAAGGGTTGCCATACGAGGAGAGATATAAAGTTTTTGAACAATGTTTACTACAATATGAAGCAAGAAATAAGCATATTATTCCGTCGGATGACTTTATCGTTGAAAATAGTAATGCCACTGTGCGGGTTCCTTTTCATGAAGTTGAATATGTTATGACTGATGAACCGCACCGGTTAGCATTAGTGACGTTGGATCGTATCGTTTATTTTTATGGAGCATTAAAGGAGATAGAAATAATAGATGAACGTTTATTTCGTTGTCATCAATCATATATCGTGAATACGAAGCAAATGTCTTCTTACGATGCGAAGCAAAAAATGATAGTTTTAAAAAGCGGGAAACGTATTCCGGTATCACGTCGTTTAGTGAGTAAAGTACGTAACATGTTAAAGGGTGAGATGTAATGTATATTTATGATTTATTTGCAATACTGCTTACTAGTATGTGTCATACGTTTTTATACATACAATTAATCCGGTACAACAGATTGTCAGTTAGAATGTTAATAGCTTTAAGTGCGGTATTCATTATTTTACTTGCTATTGTCGTAACAGTAACGAGATATCCAGAATTGAATAGTACGATTGTGTTATTTTTAATAAGTTTAGGACTAATGCAAAATGAACTAAAACTTAAGCATAACGTATATTTTGCACTAGTGAGCATGGTGATTATAACGTTAGTAAAAATGTTGCTTTTGGATTTAGGAATGAAACTCTTTATGTTAACGCCATTTAATTTATATTTATGGACAGGAAGTGTGATTCATCTTACCGTAACGACACTTACTTTTATCGGTATTCTATTAGCGCGTAAAAGAATTCAAAAAATTGCTCAATATATAGTAAGTAGTCCGTTATATTATATAACTTACATATTATTAATTGTCGGGTTTATTATTGAACTAATTTTAACTCAACCGTCAACTGAGTTTTTAGCAAAAATAAATCAACAATACAGTGAAGTAAGTTATAATTCAGCGATTATTATTTTTTTATTATTACTAATCATTGTACTAATAAGCTCACATTTATCGAAAGAAAAGTTACGAGAAGAGCATGAAAAACGTTTAGATAAAGAGTTATTAGATTATGTGGAGAAATTAGAGAATATGCATGATGAGCTTGCTAGTTTCCGTCATGATTATATGAATGTATTACTATCGTTAGAAGAGGGAATACGTACAAAAAATGTGAAAGAAATTGAGCAAGTGTACTACGATGTTATTGCTCCCACATTAAAAACAATAAATGATCATGAACTTGATATCGCAAAATTATCTCGCATACATATTCCTGAAGTAAGGAGTGTATTAAGAGCGAAAGTCGGTACTGCCCAGCAGCAACAAATAAAAGTAATGCTTGATATACCAGAGAACATTGAAAGTGTTTCGATGGCGATTATTTCATTTATTCGCATCATTTCAGTTTTAGTAGACAATGCAATTGAAGAAGCAGTACAAAGTGAGGAGAAGATATTGCAAATCGCATTCTTTAAAATGGATTCACGACAATATTTCATCGTGCGTAATAGTTCAAAGAGTGAAGGGATTGATTTGCAAAAAATTTATGAAAAAAACCATTCAAGTAAAGAAGGGACTAGAGGATACGGACTATTCTCATTAAAACGTATCATGAATAAAACAAATAATGCGACGTTAGAAACAACTTATGTAAGTCCCTATTTCACGCAAACATTTATATTAAAAGAGATGAAATAACCATCTATGATGAAAATGAAACCGAATAGGAAATAACTACATACTTTCTTCACTCATTTTTATACACTTCAAGTAAGAGGTGAAGCGAGATGAATGGTCTTATTTTTACAGCAATGATTAGCTTTGGTTTACCGCTTATTGCACTTTTATATGCTTTTTGGAAGAAACGCTATATTCCATATATGTTAGGGGTATTGGCTTTTGTTGTATCACAAATATTGATTCGTATACCAATACTGAATTATGTAAATGGAACTAGCACAGATTTTCAAATGTTTTCTGTTATGCAGCCTGTCCTATTTGCGCTTTTGCTTAGTTTATCAGCTGGAATTTTTGAAGAGGTAGCTCGTTTTATCGCCATGCGCTATTTTATGAAACAACGAGATTGGCAGTCTGGTTTTTTATTTGGGGCAGGACATGGTGGTATTGAGGCAGTGTTAATAGTTGGCATCCCAGTAATATCCCTATTATTTTCACAAACAGTCATTCAAAATGGTGACAGTTACTATTTCGGCGGCATTGAGCGTATTTTTGCGATGGTATTACATGTTGGGCTTTCCTTCATTGTATTACAAGCTGTCGTCCAAAAAAAATTTCGTTATGTTGTATATGCAATTCTCATCCATGGGGCTGCAAATGCAATAGCGGGCATTATATCACTTTATGTACCAGGAAAAAGCGGGATCATTATATCAGAAATTTCAATAGCAATTTGTGCGTTACTCGTTTTTAGTTATAGTTTCATTTTAAAAAGAAAGGGTGTATGAAAATGAGAAGAATGTTACTTATTATTATAAGTGCTATCGCGGCGTTCGCGCTCGCAGCATGTACCGGTAATAAAGTAGATGAAAGTACGTCAAAAAAGTTTATTCCAAAGGCGGAAGAAATTGTATCATTATTAAATGAAGCAAAGTATAAAGACGTGCGTGAAAAATTTGATAGTAAAATGAAAGATGCATTGTCAGAAGAAAAGATGAAAGATCTTACACCTATAATAGAGAAAGCTGGTACATTCGAAAAAATTGAAAAACAATCGATTGAAGAAAAAGATGGCTTATATACTGTTATTCTTGTAGCAAAATATAGTAAAGAACAACGGACATTCATTATAACTTATAATGATAAAGAAGAAATAGCAGGTTTAGTTATTAAATAAAAAGAGTCCTTCTCGTATGAAGGACTCTTTTATTTGGTATCTTCAGGGCGATATTCTAAAATATCCCCAGGTTGGCATTCTAATGCTTTACAAATGGCTTCTAAAGTTGAAAACCGAACTGCTTTTGCTTTTCCGTTTTTCAAGATCGAAAGGTTAGCCATTGTAATTCCAACCTTCTCCGAAAGCTCTGTTACACTCATTTTTCTTTTCGCTAACATTACATCAATATTAATAATAATTGCCATATTATTCACCTCAGACCGTTAAATCATTTTCTGATTTTATATCTATCGCATCTTTTAATAGTCTTTGGAGAACGGCAGCAAAGACCGCGATTACCATTGAAGCAAAAATCATAATCATTCCAATAATAATAATGCCAGGGGCGTCATCTCTCTCTGCCACAAGATAGAAAAGTGGCATACCTAATACATATAATACACTAATTGCTAGTGCGCTGTACTTAATATTTTTTAAGGCTTTAACAGATAGTTCTGAGAATGCATTGTTCTTATCAATATAGTTTAAAAGCTTAAATGTTTGGTACAAAGCAAAATAATAAGGTATTGCTGTTGCGTATAAGTTGATAAATACAAGATATTTAATATATGCAATATCAGGATATAGTTCAGCAGCGAAGTTTCCTATTTTAGGAACTAAAAAAATGCACATAGCAAGAACAGGGATACCCATTAGAATCACAGCTGTCTTTAGGAAGAGTGTTGATCCTTGTTTCATAAAAAGCACCTCATTTATTTAATATCTTATTAATTTACCACGAAATTTATTGTTAAACAATAAATTTTTATTTAATTCGATTGGGGATTTATTGTTTAACAAGTTAATAATGAAAAATCTTCTTTATAAGATAGATGAACTATACCGAGATGTAATGAATAAGAAAGTTACTATTGTTAGCTTTAGAAAAATTGGGAACTAATAAAACATATGTAGGCAGTCAGAATTTTGTATGTAAATGAATGTGAAACTAATGGAGGCGCAATCATGTTTGTATTGGGTTTAAAGATGAAGAAGTTACTGTTAGTAGGAACGATCACACTAAGTATGTTATGTACTGAAAGTATGATGGATGATCATACGGTGGAAGCGAAAGTGAAAAAAGTAGAACGTCAACCGAAAAATGTAATCATAATGGTTATGGACGGAACGAGTTCTTCAGCAACTACATTAGCTCGCTTGTATAAAGGGAAACCACTTGCATTAGATGAAATTGTAACAGGAGGAGTTCGTACATATTCGGCGGAATCAGCTATAACAGACTCAGCTCCAGCAGCTACAGCTTTAGCGACGGGGAATAAATCGAATTCTGGATATGTAGGGGTATTACCTACTATTGTGAGTTCACCTGGCTTAAAATCAATAAAAGAAGAGGATAAGTTACGTCCAGTTGCCAATGTTTTAGAAGGTGCGAAACGTACTGGTCGCGCAACTGGAATTGTTGCTACAGCTGAAATTCAGCATGCTACTCCCGCTGGATTCTCTGCTCACCATGTAAACCGCAAGCATTTTGACGTAATTGCGGAGCAACAAGTGTATCAAAATATAGATGTCGTATTAGGCGGGGGAAAAGCGGCACTGCTACCTATAAAAAGAAAAGATGGTGAAGATTTAGTAAAGGTGATTCAAAACAAAGAATACGACTTTGTTGAAACGAAAAATGAATTATTGAACTCTAAATCTAATAAAATTTGGGGCTCTTTCTCACATAATGCCTTAGCGTTTGATATGGATCGTGAAGCAACAAATCCGGAGCAACCAACACTTTCGCAAATGACGGAAAAAGCAATTCAAACGTTATCAAAAGATAAAGATGGGTTCTTTTTATTTGTGGAAGGAAGTAAGCCAGATTGGGCTGCACATGTGAATGATCCAATTGGGATGATTAGTGATGTATTGGCATTTGATAATGCAGTTGCAGAAGCATTAAGATTTGCAAAAAAAGATGGTAATACGATGCTAATAGCCGTAGCGGACCATGGTAACAGCGGTATTTCTATTGGCAATATGAATACGACAAAAGGTTATAATACTACGCCGGTCTCTACATATATTGATCCGTTGAAAAAAGCGAAAATGACACTTGAAGGGACTATCAATAATTTGAAATCTGATATATCCAATGTAGAAGAGGTAGCTAAATTATACGGGTTGGACAATTTAACTTATGATGAAAAAGAAAGGTTAAAAGTGGTTAAAAAGAAAATAGATGTAGGTCCAATTTTCACTACATTATTGGCTAACCGTGCGAACATAGGCTTCACAACAGGAGGGCATACTGGTGAGGATGTATTTTTATATTCATACGGTCCTCAAAAGCCAGTTGGTTTGATTCAAAACACGGACGTTGCAAAGACAATGGCGAAAGCGATGGGCTTTAATTTAGAAGAAGTAACAAACAAATTATTTGTAGAGAGTGAATTAGCCTTTAAGCAGAATGGTGCAACTGTAACAGTAGATAATACTGATGCAGTAAATCCTGTGCTCATAGTAAAACGTAATAATGTAACAGCTCAATTATTTGTTAACAAAAATATAATTCGTATTAAGAATAAAGATTATGAATTAGGAAGTGTTGTTGTAGAAAGCAATGGTAAATTCTATGTACCAGAAGAAGCAAGTCGTTTATTCATAAAGCATTCTCGTTAAAAAAACGCCAATTCCTTAGCTACTACTTAGGAATTGGCATTTTTGTGTAGATGAGATTTCACTTGAAAAAAGAGGAAAGAGAACCACAAATTCTAGAGTGAACTTCCTGTAAATTCACCTATTTATGTTTTTCATCCTAGAAAAAATATTTCTCAACATTTTAGTACTTTAAAAAGATTGAATATTCGTATTATAACGAATATTATATTGCTATCGGCAAAAATCGATAATTTGCAGACACTGGGGAGGAAATACATTGAAAAAGAAAAAGAAATTAAAACCTTTAGCGGTATTAACAACAGCAGCAGTGCTAAGTAGTACGTTTGCTTTTGGAAGTCATGCAGCGTATGCTGATACGCCACCATCTCTACCAATTGATGAACATTTAATACCAGAGGAACGCTTGGCAGAAGCGCTGAAGCAACGGGGAGTAATCGATCAATCTGCATCACAAGTTGAGACATCAAAGGCTGTCGAAAAATATGTTGAGAAAAAGAAAGGGGAAAACCCTGGAAAAGAAATCTTGACAGGAGATAATCTTACGCAAGAAGCTTCAGATTTTATGAAAAAAGTAAAAGATGCAAAAATGAAGGAAAATGAACAGGCGCAGCAACCCGAAGTAGGATCAGTAGCTGGGCAAGGTCTAGGATTGAACCCAGGAAAATTAAATGGAAAAGTACCGACTACACCAGCGAAGCAAGCTGAGTACAATGGGGCTGTTCGAAAAGATAAAGTACTTGTATTACTCGTAGAATTTAGCGATTTTAAGCATAATAATATTGATCAAGAACCGGGTTATATGTATTCTAAGGACTTTAATCGTGAACATTATCAAAAAATGCTATTTGGTGATGAGCCATTTACGTTATTTGATGGATCGAAGATTAATACATTTAAACAATATTATGAAGAACAATCTGGCGGAAGCTACACAGTTGATGGAACTGTAACGGAATGGCTTACTGTTCCAGGAAAAGCGTCAGATTACGGTGCTGATGCGGGAACTGGCCATGATAACAAGGGACCTTTAGGACCAAAAGATCTTGTGAAAGAAGCATTAAAAGCAGCGGTAGCAAAAGGTATCAATTTAGCAGATTATGACCAATTTGATCAATACGATCAAGATGGTGATGGAAATAAAAATGAGCCAGATGGAATTATTGATCATTTAATGGTAGTACATGCAGGCGTGGGTCAAGAAGCTGGCGGTGGTAAATTGAAAGATGATGCAATTTGGTCTCATCGTTCAAAACTAGGGTCGAAGCCATATGCGATTGATGGTACAAAATCTTCTGTTTCGAACTGGGGCGGAAAGATGGCTGCATACGATTATACAATCGAGCCTGAAGACGGAGCGGTTGGTGTGTTTGCACATGAGTATGGTCATGATTTAGGCTTACCAGATGAATATGATACAAAGTATTCAGGACAAGGTGAACCAGTTGAATCATGGTCTATAATGAGCGGCGGTAGCTGGGCAGGAAAAATTGCAGGTACAGAGCCAACAAGTTTCTCACCGCAAAATAAAGAGTTTTTCCAAAAAAATATGAAGGGGAACTGGGCGAATATTGTTGAGGTAGATTATGATAAACTTCGTACGGGAATCGGTACTGCAACATATTTAGATCAAAGTGTGACAAAATCAAAACGACCAGGAATCATTCGTGTTAACTTGCCAGACAAAGATATAAAAAATATTGAGTCAGCATTTGGTAAGAAGTTTTATTACAGCACGAAAGGAAATGACATTCATACAACACTTGAGACACCAGTATTTGACTTAACGACTGCAACGGATGCTAAGTTTGATTATAAGGCATTTTATGAACTGGAAGCGAAGTATGATTTCCTTGACGTATATGCGATTGCAGAAGATGGAACGAAGACACGCATTGATCGAATGGGTGAAAAAGATGTAAAAGGTGGTATAGATACAACGGATGGTAAGTGGGTTGATAAATCATATGATTTAAATCAATTCAAAGGAAAGAAAGTAAAACTGCAATTTGAGTATGTAACAGATATTGCAGTAGCATATAAAGGATTTGCGTTAGACAATGCAGCATTAACTGTAGATGGAAAAGTTGTTTTCTCTGATGACGCAGAAGGCCAGCCAGCAATGACATTAAAAGGATTTACTGTGTCTAACGGATTTGAACAGAAAAAACATAACTACTATATCGAGTGGCGTAATTACGCTGGGTCTGATACTGCATTACAATATGCACGTGGTCCAGTATTTAATACAGGAATGGTTGTATGGTATGCGGATCAAAGCTTTACAGATAACTGGGTAGGCGTTCATCCAGGTGAAGGGTTCCTTGGAGTAGTAGATTCTCATCCAGAGGCAATCGTAGGAACATTAAACGGACAACCTACTGTGAAGAGCAGTACACGTTATCAAATTGCCGATGCGGCATTCTCATTTGATCAAACGCCAGCATGGAAAGTAAATTCACCAACTCGCGGTATCTTTGACTATAAAGGATTACCAGGAGTTGCAAAATTTGATGATTCTAAGCAATACATCAACAGCGTTATTCCAGATGCGGGACGTAAGTTACCTAAACTAGGATTGAAGTTTGAAGTAGTAGGTCAAGCTGAAGACAAGTCTGCAGGTGCAGTTTGGATCCATCGATAAAATAAAAGGAAATGAAGAGGAGCTGCCATAAGCCGGTGAAACTGACTTATGGCAGCTCTTTTCTGCTTGTGAAAAAGTTTGTAGAAGTTCATTTTATAAATGAAATGCTCCATTTGTCCAATTATAGCGCTATTTGGGGAGTAAGTAATTTGTAAGTATTGAGTAAGAAAAAAGAGATTTTTATAGTATATAATATTTATCCCGCATTAACGGGCAGTAAGCCCCCCACCTCAAAATTCAGCGGAAGCAAAGAAGTTAGGTGGGGGATCAACTGCCCGTAAAAGCCCGATTGGTTCAACTAATAATCAGTGGGGGATGCCCCCCCACTGATTAAAGTTTCACTTTATTACATCTACTTTTAACACCTGATACTAATAGTATGCTATAATGTGAATTAGCAACAAAAAGGAAAGGAATTAGAAAAATGACATTAGAAAATACTAAAAATTTAAAAAAACAAGTTGCTCCGTATGAAAAATCAACGATTAAAAAAAGTGTGTGGCAGCTTATTAACACAGTCGTGCCATTTGTTATTTTATGGTACCTCGCTTATAAAAGTTTGTCTGTTTCTTATCTGTTAGCATTAGTTCCATCTTTGTTAGCTGCTGGTTTTATGACGCGAATTTTCATAATTTTTCATGATTGTACCCATTATTCATTCTTTAAAAGTCGAACTGCTAATAGAATAGTAGGGACATGTATGGGTGTGTTAACGTTATTCCCATTTGATCAATGGGGGCATGAGCATGCGATTCATCATGCTACAAGTGGTAATTTAGATAAGCGAGGTACAGGAGATATTTGGACGCTTACAGTCGATGAATATGTAGCTGCACCATTTAGACTTCGTTTAGCATATCGTTTATATCGCAATCCATTCGTTATGTTTGGATTAGGTCCGATTTATGTTTTCTTGCTTAAAAATAGATTTAACCGAAAAGGTGCAAGACAGAAAGAACGTATGAATACGTATTTGACGAATATTATTATCGTTGCTGTAGTAGCAATACTTTGCTGGGCAATAGGGTGGCAATCGTTTCTGTTCGTACACGGTACGATATTCTTAATAGCAGGTTCAGTAGGGATTTGGCTGTTTTACGTACAGCACACTTTTGAGGATTCTTATTTTGAAGAGGATAAAGATTGGGAATATGTAAAAGCGGCAGTAGAAGGAAGTTCATTTTATAAACTTCCAAAAATCTTGCAATTCTTAACTGGTAATATTGGATTCCATCATGTTCACCATTTAAGCCCAAGAGTACCTAATTATAAGCTAGAAGAGGCACACAATAATACGCTTCCGTTAAAAAATGTACCAACAATTACACTTGCTACAAGCTTACAATCACTACGTTTCCGTCTTTGGGATGAGAAAAGTAACAATTTTGTTAGCTTTAAAGATGTAAAAAATATAATTAAAAATAATGTTTCTGTTCGGGTGAAATCGGAACTATAATTTCAGCGTATATAAAACTCCCCTTAATCATTTTCAATTTAAGGGGAGTTTTTGTTATATATAACGGATATTGAGGACGTGGAATACTCATATGTAGGTATAAATTCAAGGATACGGTAATCATATTATGTAAATAAGGTAAAACATCATTATTTTTTATTATTGTGAAGGATATCATACATATATAATGGAAAGCAGAAGGTAGAGGAGAGTAATGATAAGAACAGAAACAACGTAATAAAATAATTCTTTCAAAAGGAAGGGACAGGAAAGATGTTGAAATTACAGCCCTTTCCGAACGGGAAAGCCCATCGCCTTTAGGCATGGGATGAAAGTGAGGTTGGATACGGAGTACCACTAAAAATCGCTAAGTTTGTGGTACTTTAAGTATCCAAAATATTGGTATCTTTTGTGGTGTAGTTTAAAAGTAAAACTGATACAATGTGAATATGATAAATGATTATAGAAGAACCAAAACAACTGTGTCATTAATTAACTACCATTTTGTGTTTTGCCCGCGATACAGAAGAAAGATTTTTCTTAACACAAAAGTAGAAGAACGTTTCAAAGAGTTGGTTCAAGAAATATGCGGAGAAATGGATGTTGCTATTGTCGCAATGGAATGCGACAAAGACCACGTTCACTTGTTCTTAAATACACTACCAACACTTAGTCCTGCTGACACAATAGCGAAAATTAAAGGAGTGACATCAAAGCGTTTAAGAGGAGAGTTTCCTCATCTTCAACACTTGCCAAGTCTATGGACACGTTCCTATTTTGTTTCTACTGCTGGAAATGTATCGACTGAGACAATTAAACAGTATGTTGAAAATCAAAAGACGAGGGGGTGAAAATTGTGTCACAAACAATCACAGTCAAAGTTAAATTGCTTCCAACAAAAGAACAAATTCAGTTATTGGAACAAAGTAGCTATGAGTATATCAAAGTCATTAATACACTTGTATCTGAAATGGCTGAAGCGAAGAAGAGCACTAAGAAAAGTACAAAAGATGTTGAAGCTAATCTTCCAAGCGCAGTGAAGAACCAAGCAATTAAAGACGCTAAAAGTGTGTTTTCTACAAAGGTGAAAAAAAGTAAATACAAAGTTATTCCGATTCTAAAGAGACCTGTTTGTGTATGGAACAATCAAAACTATTCGTTTGACTTCATGCACATTTCAGTTCCACTCATGGTAAATGGAAAATCAACTCGCTTAAAGGTTCGTGCTTTATTAACTGATAAATATAATCGCAATTTTAATTTGTTAACACACAAGTTAGGTACACTTCGTATCACGAAGAAATCTAATAAGTGGATTGCTCAAATATCTGTCACGATTCCTACAAATGAAAAAACAGGAACGAAGATTTTAGGGGTAGATTTAGGTCTTAAGGTCCCTGCGGTAGCCATCACAGACGATGATAAAGTTCGTTTCTTCGGCAATGGTAGACAAAACAAATATATGAAACGTAAGTTTCGTAGTGTTCGTAAGAAGTTAGGTGAAAATAAGAAATTAAATGCCATTCGACAACTTGATGATAAAGAACAAAGATGGATGCAAGACCAAGACCACAAAGTAAGTCGTGAAATCATTGACTTTGCAACCGATAATAACATTTCTGTTATTCGTTTAGAACAACTAACGAATATTAGACAGACGGCAAGAACAAGCCGTAAAAACGAGAAAAATCTACACACTTGGTCATTCTATCGTTTAGCACAGTTCATTGAATACAAAGCGAATTTAGTTGGTATTAAAGTAGAATATGTGAACCCTGCTTATACAAGTCAAACATGTCCGAAATGTTCTGAAAAGAACAAAGCACCAGACAGAAAATACAAGTGCCGATGTGGATTTGAGAAACATCGTGATATTGTTGGGGCGATGAATATTCGCTACGCAACTGTGATTGATGGTAACAGTCAATCAGCCTAAGATGCTATACGCACTGTCTTAGGAGGGGCAATGAGATGCCCTCATCTTGAAGTCTGTTCAAAACAGAAATGGACTGCGAACGTTTAGTCATTCAAGAATCCCACCCGTCAATTCGTAAGGATTAGGGCTTGCGACTTTAGTCGTGGGAGTCTCAATACAATACATAACTATATAGACATAGAAAATATGATTCTACGAAAAGGTGCTATTTCAGCTCAGAAAGATGAACGAGTCATTATTCCAATTAACATGAGAGATGGTTCAATTATTGCGTTTGGTAAAGGTAATCCAGACTGGAACTTTTCTGGTCCGCATGGGGCAGGACGTATCATGAGTCGCAAGAAGGCTAAAGAATTATTGAGTCTAGAGGACTTCCAAAATACGATGACAGAAGTTTGGACTACATCGGTAGTAGAGAGCACAATTGATGAGGCGCCAATGGTATACAAGCCAATGGATGAAATTATCGAAAATACGAAAGAGACAATAGATATAAAGCATATTATTAAGCCATTATATAATTTTAAAGCGAATTAAAATGATAAAAGACCGCACATGAAGTGAAAGTCATGTGCGGTCTTTTATATAAGCAGGGTATTACATCGTCTCGCTAATTTTAGTCTCACTATTAGTGTTAGTAGAAATTCTTTTCTTAACTTTTAAGTGATAATAAGTGTAGCAAAAGATGATAAATGGTACAGTGCAATAGATTCCAAGTCGTTGTTCTGGGATAAAGATTAGACTGATTAATATAATGCCGTACAATCCAAAACCAAGTATTGGTACAAGTGGATAAAGTGGAGTTTTGAACTTTAAGTCTTCTAATTTTCCGCCGTCTGCTACATAATGTTTACGGAAAAAGAATTGAGAGACACAAATTGACATCCAAACAATGATTGTTATGACGCCAGAAATGGAAATGAGCCATAAGTAAACCGTTTCAGCAGCTACAACGCTTGTTAAAAGAGAAAAAGCAGAAATAGCAATTGTCATAATTAAAGCATTCAAAGGTATTCCTCGTGATGATAATTTCTTTAAAAAGGCTGGAGCCATTTCATTTTTTGATAGTGACCAAAGCATGCGAGTTGCTGCGTACAATCCTGAATTGGCGACAGAAAGAACAGCAGTAAGAATAACAAAGTTCATAATATCAGCGGCATATGGAATGCCGATATTATCAAAAACAGCAACGAACGGACTTTTTGTTAATCCTGCTTCTTCCCAAGGAATTAAAGCAACGAGAACAAAGATTGCTAAGACGAAGAAAAACATCGTGCGCCATATAATATTTCTAATAGAACGAGGTAAAGTTTTTGCTGGATCTTCACTTTCACCTGCTGCGATTCCGACAAGTTCTGTACCTTGGAAGGAATAATTGACTGTAACCATTGTTAATAGAATAGCCGCAAGTCCATTTGGGAATAAACCACCATGATTTACGAAATTTGATAATAGCGGAGCTGGTTCGTCGCCTTTTAAATCGATAAAACCGAACATAGCGGCGCCGCCAAGAATAATAAAAGCGATAATGGCAGATACTTTTATACTTGAAAACCAAAATTCTGTTTCTGCATAACTACGAGCAGATAGTGCGTTAATCGTGAAGATTGTAACGCCAAATAGTAAACACCAAACCCAAACAGGAATATCAGGAAACCAGCGCTGCATTGTAATGCCGGCAGTTGTAAATTCAAGACCAGTCGTATTCGCCCAGCTTAACCAATACAACCATCCGATTGTAAAACCAGTTGCAGGATTGATAAACTTAGTGGCATATTCCTGGAATGAACCTGAAACAGGCATGGCTACAGCAAGCTCACCAAGACATAGCATAACGAAATACATTAATAATCCACCAGCAATAAAGGCAAGTACGGAACCACCAGGTCCAGCCTGACTTATAATAAAGCCAGATCCGTTAAATAACCCCGTTCCAATCACACCACCGAGTGCAATCATGAATAAGTGTCTACTTTTCATCGTACGTTTTAATTCATTGTTTGTATTATTTACTTGCGCCATTGTTTTCCTCACTTTCGTAGTTGATAGAATAAAGTTTGATGTTTTTCCGTATTGTGGAATATATTCCGTGATATGAAATCTTGTTATAATTTTCAGATAATTAAAAAGAAAAGTCAATATTTTTTTGTTTGCGCTTTCAAATTATTGTTCGCAGCATATTTTTATTTTTAGAAAATTGAATAAATGGATTGATTTCATTTCGGATTTTTGTTAAATTGATAGGTAATTGAGCGTACTAATATATTACAAGTGAAGTAGAGGTGAGTTATGGTACAGTCCATTGATCGAGCGATAAGTATTATAAAGTTATTAAATTCTACTAATGAAAAAGAGTATTGGGCCATTTCTGATATAGCGGACAGAACACATCTCCCAGTTAGTACAGTACATAGATTACTTAATTCTCTAATCGAGCATGGGCTAGTTATGCAAATTTCAGAAACGAAACAGTACAAAATTGGACCGATGTGGATGGAAATAGGATTACGACAATTGGAGAAAGTAGACTACAGATCTGTGGCAAGAGAAGTGATGAAGCGATTAGCCTCTGAAGTGGAAGAAAGTGTGTATTTGAACATTCCAAATGGAACACATTCTATTATCATTGAAAGAATTGATAGCCCATTAAAAATTCGAGTTATTGATAATCTAGGGGAACAGATTCCTCTTTCGATTGGTGCCGCAAATAAAACGATGCTTGCCAATATGAAACAGAATGAGATGGAATATATTGTTGAGCAGCTACTTTCTGCTTTACCAGAACAAAAGCAAATTCTTCTTGAGCAAATAAACCAAATAAGAAACGAAGGATATGCTGTCAGTTATGGAGAAAAAACAGAAGGGACAGCTTCAGTAGCTGCACCTATTATCGGATTTAATCATAAAGTAGTAGGAGCATTAAGTGTTGGGTTAATTAGTCATCGCATTAATGATGATCGACTTTCTTTTCTTATTAGTAAGGTGAAACAAGCAGCTCATGAAATATCAATAAAAATCGGCAGTACATCAGAACTATAATTTTGATAACTGTCGTCATTTTTTATTCATATACTGGAATTGATTTTCATAATGCGGAAAAATAGGGGGATATATATGTCAAAGTGGCAATCAAAAGAACAATTGATTCAATTATTAAGCAGTCTTGTTGAAATTCCTAGTATTACAGGTACAGAAGCTGAAGTGATATTGCCAGACTTCGTTGTGGAACAATTATCTGATTTACAGTATTTCAAAGAAAATCCGCACCATTTGCAAAAAAATTCGACGGGGGACGGACGATATTTTGTTACAGCACTAGTAAAGAAAAGCGATCGTACAAAAAATACCGTAATTCTAGTAAGTCACTTTGATGTTGTAGATGTACAGGATTATGGAGTGTGGAAAGAAGATGCATTCAATCCTAAAAAGTTAACGTCTATGTTCTATGCTCATAAAGATGAGCTTCCAGACTATGTACGTGAAGATATAGAACAAGGAGAATGGTTGTTTGGTAGAGGAACAATGGACATGAAATGCGGTCTAGCTTTACAAATGGCAATGATTGAGCAAGCTTGCGAAGGAAAGTTTGATGGGAATGTTCTTTTATTGGCTGTACCAGATGAAGAAGTAAACTCGGTAGGGATGAGAGCTGCTATTCCAAGATTACTAGAATTAGCAAGAGAACATGATTTAGAGTATAAAACGGTACTAAATTCAGAGCCTATGTTTGCAAGACATCCTGGTGATCAAAAGAAATATATTTATACTGGTTCTATTGGTAAGGTGTTACCTGGTTTTCTTTGCTATGGTAAAGAAACACATGTAGGTGAACCTTTTGCAGGCTTAAATGGGAGTTATATGGCTTCATTAATAACAGCAGAATTAGAGTTAAATACAGACCTTTGTGATATTGTAGAAGGGGAAGCGAGTCCTCCGCCAACTAATTTACTTCAAAGGGACTTAAAGGAGGATTACTCTGTACAAATTCCGCATCGTGCAGTCACATTATTTAATTTGTTTTTATTAGAAAAGTCAATGACGGATGTCGTTTCATTGCTACGTCAAAAAGTAACGAAAGTAGCAGAGAAAATAGAAGAGAAATATGAAAAGCAAGCATATCGTTTTTCTAAATATAATCCGTTTATACCGCCTAATATGAAGGTGAATGTATTAACGTATGAAGAGCTTATCGCATATGCAATTGAACAACATGGGCAAGAGAAAATAAATGAAATTCAATCTAGCATTATAAAAAATAGAGAAGAGAAAGATGATCGTGCGGTAACCATTGATTTAGTAGATAAACTAGCTATTTTATGTAAAGAAAAGGCGCCGATGATTGTACTTTTCTTTGCTCCGCCATATTATCCAGCTGTAAGTTCACGCAACAATCCGTTAATTAAAGAAGTAGTTACAGAAATGGAAAAGTATGCAAACCTCAATCATAACATTACATTTGAAAACCAAAACTATTTTGGAGGAATTTCAGATTTGAGCTATGTGGGCTTACAAAATCCATTACATTCAATGAGTTCACTTGTAGACAATATGCCACTATGGGATAAAGGTTACTCAATTCCACTTCAGGAACTAGAAGAGTTTGATGTTCCAGTTTTAAATATGGGGCCGGTAGGAAAAGATGCACATCAATGGACTGAAC
Organism: Bacillus pacificus; assembly: GCF_020861345.1. Classification (NCBI taxonomy): domain Bacteria; kingdom Bacillati; phylum Bacillota; class Bacilli; order Caryophanales; family Bacillaceae; genus Bacillus; species Bacillus pacificus. The sequence continues at coordinate 2,325,194 of NZ_CP086328.1, forward strand.
GTCTAGATGTAAATTACGCATTTGAAACGCTATTAGATATGTTGCCGAAATGCATTGAAAAATTATTAGTTTCTAATAAAATTACACAAGCGTAGTAGGGAAGGGATAAGTGAAGTTATTTTAATATAATTAAAAACTAAAACGGCCAAACTCAAGTATATTCGAGTTTGGCTGTTTATCATGTAGTGCATTTCTAATTACATTCATGTGAATTTATAGTTTTACTTTTTCGTTTGACCAGATAGTTCGACAGACTTTTGTGTACAACGTTGCATAGCTGAAATGATGGCTGTTCGTAAGCCTTTTTCCTCTAAAGTTGCTACAGCTTCTATCGTTGTTCCGCCAGGAGAACAAACCATATCTTTCAATTCACCTGGATGTATTCCTGTTTCTAGTACCATTTTTGCAGAGCCTAATACTGCTTGAGCAGCGAATTTATATGCTTGATTTCTTGGCATGCCATCTAGTACAGCAGCATCTGCCATCGCTTCTATAATCATGTATACGTATGCTGGTGAAGAGCCACTTACAGATGTTACAACATCCATTAACTTTTCACTTACGATCTCTGATTGACCAAAACTATTGAAAATGTTTAGCACATCTTCTAAATCTTTTTCTGTCACCATTTCATTTGGGCATAATGCAGACATTCCTTCTCCAACAAGAGCAGGAGTATTAGGCATTACTCGTACAACTTTTAATTTTTTATTAAAGGCATTTTCAGTACTTTCAATACTTTTACCAGCAGCGATCGTAACGATGATAGCATCGTTTTTTATTACTTCTTTAATTTCGTTAATTACTAATGGGTATAAGTCTGGTTTAATTGATAAAATTAAAATATCAGCATTTTTAGCGACTTCATTGTTGTCGGTAGTTATAGTTATTCCGTACTTTTCACTAGCATTTTCTAAATTCGTCGTGTTTAAATCTGAACACATGATTTTATTTGAAGACACTATCTTTTTGTTTAGCATCCCGCCAATTATAGCCATCCCCATATTTCCGCATCCGATGAATCCAATTTGTTTATCCATAATAATTCAATCTTGCTCCTTTTTAATAAATTATATCATTTCGAAAGTATTATCTTAATATAACAATAACATCTCTGTGCAATATAAAGAAACATTCTAAGAGAATATATTCCTTTTTGCAATACGAAAAGATAAAAAACGATTATATTCAACATTCTGTAAATATATACACTATAATATAAGGTTTATGTTTATAAATATGAGTTGAACTTATATCGATTTGTATTTTCATTCAGTAGGGAAATAATTTCATACAAGTAACTGGCAGCTCTATGTATTTTTAAAAATACCTCTTGACACGAAATCGAACTATATCGCATAATATAAAAAAATTAAACAGTAAATCGTTGAAGGGAAATAGTACATATGTCTTCTTGCGAAAGAGAGTGGAATTCACCGGCTGAAAGATTCCTCGTATAGAATATATCGAACCTATCCCTGAGTCTTAAATGAAAGTTTAGGCGTTCGCCTGCGTTATAGGCACCAAGTGGATATCTATGTATATCAATTAAGGTGGTACCGCGGAACAATGACCGTTTCGTCCTTTTTATTTTATGAAGGGCGAAGCGGTCATTTTTATTTTGCTCTTAAATAGGCTACGTGCAGCACTCATAAGAATAGAAATCGCTGCAAGCTGTATGAATAGAAATGTAATGTATAAAAAACTTTGATTTTAGACTTGGGGGATAAAAAAGTGAAGAAACAGCGAATAGTTGTAAAGATTGGGAGCAGTTCTTTGGCGGATAGTCATGGAGGCATTTCTAAAGAACAACTTTCAGATCATGTTGCCGCATTAGCTCGATTGAAAGAGGAAGGGCATGAAGTGTTGTTAATTACATCTGGGGCCGTTGCTGCAGGTTTTTCTGCTCTAGGATACCCTAGCAGACCTGTAACAATTAAAGGGAAACAGGCTGCAGCAGCTGTCGGACAAAGTTTATTAATGCAGGCGTACACGGAGGAATTTCGTAAATACGGTATCGTTACTGCGCAACTATTGCTGACGAGAAGTGATTTTTCTAGAAAAGAACAATATAGTAACGCTTACGCTACGTTAGGAGAGTTACTAAACCGTTCTGCTCTTCCAATTATTAATGAAAATGATTCCATTTCTTTAGAAGAGCTAACGTTCGGTGATAATGATATGCTGTCAGCTTTAGTAAGCGGACTTGTTTCGGCGGATATGCTGATGATTTTTACAGATGTGAACGGTTTATATGATAAAAATCCTCAAAAAAATGAGGATGCGAAAAAATATTATTTCCTTCCTGAAGTTACAGAAGAAATCGCTTCTCTTGCTGGAGATGCTGGCTCAAAACTTGGGACTGGTGGTATGAAATCAAAAATCGATGCTGCAAAGACAGCACTCTCTCTTGGAGTAAGTGTATTTATCGGAACAGGACGTGGACAAGAGAAATTTGTTGATGTTTTAAAGGGGAAAGGTGACGGGACGTATGTCGGAAATGCCCCTCAAAAAGAAATGAAGATGAACAAGCAATGGATTGCCTTGCATTCGGTTGTTAGCGGTCAAATTGAAATAGACGCTGGAGCAACTACAGCTATCATTCAGCATGGAAAGAGTCTTCTTCCTGCGGGTGTTACAAATGTGTCAGGATTTTTCAAAGTTGGCGATGTTGTAGAAGTCATGACGCAACAAGGGCGCGTAATTGGAAAAGGACAATGCACATATAGTGCAGAGGAATTAAGAGAGATAAAAGGTATGCAAAGTCAACATATTCAAGCAAGAGGCGAAAGGCATAGTTATGAAGTCATCCATAGAGATCATTGGGTTTCACTTTAAGAAGAGGGATCAAAAAGGAGGAAATAAAAATGAATGAAGTGTTAGTAAAGGGAAAAAAAGCGAAAGAAATCGCTGGAGAACTTGTGCTTAAAAATACGGATCAAAAAAACGAAGCACTTGCTGCAATTGCAAATCAATTAATAAGTGAAACAGCTTATATTTTAGAGGAAAACAAACGCGATATAGAAGAAGGTAAGGCAAAAGGATTTTCGGATTCACTCCTTGATCGTCTTATGCTAACTGAAAATCGTATTATTGATATGACAGAGGGGATTAAGCAGCTAATTGAATTACGTGATCCTGTAGGAGAATGTGTAAGTGCATGGGAAAGGCCAAATGGACTATCTATTCAGGAAATGCGTGTACCACTTGGTGTTGTTGGGATGATTTACGAGGCAAGACCGAATGTAACAGTGGATGCTGCTACTATTTGTTTGAAGACAGGAAACGCAGTCATATTACGTGGTAGTTCTTCTGCTATTCATTCTAATAAAGCCATTGTTGCCGTTATTCACAGAGCGCTCAAACAAACAAGCTTACCAGAAGAAAGTGTACAGCTTATAGAAGATACAACGCGAGATAGCGCGAAGCAGTTATTTACAATGAATGATTATTTAGACGTTCTTATTCCAAGAGGTGGCAAACAATTAATCGATACTGTTGTGAGGGAAGCGTCTGTTCCAGTACTTGAAACAGGTGCGGGGAATTGTCATATTTTCATTGATGAAACAGCGGGTAAACAAATGGCATTTGATATTATTATAAATGCAAAAACGCAGCGTCCATCTGTATGTAATGCGATTGAAACGATTGTACTTCATGAGAAGTGGGCAGAGCAATATGGTAGCGAGTTGTTTTCTTCTTTGAAGGCAAGAGGCGTGGAGCTACGTGGTGATCAAAAAGCATTGGCAATTGATTCATCAATTGTACTTGCTTCAGAAGAAGACTGGGGGACAGAATTTTTATCTCTCACGCTAGCAGTTAAATTAGTTTCTTCTATAGAAGAAGCGATTCACCACATAAATACGTATGGATCTATGCATTCTGAAGCGATTATTTCAGAAAACGAGGAAAACGTCAGCAAATTTTTCGTATCTGTTGATGCTGCTGCGCTGTATCACAATGCATCAACTCGTTTTACTGATGGATCTGAATTCGGATTCGGAGCTGAGATTGGCATCAGTACACAAAAGCTACACGTAAGGGGACCAATGGGACTTCCTGCATTAACTTCCACAAAATACGTCATTCGTGGAAATGGACAAATTCGAAAATAAAAATAAAAGACACTCAATTCGTTTGGGTGTCTTTTATTTTAAAAATTATTTACCATACAAAAAGCCCAACAAGCATAGCGCTTAATAAGGAAACAGCCATTCCGCTCACAAGAAGCTTCCAAACATTTTTCCCGATGACTGATGATTTTTCGCCGCCAAATAATGAATTGTAAGTTCCATAAATCATACCTACTGTACTAAAGTTAGCAAAAGAAGCTAGAAATGTTGTGGCAACCGCAACCGTATGCGGTTGTAAAGACTTTAAGTTTGATTTTAAATCCATCATTGCAACAAATTCATTCGTCGTTATTTTGATCCCCATTAGTTCAGCTACATACATGGCATCACTGCCCGATAAACCGAGTAAAAAAGCGAAAGGACTAAAGATAATAGAGAAGATTTTTTGAATTGTTAAACCCGTTACAAAAAATCCTAAAATCCCATTTAAACATGCTGTTAAAGCTACATATCCAATTACCATAGCTAAAATAACGATAACCATATTCATCCCGACTAACATACTGTTGGAAATAGTAGAAAAGAAATCCTTTTTTTCATGTTTGGAAGGTGAATAAACAACATCTTCTTCTTTCGAAACTTCCACAGGATTTAATACATTGGCTAAAATTAATGCGTTAATACAGTTTAATGGGATTGCGCTGAAAATATATGTTGCTGGAACCATTGATAAATAAGCACCAAGAATGGATCCGCTGACGCTACTCATACTCATAATTCCAAAAGTCAGCAGACGATTTTCTTTTAAAACAGATAATTGATCCCGAACAACAGCAAGCGCTTCGGTGTTCCCTAAAAACATCATTTGAATCGAAAAGAAGCTTTCTAACTTTGGTAAACGAGAAATCTTTGAAATAACTGCACCTACTTTATCAATAATCCAAGTTAAGATTCCAAAATAAGAAAGAATATCAAAGAACGTGATAACAAAAATGATAGGAAGTAATGCGCTAAAGAAGAAATCAATTGTTTGATTTTCCATAGCGGAAGGAAATGCAAATCGAATTCCTTCATTCGCACATGCCAGTAGCCAACTAAAAAATGACGCTATTTGATTAATGATAATACTGCCTAGCTTTGTGCCTAACATAAACCACGTAATAAAAAGCTCCAATATGATGAGAATTACAATCGGTCTCCATTTTATATGTTTTTTATTAGGCGAACATAAGAAAACGATTAATATGACAACGAAAACCCCTAACATATTCAATAAGAAATGCATCTCAACAACTCCTTGAAGATTATTATTTGTATATAAAAAAGCTCCTATTCTTTTTAATTTAGAATGAATGTATTTCAAATTATATTTTATTTATTCCAAAAATGTTGAAGGGTAAATTCGATAAAAATAGAATTTAATGTATAGCAAACAAGGAGGGGATAAAAATGGAGGTCTATCACATAACGAGTAGAAAGAGGGAAACTTATCATGTTCAAGTGAAATATTCGATACTTTTCGAATGTGCACTTGGCATTGCAGCAATTACTCATAAGAGGTTAATTGATACACTTGAAAAGAGTCAAAATGAATGGGAAGAAATTAAGAAATCATTAACAGAAGAAATGAGAGAGCACTTACAATTTGTTGAAGAACATAATACGTGGAAAGCATTGCTTCAGTTGTTGTATGAAGGGGATTTTCAGGACTTAGCACAGTTTCATGGTAAAATCGATTCGCTTTCAGAAGTAGATTTGAAATATATATGTTTACCGTTTTTAGGGGAGAAGTATGAAGAGAAAAGACATTTAGCAGCAAGTGGAGATGTAACTGCAATATATGAACTAGAGGAGCTGACACAAGATCATCAGTTTTTCTCTACATATATTCGTTTTATATGTAATGTTGATGTACAAGTGCTGAAACCTCATTTAATCGCTGTAATGACAGGTTGGTATGAGAGTGTTATTCAGAAAGAGGAAGAAGAAATACTTTCTATATTAAAACGAGACTATGAAACAAAGGTTGAAATGAATAAAAAGATGAAACCAGAAGAGTTCGTCGAGTGGGCCACTGGTGGCGTGAACTATATGCCAGAGCCAAGTGTTCATCACGTACTTCTTATTCCGCAAATGACGTACAGACCGTGGAATATTGAGGCCGATATTGAAGATACGAAAGTATTCCATTATCCAGTTGCAAACGAAAGTATTCATCCTGAAGATTCATATGAACCGAATTATTTTTTAGTTCAAAAACATAAAGCTCTTGGAGATGAAGCGAGGTTACGTATTGTAAAAATGTTGTTCGAAAAAGAACGAACATTGCAGGAAATTACAGAAAGACTGCAACTTGGTAAATCGACTGTACACCATCATTTGAAATTGTTACGTGCAGCGAAGTTAGTAGATATACATGACGGGAAATATGTATTGAGAAAGAAAGCAGTACAGTCGTTAGCGAAAGAATTAGATATGTTTTTGAATAGATAATTAACAACGAGAATGTACATAAAGGGAGGAATATAAAAGAAAAGTTGGTGTATGAAATTGAAAAATGTATTGAAAAATGTATTGAAAAATCGTTCGTTCTTTTTCATGTGGATTGGTAGCGCGATTTCAGAATTGGGCGGGGCTTTCGGAACATTATGTAATTCGATTCTTGTTTACGAATTAACAGGATCAAAAACAGCATTAAGCAGTATGTGGCTACTATATTTTATCCCGTCCCTCATACTGCAATTAATCAGCGGCCCATTTATTGATAAATGGAGCCGCAAGTGGATTATGATTTTTTCACAATGGGTGCGAGCTTCCGTTTTCTTGCTACCTTTGGTGATGTTAGTTTCAGGTAGTATAGAAGTTTGGCACATTTATGTTGTTCAAATTGTAGTGGGACTTATTACACCACTTTATACACCTGCAAGTCAAGCAATTACACCGAGCATTGTAGGGAAAGAACAACTTCAAGATGCAAATGCGTACATTGATGGAATGACTCGCCTTATGATGTTTCTTGCACCAGTATTAGGTGGTGTAGTCATTCATTTCATTGGAACAGAACTTACATTATCTTTCGTATGTATTTGTCTATTTGTTAGTGGTGCATTATTACTTTATATGAAAGAAAAGAGAACAACACAATCCATTCGGAAAACGTGGCTAGAACAGTTTCTTCACGGCTTTACATATTTTTTCACAAAACCAGTTATCGTTTGGCTTGGTGTCTTTCTTACTTTCGTACAATTTGGGGTCGGGGTAACGCTTGTTACAAATCTTCCTTATATAAAAGATGAGCTGTCAGCAGGTTATACAGAGTTTGGTTATTTTATGGCTGGTTTCCCGTTTGGCTATGTAATTGGATCTATACTAGTCGGAAAAGTAACATATAAAAGCAGGCGCATACTTATGCTTGGTGGATTGTTTATAGGAGGACTCACATACATTTCTCTAGCGTTCAATCATAGTATAGTAATTGCGGTGTTTATTGAAGTAGTTGCAGGCATTTGTATTTCATTTTTCAATGTTCATAACACAACAATTTGCCAACAAACAGTACCAAACAATATGATAGGACAAGTATTTTCAGTGCGTTTATTTTTCATACGATTCGCTATGCCGTTAGGTGTGTTAGTAGGAGGCATACTAAGTGAAATGTGGGGAGTGAGAGCACTATACTTTATCATTGGTGCGATTATATGTTTCACTTCTTTAATAGGATTATTACTTCCATATTTCAAATTTTTAGATGAGACAGTTGAAGAGAAAACGGCATGATTCAAATAATTAAAACTTTTTAATTGAAAATAATTATCATAATCAACTATAATAGAAGAATAGTAGTATTGTATTACAAAGAGGGAGTGGGATATATGTTTATTGAAACGAAAACATTTACAGTAAAAGAAGGTACATCAAATATAGTTGTAGAACGTTTCACTGGAGAAGGAATTATTGAAAAATTTGAAGGCTTTATCGATTTAAGTGTTCTTGTGAAAAAAGTAAGACGCGGCGACGAAGAAGTTGTCGTTATGATCCGCTGGGAATCTGAAGAAGCGTGGAAAAACTGGGAAACAAGTGAAGAACATTTAGCAGGTCATAGAGCGAGTCGGGGTAAGCCAAAACCAGATCATATCATTAACGTTGATCACGCAGTTTATTATGTGAAATCATCGAAAGCGGCTTATCAACAGTCGTAATATATAAGTAGAGGATACATGTTGTAGATGCTAACATGTATCCTCTTTTTGTAGTAATGGGGGGGGAAATGATGGAGAGTTTTTCATTCATTATAAATGAAAAACATAAAAAATTGGTACAAACAATTTTAAATGAATATGTATTTAGAGATAAAGTGAATGGATTGATGCTAATTGGATCTGTCGCAAGAGGCGATGCATATCCTGAATCTGATTTAGACTTCTATATTCTTTTAGAAGACGGACAAAAGAAGAAATTTCATTCTGAAATGAGAGAAGATATTTTAGTTGAATATAAGAGTGCAGATTTTAATCAAATTCAAATAAACTTTAAAAACAATCCGATGGAACTATACTCATTTCTAGAAGGGAAAACTTTGTTTGATAAAAGCGGTGAGTTAAAAAAATTAAAGGAAATAGCTACATATGAATTTGAAAACTATCGAGTTTCTAGCGACAAAGTGAAAGGCATTTCTCATTGGTTGCATAGTTCGCTTATTAAAATTCAATCTGCTTTAAAAGCAAATGATGAGTTAAAAGCTTCATACATAGTTCAAACTTCAACTTGGACATTGTTAGATGGGGTATGGGCTGTTAATAATAAGCCTATACCGCCAGCGGGATCTGTTTTGAAGTATATTGAAACGTTATCTAAAGTACCAACTCATTTTGAAGATTTTATAAATAAACTGTTTTTAGGTGATACGACAGAGCGTACCTCTGCAGCAATTTTCTTAATTGAGTGGGTTTTACACAATTTGAAAAATAAATAATGTGGCTATTTTATATAGGTAAAATAATATTTCGCGTCGAACAGTTTATGGAATTGCAGTCATAAAAAAACGTTCTAGGCTATAGAGAAAAGTATTAGACTATAAAGCATAGTCTTAGACGGAACGCTTGAATATCTTACCTTGCATATTTACGTGTTATGAAAATGAGTCTACATACCCTCTGCTTAAAAGGAGATGAGTGAATGAAGTTAAATCATTTGAATTTATGTGTTGATGATTTATTAGAAGCGAGACATTTCTTTGAAACATTTTTTGATTTTCAATTTTTGGAGCAAAAGGGAAAAGCACTAGTAGTAATGAGTGATGAAAGTGGATTTATACTTGTGTTAAGTGACCCAAAAGCATTTAAGGGAAATAAGGAAGTGATGTATCCTGAGGCTTTTCATATTGGTTTTTTAGTGGATACTTCAAATGAAGTTGATCAAGCATATAATCGTTTAGTAGCTGGCGGCATTGAAATAGAAAAGGCACCGTATTCTATGCGAGGTAGTAGTTACGGTTTTTATTTTTCAATGTTTAATGGTTTGTTAATTGAAGTGTCTTGCCTTGACTATAAAGATGGTAAGACACTTCAATAGCATTAACAAGAGTAATTGTTTGAAGATGTAAATTTATTAGCCCCTTATCCGGTATGGAAAGGGGCTTGATCATTTTAAGGGACATAAAAGTAAAAATAAACGAATTTTAGTCAGGAAAAGGGCATGTGAGACAGCTTCTTTATTAATCTATTTGAATTACAAATTCAAGCACAGTTTGATCTTTCCTAAACGGCATATTGAGTTCTTTAAATCGTAAGCTTATTCCAGACAAATTATCAGGAAGGGCAGGAGATATAACGAAATGATGACTAAAATGTCCATCAGTGCCGCCCCCACCTTCTGACCAGCAGTCATATGTATCATCTATTGATAATTGGAAGAAACTATGAGGTTTGTTTTCATTAAAAGCGTCATTCGCCGAATCCCAATCGCTATATAAATAAACTACACTAGCATTTGCATATTGCCGAATAAAAGTTACGGTATACATGATACCTTTATGTTCATACGTTTTAAAAACAGGTATATGTTTTTGGAATTTAGTTGGTTCGACACGAGGTTTAAATTCATTTTCGTCCATCATGGAAGAGAATAGTGAATTTAGATAGTCTGGATAAAATTCGTATTGCTTTGCCCATTTATAAATCGCTTCATCATGTGGAAAACCTGGATCACCACCTGAAAGTTCTTTTCGTTCTTTTAATAGGGCACAAATTTTTTCATCGATAGTATATAATCTTTCATCGTAATAATCGGTAGGGCGTTCAAAACCCATTCGTTTCATAATCATTCCTCCTTTTCTTTATTTTAGCAAATAAGAAAGGACGATATATTTTTTAATGTAAAAATTAAGTGAAAACCTAAAATCATTTATAAATCAAATATTGTAGATTTAAAATGAAGTTTGATAACAAGGTCTATTTTGCAGAGAAATTAATTATGTATAAAATAACAATAATGTATCTTAATGCAAGAAAATCTAGAGAACCAAGCATGTTTCCCATATGGTACAGTACGAAACGATTATAAGTAGTACAGTGATATAAATAGGAGGTTACCACTATGACAGATGTATTTAAAGATATGGCGTTCCAGCTAAAAACGGAACGACTCGACCTGAATATGTGGGAGGAATCCGATGCAGTCTGGCTTAGAAAACTAATTGGTGAACGTGGAGTGGAAATGCCAACCATTGAATCTGTTCGTAGCTCTCTTATCGAAATGCGCAAGAAAGCAATTGAAAATGGTATTTCTCTTCTCACAATTCGTAGACGAGACGAAGGCGATTTCATCGGATACTGTGGCTTAATCATCGGTCGTTCTACGCTTGAAGAGCCGGAGATTGCATACGAATTGTTCAAAAGTGCTCATCGCAAAGGTTATGCGACAGAGGCAGCATCAGCAGTGCTGGAAGCTGCGATTGCTACGGGACGCCATAGACTTTGGTCTACTGTAGGCGCTTGGAATACTGCGTCTTTTCGGGTATTAGAAAAGTTAGGGTTTCATCGGCATCACAGTACTTATGGTGAACGCGGTGAGATTGTTTGGAATGTGCGCGATCTGTAGGTTAAATTCAAAACAATGAAAAATGTAAAAGAAAGCCCATATGTTAGATTCCTCAGTAATCTAACATATGGGCTTTTCTTTTAAATGCAATAGTTTGCTCGTTTGTTTTAATTTTTTACATCTTCGTATAATTCCAGCGCCTCTTTCACATTCAATCCATTTTTCACAATGCCATGTATCGCTTGAATCATGGCAGCAGGATGTTCAGATTGCCATATGTTTCGGCCCATATCTACTCCAATTGCACCTTCTTGTAGTGCATTGTACGTAATGTTTAATGCGTCTTCAATTGAATCTAGTTTTGGCCCACCAGCAATTACGACTGGGGCAGGGCATGTGCTCGTAATTTTTTCGAACCCTTCGCAGTAATACGTTTTAATAATGTCAGCACCCATTTCAACACATACACGGGAAGCAAGTGCTAGAAAGCGAGCTTCACGTTTTTGTAGTTCTTTCGCAACTGCGGTAATGCCGAGTACTGGCAGACCATAATCGTGAGCTTCTGAAACTACGTTTGCGAGATTCGTAACCGTTTGTGTCTCATAGTCGGACCCGACGAAAACAGACACACCTACGCCAATCGCGTTTTGTTTTACTGCTTCTTTTACAGGTGTAACAATTGTCTCATTCGCTAAATCTTTACCGACGACAGTAGCCCCGCCAGATACACGCATAACCATCGGTGTACTGCAGTTTTCAGGAATGCAGGAGCTAAGTACACCACGCGTCAAAAAGAGAGAATCCGTATAAGGAAGTAAGTTTTTAACTGTTTCAAGTGGCTGTTCAAGCCCATGAATTGGTCCTAAAAAGTAGCCGTGATCTATCGCTAACATAACCGCTCTGCCATCAGGTAAAATTGTATTTAATCGATTTTTAAATCCCCAAGTCATTCGAAATCACTCCTTTGTTAATGTTGGATTTTCCGTTTGTACCGTATCTTTATTTGGTAAATGTGGTGACTTTATAAAAACTGCTTTAAAAGGTTTGTCAGAATGGTTAATAAGATAGTGAGATTCATGTGGGCGAACTTGCAGGACATCCCCTTGTTTAATTGGAACTCTTTCGTTATTTACATAGAAATCTATTTCACCTTCTAATGCATAGAATACCTCTTCGCACGTTGTATGATAATGGTTTTGAAACTCTTGCCCAGGCTGAATGACAACAAGGCCTAAATCAATATTCGGCCCTTGTATTAAATATTTCGGCCCATTATCACCGAAGCGATAAGAGAAATCATTTTCATTCGCTTTTAACATACATTTCACTCCTTTATCTCGTATTAACGGGCAGTAAAACTCCCATCTCAAAATTTGTCTGGAGCAAAGAAGATAGGTGGAGATCAACTGCCCGTAAAAGCCTGATTAGTTGAACTTTATGTAATCTGTTACAGTGCACCAGGCGCAATCCACATATGTGAAGTGAGCCCTTTATCAGCTAAAGCGAGCTGACTGTCATACACAGTTTTCCATGTTTCATAGAACTCTTTATATAGTTCGTGATTTTCAGTAACTGGTTCGAATATTTGCTCCCACTGTACAAACTGTTCGGCAGTTTCTTCCATAGATGCATATATGCCAGCGCCAAATCCAGCAGCAATTGCGGTTCCTAAAGCAGCTGCTTCTTTCACAACAGGTACTTTTACAGGAATACCAAGGACGTCTGATAGAATTTGTGGCCATAGTTTTCCTTTAGCGGCACCACCAGCAAAAATAACTTCAGAAGGGAATGTCCCTGTGAGATTTTCTATTAATTTTAAGTTTCCAAGTGTAACGAAGGCTGCATTTTCTTCAATAGCACGGAACAGTTCTTTTTTTCCGCATTTGTCAGCATCTAAACTTAAATTTAAAAAAGAAGGTGCGGCATGACGCCAAGAAATGTAGTTCATAACGTTTGAAAAAGTAGGGATAATGCCATGTGAACCGACAGGTACGTCTTTCGCTTGTTCTTCTAGTAATTCATAAGCATCTACACCGAGTTTGTCAGCAAGTTTCTTTTCCTCTTGGCAAAAAGCGTCTCGAAACCAGCGCATAACGAGTCCTGGGAAAAAGGCAATCGTTTCATATTGCCATAGATTAGATACGACGTGACAGTTTATACGAATCGCAGCTTGTGGATCTGGTATTGGCTCAGTAACATTCACTTCTTGTTGCCAAAAACTACCTCCGCATATTAATGTTTGATTCGGTTTCACGACTCCAGTTCCGAGCGATGCCATTTGAGCATCTCCGCCCCCGGCTACGACAGGAATCCCTTCACGTAATCCAGTTAATGCTGCACACTCTTTTGTAACGTTGCCAATTACTGTACCAGCTTCATTTACTGTTGGTGAAAATGGTAAAGATAGACCGCACTCCTTAGCGACATCGTTATCCCACACTCTATTTTGTAAATCAAAAATACCTGACGTGCATCCGTTTGAGGGATCAATTTGCAGTACGCCGCTTAGTTTATATAAAATCCAATCGTTTAACATTGTAAAAGAGTGAATAGTATTATAGACGTCGGGTTCATGTTTTTTAATCCAAAGTAGGCGGGGTAAAGCACCTAATGAAAAAGTTTGACCAGACTTTGTATATAAATCTTTTTCAAGATGTGACCGAATTTCTTTTAGCTCACTAACTTCAGCGGATGCACGCCCATCAACATTTGCGCAAGCCCAAATTTCTTGCCCATTTTTATCATATAAAACAAAACCTTCTCGCATACTAGTAGCGCTAATAGCTTGAATGGAAGAGGGCGAGATATTACTTCTTTGTAAAACTTCTTTCGCGCATTGTTGTACTAGCTTCCAGTTTTCTATTACATCAAAATTCATAGAACCTGGGTAACGAGGATCTGTATTATGAACCCATTCTTTTTGACTGACAGCAATTTGATTACCTAGTAAATCAAAAAGAACAGCTCGAATGCTTCCTGTACCAGCATCAAAAGCTAATAAATGAGACATTAACAATCACCATCCTTTCGTAATAAGGAGAGGGCCGTTTCCTCATCGGTAATTAATGTATGAATAAACTTGCCTTTTAAGGCACCATAAATTGCGTCTATCTTTTCTGTACCTCCAGCAACACCGACGACATGATTCATATTGCGCAAGATAGAGAGAGGCGTGCCAATTAGACGATTGTGATGCGAGAGCTCTAGCAAATCGCCATTTGTATTATAAAACTGTCCTAAAATATCGCCAGCACCGTTTTGACTACGAATATATGTCATTTCACGTAGTGTTAATTTTTCTTCCTTTACAATCGTAGCGTCTTGAGATAATCCGCCAATACCGACAACTGCTGTATGTGCAAGTGAAGCGACATGAAGCATATCTTTTACACTCGGTTCTGATAAAATACTTTGTGCCATTTCGGTTGTAGACGCTAGAAACGGCGTAGGGATAATGTGAAGATCACCTTGCATGTAGTGTAAATAGTTTTGTTTTCTCGAGAGATAGTGATTTACTCCGCCTGTTAACGTGACGATTGAAAGATTAATAGAAGTCTCAAAATGAATGTTTTCTAGCATTTTGCTAATTGTTTCTCCCCATCCAATACCGAGTAAATCGCCTTGCTGGAGATGAGTTTCTAAATATTGTGCAGCAGCTTTTCCAAGAGAAGCGTGATAATTGTTTACTGGGGTCGGGATAATAAAAGCATCTTTTAAGTGGAATTTTTTCATTAAGTCACGCTCAATACTTAAACAGTGCAAACCAGTCCCTTTTACGTGAAATGTAACGATACCTTCATTTCGCGCCTTATCTAATAACCGGACGACTTTATTTCTTGAAATATGAAGAAGTGAAGCGATCTCCTGTTGTGTTAATTGGTCTTTATAATAGTACCAAGCGACTTTAGTTAATAAATTCTCTTCAAAGTTCAGCTGAGTCATACTCTTCATCCCTTTCAACAATTGACCACTGCTTAAACATATGTGCCATATATTTTGTTTATTCCAGTTGAAACGATGAATAGTATGTAGAAAAAATTGTTCTAGATATGAAAAAAGGAATATACAATGCTACAAAACAAGTAGAACAAATAATCATTTTCTCAAAAAATGTTCTGGATAAAGGCAGGTGATATCAAGTGGAGAACGTACCTTTATTACAAGTAAATAAAATGAGTAAGGCGTTTTCAAATCAACTGGTATTAAAAGAAGTGAACTTACAAGTAGAGCGCGGAGATATATACGCTTTAGTTGGGGGAAATGGCGCAGGGAAATCAACATTAATGAAAATATTAACGGGGTTATATTCGTATGATGATGGAGAAATGTATGTAAAAGGAACGAAGCAACAGTTTTCAAATCCGTCAGAAGCACACCGAAAAGGTATTTATTTAATACCGCAAGAACCGCTCATTTTTCCGCATATGACTATTAAAGAAAATATATGTATCGGGTTAACAGAAAAGAAAAAGAAATTAAGAGTACAGATTGAGCAATTGATTAACAGTCTAGGGTGGGATATTAACCTTAATGAACTAGGAGGATCATTATCGATTGCGCAACAACAGTTAGTAGAAATTGTTAGAGGATTAATACGAGAAGCTGAGATTCTTATTTTAGATGAGCCAACATCGACATTAACAACTCACGAAATTAAGAGTCTTTTTGTGTTGATGAAAAGTTTACAAGAAAAAGGAATTGGGATGATTTATATTACGCATCGCTTTCCAGAAATCTTTGAAATTGCCAACAAAGTAGCAATACTACGTGATGGAATGATTGTAAGCCAAGGTGACGTATGTGACTATACATATGACATGCTGATGGAGGGGCTGTTGCCAAAAGGGTATAAACAGAAAGAGAAAATAGAAGTAGTTCAAGAGACAGCAAGGACGAAAAAAATATTAGAAGTGATCGATATAACGAGCCACGCATTCAAAAATATATCATTCACTGTACATGCGGGTGAGATTGTAGGTGTTGCTGGCATTATAGGATCTGGCAGGACTGAATTAGCAGAAGCGATATTTGGATTGAAAACTATAAAATCAGGGTCTATCTTATTAGAGGGGAAATCAATTGATGCGTGTTCTTTGCATAAAAGGCTAGAAAAGGGACTGGTTTATGTCCCAGAGGATAGGGCGAGGAATGGCATTTTCTCAATTGCTTCTGTTAAAGAAAATATTGCAGCAGCAAATTTACAGCAAAATAATCGCTTTTTTATAAATCAAGAAAAAGAAAGCGCTTTAGTTAATTCATTTATAGAACAGTTCCGAATTGTTGTACAGAATATGAATGAAGAACTAGTATCTTTATCAGGAGGTAATCAGCAGAAGGTCGTGCTTGCGAAATATCTCGCATGTAATCCTAAAATTATTATTCTTGATGAACCGACTCGAGGAATTGATGCGAAAGCAAGGATTGAAGTGTATGAGACGATAGAAAAAATGAAAAGGGAAGGACTCGCAATATTATTAATCTCTTCCGATGTTGAAGAAATTGTGCAATTAGTAAACCGTGTATATGTAATGCGAAATGGGCGATTTGTTTCTTATATGGAAAAAGAACAACTAAGTGTGAATGAAGTTACACGCCTTGCACACGGAGGTGTAGCGGAATGAAACGCATGTTAAAAATGCATGAAACGTCTATCATACTGTTACTACTAATGTATATAGCTATTGTAGGAATAATAAACCCTAGTTTTATTCAATTTAACTCGTTATCTTTACTGATAAAATCAAGCGTTATTTTAGTCATGCTAGCAATTGGCCAATCGTTCGTCTTATTTACGAAAAATATAGATGTATCAGTTGGTTCAATTATGGGATTAAGCGCAGCAGTTTGCGGAATGTTGTTAACGGATGGATATCATGCATCTTTGTCCATACTTGCTGCTATTTTACTTGGCGCTATTCTCGGTTTTATAAATGGAATTGGTGTTGCGAAGTTTCGGGTACCGGCCATTATTATGACATTAGGTATGTTAGGGGTCATTAGAGGTGCGATGTTAATCTTTACAGGTGGAAAGTGGATTGAAGATATACCAAACGATTTTAAGCAACTGTCATCGATCGTCATACTTGGTTTGCCGATTATTGTATGGATTGTTCTTATTATTTTACTACTACTATACTTCTTTTTAAGGAAAGTGCCATTTGGAAGATACTTTTATGCGGTAGGTGATAATGAAGATGGCGCGAGACTTATTGGTATACCTGTTAATAAAGTGAAGATATATGCGTTTATAATTTCAGGCATAAGTGCTGCGCTCGCTGGTTGCATATTTGTTATGAATATCGGATTCGTTCCAAATCAAACAGGAACTGGGATAGAACTACAGGTTATCGCAGCTGCTGTACTAGGAGGAGTTCATTTAAAAGGAGGAACGGGTTCTATAGTTGGAGCTGCATTAGGAGCGATATTTTTAGAGGCGATAAGCAGCTCACTCGTCTTTTTAAAAATACCAGCATTTTGGAATAATGCTATTTCAGGTTTCTTATTATTGCTAATCGTCATATTAGATAGCGTTATGAAAAAGTGGAAGGCAGAAAGGAGGATGAATCTATGAAGTATGTATACAGATGGGAAGGTGTTCTAATCGTATTACTTCTTTTAGAATTCATTCTCTTTAGTTTTATAAATAGTGATTTCTTAAATATTAGTAATCTCCTTTTTAGTACAAATGATTTCCTATTTATCGCAATTGCGGCGATACCAATGACTTTCGTTATAGTAACAGGAGGAATTGATGTATCGGTCGGCTCCATAATGGGTCTCACTTCGATCTTAATCGGTGTACTTTGGTTGAACGGAATACCTATTTTGTTTGCTGTCATAATTGCCCTAATAATTAGTTGTTTAGCAGGCGCTTTAAACGGACTTATTATAAAAATGACAGATGTAGAACCACTAGTTGTTACACTCGGAACGATGTTTTTATACGGAGGAATTGCACTCGTCATTTCAGGAGGGGCAGGTGCTTCTGGGTATGAAGGAATAAGTGGTTTACCTGACACATTTGTACAACTGGCAAACGGTAGTTTTATAGGAATACCGAATTTATTATGGTTACTAATTATATTGATGATTTTATGCACGATATTGTTTCATCGCACCATATACGGGCGCCACGTAAAATTAACAGGTGCGAACGAAAATGCAGCAAAATACACCGGGATTAAAACGAAAAAAGTAGTCATCATCGCCTACATACTCTCCGGGTTAGGAGGTGGATTAGGAGGCGCTTTCTTAACTGCCTATTTCGGTTCCGCACGTGCTGATATGGGAAGTGAAACGATTTTACCAATCATTACAGCAGTCGTATTAGGCGGGACACTTATTACAGGGGGAAAAGGAAGCATTATCGGTACTGTACTGGCGAGTATTTTTATTGGGCTCATGCAGTATGGTTTGCAAATGACGGGTTTAACAAATGAACAATCCAACGTAGTAATTGGTATTATCCTTATTCTTTCAGTTATTATGAGACATTTCAAATTACATCAATTCACATTGGGGAAAAGAAAGAATTTGCATAAGGGGGAAATGTCATGAAGAGAAAACTAGGGGTTGTATTAATCGTATGCATTTGTTTAATCGGCTTAATCGCTTGTTCTAGTCAAACCGCAGATAAGAAAAAAGCTAATGATGTGAAATTTGTATTTATCCCAAAATTAACTGGGGTTGGCTTCTTTACATCAGGTGGTGAAGGAGCAAAAGAGATGGGGGATAAACTAGGCGTACAAGTGAAATATGATGGACCGTCTGAAGCGAGTGTTTCTGGGCAAGTAAAATATATAAACAATTTCATTAACCAAAACTACGATGCACTTATGGTTTCTTCTACCTCAGTTGATGGTTTATCGCAGTCACTGCAACGTGCTAAGAAAAAAGGCATGACGGTATTAACATGGGATTCTGATGTGAATCCGAAAGATCGTTCCTTTTATATAAGCCAAGGAACACCAGACCAACTTGCTAACTTATTAATTGAAATGACTTCCAAGCAAATTGGAGATAAAGGGAAAGTAGCATTTTTTTATTCTAGCCCAACAGTAACAGATCAAAACCAATGGGTAACGAAAGCGAAAGAAATTATTAAAAAGAAATATCCGAAATGGGAAATTGTAACGACGCAGTACGGTGAAAATAATGCGCAAAAGTCTTTGTCAGTAGGGGAGAACATATTAAAAACGTATCCGGATATTAACGCTATCATTTGTCCAGATGCAACGGCACTTCCGGCAATGGCGCAAGCAGCTGAAAACTTGAAAATGGATAAAAAAGTAGTGGTAACTGGATTTTCTACACCGAACGTTATGCGTGATTATGTAAAACGAGGAACAGTACAACAATTCGGATTATGGGATGTCAAACAACAAGGTGCACTTGCAACGTATGTAGCAAATGAAATTGTTGTAAAAGGGAAGAAGTTAAAAGTAGGGGATAGCTTTGAAGTAAAAGGCATTGGAAAAGTGAAAGTAGAGCCAAACTCCATTCAAGGATATGATTATGAGGCAGAAGGGAATGGAATTATCGTACTGCCAGAGCGAGTCGTATTTACGAAGGATAATATTGATAAATATAATTTCTAGTAACGAAAAAACGTCCGAATGTATCGGACGTTTTTATTTCTTCATTAATTATGAACCGTTTCTTTTTCATTTAATCCAAGGGTACGACCTGTAGAAGTGTGAAGGTCTTGGAATAATCTTGGATTCTCTGTTAATGAAATGCCGTAAGAAGGAATCATTTCTTTTATTTTTCCTTCCCATTCTACCATGCGGCTTGGGAAACATTTTTCTAATACTTCAAGCATAACATGAACGGCAGTAGAAGCACCCGGTGATGCACCTAGTAACGCCGCAATTGATCCATCAGCCGCACTAACAACTTCTGTACCAAATTGAAGTGTTCCTTTACCGCCAGCATCAGTATCTTTAATTACTTGTACACGCTGACCAGCAACTACAATATCCCAATCTTCACTTTTAGCGTTCGGAATGAATTCGCGTAATTCTTCCATACGTTTTTCGTGTGATAACATAACTTGCTGAATTAAGTATTTTGTTAGTCCTATTTCTTTTACACCAGCAGCTAACATCGTTAAGACGTTATTTGGTTTTACAGAACCAATTAAGTCAAGGTTTGAACCAGTTTTTAAGAATTTAGGTGAGAAGCCTGCGAATGGCCCAAACAGTAATGCTTTTTTGTTGTCTATATATCTCGTATCTAGATGAGGTACAGACATTGGCGGAGCGCCAACTTTAGCTTTACCGTACACTTTCGCATGATGCTGCTCTACAACTTTTTGGTTTTTACATACCATAAATAGTCCACTTACCGGGAAGCCACCGATATGTTTTGATTCAGGGATACCAGTTTTTTGAAGTAGAGGTAGGCTACCGCCACCGCCGCCAATAAAGACGAATTTTGCAGTGTGATGCTCAATTTTACCACTATTCATATCGTGTACTTTCACTTCCCACAAACCATTTTTCGTGCGTTTAATGTTTTCAACACTATGTTTGTAGTTTAGCTCGACATTTTTCGTTTTTAAGTAATCAAACAACATTCGTGTTAATGCACCGAAGTTAACATCTGTTCCAGAGTCAATTTTCGTTGCCGCCATAGGCTCATTAGATGTACGACCTTCCATAATGAGTGGAAGCCATTTTTTTAATGTTTCAGGAGAATCGGAAAACTCCATTCCTTGAAACAGTGGATTTTTTGAAAGCGCTTCAAAACGGTTTTTTAGAAACTCAACATTTTTTTCACCTTGTACTAAACTCATATGAGGTAGAGGCATAATAAAATCTTGTGGATTACGAATTAATTTGCTTTTTACAAGATATGCCCAAAATTGTCTTGAAAGCTGGAATTGTTCATTCACTTTTACAGCCTTACCAATATCTATAGATCCGTCAGATTTTTCGGAAGTATAGTTCAGTTCGCATAGTGCAGAATGCCCTGTACCTGCATTATTCCATTCATTAGAGCTTTCTTCCCCGGCACTAGCGAGTTTTTCAAAAACTTTAATTTCCCATTCTGGTGCTAATTCTTTTAGCAATGAGCCTAACGTTGCACTCATAATTCCTGCACCAATTAAGATAACGTCTGTTTTTTGCTGCATGTTGCTCATGATAATCTCTCCATCCCCTATATTGGCAAAAAAGAGTAGGTGTTTACTGTGTCTAAGCCGTAAAAAGAAAACACCGCCTAGGCCCCACCTAGGTATTTACCTTTTTTGTCTCAATTGTATAACCATCTCATACTCTATTATAATAATTAATAGACTAAAATATCTAGTGTTATCTGATAATTTTAAACTATTTAACGTTTTATTCGCCAAAAATCTTATTTAACAAGCTCTTTTAAGGTGATAAATAGAAAAAAATTACAGTTTGAAATTATCTCGAAAAAGCTTACGTATCCAAAAGCGGGTAGAAAGTATATCTTTTTATGGGATTTTTTGCTCTGTTTATTGTATGATTATTCTGAAATTTAAATGGAGGGATACTCATGCGTACACAAGAACAAATCGCAAACTTATTTCGAAATTTTTCAATAAAGGAATGTAAAGGGTCAAGTGACTTATATGAATACTTAGCAATACAAATTGCTGAAGATGAGGAAGTACTTACACTATCTTCCTACGCTCAAGCAGGTCAACCAGTCCCAAACTTATTATTAGGTGCAGTACATTATTTATTATTAGCAGGGAAAGAACATCATTTAAAAACGTATTATAGTAGCTTAGTTGAACATGCTAATACAGATTTAGATCAAGCTTTTGGTCATTTTAAAGATTTCTGTAAAATGTACAGAGAGGAAATCATTACTTTATTACAAACGAAACTTGTTCAAACGAATGAAGTAAGACGATGTGCGTACTTATATCCAAGTTTCAGTTACATATTTAACAAAGTGAATAAACCGTTAGCGTTAATAGAAATTGGGACAAGTTCTGGATTACAACTATTTTGGGACCAATATAGCTATTCGTACGGTACAGATGAAACATACGGAAATATAAATTCGAATGTACATGTAACTTCTGAAATAAGAGGGGAGAATGTGCCTCAACTTTTAAAAGAAAGTCCACCTGTCGTAGAAAGAATCGGATTAGATTTACATGTAAATGATTTACATAGTAACGAAGATTATTTATGGCTACGTGCACTTGTTTGGCCAGAACATAAGGAAAGGCTTGAACTCTTTGACAAAGCTGCATCTTTAGTAAAAAATGAATCTGTTCAATTAGTAGAAGGAGACGGCGTGGACCTATTACCATCTATTATTGAACGAATAAGTAGCGATGCTGTTATCTGTATTTTCCATACACACGTCGCCAATCAAATACCTGAACAAGTAAAACGTAAGTTAGAAAAACAAATCCAAGAAATTGGCGCAAAACGTGATGTATTCCACCTGTATAACAACATGTGGGATCGTGACCTTCATATTGATTATTATATTAACGGAAACGAATATCGTGAAACGGTTGGAGAAACAGAAGGGCATGGGAGATGGTTTAGCTGGAAACTTGGGAATGAGACGCTTTGTTAATATTTGAGAAATTTTTATTTTCAAGAAATTAGATAATGAAATTCCAGAAAATGAAAGTAACTAGTTACTTTCATTTTTCTTTTGTGATAATATGTTAGTAATTACTTACTTACATATTGAATGGAGGAATAAAAATGGGGAAATTAACAGCACGAGAAAAAGTTATGGAAGCTGCTACGCTATTATTCGGAGAAAAGGGCTATACAGCGACAACAATTCGTGAAGTGGCAGAAAAAGCGGGAGTAAGCGAGTTAACGATATTTCGTAATTTTAAAAATAAGGAAAATCTTTTTAGGGAGAGTATTATTTTACGGACGACACCAGTGGCCTTGTTAGAGGAAATAGAAGAGCAATTTACTGGTGATTTACAAAAGGACCTTACGAAAGTGGCAGAAACATATATTCAAACCAATTTGCCAAAGCTGAACTATATTTGGGCTGCGTTAATAGAATCAAGACAAAATAGTGAAATGAAAACATTACTACATGAGTTAAATTCACATCTAGTGAATCACTTAGAAAAATATTTAAAGCAACTTGGGGAGGCGGGACACATTTCTCCTTGTAATTATCGTTTGATAGCGAACATGTTTTATGGACAACTGTTTTTATACATTATGAACGTTAGTATAACGGAAGAAAAAATTCAGTTAGAAGAATATATAGAGACGTGTGTAAATTTATTTATGAATGGAATTTCAAATAAAGAAAACGAATAGGGGTGAGAGAATTGCAGAATACATTTGCATTAATAGCTTTAATTGCAGGCTTTTTTATGGCAATTTTAGATTCAAATATTGTGAATATCGCATTACCAGAAATGACAAAGACATTTCATACGTCAATTGATACAATTTCATGGATTGCTAATAGTTATAATGTCGCCTTTGTATCGTGTTTATTAATTGCAGCACGTCTGGCTGACCAGTTTGGTCGCAAGAAGCTGTATATTATTGGTTTATTGGGGTTTTCTGTTAGTTCGTTTATGTGTGGTATAGCCACTTCTTTTCATACATTAGTAGCTTTTAGAATAATACAAGGAATTTCCGCCGCAGTTATCGTACCAGTTGCTATGCCATTAGGCCTTAATTTAGTACCGAAAGAGAAACAAGGTATGATAGGAGGCATCATGGGAGCTTTTGGGGGATTAGCAGCGGCAATTGGCCCTTCACTTGGAGGTGTTTTAACTGACAAATTAAATTGGAGTTGGGTGTTTTTTATTAATATACCAGTTGGTATTTTATCTTTCATCTTCGTGATTCTTTGTATTAAGGAATCGTATGATCATGCTGCAAGCTCAAAAATAGATTGGGCAGGTATGATGACTTCTGCATCTGCACTATGCTTACTCGTATATGCACTCATACAAGTAAATACAAATCATTTAAGCACGATAAGCTTAATACTTCTTTTTATACTCTCACTCATAGGCTTTATATTATTTTTTATTATTGAAAAGAAAACTGAAAATCCAATGCTGCCATTACAGTTATTCACAAATAAAGAGTTTTCAGTCTCGAATTTTTCTTTATTCTTTGTTGGAATGGGATTAATGAATTTTTTGTTTATACTTGCTTTTTATTTCGTTCAAGTAGGAGGTATGTCTGAATTGCAGTCAGGTTTAATAATTAGCACGCTAGCGATTGTTTCAATGATTGTTACAACAATAGTAACACCAATTGCAGCAAAGCGGGGAAGTTCATTAATAGGCAGTATAGGTCTACTAACATTTATCATAGCATCATATTTATTTAGTCAAATAGATTCCAACTTTACTACATGGAATTACCTTTGGCGATTAATGATTGTTGGGATTGGAACTGGCTGCACATTAGCACCGTATACAACAACGGCAGTTTTAAGTGTGCCTATTGAAAAGTCAGGTGTTGCTGCAAGTATATGTAATATTTCAAGAACAGTTGGAAGTATTGTTGGGGTAGCTATACTGGTGATGTTTCTGAATCATCAGTTGTTAGTTGAAAAAGAGAAGGTAAATAGAGAAGCAGTAACTGTAATTAAAAAAAGTGATTTGTCAAATTTAGAAAGGGAACAGGTATTGCAAGCCATAAATAAAAAACAACAGATAGTATTAAAAACAGATGAGGAGGGGAAGATTTACAAGCAACTAAAGGAAAAATATAAGCAAGGAATTATTCGTAGTTATAATTTAGTATTTTTAATGGGGAGTATTATATTTTTTATCCCTTTTACTTTTAATATAGGAAGAGTCATTATAAATAAAAAGAGAAGTAAAAGAGTTATATCTTATGCTTCATAATATTGTTATGTAAATAAAATAATATTTATACTAAACTGCTAAATAAACAATATAATATGCATGTTTATTTAGCAGTTTGAAAATAGTATTTAAATAATTAAAAAGGCGGAATACTTTGAGGGAAGTTAAAAACATTTTTTGGATCATATTTTGCTTTTACTTCCATTAATCGGTCAAAGTTGCAACTAAAGTATGCATCTGGCCAATTTTTAATGGATAGGTCAGGAGTATTAACATAGACACCTTTTGTAAATGGAAGCATTGCTAAGCGGAAGTCTTCAACCCATCGAATACTTCCACCAGCACCTTCTGGTTGCTCCCAAGTAGCGAATATTGACATGTTTGATAGTGCTTTTCGGTAAAAGTAAGCAGTTGCCTCATTTGGCACCTCAGCAACAGCACCGCCTAATCCATGGAAAAATACGGAGGTGGTGGAAAAGGGAGGTGTATTATTAATAAAGTGATCGATAATGGATAGTCCTTCTTCTGGTAATAGTTCATATACATACGGACCAACACTTTTAAATGGTAAAGGAGTTGCTGGTTGCTTCTCAGCTATTTTCGCTGCTGCTTCTGCCCAAGGAATTTCCTCGATAGTTACTTGGAAAGGTGAACCGGCTTTTAATAATGGCTGTAATAGCGTCTGCAATTCTTGAACAGAACCGAGAAAAACTCCTTGCATTAATAGAGATGGTTCTAATCCTGCAGACATGAATAGTGTAGTTGTAAGTCGTTTATCAGCGCAAGGTAGTGTGTATTCTTGCCAAGAGTTTAATACGGGTTTTAAATCTGATATCCCCCAGCTTATTTCTGCGAAGCCTACTGTATTAATTTTATGCGTTCGAAATTTGAATGAAGTACATATTCCAAAGTTTCCACCACCAGCACCTCGTGAAGCCCAAAAGAGATCAGAGTTACACTTTTTGTTCACACGTATTACACAGCCGTTTGCGTCTACCATTTCTAATTCAAGTAAATGATCAAGGGTTAATCCAAACGGACGAGAGAGTATGCTATGTCCACCCCCTAAAGTAACACCTGCAATACCTGGAGTAGGACAAACTCCGCTTGGCACAACTAATCCTTCAGCTGCAAGTGTTTCAGTTAAAGAAAGGTTCCTCCATCCAGTTCCGATTGTTACAGTTCCACTATCATGATCAATTTCTAATTGCTTCATTTCACTTACATCAATTACAAGACCAGCGTTGCTAACGGATAATGCCTCATAATTATGACGTCCAGAGCGCATGCGCATAGGGACATTATGTAGCCTTGACCAGCGTACAGCGTTTACTACATCCTGCGTATTTTGAGCAAAAACAATGATTAACGGGAATTTGTTGAAGAAGGTGTTGAATTCCTCACGAGCGGAATTATAATCAGGACTATTAGGTGTAACGATACGACCAGTAAGTTCAATTTGTTGATTATTCATTTCAGATATCTCTCCTTGACGTGAAATATATAATGTGGAAATACAGAAAATAAAAAAGAACTGACAATACTTTATAAGTAAATGAATAAGGGAAGAGGATTATGCCAATAAAGAAAAGGCAGTGCTTCATATGTAGCACTGCCTTTTTGTAATTATATGTATGTACTCAAAATCTCCGCAGGTAATCTGTTTCTTCAAATTTAGTAAAATATAGCTGTTGCATAATATTCCTCCAAACCAATTTTCATTTGTTTTTCAGAAAAGAAAAAGAGGCGTTAAATCGTAATTTCAATTTGATTACCTTCAGGATCACTTATTACATTTTCGTAATAGCCATCTCCAGTGAAACGCGGTCCATTTAATAAAGAATAACCATCATCTTTTAATCTTGTAGTTAATTCATTTACACGTTCTTCATTACCGACAGAGAAAGCTATATGAGCATAGCCAATAATAATAAGGTTCGGCTCGTTTTCAATCCCTTTTTTACACATAAGTTCAAGTCTTGTTCCAGATTCGAACGTAATAAAATAAGATTCAAATTGTTTCGCTTCATTATGATATAAAGAGTTGGCTTTACCATTAAACTACTTTGTATAGAAAGTACGCATTTATTTTAAACTATTTACCCATATTGCAATATGTTCAATTTTCATAGTTTTCACCAGCCCTAACTTAACTGATTAGGCTGTCACTTTATAAAAATTATTTTTTTATTTCAAGAATTTTGATTTGGTGTTAAACACGACTATTAATTTTTGGTTGTTTATGCACATACAATGTGTAATTAAGTGAATGATCAACATAGTAATTACAGAAAAGGGTGAATAACACATATGAATCAATTTGAGCAAATGATGTACGTTGGTGTCATGATGTCTATTGTACTATCAGTAATGATTTTAGGGTCCTTATATTATAATCCCCGACTTTCGTTAACGGATTATCCGAAAGATATTCAAAAAGTAGTTTTTCCGAAATCGATTCATGAAAAAAAACAAACTATTTATTTTAATATTGCATATAACGCTATTCTTTTCGGTACTCCTTTCGTTTCTACATATATACTACATAAACATGAAAAATTATTATATATTGATGCCTACTTACATACTTTTGGTATTTTAATGATTTTCAATTTAGTAGATTTACTTATAATTGATTGGCTAATTTTTTGCTGGATTACTCCGAAATTTATTGTTATTCCTAGTACGGAAGGGATGAAGGGATATAAAGATTATAAGTTTCATTTAAGAGGGGCTATAGTCACTACTCAATTTTTAGCAATCGTCAGTTTGTTTTTGGCGGGAATTGCGACAACTATATAGTGTGAAGAAGGGCATAAAACGTTTATAGAAAATAAGGAAACTTATAATATATAGAATTAGAAATAAGAATTTGATAGTATTGGAGTAAGGAGTTTTAATAGCAATATATTAAGTGGTACTAATATATTGTTGCAAATACTTCCATGAATTTATGGAAGCATTTGATAGAATTCAAAAAAATATAATGGAGGCTCATATGAAAAAAGTAATTGGCGCAGCAACAGCAACTGTTTTCGGATTGGGAGCATTTACTACAACTGCTACCGCAGAAACGATCGTAACAGCAGATGTACTCAACGTACGTGAAAAACCGACTACGGAATCAAAAGTTGTAGAAAAGGTAAAAAATGGGCAAGAATTAAAAGTCATCAATACTGAAGATGGCTGGTCAAAAATTGAGTTGAATGGTAAAGAAGTATTTGTAAGCTCGGAGTTTACAAAAGATATTTACCATGTAACAGCAAATTTATTAAATGTTCGTACGGAAGCAAACACAGAATCAAAAATTCTTGGCAGACTGAAAAAAGATGATGTAATTGAATCAACGAACCAAGTAAAAGATGGATGGCTACAATTTGAGTATAAAGGAAAAACAGCTTATGTAAATGTTTCTTTCTTATCTAGTACAGCACCAGTTGAAAAAAAGGCTGACGAGAAAACGAAGCAAGTAGCGAAAGTGCAAAAAATGGTTAAAGCTAAGGAAGAAGCTAAAACACAGAAGGTAACAAAGGCAAAAGAAACAATTAAACCTAAGGAAGAAGAGAAAGTACAAGAAGTAGTAAAGCCTAAGGAAGAAGAGAAAGTACAAGAAGTAGCAAAACCTAAGGAAGAAGCAAAAGTACAAGAAGTAGCAAAACCTAAGGAAGAAGAGAAAGTACAAGAAGTAGTAAAGCCTAAGGAAGAAGAGAAAGTACAAGAAGTAGCAAAACCTAAGGAAGAAGAGAAAGTACAAGAAGTAGTAAAGCCTAAGGAAGAAGAGAAAGTACAAGAAGTAGTAAAGCCTAAGGAAGAAGAGAAAGTACAAGAAGTAGCAAAACCTAAGGAAGAAGAGAAAGTACAAGAAGTAGCAAAACCTAAGGAGGAAGAGAAAGTACAAGAGGTAGCAAAACCTAAGGAAGAAGCAAAAGTACAAGAAGTAGTAAAACCTAAGGAAGAAGCGAAAGTACAAGAAGAAGCGAAGGCTCAAGAAATAGCAAAGGCTAAAGAAGAAGCAAAAGCGCAAGAAATAGCGAAGGCTAAAGAAGAAGAGAAAGCACGAGAAATAGCTAAGGCCAAGGAAGAAGCAAAAGCGCAAGAAATAGCGAAGGCTAAAGAAGAAGAGAAAGCACGAGAAATAGCCAAAGCTAAGGAAGAGGCGAAAGCACGAGAAATAGCTAAGGCTAAGGAAGAAGCAAAAGCCCGAGAAGCAATAAAGGCAAAAGAAGAGTCTAAAAATAACACGCAGTCCGCTAAACGTGAATTAACAGTGGTGGCGACAGCATATACTGCTGATCCAAGTGAAAATGGTACATATGGTGGACGCGTTTTAACTGCGATGGGGCATGATTTAACGGCTAATCCGAATATGAGAATTATTGCAGTTGACCCGAAAGTAATTCCTTTAGGATCTAAAGTATGGGTAGAAGGTTATGGAGAAGCAATCGCTGGAGATACCGGAAGTGCAATTAAAGGTAATCGCATTGATGTTTTAATGGGCTCAAAAAGTAAAGCTATGAATTGGGGAAGACAAACTGTTAAAGTGAAAATTTTATAATAAATCTAGAATATAACATAATGAAAATAAGACCGACATATTCTGTCGGTCTTATTTTCGTACCATAATATCATTAAGAATCACATCAAATATATCTTTTTGCGTGAAGTGATCTGTAAAAATAGTTTCCCTAGCAACTTCAATTGTATCGTGCGGATTATACCATTTTTCTAGGGAATCCTCACCAAATTCATGCCTTTTTTCCCTTGTGTTATGTCGTCGAATCGTTTCTTTTAACGATAAATCAAAGTAATATGTATACGCGTTTCCTTCAAAAAAATGTATTAATTCTTTCAGCATAGCACCGTATCTTCGACTGTTTAAAATCCCTTCTAAAATAACAAGTTCACATTTTCCTTTTCCATACTTTGTAATTTCACATAGTAAATCATGTGATAAATTCCCCATCGTATCGTGTACTCTAAGCATATCTCTACGTACAACATCTTGTGATACTAAAAGTGTCCCTTGTCCGAAATATTCTTGTAGTTGCTTTGCGATTGTTGTTTTACCACTTGCGGAGTTTCCTCTAAGAATGATTAATGTTGATTTATGTATAGGATTAGACATAGTGAATTCCCCCAGCATGAATGATTATATAGAAAATTTTAACAAATTAAACGTAGAAAGTGTATAATTAATAAGGATGCAAATAAAAAAGGTGGGGGTTAAATGGAAGGTAAATTAAATAGGGCGCAGCCGATTTGGAAACGGACATGGTTTCGCTATCTAGGGGCATTTATAATTTTACAATTACTGTTTATTATTTGTGAAGTAACTGCATGGGCACCAAACTTTAGACCTGGCGGAGAATTTTTTAATAGAGTATTAAATTCTCAATTTTTCACAGAATGGTTCACGCCATATAAAATCCCTCAATTTAATGTGTTTACAGCATTTTTTGCGATTACATTGTTACCATACGCATTAATAGGTGCAATGAAAGATTTCACAAAAAGGAAAAATATAAATAATTAAAAAGAGGTATTATATGCTATTTCAAAAAGATAATGTATCGGTTCGGTACGTAAAAGAAGAGGATGCACCAATCATTTCAAAATGGTTAACAGAACCAGAAGTCCTGCAATATTACGAAGGACGAGATAATCCGCAATCTGTAGAAATGGTACTGGATCATTTCATACATAATCCAAACAGTTATGAAAAAAGATGTTTAATAGAGTTTGATACCACTCCAATTGGTTACATACAAATGTACCCCATTGATTCTGAATGGAAAACATTATATGGCTATGAAGAATCACAATATGTATGGGGAATGGATCAATTTATCGGAGAGCCGACTTATTGGGGAAAAGGCATTGGAACGAAACTCGTTCAGACAGCAATTACATATATTATGGAGAACACGGGGGCAGAAGCCATTGCAATGGACCCGAAAGTAAATAATGAACGTGCAATAAAGTGTTATGAAAAATGTGGATTTACAAAGGTAAAGGTTTTAAAAGAACATGAACTGCATGAAGGGGTATTAGAAGATTGTTGGATGATGGAATATAAACGTATAGAGGATAGGTGATAGAAGTGAAGGCGCTACTTGTATTAGATATGCAGAAGGGGATTTTAGAGTGCAAGGATTTTTCTGTTGAAAAAGAGTTCATTGCAAATGTTTTAAAACAATTTAAAGCGGAGAATGAACCTATTATTTTCTTAAAACACCGAGATGATAATCCAGAAAGTACATTGTATTATGAATCAACTGGAAGTGAATTGGTAGAAGAATATACCAGGTTTGCGGATTATATAGCCGAGAAGACAACACCTAGTGCGTTTAAAGATACAAGTGTTGAAGATATATTAACGAAACATAAAGTTGATCATGTTGTTATCGTTGGATTTAATACGGAATTTTGTTGTTTATTTACAAGTATCGCTGCTTTTGAAAAAGGCTATAAAGTTACGCTTATTGAAGATGCGACGGGAACCGCTAACGATGAAGAAGTATACGAAATGCCTGGATTAGATATAAAGGATTTCGTTGGATCAATCTTGAATTGGTCCAATGTAATTGAAGTACTGTATTATGATGAATATGTAGAGGCCTATACAAACAAAGGGAGCTGCGCGAAATGAAAAAAGCATTAATCGTAATCGATGTGCAAGCAGGTATGTATACAGCAGGAATGCCAGTACATAATGGGGAAAAGTTTTTAGAAATATTGCAAGAGCTTATTGGAGAATGCCGTTCAAATGATATTCCGGTAATTTATGTGCAACATAACGGACCGAAAGATCATCCGTTAGAAAAGGGTACAGAGGGGTGGAAGATTCATAAGGCAATCGCTCCACTAGAAGGGGATTGTGTTGTTGAAAAAACGACCCCAGATTCATTCCACAAGACGGACCTAAAAGAAGTATTGCAAGACAAGGGAATCGATCATGTTATCATTTCAGGAATGCAAACGCAGTATTGTGTGGATACGACAACTCGCAGGGCGTTTAGTGAAGGGTATAAAGTAACGTTAGTGAGCGATGCACATAGTACGTTTGATACAGAGGTGTTACGTGCTGAAGACATTGTGAAGCATCATAACGTAGTGTTTGGAGCGTTTGCTGATGTCATTACATTAAAAGATTTGAAAGAAACTGTCTCTAAATAAGAGGCAGTTTTTTATCCGACTTTAATGGGCAGTAAGACCCCCACCTCAAAATGCAGCGAAAGCAAAGAGGTTAGGTGGGGGATCAACTGTCCATAAAAGTCCGATTGGTGAGGGCTGATAATCAGTGGGGGATGAAGAAAACCCCCACTGATTAAAGTTTCACTTTATTAGAGGAAATCATGTCAAA
This sequence comes from Bacillus pacificus, assembly GCF_020861345.1. Taxonomy (NCBI): domain Bacteria; kingdom Bacillati; phylum Bacillota; class Bacilli; order Caryophanales; family Bacillaceae; genus Bacillus; species Bacillus pacificus. The sequence goes on from NZ_CP086328.1 coordinate 2,357,478, forward strand.
TAGTGTCGGTAAGTCGATATCCTTTGTCGAAACGTCGATATATTGAAATAATCGTTGATATATTTGAAAAAACGTCGATATAATTTCACGTACCATAATAAAAACACAAAAAAGGAGCACCACATAATTAAAAAGGGCGCTCCTGCATCAAAATATTACTTCTTCTTATCTTTATCCAATATATTCTGCTCTTCAGCAAACTCTGTACCATATGCAAAGCGGCGATTAATATGAATATTATCGTTGTGGTGCCTTGTGTGGGAGTTAGAGAAGCGATGAACGATTACTTCTGATAATGTGAAGACAATTGCGGAAAGGATGCTTCCCCATGCAATTTGCATATAGTTGTCTAATAAAATATTACCGAAAATCCATACGCTTAAATATGTTAGTAAGAAATCCGACATAATGGCACCAGTATTGCCGATTCGATTTAATATGATTTTATCAACGAACATATAAGATACGATTGTTACAAAGAGACTAAATGAAATAATTTGGACGAACGTTGCAGGGAAAAATAAAGCGAGTCCAATACTAAATGCGATAATGCACGATATAAACTTGATAAGCACTACAGTAAAACCATTCAATATTTACACCTCCGATTTATACATAGTTTTACAATAAATTTAGGAGTTCATACATTGTAACGAATATATTTATATAAAACTTTTTCATGTTCAATCTTTGTCTAAATATTAAAAAAACAAAGAAAAAATGTTATAGTAAAATGAGAGTATATGACATTTTTAGGTAAGGGGGAATCCTGGGTGTGGATTACTTCAGAAGTAGAAATTCCAGACGAGTTAATTGATCATCTTGAACAAGGAAAGTTAGTACTATTTGTTGGAGCGGGAGTTTCTATGAAAGGGAAATCAAACTTACCGAATTTTGATGATCTTGTTGATGAAATTGCGAAAACGTTATATGTAGAAAAACGTGAAATAACAGAACCACATGATTATTATCTTGGTAAAATTGCGAAATCAAAAGATGTACATCAAGTTGCAAGAGATCTAGTTCATATAGAAAAGTCAAAACCGAATCCGCTTCATTATGCAATTCCGAGGTTGTTTCCTTTAGACACGGAAGTTCGTATTGTAACGACAAATTTTGATCGACATTTTACAACTGCGATAAAAGAAATGAATAGAGAATTAAACGTATATTACGCACCTGCGTTACCTACAGGTAGAGCGTTTAAAGGACTCGCTTACATACATGGCAATATAGAACAAGAGAAAGAAGCATTAATTTTAACAGATGGTGATTTTGGAAGGGCTTACTTGACGGAAGGATGGGCGAGAAGATTTTTAGTTGATTTATTCTCGAATTATACCGTTTTGTTCGTTGGATATAGCCATAATGATCCAGTAATGAAATATTTAGCAACTGGTTTACCACCAAGTACAAGGCGTTATGCATTTGTCGCACAAGGAGAAAATACATATCATTGGGAGCATTTAGGAATACGGCCGATTGTATATCCGAATAAAGGTAATAATCATCAGTCGCTCGTTAAAGCAGTAAAACGATGGGCGGAGTTAATGGGTGATAATTATATTACAAAACGAATGCGCATTCGTGACATAGTAACAGTTCCACCTTCTGTAGAGCAGGAACAATTATCATACATAAAACAATCTATTAAAAAAATTGAAACAGTCCGCTACTTCGTTGAATTTGCTCATGATTATGAGTGGGTGGAATGGCTTGAAGCGGAAGGGAAATTACAAAATTTATTTTTAATTACATCAAATTATAACGAGGTAGATGAATTACTTGCAAAATGGTTAGTGGAACAATTTCTTTTTAGTCACCAAAAAGAATTATTTCAATTAATTTTTAAAAATCAATCTAAACTATCTCCGTTATTATGGAGAACAATTTGTAGTTACTTAAGTGAGACGAAAATCGAGATGGACCCATTGTTGTTTGCACGGTGGACACTGCTTTTATTAGAAACAGCTGAAAAAGATAGTAAATCGATCGAAACAATTTCTTACTTACTGCAAAAATGTTCTTTTCCTGAGCATAAAGAAATCGCTTTATTGTTATTAACGTTTATTTTGGACGGAAAACTTAAATTGAAGCGTGAAAGAAAGTGGGGAAATGATAATACGCAAGAATCAATAGAACTTGAGGAGTCGAGTCGTTTACCCGTGTCTACATTTTCTTATGTGGAGAAAATTTGGAATGAAAAGATGAAACCGCATATTTCTTATTACGCCGTTCCAATTATGATGATGGGAATAGAGAAGTTGCGGATGTTATCACTAAGGCAAACGGCACTGAAAAAAAGGGATAAGGAAAATGTGGAAAAAGAGTTTCAGCAAAATGATCTTGCGTTTTTAATTCAAATTGTAAAAGAGTGTTTAGCCTATTTATGTGAAAACAATGAGAAAAAAGCAAATTATTATATTACTGAAATGATAGAAGCAAGCAGCATACTTCAAAATCGAATTGCCATTGATGCGATGAATAAAAATATATTTGTAAGCGCCGATGAGAAGATGAAATGGTTGTTACAGGAAGAAATTCTTTTAGATGTCACGTATAAACAAGAAGTTTTTCAACTTATAAAAAATCATTACGCACTCTCTTTAGAAAAAACAAAGGAAGAAGTCATTCAAATTGTATTAAAGAACCTTGCAGAGGAGAGGGCATTTGATGTTTGTTTACTGTTAGATTTATTATTCACGTGTGATTCGAATAGCCCATCTACAGCAAAAGGTTATGAGTTAATGAAGCAAAAACATCCACACTTTCATTCTGATCGATACAGTGTAAAAAAGAGAGAGACGACAGAACAAAGTATTACTTGTAATGTAACTGCTGATGGATTATTACAGCTGAAAGATGAAGAAATTATGAAACAAGTTCGCCAATTCTCTCAAGATGGTGTGTTTGAACAACGTCATTTTTTAGAGATGTTATCGAAAGCATGTAAATTGAATACAGAATGGAGTATTTCATTTGCTTATCAATTAGTAGGTATGCACGAAATAAGTAATGAAGTTTGGTTTGTTTGTATTAGAGAGTGGCGAAATAACCGAGGACTGACAAATGAACAAATACAAAAAGTTATTCCTCTGTTGCAGAAATTCGTTAGAAATACTGCATTTCATTGGTTAATTAGTAGCTTTCTATATGAAATTAGCAATCGGTTAGAAGAGTTAGAGGAAAATAGTATACGCAATGTAAAACGGTTTGCTTTTTCAGTATTCCCTCAAGTAATGAAAAGTGACACGGATTTTAAGCTTGGAAAACAAGATTTTTACAATGAATCGATTCAGCATCCTGTTGGGAAAATGACAGCTGTATTATTAAAACTGTTATCATATGATCATTTATACGATCGTAATGTGTATGAATATTTATTTTTATTTGAAGAACAAGTAAGAATTAGTACAGAACGGACAAATTTTATGTTAGCGCGTTTAGTAGCGGATATTACATTTCTTTATCATATTGAGAAACAATGGTGCCGAAAATATTTGTTACCGTACTTAGAGTTAAAGAAGGAAAATGAGATTACGAAATATGCATGGGCCGGCTTATGTTACACGCAAATAAATTTACCTTTATTTACAGAAATGAAGCGATTTATTAAGTATGCAGTAGAACATTTAGAAGTATTACATCCGCATACGAGGGAAGCTTTCTTAAAATGGCTCAGTTTTGTATTTATTAAATGTGTACTGTATTGGGAACAAAAAACAGACTGGTTATACCCTTTACTTATACGAGAAAATGAAGAAAATAAAATTAAGTTTATGCAGTTTTTATGCTATTACGTCAAAACGTTAAGCGCAAAAGAGCAACAAAAATTTTGGGCAGCTTGGCTCAGTATATTTTTGCGAGAACGACCGAAAATGGGTGAAATCACAGCTAGAGAATATGTAATGCTTTTACGTATTATTTTATTTATGGATGAAATAGTAGAAAGAGGGTTATCGATAATTTGTAAATCATTTTCGGACGTAGGTGGAAAGGGAAATCAAACGGAGTTAAAACAGTTATTCAATGAAATACTTGAGAAGACAGAGAGTATAAAAATGTATAAAGAGTTGTATGCAAACGTATTTTTTACTTTACTGCAAACGCTTCAGGAAGCGGATTTACTTGAAACGGAAATCATTCAAATAAAAGAATTATTAATCGGGTATAAAGTAGAAAAATGTGTAATAAATGCAATAGATAATGAGATAATTCGCATCGGAATTGTTATGGAGAATTTACAAGAAGAAATGTAGGGCGAAAGTGGAATTTTAAAAAATATATAAAAAGTTGTTGACAGTGTTTTGAAAAGCGTTCTATAATACGAATCATACTTATTCAATTTCAAAAAACATTTGAATAAACAAAGTGCAATGAAGAGATCACAGTAGTGGTTAGTCTTACTGTAACAGAGAGCTGGTGGTTGGTGTGAACCAGTACAGGGATAATCATGAATTACAGTCTTGGAGCATCTTTTTCGTAGTAAAGATAGTATTGTCTTTATGAAGAAAAAGCGGTCAATTGATCGTTAACAGTGAAGAGAGGTAGACGGAAAGATAGTCTACAACTAGGGTGGTACCGCGATAAATATCGTCCCTACTGATTTATTCAGTAGGGACTTTTTGTATTTTAGTGGCCCAACTTGAAAATTAAATATGTATGCGTTGAAAGGAAAAGCAGTAGTTGTTGTTTCCCTGTAACAGAGAGCTGGTGGTTGGTGTGAACCAGTACAAAAACAAGAGCGAATTACAGTCCTAGAGCATCTTTTTCGTAGTAAAGATAGCATTGTCTTTATGAAGGGAAAGACGGTCAGATGATCGTTAACAATGAAGAGAGGTAGACGAAAGAAGTCTACAACTAGGGTGGTACCGCGATAAATATCGTCCCTACTGATTGAATCAGTAGGGATTTTTTGTACAAAAAAGTGGGTTTTTAATTAGTAGATAGTGTCTTTGTACTAATTATTAGTTTAAAATAAGAAGAGGGATCGATTCCACTTTAAATTTGTATAATTGACCAGTTCAGAAAATAGAGAATTTTTCATTCTCTCACTATAACTTTTAAAACATTAGAGGAGGATTTCCAAATGGCAAATCATGAATTAGATCAATTACGTAAACAGGTAGATGAAATTAACTTACAACTATTACACCTTTTAAACAAACGTGGTGAAATCGTTCAAAAAATTGGGGAGCAAAAGCAAGTACAAGGTACGAAACGTTTTGATCCAGTACGTGAGCGTGAAGTACTTGATATGATCGCAGAGAATAACGAAGGACCATTCGAAACATCAACGGTTCAACATATTTTCAAAACAATCTTCAAAGCTAGCTTAGAATTACAAGAAGATGATAACCGTAAAGCATTACTAGTATCACGTAAAAAGAAACAAGAAAACACAATTGTTGACGTAAAAGGTGAATTGATTGGTAACGGAACACAAACGTTCATTATGGGACCTTGTGCGGTAGAAAGCTTAGAGCAAGTTCGCCAAGTAGGGCAAGCGATGAAAGACCAAGGCTTAAAATTAATGCGCGGTGGTGCTTTCAAACCGAGAACATCTCCATACGATTTCCAAGGTTTAGGAGTAGAAGGATTACAAATCTTACGCCAAGTAGCAGATGAGTTCGACTTAGCGATTATTAGTGAAATTTTAAATCCGAACGATGTTGAAATGGCATTAGACTACGTTGATGTAATTCAAGTTGGTGCACGTAACATGCAAAACTTCGATTTACTACGAGCTGTAGGTAAAGTTAACAAGCCAGTATTATTAAAACGTGGATTAGCAGCAACAATTGATGAGTTCATTAATGCAGCGGAATACATCATTGCACAAGGTAACGACCAAATTATTCTTTGTGAGCGCGGTATCCGCACATACGAAAGAGCGACACGTAACACATTAGACATTTCAGCAGTACCGATTTTAAAGAAAGAAACACATTTACCAGTTGTTGTTGACGTAACGCATTCAACTGGACGTAGAGATTTATTATTACCAACAGCAAAAGCAGCACTTGCAATTGGCGCAGATGCAGTAATGGCTGAAGTACACCCAGACCCAGCAGTTGCATTATCAGATTCTGCACAACAAATGGATATTCCAGAATTCCATAAATTCATGGAAGAGTTAAAAGGATTCAAAAATAAATTATCTTAATTCCATATCATATATGCGCTGAAGAGGAAACAGTAGTGCTTATCTCCCTGTTAAAGAGAGCTGATGGTCGGTGTGAATCAGTACAAAGGTAAGCATGAATTACAGCCTTGGAGCATCTTTTTCGCCAAATTTTGGAGGAAAAGACGGTCTTACGATCGTTAAAGAAGAGAGGTAGACGAAAGAAGTCTATAACTAGGGTGGTACCGCGATAAACATCGTCCCTACTGAGCGCTCAGTAGGGACTTTTTTGTACAAAAAAATAGTAAAGGGGCAAGAGAAATGAGATACATTACAGCTGGAGAATCACATGGACCGCAGTTAACAGTTATTTTAGAAGGTGTACCAGCAGGTTTAACGCTGGCGGCGGAACATATAAATAAAGAATTATTAAGAAGGCAAAAAGGGCACGGACGCGGAAGACGTATGCAAATTGAAACGGATACAGTTGAAATTGTAAGTGGTGTTCGTCATGGGATGACACTTGGCTCACCAATTACGTTAATCGTAAAAAATGATGATTTCAAACATTGGACGAAAGTAATGGGGGCAGAGCCAATTTCGGAAAAAGAAAGTAAAGACATGAAACGTACAATTACGAAGCCACGTCCAGGACATGCGGATTTAAATGGAGCAATTAAATACGGTCACCGTGATATAAGAAACGTACTAGAGCGCTCGTCTGCAAGAGAAACGACAGTAAGGGTTGCAGCTGGAGCAGTTGCGAAACAAATTTTAAAAGAATTAGGCGTAGAAATTGCAGGGCATGTACTTGAAATCGGTGGAGTAAAAGCAAAACATATTTCTAACTTGTCAATTGAAGAAATTCAAACGATTACTGAAAACTCACCAGTTCGATGTTTAGATAAAGAAGTAGAACAAGAGATGATGAATGCAATTGATCATGCAAAAAGTAGCGGAGATTCAATAGGAGGCATTGTAGAAGTCATTGCAGAAGGAATGCCGATTGGCGTTGGTAGTTACGTTCATTACGATCGTAAATTAGATGCAAAACTTGCTGGTGCAATTATGAGCATTAATGCATTTAAAGGTGCTGAAATTGGCGTTGGTTTTGAAGCAGCAAGACATCCAGGAAGTAAAGTGCACGATGAAATTTTATGGGATGAAGAACAAGGATACACGAGAAAAACGAATAATGCCGGTGGTTTAGAAGGCGGTATGACAACGGGAATGCCAATTGTCGTAAGAGGTGTAATGAAACCAATACCTACATTATACAAACCGTTAGCAAGTGTTGATATTGATACGAAAGAAGCATTTCAAGCGAGTATTGAAAGGTCTGATAGCTGTGCAGTACCAGCAGCAGGTGTAGTAGCTGAATCCGTTGTAGCATGGGAACTTGCACATGCTCTAGTCGAACAATTCGGAAAAGATCGTATGGAGTTAATTCAACAAAACATTACGCAACATAATAAATACGCAAAAGAATTTTAATAAAAAGGTGGTTTTAACATGCAAGTAAAAGATCAACTATCATCATTACAACCATATAAACCAGGTAAATCACCTGAACAAATGAAAGAAGTGTACGGAGATCATGCATTTGTGAAATTAGCATCGAATGAAAATCCATTCGGCTGTTCACCACGTGTTTTAGATGAGTTGCAAAAATCGTGGTTGGATCATGCTTTATATCCTGACGGAGGTGCGACAACGCTCCGTCAAACAATTGCAAATAAATTACAAGTACAAATGGAACAAGTACTTTGCGGTAGTGGTTTAGATGAAGTCATTCAAATCATAAGTCGTGCAGCACTTAAAGCAGGAGATAACATCGTAACGGCAGGTGCAACATTCCCGCAGTACCGTCATCATGCGATTATTGAAGGCTGTGAAGTGAAAGAAGTTCCACTAAATAACGGTGTATACGATTTAGACGAAATTTCGTCAGCGGTAAATAATAATACGAAAATCGTATGGATTTGTAATCCAAATAATCCGACAGGCACATATGTGAATGACCGAAAATTGACTCAATTCATTGAAGGGATTAGTGAAAATACGTTAATTGTCATTGATGAAGCGTACTATGAATACGTAACAGCAAAAGATTTCCCAGAGACATTACCGCTTTTAGAAAAGCATAAAAATATTCTTGTGCTTAGAACATTTTCCAAAGCGTACGGATTAGCTTCTTTCCGCGTAGGATATGCGATTGGACAGGAAGAGTTAATTGAGAAATTAAATGTCGTACGTTTGCCATTTAACGTATCTTCATTAGCGCAAAAAGCAGCGACGATTGCTTTTGGTGATGACGAGTTTATTGAAGAAATAGTTCGTGTAAATACAGAAGGATTACAACAATACGAGAGCTTTTGTAAGGAAAATGATATTCCATTTTATCCATCGCAAACAAATTTCATCTTCTTACCAGTTGAGAATACTGGAGAGATTTATGAAGCTTGTGCACATGCAGGATTTATTATTCGGCCGTTCCCAAATGGTGTCCGTATTACAGTCGGAACAAGGGAGCAAAATGAAGGAGTGATTTCAGTGTTAAAACAACACTTTGAAAATAAAAAAAGAAAGTCTCGAGATGAGGCAAATGCGTAAGAAGGTAGTATTAATTGGAACTGGTTTAATCGGAGGCTCTCTCGCATTAGCAATTAAGAAAGAGCACGATGTAACGATAACAGGTTATGATATATTTCAAGAACAAGTAGAGCGTGCAAAAGAATTACACGTAGTAGATGAAATAGCAGTAAATTTACAACATGCATGTGAAGAGGCACATCTAATTATTTTTGCTTCTCCAGTTGAAGAAACGAAGAAGTTATTACACAAATTAGCGTCATTTCGTTTACGAGAAGATGTTATCGTAACCGATGTTGGTAGTACAAAAGGAACAATTATGAATGAAGCGGAAGCTTTGTTTTCAAAGGAAATTTCTTTCATTGGTGGACATCCGATGGCAGGTTCTCATAAAACGGGCGTTGAAAGTGCAAAAGCGCATTTATTTGAAAATGCATTTTACATTTTAACACCGATGCATCACGTGCCAAATGAAGATGTGGAAGAGTTGAAAGATTGGTTAAAAGGAACAGGGTCACATTTCCTTGTTTTAAACACAGAAGAACACGATTATGTAACAGGAATTGTAAGTCATTTCCCGCATCTTATTGCAGCTGGATTAGTAAAGCAAGTGGAGAAACATGCAGGAGATAATCCGCTCATTCATCAGCTAGCTGCTGGAGGTTTCAAAGACATTACACGTATCGCATCTAGTAGTCCGAAAATGTGGAGTGATATTGTTAAGCAAAATCGAGAGCATTTAATGGTATTATTAAAAGAGTGGATCTCTGAAATGGAAGATTTATATGATACAGTTTCTAGCGGAGATGCAGGCGAGATTCAAAGCTATTTTGCAGACGCGAAAGAATACCGTGACTCTTTACCGGTAAGAAAGAGAGGGGCGATTCCTGCCTATCACGACTTATACGTCGATGTTTTAGATAAAGTAGGGGCATTGGCTCACATTACAAGTATTTTAGCGCGCGAAGAAATTAGTATTACGAACTTGCAAATATTAGAAGCGCGTGAAGGATTACTTGGAGTATTACGTATTAGCTTCCAAAGAGAAGAAGATCGTATGCAAGCGAAACTCGCACTTGGAGAAGAAAAATACCAAACTTATGAAACAATTTAAATGAGAAGGTGAAAACGTGAAGGAAAGAACAATTCAACCTGTTACTAACGGATTAAATGGCAACATTACAATTCCAGGAGATAAATCAATTTCTCACCGTGCTGTCATGTTCGGTGCGATTGCAGAAGGAAAAACAACAATTAAAGGTTTCTTGCCCGGTGCAGATTGTTTAAGTACAATTTCTTGTTTTAAAGAAATGGGAGTAGACATCGTGCAAAACGGTGATGAAGTCACTGTAGTTGGTAAAGGATTAGAAGGTTTACAAGAACCGAAAGCTGTATTAGATGTTGGTAATTCGGGTACAACTATACGTTTAATGTCAGGAATTTTGGCAAATACACCATTTTTCTCTTGCGTACAAGGTGATGCATCTATTGCAAAAAGACCGATGAAACGTGTAACAAATCCATTAAAACAAATGGGTGCGAACATTGATGGGCGCGAAGAAGGAACGTTTACACCGCTAACAATACGTGGTGGAGATTTAAAAGCAATTGAATACACTTCGCCGGTAGCAAGCGCACAAGTAAAGTCAGCTATTTTACTTGCAGGACTTCGTGCAGAAGGTGTAACAGCTGTTACAGAACCACATATTTCACGCGATCATACGGAAAGAATGCTCGAAGCATTTGGCGTTAAAGTAACTCGCGAAGGAAAGACAGTGAAACTAGCAGGTGGACAAAAGTTAACAGCGACAGATGTTCAAGTACCAGGTGACGTATCATCAGCTGCATTTTTCTTAGTAGCAGGTGCAATTATTCCAAATAGTAAACTAGTATTACAAAATGTAGGAATGAATCCAACTCGTACAGGTATTATTGATGTTTTAGAGAAAATGGGTGCTACGTTCACTGTAGAGCCAATTAACGAAGGAGCATCAGAACCAGCTGCAAACATTACAATTGAAACATCTTCATTAAAAGGAATCGAAATCGGCGGAGATATTATCCCTAGATTAATTGATGAAATTCCTGTTATCGCTTTAGCGGCAACGCAAGCAGAAGGAATTACAGTAATTAAAGATGCACACGAATTAAAAGTAAAAGAAACGAACCGTATTGATACAGTCGTAGCGGAATTAACAAAACTTGGTGCTCGCATAGAGGCAACTGACGACGGGATGATTATTTACGGGAAATCAGCTCTAAAAGGTAATACAGTTAATAGCTATGGTGATCACCGCATCGGAATGATGCTTGCGATTGCGGGATGTATTGCAAAAGGAAAAACAACAATTGAAGATGCAGAAGCAGTTGGTGTATCATACCCTACATTCTTCGAAGAACTTCAAAAGTTAGCTAAATAAAGTGATGAGAAGCAGATACGAGATGTATCTGCTTTTTCATATTGGATGTTTGTTAATAAGCTAGTATAATTTCATTCACCGAACTGTAACGTTTAGAATTATGGTACAATTCAAATAAAGGAGGGAGGAGAAATATATGAATGTTATACGATTAACAGAAGATAAATTTAGAGAAGCATTACGCTTATCAGAATACGCTTTTCAATATAAAGTTGAAGAGGATCGATTGCAGCAGCAACTTACAAGAATGAAGGAAAGTCATGAAGTGTACGGTATTATGGAAGGTAATGACTTAGCGGCAAAACTACACCTTATTCCGTTTCATATATACATAGGAAAAGAAAAATTTAAAATGGGTGGCGTTGCAGGGGTAGCAACGTATCCAGAGTATAGAAGAAGCGGATATGTGAAAGAATTACTTCAACATTCACTTCAAACGATGAAAAAAGACGGATATACAGTATCGATGTTACATCCATTTGCTGTTGCATTTTACCGTAAATATGGCTGGGAACTTTGTGCGAATCTTCTTGTATGTCATATGACAAAGAGTGATTTAGTTATGAAAAAACAAGTGAATGGTACTGTGAAACGTTTCAATAAAGAAAATCACTCAGAAGAAGTCGAGAAGCTTTATGAAACATTTGCAGAACGTTTTTCTGGTATGCTAGTTCGCAATGAAAAATGGTGGTTACAAGCAGTTTATGATGATTTAACATTAGCAATTTACTACGATGAAAATAAAACTGCAGCAGGTTACATGTTATATAAAATAGAAAAATCTAAAATGACTGTAGAAGAATTCGTACCACTGCATAATGAAGCACGAAATGGTCTATGGAACTTTATTTGCCAACATGATTCTATGATTAAAGAACTTGAAATGACAGTAAGTGAAAACGAACAGTTGTTATATACATTGCAAGAACCACGTGTGAAAACAGAAATAAAACCATATTTTATGGGAAGAATTGTAGATGTAGAGCAGTTCTTAAAACAGTATGAGTTAAACTGGAACAATATACAACAAGAAATAATTTTACATATTACAGATTCATTTGCACCGTGGAATAATGTATCGGTGAGACTTGCAAATTATGAAATAACAATTATAGAAGAACCAATGGATAAAGGGATCAAGCTAGATATAAATGCACTATCTACAATATTGCTTGGATACAAACGCCCATTAGAACTAAATGAACTTGAATTAATTAACGGAAGCGAAGAGGAAATACGAGCGTTTGAGAAAATAGTTCCGGTACGAGAAGCCTTTATTTATGATTTCTTTTAAAAAATAGGGCTGTCCAAAATCAAATTTTGGGACAGCTTTCTCTTTGGGTGTTGGTTTTTGTCGGTAAGTTGATATATCCTGAAAATCGCTGATATAATTTTATTCACAAATAAGGGAATAAAATTACAACTATACGTAGTCACACACTTGACTTTTATTTTCTGTAATTTATAATTAAAAACGGAATGAATTTTCATTCCTGAAAATAGAGGTGGAAAAAATGGCTAAAAACAAACAAGAGGATATTTTTGATGCTGCCATGCAACTTTTTGCGGAGCGTGGTTACGATGGTACGACAATTCCAATGATCGCTGAAAAGGCAAAAGTCGGTGCGGGTACTATTTATCGCTATTTTGAAAATAAAGAGGCGCTTGTTAACTCATTATTTTCAAAAAGTATGTTACAGCTTTCTGAAATGATAAAAACGGATTTTCCTGTTGAAGCAAATATTCGTGAACAGTTTAGTCATACGTATAACCGTTTATTTGAATTTGCGAGAAATAATGTGGATGCTTTTCTGTTTACAAATTCTCACTGTGATAGTTATTTTCTTGATGAACAAAGCAAGAAAATATTTGATGATTTTATAGGCTTCTTTATGAATATTATAGAAGATGGGATTGTAAAAGGCTTACTCCGTCCGTTACCTCCAGTTGCTTTAATTATTATTGTATATCAACCGTTAGAAAAATTAATTAAAGTAATTGCAACAGGGCAATTAGAGTACTCAAAAGAATTAGTAAAAGAATTGGAAGAAAGCTCTTGGAACGCTATAAGAATCATTTGATTCTATAGCTTTATAAGGACAGGAATGAATATTCATTCCTGAATAGAATTAAAAAATGAGAGTAGGAGAGGGTATTTGTGTAACTAAAGGAATGAACATTCATTCCGAAAAAGTAGTTTAATAGAGTTTATAAAACAATGTAATAGAGTAATAGGAATGAACGTTCATTCCGAAATGGCATTTTAAAATGGCAGGAATGAATATTCATTCCGCAACTAACATGAAATTTTAATCGCGGGAGATGATGCAAATGAGCAAGCTGAAAAATTGGAGAAGTTTATCTTTTCTATTGTGGATAGTTATTACTATTACAATGATCGTTACGATGCCTAATATGGATAAATTAGTGAAAGAAAAAGGGCACATTACGATTCCTAATACAGAACAAAGTAGTATTGCTGACAAAATGATAAAAGAAATGAATAAAGACGGGACAGAAAAGTATGAGATTATAGCAGTTTTTAATAGTGGTAGTAACACAGCTTTAACGACTGAACAAAAAGAGGAAATAACAAAAACAATCAACGTTTTGCAAAATGAAAAAGAACAATTAGGAATTAAAGAAATTGTTTCACATTTAGATAATAAAGACTTAGAGAAACAATTAGTTTCTAAAGATAAAACGACTATTTTAACGCAAATATCGATAGATAAAAAGCATGGTGAAATATCGAAAGTTACAAATAATCTTCATAATAAAGTGAAAACGAAAGAGGTAACAACGTACTTAACAGGAAGTGACTTAATCGCGGGTGATTTTCTTACATCCTCTCAAGAGGGAGTGAAAAAGACTGAAGTTATTTCAATTATTTTCATTCTTGTAATATTAATCATTGTATTCCGTTCACCTATTGTTCCAATCGTTTCTCTTCTTACTGTTGGGGTATCATATTTAGTTTCAATGGGGATTATTGCCCATTTAGTAGATCAATTTAATTTTCCGTTTTCTAACTTTACGCAAGTGTTTGTCGTTGTTGTCCTGTTTGGGGTTGGAACAGACTATAATATTTTATTATTTACAAGATTTAAAGAAGAATTAAGTAAACAAGAAAACGCATTTTTGGCTACGAAAGAAACATTTAAATCGGCAGGGAAAACCGTTTTATATAGCGGGATAGCAGTGCTAATTGGTTTTGCATCTCTTGCTTTAGCGAGTTTTAAATTATATCAATCTACTTCAGCGGTAGCAATCGGTGTCGCAGTTTTATTACTAGTATTAACTACGTTAAATCCGTTTTTCATGGTGCTTTTAGGAAAAGGGATGTTTTATCCCGTTAAAACATTTAAAGGTCATGAAGACAGTCGTCTATGGGGATTCTTTGCGAAAAACTCAGTAGTAAGACCATTTGTAGCTTTAATTATTGTATTTGTGATATCGATTCCTTTCATATTAAAGTATTCTAATACACTTAATTACAATGATTTATTTGAAGTAGACAATAAATATGAGTCGAAAATGGGGATTAACGTAATAGAAGAACATTTTCCACCTGGTTTTTCTTCACCAAGTACGTTAGTCATTCAATCGAATAACAAGTTAGATGAGGCGAGTTCACTTCAAACTTTAGATGAACTAACTGATAAGATTTTGAAAGTGAAAGGTGTTTCAGAAGTATATGCACCGACACGTCCAACTGGTGATAGGATTAAAGAACTATATATAAATAAACAAGCTGGTGAACTAAATACAGGTTTAGGAGATGCCAATGGTGGTATAAAGGAAATTAATGATGGATTAACTACTGCGAAAGATAAGATGGGTAATAAGGACTCAAATAGTCTTGCAAACGTTCAAAAGTTAATTGATGGAACAAATGAAGCGAAGAATGGTGTATCGGCATTAGGAACAGCTTTAAATCAACTATCTAATGGCATAAATGATGGAGCAAAAGGTGCGCAGCAAATTGAGAGTGGGTTAACTTCAGTAAATGAAAATATAAGTATATTATCTCATGCAGCTTCACAACTTCATGCTGGCTATACGCAGTTAGAAAAAGGTTTAAGTTCTTACGATCAATATTTCGGAAGTATTTCTCAAGCGATTGACGGTGCGAAGAAAGGTTATGAACAAATTGAAATGTTAATGACCAATTTCATTCAAACGAAACCAGAATTAGCAAATGACTCTAACATTCTGCAGACGATAGGAATTGCTAAAGAGGCTCAAAAGCAATTAGGTGGGCTTTCAAATGAATTAAATCAATTAGCAACGCAACACAATGCGGCGATGGGATCATTTAAAGAAGCGAATCAATCGTTATTGAAAGTGGATAATGGCTTAAAAGAAATGAGCAACGGAGTTACTAAGTTACAAAAAGGAGCAGCTGATCTTAAAAATGGATTAAATGAAGGTGCTTCAGGTTCAAAACAAATTGTGAACAAGTCATCTGAATTACAAACCGGATTAACGAAAATAAACGATGGGCAAGGCCAGCTATTAACCGGACTGAAAGACTTGCAAGAACAGATGGGGCAATTACAATCAGGACTATCTAAAAGTACAGAAGGCCTTGAAAAGGTAAGTAACGGCCTAGGGGATGCTCAGAAATATTTAGGAGAACTAAATGAATCAAAAAGCTCTGAGAAATTCTATATTCCAAAAGAAGTTTTGGAGGGAGAAGATTTCCAAAAAGCTTTGAATACGTACATGTCACATGATAGAAAGACTGCTAAAATGACAATCATTTTAGACGTAAATCCGTATTCAAAAGAAGCGATGCCAGTTATTCAAGAAATCAATAAAACGATAGATGGTACTTTGAAGGGGACGGAATTAAATCATGCGAAAACAGCAATTGGAGGAACGACAGCTAGAAACGTTGATTTAAAAGAAGTAACAGGGCAAGACTTCTTACGTACAGCTACAATTATGTTAATTGGAATCGCGATTGTATTAATGATGATTACACGTTCATTATTAAATACCATCTTTATTATTGGATCGTTACTATTAGCGTACTTTGCATCATTAGGGATAAGTGAACAAATTAGTACGCATGTTTTACATGTAGATTCATTAAGCTGGAATGTTCCGTTCTTTAGTTTCATAATGATAGTCGCTTTAGGAGTGGATTATAGTATTTTTGTAATGATGAGATACAATGAGTTAGAAGGGGACCCAGCGACGAAAATTGTAACTGCTTCTCGTCATATTGGAGGAGTCGTATTATCAGCAGCACTTATTTTAGGAGGTACATTTGCTGCATTAATCCCTTCAGGTGTATTAACGCTTATACAAGTAGCATCCGTTGTTGGTGTTGCACTGTTACTATTAGCTATTATTGTGATGCCAATATTGTTACCTGCTTTAATAGGATTAACGAGTAAAATGAAGAATTATGCAAAGAAATTAAGTGAAAGGAAATAAAAGAATCCACTTTTAAAAGTAACTGGTTCCGTTATAGGAGAGAAAATATAAAATAACACACAAATTAGGGATGCTAAATCACATATGATTTAGCATCCTTTTTTATATAGTTCACTCAAATAATGGTGTACTATCTTTTTTAAAAGGTAAATGGAAAATTTATGTTAAAATAATGATAGAGATTGTGAAAAAATGTTCTTAAGTTAACGGTCAGGTTACTTTAAGAAGGATTTTTCAAAGGAAATGTTGAATATCGTATTTTGAAGGAGTGATTGCAGTGGAGTAAGTAATTTTTTAAATCTTGGTTAAATACTTTGAAGGAAGGGATTTATAAATATGAATACAAAACTAATAATAGTAGAAGGTTTACCTGGATTCGGAAAATCGACCACTGCAAAGCTAATAAATGAAATTCTAAACCAAAATAAAATTGAAGTTGAACTATTTTTAGAGGGGAATTTGAACCACCCAGCCGACTATGATGGTGTATCTTGTTTTAATAAATTTGAATTCGATAGATTAGTATCTAACAGTGGAGATTTTAAAGAAGTTCTTCTTAAAAGAGTTTTAAAAAAAGGAAGCAATTATTTATTACCATACAGAAAGATAAAAAATGAGTTTGGTGACCAGTTTTCGGACGAATTATGTAACGATATTTCAAGAAACGATATATATGAATTACCATTCGATAAAAATATCGAATTAATTGCTGACAAATGGAATGACTTTGCTGAAATTGCTCTAGAAGATAATAAGGTTTATATTTTTGAATGTTGTTTCATACAAAATCCATTAACAATTGGGATGATTAAATACGGTGAACAAAAAGAAAAAATAATAAATTATGTAATGAAAATTGCAAAAATCATAGAGAATTTAAATCCAATGTTATTCTATGTAGAACAAGATGATCTTGAATTTTCATTTAGGAAGGCATTAAAAGAAAGAAATCCAGAATGGTCCAAAGGAATTGTCGACTATTACACGAACCAAGGCTATGGGAAAGAACATAATCATTCAGGTGTAGAAGGAACGATAAAAGTTCTTGAGGCTAGAAGGGATTTAGAGTTAGAAATATTCGATATGTTAAAAATGAAAAAAGAAAAAATCAATAATACAAAATATGAAATTGACTCATATAGTTCAATGCTAAAAGATAAGTTAACAATCCAAATGGTGAAATAGCTTTTTACACTAACGGGTGCTTTAATTGAAGAAGGAAATAAAAACGCTCAGAATATTTTCTGAGCGTTTTAACTTGCTAGTTATAATGCGAAATGCATTCAAATGATTATATTATTTCTAATGGTTATTAGTATTTTTTCTCTCTAAACTGAATCCGTTATTTCAAGTGGGGATTTTTCTTATTTAATAAACCTGTCCATCACATCTTTATATTTTGCAAACTCTTCATCTTTCATATCGCCATTCATTTGTAGAAGAAAATTTCCTTTTGCATGTGTATGAGAGAATAACATAGGAGCAGAATTTCCTAATTCATCGTAATATTTTTTTACTTTTTCTAGGTCTTCTTTCTTTGTAATTTCGAATAATCGACCGCCTTTATCTTCACCAAGAGCAGGTACGACAATACGTTTTCCTTCTTTTCGAAGGTTACCAAATTCTTTTTGCGGAAGGTCGGTTGGATTTTCTGCTTGGAGACCAGCGTTTTTAAATTCAGTGATAATTGAATCGACAGTTATTTTTGTTTCTTTTTTCTCTTGTTTTGATTCAGTAGGTGTTTTTGTATTGTTACTACTACATGCGGTTAAGGAAGCAATTGATAAACATAATGCTCCAATTATAAATATTTTTTTCAAAATGAATCCTCCTTAAAGTGTGTATGTAACTTTAATATAATTAAAAACAAAGGTTTTATTCAAGTTTGTAAAGAAAGGAATAGCAATCAACCGTTGCTATTCATCCAGCTTCTACTATATAATAGCTATAGTCTACAATAATTGAGTCGTAATATGCGATTTTTTAAGACAATCGGTGAGAAAACGCTGAAATAAGCGGTATTAGTAGGAGGACACAAATGATTACAGTAAGTAACGTTAGTTTGCGTTTCGCGGATCGCAAATTGTTTGAAGATGTTAACATAAAATTCACGCCAGGTAACTGCTACGGCTTAATCGGAGCAAACGGTGCTGGTAAATCAACGTTTCTAAAGATTTTATCTGGAGAAATCGAACCATCAACAGGTGACATACATATTACGCCAGGCGAGCGTCTAGCAGTATTAAAACAGAACCACTTTGAATATGAAGAGTTTCCAGTATTAGAAACTGTAATTATGGGTCATACTCGTCTTTACAAAGTAATGCAAGAGAAAAATGCCATTTACATGAAAGAAGACTTTAGTGATGAAGATGGAATGCGTGCTGCAGAACTTGAAGGTGAGTTTGCTGAGCTTAACGGTTGGGAAGCTGAGTCAGAAGCTGCAATCCTTCTTAAAGGTTTAGGTATTGGTGAAGACCTTCATGATAAGAAAATGTCTGAGTTAACTGGTGCAGAGAAAGTAAAAGTATTACTTGCTCAAGCTTTATTCGGTCAGCCTGATATTCTATTACTAGATGAGCCTACGAACCACTTGGACTTAAAAGCGATCCAATGGTTAGAAAACTTCTTAATGAACTTTGAAAATACAGTAATCGTTGTATCCCATGACCGTCACTTCTTAAATAAAGTATGTACACACATGGCTGATCTTGATTTCGGTAAAATTCAACTTTATGTTGGTAACTATGACTTCTGGTATGAGTCAAGCCAATTAGCTTTAAAATTAACGCAAGATGCTAATAAGAAAAAAGAAGAGAAAGTAAAAGAGTTACAAAACTTCATTGCACGTTTTAGCTCAAACGCATCTAAAGCGAAACAAGCAACTTCTCGTAAAAAATTATTAGATAAAATTACATTAGATGATATTAAGCCATCATCTCGTCGTTATCCATTTGTTGGCTTCACACCAGAGCGTGAAGTAGGAAATGACTTATTAACTGTTGAAGGTCTTTCTAAAACGATTGATGGTGAAAAAGTGTTAGATAATGTGTACTTCACTTTAAATAAAGGTGATAAAGTTGCATTTATCGGTCGTAACGATATTGCAATGACGACATTATTTAAAATCCTTATGGGTGAAATGGAGCCAGATAGTGGTTCATTTAAATGGGGCGTTACAACATCTCAATCGTACTTCCCAAGAGATAACTCTAAGTACTTTGAGAACAGTGACTACAACTTAGTTGAATGGTTACGTCAATTCTCTCCACAAGATGAGTCAGAAAGCTTCTTACGTGGTTTCTTAGGCCGTATGTTATTCTCAGGCGAAGAAGTTAAGAAGAACGTTTCTGTATTATCTGGAGGCGAAAAAGTTCGTTGTATGTTATCTAAAATGATGTTAAGTGGTGCAAACGTAATTACACTTGACGATCCAACGAACCACTTAGACCTTGAGTCTATCACTGCATTAAACAATGGTTTAATCGCATTTAAAGGTACAATTTTATTCACATCTCATGACCATCAGTTCGTACAAACAATTGCAAACCGCATTATCGAAGTAACGCCAAACGGTGTAATCGATAAAGAGGCTACTTACGATGAGTTCTTAGAAAATGAAGAACTTCAAAAACAAGTAGATGCAATGTACAAAGGTCAATAATAAATGATGAAAACCCTCGCTTTCGTTTTGAGAGCGAGGGTTTTTATAATCATTATTTTTATGGATTGTGAATAATTATTCAAGAATAATTTTATTAGAGGAAAGAGATTTGGATTTTGCACATAGAAGAATGGCTGAAGCATAAATAACTGAATGAAGAAATAATATATATCGAAAAATTAAATGCTATCTATTGTGAATTTCATTATATTACATTAATGTTCCAGAACTGGAGACATATTTATTTGCGAAGTAGTGAATAAAGGTTTATAGTATGTGATGTCATAATTAGTGGATGAATCTTGGGAGAAAACAGGAAATGTTACAAATTTATTTTGTTAAATAGAAACCAAGGTCAAAATGTCTAAAAAGAAATAGTTGAATAAATACTAGCTTCAAATTATAATTACTAGTATTCTTCATATAGTTAAATATATAAAATCTATTTGAAGATAAAAAATTGAATAGAGAGACAGACTTATAAAAAAATAAGCCTTGGATGATCAAAAGAGGTGGAGAAATGAAACAATTCTTATTAAAGAGCAAAAGTGTGTTAAGCAATCATTTTGGATTCTTTCTGTTTGCCGTTATTTTATTTTGGCTCAAAACATATGCAGCTTATGTAACGGAATTTAATTTAGGAATTTCAAACACAATCCAAAAATTCTTGCTGTTTTTCAACCCACTTAGTTCAGCAGTTCTATTTTTAGGACTTGCATTATTTGCAAAAGGGAAACGATCTTATATTTGGTTAATTGTTATCAACTTGTTATTGTCGATTCTTTTATACGCAAACGTCGTATACTATCGCTTTTTCAGTGACTTTATTACGTTCCCGACATTAACACAAACGAATAACTTTGGAGATTTAGGTGGTAGTATTGTTGCGTTGTTACATCTTTATGATCCGCTATACTTCTTAGATACAATTATTTTAATTGTGTTAGTAGCAACGAAATTTGCAAATCCAAAACCAATTCGTGTTGCGAAACATAAATTATCTTTAGTATTTGTAGCAGGTATTTTATTATTCAGTGTTAACTTAGGACTTGCAGAATCTGACCGTCCTGAATTATTAACAAGAACATTCGATCGTAATTATATTGTGAAATATTTAGGGGCATATAACTATACAATTTATGATGGAATTCAAAGTGCGAAAGCATCAACAGAACGAGCATTAGCTGATGGAGATAATATGACAGAAGTAAGAAATTATTTGACATCAACTTACGCTAGTCCAAACCCTGAGTATTTCGGTAAAGGAAAGGGAATGAACGTAATCTATATTCATTTAGAGTCATTCCAAAACTTCTTAATTGACTATAAATTAAATGGTCAAGAAGTAACGCCGTTCTTAAACTCATTTACAAAAGATGCGAATACGCTTTACTTTGATAACTTCTTCCATCAAACAGGGCAAGGGAAAACGTCTGATGCGGAGTTTATGTTAGAGAATTCTATGTTTGGTTTACCACAAGGATCTGTATTTACAACGAAATCTCATAATACGTATCAATCAGCACCAGCTATTTTAGGGCAACAAGGATACACATCAGCAGTATTCCACGGTAACTATAAAACATTCTGGAACCGTGACGATATTTATAAATCATTTGGTTTTAATAAATTCTTTGATGCTTCATACTATGATATGAACGAAAAAGATGTAGTAAACTATGGATTAAAAGATAAACCATTCTTTAATGAATCCATTCCGTTATTAGAAACATTGAAACAACCGTTCTATACGAAGTTTATTACGTTATCGAATCACTTCCCGTATCCAATTGATAAAGAGGAAGCGACAATTGAACCAGCGAACACAGGTGACTCGTCTGTAGATACGTATTTCCAAACAGCACGTTATTTAGACGAATCTGTAAAAGGTTTCATCGATTACTTGAAACAATCTGGTTTATACGATAATTCTATTATCGTTATGTACGGAGACCATTACGGTATTTCAGATAATCATAACGCAGCAATGTCAAAAGTAATGGGTAAAGAAATTAACTCGTTTGAAAATGCACAGTTACAGCGTGTACCTTTAATCGTTCGTGTACCAGGTGTGAAAGGTGGCGTACAACATCAATACGGTGGTGAAATTGATGTTCTTCCAACTCTTTTACACTTACTTGGAACAGATACAAAAGATTATGTTCAATTTGGTTCAGATTTATTATCACCAGATCATAAACAAGTCGTTGCGTTCCGTAATGGTAACTACGTAAGTCCAACAGTTACTGCATTAAACGGCAAATACTATGATACAACGACTGGAAAACCAGTAGAATTTACAGATGAAATAAAACAAAATGAACAAATGGTTCAAAAATCGTTAAAATACTCTGACCAAGTCGTGAATGGTGACTTATTACGATTCTACACACCGGAAGGATTTACACCGGTTGATCGTTCAAAGTACAACTATAACCATCGTGATAAAAATAAAACGAAGGTAAAGACGACTGAAGATGGGGAAACGAAATAAATATTAAAAAGCGCTACTCATATGAGTGGCGCTTTTGTTTATAAATAGAACGTTGTTATTATATAGAAACATCTTTAGTCTTTTGTTTCATCTTTCCAAAGAACACTACACCAGCAATGACAATAATGATGAATGCCCATTTAATGAAAGGGTTACTTTCGAAAAATGCAGTGAACCACTTTTCATCCACAATCATTTTCGCGGCAGTATAAGCTAAAACAGCTGCTCCAATTGTAATAATGATAGGATAACGGTCGACCCATTTTAAAATTAATGTACTGCCCCAAACTACTACTGGAATTGAAACCAATAGCCCAATGATTACTAAAGAAAAGTTGCCATGCGCAGCTCCAGCAACAGCGAGGACATTATCAATGCCCATTAATGCATCAGCAATGATAATGGTTTTAATAGCAGACCAAAAACCTTCTTCTGCTTTAATATCATGATCTTTGCCTTCAGCAATTAATTTGTAAGCGATCCATATAAGAAGTACACCACCAATTAGAAGTAACCCTGGTATTTTTAACAACCAAACGACAACTAAAGTAGCGAGAGCTCTAATCGCGATTGCCCCGATAGTTCCCCATATAATTACTTTCTTTTGTTGATCTTTCGGTAATCGTCTTGCTGCTAATCCAATTACAATGGCATTATCACCCGCTAAAACTAAATCAATTACAATAATGGCAAGCAAGGCTGACAAATATTCAGCTGAAAGAAAATCCATATACATATCACTCCTTAAGAGTAATATGTGCTAAGCTACTATACAGTATTAAAAATTCTGAGGGGTAATATTCATGTTTTGTTGAAAAGGAACAGAAAGGGGAATAATAGCATTAAACACAGGCATAAGAAATTTTCAAAGCACAATCTTTGCACTGCAGAAAAACAAAAATTTGGACTTATATTTAGAAGCAATAATAGATATTATATTAATAGAAAGCGATTTCAAAAAATCTAATTTTGCAAAGTTAGTATCTATACTTGCAAGTCAATTAGTGAACAAGTATAGAAAGGGTGTACACCAAATATGATATTAGATACTCGAAGTATAAATATTTTGCAACAAATTATTCAAGCAGAAGGTTATGTGCCTATAAATCAACTAATTGATGTAATTCAAGTTTCTAAACGAACGCTTTATTATGATATTAAGAAGATTGACGATTGGTTACAAGAGGAAGGATTACATTCTATTGAATATATACGACACTTAGGTTATTGCTTAAATAAAGAAACGAAACAAATGATAGTAAAAAAATTAAATGAGTGTGTGATTAATCAATATGAATATTCTCCGAAAGAAAGAAAAATATGGTTAATATTATATTTGCTAATACAGGAAAAAAGAATTTTATTGGAAGACTTAATAAACCTTTTGCAGGTAAGTCGTAATACTGTACTTGCAGATTTGAAAAAGCTAAAAGTAGAGTTAAATAAGTATAACTTATCTTTACATTTTGGTCGTAAGGAAGGATATCAAATCGTTGGAAATGAACAGAGTAAACGAAATTTATTAATTTTAAGCCTCTCTCAAATTATTTGCCAACATAGCTGGGAGTATTTAATATCACAAGTAAATTATATTATGTGTGATATGGGAAGTGAAACAGATACTCTTGCACGAGAAACATTATACACTATAAAAAAAATTCTTGCGAATTGTGAAGAGTTTTTAGGTGTCCAATATACAGATGAGGTACTAGAAAATTTAAGCGTTTACATGTATTTGTTCCATAGACGTATTCTAAAAGGTAAGTGCGTCGAGATGGAAGAAGCTGAAAAAAATGTTCTGCAAGATTCAAAGCAATTTGAAGCTGCAAAATATATAGCAAAGCAGTTTGAACGAGCGTTTATTGTTAAATTTCCAATAGATGAAATCTATTATATTACGACTCATTTGTTAGGTGCAAAAGTAAATTATCAGGAAAATATTTATGAGAAAAATAATATGGATGAAATACATTCAATTGTTGACCGCATGATTAAAGATTTTCAACACTATGCTTGTGTTTTATTTCAAGACTTTAATGGGTTGTTTACTGATCTATACTTGCATATGAAACCTGCATTTTATCGTGTGAAGTATGGAATAGAAATTGAAAACCCATTACGAAATACAATTCAAGAAAACTATGAAGAGGTATATTTTCTTACGAAAAAGGTAATTCATCATTTTGAAGAATATGTGAAAAAATCTGTTTCCGATGATGAAATTGTGTATGTTACTATGCATTTTGGAGCTTGGATGAGGAAAGAGGGAATCGTTCCCAATCCACGAAAAACGGCATTACTTGTTTGTCCAAATGGTATTGGTACATCACGTATGTTGCAGTATCAATTAGAGAAGTTATTTTCAAATATAGATATATTAAATGCAATTTCAAAACGGGAATATGAATCAAATATATTTGATGTAGATTGTATAATTACGACTACTGAAATTGAAAAAGGGAATGTGCCGGTTTTTAAGGTTAACCCAATTTTATCGGATTCTGAAAAAGCAGCTCTATTAAGAAAAGTGAATGGAGTATTGTATGGAGAAAACCAAAAAGATTCTGTGGATTTAGTGATGGGAATAATTCAAAAATATGCTGACGTAGTGGATGAGAAATCTTTAAAAAGAGAACTGATTGAATTTATGAGTGGTCCTGCGTATTTTGAGAAGGAGGAGAAATATAAACCAATGTTAAACGAACTTTTAACTAGAGAATTTATTCATCTTGAAGATCGTGTTGATAATTGGAAAGATGCGATCAGGCTAGCGGCTGATCCGTTATTACAAAACCAATACATCTTTGAAGAATATATCAATGAAATGATTGTAAATGTAGAAAAATTAGGTCCTTATATTGTTATTGCACCTAAAATTGCAATACCTCATGCTCGCCCAGAAGCGGGGGTCAAAAAGTTAGGGATGAGTTTATTACAACTAAAAGAAAGTGTTCTATTTTCAGAAAAACAAGAGCATGCCGCAAATTTAATTATTGTATTGGCAGCGATTGATAATGAGACACACTTGAAAGCATTAGCACAATTAAGTGAGATGTTATCGGATCCGAAAAATGTGGAAATGTTAATTCATTCAAATTCAATAGACGAAATGCTAAAAATGATAGCTAAATATTCTAATTAAAGGGGAGATTGAAATGAAAAAAGTATTAGTTGTATGTGGAAATGGATTAGGGAGTAGTTTTATTGTAGAAATGAATGTGAAGAAAATTTTAAATGAATTAGGATTACAAGCAGAAGTATCACACACAGATTTAGCATCAAGTAAATCAGAACAAGCAGATTTATATTTAGGTGCGAAAGATATTATTTGTAACCTTGAAGATGGTAATCGAACAGTTGCTGGATTAACGAATATTTTAGATTTAAATGAAATTAAAGAAGCATTACAAAAACACCTAATGTAGTAACAATGAAGGGGGAGTAGTGCTATGTTTGATATAATTATGAAGGATATTTTAGGACAACCCGCAATATTAGTCGGATTATTTGCTATGTGTGGTTTACTACTGCAAAAGAAAAATTTTGCAGATACGGTTTCAGGAACCTTAAAAACAATTATGGGCTTCGTCGTTTTAGGAGGTGGAGCCACTATATTAATTGGAGCTTTAGATGTTTTTGGTAAAATATTTGATAAAGCATTCCATATTAAAGGGATTATACCAAATAATGAAGCTGTAGTTGCAATAGCACAGCAAACATTAGGAAAAGAAACAGCGTTAATTATGGTATTTGGTATGATTGCGAATTTACTAATTGCACGTTTTACAAAATTTAAATATGTGTTTTTAACTGGTCATCATACCTTATTCATGGCATGTTTAATTTCAGCGGTATTTTCAACTACCGGGATGAAAGGTGCTACATTAGTGATTGTTGGATCAATCATTTTAGGGGCACTCATGGTGATTTTTCCAGCATTATTACAACCATACGTTAGAAAAATTACAGGAATGGATGATATCGCAATCGGCCATTTTGGATCAGTTGGATACTTAGCGGCAGGGTTTGTTGGGAGTAAATTTGGAAATAAGGATAAATCAACAGAACAAATTAAAGTGCCTAAGTCACTAGGTTTTTTACGTGATACATCAGTTTCTATGTCATTAACGATGGCTGTATTATTCTTTATTGTTGCACCATTTGCGGGTAAGGAGTTTATCGAAACGGAATTAAGTAACGGACAAAATTACCTTGTGTATTCTTTCATGCAAGCAATTACATTTGCAGCAGGAGTATATATTATTTTAGCGGGTGTCCGCATGTTAATTGCAGAAATAATACCTGCATTTAAAGGGATTGCAGATAAACTTGTACCAAATGCAAAACCAGCGTTAGATTGCCCAACAATCTTCCCGTTTGCACCAAATGCAGTTATTATTGGCTTCTTAACAAGTTTTATTGCCGGATTACTATCCATGTTTATACTTTCATTTATTGGTTTGAGTGTAATAGTGCCAGGGTTAATTCCTCACTTCTTCACAGGAGCAACAGCAGCCGTATTCGGTAATGCAACAGGAGGAAGACGAGGCGCAATACTAGGAGCTTTTGTAAATGGATTACTAATTTCATTCCTACCAGCAATATTATTACCGATATTAGGCGGATTAGGATTTGAGAATACAACATTTGGTGATTCTGATTTTGCAGTTGTAGGTATTTTAATTAGTGAAATTGTGAAGTTAGTAGGATATATTTTTTAATAGATAAGATGAAAAAGACTTGGATTCTTGTAATGAATGCAAGTCTTTTTTATTATTTCATTAATGCATTTAAAAATTATGATAAAATAATTTAAAAAGCATTATTAAATATTAATTGGATAGTCTCTATACTTGAAGATAAAGCTACTTGAATAATAAGGAGGTAATTTATGATTTTTCAAAATGAAATTGTATCATTACATTTTGAAGCTGTAAAATACGAGTTTAACAATGCATTTGATACATTTGATCGTAATTGGCTAATAATAAAAGTGAAACTTTCAGAGGGAAATAAAGTTTTTGAAACGATGGATCCTTTTTTACAAACTAGCGAATTACAACACATGAAAGAATGGTTTCAAACATTACCAAATCCTACATATACCCGACTAGACTTCATAGAACCTAATCTGTCGTTTGAATTTATAGGAGAAAAAGAAGAGACATTTCAAATTATAGTTCGTTTATCTATAGAACTAAATCCTTCATGGTGTAAAGAAGAAGAGTACGAATTTTGTATTACTATTACGCAAGAAGATAGAAAAAATATTATTCGTTTCATTGAAGAACAACATATAAAATTTCCAAAACGATAAAAAAGACTTGATATCCTAAAGGAAATCAAGTCTTTTTCATTACATACGATTATCATGCCAGAAGTTTAATGGGAAGTGTTCGTTCTCACTATAGGCTTCTAATTCATATCCTTTTTCTTTCAGTCCTTTAATAATACCAGGTACTGCTTTTACGGATTGTGGGTGAATATCGTGCATAAGGATAACTTCTGTTGGCTTGTTAGCGCCATTTAGAACGTTTTCTACAATTTTAGCTGATGCAGCATCAACCTGCATTTTGTTATACTTCCAGTCTAAAGAATCGATTGTCCAATCCCAAACTTTTAAGCCATTCTCAACAACTTTGTTGCGAAGAGCCTCATTTAATCCTGGCATTGATCCGTAAGACGGACGAGTTAATACTGGTGATTTGCCTAAAACGCCAGCGATTAAGCCTTGATCTTCCTTCATCTCATCTACATAATGACCTTCTGTGTAAAGTTTCTTGTAGTTATGAGTCATACTGTGCATCCCAACGTAGTGGCCTTCAGCATCTTCACGTTTTACAAGATCAGGGAAAGCTTTTACATTTGAACCAATAAGGAAGAATGTTGCTTTTGCATTTTCTCTCTTTAACATATCTAAAAGCTCAGCTGTGTATTTTCCAGGACCATCATCAAATGTTAAGTAAGCTACTTTTCTAACTTGCCCATTATATTGTTTTGGAGCTTCTTTCGGTGCAAGAGATGATTGAATTTCACTTACAAGTTGAACAGATTTTGCTTCATCCTCTGTACTCGCTAGAGCAGTATGTGCTGATCCTAAGGCCGCTTCGTATGTAAATAATACCCCCGCGCAAATCAACATAGCCCTTTTCACTAAAGTTGTCATTCGAATTCCATTGTGCATAATTTTCCTTCTCTCTATAAAAGTTCTACTCTACTATATTAGCAATTATAGGGAGGTAATTGCAAAAAAACTTTTTTACAAGAGCAAAAAAGTTTGTCCAAAAGTATGCAAGATTTCAATATTTTGCTGGTTTACTAAAATGAAACAAGGATGGAATGAAAATGCATGTAGTTTGTTGCTATATATAATAAACCCAATGAGTGAGTTATACAGAGAATGCTGACGAAGAGTGTGCCTGTTGCATTAAAACGCATCTACAAAATTTCACATACCGTATTTTGAAAAATAAATATAGGAAAACCAAAAAATAATGTAGAATATATCGTACATACATATATGAAGTCAACAGAAAAGATAAAGAGGTGGGCATATGTTACTTGAAGAAGTAATGCAGCAACTAGAGGAATACGGAACAGAACAGAATCGTAAAACGTATAAAAACCACGGAGCGAAAGAGCCACTATTCGGAGTTAGTTTTGCTAATTTAAAATTGTTAAAAAAGAAAATAAAAAAAGATCATGATTTAGCAATTTTATTATGGGAAACAAAAAATACGGATGCAATGACATTAGCAACAATGATTTTAGATCCAAAGAAAGTTACGACAGAACTGCTAAATAAATGGGTACAGGAAGTTGATTATTATTGTTTAATGGATGTTTTAATGACGGCTATTTGTACGTCGCCAATCGCGATAGAAAAAATGGAAGAATGGACAAAGTGTGATGATGAATGGATTGGAAGAGCAGGCTGGTCTTTATTAGCAAATATAGCGATGAAAAATAAAACGTTACAAGACGATTTCTTCTCTCCGTATTTAGAAGAAATTAAAGTAAATATACATAATGAAAAAAATAGAAAAAAAGAAGCGATGAATCGTGCTTTAATCGCGATAGGAATTCGTAATGAAGACTTAGAGCAAGCAGCGATTGAAATTGCACGTGAAATTGGAAAAGTACACGTTGATCACGGGGCAACGTCATGCAAAACACCAGACGCAGAGCCGTATATAAAAAAAGCGAGAGAAAGAGCTGAAAAAAAGAAAGTGAAATAAGAAAAGGGGAACGGTTATGAAAGCAATGGAAGCGGCACAAAGCATCATTACATCACAATTTCCGAATTGTGATGTAGCTTTACTTGGAGGAAGTGTTGCAAGAGGAGAAGCGACAAAAACATCTGATTTGGACATTGTAATAGTTGATCAAAGTTTAACGTCTTGTTATCGAGAATCTTTCTATAGTAATGGGTGGCCAGTTGAGGTATTTGTACATAATTTTGAAACGTTAAAAACCTTCTTTAAAATAGATTGTGACCGCGGAAGACCTTCGTTACCACAATTAGTTGCAGAAGGTATTGTATTAAAAGGGGAAAATGAAATTGTTGAGAAATTAAAAAGCGAAGCGAATGAGTTACTAAATAAAGGGCCAGCTAAATGGACGGAAGAAATGATGGAGCAGAAGCGTTATTTTATTACAGATACTTTGGATGATTTTATTGGTGCATCAAAAAGAGAAGAAGAGTTGTTTATCGCGAATTTATTAGCTGATTTATTACATGAATATGTATTAAGAGTAAATGGTAAATGGCTTGGAAGTTCAAAATGGTTTATAAGGGTACTTAGAAGATATGATGAACAATACGCAGATCAATTTGTAACAGCATTCGATCATTTTTATAAAACAGGAGAGAAAAGAAAATTAATTACTTTTGTAGAAAAAACGTTAGAACAGTATGGAGGAAGAATGTTCGAAGGGTTTTCTATAGGAAAGTAAAAGGGGGATCATACAATGAATATACCATTCGTTCAATTAAGAGAACTGACACTAGATGATGTAGAAGACCGATATCAATGGTCATTAGATACAAAAGTAACAAAACATTTAGTTGTACCAGATCAATATCCACCGTTCACTCGTGAAGATACAAAAAAATGGATTGAAGCATGTATAAATCGAAAAAATGGTTATGAACAAAGAGCAATCACTACAGAGAACGGCATACATATTGGATGGGTAGATCTTAAAAACTTTGATAAAACAAATGAAAATGCAGAACTGGGAATCGCGATTGGTAATAAAGAATACTGGGGTAAAGGGTATGGAATAGCAGCCTTATATAGTATGTTACATGTAGCATTCTTTGAATTTGAATTAGAAAAAGTATGGCTACGTGTAGATGAAGATAATTTTCAAGCTAGAAAGAGCTATGAAAAGGCTGGTTTTGTATGCGAAGGATTAATGAGAAATGATCGATTACGTAGAGGTCAGTTCATTCATCGCTATCGTTATAGTATGTTAAGAGAAGAATATCAATCTTTAATTAGTAGTTTATAAAAATATTATGTTAATTAAAAGGGGATAGAGAAATATGATTCGATTACTTACGAAAGAAGATGCAAAAAAATATTGGGACTTACGTTTACAAGCATTACAAGTAAACCCTGAGGCATTTGTAACAACTTATGAAGAGGCGATTCGTCAGGAAAATCCTATTAAGCGAGTGGAAAGTAATTTATCAGCTGCTACTAGTTGTACATTTGGTGCTTTTAATGAAGAGAATCAATTAGTTGGAGTTGTCACTTTACTAACAGAAGAGAAAGAGGCGTATAAACATAAAGGGCATATCGTTGCGATGTATGTAGATGCAAGCAATCGAAGAAGTGGCCTTGCACGTGAGTTAATACGTAAGGCAATTGAAAGAGCAAGAGAAATGGACTTGGAACAATTGACATTAGGTGTTGTTTCCACAAATGAGCCAGCAAAAAAGTTGTATGAATCTATGGGCTTTAAAACGTATGGGATTGAAAAGAGAGCTATAAAGATGAATGGTGTGTATAGTGATGATGAACATATGGTGTTGTTCTTGTAAGGGGGGAGTTTCATATGAAAGATCTACTATTGCAAAGAAATATGAACCCGCAAGTTGCGATTTTGTATGCGACGGTTACGGATACATTTAAACGACTGCAAAAGTTAGTAGAAGGTACTGATGAGAAAGAACTGTCATTTAAAGGGACAGAAAATAATGAAAATAGTATTGGACAACTACTTCAACATTTAGCAGTTGTCGATTTACATTGGGTGTACCGATTAAAAGGAGAAGCAATTCCGCTCGTACTTGAAAATATATATGGACCTATGTTAAATGAAGCAGGAGAGCTGCCAAGTTTAAGAAAACAGACGTTGCAACAATTAATGCAAAATTATGAAGTTGTGCAACATATGTTTTATGAGGAATGTATGAAACTAACAGAAAATGATTTAATACGAGAAGTTCTTTATGAAAAGGGAGAAAATGCGACTATAAGGTGGGGGATATGGCACATAGCTGATCATAATCGGTACCATCAAGCTCATATTAGTCAGTTAAGAAAACTATATAGAGCTAGATACACGCGAGATGAAAAATTCGAATTTTAATTATATTTAAATTGTTGTATAGTAGTAAGAAGAAACTGAACAAGGGGTTTTATAATGAAAGCTATAGCAGTAGGGATATTGGCATCATTTTTCTTTGCCTTTACCTTCGTTTTAAACCGGGCGATGGACTTAGAAGGTGGAAGCTGGATTTGGAGTGCATCATTACGGTACTACTTTATGGTTCCGATGCTTTTACTTATTGTCATGTATAGAGGAAACTTAAAGCAACTCTTTCAATATATGAAAAACAATCCGAAAGAATGGTTAGTTTGGAGTATCGTTGGATTTGGTCTCTTCTATGCACCACTTAGTTTTGCCGGAGCTTTTGGACCTGGTTGGCTCGTTGCATCAACATGGCAAATTACAATCGTCGCAGGGATTTTATTAACACCATTTTTTGCGGTAGATCCATTACATAAAAAACTCCCAATGAAGGAATTAGTTATGTCGGGTATTATTTTATGCGGTGTTGTACTCATGCAAGTAGAACATGCTTCTTCATTAGGAATTCGTGAAACTGTTTTATGTGTCGTTCCTGTACTTATTGCAGCGTTTGCGTATCCTCTTGGAAATCGAAAAATGATGCAAGTTTGTAAAGGGGAGTTAGATGTATTCCAGCGAGTTCTCGGTATGACTTTAGCCAGTTTACCATTTTGGTTTTTACTATCTGGTTATGAAGTATCAACAGGCGGACTACCGTCAAGTAGTCAAGTTTTTCAATGTTTTATTGTAGCAGTTAGTTCTGGCTTAATCGCAACGGTATTATTCTTCTTTGCGACAGATCTTGTAAAAGATGATCCACAAAAACTAGCAACAGTGGAAGCGACTCAGTCCGGTGAGGTTTTATTTGCGCTAGTAGGAGAACTTATCTTGTTATCTGCACCAATTCCGTCATCTTTATCTTGGATTGGTATGAGCCTCGTTATTATCGGAATGATACTACATAGTTATGTAGCGGTCGTTGTGAAGAAAGAAGAAAAAATAACTGCGTGATGAGATTAGCTCTTTATATAAAGAGCTAATCTTTTTTCATAGAAAGGAATGATGATATGAATTTGCAATGTGTTAAACAAATTGAGAAAGATCCCATATTAAATGTACTACTGTATGCAGTCGGCCCAAGTGAATCTAGCAAAAAGAAAGCAGTTTTATTTTATGAAAGCAATAAAGGGACTTTGCATAGATATGAAGAAAAGGCTTGCATAGGTATTGAAATAACCGGAGCAAATAAAGCGAGAATATGCCACATAGCAGTGGTACCGCAATATCGTCATAAAGGAATAGCGGTGCAAATGATAAAGGAAATAGTAAGAATGTATCAATTGACGTATCTAGAGGCAGAGACAGACGCTGAGGCAGTAAAATTTTATAAGAAAATGGGTTTTCAGATTCAAAGTTTAGGAGAAAAATATCCGGGGATTGAAAGGTTTCATTGTTATTTGGAAAAATAGTACGAAAATATGCAAATATATATTGTGTTTAGTTTGAAAAAAGTAACATTTACATTATATAATAAAGGTATCTGGAAAAATATAGATAATGGAAATTAGGTGTATAACACATGAGAATGGATAAAAGTAAATTTATAAAAATTGCTACTTCAATAGGGGTATCATCTTTTTTATTAACTGGATGTGGTGATTATGAAGAAGATACTGCTCAACAAGAAAGTACTGCTGTTAAAACAGATGGTGCAAAACAGGGAAATGAACAAGAAACATTAAATTGCGATGATAAAACGCCTACTAATGAAAATGTAGAAAATGATGAGTTATGTAAGGAAATGAATCCATCATTTTCATCGTATCATGAAAATTCACATTTACCGATACTTCCATTCGTAGCAGGATATTTATTAGCAAGCAGAACTTCAAATATGAATTATACAGCAAAACCAAATATAATGAAGAAACCGTATGCAAATAATATTATTCCATATCGTGAGAAAGACCAAAGTAGAACTGGTGGCAGCGGTGGAGGAGGATACTACGGTGGAACTAACAGCAACAACAATAATTCTTCTAATAAAGTGGATTTAAATAAACAACAGCCAAATTCCTCAAATAAAGCGACGCCAGATACAAATACGCCAAAATCATCTACGACACAAACGCCAAAAGTGAATTCAGGTTCAAGTGGAATTGGGAACGCAAAAGCGCCAGCCGGATCATAACACGAAAGGATAATAGAATCATGTATACAGAACAAGAGCAGAAAGAGTATATGAAAGTATGGTTTTCACTAGCGGAAGAGGCTGGTCGGAATGGATTTACTTGGCCGAGTCTACTAGAAAATGAAGAATGGAATCAATATATGGCAACAGGTATGTATCGTATGCCTGTAAACACATATACTGCTATTTCGAAAGCAACAGAAGAAATTATGTACGTGTTATATAGAACGTATCAATATATTCTCAATACGGCAGAAGATTTTCAAACACTAGGATTTCCTGCTGAAACATGGGAAATTGCGAGAATGAAACACACTGGTTTGTTTTCATATTTTACGAGATTTGACTTTATCGTAAATGGTGAAGATATAAAGTTAATAGAAGTAAATTGTGATACACCAACAGGTTATTTAGAGCCATCTGTTGCAAATGAAGTGTTGTGCCGTTATCACGATGTAAATCACCCAAATCATATAGAAGAGCATATTGTGCAGGCGTGGGAACAAATTAAACATGACTATAGTATAGATCCTAGAGAAACGATTTATTTTACGAGTTATGATTGGCATGATGAAGACCATCAAACGGTTCAATTTTTAAGAAGTTATTGTTTAGATCAATCAACGGATTATATAGGTATACAAGATATTGTCGTTGCAGATGATGGTATATATACGCAAAATGGTGAACGAATTCATTATTTATATAGACTATATCCAATTGAATATTTAGTTTCAGATGCTGATAAAAACGGGAAAAGAATTGGACTCCAGTTTTTAGATCATATTGCGCAAGGTAGAGTGAAAATCATTAATCCACCAGCTGCTTTTCTTATGCAAAATAAAAGTGTACTCGCATTAATATGGCAACTTTACGAAGAGGAAGTTTTCTTTGAGGAAGAGGAGCGAGGAATCATTCAGAACTACTTTTTACCGACATATTTTACAAATAAACCGTTTATAGAACGAAATGAATCATATGTATCTAAACCTTTATACGGCCGTGAAGGCGGAGGAGTATCTATATACGAAAATAATGAACTATTAGCTGAAGATAAAACAGAGTATTACTTTGAACAGCGGAAAATATATCAGCAATACATAGAAATGCCTGACTATACAATTGACACATGGGACGGTCCGTATACTGGTAAACTATTAATTGGTTCACACTGTATTAGCGGGAGAGCTGCTGGTTTATTTTTACGTGTAGGTGAGAAAATAACGGGAAACTTATCGATGTTTACTGGAGTTACAATTGAAGGATAAATGGAACAAAGAGCTCATCATTTTTGATGGGCTCTTTCGTTTAAATATATTGTTTTTATTGCTGTGATGTAACGACTTCAGGTTGCTTCTTTTGTTATATAAAACTAATTTATTACCATTTTTTGTGTAGATAAAAATGATTAAG
This sequence comes from Bacillus pacificus, assembly GCF_020861345.1. Classification (NCBI taxonomy): domain Bacteria; kingdom Bacillati; phylum Bacillota; class Bacilli; order Caryophanales; family Bacillaceae; genus Bacillus; species Bacillus pacificus. Next base: position 2,393,409 of record NZ_CP086328.1, read on the forward strand.
TTAAAAATTAAGAAAAATATGATAATATATGTATGTAGTAGTTTAAAACAAAATGGGGGAACAATCGTGAAAATGAATGAAATAGTGGCAAGTACGCCATTGCCAAATACAATTAAAACAATTACAAATGATTTAAGAAAATTAGGATTAGAAAAAGGAATGACAGTTATTGTACATTCTTCGTTAAGTTCCATAGGCTGGGTATCTGGAGGCGCAGTTGCAGTAGTAGAGGCGTTAATGAATGTTATTACAGAAGAGGGAACGATCATTATGCCAACTCAATCTTCGGATTTATCTGATCCGAAACATTGGTCAAGACCACCTGTACCTGAAGAATGGTGGCAAATTATTCGGGATAACGTCCCAGCATTTGAGCCACATATAACGCCAACAAGGGCAATGGGAAAAGTAGTTGAATGTTTTCGTACATATCCGAATGTAGTACGTAGTAACCATCCATTAGGAAGTTTTGCTGCATGGGGAAGACATGCAGAAGAAATAACGATGAATCAGTCACTATCAATGAGTTTAGGAGAAGAATCTCCATTAAGAAAAATATACGATTTAGACGGATACATATTATTAATTGGTGTTGGATATGATTCCAATACTTCTGTACATTTATCAGAAGTACGTTCTGGTGCGTGTGAGTTAATAAAAGTAGGGGCACCCATTATAGAAAATGGTGAAAGAGTGTGGAAAGAATTTGTTGATATGGATTACGATTCTGACAAATTTGTAGAAATTGGTGTGGAATTTGAGCAAAAGGGAACTGTGAAAATAGGGAAAATAGGAAACGCAAAGTGCCGTCTTATGAAACAACGTGATATAGTTGATTTTGGAACAGAATGGTTTCGTAAGAAAAATTAGTAAGGGATGGTTACAATGAAGGGGAAAAAGGTATTAATTACAAGCGGTGGTTGTTTAGAAAAATGGGATCAAGTTCGTGGTCATACGAATATGGCAAAAGGAACAATTGGAAGAATAATCGCCGAAGAACTTATAAGTAAAGGGGCCTATGTTATATATTTACATGGTTATTTTGCGGAGAAACCGAATGATATAAACAATCAATTAGAATTACACCCATTTGAAGGAATTGTTGATTTACAAGATAAAATGAAGAGTATCATTACGCACGAAAAGGTCGATGCAGTCATTATGGCAGCGGCTGGATCTGATTGGATTGTGGACAAGATTTGTGATCAAGAGGGCAATGTTCTTGATATGAATGGAAAAATCTCAAGTGATATAGCGCCAATTATACATTTTCAAAAGGCACCGAAAGTATTAAAACAAATAAAAGAGTGGGATCCAGAAACTGTACTCGTTGGCTTTAAACTTGAAAGTGACGTAAATAAAGAAGAACTGTTTGAAAGAGCGAAAAATAGAATGGAAGAAGCGAAGGCGAGTGTAATGATTGCAAATTCACCACATTCTTTATATTCGCGCGGAGCAATGCACTACGTAATTGGACAAGACAGTAAAGGGCAGTTATGTAATGGAAAAGATGAAACAGCGAAAGAAATTGTCAAAAGGTTAGAAGTACTATGTAATCGCGTTACTGCTTCATAATTTTAAGTATTTGGATAAGAGTGAGTCCGCATAGTATATATTGGTAAGCGAAACTTTAATTTATGGGAATTTTACTTTTGCACAAACGTTAACCATTCAATATGGATACATAGAATAATTGGTGAGGAGTGAATTCTATGGAACATTTATTAAAGCAAGCTATTAAACTCCGGAAAGAAAAGAAATATGCGCAGTCTAAAGAGATACTCATCGGATTAACAAACTTTACGAGGGATGCAGAAGTACTTTATCAATGTGCCTGGATACATGATGTAATGGGTCTTGAAACAGAAGCTATGCCGTATTATGAACAGGCAATTGCAAACGGTCTTGAAGGGGAGTCACTTTGCGGCGCATATATCGGTCTTGGTAGTACATATCGTTGTATAGGCGAGTATGATAAAGCAATTACTGTTTTAGAAACAGGTTTGCAGCAGTTTCCAGATAATGATGTGATGAAAGTATTTTTGTCATTAGCGAAATATAACGTAAACGATCATGAATCCGCGATGAAATTATTACTTGAAACAGTCGTAAAAGTAGAAGAAGTTAAAGAGTTTGAACGGGCTATTTCATTTTATAAAGACCATTTAAACGAGGTTTTTAAATAGAGGAGTGAAAGTATGAGTGTCACACTTTCGCGAAGGCGAAAAGGTATATGGATTGGACTCGTATCTTTAATCTTATTATCAAACTATTTATTGTATGCTCTTCCGATTGTACCAGCTACTCCGAAAGAAGTTGTTCTTGGGTCATTATTAGATTGTATGTTTGTAATTCCGGTCATTACGTATTTCTTTATTATTCGAAAAAGATACTCGTTAACGTATATATTCCCTGTCGTAATAGCTGGTTATATATTTGCAAGATTTATTATTCCAAGCGACTATTTACAAGCTTTTTCATACGTTTCTTATAGTATAGTTGCAGGAGAAATTGCTTTTGTATGTGTAGAGTTATTCCTTCTATATAAAATTGTTAGAAAGCTTCCTAACATAATAAAAAAATATAAAGAATATAAAAGTGAGTATTCTTCATTTTCTTATGCAATTGATGCTGCGTTTGACGCTGCTATGAAAAGAAATAAATTAGTAGATATTATTGTAACAGAGTGTAAGTTAATCTATTATGCATTTTTATCGTGGCGTGAAAAAGTACCAGAAGGTGAATACGTATACTCATATCACAAAAAGACTGGCGCAATAGGTGTATATATTATGATCATCCATGCGACCTTAATAGAAAGTATCGGCTTTCATTATTTGTTTCATCAATGGAATCCAGTTGTAGCATGGGTGTTACTTACTTTAAACGTATATGCAATGTTTTATTTTTTAGCTGAAATACAAGCAATGCGTAAAAATCCAATTATTGTTACGGAAAAAAAGATAATCATTCAAATCGGATTAGGAAAGAAAATTATTATACCTTTTACACAAATTGATAAGATTACGTTCTATAAAGGAGAACTTTTAAAGAAAGAGAAAGAGGTTCTTGACGCAACGGTGATGGAATTTATAAAGGAACCTCCAACATTTGAAATTATACTTAAAGAGCCGGCGAAAGTACAATTGTTATATGGATTTTCTAAAACAGTAAGTCGTGTTCACTTAAATGTTGATGAGGAACGGAATTTTTATGATGTGATGACGGAGAAATTGAACCATGAATAATGCTACTAATTTTCATCGTACGTTTGGTGTGTATGGCATTTGTATCGAAAACAATAACATATTAGTAATAGATAAAACTAAAGGTCCATATAAGAACAGATATGATCTACCTGGTGGGAGCTTAAATGAAGAAGAGTCGTTGTTATCGGCACTCCATAGGGAATGTAAAGAAGAAACTGGATTAGAAGTAAAGGTTATAAAGCAAGTAGGTACGGTTGATTTTCAATACCCTTCAAAGTTTAAAGATTATACACATGTACACCATATTGCAGTTTTGTATGATGTTGAAAAGAGTGCAGGGAAAATCATAGTACCAAAACAATTTGAAGGTCAAGATTCTTTAGGAGCGAGATGGGTTTCTATAGAAAGCATTACAGAAGACAATTCATCTCCACTTGTATGTAGTGCAGTAGAATGGCTGAAAACAAATGAGCTTCCATTAGAAGTGAAAAAATATGAAGCATGGACAGTGAAAAACTCCTTCTAAAATAAGAAGGAGTTTTATTGTGTACTTGGAGACCAAATACTTCTTTATGACTATATAAACCGATATAATAAAGCTAGAAATAGCATAAGGGGAAACAAAGAATGAATAAATTACTAACATCCAAAAGTGAAATTATAGAAAGAAAAATACGATATGACTCGACAACAGTAGAACACACTTGTTTATTACTTGAAAAGCAGTTGCGAAGTATCGTGTTATTTCATGAGGTTCAGTATTCATTTACGATGAATACACGTGATTCAAGTTTAACAATCCCGAAAGGCAGTTACACCATTGCATACTACTGGGAGGATCGTCCGTACAATTTATACATATGGAGAGATAAGGATGGAATGTATGTAGGCTCTTATTTTAATGTTGTAAAAAATACGCAAATAACAGATGAACTAGTGTCATTTGAAGACTTAATTATTGATATTTTGGTACTTCCAAGTGGAGAATATTTTATTTTAGATGAGGATGAGTTGCCTGAGTCTTTAGAGGAGTTTGAGGATGGTTATGTGAATGAAGCTCTTAATGTATTAGAGGAAATAATTCAAAAGACCCTTCCTCAAATGATTGTAGAAACAGAAAGAGTGAGGTTAAACTAAATTGTAATCGATTTGAAAATAGAATACGTGTTTAATGAAATTGAGTAGTATCAAGTTATATAATCTAACTTTTTTGATAAGTCTAAGGTTAGATGTATATTTCTTGGGATTACTCTTTTTTGTGGAAATTAATATTGACTGAATATAGTTCAGTCATTTATGATTGAATCAGATTCAGTCGAGGACAAACTTAGTAGGAGATGACCTATGAAAAGAATATCAAAAGAACCAGATATAAGACGACAAGAGTTAATGGATATTGGCTTTGAACTATATATGAAAAATGGTATGAAAGGATTTGGCATAAAAGATGTTGTGAATCATGCAGGTGTAGCAACAGGCTTATTTTATTATTACTTCAAGTCTAAAGATAACTTTGTTGATGAAGTTTTAAATGATTTTATTGTGAAAAATATGGAGTTAATCGAAGAAGTACTAATTTCAAATGAACGGTCTGTCATGCAAAAGATGGAAGATTCTCTAAATATATTTTGGACATTTATTGAAAAATTAGCGCCTTATAAAAATGTGAGTTCTTTTCAGACAGAACAACATTTTCAACTGGAACAGAAATTATTCACGCGAATTCAGCCGTTAATTCGACAAGTGATTGAAGAAGGGATGAAAACGGGGATTTTTAATACTGATAACTCATTACTAGCTTCAGGTTTTATTTTATACGGTCTTAGCAGTGTTGCTCATTCAGAGGTGAATTTGAATTTAGATACGAAGCAAGAAATGGTTAATTTAGTATTAAATACACTACGATATGATCAAAGAGAAGGAGAATGTATATGAAGATTATGATAGATGGAAACAATATTTCGAATGAACAACTTACAAAATGGAAAAGAGAACGTATTAAAAAAGTTTTAAATACATTAGGACATAAAGAGCAAGAATTAAATGATACAGACGTTATGATAAAAAAACTAACGGAACTAAAATTAAATTATTCATACGATGAAATGTATGATAAGTTGAAGTCTAAACTTAAATTAAGTGAAATGGGTATGCGTATCGCTACAGTTTTATCTGGTAATAGACGAAAATTTTCAAAAACAAGTATCTATTTAGATGGGATTACAGCAGAAGAAGCGATAAATGGGATTGACAGTTTTATGCTTGAACAATCACGTGAAAATAATCAGGTGAACTTGTCAGCTTGTCCTGATCACTATGTACTAAGACCGTTTGGAGAAAATGAATTAGAAGTTATCGAAACTACTGGTAATTCTCCATTTCCAGTTCAATTTTTTATTGTTTTTGGTGACGAAACGGGATTGAAGACACCTAGAGATAAGTCTTATCAATACCAATCAACAGGTGTTGCACGTATGAAAGACGGTACTACTATTGGTGGAGTTCGACATCAATTCAAAGATACAGATACTGGTATAGAAGTAAGTCTAGTTGTAGAGTTTCCAGCACTTTGTCCTAATAGCCTTATTAAATCGCACCAAATGCATTTGGCATGTGAGTTTTCTTATTGGTTACAGTGGATTAAGAACCGTAAAAAATAAATAACAATAAGGATGTTCAAACGAACCATATGTATTTTTTAACAAAACCCAGTTGACTTATCGGAAATATTTGTATAATATGTACTTAATTCTATTACGTATTGCTGATTGGAGAAACCAAAGGCATTTTATCTATTGATAAAATGCCTTTGGTTTTTTTATTGCATAAATACTGAATCTGTTCATTTAGATGAATCATTTCAAGGAGGCGAAGAAGTGACTGTTTCAATTGATGGAGTATCAAAATATTTTTCGAAACAAACTCGTACCGTTCAAGTATTAGAGAATATTAATTTTCAATTAGAGAAAGGGGATTTTGTTACAGTAATTGGTCCGAGTGGTTGCGGAAAAAGTACACTATTAAAAATTATTGCAGGCTTAGACGGCGAGTTTGAAGGAGAAATCATTATTGACGGGGAGCGTATAACAAAACCGAGTAAGAAGCAAGGATTTATATTTCAAGAGCATCGATTGTTTCCGTGGCTTACAGTGGAAGAAAATATTGCGGCGGATTTATCATTAAAAGATAAGTATGTGAAGGATAAGGTAAAGGAATGGGTTGAAATTGTTCGGTTAGATGGTTTTGAAAAATCATATCCGAAAGAAATATCAGGCGGGATGTCACAACGTGTTGCGATTGCAAGAGCGTTGCTAAGAGATCCAAATGTATTGTTACTTGATGAGCCATTTGGAGCATTGGATGCATTTACCCGAAGTCATTTGCAAGAAGTACTGCTCAACATTTGGGAACAAAAAAAGACGACAATGATATTCGTTACACATGATATAGACGAAGCAATATATCTTTCAAACAGAATTGTCATCATGAGTGCAAAGCCTGGAAAAATACATAAAGTGATTGAAAATAATTTACCTTATCCGCGTAGTAAAACTTCGGAGTCATTCCAAGAAATTCGAAAGAAAGTATTACAGCAGTTTGAACGCGGGGGACTAATTCAAACAAGTATATAGGGAAAGGGTGAGTATATGTATAAAAAAATCAAAATTCTTTCTTTTGCATTAGCTATTTCTTTATTTTTATTCGGATGTGAAAAAAGCACAGCAAGTAGTAAGAAGGAAGATGTAACAGTACAAATTGGTATTCAACAAGGATTAAGTCCACTATTACTCGCACAGAAAAAAGGATGGTTTGAAGAGGAGTTTAAAAAAGAAGGAGTTAAGGTGAAGTGGACAGAGTTTCAAAGCGGTCCTCCTTATTTTGAAGCAATTGCATCAAATCGATTAGACTTTGGTGAAGTTGGCAACTCTCCAGTTATTTCCGCGCAAGCAGCAGGTATTGAATTTACTGAAATTGCTAATACGAGTTATGCGAGAAAAGGAACAGGCATTCTTGTACAAAAAGATAGCAAGATTACGAGTGTAAAAGATTTAAAAGGTAAAAAAATCGCAGTAGCAAAAGGAAGTAGCGCATTTAATTTATTGTATCGAGCGCTTGATAAAGAAGGTATCAATGCGAAAGATGTAAATGTCATTCAGTTACAACCAGATGAAGCGCAGCCAGCATTTGAATCAGGATCAGTAGATGCATGGGCAATTTGGGATCCTTTCATATCGTTACATACGGTAAATAAAGGAGCGAAGGTGATTACAGATGGTGAACAATTAAATGTATCTTCTCCAGAGTTTTTAATTGCGAGAACAAAATTTGCGAAAGAGCATCCAGAATTAGTGGAGAAATTCCTTAAAGTATATGAAAAAGCACGTGTATGGCAAGATGAAAACTTGGATGAAGCAATAAAAATATACACTTCTGCAAAGAAAATAGATGCAGATATTGTAAAAGAAGTGTTTAATCACGACAAACCCATCTTAGTTCCGGTAACGAAAGAAATAGTTGCAGAACAGCAACAGACAGCAGATTTTCAATATAAGCTCGGTTCTATAAAGAAAGAAATCAAAACTGATAAAGTTGTAGATAATTCTTTCGTAGAAAAAGCAATAAAGGCGAAATGAAAAGAGGTTTTGTAAATTGGAAAATACAAAGGCTGTTGTGAAAAGGGCAAGTTTAACGATTGGCAAAAGTAATGTCAATGTAAAAAAAGTGCGAAAGACAAATGTAAAAGTGTTAGTAAGAGCGATTACGATACCAATTGTCGTATTAATTATTTGGCAGTTAGCTGGCGTATTCGATTTAGTCTCTAAAACAGTATTACCAACGCCATTACATATATTTCTAGCTTTCCAAGAACTTATAAAAACAGGAGAGTTATACGGTCATCTAAGTATCAGTGTATTCAGGGCTGCGGCTGGTTTCTTTATTGGTGGGAGTCTAGGAATTATATTAGGAACGATTGTTGGGTTTTCAACGAGAAGCGAGCAATATTTAGATCCGTCAGTACAAATGTTAAGAACTGTGCCTCACTTAGCTGTTGCACCGCTTTTCGTATTATGGTTCGGTTTTGGTGAAACATCGAAAGTGTTATTAATTGCAGATGGTGCATTTTTTCCTTTATACGTAAACGCGTTTCTAGGAATACGAGGTGTAGATTCAAAGTTATTCGATGTTGTGAGAGTGTTAGAGTTTAGTAAAAGAAAATTAATTACAAAATTAATTTTACCTGCCGCATTACCTAACCTTTTACTAGGAGCAAGATTATCATTAGGAGTTGCATGGGTGAGTTTAGTAGTAGCAGAACTTATGGGATCTACAGAAGGTATTGGCTATATGATAATGGATGCAAGGCAATTTTCAAATACAGATATTGTATTTGTCGGTATTATTATCTTTGCATTCGTTGGGAAGTTTTCTGATTCACTTGTTCGTTTACTAGAAGTGAAGTTTTTAAGATGGAGAGATAATTTTAAAGGAGAGATAGGAAATTAACATATAAATTATTAGGGGTAATTTATATAGAGTATTTTAGTGTATGTTTCAACATAAATAAGGGGTGTGTAAAGGTATGGAATTATTATGGTTTATTCCGGCGTATGGAGATGGTCGATATTTAGGCACGACAAAACGAGGAAGAGCAGCTGAGTATGGTTATTATAAACAAGTTGCACAGGCAGCCGATTATTTAGGATATACAGGTGTGTTACTTCCAACTGGTCAAGGTTGTGAAGATCCATGGGTACTTGCATCGGCACTTGCAGCTGAGACAGAGAAATTAAAGTTTTTAGTAGCAGTTCGACCAGGACTAATGTCACCGACAGTTGCAGCGAGGATGGCTTCTACATTTGATAGAATTTCAGACGGGAGGTTACTTATTAATGTAGTAGCTGGAGGAGATCCAGTTGAATTACAAGGAGATGGATTATATCTTGAACATGATGAAAGGTATGAAGCAGCTGATGAATTCTTAAAAGTTTGGAAATCGACTTTGCAAGGTGAGACCATTTCATTAGAAGGAAAACATATTAAAGTTATGGATAGTAAAGTTGTGTTCCCACCAGTTCAAACGCCATATCCTCCTATATATTTTGGAGGATCATCCGCTGCTGGAAAGGAAGTTGCAGCAGAACATAGTGATGTATATTTAACGTGGGGAGAGCCGCCAGAGCAAGTGAAGGAGAAAATAGAGGAAGTAAGAAAACTGGCAGAAGAGAAGGGGCGTTCAGTACGATTTGGCATCAGGTTACACGTAATTGTAAGAGAAACAGAAGAAGAAGCGTGGGAAGAGGCAGAACGTTTAATTCAATATGTAGATAATGAGACAATTGAGCTTGCTCAAAAGACATTTGCAAGATATGATTCAGTTGGTCAAAAACGAATGACCCATTTAAATAAAGGTACACGAGAGTCGTTAGAGATAAGTCCTAATTTATGGGCTGGCATCGGGCTTGTAAGAGGTGGTGCAGGTACTGCGCTTGTTGGAGATCCGCATACAGTAGCAAATAGAATAAAAGAATATGAAGCGTTAGGAATTGATACATTTGTTTTATCAGGATATCCACATTTAGAAGAGGCATATGAAGTGGCAGAACTTTTATTTCCTTTATTGAAAGAAGAAAAGAAACAAGAAAATAAAATTGTTGGTGAAATGGTAGCTGATGCATATGCATTAAAAAAATAGTGAGAAATAAAGTGAAGCTTTAATCCTTTGGTTGAATTGTCCCAAAGGATTATTAGCCTTCACCAATTGGGTATTTAGAGGCAGTTTCACCTATGTTTTGCTTCATTTTGTTTACTGCCTGTTAATACGGGGGAAAAAACTCGCAAGTAAATCACTTGCGAGTTTTCATCGTAAACTATTAGAAAATATGATAAAATTAAATAGTAACTTAAGGTACGGTTGGTTGTTCAATTATCACTTCTCTAAGTAGGAGGGGGGTGATAATAAGTGAGTGAAATAGCGTTGTTACTGCAAGGTGGACTGTTTCTCGTTGCATTGTTAACATTCGTCGTCGTTTTAATAGACAAGCTCAAAAAATAACAACCCACCTATGCCAATAGAATGTGGGTTGTTTTGTTTGTAAGAAACAAATAGGATAAATGAACAATCCAATCTGCTAAGTTACGTGGACTAGTGTGTAGCCGCACACTAGTCTTTTTTATTTATATACAATTTATAATTGGTTTATGTGATTGTATTGTTCTTTTCATACTTATTATAACACAGTGTCTTTTCATCAAGAAAGGAGACCGTATGTTCTGTTTCTAATTAAATAGAAGGTGATTTTTCTTTAAAGAGCCCGTCCATATACTGTTTTAAAGTTTGAACGTAAAATTCTTGCTTATTTACATCATTAACGCCGACAATTGGTGAAGGAAGTTCATATCTCTTTTCTGATAAATGAACGACAACATCAAAAATATCAAATAGACGAATGAAACAGAACAGGCCATCTTTATCACTTAATAAAATAAAGTAGTGGTTTTCGCTATTTGTATTTAATGTATTCCATAAAGAACTTTTGCTTAAATCACGAACAATGCTCTTTTCTTTTAATTCCATGAAGTCGGCATTTGATAGGATGCTAGAAATATCAATCGCATCTGGATCTTCAAAATAGCCATCGACTGCTTGTACAGCGAAAGTATAAGCCATTTTTAATACACTCATTTTATACTTACGGTTATCTAAAAGTAATTCACGTTGAATAGAGCTAGCTACTTTCGTTACACGTTCTTCTTTCCAAATTTCATTATGTAGTGAAATATCGTGCTTTTTACATAGTTTCATAATTAATGCATTGGAATAAAGTATTTCGTCACTTACTTCAACAACATCCGTCTCAGCCGCTGCAAGTTCCTCACCATGCTCATTTGTATAGAGGGGGGAGTCAATCTGTTTTTTCATTTGCTCAATCTTAAATTGACTTAATTTATGCCGAATTAAGGGGCGATCAATATTTGTTGTCATTTGTTCATAACAAGTATCACAAATTGAGTTTGTGAAATAATATCCACATAATATTTCTGGGATGACATATTGTTCACTAAGTTCTTTCGTATCTTTTCTGCAAATGATGCATTGTGTCATTTTTATCACCTTTACCTGCAAATTTGTATGTAATCTCATTGTAGTGTATTTATTGGTATTTTGGAATATTGTAAAGGAAAATATTATGTGAAATTGTTACTTATTTTGGTACAATGAAGTGAAGTGCTAGTTTAAAGGAGGACGTTTTTTTGAAATCGAAAGTGCACTTTTGGACATTAGAAGTGCTAATGGTTGTAGCGATCATATTTATTTGCACAAAAATATCGTTTCTATTTCAACCGATTGGTATCTTCATATCAACGCTGTTTTTCCCAATCTTAATCGCGTTATTTTTATACTTCATATTTAATCCGGTGTTAGTCTTTTTAGAGGAGAAAAAAGTACCTAGAAATTTAGCGATTTTACTGTTATATCTTTTTATCATAACATTAACTGCGGTTGGAGTTGGGGTAGTTGTTCCAACGATCTCACAACAGCTAATGGATTTAGTGAAAAATATGCCAGGCTATATAAAAGAGGGAAAACTATACATACAAGATTTATCCCATCATAGATTGTTTGAATGGTTATCTACGCAAAACTATGTTTCCATTGAAACAATTGAAAAAAATGCAATTGAATACTTAAAGGATATACCAAACACAATTACGTCGAGTGCAACGGCTTTATTTGGTATCATAACGAACGTCGCATTAGTTATTTTTACAGTACCGTTCATTTTATTTTATATGTTTAAAGATGGACATGCGTTTCCAGGAAAAGCAGTAAGTTTATTACCAGAGTCATACCGTGAAGAAGGGCTTCGTATCATTAAGGAAACGAACGAAACATTATCTGCATATATTCAAGGGCAAGCGCTCGTTTGTATATTTGTAGGTGCTTTTACTTTTATCGGTTATTTAATTATCGATTTACCGTACGCTTTTGTTTTAGGAATTATAGCTGCATTTACAAATATCATTCCTAACTTAGGTCCATTTATCGGTGCAGCACCAGCTGTTATTGTAGGTTTGTTCGTATCTCCGATGCAAGCGTTGTACGTAATTATTATCGTAACAATTGTACAACAATTTGAAAGTAACATCATTTCACCGCGTATTATGAGTTCAAAATTAAATATCCATCCGTTAACAATTATTATTTTAATTTTAGGGGTAGGTAACTTTGCGGGAATTATCGGAATGATCTTGGCGGTGCCAGTGTATGCAGTAACGAAAACAGTTGTATCGAACTTAGTGAGATTGTTTAAGACGAAGAGAAGTAATCGAAAGTAAAGTAATGAATTAAGAGGTATAGAACTGTTATTGAGTTCTATACCTTTTTATTTAATAATATGGCAGGAATATGTGTCTTTGTATCGTATATATTCAATAAATAAATATTTATATCAAAAGGAGTTTAGCCACATGGCAGAAATTATAGATACGGAAATGATTATAAATGAATTACAACATAAAGGTATTATTCATTTGACAAAAGAAAACATTGATAGAAAAAAGGGAACGACTGAAGGACAAGTGTATATTTTATATGGAGAGTCTAATAAGAAATATGTATTAAAGATCGATAAACCTGAAAATATTTCGTATACAGAAAGATTTCTTCATATGTATGAAGAGATTTATTTACTTCCTAAAATTATATTTACAGATTCAAACAAAAAATTTATTTTATATACATTTATTGAAGGTGAGACGCATTTTAAAAGAGGGAGTAAAATTCAATGGATGACGTGTTTAGCAAGAGATTTCATTAATAATTATAAGAAATGTAGTGAGGAAGAAGAGTGGGGAAGATTAGGTTTACCAAGAAAGTCTTGGCATGAATTTAATACATACAGTGTTAAAGGAGCTTATAAAAACTTAAACGGTATTTTATTAAAAGATGATTATATGAATGTTATGCAAATTGTAAATGAACTATCAAAAGGGGAGAAGGAAGAAGAAAAACATTTTCTGCACGGTGATACAGGTATACATAACTTTGTCTTTCGAAACGAGATATTAAGAGGTGTTATTGATCCATCGCCAATAGTTGGCCCAGTATTATATGACTTTACATATGCTTTTTGTTCATCACCTGATGATTTAGAAACAGAGACATTATTTGAAGCTTTTTCGCATTTAAATAATGTAGACATTGAGAATTCAAGAATAGTAATGGAAGTTATAGTACAACTGTACACTCGTATTGGAGTTTGTGCAAAAGTGCACCCACAAGATTTAGAAGAGTACTTAGTAGCTTGGCGATATTGGAAAGATAAGATACAAAAATGCCTATTCTAATATTGGATAATAGGCATTTTTGTTGTGATGTTTTTACACATTAAATACGATGAAAAATAAAATTAAAACAGCCTATAACTATGTGGAATCCCTCTGAACTATCCAAATCATTTCCTTACAACGTGCTATCAACATCATAATCGACTCCTTTCAAGTTTTATATTTTAAAGGATTATATGTGAGTATAGTATTTGCTTCTACGATCTCGAATTTCGTCCATAATCTTTTTGTATTGTTGCTCTTGTTTTAATTCATCTTCAGAAAAGATTTCTTTTTGGATTGTAATTGTTAAGAAGAAAAGATGAAACTTCATGATACATTCCTCCTTTCGAAAGGAATTATAGATGGCTACAGTAGTGACTTTGACGTTCTTTTACATCTTCCATAGCTTTATTAATTTGATGGTCATACAATATCTCACTGTCCGAGAACTTAGTTTTTTGAATTGTGATAGTTAAAAAGAATACTTTAAATTTCATTAGATAAAACCCCTTTATAAGTTTATTAGAAAAGACGGCTGTAATAAGAAGCTTGACGTTCTTTTACTTCGTCCATAATAGTTTGAATGTGTTGCTCACGCAAAATCTCTTTCTGTGAAAGTTTACGTTTTTGAATTGTGATAGTTAAAAAGAATGCTTTAAATTTCATTAGATAAAACCCCTTTATAAGTTTATTAGAAAAGACGGCTGTAATAAGAAGCTTGACGCTCTTTTACTTCGTCCATAATGGATTGAATGTGTTGCTCGCGTAAAATTTCGTTGTGAGAAAGTTTACGTTTTTGAATGGTGATAGTTAAAAAGAATGCTTTAAATTTCATGAAGGTAGTTCTCCTTAAAAATATATTTTTAATACATATGCGTATAATATGAACTTTTAATGTCAGTCATTTTATCAGTCAGTTGTTTTATTTGTTGTTTACGATGGATCTCAGCTTCAGTTAAAGTGTTTTTCTGAAGTACAGTCGTAAAAAAGAAAATATGAAAAGTCATAAATGAATTCCTCCTTTCGAAAAGGAATTACATGTGATCACAATAAAGTGCTTGGCGCTCCTTAACATCATTCATAGCTTTTTCTATTTGCTCATTATGAAACATTTTATCTTTAGAAATTTTATTTCTTTGAATCGTAATACTTAAAAACAATACGCTAATAGTCATCGAATGTTGCTCCTTTCTTTAAAAAATAATGTAAGAGACTAAAAAATCGCACAAAAAAGCCACAGGAAGATATAGTTCTCCTATGGCTAGGCGTGAAAAAGCCACAGGAAAGTATACGACCTCCTGTGGCGAATTTATGAATTAATCGAAATAATGTACGATTTTCAATTCTCCATTAGGGTGGTCGAATTCATATTGAATTGTCCAGAAAACACAGGTGCAGTTAACGCTAAAGTTAAAGCATGTAATTGTAATTTCATCATTTCCTTCGACCTCCTTTTAGAATATTTTTCTTACGTTAGTAAGTATATACAATTAATGGATAATTGTAAACATAAAAAATGAAAATTTTTAATTTTGATTAAAATGCGTATATTTTAAAGGGTTTTGAGAAGGTGTATTGTAATTAACGAAATATCGATAAAAATGGGGGATGCTAAATGAAATATATGCATCGTAATGTAGTTGTTATGCTAACAATTTTTTTATGTATTACTTCTTGTTCTAGAGGAGAAAGAATAAAAGAAATATCCGATGTTGAACCTGGTGATTTTAATAAATATGCAGGGACATACGTTGGGAATAACTCAGATGTAGTTGCAATTGTTAATCATTTACCTGGTGGTGAAACATTTCAAAGTGTAAGTTTAGAGAATGAAAGTATAAAGGTGAACTATGGTGCAAAAGGGAATGGCCCCCTTACAGAAGACATGGTTGAGACGTATTGGTTTGATGGTAAGGATACAATAAAGAAGAATTTTCTCTTTAATGCTATTTATCTAGCGATTTTAGTACCAAATGCAAAAGCTTTTGATTTCCAAGTAGAAAATAAAAAGTTTAAGATAAAAAGAGAAGAAATACTACCAATCTTGTATGAAAATTTTAATGATTTTCCAAAAGAAGATAATATATGGGATAAAAAGAAAGTAGTAAAGTTCCTTAATGATAATAAAGAAAAAATGAATAAGCTTGTGAATGATAAAGATTTCCGAAAATCTTTATTTATTAAATATCCAGTGGAATAATTGGAGGGACAAAGATGGAGTTAGTATACAAAATTACTTATCATAGAATGCAGGCTCATTATTTACCTAAGTTAGTACAGGCAATTCAGTTTGTTAGTGAAGAGAATTTATGGAAACAAGGGGAGTCTGTTAATTCAATTGGTGGAATCGTACTGCATATTTGTGAACATATGCAGAGAAATACTAGTCGTTATAAAAATCCAAATATAGTTTTTGAAAAGGGAATCGAGGAGTATTTTCCAACAAAACGACAACATACTGAAGTTTTGCTACAGTACGTTGAAAAGGTATTTGATGAATGGGGAAAAGCATATATACAAGCATGGGAAGAAAAAAGACATATTGAACTTCATAGTTTATTACATTTAGTGGAGCATACAAGTTATCATTTAGGGCAAATAGTAGATCGTACAAAGTTAATAAAAGGACAACAATTTAACTTTTGTCAAAATGGTATAAATGAAAAGAATTTAAGAACAAGAGTTGAAACTTCAAAATTTTAGAAAGAGAGTCATTCTTAAACGAATGACTCTCTTTTTTGTAAAAGAAATTTATGGAAATGAATATGTTTATGTGGTATGGTTAATTACATAAGTAATGAACCTATGAACCGAACTAAGGTGGTGAAATTGTGAAACCTACTCTGGAGCAAAATAAATTAATATACTTACAAATTGCAGAAACCATTGAATCTGATATTTTAAAAGACATATTGCTTGAAGAAGAACAAGTTCCATCAACAAATCAATTTGCGAAGATGTTACAAATAAATCCAGCTACTGCAGCTAAAGGGGTAAATGTATTAGTTGACGAAGGGATTCTATATAAAAAGAGAGGGATCGGGATGTTTGTTGCAAAAGGAGCAAAAGAAGTCGTACTTAAAAAAAGACAAAATACTTTTATGACCGAATATTTACCGAAAGTGTGGGAAGAAGCAAAAGTATTAGAAATATCAAAAGATGAATTGATGGATATGATTCAAAAAATTACGAAGGAGGGGAAAGAGGGATGATTGCACTTGAAACGAAAGATATAACGAAAAAATATAAAAAGAAAGTAGCAGTAAATGAAGTAACGATTTCATTGGAAGAGCATAAAATATATGGTTTGCTCGGTAGAAACGGAGCGGGAAAAACGACACTATTAAATTTACTTGCAGGCCAAATTACTTCAAGTAGTGGAAGTGTATCAATATTTGGTGAACATGTTTTTGAGAATAGTAAAGCGATGCAAAATATTTGTTTTGTTAGAGTGAAAGAAGAAGCACATTTCAGTTATAAAGTAAAAGATATTTTTAAGATGTGTAGCATGTTTTATAAAAACTGGGATGGAAAGTATGCTGAAGAACTCGCTAATAAATTTCAGCTTAATATGAAAGTGAAATATCATAAGCTATCACACGGTATGCAAACAGTTGTTGGAATTATTCAAGGATTAGCAAGCAGGGCACCAATTACAATTTTTGATGAACCAACTACAGGTTTAGACGCAGCACATCGTGAATTATTTTATAGTCTACTCCTAGAAGATTACGGTGAGTATCCACGAACTATTATATTATCCACACATTTAGTAGAAGAAGTAACTCATGTGATTGAAGATGTAATTATTATAAAAGAAGGAAGGATAGTTGTTCAATCATCAGTGGAAGAGTTATTACAACAAGCTTATATTATTTCAGGGAAAAAAGATAAAGTGGATGAGTTCACAATTAATAAAAGAGTAATAAATCGAGAAATCTATGGAAATAAGGGAATTACTGTTATATGGGAAGAACTTTCTAATGAAGATTATTACTCTCTTGAAAAAGAAGATTTAGCAATTGATAGAATTACATTACAAAAACTATTTATTCATATAACTGGTGGTGAAGTGAAATGACGATGTTAATGAAGCAGTTGAAGTTACATATAAAGTATCATTATAAAGCCATTCTTATCTTTTGGACTGTAGCATTACTTATAAAAGGGACCATGACTGCAACCGATTTAAAGGGAATAAATGTGGCATTTTTACATGATATATTCAATAATTCATCAATTGCAATTGTAATGTTTATTGTGATAAGCGTGTTTTTTATTCAAATTGATATTTTTCCTACGGTCGTATTGTTTGGGGTCACTAGGTTTCAATTCTTGATTGGTTCAATATGTTATAATTTATTGCAATCAGCATTGTTTTCATGTCTTCAAGCTTTATTTTTACAGGATACATTTTATAAAACTGAATATGTAAATTGGGGGTCATATGCAATTGAACAATTCTTTGTACAGTTCATATTTTATAGTACATTAGCTTGTTTATTCCAATCAACTATCATTGTTCAGAATAGGTTTAATTGGTTCGGGTTTGCTTTTAGTATAGTATTTTTATTCGGATTGGCGAGTACAATGTATGCAGGAATAGGAATAAAAGAATTGGTGTTTATTAATAGTAAAATGTTGCTAGAAATACCTAATTTCATATCAGTTTCGATTGTTCTTATTTATATATATATTGTAATTAGCGCTCTATTTATTCGTAAGGTTTCGTTTGAAGATACAATTTAAATACAATTATTTTTAGGGAAGAAGGAAGAGGAAATGGGGGATACTTCTTCATTAATAACCGTTTTTTTATGCATTGCACTACTAATATTTTGGCGTCGTTATCGCTCCATGCATAAGCCAATAAAGGGATCAGGAAAACGTATTTTATGGCCATTATTATTTTTAACACCAGGTGTTGTATGGTTTTTTGGTCCCGTACATCCAGCTATATTACAAGTAGTTATAGCGGTATTCATTGGGGGACTTTTCGCTGTGCCGCTTATAGTATTAACAAATTATGAACGAAGAGATGATGGGAATATTTATACGAAAAAAAGTGCTGCTTTTTTAATCACTTTTATTGCACTTGTCGTTTTAAGGTATGGTTCAAGGCAATATATTGCTGGTTTAGATCAACAAACGATAGGTTTATTATTTTACGTCGTTGCAGTATCGTATATTATTCCGTGGAGAATTGCTTGTTTTATAAAGTTTAGGAAAGTTTTGCGGGGGAATAGTAATCATACAGTGTAAAAACAAAGACTTTTCAATAGAGAAGTCTTTGTTTTTTATGAAATCATTATATGCTATGTAACTAATTTTCCCTCTCAAAATCACCACTATATGGTAAAATTTATAGTGAATGAAAGAAATGTATGGTAATGGGGGTAAATCAAATACATGAAATGAAAATAGTTCTTTTTGAGAGGAGGTAATGAGTCGATATGAGCTACTTTATTGCGTTAGTACTTGCTGTTTTATTAGCTTTTTCATATAAAATTGTTGATGTTACAGTTGGTATTATTATTGGAAAAACGTTGTACCGCAAGATAGAAAATGAGATTATTTATATATGGGGGACAATACTGACGATAATTAGTTATTTTTATGTAGATAATTATGTATTCCGTTTACCAATTCACTATGAATCAATTGTTGTATTAATCTTGATTGCCTTGATAACGAATATTGTCATTTCACGATACTCAGGATATAATCCAATTGGGAAAAAGAATATCTTAAACTTTGTAATTATGTATCCTATTTTTGAAGAAGTAATTTTTAGAGGGATGATTATACCAATACTTAACAACGCATTCCCAATCCTCTCTAATTTTGAAATAGCTTACATACCAGTTACGCTACCAATTCTAATATCTTCCTTTCTATTTGCTGTATCTCACTTACAATATTACAAATTTAATCAGACTACTATAAAATTTATGCTGTTCGCATTTTTAGGGGGAATAATATATGGTATGATTACGGATTCCACACTATCAATTGTTTTCCCAATATTATTACATATAGAATTTAACTTCCTTTCTGTATATTACGCAAAAAAGCTGTAGTAAATTGATAATTGAGTTAGTGTATTTATAAATGAATTATTGAAATCTTATTAAAAAAAGGTAAGAAAATAGTTTTTTTCTACAGCTAACGAATTTTACGTCAACAGTCACCTCTAGCTGGGGAACTAGTTGATTTTTACAGTAACAAAGATAAAATCTCACATGTAGAGACTGTTTTAGCGTATAAAATCCGCATTTCAAAAAGCTGACAAAAGTCAGCTTTTTTTATTCGCAACATGAAGTAAAGCACCAATCGCACCGCTATTACCACCATCTTGTAAAAAAATAGGTATTTTATTTTGATATTTTGTGTAGCTACTAATAATATTTTGAAGATGTATGTTATTACATAGAGTCGAACCAATATAAATAATATGGTCAATGTTTTTTGTTTCGGCAAATTGAAGGCTTAATGCAGTAACGACTTCACCGACGAGTCCTTGTACAGTAGCAAGTATATCTGAGCTATTATAATTTGATTCTATAGTAGCGGCTTTACCAAAATTGCTTGCAGTTAAACTATTATCAATAGGGGAGAGAATACCGCCATAAATATCACCAACTGTAATATCTAATTCTTTTCTAGAACCTACTTTTGTTAAAGGGATCACATCTTCAAAATGCTCTAGATTTGTTAACAATTTTGAAAGTCCCATAATAGTACCACCGCCAACACCAGTTCCGCCAGCTCGAATATATTGGTCATTATAAACGTAATGAATAGAAGTACCTGTGCCGATATTTGTTAAAATAAAGTTGTTTATATCATACTTCTCTTCTTTTAAAATGTATCGGACACCTATAAGAGTAGCTTCAAATTCATTTAGTTCTACTATTTTATATGAGTTTGAAAGTAGTTGCTGTAATTGTTTTGCTTTACCACCTGTAATACATATTTGTTTTTTACCAGTGTTTTGCTTAAGCCAATCTATTATTTTATTTTGTTCATTTGAATAAAACTTTTCAAAAGCTAATTGCATTTTTTCGTTCAAATAAGCAATTTTCGTTAATGTTCCTCCAGCATCGATACCGATCGTACTTTCCATTTACCTGCTCCTAACTACGTAATATGCTTTCGTGTTAAATCATACTCTCAACTAATGTAAGGAACACTCTAATCAGCTTGATATATTAATAGCTTTTCTATCGTTACAATCGGCTGATTATTAACAGTTGCGGTGCCTTTACCTAGAATAAAACCTCGGCGATTGCGAGTTAGCTCATAATGTAAATCAAGTTTATCACCAGGATATGCTTTTCCGTGGAATACAACTCCATCTAAAGAGGAGAGAAAGCCTAGTCCTTCAGAGTCACTCGTATGTACAAATGCACTAAGCTGAGCAAGTGCCTCTACAATTAACATATGAGGCATATGTTTTTGACTATCATTTATAAACCATTCGTTATTTGTAATGAGTTTATATCCTGTAACGGATTCGCGTTGTTTTACATTTGTTACTTTATCAATCATTAAAAATGGATAACGATGAGGAAGAGTGTCCTTAATATGCATATGAAAGTACCTCCAATAAATAATACCCCTGCTACAGTTAAGCAGGGGAGTTATTCATTAATTTTTAACTAATTCATTAATTTTTTCAAGAGAAAAAATACCGCTATTCCTAATGTTTTCAACAACTTGTTGTAACACTTCTTTATCTTGAACGAGTGCAATACGTACAAAGCCTTCTCCGTGAGGTCCAAATGCATGACCTGGCGTAACAACGACATTCGCACGATCCATTAATGCATATGCGAAATCTATAGAAGTCCAGCCGTTCGGAATTTCAGCCCAAACGAACATACTACCAGCTGGTTTATCGACATTCCAGCCAAATGTTTTGAACCCATCGATTAAAGTATCTCTACGTTCTTGATAAATACCGCGGTTTTTCTCACAAAAAGCAGCGCCATTTTTTAGTGCAACACATGCCGCTTTTTGAATTGGTAAAAACACTCCGTAATCTGTATTGGATTTAAACTGGGTAAGCGCACGAACAATTTCTTCATTTCCAATCATATATCCAATACGACTACCTGCTAAACTATAACTTTTTGACAAAGAGTTGATTTCTACGCCAACTTCTTTAGCGCCAGGTACAGAGAGGAAGCTAATTGGTTTATTACCATCAAAATAAAATTCAGCATAAGCAAAATCATGGACAACAATAATATTATGCTTTTTCGCGAATACAATTACCTCTTTAAAGAAATCTGCATGAGCCATTGCTGGAACCGGATTCCCTGGGAAGTTTAAAATCATCATCTTCGCTTTATCTGCAATTTCTTCAGGAATTAGCTCTAAGTTAGGTAAGAAACCATTATCTTTCTTTAAAGGCATGTAGTAAGATGTTGCTCCAGCCATTTGAATTCCTGTTTCATAAGCTGTATATCCTGGATCAGGAACTAATATAATATCTCCCGGATTCGCATAAACCATAGGTAAATGAACGAGTCCGTCCTGTGACCCCATTAATAATAAAACTTCTTTATCGGCATTTAATATAACATTATGAGTGTTGTTGTAATATTCAGTTACAGCTTCGTGAAATTCTTGAATACCACTTAATGTGTATCCATAGCTTTCTTTTTGATTTGCTGTATGTACCATTTCTTCTCTTACGAAATCAGCAGGTGGCATATCAGGATTCCCGATACTTAAATCAATCATTTTGTGGCCTGCTGCAATCTTTTCTTTTTTATAGGCCCCTAATTCACTAAATATAGAAGATTGGAATGCTTTCATTCTAGTTGCTAACGTGTAAGTCATCAAAACCCCTCCTAAAAACAGTGTTTTCTTTCTGCGTTTTTAATTATTCTGAAAACACATGAGTACATTTTATCATTTTTTTATGAAAATTAAAACGATTGACAAATTTAGAGGGAGGATAAAAATAACGCAGAAAACATTTTCTGCGTTTTAAATGAAGAGTAATCATTTCTTTTTATATGTACATAATTTTTCCACTGCATAAAAGTATACGTTTAATTTGCCATCGACAACTTTTAAAGTTTGATCTGATGTAAATGAGTTACCATAATCAATGTGATATACATTAGAATCCTTAACAAATGAACCTTTGTATAAATCTTCTTTTTTCTTCGTTGTTTGCATCTCTACTAAATATTGAATGATTTTTTCTTTCTTTTCTTCTTTTACAACTGTTTCAAATTTATACGATACAGGACAAAGACCGTTTTTGTTATCAATGACTTCCCAAGTACCGTATATGTCATTATTGCTACATCCACTGAGTAGTATAATGAATAACGGAATAATGAATAGAACCTTTTTCATTTTGTACTCCTTTCTTTTCATTTTCGATAAACGTGCGAATGCGATACGAATATTGTAATAAATAAAGTTTAAATTTTTATAAAGAATTAGTTAATTTCATATAAAGTGAAACTTTAATCAGTAGGGGTTTTCTTCATCTCCCACTGGATATTAGTTGAACCAATCGGAATTTAATGGGCAGCCCGATCCCCACACAACTTCTTTGCTTTCGCTGAATTTTGAGGTGGGGGTCTTACTGTCCATTAAAGTGGGATAAAAATTGGGGAAGGTAGAGTTTTTAAAATAAAAAGGCATGAATCAAATGTAATCCAGATTCATACCTAATGTGCTATCTTATATTTTGTTTTTTGAGGATAAATGAAGCGGAAAGAAGAATGACAATGCCGTTTAAAATGTATACATTTACAATAAAAGAGGTTAGGTTAATTGCTCCCAAACCAGCGTTATCCAATATAGAAGTGAGTGCCGTAATTGTCAAAAAAATAATAGGCATTAGTAGTAAAAATATGAAGCCTGCCAAAACCCTTCTTTTAAAGCTATGTTGAGATAGGGAAATTGCTAAAAAGTTTATGATGCTAAATATAATGAATACAACAAAAAGGATAATAAATAACTGGATGCCATCAGACATTTTGCGCCTCCTATATACCTTATTTATATATTATATTCGAAAGTAAAATAGGTACTCCTTTAAATAATTTCAATAAGTGTATTAGATAAAATTATATATAACAAAAAGCATGAATTAATCTAATACTAATAAATCCATGCTTTTTGTTTATGTTATAAATTCGCAGATTGCGAAGGTTGTTTTTCATACTGTTTCTGTTTAGATAGCGATATGAAAATAATTAATAATGAAATAACTCCGAAGATTAGAACCATATATTGCAATCCAATCGTATCTAAGAAGAAGCCTGTGCCAAGTAAGACAATTTGGAACATAACTCTCTCAAACATATTACGGAATGAGAATAGACGGCCGTGATAGCTTTTTTCCACTTTCGTTTGGAAAATTGTCGACATAATAGGGAAGAAGCAACCGACACTAAAACCAAATAAACCAAATGATGTAAGAGACATCCATTTTATATCGCTAAAGAACAATGATAGATGTGCAAAAGCGGTACAAGCTGCGAAGAAATATAGTAACTTTTCAGGTTTGAAATGGTCCGATAAACGTTTAATAACGAAGGCACCCAACATAAATGCGATACCTTCAATTGTATATATAAATCCTTTAATCGTTGGATCATGTTGCATTTCGCTAATATTAATTACCATTAAATTAAATCCTGCTATAAATAATAGAGGGATAATACTTAATATAAGTGCTGTGAAAGCAATCGGAATTCCTTTTAAAATACGAAATACTTCCATAAAGCTATTATCTTTTGCCGCTTGTTTACTTGGTGTTGTTGATTTCTTATCTTCGAATTGTAGGAAGAAAGTTGAGAGGAATAATAAAGCGTACGCTGCCATTGAGAAGGCATACATATACTGTAAACTCATTACAACTAAAAGAATTCCACCTAGTGAAGTACCTGCAATACGAGCGATTGTACCTACATTCATATGTACACCGTTCATTTGTAATAACTCATGCTCACGTACGATGAGCGGGATTACAGATTGTAATGCAGGGAAATAAAATGCTGCTGAAATTTGAAGAGCAACCATAAATGCAATCATAAAGGCGATACTTTCAAATTGGATAGCGAAAAACATAAAAATAACACTTATAACACGACCGAATCCGGCGTAAAGAAGAACTTTTTTCTTTTCATATTGATCAATTATGCGACCTGCCATAGGACCAACTAGAACACCAGCTAATAGTCCGATAAATAATATAACTGATTTCATGAAATCAGAAGGGACATATTTTTGCATAAACTCAAGGTTACCAAGAATACCAAGCCATAACCCTAGACCAGCAATAAACTCCCCGATTAAAACAATCCAAACATTTTTATTACGCCACATAATATAAAACCTCTCCGTCTTTTAAAATGAAAAACTCGTATATAAAACCTCCTTATTTTATGTATTATTAGTAACGAACTTTTTAGAGTCAGAGTCTATATTACGTGTTTCATCAGCGGATTTCAATCTTTTTGATTTATCAAAAAAATAAAAAGCAAGAACATATAACTATGTCTCGCTTTTCTCAATTGCAAAATTAAACATTAGATTCACTTAGCAGCATTTACGCTCTTGTCCAATAGCTAAAGCGCTAAAAGATAGAGGACCAACAACTTCTGCGCTTGCACCACTAGTAAGGTTTTCGACAGTTAATGAATATTGGTGTGTGCCACTGCTAACATTTTGATCTATAGCTTGAAATGTTTGAGTGTAGAATTGCTCAGAATCTGTAGATTCAATACCTGCTTGTGCATTAAAAATTTCAAAGTTATCACGGAAAATTCGGAATAAAACTTGTGAAGTCCCAGATATACCTTCTACACCAATTGTAGCGATTAATTCTACACGATTATTACGTGAATCTCTACTTGAAATTCTTACTTTCAAATTTGCTAGAATTGCTTTATTTGGAGAAGCTGGAATTGCAAAAGTGGTTTCACCCGTTTTACTTATAGGTTGAGTAGCTTGGTAATCAATGATATGAGTCATATTCGTCACCTCCTCTTATACTAAAATATGAAAATAGCAATGAAATAGCTTGGACAAATAATAGAATATTTTAATAGAGTCGACATTAATTGTTGAAAAGGAGTAATTCACAAAAAAGCATCAAGAAAATATCACAATACAGTGATGGTTTTCTTGGTGCTTTTGTACTTAGGCCGAATATTCTTCTTTACGTACTTCGAAAAATTCATTACGACGTAAGTAATTATAAACTTTCTCGGATACCTCTTCTTCTTCAGACATTAAGAAACGATGATCAAAAGCATAGAAGGATTGACCTTTGATTAATTTTACGTAGTAAATTTTACACGCCTCCTCTAGCGAAATTAGTATTTACTTAATATTATGATGACCTATAAGTATGTGAATCATACTTGAAGTTTCAAAGGATTGAAGCTAAACAAAATAAAAAAGCTTACAAAATTGTAATGTTGTTGTCACGTTTTCCGATAGTTAAAAATAACCAATCTTTTCTATACTACAAATAAGTTACATAAAATAAGGGGGTAAAAAGATGGATGAAGTGATTGGAGAAGTGGTAGCAGGTATTTGTGAATTTGTGGTGGGAGTAACAGTAGATGCTATTGGGCATTTAGTTTCCGGAAATGATGAGGAAAAAGAAACATTATAATAGTTTGTAAAAGTATACAGATGATCAAACTAAAAAGGTTGATTTCTAAAGAGAAGTCAGCCTTTTTAGTTTTTACATTATATTAATATTATTTGAATATTCATTTGTTATTATGTTTGTGGAACGCATAAAGGAGGTGAATAAATAAAGATGTCAAATTTAGGAACTGATTTATCTGATTCTCGTTTGATTGTGGCGAATGTGGAGGAAAAGGAATATCACTTTATTGTTCGTGAACATCCGATTGTAGGGGAGATTATATCGCTATTGGAAAATGGAAAAGAATATGGTTTAATAAATAAACAAATCGCTAATAAAGATAAATTTATTAAATCGGAGCTTGCTAAATTAGATTATTTTAACATAGATGTTCTATATCATACACCTGGATGGATATGGATTGGCATGGATCAATTTGGTTTACATGCTCGTGAGGCTACTTATAACGAAATAGAAATTATTATGAAGTTGAATGAGGATTATATTATATAGATGAAAAAGTAAAAATGTAATTGATATTTAGTTAGGTTAGGGGACTAGTTTCCGTAACCTTTTTTGTTTAATATTGAAACGGAAAATAGATATGATGTAGGACAGTATGATAAGAAGTGAGCTGAAAAGAGGATTTGAAAATACATAAAGAGAACTTTAATTATTATATGAATTCTATATGTCAATAACAATAGAAAGAAGATGATAAAATGAGTAAAGAAGAGCTTGTGAAACAACAGTTTGGTAATAATGCAGAGAAGTATGTAAAAAGTAAAATTCATGCTAAAGGATCGGATTTACAATATGTAGTTCAACAAGTTGAGTCTCGTCATAATAATCGTCTTCTTGATATTGCTACTGGCGGAGGACATGTTGCGAATGTATTAGCTCCATTGTTTCAAGAAGTAGTTGCCTTAGATTTAACAGAAAAAATGTTAGAGAATGCGAAAAACTTTATTATAAGTAATGGACATGAAAATGTATCTTTTGTCGCTGGAAATGCTGAAAGTTTGCCGTTTTCTGACCGTTCTTTTGATGTGATAACATGCCGAATTGCAGCACATCATTTTACGAATCCAGCTCAGTTTGTTTATGAAGTAAATCGGACGTTAGAAGATAATGGATTGTTTATTTTAATAGATAATGTTTCACCGGAAAATAATGAATACGATACATTTTATAATTTTATAGAAAAAAAGCGGGATCCGAGTCATGAACGAGCATTGAAAAAAACAGAATGGATTACCTTGTTAGAAAAAAATAGTTTGCAAATGCTGTCATGTCTTACTTTTGACAAGAAATTTGAATTTGACTGGTGGTGCGATATGATGGATGTACCTTTGCAAAAACGAGCGAAGTTAACAGAATGTATGATGAAAACATCACTTGAAATGCAAGAATTCTTTAACATTCAATATGAAAATAATAAAATTATATCGTTTTATACTGAAATGGCATTGTTTATATGTAAAAAAAGTGCGACATTAAAAAGATAAATTCCTTGCAGTCTTTTCAAAGTACGTTATACTTAGTACAGAGAAAATGAGAATTGAGGAAAAGTAATAATGATTCGCGTACGTATTGAAGGAACTGAAGAAGAAATGCTTGAATTTATGGAGAAAATGCCAGATATTCCTGGATTTGAAAAAACACATATGAGAGAAACGAGAAAAGGAAATAATCCAAAATACGATTCAAGTAAGAATGTATTAGCATATTTATCTTATAAAAAGATCGAAGTCGCCAATAAATAGGCGGCTTTTTTAGTTTGCACTGTTTCACAGCCTTGTCTTTTTTACATAATAATAATAGTAGATTATGCTGAAGAGGGGTGAGGATAGTTAATAAGAAAATCATCTTTTTTGGAGACTTTGGTATTGACGATGCTGTGGCGTTAATTTATGCAAATAAAACATGTAAATTAGATATTATAGGTATTGTTGCTGAATATGGAAATGTATCGCGAGAAATCGTAACGGAAAATGTGTATTTTTTAGAAAGATACTATGCTACAGAAGTAAAGATCATTGAGGGTGCAGCAAGACCGATGACAGCTGAAGAACCTTTGTTTTTTCCTGAAATTCATGGAGAACACGGCCTAGGCCCCATTATTCCACCTGAAATGAGGATTTGTAAACGGGAAAATTTTTGTGAATTAATTAAATTAATTGAGCCTTGTCCAGAAGATATTATTATCGTAGCGACAGGACGATTAACAACATTGGCAACATTATTTTTATTATATCCAAATGTAATGGATAAAATATGTTCGTATTATATTATGGGCGGTGCGTTTTTATTTCCTGGGAACGTTACTCCTGTATCGGAAGCAAATTTTTATGGAGATCCAATTGCTGCAAATATTGTAATGAAGTACGCAAAGAATGCGACTATTTATCCATTAAATGTAACGCAACAGGCCCTAATTACGCCTGAAATGGTGGATATTATTAATAAAGAAGGAACAGGGCAGGCAAAGCTTATTAAACCAATGATTGATTTTTATTATGAGAATTTTTATAAGAAAGAATACCCTGGTATTGCTGGAAGCCCGATTCACGATTTACTTCCGTTCATTTCATTTATAAATGATGATATTTTTGAATATAAAAAATCTGCAGTTTGGATTAGTACGACAAATGACGTAACAAGAGGACAAAGTGTGGCTGACTTTAGAAAAATAGCTGA
This sequence comes from Bacillus pacificus, assembly GCF_020861345.1. Taxonomy (NCBI): domain Bacteria; kingdom Bacillati; phylum Bacillota; class Bacilli; order Caryophanales; family Bacillaceae; genus Bacillus; species Bacillus pacificus. Next base: position 2,422,290 of record NZ_CP086328.1, read on the forward strand.
GCCAACAAGGTTTGATGATCGGCCAATACAAAGAATTGCGGTTGGTTTTAACTATCCTGCATTTAAAGAAGAGTTTATGCGTACAATATTGAAGCCTGATTGCCCATAATATGAGAAATATGAAGGGTTTCCACCACTAATCCAAAAACTAGTTGTTCATTATTTTGAAATAATCTAATAGTTGAGCTGTATGAATAACTTATGAAAAATGTAGCATAACTAATGGTAAGCAATTGTTTCTAATTATATTTTGATTGGTGAAATATAAAGGAGGTTATCATATGATTTGGTCTTTAATCGTTGGTGGTATATTAGGATGGTTAGCTAGTTTAATTACTGGCAGGGATGTACCTGGTGGTGTAATTGGTAATATTATTGCTGGTATTATTGGTTCTTGGATTGGTGGGAAATTACTTGGTAGTTTCGGCCCAGTAATCGGCGGATATGCAATTATTCCAGCTTTAATCGGTGCGATTATTTTAATCTTCATCGTAAGCTTCTTATTGCGAGCAATGCGAAAATGAATGTAAGGACTGTTTACATTTGTAAGCAGTCCTTTTTATATGTTATGCTAGTATTATACAATCAGGAGGTGTCAGCATTGAAAACATTTACAGTAAATTTCCATCAAGAAGATAATGCAAAAGCGACAACAGTACATAAATTAAGTGAAGAGGACTTCAACAAAGCAACAGAAAAAGGTACTCGTCATCTATTTGATTTAGATACAAACGTTGGATTCTTCGTATTCTTTGACGCAGAAGATGCAGAAGGAAATGATCAATACTTAATGCTACAATATGAAGGAGATCATGAAGAACCCACTGCGTGCTACGGATTTGATTTAAAACTATACTATCAATTTTTAGCATTATACTTAAACGATCTTGAATTCCAAGGTGAAACAGATGAAGAAGAGGAAGAGTATGGTCCAATTCATCATTTAGCTCACTTACTTTATCATATTGTTGAAGATGGAAAGTCAATCGAAGTGTAAAAATACATATGTAAAGCTGTCCTTTTGGGGCAGCTTTTTTCTATTTAAGGAAGGATTGCAGTGTAAATGGCGAGAAGGGATATATAAGGAGATGGAAAAATGATAAACAATACAATTCCAAGTTTTTTTAAATTATGGGAAAGCACCGACATAGAATTAGCGGTCCTCAATCAATACTTCACTTCGCATCCAGAGATATTTGAAGAATACTTTAAGTATCATTGTCCTAAAACGAAAGAACGTCTTTCTAATGCCATTAACCTATATCCCGCAAAAATAGAAGATATTCGTATCATTGCAGAAACATTACCGACTATTATTCAAGAGATAACGAATAAATATCGTAATAAATATAGCTTTGATGTAAATATGAAATTCCACATATTTGTTGGAGCTTTTGGATCTAATGCATTCGTAGAGAGGGAGATCATGGGAGATATATTTTTTGCGGTAGAAAAATTATCTCCAGATTTGAATCATCTTCGTGTTATGGTTGCTCACGAAATAGGGCATATATATCATAATGTTATGTTACAAAATAATGGAATGGATTGGGAGAAAGCTGAGTGGACCGATGCGGCAGTTAATTTGTATCGTGAAGGTGTTGCAACATATGTATCAAAGCAAATTGTGAAAGGTTTAAATGAATCAGTGTATTACTCATATGACGATGATGGTGAACGTTGGTTACAATATTGTATAGAAAATGAAGAACAAATAAAGAAACGTTTTTTGGAAGATTATATAGAAGGATGGACGTTTGAAAAAGAGAAAGAGTGGTTTCGGTTATCTGGCGGACAATATTTTGGGTACAACCGACTCGGTTATTTTTTAGGAACAGCTTTTGTAGAATATGTTGCACAAGCATTGGGCGAGAGTGAAGTATTTACTTTTTGGAACAAACACAATTTGAAAAGATCTGTAATGGATTGGTTATCGAAATGAATCAGATTATGATAGGGGGCTGAAATGTATGAGAGTGTATGTGAAGATAGGTATGTTATTTCTCGCTTTTACATGCATTTTTGCATTAGTAGCATGTAAAGGAACGGACGAAAAAAAGGAAACAGATCCAACAACGGAAAATAGTAAAAATGAACAGAATAATACTTCTGAAGAAAAGAAAGAGCCTGATGAAAAATCAAATAATGAAGGATCAACAATACCAAAGCCAGATCCAAGTACGAAAGATACAGTAATCAATCAAAAATCAATTAACCACGTTAAAGAATTGTTTGAATTAGCGAAAGAAGGAAAAGTACCTAACGTTCCGTTTGCAGCGCATACAGGAGATATTGAAGAAATAGAAAAAGCGTGGGGGAAAGCAGATAAAACGGAACAAGCAGGAAATGGAATGTACGCTATCTATACAAATAAAAATGTTTCCTTCGGTTTTAATAAAGGATCACAAGTTTTTGATGTACGCTCCTATCATGCAGAACTAAAATCAATTACATTACAAGAAATAGAAAAAGCATTAGGAAAACCAACTTCAGTTAAAGGAAATGGTGAAGATAAAATATATGTATATAAAGTAAACAATCAGTTTGAGTTAAAATTCATTATTCCAAAATCGACTGGTAAGGTAAATCATATTTCGGTATTTTCACCTGAGGATAGTATTAATAAAATGGCAGGGTAGGATAATAAAAAAGATGTCACAAAAGTCGAAATCGATGACCATGTGACATCTTTTTTTGGTGTAAATAAGAAACTTCCTTTTATAAAATATGATGAGGATGCTCTAAAACATCTTTTTGAATATCTTTTCTTTTTTTCTTACGCTCTAAATTTTGAACAAAAAGAACTTGAATAATGCCTCCAATTGTTAAGAAACAAGCACAAATATAAAATAGCATACTGCCGTTTAGTTTACTTAATAAAACCGCACCGATAACAGGACCGCACGTTCGAGATACATCCCAATGTAACCCGTAAATTGAAAAATACAATCCACGTTTATCTGTAGGAGCGATTTCTGAAACGAATCGAAGCAAATGGTTGAACGCAACACTTTCTCCAATGACTAAAAAGAGTAATGTGAAAAATAATGACAAGATTGTTGCTGAAAATCCATAGCCAATTGCAGCTATCGTAAAGCAGGTGTAAGCAATAAGTATGATTTTCGCCATAGAAAATTGTTCAGACCATTTTACAAGGAAAACTTGTAGAGTGATTTCCATAAGAGCTTTGCATGTTGTAATAAAAACGAGTATGCGATCGAAATCCGGAAGTGTATGTTTCACGAAAATAAGATAATTTGTTTCAGTTTGTGCATAAAAAAAGCTAATAGGAATTGTAGTGATCATTAGTCCAAATACGGCGTAATGTTTGTGTACAAATTGCTTTGGAGATGATACTTCAAGTTTTGGCTTTGGCATTGTAATTACCGGTGCAGTTTCCGGAAGCTGCGTCCAAACAACTATTGCATATATCATAAGTGTAGTGCTTTGCATCATAAATAAATATTCAGGATGAGTGTTATAAAAGATCGCGCCAATTAAAGGACCAATCATGGTACCAATTGCTCCCATCGTTTGCAGGAGGGCAAAAATTTCCGCTTGCTGTCCCTGTTTTGTTAAATCAGCAATTTGTGCCCGTTGAGCGGGAATATATAAGGAGCGGCCAACCCCATTTATGACGTATAATAATGCAAATATAAAAACAGATTGAGCAAAGACGAAGCTGCCAATTGCAATACCTTGTAGTAATAAGCCGAGTAACATAATTTTTTTTCGTCCATATTTATCAGTAACTCCCCCAGCAATAAGTGTAAATACAATGTCTGAAAGTGGTTGTAATCCGAAAATTAGCATAGTTATTATGATATTACCGTTTAACATTTTATCAACGTAAATAATCATAATGATGGCTAACATGGATTCTGTTGTTCGGGTTAATAATTCGCCGCACATTCTTATAATAATTGGTTTGTTATAACGTAGTAAGAGATTGGTCAATATTAATTCCTCCTTTCTATATTGAAATGATAAGATGAAAGGAGAAAGAGAAAAAGGGTAGAAATAAAAGGGGTTATTTTTCACCTTTTAGGGGGAGTATGATGTTTATTTTAGATCAATATATTGAACTATGGTGTGTCTACGGTAAAGGGAGACGAGAAGGAGAACGATTAGAAGTAACCGTACAAATGATAGCAGAAACATTATTTTGTACAGAGCGTAATAGTAAATTAATTATAAAAAAATTAGAAGAGTTACATTGGATCACTTGGTTTCCAGGTCGCGGGAGAGGGAATCGTTCTAAATTAATATTTCAAAAGCAACCAATTCCACTAATTTTAGAAAGAGGAAAAGAATTAACGAAAAAAGGAGATGTGAAAAGTGGAATCTCATTTGTAGAACGCTACAGCTCACAATTTCCATCAATAAAGAAAGAGTATGAAGCTTGGGTAGATTCTATATTTGGTCATCAAATAGAACGGACATCTGAAGGAAGAAAAGATGTACTTCGTTTGCAAGTACAAATGAACCTGGACATCGCTTTAGATCCGGTTTACGCTACGATGCGCTCAGAATGTCATATGGTTAAACATCTTTTTGATACACTCGTATATGTAAATGAAGAAACAAATTCTATAGAACCAAGGCTTGCTTTTCAATGGGAATATAATGATGCTGAAAAGGTATGGACTTTTTATTTACGAAAAGGCGTTCGTCTTCATAATGGAAAACGACTCACTGCACATCATGTTATACATTCATTGAATCGATTTATGAAAGCTGAAAACAACCCACACGCATGGATGTTACAACATGTTGAAAGTTTCCGTGCAGTGGATGAATTTGTTGTTGAAATTCAATTACATACGGTAAATAGGATGTTTTTACATATGCTAAGCGCAGAACAGTGTTCTATCGTAATTGAAGATGAAGCAGGAAACTTCATAGGTACAGGTCCTTTTATATTACGAGAGAAGAATACACATTTATTTGCATTAGAAGTACATGATTTATATTATCGTGAAAGACCTTTTCTTGACCGAATTGAACTATTGAATGTGGAGCAAAATGTAAATACTTATGACGTGTTAGTAAAGGCGCAGTATAAAGATAAAGAAAATCTCAATAAAGAACTTTCACGGCTTGAATCGAACGTGACATATGTAACATGTAATCTTATAAAAGAAGGGCCAATGCAAGATGAACTGTTTCGGAAAGCGCTATATAAAATTATTCATGGCGATAAAATCGTTCAAGAACTCGGCGGAGAACGTGGAGAAGTGGCAAAGAAACTAATATTAGCAAATGAAAGCATAGTAGAAATTGAGGAAGATATCGAAAGTTTAATTAAGAGAAGTACGTATCATAATGAAGTGCTACAACTTTATACATTTACAGGACGAGATCACGTTGAAGATGCACAATGGATACAAAAAGAGTGTGCGAAGTACGGGGTTCGTGTAGAAAATAATTTTCTTAAAATAGAAGAGCTGTTAGAAATAAATACGATACAAAAGGCGGATATGATGCATGATAGCGCAACAATTAGCGAACGAATAGAAGATAGTTTACTATATATGTTTCTTACAAAAAACAGTTTTATTCATGGGCAAAGCAGCGTAGATTTTCATAAATCATTGTCCCCTTATTTTAAACAAGAACAAGTAGAGAAAAGAGTTACACTGTTACGCGAAATTGAAGACACTTTGTTACGTCACATTCATATAATTCCTTTATACCGTAACAAACAACAAGTAACTTCTCATGAAAAAGTACAAAATATAATGATTAATTCACAAGGGTGGATTGATTTTTATGAAATATGGTTTACATGTTGATATATAAGGGTTTTTACGCATTTTATAAGATGCGTGAGAACCCTGTTTTTTTTTGTGAAACAGGGTTGTTTTACACATTGTTACGCTACTTGTGATAAAAGTCTATTTACAGCGTAACAGTGTTATGTTACATTGTTATCAGGAAGGAGTGTTATACAGTTGAGTACAGATTTAATTTCAAAAAAAGATTTATTAGAACTTACTGGTATTTCATACGGACAATTATATAGGTGGAAAAGAAAAAATTTAATACCGGAAGATTGGTTTGTACGAAAGTCTACATTCACGGGTCAGGAAACATTTTTTCCGAAAGAAAAGATATTAGAGCGTATTGATAAAATTCAAACGATGAAAGAGGATCTATCACTTGATGAACTAGCAAATATGTTTTCGCCGAGTGTGAGGGAAATTCTTTTAACGGAGGAAGACATTTTACGTAAGGGGATTGCATCAGAACCAGTTTTACAATTTTTCATAGAACAAACGAATAAAACAGCGGAGTTTCAATTTGTAGATATTCTTTATGTGTACATGTTAGAAAAATTACTACAATCGGGAGAAATTAGTTTAGAAGAAGGAAAAATGGTCTTGCAAGTTTTACGTGAAAATTATGAAGCAATGAAACATAAAACGTGTGACTTAATCATTATTCGAAAGTTAGGGATTTCTACATGTTTATTAGTTTCAAACGTGGACGACTTAATTTTTGAAAAAGGCACCAAAATCGTTTTACGCGAAGCGATTATGAAATATACCGAAGCATTAAAAACTAAATTGTTGTAATGGAGGAGTAAGTATGCGTACAGATAATTTGATTATAAATGGTTACGGTTCATCGAATGGCGGTGAGTTTCATAAAGTGCAATTAAACGGAAAAGGAACTGTGAATGGAAATGTCGAATGTGAGCAATTTGAATGTAACGGTTACGGAGCAGTTACTGGCGATTTGAAAAGTAACAGTGCACGAATTAGCGGATCTGGTAAAGTCGATGGCACAGTTCATGCTGAAACGATGCGAATTGATGGAAAAGCTACAATTACGCAAAATGTAAAGGCAAACAGTTTGAAAATTGCAGGAAAAGGTACGATAGGCGGAAATGTCACAGGTGAAGAATTTAAAGTCAATGGTCAAGCAACAATTGACGGTAATTGTGAAGTGGATACTTTTTCTTCAGAAGGACAATTTACAATTGGCGGATTATTAAGCGCTGATGAAATAAATATTAATATTCACGGTACATGTCGCGCGAAAGAAATTGGTGGTCAAACGATTAAAGTAAGACATAGATCAGGTACATTAAGTAGGCTATTTAAAACAGTATTTGGCTTGCAATTAGAAGCTGAACTATTAGAAGGTGACAATATTGATATTGATTATGCTCACATAAGAACGGTAAGAGGAAACAATATTACAGTAGGACCGAACTGTGAGATTGAACTCATTGAATATACAGGTGTTCTAACTGTTGATAAAAGCGCAAATGTAAAAGAAATTAAGCAGGTTTAATGGGAGGGAGAAAGCAATATGGAACATCCACATAGTCTCACAGTAAATGGTTCCGGCAATTCAGCAGGCGGAGATTATAATAAAGTGAAGATTCGCGGTGAAGGAACGATTTCTAATGATATGAGCTGTAATGAATTTAAAACGTACGGCACGAGTGATGTACGGGGTAATATGAAAGTGAAAAATTATGTTGTGTATGGAGATAGTGAAGTACAAGGAAATGTAGATGCAGAATATGTAAAAGTATACGGTAATACACAAATTCATGGTGATGCACATATTGAAAAAACAAAAGTTAGAGGTATGATAGATATTGCGGGGAAGTTTTCAGGTGATTTTGTCGATGTAAAAGGTGCTTTAAATGTTAGGGGAAATATTGAAGTAGAAGATTTATCATTAACTGGTGGTCTTGAAAGTGATGGATTACTTAATGCTGAAAATATTCAAATCTCACTTCGTTATGAAGGAAGTAAGGTAAGAGAAATTGGTGGTAAAAACATTACGATTCGTAAAAAAGCGAGATTTCTTCCTTTTATTAGTCATGTTGGAAACCTCCAAACTTCAATTGTGGAAGGAGATGATATTTATTTAGAACATACGATTGCTGAAGTAGTGAGAGGAAACAACGTTACAATTGGCCCTGGGTGTGAAATTAGTGTTGTAGAATATCATACTAGTTTTAATCAAAAGGGTAATGCAGTCGTTAAAGAACATAAACAAATATAAGTAGTACGAGGGAGAGCAAGGTTATGGTTGAGAAGAATAATAAGCTCGGCTTTGTTGTGGCGGGCTTATTGCTAGGTATTTTAATGGCATCAATGGATAATACCATTGTCGTAACAGCGATGGGAACGATTGTTGGTGACTTAGGAGGTCTTGAAAACTTTGTATGGGTCGTTTCTGCCTATATGGTCGCAGAAATGGCAGGCATGCCGATATTCGGTAAACTATCAGATATGTATGGTAGAAAGAGATTCTTTATTTTTGGTTTAATCGTTTTTATGATTGGTTCGGCACTTTGTGGTACTGCTGAAAATATTACACAGTTAGGTATTTATCGTGCCATTCAAGGTATTGGCGGCGGGGCATTAGTGCCGATCGCGTTTACTATCGTTTTTGATATTTTCCCTCCTGAAAAGCGCGGGAAAATGGGCGGTTTATTCGGAGCAGTATTTGGTTTATCGAGTATTTTTGGACCGTTGCTTGGCGCGTATATTACAGATTATATTAGCTGGCACTGGGTATTTTACATTAACTTACCGCTTGGCATTTTAGCACTTATTTTTATTACATTCTTTTATAAAGAGTCACGAGTTCATAGAAAGCAAAAAATTGACTGGTTTGGTGCAATTACTTTAGTTGGTGCAGTAGTTTGTTTAATGTTTGCTTTAGAGCTTGGCGGACAAAAGTATGACTGGGATTCTAGCTTTATTTTAAGTTTATTTGGTGCATTCGCTATTTTAATTGTTGCATTTATTTTTATTGAACGAAAAGTAGAAGAGCCAATCATATCATTTGAGATGTTTAAGCAGCGCTTATTCGGAATGAGTACAATTATTGCATTATGTTACGGTGCTGCGTTTATGTCAGCAACTGTGTACATACCGTTATTCATTCAAGGTGTATACGGTGGTACCGCAACAAACTCAGGATTACTACTATTACCGATGATGTTAGGATCAGTTGTAACAGCGCAATTAGGTGGATTTTTAACGACGAAGCTTAGCTACAGAAACATTATGATTATTTCTGCTGTTATTATGCTAATAGGACTATTCTTATTAAGTACATTAACGCCAGAAACAAGTCGTGCATTATTAACAGTGTATATGATTATTATCGGATTTGGGGTTGGTTTCTCATTCTCTGTACTAAGTATGGCGGCTATCCACAACTTTGGTATGGAACAGCGAGGGTCTGCGACTTCAACGAGTAACTTTATTCGTTCATTAGGCATGACGCTTGGTATTACAATCTTCGGAATGATCCAAAGAACAGGTTTCCAAGATCAATTAGAAGAAGCATTTAAGGGTATGAGCGGAGGAATGAATACAAACGCTTTAGGAGATTCAAGAGCTATTCTATCAGAAGCGGCAAGATCTCAAATCCCGCCGCAAATATTAGATAAAATTATTGATGCTCTTTCTAGCTCAATTGTCCAAACATTTATGTGGGCATTGGTACCAGCTGGTTTAGCATTCATATTTATTTTCTTTATGGGAAATGAGCGTATGGTAATGAAGAAACAACAAAAGAATAAAAAGAGCGAAACATCTAAAGCGTAATGAAAAAGCTCCCTTCCAATTGGAAAGGAGCTTTTTCGTATGTACGGTTTTAGATTAGCCTTCGATGATTTCGTATTCTTCGTCTGCTAATAATAAAATTTGTGTTTTCTTACCTTTGTTTTGAACTTCGATTACATCGTAAGCACCTAGGTCTCTTATTTTGCTTTGAGAAGCGTTAACCATAACTTCAATAGAATCAATTAAGATATCTTCTTCAATGTATGATTCAGGCAATGCCATATCTTCAGTATCTAATACACATGCGTATAGATTTTGTAAGTTTTCAGCAGTTGGATTTTGTTCTTCAACATCAATGATGTTTTTTACTGCTTCCATATTTTCTTCTTTTGCTTGGTATACTTTAATTTTAGCCATTGTTTTAATCTCCTTTATAACGTAATCGTAGAGGCTACACTTCATTATAACGTTTTTTTTATGAAAGATGAAATCGTTATATGTATTTATAGGGAAATTTATGCGTTATTACTCATTATTGGCGTAATTTCATTATTAATGAGATGAGTAGGTAGCTATATTCCTACGTTAAAGTTATATTGTCCAAGCTTATCTCATATCCCCCTCATATTATGTGTATGAGATAAAACATATAGAGAAGGGATGGGGTGTAAGTGGGTTGTGAGCCGAAAAGAAATTATCGATGTTTCCAAAAGGATACGAGTTAAGAAGAATAGATGAACATATCGTAAATAACCCTACATTACATAAAGTCTCTAAAGATTTTACAAGTCAATTTCAATCAGTAGAAGATTATATAAACCGAGGTATAGGGTATTGTATTTTGTATAAAGGAGAAGTTGTATGCGGTGCATCATCATATAGCATTTATGATAGCGGGATTGAAATTGAAGTAGCGACTAATTACAATCATAGAAGAAAAGGGTTAGCGACTATAGTTAGTGCAGCACTAATCTTGGACTGTTTAGAAAAAGAGATATACCCAAACTGGGATGCAGCGAATACTACATCTGCAAAACTAGCTGAAAAACTAGGATATGTTTTTGATAAGGCGTATGATACTTATTTTGTGGATAATAGATGAAATCGTATTTTCAAATAAAAGAGCAGTTAGCAAAAGCTAACTGCTCCTCTCCAAAGGGGGAATGGAGAGATACAATCATGTTACTTACATTATTGACGGGAGGTTGATTTTTAATCAATCTATTATAAAAGTTGAGATAAAATATTTTTAATTAACCCTGAGGATCCAATTAAGAGTACTGATAAAAAAACGATTGAGAATATACTTTTTTTAGGTTTTTTTAATTCTATGTATATGTTAATAATGGCACCAATTGCAACTACAGTAAAGATAACGAGTCTTACTACATCTATCATAAATAACGCTCCTTTTAATTACTTAATTGTATTATATAGGAATTCGCGTTTCGATTAGTTTATTTAAATACGATTTAAGGTAATTTTAAACAAACTAATCTTTTATACAAAAGTAAGGTTAAGGAAAAAGATAGCGTAAGTAGTAATAGTATATCTTGTAGAAGCTGATGTAGACCAAATAAAGTAGGGTTATTATCTATGGGCAAGTATAATTAATATATATACTCACTTTAGGTACCTTTACAACTTAAATAATAAAACATGCTTTTCATAATGATCCAAACACCAATTATATTTTTCTAGAATAATGGGATGAACAAATTCTTTCGTAGTATCGACCTCAGTATAGCCATATTTCTTATAAAAGTTTTCTAATTCCTCAAAAGGAAGGCAATATACATGTTGTACTTGTAATTTCTTCGCAGTTTCTACTAAAAATGAAACAAGTTCCCCAGCTAATTGTAGACCTCTAAATTTAGGAAGAATAAGTATCCCACCCATTTCTAAAGTATCTTCATCTATTTGGACTAACCGGCCAACACCTGCATACTCATTGTTATATGTAATGATTGCAACTTTATCTCTTTTTAAATCACTGCGTACAAATCCTATTGAGTCGTATTGATTATTAATCCATTCTAAATCATTAGATGTAGCCATTTGAATACTCATTTATATCTCCCCTTTATAAAAAATGTAATTTTCTTATTATATAGAATATAATATCAGGAAAAAAGTGATTATAATGGCATGATTTTTATTATCAGTTCAAGTTTTGAAGAATAGTGCATACAATATAAAGTGTTTTCCTTTCTTCATTTAAGTTTTACGTATATAATTTAAAAGTACTATTTTTATTTTATATTTTTTATATTTATAACAGAATAGAGGTTTAAAAATGGGTGTTAAAATCATTACGGATAGTGCAGCGGATTTACCGGTAGAATTGCTGCAAGCATATGATATTGATTTAATTCCACTCCGTGTTTATGATGAAGCAGAAACAGAGTATTTAGATGGAGTTACATTAGAGTCAGTTACATTATTGCAAAATATGAGAGAAGGCGCTGTTTATAGAACGTCATTGCCTTCACTTGAAACTTTCCAGGAAAAATTTGTTTCTTATGCAAAAGAAGGTAATCCTTGTATATATTTAGCTTTTTCATCTGAACTGTCTGGTACATATCAATCATCAGTTCTCATTAAAGAGGAAGTAAAAGAAACACATGCTAACTTGGATTTAGAAATTATTGATACGAAATGTGCTTCGCTTGGTCAAGGGCTTGTCGTATTAGAAGCTGCTAAAATGGCGAAAGACGGTGCATCAAAAGAAGATATTTTAAAACGTGTTGATTTTCTAATGAACCATATGGAACATATCTTCACTGTAGCTGACTTACAGTACTTAGTGAGAGGTGGACGTTTAAGTAAAGTCGCAGGATTTATCGGTGGTTTACTAAACATTAAGCCAATCTTAAACGTGGAAGAAGGAAAGCTTGTACCACTTGAAAAAGTCCGAGGGAAAAAGAAAGTACTTGGCCGAATTGTCGATATAATGGAAGAGCGCGGAAAGGAACTTAAAGGTCAAACAATCGCAATGACTCATGGTGATGACTTAGAAACAGCTGAAGCATTAAAAGCATTAATTACTGATAGATTTGGCTGTGAAGTATTTATCGTAAATACAATTGGTGCAGCAATCGGAGCACATACAGGACCGGGTGTTATAACGTTATTTTTCTTAAATGAAGTAGAGTAAAGGATTGATCTTTTGATCAATCCTTTTTTTGTGATGTAATTATTTCCAAATAATAAAGTGCTGTTGATGCTTGAAATGATTAGTGTTAAAATATTTGTTTCTCTATGGATAAATGGAATCTATACATATTAAATAACCTTTTAGTATGAATTATAAAATAGGGGACTAAATATTATTGAAAATAATAGAATGATGATATAGAAACTTGGAGGTTAATTATGAGTTTTTTTAGTTTAAAAGTAGCATGTGGTGTTTGTGAGAATAAGGTTGGCTTGAATCGATACAAAGTAAAAAAATCAAATGCTTGGATTTGTCCAGATTGCTTGAAAGAAGCGGGTGGTATGACTGTTATACCTGTAAATAAAATTACAATTGAAGAAATTAAAGAAATGATTGAAGAGAAGAAAGCTATAATGAATGCAAGAGCAGAAAAAATTGCTAAAAATCCGATGTCTACTGCTGAAGGAATGTATCAATACAGTGTTGAAAATAAATTCGGTTCTGGACATAATGAAAAGTGGGGCTTAAAGCATTTCGGAGTACTTGAAACAAACTTAATGCAAGACGAAGAAGTTTTAATGACATTTATCGGTTTACATAATTATGAATCTGCAACAAAACATGATCGTAATTTTGCATATGCTATTACGAATAAACGAATTATGTTTGGACAAAAATCTTTAACTGGTGAGAAATTCAAATCTGTAGCTTACGAAAAAATAAATGATATAACATTTGAAAAAGGATTATTATTTGGGGTCTTAACAATTGATACTCCTCAAGAAAAATTTAATATTTCTTTAGATAAAGAGTCAGCAACTGCTATTAATAATAATGTTCATCAAGTTTTAGATTCATTAAAAAAAGAAAAAGTTGAGGAAAGACCAGCAACAAATGCTACTATTTCTGTAGCAGATGAGCTGAAAAAATTTAAGGGATTATTAGATATGGGCGTTATTACAGAAGATGAATTTAATATGAAGAAAAAGCAGTTACTAAATATATAAATTATTTTTTTATGAAATTAGTATGAAAATGCTAAATATAAGATATAAAAAAGATGATTCTGTTGTGAACAGAGTCATCTTTTTTATATGTTGAAGTGTTTTGTTTATAAAAATCTAAATATTTCAAGATATTAAAAATTATTCATTTCATATATAATTGTGTAGGGAGAATATCTGTAACTATTTGTAAAAATAGGAGGCGGCTATAAAAATGAATGAAATTGCTACGTGGGATTTAGATAGATTGTATTCAAAGGGGGATATTCTAGTACCAATATTGGAGTTGAAAGAACAATATTTTGTAACAAAAGATATAGATATTCTTTCAAAACTTATACAAGCTATTGAAAAAGCAGAATACTATTTGTACTGTCGATTGGCTGAAGAAAGTGTTGCATCGGATAACACTAGATTGACTGTGAAAGTAAAGGAAGTAAAAAGTGAAGTGCAGCAAGTCATACAGCAAAGTGAGATGGAAATTACCGATAATACTAGGCTAATAAAAGATGAACTAAATGCGTGGGAAAATATGTACATACAATTAAGGAATAGGATAGAAATAAAGCACAATAATAAGCAATTATCATTTGGACAAGGAAATCATGTTGCAATGAATAGTGATAATGAAAAGGAAAGGCTAGAAGTATTCGAGTCATTAACATGTGCTTTACATAAGGAGAAAGAAATTTTTGCTACTGTATTAAATCAAATAGGAAGATTGCGTAATACAAAGAGTAATGAATTAGAAGACATAGATATTTTAACTCAATCTTTACATGCAAATGGCATTTCAGAAACTGTATTATTGCAAATGTGGAATGCGACAGAAGAAAATCTAGATAAATTAGTTAGTGCTTTAAATGTGTATAAGAAAGGCAGAGCTTCAATTACATGGCATGAACTTATGACAGTAAAGGCGAATGATGAGGTTATTATTCCTTTTTCAGTAGCAGTACAAAACATATACGATGCTTTAAAAAATATAGATGAAGAATTAGCAGAATTTGCACGTCATGCGATAGAAAGTGGTTGGGTAGATGCAGAACCGAGAGATAGTAAACCACCAGGTGGATTTTGTGCACCTTTTTTCAGTGAGAAAGAATCACGAATCTCTATGCGTTACGACGGAAGTATCGATAGTGTAAGAGTACTTGCCCACGAACTAGGACATGCTTGGCATTTTTATAATATGAGTTTTGAACAATCCTCTTCTTTTTTAGATGATTATTTGCCAATGAGTACAGCTGAATCAGCATCTATTTTCTTTGAAACCGTGCTTATAAATTATTTAATTCAAACAACAGATAGCATAGATATGAAAAAGTCATTGCTTAGCTGGAAAATAAGAAACTGTTTTAATTATGTAATGGCAATTCGAGCATCGTTCGAATTTGAGAAGAACTTTTATGAGAAATGTAAAGAAAGTCCTTTAAGTGCTGATGAAATCGAGAAATTATCTATAGCAGCGCAAGAAAAAGCATACGGGAATGCATTATTAGAATATCAGCCGTTTGTTTGGGTGAAATATATTCAATTTTATATAGCAGATGTTCCTTTTTATAATTATCCATACACATTTGGCTATTTAGTTAGTTTTAGTTTATTAGAAATAGCTCAAGAAAGTAAAAGTACTTTTCACTTGAAATATAAAGAGTTTTTACGAGAAACAGGAAAAGCTCCAGTGGAAGAACTTATGAAAAAACATTTTGAAACAGATATAACGAGCTATGTATTTTGGGATAAAGCTTTTAGACAAATTTCTAAAGATATTGATGAATATTTGAGGCTTATGTAGGGAGAGAGTATAGTGGATCACCAACTTATAAAGGGAATACCTTTTTCAACTTTAGAATATGAAAAGGCTATAAGTTTATTAAAAGATTGGGTGCATGAACAACGAGAGAAACCAAGGTTTGTAGTAACTGCAAATCCTGAGATTGTGATGTCTGCAAAGGAAAACACGGCTAAATCTAAACAGTTTAAAAAGATGTTACTATCTGCGGATTTAATAACAGCGGATGGAATTGGTGTCATAATTGGCTCGAAAATATTAAAAGGAACGCTGAAAGAACGCGTCACTGGGGCTGATATCACTCACGATTTAATAAAATATTGTAACGATAATCGATACCGTGTCTTTCTTTTTGGAGCTGCTCCAGAAAGTAATAAAAAGGCATTAGAAAAATTAAATGAGCAGTTCCCAGGAGCACAGTTTAAAGGACAGCATGGATTTGTAAATGGTGAGGAAATAGAAAAAGTAAAAATGAAAATAAAGAAATTCAAGCCGCACTTATTGCTAGTAGGACTAGGTTCACCAAAACAAGAAGAATTCATCTATGAAAACATACAAACATTAAACGTTCCACTATCTATTGGTATTGGTGGTATGATCGATATATTATCTGGTACTGTAAAAAGAGCACCAAAAATTATGAGGGATACTGGAACTGAATGGCTATATAGGTTACTTTCACAGCCGAAAAGATTTAAGAGACAACTTGTACTTCCAAAATTTTTAATTTCAGTTATGGTAGAGAGGATGAAAGGAACAGCAAGTTAAGAAAGGAAAAAAGATGATAGAGTCGTTATCTAATGAAAAAGCTAATATGATATTACAAGAGCTGCAAGTAGAGTGCGAATCTTTATTTGAATTTCAAATACAAAAAGTAATTCCAATTCATCGTGGTTGGTTAAACTTGAAGTGGAAACTCGAAACGAATGTAGGAACTTTGTATGAAAGCAATATAATAAAGAACGATACGCGATCTATGGGTAGATAATTTCTTATTCCATAACGATAAAGTCTCAGCAATTCTAGATTTTGATCGTATGGATTATGATTATGTAGAGTTGGACATTGGGCGTGCGGTTATATCTTGTACCTTACATGATGAGGTTTTAAGTAAGAGTCTTGTTGCATCATTCTTAGCGGGGTACCGCAATGAATTAGACTTTCCAGTAGGGAATATTGTTCGGGCAATTCAAATGCTTTGGTACATGGAGAGTACTTGGTGGATTCATGCCAATATGGAACAGCATAGTGTACCACCTTCACGTTTTGCGAATGAAATGAATTGGATAGCTGAAAATTACGGTGTATTACATAATATATTGGCAGATTTATAAGAAAAAAAGGGGACAACATACATGAACAGAATCGGCATTATCGGAGCAATGCAAATTGAAATAGACTTACTTTTAGAAAAACTAGCTATACAAGAGAAACAGACAATTGCGGGGATGCCTTTTTACGTTGGAGAATTCATGGGAATGGAAGTGATTGTTACAAGATGTGGTGTAGGGAAAGTAAATGCAGCCGCATGTACGCAAACGTTAATTCATAAATTTGATGTAGATGCTATCATTAATACGGGTGTTGCTGGCGGGCTACATCCAGATGTAAAAGTTGGAGATGTAGTCATTTCAACTAACGTAACCCATCATGATGTAAGTAAGACTCAAATGAAAAACTTATTCCCGTTCCAAGAGGAATTTCACGCAAGTAAGAAATTAATGGAGTTAGCACGTACTGCATGCAATAGTAGTAGTTTACATATTGGGGTTCATGAAGGAAGAATCGTAAGCGGTGAATGTTTTGTTGAAGATTCAAAACTAAAAGCGAAATTAATAGATGAATATGCAGCGCATTGTACAGAGATGGAAGGTGCAGCAATTGGACATGTTGCTTACATAAATGAAGTACCGTTTCTCGTAATACGATGCATTTCTGACAGTGCAGACGATGCAGCACAAATTTCTTATGATGACTTCGCGAAAACGGCCGCAAACTATTGTTCAGAAATTATCGTTGAGATGTTGAAAAATATATCGAGTAAAACTTATAGTTCAAAAGGAGGGAATGAAATGTTACAAGCATTCATTTTTGATATGGACGGAACGTTATTTCAAACAGATAAAATTTTAGAATTATCGTTAGATGATACTTTTAATCATTTACGTTCATTAAAATTATGGGATACGGTAACACCTATTGATAAGTACCGTGAAATTATGGGCGTGCCGTTACCGAAAGTTTGGGAAGTGTTACTACCGAATCATTCTATTGAAGTAAGAGAACAAACTGATGCATATTTTTTAGAAAGATTAATTGAAAACATTAAGAGTGGAAAAGGTGCTTTATATCCGAATGTAAAAGAGATTTTTACATATATAAAAGAAAATAATTGTTCAATTTATATTGCAAGTAATGGTTTAACTGAATACTTACGAGCAATCGTATCTTATTATGCTTTAGACCAATGGGTTACTGAAACATTTAGTATTGAACAAATAAACTCGCTTAATAAAAGCGACTTAGTAAAAAGTATTTTGAACAAATATGATATAAAAGAAGCAGCTATAGTTGGGGACCGATTATCTGATATAAACGCAGCCAAAGATAATGGCTTATTTGCGATTGGATGTAATTTTGATTTTGCACAAGAAGATGAACTTGTTCAGGCGGATATAGTAATAGATGATTTAATGGAGCTTAAGGGCATTTTACTTAAAGTGCAAAATACGCATGCTACGAATTGAATAAAATAATAACCATAAAAATGCTCAGAATAAAAAATTCTTGAGCATTTTTATATATTTTCATATTAAGGGGGAATTTATTTGAAAGATATACATATTCAACAAATTGAAGATTTAATGATATATGAACACGATTATCTTGTCCAAGAAAGCAAAGAAGAAGGATTTAATTTTCTAGTAAAACTAATAAGTGAATATGAAAATAAAATAAACACATTTAATAAAATTGGTGAATGTCTATATGGTATTTTTCAAGGAGAAAAGTTAATTGGAATAGGAGGGTTAAATGAAGATCCATATACAGAAAACTATAAGATTGGTAGGGTAAGGAGATTTTATATTGCAAAAGAATACCGAAGGAAAGGAGTAGGGAGGTTACTGTTATTGCGAATTTTAAGCGATGCGAAAAAATATTTTAATATTGTTGTCTTGCATACAGATACAGAACAGGGAGACAAATTTTATACTTCAAGTGGATTTGTGAAAGGGACAAAATATGTAGGAGCGAGTCATTATGTGAACATATATAAAAGGATATAGTTAATTATTATTTATCTCTTCTATCGGAACTTTTGTTCTGTTTTTTAGGTGGATGGGTGGTATAATTTATATGAATCTACTATTAGAATGGGGAATTGGATAATGGGAGAAAATAAAATTATTAATGATTTCAATGAATATTCAATTTGGATAAATACATTGAAAGGTATGAAAGAGGAATTGTGGGTGGCACCAATATCAGAAGGGAAATGGACTGTTGGTGAGATCGTATCTCATATTATGAACTGGGATGACTATCTTCTACGTGAGACATTATCATCAGTGAGAGATGGACAGGGAATGGATTTTCCTGATTTTGATACATATAATAAACTAGCATCTAATTATGCCAAATCAGGTATATCTAAAATGAAACTTCTTGAAGAAGCAGAAGCTAAAAGAGAGTTACTTGTAAAAGAACTTAGATTACTGCCTGCTGGAAATCTAGAGAAACCTTTAACGGCCAATGGGGTATCATACTGTCCTCATACTGGAACGCCGTATTCTCTTATTTATATTATTAAAGAATTTATAGAGCATGATAACCATCATAAAAGACAGATTATTCATTTTTTAAATGAAAATGCAGTTGCTAACTGATAAAGAAAGATCCCACAAATGATATTTATGGGATCTTTCTTACATTATAATTTAACATTCATTTCTTTCAATAATCCCTTCGGATCACCTTTTACATAATAGAAGTGTGGATTATTTTCATCGTCGTAAAGCATAATATAAGGTTTTTCGTTAAGTGGTAGAAGAATAAGTACTTCATCAATTGTAGTTTGTAGCCATTGATTTGTAATAGAAACTGGTTTAGATAAAGGGATTTTTATCATGTGACCATCTTTTGGAACGACATTTAAGTTTTTGAACGGGCCAGTAATAGATTTAGCATATTGAACAGCTTCTTTTTGAATAGCTGAATCTAAAGATTGTTTTTGAACGACCATTTCTTTTTTGCAATCAAATACTTCAATTTGTTGATTACTATTTGCGAACACGTTTGTCGATAATAAGAAACAAAGAAGAGTAATGACCCCGATTTTTTTAATCATAATATAACACCTCGTCTTTACTATACCCTTAAAAAGTTCAAATATTTTTCTGTCACATTTATGTAACAAAGAAGTTGTATAATACATTTGGTTTTTGTTTAAAAGTAATGGAGGATCATTCATGAAAGTATTAATTGCAGATGATGAACAAGATATGTTAAGGATTTTAAAAGCTTATTTTGAAAAAGAAGGCTTCGAAGTGTTATTAGCGAAAGATGGAGAGGAAGCACTTCAAATATTTTATGATGAGAAAATTGATTTAGCTATTTTAGATTGGATGATGCCGAAACATAGTGGTATTACTGTCTGTCAAGAAATAAAAAAGAATTCAAGCGTAAAGGTATTAATGCTTACGGCAAAAAGTGAAAGTGAAGATGAATTAGCAGCGCTTCAAAGTGGGGCAGATGAATACGTAAAAAAACCATTTCATCCAGGCGTACTCATTACGCGAGCGAAAAAGCTAATACAGCATGATGATGTCATTCAAGTTCAAGATTTGAAAATTGATTTCACTAAAAATAAAGTTTATAAAAATGACAAAGAGTTAGATATTACAAAAACAGAGCTAGAATTAATAAAGTGTTTTTTAAATCATAAAGGCATGATTTTAACTCGTAAAAAATTGTTAGATATCGTATGGGGATTTGACTACTTTGGAGAAGAGCGAACTGTTGATACACATGTAAGAAGATTACGTAAAAAAGTTGGAGAAAATATTATAAAGACGCATCGTGGGCTAGGATATAGTTTGGAGGAACAGAGTGAATAAACTTGGAAAAAAACTATTTCTCAGCATTTCTTTAACTGTTATTCTTATTTTTACGATTTCTTTATTATTAATTAACTATCTTTTACCGAAATATAATATTTACAAAACACGAGAAAGTTTAAAAGGTATTACAGCACAAATACAGTCCATACCGAGCGAACAAATAGATGAAGCAATTTCTAGCATTGAAAATAAAGGAACTGTTACGATTGCGTATACATCAATTAACAATTCGGAAGATCATATTAATGATGAGTTACGCTTGCAACTTACAAGGAAAAGAGTTGCCCTTAATAAACTTTGGATTACAAAAGGTGAAATAATAAAAGTAAAGAACTTCGGACAATTGAATAAAATATATGATCAAGAGAAAACCAAATCTAGTTTTTTTGTGAAATATATTGCGAAAAACGATATGTTGATTTTAGTAGGGGTTTCTATCGCACATTCGAATGAAATAATAAAAACGTTAAACGCATTGTATTTATTCATTTTAGGTATGACGATTTTACTTATTATTGTACTTGTATGGATATTGTCAAAAGCAATTACGACACCACTGAAAGAATTAAGTGATGTCGCAGAAGATATTTCACGTTTAAAGTTTAAAAAGACAAAAGTGAAAACGAATGATGAAATAGGAGACTTAGCCACTAGTATTAATATCATGAGTGAAAAACTACATGAAGCCCATGAAGATTTAACAGATCGAAATGAACATTTAAAACGATTTATGGGTGATGTGACGCATGAATTAAAAACACCAATAGCACTAGTAAAAGCATATTCTATGGGAATAAAAGATGGTCTAGATGATGGTACGTACATAGATACAATCATTAAACAAACAGATCAAATATCAAATTTAATTGAAGAATTATTACGATTTTCTAAATTGGAAAGAGATGTTTTGCAAAAAGAAGAATTCTCTATTAAATCACTACTCCAAAGTATTATAGATAAGCATAAGATTGAACTGGATTCAAAAGAAATTGATTTGCATGTGAATTATAATGTTGGCGATGCAATTATTTATGCAGATGTAAATAAAATGAGTATGGTATTACAAAATTTAATTTCCAATGGGATAAAATATACAACAAATCAAAATATAAAAATTACTTTAGAAGATCGAAATGAAAGTGTATATTTTCAAATTCAAAATGGTATGAATGCTGAACAAATGAAAGATATCGATAAAATTTGGGAGCCTTTTTACGTCTTAGAATCTTCTCGTAGTAAAGACCATTCAGGTACAGGACTAGGTTTAGCAATCGTGAAAAGTATTTTAGAAAGGCATGGTTTTGACTATGGTGTATCTACTATAGAGGGAGAAATACGGTTTTATATAACTATGAAGAATGAATAATTTAATACGATTAGAAGCATCGTCTATTAATAGGCGATGCTTCTAATTGATTATATGTGAGTAGTAAACGAGAATAAATAACTTCAAAAAATCGTTGGAAGAGTGTTCTGCAAATTTCTCAAGTGGTTGTATGAGATATTAACTGAATTTTCAGTGATTTTGTTGTATAGTAAAAGGAGAAATATATGGGGAGGAAAGAGTATGGGGAAAAAGAAAATAGCTACACTATCAGCAATATTATCTTTATCAATTGCATCAGGTGTTTCTAGTATGACTGCGTATGCGGACAATAAAGACACAAACTACATAAATAAGAATGACGTTAAATTAAATGGAAAAATCTCAGAAGCGTTACGTTCAAACACGAAGATTGAATTAGAGAATGGGATGACAAAACCGATTTACTCGCTTGATGAAGCGATTGTTGAAAATTTATTTGTAGAAACGGAAGTAGATAGTGATCGAGATGGAAAAAAAGATCGAGTATCAGTAAAAGTTATGCGTCCAAAAACTGATCCAAATGTGAAAGTTCCTGTTATATATGAAATGAGTCCATATCGAGCGGGTTTAAAAGACGTTCCTGTATATAATGTAGATGAAGAATTGTATGCGTATGAAGGCAAACCGTATGGAGCTGTTAATCTTGGTTCATACGGAAATTATTATGTACCAAGAGGCTATGCAGTCATTTTAGGTGAAAGTATTGGAACTGGAAAATCAGATGGATGTCCGACTACTGGGGACGAACAAGAAATATTAGGGACGAAATCTGTCATTGATTGGGTAAATGGACGTGCGAAAGCATATACAGAAAATGGTGAGGAAGTTAAAGCCGATTGGTCAACAGGAAATGTAGGTATGACTGGAGTCTCTTATAATGGTACGTTACCGAATGCTGTTGCAACGACAGGCGTTGAAGGGTTAAAAACAATTATACCAATTGCAGCGATTAGTAGTTGGTATGATTATTATCGTGCAAATGGTGCAGTCATTGCGCCAGGTGGATACCAAGGAGAAGATACAGATAATATGGCAGAAGCAGTACTAACAAGAGAAAATCCTGAAGTTTGTGGACAAGTAATAAAAGAGTTAACAGCAGGACAGGACCGGAAAACTGGTAATTATAATAATTTTTGGGACAAACGTAATTATGTAAAAGATGCTAAAAACGTAAAAGCGAGTGTATTTGTTGTTCATGGTTTAAATGATTGGAATGTAAAGACGAAGCAGTTTGCGCAATGGTGGGAAGCACTTGGAGAGAATGATGTCCCTCGTAAAATGTGGTTACATCAAGGTGGACACGGTGGAACATCAACGAATGACTGGCAAAGAACACAAAATAAATGGTTCGATTACTGGCTGTATGGAATTGAAAATGGGATTATGAATGAACCAATGGTTGATGTACAACGTGAAAATAAAACTTGGGAAAAATTAAAAAACTGGCCAGATCCATCAGCGGTGCCGTCCAAAGTTCGTATGTATTTAAGTAACAAAGCAGTTAATTTACCATTAAGTATGGGCTCTGCAAATAAAGTTTTCTCATTCGCAGATGATGCAAAAATGAAATCAAATCAATTAATAGCAAGCCCAGAATTAGAAGTAGCCAATCGATTAGTGTATACAATGCCTGTACTGCAAAAAGATATGCGCATAAGTGGCACACCAAAGATTTCAATTACAGGAAATATTGATCGATCTGTATCAAATTTAACAGCATTACTTGTTGACTATGGAGGAACGAAGCCGGAAATCGTAACACGAGGCTGGATGGATCCACAAAACTTAAAGAGTATAGAAACTTCAACAGCGATTCAACCGGGCAAAGATTATACATTTACATGGGACATGCAGCCAGATGATTATGTCTTTAAAGCTGGGCATCAAATAGGGGTCGTTTTAATTGCTAGCGACTATGATTATACAATTAGACCGAAAGCGGGAACAAAGTTAACAGTAAAATTAAGTGAAGTGACATTACCAATTGTGAAATAAGATCACATGAAATTGAAAAGGCAGAAACGTTATAAAATCAACGTTTCTGCCTTTCACTTTTTATTGGTAGATACAAAAAGGCTTACAATAAATAAAAAAATTGCATTTATGATCAATAGGCCACTAAATGTAAGCCCAGCAAAACCTCCAGCGAATCCATCTCCTACTTTTTCACCAATTACATGCAAAGTGGCAAAGAAAACGATGGGGGAAGAAAGAATGAAAATGCCACTTGTAATTTTCCATATTCGTCTATACTTCTTTGCAATAAAGAAAATTACGGCATTAAAAGCAATAAGAAGTAAAAAAATATAATGAATGAATTCATCATAGGCTCCTCTTGGTAAAATTCTGAATTTTCATTCGCAAGGAAATGTTATATAATATGATTATATTGTATGGAAAGCGAGTGATATATTATGACAGTCAGCTCTTTCGAATTTTCATTAAAAGTAAAGGTACAGGAAGATTAATTGAAAGAAAATCTTCCGTACGTAAAAAACGGAGGAGAAAATAAATGTTTAGTTTTTATAGTACACTTTGCACGGAACTTTATGATTTCACAAAGCCTGTCGGTTATTCTTTAAATGGTGATATTGAGTATTACGAAGAACGTTTAAAAAATTGCACCGGAAGAATTCTCGAAGCGGCAGTAGGATCAGGGCGTGTCATTATCCCACTTCTTGAAGCTGGTTTTACAGTAGATGGGATAGATTATTCACCTGAAATGCTAGATTCTTGCCATATACGGTGTAAAGAGAGAGGATTACATCCTAATTTATATGAAGGAAGTTTACAACAATTTTCACTGCCACATAAATATGAGGCAATTATCATTCCTACTGGATCTTTTTGTTTAATTGAAAATCGTACAGATTCTATAAATGCATTAAAATGTTTTTATGAACATCTTAATCCAGGCGGGCGATTAATCGTAGATATTATGCTTCCACATGATTGGAAGACTGGGGAGATTCATACATCGACTTTTTCTTTACCGAGCGGAGACGGAATTACATTAGAAAATAAATCAATTGAAATAGATTGGCTGAACCAAGTTACTCTATCATATTTAAAATATGAAAAATGGAGTAAAGGACAGTTAGTACAAACAGAACTACAACGCTTTGCGATGCGCTGGTATGGAATAGAAGAGTTTAAACTTCTGTTAGAAAGTATAGGTTTCTCTAACATTGCTTGTTCTGCTGATTATGTTTATGAAAATGAACCGTCAAATGCTAATCAAATGTTTACTTTTGAAGCCGTACGAAAAGAAAAATGAAGAACTACCTAAGAAAACAAGGCGATCGACATAATATCGATTGCCTTGTTTTAATCGTATATTATTTACATGCTATTTCGTTTTTATCGTCCAAGCATCTTTCTATTAACTACATATGATATTTATATTAGAGACAGTCACTATTTTAAATAGAACTGTTATTTTTCTATAAATGTTATTTTGGAGAAGTAGGGGGATAAATTTGGAGAACGTAGAACAAGATAGAATTGAGAATCAAGTGTATTCAAATCGTGTAGTAAGATCAGAATTTGATGCGAATTGGGAAACGTGTATATCAAAAAGTGGTTATGTAATTTATGTAGCAACAAGTAACAATGCTGAAGTAACAGTACTTCTTGCAGATGGTTCAAGTAAATTATTAATTTTTGAAAAAGGCGGTAAAGTAGTAGTAGGTGGCGGTGGAACAAGTCATTACAGTAAGCCGCATATCGCAAGAAATATTTAAGGAGTTAATTGAGAAGAAACCTATAAGTAATATAGAAAAAGCATTTCCTATTTCGGGAAATGCTTTTTCTATGTTATAGTATAATAGTGTTTTAAAACAATGTTATTTTAATATATTTCAGATTTTGTTGTGTATTATTTTTATATTAAATTAGTTGTGTAAGTATTTTTTTATTTAAGGAGTAATAATTAGAGAAATGAAAAATATCGACTTTATACTAGAAAGTGATGAGGCATTAAAACCGTCTGAACGATTAGTACTATTATTATTAGAGAAGCATAGAATGTTATATACGAACGATCTATTAGCATTATCTAATTTATCATATAAAACATTAACGGATTCATTAACAGCACTAGTTTTAAAATCATATGTACTAAAGGAAACAGGCAAGGGAAGAAGACAGAATTGTTATAGATTGGTATGATAAGATCCCTCATTTTAGAGATCTTATATTAATGTTTTTTTGAATGTAAGGGTAAATTCTATTTTGGTTTTCAAATGAAAAATACAGGGCGAGGCTCGATTGCGTATTTGAATTTCATTTTTATTAATGTAATTCTATCAGTATTGAAAATAGAAAAATAAAATAAACTGCAAAAAACAGAAATAAAAAAACAATCCGTTTTTAAAATGGATTGTTTTTTATTGGAATAATATTATTTAATGAATGGAAAACAGGAATGATTATTCTACTTCACTTGTATACTTTTCAGGTAATAATTCCATTACGTTACATTTTACAAGTTCACCATTATAAGAGAGTATAACATTCGTATTTTTTCCGTAATCACTTATTAATTCTCGACACATCCCACATGGAGCAACAACCCAACATTTTTCTATATCTTCATGAGGGTGTGGGTGTGCAACTGCTACAATGGTATCAAATTCATGATCACCTTCGGAAATAGATTTTCCTATTGCCATGGCTTCACCACATACTGTTATTCTTCCAACATTTGCTTCAACATGCACTGCTGCATAAATATTACCCGTTTTAGTTCGTACAGCTGAACCGATATGATGACGACCATATTTATAGTTTTTTTCGATTACTTTTTCAGCAGCTGTAATTAAATTATAGTCTTCACTATTTAAAGGCATTACTTGTAACATAATTTCTCCTCCTTATAAAACATGATTATTGGTATTTTAACGGAATATTTTAATATTTAAAACAAAAGATAGGAATACGATAGATAATATTGTTATGTAAACTGTTATTTTAAGAGGAAAATATAATAATCAATAGAACATATAGAAGAGTGTAAGTAAATATTTTGAATGATGGGAGATTATTATGGAGATTTTACAATCAATAACACAAGCTGTTATAAGTGGTAATAAGGAAAAAGTGGTGGAGTTTATAAAGACGAATCCAAGTGCAGTTAATGAATTTAGTGAAGATGGGTGGACGCTACTTCATTTAGCGGCTTATTTTGGACAAAAAGAGATAGCGAGTTTTCTTTTAGAAAGTGGTGCAGATATACATATTAGAGCAAAGAACGAAAACGAAAATACACCTTTACAAGCGGCAATAGCGAATAAGCAAATTGAGCTTGTTGCTTTCTTAATTGAAAAAGAATCAGATGTAAATGTTATACAAAGTGGTGGTTGGACGGGTCTCCACGAAGCAGCATTATTAGGGAATGAAGAAATTATCGTATTGCTTCTTAAAAATGGAGCTAATAAGATGATTGAGAAAAATGATGGAAAAACAGCCTATGATATTGCATTAGAAAAAGGACATGAGCACCTTTTACATTATTTGCATCAGGAAGTGAACATATGATGAATAAATGGAGTATAGGTGTATTTTTATTTGATGATGTAGAAGTGTTAGACTTTGCAGGGCCATTTGAAGTTTTTTCTGTAACCGAAGCGGATGAAGAAAAACCATTTACTGTTTATACAGTTAGTCAAAATGGAGAAATGATTACAGCAAGAAACGGATTAAAGGTACAGCCGGATTATAGTATTGAAGATTTACCACCAGTTGATATTTTACTTATTCCAGGTGGTAAAGGCGTTCGGGAAAATGAAGTGCAAAATGATATTATAATCAATTGGATTCGTCAGCAAATGAAAGAAGTAAAACTAATGACTTCAGTTTGTACTGGAGCGTTATTACTTGCGAAAGCCGGTTTACTGGATGGCTTAAAAGCCACAACGCACTGGGCTAGTATTCAAACGTTCAAAAAAGATTTTCCGAATGTAGAAGTAATGGAGAATGTGAAATTTGTAGATGAAGGGCACATCATTACATCGGCAGGTATTTCAGCTGGTATTAACATGTCATTTCATATTGTGAAAAATTTGTTAGGTGTGGAGGTTGCTGAGGATACGGCAAAAAGTATGGAATATGATATTGATTTACAAAATTAAAAAAGCCCAAATTGGGCTTTTTTCTTATTTTAAGTGTATATAGGTATAATCTATGCTCTAAACTTAAGCTCTTAAATAGTCATTCAGGTTTTATCAAATATACGACAATGCATTTCTTTTCTCCTTGTAATCATGTTAAAACAAGGAGAAATTTGTATGTAAAAAAACTCTTCTACAATAGTAGAAAAAGAATAACAGAAACTACTATTTTATGCCAGTATACATAAAAAAGTGCAATATAAATATGGAAATGTCGTCGAATGCTATCTTTAATTGGTTAATTAGTGAGATATTTTTGTGAAGGAGCTTATTTTATAAGAATAGAATTAAAGTTAATAAGAAATCATGCCGATGGTAGTGAAAATATATGTGTTAGGGGGATTTCATAATGAGGAAACTCAAGCGAATAAATGTTCCTAATATACAAGAACAACTATCACAGTCTAATGAGAATCGAGCAATTAATAAGAAAAAACTAAGGCGATTTATATTCATGTTTATATTTATTGCGGCGGCTACTTTGTACGTTCAATTTATTTTAACGAAACAACAAGAAATAATTGTAGAAAAAAAAGATACAATAACGAACCAAAAAAAACAATTGCTTTCTTTAAAGAAAGATAAGGCTTCTTTAAAGACTAACATAGAAAATTTAACAGACGATGAAGAAGAAATTTTAAAGTTTGCGAGAAAAGAATATCAATTTTCTAAATCAAATGAAACTATATTTGTGTTGCCGAAGTAGTGTAATAGAACAGTTAGCAATAGCTAGCTGTTTTTTTATGTATGATGTCATGGTACAAGAAACAATTACATATTGTAAAAATGAAGAGCTCGAGCTGTTTTTGTACTTATGGAATATATACGAAAATAAATGTTGTTAAAATTCTGTCAATTGTATTATAATACAAGGTAAGCGGATACATTTTTTAATCCATGTTGAGTTTATCACTCATACGACTATTAAGAAAACCGTTATCCCGTATTAGAAAGGAAGAGAGCTGTGTACGCTTCAAATACAATTTATGTCGTAGGGGATGCGAAAGCACCTCAAAATAATCCCATTACCGAAAAGTTTAAAAGCTATTTTGTAGCGTTTGTACTTGTTAAGGAGACTGGGGAAATTGTAGATGCAGATTGCTCAGCGACAATTGCATTAACATCTCAATTCGTTAAATATTTATTTCTACATAAAAATATTAATGACCCAGAATTAGTAATGGAAATAAAAGATCGTTATTTCGGTTCGTCTCAAAAAGCACTACTTGTAGCATTAAAAGATGCACAGAAAAAATATAATCAAATCGCTGCTTTGTCTACACATTCATAGACAAAATCCAGCCGTAAGAATCTTCTTATGGCTGGATTTTTTTATTTCCCATTAACCTTCCACATGAAAAGTAGGCAAAAGAGGAGATGTATTGCTCCAAAATCATTGAGAATTAAGGTTCTATTTTGCGAGAAAACGAAAGGATGAACAAAATGAAAATTACTGATGTAAAAGTAAATCGTAGACGTGTAAATCTGCATACACCGTTTAAAACGGCGCTTCGTACTGTAACCGAAATAGAAAGTATAGACGTATATATTCATACAGATGAAGGAATTGTTGGCAAGGGTGCTGCAGCTGCAACACCAGTTATTACGGGGGATTTCGCTAGTGGGATTGAAGAAGCAATTTTAGGTCCGATGCGTTCAAGTTTAATTGGTCAAGATATTACTCAGTTTCAGCAGTTACTACAGCACATTCAAATGAGTTGTATTGGAAATCCAAGTGCAAAAGCGGCGGTAGATATGGCTTTATATGATGTGTATTGTCAATATCATAACGTTCCACTTTACGCATTATTAGGTGGAAAAAAAGAAATTCACACAGATATTACTGTAAGTGTAGATGAACCGTTCATTATGGCGAAAGAGGCAAAGCAACATGTAGAAAAAGGATTTCAAACTTTGAAAATTAAAGTGGGGAAATCTGCCCCTTTAGATTTAGAACGTATTGAAGCGATTCGAAATAGCGTACCAAAAAATACGACGTTACGATTAGATGCAAATCAAGGTTGGAATCCAAAAGAGGCAGTTTCTATCATTAAAGAGATGGAAAATCGTCATTTAAATATTGAATTTATTGAACAACCTGTTCATGCGAAAGATTTGGATGGTTTAAAGTACGTCAAAGATCATGTAAAAACGCCTATTATGGCAGATGAAAGCATATTTTCAGCGGGTGATGCATTGAAAATCGTTCAAGGAGGATATGCAGACTTGCTCAATATAAAATTAATGAAATGCGGTGGTATACGTGAAGCGTGGCGTATTGCTGATATCGCAGAAACAGCTGGTGTAAAATGTATGGTCGGAAGTATGATGGAATCCTCACTTTCTGTTAGTGCTGTAGCCCATTTAGCAGCTGCACATCCTAATATTCATTACTTCGATCTCGATGCACCGCTTTGGTTAATGGAAGAACCAGAAGGAATGACTTATTCTGGGTCAAAGGTAAACCTTCAATCGACAGTGAATAGTAAATCTTAGGAGAAAAGACTAGTAAACTATCTTTTAAGGGGGATATGTATGAAAAAAGTAGGAACTGCATTTTTAACAACTTTATTTATATTTTCATCGTTTACATCAGCACATGCTGAAGAGAAGCGAGATAGCAAAGCGTTTATCGATGTATCTGCCGCAACACTTTGGACCACACCTGATTCATTACGGCCAATTGATGTACCAAGCGCTACAAATCCAGTTGATTTGTGGAAGTGGACGAAATCGATGACACTTGATGAAAAACTTTGGTTAACAAACGCAAATAAATTAGAAACGCAAGCGCTATTAGGTCAAGAAGTAACGGTTGTTGATAAAAAAGGGGATTGGGTGAAAGTGTTAGTCCATGGTCAGCCAACACCACGAAATGAGGAAGGTTACCCAGGGTGGATGCCTGAAAAACAGTTAACTTATAATCAAGAATTTGCAGATAAAACAAATGAACCTTTCGTATTAGTAACGAAACCGACAGCAATTTTATATATAAATCCTTCTGAAAAACATAAATCGCTTGAAGTGAGCTATAATACGCGACTGCCGCTACTAAGTGAAGATACAATTTCATATCGCGTGTTGTTACCAAATGGACAGAAAGCTTGGCTACGAAAAAATGATGGAACGGTTTATCGTTCTCAAAATGATATTCCAACTCCGGCAGCCGATGATTTAATAAACACAGGGAAAATGTTTTTAGGATTACCGTATATATGGGCTGGTACAAGTGGCTTCGGATTTGATTGCTCTGGATTTACACATACAATTTATAAATCGCACGGTATTACCATTCCGCGAGATTCTGGACCGCAATCGAGAAATGGAGTTGCAGTGGATAAAGAACATTTACAAAAAGGAGATTTAATTTTCTTCGCACATGATCAAGGGAAAGGTAGTGTTCATCACGTTGCTATGTATATTGGTGACGGAAATATGATTCACTCACCAAGAGCTGAAAGATCGGTAGAGATTATACCACTAAATACACCAGGATATATAGAAGAATACGCTGGTGCGCGTCGTTACTTACCTTAAAAAATAGAGGGAGGTTTTCAAATGAAAAAAGTTGTTCGTTACTCATTAGTTAGTACTCTATTAGTTTCTTCAATTTTAGTTGGCTGCGCAAAAGAAAAAACAGCGACAAAGCCGAAAGATGAGAAAAAAGTATTACAGTTACTAGAAACGGGTGAAATTCCGTCATTACATTCAGGGAAAGTAACAGATGCAGTATCATTTAACGTTTTAAATAACGTAATGGAAGGATTATTCCGCTTATCGAAAAATGATGAAGTGATTGAAGCTGGAGCACAAAAATATGAAGTGAGCAAAGATGGAAAAACATATACATTCCACTTACGTGATGCGAAATGGTCTAACGGAGATCCAGTAACAGCGCAAGATTACGTATATGCTTGGAAGCAGCTTATTAATCCGGATACTGCTTCTCAATATGCATACATTGCGTACGATGTGAAAAATGCGGAGAAAATAAATAAGAAACAACTAGGGTTAGAGGAATTAGGAGTAAAAGCGAAGGATGATAAAACGTTCGTTGTAGAGTTGGAACATCCTGTACCGTATTTTACGAAATTACTTATTTTACCATCATTCTATCCAATTAACGAAAAATATGCGAAAGAACAAGGTGATAAATACGGATTAGAAGCAAATAAAACGGTATATAATGGGCCTTTTACACTATCTGATTGGAAGCATGAAGCGAGCTTTACAATGAAGAAAAACGATAAGTATTGGGATAAAAAAGAAGTGAAGTTAGATGAAGTAAACTATCAAATTGTTAAAGAAATTTCAACTGCGGTAAATTTATATGAAACAGATAAAGTTGATAGAGCTGTCATTTCTACAGAATTCGTAGATAAATATAAAAATAATAAAGAGCTAAAACAATATACAGATCCAGTTATGTACTTCTTCCGATTTAATGAAAATGTGCCGATTCTTAAAAATAAAAATGCACGTCTTGCACTAAGTACAGTGTTTGATAAGAAAGGACTTGCGACTTCGTTTTTAAATGATGGTTCGGTTGCTGCAAACTATTACGTGCCAAAAGGATTTTTAAAAGGTCCAGATAACAAAGATTTTAGAAGTACAGCAGGTGAGTTTAATAAAACGGATGTAAAACAGGCGAAAGAATATTGGGAAAAGGCGAAGCAAGAGACTGGTATAAATGAAGTAACGCTTGAGTTATTAAACTATGATTTAGAAAACTTTAAGAAAGTAGGAGAATACATTAAAGAACAGCTAGAGAAAAACTTACCAGGCTTAAAGGTAAATGTAAAATTACAACCACATACGCAAAAGCTAGCGCTAGAGAAGAAGAAAGAATATGAAATGTCATTATCACGTTGGCTGCCAGATTATCCAGATCCAATGACATATTTAGAAGTATTCCTTTCTGGAAGCAGTGTGAACAATACTGAATATGCAAATCCAGAATATGATGCGTTAATTAAGAAGATTAAAACAGAATTAGGTAATGATGAAAAAACTCGTTGGAAAGCATTGCAAGATGCTGAAAAGATGTTGCTGGATGATGCGGTAATTGCTCCAGTATTCCAGCGTGGATTATCTTACTTACAAAAGCCATATGTGAAAGATTTATACGTACATCAATTTGGACCAGCAACAAGTTTAAAGTGGGCAGATGTACAAAAATAAAGGATGAGAAAACAGACTCCACGTGTGTGGTAGTCTGTTTTTTAATTAAAGTCGGGTAAATAGTACATGGTATAATTTACTAGTCTGTATAAAATTTTGGAGGGGAATGAAGTTTTATGTTTGAAGAAAAGAAAGTAATACATACAAAAAGGTTATTCATGAGAAAGCCCATTATAGAAGATATTGATCAATTTTATAGCATAGTAAAAGAAGAGGCTGTTGGCAAATGGCTTGCTAAATCAAAGGGAATGTCAAAGGAAGAAGTAAAGGACTATATTATGCAACTAATATCACATTGGGAACAGTATGGTTTCGGGGTATGGTTGTTAGTTAATAGAAATACAGGAGAGCTTTTAGGACATTGTGGTTTAAGAAAAATAGATGAAACAGGTGAAATAGAAATTATGTATTTACTTGATCCGGAATATTGGGGAAATGGATATGCGTCAGAAGCAGCAAAGGCTTCCATTCAATATGCAAAAGAGATGATGAATGTAAAAAGAATAATTGCTAGAGTAAAAGTAGCAAATGAGAACTCGAAAAAACTTTTACGAAACCTAGGGTTTATATATACTCATGAAGTTGATTATAGCGGGCGCTTATTATCATATTTTGAACTCAATACATCATCCGAAGAATTCTAGACATTTCATATGTTTTTTCATTGTTAAAAAATAAAATTATTACTAAAATTTCAGTGTGAAATGTATGTAGAATCTTGTATAATTAACGTGTTTCTATGGAAACATTTTCTTGCGCTATATATAGGTCTTAATAGAACAAGGAAAGAAATACATACATGTATATAATAGATAAATAGAATGGAACATGTATAGAGAAAAAGGAGAGAAATGATGACGTGTCAAAGACAAGGGTTACAATTTAATTGCGATAGGAAGAGGAATAAAAAATGAAAATGAAGCATGCCTTTGGTCCCATAATTTTAGCGTGTGTACTTTTTTTCATTATCATACTCATTCCATCGAAAAGTTTAGTATCACTGATTAGTGATAAGAAAGTAGAAGATGCGGCAACTTCTTTACAAAAAGAAAAATTACAAAGTGTATTCTTGCAACAGAAAATGTTAGAGAATTCGCAGTATTTACCGATGTACGGTTCATCTGAATTTTTACGAATGGATGCATATCATCCGTCTAATTATTTCAAAGTAAATCCCGCTGGTTTTACGCCATATTTAATCGGAATTGGCGGTACACAAAGTTTAGCTCATATATTAAATATGACGTCTACAATAGATGAGTTAGAAGGTAAAAAAGTAGTCTTTGTTTTATCGCCACAATGGTTTACAAAGACTGGGGTTTCCCAAGGGGATTTTACGAACAATTTCTCCAAACAACAAGCATATCATTTTATTTTTAATGATAAAATAAATGTAGAAATGAAGAAGCAAATTGCGAAACGACTTTTAGATTATAAAGTTGTTCAAGAAGATGATATATTAAAAAATTCCTTAGAAGGTATTGTATATAATGATACGAAACATAACGTAAAAGCGGGCTTAGTTAAACCACTTGCTTATATGCATCGAAATATTTTAGATCATAGAGATTTATTTAACTCTATATTTAAGATTGAGCCGATGAAAGAAAAAACAAATGTGGGACTACGTTCAATTTCTTGGGTAGATGCACGTAAACATGCGGAAGAAGAAGGGAAAGCGGAATCTACTACAAACACATTCGGAATTGAAAATCCATATTACTATAAACATAATTTGAAGAAAAAGTTAAAAGGTTTAAAAAACTTTAGAGCAAATGAATCGTATGAAGAATCACCAGAATATGATGACTTACAAATTGTTTTAAATATTTTTAAAGAGAAAAATGTCAAGCCGCTCTTTATTTCTGTACCTGTAAACGGACCATGGTATGATTACGCTGGTTTCCCTAAAGAGCGCCGTGAAGTGTATTATAAAAAAGTTAGGGAACAAGTTGAGAAAGCAGGATACCCAGTAGTGGATTTCTCTGGCCATGAATATGATAAGTATTTCTTAAAAGATACAATTCATTTAGGTTGGAAAGGCTGGATTTACTTTGATGAAGCAGTGCAAAACTTTTATACAGAGAAATAAGTGTAGATAAAAAGGAACAGCTATAAGCTGTTCTTTTTTTAGTATAGAGTATTTTGATGTGGGCAATTCGGAAAGGCGTGTATATCTTGAATTTGTCTAAAATCATAATGTTTCATTGCGAACTGCGCTTGATAAAGGTATTCATATACATACAATTGACCATCATGTGCTGAACATAATACACCAGAGGTTCCTTGCCCATTAATGAAGGAAATACCGATAGGGCGTCCGATTAAGTATTGTATTTTTTGTTGCCAATGCATAGGGGAATCACTCCTTTTTGAGATAATATACGAAATGAATGAGTGAATTGTAGCTTATCCACATAATTATGGAGGCTTTTTATACAATTTCTAGAAGATATTAATATGAATGAATTATAAGTGCGAGAAAGGATTGAATAATGAAGAAAGAGAATATTTTGGAAGAAAAATTAAATTTAATAGAATGGTGTCAAACATTGAAGGGATTAAGTGATGATATGTGGCTTCGATCATTTAAAAATGGTTCGTGGGGAATTGCAGATGTGATTTCACATTTTATCGTTTGGGATACGTTTTTAATAAAGCATAGAATTCCATACTTTATAAGTGGACAATCTGTACCAAATGTTCCAATAGATGTTGAGGAAATAAATAAGGGAGCAATTAAATATGCGAGATCTGGTATTTCAAAAGAAGGACTATTAAATCAATTCAGTGTTACTCGTAAACAGTTAGTGGATGAAATTGAGCGAATTCCCACCAAATATTTTTATAATGTCTACCAATTTGGCACTAAAAAAGTGAAATTAAATCATTACTTTTCATCACTCATTCAACATGACTTAAAGCACAAAGAAGAAATAATACAATTTCTAATACAAAATCAAGCCTATAATAAAAACCGCTAACATTTGTAATAAAATGTATAGCGGTTTTTATTATATTTTTACGCAAGATTTTTACGCTTTTTTGTCCATTTTTTTATAACGAAGTATAAAACAATAAGTATGACGCCACCAATTGCGAATGATTTCACATATGGTCCAGCAACATCGTTAATATTTTCCCAATTCTCACCTAGTTTTTCACCTAAATAAATGAAAATGATAGACCAAGGGATGATTGCAAGTGCTGTTAACGTAGTGAAACGTAGGAATGACATTTTTGTAATACCAGCAGGAATTGAAATCGCATGACGCACTACTGGAATGAAGCGTGCTGTAAAAATGACGCCAGTTCCGTAACGATTAAACCAATCTTCTGCAGCATCTATATGTTTTTTATGAATGAAAATATATTTTCCGTATCGTTCTAATATAGGTCGTCCACCGTATCGTCCAAGCCAATAAATAAAAATTTGAGCAATAACGCCGCCAATTGTACCAAATACAATTGCACCTATAAATGAGATACTACCATTGAATACTAGGAATCCCGCATAAGCAAGGACAATCTCACTTGGGATAATCTCAATCATAAGTCCAAGCATAATGCCCCAATAACCTAATCCTTCAAAAAACGTTAATACTGAATGAATAAAACTACTTACCATTGTTGCACCTTCTAGTTTATGTATTTTTGAATAGGTGAACCTTATACTTAATAACATAAAAGATTCACTATGTGTAGATTATACCTTATTTGTATAGGGGATTGCTATTTCAATTCTTTTATGCCTCTTATAAGTATTATAATAAAGTATGTAAGTTCCGTTTTCATGAAGAGATAATGAAAAGATTATTAAAAATTTCTCATAAAAAAATAGAAGCATTTCTGCTCCTATTTTTTAAGGCTTCACATCTAAGTTCTGTAAAAATAAAGTTGCTGTTACGTAACGTTTCGCTAACATTTGTACATAAGCGGTATGTACAGAAAGTGTGGCGATAATTATGGCGTTACGGATTGCTTCACGTTGCTCGTTATTAACCTGATCGAACTTGCTTGCAATTTTATCAGCTCTTTCTTTTACGATGTTTTCAATTGTATGGATTGTATCTGTTGCATTTAATTGTAAGCAATTCCCTTGATTGAGTTCTTCAAATAGAGAAGAGTATGCTCCATATAAATGAACAGGATTGATTAAGTCATCACTTCGATCGGCTGGGTCATTTACGATAAGGCGTAATAGCTTACGAATGGATTCAAAATCAAGTGCTGTTTTTAAATCTTCAACAATGAATAGTAAGGCTGCTTGTTCAATTGAATATTTTTTTCCTTTTTGAGGAGAGCCAATCATTTCTTTTATATCTCGTTTCACCCAGTTTTGCATGGCAGTTACAGAGAAACTTGTGTTTTCGATCTGATTGCCAAGCGCGACTATTTCATTTAAAGAGAAACCGACGTCTGTATCGTCAATTTTTATCAGTTTTTCAAAAATAGGTGAAAGTGCGGTAGTAATAAAAGCAGTTACGCTTTGTCCGCTTTCAATATCTTTTTTATGTGACTTTGCCCAAGCTTCTTGTAAAATACCGAGAGGCTTTTTCGTATTCCATCCTCTTAACGATAGAAGAAGGGTAGCCATTTCGTTTCGTGTGAGATGAAATGTTTCCATCTTTTCACCTCCATAAATAATAAAAAGTTCTTATGAACCTATAATATGTTTTGTTTCATTTAAAGTCAATTCTGTTTTGCTTAATTTTTCCTTTGTCACCAAACTGTCGGAAGTAAATAACACTTGCATATTTCGACAAAAGTTCATATAATAAGTTCATAAGAACCTTTAAAATGTTTTTAAAAATAAATCTATCATTCTGAATTTACTAGAAAGGTAGATTTCACATATATCTATATAAAAGGAGAATGGATATAATATGTTGAAAAAACTTGTAGCAGTCATGACAGCATTCATGGTTATCTTTGGAGCTAGTAGCTTCATGTTTGTAGATCACGCAGCAGCGAAGAGTTACAAATCTGGTAAAAAGTCATTTACACCAAGCTCAGGTCAAAAGTCAAAAGTTGATTTAAACAAAAAAGACTCAAATGTAAATTCGCAAAAAACGACTCCAGATTCAAAAACAAAAGCAACAAATACAGCACCAAAAAGTAATAAAGGAAGCTTTATGAAAGGTTTATTACTAGGTGGTCTTGGTGGTTTACTAATGGGTAGCTTATTTGCAAATATGGGAGCTCTTGGTTCTGTATTAGCGTTTATGGTAAATATGTTAGTAATGGCTGGTATCGTAATGTTAGCAATTCGTGCATTTAAATACTTCAAAGATCAACGTAAGAAAAAGGAAGATGAAGTAGCATGGAAACGATAAAAATTTCTGAACAAGAACTAATCAATGCCCTTTGCGTATATATCGCTGAAAAAAGACAAGTTGGTCCAGAAGAAGTTTTAGTTGAACTTATGTACGACGATGACTATGGTTTCTCTGCTGAAGTAGAGGTAAATGGTCGCCAGCAAATTTTAATTCAAGCGAACTTAATCGAAGCACTACGCTTATTACTTGACAGAGAATATAACGTCAATTCATTTGCGGCAAGATTACAACTTGAATTGGATGATGAAGAGGGCATTTACGCGTTAGCGAAATTTAATAACTCAGATGAGTAGCGAAAAGAGCTGTTGAGAGTATTCTCAACAGCTCTTTTTAGTATGTGCAAATGCAAGGGAATAATCACGCCAAATTTCATTCATTTTCCGTCTACCGACATCAACACCTTGGTTAAATTGAATGGCAGCTTGTTGACGTACGGCATGTACATGTTGGATTGCTTGTTGCAATTGTTGTTCCACCGAAGGGGAGTTTTTATTTGCTTGTTTTACGATTGAATATCCAGCAACAGCTCCTTGTGCCATAGCAATCTTCCCGCTTTCAATGCCAGTTATATTACCGGCTACAAATAAACCAGGAAGAGGGGTTTCCATTGTTTCAGAATGGAGAGGAACGTGCCC
Source organism: Bacillus pacificus (assembly GCF_020861345.1). Classification (NCBI taxonomy): domain Bacteria; kingdom Bacillati; phylum Bacillota; class Bacilli; order Caryophanales; family Bacillaceae; genus Bacillus; species Bacillus pacificus. Next base: position 2,461,602 of record NZ_CP086328.1, read on the forward strand.
GCCTAATTCCGGAATGTAACGGAATGGACAGCCAGCTACAGCAGCTAGCTCAGCAAGAGGATATAAGCCACCTGCAATACAAACGAAATCTGCCTCATATATTTGTTCCGATCCAGTGATGATGTTTCCTTTCGTATCAATATTAGCAATGCGTACACCTTCAACTTGATCTGTCCCGATAATTTCAAGAGCTGCTTTTCGAAGATGAAGAGGTGTACCGTTTATTTTCATACCGTTATTAGGGTAAAACTTTAATCCAGCTTGTTTCGCCCAATTATATTGCATCAATCGACTACCAATACGTAATAAAGGTGACGGGGCAAGGTGTGCAGCGTGTAAGAGAGAATTTAAAACTTCTTCTGGTTCACCAGCCTGTTGACTTAACTCACTTTTTTCAGGAAGTACGATATGTTCCACTTTAATTCCTGCCAATTGTAATTCATTCAAAATGGCAAATGACAATATGTTAGCACCAATAATGATTCCTTTTTTCCCAACTTGAACACGATGTACATTCGTCATAACTTGAGCTGCTCCAATTGACATCACCCCAGGAAGTGTCCAACCAGGAAGAGGGATAGAGTACTCAGCAGCGCCAGTAGCAAGTAAAACGAAAGGTGCTTCTAACGTACCGATATTCGTATGGACGAACCAAGAACTTTCATCTTTATCTAAATTATAGACGGAAATGCCACATCGAATATCAACTGAAAGAGATTGTGCTTCTTCGTGAAGGCGTTTGGATTCTTTTATCCCGTTCCACCATTCTCCAGTAGGTTCTTGATGTAATTGTCCTAACAATCTTCCGCCAGGCTTCATAAATTCATCAATAACAAGTACTTTTAGTCCAAAACGGGCACAAGAGATAGAGGCTGATAAACCCGCGGGGCCAGCACCGATAATAATGACATCGTTCATCGCTTTTTCACCATCTCTCTCACGATATTTGGATGTTGTTTACCACTAATAACAACCATACCGTTTTCTACAACAGTTAAGCATGCTCGTACGTTTGCTTGATTGTTTACTGTGACGCGGCATTCAGAACAATGTCCAATATTACAGTAAATACCTCGTGGCGTCCCGCTATCTTCATGCACTCTTAATGTTCTTATTCCGTTCGCAAGTAAAGCAGCTGCAATCGTTTCATGTTCATATGCTTCATATTGTTGACCGTTAAATTGAAAAGTGATGCGATTACTATTATGTAAACTCCCTAAAATAGGGTGATGTGTAATTCTACTCATTTACTTTCACCTACCGATCCAAAAGTAACTGCTCGTACCGGTGGTTGGTATTTCAATGGAATATCATTTGTAGTTACCCCTGGATTTGCATTTTCAATCATTCGATCTATCATCATTCTACATGTGCGGCCACCGCAAAACCCCATGCCAGCACGTGTTCTTAGTTTTAATTCTCTTGCCGAGCATTTATAATCAGCAATTGTCGATTGAAGTTGACCGTATGTAACTTCTTCACATCGACAAACAATTAAGTGATCTTTATTCGTCATATGTATTCCTCCTCTAGTTCGATTTGCACAAATTATATAATGCAAAAACTATGCCAATATAGAGGAGGGGAGGTTTATTGTAACCCAAGCTTTTTTAAACGATTATATAAGGTGGCTCTCGTAACACCAAGTTGTTTTGCGCATTCTAATTTATTCCCATTTAAAATGCGTAAAGCCCTCTCAATGACTTTTTTCTCATGTTCCTCCATCTCTTCTTGCAAAGAGAGGATTGTATGATTGTTGCTGAGTAATAAGGAATGAGCCGCATGATTATCTAAAGTTTCGGTTGTATGAAATGGTAAATATTCTTGCTTTATAATACCGTCAGTCGCAAATACGACAAGTCTTTCAATAACGTTACGGAGCTCGCGAATATTACCTGGCCAATTGTAATGAAGCAGTTCATGCATAATGCTTGAAGGTAAGTCGCGAATGGGTCTGTTATAGTTAATTGAAAAATTGTTTAGGAAAGAATAGGTTAATTCAATAATATCTTCGCGTCTTTCGCGCAGCGGTGGAATATGCAAACTAACTACATTTAGGCGATAGTATAAATCTTCTCGGAACGTGCCTTTTCTCATTTCTTCTTGTAAATCACGATTGGTAGCAGCGATAATACGAAAGTCAATATGAATCTCTTTTTCTCCACCAACTCGGTAATATTTTCGTTCTTGTAGTACGCGCAAAAGCTTCACTTGCATATCTAGCGGCATTTCTCCAATTTCATCAAGAAATAATGTGCCGCCTTGGGCGAGCTCTATTTTACCTTTCTTACCTTTACTATTTGCACCAGAAAACGCCCCGCGCTCATACCCGAATAATTCGCTTTCAAATAACGCCTCTGGAATGGCACCACAGTTAATTGAAATAAAAGGTGCCTTCGCTGCCTCACTAGCTTCATGAATTGCTTTCGCAAATACTTCTTTTCCAACACCACTTTCACCGAGTATTAAAACGGTTGATTTCACCGAACAAACTTTTCTAGCTAATTGTATTGTTCTTTGTATAACAGGGCTCTTTCCATTCATCGCAAGAAAAGGATCTGATTCATCTTTATACTTTGCTACTTCTTGTTCTAAACGGTGCATTTCATGTGACATATTGAATAGTTTTTCATTTAATGCGACTTGATTTGTAACGTCAGTTTCTGAAACGACTGCTCCTATAATTTCACCGTTACAATAAACTGGATTTGAATTAATTAATACGAACAAATCTGGACGAGGTTGATGGAACTGAGCGATTATACTTTTTCCGTCATGTAATGATTGCAAAATTTCCAAATCTTTATAGTCAAAAAAATGAGTGATAGGTTGCCCAATAATTTCATTATGCTTGACTGAAAAGATCTTTTCGGCGCCATCTGTCCAGGTGCAAACGCGTTCTTTATCATCGATGACTGTAACGGAAGAATCCGTTGTTTGTATTACGGTGTTATAAAAAGAATGGAGTTCATTGTATGACTTAACAAGAAACGGGATGATTTGCTGAGCGGTTATACAGCATATAGGCTCTTTATTTTCGTTCATTATGATAACCACTATTTCATTGGAAAACGCGTCAATTAAAGCGGTGAATGAGTCATCTTCATATATTACTGCGCAGTTATATTTTTCTGTAGTAGAAGGGCGGTAATAATACTTTTCGTTAATTTGCTCAATATGTTGCAAGCAGTATGTATGATCAATGGATAAAATTTTTAGAAATTCTTTTATTGTGGGAAATGAGAATGCCATATTGTCCTCCTATTATGTATAAAAATTTTGACAGTGATAAAAAAATAATACACTTATTTACGATAAATTTAAAATATTTTTACAAATAAAAATATTATTTATAAAAATTGTATATATGTACAGTTGGCACGTCAATTGCATAAAAGAAAGTGAGAGCTTTAGGGGAAGGAGGAATATTTTGTGAGGCACTGCGACGTTTTAATAATTGGAGGCGGTATTATTGGCTGCTCGATCGCTTATTACACTTCGAAATACGGAAGAGACGTAACAATCATTGAAAAAGGAGAATTTGTCAGCGGGACGTCTTCACGGTGTGACGGAAATATTTTGGCTATTGATAAAGACCCAGGATTTGATAGTCAAATGTCGTTAGTAAGTCAAAAATTAGTAACGGATTTAAGTGAAGAGTTAGAGCACTCATTTGAATATAGGGCACCAGGAAGTATTCTCGTATGTGAGTCGGATGAAGAGATGGAAGCAGCGCAGCAATGGGTAAATCGTCAAAAAGAAGCTGGTTTACCGTTTCGAATGCTTGATAGGCAAGATATAAGGGAAGAATCACCATTTTTCGCAGATGATTTATTAGGCGGGTTAGAATGCGCAACAGATTCGACTGTAAATCCGTATCTTCTTGCTTTTGCACTTCTTGCAGAATCGAAGAAATTTGGTACGAAAGCTTTTAATCATACGGAAGTAAAAGAAATGAAAAGAGATATAGACGGTTCCTTTATTGTAGAAACGACAAATGGGACGTTTACTGCGAACCAAGTAGTAAACGCAGCCGGTGTGTGGGCTCCGAAAATCGGACAAATGTTGGATGTAAATATTCCAATTGAACCGAGAAAAGGGCATATTATTGTAGCTTCAAGGCAACAGCACGTTGGTTGCCGTAAAGTAATGGAATTTGGTTATTTAATTTCTAAATTTGGCGGACAACGAAAAGTGGATGCTTTAACTGAAAAATACGGGGTAGCTCTTGTATTTGAGCCGACAGAAAGCCAAAATTTTTTAATTGGTAGTAGTAGAGAATTTGTAGGGTTTCATACGAGGATAAATAACGAGGTTATTAAATGTATTGCGAACAGAGCAATTCGCTTTTATCCAAAAATGGTGGATATGATGGTGATTCGTTCCTATGCTGGGTTACGTCCGTGGACAGAAGACCATTTGCCAATCATTTCACGTGTGGAACATATCCCGAACTACTTTATAGCAGCAGGGCATGAAGGGGATGGCATTAGTCTTGCTGCAGTTACAGGAAAAGTGATTGAAGAGTTATTAAACGAAAAAGAAACAATCATTCCTATTGAACCACTTCGTTTGAGTCGTTTTACAGAAAGGGTGTTAAACGGATGAGGTCACAAAGAGTCTTTACGACGATTGATACACATACGGGCGGGAATCCAACGAGAACAGTGATTAGCGGCTTGCCTAAGTTAATAGGAGAGACGATGGCAGAGAAGATGTTACATATGAAAAAGGAGTATGACTGGATTCGTAAATTGTTAATGAATGAACCGCGTGGTCATGATGTAATGTCAGGAGCGCTATTAATAGATCCGTGTCATCCTGAAGCAGATATTGGTGTTATTTACATAGAGACAGGTGGATATTTACCGATGTGTGGTCACGATACAATTGGTGTATGTACAGCTTTAATTGAATCAGGTTTCATTCCGGTAGTTGAACCGATTACCTCGCTAAAGTTAGACACACCAGCCGGATTAGTTGAAGTCGATATATTTGTTCAAGATGGAAAAGCGAAAGAAGTCTCCTTTTGTAACATTCCAGCTTTTTTACTAAAACACATTACTGTAGACGTCGAAGACATTGGAACTGTAGAGGCTGATATTGCGTATGGAGGGAATTTTTATGCCATTATCGATGCGAAATCAGTAGAGTTAGAGTTAGTACCAGAAAACGCATCTACAATCATAGATAAGGCAATTCATATAAGAAATATCATTAATGAGAAATTTGAAATCATTCATCCAGAGCATTCGTTTATTAGAGGATTAACCCATGTTGAATTTTATACAGATCCTACTCATGAAAGCGCTCATGTAAAAAATACAGTTGTCGTTCCGCCTGGAGGAATTGATCGTTCTCCATGTGGTACAGGAACATCAGCGAAGTTAGCGGTATTATATGCGAACCAAAAAATTGAGATTGATGAAGAGTTTGTTCATGAGAGTATCGTTGGTTCTTTATTTAAAGGGTGTGTCATAAATACGACAAATGTTAAAAATATTGAAGCGGTCGTAACGAAAATTACAGGTTCAGCTTGGCTTATGGGGATGCATAGATTTTTTTACAATGAAAAGGATCCACTGAAAGAAGGCTTTTTGCTAATTCCGCCGATGGAACATGAAACGGAGGATGTAAAATGAACATTCAAAAAATGTATACAGCAGTAGACGTACACGTAAATGGCGAGGCATTCCGTGTAATAAAAGATGTACCATGCAAGTACTACTACAATTTAGAACAATTAAACGAACAATTTTCAGGTGAATTAGCAGAAGAAATGCAGCTTTTATTAAATGAACCGCGTGGTTTTATCGGTTTAAATGGATGTATCGTCGTTCCTTCTATTCATCCGGAAATCGATGCAGCTGTATTATTTTTTAATCATGAAGGGTCAATACCTCTTCATTACGGAGGTATTGTCGCAGTCATAACGATGTTACTAGAAAGTGGGTATTTAAAAAAGAGAGAGACGAATCAATACAAAATCGAAACGTTATCTGGCATATTTTCAGTCCATGCGTATGTAGAGAATGATGAAGTTGTATCTGTTTCGTTTGAAAGTAAAGTATGTTATATGATTGAGAAAAATTTACAGGTTGGTAATATAAGTTACTCTCTTATACAGGCAGATAAAGTATACGCAGTTGTAGAAAAAGATGCGTATTCACCAGAAATTCATATTGAAAACATTTCTGAATTGAAAAAATGGGGAGAAAGTACACTACAAGCTATACAAAAACAGTCGTTAATAAAAAGGCTTATTTTAGTAGATTCTTCGCAAAAAGAAAAGAACCATATAAAGTCGATTACCTTTCATGAAGATAACTTTATCGTACGATCGCCAGGTTTTGTTTCTACTATTGTGTCTTATGTTCACGCGTTATTTAAAAACGATAATATAGCGGATAAACCTTTTATAAATGAAAGTATATGTAATAGCTTTATAACTGTTGAAAAAGTGAAGAAGGAAGAAATAGGTTACATTTTCCGTTTTGAAAGTAGAGGATTTATTACAGGGATGCAGACGTTTCTATTAGACCCTACAGATCCGTTTCCGACAGGATTTTTATTAAAATAGTAAAGGGAGAGATAAATATGAAAAATATTAAAGGGGCATTTCCAGTATTAATCACACCGATGGATGAGTTTCAAGAAATTAATTGGAACGGTGTAAAACAAAACGTAAACCACTTTATTGAGAAAAAAGTGGCTGGCATTATTATTAATGGCAGCATAGGAGAGTTTGTTAGTTTATCAAAAGAAGAGCGATTTAAAATGGTAGAAACAGTATTAAAAGAAGTTGATGGTCGTATTCCGGTTATTGTTGGAACTGCTGCGGAGACGACGAAAGAGACGATTGAATATACGAAACATGCAGAAGCGCATGGAGCGGATTGTGCATTAATTATAAATTCGTATTATTGTAAACCGAAAGAAGAGGAAATATATTTTCATTTTAAAGAAATCTCAAACGCTGTAAATATTCCAATTATGTTATACAATAACCCGTTTACATCTGGTGTTGATATGAGTACAGAACTCATGCTACGTATTGGAAAAGAGTGTGAAAATGTTACACATATTAAAGAATCTAGCGGAGATATTCGAAAAGCAAGAGATTTAGTAAGACAAGGCGAAGGTGCGTTTCAAGTATTCTGTGGATCTGAAGATTTAGTTATGGAATCTTATTTAGTTGGTGCGACGGGCTGGGTTTCAGTAGCAGGTAATATCGTACCGGGACTTGTTACGAAAATGTATGAGCATTTCCAAAATGGTGAATTAGAAAAAGCTTGGGAAATAAACGATGCGATTTTACCTCTTTGTGAGTTTCTTGAAGGGTCCGGAAAATATGTACAAATCGTTAAACGCTCAATGGAATTACACGGGCAAGCTGGGGGGCCTTCTCGCTATCCGAGACTCGGATTAACTAAAGAAGAGGATCAAAAGCTTCAAATGATTATTTCAAAAATTGCTGCTCATGCAGCTGTTTAAATAAGGAGGAGAGCATATATGTTAACGAAAAACATTGAACTAAAACCAAAAGTGAAAGCGTTTTTAAATGAAGAAATTAAAATGTTTATTAATGGTGAATTTGTTCCTTCCATTAGCGGGAAGACATTTGAGACATACAATCCAGCAACTGAAGATGTTTTAGCTGTTGTATGCGAAGCACAAGAAGAGGATATTAATGTCGCAGTAAAAGCGGCAAGATCTGCATTTGAATCAGGACCTTGGGCAGAAATGACTACTGCTGAAAGAGCACATCTTATTTATAAATTAGCAGACTTAATTGAAGAGCATGGAGAAGAATTGGCGCAGTTAGAAGCTTTAGATAACGGGAAACCATATCAAGTAGCACTGGATGATGATATTGCAGCGACTGTAGAAAATTACCGCTATTATGCGGGATGGGCTACGAAAATTATCGGGCAAACAATTCCGATTTCAAAAGATTACTTAAATTATACACGCCATGAACCTGTTGGGGTTGTAGGACAAATTATTCCTTGGAATTTTCCGCTCGTTATGTCTTCTTGGAAAATGGGAGCTGCACTAGCGACAGGTTGTACGATCGTATTAAAACCAGCAGAACAAACGCCTTTATCGTTATTATATACAGCGAAACTTTTTAAAGAAGCAGGTTTTCCAAAAGGTGTTGTAAACTTTGTGCCAGGTTTCGGCCCTGAAGCGGGAGCTGCAATTGTAAACCATCATGATATTGATAAGGTAGCCTTCACAGGTTCAACAGTTACAGGAAAATATATTATGCGTCAATCTGCAGAAACTATTAAACATGTAACGTTAGAACTTGGTGGTAAATCACCAAATATCATTTTAGAAGACGCTGATTTAGAAGAAGCGATTAACGGCGCATTCCAAGGTATTATGTATAATCACGGCCAAAATTGTAGTGCTGGATCTCGCGTGTTCGTTCACCGAAAACATTACGAAACAGTCGTAAATGAACTAGTAAAAATGGCGAATAACGTGAAACTTGGAGCAGGTATGGAGAAGGAAACAGAAATGGGTCCACTCGTATCTAAAAAGCAACAAGAGCGTGTACTACATTACATTGAACAAGGAAAAGCAGAAGGCGCTACTGTTGCTGCTGGTGGTGAACGTGCATTTGAAAAAGGTTATTTTGTACAGCCAACGGTATTCACAAATGTTACTGATGATATGACAATTGTGAAAGAAGAAATTTTTGGACCAGTTGTCGTTGTACTTCCATTTGATTCAACAGAAGAGGTAATCGAAAGAGCAAATCGCTCGTCATACGGACTCGCTGCAGGCGTATGGACACAAAATATTAAAACTGGACATCAAGTTGCCAATAAATTAAAGGCAGGAACAGTATGGATTAATGATTATAACTTAGAAAATGCAGCTGCACCATTTGGTGGGTTTAAACAATCTGGAATCGGTCGTGAGTTAGGTTCATATGCGCTTGATAATTACACAGAAGTGAAGAGTGTTTGGGTAAATATAAAGTAATAGAGAATCTAACTGTTAATAAATAGAGGAATGAAATAATGAGATAGGCGGACAACTGGAAGATTTAATAATAGTTGTCCGTTTTCTTATATATAAAATAGTTTTCAAAAGAATGATAAGGGGGATTTGGATGGAGCAATTAGTAGAGTGGTTAGTAGGGCAAGTATGGAGTATTGGATTAGTTGTTTTCGCCTTAGGAGCAGGTGTGTATTTTACAATTGCAACTCGTTTTCTACAAATTCGTTATTTTAAAGAAATGATTAAACTATTATTTGAAGGGAAGAGCTCTGAGACGGGAATTTCATCCTTTCAAGCATTTTGTTTAGCGTTATCTGGTAGGGTTGGAATAGGTAATATTGCAGGGGTTGCGACAGCTATCGCTTTTGGCGGACCTGGAGCTGTATTTTGGATGTGGGTAATGGCACTATTAGGAGCAGCTAGTGCATTTGTTGAATCAACATTATCTCAAGTATATAAAAGTAAAGTTGGAAATGAATATCGCGGTGGTACACCATATTTCATTGAAAAAGGCTTGAAAATGAAATGGTTTGCAATCATTGTAGCAGTCGTTGTAACACTTTCATATGGCGTTTTATTACCAGGTATTCAATCTAGTAGTATCGCAGTGGGATTCGAAAACTCTAACGGTATTAGTAAATATATAACGGGTATATTGTTAGTCTTATTATTAGCAGCAATCATTTTTGGTGGCGTAAAGAGAATTGCAGGCGTTTCACAAATGCTGGTTCCATTTATGGCAATTGGATATGTAATTGTTACATGTATCGTATTAATTGCGAATGTAACGGAAATTCCAAGTATGTTTGCTTTAATTTTCTCTAGTGCTTTCGGTATAAATGAAATGTTTGGTGGAATCGTCGGTGCAGCAATTGCATGGGGCGTAAAGCGCGCTGTATTTTCAAATGTAGCTGGCGTTGGAGAAGCGACGTATAGCTCTGCTGCGGCTGAAGTATCTCACCCAGCAAAACAAGGGTTAGTTCAAGCGTTTTCCGTATACATTGATACAATTGTCGTATGTACAGCGACAGCTCTTATGATTTTAATAACAGGTATGTATAATGTTATACCTGAAGGGAAAAGCGCTCTTGTAAAGAATATGGGGAATGTAGATGCTGGTCCAATCTATACACAACAAGCTGTTGAAACCGTTATGACGGGATTTGGACCATTATTCATTTCAATCGCAATTTTCTTCTTCGCATTTACAACTTTACTCGCTTACTACTATATCGCTGAAACGACACTTACTTATTTAGATCGTGAGGTTAAATATAGCTGGTTAAAACCAGTATTAAAAATTGGGTTTTTAATTATGGTTTATATCGGTAGCGTAGAATCAGCGTCGCTTTTATGGAATCTTGGAGATTTAGGAATTGGTAGTATGGCATGGTTAAACTTAATCGCGATTCTATTATTAAGTAAAATCGCATTAAAAGTGTTAAAAGATTATGAAGCGCAGAAAAAAGTAGGGAAAGATCCAGTATTTGATCCTAAAAATGTAGGGATTGAAGGTTTAACATTTTGGGAAGAGAGAAGTAAAGAGGTTCAAAGAAAAAACTCTAAAGAACAAGCGGTAGTGGATGATAGTCTGAAACTGTAGTTTAAATAAACTGAATATTCATTCTATTAAACGAGGTATATTGCCTTCTTTTCATCACATACTACAGTAGGTACAGATAATTTGAATGGGGGTAATAATAAGATGGAACACGAACAACATCATAGTTCAGTAAATGACGTTCTACATCATTATAAAGAAGGAATCGGTAGTTTTACAAACCAAATTCCTGAAATTGCTGAAACATATAATGCATTCACGCAAGCTTGTTTTCAAGAGGGTTCTTTAACAAAAAGAGAAAAACAACTTATCGCATTAGGAATTAGTCTAGCAACGCAAGACGAATATTGTACCGTTTATCATACAAAGGGTTGTCTTGATCAAGGGTGTTCAGATAAAGAGATTCTGGAAGCGTGTGGGGTATCAGCAGCATTTGCTGGCGGAGCTGCTATGAGTCAAGCAGTAACTTTAGTGCAAGAGTGTTTAACAGAACTGAAAAATCATAAGCATTGAATAGAAAAGAACGTTTTAAACTTTATGTTTAAAACGTTCTTTTACGTGAGATTAAATTTGAGTATGAAAATTAGCTTGTATGTGATGTAGCAAAGTAAGATTCTTAAATATAGTGGGAATGAGAAACAACTATTTATTTTTAAGATTTTCTAAAAAGTTTCAATTGTTTCATATAATCAATAGCTTTTGTTTTGTTTTTTTGATTACATACATATTTGAATTCATTCTTATCTCGATAATAACTATTCATTATTTCCTTTGTAAGAATTCCATCGGAAATAGCTTTTTTAATTGCGCAATGTGGTTCATTTGTATGAGAGCAGTTAGAAAATTTACAGTTCTTAGATATCGCTTCTATATCCTCATATCCAAGATCAAAGTCGTCCTTATGATGTATTAAGTCAAATCCTATTTTGCTAATGATTAATCCCTCCATCATTCATACATTCTAAAAGTATGCTCTATTTAAATATATATTTCCTTTTAGTATTCTGTTATTCCTTCTTTAAAACTTGGTACAATGAAACAAAAGGGGGATTAATAATGCAAAATTTAGTAATTGAAGAGATTAAGCAAATAAAAGATGAGGTGGAAGAGCTTTCTAACCTTTTGAAAACAGTTGTAGATGATGGGGCGTCAATTGGTTTTTTACCTCCACTGGAACAAAAAGAATCAACAAAGTATTGGCAAACTGTTTTAGCGCCAGAAGTGATATTATATGTCGCTAAAATAAACAATGAATTGGCAGGGAGTATTCAATTACATTTAGTTACAAAGCCTAACGGAATTCATAGAGCCGAGATTTGTAAGTTAATGACTCATCCCAACTTTAGACGTAATGGTATTGGACGTTTACTTATGCAAAAAGCAGAGGAACGAGCGAAGCAAGAAGATAGGTCTCTTTTAGTGTTAGATACGAGAGAAGGAGACCCTTCTAATAGATTGTATAAATCATTAGACTATCAAGAAGTTGGAAAAATACCAGAATACGCGATTTCTCCAAATGGTAATTTAGATGCCACAGTTATTTATTATAAAGTTTTATAAGTTACGATTAAAAAGCTATCATGCTCAAAATAATAAACCACCATTTTTAACACCGTCTATATTTCTCTAGCGGTGTTATTTGAATTTATTTAATGTACAAATTGAATTTGAGAAAGTTTTTAGAGGGTTCTGTTTGTATGGTCTCTCGACTTATAATGGATGTAGAGAAGATGACTAGGCAACTATAGTTATTTTCGCTTTATTATGGGAAAGGGGATGACGAGATGAAAACGAAAGGTTTACAGAAGGTGAAGAAAGTTATATTAAGTGGTGGCATATTACTTACGGGATTGTTAACTTTCGGTTTTTCAGAAAAAGCTTCCGCTCATGGATATGTTGAATCACCAGCGAGCCGCTCTTATTTATGTAAGCAAGGGGTAAATGTAAATTGCGGTCCGATTCAATATGAACCGCAAAGTGTAGAAGGAATAGGTGGCTTCCCGCAATCAGGACCTTCGGATGGTCAAATCGCAGGAGCTGGCCATTTCCCTGCTTTAGATGTACAGACTGTAGATAGGTGGAAGAAAGTTACTTTAAACGGTGGGACGAATACATTCAAGTGGAAACTAACGGCTCCTCATAGTACGAAAGAGTGGAAATATTATATTACGAAGAAAGATTGGAATCCAAATAAGCCTTTAACGAGGTCTGATTTAGATTTAGTGCCTTTCTATGTGAAAAATGATGGAGGAGCTAGACCTGGAACTTCCGTAACACATGAAGCAAATGTGCCTACTGATAGAAATGGATATCACCTTATTTTAGCTGTGTGGGAAATTGCAGACACTGGGAATGCATTTTATCAAGTTATCGATGTTAACCTTGTAAATAATGGTTTGGCATCGAATTTTCCGCTAAATCATGTAGTGCAAGCTCCTAGCTTATTTTAAATAAAGTGAAACTTTAATCAGTGGGGGTCTTACTGCACATTAAAGCGGGATAAAATATACATTTCGATCATCTAATTCATTTTAGATGATCTTTTTTTACGAAAAACGATGAAAAATATAGAAGAAAGTGCAATTATTTATAAAAAATTATGCTTTAAATATTGTCATATTTGCTTCTTTAAGATATCCTTTTCATGAAGAGGTGGAAAACATGGAAAAAGTACTAGTTTTCGGGCATAAAAACCCAGATACAGATGCAATTTGTTCTGCAATTGCTTATGCAGAATTGAAAAAAGAATTAGGAATGAATGCTGAGCCTGTACGTTTAGGCGAAATCAGCGGTGAAACTCAATTTGCGTTAGACTATTTTAAAGTAGAAGGACCGCGTTTTGTTGAGACAGTTGCAAACGAAGTGGACAACGTTATTTTAGTTGACCATAACGAGCGTCAACAAAGTGCTAACGATATCGAATCTGTTCGTGTGTTAGAAGTTATTGACCATCACCGTATTGCTAACTTTGAAACAAGCGATCCTATTTACTACCGTTGTGAGCCAGTTGGTTGTACAGCTACAATTTTAAACAAGATGTACAAAGAAAACGGCATTACAATTCGTAAAGAAGTTGCAGGTTTAATGTTATCTGCAATCATTTCAGATTCTTTACTATTCAAATCTCCAACTTGCACAGAGCAAGACGTAGCAGCAGCTCGTGAATTAGCGGAAATCGCTGGTGTAGATGCTGATAACTACGGCTTAGAAATGTTAAAAGCTGGTGCTGACTTAAGCGGAAAAACAATGGAGCAATTAATCTCTCTTGACGCTAAAGAATTCCAAATGGGTAATGCGAAAGTTGAAATCGCACAAGTAAACGCTGTTGATACGAACGACGTTCTTGTACACCAAGCAGAACTTGAAAAAGTTATCTCTGCAGTAGTAGAAGAAAAAGGTTTAGACCTATTCTTGTTTGTTGTAACTGATATCTTAACAAACGATTCTGTCGGTCTTGCGATCGGTAACGCAGCAAACGTTGTTGAGAAAGCATACAACGTATCTCTAGAAAACAACACTGCTACATTAAAAGGTGTAGTATCTCGTAAAAAACAAATCGTACCAGTATTAACAGAAGCATTCCAAGCTTAATTTTATTGAGTACAGATAGAAAAGGACAAGTAGTCGGATTGGCTACTTGTCTTTTTCTATCCGTATAAAACAGAAAATTCGAATTTTTAATAGGGGGTTTGTGTATGCTTAATGAATTCGAAAGTAAATTACAGTCACTTTTAGAGCGAAATATTACTTCTGTTTTAGAATTAGAAAGTTGGCTTTTCGATGAACTGCGTGTAACCGCTGAAGTAGAAGAGGAGATAACAAGTAGTTTAATCGCCACGTATAGAGATACAGATGACAGAAATATGCGTGATTTACATATGTATAATCAAAATACAATTCAACCACTTTTAAAAAGATACACTGCAAAATTTGACGAGAAATTTAGAGAGTGTCCGTTTTCTGACTTATTAGATGAGCAGAAATATGGATTTATGAAAAAAGCAAGATTTGTGAAGAGTAGAATGTTTAATGAAGAAAATATTGCTCTTTCTATTAAAGAGCAAGAGCTTATTACGAAGTATAGAGAAATAATGTCTAACATAACAATTAATTGGGAGGGAGAGCAAAAGACGTATGCATACGTTAAAGCACAGCTAGATAACTCTAATAGAGCTATTCGTGAAAAAGCTTGGTACGCTTTATGTGAAGCAAGAAGTGCAGTGAAGATGGAAATAGATTGTATTATGAATGAGCTCGTACAATTACGGAATGAGCTCGCTTTAAATGCAGGATTTCATAATTATAGTGAATATGCTTATAAACAAAAAAACAGAGATTATAACATTGAAGATTGCTATAAGCTCCATGAATCTATAGAAAAGTATGTTGTACCAATTTGGAAACAATTAGGGAGTATTTCTAAAAAGAATCTCGGTGTAAAAACGTATCGCCCTTGGGATCTTACTCCATGTAATATACTAAAAGCTCCATTTCAAAATGCCATTGATTTATTGGATGGGTTGGAAGAAATGTTTCGGAAGACAGATTTATATTTTTATGAGGAATTTATCCATATACGAAAAGCAGGATTAATTGATGTAGAAGAACGTGAAAATAAAGCACCAGGAGCTGCTTGTTTTACCTTGCCTCATAGTAAAGAGGTTTTTGTGTATTCTAATTTTAGTCCATCATTTTATGCGATTAATGCGCTCATACATGAAGTGGGACATGCATTTCATTTTTATAAACAATTTAAAAATGATAGTAGCATGCAGGAAAGGTATCTTCGTGAAGAGGTGGCTGAGCTTTATTCCCTCAGTCTTGAGTTACTAGTAATGGATAAGCATACTATTTTTTATAAGCAAGAGGATGAATATAAAGAAGTGCAGCGCGTACAATTATATCGTGCTTTGTCTTTATTATTGTCGTCAATTGCAGGAGATGTATTCCAGCATTGGATCTATACAAATCCAAACCATACACCAGAAGAGCGTGATAAGAAATACGCTGAACTATGCAAAAGGTATCAATATTCATCAGTCAATATTGACGGATTAGAAGATGAAATTGGTTCGAGTTGGGTAGAGTCATTTCACTTTGTTCAGTTCCCTTTTTATAAAATTGAATATGCAATTGCGCAAATAGGAGCAATGCAATTGTTTCAAATTTATCGAGAGGATCCAGAAAAAGCGATTACTTTCTTTAAAGAGGGAGCGAGTGCAGACTGGAACCTACCAATACAAGAAATATATGAAAAAACAGGTGTCACGTTTGATTTTTCGGAAGAAAGGATAGAAAGTACTGCAAGTGTAATTGTTGATCTGATTAATGAATTAAAATAAGGATAGCATTAGCTATCCTTATAGCTGTTTGTTCGTAGATTTTTTCTTGTTTATATAAAATGTAATAATAGCTGTAATGAGAAAAATAGGTATAGCATACGCTTGCCCAACAAACAACTTCCAGCCCACATGATTATAACCTTGAGATGCTGGAGCAATCATAGCGATTACGCAAACAATAATATAGAGTACTAGTGCAGGGAGTATATTTTTCACTTATTCACCTCCTTCTAAAGATAAAATATTTTGTCATTCATATATTTTAATTAATATTAAGAGCTTTGAAAAGTAAATGTACCATTATTGGTAGTATTATAATATTTACAAAAAGTGTACTATGTTTAAATAGGGCAATGGGATTTCAAATCTTAAAAAAGTGAATTATAAGTAAAAAACGATGGTTTTATGGTAAAAGATATATTTTTTATTTTTAATATCATTATATAGCATGTTGAGAGAAAAATGTGTAAAATAGTTAATTTTACTTATGCAAGAGAAGAGGTAAGAGATAAATGAAAAGGTTATGCATAATTCCATGCGGAAAGAAGAAAATTTGGGATAAGTATCCGGATTACGGGCCTATGGAGGCAAAAGATGTATATATTAGCCCGTTCGGAAAAGGGTGTCAGGCGTATGCAACGATGTTTTTTGAGAATTGGGTTATATTATCGGCGAAGCATGGATTTTTAAGGCCAAATGATATTGTACTAGAAAACTATGATCTTGCGTTTGATTCAAAGAGCGATAAGGTAATAAGTATAGAGCAATTACAAAAACAGATGGTAGATAAAAGTTTACTACAGTTTGACGAAATCGTCTTACTTGCAGGGAAAAAGCATAAAAAAGTAGTAACAAAGCTATATCCAGAAGAAATGATTACATATCCGTTAGAAGGATATAAAGGAATTGGATATATGTTGCAGAGGTTGAAAGAGGCAGTGAAGGAAGAGGAGGAAATATAAGTATAGTTTCGGTCACCATGAGCTTAAACTGTTTTTAAGGAGCTAAAACGTAAAATAGAGTTTTTAAGCATCGCCAAAAAGGTGATGCTTTTTGTTCGTGTCACCACTTTTTATATCGAAAACGATTTGCCTTCACCTATAGAAAATGTAGGACGTATGGGGACAGTTAAGATTGTAAGAGGGAATAGCAATAAGACAAGTTTTGAATATGATATTAAGAAAGGAGATGTTGATAAATAAATGGCCAGATATAGTTTGCACGGAGGACACAATAGTATTGTTCAAGGGGCTAATTTTGGGAATCGGAAAGAACACGTTCTAGATAGGCAAGTTAAAGATGCTGTGGCGACTAAGTTAAGATCCCTAGGACACACGGTTTATGACGATACGGATGAGGTAGGGACAACTCAATCACAAAATTTAAATAATATCATTCGGAATAGCAATTCCCATGCTGTGGATTTAGTTATTTCTTTTCATCTTAATGCAAGTGATGGAAATGGACAGGGTGTTGAGGTTTTGTATTATGATCAGAAAGATTTGGCGGCTAAAATATCAGCTCAACTAGCAAAAGATATTGGATGGCGTGATCGAGGTGCGAAACAACGTACAGATTTAGCGGTATTAAATGGAACGAAGGCACCGGCTATTCTTATTGAATTAGGATTTATTGATAATGAATCCGACATGGCAAAATGGAATGTTGATAAAATCGCTAATTCTATTGTATTTGCTCTTACAGGACAAACTGGAGGAGGTGCAACGGACTTGCTCAAAGTAAAAACTGGTGGTGTAGCATTTAGCAATTTACAAGCTTTGGCTCAGGCGATGGTTGATGCGGGTATTGATGGACAAATTGTCGTTCAGAAAGATGGCATTGGTTATGCTATAACGAATGGCTATCCGTCCGGAAATATCGATAAATTTACAGCTTGGTTAGATGCACGTAAATGGTACTATGAGTACTTGAGATAAAACGAAAATTAGTTTGATTAAAAACTAAAAATTGTCTTATTTTTAGTTAACAAGTATATTAAGTAATTAATAATTATGTAACTATAAATATGGATAATGTATATGTAAAGTAGTACACAAAACCACCTGTCAGAAAGGTGGTTTTGTGTATCCCGCTTTAATGGGCAGTAAAATTCATACCTCAAAATTCGGATGAAGCTAAGAAATTAGCTGGGAATTGCACTGCTTGTGGCCTCCTACTGATTATAGTTTAGAGCTTTGTAAGTCTTTACTTATTAAACCCGTAATAATATTTTATTTTCTCAATACATAAGCCGAATTTTAAATTATTACTAAATAATACAATACTTCTCATACTATTTATTAGATGATAATAGCAAAAAAACAAGCTTTGAATATAATAACGAAAAAGGAGATGTTAAATAATGGGTTACATTGTAGATATTTCGAAATGGAATGGCAACATTAATTGGGATATCGCGGCTCCACAATTAGATTTTGTAATTGCACGTGTGCAAGATGGTTCAAATTATGTAGATCCTTTATATAAAAATTATGTACAAGCAATGAAAGCAAGAAATATTCCGTTTGGTAATTATGCGTTCTGTCGTTTCGTTTCAGTAGAGGATGCACGGATAGAGGCGAGAGACTTTTGGAACCGTGGTGATAAAAATGCAACAGTTTGGGTAGCTGACATAGAAGTAAAAACAATGAACGATATGAGAGCAGGTACACAAGCTTTTATTGATGAATTACGAAGATTAGGAGCTAAGAAAGTCGGTTTATACATCGCTCATCATATGTATGCTCCATTTGGAATGGCAAATGTCAATTGTGATTTTGTATGGATTCCTCGTTATGGTGGTAACAAACCAGCCTACCCATGTGATATTTGGCAATACACAGAAACAGGGAATGTAGCCGGCATAGGAAAATGTGATTTAAATAAGTTAATGGGAAATAAACCGTTAGTTTGGTTTACTAATCAAACTGTTGAACAATCGACAAAACAAGAAGGAGTTGGAATTATAGTGAATAAATTTAGTAAAGTTGTTACGTATGAATTTGGTACAGCGTTAGTAGTAGAAATGTTAGGAATGATGGATGCTCTTGGGTATGAATCTCGTATTATCTCATATGGAGATAAACAAGGATTAGTTAGATTTGAAACAGCATATCGCCAAGGGAATGAATTAGATCGAGCGACAGCGTGGTTAGATGCTAAGGGACTTAAATATTTTTATACAAAAGAATAGTTTGCTAAATAAAAAGCCGTCATGTGACGGTTTTTTATTTTTATGTAATCTTTTAACTCTACTTATAATATGGAGAAAATAGACTAACAAACAAGCCATTGTATACTTTCAAACATAGAATATGATGCATTCTATCAAGGAGGA
Organism: Bacillus pacificus; assembly: GCF_020861345.1. Classification (NCBI taxonomy): domain Bacteria; kingdom Bacillati; phylum Bacillota; class Bacilli; order Caryophanales; family Bacillaceae; genus Bacillus; species Bacillus pacificus. The sequence continues at coordinate 2,480,857 of NZ_CP086328.1, forward strand.
AGCATATTTATGAGAAATACTTGTCATTGTGGACATTTTTAAGATTGTAATAAATTTTGGGATGATTTGATGTTTGGGAGATGTAAACGTAATGATTTTCATGAGTGTTGTTGCAAAGAGAAACCGAAGTGTGAGTGTGAAAAATGTCATTGTAAAACAAAAGCGAAATGCCATTGTAGGCATGAAGAGGAAGGGTATTAATAATAAAAAAGAGTACGATACGCACTCTTTTTTGGGGTGATTATATTCCATCTTGAACAGATTTCTTTACAACTAACCATGTGTCTTTCTTTTTAATCGTTATAGCTACATTAGTTCCATTAGATTCCTTATAAAAGATATATCCATTGTTTGAGTTTACATATGTGACTGGTTCGCCTATGCAATCTCGCGAGCAGGATTTGTTGACTAGTTCAATTAGGGAGAGTTCGCTTGGATCTGTTTTACTTGCTTCTATAACAGCATCAAGGTTCGTTTTTCGATAGCCTTGTAAGTTGATATGAAAAAACTGCTCTATTTCTCCTGTAATGCTAGTATTCATTACTTCTACTGAATTCTTTTTTTCTTGAAGAAATCCGTTTTTATAAAGTAATTTTGTATATCCAATCCATGCTATTAATACTAGCATGAAAAATATACCCGTCATTTTAAGCGTTCGTAGTCGTTTACTTACAATAGTTTCTGAGTATTTCATTCAGTCTAATCCTCCAATGTTTTTAATTTAAAATATGCTTGGATACATACTTTTAGAAGAGGATGAAATTTGATGAGTTTTCAATAAAAAAGAAAACATCCAGAGTTAGATGCTTTCTTTTTTGTATTTTTTGCTATCTGTTAGTTACTTGTTTCATAAGTGGTCTAATTTCTTTAACCGGTGGTTTTTTATCGTATACATCAACGTAAGAAAAATAATAATTTAAGTTTCTGAGAATTCCTTTTCCTATTTTAGCACTTAAGAAAGGAAAGACTTGTCCAGTATAATCATCAAGAGATTTACAGTAGTATTTTTCATCTAAATATATACTGTATTTACATGTTAGTTCTACTAGTGAGTTTCCTTCATCATCAATTACTTCCTTAGAATCAATAATGTCTATTAATGCGAATTTTTCATTTAGATAAACTTTCTTCTTTTTCTCATATTTATTTGTGAGTATAAATACGAGACCAATGGCGTTAATCAAACTGTTTCCTCCTATAAAAAACGGATATTAATAAAATATATCGATATACGTTAAATGTAAAGAGGACAGGTGAAATATCATTGATAGAAAGTTCAATAAGCCGATTTGGTTTTCAAATCGGCTTATTGTTATTGAAATACTTGCGGGAATTGCTTTACGATTGCGTTTGTTATCATGTCGGCCATTTCTAAAGCTTCTTTTTCAATTTTATCGTACAGTTTTACGCCTGCTTCATAATCTTTATTTAGGAATGCCAGTGCTTCTGCCTTAGTTAGTGCTAAATGTTCATAAAACATGTTTCTAAATGCTTCTTTATCAATATATGGGTTAATGCTAGTAAGAAATGCAACAATTTCATCTCCGTTAGCGTACCATTTTTTCTCTATAGCAGTAGCTGAATTTTGATCACCAGCTTTTGCTGCTTTAACAAGATCCGCTGCAATTACTAAGTGGTCTTTAATTAGTGCACTATATTTTTTTACAGCATCCTCACCATAGAATGGTTCAAGCGACAGTCCCATATGTGTTGCATTTTGAAGAAGCCGCCCAACTGTAATGTTTACGTCAGGTAAATTAAAAACAATACTTATAATAGCTAATCTCGTCCAAGCAACGTGTTGTTCCCATAAGGAACGCATATAACCTTTTAAAAAATTCTCGTTTTTACTAATTCGGTAATTACGTACAGATGTATCAAACTGTACATAAGGGTTATGATAGGGGGAGTAATACGATTGCCAATAAGGGTACATAAACGGTAACACTCCTTTGAACATGTATAACTCAAAGTATGATGGAAATTTATATTTAGTTACGTGTCCTCGCTTATTTTTAAAAAATGAGTGTTTTAATTGTGATATACAGATAAAACGAATATAAAGTAAAAGATGCTCTGCAAGGGAAGTTGCAGAGCATCAAAAGGGTATTGCCGAGATGTCGGACTCGACTACGTAATATTATCATAAAATTCGCTTAAAAAAACCTGGTAAATGTGTCCAAATGAAAGTGTATCTTTAATAAAGTCAAAGGGATCTGCTTCCCGCGGCAGATCCCTTTGACTAGATAATGTCGATGAGCAAAAACTCATCTGGAGTACTTTAATAGTAACAAGTGAAATTCGTTTTGTGTATTGAGAAAAAAAGATTTACTTTATTAAATGTTAAGAACTTATATTTTACTTCTTGCTATTATCATCATTTGTTGTGAGTGGAGTATGGTTATAAAATGGAGAAAAGATTTACAATCACATCTAAAAGTGTACTGAAATATATATAAATCAAAAAAGACCTGCACAAATAAGCAGGTCAACTTAAGGGGGGATCAAACAGAATATTTCATATGTTAACAACTGTATTGTATTAAGTCTATAAGGTTCATATTGAGAAAATTATTATGAACGATCTATTTCGCACGTGTATTAACGTTTAAAAAGTTGAGAAAGAAAATGAAAAAGCTTTCTATAAGAAAATAATGGTTGGTACTTATAGTATGATTCATATTTCCACGCTTCATTATTTGAGAATTGGGGTTGGTTCGATACGCTTTTCTGTTTGATGAAACTAATATTATGGTGCTTCATATAGTAACCTCCTGAATTCATATGTATAAGATTAGTAGTATTCAAGGAGAATTAATAAAATGTGTATTTATTTAGAAATTCGTTATAGTTGTTAATCCATCTCTAAAACGTAAAGAAGCATAAAATAATGAAAAAGCAGGACGTTAGTCATGTATTCATCGCTTTCATGACCCATAAGAGATGATATAATAGGAGTAGATGAAAGATAAAGAAAAGCAGGTGACTCTTTTTTGTTTACAAAAGCACAAGAACTTTTAGCGTCTTATTTCGGTTATTCGTCATTCCGAAGAGGACAAGATGAAACAATTAAAAATGTATTAGATGGGAAAGATACAGTTTGTATTATGCCTACAGGTGGTGGTAAGTCAATTTGTTATCAAATTCCCGCATTAGTATTTGAAGGAACAACGTTAGTTATATCGCCTTTAATATCGCTTATGAAAGACCAAGTAGATACATTAGTACAAAATGGTATTTCAGCTACATATATTAATAGTTCTATTTCGATTACAGAAGCGAATCAACGAATTCAATTAGCGAAACAGGGCCATTATAAGTTACTTTATGTAGCGCCAGAGCGACTTGATTCAATGGAGTTTGTTGACCAACTGATCGATATGAAAATTCCGATGATTGCCATTGATGAGGCGCACTGTATTTCGCAGTGGGGACATGATTTCCGTCCGAGCTATTTACATATACACCGTATATTAGATTATCTTCCAGAAAAGCCGCTCGTATTAGCATTAACTGCTACGGCAACACCACAAGTTCGTGATGATATTTGCAACACGCTTGGAATTAATCAAGAAAACACGATTATGACAACGTTTGAGCGCGAGAACTTATCATTTTCTGTTATTAAAGGACAAGATCGTAATGCATATTTAGCGGATTATATTCGTCAAAATCAAAAGGAATCTGGGATTATATATGCAGCTACTAGAAAAGTAGTTGATCAGTTGTATGAGGATTTAATGAAAGCGGGAGTTTCTGTATCAAAATATCATGCTGGTATGAGTGATAACGATCGAAATGAGCAACAAGAACTCTTTTTACGTGATGAAGTGAGCGTAATGGTAGCCACATCTGCGTTTGGGATGGGTATTGATAAATCGAATATTCGTTACGTTATCCATTATCAGCTTCCAAAAAATATGGAAAGTTATTACCAAGAAGCAGGACGTGCTGGCCGTGACGGATTAGATAGTGCATGTATATTGCTTTATTCTTCTCAAGATGTACAAGTACAACGCTTTTTAATTGATCAATCGACAGGAGAGTCTCGTTTTTCAAATGAACTTGAAAAACTGCAAAATATGACTGACTACTGTCATACAGAACAATGTTTACAATCATTTATTTTGCAATACTTTGGAGAAGAACCAAAAGAAGATTGTGGCCGCTGCGGTAATTGTACAGACGACCGAGAAAGTATCGATGTGACGAGAGAATCGCAAATGGTTTTATCTTGTATGATTAGGACGAACCAACGATTTGGTAAACAAATGATTGCACAAGTACTAACTGGATCTAAAAATAAGAAAGTCATTGAATTTAATTTTCATACTTTGCCAACTTACGGACTTTTATCAAATCGTAGTGTAAAAGAAGTGAGTGAATTTATTGAGTTTTTAATTTCAGACGAGCTAATTGCAGTTGAACATGGTACTTACCCGACACTAAAAGTAACGGAAAAAGGGAAAGAAGTGTTACTTGGTAAAGAGAATGTTTTACGTAAAGAACGAGTAGAGACAAGACAAATCGTTCAAGATCATCCTTTATTTGAAGTACTTCGCGAAGTACGTAAAGAAATTGCGCAAGGAGAAGGGGTACCTCCATTCGTTATTTTCTCTGACCAAACGTTGAAAGATATGTGCGCAAAAATGCCGCAAAGCGACTCTGAACTTTTAACTGTGAAAGGGATTGGTGAACACAAACTTGTGAAGTATGGTTCGCACTTCTTACAAGCAGTTCAGCACTTTATTGAGGAAAATCCAAACTATGCTGAAACTATTAAAACAGAAGTGGTGACAGAGCGGAAAAAATCAGGGAAAGCTTCAGCAAATTCTCATTTGGAAACGTATGAAATGTATAAACAAGGTATTAATCTAGATGAAATTGCGAAAGAACGTGGATTATCAAGACAAACGATTGAAAATCATTTAATTCGTTGTTTTGAAGATGGAATGGAAGTAGACTGGAACAGTTTTGTTCCTGCAGAATACGAACAACTGATTGAAACTGCTGTGCAAAATGCTGATGGTGGTCTGAAATCGATTAAGGAACAACTTCCGAATGAAGTGAGTTACTTTATGATTCGTGCTTATTTACAAATTAGAAAGTAGTGACATGTAAAGGGGATAGGGATTTATGCATCACGTTTTTGTGTATGGCACGCTAAGAAAAGAGCAAACGAATGCTCATTATATGCAAGGTGCAATATGCATTGCAGACGAAGCATGGACGTATGGCGAATTATTTGATACAAACGAAGGGTATCCAGCGATGATTTGTTCAAATAAAGATAAGGTATATGGAGAAGTTTATGAAGTAAATGATGCTGTTCTGCAAAAATTAGATGAACTGGAAGAATACACAGGTAATGTAGAGAGTGATTTATATGACCGAATCACCGAAACAATATACTTTAGTGATAGAGAAATACGTGCATTTGTGTATGTTGCTCAAGACAAAGAGATGCTGAAGAAAGTTATCATTTCTGGTGATTGGGTAGAATATCAAAAAGGACAATAAGAGCAGCCGTAGAGCAGATAGTGGGATTTTCCGTTATCTGCTTTTTGTTTTACTACTTCCAAAATTCTTATTATTTTGATAAATTGTGAATATAGGGAATTTCATAGGTGTCAGAAAATTAGTCGGTCACCTACAGCGGGAAAACTTATTACAGGAGGAGAATAATGAACGAATTAGATGTGAGGGAGTTTTATCAAAAACAATTTGAACTGTCGAATTACGATATAAATACAGAAAGCTGGTTAGAGCAGCTCGCTAAAGAAGTTAAAGAGCAAATTGGACATCCATTTCAGTCGATGTTAGAACTGGGAGCAGGAAATGGCGGTTTTGCAAGGGCGATGTCTAAGTTACGTGTAAAGATGACTACTGTTGAGCTTGTACGAGAGTTAGTTATGTTTGCAAAAGAGCATTCTACTAATGATATTGCTATTCATTGCGCTGATTTTTATAAAATTAATTTTGAAGAAAAGTTTGATGTTGTTAGTTATTTAGATGGGTTTGGTGTAGGAACAGATGATGAACAATTGATTCTATTGAAACGGATTAAAAATTGGATGAAGGATGATGGATGTGCACTTATTGATATTTATCAACCATTGTATTGGAAAAAGGTAAGTGGACAAGAAATGCTCTTAAGTTCAGCTATGCGAAAATATGAATATGATAGCATAAATGAAAGAATGTTAGATCATTGGTGGCATCCTAATAATCCAAATGATATAGTTACACAGTCTTTACGTTGTTATACGGTAGATGAGATTAGTAATCTATGTGCTGAAGCTGGTCTAAGTATAGTTGGGATTTTCCCAGGAGGAGCGTATGACTTTGAAGAGGGAAAATATAAAGAGCAAGCGTCGTTAAATGAATGTTTATCATATCGAATAAAAGTAAAAAAGAGTAAGGATTAAATTCCTTACTCTTTTTTGCTTCTATAGTGTGAATCATTGACTGTCTTTCGTATTTAATTGTCGTTCTTTTTTAATTCTTATAGATCTTAGTACGATCCCAATTCCAAGAAATATAATAGTAGCAACGACTCCACTAATAGGGTTTAACCAAAGATCACTACTGTTAGTAAGTGCAATGATCCCTGTTATTGTAACTAAAACAGTAGGAACGGCATCTTCAATTGCATGCATGATAACGCATGGCCATACTGACTTTGTAAGTCTATATATTTCAACATACATAATAGACCAAGAAACCATAAGTATGCAACCGGATAAAAGCATATTTAACCTTGAAATAGATTCGAAATATTCATTTGGTAAAAAAACTAAATAATAAGCGGCATGCCAAAGAGCCCAAACTAAACCAGAAATAATATAAATAAACCAATCGTTTAACTTTAGTTCAATGAGCTTAGGAGTTAAATAACCGCGCCATGAAAACTCTTCAAAAATATTTTTAATAAAGTTACCAATAGTAGACATGAATATGAGTGACAATAACGAATATATTTCAAAACTAGTTATGTTTGCTACTCCAAAAATAAGTGCTAAACTTATCGTTATTACTGTAACGAACGGGTAAATTAGTATCGCAACGAAGTACCATTTAAAGTTTGCCTTCAAATTTAGTTTTATACCAAAATCATTCCAATCACGGCTAATAACTCTAAGGAAAATACATGAGAGGAAAGGTAATATTAACCACAGCCCCATGCCTAAAGAGTTTCCTTCAGGCTGATCTGTTAGAAAAGAGTCTAGAATTACGCCAATCCAGCCACTTGCCAATACAATGAACACAAAAATAAGTAAATGTAACTTAAGGGGTTTTCTTTTGGTAGCAGTCATTTTGAATAGACTCCTTTACTTTTATTTTTGTTTTTGTGATTTTAGTTATTTTATAAATGAAATAATAGATATCTAGAAAAGAAGCTGGAGAGTATGTAAGGGGAACTTAGTTAGATAGTATAAAGTCCTTTTAATCAATAGAAAATAGCAGCTTTTGTATAAATCACTTTATTATATGTGTAGTTGTATGATTTAGATGTTATATATTCTTATAATGTAAAAATATCATTTGAATTTCAATATTAGAAAGGTGAAAAGTAAGTTTTTTCAGAAAAAACAAATTAAGTCCTTGACTTTATAAATGGATTTTTAATACAATTATATTTCGACTGAAAATTTAGAACGGACAGGAGGGAATCATCATATGAACAACATTTTTGAAGAAGAGTTACAAAGAATGAAAGATACATTACGTACGATGGATGATCAATTAGAAGAGCTCGAAAACATTCCGGTTTATTATGGCGATGATTTTAAAGAACAAATTCTTGAAAGTATGAGGGAGTCTAATAGACAAAATTTACGTATTGGTGTACAAGAGCCGTACTTTGGAAGATTAGATTTTCGAGAGGATGGTAAGGAAGATGTTATGCCGATTTACATCGGTAAAGTAGGTGTTTCAGATAAAGATACGATGAAACCAATTGTAATTGATTGGCGGGCACCTGTCGCAAGTATGTTTTATTCATTTACCGGCGGTGATGAATTAGCGTTTTATCAATCACCAGACGGATTAGTAGAAGGTGATGTTTATTTAAAGCGAAACATCTCTATTCGAAAAAGAGAATTAGAACGTGTTGTTGATACATATGTGAAAGGAAATGAAGATGTCTCGCATGCCGATGATTTTCTTCTATATCGATTAGGTGAGAATAAAGATAATAAACTAAAAGATATTGTTTCGACGATACAATCGGAGCAAAATGATATTATTCGTGCGGAAAGAAACTTACCACTACTTATTCAAGGGGTTGCAGGAAGCGGTAAAACAACGATCGCTTTACATCGTCTTGCTTTTTTAATTTATGAATATCGTGAGCAATTAGAAGCGGAGAGAATGATTGTTTTTGCTCCGAATAGTCTGTTTTTAGATTATATTTCGAGTGTACTTCCTGAATTAGGTGTCGGGAATATTAGTCAAACAATATTTCCAGACTGGGCATTACGTACGTTAGATGATTCGGTGAAACTGAAGCAGACAGAAGAAAAATTGAAAGAAGCATTTTCTATTAATCGTGATGAAAGAAAGATTATGCTTGGTAAATTGAAAGGTACGATAGAATTTAAGTCCTTTATTGAAGAGAAAATGGTTCAATTTGAAAAAGAACTAGTACCAACAAGTGATTTTGAGGCATGGGATAAGGCTGTTATTCCAGTGGAAGATATAAAAAAATGGATGCAAGTTGAATATAAACATTATCCATTAAAGAAAAGAAGAGAACGTTTAGTTGGCCGAATGAAGCGATGGATTGAAATTGAACTGAAAAAATACGGAGAAACAAATGAGAAGAAATTATTAAAAAAAGAAGCGACAAAGAGATTGAACAGTTATATGAAGTTTTGGCCGAAAATGAGCTCGCTTTCAATATATAGTTCAATATTGAAAAGCAAAGAAATACTCGAAGTATTACCCGAGGAACTTGTGAAAGAAACGGAGAAGAGTTGTCGTAAAAAAGAAGTGTATGTAGAAGATTTGCCAGCTTTAATTTACATACATCATCGCATAACAGGTATTGAAATCGGGCAGAAATTTCATCACGTCGTTATTGATGAAGCGCAAGATTTCTCACCATTTCAAGTTTATGTATTAAAAGAAATTACACTAGGTAACTCTTTCACTATATTAGGTGATTTATCTCAAGCAATTTATGATTATCAAGGGATTGAAGATTGGAGTGCTTTTAAGGAAGTATTCCAAGAAACAGGTTATTATGAACTGACGAGAAGTTATCGCTCTACAAAAGAAATTATAGAATTTGCGAACGGAATAATTAAAAATACAGAGATTCCAGTAGGGCTTGCAATGCCAGTTTTCCGTAGTGGTGAAGAAGTGAAAATAATTCATACAGAAGAACAGTTTACTGAAATTGTAAAGACATTAAAACATCTACAAAGTGAAGATGTGAAAACAATTGCGGTAATAGGAAGAACAGACGGTGAGTGCCGCGATATATATGAGAAATTAACAAATGCAGGATTGGCTGTAAACTTCATTGAAGCAGATCAAAGTAAATATGAAGGTGGTATTTCAGTAGTACCTGTATACTTAGCGAAAGGGTTAGAATTTGATGCTGTTCTACTCATTGATGTTGATGCAGAACATTATAAAAATACGAAACATGATGCAAAGTTATTATATGTTGGATGTACAAGGTCGCTTCATGATTTATGGATTTTCCATAGCGGGGAAGCATCTCCGTTAATTAAGAAATAAAAATTCAAGAGGCTTTTCTAGTAATGAATAGGAAAGCCTCTTAGTTTATCACGCTTTAATGGGCAGTAAGACCCCCACCTCAAAATGCAGCGAAAGTAAAGAAGTTAGGTGGGGCGCGGGCTGATTAAAGTTTCACTTTATAAATATATAGGAGACATGATAATGATTACAAAAGTAATAACAAAGAGAAATTGGGAAATCGCAAAGATAAATGGAGAGATTAATGAAGTTTCACTAAAAGAAGAGGGATTTATTCATTGTTCATTTTTAGAACAAGCTTTAAACGTTGCGGAAAAATATTTCATTCATGAAGAAGATGTTTTATTACTGACAATTGATCCATCCTTAGTGAAAGCAGAAATAAAATATGAACTTGCTTCTAACGGCCAAGAATATCCGCATGTTTACGGAGCAATTAATATAGATGCAATTATAGATGTTGTTCCATTTCCTAAGGAAAAAGGGGAATTTATATTACCAGAGTAAACATTTTGAAAGGAAGAAAATCATGATAAGGGACGCAACGGAAAAAGATGTAACATACATTTTAGATATTTATAATGATGCCATACTAAATACAACAGCTGTATATGCATATAAACCTGTAACCTTTAAAAATAGAATAGATTGGTATGAACAGAAAAAGGCTGATGGTTATCCGATTTTTGTATACGAACTAGATAATAAAGTAGTAGGATTTGCAACATTTGGTCCGTTTAGAGCTTGGCCCGCCTATAAATATTCAATTGAACATTCTATATACATTAATAAGGAATATAGAAAAAGGGGAATTGGGACATCTTTAATGAAAGAACTGATAGCCATTGCACGGGAAAGAGAGTATATGACTTTAATTGCTGGAATTGATGCGGAAAATGAGAGAAGTATTGCTTTACATGAAAACTATGGATTTGTTCATGCAGGGACGATTAAAAAGGCTGGTTATAAGTTTAATAAATGGCTAGATTTAGCTTTTTATCAATTGGAGCTTAATGGCCCTAAAAATCCTTTAGAAGAATAGAGATTTTTCGTAAACATGTATCTTTTAGGTAGCAAGGAGCAATTCATGTTACCTTTTTCCTTTTGTAATATCCGATTTAATCTACTAAAAAGGGTTTATACATTCTATATTGAATTATTAAAGGTGATAAAACGATATGAAATGAGGAATGAAAATGGAAACTGTCATTCAAAAAATGAAAGAGATACAATCTAATCATGTTGGAATAGCTATTTATTCTACAAAAAACAATCGTATAGTTGCTTCATATAATAGTGAAATAAATATTCCGTTAGCATCGGCAGCAAAAGTAGTAATCGGATTTGTAGTAGCGCAAATGGTGAAGGAAAATACATGTAATTGGAATGATATACTTCAGCATGTTAAATTTAATCCAAATGAAGATAGTGCGCAGTTGTATCCACATTTACAAGGAAGAAGGACTTTAACACTTAGTAAAGCAGTAGAAGTAATGATAGCATGTCATGATAGTTACGTTGCACAGTCAGTTGTAATGTACTGTGGTGGATGGGATGCTGTGAAAATGTATGCCCAAACGTACTTTTCAAAAATTCATATACAAGAGGACGCTAGGGATGAGAAAAATGTTGGAGAATTAAATGAGATTCTTTCACTTTTAGTACATATTTTTCAGGGTTATAAATCAGAAGCAGAATTATGGGAACCAATTATTAGCGGCATGGTAAGACAGCAAGGTGAATATGAAGGAATACATTCATATCACTTAGCTCATATGACAGGTGGACTATCTTCAGCTGCAATAAATATTGGTATAATAGGAATATTCAACAAATTCCCGTTTCTTTATGTTATTGGGGGAAAAGATTTACCTAATCGACGTGAAAATAAAGAGGTAGATGAAGCTTTTGCAGTAGCTTTGAAATACATATACAAAGAATATAGTGAAAGTATGCTAGGAGTGAGCAATTGAAAAGAAACTTAAAGACATCAACAATCATTATTTTAATTGTAACGATTATTGCTCTTGAAGTGGGTATCGCACTATACGATCACAATTTGTCATTAGATACCATTTATTTTGCAGCGATCCTCATTTGTATTGTATTACTTTTTGGCACACGAGTTTCTGAAGAGAAAGAAAGTACATCGAAAGAGAGACGAAGAAAAACAGGTCTTCTATTTTGGCCATCTATTTTACTATCTATCGCTTCTTTTGCAGTTATAAGTTATATAAGAGTAGGCTATGTTTCTGTGCCAGGGATAATTGGTTTTTCATGCTTTATTACTTATGGTGGATTCGTATGTATTAGTATTTTAAAAAGGAAAAGTAAAAATAAAAGGTAACTTACTAAGTTGAAAGGAAGAAATATATGAAACATATAGAGAATGGTACTCGCGCTGAAGGAGAATACATAAAAAATAAGGTCATTCAATATAACATGTCTATTTTAACAGATGAAGCAAAACAGCCGATGGAACAAGTAAGTTTTGTTCTGAAAGATGAGGCTGGGAAAATCTTTGGCGGGGTAACAGGAACGATGTATTTTTATCATCTCCATATAGATTTTTTATGGGTTGATGATTCAGTTCGTCATGATGGTTATGGTAGTCAACTATTACATAAAATTGAAGACATTGCGAAGGAAAAAGGTTGTAGATTAATATTATTAGATTCATTTAGTTTTCAAGCGCCAGAATTTTATAAAAAGCACGGCTACCGAGAATATGGTGTTGTTGAAGATCATCCTAAAGGGCATAGTCAACACTTTTTAGAGAAGAGGTTATAGGCATCAGGATGAGTGGCAATCATATAATCGATAGTTTGGAATCCTAATCCTTTTAAATAATTTGCTACTACTTTACCTTTTTCGTTGTTACCACCATCAATAAGGATTGTTTCGCCACTTGGAGATTTAATAAAAGTAGCATCACCTTGTCCTACATCAATATAATGAACTTCTAACTCGCCTTTAGGCTTAGGAAAAGCCGGACGGAAACTAGGTCCTAATACACGAGCTAAAAATACAGCGAACTGTTCACGAGTTACTTTTACATCTGGACCAAATGTACCATCAGGAAATCCAGCTGTAATATTATTTTGAGCTAAAATTTTGACATAATTGTAACCCCAATGATTAGGTGGAACATCAGGGAAATTGACGTCTGCACCTGTAGGTTTCAAATTAAAAGTTTTAACTAAAACTACTGCCATTTCTTACAAGTAATTCAAAGTTTAATAGGTAAATATTTTATTAGTTGTTTTGTATTTCCATAAATTTGTTAATTTGAAATGATCTAACTTAATAGAGGAGATAGGAAAGGTATTAGAGAATTGTTTATATTGCAATTGTAAAATCCATATTATAAATTTATAAAATCATTTATAATAATTTATAATATGTTAAATGGGAGAAAGAAAATGTATACGTATAAATTACAAGATGAGAAACCAATCTGTTCAGAAAAATTAAAGAGGCTTTACGATTCTGTCGGTTGGTGGCCAGAAAGAAAAGAAATCGATATTCAAAAAATGTTAAAAAACAGTATAGCAATTGGGGTATGGAAAGAAAATGAGTTAATTGGTTTTGCTAGAGTTGTTTCAGACGGTGTTTTTCGAGCGTACTTAGAAGATGTTGTTGTGCATGAGAGTGTAAGAAATAAAGATATTGGTGAGAAGATGCTTACAATGTTGCTTGAAGAGATATCTCATATCAATATTGTGAGCCTATTTTGTGGAGAGAAACTTATAAAGTTTTATGGTCAACAGCAATTTCAAGTGACGAAACAAATTGTGATGCACCGTAATCAAATAGTGAAAGAATAAGAGGTGACAATTAGAATGATTGCGGCAAGAGCGTACTGTTTATCGAAAAGAAAAGCGACAGAAGATTCTCCTGATGGTTGGAATGCAACATGTATGAGGCTTAATAATAAAATCTTTGCGATATTGAACCATGAAGAAGGCGAAAAAGCGGCAATAACATTAAAATGTGATCCAGAACTTGCGCTAAGATTAAGAGAAGAGTATCCAGAAACAATCATTCCGGGGTATCATATGAATAAAAAACATTGGAATACGGTGTATATACATAAAGATGTGGAACAGATGCAAATTAATAAGATGATTGATTGGTCGTATGATTTAGTTCTGCAGTCATTTTCAAAGAAAAAGCAGCAAGAGTTATTAGATTAATATGTATAAGGGGTGGGTGTGTTGAAAGACACGATTAAAGATACATATGATAAATTAGCGAGTACATATAAAGAAAATCTAGATGTCGCAAATCCATATAACAGCTATTATGAAAGACCAGCGATGATAGAGATGATTCCAAAGAAATTAGAAGGGAAGAGTGTGCTAGATGCTGGGTGTGCAGCTGGATGGTATACTTCTCAATTTGTAGAAAGTGGAGCAAATGTAACAGCAATTGACGTAAGTTCTGAAATGGTAAAAGCTGCAAAGGAAAGTATGGGTGATAAGGCAACGTTTCTTTGTCATGATTTGCAAGAAATATTACCGTTTGAAGATCATACTTTTGATGTAATTGTAAGTTCGTTAACCCTTCATTATTTAGAAAATTGGAATCAAGTATTTCAGGAGTTTCGTCGTGTACTGAAGCCAGGTGGAGAATTTATATACTCCATTCATCATCCTTTTATGGATTTTACAAAGTTTACTTGTAAAAATTATTTCGAAAAACAATTATTATTAGATACTTGGGTTAAACCAAACATTACAATTGAAGTTGAATTTTTTAGAAGGTCACTTCAAGACATTGTTAATGAAACAACAAATTATTTTGTGTTGGAAAAAATAGTTGAGCCGAGGCCAGTTGAAAAGATGAAAGAAGTAAATGAAAAATCTTATCATTATTTAAATACAAATCCACATTTTCTTATTGTTAAAGCAGTGAATAAATAGCTAGTAAAATGATTATATTTTACTAGCTATTTTGCAGTTTTAAATGATGAATTAGGAGTTTTGAAATGAATATGAAACGGAATAGATTACTATACGCAACGTTTACAATCCTTGTTATTATTTTAGGACTTAGTTCAAGAAAGTTTGCTTTTGCGCTGCCGGCTCTATTAAATAATTATTTAGGTGATGCTTTATGGGCGTTAATGATTTTCATTGGATTCGGATTTTTATTTCCTAAAATAGAAATGAAGAAATTGGCTCTTATTAGTTTAATGTTTTGCTACGGGATTGAAGTGAGCCAATTGTACCATGCCGAATGGATAGATAGCATTCGTGCAACGACTTTAGGTGGACTCGTGTTAGGTTATGGATTTTTGTGGAGTGATTTAGTGGCTTACACAATTGGTGTTGGAATAGGATTTCTTTTTGAGTTGATTTTATGGAAGAAATAAGTGAGTTTAAATGGGGGGATTTATTATGAGGAATATATTAGAAATTGTGAAATTTTGGTTTTATGATTATGATGTCACAGCTACTGAAATAAAAGCAAATGTAATAAAGATTCATTGTAATAATAAATCCTATATTTTAAAGGAGAAGGGATCAATAAAACAGCTTTTAGTTGAAATAAACGTATTAGAGCAGCTTGAGGAAAAAGGGGTTAAAGTACAAAAATTAGTGAAAACAAGTAATAGTGAAAAGTATGTAGTTTATAAAGAGAGATATTATTGTCTATACGAATATGTTGTTGGAAGTGTACTTGAAATAAAGGATCCAGAAAATCTAAAAAATCTAGGAAGCTTAATTGGAGAAGAAATAGCTAAGTTACACCAAGCACTTAATTCGGTGAATAGTAATAATGAGTTAGTAAAAAGAGATTTGTATAAATTGGTATACGAATGGGCTTTACCTAATTTAGAAAAGAATGAGCATGTTGATCAGGATGTAGTTCGAACAATGAATCAAATACATTCAGATTTTAAGAAAACTATTACCTCTTTAAGAAAACAAATCATTCATCGCGATATGCACTTATCGAATGTGATTTTTAAAGATAATGAATTTCAAGGATTTATAGATTTTGAGCTTTTAGAAAGGAATGTTAGAGTATTTGATTTATGTTATTGCTGTACAAGTATTTTGAGTGAGTTACATAGTGATGCGGAATTAAGAGGGAAGTGGCAACATATCATTAGCAAAATCTTTGAAGGATATAATAAGCAAAGTATTTTAACGAGAGAAGAACTACAAGCCATTTGGTACGTTATGCTTTCAATTCAAGTTATCTTTATTACTTATTTTGTTCAGTTACCAGATTTACTAAAATTAAATGAAGAGATGTTTTTCTGGATTTTTGCTAGTAAAGAAACTATTGAAGAATTAATAGAAAGGAGTGTGCAAACATGAAAAAAGTTATATTAATAGGTTCTGGTGGTTCAGGGAAATCTACATTAGCAAGGCAGTTAGGAAATAAATTAAATATTAAAGTACATCATCTTGATGCGTTATTTTGGAAACCGAATTGGGAAGGGGTACCGAAAGAGGAGCAAAGAACGGTTCAAAATGAATTAGTTAAAGAAGATGAGTGGATTATTGATGGGAATTATGGTGGGACAATGGATATAAGAATGAACGCAGCGGATACAATTATCTTTCTTGATATTCATAGAACAATATGTGCTTATCGTGCTTTTAAAAGAGTTGTACAATATCGGAATAAAACAAGACCGGATATGGGCGCGGGATGTAAGGAAAGATTTGATTTGCAATTTTTTAAATGGATATGGGAATATCCTAAGACGAAGCGACCTACAATTTTAAAGAAGTTAAATCAATTGAGGAAGGATAAAGATGTTATTATTTTAAAATCTACAAATGAAGTAAGACTATTTTTAGAGAAGTACGATGCTATAAATAGTTAGATTATAAAAAGAAATAACCTGGGGGGATAGAATTGGATAGATTTATTAGGCTAGTTGATTCTAATATGGTGAAAATTCCAACAGGAAAAGTAGAATTAAGAGATGATCGAATAAAGAAAGAATGGAAAGTCCAAGTTAATTCGTTTCTTCTTGCAAAGTATGTTGTAACGATGGAATTGTATGATGCGATTACGAATCATACATCAAATTTATCCAAAGATAAATACAAACCAGTTGTAAATATCTCATGGAATGATGCCATTATGTTTTGTAATCTGCTTTCAAAAAAAGCGGGGTTAAAAGAATATTATTCTATTAATGACGGTGGTCAAATTGTTAGTTGTAATTTAGATTCAGATGGGTACCGATTACCTTCAGAAGCAGAGTGGCAATATGCGTGTAAAGCAGGAACTACTGGATACATATATGGTGAATTGAAAAAGATTGCTTGGTATAATGAAAATTCAAACGGACAAATTCAAGACATCGGTAAAAAAGAGCCGAATGCATGGGGTTTGTATGATATGTTGGGGAACGTTTGGGAATGGTGTTATGATTTGTATGATGAAAAGGTGTATGGAGCATACCGGATTTTTCGAGGTGGTAGTTGGGCTGAAGAAGCTAGAGGTTGTGGCGCGACTTGTCGTCGCCGTAGTCATCCAACATTTTATATAGATGACCTTGGATTTAGGCTCGCTAAGTCCATTTAGAAGAATTATAAGTGCAAAATAATGTAGAGAAGATTTAAATTAAGGAGTGTTTAAAGTGGCACGTGTTTTATTCATTAATACTGGATCAGAAGGACATATAAATCCAACGTTGCAAGTTGTAGAAGAATTAGTTTCACGCGGGGAAGAGGTAGTTTATTTTTCAATAGAAGCTTTCAGAGAACGTATTGAAAAAACAGGGGCTATTGTAAGAACAATTGACGACCAAAGATTTATAAAAGCATTTCTTTCCGGTGGTCGAAATTATTTGCAAGAAAGAATAAACGGTCTCTTATATACAGCAGATGTGGTAATACCTAGTGTTTTAGAGCAAATTGAAGGAGAGCAGTTTGATTACATCATTCACGATTCGATGTTTGGGTGTGGTCGTTTAATTGCTCAAATTCTAAAGCTTCCAGCAATAAATTCTTGTACATCTTTTGCGCAGGATGAAAGATCGTTTGAACAAATGTTAGATCACTTGTCTAAAAATATACCAGTGGAAGTTCAAGATAACATACATAATGATTTTGAACGCTTAACAAAAGGAATTTCAGAGAAATATGGTGTTGAAATAAACTCAACGTATGAAGTTTTTTGTAACCCAGCACCACTCACTATTGTGTATACGGTTAAAGAGTTTCAACCTTTCGGTGATACGTTTAATGAAACATATAAATTTGTAGGCCCATCTATTTCTGCACAAGTAAAAAATGAAGACTTTGATTTTATTTCAATTGAAGAAAAAAGCCCGATTTACATTTCGCTAGGCACTGTTTTTAATGAAGCGCTTGATTTTTATAAACTTTGTATGAAGGCGTTCGAGAATAGTGATTATACAATTGTGATGTCTATTGGTAATAAAACGAACATAAGTGATTTAGGTGAAATTCCTAAAAACTTCATTGTAAAAAATTATGTGCCACAAACGAAACTACTTGCATATACAAAGTTGTTTATTACACATGGCGGAATGAACAGTACACATGAAGGATTAAATTACGGGATTCCACTCATTGTAATTCCGCAAAGTGCAGATCAGCCAGTAATTGCAAAGCAAGTAGAGAATCTAGGAGTTGGGATTAAGTTATCTATGAAAGAATTAACTGTAGAACAACTACGTGAAAGTGTAGAACTTGTATTAAATAATCCATCATATAAAGAAGCTGCGTTGCATTTGAAGGAGTCATTTCGAAAATCTAGTGGGCATAAACAAGCTGTTGATGAAATTTCTACATTTGTAGGTCAGTAATATCAGTAATAATAGAAGATTATTTATGAGAAGAGTGTCTATATGAAATAGTCCAGAGTTATAAAGGAAATGGGGATCCAAACTGGATTTATGCCTTATCATTATGGAAAACAGTATAAGCTTTACTAAGATATAAACTAAGAGATAATGGGCTTTGATGCAAAAGGACATCTTGAGAATTCATTTTTCTATTAATAAAAAGGGTAGTATATGAATACATAATGTAGTTTCATATACTGCCCTTTTTATTATGATAATATTTTCGTCATAAGTATATGTGGAATACCGTCTTCCATAAATATATCAGAAGAAGTTTGATAACCTAATTTTTTATAAAATCCTTCAGCCTGTGTTTGACCGTGTAGTTTTACTTTTGTAGATTCTTTTTCACGAGCAATTTCTTCTAACGCTTGAATAATTACTTTTCCTAATCCATATTTACGATAGTCTTTTAAAATACAAATACGTTCTAATTTTCCAGCTCCATCAACAAATCGTATGCGACCTGTACCAACGGGAAGCTCATTATAATAAACTAAAATATGTTTACATGTCTCACCAATTTCATCGAATGTATCGAATTCGTCTTCAAGAGGGACATTTTGTTCTTTTACAAATACTTCTTTTCGAATGTAGAAGGCAGTTTCTAAATCTGTACGTTCTGTTATGAGTTTGGAGTGCAATTTGTTCAGCCCTTTCTAGTGTAATGTACTTTTATTTTCATAGTATATCATAATGATACGTAGTAAAGAGAAATATAAAAAGCTGACTGTAAGAGTCAGCATCCATTATAATTCCTGTATCCCGTTTTTTGTTCCAATAATCGCCTTACTAGTCATATTAACAAACAATCCGGTTTCAACTACACCAGTAATCATTTTTAAATGATTGTGTAAATTGGCAGGATTCGTTATGTTATGAGGGAATACACAATCAATAATCATGTTATTATTATCGGTTATAAATGTTTCATTATTTTTTAAGCGTAACGTTGTTTGACAACCTAAAGATTGAATTTTACTTTCGGTTTGTTTCCATGAAAAAGGTATGATTTCAACAGGTAATGGAAAAGTACCTAAATGCGTTACAAGTTTTGATTCATCAGCAATGATAAGTAGTTCTTTAGAGGAGGAGGCAACGATTTTTTCACGAAGTAATGCGCCACCCCCTCCTTTTATAAGGTGTAAATTTGAATCAATTTCATCCGCTCCATCAATTGTAAGATCAAGACTTTGTATGTCGTTTAATGAAATTAGTGGGATATTTAGTTGCTGAGCTAATACTTCAGTTTCTTTTGATGTCGGGACAGCTTGAAATGATAGTCCTTCTTTTACACGTTCACCTAATTTTTCTATCGTCCAGTATACGGTAGAACCTGTACCAAGCCCAATCTTCATTCCATCTTTTACGAAAGTTGCAGCATATTCACCAGCGAGTTGTTTTAAATTCATCGATTTACTCCGCCGGGCGTGGTCCAGCATCAAGACCTGAATTTTCAACTGTAAGTACCGGACGAACTACTATATCCTTATGTACACGCATTTGACAAGATAATCGTAAATGATCTTCAATCCCTTTTTCTGTCATCGCATTTTTTTCCTTTGCATTCGCTTCACAAAAATCACCTGCTATAATTTCTACTCTACAAGTTGTGCAACGTGCTTTTCCGCCGCAACGATGGAGTATGTTTACACCGTTGTCTTCAATTGCTAATACTAATTTTGTGCCTTCTTGTACATCAAAAGTTCCCGTACCTTCAATTGTTAATTTTGGCAAATTTGTTCCTCCTCACGTAAAATGGTACATAACATATTTATGACCGCGAATTATTGAACATAAACATAATTTTTTTATATGCCCCGTAACTTTTTTATTTGTTGAATCGTTAATTAAGTAAGCGCTGAAAAGGAGTGGTTATTTTGTGCACAAAAGTTACTCATATTTTAAAGAATCATATCGATATGAATCATTCAAATATAAATTTTTTAATTGAGCAATATGGAGAGTTAAAAAGATACTGTACTTTTTTAACGAAAAACAAATGGGATGGGGAAGATCTCGCCCAAGAAACAGTGTGTAAAGTACTTCAAAAATATAGAAATAAAGATATTTGTATGGCACTCGTCTATAAAATAGCAAGAAATCGTTGGTTAGATCAGATGAAGTCTAAGTCTGTTCATGAAAAAATAAGAGAACAAATCACTTTTGAAGAGCCACAAGAGAATATTGCAGATTTGCATGAAATGGTAGGGAAAGTATTATCTTCATTAACTGTACAGCAATCCACGATTTTATTATTAAAGGATGTTTTTCAATATAGTATCGCTGATATTGCTAAAGTATGTTCCGTATCGGAAGGGGCAGTAAAAGCTTCTTTGTTTCGGAGTAGAAATAGGTTGAAAACTGTAAGTGAAGAAGGGATTGAGATAGTTGAATTCACAGATGATATGGAAGTTGTAGTGACGTCTATTCGAGAGGAGAGACCGGAATTATTAACGAAACTGCTTCCGACAATAGATTTTACTAAGTTACCATCTAAACAGCCAGTCTTATTATTTAATGTGAAACAATCCTCTTCCTACAGTTGTATGCTTTGCGCGGCATAAAAATTATTGGAGGGATTTAAAATGAATGCAATTCCATATGTAGTAGAACAAACAAAATTAGGAGAACGTTCCTATGATATATATTCAAGGTTATTGAAAGACCGCATTATTATAATCGGTTCAGAGATTAATGATCAGGTTGCGAGCAGTGTAGTAGCGCAATTATTATTTTTAGAAGCGGAAGATGCGGAGAAAGATATATTTCTGTATATTAATAGTCCTGGCGGCTCAACGACAGCAGGATTTGCAATATTAGATACAATGAATCTTATTAGACCGGATGTGCAAACGCTTTGTATGGGCTTAGCTGCATCATTTGGTGCCCTTTTACTATTAGCTGGTGCAAAAGGAAAAAGATTCGCGCTTCCTAATAGTGAAATCATGATTCATCAGCCACTTGGCGGTGTAAAAGGGCAAGCAACAGAAATCGAAATTACAGCAAAAAGAATATTGAAATTGAAGCATGACATTAATAAGATTATTGCTGATAGAACAGGACAGCCAATCGAAAAAATAGCACATGATACGGAAAGAGATTATTTTATGACAGCAGAGGAAGCTAAAGAATATGGGATTGTTGATGGGGTCGTTGAGAAAAAATAACATAAACCAGGCTAGAGAATATGCTCATTCTCTAGCCTGGTTTTTTAATCTTTAATCCATTCATCAACTAACGTTTGGTTCTTTTTAATCCATTTTCGCGCCGCTTCTTCGGGATCTTTCGTTTTATTTAACTCGACCATTAATGTACCAAGCTGTTCATCGTTCATTTTCCATTTGTCAAAGTATTTTATGATATCTGGATGATCTTTTTCGAAACCTTTACGAACAGAGTAATAAATGTCATCTTTTTCACCATATACTTTCTTAGGGTCTTTTAAATATTTTAAATCAAATTCTGAAAAGCCCCAATGCGGATTCCAAAGCGTAACAGCGATTGGTTTCTTTTTCGTATATGCTTTCTTTAGTTCACTCATCATCGCCGCTTCAGAAGATTGGACAAGTTTTAGTTTAATATCATATTCCTTCATCGCCTTATTTGTTAAATTCATTAGACTGCTGCCAGGTTCAATTCCGACAATTTTATTATCTAGTTCATCTTTATGTGCATTTAGATCTTCAATGCTGTTTATGTTTTTCACATAAGAAGGGACAACTAAACCTAGTCCGGTTCCTTCATACCATTTTGATTTTAAGACAATATCATCTTTATAACGATCATTTAGTGGTTTATCCGTAACGGGTAGCCATACTTCTAAATTAGCATCAACATCACCGCGAGCAACACCAGTCCAAATTGCCGCTTTTTCTAAATACATAAGCTCAACTTTGTAGCCTTTTTGTTCTAATAGAACTTTCCACATGTTTGCTGTTGCAATGTTTTCTTTCCAACTTGTTACACCTAGTTTAATTTTTCCTTTCGAATTTGCATTTGTTGCATTACATGAAGAGAAAATCATAGTAATAAATAATGCAAGGCATATGAGCCATATTTTCTTTCTCATTAAAAACCTCCTAAGAAACGTTTGCCTTTTTAAATAAATGTATAAGTAAGCATTCTTATTATGAACGGAAACGAGAATTTTAAAGAAATCTTATAAATGTTATTTTTATGTAATATTTCTTTGCAAAATCGCAACACTATGTGAATAGATGGGTAGAAAAGGAGTAGTGACATGGATAATACAAAGGTACGTGTTGAAAACGTAACAAAAGTATTTGGGAAACACCCGCAAAGAGCGCTTACCTTATTAAAAGAAGGAAAAAGTAAATCGGAAATTTTGAAAGAGACAGGAATGAACGTTGGCGTAAAAAAGGCGACGTTCGAAGTATATACGGGAGAAATTTTCGTTATTATGGGATTGTCTGGTAGCGGGAAATCGACGTTAGTTCGTATGTTAAACCAACTGATTAGACCAACAGCGGGGCATATATACATAGATGGAGAAGATATCGCAACGATGGGCAAAGAAGAGTTGCGAAGAGTGAGAAGAACGAAGATGAGCATGGTGTTTCAGAAATTCGCTCTATTCCCTCATCGTACCGTTTTGCAAAATGTTGCATATGGTTTAGAAATACAAGGAGTTCCAGTAGAGGAACGAGAGAGAAAAGCGTTAGAGTCCTTGAAATTAGTTGGATTAGACCATCATAAAGATAATTATCCAAGTCAACTGAGTGGTGGTATGCAACAGCGTGTCGGCATTGCGAGAGCGCTTACGAATGATCCGGATGTTCTACTTATGGATGAGTCATTTAGTGCATTAGATCCACTGATTCGAAAAGAAATGCAAGATGAACTGTTAGAATTACAAGATAAAATGGAAAAAACAATTATTTTTATTACGCATGATTTAGATGAAGCCCTTCGAATTGGTGATCGAATTGCGTTAATGAAAGATGGAGAAGTTGTCCAAATTGGAACGCCAGAAGAAATTATGATGAGTCCTGCGAATGAATTTGTAGAGAAATTCGTGGCGGATGTGAATTTAGGAAAAGTAATAACGGCGGAATCTATATTAAAACGACCAGAGACGTTATTAATTGACCGTGGACCACGTGTAGCACTTCAAATTATGAGAAATGCCGGTGTTTCTACAGTGTATGTTGTTAACAAAAAGTATGAGTTTTTAGGAATATTAACGGCAGATGATGCGAGTAAAGCAGTTCAAAAACAGTGGCCAATTGCTGATTTATTACTTACCGATATCCCACACGTGTATTTAGATACTTTACTGGAAGAAACGTATGCGAAAATGGCGGAGATGAAATATCCGTTACCAGTAATTGATGAAAAGAAAAGGTTAAGAGGAATTATTAAACGTGAAAGTGTCATTCAAGCTCTTGCAGGTAATATTGAGGAAGAGGTGAAAGACGATGAATAGTATACCACGTATTCCTTTAGGGGAATGGGTCGACTCATTTGTTGCAAGTTTATATGAGCACTTTGAAGGCTTATTCCGAGGATTCTCTTATATTATCGGCGGATTCGTTGATTTACTCACTAATTTTTTAACAATAATACCGGCTATATTGATGATTATTATTTTGTGTTTCCTCATTTGGTACACAACGAGAAAAGTATCTTTAGTTATTTTTACACTAATCGGGTTATTATTTATTTTAAATATTAACTACTGGGCACAAACGATGCAAACATTAGCCCTTGTACTTACATCTGTTATTATTTCAATCATTGTAGGTATCCCAATTGGTATTTTAGCTTCGCAAAATGAACGGTTTTCAAAATTTTTAAAACCGACATTAGATTTTATGCAAACAATGCCGGCTTTCGTATATCTTATTCCCGCGATTACATTTTTTGGAGTAGGTGTAGTACCTGGGATTATTGCATCAGTAATCTTTGCTATGCCACCGACAATTCGTTTTACTGACTTAGGAATTAGACAAGTTCCAGAAGATTTAATAGAAGCAGCGAATGCGTTTGGCTCTACCGCATCACAAAAATTATTTAAAGTACAATTACCACTCGCAACTGGAACGATCATGGCTGGTGTGAACCAAAGTATTATGCTCTCTTTATCAATGGTAGTAACAGCATCGCTTGTAGGAGCTCCAGGTCTTGGAGTTGATGTATACCGTTCTGTAACACAAGTTAATATCGGAATGGGATTTGAAGCCGGACTAGCCATTGTTGTCATTGCGATTATATTAGACCGCATTACACAAGGATTTCATCAAAAAAGAAGATAAACAAAAAACACACTTTATTATACAAAGTGTGTTTTTTGTTTGAATAAATTATATTCGAACGATAACAGAACCGTCAGCTGACACAAAAACTTGTTTTTTTATTTCATTGATTTAATTCTTCAATGAATAACGATATGTTTGTTTAATAGCGACTTGAAAATCTCTTCTTAAGAAAAGGATTATGTGGTGGAAAAGTATAAGTAATAAAGTACATTTTTTGGAAATTATTAAGTGGAATAGCGAATATATTAGGAGACAGTGAAGTCATGTAAATAGATATTATTTTAGAAAAAATTATGAGAGGAGATGCTATTTTGTCTAAAAAGAAAAAAAGCAATGATGCCTTGGCAATAGGCGTCGGTATAGGGGTTGTAATTGGAGTTGTAGTTTTGAAGAAAAAATGAGTTGTAAATTCAATTCAAAATTGTTGCATTAAAAGAATGAATTTTCGGAATATAAATCCTATTTTTCCTTTTTTTATGATATTATATATAAAAAGGATGGTGATGGATATGCCAACAAATAATCAAGAAGAACAAAATTGCTTCATTTGTGAAAAACATAAAGGAAATATTACAGTTCCAGGTGGAGCTATTTACGAAGATGAACTCGTTTACGTTGGACATGTCCACTGGGATAGCGAAGAAACGTATCTTGGTTATGTAATGATAGATATAAAAAGACATGTACCTGGTCTTGCTGAACTAACAGATGAAGAAGCGAAAAGGTTCGGACTTATATCAAGTAGAGTAAGTAAAGCACTAAAAGAAAGTGAAGGTGCAGAACATATTTACACTTTTGTTTCAGGAAATGGTGTACCACATATGCATATGCACATCATACCGCGTTATGCAAATACACCAAAAGAGTTTTGGTCACCGACTGAAGTAGCGAAATGGATGGGTGCGCCTTATGGTGATACAGAAAAAATCAAAAAACTATGCGAAAGAATACGAAAGTATATGGTGAGTGAATATGAATATAACAAATAATAGACAATATTCATGGGTTGGAAGTAGAGAAATGTGCTTAGACGAAATTTCGATAAAGCAATATGGTGAAATCGTAATTGGTAAATACGGCGGAAATATAAGCGCCGGAGCAAACAAGAACGAAGATGGTGCGTTAGTTTGGTCAAATGGTGATTGGGAATTTGCAGCTATATTAGATGGACATAATAGTGCAGAAAGTGTTGATTTAGTAGTAAATACAATTCAAAAAGAATATGAAAATATAAAAGAAATGATGAATGAATCGATTGATACAGTATTTCGATCTATTGAAAATCGTATTCTTACTATCTTTCAATCTTCTTCATTTAAGGAAAAGTGCCAAAGAATTAAAGGTGAAACAGCTTGCTTACTATGTGTAAGAAAAGAAAACTACATATGGTGGTTATCTATCGGCGACTGTTTAGTGTATGTATTTCATGATGAATTACACAAATTAGGACAATATGCGTTAAATCAACGTCATTTTTACGAATGGATTGGTAACGTAAATACTTTTGATTTACCTGTTCCTTGCTATTCATCAGGAATTCGTGAATTACGTACTGGCAACAATCGAATTGTAATGGTGACAGATGGGGTATTAGAATACGGAGAACGTCGATATGAAACACCATTAAATCTATATAATGATATGAATAGAAATAATATAAAACTTGAAGAAAGTGTTCATCATGTATTAGAGCACGTTCATCATCAATTCGGACGAGATAGTGCGACAATTATTAGTTGGGACATTGATAATAAAGGAAAAGCTACTTATCCGAGTAATCAGCCAGATAAAAAGTAAAGGAGGAGACATCACTGTTTTTAGTTAAAGGAATTTTATTAATAGTATGGATCATATTCTTAGTTGTTTTGGAAAAAGTAGTGAGAAAAAAATTAAATATACCGAAACAAACAGACTGGAATAGTAAATATGTAAACAACGCTCATAAATGGGGCACTAGGGCTCTTATCGTTTTTTATATAATTGTTACGCTGATATGTGCCACTTTAAATCCTATTTATATTAGTAATTTACCCATATTATTTTTAATAACTTTATACTGCTTTCAATCATATATGGAGTGGAAATATGATAAAGAATCGAGGGAATATGTCATTTCTTTAGGCGTAGTTCCATTATTAATAATAACTGGAATTATGATTAATCTTTTCTTTTATAACTATTGGATTTAATCATATGTGGAATGAATGGGGAGACGAAATGAAGATGCCTAAATTACGTGCTGAAGCAATGATTTTAAATGAAGATCATTCTAAAGTACTTGTACAATGTGATTTAAGAGAAACATTTTATCGTTTTCCAGGTGGTTCTATTGAATTCGGTGAAACAGCAAAAGAAGCGATAATACGAGAATTAATGGAAGAATACGATTTGAAAATTGATGTCCAAGAGCTAGCTGTTGTAAATGAGCATATTTTCGAGTGGAACAACGAAAAAGGACATCATTGTACATTGATACATTGGGGAACTGTTAAAGAGAGAGTTACAAATGAAATAAGACATAAAGAATATGGGGATATTATATTAATATGGAAGAGCATAGAGGAATTAAAGGAGAAACCAACATATCCTGAAGGAATTGTAAGTTATTTAGAAGAGAATAAACGTAATATAGTCCACTTTATTACTAAAGATAAATAAGGTAATAGGAGAGGGAGCAATGGGTATTTCTACAATTTTGCTTATTATTATTGGACTTGGCATAGGTGGTTACTTTATAGAACAGTTTTTAAGAAGAAAATTAAATATTGAGAAAAGAGGCTTCTTTGGATATAAGCATGTGAATAGTTTACATGTAAAATTAGAAATAGGACTTATTATTATTTATGTAATAAGTAGTTGTTATTATATGTTTAAATTTGAAAACGCTAAAATGGCTTATGTCATGTTCACTTATTTAGGGATATCATGGACTTTAAGAGCATGGATGGAATGGAAATATGATAGAAAATCAAAAGAATATATACTTTCGATAACGGGAATGGTTTCTTTTATATTGATGCTCTCGATACTATTTTATTTCGTTCCACCTGCAACGTAAAACTTTAATAACGGAATGTAAGAGATATAAGGGGATGGGTTAGTTTGGATTTAGACTTAATTTTAAAATGGGCTGAAGAAAAATGTACAGAACAATCACTACTAATAATAGGTATTGATGGCT
Organism: Bacillus pacificus; assembly: GCF_020861345.1. Lineage (NCBI taxonomy): Bacteria > Bacillati > Bacillota > Bacilli > Caryophanales > Bacillaceae > Bacillus > Bacillus pacificus. The sequence goes on from NZ_CP086328.1 coordinate 2,508,893, forward strand.
GTGGCGGTGCAGGTAAAAGTACGTTAGCAAATAAAATAAAAAGTAATTTTTCAACTGTAACGATTGTTCATATGGATGATTTTTATTTACCATCTGCAAAGATTGTAAATGATAATCCTACGAATAAATCAATTGGTGCAGATTTTGACTGGAAACGCCTTTTAAAAGAAGTTTTAAATCCGATTAGTAATGGACTAGAAGGGCGTTATAAGCGTTATGATTGGGAAAAGGATTCTTTAGTTGGATCCCATATTGTTCCTGCCGGTGGTATTGTAATTATTGAAGGTGTATATGCAACACGTCAGGAGCTAGCGGGAATGTATGATTTAAAAATATGGGTGAATTGTCCTCGTGAAACACGTATAAAAAGAGGAATTGCTAGAGATGGAGAAGCTGCGCGTGATATGTGGGAAAACAATTGGATGGTTGCTGAAGATATGTATGTAGAAAGTCATAAGCCACATGAATTTGCAGATTTTATTATTGATGGTACAAATAATGAGATAACTAATAAATAAGAAACCATTTACTACTAAATGGTTTCTTATTGAATTTAAGCATGTATTTTAGCTAATATCGATGTAATAAAATTTGTTTTATCCTCAGCATATTGATGTTTATCATTAGGATTAGCTTGTGAAAGTTGAATCTTCAACTGTTCATACTGTATACGAGCGGTTTTATTGTCTATTAAGTAATCTCGAAATTGTAATTGTTCTATTAAATATGAATTCCCTTGTTCATACATATGAATTTGATGAGTTCTTGGCTCACCTTTATTAAAATAATATCGTTCAGGCAGTACATCTTTTCTATATTTTATAGTTTAGCAGTTCTAACTTGTTAATACAGTTTAAGCCATCGTTATAATCTTCTAATTCGATTGCAATATCAATAATTGGCTTTGCACTTAATTGTGGAATAGCAGTACTACCAATATGGTGTATCGCTAAAATATGTTCGCCAATTTGTTTCTCAATGAATTGTTTCTCTTTCATAAACTCAAATTCCCATTCTTCAGTCCACGGAGCTAAAAACACTTTTCCATATGGTAAACCTAACATTTAATTAGCACCTCTTTCAAAATGTTTTTCAATAAAGGTAATTACATTTTCTTAAAGCTTCTCAAAACAAGATATTCCCACAATCTCCAAGGAAGAATTTTCTTTGCAAAGATCATAAATTTTACACCTTTTCCAATCGGATATCGTAAATTCGTACGCTTAGATTCAGCAATTTCTACAATTTTATTAGCAACATCTATCGGATTGCCAAATGTATCACTGCCGCTATTAATATGTTTTTGTATTTTATCCATATATTCTTTGTAAGGAGAAGATGTATCAGATTGGTTTGTAGCTAGTTGTTTACCAACTTCCCAAATATTTGTGTTATAAGAACCTGGTTCTATTAAAGCAACATCTATTCCAAAAGGTTTTACTTCTAAACGAAGGGATTCACTCCATCCTTCTAATGCATATTTTGAAGAAACGTAAGGAGATAGACCAGGGAATGCAACTTGACCACTAATGCTGCTTATATTAATAATTTTTCCGCTTTGTTGTTCTCTCATATAAGGTAAAACAAGCTGAGTAATTGAAATAGCTCCAAATAGGTTCGTTTCAAATTGTTTACGGTATTCCTCTACTGGAGTTTCTTCTACAAAGCCCCCATTGGCATATCCTGCATTATTAATGAGGAGGTTCACTTTGTTTATTTCTTTTAAAAATAATTGAAAGTTATGTAAAGAGTTTTGATCGGTTACATCTAATTGTTGAATTTTTATGTTTTGCAGTAAGTTGAGTTGAGTAGCTTGAGATAATAAGTTTCCTTGTTTTTCAAGGTTTCTCATTGTTGCGATAACTAAATAATCTTTTTTTGCGAGTTCGAGTGTAGTTAATAGTCCGAATCCACTTGAAGCTCCTGTAATAACCGCGATTTTTTTATTCATTGGTCGCTCGCTTTCTTTTTCTTTTATCATAACGAGTTATAGTAAGAAAATCTATTATTCTTACATTCATTATGAAACCAATTTGTATGTAAAAAAGGGGATTATAGGAAATCAGCGTATATAAAGTAGTGTATATTAATATGATAATGAAATGAGGGAAGAGAAATGGCCCATGTGAAAGATGTATTAGCAGATCAGTTATTAGCGAATGCGAACGATCCTAGTTGGTATATTCCGTTTTCAGATGCAGTGAAAGATCTATCTGAGAGAGAAGCTTTCTGGAAACCGAATGAAGAGAGTAATAGTATAGCTGAAATTGTACAACATTTACTGTATTGGAACTCAACGTGGCAAACGAGGTATAAAGAATCAAATGTGAATGCTGTGCCCGCTATTGGTGATAATAACAAAAGTTTTATGCTTTCAGATAATCAATCTTTCGATGAATTAAGAGAAAAACTACTGGAGAAACTGTTACTATGGCAAAAGCTAATAAATAAAGAAAAGGTAGAAAGTGATGTAGTTGGATTCCCAGTATGTGCAAAGTGGTGGGAAGTGCTAGCAAATGTCACAACTCATAATGCTTATCATATTGGTCAAATTATTTACATTCAGAAGTTACAGAAGAGTTTTGATCATGAATAAAATAATGATTCTCAAATTAGGTGAACAAAAGTGGACAAAACGAGACAGATGTCTCATTTTGTCCACTTTTTTATTTTGAAAGAAAAGAGAAACCCTATTAAATCAAGGATTAGAATTTGGCACAGTACTTGCAATATAAAAGATGAACAAGAAAATAGGAGGGCTGGACATGTTAAAAACAACTGAAAGTAAAGGGAATGAAATTACGAAAGAACAAGCTCGTTGGATGTATGAAAAAATGTTAGAGATTCGTAAGTTTGAAGATAAGGTACATGAATTGTTCGCTCAAGGCGTGCTGCCAGGTTTCGTCCATTTATACGCAGGTGAAGAAGCGGTAGCAGTTGGTGTATGTGCCCACTTAACGGATCGTGACAGTATTACAAGTACGCATAGAGGACATGGACACTGTATCGCAAAAGGTTGTGATTTAAACGGTATGATGGCTGAACTTTTTGGGAAAGCGACAGGGTTATGTAAAGGTAAAGGCGGCTCCATGCACATTGCTGATTTAGATAAAGGAATGCTTGGTGCAAATGGCATTGTAGGTGGTGGTTTCCCGCTTGCTTGCGGCTCAGCATTAACAGCTAAATATAAAGGAACGAAAGACGTAAGTGTTTGTTTCTTCGGTGACGGAGCAAATAATGAAGGAACATTTCACGAAGGGGTTAATTTAGCGGCGATTTGGAAATTACCAGTTATTTTTATCGCAGAAAATAACGGTTATGGTGAAGCGACAACATTTGAATATGCTTCAAGTTGTGATTCCATTGCAGATCGAGCGAAAGCTTATAACATTCCAGGTGTTCAAGTGGATGGAAAGAACTTGCTTGCGGTGTATAAAGCAGCGGAAGAAGCAGTAGAACGTGCTCGTAATGGCGGTGGTCCAACAATAATTGAATGTATGACATATCGTAATTACGGTCATTTCGAAGGTGAAGCACAAACGTATAAAACTTCAGAAGAAAAAGAAGAACATTTAAATGAAAAAGATGCGATTGTGAATTTCCGTAAGCATTTAATTCATGAAGCTTTATTAACTGAATCTGAGCTTGTAGATATGGAAAAGGCAGTAGATGAAGCGGTTCAAAAATCAATTGAATTTAGTGAAAATAGTCCATATCCAGAGGATGAAGAGTTATTAAAAGATGTATACGTTTCTTACAAATAAGAGGAGGGTGAAAAATAATGACTAGAACAGTAAGTATGTCAACTGCAATTAATGAAGCGATGAAAATCTCAATGCGTCGTGATGAAAACGTAATTTTAATAGGAGAAGACGTTGCAGGTGGTGCACAAGTTGATCACTTGCAAGATGATGAAGCATGGGGCGGTGTTCTTGGTGTTACGAAAGGCCTTGTACAAGAATTTGGCCGAAATCGTATTTTAGATACACCAATTTCAGAAGCGGGTTACATGGGAGCAGCAATGGCTGCTGCTGCAACAGGACTACGTCCGATTGCTGAATTAATGTTTAATGATTTTATCGGTAGTTGTCTTGATCAAGTATTAAACCAAGGTGCAAAATTCCGTTATATGTTCGGTGGTAAAGCGAAAGTGCCAGTTACGGTACGTACGATGCATGGTGCAGGTTTTAGCGCAGCTGCACAACATTCACAAAGTTTGTATGCGTTATTTACGAGCATTCCAGGTATAAAAGTTGTCGTTCCTTCTACTCCATATGACGCAAAAGGCTTATTATTAGCGGCAATTGAAGATGATGACCCAGTAATCTTCTTTGAAGATAAAACACTTTACAATATGAAAGGTGAAGTGCCGGAAGGGTATTATACAATTCCATTAGGTAAAGCAGATATAAAACGTGAAGGTTCTGATGTAACAATCGTCGCCATTGGAAAACAAGTTCATACAGCACTTGCAGCCGCTGAGCAATTATCGAAAAAAGGACTTGAAGTAGAAGTAATTGATCCACGTTCTTTATCACCACTGGATGAAGATACGATTTTAGCATCAGTTGAAAAAACAAATCGCCTTATTGTTATTGATGAAGCAAATCCAAGATGTAGTATCGCAACGGATATTGCGGCAATTGTAGCGGATAAAGGATTCGATTTGTTAGATGCACCTATTAAACGAATTACAGCACCACATACACCAGTTCCGTTCTCGCCACCACTTGAAAAGTTATATTTACCAACGCCGGAAAAAGTAATTGAAACTGTATCAGAAATGATCGGAGACCAATCTTTATTACATGTGTAATAAAACGATGAGAAGGGAGAGAGAAGCATGGCTGTAGAAGTTGTAATGCCGAAGTTAGGTATGGCGATGAAAGAAGGTATTATTACGAGCTGGAATATTAAAGCAGGCGATCATGTATCAAAAGGTGAACTAATTGCTAGTATTAATTCGGAAAAAATCGAAACTGAAATAGAAGCACCAGCAGATGGAACTGTTCTTGATATAGCTGTAAGTGAAGATGAGGGAGTTCCACCTGGCACTGTCATTTGCTATATCGGTAAGCTGAACGAAAAAGTAGAAATCAATGAAAGTATAAATGTTGTAGAAGAAAAAGCACCTAATCTAGAGCCTAAAAAGGTCCAACATCCAGAACCATATGCGAAAGAAGTGGCGAAGCAAAGAATCAAAATTTCACCTGTAGCGAAGAAAATTGCAAAGTCTGAAAATCTAGATATCAAAGCATTAGTTGGTACAGGCCCTGGCGGAAGGATTACAAAAGTAGACGTATTAAAAGCGATTGAAGAAAGAGTAACAATTCCAGAAGTACTTGAACAAGAAGAAAGTAAAGCAATTCCTGTTACTGGTATGCGGAAAGCAATCGCAAACCGTATGCATGCAAGTTTACAAAATAGTGCGCAATTAACATTAACGATGAAAGTAGATGTTACAGATTTAGCTGCTTTACATAAAGAAATAGCGGCAGTTGTACAAAAACGATACGATAACAAACTAACTATTACGGATTTCGTTTCTCGTGCTGTTGTATTAGCGCTTGGAGAGCATAAAGAAATGAACAGCGCTTATATGGATGATACAATTCATCAATTTGAACATGTTCATTTAGGCATGGCAGTCGCATTAGAAAAAGGATTAGTCGTTCCAGCTATTCGCTTTGCTAATCATCTATCTTTAGTAGAGTTATCTAAACAAATTAAAAATGTTGCACAAAAAGCAAGAGAAGGTAGTTTAAGTAGTGATGATATGCAAGGGACAACCTTTACAATTAGTAATTTAGGTAGCTTCGGTATTGAATATTTTACGCCAGTATTAAATACACCTGAAACTGGTATTTTAGGTGTAGGTGCAATTGAACATGTTCCAGTATATAAAGGGAAGAAAATAAAAAAAGGCAGTATGTTACCTTTAAGTTTAACATTCGATCATCGTGTATTAGATGGTGCACCAGCAGCTGCATTTTTACGCACAATTAAACGTTATTTAGAAGAACCTGTAACAATTCTTTTATAAAGAGAAGGTGAGAGAATGAGTAAACTAGTCGTTATTGGTGGCGGACCTGCTGGCTATGTAGCAGCAATTACCGCGGCTCAAAGTGGAAAAGAAGTCACTCTTATTGATGAAGCTGATCTTGGCGGGACTTGTTTAAATGTTGGGTGCATGCCTACAAAATCATTGTTAGAAAGTGCAGAAGTGCATGACATTGTGAGAAAAGCGAATCATTATGGAGTTATGCTTAACGAAGGAAGTATTTCAGTTAATTGGAAGCAAATGCAGGCGAGGAAATCACAAGTTGTAACACAGCTCGTCCAAGGAATTCAATATTTAATGAAGAAAAATAAAATAAAAGTTATACAAGGTAAAGCAAGATTTGAAACGGATCATCGTGTGAGAGTTACACACGGTGGTAAAGAAATTGTAGTAGATGGAGAACAATTCATTATTGCAGCAGGTTCAGAACCGACTGAATTACCTTCTGCTACATTTGATGGGAAATGGATTTTAAATAGTAGCCATGCAATGTCCCTAGAAAATATACCGAAATCATTATTAATTGTTGGTGGTGGTGTAATAGGATGCGAGTTTGCAAGTATTTATAGTCGTCTTGGAACAAAAGTTACGATTGTTGAAATGGCACCGCAATTATTACCTGGTGAAGATGAAGATATCGCACACATTTTAAGAGGGAAACTAGAAAATGATGGCGTAGAAATATTTACAGGAGCAGCTTTAAAAGGATTAAATAATTATAAAAAGCAAGCTTCATTTGAATATGAAGGAAGTACCCAAGTAGTTAATCCAGAATTTGTTCTCGTTTCTGTCGGCCGAAAACCACGTGTACAACAATTAGATTTAGAAAAAGCAGGCATTCAATATTCAAATAAAGGAATTTCTGTGAATGAACATATGCAAACCAATGTATCACATATTTACGCAGCGGGTGATGTGATTGGTGGAATCCAGCTTGCTCACGTTGCTTTCCATGAAGGAACGACAGCAGCATTACATGCGAGTGGAGAAGATGTAAAAGTAAACTATCATGCTGTACCTCGCTGTATTTATACAGCTCCAGAAATTGCTAGTGTCGGTTTAAGTGAAAAATTAGCAAGAGAGCAATATGGTGATATTCTTATCGGAGAGTTTCCTTTTTCAGCAAATGGAAAAGCGCTTATTATTGGAGAACAAACGGGTAAAGTAAAAGTCATTGTGGAACCTAAATATCAAGAAATTGTAGGGATTTCTATTATTGGTCCACGTGCAACCGAACTAATTGGACAAGGAACTGTAATGATTCATACAGAAGTTACTGCTGATATTATGAGAGATTATATTGCAGCACACCCAACTTTATCTGAAGCGATTCATGAAGCGCTATTGCAAGCGGTAGGACATGCTGTACACGCTTAAATGGAAGTGTAATAAACCACTATTCTCTAAATGTATGAGAGAATAGTGGTTTGAATTTTTACAGAAGAAATTGAATATCCTATTATTTTTTTACTTCAATCGCTGAAGTAATATCGCTCCAATCAGCAGCTAAATTAGCAGTTTTACCGTACCAATCAGCGTGTTTAAATATAACACCTTTTCCATATCCTTGTGTAGAAGTATGCTCCCAAAGTGTCGTTGAATAACTTGCTGAAGGCGATGCTGTACTTACAGAAGAAATTCTGTCATTCCAGCTAGAAGGTAAGTTTTTAAAACCGCTGCTCCAGTAAATATATTGGCCACCTTTATCTTTATGTTCATAAAAATCAGTACTACCAGCACCGCTACCTAAAGGATTGATTTTATTTTTAAGTACTTTTTTATCCTTTTCAATATAAGTATCTAATGTTTCGCGGCTAGTAAAACCATAAGCTAGCCAATCTCCATTTTCATTTTGCCCTGGTAATACCATAGTAATTTGGATGTCTTTCTTATCTTGATCACTTAATTTTGTAAGAGAATTAACATTCTGTTCATCCACTTTTAAATAATCAAAAGACTTAATTGTGTTACCTTTTTCTTCAGCACTTGCTACTCCTAGTCCTCCAGTTAATGCAAATCCCACTACTAATGTACCTGCTACTAATTTCTTTAACATATAACCATCCCTTTTTGTTTAGATTTTTGTACTAGTAAAATGTATTCTAATTATCAACTATCGTAAATATTCTGAGGTTTTAGAAGTAAAAGGTGGAATATTTACAGTTTTGCATTTTTTCTTTAGAAAAAATAGGTATTAGAATGATATAATAAATAGATATATCGCTTTTGTTGGATGTTAAAATGTTTTAGGAGGGAAGCTGAAGAAGTAACGATTTGTGCAAAAGATGTATTGCTGGAGATAGATTACTAGTAAACTTGATGACTTTACAAACAAAAAAACAGTCGTATTTGACTGTTTTTTATTTAGTTGCTAAATTATCAATTTTCCAATATGTATCTGTTAACGGCGCGGCTTTGCTATCTATGTATAGATACATATTATTTAAATCTTTTGGTGAAGTTTTCAGTTCAAATACAACGTCAGTAGTTAAAGAGAATTCGTGTGGAACATTTTTATAGTGCTCGTCATATATCGGATGAGCTTCACCTTCATATTTCTGACCAGTTTTTTCATCTTGTATGAAATATTTTATTTCCGAAAGATCAATAGTTTGTCCATCATCTCGAACATTATTAATCATAACACGAGTAGTAATACGCCATTCTTTGTCTATTTTTTCGAATTTAGCATTTTCAACAGTTGCTCTATAGTATTCATTTTTAACTATTTCCCCATAATGCATTGCATTCTTTTCAAGAGCGCTCTTTTCTTGTTTTGGTGCAGTATTCCCATTACATCCTGCCATTAGTCCTGTAAATAATAATGCTGTACAAGTTACTTTCATTATAGATTTCATAATAATTCCTTTCTGTGTTAAAAAGTGAGACATAGGAATAATTTTACATTAATAGAAGGATGAATGGAAGTATAATTGTGAAACATGCAAATATGCATTTATTTAGTTGTTAATTTAATGGGATAGAAAAAGGGAGAAAACCTGTATAGAGCTGAATAAAGAAGTATTGAAAATATTGTAAAACAGAAAAAACATGCATATAATTAAAAGATGGATAAATTTTACGAATATTCAATGATGGTGGTGAGAACATGTTTACTGAAGAGCGTAGAGAGAAAATTTTGGAGTTACTTAAGAAAAATGGAAGGGTAATTGCTAAAGATCTTGCGGAAAGTTTTGATATGTCTATTGATTCAATAAGAAGAGATTTGTCTATTATGGAGAAGGATGGCTTATTAAAAAGAACGCACGGAGGTGCAATTGAACTTGCTCGAGTAAGGAATTTAGCTGCTGAGCGATTTGAACGTTATAGTAATGGTTCTGTATATGAAGACGCAATTGCAAAAATCGCAGCTTCTTATATACAAGAAGGAGATTCTGTTTTTATTGGTGGGACTTCTATTCATTATGTCATGTTAAAATATTTACCTGAAACATCATTTACAGTTGTTACAAATTCTATAGAAATTGCTAGTACGTTACGGGAATATAAGAACATTGATACGTACTTAATTGGTGGAAAGGTGAAACCATCAGGAAATATGACAGATACACTTGCCTCAGAATTGATAAGTAGATTCTCTATTGATCTGTATTTCTCTACAGGTGGTGGTATTTCATTGAATGGTATAAGTACTGCAACGCCTGAAGTTGCTTATTTTAGTAAAACAGTAAATAAGATTGCTAGACGAAATATTTGTTTAGCTCCTCACGATAAACTTGGAATAGACTACTTTATAAAAGGAGAATCACTGATTGAAATTGACCTTATAATAACAGATTCAGAGGCTAGTAAAGAAACGATTCAACAATTTGAGAAACAAGGTAAAAAAATTGTAATAGCATCAATAGACTACTTTTAAAAGGAGCTTGAAATGATTATAAAAGGACAAAAATTCCACATAAATGGATTAGTTTATACAATTCGTTCGGCAACTGAAACAGATGCGGAACAGTTATCGGAAATTAGAGTTCAAATCGATGGAGAAACTGAAAACATGGATAGAGAAGCTGGAGAGGGATTTATAGATAAGATAGGTTTTCAAAAAATAATAAAAGCAGATAGTGGCGAGACAAAGAATTTGTTTTTAGTTGCAGAAGTGCACAACCGAATCGTTGGGTTTTCAAGATGCGAAGGGTCAAATTTGAAGAGATTATCTCATAAAGTAGAATTTGGCGTTTGTATTTTAAAAGAGTTTTGGGGATATGGAATAGGTAAGAGTCTATTGCAACAATCTATTCATTGGGCTGATGAAAATGAGATTAAAAAGATATCATTACAAGTATTAGAGACAAACGAAAAAGCCATTCAACTTTATAGAAAATTAGGTTTTGAAGTAGAAGGAATTTTGAAAAATGATAAAAGACTGTCAGATGAAAAGTATTATAATACGGTTGTAATGGGAAGGTGTATTTGAGGTGTTTATAAAAGAGGTGGAAATGTATGTTTTATAGAAGAAAGTACTATATAGTAAAGAATGAATTTATAGAAATATTTAATGAGCATTTTAATAAAACAAACTTACCAAATCAGTTAAAGCATGGTTCCAGGCTAATAGGACGCTGGATGAAAGATAATAAGAATGGTACGACTGAAGTGTTTGCAATATGGGAATATGATAGTTATGAACAATATAAAGAAATAGAATCAAAGATTAGAAATGACGAGAAGCATATTAGAAGGATACATGAATGGTATGAAAAACATGGCGGGAAAAAATATGTTTTTCAGGAGTACATAGTAGAGATGAAAAATGAAGAGTTAGTGTGTACTGTAAAGTGATAGAGATGTGAGGGATAATGGGAATGAAAACAAAATTATATTTTAGTGTAGCATCCACAATTTTCTTTGCAATAGCCGTGATTGTTTTCTTTATAAATGGAAATCCACAAAAGTGGTTTTGGTTATGTATTTTCTTTGCTTCCATTATACAAAATATAGTGCTACTAAAAAAGAATAAAGAAGTGCATTAAGATATTCAAATTATTAACATATTTGTGTCGTCTTTCTAGTTTTGTTGAAAACGCTTTTATTCAGTTTTATAATAAAAGTATGTTTTTACAAATCTCCAAAATAATGAATAGGGAGATGATATAATGCTAGCTTCACCGTTTTACTTACATACATGGAAAAAGTTTGTTGATGAAGGTGTCCTTGATTCGAACCGTATAAACGAAAGAATTTCAGAGTCATGGTATCGATGTAAACAAGCAAATGTGAATCCTCATATGAATAAAGGTCAGAAAATTTTGTCTTCTAATATTTTTCAAGACCAAAAGAAAAAGAGTGAAATCTTCCTAGATATAGCAATACCTCAAATACAAAATATGAGAAAAACCATTGATGAACTGCAAATGATGGCATTATTAATCGATCCAGACGGTTACGTTCTATCGTTAAGTGGAAATAAACAAACGTTGCAACGAGCGAAACATATTAATTTCGTTGAAGGTGTGAAATGGACGGAAGCGGCTGTTGGTACAAATGCGATAGGAACAGCGTTAGAAATTGAAGAGGCTATTATGATAAGTGGTACAGAGCATTATTCTGTCGCATCTCATAGCTGGAGCTGTGCGGCCGCTCCTATTCATAATGATGATGGGAAATTAATAGGCGTTCTAGATTTCTCTTGTCCGATTGAGTTTTCGCATCCATATATGCTCGGTATGGTAACTTCGATTGCACATGCGATTGAACGTGAATGTAGTATTCGAGTACATCAAAATGAACTGCAGTTAATCCATCGTTTTTTAGATGTAATTGACAGTAATGAACAAGTAGTAATTTGTAATCATCGCGATGTTATCGTTTCTGCGAGCAAGAGGGTTCGGGAACGAGTATGTAATTGGTCACGAATGAAACTTGCAGATTTAATGCACTATGGATTGAAAACTAAATTAGAAGTTCCAGTATACAGTAATAATAGAATGATTGGGAAATGTATCTATGTAAAGGAAAATAAACAAGTAAAATCATTTTCAACGTCCCCATTTATAAATGGCATCACTTTTCCTGGAGTGATTGGGACAAGTAGTGCATTTCAACATACATTAGAAGAAATTAAGCTTGTATCACCAACTGACGCAAGTGTATATGTTTGTGGTGAAACAGGTGTAGGGAAAGAATATGTAGCGAGAGCGATTCATGAAAATAGTCCAAGAAAAGATGGTCCATTTATAGCTGTTAACTGCGGTTCATTACCGAAAGAATTAATGGAAAGTGAATTGTTTGGTTATGCTGAAGGAGCGTTTACAGGTGCACGGCGCCAAGGATATAAAGGGAAATTCGAACAAGCAGATGGAGGAACAATATTTTTAGATGAAATTGGTGAAGTGCCTCCAGAGATGCAAGTCGCATTATTGCGTGTTTTACAAGAACGAACAGTAACCCCAATTGGCAGTTCAAAAGAGGTACCGGTAAATATTCGTATTATTACTGCGACACATAAAGATTTATTGCGATTAGTAGAAGAAGGGAAATTTCGTCAAGATTTATATTATCGGTTACATGTTTATCCGCTTTATGTTCCAACGTTAATAGAAAGAAAAGAGGATATTCCATACTTCATAAAACATTTTTGTGAACAAAAGAATTGGAATGTTGTATTTCCAAAAAGTATTTGTAATCAATTTTATCAGCATACATGGCCCGGAAATATTCGAGAATTATTAAATGTATTAGAACGCATTTACATTTTATCGCAAGGACAGGAAATATGCGAAAAACAAATCTCTTTTTTATTACAAACAATGATGGGAAATCAACATCAACTTGCATTGCAAGCAGAAAATAAAATAGAGAACACATTAAATTTCCGCGAAAGAATACAGCGTGACAGCATGATTGAAGCGCTAGAAAAGACGAACGGAAATGTTTCGTTAGCTGCAAAACTTTTAGATGTACCTCGAAGTACATTTTATAAACGAATGCAAAAATATAAGCTATAAAGTAGATTTTTGTAATCTACTTTTTCTTTGTGGGCTCATGTTCTGTCGGAATATGCGCTTACCGGGGAAATAATAAAATAGTTAGAAATAAATTTCCGAAAGGGGGACTTATGTGAAGTATATTGAAATTGGTATTGGAAATAGGTGGTTCGTTCGAACAGAAACCGAAAATAAAGATGGAACTGAATTTGAGGAAAGAGGAATTATAAAACCTATTTATTTTGAGTCACTGTACGTACGAATGTGGTTTCGGAAAACGTGTTTAATTTTTGATACGAAAGAAGGGTTTAAAAAGGTTAAGAAGAGGAGGATTGATTATAAATTTATAGTTGGAATTGTAAGTAGACTGAATAAAGAAAAGGTGTACTAACATACGTAGTTATATTGACCAGAAAATCCTTTTGACTTATATCAAATTCATGAAAAGCAATTTTTATAAATATAAATTGATAATAAAACCGCTAAGGAAACTTAGCGGTTTCTTTTTAAATGGGAGGGATTTTCGTATGAATAGGATCGTAACGGTTTTACTTGCAATTATTATAATGGGGTATTCCATTTATAGTTGGAATGATACTTCGGAAATGAGTATGCTAATTTTACAAACGCTTTTAGGTTTTATGTTAGTTAGCTTAGGGGTGCAAAATTTAAAAAATAACGAAAAAGAAAATAGAAGTATAGGGATCGCTTTATTACTCGTGGCTTTGTTTTTAATTGTTGTATCTTTAATAAAATATTTTGTATGAATAAGTTTTTAAATTAATAAAAAATTAAAATTCTACTTGTATTTCACTATATAAAATATGGCATAATGATTTAGTTAAAATAGAAATGGATAGGGTATTTGAGAGGGGCAGTATAATGAGTTTTGCAATAGAAATAGTAATAAAAGCACCAATGGATGTTGTATGTGACTACATAATAGAAGATGAAAAAATAAAAGAATGGAATACGTTTATAATAGAAAATCGCTATCCTTCAAATATGGATAAAGAGAATCCACGTGAAGGAGATAAATATATTACTGTTCAAAAAGTCGGTAAGAAAATATTCGAGGCTGAAGTAGAAATCCTTGAATACGATGCACCTCATATCATTTCACTTGGCAGTGAAATGAAGCAAGGTTATTCAGCAATGACTTATATGTTAGAAGAAGATGAGGAGGGTACAGCACTTACATTAATTTCAGAATATGAACCTAGTAATTTTTACTATAAAATTATGTATAAGTTAACAGGCTGGATTTCACGAGGTTTAACTATGGAACAAATTGAGCGGCTAGCAGAATGTGTAGAAGCTGCTTATCATAAAGAAAATTAATATTAAAGATATGTATGAAGGTAAAAGCGTTACTCAATCTCAGGAGTAACGCTTTTACTGTTTAAAGATTTTTTATTGAAAACCTCAATAGCTCTTTCATATATTTCTTTATCAATACAAAATCTTTCTGTTATCCAATAATTAAGTTCAGAAGATGTAAGGCTTTGTTCTCTTTTCTTATCTTGGAAATATTGTTTTAAAACATTATCATTAATAGAAGTTGGAATACCATCGATATAACCGAAAATCTGAATTTTCTTTAATACAGGAGATGTATGCCAATCGTTAGACTTTGTAATGAGTTCTTTCATACTTGATAAATCTATTGGCTCTGTATGTAAGATTTTTGCTGGACCTGGATTTCTAGTAATTTCAATCTTATTATTTGAGACTTCATAAGTAAAAGTTTCCCTTACATTACTTACTTGAAATGATTCATAAAGTGGATAAGCTTGGAATAAAGGTGCACAGTAACCAACATCAACATAGTAAGGCTGCTCTAAGTTAACGCGTAAGCATAAATGTCCGGGATTCATATACAAATAATGAACGTCAAAACCAAGGTTTGATAATAACCAATGAAATCCAATTGAGTGCGTCCAACAAGTACCCCCCAGACCTTTTGTAGTAATACGGTTTATGTATGTATCAATGGAAGGGAAATAATTACCTGTTTCATTACCTTTTTCCCAGTCAATTATTTTAGTAAGAGTTTCCCACTTTATTTTTTCTTGATGAGCTTTAATAAGCTCATTTAAAAACTTTAAGCTAGTAGGTTGATTTGTAGTACCTAAAAATGATAGAAATTTATTTACTAGTTTTTCTTGAGACATTTTCTGATCCTTTCTATATAGAAATCGTTTTTGGTATTATTATACAATAGATATCAGAAAATACAGGTATTTATTAATGGAGTGGGAGAGAATTATATGTCTATGTCGCTATATTATAAAAAAATCCGGGAGAAATTAGGCCATGAACTAATTTTTATGCCGAGTGTAGCTGCGGTTATAAAAAATGAGCAAGAAGATATTTTATTTCAATATCCTGGCGGGGAATACTGGAGTTTGCCAGCTGGAGCAATTGAGCCTGGAGAAACTCCAGAAGAAGCAGTAGTTCGTGAAGTGTGGGAAGAAACAGGATTGAAAGTGCAAGTAAAAAAACAAAAAGGGGTGTTTGGAGGAGAAGAGTATCGCCATACATATCCGAATGGCGATCAAGTAGAATATATTGTTGTTGTGTTTGAATGTGAAATTACTAGTGGAAAACTGAAATCAATAGATGGTGAATCTTTAAAACTACAATATTTCTCATTATCTGAAAAGCCTCCTTTAGCACTACCATACCCAGATAAAATATTTTTATAGATGTAAAATAACACACCTTATTTATTGAAGGTGTGCTATTTATATAACCCCGTTGTATACATTTCCGTCAATGTATGTACTATCTCTTCTAACTCTAATTTTTTATCATTTTTCACAATCGTCCAAAGAAACATCTCATTCATTGCGAACCAAGCACGTGCTACAGTTTCTTTATTTAATTCAGGATGCGCTAACCCATTTTCTTGAGAGTATGTAATATCTTGCGTAATGCTGTTTATAAATCGTTCTCGAATCTCATCCCATTTTTGACGTATCTCTTTTGATAGCCCGATTGCTTCTTCTACAACTTGTAAAATAGCTCGTTCTTTCTCTGCTAGTTGGAGGAATGCCCTCACTTGGTTTTGAATCATATTACGTGCTTCTTCTTTTGTTTGAGGGGAAAAAGAGCGCTCAGCAATATCATAAAATTGATTCATAACATCTTCCATTAGAACGGTGAGGAGATCATCTTTGTTTTTGAAGTATACATATGCCGTTCCATAACCAGTTTCTGCATGTTTAATAATTTGCGTAATGGTTGTTTTCTGAAATCCGTTATTAATAAAAACAATGTATCCGGAATGTAAAAGTTTCTTTTTAGTTTCTAAGGAGCGGTGTTTTCTTGATGAAAGAGTAGTGTTTTTCAAAGAATCACCTCTTTATACTGAAATATCTGAAAATACAACTGTATTGTAAAAGAAATTCATATATAAAGTCAACTGACATAATATCATTGACGTTATATCAACTAAGGTGATATATTTCAATTAGTTAGAATAAAAAGAAAATTAAGAGAAGGTGACACCATGTATACAGAACCATTTCAACCAACTTATGAGTATGCGCTTGAATGTGATAAACATGATGAACTGAAAGATTTTCAAACTGAATTTTATAAAAAAGAAGGAACAATATATTTAGATGGAAACTCATTAGGGCTACTTTCAAAAAGAGCAGAAAAATCATTACTTACTTTGCTAGATTCATGGAAAGAGTACGGTATTGACGGCTGGACCGAGGGTGAGCATCCGTGGTTTTTCCTTTCGGAGAAATTAGGTGAATTGACTGCGCCTCTTATTGGAGCTTTACCAGAAGAAACTATTGTAACCGGTTCCACGACAACGAATATTCATCAAGTAATCGCAACTTTCTATGAGCCGAAAGGAATTCGCACAAAAATTCTTGCGGATGAGTTGACATTCCCGTCCGATATATATGCACTTCAAAGTCAAATTCGTTTAAAAGGATTAGATCCAGATGAGCATTTAGTACGAGTGAAGAGCCGAGATGGTAGAACACTTTCTGAAGATGATATTATTCATGCAATGACAGATGATATCGCGTTAATTTTATTACCTTCTGTACTATATAGAAGTGGCCAAGTTCTTGATATGAAACGTTTAACAGCGGAAGCACATAAGCGTGGTATTCATATCGGATTTGATTTATGTCATTCGATTGGTTCTATTCCGCATCATTTCAAAGAATGGGATGTTGATTTCGC
This sequence comes from Bacillus pacificus, assembly GCF_020861345.1. Lineage (NCBI taxonomy): Bacteria > Bacillati > Bacillota > Bacilli > Caryophanales > Bacillaceae > Bacillus > Bacillus pacificus. The sequence continues at coordinate 2,526,110 of NZ_CP086328.1, forward strand.
TATTTGGTGTAATTATAAATACTTAAATGCAGGACCTGGTGGTGTTGCTGGTCTTTATGTAAATAAAAAGCATTGTAATAGACTTCCAGGATTGTCTGGATGGTTCAGCTCTAGAAAAGATAAGCAGTTTGATATGGAACATACATTAACAGCTGCTGATCATGCAGGTGCATATCAAATTGGTACCCCTCACGTATTAAGTACAGCGCCGTTAATCGGTTCTCTTGAAATTTTTAAAGAGGCTGGTATAGAACGTTTACGTGAAAAATCTTTACATATTACAAGATACATGCTTAATTTAATTGCTCATGAATTAAGTGATTTTGAATTTACAATTGGAAATCCATTAGAGGATGAAAAACGAGGCGGGCATATTTATTTAGAGCATGCAGAAGCAGCACGCATATGTAAAGCGTTAAAAGCAAATGGAGTTATCCCTGATTTCCGTGCACCTAATGGAGTAAGACTTGCGCCAGTCGCTTTATATAACACATACGAAGAAGTGTGGAAATCTGTACAAATATTAAAGAAAATCATGAAAGATGAAGAATATAAACAGTTTGAAAATAAGAGAGAGGTTGTGGCATAGGTATGAAAACATCAGAGTGGATTGATATTTCACAACCGCTAAATAATGATATTGCTACTTGGCCAGGGGACACACCGTTCTCGTATGAAGTATCATGGCCGAAAGAAGAGAGTGGCTCAGTAAATGTTGGAAAATTAACGATGAGTATTCATACAGGTACTCATATTGATGCGCCGTTTCATTTTGATAATGAAGGAAAGAAAGTAATAGATTTAGATATTCAAGTTTATGTCGGCCCAGTACGAATCATTGACGTTTCTAATCTTGAAAGCATCGGGAAAAAAGAATTAGAAAACTTTCATTTAGAAGGAGTAGAACGGTTGTTATTACGCACATCTTCACATGGTAAAGTGAATGAATTCCCAAATGTAATCCCGCATTTACATGCAGATATAGCACCGTTTCTTTCAGAGAAAGGTATACGTTTAATCGGGGTGGATGTACCGTCAGTTGATCCATTAGATGATAAAGAATTAGAAGCGCATCATCAATTGTTTAAACATGGCATACACATTTTAGAAAATGTCGTACTAGATCACGTAGCAGACGGCGATTATGAATTGATTGCATTACCACTTGCCTTAACAGATGCAGATGGAAGTCCAGTTCGAGCAGTTATTAGACCAATATAAGTAGAAATATATAAAAGGGGCGTTTGGCTAATATGAAAGAAAACGAAAAGATAATTATGGAAAAAGGAATTCATACGGATTTTAAAGAGAATATGACGTATGGGGAATATTTACAATTAGATAGTTTACTATCTTCTCAAAAGAGATTATCAGATCACCATGATGAAATGTTGTTCATCGTTATTCACCAAGCAAGTGAGCTTTGGATGAAGCTTATTTTACATGAATTACATGCAGCAATTGAATCTATTAAACAAGATAAATTACAACCAGCTTTTAAAATGTTAGCGCGTGTATCAAAAATTCAGTCGCAAATTATTCAATCTTGGGATATTCTTGCGACATTAACACCATCCGAGTATATTGAGTTTCGTGACTCGCTCGGTCAAGCTTCAGGTTTTCAATCGTATCAATATCGTATGATTGAGTATGCGCTTGGTTATAAAACGCCGCATGCATTAAAAATTTATGAAAAAGATCCAGAATTACACGCTCGACTTCATACGGCGCTACATGCACCAAGTTTGTATGATGTCGCAATTCAAGCACTTGTAAAAGAAGGATTCCCTATTCATAAAGATGTGTTAAATCGCGATATTACGCTGCCTTATGAAGAAGATGCCACGGTAGAAGCGGCATGGCTTGAAGTGTATGCCGATGTGAAAAAGTATTGGAACTTATATCAGCTTGCTGAAAAATTGATTGATATTGAAGATTGGCTACAACAATGGCGTTTCCGTCATATGAAAACGGTAGAACGAATTATCGGACATAAAATGGGAACAGGTGGATCTTCAGGTGTATCTTATTTAAAACGAGTACTTGATCAACGATTCTTCCCAGAGCTTTGGAATGTTCGTACGAAATTATAGAAACAAACCTGTCAGCTAAACTGACAGGTTTGTTTTTTTATTTGAACTCAATTATGTTTTAATAGAAGCTACAAGATATAATAAATGAAGTGATTTTTTAAACGGAGGTAAAGTTTTGAATTTCAAGCAGCTAGAAAATAAATTTGAAAAGAAAAAAGTGAATACATTTCTTGTTTATCAAAAAGGAGAATTAACAACCGAGTATTATAAAACACCCGAATGTACAAATAACTTATATAAAATAAATTCGATTACAAAAAGTATAGTATCTTTATTAATTGGTATTGCAATTGATAAAGGCTATATAAATGATATACATACACCTATTACAGAGTGGATTGAAAATGTACCTGAGGGAAAACATGATTTGACGCTTTATCACTTATTAACAATGACTACTGGTGAGGAGTGGAAAGAGTTTGGAAATGGAGTAGTATTCCCGAATGACTTTGTAGAATCAGCGAACTGGGTGCAATATATATTAGAAAAACCAATAATTGAAGAACCGGCTACAAAAATGAATTATAACTCAGGGTCTTCGCATTTACTTAGTTACATTATCCAAAAAGCTACTGGAATGCCGACAGAACAGTTTGCGAAAAGGTACTTATTTAATCCGTTAGAGATTACAGAATATGAGTGGCAACAAGATTCCCAGGGAATATATGTTGGTGGTTTCGGTATGAAAATGAAATCTAAAGATTTATTAAAACTCGGAATATTATGTTTGCAGAATGGAATTTGGCAGGGGAATGAAATTGTATCATCGAAATGGTTAGAAGAATCAAGTACACCTCTATTTGAAACGTATGAACATGTCGGGGCATATGGATATCACTGGTGGGTATTGAATAACGAAAGATTTCACATACCGTATTGTATGTACTTTGCTATGGGATACGGCGGGCAATACATCGTTGTCATTCCGCAGTTAGAGGTGGTTGCTGTAATTAGTAGTCATATGCCTAAACGTGGGCTCGTTCCATTAAAGTTATTTATTGAGCATGTACAGGAGAATTATAAGTTTGTATAAGAAGAGGAGGGACTGTATGGGGGATGTAAAAACATTATCTTTATTTAGACTATGTTTAAGCCTTCTAGCATTTAGTGCAATCATTACGCAATTTATAATACGGGCACAAGTGAAACCGTTCAATCCAGTTAATTTTTTCAGTTTCTTCACTATCGAAAGTAACATTTTAGTTGCATGTATTCTCCTTTTAAGTAGTATCGGAACAGCTACATTTGGTCGATCAGAACAGTTTGGTGTACTTCGTGGTGCAGCGGCTGTATACATACTTACGACTGGACTCATTTATTTTTTATTATTAAGAGGGTTAGAAGAATCACTTCAAACCGCAATACCATGGGTAAATACGGTGTTACATTATATCATGCCAATTGCCATGATTTTAGATTGGATATTAAATCCACCAAATAAGAAAATCACTTGGAAACAAGCCGCAAGTTGGCTCTTATTCCCGTTTTTTTACGTTCTATATAGCTTAATACGTGGTCCAATCGTGAATTGGTATCCTTATCCGTTTTTAGATCCGAGAATAAGTGGATATGGTAGAGTACTTTTATACAGTATAGGAATAGCAGTTGTAATTGGTGCTATTTGTATATTGGTAAGATTTTTAGGGAATCGAAATTTTAGAAATGAAAGAAACCCGGCTGTTTAAATTCATAACAGCCGGGTTTTTTTCGTTTTATCCCGCATTAACGGGCAGTAAGACCCCCTCCTCAAAATTCAGCGAAAGCAAAGAAGTTAGGTGGGGATCTCAACTGCCCGTAAAAGCCCGATTGGTTCAACTAATAATCAGTGGGGGATGAAGAAAACCCCCACTGATTAAAGTTTCACTTTATCTACTCGTTTTCTGAAACGACATTTTAATAAATTTCTCCGTCTTCGTTTCAAACTCTACATCAACAAAAACACCATATTCTTTTCCATCCTCACGTAGCCACAATTTAAATTTTTCAATTGTTATTTGAACGGTTTTTGGTTTTCTACCTATATGAAGGTAATCAATAATCTCCGCTTTTGGGTATTGTTCTTTCGTTTTCTCTACAGCAAGTTTACCCCATTTCGCATAAGGTGGCTGAGCATGAACAATTGATGAGCCTGTATATACATTTGAACATGTTATTAGGAACAGAAGGACGAATGCGACACGCTTTAACAATTTCTTCACGATGAACTCCTTTTATCCTTTTTTATCCCACTTTAATGGGCAGTAAGCCCCCCCATCTCAAAATTCAGCGAAAGTAAAGAAATTAGGTGGGGGTCGGGCTGCTCATAAAAGTTCGATTGGTTCAACTAATAATCAGTGGGGATGAACAAAACCCCCACTGATTAAAGTCTCACTTTATATTGTTTACATATTTTTTCAACGATATTAGTTTGGATTTTTTTGTCTTCTTTACATAAAAGCGAGGCTTTTACAAAACATAACCAAGAAATCATTTCCGTAATTAAGGAGGGAAAATTATGCGCCAAAAAGCTATTTTTAAAATAGCAGTTTTGCTTGCGTTCATAGGACTGTCTTTCATGGTCAGTAGTATACAACTAAAAAATGTAGAAGCCTTTTCTAATCAGGTCATTCAAAGGGGAGCATCTGGCGAAGATGTCATTGAACTGCAATCTCGTTTGAAATATAACGGGTTTTATACAGGAAAAGTGGATGGTGTTTTCGGCTGGGGTACATACTGGGCACTTCGAAATTTTCAAGAGAAATTCGGTTTACCTGTTGATGGTTTAGCCGGAGCTAAAACGAAGCAAATGCTCGTGAAGGCAACGAAGTATGATAAGTCAACTGCTAATAAAGGAACGACAACGAATAAAGGAAATAGTGGTGGTACAGCACAAGAAAATAAACCACCTCAAAATAAAGGGACAAATGTTCCAAATGGTTATTCCCAAAATGACATTCAGCTTATGGCAAACGCAGTATATGGAGAATCTCGTGGTGAGCCGTACTTAGGACAAGTTGCAGTCGCTGCAGTTATTTTAAATCGTGTTACAAGTGCATCATTTCCAAATACTGTTTCGGGTGTGATTTTTGAGCCAAGAGCATTTACAGCGGTAGCAGACGGACAAATATATTTAACGCCAAATGAAACAGCGAAGAAAGCTGTATTAGATGCAATTAATGGATGGGATCCAACAGGAAACGCATTGTATTATTTCAATCCAGATACTGCAACAAGTAAATGGATTTGGACTCGTCCACAAATTAAAAAGATCGGGAAACATATTTTCTGTAAATAGAGCGGAGGTGGAACTATGTTACGAGGTATTATAATCGTATTATTAACAGTTGGTGTAGTCGGGACAGGATACTGGGGCTATAAAGAGCATCAAGAGAAGAATGCAGTATTAATTCGGGCAGAAAATAGCTATCAACGTGCGTTTCATGATTTAGCGTATGAGGTTGATTTATTGCACGATAAAATTGGAACAACGCTTGCGATGAATTCGCGCGCATCTTTATCGCCTGCATTAGCAGATGTATGGAGATTAACATCGGAAGCTCGTTCGGATGTAGGACAACTTCCTTTAACATTAATGCCTTTTAATAAAACGGAAGAATTTTTAGCGAATATCGGTGATTTTAGTTACCGTGCAGCCATTCGTGATTTAGAAAAAGAGCCGTTAAATGATCAAGAATACAAAACGTTGCAAACTTTATATTCCAATGCAGGAAATATACAAGATGAACTAAGAAAAGTGCAACATCTTGTTTTGAAAAACAATTTACGCTGGATGGATGTCGAGATGGCACTCGCATCAAATCGTGATCCTGCAGACAATACAATTATTGACGGATTAAAGACAGTAGAAAAAAATGTAACATCGTATTCTTCTACAAACTTCGGACCTACCTTTACAAGTGCACAAAAAAATAAAAAAGGTGGATTTGAAGCAGGAGGAAAAGCAATTTCAAAAGATGAAGCGGCGAAAATTGCAAAATCGTTTTTAAATTTAAAAGGAAATGAAAAGGTAGAAGTCGAGAAAAGCGGAAAAGGTGCGAAAGAATCTTTCTATAGTGTGAAAATTAAAGATGAGGCAACGAATAATGAGTTTTATATGGATATTACCGGGAAAGGCGGATATCCAATTTGGGTTATGAATAATCGAGAAATTAAAGAACAGAAAATTAGTTTAAACGATGCGGGAAGTAAAGGTTTGAAATTTTTAAAGGACCATAAGTTTCATAATATGGAGCTTTATGATAGCTCACAATATGATAATGTTGGTGTATTTACGTATGTAGTAAATGAGAATGGCGTACGAATTTATCCAGAAGCAATTCAAATGAAAATTGCTTTAGATGACGGTTCTATCGTCGGATTTTCGGCGAAAGAATATTTAGCATCACACCAAAAACGAACAATCCCTTCGGCAAAGCTAACTGCAGCAGAAGCAAGAAAGAAAATAAACCCTGATGTAAAGGTAATGGAAGAGCGAAAAGCAATGGTAGTAAACGATTTGCATAACGAAGTACTTTGCTATGAATTTGTAGGTACTTTAGGGAAAGATACGTACCAAATTTTCATTAATGCAAATAGCGGAGCAGAAGAAAAAGTGAAGAAAATGCAAGCTGTTGAAAAAATTTATGATTAAACTTGAATGGTAAAGTGGTGAGAATAATGAAGATTTTAATATACCTATTGATGGTTTGTTTATTAATAACTGGATGCAGTATTGGAAAAAAGGATAATCCAAACGAAAAGCCCGAGCAAAAAAATGTTTCAATGAAAAATGTTAATTATACAAATAAGTCAAATAAGCCAAATGAAAAAGCAGCGGACCATTTAGCATCTTTAGCGGCAAGTGTGCCAGGTGTAAATGATGCGACAGCGGTAGTAGTTGGGAAATATGCTATTGTAGGAATTGATGTAAAAGCGAAACTAGATCGAACACGTGTTGAGTCCATAAAATACTCTGTTGCAGAAAGCTTAAAAAACGATCCTGATGGTGCTAATGCAGTCGTTGTAGCAGATGTTGATACGTATGAAAGACTGAAACAAATTGGAAAGCAAATTAAAAAAGGAAAAACAGGTGAAGGTATACTGGATGAGTTAGCAGCAATTGTTGGCCGAGTAATGCCACAAGTTCCAAATGACATGATTGAAAATCGAGAAACGAATCCAATAAAAGATAATGATAAACAATTACCAAAAGATGAAGAACAAGAACTGAGAAAAGAACAGAATGACCAATCAAATAATCATTTAAATAAATAAATTTAACCGTAACCCTGTACTAAATTGTACAGGGTTTTTCGATATAATATTAAATATTCAGTTTATTTTCAAGGGAATATATGGTTTAATTATTATGGGAGGGACAACTGTTATGATGAAAAAAAGCACATTAATATTATGTAGTTTATGCTTAGGTTTCAGTATGACAGCGTGTGAACAGAAGAAAGAAGTAAAAAAGCAAACAGCGACTTCTTCTACTGTGATGGAAAATCAAAAGAAAGAATCTATCAATATAAATCATTTCTCCAATATAAATGAAGGAATGACTTATAAAGAAGTGAAAGATTTAATTGGTTTTGAGGGGGATTTACTCATAGAAGAAGGGGTGGAACATTCTACACAAATTAAGCAAATCTTTGCTTGGAAGGGAAGCAATCCAACTGCATTAGTTGAAATTACATTTTTAGATGGCAAAGTACATTCTAAAGTGCAGCAAGGTTTAAGTTAATAAGTAAAAAATGGGAGAGTTTATCATGAACATACATACAGGGGAAATTCAATTAGTTCCGTATAAAGAGGAATTTAAGGAAGTTATACAAACATTTACTTTACCAAGTGAACAAGTTCAATTTACATCGGACCCAGTTGAATTATTGAAAAAAGCAAAAAATGATCGTACAAAAAATGTGATTGTTATTTTAGATTACAATGGGGTACCTGTTGGTCTTTTTGCATTGCAAACAGGAGATAGAGTGCAGGAGTTCACAAAAAATGAGAACGCTTTACTTTTAACTTCATTTTCTATAAATCACAATAGACAAAGGAAGGGATACGCTAAAAAATCACTGGCACTATTACAAGAGTTTGTACAATGTTATTTTCCGATGAAAAATGAAGTTGTACTTGCTGTGAATGAAAAAAATATTCCTGCACAAAATTTATATGAAAAAGTTGGCTTCCAAGACAAAGGTTTTAGAAGAATGGGACCAATTGGTCAACAAATCATAATGCATTTACCTATCATAAAATAACGAGAAAAAACTTACTCTTGTACAAAAGTAGTAAGTTTTTTATTTAGAAAGATATATAATATATAAATAATTGAAATAGAAATGAAGGAAATACAAAATGAATCAAGTTAGAAAATGGAATATTATTGGTGGAAGGGTGATAAAAACAGGAATTGCGGTTTTTCTTACAGTTCTAGTTTGTGAATTTTTCAATATTCCAACTATATTTGCTGTTATCACCGCAATTGTAACGATTGAGCCAACTGCAACGGATTCTATAAAAAAAGGACTGATTCGTTTTCCAGCTTCAACAATTGGATCAGCATATGCAATGACTTTCACATTTTTCCTAGGTCATCAGGCGCTTTCTTATGCGTTAGCAGCGATGTTTACAATCGTTACATGTCAAAAACTAAAGTTACATGCGGGAACGTTAGTTGCAACATTAACTGCTGTTGCAATGATCCCAATTACGGCAGATCACTATTTTACTGCATTTTTAATTCGATTAGCTACTACATCTACTGGTATTATAGTGTCTACTTTAGTGAATTTTTTCATCTTACCACCACATTATGTTAAAACAATTTCGGGATGTACAGAGGAGCTATTTGTTAAAACGGCACATATTATGGAGGAATGGCTTAATGCATTAATTGAAGGGAAAGTGATAACCAAAGAGACAGCTCATAATCTATCTAAAGTGAATTTATTATTACATAAAGCGGTACAATTTGTTCAATATGAGCAAAAAGATTGGAAATATCATCGACATACAAAAAAAGAAATGAGAAGTTTTTTACTTGTACAAAAGCAACTTCATTTATTACAGCAAATTATTTATCATATAGATAATTTAGCTCGAACACCAATTGAAACATGTGACTGGTCGCAAAATGAAAAAGAGATTTTACGACGAACAATTCATTCTATAATTTCAATATTAAGAAATAATTGTAATAAAATAGATGAGGAACATTTTAAACTGATTGATGAATTAGACAAGCAATTTTGGAATTATAAAAATGATTTAGCACATTGTAAACCGAATCAATATCATCATCATTTTTCCAGTGAATCTATCATTTTATTTGAGGTATTATCTATACATGATATGTTAGAGGAATTAAAACAAATATTTGAGAAATATGAGGGGGAAAATCAATTCAATTGTTCAGTTCATTAAAATGTGGAGGATTGCTATGACAATTTATATTGCACTACTAAGAGGAATCAATGTAGGCGGTCATAAGATAATTAAAATGGCTGATTTAAAACAAACGTTTGAATCAATAGGGCTAAAACAAGTAAAAACATATATTCAAAGTGGTAATATCGTGTTCGAATCTGAAAGAGATATTGATTTTTTAAACAAACGAATACAATCTGAAATTAAAAACGTTTTTGGTTTTGATGTTCCGGTTATGTTAAGAACACATGAGGAATTTATAAACATTACCAAAAGATGCCCCTATGAAGTCAATTCATTGCGAGAAGGCGAAAGTATACATGTTGCCTTCTTAGCAAATGAACTTTCTGAATTAGAAAAAGATCAGCTACTTATGCAAAAAAATGAGACTGAAGATTGTTATATACATGAAAAAGTTGTGTATTTATTTTTCCAAAATAGCATTCGAAATTCAAAATTAATGAATCAGTTCCAGAAGTTACATACACCAGCTACGATAAGGAATTGGCGGACTGTGAATAAATTAAAAGCGATAGTAGAAGGGATGTAAATATAAAAAGATGAGATTTTCTGTATATAGAAAATCTCATCTTTTTATTTATATTGTTTTGCGACTATAAGTTCGACAACAGGATAAATAAAGAATGAAGAGCACAGTGCAATAAAAAGAGGGAAGTTTTTAACCCCATTTAAATTAGCTCCCATAGAAAACCCTTCAGAGAAGAGTAATATAAGGAACATTACAACTACGAGCGTAAAATATGCAATTTTAGAGCTTTTATATGTAATTTGTTGTCCCATTTCATCCTGACTTTCTTCTGATACACCGTGGGGATCTCCCCATGTAATATGATTGATAAGGTAGCTAATTATTATAGCGCTAGTGAAAATTGTGCCACCTAAAATTTCACCTTCAGTGATGTATTTATAAACTCCATGTATAAGCACTCCAAGTAATGATAAAACGATAATCATGAAAATAAATTTTTTATGATTCAATTTAGAAATAGCACCTCCATAATTGTAAAAAACTCTTTACATATATAGTGTAAAATTGGAAAACCTTCATGTCAAATATTTTTTACATGAAAGGTGTAATAATATAATGTTTTGTTTTTGCGATTAATAAAAAATTACATTACATTTGAATGTAAAAGAATGGGCTCGCATATATTTGGAAGGGATGTCAGATTAATTTAGGGGGTAGTTATGTCTATTCTTTTAAAAGCTGGTGCTGATGCAGGAAATAACGGTTTGAAGTTAATGGTGAAAGGGCAAGATCCTATTTTTATTCCGAGTATATATGCTTTATATATAGGAGAGCCTACAGGATTGTTAGATGAGGGAGATGTTTCATTATCTGAATTAGAAAATCACATTGACGTGACCATTAGTTCTCCATCGTTAATGTTAAATAATGTGCGGTATATCGTTGGAGAAAAAGTCATTCAAGATCAATTAAAAGGTACTGAAGTTGAGAAGAAATCGAATAAGTCAACTGATGAGTTAATGGTTATTACGATTCTATCTGGTTTAGCGGTAAGTGCTATGCGTCAAAGTCCAACTTCTAGTCATATTAACATTCGTTATGATTTATCTGTTGCTCTCCCTATGCAGCTTATTACACAAGAAATAGCTGCGGAAAATGCGAAACGTTATATGGGGAATCATAAGGTTGTGTTCCATTATCCAAACGGACGTGATGTTACAATTAATATTTCCATCGAATATTGTAAATGCCTACCTGAAGGTGCTTCTGGGACGTGGGGCATTGTATATGATGAAGAAGGAAATGTTGTAAAACATAAAATAGAATGTGAACAAAATAAAGTGTCAGAAATTGATTTTGTTGATAAAACATTATTATCTTTTGATATTGGTGCAGGGACAACAGAAGAAGTCGTTTCACTAGGTGTAAACTTTAGACCACAACTAAGTAAGGGTTTATCGTACGGTGTGAAAGAAACGTTACTACAAATTATTACGAGATGGAACCGGAAGTATCCAACAAAGACAATTGATAGTATTACAGAATTCAATCAAATTTATTTAAATGATAAACACCCTAGAAATGCATTATTAGTTGAGGAATCACAACCAGCACTATTAGGTTTAGCAGCGCGTGTTGCAACGGATATTATTAACAAAATTGATGATATGAAAGACGATCCATATGTATTTATTTATGGCGGGGGCGCAGTTATCATAAAAAATAGCCTGAAAATGATTTTAAAACAAAAAGGGCGTTTAACAAATGTAATCTTTGTAGATAATCCATTATTTACAAATGCACGTGGATTATTAGTCTACACTTGTTCGCCAAAATATAGAGAGCATAAGCAAAAAGAGTTAGGATTTACAAACTTAACAATAAGTTAGTTGGTGGAAGTATGCGATCTAGGCGATATAAACGTGGTGACCGAGTAAAAATTAATATTCATAAGTCAGTATCACCTGAAATGCTTGCATGGCTGAATAAACAATCAAATCCAACCAACTTCTTTTTCTTTGCAGCGCAGCAACTTTTTAAACAAGTAGGAGATATTGATGTGTCAAAAGCTATACCAAGTAGCCATGTTTTCTCGTTATACGTGGAGCCATCATCTTTATTAAAAGTAGAAGTTAATCCTTTTAAAAGCGTACCACTAGAAGCAAATAAATCCACCGATAATATAAAAAAAAAATCATGGGAAGCTGTTGACCAATTAGATTGTCCGTTTTTTTAAACATAGAAAATAGAAAAATATAAGCATTGCCCATCACTATACATACGGATACAGTGATGGGCTTTTTTACATGTAAAGATAGGGGGACACAAATTGCGGCGTGCCCCTCCTATTCATTATTTTTCTATTATTTTAGCTGTATGTTCAGTAACAGCATGAATGATGTCTTCCCAGTCATCAGGATGAATCTCATGTCCGGCGCCTTCAAGAGTTAATAGAGCTGAGTTAGGAATCTCGTCGATAAGTGCGAGACCATGTTCAAAAGGGAGTGCGGTATCGTCTGTTCCGTGAATGACTAATGTAGGTGCTTGTATGGAGTGAAGCACCCCTTCATATGCATCATCGCCTTGAAGTAAAGCGTGATTAAACATGCTTAATAAATTGTTAGCTCGTTCAATTTCTTGTTTTACTTGATTATAGACTCTTTTTTCATCAAATGTGCGTTTGGACCCGCATAATAGACGGGACCCTGAAACTAAATATTCTGCTACAACATTTTCATTTGTCCAATCTAAATGCGTGCCATTTGCGTGATGTGTTAAAATTCTTTCATCCATCGGAGGTAAATCGCGCGTGTTATCGTCAGAGCCTATTATACTTGTAGCTAATAATGTTAACGATAAAATTCTTTCGGGATGTTTTACAGCAGCAATTTGAGCGATCATACCCCCTAAAGACATCCCGAATAGATGCGCTTGATCAATATGATAAGCATCAAGTACCCCAATTGCATCTTCAGCCATATCCGTAACGGAATAATTAGAAGTTCCAGGTTCATATGCGACGGAGCGCCCCACATCACGGTTATCAAAACGAATAACAAATGCCCCGCTATTCGCCAACTGTTCACAAAATTCTTCATCCCAATAAACCATTGAACACGTAGCACCCATAATTAATAAAATAGCTGGATTTTTAGGGTTTCCAAAGCTTTCTGTACATATATCAATCCCGTTTATTTTAAATATCTTTTCAGTCATAGAGTTCTCTCCATTTCTTTTGAATGTAATTAAAAACACAATTTTGAATGACTCTAAGGTGTGTGTAAGATTTTCTATGTTTCTTGCATAATTCCCCCCAAAAATAAGTTTATGATAATTTAAGGAAAAAAATTTTGAGAAATATTTGTATGTTATTAAAATAAACAGTAAGGAGGAGAGGAAATGAAAGCAATTGTTATAGATCAATATGGTAGTGTTGAAGAATTAAAAGAAACACAAGTTTTAAAACCAGTTGTTAAGAATAATGAGGTATTAATACGTATTCTCGCAACATCTATTAATCCTGTTGATTGGAAAATAAGAAAAGGAGACTTACAAGAACAGTTGCGTTTTTCATTTCCAATCATTTTAGGGCTAGATGTAGCGGGAGTTATTGAAGAAGTTGGGGAAGAGATAGAATGTTTCAAAATAGGAGATAAGGTGTATACGAAACCTGAAAATATAGGGCAGGGCTCTTATGCTGAATTCATTACAGTAAAATCGGATTTAGTATCCTATATGCCTACAAATCTGAGTTTTGAAGAGGCAGCTTCTATTCCTCTTGCAGGACTTACTGCATGGCAAAGTCTTGTAGATTACGCAAAAATAAAAGAACATGACCGAGTACTTATTCATGCTGGAGCTGGTGGAGTTGGAAGTTTGGCAATCCAAATCGCAAAATCATTTGGAGCTTTTGTTGCGACAACTGCCAGTAGTAAAAATGAAGAGTTTTTAAAGTCTTTAGGGGCAGATCTCGTTATTAATTATAAAAAAGATAAATTTGAAGAATTACTATCAGATTTTGATATTGTATTAGATACAATAGGTGGGGAAGTACAAGAAAAAAGCTTTCAGATTTTAAAACCTGGTGGTGTATTAGTTTCGATTGTCCATGAACCAATTCAAAAAGTAAAAGAGATAAAATCAGGTTTTTTATGGCTAAAACCAAGCGGAAAACAATTAGAAGCATTATCAGATTTAATTGTACATGGAAAAGTAAAACCAATTATAAGTAAAGTTATGCCGTTTAGTGAGGAAGGGATTAGAGAAGCTCATAATTTGAGTGAAGGTCAGCATGTTAGAGGTAAGATTGTAATTAAAATGGAATGATAATGAAAATATTATTTATATGGTGAGTTTTATGTAATAAAAAGCAAATACCCCAAAATATTTTGGGGTATTTGCTTTTATAGCATAAACTTTCGCATTATATCATGTAATCTCTCTAATCCAATTATCATATCTTTTTCATTTAACATCGAATAGCTAACTCTTAAATGATTATTATTTGTTTCGGGATTTAATAGACAAGCTGTACCTGGTAAAAAAGACACATCTACTTCATTTACTTTTTGTAATAAGGTAAAGGGATCTATCGAATCAGGAAGAGTAATCCATAAATTAAAGCCGCCATTTGGTATTTCAAAGTGCATTTCTTTAAGTGGTGATAACATATCAATCGTTATATCACGTCTAATTTGTAAAGCCGTACGTAATTTTTCTAAATGATTTTTCATACGTTCTGCACGTAAAAATGGTAGAAGTGCTTTTTGTGTTAATAAAGGACTACCGATATCCATTGAACCTTTTACAGCATATAACCATTCGAAAATAGGGCCATCGGCAATAAGTGATGCGATACGCAGTCCTGGTGCTAACGTTTTACTAAATCCTTTTATATATATTACGTGACCGTTTGTATCAAAATTTTTAATAGGAGGGGGAACAGTCACGCCCTCAAAATATATTTCACCGAAAGAATCATCTTCAATGATAAAAAACTCATATAGCTCTGCCAATTCTATAAGTTCCATTCTCCGTTCTTTACTCATTACTGTACCTGTTGGGTTCTGAAAAGTTGGATTCGTATACAATAAAACGGGATTTTTACTTTGACAAATATCATCGATTAAGTCGGAGCGAATTCCATAATTATCAAGAGAAACAGGTATAATTCGAGCCCCTTTATTGATGAAAATATCAAGCGCAGCACTATAACAAGGACTTTCCACTAATACAATATCACCAGGTTTTATTAGTGTTTGAGCAATTAAATCAATTCCTTGTTGTGCTCCGCTTGTAATTAATAACTGAGATGGATCTGTCAATAATTTTTGGTGTTCATTTAAGTGATTTGCTATTTCAACTCGCAATTCATAATCTCCTTGAACTGGTCCATAAGTTGCTAGAATCATCTGGTCTTTATTAAGTATTTTATGCATTTCGTCTGCCAAGAATGGATTTGGCAATAAACGAGGATATAAAATCGCTTGTGAAAAATCGTAATATTTCCGGTGCTGATTCATTGCATATTGAGATCGCATAACATTAATCGTTTTCGTTTGTTGCCATTTATACGGAACTGTTTTGAAATTTTTCTTTACATGTTTTTGTATATAAGCCCCTTTACCTTGTTCAATTCGTATATATTCTTTCTTTTCTAGCTGTTTATACGCCTTACGAACAGTTAATAGACTAATCTGTAAATCTTCGGCCATCGAGCGTAAAGATGGAAGTGAGTCACCATGTGAAAGCATGCCGCTTTGTACTCTTTCAACGATTTGCATATATATTTGCTGGTAATACGGTATGTTGGATTCTTTACGAAGGACAATCTTCATGGTTTCACCTTTTTCTTTTTTATTTAATTTAAGCGGAAAATATAAAGAGAATCAACTACGATTTTAGGAAACTGTTATATACATAAATACACTGTTATACACCATACCTTCTATACTCATGTTAAGAGTAAAAAGGAGGAAGAAAAATGGTCATTTTCAATTATATTTTAGTATGTATAATTTTTGGAACAACATTTTTAACAATAAAAATCGGAATTGAAGCAGGTGCACCCCCATTATTTTCGGCAGGAATTCGTTTCTTTCTAGCAGGAGTAATCTTAATGATTATATTTAAGCTAAAACGAAAAGAAATTATGCCACATATATTTTCAAAACGTATTATATATGCTGGTTTTTGCTTAACGTTTATGACATTCGCAAGTTTGTACTGGGCGGAACAATATATTTCTTCAGGGCTAGCTGCTGTGCTATCTGCTACGGGACCGATGATGATTTTGTTATTACAGGCAAAGAGAAATAAGACAAAATTACAAAAGGAGCAACTTCTTGCTTTAATCATTGCGCTAATAGGCGTTGTTTTTGTTTCTTTACCAGGAATGCACCAAGAAGTAAGTTTTATATGGAGTATCGCTTGTTTTGTATTAATAATAGGAGAGTTATTTTACGGAATAGGCTCTATTTACTCAAAAGAAATACTTTCGGATTTACAAAATGTATCGCCATTTCTCATTAATGGTATTCAAATGTTTTACGGAGGCGTTTTACTACTAATCGTGTCTGTCATAGTAGAACAACCGAATGTAACTACACTAGCTTCTTGGGGTGTACAGTGGCCTATTTTATATCTTATCTTTATCGGATCAATTGGTGGACACGGATTATATTATTGGCTCTTATCAAAAACAAATCCTGTATTCCCGTCAACGTGGTTATACGTATCACCGTTAATTGCTATTATAGTAGGATATATTATATTAGGAGAACCTTTAAATGCTACAATGGGAATAGGTGCATGTTTCATTTTGGTTGGTGTATTTTTAGCTAATCGATCCACACTCCGGTCTTATTCCAGAAAAGGGAGATTATTTGAGAAAGAAATGTAATTATATAAAGAAGCAGTCCTGTATATAGCAGGGCTGCTTTCATTTTATTCATGATACGGATTGACTTTATTTATTGGAAAGGCGTAATATTATTAAGCTATATGAAAGAGATCTGCAAGAAGAGGGGAGTTATTATGAAAATAAATTGGACTGAAGTCAAGGAAAAAATTCGACCGCAAATTTCAAAACCATCATATGAAACTTGGTTTACGAATACTACTGTTTATTTAGAGGATGATATATTAACAATTTATTGTCCAAATGAATTTGCACGTGACTGGTTAGAATCTCATTATAAAGAATTAGTATTTAATACATTAAGAGAAATGTTTAATACGACGTTTGAAATTCAGTTTGATCTATGTAATGGCGAACCATCTAAGTTGAAAGATATTCAAAAAGCAAGGCTTAGTAGCTGGGATGAAGTAAAGAAAGCGTTAAGACCAAAATTAGCAGAGAAAACATTTATGACGTGGATTAGAAATACAAATGCTACGATAGAAGATAATAAATTAATAATCTTTTGTGAAGATGCGTTTCATCGTGACTTGCTTGAAGGGGAGTATAAAAATATAATTTCAAGTACCGTACAGAAAATAACCGATGAAAAATATCAAATTTGGTTCGAAATAGAATCAAGCGCTACTTCTAAAGCACAGGTTCATCACGTGCAAAATAATCAACGTACTTCCGGACAAGAGGAATCAAAAACAATTTGGAATAAAATAAAAGATAAAATACAATTAAAAATTTCGAGACCGTCATATGAAACTTGGGTCAAAGAAACGACAGCTAGAATAAATGAAGATTCATTGATCATTTATTTTGAAAACGAATTCCAACAAGAGTGGGTTAAAAAGTCTTATAAAGATTTAATTTCGCAAATAGCTAAAGAGTTAACTGGAAATACATATGAAATTCAATTTGAATTAAAATCAAATACAAATACAACCAGTAATAATGAAAAATCAACAATTGAAGATATCACTTCCGAATTAGGAGAGCAGTTCAAAGTCTCTAATAACAGTTTAAAATATAATGATGTAGATGAGAGCAATAAACGTATTCGAGCGTTAGAAGCAAAAATAATGAACTTGGAAAAGGTCATTGGTACATTAGTAGAAAAATTAGATGCAGTAGAATTAAAAACACAGTTGGAAAAATAACCAACTGTGTTTTTTTACTTAATTCGCTTTTTTTATAAACCCTTTATAATGACGTTTTACAAGCTGACTTTCTAACGTTTTCATTGTTTCAAGTGCCACACCGACAATGATCAGTAAGCTTGTACCACCAATTTGTGCAGAAGGTGGTAATGTAGCAATTTTCGTGAATACGAGCGGTAAAATTGAAATTGCACCTAAGAAAATCGCGCCGATAAATGTTAAACGGTATAAAATTTTCGTTACATATTGTTCTGTTGATTTGCCAGGACGAATACCAGGCACATATCCATTTTGCTTTTTCAAATTCTCAGCCATTTGTTCAGGATTTACTTGAATAAATGCGTAGAAGTATGTGAAAGCAACGATAAGACCGACATAAAGTGTCATTCCAAATGGATGTGCAAAATCAAGATTTGCAACTATCCATTTTGAGACGCTTGAATCAGGGAAGAGCTGCGCAATTGTACGCGGCGTCATTAAAAATGCAGAAGCAAAGATTACTGGAATTACACCAGCACTATTTACTTTAAGAGGTAAATGAGTGTTTTTTGCTCCTTGATATTGATTGTTTCCTGAAACAGCTTTTGCATATTGAATCGGTATTTTACGCACGGCTTGTTGTATGTAAATAACGCCAACAACTATCGCTAAAATTACGAGACCAATTAAGACCATCTTTATGATGTGCATGAATAATTGATCGCCTGCATTTTGAAATTGTTGCAAATAAATTTGGTTCGCAACATTTGGAATCGCTGCTACAAGTCCTGCGAAGATAATCATCGAAATACCATTACCTACTCCATTAGCGGTAATTTGTTCACCTAACCAAAGTAAAAATGCAGTACCTGCAGTTAAAACTGTCGCAATAAATAAGTATGTAGTCCAGCTTTGATCTGTTATTAATTGTCCGCCTGCTATATTATTAAAACCATAAGACATCCCAATGGCTTGTATGAATGCGAGAATGATTGTAAAGTATCGAGTGAATTGAGCTGATTTCTTACGGCCCATCTCACCTTGCTTTGCCCATTCCGAAAATTTAGGTATAACATCCATTTGTAGTAATTGTACTATGATGGAAGCTGTAATATAAGGTGTAATACCTACAGCAAAGATTGAGAAGTGTTGCAGTGCTCCTCCGCCAAATACGTTTAGCATACCTAAAACGTTAGCTTGATCTTGTACTTTTAATACCTCTGCGTTAGTATGAGGAACTGGAATAAACGTGCCAATTCGAAAAACAATTAGCATCGCTAATGTAAAAAGAATTTTGTTTCTTATCTCAGCTACTCTCATGAAATTTGAAATCGTACGAAACATTTTGTCGCCTCCTATATTTTTATCAGTTTAAAACTGATTATTATATCCCGATGAAGTAACCACAAACCTCCTTCCGCATTAAATTCATTTGACAAATGGATTTATATACATTTTGTAGTTTTCACGGATATAAAAATATAAGGTATTTTTAGCGAGCTATAAGTTTTTCGTAATCATTCAATACACATAATATATCGAATAAATTAATAAATGTACATACATACGCATGAAAAATGAATAAATAGGGTCATTTTTTACATTTATTTAATGATAAATTGATAGGACATGTTATTAATTGTTGTTTTTTCTGGGAGGGTAGATTAGATAAAAAAACACCCTTAAAAAGGTGTTTTTTTATCCACAAGTTCATAAAACGTATTTCAAATATTTAACAGCACCATTTCGGTTTATTAATAGTTTGACTGTTTGGAAATTCTATATAATCTAGGTAAATTCGTTGTAATAGATACAATTTACCGCTTGTTGGATCTTCAATGGTAAAATAGTCAGTTCCAGCTGATGTAAGAATCCCGGTGTATGATTGTGTACCAAGTGATGAATCTCTCACATATGTCAAAACCACCGTAACTTGTACACCTATATTGGTACATAAAAAATCTTGAACACTACAATTGCAATCATTATACGAGTTTTTTTGCATCAATATGACCCCTTTAGTTTTTAATATACTATTTAAGTTTCTAGTAATGTGCTTGGACGATGAAAAGAATTCTATCAAGCCATTTAGTATAAAAGAATATTTTTTGTGAAAACATCCAGCTCTTTAAAATCAGTATCTATTCATTCATTGTTCTTATTTGTAGCATATTTCCGCGTGTTTTCATTGGAGTTTTGTACTATTAATGAAGGGATATTTATTAATGAAGTCTAAATAAATGGAGTAGATAGTTATAAAGGGGCTGATATAAATGAAAGTGACTATAAAAAAATTACCACCATTAAAAGTAGCCTATATAAGACGAACTGGTAGTTATTTTGAACCACAAGATCACTGGGGAAGGTTATTACAGTGGGCAAATGAAAATAAACTTTATCCACCGGAGCAATCATTTATCGGAATCTCATTAGATAATCCTGAACTTGTTGCAAGCCATATGTGCCGACATGATGCTTGCGTGACCATACCTGAAAACTTTGAAAAAGAACAACATGAGGATGTGCAATTTAAAAGTGTAGATAGTGGTCTATACGCTCTATACCAATTCTATGATGAACCTCATAAATTAAGTGTAGCGTATCAATACATGTACGCAGAGTGGCTACCAAATAGTGAGTATGATGCAGATTATGATAGAGATAATTTAGAGTTTTGCTTAAATAATGTTGCAGAAGATTTAGAAGGAAAGTTAAAGGTTGATTTATTTGTGCCAATTAAAAAAGTACCAATAAATATGAATGCAAATAAGTAGTATGTTTCTTTCTAGCATTATCTTTACTATATTATTTATTTACTAATCAAACAGTAACGGAGGATACCGGTGTATTGGATGATGTATTTTTAAAAGGTTATTGGGTAGAGAAATCATTAAATAAACAATTAAATGAGACGAGCATATACTAATAAATGACACAATGCATAATTTATAATCGTATTTGAAGAGCACCTTAAAGTGCTCTTTTTTTATTGAAATTCATGCACTTATATAAGTTGTTCTTAATTTGAATCATCGTCCTTACATTATGTAATTTTGCATAATGTTACATAAATTGTGTATTTTCCCTTTTTTTCGACAGAAACAGGAAGTATACTTTGTACAAGCTTTCTATTTCAAAATTATACGAGGTGAAAAAATGAAAAACAAAAAGACGTTAACTAAGGTAGCATTAACAACAGGTTTAGCTTTAACAGCAGTAGCACCGTATGGAGTAGGTCATGCAGAGGAAACAGATCAACTACAAGTTCAAATTCAGGAGGAATCATTCCGTTCAGGTGAACTTACACAACCGTCACAAAAGGCACCAGAGAATGTAGTAAAAGATGCTCTTAAGGAGAAAACAGAACAAGCCCTTTCTTCAAAGCAAGTCAATGGAGAAACTGGAGTAGATTATAAAGTTCTTCAAAAACGTGATTCATATGATGGGACTACACTTGTACGTATACAACAAACATATGAAGGAAAAGAAGTATATGGACATCAATTAACTGCACACGTAGATAATAACGGTGTTATTAAAAGTGTTTCAGGCGATAGCGCGCAAAATTTAAAACAAGAAGAATTGAAAAAGCCTATCAATCTATCAAAAGATGAAGCGAAACAATATATTTATACGAAGTACGGGAACGATATCAATTTTATTTCTGAGCCAGAAGTTAAGGAAGTTATTTTTGTTGATGAAAATAATGGACAGGCTAGCAATGCATACCAGGTTACATTTGAAGCGGCAACACCAAAATATGTTTCCGGAACATATTTAGTAAATGCACAAAATGGTGATATGTTAAAAAATATGGTACAAGAGTCTAACTTGAAAGCAAGTGAAAAACTAGTTGGAGCCTTAAAGAAAAGTAAAAAAAGCAGTCTTACATCATTAACGGGCACTGGAAAAGATGATTTAGGGATCTCTCGTTCATTTGGTATTTCTAAACAAAGTAATGGCAAATATGCTCTGGCTGATTATACAAGAGGGCAAGGAATTGAAACATATGATGTGAATTACAGAGATATTACTAAAGAAGAAAGCTATTATCCTGGTACATTAGCAACTAGTACTTCGACAACATTTAACGATCCAAAAGCAGTAAGTGCTCATTACTTAGCAACAAAAGTTTTTGATTTTTATAAAGATAAATACAACCGTAATAGCTTTGATAATAAGGGACAAAAGGTAGTTTCAGTTGTACATGCTTGGGATTCTGGAGATACGAATGATCCGAAAAATTGGCAGAATGCGTTAAGTGCTAATAATGGTAGTATGCTTGTGTATGGAGATCCTATCGTCAAAGCATATGACGTAGCTGGGCATGAATTTACACATGCTGTTACTTCTAGTGAATCTAATCTTGAATATTACGGTGAATCTGGTGCGATTAATGAGGCACTATCTGATATTATGGGAACATCTATTGAGAAATACGTAAATAATGGAAGCTTTAACTGGACGATGGGAGAACAAACTGGATCTGTCTTCCGTGATATGGAAAACCCAGCTTCTGTTCCATCTTCACTTGGAGTACCTTATCCAGATGATTACAGTGAATTTAATGATTTTAATGGATGGGATCAAGGTGGCGTTCATTTTAATTCAAGCATTATTAATAAAGTTGCGTATCTCATCGCAAAAGGCGGAACTCATAACGGTGTAACTGTTAAAGGAATTGGTGAAGATAAAATGTTTGATATTTTCTATTACGCAAATACAGATGAGTTAAACATGACTTCTAATTTCAAAGAATTAAGATCAGCATGTATTCGAGTGGCAACTAACAAATATGGTGCAAATTCAGCTGAAGTTCAAGCAGTACAAAAGGCGTTTGATGCAGCAAAAATTAAGTAAGTTAGAAATATAGTTCTTATTCATATATTATTACATTATGAAAAAACAGCTAATGTCGTTTTAAGGATATTAGCTGTTTTTTTCATACCAATGTATTTGAAAAATAAACTTACTAAGCAATAATTAGGCACTCTACCTTTAAGAAGTTGCGACAAAGATTTAAGGTTTATAGTATATAAAAACAGAAAATTAATAATATATTGACCTCTTAATGGGAAGTGCTATAAAATGAAAGCGATAACAAACGGTTGCTTTAAAATAATTTCCCTGATCTTTTCGTATTTACAAATATATGAAGACGTAAATAAACTATTTTTTTAACAATTAATGCAAACGTTTTCGTATTGGAAAGATCATTGAAATACATATGTGAAAATAACCAATACGGGGGGGGAAGCAAAAGAGATTTCTAGATTAATTTAAATTGTGTAATGTAGTACGGGCATAATAAATCGTTCGTACTATTTAAAGAAAGGGTGTATGTAGTGCAAATGATAAAAAGATTAATTAACAAATCAGTTTTATTACTTACTATAATTGTTATGTTCGCATCTATTTTCTCTATTCAAAGTGTAAAGGCAGTTTCAAATTCGAAAACAACTGAAGTTATTATTCATTACAAAGAGCAGCTTGGAAATACAAAAGACTGGAATCTTTGGTTATGGGGAGAAAATGCAAATGGTACATCTTATGAATTTACTGGTGAAGATGAATTTGGAAAGTACGCTAAGATTAATATAGATGGTGACTATAATCGTGTAGGATTCATCATTCGTACAAATGAGTGGGAAAAAGATGGTGGGGATCGTTGGATTGAAAATATAAAGGACGGTCGTGCTGAAGTATGGATTCTTTCTGGTGATGAAAAGGTATATAACGCTAAGCCTTCTTCGGATCTATCAATTCAAAAAGCAACTATTGATAGTTTCAATGAAATCACTGTAACGACGAATGTTCCATTTCATATTAAGGAACAGAAAATTGAAATTGAAGGTATTAAAATTAAGAATATTAGTCCTTATGATATAAACAGTGGAAATGTTACGAATAAGGTGAAAGTAATTACGGAGCAGAAAATTGATTTAAAGCAGACATACAAAGTTAAAATTGAAAACTTAGCTGATACAAATACTGAAATCGGTAAAGTCATTCGTAGTGAAGAGTTTGATCATTTATTTTATTATGGTGGTAACGATTTAGGGAATATATATACACCACAACATACAAAGTTCCGTGTATGGGCTCCTACTGCGAGTGAAGCAAAATTAGTTACATATAAAAAATGGAACGATAAAATAGGTACTGAAATAAACATGCAACAAGGTGAAAAGGGCACTTGGAAAGCAGAACTTAAAGGGAACCAAAAAGGTCTCTATTATACATATAAGGTGAAAATTGGTGATAAGTGGACGGAAGCAGTTGATCCGTATGCACGTGCTGCTTCTGTAAATGGAGATAAAGGTGCGGTTGTTGATTTAGAAGAAACAAATCCGAAAAAATGGAACACTAACAAAAAGCCTAAATTGAAAAATCCGGAAGATGCTATTATTTATGAATTGCATGTACGCGATCTTTCCATCCAACCTGAAAGTGGGATTAAGCAGAAAGGGAAATATTTAGGAGTAACAGAAAAAGGAACAAGAGGGCCTGAAGGTGTAAAAACAGGACTTGATTATATGAAAGATCTTGGTGTTACACACGTTCAGCTTTTACCGATATTTGATTATGCTTCAGTAAATGAAGAGAATGTAAACGAACCACAATATAACTGGGGATATGATCCGAAAAATTTCAACGTTCCAGAGGGATCTTATTCTACAAATCCATATGAGCCAACTGTTCGAATAACTGAATTAAAGCAAATGGTTCAAACACTGCACGATAATAACCTTCGCGTTGTTATGGATGTAGTTTATAACCATATGTATAATGCTACTGAATCTAATTTTCATAAGTTAGTTCCAGGTTATTATTATCGTTACAATGAAGACGGAACATTTGCAAATGGCACTGGTGTAGGAAATGATACTGCTTCAGAACGAAAAATGATGAGGAAATTTATGATTGATTCAATAACATACTGGGCAAAAGAATACAATTTAGACGGATTCCGTTTTGATTTAATGGGTATTCATGATTATGAAACAATGAATGAAATACGTAAAGCTGTTAATCAAATTGACCCTTCTATTATACTGCATGGAGAAGGTTGGGATTTAAATACACCTCTTGCAGCAGAGTTGAAAGCAAATCAAAAAAATGCAGAGAAAATGAAAGGGATTGCTCATTTTAACGATAATATACGTGATGGATTAAAAGGTAGTGTATTTGAAGAGAAAGAAAATGGGTTTGTAAATGGAAAGGAACACATGGAAGACCGTATTAAAAAAGGTATTACCGCAGGCATTGACTACGATACAAATTCGTCGACTTACCAAGATCCAGAGCAGGTGCTAACGTATGTGGAAGCGCATGATAATCATACATTATGGGATAAACTTGAGTTGACTAATCCAAGTGACAGTGAAGAAGTGCGAAAACAAATGCATAAATTATCTTCGTCGATTTTATTAACATCACAAGGTATTCCGTTCTTACATGCGGGACAAGAGTTTATGCGCACGAAATATGGTGATCATAACAGTTACAAATCTCCAGATTCAATTAACCAGATGGACTGGTTGCGCCGTGCAACGTTTAATAATGAAGTGGATTATATGAAGGGCTTAATAGAATTACGCAAAAAGTACTCAGCTTTTCGAATGACATCTGCAGAGCAAATAAAAACACATGTATCATTTATTGATGCTCCGAAAAATACTGTAGCTTATACAATAGAGGGGAATAAAAATGAATACTTTACGGTGGCTCACAATGCAAATAGAGAAGCTGTTGAAATAACACTTCCATCGAAAGGTCCTTGGAAAGTACTAGTAGACGGTAAACAGGCAGGTAGTAAAACACTTTACGTTGTCCATGACAATAAAATTAAAGTTCCTGCATTAAGTTCATTTGTTTTAAAAACAGAGAAAACCATTAAATAAATGCCAAAAGCGGACGGAAGATTGTTTTCACTTCGCTTTTAAAGTTAAAATAGTATAATTTCACATACTGTAATTATATTACAATTTAATAAAAAAAGAGAAGAACTTACCAAGGTTCTTCTCTTTTTTATGTGTAATTATCGTTTCCGTAGTTGTAGATATAAGAGTTTGTGAATATAGCAAAAGGCAAGACGATGAACCTATTTACAAAGTGACGAGAAAATGACAAAACTGTAAGAATGCACGAATGTTTGTAAGAAAGTTCGATGTTTTCCTGTTTCTTTTTTTATTAAAGTGAAAAAGGAGGGATTTGAAATGTCTTTTTCTCAATTCAATATTGATATTTTTCGAGCACTTAATGATTTAGGTAAACAATATTCATTCCTAAACCCGGCCATCGTATTTTTGGCAGAATATATGGTATATATTTTTGCTTTAATTATTTTAGCTTATTGGTTTACTGGGTCCAGAAAAAGTAGGATGATGGTTATTCAAGCGATGGTTGCTTTTGTAATTGCTGAGGTAATCGGGAAAATAGCAGGGAAATTCCATCTAAATTATCAACCGTTTGCAGTATTGCCTGATGTTAATAAACTTGTCGACCATGCTGTAGATAATTCATTTCCTAGTGACCATACGATTCTCTTTTTTTCGATTTGCTTTTCGTTTTGGCTTGTTCGTAAAAAAACTGGATGGCTATGGCTTATACTTGCACTTTGTGTAGCGATCTCTCGTATTTGGGTAGGGGTTCATTATCCTTTTGATGTTGCAGTAGGGGCTTTAATAGGATGTATTTCAGGGTTATTTTCGCATTGGTTAGTACCGAAATTATCTTTTATTAGGCAATTACTTACTCAATATGAAAGAGTAGAGAAACAAGTTTTACCATTCAAAAACAAATCAAAGGGGTTGTAAGTACAGTCCTTTATCATCTCCATTACTATTCTCCACAAGTTGAATGGACCAAAACATCCAATACAGCCAAGAAGACGAAAAGAAATAGATAGTACGTCTAGGTAATAAGCTATTTTATTACCTAGACGCATGATCTAAATACTGTCCCGTTCACATTTTAAATGTATCGTTATTGCAGAATTAAACCTACAATCATAATGAAACTAAATAGTATCATCCAACCAAACGCACAATAGCCAAAGAATCTAATCCATTTTGGTAATTGATTCATGTTAACTTTATTTGTGGGAACCCCTTGCATAAAAAACATCATTTTTTGATCTCTATCCCTATTATTTTGTTGTTCATACATAAAATCATCACCTTTCTAGAACCATTGTGTTTATAGTATATCAGTTTGAAAAAAATATGTATAAGGGCTAGTTTGCATACGAATCATCCTTTATATTTAATCTTTAAGTACAGCCTATCACAAAAGATTTTTAAATTAATCTGAAAATCCTAAATTAAAAAATTCATCGATTACCTAAGTTGAAACCGTGTGCTTTCACATCAATTAACAAACAGAAAAAGGATTTTTGATTTAACTCTTAGAATATCATTCTATTAGGAGTTCGTTCATATGAATTGTTTTTTGATTACTTTTGATAATAACTAGGAAATATAGAAAGGTTGTGAATTTATTTGGTGGGTTATAAAGCTATGCTGTTTGATTTAGATGATACGTTACTTAATAGGGATATGGCCGTAGATACATTGTTTTTATTTGTTTTAGAAAAGTGTTATGAGGATGTTAGTGATACAGTCAAAAACAATATGCTACAGAAATTTAAAGAATATGATAAAAGGGAATACGGCATGAGTGATAAAACGATAGTTTTAGAATCATTGTTTGATGAATTTCCGCCGAAGTATAGATTACCACGCAATTACATTGAAGATTTTTGGAATGAAAAATTCCCTAAATGTTTTTCAATAGACAAAAATACTATTCATTTCTTAAATCATATAAAGAAGCACTTTAAAGTTGGAATTATAACAAATGGTTCAAGTCAGAGGCAAAGGGCTAAAATAATTAACACGAATTTAAACAATTACTTTGATACGATCATTATTTCTGAAGAAGTAGGATTTAGTAAACCGGATAAACGTATATTTGAACTAGCATTAAATAAGCTTAATGTGCAACCAGAAGATGTATTATTTGTTGGAGATGACTTAGAAAAGGATATTGCTGGTCCTCAAAATGTAAATATAAAAGGGATATGGTTTAATCCTCATAGAATCACAAATAAGACTGAAATAAAACCGTATTCTGAGATTGACACTTTTGATAGTTTATTAGGTTATATTACTCCGCAATATTTTTATAATAAGTAAAAATATTGCGGAGTAATGAATTTTTATATTCTAAACAAATAATTAAGAAAGATTTCATTTACCGCATTGTAAGTAAAAACAAAGAAACACTTAAAGCTCTACTTAAGGGCAGTGATTTTATAGAAACACTCATTACTGGTAAATGTTTAAGAAATAAACAAACTAAAAATACAAGTAAGGAATGTATTCTTAATCTCGCATTGCCCCCGCCTCTCGAGAAGTCATTGCTCCTTGTCCTGCTCTTACATCATTTTGAATTTCTTGTTTTACTTTTTGCGCATCAGTTGTAGCAAAATCTGATTTCATATTAGAAGCAGACTTTATAGCTTTTTTAGGATATTGCATACAAACCCTCCTCAATTTAATACTTTACAAACTTATTATTTACAAAAATACACTCTTCATCCCACGAATAGTTGAACGCATTTTACTTAAATTAAAGTAATAATTATATCCTGTTATATCCCTTTTCACGTCACTCATGATTATAAACATTCTATACAATATAGAAGAACTGACGTTTGTGTTAAACTAAGAAATGAACAAAGGGGGAGTTTTCTTGAACAATTATAATGATACGATCCGAAATTTAGACAATATATTTTACAAACCTAATAATTTAATGATAACGAATGTAAAAGAAGAAAAGCAAAACGCAGAATATGCAGGATGTATATTTAACTTAAATAACAAAACCATTCGTTTTAGAAAATCAAAAATTACTCCTAATAAAATTGGTCAATTTGTTTCTTTTTGGGAGAAAGATGACAATATGCAAAATCAAGCGTTTTCTTATGACGCTGCTCCTGATTTATTAGTTATCACTTGTATAGATGATAATAAACTAGGACAATTTATTTTCCCTAAAGAGATTCTTCTTAAGGAAAAAATCTTGAGAACAGAAAACCAAAAAGGCAAGATGGCTATGAGGATTTACCCTATATGGGATACTCCTGTTAGCAACCAAGCTAAAAAGAGCCAACTGTGGCAAATTCAATATTTTGTTGATTTAAGCGATCATAATAATTTACCTATAGACGAACTATTAAATTTGTATTCGTAGCTTCTTATCTTAAGTAATCTTGTGAGTTAGACTTTTTGTACCGGTACAGTTAAACGAAATGTACATTGTTTCAGTACCCCATCAAATTTACAATCAACATATACTATTTTAACTTATACATTTTAAGGGGTGCTGACTATGACAAGTCTACAACATAAGCTGTTTACAAGATTGAATCTCGCAAAGCGTACTGAAGTGAAATTTGAGGAATTAAATACAATTCTCTTTGCATTTGCACACACTATACCATTTGAGAATTTAGATGTAATAGCACGTAATACGAATGCAATTACTATGGGAAATTTACAGAATAAAATTTCAAATGGATCCCGTGGCGGACTTTGTTATGAATTAAATACGCTTTTTTATTACTTTTTAAAAGATTGTGGTTATGATGTACAACTCGCATTAGGTACCGTATATAAAAATGATAGAAACGCATGGGCACTTGAGAATGGACATATAACGATTATTCTAAATTATGATAAAGTACGATACGTAATTGATGTAGGTATTGCCTCACTAGTACCTCTAGTCCCTGTACCTTTTACTGGTGAGTCTGTTTCTTCTAAAAATGGTACGTATCGAGTGAGACAAAAAGATACGAGTAAAGGGAATTACGTTCTAGAAAGAAAAGATACGAATGGTGAGTGGAAAGTTTGTCATGCTTTTTATAATCGTATCATTGATGAGGCAGTAGTAAATGATGTTCAAAAAAGAGTAATAGAAGATGAGAAATCTATTTTTAATAAAGGACCGATTGCAGTCAAATTGACGGAATCTGGCCATGTCTCTTTAACAAATACTAGTTTAACTACAATGATTCACGGTGAAAAAACGAAACGTGAAGTTACAGAAGAGCAATATAGAGATCTTTTATATACTTTATTTGCTATTGAGTTATGATAAAACAAATAGCTAGCCGGTTCTTATGAAGAATCGGTTATTTTAATTTAAAACAATTATTAAAGTTTGATTTTCTTAATAGATATAATACACTAGAACAGTATGAAAAAGTATAAACAACGAATTTTGAATGTAAAGGAAGATTTTCATGTCAATTATCGATAAATTGAAACTTAATAAGTATACGAATATGGTTGTTATTAATGAACCAAGTGATTACGAAGTTTTTACAGGAAAAGAAACTGTATTTTCAAAAGAGCACGATGCCATTTTTATTTTTGTAGAAACACTGGATGAAATGGTGAAACAAACGAATTATATTATTAGTAATGAAGAATTATTAATTGAAAAAGGATACGTATTCTTCGCATATCCGAAAAAAGGTAATTCTCGCTACAGTACGTTTATTCACCGTGATGAGATGTTTCCAGCATTAAACGTTGGAGAAGATGGATATGTGGGAGAAAGCGATATTAAATTTGCGCGAATGGTAAGCATGGATGATGTTTTTACTGTTGTAGGTTTAAAGCGTGAGAAGAAAAAAGCGACGAAAACGCCTGCAATGAGCCAATGTGTAGCTGATTATGCAGATCGAATTCAAGATGTTGAATCTTTATTAGCTAATCACCCAAATGAACTTAAGTTTTATCAAAGTTTAACACCTGGATATCAAAAAGATTGGGCACGTAATTTGTTTTCTGTAAAACAAGAAAAAACACGTGAAAAACGTCTTGAGAAAATGATTGAAATTCTTTCGCAAGGATATAAAACGATTGAATTATTTCGTAAAAAGAAAAAGTAAGACTAGGCAATTCACAATGATGCAACAATTAATTGCACTTGGCACATTGAAAAAAGGATTCCTTTCAGTATACTAAAGTATGTTCTTATATTTAAATAATTAGCAAAAGAGAAAAGGTGTTTGAAATGAAATCGTATATTGTAGTTGGAGCGGGTATTTTAGGAGCGTCTACTGCTTACCATCTTGCTAAGGCTGGCGCGAATGTTACTATCGTGGATCGTCAACAAGTAGGTCAAGCAACTGATGCTGCAGCAGGTATTGTCTGTCCATGGCTTTCGCAACGTCGTAATAAAGCATGGTATAAAATCGTTAAAGGCGGTGCACGTTACTATTCTTCGTTAATTCAGCAATTAGAAGATGACGGTGAAACAGACACAGGTTATAACCGTGTAGGTGCAATTAGTTTACATACTGATGAGAAAAAACTTGATCAAATGGAAGAGCGAGCGTATAAACGTCGTGAAGATGCCCCAGAGATTGGTGAAATCACTCGCTTATCAGCTGAAGAAACAAAAAAATTATTCCCAGCATTATCAGAAGAATTTAGTTCTGTTCATATTAGTGGTGCTGCAAGAGTAAATGGAAGATTATTACGTAATGCATTAATAAGCGCTGCGAAAAAACATGGTGCAACTTTTATAAAAGGAGATGCAGTATTAGTCCGTGAAGGTAATCATATTACGGGAGTTATAGTAAACGATGAAACTATTTTAGCAGAAAAGGTTATTGTAACTGCAGGTGCATGGGCGAACGAAATCTTAAACCCTTTAGGAATTAATTTCTTAGTTACGTTCCAAAAAGGACAAATTGTTCACTTGCAAATGGAAAATACAGCAACAGAAAATATGCCAGTTGTTATGCCGCCAAATGATCAATACATTTTAACATTTGACAATGGCCATGTCGTAATTGGTGCAACACATGAGAATGATACTGGTTTCGATCACCGTGTAACGGCTGGTGGTTTAAATGAAGTATTCCATAAAGCATTAACAGTTGCACCTGGCTTAGAAGATGCTACTATGCTTGAGACAAGAGTTGGATTTAGACCGTTTACTCCAGGATTCTTACCTGTTATCGGACCACTTCCTAACTTCGACGGTATTCTTGTTGCGAACGGATTAGGAGCTTCAGGTTTAACTGCTGGTCCATATTTAGGATCAGAACTCGCTAAATTAGCGCTAGGACAACCAATTGAATTAGATTTAAACGATTATGACGTTGCAGGCGCAATTGAATAACACCAGGTTGAAGAATTAGATAGTTTATGAAAAATAAAATTCTTCAAAAATAGAGGGCTGACACCATAAACCTGCATTATTCATGTAGAATTATGATGTCGGCTCTTTATTCATATGTATTTAAAGCCTATTTTCGAGAGGAGGTTAAGCAATGAGAGCACCATATCAAGTATTAATATTTCCTTATATAAAAATTGATGACTCTATTCAATATGCGATTTTCAACCGAAGTGATTATGGTTATTGGCAAGGTATAGCTGGTGGTGGAGAAGACGGTGAGATTCCTATTGAATCAGCAAAACGTGAAGCGTTTGAAGAGGCTGGTATTACAAGAGAATGTTCATATATACAATTAGATTCTGTGTCTTCACTACCAGTAGAGGATGTAGTTGGAGAGTTCCTTTGGGGAAGATGACGTTTATGTAATA
This sequence comes from Bacillus pacificus, assembly GCF_020861345.1. NCBI lineage: Bacteria > Bacillati > Bacillota > Bacilli > Caryophanales > Bacillaceae > Bacillus > Bacillus pacificus. The sequence goes on from NZ_CP086328.1 coordinate 2,558,791, forward strand.
AAAGAATTTTCGTTTGGAGTTAAAGTACCTACAAAAAACATCTCATTATCTAAAGAACACTTGAATTATAAATGGCTATGCTTTGAGGAAGCCGTAACGTATTTGAAGTGGGATAGCAATAAAACAGCATTGTGGGAATTAAACAAAAGACTATTAAAACAATAAAAGTGTTAGCTAACAAAGATAGTAGTGGAACAAGAATTGAACAATTTAAAAAAACAAATATAGATTTGGCATGACCAATGAACTGAGAACTTGCACTTAGAAAAGCCTTATACAGTTGCCTCTGAAAAAATAAAAATAGTTAGAAATATTTTTTATTGTATGGTTTTTGGCTCTGAATAGCGGAATACATATTAAGTATTCAACAGTTCAAATAAAATTCGCTTAGTGTATATTTTCGTTAAAATGTGGGTAAGCCCCTTTTAGCAAAACCGGAGTGGAAACGATGAGTATAAATAGTTTTGTGGGATTGATAAAGGATGAATTATTAAAAGAGGTAATCATAAGAAGTGAGGACGAATTCGAGCCTGTAGTAGTTAAAGATATTCCTAGACTTTGGAAGTGTTTAGGGAAAGGTAATTATGCTGCAGTATTCATGCACAGAGAATTCAAAGATTGGGTAGTGAAAGTTTACGCGCGAGAAGGAGAAGGAATTGAAAAAGAGTCAGAAGTATACCGCAAAATCGGAAATCATCCTTCTTATTCAAAGCTTATATATAAAGGAGAAAATTTCATAGTATTGAAACGTTTAAAAGAAATTACCTTATACGATGCTATTCATAAGGGAATTAAAATTCCTAAGCAGGTAATCCTTGATATAAATAAAGCTTTAGAGTATGCAAGGAAACAAGGATTAACTCCTTGTGATGTTCACGGAAAAAATGTGATGATGGAAAAAGGAAGGGGATATGTAGTCGATGTATCTGATTTCTTAAAAACAAAAGAAGATAGTAAGTGGAGAGACCTAGAAAAGGCATATTTTACATTTTATTTGCCTTTCATTTATAAATTGCCTTTCCCTGTTAAAATACCGTATTTTATGTTAAACATTGTTAGACGTTCGTATAGAAAATATAAGAAACTTAAAAAGAAATTCGAATTGTAAAAAGATCACATACTTATAAGTAGACCACTAGTAAACAAAAGGACCGTACATATTAGACATTTCTAAAATGTACGGTCCTAATCTTATATATTTTTTTATTAGTTATTTCACTATCAATTCCAAAACGGGATATTTTGAATAAATGAAACCGTCAAAATAAGTGTTGATGCGGAACCAGCAGTTAATAGCATTACTATTTTTCGTCCATTCTGTTCTTTTGAAGGTTTTATAAGTTCTGTAATCAACACAATCCATATTATTATAGAAATTATAGAAATAATATTTATAGACATATGTAACACATCCCTTCGTGTTTTTACATAAACATTTCTTTTTATAAATTAAAAGCAGTTTAACAATAAAATATGTACAGCATTATAAATCAATATTTCCCTGTTAAACCACCTTTTTTAAATAGAAATACGACTGATAAAATAATAACAACAGCCTTCAAACTGCCCCAATATGGATAAATAGCATAATCTGTTAGATTAGCATGCTGAAAAATGTTCTCTAATCCAAAAATCCCAATAATGACCGCTAAAAGAAAAGCAGCTTTTCCAATAGTTGTATTACGATAGAGGGTAAATAAATATAGCGCAAATATAAGTGGTAAGATGACTTGTAGTAAAAGTGTCATAAGTAGCCCCCTAGTTTATTTATAATTACATTATATACAAAAATGTAATAAAAAGGAATGCTACTTATTTGATACTAATAAGATCACTCTAATCATACTCTTCTATTAAAAAGAATATAAAGGGGGGTAAAGTTAATTGACAAAAGTTAAGGTTCATTTACGACCCATTGTTCATAACATAAATTTACCGACTGTCATAAAAACAGCAATACTTCCAGGTGAATCAGTTGAAAGACTATTTATCGCAACCCAATTAGGAGAGGTTTTTTACATAGGAGATGGAGTCATAAAAACATTTTTAAATATTCGTCAACGTATTATTAAATTAGGTACATCTGAAGAAGGTGTCTCTAGTAGCGGCTATGATGAACGGGGATTGCTTGGACTTGCGTTTCATCCACAATTTTATCAAAACGGTTTATTTTATCTTCATTATTCAGTAGCTGGAACTCAAGGACCCGGTGCACTTTCTGAACAATTTAAACCGAATCCTTGTGACCCAAAAACTTTAAACTTAAAATGGCTAAATAGAGATACGCAATATGATCATATTGATACAATTGAAGAATGGATTTTACAGTCAAACGGGCAACCTCAAAAACGTAGAACATTACTTCATATAAAACGCCCATTTTTTAATCATAATGGAGTAAATACTTTAAACTTTTCTCCAGAGACGGGGAAACTTGTATTTACAAATGGAGATGGTGGGTCGGGGTATGATCCGTTTAATTTAAGCCAAGATGATTTAGAAATAGCAGGTAAAATAATTGAAATCGATGTAAGTAGAGATACATTCATAAATAATCCTCCAGTAGTTACACGCTTTAATGAACTTCCTCTATCGATACAAGAAACACTTACAGTAATTGCGAAAGGCGTCCGTAATATAACCGGTATTTCATTCCAAAGGTTTTATAATCAATATATTAAATATGCAGGTAATGTCGGACAGGATATTGTAGAGTCTATTTTTTCATTTGTTCAATATAAACCAATTCCGGTTACCGAACTTATTAAAATGCATGTAATGAGGTTCACTTCTAATCAAGATGGATTTATTAATTTTGGTTGGAGAGGATGGGAAGGAGAATTACCTACTTCTTTTATACGACACTGTGCTGATCATCCTACTTTAGATGAGAGAACAATGGTTTATTATGATGAAACAATAGAATTATCCGCAAAGCGTATGCAGCCACTCATTAGTTATTTTCATAAAGACCCGAGACCAGATAAGTTTGGAGGAACTTCACTTACAGGCGTTCAGCCATATATGGGAACTGCAATCCCAAATCTATATGGTAGCGTTGTATTTACTGATCTTGCTAAGAAAGAAGAATCTCGGCCGCCAGTTAAAGGTGTTTTAGCATATACTAGAGCCGGTATAGATGGTAAACATACTGACTTTCATGTTATTGAAACCAATTATGATTTTGGTACGCAAGCAGCTTATTATATGAGTTTAGGAACAAATTTGGATCAAACTAGTTTATATTTAGGAGTTTACGGTTCTATGAAAGTAACTGATTTTAATAAAGGTACCATATTTGAAATTATTCCTTAAAAAGATATACACTTATAGTTTATCCCCTAAAGGTCTTCTTTATAAACGTCTATTGTATTGTGGTTGATAATAAGCAGAAAGCAAATCATAAACAACTAGTGTATGAATAATATAGAAAGTGATGAATGAGATATCTTTAGGGGGTATATTGATGCATCGGTTTGTACGTTATTGGTGTCAACTTATGATAGAGAATGATGCGAACTTTGTTCATAAAAGAAAATTGTCCCTAGCAAATAAGCTAGTCATTACAGCTTTAATGAGTGCTTTAGCCACCATGTTTCAAGCAGCGGGGAATTTAATTCCTGGTATAGGGTTATTCATTAGTCCTTTTGCGACATTACCAATTTTTTTGGCTATTTGCTACTCTATTCGTGAGGGAGTACTTTCTTATATCCTTACTATTCTCTTATTATTTATTATTGAGCCAAGTGAACTAATTGTTTTCCCCTTTACTACAGGTTTATTAGGTATAGCTTTAGGGCTTTCCTTTATACAATTCAAGAGGAGAATTTGGGTTGTTTCCTTTTCTGCGATTTGTTTACTTATAGGAATTATGATAGTTCTCGATATTTTCCGTTTTCCCGTGCTTGGTCCTACTATTCATACAACTATGGATATAAAAATTATTTCATCTATATTTATACTGAGCTTTCTATACTGCTGGATCTATGCAGGGCTTTGTAGCATATTGTTGAATAGAGTATATAAAGCATTGTTTTAACAATTGTATAGAATGGAGATTTAAAACATGTATAACGTTGCAATTAGGAGACCAAATTCGGATGATTTAGAGGAACTTCACTTGTTTTTCCGTATAGTTATTACGAATACATATAAAGACGAAGGATTATCACAACAATTGGATGACATAGAAAATGAAATTAACATGAAAAAGCAATATTTGAAAACAGATTTTGATAGTAACGGAGAAAAACGTTACTTTTTATTAGCAATTGACACAAATAACGATAAAATCATTGGAACAATTGAAGTTGGCCCAGCAAGTACATTGATTACTAGTTGTACAAATGGTGTACTTAAGGATTTGTATGAAATAGGAACTGTATTTATACTTCCGGATTATCAAAGAAAGGGTATCGGGAGTTTACTACTACATACAATGTTTCTTACGTTACTTAGCAGAGGAATAACGGAATTCTGTTTAGATAGTGGATACAGAAAAGCGCAAAGTATATGGACGAAGAAGTTTGGAGAGCCTAGTTATGTACTAAAAGATTATTGGGGAGAATCAAGTGATCATATGATTTGGAAGAAGAGTTTACACGATACACCTATAATATTTGAATTATAAAATGAAATATGCCTATGAACGTAGCTTTTCTTACATATGTATGCTATTATTTATCTTTATAATAAAAGAGGACGTGAATGAACTTGATTAAAATTAGTATCCCTGAAGTTGATGTTACAATTACTGAACGTAAACAAGTTATTAGAGGAGACGAGCCAAGAATTACGCCAATCAATGGTTTTATCGATTTCCACTTGTTCCCTAGAGATAAAGGCGGCATTTTTATGTTTTACAATATTAATGACGAACTACTTTTCGTAGGTAAAGCTCGTAAAATTAGACAACGTATTAAGAAGCATTTCGAAGACAATGTTTCACCAATTAAAAATCACCGTGATGAAGTATACCGCATTGATGCATGTATCGTAGAAGATCCAACAGAAAGAGAAATTTATGAAACATATATCATTAATAAATACAAAGCAAAATATAACGTTGATAAAGTATTCTATAAATAAGTAATAAAAAAACAATCCTAGCACATAGAGTGGGATTGTTTTTTTATTTAAAATTAGTCCTCATATTTTTCTACTTTTTTTAAATGATTCGCAACAATAAAACAGCATACTCCTATACATATAAGTACAATTCCAATCGTTTCATGTTTTCCCAAAAAGAAAGGAATATCAGAAATAACATTTGTCATACATAACCCTACAAACACAAGGATCGGTCCTAGCCAAAGTAATACATTGCCGAATTTTGTGTGCTTCCACATAATAACCCTCCTCAATCCTCTTTACATATATATCCATAAAATGAAAGTAAATTCATAGAGAAATATAGTTTTTTTCATATCGAAAATTTAACCTTCATATATTGGTACAAGCAAACAAGAAAGGGGACCATCATGAATTGGTTAGAAGCTTTTATATTAGGGATTATACAAGGTTTAACAGAGTTTTTACCGATAAGTAGTACAGGTCATCTTTATTTAGGAAGACATTTGTTTCAATTAGATGAAGCAGGATTGTTTTTAGATACGATGCTGCATATTGGCACTTTACTTGCAGTGTTTATTTATTACAAAAAAGAATTTATATATTTAATCAAAAATCCATTTTCAAAACTAATGCTATTACTTATTGTCGGGACGATACCTGCGGTTGTAATTGGATTGTTATTTAAAGACTTTTTTGAGGATATTTCAAAAACAGGTATTACGATTGGTTGGGAGTTTTTAGTGACAGGGTTCTTTCTCTACATGGCAGATAAACAAAAGAATGGTCGTAAAAAAATGGACGACATTACATATAAAGATGCATTTATCATCGGTTCATTTCAAGCGGTTGCTATTTTCCCTGCAATTTCTCGTTCTGGTATGACAATCGTCGCTGCATTATGGAGAAAGTTAGACCGCGAAACCGCAGCTTACTTTTCTTTTTTATTATCAACGCCAGCCATTGTCGGAGCAATCATTTTGCAATTTGTAGATGTTTTTCAAGGGAAAGCAGAATCTATTTCTAGTACATCTTTAATTGTTGGAACGTTATCAGCTGCGTTTTTCGGTTACATAGCTGTTTCGTGGATGATTCAGTATTTAAAACGTCACTCCTTAAAAGTATTCGCTTATTACGTCTGGGGATTAGGTATTTTAATTTTAACATTACAATTTACTCATGTGTTTTAATTATAATGATAAAGAAGTTAATGAGTTTAAGATCCTGTTTCATTCATATAAGACAGGATTTCTTTTTATTAAGGGGGAAAACATGTTTAATAAGGCTATCGTTATTGGCGGAAGTATCGCAGGAAAGCTCGCAGCAAAAGCATTATCAACTGCTTTTAAAGAAGTAATCATTATAGAGGCCGGTGAAAAATGGGATGGAAAGTCCTCGAGAAAAAGAGTCCCACAAAGTAATCATCCTCATGTGTTATTAAAAGGTGGAGAAAAAGCCATTGAGGAATTGTTTCCTAATATTACGAATGAATTAATAGAAGCAGGTAGTGTCGTACATAACTTTACTCGTGATTTAAAATGGCATCAATTTGGTTTATGGAAACAGCCATTCATAGGAGAAGTACATATGATTCAACAAAGTCGTCCTTTGCTAGAATGGAATATCCAAAAACGAATACATCAAATTTCAAATGTTACTATTAAATATGAAACATTGGTTAAAGGGTTATTGGTAGATGAAAAGCTTAACAAAGTGTGTGGAGTAAAAGTTAAATATTTAGAGACAGACGCACAAGAAGAAGTTCATGCAGATATTGTAGTTGATGCAAGTGGATTTGGTTCAAAAAGTATAGAGTGGTTACGAGAATACGAAATTGAAGTACAAGAAGAGAAAGCGCGTATTGATTTATTTTACGTAACTAGAATGTTTAAACTTAAAGAAAATGAGAAATTAGACTACTGTAATACGCTAATGTCTCCAAGTTTCCCTGACAATCCGTATGGCGTTCTTATTCAAACGATTGAAGATAATCGTTATTTTGTTACTTTCAGTGGATATGCAAATGAAAAAGCACCACAAACAGATGGAGAATTTTATAATTTTGCTGAAAACTTATCAATCCCTAATGTTACAGATTTTCTTAACAAAGCTGTGGCAATTTCAGATATCAAAACGTATAAAATTCCTTATCAAGTACGTCGGAGATTTGATCTCACCACAAATATGCCAGAAGGATTATTAGTCGTTGGAGATGCACATTGTCGTTTCGACCCTGTTTTCGGTCAAGGTGTTTCAGTTGCCGCTATGGAAGCTCACCAGTTGCAATTACTTCTGCAAGGTAAAAAACAACTTGATAAAACATTTACACAACAATTTTATAAAAAGGCAGCTACTATAATAGAAACACCTTGGGATATGACAACAACGGAAATATCACGTCATCCTCAGCTAAAAAGAGAATTAACGATAAAACAAAAATTTCAGCTATGGTATACGAAACAAATATATCAACTATCTGCAACTGATTCTGACGTTTATATTCGATTAGTAAAGGTGATGAATTTAATTCGTAGCCCATTTCACCTATTTCATCCAAAAGTGCTATTTGCTGTGTTACTGAAGCAAAAAAAATAGCAGGAAAATAGTTGATTAAAAAAGAATATATAACAGTTAGTAGATATAGAAGGGGTAATCGAGATGAAAATATACATAGAACAATTAAAGAAACACGATGCTAAAGATTTATTTACGTTTGAACTTACGAATAAGTCTTTTTTTGAAACAATGGTACCTAATCGTGGCTCGCAATATTTTGATTTTGAATATTTCCAAAAACTACTAGATGATTTATTAATAGAACAGGCGGATAGAGAATCTTATTTTTATTTAATTCGTAACGAAGAAAATGAAATTCTAGGAAGAATAAATTTAGTAGATATAGATTCGGAAACTCGAATCAGTTCGTTAGGTTATCGAGTCGGAGAAAAGTTTACTAAAAAAGGAGTTGCAACAGCAGCTGTAAAATTAATTTTAGACGTAGCGAAAAATAATGAAATTAATGAGGTTCATGCTAAAACAACTACTAATAATCTTGCATCACAAATTGTACTAGAAAAAAGCGGGTTTTCTTCTTATCAAAACGAAGCAGATACAACATCTGTAGTATTAAATGGAGAACATGTGAATTTTGTACATTATATTTGGAGAAATACTTCGCGCTTATAATAAGGGGGACTTATTCATGAATGATTTACGTTATCCAATTGGGCAATTTACATATAAACGTCCTATAACGGAAGAAATGATTGATACATGGATTCAAGAAATTGAAGATTTACCTAATGAACTAACGAAGGCAATTAAAGATTTAGATCAGAAACAGTTAGACACACCGTACCGCGTTGGTGGATGGACAGTTCGTCAAGTAGTCCATCACGTTGTTGATAGCCATATGAATAGTTACATACGCTTTAAATTAGCACTAACAGAAAAGAATCCAACGATTAAACCATATAAAGAAGAAAAGTGGGCAGAATTACCTGATTCTAAATTACCAGTAGATGTTTCACTAGTAATGTTAGATTCATTACATAAAAGATGGGTTAACCTTTTATATTCTTTAGAACTTGAAGATCTAGAAAAGACATTTAACCACCCAGAGACTGGTGAAACAAAACTTGCTGTTGCAATTGGACTATACGCATGGCATGGACGTCATCATACGGCTCATATAACTTCATTAAGAAAGCGACTAAATTGGTAGTAACGTGAAGATTACATTAGAGAAGGCAACAGAAAGTGATGCATCAGTTTTATTTCAAATGCAAATAGACTCATTTAGCCCTTTATTAAATAAATATAAAGACTATGAAACAAACCCAGCAAATGAATCTATTGAAAAAACGATTTTGAGGATAAATAATCCCAGCAGTAACATAATCCCAGCAGTAACTATTATAAAATGATAATAGATTCTAACCTTGTTGGAGCGATATGCATTTCAAAAAAAGAAATACCATATAAATTTTGGATTAGTCCAATGTTCATTCATCCAAACTATCAAGGGAAAGGAATTGCTCAGCAGGTACTTATTTTAATTGAAGAGATGTTTCCAGAAGCACGAAGCTTTGAACTTGCTACGATTTTAGAAGAAGAAAGAAATTGTTTTCTATACGAAAAGATGGGATATAAAAGAACAGAAGTAACTAAGAAATTAAATGATAAAACTACACTTATTTATTACAAAAAAGAAAGGTAAAGCATTTGAAATACGCTTTACCTTTTTCTGTTATTTGAGATTAAATATACAAAAATGATGTATATTCTTCCAAAATACTCGGGTGAGTAATTTTAGAATTGAATAAACATACAAAAAGTATTATTTGGTCGTATATGTTACTAACGCTTTTTGAATGCTTAAAACACTATCGTCACCTTTAAATTCTTTCGTAATTGGTGTACTCAAACTAGATACCCAAATTTTAAGTTCAGCATCTAAATCAAAATGCCCAGCTGTTTCAATGCTGAATTGTGTAATGCTTTTATAAGGGATAGAATGATACTCAGTTTTTTTACCTGATATCCCTTGTTTATCTACTAAAATAAGACGACGATTTGTGAATACGATTAAATCGCGAATTAATTTATAAGCATGTTCAACTTTCTCATCGTCTAACATAATCTTTTCTAAATCACGTTCTACACTTTCTGTATTCGTATTTGATGCATTTCCTAAAATACCGCTGAATAAACCCATAGGAAATTCCTCCTCCATTATTTGTGTAATGTGTTACTTATATTGTACCACGCTCTTGACTAAGAAATAATGACATTACTTTAGTAGTTTCTGGTTATTGTTGCAGCGCACTTATATCACCTTGTCTTAAAGTCTTGTGCTAATATGTAAGTAAGAAAAAAGAAGCAGAGGGATATAGTATGAAGAATATCGGTTTAGTATTAGAAGGCGGAGGAATGAAAGGTTTATATACTGCAGGCGTACTCGAATATTTTATGGAAAAGAACTTATTTTTCCCTTATGTAGTTGGCGTATCCGCTGGAGCCTGTATGGGAGCAACTTATTTATCACGTCAAAAAGGGAGAAATAAGAAAGTAAATACAGAGTTAGTAGCAGATCATCGTTATATATCTTATCGAAATTTAATTCGAAAACGTGAATTATTTGGAATGGATTTTTTATTTGATGAAGTACCTAATAAAATTGTACCATTTGATTTTCAAACTTTCTTAAACTCAAATGAACAGTTTGTTATAGGAACGACTGATTGCGAATCAGGACAAGCTATTTATTATAATAAAGCAGAACACGGAAATGATATTTTAAAAATCATTCGTGCATCTAGCTCAGTGCCGTTTATAGCGCCTGCTGTAGAATATGATAATCGAAAATTACTAGATGGAGGAATTATAGATCCTATACCAGTTTTAAAAGCTCAAACTGATGGTTATGAAAAGAATGTTGTAATTATGACAAAGCCAGAAGGATATGAGAAGCAACGAAATAAATTTTCAGGGCTGGCTAAAATTTTATATAGGAAATATCCGAATATCGCACAATCTTTAGTAGAACATTATCGTTTTTATAATGAGACGATATCTTATATGAATCAAAGAAAACAAAAAGACAACTTTTATGTCATTCAACCAAGTGTACAACTTCCTATAAGCGGTATAGAGAGAAATAAAGAAAAACTCGTTAATTTATATAATCTTGGGTATACAGATGCTCAATATCATTATGAAAACTTATTAAATTGGATAGAAAAATAAAGGGGTGAAAAGTTGAAGTTAGGAAAACAAATTATTTTTAAGGAATTGCAGAACATGCATAGTCCATTGCGCAAGCCGTTTCCTTACCGTGCTACAGCAAAATTGCAGCGAACTTTAAAGAGTAAATTTACCGAAGATGACTGTATAAACGCTGATTTTAATCATTATTGGATGCATACAGCAGCAACTTTAAATTCTGTACTAAATGAACAGAACATTACGTTTCAGCAAATCAAGTGGTTAAAGAAATCTTTTTTTGAGTGGTTTCCACAATATTGTTTTCTAGAAACAGAGATTATGAAGTATCCCATTTTATATAGAGATTTCATGAATTATGAAAAGACCCGGAAGCTATTACTTTATTATCTTACTGAATAAAAATTTAAACGTACAAGTCATGCTGCTTGTACGTTTTTTGTTCATAAAATATACAATATTTACAACTTGTCCATGTAGGTATTTTAACGAGAAAAAAGAAGTACATATAGAATATGTGCGAGGGAGGAGATAGAAGTTTGTTAGCTGTTTTCCTTTCAATTCATGTCCAACTCAAATATTTCGAGTAAAATTCGTTTCTTAATGGTATTATCAAATATCAGGAAAACTAATTTAGAAATGAAGAAGGGACAGGTTTAAAATGGAAAACGTATCAAATGTAGATAAAGTAGAATCAATACAGTCTTTACAGTCAACAATCCGTAAACTTGAAAATGCACTCTCTCAGATGACTCAAAAAGGTGCAAATACTACATTAGTGAAAAAACGACTTAAAGCTGTTTGCATAGGGTTAGTAGTGCTAGAAAACGTTTGGAATCAAGAAAGTCATCAGTATAGCCAAGAAGAGTTAGCAGACGCTCGTAACGTCCTTGCTGGTTTACTTCCATCAATTGAGAGAGCCTATGATAAGTCTAAAGCCGGTAGTCCGCAAAGAACACTTTTAACAAGAAGAATAAAAGCGTTGGAACTTTCTATTCAGGCAATTGATCATTTTTCTAATAAATAACGTCTCTAAACACATAAAACACATAATGTATTCGGCAGTTTTCCCGGTTGGGATCTGTCTGTAAATCAATTAAAACGACTGTTACAGACAGATATTTGGTATGTAACGTTTAGGACAAATGAACATTTTATTTCAACTTACTATTTTTCAGTAAACGATTTTTTTGAAAACGATTGGATAAAGCGTAGTGAACAGTATCAACTAGACCAATTTAATAAAAACACATTTGGAGAAGGTACCAATAAAGCGTCTTTGTTAAATATAGAGATGGAAGTAAAGTATAGCAGTCGTTTTCCTTCAAACCATTATCCATCCGGAAAAATTGAAACATATTCATTTCATAGTACGATTTTAAATAACACACGTAAAATTCATATTTATACGCCTCATGATTATTCTCACACTTCACATCTTCAAGAACTTCTCATTGTATTTGATGGGAATTCATTCATTAATGACCTTTCAATCACAAAAACACTTAATTATTTAATTTACGAAAAAGAAATCTCATCGTGTATTGCTGTTGCTATAGATCCTGTTGATCGATTAGAAGAGCTAACTTATAACGATAAAATGAACGCATTTTTAACGAAGGAATTACTTCTGTGGATTCAGGCTAAGTATCGTGTGCATAAAGAAGCGAAACATACAACAATTGCAGGTTTCAGTCTTGGTGGCCTAGCAGCTTTTTATGCAGCACTTCAAAATCCGCATATTTTCGGGAATGTGTTGTCAATGTCTGGATCTGTACATTGGAAAAAAGATGGTTATGAAAATCAAATTCCTTGGATTGAAAATCAAATTTCATCAATAGATTCTAATACGACTCATCTCTATTCTTACATAGCAGTAGGTGAACTTGAAAACGAACCTCTTTTAACGGCCAATAGACGCCTATATAAAGCTTTAAAAGAAAATAGATACCAAACCACTTATGAAGAGTTCCAAGGCGGACATGACGGTATTTGGTGGCGAGAAAATTTGTTTGACGGGTTGAAAGCTTTAAAACTTACAAAAAACACACTATAAAATAAAAAGGAGAGAGAATCTATGAATCAAGAAGAACTAGATAAGAAACTAAAAAAGCAAGAGATTTTAGTAAAAGATGAGAAAGTTTGGTCCTATACATATGAGGATCATATTAGTTCTATCATTAAAGAAGCAGAAAAGAAAGGGTCTTTTGATAATATGCCTGGTAAAGGGAAACCTCTAAATCTAGATAAAGACCTTTCGTACAATCCTGAAAAGCAACTGTATAGAACGTTAAAGAATAATCATGTTTTACCAAGGTGGATTGAGCTTTCAAAAGAAATTGATGATTTAAAAGAAAAGCTAAAAGAAAATACAAATACTGCAGAAGCAGCGAATTTAATTCGAACTATTAATAAAAAGGTTTTAGAACATAATTTACTTTGTCCACCAAGTGCGCAAAAAACGAGGGTGAAAACGGACTTTTAACAATTTTTCATGAAGCTATCTCTTGCTATATAATTAAGTAAGGCATTTTTAATTCATTATGAAAGGGAGGCAAATGTAATGAAGAATACGTATCAACTTCAAATTCCGAAAGAACTAGAGCAGTATCGTACTATTTTAGAAGAAAGTGTAAAACCGTATATTAAAGTGTCTGGAACATTAGCAGAGACAACGCTTTTTGAGAGTAAGTTTGGTGGATATCCGTATTTACCTATAGATCAAGAGCACCCTAAAGATTCAAATGGACAACCTATGATGTTACTTGCTCAGCTAAACTTTGAAGAAATGCCGCATGTTGAATATATGCCTCAAGAGGGAATGTTACAGTTTTTCGTAAGTGCTGCTGATGAGCTTTACGGAGCAGATTTTGATCAGCCAACAACTCAAAAAGACTTTCGAATTATTTATCATTCTACAATTATAGAAGACTTAAATAAGGTTATTACTGATTTTAGTTATTTAAACACTTTAGAATTAGAGGACTTTATTATACCTGAAGCAGCGAAATTAAAGTTTGAATTGGATTATCAACCCGTAACGTCAGGGGATTATCGATTCGAAAAGATTTTTAGTGAAGATATTGACTGGGAAGAAATTGTTGATGAAGAAAATAATACAGAATTAGGCGAACTGTATGATGATTTATGTAAAGATCAAGGACATAAAATTGGTGGATATCCATTTTTCACACAGACAGATCCGAGAGAATGGGAAGAAAAATACCAACAGCATGACATCTTATTACTGCAAATCGATACAGATGATTCATTAAATATTATGTGGGGAGATTCTGGTGTTGCAAATTTCTTTATAAAAAAAGAAGACTTGTTAAATCTAGATTTTTCCAACGTTATTTACAATTGGGATTGTTATTAAAAATATATAAATAAAATACTAGCAAGTTAAAAAATCTTCCTGAAGGTAAGGGAGATTTTTTTATGTTAAAAATAAACGTTATGTTAACTAGAATACAAAAAATGGGTATAACAAAAGTCAAGTGTAAATAACAGAAATAACAATAAATAATGTGAAGTTGTAAAACGTGTGTAAACAGCAATAAATTCATACAGTAAAACATAAAATATAATTATTAATTTATGTTTTGTTTAGAAATGATTTTTTTGTATAAAAATTTCTCGCTGATCAAAAATGATTTTAATTCGTTTAATCTAAATCGATTATTGATTCAGATTTGCTGCGATTGATTGTATAGCAAAATAAACGGTAAAAACTGTAGAAATCCGTTTAAATAAGATTTTATGTAAATCTCACTAAAAATCTCCGTTTCGTCTCATTAAGTATAGTTTACTTGTTTTTTGATACCTGATATTGCTTTGTTTCTGTAACTGCCTATAATATATATTATGTCTACTAGTAAAAAGTAATAAACTTATTATATATTAGTTCGGTTTGGTATACTTCCCTTTTCCTTATTTATTAGTGAATAGTTCTTTGATGCCGGATTAGTGTAAATTTATACTCTTGTAAATAATCATTAATAAAACATAATAAAAAACAACTTGTTTAAATTTAATAATTAAACAAGTTGTTTTGAAATTGGCTAAACTATATTTATAATTTGTTTGCTTTAACAATTACTTTGATTTCAATTAATAATTCACCGTGAATTTTAATTTTATAATTGAACTTGTTTGTGAATTATTCAATCATCATTACAATTATTCTTTTCTTGAAAAATATTGTATTTACGCTTTAAATGCAAATCTTTATCTTTATAAATCCACTGTGAAAATTTATTAACATTATTTTTACCACTTAGGTAAATACGATATTGTTTTTCTTTGTCAACAAAACTTAATTGGAATTTATTATTCTCAAGGATATCTTTAAAAGAATTCATAAAATTATATGATCCTCCAACAAAGCTAACAAAGTATTTATGAGAGTTAACATGACCATCCCCATCAAAATACCCACGAACAAAGTGATGTAAATATTCTTCAGGCACGAAAGGGAATTTGATATTTAATGATTTACATGGCATGATTCCATGTATATTCATAAGGTCGTCTTTTATTGTTTTACTATTAATGTTTAGCATATATACGCCTGTTTTTTTATTTTGATACAGTGGCTGTTTTGTGTTTAGTTCTTGTTTTATATCTTCTAAAATATAACTTTCTTTTTGTGATACACTAACACATTGATTATCTTTTTGTATGACACCATCTGCTGCTATAAATCCTAATATATAAGCCATATTATTTGACCACGTTTTAAAATAATCTTCTGATATGTCATATTTCCTCTTCCAACTCCCTATAGCACGCCTTGGAACGTTATTGTCTGTTAAAACCATACGAATATACCTAGCGGACACATTGGCAAGCGTAGCTATTTCTGAGGTACTCTTCCCTTCTGTATATAGCTGAGTTATTTCAGATTTTGATAGTTTACATTTTGATTTCTTTTTTCTCTCTATTTGCACTTACATCCTCTCCTTTCTTTTACTAATTAGAGATATATTTTCTTCTTTAACATACAACGAAACGTATGTTCTTTGTTGCTTTTAAGAATGAATTTACTAAATTAAAACAATTTACATTTACTTAATATTGATTTTATCTGCCGCTAAATAACACTCATTATATATATATGATTAATGAATTTGACGAATTTATGAAATGTACTTTATTTAAGATGAAAGATAAAATGATATAGTTTACACTACAAATAACTACAATAACAACATACGTATATTGTTAAACGTAAAAAGGAGAACGAATGAAAAAGAAATATGTAAATCAAATTCATACTGATGTAAGTTTTAAACCGAAAGATATTATAGGTTTAATGACTGATTACTTTAAAATGAAAACAAAGTTGCGTCCTATAAAGAATTTACCTATTGTTTTATCAGATAAAAACAATAAGTCTTTAGAGAGTATTACATGGTTTGGCCATTCTGCTTCTCTTTTAAAAATAGAAGGTAAAACATTGTTATTAGACCCGATGTTTGGAGATGCCTCTTCCCCGTTTCCAGTGTTTAATAGTAAACGTTATAGTGGTTCTTTTTCTTTAGAACGTGAAGAACTGCAAGAAATTGATGCAATTATCATTTCTCATAATCACTATGATCATTTAAATTATAAAAGTATTATGCAATTAAAAGATCGTGTAAAGCATTTCTATGTTCCAACTGGAGTTGCGCAATATTTAATTAAATGGGGTGTTTCACCTAGTAAAATTAGTGAGCATAATTGGTGGGATGAAATTATGCTTGATACTATTAAGTTAGTATGTGCCCCTGCAAGGCATTTCTCTGGACGAGGTATGACAGATAGAGATTGTTCGTTATGGTGTTCATGGGCTATCCTTGGTCAAGAAACTAAAGTTTTCTTTAGTGGCGATAGCGGTTATGCGCCTCACTTTAAGGAGATTGGTAATAAATACGGTCCATTCGATCTTACGTTAATGGAATGCGGGCAATATGATCCAAGGTGGTCTGCTATTCATATGTTGCCTGAAGAAACAGTACAAGCTCATATTGATGTAAAAGGAGAATTACTTCTTCCGATTCATTGGGGTGCTTTTACATTAGCATTACACGAATGGAGTGACCCGATAGAACGTGTTACGAAAGAAGCTAACCGTTTAGGAGTTAAAATTACAACACCTCAAATTGGCGAATCTATTACGTTAAAATCTACAGACTATCCTAGGTATGCTTGGTGGCAAAAAGTCTAATTATAATAAAAAGCGAATCTGTCTTATATAAAAGATTCGCTTTTTACTTATTGATTATAATGTATCGTTGACAAACTGATTAAACTTGTCTATTTCTTCAACGAATGGATTATGATTACTTTCTTCAAATTTAGTTAATGTTGCGTTCGGGATCAAATTTGCTATTTCACGGGAAAATATGTAGGGACATTGTGCATCATGCTTACCACAGTATATAAAACTTGGGATTTTTACGAATTTAAGTTTCTGACGAACATCATAATCTTTATATTCAACTTGTCTAAAATAATTTAGCCGATCGCCAACTGTCTTTCCGCTATTCGGCAGTTTTAATGCCTCTTCAAGCTTTTCTTCAGAATAAAAAGACATAAGTGCCCACTCTCTACTTAATGCTTTTCTTTCTTCTTGTACTGTACTATCATCATTTAATGCATTCATAATTGATACGATTCTATTAAATTTTACATTTTTACTACAGTATATACTATCTTTATGAGATGCATATTCCTTGCTCGCCGCTGCGCCACCAACAATTATTTTCGTTAAACTTTCTTGTGCTTCAGTCGCATATACAAGAGCTAACATCCCTCCTGTCGAATGACCAGCAAACCCCCATTTATTAATATATAAAGCTTCTCGAATCGCTTCTAAATCTTTAATCGTTTCGGTCATACTATATTCAGAATCATTTTTTGCCGAATCTGAATTGCCACACCCCTTTAAGTTAACTAAATATACGCTATAATGGTCAGTAAATGGGTTTGCAAAAGTATTTCCATTATCGTTATACTCGCTATACATATGTGTAACGCATAAAGGCGGACCTTCTCCCTTCATAAAATACTCAAAATTGCCTCTAGTAGTTTTGACAATATTTGTTTTCCACATATTGAATCCCCTGTCTAAAATTTTTTATCTGCTTTTTAGTTTTCTGGTACACTGGGCATTTCATTTTCTTCAATACACTCATCCCCATTTGAATTTTCTCCTTAGCTACTCTTCGAATTATTTGAGTTATAATTATTTTGCTGTGTATTGTAGATTACAATTCCTGCTTTTTACAATTGAATTATATTATTTATAGAACTTTCCTGTTTAGCCAATTTTTCATTCCTATAATCTATTAATTTATGATTAGATAAAACAAAATTGTGCTCTAATATGAATTCATTGTAGAGCACTTCAACTAAAAATTTAGGTATCATCTCTCCTACACCGTAATTATAGTCACTAAGAATCCAAGAAATCTCTTTCCAATCTAAAATTCCTTCTGATACTTTTTTTGGAGTTTGATATGTAAATTCATTCATTAGCTCTATTAAATAAAGATACATACCACCAGAATATGAAGAATCTTTCCACTTAATAATGCCTTTAAATTGAATTTGGTCATACGTAACTTTTATATTAGTCTCTTCCTTTATTTCACGAATCGCATTTTCTAAAGGTGTTTCGCCCTTTTCTATCTTTCCTCCTACACCATTCCATAATCCTTTTACAGGATCATATTCTCTATTTAACATAAGTATCTCTTCATTTCTTTTTATAAAACATAAAGTGTGCTTGTACATAACGTGATTCCTTCCTCCGTTTTTAATAAGCTCTTACTGGAGATATAAGATGGATTGCTGCAGATTGTGTCCCTGCTTCAATTAATATCGGTCTCATAGAACCGCTGAAACTTAAAGTAACCGTTTTTTCTTTTATTGCCCTTAAAGCATCCAACATAAATCGTCCATCGAAAGATATATGTAATTGTTTTTCACCGTGAATTGCATCTACTTGTTGTGTTTCATATATTTTTCCAATCTGAGAAGCATTAGAAGAAACTTTAATTGTAGATTCGTTTACAATTTCTAAGTTAACATTGTTATTTGCCCATTCACTTGCTAATAAGCTTGATCGATCTACACCTTGTAACATTCTTTGTCTATCTATGTTAATGACTGTTTGAAATTTATTTGGAATTAAACTAGATATATTAGGATATTTCCCTTCGATTAGTCTTGAATATAAAGTAGTTGTGCCGAATGTAAAAATAATGTGGCTTTCTGATAGATAAATAGAAACGAATTCTAAATTGCTGTTCATTAATTTTAAAAGTTCATTAATGGTTGCACTTGGTACAATACAATTCGCTTTCACATTAGTAGAAATTAATGTTTCACGTATAGCTAGTCTATGAGAGTCAGTTGCAGCGCATATTAATTTGTTGTGGTCTAACTCGATATGTACTCCGGTAAGAACGGGCCTAGATTCATTTTTCGCTACTGCAAAGACTGTTTGTTTAAACGCATCAATTAATTGTTTTGTTTCTATTTGTATTTCTGCATGATCGTCTATTTGTGGTACGTTAGGAAATTCATTCACTGGAAAACTATTTACGTTTAATGTGATTTCTTCTGATTGTATGGTAATTGTTTGCTCATTCTTACTTTTTATTACTATATTGCTTGGCATTTTCTTTATAATTTCAATGAAGTATTTTGCAGGTACAACAATTGTCCCTGCTTGTAAGGTAGTCGTAATTTGTTCGTCATCCATGGAACTAGGGATGAATTTTTCGATGAAAATATTTGAATTACTTGCGATTAAAGTAATTCCAGATTGATTTGCAGTTATTTTTATACCGGATAGTATAGGAATAAAAGCTTTTGTCGATATGGCTTTACTTACTTCTGAAAGTGCTTGAGTGAAATGTTTATGATTAACGATAAACTCCATTTTTTCCCCGCCTTATATGAAATGATATTTTTATGTTGCTTGATGAATGATTGTTCCATTAAAAATGTAAGGTACTGTTTCTTTCTTTTGTAAAATGTCTAGTAAATGTTCTGGTATACGCAAATACGGTGCTGCTATATGAAGTTCCATCCAAGTAATCTCTTCGATTTCTTTTGTTCTTGATATATATGTCTCTCCGCCGATTATTTCGCCTAAAAAATTAAAGAAAATTGCATGATGTCCTCTCTCTTCAAAAAAAGCTTCGCTAATGTAACAAATACCATTTACAGTTATATGTAGACCGGTTTCTTCTTTCGCTTCCCGAATTACTGCCTCTTCTAACGTTTCTCCAAATTTAACCGCGCCACCTGGTAGTGTGTAATAAGAACCATTCTTCCCTTTGTTTTTTACCATTAAGATTTTTTCGTTTGTTTTATCGTATAAAAGTGCATATGTAACATTTACTTTCTTCATCTAAGTCCACCTCTAATAATGGGAATTTTCTATCTTTGTTACATTCTACCATTTATTCGTTTTAAAATATAAAAAAGTTAATTGAGTATTTCATTTATCTGCTCTTAGCAAAGTTAACGTGAAAAAAGAGCCCTAGTAGGAGGACCCTTTTGTAGAATTAAGCTATTTTTCGATGTAGCTGCTTTATTTCCTTTTTCTTCTCTGCTTTTGGTGGACGAATTAATATCGAAATAACGAAGGAAATAACGCTTAAAATACCGATTATAATAAAGGTCGGCTGAAATCCACCGAATAATGCTCCGATGAATGATCCTGCAAGCGCACCAAATCCGAACCCTTGGTATACAATCCCGTAATTTGTACTATGGTTTTTTAAACCGAAGTAATCCCCAACAATGGCTGGGAATATTGTAATATTACCACCAAAGCAAAAGGCTACGCTGGCTACACAAGCAAAATAAATCCCGTAATTTAATGGAATGAAACTTAATGTAAAGACTGACAATCCAATAATAATAAACGTTGCAGAGACAATTTTCATTCGGCCAATTTTATCTGATAGCGTTCCAAGAATGATTCTACCTACTGTATTAAAGATTGCAATCATTGCGACGGCATTAGCAGCAGTTGCAGCGCTAAGTCCAACGAGCTGTACCCCAATATCTTTTACCATACTGATTAAATATAGACCACCCATACACGACGTAAATAGCATAAAAAACAAAAGATATACTTGTTTCGTTCGCATCATTTCACGAGGCGTATAATCATTGTGTAATGTCTCAGTTACAGTATTACTTACTATTGCTTCATGTAAGAAGAACGATCCGATTAATACTAAAAGTAAAACGATGATACCCCAATATAAAAATGCTTGTGATACACCAAGGCTATCGATCAGACTTCCGTTTATATATCTAAAGATTAAGCTACCCATTCCATATGCAGAAACAGATATACCAGAAATAAGTCCTTTTCGATTTGGAAACCATTTAATTAAATTAGATAATGATGTGATATAAGCAGTTCCATCTGCATAACCAACTACTACACCAGCTAATAAATAAAGTAATGGTAAGGAAGAAACTTGTGAACTAAGTATTAAACCGAGTCCCAGCACAATCCCTGCAGTAGCGATGAGTTTTCGAAGCCCTAATTTTTGCTGTAACTTTCCTGCAAATAATGTTGAAAATGATAAAGAGAAGCTTGTAATGGAGAAAGTTATCGCAACGGCATTAAGGTTCCATCCAAACTTACTAACAAGGGGCTGATTAAATAAACTCCATGTGTAAATTGTTCCAAGGCCAATTTGAACAATGATTGTACCTAGAACAATTAGTAACGGATTTATAGAGGTTTGTTTCATACTAACTGTCCCCTTCTTTTATCGTGACATGAATTTTCACAGTTAGTATAACCATCATAAAAAGCAAGATACTGCATGAAAAATGGAAATTGAATTCATGTACACAAAAAGACACTCCATAATGAAGTGTCTTTCTGCAGGTTATATTAGATTTACTTAAAGAAAGCTTTGTTAAGATAAGACATTTTCAAATGCTTATGTATATAGAGTACCAAAAGTTTTCAATCATGTGATGGGACTTAAGATGTATTTTTGATTCATCATATGGTCGGATAAACGAAAAATTAATATTCAATTTCATCAAAATCCTTCGGCTGCGGTACCGTTTGCATATTAGCTGCATCTTTCGGATCGCTATAAATTGCATTTTGCTCTGTATTTATATCTTTAATGTTTTGCTTTTTGTTTTTATTCATTTTATCTTTCACTTTCTCTCACTCCTTTTCATTATAGGAGTAATTATGCCCTATTACCGTTACGAAATGTATCCGCGACTAAATTGCTGAATTCACGTAAATAATATAAATAATTATCACCGCCGTAGTTATATCTTTTATTATACATTTTTGCAACAACTACATTATATTCAGGTATTACTAATATAGTTGGCCCCGTAATTCCTAATATTTGATATGATCCTTTTGGTACTCGTTCACCAAGTTCACTCAACTGTGCAGATTCATTTTGAACGAACCAAAATAACCCATTTTGTGGTAGTTCATTGTTTGTAAATGTTGGACTCTGTAAACTTGTCGCAATTTCTATAACTTCTTTTGGAACAATTTGTTTCCCGTTTAATACACCTTGATTTAAATGAAGATTTCCCCAATAAGCAAATTCTCTAGCTGAAACAAACAGATTTTTTTCCGTACCGTCATCTACTGTACCAATTGCGCTAATTGCATCTTCATTTGGATCATTAACGACTTCAACTAAATTTTCATCTTGCTGAACTCTCCAACCTGTTTCTTGAAAATTAGCATGTTTAAACACACGCTCTTTTAACAATTCAGGAAAACTTTTGTTATATAGCTGATAAATAAGACGTGTCATCATCCTTACATTAATATCTCTATACGCCCATCCTTGCCCCGGTTCAAATTCACGAAAAATTGTCCCGTCATTCGTTTCTTCTAATCCGTGCGAATGTGTTACTAAATGTCTTATCGTCGTTTTACCAAGCAATACAGGATCAAAGTCTTTAAAATATTTTATCGCTTCATCATCAATAGAGTTTATTTTCCCCTCGTAAAGCGCATACGCTATCATTAATCCTAAATAACTTTTTCTAGCAGAAGCAATGTTAAATTGTGAAGATGCTGTTACTCTCTTGTTTGTAGATGTATTTGTGTGATAACCACTATAATGCTCTAGTACGATTTTATTATCTTTTATAATACAAAGTGCTGCTGCAGAACTATGATTTTTTTCTTTTATATTCTCTACCCAAGAAATCAACTTATCATATGTATACAAATGAATCCCCCTTAACACTAATACAAAATTACAGCATGAAAGAAAAGTGCAAAATAATTTTCACACCTTTCTTTCATGTAAAATAGTTTTGATCTTCTATACCTAAATGATCCACCAGTTCCAGCAATTAAAGCAACCGAAACATCCTGCACAACCTACGCATCCACCACATCTGCCGCCACAACCACCGCAGCGTCCGCCACAACCTCCGCATCCACCGCAACGACGTACATCGCCTTGGATGTAATAATACGGATATTGATTTTGTTGTTGATCCCAATAAACAACATTACCAGTTTGAAAATCATTAAGGTTTAATGATTGTAGTTCTTGTTGAAACTGATTCATTATGAAACCCTCCATTTATTAATGTAAATTCCGTCCAAATATGAAAGTTAATAAATTTTTGTAAATAAAGTAGAAACAAGACTATAGACTAAATGCGTACATCAACAAAATATGAACTTACACTAGGTGATGTACCTTGTTTTTTAGCCTATTTTCTTATTTTCCTTTTGGCGGACAGATTTACTATTGATAGAGGCGTTTAAAAATTGCTAATCCAACAGTTTAGTAGTTCATCACTTAATTTTCTTTCTAGTAACTCTTTAACTGAAGGTACTGGCATGATTTTATAAGTATGTAAAGCATCTTGATTATAATCAATCCAGTGAAACGCTAAATGAGATTCTTTAGATTTTGGTATGAAATCAATATGTAACTCTTGTGAATCTATCTCAAAAATATGATTGATTTCATGGTGAAGAACTTCTTTATCTTGCCATTGGTTTTCTATGACTCCTAAAAATTGTTTTATACTACAATTTACTCCGAGTTCTTCTTGTAGTTCTCTTATTAATGCATTCTCAGCTGATTCGCCAACTTCAACATGACCACCTGGTAAAAAATAATGATGGCCAATATATTCAGCTACTAACAATTTTTCATCCTTAATCATAACAGCTCGTACAATATGATGAAATTTATTTTTCAATTGCTATTCCTCCCATTCATTTACTTTATATTTGATTAAAATAGTCATTTAATATTGGGATAATATAAATCATAGGTGTTTCATATGGATGAATTTTGTTAATGACTTCAAGTGCATCCTTTACAAGATCCCGTTTGCACTTTATTTCAATTTTACATTCTTGCCCTTCACAAATCTGACCAATTTCCCCGTTAAAAGGCGATGCGTCTTTTAACGGTCTCCAGTATCCTTTCACAGAACTATAGGACAGACAATGATCATATTCTCCCGTTTTACAAGCACCAATTTTATTTAACTCATTCCTCAACATTTCAATGTATTCTTCAGGGATAAATACTTCAATTTTCACTTCAGTAAATTGCATAATTCATTTCACACCTTTATTACATAATAATTAAACGAATAAGCGATATACTTGTTCGCCATCATAATCATGTCCCAATGATTGAAAACCATAACGTTCATATAGTTTCTTAGCAGAGATATTATCTTTATGTACTGTTAATCTAATTTCTTTACATGCCTTAAACGTATTTTTTATTAAGTATATACTTTCTTGTAATGCCGCTTTTCCATAACCGTTACCTTGCTGCGATTGATCAATAATAAATCCGTTAATCCAATACATATCCGATGTCTCTCTTACAACAGCATGCATAATAAAACCAACCATATGGTCGCCATCATATATCACAAATGGCATGTACTCTACATTGTCACCATCTGGTTTTATATATACTTTAGCAAGTGAAACTGCTACGGATGGAACAAATTTCAACTGATTTTCTTTAACTTGTAGCTTTAATGCTTCTTCCCAATTTTCTCTCGTAACAACCTTTAACTGGACATTCAATATTGTAAGCTCCCTTATATAGAGGATGTATGTTTATATTCAACGTAGTGAAACAATTCCCTTTGTCGACACCAACTTATAACATGGTTTTTATAAAATCTTGAATGAATTTTTGTTCATCTATTTCTAATGCTATATGGGCTCCTTCAGATATAGAGCTATGGCGAAAATCAGCAAATGTTTGTCCTTTCGTATCTCCGTATGTATCTATATTTACTGTACGATGCACAAATTCAAAAAAACTTGGATTTACTAATCCACTTATTGCAACCACATCATGTAGCAAAGGTCCTTCCATAGATGGATTAAGTTTTTTGTATGCGGATAGATAGTAATCATACATTGGTTTCATTATCATATGAAATGGATTCTTTGTATTAGCTTGAATATAGTTAAATACATTTGGTGTTAACACAGCTTTGTTTGTTACATTTAAAGGGAATATGAATAAATTCTTTGCTTGATGGAAAACAATTTTACTTGCTATAGGATCCCCATACACGTTTGCCTCTGCTAATGGCGTAACGTTTCCTACTTCTAAAAAAACACCACCCATGAAATAGATTCCTTTTACATTTAGCATTAAATCATTCCATAAATTAAAAGCAATTGCTAACGAGGTAGATCTTCCTACATCAACAATCGTTAAATCTTTTCCGTACTTTATAAGAATCGCAGCAATACTGCCGAAATTATATATTGGAATAGATAATATATTTTCTGGAACATGGATGGGCCCTAATCCTTCTGCTCCGTGAATTTCAGGATAGTACGTAGTGATTTCTTCTGTAAGTGGTTTTGTTGCACCACTAATGACAGGAATGTCTTGTCTATTTGCTAACTGTAAAATATACGCTGCATTATGTGCAGCATGTATATGCTCAACATTTCCGTATCCGGTTACAATACCGACAATTTCAATTTCGGGATGCAGTAAACCATACATAATGGCAAATGAGTCATCAATACCTGGGTCTCCGAAAAATAATACTTTTTCCAAGAAATACTCTCCCCTCACAAAAACATAGCGTCATCAATAACTATGTATATGAAAAAAGCAAGTATATCTATGCGAATTTTTGAATGGATAATGTTTTACAAAATATTAAGAAAGGAACTAGCGTATGCTAATTCCTTTCTTAAGTAACCATTCTCAAATTTAATTAATTATCGTATCCTTCATAAATTGCATCATTTATTTGATTTTGTATTTTTTTATCATCAGGTATAGGTTTCCACCAATTTCCTGTAATAAATAACATAGTTAATAAATTATAACTATCACTAAAATAGCTTTCTCTCTTATTCTTCATCCAATCCCAACCGCTATTTACCCACTTTTGATTATTGCTACTCGTTATACTTGCAGCAATAAACGGTGAAACAAATACAGCAGTTGAATAACTACCAATATTAGATCCGTTTAATTGATAACCATCCACAATTTTAGAAGGATTTCCATTCGTTTTATTTTGAATCCATGAAGAGACTTTATCAGAAATGACTTTACTTCTTTTCTCGCCGTACATCGCATAGTCCATTACAATTCTCAATGGTACCCGACTAGCATTGTAATAATATGCATTTGTATATTCTGACTCATCTAAGAAGTCTTTAGGTGCGGGTTGTGGTGGGTTTTTTACAACGAAATCTGAAATAAGTCCTGTATTTGGAGAGTACTTATTACTAAATTGTGTATAAACATCGTACAAATTATTAATAACAGTAAGCCAAGTTTTATCACCTGTAAATTCATAAAATGCTCTATGTTGTCAGCTCCTTTTAAAATGCTTACTACATAAAATACAACATACAATATTTAACTAAAATACAAAATATTATATTTATCAACATAAGAAAGAAACTATATGAAAAAGTATCATAAAATTATAATTGAATTACATTATACGGATTGATCATTTGCTAGATTCCTATGTTTTTCTTTTCTTAATACTGGTATATGAACAATCAAAATTCCAAGTATAGTAATCCCCCCACCAATTATTGAAACAAAAGTCGGTACTTCTCCTAACCATATCCAAGCAACGAAACATGCAGTTACTGGCGTTAAATATAGAGAACTTGTTGCTTCAGCAGCACCAGAATGAGATATGATATAAGCCAATGCGATATATGGGAGTACTGTTGGAAATAAACCTAAATATATAACACTCATATTCACTTCAAGAGGAGCTGCTAGTATTTCTGTATACATTCCCGGGAAGAAAATAAGCATACATACCGTACTAGATAAAATTGTATATATCGTAAATGGTAAGAAGCCGTACTTTTTTAGGTAAGAAGTTTGGAAAACAAAATATAAGCTTTCTGAAGTCGCTGCTAATAATATAAATAATCCCCCACTATTTAATTGAATAGCATCTCCTTGGCTAAATGATATGAGAGCAATTCCTATAAAACTAATTACACCACCGATCCAACCGTTTAATTTCATTTTTTCGTTCAAAAAAATAGAAGCAAGAATTGCCGTTACTATAGGTGTGACGGAAACGATTAAACTTGCCGATCCAGCATTTACTGTTTTTTCACCATAGTTTAATGCGATGTGATAAAAAGTAAATCCTAAAGCACCAAATATAAAAATTGCTGGGATATCCTTTAAATCCGGTATTCGTAACTTGTAAATAAAAGAAAACAACAGAAGTATAAATGAAGCGATTAATAAACGTAGTAAAGTCAGATGCTCAGGTGTATAAGATGAAAGCCCCATACGAATTGCCGGAAAAGCAGATCCCCATATAAGAATCGTAAAAACGTGAGCGCATATAATGCGTAAATCCCATTTTTTATTATGCATGTTGTCTCTCCCTCCCTAATAAACCAACCATTTTCGAATTACCAATTATTTCTTTTCATCATATTTAATAGTTGATACAATGTCTTCAACCAGTTACTTATCGTAAAAACCAACCACTTGGCATTTTTTAAGTGAACGAGGGGAGTTTATTTATGACAAATAGTAAAAAACTGCCTAAGTATCGGCAGATAGTAGATTATATGAAAGAAAAAATTGAAAATGGAGAGTGGCCAATTGGAAGTAAGATCCCTAGTCAAAGGCAGTTAGCAAAATCATTTGAAGTAAATCGTAGCACTGTAATAACTGCACTAGATGAACTTATGGCTGATGGACTGATTCAAGGGAAAATTGGAGCAGGAACAATTGTAACGAATAATACATGGTCATTATTAGCAACGAATCCACCACCTGATTGGAGTGAATATGTAAAGGCCGGTATTCATAAACCAAGCAAGTTAATGGTACGAGAAATAAATGAGGCAGAAGCAAATAACAAACTTATCCATCTTAGTAAAGGCGAACTTGCTCCTCATCTTTTTCCGTTAGAAACGATGCAGTCCATTATGAAAAAAGTAAGTGAGGAATTAGATTATTTTGGATACGAAGAACAAAAAGGGTTTTATCCGTTACGTAAAGCAATAAGTAAATACGTAAAATCATTCGGAATACATACGTCACCGAGTTCTATATTAATCGTCTCTGGTGCATTACAAGCATTGCAATTAATATCAATTGGTCTTTTGCATAGAGAATCAACTGTTTTACTTGAACAACCTTCTTACTTATATACACTTCATGTATTTCAATCAGCAAATATAAATTTATCTGGTATAGCTATGGATCATCACGGTGTTTTACCTAACGAATTATTAAAACGCATTAAATATAGTAAAAAGAAAAACATTTTATATTCTATCCCTAGTTTTCAAAACCCAACAGGGATATTAATGTCTAAAGAGCGAAGAAAAGAAATAATAAAAATATGTGAAAAGGAACAGTTACCTATTATTGAAGATGATATTTATCGCGAGTTATGGATTGATGAACCACCTCCAGTCCCTTTAAAGTCGATAGATAAACATGGACATGTATTATATGTTGGTAGCCTATCTAAAACACTTAGCCCAGGACTTAGAATTGGATGGATTATTGGACCTGAACCAGTTATTGATAGATTGTCAGATATAAAAATGCAAACAGACTATGGATCGAGTTCATTATCTCAAAGGGTTGCTGCCGAATGGATAAATAAAGGTTTTTATGAGGAACATGTTGCAAACGTAAGAATTCAACTAAAAGAACGAAGACAAATCATGATACGGGCTTTAAATAAGTATTGTGCAGATGTTGCAACGTGGGATATTCCTAGTGGTGGATTTTTTATATGGCTAAAGGTAGTACCTAGCATTCCGATGAAGAAATTATTTTCAGAGGCTCTATCAAAAGGGGTTCTATTAAACCCAGGACGTATCTATGAAGAAGAATCAGATCAGTACATACGTTTATCGTATGGATATGCTTCCTCTGAACAAATCACTAACGGGATTAAATTGTTGAGTGAATTAATTCGTAAGCTAATGGCATAACAAAAACTCCTCTTTTTCTATGGAGGAGTTTTTGTATATCTTATTTACCACAATCTCATTTCCTGTCCCAATAAAATAAGTTCGTCATAAGGATCCCCGACAATGTTTAATACTTGAGCAAAAGCAGGCTCTGTTTTTAAACCTTTCTCTTTTAAGCGAATAATTTCTTCCCTTATATGTGGATGCTGCATTAATAACATGTGTTCTACTATCATATGTCTATACGCATTTTGGTTACGCACTGGCTTAGGCTGGGCAAATAATTCAAAATCAAAACCTTCAAATTTAAAATTCACCTTTATCGATTCGGTATTTTTAATTTTTTTCTTTTTTATTTTGAATCCTTCATAAGAACCATATAAAGATCTCATTTCTTGTTCAAAAACATCAAAGTTATGTACTTCCATTACTATATCTAAGTCAGATTGAAGCGTATCAATTCTTATAGGTATAGTCCCGCAAAGAACGGGATTATATAAAGCTAAATCCTCCATGATGTTTAGTTTATTCAAAACATCATAAACCTTTTGTTGCTTGTCATTCCCTGATTGTAAATATGTAATAGATGTAAACATGGAAGTCTCTCCTTCATTTCACGTAATACGTGACTCACTAAATTCAAGAAAATTTGTTCTAAGAGTACCTTTATTTCAATATATTAAGACGAATAAACGATATGTTTCAACTTTTCTCCTATACTGCAATACTATAGAAATAAAAAAGGAGGAATTATTATGAGTATTTTCAATGTTCTTTTGACCATCCACATTTTATTTGGAACAATATGTTTAATTACCGGTATTGTGGCGATGGTTGCTCAAAAGAAGAAAGGGAAACATACGGAATGGGGCGAAATATATCATGCATCCTATGTTGTCATTACCCTCACTGCAATTATATTATCCATTATAAACTGGGATAAAATCGCATATTTATTTTATGTAGCAATTTTCTCTTATGCTTTTGCGATTTATGGCTACCTTGCAAGAAAAAAACGCTGGAAAAATTGGATCCACCACCATATTAGAGGTATGTTAGGTTCTTATATAGGTGCGGTAACCGCACTTTTAGTAAACGTCGGTATTCATATTCCCATAATTAATTTACTGCCACCTATATGGTTTTGGTTTTTACCTACATTAATCGGTATTCCTCTCGTAGCCAGTGTATCAAAAAAATATAAAAAGCGTAGTTAAAATTCATTACATTTTCGTTACTTTCTGACTAAACTTATGAAAAATAATACCCAATGTCGTATTCTTTCGCGTTCGGTTCGTAAAACTAGCAAAAAAAGAATCCAATATGCTTATTGGATTCTTCTTCACGTCTTTTTCATATTTCATTTCAATGTCGGCTCTATGTATTCAATGATATTACCATCTGGATGACGAATTATCATTTTCATACCTGTGGGTACTTGTATTGGTTCAGTAATCATTACGCCGTTATAGTTTAAGATTAGTTCTTTTACTTCGTTGAGATCATCAATTACAATCGTTGCAGCAACATGATTCTTAATTGTTTCTTTTAATTCTTCAATTAAAAGTAAATTTGTAAATCTAATCACATGCGTTCCGTTCATTTGAAATTCGTGTGGTTTTTCTTGCTTTAATAGTATTTTGTAAAATTCTAGATGAGTTTGTAAGTCTGAAACATAGAGGCGTGGGACAACAGCTAATATATTCATCCTACTTACACTCCTTTTTAGTTTAACTAGATTAATTTAATTATATATTACTCGAAAACCTATATAAACTATTACGTTAAAAACAGTTTCTTTTAATTAAAACTTTAATAATGAATGTAATCGATCCGGATAATTCGTAAACATCCCGTCAACTCCCCATAATAGTAACTTTTTCATGTCTGCTTCATTATCTGCAGTAAATGGATGAACTTCTAATCCTTGTTTCTTTATTTTCTTTACGTAAGCTGAATCAATATATTTATAGTTCATTCCAAGACCAATGCAATATGTTTTATACTTTTTTATCTCTAATTCAGTTAATTGAACTGCCTTCTTATAGGATAATAATTGCACCAGGGGTATATTAACATTTAAATTATGAATTTTTTGCAGACTTTCTTCACTAAATGATTGAATAATAACTTTATCCTGTATTTCATAGTGATTAATAATTTCTAATAACTTTTCTTCCATTTCTGGATATTCATCAGGTGATTTTGTTTCAATATAATAGTTCGCGTCATGCCCAAACACTTCAATTACTTCTTCGAGTGTTGGAACTTTAGCATTTTCATATTCTTTCTTTGCTAAATTTGGATACTTTTTATTGTAAGTAGAGCCTGCATTTAGTTGCTTTATTTCTTCTAATGTATGTTCCTTGACTAGTCCTGTACCATTTGTAGTACGATTTAATGTTTCATCATGCATAGCTACTAAATATCCGTCTTTTGTCATTTGGAGATCTATTTCTATATAATCTCCTTTTAATTGTTGTCCTAATGTATAAGCTGCTATTGTATGTTCTGGTGCATACGCAGAAGCTCCTCTATGTGCAATGTTTTTTATATGAGTTGATTGATTAATAGCTTTCGTGTACTTACGTTCATTTACTTTATGAAAAACAAAAGTACCTATTACTATAAAGATGCAAAGTATTGTAACGATATATATCTTTTTCATAATGATTTATTAACTCCTACATGAAAGCAATTTGGCTTGAATAATTTATTCAAATAAATGTCGATTTTCAAATACAGTCATTTGTCCAACAGATTGAAAACCGGCCTTTTTATAAATATTAATCCCATCAGGTGAAGCTTGTAATACGCATTGAGCAACGTTTAATGCCTTTGCTTCTTGTAGCAAGTAATGAAACATAGTAGAACCAAATCCTTTTCCTCTCATTTCTTCTTTCGTTGCTATATCATAAATACCAATACTATCTTTTGTACATACTAATGAACCAACCGATATGACTTCATCTTTATAAAGTCCTAAGTATAGGTTCATATTCCCACTATTCCATAAGTCGAAAGAAGCAGTTTGATTGTAGAATGCTTGTACATGTATACCTTCCTCTGATGAACCAAACAAATTAGCTAACGTTTCTCCAAACTTTTTAATTTGTTCTGGTGAAGATGCTTTTTGTATTGTAAAACCTTCTGGCATGTTTATTGTCGGATGAATTGTATTTAATTCTGCGACCATTGCAATATTTTGTTCTGCTTCTTTTAAGTCCAGTTTTATTAATTCGCTTTTTATAGTCTGCTCGTACCTATCATCCCAAAACCAAACACTCATTGGAAATTTCTTTTGATTATAGTTGTTTACCTCTTTATATAATTTCTCGATCCCTTCTGTTACATTATTGTTTAGTAAAGTAATGATATTAAATGTATCTGCAGGTAAACCACAGTCGACAGCAATGTAATCCTTCGTTTCTTTCACATTCATTCCCTGTGCCTGCCGCGCAATATATGAAGTTTTATATGTAAAATTATCTATTAGTAACTGTTTAAAATTCATCCATTTTGCTCCTTTTATAAAATTTGTATTCGAATACTTCAGTATTAAATATAACATATAAGAAATGTACCTATTTCTATAAAAATATCTCTTTACATTACTCTTTGCGCCCTTAAAGAATAAAAAATGATATAACGTTGTCGGAATGAAAAAAGTGGTATATAATAAATATTATCATTACTAGTAATTATTTTAGGTATTCCTAGAATAAAGGAGCGATACATATGAAAATTACTATTTATTTCGGAAGTCATGAAGATCAAGATGTTCGTACAATGGACTGTCATTTAGATGTAGAAGATACAGAAGAGATTGTTTCTGTATCATAATATAAATTGTGGGGATGAACCCTCTTCCCCACAGCGTTTAAGGCACCTTTTGCAGGTGTCTTTTTTGTTGTTTTTTTCGTCAAAAACCCTTTACTTTATAGCGTTTTAATAGTAAAATATAAATATACGAACAAACGTTCTTTTTATTTTAATTGTACATGAAGGGATGATTTTTACAATGGCTCAAGCAAAGCGCAGAGGAAGAAAAAAGCAAACACCTATCATTTCAAATACAGGCTTTATCGGCTCTGTCTTTATTGATACATTGGAGTTACAAAAGAAATCCTATTATTTCGCTCGTAAAAAACTTCAAATTGTTCATCACGTATTAGATGGTCTCTCTGGGGCAACAAGTTCTCTATTTAAGGAACATAACATTTCAGCATATATGTCATGTGTATATTTACATAAACAAAAGAAAATCGGCTTTGTTCTTTCAACGAAACCATTTGAACAAAGTGACGGTGTTGCTTATTTTGTAAATTATTTAATCGAAAAGAATTTTTACGGTAATCATGACGAAGACGTAGAATATCAAGAAGTATTTAATACAGGTTTTATCGGTGTAGTATTCGCCGATTTATGTAGTATAGATCGCTTTAATTTCGAGTTTGAGATGGGTATGTTAACGAAATTAATGAAAGATATGATTATTCCGGTTAAAGAACTCTTTTTACGACACAATGTACCAGCTTACATTTCCACTTCTCATTTAGAGGAACAAAACAAATTAGGTTTCGTTCTATCTGTAAAACCATATGATGAACGTGCAGAAGCAGATTTATATTTTGAAGCGTACTTAAAAGAACGCGGGTTATTTATTGGTGATGAAGAAGACGATATTGATAAGATTGTTATTAGAAAAACAGCTGAATTACGATAGACAAGCGCAGGATGATGATCCTGCGCTTTTTCCATATTATTTAATTACGTTCAACACTATACCCTTTTGAATGAATTTCTAAATTCAATTTATTTGAGTAAACCTGATTCAAAATAAGAAATACGATCCCTCCTCCAATTGGAAGTGTGTAGGCTGGAATATGATTTAATAATAGACCTGATAATGCCAGTGCTATCGGCTGCATCATTTTACCTACGCTTAATCCAATACTAAGCACTCTGCCCCTATATTCATCTGGAATCTCTCTTTGCATAAAATAAATTAAAGGGATATCGATTAATGCTATCATTAGCCCTAAAAAGAACATAATAGCGCAATACATAGTAACAAATACAATATTATTAACTTCAATACTTTTGAATAGGACTGGGGCACCTGAAACTATCATAAAAATTGCCAACATAAAACTTATTTTTTTCAATAGATAGGAATAAGAAAAACGATTCGTTATCTTTTTCACTAACATTGCACCAACTATCATACCTATCGGGAAAGTCCCTTGAATCAAACCAAATTGTTTAGAACTAAGGTTGAGAACTGTATTAATAATGTATGGCAATGGAACAGTTACAGCAAATCCAAGGAAAAAATTAAATGAAATTAAAATACGAAACGTATTTTTTAGGCTTTCCCGCTCCATTAAGTAAGAGCATCCCTCCTTTATATCTTTAATAAAATGAATTTCTCTAATTGAACATTCCTCATTTATGTATCGCTCACACAATTTAAAGTTTATAAACAATATGGATATAGCCGAAAGGATAAATGAAATACCGTTAATAATTATAAAAGTTTTCATATCAAAGACCGCAAAAACAATGCCTCCTAACATAGGTCCTAGAATTAAAGATATAGAGTCGATAATTTTACTTATAGAGTTAAGACTCATTAGTCTCTCTTTAGAGACGATATTTGGTTTTGCAGCCTCTAACCCTATTCCAAAAAATGTTGTAAATACTGTCATAAGAAAGGTAGTAGTATAAACGATGAATAAGTTTAAACCATAATAGCTGCTTAATATATAAACAGTTATTAATAAGCATCCGCTTAGTACGTCCATACAAACGACGAGTTTCTTTTTATCAACCTTATCAGCAATTACACCGGCAAATGGATTCATAACAATCATTGGAATTGTTCCTAATATGAGCGTAATCGCGAAATTTAACGCAGATCCAGTTATTTGTAAAACATACAATCCTAATGCAAAACTATAAATAGAGCTACCGAATAGTGATACTGTTTTTGCAATTGAATATAAACAAATATTTCTTAACTCTTGGTTTCTTTTTTTATTTTCCATATGTAATCGTAAACTTGCCATAACTTTTCCCCCTGCCTAATTTTGTGTTACGTACATTGTAAGTTCTCGGGTCAACCCAATCGCAATATGTACGATTTGAAAAGTTTGAAGGGAAAATAAATAAAAGATGGGGTTAACCCCATCTTTTTCCGAAAAATGAATATGTATAAATTTCTTCTCCTTGAACAAAGAAATCCTCGTATTTTCCGCCCCGTTCCAAATAATTTGACGTTCGTTCATCAATGGATTGAAACCTTAGATTATGAATTTCTTTCATTACTTTTGAAAGTTTAAAATTCTCTCGAAATCTAGTTGTAATTTGGCTATTTATACTGAATTTATTAAATAAAATAAATGAGCTTAATAAATAACAATCGTGTTTAAAAAGCGAATTTAATTCGTGTAATAAAAAAGCCTCATGTTCAAAACTATAATTACTTGTACCAGACTGATCAATTACAATATCAACAGAATCTTTTTGAATAGGGATGTTTAAGAAATCAGCACAGATAAATAAAATGTTTCTTTTAGGATTTCTTTTTTCAATTACATCTTTTAAAAATAAAAGTTTATTCAAATCTCGATCAACAGCAATATATAAACAATCTTCCGGTAGTTCTTCATAACTATTCCGTAAAAAGAATCCGAGGCCGGATCCTAAATCCAGTAGTATCTTATTATTTAAATCTAGCTGCATTAGTTTCTTTTTCGCCCATTCTCCTCCCTTCTGTATATTTTCTAAAAAAGCAGTATCCGTTTCATGAATATAATCCGAAATAGTATCATCAAGTGACGTCAGCTCATTTGCTTTAAATAATTTACCCGCAGTTATAATTCCTGAAGTAATAATATATTCTTCACCACAATCACAAATTAACTTCCCCTCAGTAATTTGATTGTTAGTAATAATTCCATCTTGAAGAATTAATTTTTCGCTACACTTAGAACATGTAAGTAAATGTAGTACACTTAAATCTATCCCTATAATTGAATTAGAAGTTTCATTTGTTAATAATAAATCATGTAACACTCCCTTTAATTTATCCCGTTTCTCCTCTAAAAGTTCTATTTCCTGTTCCATCTTGTCATATTTCAGTTTAAATAAAGATTGGTAAAAAGTATCTTTTTCGTAATTCATAGATTTCGCTAAATTTTTATAAAAAAATAGTTCTTTAATTTCATTCAAACTAAATCCTAAATCTTTGTAATATAAAATGAGTTCTAAATCTGTTTGACAATACTCATCAAAAAAATAGTGTCCTCCCTTTTTTTCAGGAATAATGAGACTAAGATCCATATAATGTCTAATTGTATCAATACTTAAGTTATTTACTTCTCCAAACTTACCGATTTTCATAATATCCCTACCATTTAAATATTTTTTTATACAGATTTCTATTTTTATATTTAAAAACCCTTTAAACTTTTGAAACAACATTATTTACGTTATGTATGGGGTATTTGAATACCACATATTTTATAAGGTGTATAATCCTTTTATTTAATTAAATTTCCATCGTATAGAACGTATAGGATATACAGGAATTTATAACTTAATATAGAAAATAAAAAGGAGGAGTTTATATTCTAAATAAGGGGATATACATACGGAATGAGGGATTAGAAAATGACAATTGCAATAGTCTGTTTCGATAACTTTACTGATATTGATGTTTTTCTACCATGGGATTTATTAAATCGTGTACGTTTAGTTGGTGGTATTTCTGATTGGGATGTCCAGCTTTTAGGAACGGAAAAAACTCATATATCCATGTCTGGCTTACGTATTCCCATGACAGGAAGTATATTTGATCTTCCTTCTGCTGACGCTGTAATATTTGCAAGCGGTAAAGGTGTACAAGATTTATATAAAAACCAAGAATATATTAATAGCATTCATGTAGATCCTCAAAGACAATTAATAGGATCTATGTGTTCTGGTTCACTACTATTAGGAGCTAAAAAATTGCTAACTGGCAAAAAAGCAACTACATATCCATCCGCAGTAGAACAACTTAAAGAATTTGGCGTAGAGGTTATTGAAAAAAGTTTCGTAAACGAAGGAAATATTTCAACTGCTGCGGGTTGTTTTGCTGCTCAAGAACTTTCAGCTTGGATTATAAGGACCCTGCTTAATGAAGAAATGGTTGATATTGTACTAGAAACTGTTCAGCCAGTAGGAAAAGGTTTATATTTTTAAATAAGTCGAGTGATTGGTTAGTCCTGGAAACAATAAAATGAATTCTTTTGCTTAATATAGACATGGTGTGTCCCCATTTTCAAATAAAAAAACCCGCGAATCATTCACGGGTTTTCTTCTTAATAACTAATTGCTATTGTACCTTCACCTGCATGTACCGCAAATGAAATTGGTAATGGATATAGTTTGAAATCCATTTCAGGGAATGCTTGTCTAATATCTGCAATCCATTCTTCAGCTCCAGGTTTATCGTTAGCATGGAACATGTGAAGTACTTTTGGTAATTCTTTTTCAAGTTCATTTTTAATGTATTCTCGACATTTTTGGATTTTGCGAACTTTCTTTTCAAGTAAAAGCTCGCCACCTTTTACTTCTAATATTAAGTTAACACTTAATAAACTCCCAAGTAAAAATTGAACTCCCTTTACACGTCCACTTGCGTAAAGACCCTTTAAACTTTTCGGGAATACGTGGAAAGGTCTTCTTTTTTCATCTACTAATGTTTTGTGTATATCTTGTAAAGTCATACCATCATTGTATAACGATTTCGCTTTTCTAATTAGTTCATCCATTGGATAACTTGTTGTTTCGCTATCTAATACCGTTAATGGGAAACCTGCCATTTCTGCAGCTAACTTCATGTTTTGATAGGTTCCACTTACTTTTCCGCTAATAGCAACTGCAAATCCCTCTTCATATTCTTCTTTGCATTTCGAAAATAACTCTACCATTTCCCCTATGTTAGGTTGTGATGTAGTGACAGTTTTACCTTCGTTTAAAGCATTATAAACGCGCTCGCGCACACCTTCTTCACAATCTTTATACGACACACCATCAATAATAACTTCAATTGGGATAACAAAGTTATCTCCTTCTGTTGTAAAACTCGCAGTTGTACTATCAGTAATCCAAGCAACACGCTTCATGTTGTTCCTCCCTTAATTCAATTCCTCTTTTCTAATTTTTCTATATATTTATGTTATGAAAAGAGAATATCCCTGTAATAGTAACAGGACTTTATTGTTTTGGCTATAGTAGATAGATGATAAATGTGAATATTTCTTGTCTTTTTCACAAATTAAAAAGAAAATCAAGAAATTTGCTCGATTTTCTTTTTCTCATACATTATTTAAAAGTTTCATTATCTAAAATCACAACATAATCGTTCGTCAAGCGACCTGCTTCTTTCGTATAACTAACAAGTCTTTGTATGTTATCACAGCTAAGTTTTGCACCCCATACGAGTAGTGGTACACCAATAAAGTCAATATGAAATCTTCTAGAAAACAGACCGCCAAAAGTCATTGGTAAAGGTACAGTTGGTGATGTATTAGAAAAAACGATCTTTTCATGACTTTGATAATGTTTTTGCAAAATCTCTCCTAAATGCTTCATCGCAGGTACAACGACTTTAGATGCCCCGCACCCAATTGTATATACAGGATTACCATTTTCATCTATTCCATGAAAAATAATTTTCCCCATATCTTCGGTTTTCAATTTATTAAAGTAATCTACATTTAATATTTCTTCTTTCGTTAACTTACGGTCAGTTGGCAATTTATTTAAATGATAAGCTGCAGCGAGTGCAGTTGAATGTGTTCCGCCGAAATCAGTGTAAATGAATATCATATGATCATCCCTTGTTATAAAAGTTCAATGTTATTTAGTATTACCGTTCACAGCATTGTTAAACAAGGGATAAATGTATTTACACTTTTTGTATTAACTCATTATATTTTTTCCAGATATAATATCGTCTACTTATTACCGTACCTAATGTAATACATAAAAAGGCATTCGTTACAACCATTAATGTGGAATGTGTACTACCTGAAAACATACTTTGCTTAATTCCAATTTTCGCACCTAAAATAACAAGAAGAATCATTGTGCTTAACCAATTTCCTTTTCGTAATACATGACCCGTTTCACTATCTAATCGAAATGTTAAAACTTTTCCGCGTATAATGCCAAAACCTAAGCCAATTCCAAGCATTGCAACAAATAATAGTCCTTGCAGCAAAGTTATTTGTCCCATATGAATAATGGACTGGATTGTTACAAAGCCCAACAAAACTGGAACAAGCCAAATGCGATTTATTTTGATTTTTCGCTCTTTCCCTTGCAGCAAAACAATAATAAGAATAACAAGTACAATATCCATTTAAAGTCCTCCTATATAGTTGTTTGCCTTTAAAAATTATATTCTCTTCTTTTCATTTCATAATTGAAATACGATAACTCCTTTCAATTGTATGATGTGGAATTTGATTTCCCATCAGTCTGAAGCATTATTTTAAAAAATAAAAAGACGTACTTTTTACCCGTACGTCTTTAGTACCGTTATTTATAAAATAAAGGTTTTCTAGTCAACTAAAATGTTTTTCAAAACAAAAACAATCATGAACTCGTTTAAATTGTTTTCTTATGTCTTCTTTATTTTCACCTGTATAATGAGCAAATGTTTGAACCGGATATAACTGATCAATATTACTTTTCATTACACCTTTTATCTCGTCTGTATGATC
The DNA here is from genome assembly GCF_020861345.1 of Bacillus pacificus. Classification (NCBI taxonomy): domain Bacteria; kingdom Bacillati; phylum Bacillota; class Bacilli; order Caryophanales; family Bacillaceae; genus Bacillus; species Bacillus pacificus. Next base: position 2,598,847 of record NZ_CP086328.1, read on the forward strand.
GCTATATACGTGTAAATACGAATCTACGTTTACAAATCCGTTCTTTTCATACCATCCATGTACCCATAGGTTGTCCCTAGTCCATGCTTCCAGGCGATTTAGGTTAAGTTCTTTCGCTAACTTTTCTGCCTCATTTAATAGTTGATTACCAATTTTCATTCTACGGAAATCCGGATGAACTGCAATATGCCAAATCATGCCGCCAAGACCTGTCCCTCTTGAACATACCGTACGTTCTTCTAATTCATATTCAATATCTATTAAACCCACAATTTGATTTTCGTATACAGCTACTAATTCAATTGCAGGATTTTCATATTTTTCTTTCTCTCTAAATACGTTATCGTAATATGCTGTATCTAAAAAAGATAACACACGGCAACGTACCCAACCGGTTTCATCAGATTTTTTATATGCTCTAATCTTAATATCCATGTAATCTAAAAGCTCCCTCTATATTTTTATTAATTTTTCAACTCCTACTTCGTTGCTTTAGACATATAATCAATTGAACAATCTAAATCTAGATATAATAATTTTCTGGACTATATCCTTTGCATTAATCATATTTGTCACCGTCATATGCAGAAGAGATTCTTCCACCTAATTATTATTCAATATATAGATGGAAGAATCCTCTAGTGATGTATACTAATTAAAAAATGGAAGAAAAAATTATTTGGAATCTAATGATTCAGCATGATATACCTTGGATTTTGAAGGTAATAAAGTAAACACACACAATATAATAGTTATAAGTAACATTACCAATGATCCTACAATAACTACAAGTTGTATAGAAATAAATTGAGTTGCAACTCCGAATAGAATCGTAATCAAAATGGTTATGCCGGCAATTACTAGTCCATATATACTTCCAATCCGTCCCATTATGTGAACGGGAACGTTGTTTTGATAAAAGGTATAATATCCTGTATTTGCATATGCCATAGAGAAAGATAAAATAAGAAATCCGATAGCAGCTATTACGAACCCATTTGAAAAAGCATAAATTAAATAACCAATTGCAATGAATAATGATCCTATTCCAATTAAAAATGAAGGCGCTAATTTTTTAGATAACATTGTATTTGTTATAGCTCCTAAAATAATTCCAGCCCCGCCGGCACTAACTAAAAATCCATATTCACTATCTGTTAACAATAGAACTTCTTTAGCAAATGACAATTCAAGCGAATCATTTGCGGTAGCTAAAACCATCATCCCTTGAAATAAGAAGTACACAAAAACGATATACAAAGATTTTTTACTAAAATTTAAAACGATGTTCCAATCTTTTTTTAGTACAGCTAAAGATAACTTGTCATTTGATATATGCATATCGGATTTTTTATCAAGATTAGGTAATAGCAATGTAATTACTCCTGATAAGAGAAATGCTATAGCATTTATATATATTGCAAACTCTGGTGTACTTGCTATTAACAATACTCCCGCTATCGCTGGGCCAATTAAAAATGCACCAGATCCTATTAAACTACGCAATGAGTTGAAACGTTGTCTTTTCTCAACTGGAATTAATTTAGTCATATATGTCATAGCAGTTGGCTCGTAAATTGCATTAGCCATACTAATAAAGAATACGAATACATAAACCATCCAAAGTGATGGAAGTAAAGGTAAAATAGCGATAAATACCGCACGATATATATCGAGGTGAAACATTAATTTTCGTTTATTTAAACGATCAATCATACTCCCTGACCAAGCGTTTGTTAATAAAGCGGCTAATGGTTTAATTACATATAAAGTAGCAACAGCTAGGGCTGAACCGCCCATATTATAGACAAGTACGTTTAGTGCTATTAAGTAAATCCATGCCCCTAAATTTGCAATACCAACTCCGGACAGTAATAATAAAGGATATTTCCAATCGTTAAGTAAGTTTTTCATTTTCGGCCCCGCTTTCCAAATTATTTTTAACCAATAAAAAAATCCCACCCCCAAGACTTTAGTCTTAGGGACGAGATTTATCATCGCGGTGCCACCCTAGTTTGTTAATATGTCACCATATTAACCTTATCAGGTACTGCACTCTAATTCATGCTTATACCATAGCTCTATAACGGGAGCTCCCGTCACACCACCCCCTAATAATAGGTTCCGATGTGCTGCTCAGAGGCTTGGTTCAATAAAGAATTTTTACTCCTTTTCAGCTAAATGGAGCTCTCTGTGAAAAATTCATTTTATTTACTCTTCTCTTCACTGCATTTGATTTTTCCATATTATCACATTTATATTTAACTGTAAATAAAAAATAATCAGACATTTACAGTTGGTTCATTTTTGCTTTTCGACCAATTCGGCATACGAAACGCATTAGCTTTTTATGAAGATAAGGAAATAAAGTGAAGAGTACATCCATTGTTTTTTTTAACGGCATTGGACATATAACTAATTTATTTTTATGAATAGCTTTCAGCGCAATTTCAGCAAACTTGTCTGCTGAAATCGGCTTATTTGTTTTTAGTTGTTTTATAATTTGGCTCTTATTCATATTAATTGCAATTGATTTTTCAAATATGGGTGTATCTACAAAAGTTGGACAAAGCACACTTACATTTACACCATATTCTTCTGCCTCATAATGTAATGAAGTGGTTAAACCGACGATAGCATGTTTGGTAGTTGCGTACGCGGTACAAAGTGGAGCAGGTCCTAAACCTGTTGCAGACGCAGTATTAATGATATGACCAAATCCTTGTTTTTTCATGAATTGGTAAGCCAATTGTGTCCCGTAAATTACTCCTAATAAATTTATTTCAATAATATGTTTCCAATTATCTAAAGACATATCGAATACTTCTCCATACATAGCAATTCCTGCATTATTAAACATATAATCAATTCTACCAAACTCATTAACTATTTTTATAATAAGTTCCTCTACGGATTCAGCGTTAGTAACATCTAAATATTCGAACCTAGCTAGTTGATTATTATTTTTTATATTATTCACAAGCTCTTGACCACTTGTTTCATTAATATCTGCGATAATTACAAATATATCTTTATTTGCTAATTGAATAGCTAAAGCTTTACCGATACCAGAAGCTCCGCCAGTTACAATTGCGACTCTTTGTTCATCCATATAAAAAACCTCCTGTTGTTAATACATATAATGAAAACGGACGAGTGTAAAGATTTGAACAATCGTTCTAATTCGCTTGTAATGCTACGCATGTTTGTTTGAAATAGAGAGTAAAAAAATCGTAATGGCTTCATTAAATAAAACTTCTAATTTCTCTGTTTCAAATGAATGAATGAATTGACATAATCCACCTAGCCATGAACCTAATAAAAGACTTGAATCCTCAACATTTTCTATATAAAATTCACCACTTTGTATACCTTCATCCAAAATTTTTTGATATGTTTTTAAAGGGATAACAGCTAAACCATAGAGTTGTTGAATTGTAGAAGGGTTCGCGCTCGGATCAGAGGCAAGTTCTTGTCCTGCTCTTAATAATGGCGTTTTGTAATTATAAAGTACAAATTTAGCTATCCCATATAATTTCCCAGTAGCATTTGTATACTGTTTTTCTGCTATTTCCCATTTATCGTGCCAATTTCTCATACTGTCTTTAGCTAAATAAACAAATAATTCTTCTTTATTTTTATAATGGTAATATATATGTCCTTTACTATAACCAGAGGCTTTTGCAATGTTATCAATTGAAGTTCTTGTATATCCTTTTAAGGAAAATAATTCTGTCGCCTTCTCTGCTATTATTTCTTTGGCTAAATCGCTATCGTATCGTCTTTTATTCAATGTAGACTCCTTCCGTCATTTCATACAAAAAAATTGAACAATCGTTCTAATTTCAATATATGTAAGTTTTTTTGTTTTAGTAACTGTTAAGTTTCTTATTTATTATTTTTTATAAAAATTACGGTGCGTGAAATTACTAAACTCTATAAAAAAAAGAGCCTATTGTATATAGACCCTTCACATTGCTTGAATTAATTTGTATTTGCCTCTGCTAACGGTTGTAACGGTGGTTCTAATTTTAGTTCTAATGCATCGCCTTCTTGTATAGCTTGTCCTTTTTCAATACTTTGATTTGTTACATATCCCGTACCTGAAGTTTTTAAATCTAATTTTAATAGTTTAGAAAAATACATAACATCACGCATTGACCAACCTTGTAAATTGGGCATTGTTGCGTTGTTTCCTAATAAAAATATACGATCACCTTCACTCATTACTTCACCAGACTGCGGATATTGTTTTTTTATTTTTCCTTCGCCTAAAATTATCGGTTGGAGTTTCTCTTTTTTCACATTGTTCTCTACCGTATCTATTGATTGATTCACATAGTTTTGCACTTTTAATTGGGATTTTTTCGTTGCATCGGCCATTTGTTGTTCTGTGTATGGTTTCACCTTTAAATATTCAAGGCTATTTTTCACAACTGGTTTAAATATTTCAGCGAGTGGTTGAGCTCCATATTCATCTCCCTTTAACTTTGGCTGCTTAATAGCTAAGTATACAATTAACTCTGGGTCATCAATTGGAGCCATACCTAAAAATGAAAAAATATAATTTTCTTTTCCTTCCATATATCGTCCATTTTCAGGATTCGGAATTTGGGCTGTTCCTGTCTTGCCTCCTATTGGGTAACCATCGACTTTATACATTGTACCTGTACCTTTTGAAGACGTAATAACACGCTCCATTAAGTCTCTTACCTTGTCCGCAGTCCCTTTTTTTATCGGATTGCCAACTTCTTTCGGTTGATTTTCCATAATAACTTGCTTGTTTGTTGGATTTACAACTTTGTCAACGATATATGGTTGCATCATTTTCCCGTCATTTGCTATAGCCGTAGCAGCTTGGATTAATTGAATTGGAGTTACTGTAGAACCTTGTCCGAAAGAAGTTGTTACTTGTTGAATTTGTGTATTTAATAGTAAAGTATTTTTACTTTCACCAGGTAAATCTATTCCCGTTTTTTGGTTAAAACCAAATTTATTCATATATTGCTTAAATTTATTTGGTTTTAATAACTGATCTTCTAAAATAGAAAAAGCTACGTTTGATGACCTTTCAAAACCTTCATCAAATGTTATAGATCCCCATCCAAACCCACCATTATGATCTTTTATATCCGCTGAACCTACTGAATACTTGCCGGATTGAAAATATTCTTTCCCGTTATATACACCTTCATTGATTGCAGCAGCTAACGTAAATACTTTCATCGTTGAACCTGGTTCATATGCATTTGCGATTGGATCATTTAAAAAGTATTCAATATCCCCTTTATTAGGGTTAAAACTAGGTTTACTAGACATAGCTAAAACTTTCCCAGTCTTTGGATCCGCTATAATACCTACTAACATAGAAGGATCATAGTGCTCTTGCGCCTTATTCATCGCTTCTTCTAAAAAACTATTAATTTGTTTATCAAGCGTAAGATATACGTTATTTCCATTTTTAGCGGGTTCTATTTTTCCTATATCATTTGTAAGCGGGATACCTCCTCGCGCTCCCACATATTCTATATTCCCATTTGTCGAGCGTAAATATTTATCTAAACTTTTTTCAAGTCCAAACTTCCCTTCTGTATTTCCTTTATCGTCTGGTCTAGCAAAACCAAGTATATAAGATGCAAAATCTTCATTTGGATACACTCTTGCTTTCTCAGGCATAAAAGAAACACCTGGGATTTTCAATTTTTTAATTTGTTCTTTCTTTTCCCTAGACAAATTCCGGCCAACTTTTCCGATTTCAACTTGCGTACGCCCCTCATGGAAATTTTTTAATACGTCCTCTTTATCAATTTCAAGCGCAGTAGCTAATTGCTCTGCAGTTTCATCTTTATTTTTCACTTTGTCATTACCTTTCAAATTCACAACAACACGATACGTTGTTGAATCTTGAACGAGCACTTTTCCAGTTTGATCATAAATCGTGCCACGATTCGCTTCCAAAACACCATTTTTATTATGTTGTTCATTTGCTAAATCCTTTACATTCACATTTTGCACGACTCCTACTGCTTGAATATAGAAAAAACGTAAAAGCATAATAAGAAACAAAACAATAAAAGCAATCATAAAATACCGCGCGCCTTTATTCGTTTGAAGTTTATGCATATTTCGCTCCTTTCTTTCACCATTAATTACTACAAAGATGTGCTACCAAATATGTAGTTTTTACTTTCACTACTATATGTTTCGAACATTTCCTTTTAATTCCTTTAAAACAGTCTGAAAGTAGTTATTGTTTCTGTTTCTATTTTTTTTATCTATTTATATTACGGTACGTGAAATTTAAGAATATTCCATCATTAGATGGTTGGTTTATTATAAATTACAAATTTCATAAAGACTTTTAATGCTAACCCAGTATTATTTTGTCACTCTTTTAATACTTATGGCCCTTATCTTGTGCACAATAAAAAGTTCCCCTCTGGATTTCCAAAGGAGAACTTTCAAACAAACCTACAAATAGTTATTTATAAAATTAAGCTAAATGATTATATTTCGCTAAAAAAGGAATACGTTTCGCTACCAACGCGTACGTTTTAAATACAAATTTCGCTATCGGCTCAAACGTACGTGTACTTTGCACTACTAAGCCACTTGTGATAAATGTTAAGAAAGCAGCACCCAGTATATCTAAAGGATAATGAACACCTACGTACATACGTGAAACACCGACTAATACTGCCCAAATAAGAGCGACATATTTAAGTTTTTCTCCTCTAAGCAAAAATACAAATGCAATTGAAAATACAAGTACTGAATGATCACTAACAAATGATGAGTCCGCTGCATGTGGTACTAATTGATGTACATCATGTGATACAAACGGACGTGGATGGTAATATACCGCATGTATCACAACATTTACTAGTAATGCGATAATGACTGAAAGTGTCGTATATAACACTGTATATTGTTTTTTTATTGCATTAATTTTCTTTCCATTGTTAAACCATAAGATAACCATAAATAAAATCGCTACATATGCAGCACTATTTGTAATAGCGATCATTAGCGAATCTAATAGTTTGGACGATCCAGCAAAATTATTAAACCATTGAAATACTGTGTAATTCATAATACTCTCTCCTTGCATAAAAGCTTTCTTGATTTACACAGTATACAACATCAATATGAAAATGGGCTGAAACTTTTCTCATCAAATTCTCATTTTACTATCACTTATTTGACAATATTAAGACTAATTATAACGGCCAATTATGTATAAAGCTGAAAAACCTTTAAAACAATATGAATCATATGCTTTTTATGTGTAGAATACATAACATAGTTACTTCAATATACTAGTTAAGAAATCATATTTTTAATACATACGAAGTGCAATATTACCGAATTGTTCGCCTTGTTCCATACGTCTTAACGCTTGAGTCGCTTCTTCCAACGAATACACTTTATCCATAATTGGTTTAATCTTATATTTCTCTATAAACTTCATCATCTCATTAAATTCTTCACGGCTACCCATAGATGTCCCCATAATATCAATTTGATTATAGAATAACGCTCGTAAAGGCAATTCAATTTTATCTCCTGAGCTTGCGCCAAAATTAACAATTCTCCCATTTTGTTTTAATACATCAAAATATTTTAAGAATGTTGCTGGCCCTATACTATCAATTATTAAATCTACTTTCTCTCCGCGCAAACTCTCTTCCCAATTTCCAGAACTATTGAAGGAAAAGTCTGCACCATATGTTTCGGCAAGCTTCCTTTTGTTCTCTATCCTTGAAGTAACACTTACTTTTGCGCCAATTGCTTTTGCAAATAACATAGCAAACGTCGCTACACCGCCGCCTATCCCCGGAATTAAAACATGTTCGCCACGCTTTAATCTACCCTTTGTAAAAAGCGCTCTATATGCAGTTAGTGCCGATAAAGATAAAACACCAGACTCTTCCCAAGAAAGATATGACGGTTTTGCCACTACATTTTCTACTGGCACAATAACACATTCAGCAAACGTTCCATCTTTCGGTCCACCTAACACCTCTGGTAACTCGGGTATTTCAGCAATATGATCCCATCCAATACTAGGGTTAATAATAACCTCATTTTGTAATAAAGTTCTTGAAACACTTTCTCCAATCTCTGTAATTATACCTGCACCATCTGATCCTAGAACTAATGGGACTTGCATTTCTTTTCTATTATTCATTATAAATAAATCTCGATGATTTAATCCTGCTGATTTTAATTTTACTTTCACTTCCCCAGCGCTAGGGTTTCTCTCAGGTAATACTTTATATTCTACCCCTTCAAATCCTGCTTTATATTGTTGTACGATAGCTTTCATTTTTATTCCCCCTTAATAATTCTAATGTACTAGAAAGTTCGAAATAAACAAAGTAATTTGACTATAAAAAAGAAGGAATGTAAAAACACCCCTTCTTTTCAATGTATTAAAGTGAAACGGTAGGCAGTATAATCGTAACGATTGTTCCTTCACCTTCTTTACTCTCTATTCGAATAGTTCCGTTGTATTTCTCTACAAGACGTTTTGCGATAGACAAACCTAGACCGTTTCCACCTTGTTTTCGACTTCTTGCTTTGTCCACACGATAAAAGCGGTTAAGAACAAATGGTAAATCAGCTTCGGGTATTCCCGCACCACGATCTATGATACGAATTTTAACTTTCCCTGATTGTACACTAGATTCAATACAAATATATTTATTAACTTCTTTTGTATATTTCACTGCGTTATCCAATACGATAATAATAATTTGTTCTAAGTAAGATGAAGGGATTGAGACATATGCCGAATCTTCACCCAGTTTCATATCAAATTGAAATTCAGTTTGAAGTACAGCAAAGTTTTGTGTAACTTGTTTTAATATGCTATTTACATGGACTGGATCAGCTGCAATTGGATGCATCTGTTCTGATTCAGCTCTTGATAGTTCTAGCAATTCTAAAACTAACTTATTTAAACGATCAACTTCCTTTAAACTGGATTGAAGCGATTTATCTAAAACTGCTGGATCATTTTTCCCCCACCGATTTAACATAGACAAGTGTCCTTGAATAATTGTTAGTGGTGTTCTCAGTTCATGGGATGCGTCTTCTACAAACTGCTTCTGTTGTGTAAAGGAAGTTTCTACTTCATCCATCATTTCGTTAAAAAGAAACGATAATTTTGCAAGTTCATCATTATTTTCACGTACTGGAACCCGTTCATTTAGCCCATTTTTCTTAATACGCTTCATCGTATTCGTTATATTTTGAATACTTGATAATAGCTTTTTCGTGATTAGTACCCCACCTAAAAAACTAAGGATTAATCCACATATTCCGGCAATAATCATTACCACTAAAATAATTTTTAATAAATGATCAAAAGCCTCTAAGTTTTTCGTAAGTTCAATCGTGCCAGTGAACTCTTTTGTTTGAATTGGTATACGTTTAACTAATATGCGATCTTCTACATGTCTTTTTATAAATAATTCATCTTGTAAAACTTGTTTTGGCTTTATCCATGTCTCATTAAAATCTCGCGAAACAGTAACAATTGGTTTTCCATCCATGCCGATAACACGAATCATTTGATGTTTATCAATCATATTATTTAAGAAATCTTTACTGTTTTCAAACGTTTTAATCGAAAGGGTATCACTTTTATCTTGGTAATATGCCGCTATTTCTGTCACTTGCCTATTTATTTGTTTCTGTTCATAATCTATAGTCCACTTATTGATTACAATAAACTGCAAAGTGCTATATAAAATGAATAAAATAAATACTAATGTAGTGGACCAAAGTGTTAATTTCCACTTTATAGGTAGATTTCGAATTTGATGCACAATATTTTTAATCATTTCATTATATATCCAGCACCGCGGACCGTTTGGATATATTCCTCCTTATCTACACTATGTAACTTGTTACGTAAATAACGAACGTATACATCAACGATATTCGTCTCAACCATTGCATCATATCCCCATACTTGATCCAATAAAACATCACGGGTAAGTACTCTATTAATATTTTTCATAAACATAAGCAAGAGTTCAAATTCTTTATTTGTAAGTTCGATTTCTTCATTTCCTTTTGTAATAGTTCGAGATTCAATCTGGAGCTGTAAATCTTTGAACGTAAGAGATGAAACATGCTTGTTTTCTATATGTTCTTCCCGTCTAAATATAACCCTCATACGTGCCAACAGCTCTTCAATTGCAAATGGTTTCGGAAGATAATCATCGGCTCCGCTATCTAATCCTGTCACGCGATCCATAATACTATCGCGTGCAGTTAGCATAATAATTGGTGTATTTTTAGTTGCCCTTAATCTACGACACACCTCTATTCCATTTAATCCTGGTAGCATTAAATCCAGCAGAATAAGGTCATAATTTGTTTCAAGTGCAGCCTCTAAACCCTTCCGCCCATCAAACTGTATATCGACTTTATATCCTTCATACTTTAGTTCTAACTCTAAAAAATCAGCTAAATTTTCTTCATCCTCAATGATTAATATGTGTTGCAACAGCAATGCCCCCTATACAGTTAAATGAATCAGTAATCCTACTCCAAATATAATTGCCATAATTTGATGTACTTTTCTATACAATATCAAGTTTATTTTTTTATCATGTTTCTGTAAGAAAAGTCCAATGACACCTAGTATAATTAAAATAAAAAGGGAGAATATACCACTATAAAATATAAGTATATGTCGACTTCCTTTTAATAAAAAATAAACACCGTGAGTAATTGATACAGCTAATACAGTATATCCAATTAATACGTGAAATTTTTTAATGAACAAATATAAATCTTTTATCAATTTAACCCCAATTATATTTTTCTTTTTAAAAAATAACCATACATGACGTAAAAACCATAATGATGCAGCTAAAATCGTCCCATATTCACCGAAAGAACCTAATTTCTTATTTAACCCTTTTACATTTAATACGTTGCCGTAAATTACATTAATAAGTAACAATGCTACACTACAAAAAATAATAGTAAAGCCTATAATTTTTACAAATAAATGAAAAGATTTATGTTTTAGTAGCTTTTCCATTTCATTTAAGCTCCTTTCTTAAAAAGTTTCTGTAACCAGCAGAATATCAAATAAAAAAGAAAGGAACATGAGAACAAGATTAAAATAAAATGAGAATTTCAAGATCACTTAATTTGTTTAGCTTCCTTTATTATTTTTTGAATAAACGGCGCTTTTGCACTTGTATATGAAACTCGATCAAAAGGATATGTAGCTGCAAGTCTCTCTTTTAGTTCTCTATATTCTTTACGTGCCCATTCATGCTTTATTAGAAAGTCTCGAAATAAAAGATTGTTTTTCCATTCGTCACTATTATAAATATAGACATGTAAATGATGAGTGCCCGCTCTCCATTTTCCCTTTCTAAAAAAACGCCAATTAGGTGATTCTTTTGGAACGTACTCATATCCAATTTTTAATAAATCTTCAATCCACTTTTCGATAATTTGCAAATCTGTTACGCCAATCATCATATCAATTAAAGGTTTCGCTCCTAACCCTTGTACAGATGTGCTCCCTATATGTTCAATAGCAATACAATCTCCTCCGAATAAAGAAATAAATTTTTCCTTTTCTTTTAAATACTCTTCATGCCACTCTTTTTCATATGATTTAATAACGATTTGTTGTTCCACTTTATTCACACTCCTATAAGTATTCATCATTATATTTATAAAATTTCATGTGATTAACATAGGATTTTTACAAAATATGTCGAATAATGAAATATACAACTTAATTATAATAAATGCGAGGTATATTATGGAAGCTAAACCAGTTGAAATTCAGTTAAATCAAATAACATTCCAATTAAAAGAACATCATAATTTTGATTGGCTCTTGAAATTAGGAACCGTATTTGCAGTTTTTGACCAGCAAGATTCAGGTAATATAAGTTTTGGTGTTGAAAAAAATGGCCATAAAAAATTCATTAAATACGCAGGGGCACAAACAATTGCATACGAAGGAACAATAAACGACGCTATTGAACGGTTAAAAAAATCAGTTTCCCTATACGAGGAATTAAAGCATAACTCGCTTATAAAACTAATTGAACATTTTCCAGTTCAATCTGGATATGTATTAATTTTCGATTGGTTTGATGGTGAATGTCTTCATTCGCACTGGAGTTTCCCGCCTCCTGAGAAATATAAAAATCCAAACTCTCCATTTTATAAATTTAAGCATTTACCTGTTAGAAAACGAGTTCAATCCTTAAATTCCATTTTTTCTTTCCATACATATGTCGAAAAGAAAAACTATGTAGCAATAGATTTTTATGATGGTAGTATTATGTATAATTTTAATACAAATGAAACGAAAATTTGTGATATTGATTTATATTCTAAAAAACCATACGTAAATAAAATGGGAAGATTATGGGGTTCCTCACGTTTTATGTCTCCTGAAGAATTCGAGCTAAACGCTATGATTGATGCGAGAACAAATGTATTTAATATGGGTGCAATGGCTTTCGCAATTTTAGGTGGTGGAAAAGATCGCTCCTTTACAAAATGGGAAGCAAGTAGGGATTTATATGAAATAGCGTATCGTGCTGTAAATGAAAACCGAATGGAACGATATGTATCGGTTGAAACATTTTATGAAGAGTGGCTAAACATGGCTAATACTGAAAAAATATAAACTTATATTATTAAAAGCAAAAAGTTTCTACTATAATCATGTATAATATATATGAAATGGAAATTCAAAATAACGAGGCAAATATATTATGAACTTTGTTTATATTAATCAAAACGTATTAAATAATCTTCTTTACATTCTAATTAGTATATTTATTTTTTATTTTATATACGATAGCGGGCGCTATTTAAAGAAATATAAAATACTACTTATTACTCTTTGTTCGAGTATCCCACTTATTCTATGTATGAGATACCCTATCTATATGGATGAGAGTTGTATTCATGATTTAAGACAAATCCCAGTCATAATTGGTACACTCTATGGTGGATTCCCTGTCGGTATCATATTGTTTACAATTTTATTAATTACAAGATTTTTATTTTATGGATTTAATATGCTAACTGTCATTGTTTACGGAATAATGTTTATCATTACAGCATTCGCATCCGCAAAATTTAATACATATAATAGAAAAATAAAAGTAGCTTTTTCCATGTTTTTAACCTTTTTCCTAGCAATATTTACAACTGTGATTGTGTTAACTTTATCAAATTTTGAAGTAAATAATTTGTATATTATTTACTTCATAATATTACCGACTACTCTAATGCTATTTATTGTTTATATAAATGAAGTTATAAAAGATGCAGTATGTATGCGATCAAAATTAATTAAAGTGGAGAAAATGGAGATTGTTAGCCAACTCGCTGCTAGCATATCACATGAAGTAAGAAACCCTTTAACTGTCGTAAAAGGATTTACACAACTTTTGAAAACATCCAATCTAACTCCCGAATCGAGAGACAAATATATTGACCATATACTTGAAGAATTAAATCGTGCTCAAGAAATTATTGATGACTATTTAACATTTGCCAAACCTGCTCCAGAAAAATTAGATCATATTTCAGTCGAACAAGAGTTAAATAGAGTTATTAATATGATAGTGCCCTTATGTAATATGAATACGGTACATATTACGAAAGATTTCTCCAATGCAACAATAGTTGGTAATAAACAGCACTTTCAGCAATGCTTTTTAAACTTAATAAAAAATGGTATTGAAGCAATGCCTAATGGTGGCACTTTAAATATCGCCTCTTCTATTAGTAATAATAAAGTTATCATACGAATTGAAGATAGCGGAATTGGTATGTCACAAGAGCAAATAAATCGCTTTGGCGAACCGTATTTTAGTACAAAAACGAAAGGTACAGGTTTAGGTACAATGGTTGCTGTTAAGATCATTGAAACGATGCAAGGTAATTTGAAAATCCGAAGCGTTATGAATAAAGGTACTACTTTGACAATTACATTTCCGAAATGTAATACAAACGCATCTAACAATAAATAAAAAAGGAGCATTTATGCTCCTTTTTTATTTGTTTCGATACATAAGTATCTTCTATGTTTTTTAGTTTTACATTTGTGGAGACTAATTAAAAATTAGTACCCTCCGCCCCAACAGCTGCATCCAACGATAATTAACAAAATAAATAATACAACTAATAAAGCGAAACCTCCACCAAAACCACAAGAACCACCGTAACTCATATTTTCTCCTCCTTTTGGTTTGAAAACTAATAGGTAGTTGATCATTTTAACTGGTTCGTATTATACATTATGTAAATATCCCTTTTTTGAGCATGTCTATATAAAAATAAGTAAAAGCACTCATTTGAGAGTGCTTTAAAATGGATACCAAAAATTTTGAAATACATGTAACTTTAAATATACTGCAGCAATTAAAATGAAAATACCTACAAATAAAGCAATGAAATCCCGGCTTTTCGCTTTATTTGTATAGAACCACGTACGTGTATCCTTCTTTCCAAATCCTCTTAAATCCATTGCGTTTGAAACTGTATCGATTCTCTCTAAAGAATGAATAATTAAAGGCCAGAAAATTAAGACACGGTTTTGCATGCGGATCCATAAACTTGCTTCTCCTTTTTCAAAAGCTACTCCTCTCGCCTCTTGGGCATGTTTAATAACTTTATATTCGGACTGAATATCAGGTATATAACGTAATGCAATATTTATCGCATAAGTAATTTTATAATGAATTCGAAATTTACTTAAGCTACTCACAAATTTGCTTGGATCAGTCGTATAAATAAAAATAATTGTAAATGGTAATAACGTAAAATACTTTAACGAAAGTGTAGCTGCATAAAATAATGTTTCGTATGTAATTGTTGCATATCCAATATACACAAATGAAGTATACGATCCAGTTAATTCCGATCCATGGGTTGGTGTAATAAATAAGATCATGACAGAATTTAATAAACTAAATGTAAATATAACAGTAAAAACAATAAAAATTTTACGAAATGGAATTTTAGCAACTAGAAGTCCGATACATCCAATTATAAATACGAATAGCAATATGCGAAAATCAAAAAATAAAAAAGTAAGTGTCATACAAAAAATAAATAATAACAATTTCACTGATCCGTCCATGCGATGAAAATATGTATTATACACCTTCCTCCCTCCTAATATCATCAAAATAAAGTTCCATAAACCTTTCAGGATTTGCAATACCACTAAATTTAACGAGTTTAAATAAAGAACTCTCCTTTAAGTTCGCTCTTTTTAACGTTTCTGGATGACCTAATACAATAGATGCAGTATTATTCGCAATAACTTCTCCTTCCTTTAGAACTATTGCTCTGTCTGCATATTCTAATGCGAGATTCATATCGTGTGTGATAAAAATAAAGGATATTCCCTTTGCAGCTAGTTTTCTAATAAACGTCATAAATTGTTTATAATGATAATAATCTTGTCCCGCTGTCGGTTCATCTAATATGATAAGTTTTGGATTTGTTGTTAGTACAGATGCAATCGTTAATCTCTTTTTTTGCCCATAACTTAATGCCTGAATTGGCCAATTTCGAAATGGATACAAGCCACAAATTTTTAATGTTTCCTCTGCTCTAAGCTTAATTTCTTCCTTCGAAAATTTTTTTAATTTTAATGAAAATGAAATTTCTTCCATTACAGTAGCTTGTGTAATCATATGATTTGGATTTTGCATCACATAAGATATAACCTCACCGCGTTTACGAATAGACCAAGAATTGATATTTACTCCATCAATTAAAATCCTATCATTTTTTGTTTTGTTTATCCCTATAAGACTATGAGCTAGTGTTGATTTTCCAGCTCCATTATGTCCTAGGAGTGCTACTATTTCCCCTTTAAATAGAGAGAAATTTACATTGTCTAATACTTTTTGTTTATTAGGATATGAGAATGACAAATTCTCTACTTTCAATAATTCTTTTTTTGTAGGAGTATCTTTACAAAAAGTTTGCTTCTCCATCCACTCATTTATTACTCCACTAACACTTTCCCTTTGAAGATTTTCAAGTGGGTATATTACGTCATTATTACTATCAAAATGCAATCTCTTTAAGCCTTCTATGTACATAGGTTCTCTTAATCCGATAGATGGTAATATATTTGATGCTAAAATCTTTTCTGGTGTGCCTATCGCAACAATTTCTCCTTCATCAATTAAAATGATTTTATCTAAATCTAGGTTTAACATTTCTTCTATTCGATGTTCAATTATTACAATTGTTTTATTATATTGTTTATGTATATCTTTAATAAGTTCTACTGTATGTAAGCTACTAACTGGATCTAAATTTGCTAACGGTTCATCGAACAATAATATATGAGCATTTGTTGTTAACAGACCTGCTAAAGAAACAGTTTGTTTTTGTCCTCCTGATAATTCATGTGGACTTTGTTTATGAAAATTATGCATCTTTACCTTTTTTAATGATTCCGAAACAATCTTTTTCATATCATCTTCATTTACGCATTCATTTTCTAAATAAAAAGCTACATCTTCCTCTACTGTAAGACCAATAAATTGTGCATCTTGATCTTGCAAAATTGTTCCAACCTGTTTACTCTGTTCAAAAATACTTCCTTTCCTCGGGTCTTTTCCGTCAATTAAAATAGTACCAGTACTAGTCCCTTCATAAGAAAATGGGATTAGCCCATTCATACAATGAGCTAATGTCGATTTCCCTGAACCACTTCGCCCAGCAATCAGCACTTTTTCCCCAGGATATATATGAAATGTAACGTCTTTAACAGTAGGCTGCGCTGCATGCTTATATTGAAAGTTGAATTGTTCAAAAGAAATAATTGGTTGCATGTTAACATCCCTACTTTTCAATTTTTAAATGTGTATGTTTTTTATTAGATTTAGCTAACCCTATTGTAATTGGCAATCCAAGAACTAAAAATACAATAACATCAGCAATTGTTGCACCTAATACTTGTATAACAATTTTATCAAACGGTTCTCCCATCACGATAATATCGAATGCCCCAGCAAATATAATAGCAATGACAATACCAATTAACCCAGTAATAGCTAAATAGGAAATATCTCCTTTATTATATGTCCCGTTTTTCACACTAAAGCCAACTCTTTTTTGAATGAGCCCCATTGCAAAGCCGATAATGCCGGAACTAAAAACCCAGCCCCACCAAATACCCCAGCCAGCAATTGTATCTGTTACGGTATGACCGATAAGTCCTATTAACAGTCCTGCCACTGGGCCAAATAACGCACCAAAAATGGTTAAAATAGCTAACGCAGGTTTAATAAATGTATTGGGTGCAATAGAAAATCCCCAAAGTCCTAATATCCCGTATAATGCTGCTCCAATTCCGATTGCCACTACTAATTTTGTTGATAATTTGTTCATTACAATTCTCCTCTCTTAATAGTCAACTTTTATTACTCTATATTTATTTTGAAAATGAATTATGCATCGACACTCCCTTTCTATACAACAAAAAATGACCTCTTACATAAGAGGTCATTTTCTTTCACGTTCAAGAATCCTCTTATCTTCCAAAAAACACATCGTGTTCTCTGCGGAATTAGCACCTTCCTATAAATATATATAGGGGTTGCTGAGGTTTCATAGGGCCGTTCCCTCCACCTCTCTGGATAAGTATTAATTTGTAATTCGTATTATGGCATTAAAAAATATAAATTTCAATACTTTTCTAATTATTTTTATTTTTTGTTTAATAGTACATTTAAATCATTGTATTCTTATCGGAATTGTGAAATAATAAATTCAAAATAGTTACGGGAGGAATGTACGATGAAAGTAATCGGTTTAATTGGTGGACTAAGTTGGGAATCTACATCATTATACTATAAACATATTAATACACTTACACTCTCTCAATACGATCAAAATGCAAAGCTTGTTTTATATAGCATGGACTTTGGTGAAGTAACTACTTTATTACAAAATCACCAATATGAAGAAGTGAAAAACGAATTAGTCACCGTTGCAAAGAAGGTTGAAAAATCCGGAGCTGAATGTTTATTAATGTGTTCCAATACGGTCCATCTATTTGCTGAAGAAGTGGAAAGTGCAATATCCATTCCACTTCTTCACATAGGTGATGTAAGTGCTAAAGAAATGGTAGAACAGAATATAAAGCGTATCGGATTATTGGGTACGAAACAAACGATGGAACAAGACTTCTATAAATCACGATTAGCGAATTATAGCATTGAGACAATCATCCCCAATAAAGAGGAAAGAAATTTTATTCATCATGTTATTTTAAATGAATTAAGTAAAGGAATTATTTCAGAAACATCAAAAGAAAAGCTATTACAAATTACAAAGTCATTAATTCAAAATGGCGCAGAAGGTATACTACTAGGTTGCACCGAAATACCGTTGCTCATTTCCCAAAACGACCTTACTGTTCCTGTTTTTGATACTGCTTTTTTACATGCAAATACTGCTGTGCAGTTTGCGGGATAATCATATAAAAGCATAAAGGTGCGCCTCTATGCTTTTATATTACCCACACTATTTATTTAAAAGAGATGTAATCACTGTGATTGCTTCATTTGAACCACCACAATCTAAAAAACTATCTTTCAGTTTTCGTATTCCATGCTTATACTTTTCATTTGAAAGAACATCGGTTACCGCTTCTTTTAACGTTTGCACATTAACATTCTCTTTCAATAACCGATGCGCTGCTTCAAGCTCAGTTAATCTTTGTGCTATCATTGGCTGGTCTTTATCATGTGGAATGATGACAAATGGGACATTAAAATGAATAGCATCGTGTACACTGTTCATACCGCCATGTGTAATAAAAACATCTGCTTCACTTAATACTTCTGATTGAGGTACGTATGGAGCAATTACAAAATTGTTTGGCGCTTCCTTAATTTTAGAACGATCATTTCTATCGCCAATTGCCATTACAACTAATCCATTAAAATCTGAGAAAGCATCAATACATGCATTAAAGAATGGTTCGATCCCTTCAAGCAGTGTTCCCATTGAAATATAAATAACTTTCTTATCTTTAAGCGATTCAAGTGGAAATTCAACATTTATTTTACGCTTTGAAATACTTGGTCCAATAAAAATGTTATTTTCTCCGAACGAATCGCTATTAGGTTGGAAATAACGACTTGTGTACACAAGAGTAACATCTCCCTTATTATGCATAAATTGAAGATTATTTTTAGGCTTTACTCCAAATTCACGATCCATTTGATATAACAACTGTTCAGAAATTTCATCAGGTCGGAATGGTATTGCTGCATTAGGATGAAAAGGTAAAGTCTCCAAAAATTCAGTAGGAATTAAAAATATAGGAGAAGAAACTATGCCTGGAATTTGTAAATACTCCTTTACTAACTCTCCAGCACCAAATATATCATAAATTACGAAATCAAAATGTATGTTTTCACATAATTGTTTCACAATTTCTAATATATATAAAGAAGTTTGAACATGTACACGAAAGAAAGAATTCAGCCCATCTAGAGTTTCAGAATCAATAGAAATCTCCTTTAATAAATCTGGATGTGTATATACAATAGCTCCCAAATCTTCAATTCTGTCTTTAAATTGTTCTGTCGTAATATAATGTACGTGATCCCCCCGTTCAGTATAAGCTTTAACTAAACTTAATGTAGGATTTACATGTCCCTCTGCTGGAAAATTAACCACTAAAATATTTAGCACTTATTTCTCACTCCTTACATTTCAATTCACTTATTAAGCATACTGTAATTATTACCGTCAAACTTCCCCTAATAGTCCTAATATACTTGCTACTTTAGATTGATAAATAATTATCAGTTATTTAATTAAAAAAAGCATCTACATAAGTAGATGCCAAACCGTGATAAGGAGTGTTCTGTGAGGTTAGAATAAGCTTTTCAGCTTGTCCTATGCTATCAATATATGTTTTATTTTATAAAATGTGAATAATTGATAGAATAATTTTATTCTTCTTTCTCACCCATTTTGAATTAATTCCTAAATAAGACAACTCTATTTTTATAACATTTCATATGTTTTAATCTTCTTTAGAGCTATCTATTTTTACAGTTTCTCCAGTCAATCGCTTATTTTTCAATTCAAAATACGCATCTAAAACTTCTTTTCCAATATCAGAATTAATACCAGATTTATCATTCATAACCCACGGCACAACTACGGAAAACGCTACTTCTGGATTATCATATGGCGCATATCCTGCTAACGTTAAGTTATAACATTCTCTTCTCTCGCCTTTTTCATTTCTTCCAATATCACTTTCTCCACCGTATACCGTCTGTGCTGTTCCTGTTTTACCTGCTGGTTTATAAGATGCTTTTTGGAACGCCCTTACTCCTGTTCCATCACCCTCTTGGAATACCTTTCTAAATCCTTCTTTTACTTGATTTATATATTCCTCTTTCATATCAATTTTATTTAAAACAATTGGTTCTACTGCATGCACCACTTTACCAATCTCATCTTTTTGCGACGTTTGCTCTCTTACCTCTTGTACAATTTGTGGCTTCATTCGATATCCACCGTTTGCAATTGTTGAAATATACTGTACGAGCTGAAGTGGTGTATACGTGTCATACTGGCCAATTGAGTAATCTAATAAGAAACCCGGCTGATTATCTTTTTTACCAATTTGTCCAGCTGTTTCATTCGGTAAATCGATGCCCGTTGGAACACCTAATCCGAATTGTCTGAAATAGTACCTCATTTTATCAAAGTGTTCCTGTTTAATATTTAATGAACTATTTTTCACATAATCCACACCTGCAATTTTTAATGCTGTATGAAACATATAAACGTTTGAAGAGACTTGTAACGCTCTTAAATCATCAATGTTTCCAAACTCTTTCCAAGACTTCTTCTCCCTAGTACCTTTAAACTTCATAGGTGCATCATAAAAATAAGTACCTGGTGTTATAGCTTTCGTTTCAAATCCAGTTAAAACTGTCGCACCTTTAACTGTTGATCCCAGCTCATATGAACTAGTCATTGTGCCTAATGCATAGTCTTCAACTTCTGTTTTCCCGTCTTTTTCTACAAGTCTTTTCCCAGCCATTGATAATACTTGTCCGTTTTTCGGATTCATCATTACAACGAAAGCACGGTCCAACATAGATTCAGATCCTTTATATGCCTTTAATATTTTTTCTATACTTTCTTCTACTTTTTTCTGTAATTCCATATCTATCGTTAAAGTTAAGTTCTTACCGCTCTTTCCCTCAGAAATTGTTTCCGTTCTAATTGCAGTACCTTGTTTATCTGCAACGCTTCTTACTTCTTTTTTTGTACCATGAAGTACCTCTTCATATTGCTGCTCAATATAACTTTTTCCAACTCTATCATTTCGGCTATAATCACGTACTAAGTAGTAATCTAATCGCTCACCTGGTAATCCTTCATCGGAATTAGAAACATTTCCAAGAACAGATCGGAATAATCCATCATTTACATACACTCTCTCCCAATCAACCGACACATCTACACCTGGGAGATTTGCTAAACCTTCACTAATTATAGTAAATTCCTTTTCACTAACATCTTTTTTAATAATTTGAGGAGCCATTTGATAACCAGAAGTCATCTTACTTTTAATAGCTAACACTTTAATATCTTTATCTGTTAAACCTTGAAGATTTTTATCTGTAACTCGTTTTCTTTTTAACTCTTCAATTTTTTTATCTAAATTTTTTCCGGTAATATCTTTATCTCTGAACTTATTTATTTCTTTTTTAGATACTAATTTTTCAGTTAGTTTCGGATTTAATTGCATCCAAAAATCTTTCTTATCCGTCTCAGTTAGCTTGTCTATATCTTCTTGTGGTATTTCAATTATGTCTGCAAGTTGTCTTGCTGTTTTTAATATTTCTTCTGATTTTACACCTTTCATCTTTGTATATGTAATTGTACGTAAAGACTTATTATCAACTACTGGATTCCCTTCTCGGTCAAATATTTTTCCCCGCGGCACAGAAAGGCTTACGGTTGCATTTTCTCTCTTCTCCACTTCATTTTTATACGTCTCACCATCGATAATTTGTACTTTACCTAATTGTATAATCATGGCAGAAAACAATATAAATACACATAAGAATAAAATGTTTAACCGCATCGGTACTGCTCTACCGCTTTTTTTCTCTTGTTTTTTCACCTTGTCATAATCTCCTCCTTACTGTATTTCTATTAATAATTGAATCTATATATTAAAAGTAATGCACATTTTCTATACATTACTTTGCACAAATACTAATATATTGATAAAAACTTAATAGAAATTAAAGCAAATCTAAAGAAAAGGTAAAGTTTTCTAAATTAAATACAAAAATACCCAATAACCAAAAGCTTAGCTTTTGGTTATTGGGTATTTAATAAATTTAAGAGTTAATAATTGGACGTATCGATTCAAATCTATCATCATAATTTGATAAAGGCTTTTTACTCTGAAATTTTGGCAAGTAAATCGTTACTGTTGTTCCGAAGCCAACCTCACTCATAATACTTATATTCCCTTGATGACTTTCAATAATTTTATAACTTAACATCAATCCAATACCGGTACCTTTTTCTTTCGTACTATAAAAAGGTTCACCTAATCTTTTAATTCGTTCTTCAGGTATTCCTATTCCTTTATCAATTACATTAATAATGATACCATCTTTGCCTATTTCTTTTATGTGAATTGAAATTCTCCCACCATCTGGCATAGCTTCGATTGAATTTTGCAAAATGTTAATAAATACTTGTTTCAGTTGATTTTCTGAGCATTCAATGATTATATCTTTGGAATCTGCATATAATTCAACTTGAATATTTGTCATAATTGCTTTTGTATTTATTAACGAAACGACATTTTTAAATATTTGATAAAGATTTTTCTTTTCCGTGCTTAGTTCATCTGTTTTAGCAATCGATAAAAATTCTTGAAGAATCGCTTCTATTCTTTCAATTTCAGAAAGCATTAGATCAAAATATTTTTCTTGATCTTCTTTATTAATTTGAAATAGCTGTATAAAGCCTTTAATGACTGTTAATGGATTCCTAACTTCATGAGCAACACCAGCTGCTAATTGACCGATTGCTGCAAGTGTATCTGATTTATTTAGCAATTCTTCTGTCTTTTTCCGCTCTGTAATATCACGTACAATAATCATAATTTTATCATGCAATAACGGTAAACATCTAGCTTCGAAGAAATCGATACTTTCATTAATTGTAAGTGGATATTCCACAATTACATTTGTCCCTTTTTCTTTCACTTGACAAATTGCTTCTTGAAATTTTTTTGCTACTGTAGATGGTAATACTTCGTAAAACTTTTTTCCCATAAAAGCTTCTGCGGGTACGTAAAATTTTGTAGGGGATCCTGCTTTATAATCAATAATTGTTCCATCATCTTCCGTTAAGAAACATAAATCTGGTAAAGCCTGAAAAATTACTTCTAATTCAGACGTTTGTTGTTTTAATTTCTCTTCTATTGCTTTTAAATGTGTAATATCCACACCAACAGCCCAATAACTAAATCCACTTACAGGAAACTGTTCTGATATATTGGACCACATTATCGTTTTAATTTCACCATTTTTACAAGTTAAACGCATTTCCCAGTCTCTAAAGTTCTTTCCACGAGTCAAAAATTTCTTTTGTATCTCGTGACGATAATCATGATCCGGATACAGTAATCGAAGTGCGTTTGGATTTCCAATTACCTCTTCCGCAGTATAGCCTGTCACAATTTCACATTCGCGATTCCACAAAACAAAATCTCCATTATAATCAAGTGCATCAACCATAACAGGCATGTTTTGTAAGATTGTATGTAGTTCCTCCTCTTTTCGAGTAAGTAACGTTGTATTTTTATTTTGAAATCCTTTCATTACTCCATCTATAATTAAATTTGAAAGCATTTCAAAGTATTTTTGGCAATTGAAAATTTCGCTTTTCTGAGACCATACAACAAAAGATCCTAAATATTGATTGTATAAAAAAATGGGGATTTCAAGTTTGGGAAGTTTACATATTTTCTTTTCATTTATTCCAAATGAAAATATACATTCTTTTTCAGCATCAAGAAGTTGATGTGATATGTTGGTTAATTGATAAAATTGTTCTGCCATGGTTTCTATTGTACTCACATCAATAAGTTCCATTAGCCGCGCATTCATTCCTTTTTCACCTCAATATGTAAAATTCATACAAATTTAAAATTCATACTTCTCCATTATACGAAGAATGTGCCTGTAGGTATATAGCTGAAGAATAATTATTCGAACAAATTTTATTTTTCAATTAAAAACAAAAAATATATCCGTGCAAATTGAAACTCTAATTAGTAAGTTTTTTCATCACCGATTAATTATTAGCTGTGCCAATCATGATCTTTTATGTTGCACAAACTCTCCTTAGCTCCTTACATTTGTTAAGTTTTGACATGAATTCATACGCATTAGTTGTATTATAAAAATGCATTAAATATAAAGTTCATAAAATTTTCACAATTACTATGAAAAATATAAACATTTATTCCAATATATTCTATATAATAAAATGTAATAAGGCTTCTATGAATCTCATAGAATACCTTACCCCTAATAAAAAGAAAAAAAGAATCTATTTATTTTATTAAAAGGACAGATAATTAGTAAGTCCTATAATAAACAAGGGATTCAATAAAATGTTACACATTTTATTAAGGAAAGTACATCACTATTGAATAGTGGTGTATTTTTCTTTTAAAAGACCTCTATATGACCTCATTTACTACTACAACATTTGAGTTTTATCATAAATAATTTTATTGTAAAGTGACGGACAAGTTGTTTGAGTTACAATAAAGTCGTTTAAAAAATAGTAAAGTTGCTAAAAAAATGAGAGTCATTTTAAGCTATATGTGATAAAATATACAAATCAAATTTAGGAGGAGTTATTTATGAAGTGCAATAAATATAATTGGGTACATTTAAAGAGGGAAAGCGTATCAATGACCCTATAAAATACGTCTACCCTCATTATTTATTGGAGGGTTAAATGTGAATACATCTCATTCACAGTCAAATTTACGCCATAATCAAGTTTTATTATGGCTTTGTGTTCTTTCTTTTTTCAGCGTTTTAAATGAAATGGTTTTAAATGTTTCATTACCTGATATTGCTAGCGATTTTAATAAGGAACCAGCAAGTGTAAACTGGGTAAACACAGCGTTCATATTAACTTTTTCCATAGGAACAGCTATATATGGAAAGCTATCGGATCAGCTAGGTATCAAAAAGCTACTCCTATTTGGAATTATAGTGAACTGCATCGGATCAGTTATCGGATTTGTTGGGCATTCGTTCTTTTCTGTAATTATTTTGGCTCGGCTTATTCAGGGGGCGGGTGCAGCTGCATTTCCAGCACTTGTGATGGTTGTTGTGGCGCGTTATATTCCAAAAGAAGATAGGGGTAAAGCATTTGGACTTATTGGGTCTATTGTAGCAATGGGAGAAGGTGTAGGGCCATTTATTGGTGGAGTTATTGCTGAATATATCCATTGGTCTTATTTACTGCTCTTACCACTTGTGACGATTATCACTGTTCCATTCCTTGCAAAATTAATGAAACAGGAAGACGTAATAAAAGGCTCTTTTGATACTGTAGGAATAATATTCATGTCCGTAGGTATTGTATTTTTTATGATGTTTACGACATCTTATAGAATTTTCTTTCTAATCTTTAGCATTATATGTTTCCTGATATTTGTTAAACATATTAGGAAAGTATCTAATCCTTTTGTTGATCCTGCGCTAGGAAGAAATGTCCCATTTATGATTGGAATCATTTGTGGAGGACTTATATTTGGAACTGTAGCAGGATTTCTTTCTATGGTTCCTTATATGATGAAAGATGTGTATCAATTAAGTACTGCTGCAATTGGAAGTGGAATTATTTTCCCTGGTGCAATGAGTGTTATTGTTTTCGGTTATATTGGTGGAGTGCTTGTTGATAAGAAAGGTTCTTTATTTGTGTTAACAACTGGAGTTGGATTTCTTTCTATCAGCTTTTTAGTAGCTGCCCTTTTTATAGAAACAACACCATGGCTCATGACAATTATATTAATTTTTGTTTTTGGGGGACTTTCTTTTACGAAAACAGTTATCTCCACCATTGTTTCAAGTAGTTTGGAACAAAAGGAAGCTGGTGCTGGCATGAGCTTGCTTAACTTCACAAGCTTTCTATCGGAAGGAATGGGTATTGCAATTGTAGGTGGATTATTATCGATACCTTTGCTAAATCGAAAATTGCTACCTATAAACGCTGATTTACCTACTCATTTGTACAGTAATATGCTATTTCTTTTTGCGGGGATCATCGTCATTAGCTGGTTGGTTACTATGAATATGTATAAGCGTTCAAGAAGAAATAGCTGAACTTGACTGGGCCGCTATTGTTGAATAAAACTTAGATTTTTAAATGACTTTATCGTTATTTTTTTAGTGTAGTGAAATATCTTACATCAAAAATTAAACAACTTTAAGTATAACCCCGTCCTAAATTTAGAACGGGGTTATATTTATTTGAGCTTTTAAAATTTAATAACTTTATTGTTATTTTACATTTATACAATAAAAAAAGATTCCGAGAAGTTATTATCCATTAAACAACTAATTATTTAAACATTTCAAAATGACCTGTAACCCACTTTTGATGATTACGAGCAAGGTATTGTTCCGTCTGAATAAGTTTATCTACAAGTTCTTCTTTAGATAATTTCATATATTTACTTCTTACTTTTAAAATATTACGACTAGGTGAAATATTTCTGATAGTCGATTCGTCAAATGTGCTCTGTGGTACAGCCTTTTTCTTGTTTTGTTTTATTTTAAAAGTCTTACTATATTGTTTGTAATAAGCATACAGTTCCTCATTTCTTTTTATTGTATTAGCATGGATACCTTTTCCTGTTACATCAAGTTCCTTTGATTTTTCATGAATGTTTTTGTAAGTTACAGGAATTCCATTTGAAACGAGAGTATCAATTGTCAACATGCCTAATTGAATAGAACGATTTTTTCTTTGTTCATGAACAGACCTCAACCAAGAACGATTACCAGAAGGTGTTAGATTTGATAACTGGTTCATATCTCTGTTCCTCTCTATATTTTTTGATTAAATCAATTTCTTTCAATTCAATCTTTGCTTGTTTCCGCATTTCTTTTGCTTTTCTTACTTCAATTTCGAGCCCAATTTTTTTGAAACGTTTTTCCATGTCCTCTGCAACCTTAATAGCTTCTAATAGTTCATGTTCTTGTTCTGGTTGTGGGATTTTTGCTTTGCACCCTAAACATGCCATCTTCGTCGGACATACATAATCTGTCACACAAGTACCACCTAAAACGTTATTAAAAACTCCAACTTTTTCACTATACTCTGTAAGTTCTTTTTGAAGTTGTTTTGGACTTCGTAATAACGCATCATCTATGTCAACATAACTTGAAATCACATCTTGAAGTTCACCGACCGATTCAGCAATTTGACTTGGAGTTGGAGCGGAATAGTATTCAGTTACAGTTAAGTCTCGTTGATGTAGAATTTTCGCTAAAATATCAATAGGCATCTTTTGACGTTGTACAGCTTCTGTTGCAAATGCATGGCGTAATAAGTGTGTTTTTATAATTACTGGAGAACCACTTTGCGTTTCAAATCTTAAACCATGTAGTAAAAATCGAATACAGGCATACACTGCATGAACTTTAAAGGCTTTGTGATTATATTGAAAATAATAAGGCTTGAGTTCTGGAAATAAGTGCTTTCTATCATGACGATATTCAATACTTGGAATCTTGCCCCCATAATGATCCTTTAGCATTCGTGAGACAGTTTGAATAATTTGCATTGTTTGTTTACTCACATAAAATTCTTCTACTCCATCTCTTCCTTTTGGAATTGCATAAAACGAATAATGGAGTTTTTCTTTTACCATTTTGGTTTGTATACATTCTTTTGTGTTGCTAATTTGCAATAGTTCATTTATTCTTGCTCCAGTTGTTGTAAGAATATCTATCGCTAATAATCCGAATGTACATCCAACATAAAAAGGTTCTACATCGAAGAAAATACCTCTTACATTATTTTTATAGCGCCCTAAAAAAACGGAAGAACTTATTACATCTTTATGTCCACTAAAAAAAGGAGGAGATTTACTTTCAGAATTCACATCAATGTATCCCCATAATTTAAAATAATCCTGCTTTTTTTTCATCTCTTCTTCGGTGGTTCTTTGATAACATTGTCCTAACAAACCTTTTTCAATTAATTCAGTAAACCATAAGCCTTCTGTTTCATCATTTCCATGAATAGATTCAGAATTTATAAATTCTAAGAAATGATGGTTATTTTTTTCCGAATAGGTTAATTTGCGCTTTTGTGCTTGTTTAACTATTGTTTCAGGAAACTGTTCTTCGTGGTGTAATATAAATGATCGCTTGTCCCATAGACGAAAGTAAAAACGTTCTCCAATTCGTGTCGGCTCTTCGTAGTGAAATTCTAGTGGAAGTGATAAGTTTTGTTCTTTAACACGTTCTATTGTTTTTTGAAAACTTTCCTTTATACGTTTTATTTGATTCCAGCGAAAATGGGCTTCCGACCGAATTTTTGGCAAAAAAGGAACGATAGCATCTGTTTCATCTTTCCGACTACTTTGTGCATGTTCTGTCGCTAATTTTTCAAATGGAAAATCACTTGAGTTAAATAAAGGTATAGGAAAAAGGAATTGCTCAAAATATTCTTGTTGCTCGATTGATAAGGTATGAATTAACCATTTTTTCATTCGAGAGGAAATTGCCTTATAAGTTTTTAAAAAACTCATTCTCATAGAATTAGAATGTTTTGGATAGACTGTTCCTTTAAAATATTTATATAAATGTTCCATAACATCAAATTCTGACATCATATTCAAGTTGAATGCTAAAAAAACATCTTGGAATCTTGAATTAATATTTATTAATATATTTCTAATTGTATGCGAATCTAGATTTTTTTCTGCACTAGTAAGTATCCCTAATAAGAGATGATTTGCCCAAGGTTTATTAACACAAGCACTTAAGAAATACTTTAAGTGTCTTTCATCTAACTTATCCAAAAGAAAAACACCCCTTGAGTCTTTTAAATGAAGAATTTCCCCATCCACTTTTCCCTTTAATTTATCATACCATTCGTTATTTGGTACATCTCTAATCATTGTTGACATACTTACTCCAGCCCCTCTAA
Source organism: Bacillus pacificus (assembly GCF_020861345.1). Classification (NCBI taxonomy): domain Bacteria; kingdom Bacillati; phylum Bacillota; class Bacilli; order Caryophanales; family Bacillaceae; genus Bacillus; species Bacillus pacificus. The sequence goes on from NZ_CP086328.1 coordinate 2,628,151, forward strand.
CAGTTCTTGTAAATCATGATCTATTTCTTTTTGGACTTCAATTGTTGTATGTTGGAGTTCGATTTTTTTCTTTATCTTTTTACTTTGTTCATATTCGATTTCATTTTTTTGCATGTTTTCAAACATTTGATCATGTGATTCTCGATGTTTTTCCTCATCGAAATAATGCTCATACACTCTAATGGTATCTGGATTTTTCCATTTCATATATTTGATAAGTTCATTCTTTCGTTGTTGGATTTCGGAATCATGTTTAGAAATGTTATGAATCTCTCTAAGTCTAGTTGTGACAAACCAATGCCTTGCTTTATGTGGATTCAACTTAATATCAGCATATTTCATTGCCGTGTTCCAATGATAATACCAAGCATGATACGTTAAAGGTGTACCAAACTCTGAAAGGAATATAGGATCTTCATCAGATAGTTGTTCATAATTAAAATGGTTTATATCATATTTCATTCTTTCGCTATTAATATATTGAAAAAGGCGTTTTACAGTGTCTTTGCTAAATCGAAGAAACTTTACCTTTCTTCCATAGCTACCTTTACTGAATGTAATGACTTCTTGGTGGCTTTTTCTTGAACGATAATCTCCAATTGTTAATTCAATGATTTCGGAAGCCCTAGCTCCTGTTTCAAAAAGCATTCGTGATATAATCATTTCCCTTTGAGACCAATTTATATTTTTCCCCGCTTGATAAACTTGGAAGGGTAAGTGGGGATCGTCAATAATCTTAGGCTGCCATTCTTCATTGATAATTTTGAAATAAGAATCTGTTAATCTACGATGTTCTAAGGGGTCTTCTGTTCCGCTTATAGCGGGCATGCGTGGTTTGTCCTTTCTAACACCTTCAATATGACTACGATATTCATTGAGGATTGCTTTAGAATCTATTAATGGATTGAGATGATTATACTGGTTTAAACGAATAAGCGATTTATAGAATGATTTAATCGCAGATAAAAAACGATTTACGGTATTGGGGCTTTTGCTTGTTAAATTAACAAAGCAAAAACTATCCTTTTCACGAACTCTACATTTCATTTCGCTTTTTAAATAATCTTCAATGGCTATTCGTATAATGTCTGGTGAATCATTCCATTTCACATGTCTTTCTTGATAGTTGCTATGCTTTTCTAACCAATAAAAAAAAGGTAACAGACATTGTAAATAAGATAAAGCTGAACTTTTTGATATTCTTCCTATACTATCTTGGTAAAAGTCCGTTAAAGGTAAAAATGGTTCATTATTGCTATTAAAAACTAACAATTCATATCGACTCTCAACATCCTTTGGACAATATGCATAATAATATCCTTGGCCCATTGTGCAAATCACCTTCCAGCAACTTTAAATAAAATTAGTCTTCTAACCAGTTGTAGAATGCAATCTTTGATTGATATGTGTTTTCTACTTTGTTTTGCATCGCATCGTAGTCTTGCTGTGTAAGATCAGATAAGTGTTTATTTTGTTTTTTAGGTATTTTAACGGGAAGAGTAGTTGGACTCCAATTTTCACGAATCGCTTTTTTAATAAATCCATTAGGGTTTTTCACTTTTGTATTAGATTGCTGCATAATAAGTAGTATTTCTAAAGTACGTTTAATTCCAACAATGGATAAGAGTGAATGAATTTCTTTCGTAGGTGAGATAAGTGTAACAGCTTCGTATGCTAATTTTATTAGCGTAGCTTCTTCATTTTCAAATGACTTTATGTGGGATTCTTGATGGGGTTCTTCTTTTGTGGGAACGATCTCTGTAATATGAAGCAAATCACTTTCAAGTATCCGCCATCCTTCTTTATCACTATTGCGATACGAATTAGGCAGTCTACCAGAACGTATCCACCTTTTAATCGTTTCTTCATGCTTCCCTATGAGGGAGGACACTTCTTTGACTGTGTATATTTTCATAAACACACCTCATTAAAAGTTTTGATTTCCAGAATATTCTATTTTAATTATACAGAAAATGAATGCTGTAGTAAATCTATTTTTTGTTGTGGTAGTAAATGAGGTCATAAAGAGGTCTTCTAAAAGAAAAATACACCACTAGTAATTAGTGATGTATTTTCGTTAGTAAAATGTGCAACATTTCATTAACATTAAGGCTTATAAAAGCCTTGTGTGTTAGAACCTACTTTAATATTACATAGTAGATTCTTTTTTTCTTTTTATATTACATTACATATTTATATAAAGCATGTGCAACACCATGTTCTTCATTAGTCAAAGTTTCATATTGACACATCGCTTTTATTTCTTCGACTGCGTTCCCCATTGCAATTGATAGGTTTGCTTTTTCCATCATGGATACATCGTTTAGCCCATCACCTATCGCTACAGTATTTTCAACTGGAATATTTAAATGTTCCGCTAAAGTATATAGTCCATTTCCTTTTTGAGCGTCTCGATGATTAATCTCTAAATTATGCCAATATGAAGATGTAATTGCTAAATCAGTATTATGCAGAAACGTTTCTTTTAACTTTTTTAACTTTTCCATGTCATAAGAAAATGGTAAAAGCTTATGCACATGTATATCTGTTTCTACAATTGGTTTACAACTTTCTGCACTAAGAAATGCTGTATGTTCAAGGTATAATGCTGCGATCGTTTCCAACTCTTTCAAATCGATATTTTCATTTGAATGTTTCACATAATCGATTTCATTGCGTACACTCTCTACTCCATATTCCGGTACGTACACACCTTTATTAGTATAAAGCTGATAATATAATCCATTTTCTTCAAGATAATTCACAATCTCGAGTGCCTGCATATTTTGAATTGGATATCTCTTCATCATTTTTTTATCATTATATATAAGCGCACCATTTTCGGCAATAATTGGACACTCCAAATTAACTTCTAACAACAATCGTTCAATATCGACGATAGAACGACCTGTACAAATTGCTACAACATGACCAGCTTCCTGACATTTTCGAATTGCTTCTGCATTCTCGTTACTAATCATTTTGTTCCCCGAAAGAAGAGTTCCATCTAAATCAATTGCGATTAATTTCATTATTTCTTCACCACTTTCTATATATACACGAGCTCATATTAAATGAAAGGTATCGTTTTCATACCGCTCTCGTAAAGCACTCTTTATTTATAATTTATGAAAAGCGTTTCAGGTCAAGAAATAATTATAAATAAAATCCAAAGCAAGGGCTTTGGACTTTAAACTATGAATTATAATTAATATATTTTGTCTCACATGTGTATACATTCTTTTCTTTAGTTGGAACGTATACTTTAAACTTTTCTAAACGTTTTCCGTAAACATGAATTGTGACAACGCTTTCATTGCCATCTATTTCAAGAATGTGACAATCAGCTGGTGGAATGACTTTATCTGTTTCTCCTTCTCCCAAATAAAGATTTCCTGTATGAGTTAAATAAACAAGTGAATTTTCAAGCTGCTTAGTTTGTATAAAGTTCTGCACCATTATTCTCCCTGTAAATACACCTTCTACTCCCCATGTGCCATCATGATCATGCAAAGGAGTCGATTGTCCATCTTTCCATACAAGAGCTAATACTTCAAAACGATTTAAAGGATCTTCATATAATAAGTGTCGTGCATATTGAGCCGAATTCGCCTTCTGTTTTTCTAACGGAAGCCATGTTTTCTTTTCTAAAAGTTCTTCTAATAATTTTTCAATCCCACAAACCATTTGATCTTCTAACAAATTACTATTTATTAAATCCGTTACAGCTTTAATAAATGTTTGGAACGTCTTACTTCCATTACACGTTAACATAAGCATCCTCCTCTACTCTTATTCACACACTTCCATACTAAATAACCAACTAAAATTTCACAATTGAGAAATAAAAGAACAAGGTACAGTAAATTTGTACCTTGCTGAACAGTTTATTGAGTTTTTAAGCAGATAGGTAAGAATTTCAAAGTTTGTTCATTTTCCAATATACATTGTTCTAAATTGAACGATGGGGATAATGCTATCTTTTCAAAAGCATTTATAAAGGTAGTTAATGCAATCTCAGCTTCTAAACGTGCAAGTGGTGCCCCTAAGCAAAAGTGAGGACCTTTACCAAATGTTAAATGCTTTTCATTTCCTATTCGGTGTATATTAAATTTAGAGGCTTGTGAAAACTTTTTCTCATCTAAATTTGCTGCACTTACCCACGCAACCACCATTTGATCCTTTTTCATTAAAGGGCCAAATATATTTGTATCCTCTGTAATTCTCCTAGCTAATGTAATGGGAAAGCGATAGCGTAATACTTCCTCAATTGCTTTTGAAATTAATGTAGGTTCTTCTCTTAATTCTTTATATGTTCCTGGTGAATCCACTAAGAAACAGTAAAAACTATTAATAATTAAATTTGTAGTTGTTTCATTGCCAGCCGCTAATAAACCCAATGAAAAAGTAACAATTTCTTCATCAGTTAATCTTTCGCCTTCATATTCAGCTCGTATTAAATCTGAGATAATATCATCCGTTAAATGGTATCTCTTTTCCTGAACGATTGGTAGAAGATATGCTTTAAATTCATTTAGTGCTATCCCCTTTTCTACATCCAGATCATTAAACTTTTCTTTACTATACGGCATAAATAAAATATCAGACCATGCTTTAATTTTTTTGCGGTCAGTTGTTGGCACTCCTAACAAATCGGATATAACAGTAACGGGTAAAGGAGCAGCAAACTCTTCAACGATATTAACTTCACTATATTTTCCAATATGTTGTACAAGTTCATTTGCGATAGCCTGTATTCGAGGTTTCCATTGTTCTAAACTCCTTGGAGTAAATGCTTTAGAAACGATAGAACGTACATTGCGATGTTCTGGTGGATCAGTAGAATTAATATTGATTCGAGTTTCTAAAGGAGGGATTGAGAATTGTCTTCGCTCCCTTCTACTTGAAAACAGGCGATAGTCTGATAAAACACGATTTACGTCCTCATACAAAAATACATTCCAAACATCTTGCTCTTCATCATAATGTACGGGGTGGTTATCCCTCATAAATTGATACCACTCATACGGATTCCACAATTCCTCTTTCGTTTTCAGCTTTGAAATTTCATGAACTAAAATCACATTTTCAGGCGAAGCCATAGTCCTTTCCTCCCTTTTCTTTTACAATAAAAGTGATAGGTCGGTAATTCAAAGTTGTATAATCTAACATATGTTATTTTAACATATACTAAAGGGGATTTTTCGTAGGAGAACTTGAGAAATAAATAAGGGGGATTTTTATGTATGTTGATATTTTATTGCTCGCAGAATTGACGTCAGGGCCAAAATATGGGTATGAAATAAAGAAAAATATTCAAAATCGGTTAGGAGAGAATTTTGAATTAAATCATAATATGCTTTATCCTTCTCTTCGACGTTTTGAGAATATGGGGGCTATAACGAAAAAGGTACATACACAAGTCGGAAAACCAAACCGAAATATGTATGACATTACTGAAACAGGAGAAGAAATTTTTTCTGAAATGTTACGCGAGTTTCCCGAAAAACTCGCGACAAATAATGCAGAATTTCTTGTTCGTATCGCGCTATTTGAAAAACTTGATTATGAAGCTAGAAAAGAAATTTTAACAATACGCCAAAACGTACTACATAAACAGCTTACTGCTATTCAATCTTTAGATGCTAGTTCATCTTTTATTACAGAAGTCATTGAATTTAGTAAATCGCGTATTGAACATGAATTGCTCTGGATTACATCACTGATGAAGAAAATATGAAAAATAACAAGAAAAGTTAAAAACAATGAATGAAAATGAGATTTATTATCAATACTATAATTAATAAAAGGGCAACCACGATTTGGTTACCCTTAAAAATTTATACTTCCGGATCGAAAGTTTTGCAATCTGTTTCTTCTGTAGTCGATGCTTGTTTTCCTTTATGACTTACTACATAAATTGCGTCTGCGCTACATTTATTACCGTTAGCCCAAAATTTACAATTGTTTACTTCACATAAAACGTCTTGTGCCATAGTATCACACCTCCTCGTTCTATTATCATTAACAAAATTCGGAGGTATGATACTCTTTGTTATGCATTTTTTATTCCATTTTTAGCTTTCTTAATGGCTCTATATCCCCTTGTACAATAGCATCTATATTTTCAGTTATTTTTTCAATATCAAAATGCCACCATTGAATTTGCAGTAATTCCTCTATTATTGTATTTGTAAATCGTTCCTTTATTTTATTTGCGGGGTTTCCACCAACAATTGTATATGGTGCAACGTCTCTAGTCACAACAGATTTAGCTGCAATGATTGCACCATCTCCTATTTTGATTCCAGGCATAATGGTTGCATCCATACCAATCCAAACATCATTACCTATGACTGTATCCCCTTTGTAAGGTAGATCAGACAAACTAGGTGTATGCTTCTCCCACCCATTTCCAAATATATTAAATGGATATGCCGAAAATCCATCCATCCGATGATTCGCTCCGTTCATAATAAAGGTAACTCCATTTGCAATACAACAAAATTTTCCAATGATAAGGTAATCACCAAGAAATTCATAATGATGTAATACTCGATCTTCAAATGTTTCTCCATCTTTCGCATCATAATATGAATAGTCTCCGGCGCGTATATTAGCTTTCGTTATTGTATTTTTTATAAAGTGAACATTTTTATTTCCTTCAATAGGATATTTAACATTTGGATTAGGATTCATGTTGCACAGCACTTCCTTTACCGTTTATTTCACTTTCTACTGCTATTACTGGCTTTAAATTGTATATAGGTAAAATAAATAATAATCCAATTATAAATAGTAAAGCTGTGCCTTCGTACATCGTACTTAATGAGAACATTTCTTTTAATGAACCAGCAATACTCATTGTTACTACCATTGAACCGGTGAATAGCGGACTTAAAATGCCATTTACACGACCAATAAAATCAGTATCACTATTTTGAATAATGAGCGTATTAATACCTATTTGAATACAAGGAAGAGCTAAACCGCTAAAAAGTTGTGCTGTGAGTGTTATCCATAAATTGGTGGAATAACCTATAATACCGATGCCGATTGCCTGACCAAGCATACCGATAATTAACATCTTTTGCGGCGCAACGTTTTTTGCAAACACCATCGCTAAAGCACCTCCAACAATCATTCCTGCACCATTTACTGTTAGTAACCATTGTAAACTCTCTTTTGATAATCCTAACTGCTCAGTTACAATAAAAATCCCTAACGGCTGAATTAAACCAATTCCTAGTCCTGCTGCCATAAAACAAAGCCCTAGCAAAGTTAATGCTTTTTTCTTTTTCACATATTTAATACCATCAAGCATTTCCTGTAACAGAGTGATTTCTTTCTTCTCATTATCATTCTCAAGATCTTTCGGAAGAAATAACAACACAGCTGCTGCAAGTAAAAAAGCAATACCTGTAATAATGATTGAAATATAAATTCCAAAACTATGAAAAATAAATGTTCCAAGAATCGGTCCTAATACCATAAATATCGCAAATATTGTTTGATAAATAGACATTGCTAATTGAATTTGTTCTGCCGATAAATGCTGTTTAAATAATTTCATGCCAGATGGTTGAGAAAACTGTGAAAGAATTGCAGAAATAAGTGTGACAAAAAATACGATTTTCCACGTTCCAAACATTAGAGTAATTAATACTGCAAATACTGATAAAGAACTTAAAGTCTCACACCATATCATAGTCCTCTTCGGCTTCCACCTATCAGCAAACGTTCCACCAATAAAGGAAAAGATGAAAATTGGAGCAAACTCCGCCACTGAAATCATCGAAATAGCAAAAGCATCACCTTTTGTCATTTCCATTACGTAAAGTAATACCGCAAAGTTCCGAACCCATATTCCAATTTGTAAAAATAATGCTGATGCTAAAATCACTTGAACAAACCGATTTTTTAATACTTGTGATACCCCATTGTTTTGTTTCGTTACTACATTTGTCGACATAAAAAAGCCTCCTATTTCATGTTCTGAACAGGAAGCAGCACAAATCATATAAAAAGACTATATATTCGCAGAGCGAAATACATCCCTTTTCTATAAATGTACAGACTAATCCTATTCAGAAGAATATTTCGTTTTTTAACGAAGATCTCTTATAAATAGAATTAGTTGATCATTGGGATGTTTTCACCCTTCCGTTTCGAATTTAAATAACACATACATACTCTATGTAAAACATTTTCAATGTATGCATGTCTCCCTTTAACTATTCTAGAAAGTTAAAGGCAATTCCTCTAAAGAACGCATTAAATAGTTACCTTGCCATTTAATGTCTTTACGATCGCCTTTTATTTGTAGTTCAGGCATTCGTTTGAACAAAGTAGTAATAGCGATCTTTGCTTCTAACCTCGCAAGTGGAGCTCCTAAGCAGAAATGACTACCATGGCCAAAGGCAATGTGACGGTTGTTCTCCCGTGTAATATCAAATATTTCTGGATTTTCAAATACTGTTTCATCACGGTTCGCTGAAGCCAATGCGATAATAACCATATCTCCTTTCTGTATTGTTTGATGGTGAATTTGAAAAGGTTCTGCTGCCCATCTTGCAGTTGTAACCTCAACTGGAGAATAATAACGCAATCCTTCCTCAATAGCCGAATCAATTAGTTTTGGATTATCTTTTAATAACTGTAATTGATTTGGATTTTCAAGAAGTGCTAATACTGTATTTGTTATTAAATTTACCGTTGTTTCGTGTCCCGCTACAATTAGTAACATGATCATCGAATATAGTTCTCGGGCGCTAAGTTTATGCCCTTCACTCTCTGCAAGGATTAAAGCACTCACCAAGTCTTCTTTTGGCTCTTTTCGTTTCACATCAACTAAATATTGAAGATATGTAATAAACTCAGATAGTTGTTTTTCAGTTTCTTTTATTTCTTCAGGTGTTTCTGGTGATGCAATAACAGCATGAGACCAAATTCTAAATTTCGCTTGATCTTCTTTTGGAATACCGAGCATCTCACTTATCACAATAATTGGTAATGGAAATGAATAATCATCCACAAGATTTAATGTACCTTTTCGCTCTATATCACTTATCAAATCATCTGCTATTCTCTGAATTCTTCCGTCTAATTGTGCAATCATCTTCGGTGTAAAAGCTTTTTGAACTAAAGATCGTAAACGACTGTGGTTAGGTGCATCTGAATTTAGCATATGTGTTGTCAAGTGATCACTATTATCAACGGAAAGATACATGTTCTTTGTATCTTGAGAAAACACATTTGTCCAATCTTTTTTTAAACGATTATCTTTTAAAAGTGGCAGAGCATCTTCATATCTAGTAATGAGCCATTCTTTACCGATTTCAACTTGGTTTACAAATAATATTGGTTGTTTTTTTCTCGATTCTTTATAAATTTCATACGCATCTTCTTTAAACTGAGCTGAAGCTAAATTAATGCCATCCTCTATGCTTAACCCAACTTTATTTTTCATTGACATTGCATTCCCTCACTCTCATTTGTTGTTGAAAACCAACCCAACATATGCATTATACTCTAATAAAAACGCGAAAATTGTAAATTTTTAATCAAAATCTCACTTCGTATATTGAAAAATAAAAAGTGAGAAAGTAAAATCGTTTCACTCCCTCACTTCTCTTTATGCGAAGCACATAAAATTACTAATTTGTTGATAGCGATAACTTACTTTACGACGACGACCACCTTGCCACGTGTAACCTGATACTCCATTTCTTCTCACTTCAGTCGGGAAGAACCATAAATCCCTTCCGAAAGGACCAGGACGATGTAAGCGTAAATAGCCCCATCTTCCTAGACAGTTACACATCCAGGATTTCATATTACCTGGTTGTGCAGGAGAAGCAAATGTAGACGGTAACGACGGCGCTTGTGACGGAGGTGGTGACGTTGGAGCATCTTCCGCATCATCTGGTCTGTAATCTTCTTGTTCAATATCTCTCACTTCATTTGTAGGTTCATACCCGTAGTTTTCTGGATTATAATACATCGCTTGATCATATGGATAATTTTGTTGGTTATACATATTAATAAATCACCTTCTTTTCATTCATTTCCTTTACCATTCATATGTGATATGCCATCTCTGGGAAGCTTATGTATAGCCTAAATTCAACAAAAAATAAAGCTCGTATTTTAAAAATACGAGCTTCTTCATAAACGGAATAGATGTATTATTTTCTTAATTTCACACTATAGAAACGCATTTCATCTAATGAACCTTCAAATTCAAATACTTCTTGTTTAATTAATTCCTTTAAGCGATATTCTAAAAACGTATCGCCAACTGATTGCTCTACAAGACCAAGTGCTTCACCAATTACTCTAGGAGCTTTTCGGAATTCTTGATCAGCACCTATACTTTTCGCACATTCAATAATAAATTGATCAAAATAATTTTCTTGTACAGAACGCACTTCATTGTCTGTCCAAATTCTTAAAAATTCCGTACTTTTCGATAGACTATCCCACTCATGTTCAAACTGCATACGATTCTCTACAGTTAAATACGGCAATTTTACAAAACTTTTTTGAATTAGAGCTAAACTTTCAGGTGGTAACTCTCCTGTTCCACGAATAACATACTCTAGTTTTAATATTTCTTTACTTGCTTCAGATGTATTCATAACGCGAATATTTTTCTTATCTTTTAATTGCGCCATTACAAAACATAGACCTACATGTTCATGTGCGTTATCTGCCTTCCAAATGGTAATTGGTGTTTCATTCGGAATTGAATGTAAAACTTCTAAAGTTTCCTTAAATCTTGGTAAATACTCTTCTTCAAAATAACAATCATAAGAAGTTAAGTTATTTACTAACCACTCTTTTCTTGCTAGTTGCCCTTCATTCATATGTAACTTATTTATCGGCCCAATTGAAAAGAATTCAGAAAAAGCAACAACCATCTCTTCCAATCGTTCTTCTTGACCAAGCATATGCTTTAAACATCCAGCTGTTGAATCATCAAATGCAATATGTACGTGTGAGACTTCTTTTACATTTCTTTTATAAGATGTATTACTCGTTAGTTGCTTAGGAATATCCATCAAATTTTTAATAGTATCTTCACTATAGTTTTCTTTTAATAAATTTAATTGGATTAGAATACTTTGAAGTAAATGTTTTGCTTCATCTTCGTGCATATCTTCTACAGCATTTTTAATTTTATCTATCATGTAAACCCCTCTATTCATTTCAAAAATAACGTAGATTATAGTGTATCATTTAAGTGTTACTCTTTAAAAGTTTTTTAGTCAAATCATGTATTAGAAAGATTGCTAAATAACCTTTTGTAAATCTTTTTATTTAAATGTATAATTATATAGAAAACAAAAAATATAGGAGCTATGTTTATGGAGAAAGTATTTCCTAATTATAAACATTATCTAAAAAATTGGAGATTTATATTTATTTGTATATTACCTACTATCGCCTTTTTATATGTTTTTGATGTCATCTTTGAATTAATATTTCATCAAGATTTCTATTTATCTAACTTAATTTTTGCTATTATTTTATTTTTAATATTTATGAGCATCAAAGATATGTTTAAAATTAAAAGTTAAAGATCCGGATAAAGTGGGATAAAAAAAGAGCACCCTGCAATCAGATGCTCTCATGTGATAGAGGTTTTTCTGAGTATTAAGTAGGACACGAAGGTCTTGTCCCACTATCTAATATATGCTTGTACTTATTTTTTGTGCATGTACGAAGTATCACTATAAATTCTCCTCATAAATTCATTGTACAATTAACATATTTATACATAAAAAAACATCCCCGTGGATGTTTTTTTATGTACCGATTTTTAAGCTTCCATAAACTTAGCCGGTACACCAATTTTTTCAACTACAGAAGATATATTAGTAGGATTAATCATTACATTTTCAATACTAACTAATTTATTTTCTAATAGTCCATTCTCTGTTGTAATAAGTTCTTCAAACCGTTCTAAAGTCATCGAGAATTTATGTTCACTTCCGCCATTCATACTGACTTTTACATACTTCATCGTGCACCCGCCTTTCATAATAATCTATAATTCGATAAAAAGGCGCTTACATCCTTTTTATTTAATACTAGATTTTACACTTTTACACTTGCCAATTTACGTTTATATTTAATATAAAAAAAGCTGATACTATTTTTTATTCACATTATAATTGCGAGTAAAAATGATAAAGATAGAAATGCACAAAGTGGTATAAATAAAACAGTATCCATTCTAGCAAAACGCGTATCTTTTTTTCGTTTAAAGATACCAAAATAATGAAATTCACCTATTACTCTTATCAAAAAAACAACCATACAAACCCAGGATCCCATTTGAACAATAATAGTAGGAAATGCGAAATGAACAATATTTGTTTGTTGTAATAAAATTATTGCGGCCATACTTAGTAATAACGCAATGAACAAAGTCATCCCTGTACCTGGTGTAAATACCTTTTCTCCAGCTTTTGTTGGAATGACACTATTTGTCGCCCACTTACCTCCAAAAGCCCAATAAACATGTAAAAAGCTAACTAAAAATAATATACAGACAGAAATATATGTAATAATAAACATTTTGTCCTCCTATTATTTTATTTAAGCCCTCAACTTTAGAGTATGCTATAAATTTCACCTTAGCAATCTATTTTTAATAACATAAAACCCCTTAATGATTTTTCTTAAAATTGATTAATCATTAAGGGGCTTTTAACTTCATTATGCATTATACCGATTTCTACGACGTTCCATCCTCGTTTGTCCTTGAGCAGTCTCTTCTTTATATTGAGGTATTTGCTCTGCCATTTCATATGTTGCAACTGCAGTTAGTTCTTCGTAATTATGCTCACGTATTTCTTCAGGCGTTTTTTGTTTCGATACTTTCCCACCAAACTTAAATAATTTTAACTTAAATTTCGGTAATCTTGGGATCGGAATCTTAAATGATTGCTTTTTACGTTTCTTTTTTTGTTGAAATAAAGTTATATTTTCTTTATAATCCTCTTCTTTACGGTGTAATAACATAGCAATTAATCCACCTAATATAAGTCCACCAACTAAAAGCATAAGATATTTGAAATTACTTGTCATTAAACTCGACATACGTTCAAGTATGACTAACGACTGCACTTCTTTAATATCCCATAGTAAAGCAGCCCATAATGCGAATAAACCGAAAGTAAGCCCATATGTACGAAAACGGAATAAACATGGGATTAAAGCGACACAAGCAGCGATTTTCGCATTCGCTATGATTGAACTTGTTGAAATATCTTGATGCCAAATAACTAACAATAGTGTAATAAATGGCGCATATGCTATCCAGCTACATATACGTGAATATATTTTTTTCGCAAAATAACTACCGAAACTGGTGAAAAATAAAAGGCCTCCAATATATAAAGATTGTTCTAGTGGGATTTGCTTCATAATTCCTGCAACTGGAAAGAGGCCGCTCAATAGCATGAATAGCACATCTAATTTCTTCACAATTCCTCATTCCTTTCCAATTTCTTTTGAATTCATTCCTATTGCTTTTCCAAATGATATAGTTTTTTATTTCTAAAAAACATCTTAATCCTGTATGGAAATAAAGTAAATATATAAAAGAGAGGATACATGACAAAAGATATCCTTATTTACATGAAAAAATGACAAATCCTGATCGATATAATGAGCAGGATTTGTTTATTATTATTTACAGTAGAATAATTGAATCTTTCTTTTCTATTTTTATAATATCTACATCCAATTCATCATCAAACTCTTTAAACTCTCTTGCATCTATATCCGTCATATAGCTCTTTATTACTTTCGCCATATGCATAGAATATGGCATGTGTATATTCTTTTCCAAAAGCATACTTGAATTACAGCACATGTAATGTACCATTTTGGCAATATAGTTCCTTTCAACAGCTTTTACACCTAGAGGTAATATTTCAAGTATATATCGATGCAATGTTTCACTATCATTACACAGATACTCACCAGTGCTATAATACATTCCTTTTTGATCTATATATAAACTCGTACTATCTAGTACGTCATCACATTCTATCACACCGTATTTTGGTACATCAAAAGATGTATTTATTCTTACAGCATTTAAGTTTGGAACCTTTAGCACATCTGGAACAATGTCAGGGAAAGTATCTATATCAATTTTTTCATTTTGAACCTCTTTTATCCAATGTTTTCTTACATTCGCATCTATAATAAAGTATACTTGCTCATTTTGCTCTTTTGCAGGTTGTAAAATTTCCGCTAATGTTTCAGAAACAAATTGTTTAAATTGAATGCCCATATCATTTCTTTTTGAAGGCTGCGGCAAAAAGGTGTTATGTTTATCTACATTTAATAATAAACGATCAATCGTTTGCCACTCTGTATTCCCATATAATTTATATGAAATTTCTTTTCCTTTTATTTTTGAAAAAATGGGTAAGAAATCAAATTTCGAGATTCGTTCAATTGATAAATTAACATATGTACAAGGTAAATTTATCTTATTCCAACTACGTTTTAAAAATCCTTTTTGTTCTAATAAACTCAAAATACCATTTATAATCGTTTTACGAGATACACTTTGACCTATAAATAAATTAATAAATGCTGAAATACGGTTTGTTCGTGCAAATCCTTCTCTAACAATTTGCTTTGGATCAATTTTTTCACGTCCATCACAATTTTTCATTGCAATTAACGCCAATGTCGCATCATTACGCTCACCTGCAGTAGCATAAACCGCTTTCATAACATCCTCTACTAAATTCGTTTTATACTTCTGGCAATATTGCATTTTATATGGATTTTGCAATACCTTTTCAATATTACATCTTACTATTTTTAACAACACTGGCGAATCTGCATTTAATATATATGATGACTCACTAATTTGAGCTAACACAATTTCACTTTCAAATAATGCTTGTTCTACTTCCAGCGATATTTTTTCAGACCATATTTCTAGCGTTATAGTCTCTAATCCTTTTGGTGCAATTAAAGGGAATAATTCTTTCCTATTATCTGTTTCCATCTTTTTGCATTCTGGTAGTAATGTGAAATAAGAAAATTTTTGTTGAAACCCTTTAAATAGATACTCTCTTTCTTTTGCTTTTATACCAGATTTTATTTTAGTACCTTGAACTTTATATATCCTCTCATTGTATGGAAGAAGTACCCTAAGATTTGCTCCTAGCATATAATCTTTCGGATATTGAAGAATATGCTCTAATTCAACTTCTCCACCTATACGAAAATCATCTTTTAAATTTCTAAATATCTTAATCCATTTGATGCCGTTTGTAGCCTGCTGAACTTTTAGTTTTACAAATCGTAATTTCTTATTATTCGATGCAAATTCTGGAGTAGAAATTAATATCATGCCCCGTTTTCGTCTTAATAGCAAAGGAATGTCTGGATGGTTATATTCTTGATAAAACCTCCGAATTCCTATTGAAACATTTAATAATGGAATGTTCTCTCCTCCGCGCGTTATATATTCGAACCGAAATACATAGGCGAAATAGTCTTGTGTTTTTTCATCTTTAATAGGCTCTGACATCGCCTCACAAATATTTTGTGATCTAAGAGGAGAAAAATATATATCTTCTTCATTTATATTTTCTAATTGTACAGGACGTTCACAAAAAATATGTGAAATTAAAGCGGGCACCCATTTAGAATATACTTCCTTATCATGTAGTACTGTTAAATTAGAAATTAAATCGTAATGCCATTCATATTTTGGCGATTCTATTAATTTATTAGGTTTCCAATCATGAATAATCTCATACCAACTTTGAAAAATATAATCAAGTTGTTCTTTTCTAATAGGTTCTTTACATACAATCCATGGTGTATTTTCATTTAATACATATGGATTATGCTGAATAAATAATATATCAGAAAACATATCATATAATCTTTCATTCAATCGTTTCAACTTACTCGTTAATAAAAATGTCTTATAATGTATCTCTACAATATCGAGCCATTCAATAGGAAAATATATAAATGATACGCTTTCGTTTAAAAGAGGTTCTATTATATTTTCAAATGTTAACAACTTTAATTTTCCCATAAAATGATTACTTCCTTTCTTCATTTTTCTTGATCTCAAAAAAACTAAAGTATCATCACATAATTTAATTATTTAAAAGAGAAGCAAATACCGCTTATCCGACTTATATATTAATGACATGACTCTGATAAAAGTTAAAAGAAATTATCATACATAGCCCTCCTTTAATATCATAAATACAATACATTAAGATTATACAATATTAGTCGCGTATTATATTTGGGATTTACAATAATTTTACAAAAGATTATAAAAGAGGTATTGACCATACATATGTATATCAATACCTCTTTTCACTATCCTATTACCTTTTTCGATTCTTTATTCACCGACCACTGTTCTAATGTATAAGCCATTTCCCAAAATGAATATTCATATTGAATGCTAATAATAAAATGCTGTCTCATTCCTTTGCGGTCAGACTCTGTCACTTTTTCAGCGATAATTTATGTATATTTCTTATAGGTGTTAGCAAGTTAGTTTGTAAACTTGTTAGAACTTTTTTATATCTCCTCCATTACATAAACCTTCACAAACATAGTAGCTCCAATTAATTTTTATTATAAAAAAAAGAGTTTGGCTAAGTAGCCAAACTCTTCTAAAAACATTATCTGGAAAATTTTCTTTCCTTATCTTTATTATGTATAAAATAATTCGTGTATTTTAAATATTTATTATCTGACGACTCTTCGACAGTTGCTGCTATCTCAGCATTTTTATTTTTATCACTAATATCAATTTCAAGGAAGTCGATAATAAATTTTTGTAATTCTTTCTTTTTTTCTATATCCATTACATCTTGCTTTTCTTTGTTTAATTTTTTTAATAATAGTAAAGCATTCTTCAATCTTATAATTTTCCGGGGCTCTACATCTGAAGCGTACGTACATATTGTATCTTTAATGACCTGACGTTCTGCCAATGTAAATGACGGAATATCCCTCTCTTCGGGTACTTCTAACTCTGCTGGATATTCGGACTGTTCTTGATCCCCTGATTGTTGCATGAGTTCTTCACTCTCTATTTCATCATGCCCTTCAAATAATCGTGCCGATCCCTTATTTTTACCCTCATTATCACCTTCTATATCATTTCCATTAAATAAATGATCCACCAAATTTCTATAATCAATACTATCTTCAAGATAAAGAGATAAATCTAGATACTTATCCATGTATTCTTTTCCTAATTTATAATAATTTACATAAACATCTTTATCTTTTCCTTCAACAAATCCATTATAATTCTTATAACTTTGAATAAATAATTGCTTATTGTCAACAACGATTCAAATTTCCCCAATTTCAACGAAATGAAATTCCCCATTATGAACGGCTAAATCGTTGTTTGGGCAGGATAAATTCCTGCTTTTTTCTTTTCTCGCAAACGGTAGGAGTCACCCTTGATGTTAAATGTAATCGCATGATGTAAGAGGCGATCCAAGATAGCCGTTGCCAATACATCGTCACCAAAAACTTTTCCCCATTCAAGGTACGATTTATTAGATGTTAAAATCATTGCTCCTTGTTCGTATCGCTTTGAAACAACCTGGAAGAAAACATTGGCGGTTAGTTCATCAAAAGGAAAATAACCTACTTCATCTACAATTAACACGTCTGGACGACTCCAACGATTTACGAGTCGCTGGAGTGTCCCTTTATCATTGGCCTTGCGGCACTGAGCCACTAAGTCGTCGGCCGACAAAAATAGGGCTGTATATCCTTGGGTAATCGCTTCAATCGCAAAGGAGACGGCTAAATGAGTTTTTCCTACACCCGGAGGACCCAGTAATATGCGATTTTCCCCATTGGCAATAAAGCGACATGTTAAGGTTTCCTTGACCCTTTTCTCGCTCAGACTTGGTTGAAATGTAAAGTCAAAATCATGAATCGTTTTGGTGTAAGGCAGCTTTGCCCGTTTCATTCGCTTTTCTAGTTGATCAGAATCTTGTTGCTCCGTTTCATGCAAAACGATAGTGTGAAGAAACTCAGAATATGATACATTATCCTTAGAAGCGTCTTCTAGTAAACTATCAAGTTGGTTGGCTGTATGATGCCAGCCGAGCTTCTTTAAACGCTCCAATAAGAGTTCGTTCATCATACAGACTCACCTTCTTCCAGTGCTGCGTAAGCAGCGAGAGGGCGTTTTTCCACATTTGGAGATGGGGTATGAGAGTGAAGACCGTCGGTCGCCAAATCTTCAACGTTCTTCGCTTTCTGCCCTTTTTCTTTTGTATGTAGCCCATCATAGTGTTCCATTCGGATATGAGTAGTTGCTTTTCCTGTAAGAACCGGATGTTTTGCGATACATTCACGTTCATCGTAAATCTCTAAATGATGATCGAGTGTTTCTTTAATCTTAACCATTTGTCCAGCGTAACGGTAAGGAACTGAATACCTTTTTCCGCGGTACGACACCACACAGTCCCGACTGACTTCTCTGGTTTCCCAATGTGAAGTGGGAAACAGAGGCTTCACTCCCCATATCTGCAGGAACTTCTGTTCCTGCTCAAATCGTTGAAATGGTGACTCATTAGTAGTCTGATTGGTTTTCTTGTTAGCTATCTGATCCAACCATGTACGTACGGCTTCATTTAATGCATGTAAAGTTGGTTCGTGTTTTCGCTGAAAGAAGTTATCTTTCAAATACTTAATGGTTCTTTCTACTTTCCCCTTTGTTTGCGGACGTTTAGGACGACAGGCTTTTGGCACAATCCCATAGTAGGCTAAGAAATCCTCAAACTTGCGATTGAAACGAATCTCTACAGGACTATGCTTGATTACAACGGTTTTCATATTATCATAGAGAATTTGTTCTGGTACCCCATTAAAGTAAGAAAAAGCATTCATATGACACTTCATGAGGGTTTCGAGATTCATGTTGGTTGTAAACTCTACGTACTTCATTCGGGAATAACCTAATATCATCACAAATGCATAAATGTCTTGCAGATTGCCATTCACTAAGTATTTTCCCACGTACGCCCAATCCATTTGGGCTTGTTTCCCTGGTGGTGTTTCAAACCGTAAGGTTGCCTGTTTCTTTGGCTGTTGACGAAGAGGACGAACAAAGTCTCTTAAAATTGTCATCTTCCCCTCGTAACCCATCGTTTGAATTTCCTCTAACAGTACGACACAGTTGGTTGTTCCTTCTTTGACTCGTTGAAGGATGTAGGACTTATAGGGTTCGAGCTTACTCTCTTTCTGCTGCTCGCTTGCCTTACGTTCCGGCAACTGATTGCTTTTTAGATATTTGCTGATCGTTTTACGATCGAAGCCTGTTGCTTCTGCAATGGCTGTTTTCGTCCACCCTTTCTGAAATAACTCTCTAATCATAAAAAACTCCCCAATCTTCAGCACCGTTTCTTCACTCCATCTTTGATGTTTGTTTCGAAACGATTATCTGTTATTTTTGGGGAATTTAAAACCGTTGTTATTGGGTATTTTACAATCGTTGATTACACTTATCTTCTAAAGATATATTTCGTCCTATAATAGGAAACAGTACGTCATGGTTAAATGAAAACACACACGAGATGGTGGATTTATTATTCGTCTCGTTATTATTATTTTCTTGTTTTTCTCGTAATCTTTCTTCATTTAAGGATTTAAATAGTTGAACACACTCAATTATATCTGGTAATAAATCTTTATGAATTCTATCTAATTCATCTAATATTAATAATATCTTAATATCCTTTTTTTTCGGAACACCATTTAGCAATTTTAACAAGAGTTTATATTCATTAACACTTCTCGAATATGTATTGCCTATACTTCTATTATCCGTTAAAAACACATTTTCTTTAAATATTGATGATATGCTTTTCACTAAAGTATAACAAGCGGTAACTATCGTGATGAGAAAAGTAATCTCTCTTAGACTCTGACTTTCTCCCATTAATAAAGGCATAAATTTGTAAATAATAAAACCAAAGATACTACCAATCCCTAAAATACTTATCCATCTATTTTTACCTTTTAACCATTCCCAAAAATTACGAGCAAAAAACCTAGTTTTAAAAGAAATAAACTTCAATTTATAGTTGAACCTATCTTCTTTGTTTTTATCTTTGTCTTTAGAAATTTCATCTATCAATTGATTAAGTATGCTAACCCATAGTTGATCTTTCTTATCGAATACAGAACAATCTACTTTACAAACCAAATATTCATTTTTATCCGACTTTCTTTCCTTTATAGCATTAGAAAGCATTTGAACAATGGAGCTTTTCCCCATCCCCCATCTAGCGAATATCCCCAGATAAAATGACGAATGGTTATTATCAGTATATTCCGTATAAAAATCGCTTAATTCCTTGACTAGAACATCTCTTCCTAACAAATCCTTTTCAGTTATTGTATCACTTTGTGCATCTTTCCCCTGAGGATTTGAGTCCTGTGTTTCAGGGCTGTTTAAATTAAACCTACTAATATATTGCTCGTAATATTGAATCATCTCTTGTAGGTCTTCAACTAGCTCTTCCTCACCTGGCATTTCTTGAACACTGTAGGAAATATAAGCAGCAGTTAAATTTGCAAAGCTTCTTGCTTTTGCGCTCGTACCAAGAAAGATGTCATCATCCTTTTTAACCTTTTCTGACATTGTGATAACTTTACGAATTTTGCTTTTAAACCCTTTTAGCTCTTCCTTTGAAGTTTCGGTCACCCCAGCTGCTAATGTTAAATAAAGTCGCTGCATATCCTCGCTAAACATGTACATAATATAGTAACCTCTTTGAGTAGAAGTCGTAATGTTTTTATTCAATACTGCAATCCAGGGAACATTTGCCCAATTCCCCATACCGACTGAGCCTATTAATACGTATTGATTTTTATCAATAAAGGTTAATTTTGCGATTTCCTTTGTAATTTCGCTTCTAACAAAAGAGCTTAATGAGTGACCAGCGAAACGCTCTCCTTTTGCCTCTAGGTATTCGTTCATTATTTTTAAAAATCCGGTACGTAAATTACTTACCATTTTGCTCCCTCCCTCACTTAAGGCAGTAAGTTCTCACTTTTGATTAGTTACTAAAATAATCAAGTGCCTTGATTTAATAATAGAAGGACATCACCTTCACCTCATTTGAAAGATTAAATAATTATACTCTATAACGCTCTTTTGTGTACATTGCGAAATATAAATTACTAGATAAGACATTCTGTTATAATAATACCCACAGAAGAACTACACATTAAAATGAAACATAACCTAGTACTTAGGATGATCTCACATTGCTATCAAAGTAAAATAAATTTGTTCTGCATAATTAAAAACGCTATTATTTTTATAGAAATACACCGAAAGGATGGTGGTTTTTATGAACTTATCGGCTTTTGATGACCTTGAATTGTCTTCTAAAGAGTTGCAACGATATATGTCACCACCAAAGGACTGTTATTTTTATTTCGCTCTTATACGCTTACAATCACATAGACTTTTACATATACAGCATATTTTGCTGCTAACTGTTCCAATTTCTTTTCCCTATATTTTGTAACCGTAAAGAAATGAATAATTGGCATCTTCCCATTATGCTTCTGTTTATAAATTTGCGTAAACTCTGGCCAACTGGAATACACCATTTCCCTTTCGTTACTAAATCCATTGACCATGACCAATTCCTCGGTATTTCTCTACGGAATACACGAATGTTCAATTTATAATTATCGTACTGAATACGTACTGGTTTATTTAATCCTTCCGAAACAACATCCTCTACCTTCTGTATGATTTTACTCGGCATGCCAAGCGGCAAGGTATATACATAAGTCGTACTACGATCATCAACGATTTGTTTTTGGAACTTTGGATATTGCAATTTCTCTTCATTATTTCTTTTAATCGCAATACCAGCTACCTCAAAAAACACTTGTATTTTTCGCTTATCATCATTTTTACTTTTAAACTTTTCACCGAATAATGCCACTGTTAAACCTGCAGCTGGAACGAGTAATAATTCAATCATTTTCTCCACTCCCCATATACCCTTTATAAGGGTATATATCCCTTATTTTTGGAAGACTCCCGTACGTGCTAGATGCTAATGACCTATAAATGTCCTACAATTCCACATCGGTATTCCCTTATAGAAACGCGAAAAGCACATAACGTAGAAGATACAAGAACGAGCCTGTGAGCGTTGTGTACATGGTCATTCGTGGAAGTCAACGTGGAACACTCTGCCCCATTTTTTCCGCAACCTTCATCGTAATCACTGACAAACCTGTTGCCGTCCATACACTACCGCTTCTCCTACGATTGTCATTTGAATCCCTCTTTTCGAATAAGCTGTAATCCCTTTGTTGTCATAACTGGTTGATACTCGTTGATGACATCTCCCCAATCAAGCACTTCATCCTCATCTTCATATATTGCACGTGTCTTAGAAATGCGATTAGAAGACATTTGGATTGAGGAAAATATAACAGAAACATAAATAAAAAAGCTAACTCAAATTTTTTTGAGTTAGCTTTTTTATTTAAATTATGCTATTGGTTCAACAGCAAAACTCCCGCTCATACCGGGTTGTGCAAGATTGATAGCCAACCCCTGTCCATTAGCTGGACCTTCAAAGAAAACTGTAACATGCACTCCATTATGGATGCCATTATAATCCGGTATTACTCTTGCATATATCTCACGTACGCTGGGATAACCTTTATTATCCCCTAAACAAACAATTGGCGCTTCCACGGAATTTGTAACTACAAAAAAATCAAGCATATTATCTTTTGCATATCTACTATCTACTTCAATTCTAGTTGATTCCATATAAATCTCCACCTTTTTTTATATTCACTGTATAAAATACCCTTAACAATTAAATATATACATAAAATTTATTATCATTTATAAAATAAGCAATATAGAATTAATGCTAATTATTACTTACAACATTTGGAGCTAATAAGTATAGGGTCACCCACTGTTAACTAATTATTAACAGGATTTAATACATATTGAGGTAACGGCTGACCTTCGATAGATTCCATATACATTTCAGCCAATCTTGATCCATCGATTAGTTGTACATTCAATTCTTCAGCATATTTTTTTGCATTTTTTGAAAAACCACCTGTTGATACTACATAACCACCTTTTGCCTCTCTTTTGGCAATATTACTATGCACCAGAGCAATTGCTTTATAGGACATGTCATTGCACAAACACTTCACCTGCCCCAGATAAAGTTCACCGTTTACTGTATGTTCAAAGTCTACACCATAATCACCTGTAGCTACCGTTACAAATGCAGAACCACCATAATACTTTTCAATTACATCTGCTACAAAGGCTTCAAATTCCAAGGGTGTTTGACGTATAAATACTGATGAGCACTTTTCATTTTCTAATGGCTTCATAAATCGATAATAAAGCCCCATTGCTAAAGTACGTTTAAACTCTTCATCTTTATTAAAACGAGCAATCAGCTGGTATAAATGATGGTCTTTTCTTCTTTTATAGACATACCACGAAATGTAAAGTATACCTGCTATCACTAGAAAAGCATATAACATATTCAAACCTCCTTAGAGGTAGTATTGCTTACAAAACTCTTTTTATTAAGTAACTTTTTGTAAAATCATCTGAATTATTAGATATAATTAATATTGCCTTACCAATACATATCAAGGGGGATTTTTCATGGAAGCAACATGAGTAAATGAACAATTACAGGTTGAAAGGAGATAAAGAAATCTTAATCAAACACATATCTTCTATCCAATTTAAACCTGCTGTAACTTTTACAAATGGTTATATTCAATTTGCTTTTTCTGGAGGGAAAGAAAATAAAGGTGGGCTTTTCGACGCTACAAAAGATGAAAATTCAATAATGTTTAGTAAAAAACAACAACCAAATTCCCTGAAACTCAAAGCATTAATTGAACAAAAGATGGATGAATAGCATTCCCCTGCACCTACAAATGCTTCTGGTGATGTTGCCGATCAAATCAAAAAACTAGCTAACTTGCGTGATAGCGGTATCCTAACAAATGAAGAATTTGACGCGAAGAAGAAACAATTACTTGGCATATAAAAAATAACCCAGCTCCCTCAAGGGGGATGGGTTTTGGCTTATTGACTCCTAACTGCATCAGCTAGACTCCACACTTTCTTGCTGATTGCTTACATTCTATTTCATATATAATTCAACATATTTTTTCTCTTGACCCATTAAAAATCGTTGTAAATTACCTATTTCATTAATTACTTTATCTAAAGCTTCTCCATTACTTTTTGAATAGGCAATTTCAATTTCATTACTCATACTCCTATGTATTGTTACAACATACATAAATAAATTCATTAGCTTAACATATTTCTCTGAAACATAATCATATACTTCTTTACTAACATGTAACGCATTCCCCAAAAACCTTACACGAGAATCTGCTAATTCACTCATACACTTATTCATTTCATTCACTATAACATCTAGTTTATATGCTTCTTCCTCAGGATGAAGCATATATAAATCTAATTTGATTTTTAAATCTGAAAAACTATTAAGCATCTCAATGCTGATTTTTTGCAATTCGAATATAGATTCTAATCGCTTAATTTTAAACTCTTTCCTTTCTTTTGCCCTTGTTATTTTATATGTAATAAATCCACCTGTTACAGCACCCAACATAGCGCTACCAAATGGAAAAAAATCTTTTAAAGAGCTTATATCCAATCCCATACTGTATAACCATCCCTGCTTTTTTATTTACCCGAAAATCATATCATATAAATATAAAGAACAAAAAGAATTACCTTTATCATCAAATATAATTCGGATAAAATTTCATATTACCGTGATGGACACATTAGTGACATGTACATAAACGTATTACACAAAAACGGTATAATGTACGGATGCATTTGGTTTGAATAACGAATTTAAGTTTGATGAATTACTAAATACAAATTAAAAAATCAGCTTATATAGGCCAATTTTATTTTTTATCCATCTCTAAACTCCATTTATAATCTAAGGCATAAATTAATAATTCTCTGCATTCCCCTGATAGATCGGTAATACACTCTGGTAAAATTCCATTTTTCATTAAATATTCTATGGAATCAATCCCTGTATCAGTCCATTCATCAATACTCTCCAGTACTTTTATAATATAATAGTGATTAGCCAAATAAACCTGCGAACTTAATTTTAATTTATCAAATTTGTCGAATGCATCAATATCTACATTTTGAATTATATCCCTATATATTGGAATTATCGGTTTTAAGACTTCTAAATAATTTAGCACCAACGCTCTTTCATCTGGTTGGAATTCTTCAATATCACACATTAAAAATGATTTGTATAATTCTATATCAGTTTCATAGAGTTCATCCAGCAATCTTCTTTTTTGTGCTTGCTCATGAAGTTGATTTAATTGAGCTAATTCATCTTTATCTTTATTCAAATTTATGGGTGTTTCTTGTAATTTCTTTTTTTCACGATTATACAAATTATCAATTTCTTTCATAAGTTGATTTAATGATTCAAATCTTAATGTTATAAAATTGATAAGATCATTAACTTTTATTTCTTTTGTTCCTCCATATAATTCCTCTGCTTCAGGATTATTTGAATACAAGCGAAGTGAGAATTTCAATCCTTCAGATGGCTTTGAGAAAATTGGAATTGTTGACCAACTACAAAAAAATCTTACGTTGACTTTTTTATTATTAAGTAGTACTTCTGTATTATTACCATTCACCGAATGAACACCAAACCATGCTCTTATTTGTTTGAAGTATTCCCTATCTGTCAATTTCTTACCAAACACTTCTGCTTGAAAAATGTTTGCATCTTCAAGATATGGTTGTTCTTTATTAATCGCTTGACCTATAGAAACCCACAAACCTTCAATTGCCTCTAAAATCATATCTATAGTTACTAAAAAATGAGTAAATTCAAGCGCTGCTTTGTTCATATTATTACGTTCTGTAGGTATCTCTAGCCCCTCTGAAGCAACAGTTAACCAATCCATACATGAACAAATTTTACTCCATACGTTTCTCCCTTTGTATTCCGTAAAGTAGCATGCTACAAAGTTATTATTCTCATGAACTTTCCTCCTAAATTCATCCACTAATTCAGGTTTAATTTCAGGTATCATTTTATTCAAAGCTTCCAACTGCTTCTTGGCTCCTTCCTTCTTGTCTTTCACAGTGAATAATTTGTATGTAATAGTTCCACCAATGCCGGCACCTAATAAAGCACTCCCAAATGGAATTAAATCTTTTAACGCCAAATCTATATTCATTGTTACCTCCTAATTTAAACCCTTAATATTTAAATAGATAATAACACAAATGTTCAATTTATTAAAAAACCGCCCAAACAGGACGGCTCTTTTTTATTTATGTCTTAAATAACTATACTCTATTATCCAAGGCTCCCTCCTACTCTTCGCATAGCATGTACTAAAAAGGAGGTACGTGCTTAATATGTCAAACTATTATACTGTAACTATAGCGGTACAGAATTACCAAGATACGTGTAATGGTGATGTATACCCTTCTTATGGATATCTTTGTGGGGAGCTAATTAATGATGAAAACGGAGGCTCTGATGATACTGTGCGGAATGGTAACGGCGGATGTATCATCAGAGCCTGAAGGAGTCAATTCATTTGTTGGACCAGTTACATTTACGATTTCGCCACGGCAGTTGTTTAGCGTAAGGGTGTTTTTACCGCAAGACCCTGTATACGTAGTTCGGGTGACGGCGCCGGTAGATCCGGTTCAACCAGGAGACCCTTTACAACCACAAGATCCGATTAGACCAGTTACCATAAACACATGGGGCATTAGCTTTGCGGGAGTAATTCAGCAAGGGAATACGGTGTTGAACGGACAGTTTTCGCCAGTTGAACCAATCTCTCCAGGCGATCCTGCTTAATACAGGATAAATAAAAAGACCGACTTTTGTTTACTGAAGTGAACCCGAATAGTGGTTGATGCCCTTCAATCTAAGA
Source organism: Bacillus pacificus (assembly GCF_020861345.1). Classification (NCBI taxonomy): domain Bacteria; kingdom Bacillati; phylum Bacillota; class Bacilli; order Caryophanales; family Bacillaceae; genus Bacillus; species Bacillus pacificus. Next base: position 2,655,223 of record NZ_CP086328.1, read on the forward strand.
AAAAGGGGCGTCCATCCATGAAAAAAGATTCAAATAAACAATTAAAACAAGCGTTAGCTGAAGGGTCAGTTGAGGCACTTGAAGCACGTATTCAACAGCTTGAAATGGAAAATGAGTACTTAAAAAAGTTGAATGCCTTAGTTCAAAACAAGGAAAAATCACAAAACAAGACAAAGCGCAAGTAGTCTATGAGTTAAGGCATAAATATTCGGTGAAGGCACTCGTGGAGCTAGCTGGCATTCCGCGGAGTACGTATTATGATTTAGTAAAAAAAATGAATCGTCCGGATCAAGATGCCGATTTAAAAGCTGAAATTAAAGCGATTTATGAGGAAAATGAAGGTCGTTATGGCTACCGTCGCATTCGTGATGAATTAACGAATCGTGGTCAGAAAGTGAATCACAAGAAGGTTCAACGCAGTATGAAAGAGCTTGGATTAAAGTGTGTTGTGCGTATGAAGAAATATAAATCTTATAAAGGAAAAGTCGGTAAAATTGCACCTAATATTTTAGAGCGTAATTTCTGCACAGATGCCCTGAATCAAAAATAGGTAACGGACATCACAGAGTTTAAATTGTTTGGAGAAAAACTGTATGTATCACCTGTATTAGATTTGTATAATGGTGAAATTATTACCTATACAATTGGTTCTAGACCGACGTATTCACTTGTTTCAGAGATGTTAGAGAAAGCATTAGAACGTTTACCTGAAAACCACCAGCTACTGATGCATTCGGATCAAGGATGGCATTATCAAATGAGACAATACGTCCGTACACTTGAATCAAGGGGGATCGTACAGAGTATGTCTCGAAAAGGAAACTGTTACGACAACGCAGTAATCGAGAATTTCTTTGGGATTATGAAGTCGGAGTTCCTCTATATAAAAGAATTTGAAAGTGTAGAGCATTTTAAAATAGAATTAAAAAAATATATAGATTATTATAATACGAAACGGATTAAGGCAAAATTAAAAGTGAGTCCGGTACAATACCGGACTCACTTTTATCAAGCTGCCTAATGAAATAACCGTGTCTAACTTTTAGGGGTCACTTCAAATTCGCTCCTCTTTTTTATATAAGTTCTATTTTGTTATTCAACTCATTTAATTTCACTCTTTAATCCATACATCCAAATCCCAATTAGAGCCTGTTTTTTTCTTAAAATTACTAAGAGCAATAGCTACACCGACACTAGTTAAAATACATCTAGAAAGTCTTGATTTGTTTATTGCTTCTAAAACTTCATATAAATAAGGAGTTACAATTTTTAGATTTTCTTTAAAAGCCAGATATGGATTTTCATGAGAAGCCGGTACTAAATTAGGATAATATTTCTTGACCTCTTCTATAAAATCGGCTGATCCCATACTGATTGATACACATCCTGTATATTGTAGATGCTGATAGAAAAATTCCTCATCAGGAACATCTTCAATAAATAATCTCATGATATTATCTAATTCTTCTATACGGTATACACTGCCAAAATTGACATTACGGAAGATAAATATAACCGTTAGTATATCAATCTGTTTCAATGTTAACTTAGGTAATATTTCTAACGCTTCATTATAGACTATCTTTACCAACGTTTCTTCCCTAGTAATCGTTCTCTCAATTAGCATATTAACTAATAAATCAGCAATTTCTTTATCACCACGTCTTGCATGGTTTTTTTGTGCTTCGTATATTATAAAACGTAAGTCGGCATCCTCCGTATTTTTTAACGCTTCGGGATTTTTTGATGTTAAGCGTTTCAAATACTCATTAATTATTTCTTCCGCTCGTTCATTGATTGTATTTTCTACTGTTTTCCCTAAATCATAAAAGTTACTTTTAAATACATCCATAGCAACTTCTTTTACAGCAGTATAACTAAGACCATTTTGTTGTACGGTAACATTTTTTGCTTGAATATTTGTTGAGTTATCCCCTGCATGTAGTTCTTTTTTATTCCCAATCATTTTTTATCACTGATTGTAACGTTAACATCATTTCCACTTTGTATATTATTAGAATTATTCCCTGAAGTAATAGTTTGAATCGGCTGGCCTACATCTTTCTTTTTCTTTATGTAACTTCCAATTACGCCAGCAAGTATGGTTAATACTACTCCACCAATCCCACTAAACACTTTATTATCTGCAATCCAATCCATCATAGCTCTCACCTCTAATATCATATCATTTAATTATTAATATAAATATTAATGGTAAAATTAGATGTTGTCTATATTTATTGGTACCTAATTAATAGATATTTTTCTAAAAAATTTCCGGCAAAAGCTCCAATATGCATAAGTTACTCTTTAGTCGAAATCTTATATTATTACTAAAAATACGGTACATGAAGTTTTATGCTTCTTCCAATTACTTAATATTTCTCCATTCATCTGTGCCAACATTATTAAGTAACTGGAAGAAGAGCAAAAGCCCCTCTCCGTTTACACAACAGATTTTGACTTTTGAATTGAAAACAAGAACAACCTTTCATTCAATCCTCAACCAAATCTTTTTATGGTTTTTCTATAAATTCTATAACTCTTGTTCTGGTTCTCTCTTAATATATTTTCAGTTTCATTCCGTAGCTTTACACAAAAGAATTACATTAATTTCAACTATTGCAAAATAAAAAAATGAGCCCTTTTTAAGTGCCCATTTTTTATTTTTGTTAAACTAATGCAGTTAGTCTATTTATCTTTTCATTAAATTTTTCGACTTCACTACTTCTTATATCATTTAAAAAGCTATAGCATTCTGTACATGCTTCCATAAATTCAAGTAAGCTTTCCTTACTAATTAAATCACTCTGTTTTTTATATTTATCGGCATCAGTTGGTTTTGGATGAATAAATGAATTTCGCAAGGTAATTATTGGTCTAATTTTGGCCCATCCTTTTTGCTGCAAAAATGTTTCTCCACATAAAATTTGTAGAAACCAATCCAATTTTTCTTCAACTTTCAACCTAGTTAAAATTTTATTTATTCTAGCATGGCTCATTCCAAACTGTAATTGTAACTCTTCATGCAATTTATCATTTACAGCACTTTCAAGTATTGATACAGCTTTAAATAATAGCATTTCTTTATTCTCTGAGAAGTCTCCTTCATCGAAACGATCTAACAGTCTTAAAAATTTTTTCTTACTATCATGAAATTCAGAAGCAATTAACATTGTATTTTCCTGATCAAATAATTTGTCTTTTTTTAATTTTTCCCTAACAATCTTTACTGCAGCAACCTTATCTTCAATAAACAAATCATCAACCTTATAATATATTAAAAGCCATGGTAAAAACTCTTTTATGAGGTTATCCATAAGCCCTGCTTCTTTTTTGAGATACTCCATAAGCTCTGTTTTTTCCATTCCTTCTCCACCTTATCATAATATAATTATATTAAATATTACATTATGACAACCTCTTCGTCTACCATTAAATTCCTCTTGTTTTTCAGGAATTTCAAGTAAAATAGTAGCTTTTATAAAATTCTTTTAGAAATATATAATTATTTATATATAACTCATATCCTCCTCTCCTTTCTCTATAGATTTTACCAATATATATTCCTACTTTTAACAACCCTATCATTATCTAATTTTAGCCTCACTTACCCATATCTTCTATTTTGTGTAACTAAGCCAAGTGCTTTATCACAGGTCTGGACTACGCTGTCTCGCCATCTACATTTCCCCTGCCACCTCACGTTCGAATTTTAATATTTCCATGAATTCACTACTTACGCTATTCACTTAATGAATTTTACTTTAAAAAGTCCATCTATTTTTATTCAATTTTCGTGGAGAACCTTCTTCTAGTTTGTATATACCCATGTAGACCAAAATCGCTACACCTACTGCGCCTATCTCTTTGGAAGGGAGGTTATGAAAATGAAATTCAAAAAAACAGAATTAGAAAACGGAACACGGATTTCAGAACGAGAATTTGACATTCCAGGATTCATCTTCGCCATCGCTGATTTAATTATGGTCCTTCACCTAGCAGGAATCATTTGATTCTTGCTTTTTTTGTTCGTTGTGTTCGTTTGTTTTGTGCAAAAGAAAAAGCACCTTTTTAGGCGCTTTTATTTAAGTAAATATTCTTTGATTTTATTTATAGTGTTAATAAACCTTTCACAATCTTCAAATTCCATTTGAATAATTTCATTGCCCAAAGAAAGTGCAGTACCAATCTCTAGTTTTTCCATACTCTTTTTGCACTTGTCATTAATAATAGCACTATTATGAATCAAAAAATTTCTAATTACATTCCAATGTTTTAACTCTTCATGATATATATTATTTTTTACATTCTCAATTTCTACCACTCTATCTAGATAATGAAATGCCCTTTTAATGCCATCTCCTGTAAGATCATCGATTTTCAATTTATAGCCTTTACTTTCTTTATATGCTTTACATAACGAGTTTATAAAAAACTCAAAATCACCATACAAAGTTAAAAATAAAGCATTAGCCATTTTAGGAAATACTAATGCTTTATTTTCTAATGCTTCTATCTCACCTTTTAAATTATCATTATCTTTAATTATTTGCTCTGTATACCTCATAACACTTTCCGATAGATACATACGTATATCAAACTCTTCAAATGCATTATAAACAGGACTTCCCTTAGCATAACCTTTTTCAATTAAATTCAAAATAAACACTCCTAAATTAATATGTAACCTCATATAGCTTAGATTTTATAATTCCCTTGTCTAATTCATATTTTTTACAAATGGATCTTACTAGTTCTTCAAACCATTTAGGTGAATTAGGTGATACATAAATATTTTCAATTAGAGTTTCTATGTTACATTCAACCTGAATACCAAATTCAACTGGAGAATCCGCATTGAGATTTATTGTATCAGACCCATTATCAGTATCTATTGTAGTAATCGCCCTAACTTCACGTTCATGTTCAAATGATTTTCTTTTGTATGTGTATGGCCAGAATGCATTATCTTTAGGAATCGCTTCCTCAGTATAATCTATATAATTAACTTCTCCCAGATATATAGTTTCATCTGTAACATCAAGGCTATTTTTGAAATTCAATACCGTTGTCTGAATAGCGATTCCATCACCATTTTTCAAGTACAAATCCCACATAGCAGCTGACTCATAATTGTTCATATGCCAACAATTTATTGTTGTATGCTTTCTATGCCAAGAATTGAACTGTTCCATTTTTTGATAAAAATCAAAATCAGAGCCTTCAATAGGTAATATAGGTGGGATTTTCCACAAGAACTTATTTTTTCGGGATAAAGCCCTTCAAACGGGTCATCGAATTTATCTGATCTTACAAAGAACAAAGATTTCGTATCCAACAGATTAACAAATTTAGTAAAATCCATATACCGCCAAATTTTTGTATCATCACTTGGTGTATTAAAACATGGGTGTTCCTCAAACATACGTTGTCCTCCATTTAAATTATAATATGTACTTAACGACCTTATTTTACCATAATTTAAACCTAAACAACTATTTATGTCACCAATCAACCCAGCAACCTTACCAGGCTTAATAAGAAACACAAAAGCCACGATACACATGCACCGTGGCTGAATATATAATGTAATTGGTCTTTTCGTCCTTTTCATAGGACAACTCAAAAATTTCTTCCGCAAATTGAACAGTTTCCCCCAGTTCATCTAATCTTTTTTCAAAACTCACAACTTATCCCCCTCATCAAAATACCAAACTACGTTTAATTACCTTTACTCCAATTATATCACTCAATTACCATTTAATAGTGTAAACTAGTGTTTTTTGATTAGGAACACTATTTGTTCTGACTATGATTCTACAAAATGAAATTTTTATACTCTGATTCCGTTTTGTTTTTTACCAACAAGAATTTTCGTTAAATAAATTACTTTTGTCCACCAACTTTCACCCCCCTTAAATTCCCATAAAAGAATTGACTCTACTCATTAATAGTAATATTATTATATACTGATATTAATGTTTAAAAGTTATCACTTAATAACAATCTATATGCTGTTATTTAGTTTTGCTTAGGAGGAATAGTAATGAACTTTAAAAATGTACTTGCAACCGGGTTAATCACTGCCGCTTTATTCGGATCAGCAACTACAACAAACGCTCAAACAGCACTTTTTGACGATATCCCCAATGGACATTGGTCTGAAAAAGCTGTCAATTATTTAGCTGGAAAGGAATTTGTTTCTGGATACGGAAATAGAAAGTATGGATTTGGCGATAACGTCACTCGCGGACAAGTAGCATCAATTATGTCTCGTTATTTTCATTTAAGTTATAAGGGAAAACCTATATAATTTACAGACATTAAAGGTCATATGTTTGAAGACAGTATTAAAGCTGTTGTTCAATCAGGATTGATGATTGGTGATGGAACTGATAAATTCCGACCAGATGACACACTAACTCGTTATGAAATGGCAACGATTTTACAACAGGCATTCGATTTAACTGTTAATGGTCAGTCACCATTTATTGATATTCCGAATAACCATTGGGCTAAAAAAGCAATTGAAGCTTTATACACTAATGGTGTTACAAGTGGTGTTGAATATAATCAATACGGCGGACAATACAATGTAACAAGAGAACAGTTTGCTACATTCATGTATAATACTATCCTTCAAGGTCAAAAACCTGAAGAAAAACAAAGCGATACAGAAAAAATAAAGCGGATTCTTGAAGAAAACGGATTCTTAGCTAATGAATATGGGTATACTTTCAATCCTTATGGACCAAAAGGAGATTCTATATTTGATGTTATGAATTTTTACATACAAAGTAAAAATGATCGTGAATGGGAAGCGAAAATGTTTGTATATAGTGGAAATCCTGTTATCGATAAACCTATAAAACAAATATTAGATATTCTTCTTCCTACTAAAAGCGATGAATTATGGAAAATTATCAATAGTAAGCAGCTTCCCAGAAAACAAGAATTTGAAATGGATGGAAGAACTATAGTAGTTGAAAAGTATCCTCAATACCTTGACGTTTTAATTGGTTATAAAAAATAAGTTACATACAAATTGAAAAAGAGATAAGCAGTTAGCTTTTGCGAGCTGCTCTTTTTCTACAAAATGAAATTTCTATTAAGATTTACGCTTCACTTCTTCAATTAGCCAAGACACGATATTATAATCATTGGCTTCAACCCTTAAAGATGTTCCGTTTAAAAGGCATTCCTTCATAAATATGACCTTCTTGTGATAGATGAAATAATAGCTCTACTTTAGCAACCATTTCCGCTATATATGTTGCATGACCCTTTGCGTAATTGAGTCTATATTGGCTTAATCCATGTTTTACTTTCATAACCATTCTTCCTTCCCAAATAGCGTTTTTATTAAAATTACCTTAAATCTTTTTCAGATTCCGACTACAAAATATAACAATATAGTAAGATGATAATTACAATACTAATATTTGTAATTTCTAGGAGGTTAACTAACATATGCATCCTTTTTTTGAAAAACTCACTATATTATTTTCTTGTATGGTATTACTTCTTATTATTATTGGAACAGTTCATATTTCAAAGAAGTTTAAAGAGAAAAGAAATAATAAAGAATCTTAAACAGGTTGGTGAATTACTAACCTGTTTTTTATTAAATTAACGATTTTGTTCACTTTTTTATTACATTCAGGAACAATAATGATTTATATATATATATTTGTTTCGGAATGAGTGCAGTTTTTAGCTTGGTAAAGGAACTTCGAAAGCCACAGAAAAATCAGTTCTTAATTTTAGTGGATTCTCTAATTCTGCTAGGAGCTTTATTCCTAGTAGGTAGTATCTTCATCTAAATTACATAACAAGACTACATTAGGGAGCAAAGCAGTCTAGCGAAAGCTAACTGCTTTTTATTAATTTAACTATTTTATGAAACTTTTAAGTATCCGCCATCCCTTTCACATCAACTACTTCTACCATTCGCTCTATCCTTTTTTATTTCTCTCATATTAGTTGGACCTTGCCAAATCCCCACTCGTTTCCAATGTTTTTTCTTTTTTCCGACATACGAAGGGTTAGGATCATACATAATACCAATATCCTTATCCGGTATTCCTTGTATATTTAAATTCTTGACAACCTCAGGTGTTAAACCACTCGATTTTTCTATTCTCGGTCCACTATTCTTTTTAGGCTGTGTATACAAATATCTGCCCAACCGACGTAATTCATCACCAGTCGGGCATACTTTACATTCATTAACACTAAAACTCTCGTTGGATGAGCGATTATAATGACAACGTCTACATTTCTGTTCGATAATTTCGCCAATCTGGTATGTAGCTCTTTTCGTACTCCTTTTGTCAGTTTTTTCATACCATCCAACACAAAACTGCCTTGAGCGCTATAATGAGCGCTTGTGATTGACTTTGTAACTTCAAGCCGGTGTGCACGTTTTTTCGCGGTTGTTCTTCTGCAACACGTATATTGACATGCATAAAGGTCATTCTTTAATTCATGATTCTTTTCCATAATTGCTTTAAATTCATTAAATAATGTATTGTAATCCTCATCACGATATTGAAACTGAGCTTGCATGAGTTTGAGTGCACTTCCGCTTCCAAGCATAACTTTGTTTCTGCCATACTTCTCTCAATTCTTTTTGAAGTGAATCTTTTTCATCAACAACGCCAATAACCTTTATAAAAATTAAAAGTAATTACAATATAAAGAAGTGTTTTATTTGTGATTTTTACAATAATTTTATAAAAACCTAAAAAAGAGGTATTGTCCATACATGCGTATAGCAATACCTCTTTTCTTTATCTTATTACATCTTTTACTTCTGTATCCACTGGCCACTTTTCTAATGTATAAGCCATTTCCCAAAATGAATATTCATATTGGCTGCTAATAATAAAATGTTGTTTCATTCGATTTCGGTCTGCCTCTGTTACTTTTTCAGCTATTGCATCTAATCGTGTGATTTGCTCTTCAACCAATGTTCGGAACCAATCAGATCCATAAGCAGAAATCCATTCGTTATAAATCGGCTCTTCTGGCTGACACTCTTTTAAACGCTCACCAATTTCATAATACAGCCAATAGCAAGGTAAAATTGCTGCAATGATATCACCTAAATGCCCTTCATACGCAGCACGATACATATGTGAAGTATATGCGTATGCAGTTGGAGCAGGGATAAAAGTATCTTTTTCTTCTTGTGTTATCCCTAATTTCTTCGCAAAATTCTCATGTAAAGATAATTCCGCCTCATATGTATTTTGAGCATGGTGTGCCATACGAGCTGTCGTTTCTAATTCTAGTGCTTTTGCAGCTCCTAAAGTTTGTACTCTAGCAAAGTGACTTAAATAATATGAATCTTGAAGCACGTAATAGCGAAAATTAGCTAAATCTAACGTTCCTTCACCAAGTTTTTTTACAAAAGGATGATGAAAACTAGCTTCCCAAATTGAATCTACTTCTTTACGTAATGATTGTGAAAAAGTCATTTAAGTCCCTCCAATTATGTATAAAATTTAAGTATTTACCCACCATTATTAAATCTGTAAAACAAAAAAACTTTCTTTACAGGCGTAAAGAAAGTGAAATTGACAGTTTTTATTTATTAAATAGCAATGTCCTTCCCACTTCCCTACGCTGGTATTAACCAGATCAGGTACTAAGAGTCTCAAATTCCAATTTGATCTCAGCCTATAATAGGCCCCCCTAGTGGATAAAATATTTAATTTTCGTATTGTATTCATCATAACATACTTCATGTAACTGTCAAAAGTTATTCATGATACCACTACTTAAAATCCTTCGTCTTTTCTTACTCTTAATGAAGTTTCAATAATCATATCTAATAGTTTACTATATTCAATTCCCGCTGCAGCTGCACTTTTTGGTAGTAAACTCGCTTGCGTCATCCCTGGTAATGTATTAATCTCCATTACATATGGAATACCATCCTTCACCATCATATCCACCCTTGCATAAACGCTGCATTTTAATGCTTTATAGCAAGCCAGTGACGCTTTGTTTACACGTTCCTTAAGTTCAGCTGGAAGTTCAATAACTTCTTCAATTGTACTAATATCATCATATTTCGCATTGTAATCAAAGAACTCCGCCGCATGTCGAATTGAAATAATAGGTAATTGTTTTCCATCAAAAATGGAACATGTAATCTCGTCACCTTTTATATATTTCTCTATTACTACTTCTGAATCCCATTCGAACACCGTTTCCAGCATTGAAATTAATTCATCTTTATCATAGACAATCTTTACCCCCACACTCGAGCCACCAGAGTTTGGTTTTACCACTAACGGAAATCCTAATTTATCTAATTCATCAACATTTAGATCCTCCATTTTTGTAAGTTCAATCCAATCTGGTGTTTCTATTCCTTCATAACGTAAAATCTTTTTCGAAATATTTTTGTCCATACATATACCGCTAGATAACATATTGCTTCCGCTATAAGGAATACCTAAACTTTCAAGCGTTCCTTGAACAGTTCCATCTTCTCCGTATTTTCCGTGTAATGCGAGCAATGCAAAATCAATGTCTTTCGCTTTTTCGATTAAATCCATTTTTTCATTTAATGTAATTGGTACAATTTCATATTTATTTTTATCTAAATTTGCAATCATTTCATTTCCAGTCATAATGGATACTTGTTTTTCAGAGGATACTCCTCCCATAATAACGCCAATTCTCATTTCCTCAACTCCAAATTTCGTTTTTTATTGTATCACCGATTATTTTAATGCCACGAACTATTTCTTCTTCTTTCAGACGTGAAAATCCTAATCGAAAAGTGGTCGCTCCTTCTCCATCAGAATAAAACACATCTCCAGGAGAAAAAGTAACCCCTTGCTCATAACACTTTTGCAAAAGTGTGCGGGCATGAATTTTTTCTTCTAACTCTATAAATAAATGAAGTCCACCATCACCGGTCATTCTTTGAAACGGAATGTACTCGTTACACGCCCCAACAGCTAACTCATATTTTTTCTTATAAACAGACCTTGCCTTTTTTAAATATTTTTCAAAATATCCTTCATGTAAATATTGAAAAAGAACAGCTTGATCTAAAGTAGATGTGTGAATTGTTCTTGCTCTTTTTACACTTTCTAAATAATGAATCAGCTCTTTATCTGCAATGATCCATCCAACACGTAAACCAGGGAAAAGTACCTTCGAAAAGCTACTAATATAAATCACATTATTACCAGCACCAGCAAAAGTTAATAGTGGGGCTAAATGTGAACCTGAATAACGTAGTTCCTCATTAAATCCATCTTCTATAATAGGAACCTTATATTTTGAAAATAATCTCATCAGTTCCGTTCTTTTCTCTGAACTCGTAACAATACCGGTTGGATTATGATAGGAAGGAATTAAATACGCAAAATCAAACTCTTTTTCACGCAAGCTTTTTTCCACTTCGTTCGTATCAATACCATCTTCATTCATATTTATTCCATCCACTTCAAGACCATGTAGGCGGAAAAGTTTGAGTGCAGCATGATGAGTCGGATTCTCGCAAATAACCCGCCCTGATTTCTTTGATAACGAGGATAGAACAATGTCTAACCCTTCTGTAAATCCATTTGTAATTAAAATGTCTTTATTCGAAATATCTACACCTTTCATTTCCATATAATGAAGTAAATATTTCATTAACGGTCTATAGCCTTTTGCGTATCCGTAATTTAATACGACATCACCTTCAATGGACATACGAGTAAGAAAAGCTCTTTTGAAATTTTCCACATCAAATAGCTTTTCGTCCGGAGCGATACTGTTAAAAACAATCATTCCTTTTTCCCAGCGAACACCATGTTTCATTAAATCTAATTCATCCGCTAATAAAGTAACTGTATTAATTTTATTTTTCCAATCTATTTCAACAGACGAAGTGTTTGAAATATCAACCTTCGCAACAAAATTCCCTTTTCCTTTAACTGCATATATAAGTCCTTCTTGCTCTAAATCCGCATAAGCAGCTAGCACAGTATTTCTGCTCACACTTAATAATTCGCTAAGTTCCCTCGTCGAAGGAATTTTTTGATCCCCGAGCAAATGCCCTTTCATAATCATCTTTTTTAAATAATCTTTCAATTGAATATAAACGGGACGCTCTTTGACAACTTTAAAATCTTTAAACAATTCCTTACCCCCTGCAATCATTTTTGCATAATTATTTCATTCTCAAAAGGTCCACTACATATGTATTTTTTATAAAGGGCGGTACGGTCTTATAAAGTGGAACTTTAATCAATGGGATTGTTTATTAAGCTCACTGATTATTAGCCCTCACGAACCAGGCGTTTTACTACCTGTTACTAAGGGATAAATCTTTACGGTATAAGTTAATTATATCTTTTAAAGCTGCTGCTGCGGCTCCGCGTGGATTTGATGCACCACCAATTGTAGTAACTTGCCCCATCGTATCTGTAAAGAACGTAATCCCTTTTTCTGTCCCATTTATATTTGCTAGCGGATGATTCTTATCTATTTCGTACGGTTCTACTTTAAGAGTCACTTTACCATCCTGCTCCTTATACGCTGAAGCTATTAATTTAATAAATTTATTTTGTTCCTTAGCATTTCGAATTTGTTGTTTTGTAACATGTTCAATTCCTTTTATATGTATATCTGTAAGCATATGCTCTGTTCCCATTAAACTGTTTGTCAAAAGTAACAATTTACAAGCACTATCAGATCCGCTTACATCCAATATTGGGTTCGTCTCAGCAATTCCTTTACGTTGCGCTTCTTTCAGTGCTTCTTCAAACGTAATATCTTCCTCATTCATTTTCGTAAGAATATAATTTGTAGTCCCGTTTAATATTCCTTCTATTTTTTCAATATGGCAACCAGCTAAACTAAATTGACCAATATCAAGTGTCGGTAATGCCGCAGCAGTTGCACCACTATATCGAATTCGTACATTTGCGATTTTTGCTGCTTCATTTATTTCTCTCCAGTTTGTAACAAGCGCACCTTTTGAAATTGCTACTATATCCATTTGTTTCTCAATCGCTTGTTTTATATATTGTTTCCCTGGATTTCCATCTTTAAGGTTTGTAACTGTTGATTCTACCAGCACTGTACCACTTATGTTATCTGTTGCACGTTCCTCCGGATGATATTCTATATACTTTTCAATTGCAGCACTACTGCTACCATACATTAATAAGTTATGAATAGATAATCCATCTTTATTATGTATTGCAACATTTCTGCCTAATACGCCACTTACAACTAACTCTATACCATAAGTTTCATATATATATGAACATTTTTCATGTAGTAATTTTATAAACTCTTTTCCTACTGTTCCATATCCTGAGAGTACAACTTTAATTTTCATAATATCCCCCCATATTTTTCTACCAAATCCCTCTTTCAATATAATATAAAGCGCCCTCGAATTCCATCGAGAGCGCTTTATTATTACCTATTTCGGTAAACGTAATAGCTTTTCAGCAATTGTTCTATAAAACTCTTGAATGTTAGAAAAACCTAACGTGTCTGAAATACTTAATCCTACCATGTCGAGATGGTCCCAATTTGCTTTCGTTTCGATATGATTCCATTTCCCAATCTGTAATGACTCATTATTATTTACGGTAGCATTAGAAGAAGGTGCAATCATAGAACTTGTATTTACTACACCATCATTTTGCCACCAAGTAGTATCAATTAATGGACGATTTTCTTCATACCTTGCATAGGAACCTAAGAAAAATGCATTCCCCATTAACACTTTATTCATCGTTATATGAGGGAAATGTAAACCTGTTATAGGTGCCGCTTGTGATGCATGTCCACTATAGGATAAGTAATACACATTCGGTTGCGTCTTTACCCAATTATTTAACTCCTTTGCACCATCTGTACTTAAATCCCATTGACTTATATCTTTTGTATTTTTCCAAAGTGAACTATTTAGAATACGATTACTGTATTGGAAAAAGGACTCTCCAACATTTTTCTTTATGCCCCATTGATCCAATTTAAAATCATATAGTGATAAATTATCGTTTCCTCCAAAACTTGCAGCTGTAATGAGTAAATCTTTAACGAACGGTAGTAGAAGACTACCATCCGCAAGTGTTGTACCGTTGTGAGGAGTTGCTAATGTTGTAACACTATGAACATATGATTTCTCGCCCTCAAATAATGGTGATATTTTGGTGTTTGGGTGATTTTTCACATAATTTTTCTCTTCAAAACTGCCTTCTTTTAATAGCTGTACTAATGTTCTAATCGTTTGTCCACCCATGCTATGCCCAACTAAATGAACTTTATTTGTTTCACTCCAATTCGGCGCAAAACCACTATAAGTTCTACCAAAACGATTATGTCCATGTTTCTCAGCATGTGCGGCACCGTAGTCTACTGTTCCACCGTTAATTTGGGCATATAATTCACATGCACGGTCCCAGTTACTAGAAACCGGTCCAACAGCTGCGGTATGAACTGTATAACCATTGCGTTTCAAATCTTCTTGTATATCATGAACACCCCCCCAATATTTAACCCCTAGCATTTCCTCTCTACCCCATCCGGCAAACCCATTTACTAAAATGATCGGATAATTATTTTGTTGACTCTCTTCAGCATATGTTATTTTCGCTACCAATGAACAAACAGCCACTAATGCAAAAAAACATATTTTTAAAAATAACTTCCCCATATTTCCTCCCCCTGATAAAACGTTTACATTTTTCACTTTACAGCATGCTTTAATAACTTAAACATAATGTAAAGTATTTTATATACGTTGTATATATAGAAAACATATAAAAATGTTGATAAATATTTGCTTTTTACAATACATCTTGTAAATCTGTTTATTTGAATTTATAATTAGATATAGTTTCCTCATGTTAAAAAGATTTAAAAACCATAAGAAAACTAATCTCATTGCTTGAAAAGGAGGAAAAAGCATGCAAATCAAATCAAATATTCATACATTATCTCAACCTACTAAAATAACTCCGTCTAATCTTGAGCATAATACTATCTCTTCTACTAAACTTGAAAATAAAAAATCAAATGATCCCATCAAATTTGATATTCGTTCATCTGAAAAAGAGATGAAACAACCTGAGCATAAATTTAATGAATTAGATTTATGGAAGATGCTAAAAGATAAAGGTGTTCCTTTATGGATTATACTTGAAATGCTACAAAAGGCTCGTAAAGAAAAAGAAACACAAAATAATTCAGTTCAAAATTCAACTGCGATTGAAGAAACGAGTGAGACTCGATTAAATGAAGTAATGTAATCTATGTTATATGAATGCTCTAAAGTAAAAAGAGTTCGAGATTGATAAAATTTCTATCAACCTCGAACTCTTTTTTAAGATTTTTCTCCAATCGTTACAAACTGAAATGATACCTCCCCTTGATGATCTTTAATTAACTTTTCTACTTTTACTTTTTCATTTATTAATGTATTATCTGTCGACATTTTAGGTTTTTCATCACCTAAAGACTTGTTCAGGTGGAGAAGATGCATTTTCGTTTCATTTGCTTTTAATTCTTTATACACACTATCTTTTGCTACAATTACATACGCTTGTGTTGGATATTTACGAGTGTTACCTATCCAAGCATCACTACCGTATTTAACAGCAAACTCCTTTCCTTCTAATTCAATACTTTTTAAATTTTTTTCATCTTCTTGTGCCAACAAAATCGAGCCTTCTTTTGGTAACTTAGGTAACGTATCTATAGGTCTAAATTTGGATCCATTCTCTCTTTCACGAAAAATCTTTGTTTTAATCAACGCTTGTGCTGTAGATTCATTTAAAATTAAAACTTGTCCATTTCCAAATGTACCCGTTTTCACAGAAAACACTTCATTTTCTTTCGTAATTTCCTGATAACGATTCATAATTGATAAAGTATTATTTTCATCTCCAATGATTAATACACCGTTAGCTGGAAATCTGTTTTCATTTTTAGAGCATGCACTTAAACTTATTAACATTAATATACTTAAAATGAAAATAGATAATATTTTCTTCATCACAGTTCCTTTCATAACTCAAATTGTTTTTACATGCTTTTATGCAGTCTTACTTACTCATATTCCCTACTGTTCCATAGTTTTATAAAGCTTTTGTAAATAACGCCAACGAGTTATATAGAAATATAAAACTTGTATACAGATAAATGAAATTAAAATTACAATAGAACTATTTAAAATAGAAAAATCGACTAATTGTTGTAATGCCATATAAGCAACCACTGTGTGTATTACTGCAATGGTAATCGGTAAAAAGAACATTAATAATAACTGTCTCGTTACAACTTTTTTCAACTCTCGCTTACTTAATCCCATTTTCGAAATCATTTTATATTGTTGTTGATCGCGATCCAAATCAGTATATAACCGGAAGTAAATAAAACTAGCGGCAAATGTGAAGAAGACGATTCCAACTAAAACACTTGCCATAAGTAATAATCCATTCGTTTGTTTTGCCTCTAACAAACTTAAAGTCAAAGCTTGAAAATGGAAATTATCTTCTCTTGCATCTGCATTGAATATACTATTTAATTGATTTGAAATTTCTTTCGTCTTTATCCAGTCATCTACAACAAATCCGTATGTACGATGTTGAATAACTACATCATCTTGATTGATATTAAAAGGAATACCATCATATACACGATCTTGAACCGCGATAAAAATACCGCTAGTATCATGTGGTAAAACTAAATTTTCTACAGCTTTTTTCACACGAAATGTCTTTATCCAATCTCCTTCAATGACTTCAATATTCTTTTTATAATCACCATTTTTAAATTCTTGTTTTTGTGATACCATTCCAGGGATTAGTAATATTTCATCTTCTTTTTCAATTGTTTCTTGTTGATATCCTAGCGCTCTCGCAAGTTCGTTATATTCACTTAACTTCATTACATATACATTACTTTCTGTATATTTATAAGAAGATGAAGCTGTTCGATATGGAATATTCGCATCAGCAAGATGTTTTTTTATAATAGATAGATGTTTATCCACCACTTTGTCTTTTTCAGGACCTATATAAAGAAACGTATATGGGTTTGTCATTCTTACCAATTCTTTATTCCCAATAGCAGCTGTAGTTCCAATTGCTGTAAAAGCAACTGCTGAAATAATAGACACTATAAAAAACATAGTTGCATTATCTTTCATACGGTAAATTAATTCTGAAAACGTTAATATATTTGTTCTCTTTAAAAAGAAAAATTCACTCCTTTTCGCAAGATGCAATATATAAACGCTACATTGTGTATATAAAAAGTACGTTCCTATAATTACTAAGAGCACACCCATTACGAGCATGATAAAACTATGATTTTGAATAAAGCGAAATACTGAAATATATCCATACCCTATACTAATTAAAGAAAGTAACGATAATATTATTGAAGCTTTCGGTTCAGGCTTTGGCTTTTCTCCAGCTTGAATAAGTTCCACAAGTTCGGTTACTTTAACCGTTTTAAATGTAACTAACGAAACGATTAAAAATAAGACAAGAAACGTGAAAACTGTTAATAATACAGCCTGCACTGGTATATAAAAAGGTAAACCATTACTAATCATTAATACACTGGCACTGATTAGTAAAACTAGTTTAGAAAATATGAGGCCAATGAGGATACCAATACAAATCGAACCAAGTCCGATTAACATATTTTCAATTAACAATAACTGCTTAAGCTGTCTCATTGACATACCTTGCATCATTAAAATACCAAATTCTTTCTTACGCGTTTTTAAAAACGAGCTCACTGAATATAAAATAAAGAAAAATGAAAAGACAAAAATCAAACCTTGGGATATTTGAAATCCTAATGTACCAAATGTACTTATTGTTTTACTTGTCGATTTCAACTCCCCCTGTAAATCAGGATGGAATAATAAAAGGGCATATGTAAAGAAAATCATAATCGAAAATGCACTACTTAAAAAATGGGCAGCATATGTACGCTTATTTCGAAAAATATTATTAAATGCGAACTGACGAAAAGTCATGCCTTTTCCCTCCTAACAAAGAAAGGACATCCATAATCTTTTGATAAAAGGTTTGCCGACTTTCACCACGATAAATTTCGTTATACAGTTGACCATCTTTTATGAAGATTACTCGGCTACAAAAACTAGCTGCATACGGATCATGTGTAACTAACATCATCGTTGCCTTTTCTTCCTTATTAAGCGTATCCAGCATCTCCATTACATCATTTGAAGATTTAGAGTCTAAATTCCCGGTCGGTTCATCAGCAAGTAATAATTGCGGCTTATGAACAATTGCACGAGCAATTGCTGTTCTTTGAGCTTGTCCCCCTGAAATTTCAAACGTTCTTTTATTCAATATATCTGTAATATTTAATTTCTCTGCAATTTCTTCTACTCGTTTATTCATTTCTTGCACAGAAACACCATCTAATGTCATCGGCAATACGATATTTTCCTTCACTGTAAGCGTACTAAGTAAATTAAATGATTGGAATACAAATCCTAATTGTTTTCTACGGAATAAAGCCAAATCTTCAGATGATAACTGGAAAGGATTCGTACCATTTATTACTATTTCTCCCGATGTTGGAGAGTCGATAGTAGATACCATATTTAATAACGTTGTTTTCCCGCTACCAGATGGCCCCATGATCCCTATAAATTCACCTTCTTGAATTGATAAATCAATATCTACTAATGCTTTAAAAGGTATTTTCCCTTTATATACTTTACTAATATTTTTCGCATGTAAAATTTCCATTTCTATTCTCCCTTCATTTGCACTTCTCACAATAGAGTGTAAATGAATTCTCTTATAGCTCATATTGATTCATCTTTCATTTATCTTACACGCTTGTAAGATTTCTAAAAAAACTGATAATAATACTATTTACAAATTAAAATTAACGCATAACTATCTTATAATAATTGTATAGTGGTAGGAAATACAATATCCTATCTTTATTATACGAAAAAGAAAAGACCGATTACTTTATCGATCTTTTCATTCCCAAAGTTATATTTTTAACTTACGCCTTTAATTGAAATGTATTTGATAAATACTCTCTGCATCATTGACCGTAAACTCTTGTAGGTATAGATCTCCACAATCTATTCTAAATAACTTAGTCAAACTCTCTTCTCCCATGTTAATCCCCCTTACTTACATTAAAGTTCCTTAATCTGCTTCGTAAGTTCCTTAAATCGTTCATCCAGTGCTTTATATTCTTTGTCTTTAGAAGTTAAAAAGCTTAATTTTCCTAATACTTCTTGTCTTTCTGTTTCTAACGTTAAACGTAGCTCTTCAATTTCATCTCTTGTTTTCGTAGGTTCTTCAAGTTGCTTTTGTATCGTATTGTTTACAAACACAAGTTTTGTGTTTGTTGTTTTCTCCAGAAAATATCGATCATGAGAAACAATAACGAGTGTTCCGTTATACTCAGCTAATGTATTTTCGAGCTGTTCACGTGAAGGCAAATCCAGATGATTCGTTGGTTCATCTAAAATAAGTACATCTTTTTCATCTAAAATATAAGCCATTAGCTTACATTTTACTCGTTCTCCCATACTCATATATCGTATCGGCTCTGTCCATTGAGAAGATTCAAATCCTAAATGTTTCATTAAATTTTGGACTTTTCCTCTTTCTTCAAATGTCTCTTTATAAAATAAATCTTCTGGTGTTTTATCAAGTGGTAAATCAAATACTTCTTGTGTTAAATAACCGATGTTTGCTGATGGTGAAATCCATATTTCGCCTTGAGCAGTTTCCGCTCCCATAATCATCTTTAGTAATGTTGTTTTCCCGCTACCGTTTGGGCCAACAATCGCAATCTTCTCACCGTGCTGAATTGTAAAATTAACGTTTTCAAATAATAGCCGATTATTAAATTCTTTCCGTAATTGTTTTACTTCTAAAAAACGTTTCCCTACTTTTTTATTCGCTTGAATAGAAAATTCAACCGAATAATCTTCTTTCACACGTTCAACTTTCGTTTTTTCAAGCTCTTTTTCAAGACGTTTTCGTTTCGATTTTACTTGCGCATCCATTCGCTTCGCCTTTACACGATAAAACTCTTTCACACCTTCTTGTTTTGTGGACTGCGCATGTGCCTTTTGTGACCATGAGCTTAATTCTTTTATATGAGTTTCTACTTGTTCTATCTTCTTTTGTTGTTTTTCATATTCACGCTGCTGCGTCATTCTTTTATGCTCACGTGCTTTCATATAACTCGTATAATTCCCGCTATGATCAATTAATTTCTTATCCTCAATTGACCATATTCTAGTCGCGACAACATCTAAAAAATATCGATCATGTGATACGACGATAACTGTACCTTTCATATTTTTAATTTGCTTAATGAGAAATTCTGTACTCATCTCATCTAGATGATTTGTCGGTTCGTCTAATATTAAGACATTAGGATTTTCAGCAAATCCTTTTGCTAATCGAACTTTTAGCTTTTCACCACCACTTAAAGTAAAAAAATCATTCGTTGGCACGCCCCATTTCGCAAGAAGTTCTGCTTCTTTTGCAATTATATCCTTACTAACGAAAGATTCTTTTTCTTGTTCAACATATGCTGTTGTCATATTCATTTGCATCCATTCAACAGTACCTTTTGATGGTTCAATCTTCCCATTTATTAATTGAAGTAACGTTGATTTACCAGCCCCATTTTTGCCGATTAATCCGATAACATCCCCTTGTCTTACTGTCACATTCATTTTCTCTAACAAAGTATTTTCCTTTATTTCAACATAAACATCATTTAATTTTAATAGTTCTTTCATAATACCGATCCCTTTCATTAAGGGAGAATAAAAAAATCCTCCCAAATAAATTTGGCAGGATTAGTCGTTAAAATATTTATACCCAAATAAGCTATTGCGCAACATAAATAGCAATACCGTTGTATGGAAATTGGGCAGACTAATCCTATTTTTTAGAAATTGAAATATATTGAATTTCAACATTTAAAAATAAGATTAGTTAATCATCGTCCACCCATCATTCCTTTCCGTCGTTAATAACCATATTGTACCATACTAGTACTGTATGAGTAAATGTAATTATATGTGCTGTTAAAAAGATTGCTTTCTTTTAGATTTATTTATCATTCCTTAACTTCATGTTGAATAAGCACAAATTACATTGATTGTAATACGCCCTTTAGGTTTCCACATTGAGACTCCCACGACTAAAGTCGCAAGCCCTAATCCTTACGAATTGACGGGTGGGATTCTTGAATGACTAAACGTTCGCAGTCCATTTCTGTTTTGAACAGACTTCAAGATGAGGGCATCTCATTGCCCCTCCTAAGACAGTGCGTATAGCATCTTAGGCTGATTGACTGTTACCATCAATCACAGTTGCGTAGCGAATATTCATCGCCCCAACAATATCACGATGTTTCTCAAATCCACATCGGCACTTGTATTTTCTGTCTGGTGCTTTGTTCTTTTCAGAACATTTCGGACATGTTTGACTTGTATAAGCAGGGTTCACATATTCTACTTTAATACCAACTAAATTCGCTTTGTATTCAATGAACTGTGCTAAACGATAGAATGACCAAGTGTGTAGATTTTTCTCGTTTTTACGGCTTGTTCTTGCCGTCTGTCTAATATTCGTTAGTTGTTCTAAACGAATAACAGAAATGTTATTATCGGTTGCAAAGTCAATGATTTCACGACTTACTTTGTGGTCTTGGTCTTGCATCCATCTTTGTTCTTTATCATCAAGTTGTCGAATGGCATTTAATTTCTTATTTTCACCTAACTTCTTACGAACACTACGAAACTTACGTTTCATATATTTGTTTTGTCTACCATTGCCGAAGAAACGAACTTTATCATCGTCTGTGATGGCTACCGCAGGGACCTTAAGACCTAAATCTACCCCTAAAATCTTCGTTCCTGTTTTTTCATTTGTAGGAATCGTGACAGATATTTGAGCAATCCACTTATTAGATTTCTTCGTGATACGAAGTGTACCTAACTTGTGTGTTAACAAATTAAAATTGCGATTATATTTATCAGTTAATAAAGCACGAACCTTTAAGCGAGTTGATTTTCCATTTACCATGAGTGGAACTGAAATGTGCATGAAGTCAAACGAATAGTTTTGATTGTTCCATACACAAACAGGTCTCTTTAGAATCGGAATAACTTTGTATTTACTTTTTTTCACCTTTGTAGAAAACACACTTTTAGCGTCTTTAATTGCTTGGTTCTTCACTGCGCTTGGAAGATTAGCTTCAACATCTTTTGTACTTTTCTTAGTGCTCTTCTTCGCTTCAGCCATTTCAGATACAAGTGTATTAATGACTTTAATATACTCATAGCTACTTTGTTCCAATAACTGAATTTGTTCTTTTGTTGGAAGCAATTTAACTTTGACTGTGATTGTTTGTGACACAATTTTCACCCCCTCTTCTTTTGATTTTCAACATACTGTTTAATTGTCTCAGTCGATACATTTCCAGCAGTAGAAACAAAATAGGAACGTGTCCATAGACTTGGCAAGTGTTGAAGATGAGGAAACTCTCCTCTCAAACGCTTCGATGTCACTCCTTTAATTTTCGCCATTGTGTCAGCAGGACTAAGTGTTGGTAGTGTATTTAAGAACAAGTGAACGTGGTCTTTGTCGCATTCCATTGCGACAATAGCAACATCCATTTCTCCGCATATTTCTTGAACCAACTCTTTGAAACGTTCTTCTACTTTTGTGTTAAGAAAAATCTTTCTTCTGTATCGCGGGCAAAACACAAAATGGTAGTTAATTAATGACACAGTTGTTTTGGTTCTTCTATAATCATGTATCATATTCACATTGTATCAGTTTTACTTTTAAACTACACCACAAAAGATACCAATATTTTGGATACTTAAAGTACCACAAACTTAGCGATTTTTAGTGGTACTCCGTATCCAACCTCACTTTCATCCCATGCCTAAAGGCGATGGG
Source organism: Bacillus pacificus (assembly GCF_020861345.1). Classification (NCBI taxonomy): domain Bacteria; kingdom Bacillati; phylum Bacillota; class Bacilli; order Caryophanales; family Bacillaceae; genus Bacillus; species Bacillus pacificus. The sequence continues at coordinate 2,678,211 of NZ_CP086328.1, forward strand.
CTTTCCCGTTCGGAAAGGGCTGTAATAAATTTTATATAAAAACAAAATCTTATTCGTTATCCAATAACCACTTATTGTTTTTCGATAAATTTTTATTGATTATTCCCTTGCGATAAGCTATTATATCTTTACAGAAAATATTAATGTAAGGATTGAATTTATGGACAGGACATTAGAAATCACAAAGTTAAATATGTTTGTAAGGATTTTTATCCTCCCGATTATAGTAGGGATACTTGTTGGTATACTAACGAAATTGGGACAAGGTATACTTCCAGGACATTGGAATTCATTAGCTAACCTAGGAAGCGTTTGGTTAGTTCCATCCTTTTTTGTGGCTAGCTTTAGTTATTCTAAGCGTACAGCTATACTTTCTGGTATCCTTGCACTACTCGGTATGGTACTAGGCTACTATGGTTATGCAATAATATTTAAAAATGTATCTCATTCTATTTATTTTATTTCTGTATGGATAACATGTGCATTCATTGGAGGAACTATCTTTGGAATTGCAGGCTTTCTATGGAAAGATACTACAAATCCACTTCATAAATTAGGAAGTGCACTTATTGGTGGAGTTTTTGTAACGGATGGACTTCACATTCTTTTAAATTTTGAAGACTATAATCACATGTTACCTGTTGGATATACCGAAGTCATAGTCGGGATTATCTTGATTCTTGTATTAGAACGCTCTAATGCTAATCGAATTTCTTCTTTCTTAATGATGGTTCCTATCACTATTTTAGGATTAATTGGATATAAATTATTAAGTTTGTTTACTTAATTACAATACTGTATCATGAAAAAACAAAAGACTAATTCTATTATAGTCCACAAAATATATCACGAATTTGATCATTATACTTATTAATGTTGATACACTTATTCATAGGCTGGATTCATGAAGCTATCTCTTTCAAAGGGATAGCTTTTTTCTTACAAAAACTATTCATCAACTTTTATTAAATACTTCTAATTTAACAATCGTATTTATTAGCGTGGCATTATGTATACTAAGATGACCTTTTACCATTCCATATAATCGCCGTAAAGGTAAACTTTAACCAGTGGGGGTTTTCTTTATCACCCACTAATTATTATCCCTCATCAATCGGACTTTAATGAGCAATCCGCCCCCCATTAAAACGAGATAAAATAAGGCTAAAAAACTTATTTCCAAAGTTCTTTAGCCTAGATCACTTATTTATACATTATAAAATTTAATTCGTACAACCGTACCTTTACCACATGCCCATCAACTTAAGAACGAAAACAAAATGAACTTTCGTTCAAACAAACTAAAAAACACGTAATGTACTTTTGGTATTGAAAAGTACACACACCAAATAAACTCTAACGAGTTTCATTTTAAAAATTATGCAGCTTTCTTTTGTTTTCCAAACCCATTATACTCATAGACAACACCCATAATATCAAAGATAGTTTTCTTCTCATATCGATGAGATTTCCGTCCATTCTTCTGTAGGAGGTCGAACAAACGGATTAAAATCTTTGTTAGATTTTGGGTGTTTCTCTGTATCGCTTGATATAACAGCGATACATGATCTTGAATCATCCCAATGGCTTTATATTCACTTAATTCTCTTTTGTTCTTTTGCAAAAGAAGTTTACGCATCTTAAACATCGTAGAAGAACAGATAAAGATGGCAATAAGTCTTCCATACACATGACATTCTAATCGCTCTTTTTTGATAGTTTGCCAATGATGAATTTGAAATAAGGATTTCCACGTTTTAAAAATAATTTCTATTTGCCAGCGAAGGGAGTAAAAGTCATGTATTTGTTCCATCGGAACAACTCCTTCAGGCGTATTTGAGACATATATGTTGATACCCGTTAATCGTTTACTCTTTTCTGAAAATGTAATACCCTTTTTACTTTCAGTGTAACTTTGTTTTTTTCTACGTTCCTGTATCTGTTTGTCTGTTAAACGATAGATAATTACACGTGTGAATAGTTTTTGATTCTTTCCAATGTAAGCTTCTTTTATTTCGTATGTTTGACCGGGTTTTAAATTGTTCATAATATGTTCTAAATCAACTTGGATATACTGTGATTGCTTTTTTACGGTTCCGTTTCGAAAGTATTCTGGAAACGGATTTTTTACATACACGGTATGGTTTAATTTTAATCTGGATATATAATAAGCACCTCGTTGATCCATTTGATCTAAGTCTTCTAATGAAAAATAACCTAAATCACGGATACATAAATCGCTTGGACGTAATGTGTCTAAGCATTCTGTTCCAAAGGTCTTATCATTATTTTTTCCTGGACCTATCTGAAAGTTTAGAAACTGTCCGCTATGTAAGTCATATTCTAATTGAATCTTGATACCCGCTGTTTGTGCACAACCACCTGATCCAGGATATACATGGGCTAAATGTTTTGGTACTTGGAAAATCGTCGCATCTAAAATACGAATTCGTTGAAAATACGTGAGCGCCGCGCTTGAAATGGCCGATGTTTCACAGATTTTACTTTTCCATAATGCCGAAAAAATATATTTCAAAAATTCAACCGCTTTTTTATCAAAGCGTTTATTGAGTCCTTCTGGACTCATAAGAGTGCCTGTAGCCGCATGTAATTGACTGCATAGTCGAACAAGCGAGTCACTCGCTGTACGTTGACTTACCCAAATACATATGGTAGCTAATTCATTTCCAGAAAACTTTCGTTTTCTTTTTACAAAACCTAATTCTTTTGCGAGTTCTTCCAAAAGAGAAGGGGTTAAATGACGATACAGTTCTTCAGAAAATAGTTGTAATTCATCTTGAATCGAAAGATTCATAAAAAATGTCACCCTTTCTAGCTAGCTTTTTAGAAAGAATAACGTTTTTTGTCACTTGGGGGTAGTGAAAATTCTTAAGTTGATGGGCATGTACCTTTACCAACTTCTGAATGGATTTCTACACTATGCCCTAATTGCTTCGTAATTTCATATACGAGATATAGCCCCATTCCAGTTGATTCTTTAAAATCTCTACCATTTTCTCCTGTAAAGAAAGGTTTAAACACTCTTGGTAAATCTTGCTTCGGTATGCCTACACCGTTATCAGCAATTTCAAGTATAACATTATTACCTTCCTTACAAGCTTTCACTTTAATCTTCTCTCGGCTACCAGATGAATATTTAATCGCATTTGATAGTATTTGTCCAATTAAAAATTGTAACCATTTCGCATCACTTTCTACTGTAATGTCCTTATCAATTTTAAGCTCTGGATATACAAAATTCCGGATAAAGAAGCGTTTATGTTCATGCACGGAATCATTCACTATTTTATGTAATTGTACTCTTTCCACATAAAAATCTTGTGTAAATGCTTCTAAACGTGCGACATACAGTGCCATCTCTAACCCCTTTTTCAGCCTATCTGTTTCCTCATTTATGCTTTCAAAACGTGGATCGACTTCATCCTGTGTAATTAATTCTATTACAGATAAAGGTGTTTTCATTTGATGAATCCACTGATTCATAAAGGTTAAATGATCATTATTTTTTCTCTCTTGCATCTGAAGCTGATTTTGATAATGGCGATATTGCATCTCAAGTAGTTCTTGAAGAGCAGTCGACACAGCTGCAAAATCAGATTTTTGAACAGATTCATCTAAAGATTGCATCGGGTTTGCTAATCGTTCATAGAAAGTACGATGAGTAAAGTAACGAAATACTAAATAGCCTACCATAAAAAAGGCACCTAAAAACATTGCATACAATGCCGTCGCGATATGCTTATGTCCATCAAACCAATATACGAGAAATATGGATAGTAGTTGGATTGCTGTAAAACAAATAAGAGGTATATGATCACGTATAAACAGCTTTATCATTTTTCCATACCTGTATCCCAAGTAATATGCAATCTATATCCAACACTACGAATCGTTTCAATCGCATCCTCAATATGTAACGTTTTTAACTTTTTTCGCACACGTGTTGTATTTACACTCAATGTATTATCATCAACATAAGATTCGCTATCCCATAATTTATTTAACAATACTTCCCTACTCACAACACGCGGATAATTTTTCATTAACATTTCTAATAAAATAGCTTCATTTCTCGTTACATCAATTTCTTGATTCTTAAGCTTCAATACAAGCCTTTCAGGATATAAACAAAGACCATGTTGCTCAACCATCCGTTCTTCTATTTTTGGTGCATAATCTCCGTAAGCACGTCTTAAATGACTTCGAATTTTAGCCATTACAACTTCGTAATGGAATGGCTTTGAAATGAAATCATCGCCACCGTTTTCTAACGCCATAACTTGATCCATCGTACCTTCACGAGCTGAAATAAATAATATCGGACATGTAGAAACTCCGCGAATTTGACGACACCAATAGTACCCATCAAAACTCGGTAGATTAATATCCAATAAAACTAACTCTGGTTGTTCTTCTAAAAAAATATTTAATACATTTTGAAAATCCGATACAATAATTCCTTCATACCCGTATTTCGTAACATGTGTTGATAATAATTCTGCTATTTTCATATCATCTTCTACAATCATAATTTTAACCATTATTTACTCCTTTTTCGATCCGCAATCGTATATGCAATTATATAAAATAAATAATACCTTTTTTTATTTAATTCGTAAATTTAAAAAGGATACTTTTATACAAAAGCATCCTTCTTCTATTATTCTTACTTAATATGAAATTTACTCAAATTAAAACCTAGCTTCTCCATATAGTCCATACTTAGTTCCATTCGTGCCGTTTTAAGCGGGTCCACAACTTGACAAACTTTTAAATCACCGGCAGCTGATAATAAAAGAGTAGCATCAGCTTTAGACATTACTAATTCTTCATGTAAAAATGTCACCATATTACGTACAGCGCGATTCGCCGCATCATCTAGTAATTTATCTGAAGCAATCGTCATTACTTTTTCATTTTGGATAGCCATTGGTAGTGGCCATTTCTTTCCTTTTATAATCTGAACTGTTACCGTCACCTCACCAGCAACCTCTACTCCACTAACACCAATTTCACCATCACCCATCGCTGCGTGTAAATCACCTAATGCTAATAAAGCACCAGGAACATTTACAGGTAATAATAATGTTGTCCCTTCTTTTATCTCTTTACAATCCATATTCCCACCGTGATCATGCGGTGTGCCACATGAAATGCTCGCTTCTTTCGGCGCTGTTCCAATTACACCGATCATTGGATTAATCGGGATTTGTAGTTCATTTGAAAACAGAACATGTTCATTATGTATTGAGACGATTTTCACTGTATTTTCATGTAGCTCTTCACCCATTACGCCAAGATTCACCCCTGTAGTTAAAACACCTTGCTCTGCAATTTTTATCTTTTCAATCGTAACAACTAATATATCCCCAGGTTCTGCACCATTAATATATACCGGACCAGTCGCTGGATTAATCCGGTTCCAATCTAATTCTTGAAACACAACATCTTCAGAATTAATTTGATTTTCAAAGCAATCATATGTTTCAAATATAAGGCGACTCCCAATTTCTACTTCCATACATGGTTGATTTTCTGGTGACATTGCGTAAATGATATGGTCTTTCTGAATTCGATGCATATTATCTCTCCTCTTTATATTAGTCTACAATTAATAATTAGCTTTTTTCATAAAAGCTCCTTTTAATAATTAATGAATTTACATATAGAAAAGCACTTAGCTTATTTTCATACATACACTCTTTACTATAACAGGTAAAGAAAGGTGGTATCACTATGCCCCTTATTCCATATAACGAAAGCGATGTTGATTTACTAGCTCGTTTAATGCGTGCTGAAGCTGAAGGCGACGGTCGACAAGGTGAACAACTTGTTGGCTGTGTAGTAGTAAATCGTGTATTTTGTGATTGCTTAGATTTTAAACAACTTCGTTCTGTACGTGACGCTGTATATCAAAGCCCTGGTGGATTCGAAGCAGTGCAATACGGATATTTTTATCAACGTGCTCGTGAGTCAGAAAAAGAAATCGCACGAAAAGTTTTACAAGGTGAATGGCGCTGGCCTGCACGATGGGCTCTTTGGTATTTCCGTCCAGTTGGATCTTGTCCACCCCAATGGTATAACCAGCCATTTGTAGGACAGTTTAAAAGTCATTGTTTTTATGAACCTAGTGGTGACGAATGTCCGAAAATGTATTCACGGTAATAGAATTTGAAATGCAAGTACTTAGCCCTTTAAGTACTTGCATTTCTTTGAGCTTTTTAAAAATCTAATAATGTGATGAACTTTTCAACTCCTACAACATGTATTAATAACGGTATTCGAGGGCCACTGGACTGATTCATAATGAGCTTATATATAATAATAAATAATTGTTTTTGATTTTCTTTCATTATTTTTTTATTTTCATGATGACAAAGCGCGTACAATTGTTCCATTAAGTTAGAGTAATCTTTGTTAGAACGAAGTATGTTGCAGACTTCTACTAACCATTCTTTCTGTCTTTCATCTAATGTGTTGTAAAACTCTATATTTCTCTCTTGATTTACCGCCATTAATTTTTCAGATTGAAAGTTTCTAACCCAATACTCTGCACGTTTACTTATCGCTACCATATCCTCTAATGCATAATTCCTATCTATTTTGTCTAATATACCTTGTAAAATAGATGAATCAAAATTTAATAACGGTAACGTTCCTGCTACTTGATTAAATTTCGGATATTCTTTCAATTCGCTATCTACTCTAGAAAGTTTAATTGCATCAAATAAATCTTCATTTTTGAGCGTTTTATTTTTATAACGATCTTTTGATCGTTCATACTCTGTATAATTGCGAATCACATCTTCATCAAGACCGATATGAAAAGCTGCGTCTGGCCTATATTTTGCAAACATAAATAGAATCACTTCGGGCAAATACACTTTTAGCAACTCGCTAGGTGTAATACTATTCCCTGAGGAACTAGACATTTTTTCATGATTCCCTTTAATACCAATGAAATCGTAAGCAACGTAATGGGGCGCTTCACGATTGAATATTTTTCTCGCAATTTCTTTTGATACATTATAACTACCCGTTTCTGATGAATGATCTCTTCCGCCCGGTTCAAAAACAACATCCTCTATCATCCATCTCATCGGCCAATCGATTTTCCAATTCAATTTCATATTATTTGTATTTAGTATAGATAATTCATTTTGATTTCCACATTCACATTCATACCGAACTGTTTTTAATACTTCATCAAAATGCGTAATCGCTGTTGTATCTCTCCCGCATTTCTCGCAATATAACGTAACTGGATAGAAGCTCTCTCGCTCTTCTTCACTACATTCCCCAGTTTTATAATCCATTAAAATACCATATATTTCTTTTCTTTTATACAAAGCCTCTAATATGCTTTTGTTATACCTTCCGCTCCTGTATTCATCATGTTGATAAATAAATTCTACTTCAATTCCAAATGCTTGAAGAGATTCCTCAAACTCTTTTTCAAAATGATCAGCATATGAATTATGACATCCATACGGATCTGGTATATTACAGTATGGCATACCGATATACTTTATAAAAGATGGATCAATATTTTTAGGAACTTTTCTAAACCTGTCGTAATCATCCCATGAAAATATAAAACGCGCTTTTTTCCCTAAATCTTGAAGTGCCCTTACAACAAAATAAGTCGTTACGATTTCACGAAAGTTTCCAATATGAACAGAACCTGATGGACTAATCCCAGATGCGCAAATAAAAGTTTCTTTGTTTGGATGTTTTCTAATTAATTCATTTGCTACTTCATACGCCCAATGCATATACTACTCACCTCAATTATATTTTTGTTCTCACATTTTCATTTTTTTGCAATAAAAAAACTCCCACCCCCAAGATTATTCATCTTGAGGACGAGAGTTATTAGCTTCGCGGTACCACCTCAGTTTGTTAATATGTCGCCATACTAACCTCTTCAGGTACGGCAAAATAGCTTATACCCTATCTCTATAACGGGAGAACCCGTCGCACCATCCCTAAATAAATTAGTTCCTTGCGCAGCTCCAAGTCTTTTTTCGTTAAGATGTATACCGCTCTTTCTCAGCTACCAGAGCTCTCTGTATGTATTCTTTCTTAACTACTCTTCTCTTCCATGCCATTTTAAATATTAGTTTTTTCATATGATAATTTAAAACGACTCTATTGTCAAACTTTTCCGAAATAAAACAGTATAATTATCTAAAAAAAATTCTTTATCGCTTCTAATTGAATTTTGTGGCTACACTCATCACAACAATATAACCCTTTTGGTTTCTCTTTAAATCGCTTATATTTTTCACTACCTTCATACACACGAAATATATTTTTACAAGAAAAGCAAATAATTTCATAAAACATCATATGCATTTTCCTCTCCATGTTTATACATTTTTTAATCGCTCGAGAAAATTACTTTTCCATAGTACAAATCTTAATATCTTCTGATTAAAAGGTTTACCTCTATTCTTATCGAATTATATAAATATCTTATAAAGCGAGGTGGACATCTTGGACAGTAATATAGAATTAATTTTAGATGCGAAAGCAAGTTTAGCTGAAGGACCATGTTGGGATGAAAAAAAGCAGCTTTTATACTGGGTTGATATTGTGGAGAAACAATTATGCATATTTAGCCCTACCGCTAATACAAACCGAGTAATTGCTCTCAATCAACAAATTGGCTGTGTTGTTCCATATTTAGATGACGTACTACTCCTAGCTATGGAAAATGGCTTTTATTCTATTAATATAAAAACAGAAAAACTGACACATATTTTTGACCCTGAACCACATTTATTTGATAATCGTTTTAACGATGGAAAATGCGATCCAGCAGGACGTTTTTGGGCAGGTACTACAGATACATACGGTATTAATGCTGTAGGTTCCTTGTATTGTTTAAATAATAGTTTAAAGGTAGAGAAAAAAGTTTCACATGTAAATACATCAAATGGCATCGCTTGGTCACCTGATTATACATACCTTTACTATATTGATACACCTACTAAAAAAGTAGTTCGTTTTCATTATAATATTTGTACTGGAGAAATTCGTAATCCAAATGATGTAATCATTTTCCCCGAAAATGACGGTCTACCTGATGGTATGACAATTGACGAGGAAGGTTGTTTATGGATTGCTCATTGGGGAGGTTCAAAGATTACGAGATGGAATCCTTCAACTGGAGAACGAATATTAAGCATCCCAATTCCAGCGCTATATGTAACCTCGTGTACATTTGGAGGACCTAATTTAACAGACCTATATGTTACAACAGCCAGAACAAGAATGACAAATAACGAATTAAAAGAATATCCACATGCTGGTGGTATTTTTCGAATTCAAACAAATATAAAAGGTTGTCCTACCCATTCATTTCGCAATAATAATATTGGAGCTGAAACAATATGAATCGTCTCGATTACATAAGACAAGAAGAAAAGAAATATCATGACCTTTGCTATGAACAATACAAACTATTTGAAACTGGCTCTTGGCTTTACAAACCAGTTAAAACAGTTATGGATTTGATGGATTATTTTGAAGGAAAAAACAACTTGCAAGTACTTGATCTCGGCTCTGGCGTTGGAAGAAATAGTATTCCAATTGCCCAAAAGATTCAAAATACTAGTGGTACTGTTACATGTGTGGATTTACTTGATTCTGCTTTAACAAAATTACAAACTTATAGTAAAGAATATGGTGTAATTAATAATATTAAAACAGAACAAGCAGCAATTGAAAACTACTACATTCAACCTAATACTTATGATTATATCGTTGCAGTATCCAGTTTAGAGCATGTTGAGTCAGAAGAAGATTTAAAACACGTGCTCCATTCTATGAAAAAAGGTACAACAAACGGCGGTATTAATTGTTTAATTATTAACTCGAACATACAAGAAATTGACTTACATACAAATGAAGAATTAGATGCTTTAATTGAAATTAACCTTCCTACTGAAGATATGATATATCTATTAAAAAGTATTTATAAGGAATGGAAAGAAATTAAAGTTGAAATAAAAGAATTAGTCTATGATATTGTTCGCGATGAAAGGCATATTCAATTAAAAACAAATGCTATAACATTTATTTTTCAGAAATAAAACTATAAAAGGTAAGGTTTTCCCCTCATATATTTAGAGAAACACCCTTACCTTTCAATGATCAATTCTTCAAAAAATTACTTCGTTATTAGTTTTAGCTTTATCTAAAACATTATTTTTATTAGAAATACTATTAAGCTATTAATTAAATTCATTTGTTAATAATTGCTTGTCGAGCTTTTTCTTTATCATCAAAATGAATAGTTGAATCTTTTAAAATTTGATACGTTTCATGCCCTTTCCCTGCAATCAAAACGATATCATTAGAAGATGCCATGTTTATTGCGTGAGTTATTGCAAGTTCACGATCTACTATTTTAGGTATCTCAATATTTACATCCCTTTCTACAATTAGCGCTACAGCACCATTCTTCACTGCATCTTCAACAAATTGATGTCGATCTTCAAGAAAACCATCGATACCTGATACACATATAAATAGATCTCCATCAGTTATCTTTCTAGAATCCATTTCTAACCCCGTAATTTCTACATCCATATTGCCAATAGTTTCTTTAATCAATAACAAATTCGCCAGCTCTTTTAGTTTCAAATGTTCCGCCCCCTTAAATATTCCCCCTATTTATTTTACCACTTTATATAAAATAATGGCTTAAAACCCCATATTGATTTAACGAAATTTATTCATCTTAAATAAACAAAAAATAAAAGAGCACTTGTTTCCGCAAGTGCTCTTTTGGGGATTTTGAGATACCCTATTAACGAAAGTTAAGGTTACTTAAAGTTAAAAGGTATTTCTATTATATGCTTGTCCTCTTTATTTGTGCATAATTAATATATAAACATATTTAATCATTCTTAATAACTTTTAGTTATAGTTCTTTCTTACATTTTATCGTTAAAAAGTTGATTGAAGGTTTATTTGCCATGTTCTTATTTGGTTCATCAATTTCCGAAACTTGTACTAATCCATATTGATTAAAATCTTTTTTTATAGATTCCGAATCATAGAAGAACATTTTTACACCTTCCATTATCTCATAATAATCTTTATCCAACTGTTTTCCTTTTCCGTACATGGGAGCTTTTTTAGAAACAGTTGTAAAAACCATATATCCGTCTGGTTTTAACTGATTATAACAATCTTCAATAAATTTCTCTCTTTCCTGTTCATTCAACAAATGAAGAAGTGCATGACTAAATATCCCATCATACAGTTTATTATCAAAAGGCATTTCGTTTACCGAACCGTGATAGATACTAACATCTTCTAGTCCGTTTTCTCTTGCTAAATCGATCGCTGTTTTCGAAATTTCAATACCTGTTACATTTATACTATTTTCGATAAATACCTTCGCGTTTCTTCCATAACCAATACCCGGAACTAATATGTCCTTAACGTTCTTTTCTAGAAAAAAATCTTTTGCCAAAATTGCAGATTCTGTAGGTTCAAAACCCCACATCGTTTGTTTCTCAATAAAACTTGATTCCCAAAATTCCATTATGTTTCTATCTCCTTGTTCTAATCCTATTTTTAGTATCACATTAAAAACTTATAAATTTTAGTGCTGTGGCTACCTATGCCAAATTAATTTTTTTACCACATTCACTATAGGTTCATTGAATATAGCATAATAATAAGCCTATATCTAATTTTAAGATTGGCTTATTATTTCCCCTATATTAATATGTAAAAAAATAGAAAAACCAATACTTCCGTTGTAGTATTGGTTTTTCTTAAGATAAATTATCTTTTTATATTGTACTGATCTATTACTTTTTCTAACATTTCTAAAGTTATCGGTTGAGCTTTCTCTATTAATTGGTAACCAATCCGCCCATTCGGCTCAGCTGTAACTTGCTGTAAGCTCTTCAGATCATGAATTCCTTTTTCTCTTAATTGCATATATAGTTGTTGTTCCGACATTTTCGCCTTCATCAAATTCTCTTTTACAATCTCTCCATTTTCTACTACTATAATGCTACTGCCATTTAGGAATTGTTCCATCTTCTTTGATTTCAATTCAAAGAAATGAATGATAAGAAGGACGGCTGCAAATATTACAGCTGCAAATATAGATGGGCCTACTTTCCTACTTAATACAGGCTCCACAATAATACGTGCAATTGATACTACTATAATAATTTCAGCTCTTGTCATTTGGCTAACAGATTTACTACCTGTCATTTTTAATGCAATAATCCCAGTCAGAATTAAAATAATGCTTTCAAAAATCATATTCATAATAGCCCAATCCTTTAATGGTGAATGTTACTAGCATTCCCATTTCATATAGCATTCTAAATGTATTTTAATTAAACTTTTTTGTAAAAATCAAACTTACATATACTGAAAAAGAATTTATTTTGACCAACCTTTTTCAATAAGGATTTGATGGTCCATCTTCCATTGTCAAAAAAAGAAAAAGCACCCGAATGGATGCATATAGATTAAACTTATTCATTATTACTTTCTTCACTTTCATCATCAACTGATTTGGAGTCTAACATGCTGCCTATATCAGGCGGTAAAGCTAACTCTATTCCAGCCACTGGTTGATTATCTTCATTAAACCATTGTTTCTTAAATTTAATCAATTCTTCATTTTCCTTTTTTTCATCCATATTACCCCACCTTTTATGTACATGATATGAAACATTTTACTTAATATGTACATTGAGAAAGATAATATACTATTTGTACATAATGAAAGAGCAAAAACCATTCTCTGTTTTCACAACCCGTTGTACCTATTAAAGAATCCCCGTACATGTTACTCCGCGCTCTGCTATCATATTAGTGTCTAAACATATGTGGGCTATGTGACAAGTACCTGGTCATTTTGTTCATTATTCATATGAGACAAATACTTTTAAAGAGGTAATTATTCCTTGACTTAATTCCTCAAAACATTGTTCAAGTGTGGTCCTTCTAAAACTAATTTATTTTGTTCCATTTATAACCCTCACATTTTATAAAAATATATTCTCACTACATTTCAAACAATGTATAATAAATTCATCTAAAATTTAAGCTATAACGTTGGCTAGCACCCAACAGTGATAATATGATAATTGAATTTGATGGATATGGAATTAATGAGTATGTTTTTGGCCTTAATTGTTCTCTTAAAGAGTTAATGATAATGTATTTAAATGTTAAAAATGAAGAAATATCTAATAAAGAGCTTCTAATTTTATTTTGTATGCGGTACCACTATGAACGAATCCCAAAGTTATTACAAGAAGACCTCTTGAGCGATGTTGTTATTGATTTAGATACAGACTATATTTATATCCCTAATAGATAACAGTAAACTAGATTGAGTGAATAGAAATTACGATTCAGCTAAGTGTTTAATAAAATAAGTCATTGCCCAAATTAATGTCGCAAATTGAGTGACAAAATACATTGTCCATTCAAAACCAGTCAATTTCCTCTCTCGTTTAACCTTCTTTAAGTACCTGTAAAATATAAATGTACTTAAAAACATAAGTAACAATGATAATTGTTGTAAATCATCAATTATACGTACTGCCATAGACTCTATCAGCCTCCTATTCAAAATAAACACTACACTTTAAGGTTAACATTTATTGGTAGTTTATTTCCATTTAAATTACTTATATCCAAAATAAAAAGAGCATTCAGCTATTGAGTGCTCTAAAAAATATTAATTTAACACATTTTCCCCGTAATGATTTTATGACAGTTCTCTTACTTTTTATAACTCAGTTCTATCACTGCCGGTATATGATTACTATCATATTTCCTTGTATAGATTTCTCCATTTGGAGTAACTAATTGTAATACAATCTCGCCACAAACACCATGTGGTATTTCAAATTTACCTTCTATATTTGAAACACTGCGTTCCTTACTTTCAATTGAATCTTCATAAATTTTCACATTAGATATAGGTTCGTTATTTTGATCTACGATAATGCCTCTTGAATACTTACCAATCGCGATACATTGATCATCTTTTCTATAATAATTAATTAGAACGACAGCTCCAATTATAATAGCGATACACACAAACAAGAGAATTATTTTGCGTCTCACAATAAACCTCCTAATTCAATTTATTCTTTTTTAAATTGAAAATTTAGACGTTCTACTTGTTTGATTTCCTCCACTACTTTACGAATTCCTTCCTCAATCCTATCTTCCTTTACATTCGATACGTTTAACTTTAATAGTCTTTGTTTCGGAAAACCTCTCACATAATTTTTATCAATCGAATCAATCCTGATTTGTATTTCACTTAGTCTTTGTATCAACATGTCCGAAATACTTGTTTTATGTACTTCTAAACAAGTATGGATTCCAATTGTATTTTGCTTTTTATATGTGAATAAAAGCGGGTTTTCACTATGCATTCTTTCTAATGCTTCTGCTAGTTTTTTAGATCTATTATTATAGGAAGATTTAATTTTATTTTTATGGCGTTCGAACATGCCACTCTTTATATAAATTTCTAAAGCAGCTTGGGATATCATTGGACTATCGATATCTAAAATCTTTTTATATGTATGAAAAGCACTCGAAATAGCCGTTGGAATAACTGCTACACCAACTCGTAAACCTGGAAAAATAATTTTTGAATAACTTTTTAAATATATAACATGATTACCATGATCCAAGCTATATAACGGATCAGCTTTTGAATCTGTTTCTAAATCTGCTAAATAATCATCTTCTACTATAAATACATTATATTTCTTAGCCAATAGCACGATTTTTTCTTTCTCACCTTTAGAATAAGAAGTTCCAAGTGGATGATGATATCTCGGTATTGTATAAAAGAATTTTATTTTACCAGTTCGAAAAATACGCTCCAATTCATTTAAACCAATACCTTCATTCGTACGTTTAATACCGATTACAGGGACTTTATTTATTTCTAGATATTCTATATATAAATGATACGTTGGCTGTTCAACTAATATTGTTTCATTTTCATTTGGAAATGGTATAGAAGTTAATATTGCAAGTGCCTGCTGCACACCTGATGTTATAAAAATATTGTCTTCTTTCGTGAACACTTGATAATTTGCCAACTGTTTTTGAATGACTGGAATTAAAGATGGTAACCCTTTCGGTGTTCCGTATACGAACAAATCATTTTTATAAGTATCAATTGCCTTATTCATACAATGCTGAAAATCTAAATATGGGAAAACATCTGGATCTGGTGCTGAGGAAGCAAAATCAATTATCCCGTCATTTTCTACAAAACTCCCTGACTTTTGAACAACGTAGTATCCACTTTGAGGGATAGAATATATAATGTGACGCTTTTCTAATTCATGAAGTGCACGTATAACTGTCGCCTTATTACATTCATATTGCGTAACAAGCGATCGTATAGACGGTAATTTCTTTCCTTCTTTTATTTCTCCATGTTGAATCATGTTTTCTATATCATTAAAAATACGTAAATACTTATACATTTTACACCTCCTTCAGCAATTTTATATTTAATTACATCGATTTTTCATCCATATAGCATTCATTCCTCAATTAGTTAATTTTTCGATTATCTATATCGTAAATCCCAATAGCATATGAATCATTTTCAATCCATTTCTTTACTGCTTCTGTTTTAAGTACACCTTCAACCTCTTTTTCTATTTTCTGCCCAAGTTCTCTCGTTCTTACTTCATCATTGCTAATCTTAGTTTTTATATCAATAGCAACAGGTTGATTCTTTTTATAATTTATTTGCTGAATCCCAAACCCTTCATATCCATTTTTTCTGAATACGTCATCAAATATCTGTCCAAAAACTAACTCCCATCTATGTTCTGCATTTACAATCTCCTTGTTTCTTTGAGATATATTTACTTTATAAGACATAATGCCTTGAATTTGCAATCTTTTATTAATTTCTTTTTTTATTTCGTTAGCATCTTCGCTATCAGCAATCTCTAAATCTACTATTCTTTCCTTTTCATCCCATATAGCAGCACTAAAAAAAGATTCCTCCTTGACTGTCGCTGTAGCAATATCCATAACTATAGAATCTTCACTTTTGGATTCTTCCATTTCAGACTCACAAGCACACAATAAAGCAATTGAAAATAAAAATACAATCAACTTCTTTCCTCTTTTCATTGCACTTCCCTCCGTAAATTTTCATTTACGATAAACTTTTACTTTCACATATAAATACCTTCTATAATTTCAAATTTTAACATTATTTCACATTTTCTCCTCTTAAAAAGGAAATTACAATTAATAAATAGAATATCTTCATGAATAAATAAAAAGTGAGGGATATATAATGCAACATGTAAATACAATTGATATTAGTAATGTACTACAATTGGAAAAAACGCTTTCGACTTTATTAAATAAAATGATTTCTTCAAAACTAGACCTTGAAAATTGGTTAAAAGAGCAGTCAAAAGTGATTTGGGAAATCGAAGAACAATTAAAATCACATTATATCGCCTTTCAATGTAATACGGATGATGAAGAAATAAAAGATACTTTTGAACATGATCAACAATTTGTAAAGCCACTTTTAAAGCGGTACCAAAATTTATTGGATAATAAATATTTAGAGTCACCATTTCGAATGGAATTAGATTCTAACGTATATGGTTTATTGAATGCAAAAATAAAAAATGCTCAAAAGTTATTTTGTGAGGAAAATATCAAATTAGAAATACAAGAAGACAAATTAGTCACAGAGTACTTTGAAATTACTGGAGGATTAATTGGAATTTGGGACGGAGAAGAAAAAACGATAACAGAATTACAATCCTATTTACAAGATTCGAATCGTGACACCCGTAAAAAGGCAAAAACCATTATTTCTGAACAATTTTTATCTGTTGAAAAAGAACTTCAAAACATATTAAATCAATTAATTGAAATTCGTCATCAACAAGCAAAAAATATTCAACTAGAGAATTATCGCGATTATATGTTCAAAAAATACGAGCGTTTTGATTATTCAGCGAAAGATTGCTATGAACTAGCTGAATCCATACGTAAGTATGTTGTGCCTCTTAAAGATAAAATATTACTAGAAAAAAAAGAGAAACTGCAAGTGGATACGCTTCGCCCGTGGGATGTATCAGCTGTAACTCCAGATCAAAAAGTACTTAAACCAATTGCAAATGAAAATGATTTAATGGAAAAGAGCACTCATATCTTTAATAAACTAGATGTTGAATTTTCAGCACTTTTAAACCAAATGTATAAACATAACTGTCTTGATTTAACAAGCCGCAAAGGAAAAGCATCTGGAGGCTTTTGTGAGTACTTACCAGCTTCACAATTATCATTTATTTTTATGAACTTAAATTATACACAAGATGATATTATCACTTTTATACATGAAATGGGTCATAGTATTCATAACGAACTCATAAAACCATTAGAAATACGACAGTATATAGAAATTCCAGCTGAAACAGCTGAACTAGCCAGTATGACAATGGAGTTATTCTCGCTTAATTATTGGGATACCTTCTATACAGACAAAAAAGATTTAAAACAAGCAAAAATTAACTTCTTTAAAGATGTTATTTCATATTTACCTATTATGCTTATTGTCGATCAATTTCAACACTGGCTGTATGAAAATCCAAGTCATACTTCTGAAGAAAGAAATGAAAAATACTTACAACTTCAAAAACATTATCAGTCTAGCGTCATACATATTGATGGCTACGAAAACTGGATAGCAACGAGTTGGTTACCTGTACTCCATATTTTTGAAGTACCATTTTATTATATTGAATATGCGATCGCCCAACTGGGTGCATTACAAATGTATAAACAATATAAAGAGGATCCAAAGCAAGCACTAGAAAATTATAAAAAGGCATTATCACTAGGAAGCTCGCAATCTATAAAAGAAGTGTATGAAGCAGCTGGAATTCGTTTTGATTTTTCTGGCGAAACAATTAAAGAATTAATGGCATTTGTAGAAAAAGAATTAGAATTACTTGAGCAATTATAAGAAGAAAACTACACTTATATTTTAGGTGTAGTTTTCTTCTTTATTTTATTAATCAGTTCTATGTACTGAATATCTCCATATCCAATTGTTGGAAAAACATGAAGCAACTTCGTTAATAATTCTTGAGTTGATACGTCTTTATTTTTAAAGATAAATTTCATTACAGCATTGTCTTCTTTTAGCATTTCTAAATATAGATCTATAGTCTGATACATTACAGGTGGTACCTTATAGAAAGTCTTTTTATGATTTACTAATACTTCATTGTATACCGAAGAATAATTTCCTAATTCAAGTTCAATTTGATTTACTTTAAATTCATCCTCTCTGAAGCTATTTAAATATACTTTCCCTTCATAATAAGACTGTTCAAGATATGAAAGTATTGTAAGTAGATTCATTTGGCAAAACATATCTTCACCAAACCATAAGACAATACATTTATACTTTTTCGTAAAAAGTTTTTCTAGCGGATCTATAACCTTTTTTGTATAACTTTCTACGGAACTGTTGTGTCCTTCCGCTCTTGTTTTAATAAAATCGTCATCAAAAATTTTTGTAGTAGCGGGGTTCACACACATCGCCTCATTAAATGGTGCATAATCAGAATCACCCATTAACTTTTCGTTTTTAAATTCTTCATACATAACTTGACCATTTAATATGTTAAGTACTTCTTTATCAAATAGCTCACTCTTCCTATTTCGTAACTGTTCAACCTCTAATTTTCTAGAAATATTCATATTAAACGCCCCTTCTTTATTTAAATTTAGTTTAACAAATGATTGAATAGTCATTTTGCTAAGTTGGTATTCTCTTGGATTCATTCCAAAAACATTTTTGAAAGCTCTACTATAAGCTTCTTGGGAAGAGTAATCGTAATCCAATGCGATCTCAATTATTTTCCTACCATTCTTTAAATCTTCTGTAGATAAATACAATCTTCTAAGAAGAATATAGCGTCTCATACTGAAACCCGTTACTTGATGAAATTTAAAAGAGCAATAATAAGGAGAATACCCCATGTAACGAGATAATTCATCTAATGAAAATCCCTTTTTCAAATTGCGCTCAATCCAATCAATCATCTGCTGTATATGTTCATTCATTTCCTTCACTCCTTATAAAAAGTATAAGAGAAGTGCGTTTCATTCTTTTGATATTTCTTGTGTTTTATAACATGAACCATTCTGTAAAATCTATATATGTGTATTAATCTTATATTTTTATCTATCTTATTTTGACATACCTTCTATTCATTTTTCAATTTAGTGTTCATTCGTATGCTGGTAAGACCTAACTAATTATTAAAGATCAATTTACATCATATTTCATTTACAAAAGCAATATTTGACGGATATCAAGAGGAAAAGGAACTGCCTAAAAAGATGATAGACCAGTTGCCTATATTTATTAAATTAAAGGAGATTTTTGAATATAGCTTAATGCATATGTATTGGGATAAAGAAGAATTAACTGAGGAACAAGTACGGATAATGAACCTTTATAGGATGAAGATCGAAACTAATCGTTCTCTCATTAATATTTAACAGAAGTGTTGTTCAACTACATGGTAATGATAGTTGAACAACATCCTATAATTACCAAATTATTTTAAATGGTATTCTACATTTCGTCTTTTATAAATCGATGTTCCTTTCCATGTGTTTTCTTAATTAAAATTGCTTTATACAAAGATGCTATACCTAATATAGCAAATAGGATGATTATAGGAATACGAACAATATGTGGAACATAGCGCGGTAGAAAGAAAAGACGAACTTTATCATCTATACTAAATATCTCAAAAATTAACGGGACTACACTTTGATGTATCAAAAAAAAGATACCCATAAATACTAAAAGAACAACAATAGCTAGTTTTTTCTTAGGTAATTCAACCGCTTTTCTGTTACCTTTCTTTTTGTTATCATCACGCAATGTTTTCATGCCATTCTTCATTTCAAATAGCAATTCAGATCCACTTTTTTCAATTTTTAAGTAAGCAATTCGCCCAAACCACCAAGCAAAAAACATTCCTGTACAAATGCCAGTCAACACACCTAGCCATTGTAAGAACTGTACATGTAGTAATGTCCCAAGCCATACAACTAACAAAGCGGGTATAGTTGTTGCCATTACCATCACCATCATTAACCACGTTGTTATAAACATTTTACTCGCATTCATATCATCACCTGAGATAACTGATCCTCTCCCGCGGCGATGAGGATCAGTTATCGGTACTACGTTAAATACAGAAAATAACATAATTAGACCTGCTGCTCCACCAAGTAATGCTGGTATTACTGTAAATACCCAAGGATAAATGAAAGTAAGCCCGCTAGAAATTGTGAAAATAATTGTTGCTAAAATTGCAATTGGACCAACTGCTATCAACCATGCAAATTGACGACCACGCACATCAATTCGTTCTGCGTCAGGTGTCGTCAAAGTTAACCATAATGCACTCCCATCAAAACCATATATATTACAGGAAAACATACTTGTGAATACAATCATAATTATCCCTGCCCAAGGCATTAAGTACGATATATTAGCGCTTGTAACTAAAATACCATAAAATACCCCTATCCAAATACCCATTCGGAGGAAACGGCCACGTTGTGGATCTCTTCTCCAACTTTTTAATTCTTTCGTAATTGTTGCTCCAATTTTCGTTTCTGAAAAGAAACGTAAAGCTTTTCTATGTTTATTAGTAGTAATCCTTCCTTCGATTTTCTTAGTTTCTGTACTTTTCATTAATAATGTAGCCCATATAAAAAACAGCAATCCACATAATATTGTTAGAACAATTAAAAAAACAAGAACTAATAACCAATTGGATTGAATTGCATACTCTACAGCGAGTATCGCCCAACTAGACGGAAACATGTAAAGTAAAGTTGAATCACTAAGTGTCATCTTATTAATAGCAGGAAGTACATACCAGCCCACATTTAGAAACGCTATAATGAAACCAAAGAGCATTGCTCCCACTTCCATTCCAATCCTTGATTTCAACGTCTCACCAATAATACTAACTACTACTTTTGATAACAATACTACAAATATTAACTGTAAAATAATTGCTGGAATTGCAACTATAGTTGCAGATAAGCTAACCCTAGCTGCGTAAATGAATAGTCCTATGAAGGCTATTAAACTAACAATTGGTCCTAATCCTATAAAAGCTACAACAAGTAACGCCCTAGCAAGTTTATAAGAAGTAAATGGAAGCAACACGAAATATTCAGAACGTAATATTCCATCTCCCCCAGCGATAATTGGACCCAAAACCCACCCTACTGTCCACAGAGCAAATGTAATGTATAGAATACTTTGTGAAACGTTCTGTTCCGTAGGATAAAAAGAAAAAAGCAGCATGGTTCCAATTGCAATTAATAAGCCAATTATTCCTGTAACAATGAAAAGAACTGCTTTACCACTATTCATTGAATTTTTAAGGATAGATAACTTCATTCGAATCAAAACACTAACCAAGACAGTTCCTCTCCTTTAACAGCAGGAATCCCTACTAACTGAACGAAAATGTCTTCGAGGGTTTCTTCACCGCAAACCTCTCCCATTGTTCCTGAAGAAACCACTCTACCTTTTGAAATAATTGCAACGTGATCACAAAGTTGTTCAACTAACGCCATGACGTGACTTGAAAATACTACAGAACCACCCGAACTAACAAATTTCTGTAAAATCTTTTTGATAGTAGCTGCAGAAATAGGGTCTACCGCCTCAAACGGTTCGTCGAGAACGAGTAATTTCGGCGCATGAAGAAGTGCAAGTGCAAGGCCAATTTTCTTGCGCATACCAGTAGAATAATTAATAACTAAAGTCCCCTCAGTATTATTTAACTCTAATATTGTAAGTAATTCTTCTGTCCGCTGAGCAACTTCCTTAGCACTCATTCCTCTTAACAATCCCATATATGTTAATAATTCGCGACCAGTAAGTCTTTCCGGTAAAGCTAACCCATCTGGTAATACCCCAATCAATGTTTTAGCTTGTTTTGGATTACCCCAAACATCAATTCCAAAAACTTTTGCGCTCCCACTATCTGGTCGTAACAAACCAACGGCCATCGATAAAGATGTAGTTTTCCCTGCTCCATTAGGCCCAACAACTCCGTAAAAAGATCCTCTTGGCACAACTAAATCAATATGATTAACTGCAATAAATTCTCCGAAACGCTTATATAGTTTCAAAAGCTGTAGTGCTGGAGCAACTTGCTCAAATTCAGTATGCATTGAAATTGGTTCACCAGTTTTCATAAAATGGACTCCTTCTTTACAAATGTAATACCCAATTACAAATCTCAATAACCTTACTCATCCATTTGCATTGTTAGAACGGATATAATAAAAAATGAATTTAGGAAGAGCTTTTCTTTAATTACAATACTGCGCTACCAAATCATTTAAATATTCAATGTTTGTAGCAGTTACATTTTCAGATATTCTAGCCGCAATAATAATAGGTGCCCATTGAAAAATCTCATCTCTTGATAATCCAGTATTTCTGCAATAAATATGCAAATACTTTTCAGCTAATTCTACCGAAGATTGTGAGTACAACAAGTATGTTCGAAACACATCTGCACGAATATCACCTGAACTAGCATCTACCCAGTCTATAATACTTACATTCTTTTCACTTAAAATTAGATTAAATGGATGGAAATCGCCATGGCATAATCTAGGATCAAATTTGATTGAATGTAACTTATTCAATATACTTTCCTTTTGTTTTTCATCCAATTTATGTACAGATTTAATTTGACGCTCTAGCCTTTCCCCCATTGCTTCCATTTCATCTGTATTCACATGTATAGCATGAATCTTTTTTTGTTCATTCACACAAATATTTATATAATACTCTACCTCATTTAGATTATTAAGTAGGAGATCACCAATACTGTCCCCTTTTACGTATTCCATAATAATTGCCTGTCTATTTTGTATCTTTGTCACTTCAAATACGTTTGGAACTGGCAGCCCGCATGAATAAGCATATTTTTGTTTTTTTGCTTCATTCATAGACTCTGTATTTGGGAGGTAATCTTTAAATAATTTCATAATCTTATTATCATATAGATAAATTTCCGCTGTGTTCCCTTTTGCTATCGGATTTCCTAGATTCAATTCATTTATCTCCTTACTATAAATTAAGCTAATACATTATACTCCTCTATAAATTCAGTGTAATTATGCTGAAACCCTTCTCCACGAAAATATAAAAAACTTACCGCTTTCCATCATTAAATAGAAAGCGGTAAGTTTAATTGTTTAGGAATATCAGAATGAAACTCTGATGTATGCACAATTGAAAATGTATATCCTTGCTCAATAAATGATACTTCATTACGTTTACATTCAAATAGTACACTATTTTTCTTAAAGTTATTTTGGATTCGCTGTAAAAATGCGACGTCTGGTGTTCCAAAAGAAACATGTACTTTCGGTGGTAAAGCTTTCATCGCAATCGGGATCCAAGGTCGCTGCCACCAAGTTGCGACGATATATGCAGTGCCGCCAACTACAAAGTTAAAAATATCCCCGTCTTCCATCGTTTTCATATTTAAATTTGATTTCAGCCATTCCCTAAAAATAGGTACACTTTTAACAGGAAGACCAATTTCCCTTATATATAAAATGTTTAAAGGTGACTGCGGTACTAATACCTCTTCTTTAACATAACTATGCGCGATAATTTCGAGTAGATTTCCATCTCCGTCTTTAAAGTATAAATTGAATAGCTCGTTCTCCTCACCAATTGTATTTCCATCTTTCCATTTCACAATAAGTAACCCAGACTTTTCAAGCCATTTTGCTGTTTCATGAAATTTTGAATATGAAATTTCAAAGGCGAAATGTGCTGGAGCGATTGGTTCGTATACTTCTTGAAAACTAATTGTTGTGTAAGGTGTTACTTTAAATTGAATAAATGATGCCGTTTCTTTTTTTATTGGAAAAGATAATATGTCCTTATAAACTTGTTTTACCCCTTCTATAGAAACTGTTTGTAGTTTTATATCTGATATATGTGTAATCACATTGCATACCCCCTTGCTTCTTATTATCTATTTGTATTGTATTACATTTATAAATAGATAGAATCAAACGGAAGGATGGATTTTTCAAATACAAACTACAACTTTAGTATGAATATTTAAGTTTATCCTGCATTGTTTCCATACAAAAAGCTGCCTTTTCTTAAACGAAGAGCAGCTTTTACAACAAAACATATTATGATTTTACAGCAATAATCATAAATCTTTTTGAATTCGTACGAATCCCTTTTTCAGAACTATTAGCTTTAATGAACTTTTGCAAAATATTAAAATCCTCTTCCTCTTCTCCAAAATTAGGAATAATAGGCGTATGTTTTAATAAGAAAATGAAATCTTCAGCCGTACTGTAATAATCAGTAACATCATATTCACGTACTTGCACGAGTTCCAATCCTGCACTAATAAGTTCACTCATATACTTTTCTTTTAATGTACCATCTCTTTCACCTAAGCATTGTCCTCGCCCAAATGCTTCCTTAAGATTTAATTTATCATGTTCGCTTACTTGTTGTGTTAAGAAAAAAGCACCTTGTTTCATTACTTTTGCTAATTCGGATGCTGCAAATGGTGCGTGACAACTTGAAACAATATCAAAATAAACATGTGGAAACGTTAAAGCTTCAGAATCCATTTGCAGAAACTCAACATTTTGTACACCTGATTTTCTCAAATTGGAATGTGCTTTTTTCAATCATTCCGTTAGAATTATCTATTCCAATTAAAGATTTAGCTGATGATGCTATATTAAGTACATTTTCTCCTCCGCCTGTACCAACATCAAGTAAAATATGTGATGGTTTGCATCTTTCTTTTACCTCTCTATAAAAGTCCCCTGAATCTCCTGCAGTTTCACATTTTATCTTACCAAAATCCCATCCATTTAATCTTCCTACTTTATCATAAAAGTTTTTGTACTCTAATTCGTTCATTTTATGTGTTCCCCTTTGTTGATACATATAAATTAAAATGAATATTGATTATTTATTCTATATTTGTAAGCCAAGCTTCATAAAACGCTTGAATAGTGCGGTATCTTTTACTTTTTTCTTTATGCAGCGCTTTTTTACATATATTATATAATTCTTGTGAGCTCTCCCATTTTTCATAGCTTTTATCATTTTTTCCACCGATAAAGGAAAAAGCAATTCCAGCTAATACATACACATTCGTTTCGCTTGTAATTTGTGCATACAGTTCATATTCCTCTGGTGCTTTAAAGCGAGCTGTACCCCAAAAATTCTCCCCAATTTCATTAAACACTGGTGCTTTTTGAAAAAAATCAATATCACAAATCATCAATTTTGATTGCTCGAAATTATATAAAATACTACCGTCATAAAAATCAACCATGACATAGCCTAGTGACTCCACATAGGTTGCAAACTCAAAAATCTGAGTCAATATGTTAAGTCTCTCCATCACGGATAATTGTCTTAACTTAACAAAAGGTGAATTTGGTGAATGGTGCTTTTCAAACGGAGTAAAGTCCCAATGATTGTGCATGCATTCCCCATCTATCCAATGAAACTTTAAACAAAACCCATTTTGCATTTGAATACAATTAATATATGGAACTAGTAAAGGATGTTGAATTTGTTCATATATTTCTTTTGCTTTCATTAATCGTTGAATTGCATCCGCTACATTACCTTTGTACTCTAAATTACGTGCACCGGCATACTTCAAAAAGTAACGATGTCCATTTTCAATAATACCAAAGCTAATATTTCCTGAATCTTGCTGATCAAAAACAGTAAATACTTCTACCCCCTTTAACCAATCAAAATTATGTTCCTCAGCTAATGTTATTGGGTATTGATTTTTTCCTATTGTAATTTTTATCATGCGCTGCTCCTAGCTTTGAGCGAACGTAGTTTATAGAGGTATGATACGCATACTCAAATTATTTTTACCTCATGCTTGATTTTCTTCTGTTTGTTCATAAAACATCACTCCTTTCAAATACAGGCTCTTAATTTCATTCAATAACTACCAAAATGTTCTTACTTTCTATTATATATTATAAAATACAAATTATAAGGAAAATATATTTCATATGCACAAATAGTTTACATAACATTTTTATGGTTTATTTACATGTATAATCTACATCTCTTCCCAACCATACATACTATATAAAACAGTACAGACTCCTTTTATATTCTTCATTTTTATTTCCTCCTTAAAATACATGCAAAAAATAGGATTCACCAAAAAATTACAGAATTATATATATAACAAGTATTGGACGGATGATTTTCAAATTCCTCTATCATAAAGGTGGTATAAACAGTGTGAAACCTATACAAGGACGTAGCCTTACCGTAAAGACAACTTTTTCTAAAGAATATAAGATTTTTATTTTTGGTTTACTCATTTCACGAATTGGGGACTCATTGTATACTTTTGCGTTACCTTGGATTGCCTATCAATTAACCGGTTCAGCTGTCATTATGAGTTCTTTATTTGCTATTAACGTATTGCCAATCGTTTTATTTGGTCCTTTAGTTGGTGTAATAATTGATCGTTATGATCGAAAAAAGTTACTTTTGGTAGCGGATATTACCAATATTATTTTAGTAAGTCTTGTTCCAATACTACATTCATTACATCTATTAGAAATTTGGCATTTATACATAATTACTTTTATGTTAGCAGTTATGTCCATGCTTTTTGATGTAACAACTGTTACAGTCATTCCGCAAATTGCTGGAGCATCCTTAACGAAGGCCAATTCTTTCTATCAAATGGTCAATCAATTGGCTAGTTTATTTGGTCCAATGATAGCTGGGGTCTTCATTTCTTTTATTGGCGGCTTTCAGTTGCTTTGGATTAATGTTCTTTCATTTATTGCAACATTAGTTGCTGTGATGTTATTACCGTCTATGAAAACCACAAATAAAAAATGTGAAGATAAAAATACACTTCAAAATATACTATCTGATTTGGTTAATGGATTTAAATGGCTCAAAAATGACCACTTAAATTTAGCTTTATCTTTTCAAGCTATGATAGGAAACTTTGGAGCAAGTGCAGTTTTAGGTATATTCATGTATTATTTATTATCCACATTACAACTTACCCCAGAACAAAGTGGGGTTAATTATTCATTAATTGGAATAGGTGGTCTTTTAGGAAGCTTTATTGCAGTTCCTTTAGAAAAAAGGTTGCAGCGCGGCATACTAATTCCTTTACTCCTATTTGTTGGAGCAATTGGCTTAACTTTTGCACTTTGGAATACATATTGGTTCGTTCCTGGAATTGCTTTCGGTATTGCAATGACTTGCAATATTGCATGGAATACAATTGTAGCCACAGTTCGCCAGGAAACCGTTCCATCAAATATGCAAGGAAGGGTTTTAGGGTTTTCACGTGTACTTACACGATTAGCTATGCCACTCGGGGCATTAGTAGGAGGTATTATTTCAGCCTATAATCCAGTACTTGTATTTGCTTTAGCTGCTTTCACGAAGCTAGTTGAAGTTTTTATTGCACTATATAGTCCAATACGAAAACTATAATAGAAGGAGAGATAATTATGTATGATTGGTTAATTGTAATTACGGATAAGTTGATAAAGAAAACAATATAACCTAAGAACTATTTTTATGCTTATTAATCGATTTTATAATATAATAATTACATAATTATATCACCTGTTTATTCTGTTTATTCTTTTTAGTTTTCCATCTCTCCTCCTTTCCCTTTCCATAATTCTTTTCTTAGTAAAAAACATTGTATGCGGAACATAAAAATAATAAAAGATCCAATTTCTTAATTTTAACATTAAGAAATTGAATCTTCTTTCATTACCTTGTATTAATCATACTGTGTTAATATATATTATAAAGAATATACATTTTATATAAGTTATGTTAATAACACATAAGCTAATAAAACTTTACTGATTACGCTCAAGACATTCATAAACCGCCATCATATCTCGTTTATCCAATTCACGAATACGATTAAAAATTGGTATTTGCTCAACAGCCTCTGTTAATAAGCTCTCATCCACAACATCACTAACTTTTCCAGTTAACCATGTTTGTACATCCACACCCTCAACAACTTTTTTTAGTCCTTCGTCATTAATACCACTTGCATTACAAGTTACACATGGAATTGTTAATTTAAAGACACCATCATGCAAATTATCTTCCGTTATAACTTTCTTTCCTTTACAGAATGGACATGGATAACCTTTTTTAATTTTATTAATTTGGGTAACTAACTTTTTATATCCAAATGCTTCGTATACATACGTAAGTTTTTTATATTTACCATTTGTGAAATACTTATCTATCATGTTTTCTCTCGTTTCATAA
The DNA here is from genome assembly GCF_020861345.1 of Bacillus pacificus. NCBI lineage: Bacteria > Bacillati > Bacillota > Bacilli > Caryophanales > Bacillaceae > Bacillus > Bacillus pacificus. The sequence continues at coordinate 2,706,691 of NZ_CP086328.1, forward strand.
ACATTAGGGAAATCACAAACAGTTACTTGATTATTACCACTAATGAATTCGATATTTCCTTTTATTTTATCCCAGAATGGTAAGACATTTTGTAACACTATTTCATAGTTTGAAAAGCTTGCCTGTTCTAATTCAAACATTTTCAATGCAACTTGTACTTTTCTTGGCAATAAAGAAACATCTTCTGTCAATCTCATATCGCCACCAACTATATCCTTCAATTTATGAAGTGCAGGTAAATCACCGACTATTTTCAACACTTCATCAACTGGCTGATTGATAATTTCACGAATATCTGAGTTGCCAAATTTAAGTGGTTTATGATGATTTAAAACCGTCCCTTCACAAATTGGACATGTCACCATTTCTTTAGAAGTCTTAATTTCTTCTTTAATAGGTGCTTTTGAAATAACAATATATCCACCAATAATCGTATTAAAACCTACCCATGTTCTGCGTGTCTTTCCTTTTTTATCATAAAATGATTTTTCAAAATACCCGTACCAAAACGTATGCTTTTCTTCTTCGGACATTTCATTATAGCTCTTTGACAAATCTTGACCAAGCTCATGTTTAATTTCATCAAATAGAAATTCTATTTTTTCATATTGATAAAATTTTAATACTTTCATGATTTCCGGATCGAATAAACCATCCCAAAATGGAACGTTTTTATTTTGAATTGTAATATCTTTATCGAAAACTTCAATTTGAAGACGTCCAGAGCAAGATGGACAATGGTTGTCCTGTGAATAGAAATCAAAACTTCTCGTATCTTTATTAGTTGGATGAGCAGCTACAATATGATTAATTAGTCCACCAACCTCATATAAAAAACTATATTGACTATATAAATGCCTCTCAAAATCAATAGCAATAACCGGTGCAATTGTATCAGATTCATATTCACCATAAATTAAACGCGCCATTGATGATAAGCTTTTTAAGATACCACCCTTATAAATGTTTTCAGCATTTTTAAAATAGTTAATATGATCTTCTTCTAAATAATGAACGCCTTCCTTCTGCTTAAGGGCTGAAGAAATATGTATTTGTTCAGCATTATTCACACTGCTTTTTTGACGATAATAATCTTCATGACTTACTACATCAAGATGATTGATAGATTCAAGCTGTCTTTTCCCAAAATCTACAATATAATCAGAGCTTTCTAACATGTAACTATTATGTTCAATCATGATGATAGAGACTGATTCATCTTGCAATATCCCTCTAACACTATCTATAAATTGATTTAAAATATTTTGTGATAAACCTTTTGAAGGCTCATCAAAAATAAATAATGTGTGTGGATTTCTAGTGTTTGCAAATAACTCCGAAACTAAATGAACACATTGAAACTCACCTGTTGATAATGTTTGTGTTTTTCGTTCTAACGTTAAATAACCAAGTCCTAATTTAATGAGTAGACTCAAGCGTTTATACGCAATATCTTCATTTGGAAGTTCACCAATAATATCTTCAATCGAACGCTCAAAAATATTATCAATTTCTTCACTATACTTTGTTAGTTTCTTTTTAATATCTAGAAAAGTTGCTACAGTTGATCGACTTGTAATGGATTGATTTCGATCTTGCCCTACCATAACTAGTTTATCTTTTGGATATCGTTTCAAGAAATCTGTAGCTAAACATTCATTGACAAGAGTAGATTTCCCACAACCAGATTCTCCTGTAACTGTTACAAGCCTATTTTTAGGAATCTGAAACTCCACCATTTGGATATTACGGCAATATAATTCTTGGAATGTATAATATTCTGTTGGTACTTCTTTATTTAGATCGCACAGTATTGATTTTGGTCTTGGTGATTCTTTCACAATTTGTCCACCATATTTTCCGCTACCAGGTCCAAAGAACAATTGCTCATCTGTTGTATCCAGTACTGTATCTGAATGATCTATAAGCCAAATTTGATTTTTACACCCTAATTTCTTGATCTCTTCTAATATTTGTAATAATGTTCCATGATCAAGTCCAACTGAAATCTCATCAATAATAATTACAGCATTTTCACTTACTGCCATGAATTCAGCTAAATATAGTCGTGTTAACTCTCCACCTGACAACGTACCCATTATTCGATTTAATGTTAAATAACCAATGTTCATATTTATTATGTTTTGTAATATATGTTGCTTTGCTTCACTAATATTTAACACTTCCGCTAGCGAAAGAATAGACTCAACACTTAAATCATTAATATTTGAAATGGTATGTGGTTTAGCAAATAAATCTATAGTATGTTGTTCAATTTCTTCACTATAACGTTTTCCCTTACATTTTTTACACTCAATATTTTTATTAGTACCTCGGCCTTTACAACCAGAACACCAACCTAACTGGTTATTAAATGAAAAAACCTCAGGGGAAAGATGAAATACGTCAGCAAGTTTTTCGCGAATTTCAGTGAAAACACCAGTATGAGTACCTAGCGTTGAACGTGGATTAGAAGAAATTGATGATTTCCCCAGAAAAAGTACTAAAGGCATATCCTCCATCTTAATAGCACTAAAATTCGTTTCCATGATATTAGGAAATAAATATTGATATTCAGCCTTTGGTAATAAAGAAACTAATCGTTTTTTTGATTCTTCACCAATTGTTTGACAAAAAGTTGTTTTACCTGATCCTGATAAACCAGCGATTCCAAAAGACTTATTAAATGGAATGACTGTATCTAATTTGTTTATGTTATTAGCAATTAATTGGTTTACCTTCATATTAACCTCTATTCTTATTTCTCATTAAAATCATATTTGCAATATAATAATTACACAATGAATATAACCTTTAAGTTGATTACACTCTTAATTCAAGAACCTTATCTTTATATATTTCAAACCACTGTTGCCATTCATCTTTAGAAAATTCTTTTTCTTTCCCTTCTAGTACGGAGGAAAAAAGATCTAAACAAATATGCCAACCCGCTATATCTTTCGGAGTATGATCTGTTAACTCATGAATGTATTCTTTAAGAAGTAAAAGAGTACCATTTTCCTCTTTATGTATTTCAAATCGTACACAGTCTTTATCCCAAGTAAATTCAAGCACTGCGTTTACTTGACACTCTAAAATATCGATATTTATAAATGAACCGTCCATCATATCAAACTTGATTATTCCACCTGTTTTAAGGCTTTCGATTTGTAAATTAGACATCCATTTTTTCAAATTACTGTTTTCTGTTAAAACAGACCAAACTTCTTCTATTGAATATGAAAAATAACGCTCAAATTGCACTACATATTCATTACCTTGTTTCTCTATTACTGCTAACATTATTAATTAACCCCCTTTTCGTCAAAACGAATGTATGTTCTTTATTTTACATGATTTCAATTAAAAAAGAAATCACTATTACACCCCATTAATTTAAGAGGTTTTTGTTAGCTCCAAAATGGATTGACTTATTATATATGAGAGCTCTAATCTAGTTGACCATGCTTTTATCGGATCAACTAGATTATCTTGGTTAAGCTTGTTCACGTATTTTAAACCTTCTACTGCAATGTAACCAATATTAAAATCTGTAAAAGTATTTATAATCATCGGCCATTCTCCATCAGTCATTCTGCATTTAGAATATTTTATTATGTAATCAATTGCTCGTTTTGATAACGCACATGAACCAGCTGTAATATCTACTTGTTTCTCTAATTGTAATGACATAATTTTATTTGATACTGATTCTGTAACTTGCCATTCTTCAGGATGTGTCTGAAAAGCTTTTTCTGTTCTGACAATGATTAAGTAATCTACATCTACTATATTCTGAATGAAGGAATTAAGTTCAGCTGGATATTCTTTAATCCAAGTTAGCAAACGATCAAAGTCACAATAGTGATAGTAATCATAATCATAGTTACTAACAAACTTTAAAGAATCCCTACGCGCATTCCCTACACCTAATTTTTCTACTATATTTATATGGAAGTTACTTTCCTCTAGTTCTTTTACAATCTCTTTTGGTGTTACATTACTAATTGTTATATATTTCTCATCATAATTTAAGTTTGACAATTCCTCTTTTAATTCTTTTATTGCAGATAATAAGCTCCCTGTTGGATCATGAGTAATACATGTTAATGCCACTTGTTTTATAGGTTGCATAGTATATTCATCCCCTTTGCAAAATAAAAAGCAGAAAGACTACTTTCTGCCAATTTTATAATTAGTATTATATTTCTTATGCTCAATTTAATTCATATTATGCAACTTTAAGGAATTCCCCTTATGTTGCGTTCTCATTTTCATCGAACATAGAATTACAGCATATAAAGAAACGCTATGACTCATGAAATTATTATACTAAATCTACTTACTTGAAAAACTTATCGTTTAATCGCATCAACAATTAACGATGGAAAACCAAGTTTATCACCTTTATTTCTAGAATCATACCTTTTCGAACGGAAAATAACACCGTCGTTTGCATCCCATTCATTATAATAAAACTGACCATTTTCATCACAATATTCAAGTAAAACTACCTCAAATCCAGCAGTTTCAAACATTTTCATTAGTGTTTTATAGGTATGGACAATTTTATGACTTGCTGCTGGGTGATCTTTTGGGCCAGGTCCACCTATTTGAACTATCTTTTGGTACGCCTCATCTCGGAAAAATGCATCAGGAACACCGCACCGAATATGCCCCTCTTGCTTTAAAAATTCATAGCAAATTTCAGCAGCTCTTACACCTTCTTCAAACGTAAGGTGTTCCCATACATGCTCAGCTAAGATAGCTGAAATAGAATTGTATTCAAATCTTTCTTCCCACGTAGCTTTATCTAGTAAATTAAGTTCATTTTCTTGCGTTTGTATCCATCCAGGATTATTATTAAACACCCCTGCTCCGACTACTACTTTAATTTCGTCTTGTTTTATTGCCATCACCTTCACCTCGTAAACATTTTAATTATTAATATATTCTATGTTTACTATTATTCTACCTTCTAAAATAAATTAAGAAAAAATGGTGATTGCTTTAACAAAAATGAGTTATGAAAACAGTTCATGATGCACAATTATTTTTGTACTCTATTCTTCAAACGAATAAGCTGTACTATCTACTTTTATATTTTTCTAAATTTGCGAACTAAAGTGAACACTATACCTGCAAAAACCATCCATAAGCCCATTGTTGTACTGTTAGTTGTACTGCCCCCCGTGTTTGGAAGCTCTTTATATGTAGATTCTTTTTTATCGAAATTACTGTTGTTTTGGATATTACCGTTATTAGTACTACCTTTAGCTTTGCTAGCGTCTGTATCCTTCACTAATACTTTTTGTATTGCATGTACCTTATTACCTACAGAATCTGTCACACTATATATTATTTCAAAAGTACCAGCTTTAGTGGTATCTCCAATATCTTTATATACTACTTTAGAAGTAAGATCACCGTCTTCTTTATCCGTAGCTGATACACCTACCATCGGATTGAATTCATCTCCCTTAGTAATTGTAGTTGTAGAAGGTACTTTTAGTATTGGTATGTCATTCTTAACTTCTTCTCTACCTGTGACTGTTACAGTTTGTTTCGCAATTTCTTCATGGCCTTTAGAATTTGTAACTATATACGTTACTATGTAAGTACCGACTTTAGAGGTATCTACTTCCCCCTCAACTTTTACTTTAGAAGTAAGATCGCCGTCTTCTTTATCAATAGCTTTTACTTTTGCCATCGGATCGAATGATTCTCCTACAGTAATTGTCGCTGCAATAGGAACTGTTAATGTAGGTTTTAGATCTGATGTTTCTCCATCTCCCTCTACAATTACAGTCCGTGTTACCGTTGCTTTCCCACCTTGAGAATCAACGACAGAGTACTCCACAATGTATTTGCCTGGTTTAGAAGTGTCTACATCACCTTTATGTTCTACTCGAGTTGTTAAATCACCATCTTCTTTATCAATAGCTTTTATATTGCTCATTGGGTCAAACTTATCACCGACACGTAGTGTAATTGTTGGCGGTACTGTTAGCTCTGGGACTTGGTTTGCCTCAGTTTTTTCGTTTTCTTTCACTGGTCCTTTAATTTTTGCTGCATCAAAAGCTTTTTGGACCGTTTCAACCTCAATGGAATTTGCCCCATATTTATTTGTTGCAACTTTAAGACACGCTAATCTTAATTCAGAGAAATTAGAAGTCATGTTCAATTCATCAGTATTTGCATAATAGAAAATATCAAACATTTTATCTTCACCAATACCATTTACAGTTACACCGTTATGAGTACCACCTTGTGCAATTAAATATGCGACTTTATTAATAATACTTGAATTAAAATGAACGCCCTCATTATCCTCTCCGTTTAAATCACTGAATTTACTATAATCATCCGGATACGGTACTCCATCAAAAAATTTGACTGAAGATGGATCTTTCATATTACGGAGAACGGATCCACTTTGTTCTCCTATTGTCCAATTAAATTCTCCATTATTTACATATTTCTCAATAGCCGTTCCCATAATATCAGATAATGCCTCGTTAATTGCCCCGGATTCTCCAAAAAATTCAAGATTAGATTCACTAGATGTAACCGCATGTGTAAATTCATGGCCCGCTATGTCAAACGCTCTAACCATTGGATCACCATATATAAGCATACTAACATTGTTAATATTAGCGCTAAATGCATTCCCCCAATTTTTAGGATCATTTGTTTCTCCTGAATCCCATGCATGTACAACTGAAACTACTTTTTTTCCGTTATTATCAAAACTATTACGCTTATATTTGTCTTTATAAAAATCATATACGTTTGTCGCTAAGAAATGAGCACTTACCGCTTTTGGGTCATTAAATGTTGTTGATGTGCTAGTTGCTAATATACCAGGATAATATTTATCTTCAAAAGTAATATCTCTATAATTTACATCGTACGTCTCAATTCCTTGCCCTCTTGTATAATCGGCAAGCGCATACTTCCCGTTACTTTGTTCAGAAATACCAAATGTACGAGTTATTCCTAAATCATCTTTTCCAGTCCCGGTTAATGATTTAAAATTACTTTTTTTACTCTCCTGAATAGCTTCAACACGCTCTTCACTTACTTTTAAATCTGACTCTTGCACCATATTTTTCAACATATCACCACTATGAGCATCCACTAAATAAGTTCCAGATACATAGTTTGGTGTGGCAGCTGCAAATGTAACTTGATATGCATTTGTAGCCTGCCCACGATTTTCATCAACAAAAATAACTTCCTTAACTTCTGCCTCAGAAATAAATTGAATATCCTTTCCATACTTCGTATAAATATATTGTTTTGCTTCTTCTTTTGATAAATTAATAGGATTCTTTAAATCTTCTTTTGCTAAATTTTGTGCGCTGTCTCCTGAAACACTTTTAATAACACCTTTTTTATCTACATGAGCAGTCAATTGATGTCCATATACTTCTTTTCCTTCATATATTTGTTGCATACGCAAAAGTGTCGTCCCATCATATGAACTACGTTTTTGAAGAACCTTGTAATCTACCCCTTTGTCTCCACTAACTTGTTTTGGAGACAAAGCATGCTCTGTCTTTTCCTTAAGTGCATCTTTCACTACATTCTCTGGCGTCTTTTGTGATGGTTGTGTAAGTTCACCGGTACGAAACGAATCCTCTTGAACATCAACTTGCATTTGAACCATTTCCTCTGCATAACCTACCCCATATGGTGTTACACTTGCTAAAGCTAATCCTGTTGTTAATGCAACTATAGCTATTTCTTTTTTATTTTTCATGTTATTTTCCTCGTATAATTTTCTAAAATATGAAACTGCTAAAATCCATACAATTTATTCCTATCATAAAAAGATGACTTTTGTAATCAACAAAAGTCATCCCTTCAATATGTAATATCCCTAATATATTTTTAATGCATAATTTCTATATAAACAGAAAAAAGCATTCATTAACGAGCATTTTGCAATACTTTTATTAGGTCATTTATATTTTCAACTTTCTGCTGAAACTGATCAAATCTACTATGTAACAATGAAGGATTCTTATCTTCAGTTGAAATAACTTTTTTTAACTCCTGTTCTAATATATCATATGTATGAAAGAAATTATCAAATTCTACACTTACAAGTTCTTCATTTTCACGATAAAATCTTCTTGCTTCTATATAAGTCATATATGATTTATTTAAAAATCCTAATGAAACTAAATATTTAGAAGTGTTTTCTTGATAAATAGCAATATCACATGCTATTTTCATATCAGAATAAGTCTTTTGAACGAAACAATGCAACTCAACAATCTTAAGCTTTAATCCGTTATTCATTTTATCCCCTCCTATCTATTCTACATAAAAAAAGAATATTATACAAAGTAAAATATCAGTATAGTACAAAAATAAAAAGCGAAAGAATAACTTCTTTCGCTTTTTACAGTAATACATACATTTCATATTGTGCTAAAGAATTCTTTTCAAATCCAGTTTTCTTTAAAAACCCTTCCAGTAAACTGTTGTTTGGAAAACTAATTAATAAGCTTTCTAAATTCAACTCATCTCTTGCTACTTGTAATAATTTTGATCCAATACCACGATTTCTATACTCTTTGTCTACGAAAATAAAACTAATTTTACCTTGTTCATTTATACATATAGAACCTTTTAAATCATTATCGACATATGCGCCATAAAATGTATGATTTGTTTTTTCGATATAATCCATATCATTTTGCCAGTTTATATGGAAGTGTAACCATTTCTGAATTTCAACTTTAAAAGCAGGGAATTCTAATTGTTTTACTTCAATTCCCTTACATTCTTTATGTATTATTTTAGTCATATCTTTTAAATTATAATAAGATAGATCGTACACTTTTTCATAGCCTAATTTATTATAAAAACGAATCGCCCGGTCATTGCCTACAATGACTTCAAGGAAAAGTTGCTTACACTCATTTTGAATCGCCTCTTCTTTATGTAATTCAAATAACTTTTGGCTCACACCAATACCACGGTAATTCGGATGAACTGCTAATGTTCCGCAGCGCATTGTTTTTATACTTTCATAAACCTTAATACCACTAAGTATTACACCAACTGGCTTGTCACCATCTAAAGCAAGAAACGAGTGTTCTAACGAATTCCCTTCTGCTCCAAAAAACCTTTTTATAAAATCTTCTTTTGAAACTTCCATCTTAATAATATAATCTGAAAACCCATCCCTAAAAGCCCCATACACTAAATCTATATTTACTTCACTGCATCTTTTGTATTGAATCATATAAAATTATCCCCCACTTACTCGTGTTAAACTTAACATACAAATACATAAAATGTACTAATTCCACTTTCCCCATCATTCTTTAACTTTTAATTCTATCCCTTAATTTGAAATGAACGGACACTTCCCTACATATCTATCACTATTAATTTGTTTTATAACAAACGGTGCAATATCGCCATTTTGTATTTTAATTCCTGGCATATCAAATAAACTCTCTTTTATACTTCCAATACCATTTCCCTCTATAACAAATGGTAATCTAACAATTGTCCAATCTACCTCACTATTTTGGATAATTTGTAATTCTTTATATTTATCTTGCATCATCTTTGGTAAAAACAATTTAAATAAGGTAGCTCCTATTTTATTTACCATTCCCTTCTGATCTCCCGTAACATTTAAAGAACCTCCGGAAATTAGAATATATCTTTTAATTTCAAACTCCTTCATCGCTTCTAAAACATGCTTCGTTACTGCACTAAAAATGTAAGGTTCATTTTTCGGTTGACCTACCGCATTAACTACAACTTGGCACCCTTTAAGTAATTCGCGTATTGAGGAAAAATCACGTGCATCCCCAGTAATAGGCTCTATACTTTCATTAGTTATCGTCATATTATTAGAATTTCTCGTTAATATTTTTACTTCATATCCCTTTTTTAAAGCTTCGTTTACAAGGTATTTCCCAGCTTTTCCGTTTGCACCCAAAATAGCTATTTTATTTGTACTTTCCAATATTAAACCCCTCTTACTATCTATGATTTACTACATTAATCTCATACACACGTAAAAAAGCAATTAAATGCTCGCAAGCCCGTTCACATGCTAACATTTTAAATATTTTTTGTTCCTCTTTTGTTTTATCATTTGCTTGATCTGAAGCAGCTTTTAAACATAAAAAAGGCTTCTTATTGATTTGACATACATAAGCAAAAGCTGCGACCTCTTGATCAACCGCCAATGCTCCGTATACAGTATGAAGTAAATATCTCATTTCTGAACTACGAATACGTTGATCTCCAGATAAAAATGTACCGAAATGGATTGAATCATAAGATCGTATTTTTTTTATTCTCCTTACAAGCGATTTTGTTGTTTCAATAGGTGCTGTTCTACCATTATATAAGTTAAAAACATCTTCGCCTGAACCAGCAGCAGTAACGTCGTGTTGTATTGCATTAAGGGCTACTACAATATGACCATTTTTCACCTTATTTGATAAACTTCCGCATATCCCTGTCATAAACAACTCATCAGGCTGAAACTCACTTATTAATAATTGTACACAACTTGCACAGCTTACTTTCCCAACTCCAGTTATAACTGAAATAATTTCCAGATCATTTATAGTATGAAAATGAAATTCCCAAGCTGCTCTTTTTTCAATACGTTTACTTGGATAATATTGATGCAAATACGTAAGTTCTGGTTCCCATGCGGATACGATTGCAATACGTTTCATTACACGTTTCACTTCCCCCATTGTTGTCATTTAAATAAGGTATCTATACTTTCTCGTTCATAATCTAGAATCCACTTTTTATATTTCTCATATAAATTTCATATTGTTTCTTTATTCTTCGCAATTACTTTACATCCTCTATCATCGTAAATACACATGATAATATCTTTTGTTGCATATATGAGAAATACATCTGAATAAGAAATTTCTTTTTTTGCGTCCAAACGAGGATAAAAACCTGGAAAATCTTCATGATTTGCAACTTGAATAAGCTGGTTATACTTTATATCGCTAGCAAAACATTTTAATGAAAATTGATATGTACAATATAAATCAGCTTCTTCATCTTCAAATAGAAAAGGTAATGTTTCTTGTCTTAACTTGAAATTTAAATCCCTCTTTTTAATAAAACTATTGTATACATTTATTTTCTGCAGATTTTTCACATTTTCCTTTTTAAATCGATAAACATTTGTTACTAAAAACACTTCATCTTCTTTTGAAAATATATTTTCAAATAAGTATTTATTATATGTATAAAGTTGAGTGAAGTATTTCATATTTACATCGTCGGTTCGTTCTACATATAGGCCTTTCCCTTTCCAAAAATAAAAATGTAAATGATTTTCCCACTGAATGTATATATGTGGTACTAATGTAACTCCAGGAAATATTTGATTCATATATTCTTTTAACTATATTTTTATATTCTTTCTACTTTACAATTTCTTTTAACTGCCAATATGCATCTTTTAGCCAAGGATGTATAACTTTCAACGTTTCTTTTCTTTCCCACAAAAATGAAATATATGCAAAAGCAGCATGTTCTAAAGATTTTTCTAATTCTTTTTTTACTTCTACTAAATAAGGTGGTGTCCCATTATGATCCCATTCTATTTTATCAGCAACAAATAACACTAAATCCATCTTCGTTGCATGTTTACGCAGTGTAGTATGACAACTAATGGCATTTAAAATTTCTTCATCTTCCACTTTAAATATCTCTTTTGCAATTATTCTCGACAGCTTTTGATGAATAATCATCGGGAATTCTCGTTCCTCTTGTAATATCTCTATTCCAAATTCTTCAGCAACTTCAACCCGCTCTTCATTCGGAAAGATTGCACTAATATCATGTAAATATGCTGCCATTGCTGCCTTTTCCTCGTTTTCATGATACTTAATCGCAATTTTTCGCGCTTCATTTGCCACCCGAATTGAATGTTTGTATGTAAGTTCTTTTTTGTATTTTAATAGAAAAACTTTTAAATCATTTTCAATTTTTCCAGTCGGAGTAAATGAATAAATATCTTTATATAACATCTTAAGTCCCCCCTTCTTCCAAACTTTCAATATAACGTTTCATTTAGATATCCTTTTTATTTGTATTCGTTATGAATGTTTTAATCCCTTTTTATACGTTACATGAAATTTTATGTGGAATCATTGCTACAAAACACATAAATGTTTGATATTATAGTAATGTTAATGATTTGTAAGGAAAGGAACTACATAATGAATAAAAATATATTAATTATTGATGATGATAAAGAGATTGTTGAATTACTTGCTGTTTATTTGCGAAATGAAGGCTATAACATTTATAAAGCATATGATGGCGATGAAGCATTACAAATGATTTCTACATATGAAGTTGACCTTATGATTTTGGATATTATGATGCCAAAACGAAATGGATTAGAAGTTTGCCAAGAAGTTCGTGAAAATAATACTGTACCTATTCTTATGCTGAGTGCAAAAGCAGAAGATATGGATAAAATATTAGGACTTATGACAGGCGCCGATGATTATATGATTAAACCATTTAATCCATTAGAATTAGTAGCTAGAGTGAAAGCTTTACTACGAAGATCATCTTTCCAAAATGCTACTTCTCCAAAAAATGAAGATGGTATGATTCGCATTCGTTCTGCTGAAATTCACAAACATAATCATACTGTTAAAGTAAATGGAGAATATATTAAACTTACATCTATTGAATTTGATATTTTATATTTACTTGCGAGTAATACAGGAAGAGTATTTAGTTCTGAAGAAATATTTGAACGTGTTTGGAATGAAGATGGTTATGGTTCAAATAAAACTGTAATGGTCCACATTAGTAATTTACGAGATAAGCTTGAAACAGGAATGAATGGAGAAAAATTTATTCATACTGTTTGGGGAGTAGGCTATAAAATTGAGAAATGAAGCATTTGATATATTAAAAGATATCCCGAAATGGAAACTTATTTTTTGGCTCTTATTAGCTATCACACTCACCCCTATTACTGAATTAATTATATATCGCCTCGTTACGAGTGTAATTGAGAGTTCGCTTACGTTAAGTGAACTTGGCAAAGAATTCATTAGAATTTTTGGTTATGAAAAATATAAGGGAATAAAAGAATCTCTATGGATGATGATTGTCTCTTATTTATTTTTATTTTCTATTTTCTCATCCTACCTATACATTTTTTATCGTCATGAAAGAAAGCTTTACTATGAAACTTGTATTAAAAAAATGATAGAAGAGATTCGCTATATTGCAAATGGAAACTTCAATCATAAAGTTTCTATCGTAAACCATAATTATCTAGAAGAGTTAGCAAGCGGGGTTAATCAAATTGTTGAACAATTGAAAGTCTCGATTGATGAAGAAAGACAGGCAGAACAAGCAAAAAGCGAACTTATTACAAATGTATCGCATGATTTACGCACTCCTCTAACCTCTATAGTTGGATACGTGAACTTAATCCACCATGATAATTATAGAGATGAAGTAGAATTACGACATTATATACAAGTCATTTACGATAAAGTAACTCGTCTTAATGCATTAATGAATGATTTGTTTGAATATACACGTGTTCAAAATAAAGAATTAAGTTTATATTCTGTCCCTATTGATATTGTAGAACTTCTTGGACAATTAACCGTTCAATTTCGAATACAGCTTCAAGAGGCTAATATTGATTGTCGCCCCTTTTTCCCATCAAAGAAGTTAATGGTATTAGCTGATGGAGACAAATTAGTGCGCGTATTTGAAAATCTAATTATTAATGCTATCGCTTACGGTAACGATGGTGATTATATTGATATTACTGCTTATGAAAGTAATAATATGATCGCAATCGATATAACCAATTACGGCCAACCTATTCCTAGTACCGATTTACCTCATATTTTTGAACGTTTTTATCGCGTTGAGAAATCGCGCTCTACAAACACTGGTGGATCTGGACTCGGATTGGCAATTGCAAAAAGTATTGTCGAATTGCATAAAGGAACAATTGAAGTGTATAGTGATGACAAAAAAACAACATTCACTGTAAAACTACAACCATATAAATGTTAATACAGCTTAATTTTAGGTCCAATTTCTTACGATATAAGAAATTGGACCTTTCATTTTCCAGCAACATCCAAATTTTAATAATCCTTTATAATTCTTTAGAAATTCTTTACCTTTTCTTTCTTCCTAATTAAGCATTCCTTTTTACAATATTATTATCGATGTCATAATAGGAGGATCGCTTATGCAATTCTTAAAAAAATTCGCTATTTTATTATTATCTTTTTTTATTACCGCACTTATCGTTTTATATTTTTACCTTTATGTAAATGGCCCAATTATTCAAGCTAAATCAGCTATTTTAATAGATGCTCATTCTGGTGAAGTTGTTTATAAAAAAAATGAAGAAACTCCTATACAATCAGCTACTTTATCTAAATTAATGACTGAATATATCACACTGGAACAACTAAATGAAGGAACTATACAGTTAGATGAAGTAGTAAAAATAAGTAACGAAGTTTTCCGAGCAGAAACGAGTCCTATACAAGTAACTTCGAAAGATAAAACGACGGTTCGTGATTTACTTCATACACTGTTATTGACAGGAAATAATCGTTCCGCACTTGCTCTTGCAGAACACATCGCTGGAAACGAAGATAAATTCACACAGTTAATGAATGAAAAAGCAAAACACCTAAAGTTATCACAATCATCTCCGTTTCTAAACGCTACTGGAATGAATAACGATACAAATAAACTTTCAACTACAACAGCAATTGAAGTTGCTAAACTAGCAACACAATTAGTAACAGACTTTCCAGATGTACTGAACGTTACAAAACTAACCTCTTACCAGTTCACCTTCAAAGATACGAAAGTTTTCAACACCAATAAAATGATTTATTCCCTTAATAAAAACATTAAACACCAAGGTGTTGATGGCTTACAAACTAGTTTTTCAACTAATGGTAATTATAGTTTTGTCAGTACAGCAAAACGAGGAGATACTAGACTTATTTCAGTAATATTAGACGCCGAAAATGAAAACAGTACTTTTATTGAAACAAAAAAGTTACTTCAGTACGGCTTTGATCCTTCTTCATACTCTGCACTCCAAGCGTTTAAAGATGCTGTTACATCTTGGGCAGTTTTGCTTCAGTTTAAAAATTTGATTATACAAACATTGTTAATTTTCTTCATTATAACAATTTTAATGTTCTTACATATACGTCAGAAAAAATCCGAGGATTTCAACTAGGAAATCTTCTTATATATATAAAACAGCTTGCATTTTCAGTGCAAGCTGTTTTATAAATCTATAGTCCTCTCCCAATTAAACTCGCTGAAACAGGCTGAAGATTTAACTCCCTCGCCCATATAGATAACTGACCGATATGGTGAATTTCATGTACAATTACGTGCCTTAAGACCTCACCATATGTATATGTTTTATCTGTCCATGAAGCTTTTAATATTTTACCTTCTAAGTTAGCTGACCATACTTGTAAAAAATCTTCTATTTCTCTTTTATATAAATCAGATAACGCTTTCACTTTTTGGATAGATTGATACTCTTTAAACTGCGGTGCCCGATCTTCTTTTTCTTGAAGCGCATTAATCCAGCTATACTCAACATCAACAATATGAAATAATGTTTCTAAAATACTTCCAACACCACCAACACGTTTGCGGAGTAATTCTTCCTCTGAAAGTTGCTCACACCACTTAAACCAATCATCTCTTACTTGCCAATTGTATCGAAATAAAGTGTACACGTTTATCCCTCCCCTACCTCAATTATCCACTTAATAGCATCTATCATATAATGTGGTTCATCTTTTTGAATATAATGACCACTTTGTTCTGCAATTATTAGTTTATTTTTGTTTGATAATCTTAATAATTCTTCTTGCAATTGTAACCATTTTATTTGTGCATCTTGCGAATAAAAAGCTTTTTTACCAGCAGCTAACACGACGAGTGGAATATCTCTCGTCGACTGACAATGTTTATCTGCTTCACCTAGACTAAACATAAACTCTTCATAAGAACTTTCATGTACAAATTGTTTATAGTAAGCTTCTTGAAATTCAGGAGACATGATCGGCAAAAAAGCTTCTTTATAATTTTCTGGTGTCGAATCAACTAAAACTACTCCCATCATATTCTCGGGATAAAAAGTCGTAAATAAACGTGCATTTATACCGCCAAAAGAATGTCCTATGAAAATATAAGGCGGTTTCAGTTGCAATTTCTCTAAGCAACTTCTTAATTCTTTTATCATTTCAGAACTAATACGTCGTTTGGAACTAACCCCACTTTTCCCCAATCCCGCTCGATCATATGTAAGTACAGTCCCAAATTCAGTCAGTTCTTCAGCAATATGCTCCCATGCCTTTGAATAATCGCCATAACCTGCATCCATTATAATAACTGGCTGCAACTTCTTTCCTTGAAATACTCTTGAATACATTCTAAAATCATCAACTTGTACATATTTTTCTATACTTTTAACCATCGACGATCACTTCTCTTCGATTAAGTTCCTCTTCAATTTGATTAATTATTTCATCTACAGATAAAGATCCATCCAAAACAATATCTGAATTTGGCTTTACAGTATGAAGCGCCTCCAAATAAGCTTTTCTAGCATATGTTATATAATGCTTTAAATCATTATGTATTTCACTCCTTGTATCTTCCTTAAAATCTCGCAAAATTCTTCTAGCCATCGCAATATCTAAAGGCGTATCTATAAATATAGTTACATCAATAAATTGCCGCATTTCACTATTTAAGTATGCAAAAGGATAATCTACAATAATATAATCTACATTACTATCTCGTATAAAATGCTGAATATCCTTAATTAATGGTTTGAGTACCCATTCATCATAATTTGCTCCATCATCAATCCATTTACAAATATCTGCAGGACAGTTATCAAAGTGGTAGCTATCAAAATATAGAGCTTTTGAATTTATTAACTTATAAGTTAATCTTTCTGTAACAGTAGTTTTACCTCCCCCTGAAACAGCTGCAATTGTAATGATTTTCGTCTTTTTATTCATAATTTTCCCCCAACCCTCTTTTAATTAACATAATATAATTATAGGAAATGATTATTTTTTAGCTCTCCATTCATATTCTAACATACTCATTTCCCATAAATTCCAATACGTTTCGCCTACTTTTTTCGACTCTCTTAATAAGCCTTCTTTTACAAATCCTATTTTTTCGTAACATGAAATGGCTGACGTATTAAAATCATAGACACCAAGCGTTACTCTATGTAGTTTTAATTCTTCAAATGCAATATGAAGTACTGCTTTCATCATATGCTTCCCCATAGAACGTCCTCTCATTTTCGTATCACCAACTAGTACTTTACCAATCCTTGCAGATTTATTTATATTGTCTATTTTCCCAAGTGAAATATGACCAACTACTTCTTGAGTCTCTTCATCTATTACTTTGAATGCAAGTGTATTTTCACTTTCTATATATTTTTCTAATTGCTGTTCATTTAAAGGATATGTAAATGCATTTCCCGACCATTGTATTAAAAAATCCTCGGAATCAATCCAGTTTATTAATTGTTTGAAATCGAATTGTTTAAAAGGTTCTAATTTAATCAACTTCATTCTCCTTTCATACACCATTCTATATATCCTCAAACTTATTTCTATATATAGAATATATTCTCCTTTTATACGAAATGAAAATAAAGCCATTCATAAGAATGGCTTTACAAAAACATAGCTCAGTTATGCCATGTTTCTTATGTTAGCAATGGTTCAATTGCTTCAATTTTACAAACTGAAATAATTACTGTAACTACCCCAGCACTATTAGCAAGCTTTACAACATCACAAGTGACAGAAGAAACAGTTCCTGCATAATTATTAGTTCCTGTTGTAATGCGCACTGATCTGTTTACTAACTTTCTCAGCTCATCTCTAATTCCTTGTACACAGCAACAATCGCATTTTTTATTTTGCTCTTCATGTTCTTTTTTACACTCTTCGAAAACATCCCAACAATCATCCTGTTTACATGTACACTTCTTTTTACAATTATTAAATCGAGAACCCAAAATCTCACCCCCTAATCATTTCTATTAATATAGTATGTCCACTAACTTTAAAGTGTACGAGGCAAAAACATAGAAAGGAAAAAACAAACACATGTACTAAATTATCCTGTATATATAAAAACTGACCTCTAACAATTAGAGGTCAGTTCACCTTATACATGCTTTAATTTTATAATTTACTAGACTGCAATCCCTGAATAAACGGAACTACCTCAGGATTTACAAGTGATGATAAATCGCCTAATTCTTTTCCTAAATAAGCGGCTTTAATGACGCGTCGCATTACTTTAGAATTACGTGTTTTCGGTAAATCTTCTACAACGTGAATATCTTTTGGACATAATGCTTTTCCAATATGAGAGTTTACTAAACTCATTAATTCTTTCTTTAATTCTTCAGTAAATGTTACATTATCTCTTAATACTACAAAACAATGACAGACTTCACCTTTTACATCATCTGGTACACCAATCGCGGCAGCTTCTATGACATCATTATGCTTTACAAGAATTGATTCATATTCAGCAGGTCCAATACGTTTCCCAGCAATGTTTAACGTATCATCCGAGCGTCCTGTAATAATATATTGCTCACCATCGTAAACAACCCAGTCACCATGAACCCATTTATTTTCAAAACGTGACCAATATGTGTTCACATAACGCTCATCGTCTTCCCAGAAACTTTTCGTCATACCAACCCAAGGTTTCTCTAAACATAATTCTCCAACTTCATCACGAATCGGATTGCCTTGATCATCGAGCACAACCGCTGCCATTCCTGGTAAAGAAGCGTTAAAGCTAATCGGTGCAATTGGTTTAATAAGGACGTTCCCGAAAATCCCACCAGAAATTTCAGTCCCGCCTGAATAGTTACAAATTGGTACATTACTTTTTCCAACTGTTTCAAATAGCCACATCCAAGGATCTGGATTCCAAGGCTCACCTGTTGAAGCAAATACTTCTAAACTCTTGAGTGAATGTTTATTTACATACTTATCACCTTTTGCCATTAACGCACGAATTAATGTTGGTGATATACCGAGATGTGTAATTTCATATTTATCAACTGTCTCCCATAAACGATCTGCTTCTGGAAAGTCCGGAACACCTTCATACATAACCATCGTTGCTCCATTAATGAGAGAGCCAAATAATAAAAATGGTCCCATCATCCATCCCATATCAGTTACCCATAATACGCGGTCACCTTGTTTGATATTCATTCCAAATCCCGCATCAAAAGCTGCTTTTAAAGGAAATCCAGCATGAGTGTGTACTGTCCCTTTCGGTTTTCCAGTAGTACCTGATGTATAAATGAGCATTAATGGATCATCACTATGCATTTCTTCAGCATGTACAAATGGTTTTTCTTTTTCTAACGTACTCCATGAGAAATCATAATTATGCGGTGTAAAATCATTTCCTGCATGACGCACGATAACAACTTTTTCAACAGTTGGACAATGCTCACAAGCTTTATCTACTTCATCTTTTAATGAAACAATTTTACCTCGGCGTGAAAAACCATCTGCAGTAATAATCATTTTAGACCCTGCCGCTTGTACACGTGTCATGACTGCATCAGATGCAAATCCTGAGAATATTGGTGAAATAATTGCTCCGATCTTCATAACCGCTAGCATCGCAACAACGGTTTCTGGAATCATCGGCATATAAATTGTGACACGATCACCTTTTTCAATACCCGCATGTTTCAAACCGTTTGCAACGCGACTTACCCAGCTATCAAGCTCCTCATATGTAAATGATTTTGAAGTTCCATTTTCCCCTTCATACTGAAGTGCTGGTTGTGTCCTCGTTTCATCATCTGCAAGCCAGCGTGATAAAACCGATTCTACAACATTACATGTTCCGCCATTATACCACTGTGCAAATGGCGTACCATTTTCTAAATCTAGCACTTCTGTATAAGGTTTCATCCATTGATAGCCAACTGCTTTCTCAGCTTCTCCCCAAAACCAAGCTGTTTCTTCAATTGACTTATTATAAAACGTTTCATAATCTTCATAGCCCAATGATTTCATCCAACCATATAAACGCGTTTTTTCTTTATACTCTTCTGTTGGAAACCAAACTGCTTGTTTCAATGTTTTCCCCTCCTTGACTTTTTGAGCAAGAAAGCCCTAAATAGGGCTTTTAAACTGGATAAACAGGATGTTTACGATCCGTAAACACTTGATATTTACTCATATACATTTCGAATCGTCCTTTTAACTCTTCTCTTAAATTGTTCGGATGAACAATACCATCAATGACCATCTCTGATGCTAAATGGTAAATATCAATATCTTTCTTATACTCTTCGCGTTTTTCAGCAATGAAGCTATCACGCTCTTCTTCAGGTAAAGCTGCAATCTTATTTGCATATACAGCATTGACCGCGGCTTCTGGACCCATTACCGCAATAGAAGCTGTTGGTAATGCTAGGCAGCAATCTGGTTCAAAAGCTGGACCTGCCATCGCATATAAACCAGCACCATATGCTTTACGAACAACGATAGAAATTTTCGGTACAGTTGCTTCACTCATTGCGGAAATCATTTTTGCACCGTGACGAATAATACCAGCACGTTCTACTTTTGTACCAATCATAAATCCAGGTACATCTGCAAGGAATAGTAACGGAATATGATATGCATCGCATAAATTAATAAATTTCGCTGCTTTATCAGCTGAATCGTGGAATAATACGCCGCCTTTCATACGCGGTTGATTTGCAATAATACCAACTGGCTTACCATCAATACGTGCTAAACCTGTAATGAGTTCTTGAGCAAATAATTTTTTCACTTCATAGAAAGAACCTTCATCAATAACTCTATTAATAAGATCTTTCATATTGAAAGGAGCATTTTGATTTTCTGGAATGATTTCTTCTAACGTTTTATCGAATTGTTTCGGTTCTTGAGGTGTAACTAATGGAGTCTTTTCTAAGTAGTTGTTTGGAAAATATGAAATGTATTGTCTTGCTTGTGTAATTGCATCTTCTTCTGTCTTACATAAAACATCTCCGCATCCTGATACAGAGCAATGCATACGAGCTCCGCCCATCTCTTCTAACGTTACCTTCTCACCGATAACCATCTCAGCCATACGAGGAGATCCTAAATACATAGATGCATTTCCCTCAACCATCATTACAACGTCACAAAAGGCTGGAATATAAGCACCACCAGCTGCAGAAGGTCCAAATAACAAGCATACTTGAGGAACTTTACCTGATAATTTCACTTGATTATAGAAGATTCTTCCTGCACCGCGGCGCCCTGGGAACATTTCAACTTGATCAGTAATACGTGCTCCAGCAGAGTCAACTAAATAAAATAACGGAACACGTAATTTTTCTGCCGTTTCTTGAATACGTAAAATCTTTTCGACTGTACGTGCACCCCATGATCCAGCCTTTACTGTTGAATCATTCGCCATTACGCATGCTGTACGACCATGTATTTTACCCGTTGCTGTTATAACACCATCAGCGGGTAACCCTGTTTGTTCACAATTTGCAAATAATGCATCTTCTACATATTCACCATTATCAAATAAAAGAGCTAAGCGATCTCGAACGAATAGTTTACCTTTCGCTTTGTTTTGTTCATGATATTTTGGTGCGCCGCCTTGTTTAATCGTTTCAACTCGTTCTTCAAATGTATTCGATTGTTGTTTTTGATCTAACATATTTACTCCCCCTTATACATTGGTGTGCGTTTTTCCTTGAATGCCTGTAATCCTTCTAATCTATCTTTCGTATGGATTACACCTTCATACGCTTGTTTTTCCATTTGTAATCCGGTATGTAAATCAACTTGAATACCGTTTGAAATTGCTTCTTTCGCTAATCGAACAGCAATAGGGCCATTACTAGCAATTTTCTCTGCTATTTCAATTGCTTTTTCTTCAAGTAAATGAGCTGGTACAACAAATTCTACTAGACCATATTCTTTCGCTTCTTTTGCTGAAATACGTCTTCCTGTATAAATTAATTCTTTCGCTCTACCAACACCAATTAATCTTGGCAATCGCTGCGTACCACCCGCTCCTGGTATAATTGCAAGTGTAGTTTCAGTAAGACCAAGACTTGCAGATTCAGCCGCAATTCTAAAATCACAAGCTAAACTTAATTCCGTACCACCACCAAGTGCGATGCCATTTATAGCAGCAATAACTGGCTGTGGTAATTGTTCAACCATTTCCATAGTAGTACGAATCATACTAACAGCATGGCGAACTTGTTCTTCATTCATACCAGCGCGTTCTTTTAAATCAGCACCAGCACAAAACGCTTTTTCACCAGCACCTGTTAGAATAACTACACGAGTATTTGCCTCTTCATTTATTTGAGTTAATATGTTTTGTAACTCTTCTAATAACGCTAAAGATAATGAGTTTGCTTGTCTTTCACGATTTAATGAAATCTTTACAACGTGCGGTGTTACATAATCAACTGAAATATTTTGTAATTGTAGCATCTTCTCACCTACTTATCGTTTTATGTTGAAGCGCTCTATACACATGACTCGGTAATTGGATATTTAATTTACTTTGAATAAATTGACTCGCTCTCAATAACTTCTCTTCATCAATATTCGTTTGGACCCCTAACTTATGGAGCATATGAACTAAGTCATCAGTTGCAACATTGCCCGATGCTCCTGGTGCATATGGACAGCCGCCAAGACCACCACAAGAACTATCAAATGTTGTAATACCATATTCTAAAGACTTTACTACATTCGCAAGAGCCATTCCGTACGTATTATGGAAGTGCATTGCAAACTGTGAAGCATTATATTTCTTTAATAAATGCTCTAATACTCGCTCTACTTGTAACGGATTCGCTACTCCGATTGTGTCACCAAGAGACACTTCATAAATGCCGTATGAAAATAGTTGATCACATAATTCGTCAACTGCTATGACGCTTATATCGCCTTCATAAGGACATCCAAATACAGTAGAAACATAGCCTCTTACTTTTTTCCCTTCGAATAATGCCTGTTTTGTTATATCTTCAATTACAACTAATGCTTCTTGAATTGATTTATTAATATTGCTTTTATTATGAGATTCACTTGCTGATAAAAAAACATTCACCTCATCTACATTTTGCAAAAAAGCTCGCTCCAAACCATTTTGATTTGGAACAAGCGCTGCATATGTAACATTTGGATCCCTTTTCAGCTCAGAAAACACATCATTTGCATCTGCTAATGCAGGGACCCATTTAGGGTGAACGAATGAGGAAACTTCAACGTACGATAATCCAGCCTCTGTAAGTAGTTGAATCCATTTTACTTTATCTTTTGTGCCAACAATCTTTTTTTCATTTTGTAAGCCATCACGTGGCCCGACTTCTTTAATGACAGCAAAATTAGGTAGTTTCAATTCGCTTCCCCCTATATCTCCCTATTCAATTTCTAGTAATACATCTCCTTCATTTACAAAATCGCCTTCTTGCACATTAATTTTCATAACTGTGCCAGCTTCTTCTGAAACGATTGGAATTTCCATTTTCATAGATTCCAAAATGACGACATCCTGTTCTTCCTCTACTGTATCCCCTACTCCTACAACAATCTTCCAAACGTTTCCTGCCATCGATGCATATACTTTCGTCATCATTTTTTCCCCCTTAGTATTGTTAAATCTTATTTTTTAACAAGTTGTTTCGTTACAAAACCTGTTGTATAAATGCCCTCTTTAAACACTTCGTCCTCTAATACTTGAAGTAGCATTGGCGTGTTCGTTTTAATACCTTCTACTTTTAATTCTTCTAATGCATCGTGTAATTTGGAAATTGCTTCTTCACGCGTTTCACCATGAGCAATGACTTTCGCAATCATTGGATCATAGAAAGGTGTAATCGTTACTTGATTCTCCAAAAAGTGATCAATACGTACATTTGTTGGAAGCGTTAAATCTGTAATTTTCCCAGGTGATGGGAAGAAGGTTTTCGGATCTTCTGCATAAATACGTGCCTCGATGGCATGACCACTACGTTTTACATCATTTTGTGTAAACGATAATTTTTCACCATATGCAATTAGAAGTTGTTGTTCTACAAGATCTAAACCAGTAATTTCTTCTGTAACTGGATGCTCTACTTGTAATCTCGTATTCATCTCTAAAAAATAGAAGTTTTTCTGATCATCTACAAGAAACTCAACTGTACCTGCATTTGTATAACCAAGTGCTTTAGCAGCTTGTACAGCAACTTCACCCATCGCTTTTCGTGTACCTTCATCTAAAAATGGTGAAGGTGCTTCTTCAATTACTTTCTGATTTCGGCGCTGTACTGAACATTCACGCTCCCATAAATACACTGTGTTACCATGTGTATCTGCTAAAAGCTGAATTTCAATATGATGTGCATCTGCAATATAGCGCTCTAAATACATTTCTCCGTTACCGAAGAAGTTTTGTGCTCTTGTTTTGTTGCTTTCAAATGCTTTGGTGAGCGTTTGCTCAGTTTCCATCAACTGCATTCCAATGCCTCCGCCGCCTGCGGATGCCTTCAACATTAATGGGTAACCAATTTGTTTAGCAATTTCAATTGCTTCTTCAGCAGTTTCAATATTTGTAGTAATACCTGGAACTACTGGGACATCTGCAGCTTGCATCGCAATACGTGATTCGATTTTACTTCCCATCTTCGTAATGATTTCTTCTGATGGACCGATAAATACGATTCCTTCTTCTTTACAACGAACCGGAAAAGATGGATTCTCAGATAATAATCCATACCCCGGATGGATTGCTTCAGCATTTGTCTTCTTAGCTATTTCAATAATTTTTTCAAGGTTTAAATAGCTTTCTTGGACACGCGGCCCACCTACTAAGTAAGCTTCATTTGCCATTTTTACATGCAAGGCATTTTCATCTGCCTCAGAATAAATAGCAACAGTGCGAATGCCAAGTTTTTGACAAGTTTTCATAATACGAACTGCGATTTCCCCGCGATTAGCAATTAATATTTTTTGAAACATAGTGATTCCTCCTTTTTATCTACATCCTAAATGTCTAGCAATTACAAGACGTTGAATTTCAGAAGTTCCTTCACCAATTTCTAATAGTTTTGCATCACGAATATGTCGTTCTACTTCATATTCACGCATATAGCCGTATCCACCGTGAATTTGTACCGCTTGATTGGCAATACGACTAGCAGCCTCAGATGCGAAAAGTTTTGCCATAGCCGCTTCTTTACCGAAAGGTTTATCGTTATCTTTTAACCAAGCTGCTTTATGTACTAAATTACGCGCTAGCTCTACTTCAGTCGCCATATCAGCTAATTTAAATTGAATCGCTTGGAAATTAGAAATTGACTTTCCAAATTGTTGACGTTCTTTCGCATATTGCAGTGCACGTTCAAATGCAGATTGCGCAATACCAACAGCTAATGCTGCGATTGAAATACGTCCTCCATCAAGTGTATATAAGAATTGTTTAAACCCTTTATTTACATCACCAAGTATATTTTCTTTCGGTACACGTACACCATCAAGTACGATTTCACATGTATTAGAAGCACGTACGCCCATCTTATCGTAAGGGCTTGAAATCGTTAACCCTTCACTAGTAGTCGGTACGATAAATGCAGAAATACGTTTTCTACCATTCTCTTCAACACCGTTGACAGCGGTTACAATAATTGTGTTTGCATACTCTGCATTTGTAATCCAACACTTCTCACCACTAATAACATACTCGTCTCCATCTAATATAGCTTTCGTTTGTGTACCGCCTGCATCAGATCCAGCATTCGGCTCAGTTAGTCCGAATGCACCTAACGTTTTGCCTGATGCCATTGGAACTAAATATTTCTGTTTTTGTTCTTCTGTACCGAAATAATAAATTGGAGAAGCACCTAATGAAATTGTTGCAGCGTAACTTAATCCTGTTCCACCACAAGCACGACCAATTTCTTCAACTGCTAACGCGTACGATACAGTATCGCCACCTGAACCTCCATACTCTTCTGGGAATGGGATACCTAATAATCCTAGTTCGCCCATTTTTTGAAATGTTTCATATGGAAATTCTGCAGTTTTGTCATAATATACAGCTTTCGGTGCGATTTCCTTTTCAGCAAAGTCACGTACCATTTCTTTAATCATTTGTTTTTCGCGAGTTAGAGTAAATTCCATTCCGCTACACACCCCTTATCGAATATTGAGTTTCGACAGCGTGCGAGTTTCTACTACAAACATTACGAATGAAAAGACAAGAATATTAGTTAGATAATTGTTATAATTCTGTCATAATTTAATTTTAAAACAGATTCTGTACTAATGCACAAAAAAATTCCTACATTGTTCTACAACAACATAGGAGTTTTATTGTCGAATTATGTAATTTTTTGTTTAATAATCTCTACCTTTACCTGAATCTGAAATCTCTACTAAAGCTTCAGGATATGGTTCGAAATATGTTTGTCTTAATAAATACTTTTCATCAAATCGAAGAGCCCATGATTTTAAAATTGCAAGTAAGCTACTAAGCGGAATTTTCTTTTCTTTATATTTTTGTATCAAATCTAAAAAATGATCTTTTTCTTGTTTTTTCAGCTTTGTTTTAAAGTATCCAAAAATATGCTCACATACATTTACATTCGATGTATAGCGGGGTGTGCGCATAAATAATTCATATAAAGTCTTCTCATAATTTTCAAATACAACTTCAATCTTTTCATTTTTGTGATTTGCAATAATACGCCCTAATTCCTTTTGTTTTACCTGATTATATGCCATAAATAAATATTTATTATCCGACTGAAACGATACGAGGTCTTTCATATTTTTATTCCGTTTCATCATCTTGTAATATGCGATTGTAAATAACCTTGTAAAGAAATGTTCTCTAATAATAAAATTCGACAATCTACCTTCTTCTTCAATTGGAAGATGCGAAAAATTTTTTATTACTGCTCCGCCAAATAAACCAGGTCCCTTTCCTTTTGCTGGTGCTTTTTCAAAACCAGAATAAATTTTCACATCACGCGTACCACAACTTGGCGAACGATTTTTTAAAATAAAACCATCCACATCTGATATCGTTTGTAAAAATTCATTTGAAAATTGCTCCATTTTTTCAGTGAGGTCTTCTCTTGTAGACGGTTGCACAAGTTTATTCACCCCTTTTTCTTCTACAATGCGTATCGTTTCACGAGGAGTCCCCAATCCAATCTCGACTTCTGGACAAACAGGTATAAATGTAACAAATGGCTGCAAATTTCGTATTGTTACATCGGGAATCATCTCTCCATTATAACGACAAGCATCAAACTCTAAACATTTACTTACAACGATTGTAGGTTTTGCAAATTGTCGCATTTCATTACCTCCTTAATGCTAGTCCGTATAATATAAATTGTACTAAGATTAACATTTTAAGCAAAGTTTGATTCATTTAATTTTATGATACATATATAGCCAATAATATATTAGCAATCATTCAACTCTATTTTCTATAAATGTGGCCTTTATAATGATGGTTTAGAAACTGTGAAACGAATAATACACACATGCTCTGGAGAAATTAATATGTAAGAAAGGAGGGAGCGTTATGAAGAAAAAATTATCATCTATTTTAAGTGTTTTAGCACTATCTATTATGTTTTTAGGTACATCTGTACAAGCTGAATACGATGGAACTAATATGAATAGAGTTAATAAAACTGATATTTCAACTCGAGTTAATGACAATAACTTAGACAGAGTTAATAATGATGTAAGAACTCGAAATGTAAATACAACAAATGATTTAAATGATAATCGTGATAGAAATAATAATTGGGCTTGGCTCGGTTTATTAGGACTAGCAGGATTATTAGGCCTTAGAAGAAGAGACAAAGAAACACGTTAATTTAGAACATTTTTAGTAAACCAGTACTTATTTATCAAAAATATATAATGGATATAAATCGCCTTTTTAAAGGCGATTTATTATTTTTTTAATGGAAAATATGTACTTCACACTGCCACACATTTTTGCCTGCGATTAAATTCGTGGCGTTAATCCGTACAATATGAATTGAATCGTATTTTCAATTTCCGCTTCATCATTCCATTTTTCTTCTGGCAATAATAAAAATCGTGTTAATAATAAACCTAATACAGCTGATAAAGTAAGTCGTAAAACAGTAACTGGGGGCATTTCAATAATTTCCCCTTTTTCTTGAAACTTTTCAATCAACTTTTTAAAATGTGAAAGTAATTCTGTTTCAACTAACTGCTGTATTTCATTTTTCAGTTCCGGCTGAAATGGCACTTCTTGAATTAATATTTTTATCATTGGAAAATGCTTTTTTGCAAATTCAAATCTATTATGAATAACAACTCTTAGAAGCCCTTCATATGATTCATACTCCGATTCAAATATTTCCTTTGCGAATGCTTGCACGAAAAATGGTGCAGCAAACTTCGTTAATGTCGGCATGACAACTGCTAACAATAAATCTTTTTTCGTTTTATAGTAGCGGAAGATTGTTCCTTCCGCTACACCAGCCCGTTTTGCAATTTCACTTGTTGAAGTTGAAGCATAGCCTTTTTCTCCAAACATATCAACAGCCGCCTCTAATATACGCATTTGACGTTCATTTCGTTGGTCTGTATTTGTTGCGGCAATTAATTCTTCCAGCCAATCCTTCTTCATTTATAATGCCCCTTTGTATCATCATTATATTTTTCGATGTTTCTTTAATGCAAACACATTCCCTACTGCAAATAATACTGAGAAAAATAGTAAAACAGTTAAATCTAATGCAATCTCTGTAAATCCTTGATTTCGAATCATCACCTGTCTCATTGCGTCAGCGCCGTATGTGAGCGGAAATAATTTCCCTAACATTTGGAGCCACTTATTCATCGATTCAATTGGAAACAAACCAGAAAAGAATATTTGCGGCACAATGACAAGCGGTATAAACTGAATCATTTGAAATTCATTATTTGCGTATGCTGATAAAAACGTCCCTAAAGTTAGTGCCGTTAAAGAAAGCATACATGTAATAAGTAGGGTTAGCCATATAGAGCCAGCTACATACAAATCTAAAATATAAACTGAAAAACTTACGATTATAATGGATTGTATAAATGCAAAGATTCCAAAACCAATAATATATCCTACAACTATTTCCCATCTTTTAATTGGAGTCGATAATAACCTTTCTAACGTACCGCTTAAACGTTCTCTTACGAAAGACACCCCTGATAAAATAAATACAAAGAAAAATGTAAAGAAACCGATCAATACAGGGCCAAGCCCATCAAACATTGTAAAGTCTTTAGAGCCATGTAAATAATTCACTTCAGGTTTCATTATCGATACATCGTTCTTCTCTGTACTTTTTTGTAATATTTGAAGTACAGCACGATTTTTTGACGAATCACTACCTTCTAATACAATATTCATTTTTCCATTTTCTAAACGAATTACTGCATCTACCTTTTGATTTTCTAGCTCAGACATTGCCTTTTCTTTACTATATTCATAAATTGACGCTTCCTGATTTTTCATCACTTTTACTACCTGAACCGGCATATCAACAACTGCGATATGCGGTACATAGTCTTTTTGTGTAAACACTAGCGATAATAACCAAAGTAATAACATAGGTGCTCCAAACATCATGGCTAACGAACGCTTATCTCGAAAAAATTGGCGAATAATACGAATAATTACACCAGTAACTCTCATGATAGGGCCACCTCTTCCAACAAAAAGACATCTTCAATCCGTCCTGATGATACCAGCTTTTTCAATTCTTCAGGCTCTCCAGTCGCAACTAGCTTTCCTTCTCTAATCAACCCTAGACGCTCACAAAACTCAGCTTCATCCATAATGTGTGTTGTTACAATAATGGTAGTTCCTTTCTTTTTCAAATCATAAAATTTTTCCCAAATCGTTTTTCTAAGAAGTGGATCTATCCCCACTGTTGGCTCATCTAAAATTAATATTTCAGGCTCATGAATGAGTGCTATCGCTAATGATAAACGCTTCTTCATACCTCCCGAAAAATGCTGTACTTGCTTTTTCATATGTTGTGATAATTGAACAAGATCAAAAACCTCTTCAATTCTTTCTTTTTTATGCTTTCCCTTTAATCCATACATTGTTGCCATAAAATCTGCATTTTCATATGCTGATAATTCTTCGTATAATGCATCAGCCTGAGCCATATAACCAATTCTTTTCATCTCATTTAAATTAGGCATGTTCGTGTTGTAAACAAGCACCTCACCTTTAGTCGGCTCATTAATACCAGCAATCAATTTAATAAGTGTCGTTTTCCCTGAACCAGAAGGCCCAACTAAACCAAATATCTCTGCTTTTTCAACTTGTAATGAAAGATTGTGTAAAACTTCTTTTTTTCCAAAACTTTTTGACACGGTTCGTAAAATAATTGCAGGTTGCTGCACGTTTTCTTCCCCCTTTTCAAAATGAGTGAGTACTCACTTTTATTTTACTCTTGCGTAATTATATGTCAAACTTCATTGATTAGTATATATTTTCAATCCACAATATTAAACAATGAAACAGAGTCAACATTAGAATTTCATTTCCTAAAGCCGACTCTGTTTCATTTAAATTATATATTTTATTTTACGTTTTTAAATTCATATATTTTCTAATTCTAGCAACATCTAAAGAATACTCGATAACTAACTGCTGTAACGGTAATATAACTGTATCAGGATATAAATGGGCATATTGTAATGTTTCTGCGTATTTTTCTAACCTTTTTTCTAAATACTTAATTATTTGATCAGGATGACTTACTAATAAACATTTACAATAATAATGTATTTGTTCCTCAATCGCCGTATATTCTTCAATTTCATATTCTTTATGCATGTGTACACCCCTTTAAGTTTTTTCACATGAGTTACTTATCACATTTTTCACTCGACTAATTTTTAAGTTTTTTGATTATTTACACTATAACAAACTCTTCGGGTCAAATTTTGTTACTTTATGTAACGTAGAAAATTTTTAACAAAATTGTAATGTTTACTCCTGCAAAATACAGAAAGCCCCTTTACTCATTTTTGTATAAAAAAAATCGTACAGCTTAATTTAGCTGCACGACTACAAGTTCTGGCCTATTAAAAATTCTTTGCGGAATGATACTATTACCTAATCCTCTACTTACTACCATAGACGTATTTTGTTCTTCATATAAACCAGCTGTATATGTAGGGAATACCCCTTGATTCGGAGCAACTAACCCGCCAATAAATGGCAATCTAACTTGCCCTCCATGAGCATGACCCGATAATACTAAATCTAGTTGCTCATCAGCGTATTCTGTCAAAAATTCAGGCCTATGGGATAGTAATACATTAAATGTATTTGGAGGCATTTCAAATTTCGCTTTTAAAATTGCATCTTTTACAATATTTCCTTCATCACGGTTTCCAGTTACAAACTCCGGATCATCAATACCTAGCAAATTTATTTCTTGCTCACCCTTTCGAATGCCTACATGTTCATTCCTTAAAACATTGACATCATATTTCTTCAACTCTTTTTCTAAACGGTTATACTTTCCAGACCATTGTTCATGGTTTCCTGTCACAAAATATACAGGATACTCCTTTACAATTTCTCGTATTAATTGCATACTAACTTCTGCATCGTATGATTTACTGTCAATTAAATCACCCGTAATCGCAATAATATCTGGGTCTATGCTTTCAATTTTTTGAATTAACACACCTTGCTTATTGCCAAATTGTTTATTGTGTAAGTCTGAAATTTGTAGAATTTTATACCCTTTAAAAGAGGAGGGTATTTTACTAGAGGTTATTTTAACCTCAGTTATACCTATTAAATTGTTCTGTAAATATAAAAAAGTAATAAAAGCTACTAATATGCCAATAAACAATATGATTCTATTAATATTTCTCTTCATATTCTCTCCTTTTATTTTTATAAAACACTTATTTTATGTTAACAGAATTATATGATACATTTTGGTTTTTATTGAATATAGTACAGTACATGAAATTTCATATCGAATACGTCATATATATTTATTTTACCTTTATCCTCTTAATAATAAAAATACAAAAACGATTCTTTTCATACGAAAAAGAATCGTTTTCTAATTTTATACATCCAATAACATATGGTAAAGAACTGAAATAACTAAGAAATTATTATTTAATAGCATCAATTACAACTTCAGCCGCCTCTTTAATTAGTTGATTATCATAGGTAGCCCCTTTCTCATCTTTACTAGATAAAATTGCGATAATAATTGGTGCTCTATTTGGTGGCCAAACGATAGCAATATCATTTCGTGTTCCATAACTTCCCGCTCCTGATTTATCTCCAACTTCCCAGTCAGTTGGTACGCCCGCACGAATAAGCTTGTCTCCAGTTGCATTCCCTTTCATCCAATCTGTAAGTACTTTACGTTTATCATCTGGAAGCGCATTTCCGACCGTAAAATCTTTAAGATTCGTAGCAATTGCTTTCGCTGTACTAGTATCACGAATGTCTCCTGGAATAGCTTCGTTTAATTCTGTTTCAAAGCGATCAGACATAGTAACCCGATCCCCCATCTGTCTAAGCGCTTTTTCATACCCTTTCGGTCCGCCTATTTTATGAAATAAAATGTTTCCTGCAGTATTATCACTATAACGAACTGCAGCCTCTGCAACTTCTCCTAGCGTCATTCCAGTATCTATATGTTTCTCTGTAATAGGTGAATAATCCACTAAGTCTTCTTTCGTAAATTTGATAACTTCATTTAATGTATCAATTGAGTTTTGCTGTAGCAATACTCCTGCCGCTAAAGCCTTGTAAGTTGATGCAAAGGCAAATCTTTCGTTAGGTCGATAAGCAATGGTTTCATTTGTACCAGTATCAATCGCATATACACCTAATTGTGCATCAAATTTCTTCTCAAGTTGAGAGAACTCTTTATGCGTCGCCTGATTTTTATGTTTCACTTTTCCAGTCTTTTCTTTCGCTTCAACTTGCAATGTCTCTCCTTTAAAAACTTCTAAGCTTGTAAGACTTATACCTAATATACCAACGCATATTCCTATTTTTAGCATCCTCTTGTTTTTCAAAATCATCATTCCTTTCAAATTCTTAATACCTCTTTATACGTACACATAATAGACAATCACCGAAACAAATTTGTTCCATAAACTAAAAAATTTATAATTAGTATGAGAGTTATTAACAAAATAAGAAATAGTAGCTATGATCGCCGCTATCTCTTATTTCACATCTCATTTTCCACTTATAAATACCTTTATATAAACAGGGTCTCTTCCCTGAGAAAAGCACTCGAATATTACTAATTTTACTTAGAACTATCTGTACTAGCAGCTTCACCATGTATACGTTTCTGTTTTAAATCAAAGTATGCATCTAAAACTTCCTTTCCAATTATAGAATTAATTCCACTTTTATCATTATGAAGCCACGGAACTACTACTGAGAACGCTACTTCTGGATTATCGTATGGAGCATATCCAACTAACGTTAAGTTGTAGCATTCCATACGTTCTCCTTTTGCATTTCTACCAATTGGATCATCTCCACCATATACAGTTTGAGCTGTTCCTGTCTTTCCTGCTGGTTTATATGGAGCATTTTTGAAATACTTCACGCCAGTTCCATCACCTTCTTGGAATACCCATCTAAAGCCTTCTTTTATCCGATTAATATGTTCTGTCTTCATATCAATTCGATTTAATACGACAGGCTCTATTGAGCGAATAACTTTTCCAACCTCTTCTTTTATTGATTGCTCTCGTATTTCTTGTACAATTTGAGGTTGCATTCTATAACCGCCATTAGCAATTGTTGAAATATATTGTGCTAATTGCAATGGCGTATACGTATCATACTGCCCGATAGAAAAATCTAGTAAAAACCCAGGCTGGCTATCTACTTTTCTAGTTTGTCCAATTATTTCATTCGGTAAATCAATACCCGTAGGAACTCCTAAACCAAATTGCTTAAAATAATAGCGCATCGTATTAAATGCTTCTTGTTTTATATCCAATGAACCATTTGGTACGTAATGAACGCCCGCAATTTTTAAAGCTGTTTGGAACATGTATACATTCGAAGATACTTGTAGAGCTCGTAAATCATTAATATTACCAAATCCGGATACATTCCACGATTTCTTAGCTTGTGTACCTTTAAATTTCATCGGCGCATCATAAAATTGATCTCCTGGTTGTATTGCCCCTGTCTCATATCCAGTTAATAAAGTTGCACCTTTTACAGCTGATCCTAGTTCATACGAAGTTGTCATATTACCTAATGCCAAATCCTCGATTTCCATTTTCCCTTCTTTTTCTACAATCCTTTTGCCTGCCATAGATAAAATCTGTCCGTTATTTGGATTCGTCATAACAACAAAAGCTCGGTCCAATAGTGGCTCTGAACTCTTAAAAGTTCTCAAATTTTTCTCTAAACTTTCTTCCACTTTCTGTTGTAATTCCATATCAATCGTTAATGTTAAACTATTACCACTTTTTCCTTTAGAAATTATTTCTGTGTTTATAATATTTCCTGATTTATCTGTAATATTTTTCACTTCTTCTTTTGTGCCATGTAACACATCTTCATATCGTTGTTCAATGTAACTTTTCCCTACACGATCATTACGGTTATATCCGCGTACTAAATAAGAATCTAAATTTTCTTTTGGCAAACCTTCTTCACTACTCGTAATATTACCTAACACGGAACGAAATAAATCACCATTTACATAATTGCGCTCCCAATCAACCGTTGCATCTACCCCTGGAAAATCCGCAAGATTTTCACTTATCCGCGCATACTCTTCATCTGTTACATCTTTTTTAATAATTTGTGGTGTTAGTTGATAACCTGAACTCATTTTACTTTTAATAGCTAACACCTTTAAATCTTGTTCTGTTAACTCACCCAATTCTACTTCTGTAACGCGACTTCGTCTTAAATCTTCTATTTTTTTATCTAACTCTTTTCCCTCTATTCCCTTTTCTTTAAACTTTTCTATATCTTTTTTCGTAATCATTGTTTCCGCACGCTTCGTATTCAACTGCATCCAAAAATCCTTTTTATCGATATCAGTTAATTTATTTATATCTTGTTCGGGCATTTCAAGTACTTCCGCCAAGTCTTTTGCTGTTTTTAAAATAGCTTCACTCGTAATCCCCTTTACCCTTGTATACGTAATTGTGCGAAGAGGTTTATTATTAACGACTGTTTTCCCTTCTCGATCTAAAATTTGTCCACGTGGAACTGAAATACTAGTTATTGCATTTTGACTGTTTTCCACTTGGTTCCTATAAGCCTCTCCTTCAACGATTTGTACTTTTCCTAGCTGCATAATAATAGCTGAAAATAATAAAAATATGCAAAGGAACATTATATTTAATCGAATATATATATATGTCTTCTGCTTCTTACCTTTTTGTTCTTTCATAAATCCTCCATTTAATCCTTTCAGAAATTGCTACAAATACCAAAAGCATTCCTTATATATTAGATAACAATAATCGGTTATAAATATCGCCACAATTTTTTGCTTAATGCTTGTAAGCATCTATTTCTTTTCGTTTAGCTACGTAATTAATAACTCTGCCTTCCTGTTCTCTCTCTATTTTTTCCGCTTGTATCAGAAGTGCTAAACTGTATAATGACTCTTATTAAACTTACATATAGGCTTGCTAGTAAATTTTCATGTTAATTATTCCTTTCTTCATGCTGTAATACTTAATAGACAATCTAAATAATAAAGTTGTTCCACATTTACAAAAAAAATAATTAACTATAATATGGAATAGGCTAAAAAGGGAGGATTTTATGTTACATACAAAAATAAAAAGATGGAGATTTATAGCGGTTATTTCTATTGTAGGTGTTATTTTAATCATTTTATTAAAAAGCCATTTCGTTTCAATTACTACCGAAACTTCTTCAGCTGAAAGAGGAGAAATACTTGATCAAAATGGTGTAATACTAGCTACAAATAAGAAAGTTAAGTCTTTATATTGCACTTCTAATGAGGACAAGCTATCAAAACAAGATACAGCAAACACATTAGCTTTTTTCAATCAATTTTCAAACGAGTTTCAACATCATATTTCTACAGAGAATATAAAATCTCAATTACAACAATCTTGTAAAAAGCAAACTATGAATGATATACCGTTATACTCTGACATAACTGAGAACGAACTTGCATTCATAAACAAAAACAAACCCAAAAATGTAATAATTAAAGATGAAGTAATACGTTATTATCCTAAACACGAAATTGGTTCACAGGTAATTGGGTATGTAGAACATGACCTTAATTCAAAGTATATGGTTGTTGGAAAAAGCGGGATTGAGTTGCAATATGAAAATGATTTAAAAGGAAAACCAGGTAAAACTCTTATTTTTAAATTGAATAATAAAAAGTTCTTATGGAACATTCAAAAAGTACAAAAAGGAAAAGATGTCCGGCTATCTTTAGACTCTGAGTTGCAGCAAAAAACAGAGGAAGCATTAAGATCTCAAATTAAGAAAACACCTGATGCTAAAGCTGGTTATGCTGTAGTGAGCGATGCAAAAACTGGCGCAATTTTAACTATGGCCAACTCGGCAGTTTTTGACCCAAATATATTACATACACATGTATCAACTAAAATAAATAACATAAAATCACTTTCGCAAAATAAAGCAATTCAAAAATTAAAGTATGGTGAATCTTATGTAAATATGGCTTCTACTATAAAGCCACTTACTATTTTAATTGGATTAAACGAAAAACTTTTTCAACCTGAAGATACTTACTTAGATAAGGGTACTTTTCAGTATGATAATCAAAATAATATTACGAATGCACCTGGAACACCAACAGGTGAGATTACACCGAGGCAGGCTATCATTAATTCATCTAACACATTTATGACAGCAAAAGTAGCTTTGCCCTTATTTAACCAAAATAATGGAAATATAGAAAAAGTGGCACATATATGGACAGATTATTTAATGCAATTCGGCCTACGTTCTAAAACCGGGATTGATTTACCCTTTGAAGAAGACGGACAATATGAATTCCATCCCTCTAATAAGTTTGAAAATGGAATTTCCGCTTTATTAAATGCCTCTTGGGGAGGAAATGAAGTGCATACTCCTCTTCAACTTGCTCAATATGCAGCAACTTTAGCAAGTAAAGGTGATAAATATAAACCACAAATGGCAAGTGCTATTATTGTTCAAGATGGTAAAGAAACAAAAAAGTTTAAACCAATTTTAGAAAGTTCAAATCGTTACCCAATGAACTTTTGGAGTGTCGTACAAGGTGGAATGAGTCAAAATATAGAGGAGATTAAAAAGTTGCCCTTCGACGTCGCTGGTAAAACAGGTATTACAGGTTTTCCGAATGAGCAAGCAAGAATGATCAATCATTCTCTATTCATTGCATATGCTCCTACCGAAGATCCACAAGTTGCCGTTTCTGTCGTTATTCCTGGTAGTAATTCAGAAAAAAACATTGCTGCTCTCGTTACATCAGAAATTTTAGAGTCCTGGAATACTCTTCAAAAAGAGAATAAAAACAAAAAGGAAGGTTCACTTTAATGAACCTTCCTTTTTTACCAAATAGAATCTATATTTATTATTTTCCATTCACCTTCATTATTCTTTTCAAACATAAATGAGTATTTAATGTCAGTTAAAACATACTCTTTTTGTACATATCCAGTATTACCGTTAATTGTCGATATTTTTATATATTCATCCTTCTGCACTTTTTCTGGAATCCAAGCTTTTACCATTTCATTCGATACTTCATATAAAACTTGTGATTCTCGCTTTGGTTCAGCTAAAATTTTCGTTTTATTCCCAGTAACAGTCGCATATATAAAATGAGGTTGCTTTGGTTGGTTATTTTCTGTCAATCCACTTGGTACTTTATATACATGTTTTGTATCATTTGCAAATTCTCCCCCCATTGTAAGTGCGACTTGCAACTCATGAAAAATATCTTCATCAAAATTCAATTCATCCTTCTTATAACTCTTCCCTTTAAATTGAACTTCATCGTTTAACGCTTTATACAATTCATTTTTATTTTTTACATTTGTACTTTGATATAACTCATTCATGAATTGTTTTAATGTTGGATCTTGAGCAGACTCATCTTTTGTTTTAGGCTTAATTTGTGTACTACTTTGTACCGGTGATTTATTATCATCAAGCCAAGGTTGTTGAACAATAAAAAATAAAAATGTACAAGCTAAAACCACAACAATTGGCAATACTTTTTTACGAAATCGTCTTGTTTGTTTTAGAGAGCCTCCCTCATTACTTTCATATATAGATTGCTTTATTTTATAAATATATTCTTCTTCGTTTTTACGGTGTTCCATTGGGCCTTTTTTTAATTTTCTATACCAGTCAGGATTTTGTTTATTGTTCATCACTACTACCCTCCCCTATTAATTTTGAAACCTTACTTCTTGCTCTACTTAATCTAGATTTTACAGTTCCAATGGATACTCCTAGTGTTTCAGCCATTTCTTCATAAGATAATTCATATTTTGCATCCAATATTATTATTTCACGGTGCTTTTTAGGTAGTTTTAATACAACTTTCCACACATCATTCATTTCTTCTTGCTTAAAAAATTCTTGTTCTGCCGACACAGTTTGCTTATCGTCACTAAAAAAACCTACTAAAGATATTTTTTTAAAATAAGATGATTTCAAATAGTTTATTGCCGTATTTCTTGTGATTTTTAATATCCACGTTTTAATAGATGACTCCTTTCGAAATGAATTCCAATTTTTAAATACCTTTATAAATACGTCTTGCGTGATATCATCTGATAAGTGTGGATCTTTCGTAATAATAAATGAATAATTCCATACATCTTGCCAATAGTCTTTTATAACATAGTCCAGCTCATCATGATTACACTTTTCAATAAACGTCTGTTCCATTTCCACACCTCAAACTTATTTGAATAAACATAAAACTGCCCTCACTTTTATTATGGTTTCAATATATAGACAAGATACAAGTTTCATTTGTTCCATTGTTTATCTTTTTTTGATAGAAAAATCCTCTTGAGAATGTAAAGGTGTGCAATTACTTTCATAAAATAATCCCCTATACATTCTCTTACATGACAGGCTCCTAAAAAACAAGTAAAGCATACAATGTTAAAAATACACTCATAAAAATTTGATTATTATTTGTGAATTTCATACAACACTCCACTTATATCACATTTTTTCTTAGAGCATGCTTATTTGTGTGCTCTATTTATGTTTTACTAAATAACTGTTTTGTTTAATTTTAAAACTTGTCCATTTCATTTTGTTTTACTCTTCTATTTACTATTTACAATATCAACCTTTCAAAAATGAAGATGAGTTATCAACTTTCTGTAGCCACAGTAAAAAAGCATTCTCGACTAGCAAGAATGCTTTTTCAAAATATATTTGTTCTATATCTCACGCAATTTATACCTTTGAGTTAAGCAAACATATAGTGAATTTACTAGAAGATTTCACCTTATGATAAGCTATTATTTCTGAAAAACATGTTTTACTTTTTCGCCTGGAACATTGCTCCCTCCTCTTCCTTTTACATCTTCAATCATCATGGTTACAATCATGTCTGGCTCATTTGCATCAAAAGCTGCAAACCATCCGAGTTCTTTTCCGTCTGCCTCTTTCGATTCTTTCAATTCTGCTGTACCTGTTTTACCAGCAAGAGTTACACCATCAATCTTAGCAATTCTCCCCGCGCCATCAGCGTCATTAATGACTTTGATTAATGCACTCTTTAATATGTCTTGATTCTTTTTAGAAATCACATTTTCTTTCCAATTCCCCGTAACTTTTGCTTCTTTTAAAAGATGAGGCGACGGAATATTCCCTTCATTCACAATCGGTGCATATGTTAATGCTAAATGAAGTGGTGTCATTAATACTTGTCCTTGTCCGTATCCCGTGTCTGCTAGTTGAATATCATTTTTTATCCCATCTCTTGCAATGATTGAAATAGGAAATTCGTATTCAATTGGTAATTTTTCATGAAATCCGTATTTCTTAAATTCATTTACATACTGATCTTTTCCCATTTTCAAAGCTTGTTGAGCAAAATAAATATTATCAGAATACTTCATTGCCTTGTCAAAATCAATTGGACTTGCATCCTTCACACGTGTTACATAATAATTTCCCCAAGAGGAATCTTTTGTCCACTTTAATCCTTGAATATTAAATTCTTCCTTAGGTTTTATTGCGTTTGTTTCCAAACCAATTGCACCTGTAATCGTTTTAAATACGGAACCTGGTACAAATGCTTGTGTGAAGCGATTCATCATTGGTAGTTTCGAGTCGTTATTCCATGCTTCTCGTTGGGCCTTTGATGCTCCTCTAACTATTGTATTTGGATTATACGCAGGGCTACTTACAAGCGCGATTGTTTCACCTGTTTTAGGATTGATAGCTGCACTAGAGCCGGCTTCATTTTTCATCTCATTATAGATTTTTTCTTGAATTGCAGCATCAATTGTTAACGTAACATTTTCCCCTGCTTTCGCTTCTTTTTTGGCTACGTTTTTAATTTCTTTCCCGTTTTCATCTTCTATAAATACGCGTCCACCCTTTTCACCACGCAATTTATTCTCCAGTACTTTCTCTAAACCTGTCTTACCTATTAAATCATCAGCTTGATAACCTCTTTTTTGAAGCGATTTTAATTCCTCTGCATTCACCTTTCCTATATATCCAATTAAATGTGCAGCTGCTTCACCTAATAGATACGTACGAATATTGACTGGACGAGATGATACTCCTTCTAATTCAATATAATCATTCTGTCTAGTTCCCTCTTTTAAAATACCAATTGGTACAAAGGAATCCGGCTTTATCCATTTCGCTGTAAGCTTCTGATCGACCTCTTCTATAGACATATCCAGTAACTGTGCTACTATTTCTTTTGTTTGCGCCGCCGTTTCGCCTAGTTTCTCTGGAATAATTCCAACTTCAGTCGCTTTACCATTCGTTGCTAGACCTTTCCCATTTCGATCGTATATTTCCCCACGTTTTCCTTGTTCTATTTGCATACGTACTTTGTAATCTTTTTTCATACCTGGAAAAATAAAATCTGGTGTCCAATCTATTTTCCAAGATTCTTTCTCTTTTACAAGTTTTGCCTCATGGATAAATGAAGCTGTTCCTCCACCTGTATCCATCTTAACTTCAAAAAGTAAAAGTTCTTTATCTTTTGCATTCTCTCCTTTCGTTTTAACTTTTAAATTCTTAACGCCAATACCTTCATAAATTTTTTGATATTTCTCTGTGAATTCCTTTTTAGAAATCGTTTTTTGGGCATGTTCTGATAAATGATCATACATATTTGCAAATTTTTTATCATTCCATAAATTTATATATTCTTCAAATGCTTGTTTTGGCGATTCGTTTTTATTACATCCTACCAATATAACTACGGAACAAAAGAAAAGCAGCATCCATAATTTTTTCAATTCAATCTTCTCCCTTAGTTAAAAATATTTATTTCTTTCTTGATATATTGAATAAAAAATGTTGTAACACTTAATAGACAGTGCAAGTAATGAAATTGTTCCACATTTACAAAAAATAAAACCAGTGTGTTCGATTAAATATCGAGACACACTGGTTTTATTAACTATAAAGGTTTAATTATTCAATTCAGTTATTTGCTAGACTCATACCAGAGATAAATTCTCCTTAGTCTAGACTATTAATCTCTTATAATAAAAAACTACATCCTATATAGAATGTAGTTTTTTCACAGACTTATCTATTTTTTACTTCCTTTTTATAAAAATCATATAATAGATTGATAGATGAGCTAGATAATATAGGCATTGCCTTCTCAACTAATTCTCTATCCCAATCAAACCAACGCATTTCCATCAGCAAATTTATTTCTGTATCAGTGAATCGTTTCTTTATTTCTTTAGCTGGAGTTCCCCCACTATTGTATACGGCGGAACATCTTTACTTACGACAGATCCTGCTGCAATGATTGCGCCTTCACCGATTGTAACGCCAGGCATTATAATTGATATGACTGTTCAATTTGCTCAGCGAATGGATATACTGTAATCCATTCTGAGTGATGATTATGATTACCACCCATTAAAATGACTACTCCACTGGCAATACAAACATAATTCCCAATAATGAGTTTATCAAGATGCCATCCCATCTGTTCAATTGGATTGAAAAGTGCTCGGGACTTAGCATCCCCCACAAATACCTTACACAGCCATCTTCAAAATTTTGATGACCATAATACCCTGAATAATAGGAGTACTCTCCTACTTCAATGAGTGGATTTGTTACTATATCTTTTATATACTTTGTTTCCGACCAATGATTACATAATGGATGCTTCATAACTTTATTCCTCGCTTCTAAGTAGTG
The DNA here is from genome assembly GCF_020861345.1 of Bacillus pacificus. NCBI lineage: Bacteria > Bacillati > Bacillota > Bacilli > Caryophanales > Bacillaceae > Bacillus > Bacillus pacificus. The sequence goes on from NZ_CP086328.1 coordinate 2,749,279, forward strand.
TAGGTTTTTACAATTTACTTAGAAGCTTACTATGACTGCTACATTTTTTAGCTTTCTCAAACGACGAATCATTGTCTTCAAGCCTTTCTTTTATTACAAAGGAATCTCTAATAAAACTCTATACAAAAAAATAGCCTATAAATTTTTATAGGCTACTTTTCATTTCATCATTATTACTTAGCTAATTCTTTCGTACCCTTCATTACATCAACAAAGAATCCCCAGTTATTCACAACAGAAGAAATACTAATATGTTCATCTGGAGTGTGAACATTAAATATATCTGGACCGAATGAAATTGCATCTAATTCAGGCATCTTTTGAACGAATACACTACATTCGATTCCTGCATGTACAGCAAAGATTTCAACATCTTTATTGTATTTTTCTTGATGCACTTTTTCAAACAAATTACGAATTTGTGAATTCGGATTGTATGGCCATTCTGGATACTCTGACTCGATTTCAAATGTTGCACCAACTAAATCGGCGATACATTTAATCTCATCTGCAACATGTTGTTTTAAACTACTTACAGAACTTCTCACTTCGTTACGTAATTTAATTTCATCTTGCAACGTTTCAATAACACCTAAATTTGTTGAACTTTCTACAAGACCTTTAATATCCATGCTCATACTTTGAATGCCGTTTGGGATTAAGAATAATGATGAAATAAGTTGTTTTTGCGTCTCTTTAGCAAATACTTTTTCTACTTTCTCATCCAATTTTGTAAGTGTAACATGAACATCTGGATCAACAGCACGCATTTCTTCTTGTAATACTCGTGTCCATGACTCTAGCTTTTCTTCTACCTTCTCTACATCTTCTTGACGTAATAAAATTGTAGCTACACTTTCACGCGGAATTGCATTTGTTTTTAACCCGCCGTGAACTTCACTTATATCAAATTGAATATTTGCTGATAAATCGCGTAATACTCGTCCTAATACTTTGTTTGCATTACCACGTTGTTTATCAATTTCCATACCAGAGTGTCCGCCTTTTAAACCACCAACATGTAGACGATATGCATCCGTATTCGCTGACGCTTCATCCCAAATTACTGGAATTGTTTCAACAGCTTTCGCACCACCTGCGCTACTTACAAGTAATTTATGATCTTCTTCAGAATCAATATTTATAAAAATCTTTCCTTCAAAATGATTTGAATCAACAGCAAAAGCACCGCCCATTGTTGTTTCTTCTTCAGTAGTAATAACTACTTCAAGTGCTGGATGCGGAATGTCTTTCGAATCTAATAAAGCCATCGCATACGCCACTGCAATACCATTATCAGCGCCTAAAGTTGTTTGATTTGCATATAACATGTCCCCAATGATTCGCAATTCAATTGGATCTTTTTCAAAATCATGTACGGTTGCTTGATTTTTTTCACATACCATATCCATATGACCTTGAATGATAATAGCTGGTACATTTTCATAGCCAGCAGTTGCTTCTTTTTTAATAATGACATTCATTGCTTCATCTTGAATTACTTCTAAATTACGCTCTTTTGCAAAACCAACTAAATAATCACTAATTTCCTTTTCATTACCCGATCCTCTAGGAATCTTTGAAATTTCTGCAAAATGATAAAATACAGGGTGCTTTGTTAATTGTTCTAAAGTAGAATACATTTTTAAGCTCCTCTCAAAATGACAAAATAATATGTAAGTCTTTTATCATTATACCATGATTCGTTATTTTACTTTTCTTTTAACTTTTTAATATATTATTCATTTTATGTACAACACTCTTACAACATTGTAAGGATGTTGTAATCTATATCGATTTTTCTCACTTCATAATAGCCGTATACTGTGTAAAGAAAGAAATTGAAGGAGATAAAGAAAATGAAAAAGTTTTTAACAATTATTACACTATGTTTATTATTTTCTAGTTTTACTATTGGCTGTGAGAGAGCATCGCTCAATCGAATTGGTAAAGATGTATATTACGTGCAGATAAAAGGCGAAGGAACTATCGAAAAAGTAGAAGGTAGAAACTTACGTAACTACACACTCCCTGCTTATGATGAAAACGGAGTAAAAAAACAAATTACATTTAGAAGTACAAAAAAAGAAAACGACCATAAATTAAATGAAGACGCACTTTTACGCCTATTTGTAAATCAAGATGATAATAACAAAAATGAAATATCATCAATTGAAGTAAAATCCTATGAAGAGATTCAGAAAGCAGATTTACCTGAAAAAATAAAAGAAAAGTTTAATATTAAATAAAAAACAAAAGAAAATGCACTATGCATTTTCTTTTGTTTTTTTCACTCGTATATATTTTGAACTGCTATTATTCATCAGTTTCTCTAAGCGATTTATATTTTCCGTTAACGCACCTTTCACAAGAGAGAAATCTGTATTTGGTTCTTCTTTTTTTTCTTTAAAAAATGAAGACTTTTGTATATTTACTTCAGCCATCTCTTCTCCCCCTCTTCAAAAAGATACAATCTTCTATTTATATTATATAGCAAATGCAGAAAGAGTGTACACTTATGATTTTCTTTTTAATTCTTCTTCTAGCTCTTCTACTTGCTGTAATGTATCTCCTTTTATTAACGAGAAATCTGTTGTATCTTCATTATCTTTTTTAAAAAAATCATTGTCATAATCTTTTATCACTACAATCACCTCTACGTGCTAGTGTAGGGATGATTGTCCGATTTTATTCAACTTTTTCCGATTTATTCCGAATTTATGTATAAAAGAGTAGGACAGAAAGTTCTGTCCTACTTACTAAAATAACTATGATGTATTGTTAAATTATATACATTTTCAAAATCTCGATCTTGCAGGTTATTTTTCTTACCATCAATAACAATGAAAACATCACTCACTATTTTTGCTGGTATAATTCCGACATTTTCTACTTGCACCGCTTTCTGCTCATTCAATTGCTCAATATGTTCAAACGGAACGATGATACTAAATTGAGAACGGATACCGCGAAAGTTGGTATTTAATTCCTTTGCCGCTTCAAATACAACAATTTTTGCCCCAATCTTTTCACCATACGAATCTAAAAATACGTTTAAGCTTTTTGTATATTCTTCTTCCGTATGCCATTCCATCGTACCGAATACTGCCGGATTGACATTTTGAATAATTGTTGTGTATATTTCTCCTCTTGCTTTAGAAGCAATTAATGACCGTTTTATCGATTGAACAGTCTTGCCGATATCGCTAAATTTTGCTCCCCATATTTCTGAAATATTAGGTGTTAAAATAAATGCAATATCAACGAAAATAACCATTGCAGTGAACATTAAAAGATTTTTCCAGAGGGTTAAATCAATTCCTTTTACCATGAAATACACGGTGACTGATATTATAAACAACCCATACCAAGTCTTTCTAATTCGTTGCTTCTTCTCCTCGTACAACTCTTCGTTTTTCCAATAAAAGAAAACAAGTACTAGAAAAACGATTGCTAAAATAAATAAGCCGATTCGAATGTTAGAGATCACCAATGACATCACCCTCCATTCAAAAACTACTCACGATATCATTACATGCACAAGCAGCTCTCTTTATGACAAAAGACGTGGACAAGCTTCTAAATTGAGCTACATTGCATATACATTAGAAGGTGCCACGTCTTTTACCCCGCTATTTGTGGGCAGTAAGCTCCCCATCTCAACATTCTGCAAAAGCGAAGAAAATAGGTGGGGGATCAACTGCCCATAAAAGCCCGATTGGTTCAACTAATAATCAGTGGGACGAACACCCCCCACTGATTAAAGTTTCACTTTATCCTGAATCTACATTGTATATGTAGACAAGCACGCGTTTCAAATTTTCATGTTAAAAAGAAATATGTTTCGGAATTTCCCCTTCTGGTACTTCTCCGTCCATACTTAAGTAATAATGACGAATTGGTCGTAAATTATCGTCTAATTCATAAACGAGTGGTATACTCGTTGGAATATTTAATGAAACAACACCATCACTTGAAAGGTTATCTAAGTATTTCACTAGCGAACGAATCGTATTACCGTGTGATGAAATAATTACCTTTTCACCACTTTTTAATGATGGCGCGATTTCTGAATGCCAATAAGCAAGTACTCTTTTCTCCGTATCCACTAAACATTCAGTCAATGGAAGCTCACCTTTTTTAAGTGCTTTATATCTTGGATCATTCATTTCATACCTAGGATCATCTTCAGTAAGAGCAGGTGGTCTTACATCAATACTTCTTCTCCAAATATGAACTTGCTCCTCACCATATTTTTTCGCCGTTTCATCTTTATTCAATCCTTGCAATGCACCGTAATGTCTTTCATTTAGTTTCCAACATTTATGTACTGGGATCCATGCAAGGTCCATCTCATGAAGTACAATCCATAACGTCCGAATTGCTCGTTTTAATACAGATGTATAAGCAACATCAAAAGTATATCCATTTTTCTTTAATATTGCTCCTGCTTCTCTCGCTTCACTTAATCCATTCTCTGATAAATCTACATCAGTCCAACCAGTAAAACGATTTTCAAGATTCCATAAACTTTGTCCGTGACGAATAAGTACAAGTTTTATCATAATAATTCCCCTTTCGGAAATGTGAATTTTATTGTTCCATCGCGTACACGTATAAAGTATCTAGTAATGTATCTTTTTATCCATTCACTCTATGACCAAATCATAGTTGCCAAATGTATGGATAAAATTTGTTCTTTTTCAAACTATAAAACAGATATATTTCTTATTATTTTTGATCGATTACAACTTCTCGCTTCGACATCCAAGCATCAAAACCTGATCGGCTATTTGCCATTTCATTCATAACTTGATGCCAATTTTCTTCACACGATTCACCAAATTTTGAAAAAATAGTACCCATTTGTTGCCTTTGTACATCGCTCAATTTTTTCTCTAATTCGGTACCTTTTTCTGTTAAAGATAACTGTTTCACACGACGGTCATGTGTAGCTTCATTACTCTCAATTAAACCCTTTTCCACAAGTTGTCGTAATGGTCCGTGTAGAGCCTGTTTACTTATTTCTAACAGTGATAATAACTCATTTACGCTTAGACCTGGAAAGCGTGCGATAAAAAATAAAATTCGGTGGTGTACTCGTTGTATGCCATACTCTTTTATAATTTCATCTGGCTTTTCAGTAAATGTTTTATATGCAAAGTAAAATAATGCTAATGCTTCATTCATCTGTTCTTCTTTATGTTGTGTCATCTACTTTCCCCCTGTATGTAAATTATACCACAATCCAGTAATCAATATTTTAATGAACGCATTTGAACTTCTTTCGTCTATTGAAATATTCATTGCACAATTAGGAGATGATTCATTTGAAAACGCAATATACTGTAAGTACATATTTATTAGACAGACTAAGCGAATTAGGAATTGAGCATATTTTTGGTGTCCCTGGTGATTATAATTTGGCTTTTTTAGATGATGTAGTAGCACATGAAAAGTTAGAGTGGGTTGGCAATTGTAATGAATTAAATGCAGCATATGCTGCTGATGGATATGCTCGTATAAAAGGAATCGCTGCTCTTATTACCACTTTCGGTGTTGGAGAATTAAGCGCCATTAACGGTGTTGCTGGCTCATACGCAGAAAATGTACCTGTTATAAAAATCACGGGGACACCACCTACAACAGTAATGGAGAATGGAGCACTCGTTCATCATACGTTAGGTGATGGAAAGTTCGATCACTTTTCCAATATGTATCGAGAAATTACTGTAGCGCAAACAAATTTAACCCCCGAACATGCTGCTGAGGAAATTGATCGTGTGTTACGTGCATGTTGGAGTGAGAAACGCCCTGTTCATATTCAATTACCGATTGATGTGTATAATAAACCAATTAATAAACCTACGGAATCCATTTTACATAAACCAGTTGTAAGTAATAAAGATGCGCTGGATAAAATGCTTTTACATGCAACTTCGAAAATAAACAGTGCCAGAAAACCTGTTATTTTAGCTGATTTTGAAGTGGCTCGTTTTCATGCTGAAGAATATTTGCATCAATTCGTAGAAAAAACTGGATTTCCTATCGCGACATTAAGTATGGGGAAAGGAATATTCCCTGAAAAACACCCCCAATTTATAGGAATTTATACTGGTGACGTTAGTCCTTCATACTTACGAAAAAGAATTGATGAATCTGACTGTATTATTAGTATTGGCGTGAAATTAACTGATACTATTACCGGTGGCTTTACACAAGGATTTAAAAAAGAGCAAGTAATAGAAATCCATCCCTATACTGTGAAAATTATGGATAAAAAATATGGACCCGTTGTAATGAAAGATGTTTTAAAACAATTAAATGATTTAATCGAACATCGCAAAGAAGACACACTTGAAATTAAGCCGTTTATTTCAGAATCACTACCTATAACAGAAGAGTTCAATCCAAAAGCACAAATGATTACACAAAAACGATTTTGGCAACAAATATATCATTTCTTACAAGAAAACGATGTTTTAATTGCAGAGCAAGGAACGCCTTTCTTCGGTAGTGCCACTATCCCTTTACCAAATAACACCACTTATGTAGCACAACCATTATGGGGATCAATTGGTTATACATTACCTGCTCTACTTGGTACACAGCTCGCTAATTTATCGCGGCGTAACATTTTAATTATTGGTGATGGTTCTTTCCAATTAACTGTTCAAGAGTTATCAACTATACTTCGGCAAAATTTAAAACCGATTATATTTTTAATTAATAACAATGGATACACTGTTGAACGTGCAATTCACGGTCAAAATGAAACGTATAATGACATACAAATGTGGGATTACACAAAACTAGCGAACGTATTCGGAACAGAAGAAAAAAGTCTAACATGGAAAGTGGAAAATGAAACAGAGTTAGCAGAAGTTTTAACGAATATAACTGTAAATAACAATCAACTTATCTTTATTGAAGTTGTAATGAGCCAAGGGGATCAGCCTGAATTGTTAGCTAAACTTGGGAAAAGATTCGGCATGCAAAATTCTTAATAAGGCAACGTGTAGCAAAAAATAATAACAGGTTCAGCTGAGAGTTGTAAAATTTGTTTATATACTCAAAATACACAAGAAAAAGGATGGCCATTGCCATCCTTTTTGACATATATTGAACTTTCCCTATTTTGAAGACCATTCTTCAACTAATCCCGGTATAACAAGTAATAATTTTTAATCCATCTTTAACTTTATAGCTTTTGTGGCAATAAAAGTTTTAATATGCTTATCTAATATTCTAGTTCCACCAAAATCATCCTCATAAAAACCACTTATAACTAAACCAGCTTCAATTTGACCTTGAATTTGGTCTTCAAGAGTATGTGCATATTCTATTGTTTGATTGGAATTTACATAATCTTGAACTTCATCCTCTGGTAAGTAGTCTAGTGTTGATGAAGGTATAGAATGTTTAACATCAAGTATACCCTTTTGCTCTTGATTGTCATCAAAAATCCATAGTAACGGATTTGTAAATCCTGAAATAAGAATTCCTCTATTCTTTAGTACCCTTGATATCTCATTCCATACAAGGTTAACATCTTTTACAAACAAATTAGAAACGGGATTTACGACAATATCAAAATATTCATCTTCAAAATCACTAAGGTCTGACATATCCCCTTGAACTGTTTTTAAAGTTAACCCGTCCCGTTCTGCTACCTTTTTATCTTGTTCCAACTGCTTCCTTGATATATCAGTAACTGTTACATCTGCTCCAGCAGCAGCTAGAACAGGTGCTTGTTGCCCTCCACCTGACGCTAAGCAAAGTATCTTTAATCCATCTAATGATTTTGGAAACCACTCTCTAGGAACTGATTTTTCTGTGGTAACTGTGATTTCCCATTCACCTGATTTACTTCTTTCAATAACCTCGCGACTTACAGGTTGTGTATATCTAGAACCTTCTTCAACCTTTTTATCCCATGCATTACTGTTTTGTTGAGTTGTATCCATTATAACTATTCCCCCTAGCTATCTTATTATATTTTAAATGTAAGATCATTTACTATAAAAGCTTTCCTTTTTCTATTAACGTAACCAATAATTAATACATATTTTTCTATATTTATATTAACAGATAAAAATCAGCAATAAAAACAAAATATTCTAAATAGGAAAAATACAAATTCGTTTAAACAAATAAAAAGGCATTCCAAACCTGTTGATGGTTGGAACACCTTTTTATTTGTTATTTAAATTTTTAACCTCTTAACTACACTCATTAAACAAATCAATTACAATTTATTCCGCAAGCGTTAACTGCCAAGACACACCATACTTATCATTTAACCAACCAAATTTTTTACTAAACGGATAGGCACCTAAAGGCATAAGTACTGCTCCATCCTCCGCTAGTTTATTAAAAGCCGTTTCAATTTCTTCTTCCGTATTACAAGTTACATAAAGAGACATAGCTGGTGTAAATGTAAAATTATGATTTACATAACTATCTATGCACATGAATTCTTGCCCGTGTAACGTAAATGTTGCCTGAATTACAGTACCCTCTTTACCAGGTCCATTTTCATCGTAGCGAGAGATACTTACAATTTCTGATTGATCAAATAGTGATGTGTAAAAATTCATCGCTTCTTCAGCTTTGCCTTCAAACATTAAAAATGTAGTGATTTTTTGATTTGTGTTACTCATACAGAGACAACCCCTTGTTATGTATTTATGCAAAATATACATCGGCCAGCAAAACCGAACGTATTTTCCCGTAAGTGTATTGTCTATAAAAACGATGAGTTTGTCAATTATCTACTTCCTTATTTCTTCTTAAATAATGCTGTCCAAAGAAATGATTCTCCAAACATAATATTCGGTTGTTCAATTTGCTTCATTTTTCTAATTTCAATCACTTCAAATCCCTTAAATACCTCTCTTAATTTCTCTTCCGAATAAGCCAGACCACCTTGCAGACTCCATCCTCTATATACGTCCCAATCTGTTATTTCTGAGCCATTTCGCTCATCTAAATCGCCTGCCGCAAAACATGTTAATCCGAAATAACCACCTGATTTCAATGAGTTTTTAATTAAATCCACATAATTTATTCTTCTATGTGGTGGAATATGATGTAAACAACCCGAATCGTATACAAAATCAAATTCATTTTGGACCTCTAAATTAAAAATTGAATCACAAATAAATTCAATTTCTATCCCTTTTGCTAAAGCCCGCTCTTTCGCCCATTTAATGCCTTCTATAGATAAATCCACTGCCGTTACATCAAACCCTTCATTTGCTAGATAAATTGCGTTTCTACCCGGACCACATCCAAGTTCTAGTACTTTTCCTTTTGAAACCCAATTTTTATTTATATACGAAACTAGGTTCTCATCTGGAACGTTTTCAAAAAACGGAACATCTTTTTCTCTATTCGCATAAAATTCATTCCAAAATGGTTCTGCTGGTCTTAATAATGAATCAAGCATTTTAATAATATCTTCTTGATTATGCAACGTTTCATTTTTCACTTGTATCCCTCCAAATTTAAATAGTCAGAAAATCATTATACATCTTTTAGAACTTTCAGACAAAAAGAAAAACTCCTACATTCAATAGGAGTTTTTCTTTTTAAAATCCAAGTATAGCTAACCATTTTAACAACTTCTCTTCTCGCGCTTTTAAATCATCGTTCCTAAGCTTACCTAACTGTATTTCACTCACAATTTCTCCGTCCGCCATAAAAAGAACTCTTTCTGTTTTCGCTGCTACCTTTACATCATGAGTCACTAACATAATAGTCGTTCCATCACGGTTAATATTTAATAAAATTTGCATTACCTCTTCTGTTGATTTTAAATTTAGAGCACCCGTTGGCTCATCAGCAAAAATAATATTTGGATTATTAATGAGCGCTCTACAAATAGAAACTCTTTGTAATTGCCCTCCAGATGCTTCGGTTATATAATGAGACGCTATATCACTTATCCCCATTTTCCCCATTAGCGCTAGAGCACGTTTATTTACTATTTTCTTACTCTCACACTTCGCTAAATATGCTGACAAAATGATATTATCAAATAGATTCAAGTTTCTAAGAAGGTTACTCTGCTGAAAAATAAATCCTATTTCAGTAAGGCGCAACTTGGCTAACGCTTCTTCTTTCATACAAGATATTTCTTTACCACCAATTTTCACACTTCCTGATGACATTTGATCCATTCCACTAATATTATATAGTAACGTCGATTTCCCAGAACCAGAAGGCCCCATAACCGATACAAATTCTCCCTCATAAACCTCTAAATCTATATTTTTTAGCACGTGATAATTTGCATTTCCATCTATTGAATATGTTTTGTTTACTTGCTTTACTTCTACAATTTTTTTCAAGTTTTACACCCCTACTCCCCATTTGGCTTTACATCGTTTGTGTGCTTTATAGTAAAACTACTGAAAAGTGTTGGTGCAGTCACACATATAAATAATATCGCTGGGCATATTATATAAGAAACGATAGGATTTACGACAAACTTTATATGAGCTGCTCCCATAAATGAGCCTAACCGACTTACTAACATTTCACCAAACGTAGCAGCTATACATGTCCCTATCACAATGCCTAATAATACAATGACGATAGAACGTGTTATATACTGTATACGAATATCTTTACTAGAAAAACCGATATTTTTCATAATTAAAATTTGCGAAGAATCTTTTGCTAATAACATTTTAAAAAGCATTGCAGTAATTAAAACTGATATCAATATCGCAATCAAAATAGCCACCTGAGTCACGAGTCTTAATTGTTTAATTGTCTCTCCTAAAGTTTGCGTTAAATAATCATCCGTATCTGTTATTTTTGCAGAACTAAAATTTTGTTTATACTCCTTCACTTTTTCTTGCAAATCAACATTAGACTTTAAATCTACATTTACTACATACCATAATATGTTTTCGTTATTATAAGAAAAGTTCGCTTTAGCTGTTTTCCCGCCATTTGTTACATCTTGATACATACCACTAATCGTAAGTGTTTTCTCTTTCCCATCAACAAATAAAACGATAGAATCCCCTACATTCTTTTTTAATTCATTTGTGTTCATATAAGAAAGAGCAATTTCATTTTCATTTTTTGGTGCCCTACCTTGCATATAGTCTAATGGAAATGTAGTGAAGTCTCCCACTTCTACATGTAAGTTTTCATGTGTACCATCAGCGCTTACCATTTTAAATGTACTCGTTACAAATGTTGCATATTTTTCTACTTCATCATCATTTCGTAAATATGATATAACGTCCTTAAATCGTTTCTCTATATTTTCAGTTTGCTGTAAATCTATTCGAATATCACTTTTTCCTGTTCCCATATAATTAACAAACTTCGGTGACTGAATCGTATACAAAAAGTTAACAGGTACAACAATCATAAACACAGCTATTATTAATACGATACTTAATACGCGATATAACTTAAATCTTTTTATAACATCTTGTATACCAATAAATATATTTACATTTTTAAATTTAGATCGATTGAGTGAAAAAGAGTTTCTAATCTTTCTTTTCCCTATTTTATCTCTTGATTGTAAAGCATCTATTGCTGTAATTCCCCTAAATTTCCGTAAAATGATACGACAGAACAAGATAACGACTAAAAATAACAGTGTTGTAATTATGAATGGCACAACATTGTGTAAAATACTTTTATCTGCTGCCCCCATATAAAGAGTGATATTCGAAGTGAATATCTTTGTAACAAATAGGGAAAGTATATATCCACATATACACCCACCAGCTGAAATAACAACATATTTTGTTACATATAGTTTTTGAATATCTTTACTTGTAATGCCAATAGCTTTCATAACACCAATTTCCCGATAATCTTCTTCCATCGAAGTAGTAATCGTAAATCTAATACATAACATTGCAATTAACATTAATAATGCACTTATTATGATAAGTACCGCAGCTATTATTCCATCTGTTAATGAATTGAGTGTTTTAAATAGTGAATACGTAATAGAGGGACCTTTTTGGGGTAAGTTCGATGACTCGTATAGATTTTCAAATTCATTTATTTTATTTACATCAGTTAGCTGGAATTCAATAAGATATTCGCTTTCTCCAAAATTCCTTTTTATTCTTTTGAAATCTTCATTGCTTATTACGAATCGTTTTGAACTAACAATTGATGGATTCATTTGAACATCACGAACAAATGCTGAAATAGTAAATTCTAGTTCATTCTTATTTTTATCAACCCATATTTTATCTCCAATACGCAAATTATATTTTTGCATATAATAAATGGGTACACCTATTTCCCCTTTCCTAACATCAACCACTTCATTATTTAAATTTAATAAAAAATCAAACTTACTATTTTGTTTAACGAAGCTTATGTCCATTACACTATTATGTTCCGCTTCATTTTTCTTCTTTATAAAAATGTTAGATCCGTTTATTTGGACCATCTCAGCCGTTTGTTGTTTTTTTACAAACGGAGTTTTTTCTACAAAGGAATCAATTGACTTTTGATTTACTTCTCCGGCATGCATTTGTACGAAATGCGGTGCGTTTGATACTTTAACCAATTGCTCCATTGAGTTCAATAGATTTATAACGTTACTTGAAGCACTAGCCATTAAAAGACTTGATAACATGATAAACATAAATAAAATGGTAATTATCATTTTATTTTGAGAGAAATCTCTTTTTAACATTCTCCTAATCATATTAAGCTAGTTCCCTTCATTGGATAGTATTTTCTTCGTCACAACCGCTATTAATAACATTATGAAACTAATAACTAATATAGGTAAATAAATTTTCATACTGAATTCTTCAAACATAAAACCATAAACGACTTGCCCAATCGGTGCCATACATTGGGATACCGCTGTTATAATTGCCATTACTTTTCCTAAGTTTTCATTTGGTGTTTTCTTTTGAACTACAGTAATCACATAGATGGATACAATTGTCATGATCATTGCAATTAGAATAGAAGAAAGTATAAAGAGGATAAATGGTGGATAGTATCCTAAATTAAGAATAAATGGTGTAACTGATAGTGCCATTGGTATTACTAATAAAGCTATTAAAATCATCCAATAATACAATGTTTTCATCTGTAGCTTTTTCGCAAAAAAACCTATTGATAATGCACCTATTATAGTAGCAAAATCGATCAATCCCATTCCAATTCCATATAACGTGTGGCTACTTTCCATTGTGACTCGTATAATAATTGGAGCACCAACAACAAATAGCGGCGTCAGTATTAAATTTAGTAATGCGGCTAGAAGCATAGATTTCAAAATAAATGGCTGTTTTAAAACGTATATAAACCCTTCTTTCATATCCTTTACAATTGTCGGTATGATATGACTTTCTTGCACTCTCTTTATAAAAGGTATTGTAATAAACATTTCTAAAATCGCAGATAAAAAGAAAGCAAGACAGCTTATTATGACGAGCATTTTCAAACCAATTATGCCGTACAATATTCCTCCTAATACAGGAGCAACTATATTAGATAACGCTTGCACACCATTTACGATACCGTTCGCTTGTTCTAACTTTTTCTCTGGAACTAATTGCGGAATACTGGCCATTACTACCGGTGCGTACATTGCACTAATGATCGCTAGTAAAAACATAATTGTTCCAATCGATAAAATAGATACAGATCCAGTAAATAACAAAACTATAAAACTTAATACAATCGCAGCGTTTATAAAATCAAATATAACCATTACATTACGGCGATTGAAACGATCTGCTATCGCACCGCCAAGAGGAGCTAGCAAAAACGGAATACTCGTTACCGCATATAATCCTGCGAATATATCAGCACGCCCTGTTATATCTAGCACATATAATGACAGAGCAAAACGTAAAAGTGTTGAACCTAAAATAGTAATAATTTGTCCACTCACCATTAAATAAAAATCTTTCATCGAAGGTTTTATACTAATAGACATTATAATCACACCCTTCCCTTAATTTAGACCGACTGTCGGTCTATAATAAACAAACAAAAAAGCATTATTTCTGCTTCATTAAAACCTCCATCATATAATCAAAGGATCCTTCTTTCGCTCCAACAGATACTTCCATCATTTTAATATAAGCTTTCGCTCTTCTCATCATTTCTTCCGGTTTCCATTGGAATAACCCATCATCAAATATGACTTGCGCGGAGGATAGTAATAGTTCAATCGTTTCTTGTGGGTATGGTGTAGAAAATACACCTTCATCGATTCCTTGTTCTAAAATCTCTGCTAAAACAGGAGATAAATGAATAATGGATTGCACTATACTTTTTTGATGCATTTCCGCATTATTTGGTTGATGAAATTGCTCAATCATTTTATCTTTTACATCCCCTGATTTTGGCGATTGCTCCATTAAAACTCGAAATAACTTTTCTAACACTGGGATATTGGGATTAGAGACAATTACTTTCGCTTTAGCAACATCTTCTTTAATGATCCTCATAATGATTTCATCCATTACTTCTTCTTTCGACTTAAAATAGTGATAAAACGTCCCCTTTGCTATCCCTATCTCTTTTAAAATGTCATTTACTGTTGTTTTCGTATAACCTTTCGTAACAAACAAGCGTTCAGCCGTTTCTAAAATTTCTTTTCTACGCTCCTCATACTCCTTTACTATTCGCATTCAAGTTCTCCTTCCCGCTAGACCGACTGTTGGTCTATTTAAATTATATGCTTAGTTAGTAAAAAGTTTCCTGTTATTGTACATATACACCATCTTACTTTCTATTTCCTTTATGAATTTTAAATTTATTAATACGGTAAATGAAATTTCAAAGATTATTTCTATGCAATCACTCTTGTGCTTATATCGACTTCGTTGCATAGAAGCAAAAAATAGCCGCAACGCTTTGCGACTATTTTTGAATACTAACTATTTAACGGCCACGTCTTTGCTGACCTTGCTTTGCACTACTTTTCTTATTACTTGGCTTATTAAATGATCGGTTACTATCATTTCTCGAACTATTTCTTGAATCGTTTCTTCGGCCACCTTTAGAACCACTTCTTGAACCTTCACGGCTATCTCTTTGACGATATTGATCTGATTTTTTTGGAGCCGGCTTTGGTACCGGTTTTCCATTTTCATCAACATGTTTTATCTTCGGTTGTTCGATTATTTCTCTTTGCAGTGGTGCACCAAGCGTTTTTTCAATTTCTTCTAAATGTTTTTCATCTTTCGCTGCAACGAACGTAATTGCAAGACCTGATCCACCTGCACGTCCTGTTCGGCCAATGCGGTGAATATAGCTTTCTACATCTTCAGGGATATCATAGTTAAATACGTGTGTTACACCATCTACATCAAGTCCACGAGCTGCTACATCAGTCGCAATTAAGTACTGAATTTTAGCTTCGCGGAAACTCTTCATAACTCTTTCACGTTTCGCTTGAGGTATATCACCATGAAGTTCAGCACAATTATAACCTCTCCCTTTTAAATCATCATATAGCTTACTTGCTCTAACCTTTGTACGACAGAAAATAACTGCTAAAAATGGCTGATCACGATCCATAACAAAACGAAGTGCATCCGGCTTTGCACGATCTGTCGTCTCAATGACACGCTGCTCAATTGTATTTACCGTTACTTCTTCACTTTGTATTTGAATCATTTGCGGCTCATCCATATAACGTTTCGCCAATTTTTTAATATCTTTTGGCATCGTTGCTGAGAATAACATCGTTTGTTTACTACCAGGTGTCTCATCTAAAATATCTTCAATATCATATAAGAAACCGAAATAAAGCATTTGATCCGCTTCGTCTAATACAATCGTTGAAAGATTACTTAAATCAATTGTTTCACGTCGTATATGATCTAATAATCGTCCTGGTGTCGCAACAACAATATGTGTATTGCCTTTTAATTTCCTCAATTGCTGTGCTACATCTTGACCACCATAAATCGCTAGAACATTAATATCATCTCTTTGAACAAGCATTTTTTTAATTTCATTCGTAATTTGCAGTGCTAGTTCCCTTGTTGGTGCAACAATTAAAGCCTGAACATCACTACACTCTGGATCGATTTTTTCTAAAATCGGTAACACAAATGCTAATGTTTTACCCGTGCCTGTTTTTGCCTGCCCAATAATATCCTTACCAGACATAATAACAGGAATTGCCTTCTCCTGAATTGGTGTTGCTTCTGTAATTCCATTTTCACGTAATGTATGATTAAACGTTTCACTAATTCCTAATTCTAAAAAGTTTTTCAAATAGACCACTTCTTTTCCTTATTTTTCACATTAGCTTTCATTGTACCATTTGTTTCGCTAAATATGAAAAATAAAAAAATTCTTATCTTCTTTTTTTATATTCATCGTGTACTAGGTGGACAAATTCTTTTTGTTTTTTCTCGGAATTAATTAATGCCTCCATATTAGTAGTAGACAAAATAAACTTCTTAATTTTTCTATTACTCCAAATTAATTTTGTATACTTTGTATCTTCGTGTAGCTTTCGAAACCACTCTAATTCACTTAATTTTGCAATATTATGTTTTAATTTCATGTCATTTCGAGGGTAAAATAAAATGATATCTGCAATTACATCAAACAATAAACTCATTTTCTCCCCTCCTATACATATATATTTCAATGTTATGGAAATATAGTTACAGGGTGATGAAATTGACCAATACATGCATAAAGATTTTTTGCGTATTTTTCTTACTATATTTTCAATCGACCTCAATTATTATGGCAAAAGCTCAAACAAATGTGATAAGTGAATTTAAACAAGCTTTACTGAAAAATGATAAAAAATTAATGAGGTCATATGTAACAGATGGAGTTGAACTACCTACTTTCAATGTAGTGGGATTCAATTTCACTAGCAATAATATTAACGTGAGGATATTTCACTTTCAAATCATATAAAGCCCCTATATGATCGTCATCATAATGAGTAATAATTATATTTTTTAAGTTTTTCATCTCATATTCATGTTTTAAAATTGCATTTTCAATTAAAGGTAAAAAACTTGGATATCCTGTATCGACTAATGTTAATTCATTATGTAATATAATTAAACTTGGATAAATACATTGTTTTTGTCCATTAAATTCGAATTCAATTGGTAGTTCTATTATTTTCATTTTTCCTCCCCCATACCCATTATTTAATGTTTAATAATTAATAAATCATCCACATACATTTTACTGTACATACTTATGTAACAAAACACTGTGAGTCGTTACATAACCAACATTCTATTATTTTGAACAGGTAATTCCTTATTTTTATGGAAATATACAATAAGAAAACCAATACAATTGATTATTTCCTCACTTCTTTGTCTATCCTTTTAAAAAATCTATTTTTTGTAAAAGGAGTGTTTATATGGAGAAACAAACACTTTGGAAAAAATTCAAGAAAAGCTCAGCAGATCTCGGTAAATCTAGCGTATATGAAAGTATTATTTTATACTACACAATGAGAAAAAAAGAGCTACCTACTAAAGCGAAATTTATCATATTAGTCGCTTTATCCTATTACGTGCTAACAATCGACTTCATTCCAGATATAGCTGCTATTATTGGGATTGGCTTATTAGATGATGTTTTAGCAATTGCTATTGCGCATAAATTTGTAATGCGCCATGCCGACGCTGAAATTCGAGAAAAGAGTAAAATAAAAATGGAGTCATTATTTACTTGAGCTCAGGCGTGACTTAAAATAGTTAGTCATTTACCCTAACTTTTCTAGTTTCAACGACAACCAATCTTTAATTAAGGTAAACTCTTTGCAGCCACTAAATATTATCCTGCATGAATTGCACTTTTACAGGATAAATCGTGTCAGAAACAACAGAAATTCTCTTAGCTCTTTACCCTTAGAAAATTAGGGTGCCAGCACTTATTCTTAAGTTCCGACACCCTATCATTCGTTTTTATGCAGTTACATGCGTCCCCCTATATAAAACTACTATTGCCGCTACTATAAGAATCATCCCCATAAAAGCAGGTGCTGCATGGCCGAGTGATACATAGATTTGTCCCCCAATAATTGGACCAATCATTCTTGCTAAAGCTTGAATAGATTGACTACCACCTTGTATCCTTCCTTGTTCACTAGAACTGACAGACTTTGAGAGCATCCCATTGAATGAAGGCCCGAAAATTGAATCACCAAAACCAAACAGTAACATCCCAACGATTAAAAGTGGATATAAGGAAAACAAAGCAGACACTGCAATAAAACTGTAGCCAATAATCTCCGATACCATTCCAAGTATCGCTATTTGTTTATCACTAAGCTTGATCAAAAGTTTTGGCATTATAAAAGCTTGTGAAATAATGTCTTGAAAGCCCATAATTGAAAACATAATTCCGATTAGTGCAGGCTGCCAATTAAAAGTATCCATCGTAAATTGAGTGAAAATTGCTTGTAAAGATCCGTTAGGTATCCATAGTAAAAACGCTGAGACAAGTAACCATTTTAAATTTTTCATGGAAAGTATGTTTGCTAGCTGTGCAAAAGGATTCAACCTTACAAAAGTAATCTCTGTTAACCTATTATTTTTATCAAGACTCTCAGGCATATATTTCATGCCATATAAAACATTTAATAAAGTTATGAGCGCTCCAAAGTATAAAGGTACAGAATGACCAAACTTTGCAAGTACCCCCCCAAGAGTTGGTCCAATAATAGTCCCCGCACCTACAACTGCACTCACCCATCCAAAGTATTTCGTTCTCTGCTCTGGGGGGATAATGTCTGCAAAATATGCGAAGATCGTACTTATGCTCCCGCCTGTTATTCCTTCTATTATGCGTCCAGCAAATAGTACCCATAAAGCTCCTCCTATTCCAAAAACTAAGTACCCAATTGCAGAACCGAACAGGCATATTAAAAGTAAGGGGCGACGGCCATATTTATCGCTCAAAGCTCCAAGTACAGGAGCAGCAAAAAATACGCAGACCGCATAAACAGAGGTCAGTAGTGTAACAAATAAAGCCTGTTCTTCCGTACTATTTATATAAGGTTGCACTAAGAATGGCACTACAGGCATGATGATACTGAAACCTATACCACAAAGAAATACAGAAATAAGTCCGAATAGTAAAGCATGTTTATCTATGCTTTTTTCAGTTTTCCTTTCATTTTGTGATCTAAATATAGACATTTAATTTCTCTCCTTAAAAATTTTGTTGCTTTGTCAACAAAATAATAACTCTGTTTTGTTGATTAGTCAACAAAAACACAATAATAAAAAGGCAGCCTATTCTCAGGAGTAAGGCTACCTTTTTATTATTTAAATTTATTACGACTTAATATGTATACCCTGTTTCTTTATTTCTGCATCCAAATGTCTACTATACTTTTCCACAAAGCTAATTATACTGTCGAATTCTTTTTCAGTTACTTGCTCAAATACGACTTTATCCCGCTCTTGAAACTCTTTGTGCAAGTCTTCATGTATTTTATAAATTTCTTTCCCTTGTTCAGTAAGCTTAAAATAGATCTCTTTTTTATTCTCTGACTTTTGATAGCTTTCAATAAGGCCTTTTTTCATGAGCTTCTTAGTCATCCTACTTATAGCACCACGAGTTACATAAAAAGCCTCTGCGAGTTGTGTCACGTTAGAATCTGCATTGTTTTCAATATATTCAATGCAGTGGACTTCAGAAGATTTAAAACCTTTAAGACCGTCTTCCATCTTATCTTTATTAAGCCAAACCAGCTTATTATATAATTCCCTAAAACCGTTCATGACCTGTTCTTCTTTATTCATGACCTGCCCTCCTCACCGCTCATTAGCACGTTACAACTATTATATTAAATTTCTGCTTACGTTTCGACAATATTGAAATAATTATTGTGACATTAAAGATATGTGTAAAAATAGGGGCTTAAATAAAACAATTCATTAAAAAGCAAATTCTGCAAGGTTATTGCTACTTACAGTAAACGGTAGACAAAAAGTAAGAGCTAAGACTATTTCTCTTAGCTCTTCTTTTATAAAACTATTTCACTTCATTAGCGACAAAAAAGTGCTCACATACACTTGATATGCGCTGTAAGTCCACGTTCCCACCAGATATAACAGCTACTACTTTTTTCCCTTTTATATAACTATCAACTTTCCCTGCAAGTAGAGCAGCAGTAGCTAATGCGCCAGCCCCTTCTACAACAGCTTTACCACGTTGTAATAAGTCTTTCATCGCTACTTCTAATTCACCTTCTGATACTGTTACAATATCATCTACTAATTCTTTTACTACTTCAAAAGTTAAGTTACCAGGTATTTTAACTGCGCAACCATCTGCTATTGTAGGTGCCTCATAATGCTCTACAATCGTACCTTTGTCATAAGAAGCCTTCATCCCATGAACATTTTCTGCTTGTACACCAATTATATTGATTGATGGATTAAAAGATTTCAATGCTACAGCAATACCAGAAATAATTCCGCCTCCACCTATTGGTACAATGACAGTATCTACATCCCACATATCATCAAGAATGTCTAATCCAATTGTACCTTGACCAGCCATTACCTCTACATCATCATATGGATGTAAATATGTTTCACCTGTTTCTCTTATTATCTCTTCACATTTTGCCTTTGCATCATCAAAGGTTTCACCATGTAAAATCACTTCAGATCCATATCCTTTTGTTGCTTCAACTTTCGCCTGAGGTGCAGAAATTGGCATAATAATTTTACTTTTAATACCGAGTAAATGAGCTGATAAAGCAATTCCTTGCGCATGATTACCAGCAGAACAAGCAATTACTCCCCTCTCTTTTTCTTGATCTGTCAGCTGTGACATTTTGTTAAACGCACCACGGAATTTAAACGAACCTGTTAATTGCATATTTTCTAATTTCAAGTGAATTTCTCCGCCTGTTTTACTAGTCAAGTAAAATGATTTTACTAATGGAGTTTTACGAGCATTTCTATCCAAAATGTTTTGCGCTTTTTTAATATCGTCTATATGTAATGGTAGTTTTTTAGTTATCATACTAACACCTCTTCCAATGTTCTATTCCTAAGTTTTCGTAAGTCGTAGCCCCTTTATACGAAACCCTCTATATTAAGAAAAAGTCTTTAAATATGTACCTCACTCTGTAATACACACAGTTGTAAACAATTCAACATCCTTTTCATATCACGTTCTTTATAATGATTCAGGCATGCAATTTGGATCCAGTTATTATTTTGTAAGTACGCTGATTCATAATGGACGATATATCCTTGTAACGCTAACGCATCACCGACCGCTTTAGAAGAAAGATCTCCATTTAATTGAATCGTAAGTATAATTGGTGCGGCATGTTCTTTAGGTGAAACAAGTTTTAAGCCTATACTAGTAATAGCTTCTTCCATATAATCATATGTCTCTTTAATTTTTACAAATGCTTTTTCATCTTCAAATCTCTTCAACGCTTCTTGCAATGCATAAATTAAATTCCATGAATGTGAATATGGAATACTTTCATTTTCTTCATACATACCAATGTCCATATAGGCCGGTAAAGTCTCGTTTACTTTCACATTATGATTATGAAAAACGAAAGATAATCCAGTAAACGATTTAATTGCCTTTCCGCTAACGCCGCTCGCAAAATATACACTCTTTAAATCTATCGGTATCGCTCCAATTGAGCTAATACAATCTACACATAGTTTCACTTTATACTTTTCACATAATGCATTTAACTCGTCTAAATCATTTAACATTCCGGTAGATGTTTCATGGTGAACAAACCAAAGCCACTCATAATTTCCAGCTTCCATTATTTGTTCTAATTCTGTAGAAATAAATGGTTGTCCCATTTCCTTTTTATACGTATCAAAATGTAATTGCGCGCGTGTTGCGTGTCTAACTAATCTATTGCCAAATTCCCCATTCGTTAATACTAGTCCATTTCCTTTTAAAGAGCGTAACTGTAAAGCAATGGCATCATTTGCTAACGTCCCTGTTCCTAACATGATTTGCACACGTTTTGCTTTTGTCATTTGTAGTAAACGTTTTTTTACATTTTCCATCGTCACATGAAATGACTTAGAACGATGTGAAATCGGCTTAGTAGAAAAAGCCTTTCGAACATTCTCTTCAATATCTACTGGACCAGGTAAAAATGTATATTCTTTCGTCATAATCCCCCCAACACTCGACTCTTCAAACATAGCAGGAGTAACATACATTGGCTGAAAGGCTGCTTCTTCTGTACCAACTAACGTATGGAAAGATTTGAACCCCATTTGCTCATATAAAGGTAGTTCACGTGTTGTCGCAGAAATGAGTGCCAATTCATATCCGTTTAGAAGCAAATAACGATGTAAAAAGCGAATTAATCCTAACAATGCTCTTCCATTTCGATATTCACGTTCTACTGAAAGTAAACGAATTTCATACATGTTTTCTCCATGTTCTTGCAAATAAAAATCTAAATTTGAAATTTTATAATCTAACGAGAATGGTCGTTTTCCTCGCAATGCAACCATACCTACTAACTTATCTTCATCTAAACAAATTAAATATGTATTTTCATCATGAAACCGATCTATACGAACACGATCTTTCGTTTCTTCATGTTGCGGAATTTCTTCTACAAATGTTTTATAATTCAATTTATGTATACGTTCAAATTCCCAATCTTGATCAGCAACTTTATAAATTAACCCCATGCCTTATCTCCTTTATGTGTTTGATAAAAATTATAAGTGGAGATTTCCTCCACTTATTAAAAGTTCGTTTCAGTCTCGATTTACATATAAAATAAGCACAATGATAAGAGCACTTAAAATAGTCGTAACAATAGAATAAGAATACAAAATCATGCAAACTGGTAAACAAGCAATTGTAATTAACCCTGGCTTAGTAAATCCTTTAAAGATTAAATAAAATATAATGAAAACAGCAACAAGGGTAAGCGCTATCAAGTAATCAAATGCGATTAATCCTCCAATAAAAGTTGATATGCCTTTTCCACCCTTGCCTTTAAATACAATTGGATAAATATGTCCAAGTAAAACAGCTAGTAAAGCTAACATTACAAATGTAGAATCTCCAAAAAGGTATTCTGCAATAGAAACTACGATTGCCCCTTTAATTGCATCACCTAAAAATGTAACGATAAAATACCCTTTTCCATATACACGTCCCATATTTCTTGCGCCGGGATTTCCGCTTCCTTCATTCCGAATATCAACGTCATGTCTCCATTTCGTTACTATATAAGCAGTCAATATGTTTCCAAATAAATAAGAAGCGACCAAATACAAAAACTGCATACTATTAATCATATAATCATTCACTTTCTACGTAGGAGTACTTATACAATATTCAAAAACTATGTATATTGTACTTTTTATCCACATCCCTTTATACATTTTAACATCATATATTTACAATTCATACAAAAATTCTCATACAGCTATTTTTTAAAATACATATTTTTCATTAAATAATATGTTCCTTTCACTGCTGGTTCGGATTGTAATACAAATGTAACTTCTCCTACACTTTTCTCACAGCATTTCTTAAATTCATCATATATTTCAGGAACGAAACGCAATATGCTGCCACTTACCGCAATTGAAACTAATAAATCAAGCTGCATCTTGTTATAAACATCTATCGTAATCCTTGCTAATTCCTTTCCAGCTTGCATCATAATTTCATGTGCAGCATCATTTCCATTTCTAGCTTCTCGAATAACGAATGGTGTGATTGCTGCAACTTTATCTTTTGAAGATCTATATACTAGCCTTTTTATATGAGACGCTGTCAAAAGTTGAAACTCGTCTTGAATTCTTATGCTTAATGGACAGAGTCTAATTCCTTGATCCAATTGATTTGCCATTCTCTTTAAAGCTTGTAATCCAATCCAATATCCGCTTCCTTCATCTCCTAAAATATGTCCCCATCCGCCGCTATACTCATACACTTCTCCTTTCTTTCCAATACAAATTGCACCTGTACCGCCAATCGTTAAAATTCCATCTTTGCCTTTTAAAGTAGCTGCATGTGCGATCATTGCGTCATTAAAAACTTCAATTTGTATTCCATACTTCTTTTTTAGACGTAATGTTAATTCATTTGTATTTACTCCGCTTATACCTGCTAATCCTAAACAAATACAAACGCAACGCTCTTTCACTACACTTTTCTGGCATTGATCAATTGCTTCCATAATATGCACAAGAGCTTCTTCAAAATCTATTAATATGTTCCCAAATCCACTAGTAGCTCTTACAAGTTCATTTCCGTCTTTATCAAATGCAATTGCTTCTGTCTTCGTTCCCCCGCCATCTATTCCAATCATATACTTCATATACGTTCTCCTCATTTTCTTCATATTGAAGGGTACGTTACATTCCCTAAAACTACAGATTTCTTTGCACCTGTTGCACTCGGCACGTTACTCGGATTACGATGATACGTTTCGTTTGCTAAAATGGCAAAGGCGATTGCTTCTTTCGCCTCTGAAGAATAGCCTATATCTTCTTGAATGAATATTGTACATTTTTCATCCTTCAATCCATACCGTATCATTTCAACAAGTGTGTCATTATAACTGCCGCCACCGCCTAAAATTACCTCATCAATTTCATAATATGGCAGAATAAACTCCTTATAATGATGAACAATTGAACTTGCTGTAAACATCGTGACAGTCGTTAATATATTTTCTTTACTATGCTTTTCATACCGCTTCAATAACTGACTTACAAACTCTTCACCAAACTGTTCTCTACCAGTTGATTTCGGTGGATTCATTTTCAAAAATGAATGATTCATACAATATGTCAAAATTTCATCTACAACTTCACCCTGTTCTGCAATTTTACCATTTTGATCATATGGCAACTGAAATAACCTTTGACATACTTCATCAATTATCATATTACCCGGACCAGTATCAAAAGCTATAACATTCTGATCACTTTTTTGACTTGGTATTACGGTAACATTACCAATCCCACCGATATTTTGTAGTAGTCTATTTTTAGTTGGATGACGATATAAAATAATCTCTGAATATGGTACAAGTGGTGCACCTTGTCCCCCAGCTGCCATGTCCATCGTTCGAAAATTAGAAATAACCGTCGTATTCGTTTCATATGCTATTACTGCAGGTTCCCCAATTTGCAATGTGGAAGATATCATATTACCTTCTGGCTTTGGCTGATGGTAAATCGTTTGTCCGTGAGAACCTATCAAATCTAATTGTTCCAAAGAAAAATTGGCCTCTTTACAAACTTCCTTTACGGCTTTAGCGAAACATAAACCTAACTTAAAATTCAAACTACATATGAGTTGGACATTTGAATTTTTTATTGATAATACTTGCTGAATCTCATTTTTTATATCATTACGAAATGGCACAGTAGTAAAATGGATGAGTTCAACTTTAGAACCTACACCGCTTCCTTCTATATGAACGAGTGCTACATCTATACCATCTAACGAAGTACCAGACATTACCCCTGCAACATACATAACATGTATGACCTCCTCTTTATTAAAAAACAATCATGTAAGTTACAAACGTACAGCCAATTGAAAATAATATAAATCTAAAAAACAACTGAGCTTTCGATGCAAACGATCCATCAATAAAAGAAACAACTATTGTAAGCAAAATGCTTGCCGCAATGCTTGTAACGAGCCATATACTATACATTTGTGATAAATGTAGCATTCTTAATAAAGGCACAAAAAGTAAATTCGCACATATCACTCCAAATAATAATAAAAATACACCTTTATAACTAAATTTTATATTCATTCCATTTCATCCTCTCTGGACTTCATGTGAAAGAAGTGATAGGCAAAATACCTATCACTCATAAATTAAAGCATAAAGATTATGGATTAACAGATTCCCCTTCACCATTCTTCTCAATTTCAAGCATATTTTTGTCGTACATTTTAAAGAATGGTAAATATATAAGGAACGATATTGCTATATTTATAAAAACTAATACAATCGCACGCCAATCCCCACCTGTTGCTAAATAAGCACCAATTGGAGCAGGTAATGTCCACGGTGGCATAATATGCGTTGGTGTTACAAATCCCATTGCAGTTGCAGAATATGCAACAGTTGCCGTTACAAGTGGTGTAATGATAAATGGGATAATTAAAATTGGATTTAGTACAATCGGTAATCCGAATATGACTGGCTCATTTATATTAAAAATCCCCGGAACAATACAAGTTCTTGATAATGCTTTCGAATATTTTGATCGACCAAATACAATCATAGCTAATACAAGCCCTAATGTCGCACCAGAACCACCAATCCATATAAACCATTGATATAACGGCTCTGGTGAAATAAATGGCAATTGATCTGCTCCACTAGCAACAGCTTCTCCATTTTTCCCTAGGTATACTTCCCATAATGGCCGAGCAACAGTTCCAACAACCGACACACCATGGATTCCGAATGACCAAAAAAACGTAATTAAAAACACTGGAATCATTACACCAAAGTAACTATCCCCAGCTTTTACTAATGGTGCTGCTAATTTATCAACAACATGGTGTAAATCAATGCTAAAAACGACAGTTACTAGACTCATAATAATAATAACGAATGCAGCAGGTATAAGTGCTTCAAATGAACGCGACACAGATGGCGGTACTTGTTCTGGCATTTTAATCATTACATTTTTCTTCTTACAAAACCTTAAAATCTCTACGGATAAAATAGAAACAATCATCGTCACGAATAATCCATGACCTCCGAGATTTGTCATCGGAAGCATAAATCCTTTTTTATCAATTAATTCAGGAGTTAATGTTAATAGCAGTGAACATACTGCAAGCTGTGCTCCTGATAAAGCATCTAGTTTATAACTTTTCGCCAAATTATATCCTATTCCAAATGCTATATATAAAGACATAATAAACATAGTTAACCGATATGGTATTAATATACTTGTTTGATTCTTTAATGCCCAAACGGATATGAAGCTATCTTTCGGTAATGGTGGAAATGCTACGATTAAAAAGAAACTTCCTACGATGATAAACGGTAATGCTGAAATAACTCCATCACGGATTGCTTGTAAATGTCTCTGTTCAGAAAGTCTTGCCATCGGTCCAGATAAGTTTTTATCAAGAAACGTGACAAACTTATTCATAACGGTTCCCCCTAACGAATTAAATCATTTACAGTCTTTAATAAAGTCGGTCCACCAAGAGGCGTATATGCTTGCGGCGGTATAATACCGCACGGGATAGCTTCCTCTTCTGCGAATTTTTTAACAGAATCAAATCGATGTCTAACTTGAGGTGCAACCATTACAACGTCCCAGCCATTCTTTACTTCTTCCTCTACCTCATTTGTTCCAATCGCATGCACTTCCATGTTCATACCCTTTTTCTCCGCCTCTTTTTTTAAAGCGTTTACAACAATTGCACTGGACATTCCTCCAGAACAAACGAACAAAACCTTCATTTATGAATCCTCCTATACTTATAATTTACTACCCTTCAAATGAAAGGAAGTTTCACTTTACTAACAAGCATATGAAGAAGTAAAAGAATTTAGTTATACTGAAAGTAAATTTCATTAAAAATATTTTTCCTATTAAATTAATGTTTCAATATACAATTTTCTCTATTGCAAGGCCAACCTTGCCTCGTATATTATCTTAGATAATCATATGATAGGGAGGCGTATACATGATCGTTAAACGTTTATTTATGATATGTTGCATCGTCATCTTGTTCATCCCTTTCTCTTTCATTTCCCCTCACTTTACTTATGCTGAAGTAACTACTACGTACAAAAAACACGAATTACGTGCTGTATGGATTGCATCTGTTCTTAATATTGATTGGCCCTCAAAAACTGGTTTACCAATTGAAAATCAAAAACAAGAATTTATTAAATTATTAGACGATGTAAAAAACACTGGTATGAATGCAGTCATTGTACAAATAAAACCAACTGCTGATGCCTTTTATCCTTCCAATTACGGCCCTTGGTCTGAATATATTACCGGTACACAAGGAAAAGATCCCGGATACGACCCACTAGCATTTATGATTGAAGAAGCACATAAAAGAAATATAGAATTCCACGCATGGATTAATCCATACCGAATAACGATGAATCACACTGATATAAATCGATTATCAAATAATCACCCTGCAAGACAGCACCCGGATTGGGTTGTACCTTATGGCGGAAAATTATATTACAACCCCGGTATTCCAGAAGTAAAAAAGTTTATAACTGAAGGTGCTTTAGAAATCGTACAAAATTACGATGTTGATGCATTACATATGGATGATTATTTTTATCCATATAAAGTGGCGGGTGAACAATTCCCCGATCAAAAAACGTACGAATTATATAATAACGGTAGATTTACAAATATAGAAGATTGGCGACGTGACAATGTAAATGAACTTGTAAGAGATTTAAATACTGCTATTAAACAAGAAAAGTCATATGTGAAATTTGGCATTAGCCCATTTGGCGTATGGCGAAATATAGCTGATGATCCGACTGGCTCTAACACAACTGCCGGCCAAAGAAACTTTGATGATCTTTATGCTGATACACGTGAGTGGATACAAAAAGGTTACATTGACTACATCACACCGCAAATATATTGGAATATAGGTTTCACTCCTGCTGCGTATGACATATTAGTAGATTGGTGGGTAAAAGAAACAAATAATAAACCGATCCACCTATACATTGGTCAGGCAGCCTATAAAATTAATAATAATTCTGTCCCCGCTTGGTCTGATCCTGAAGAATATCCAAGACAGATTGCATTAAACCGGCTATTCCCTCAAATTAAAGGTAGTATGCATTTTAGCTTAAAAGACATTAATAATAATCCACTTGGAGTGAAAGATAGACTCTCAAAAGACATATATAAACATCCTGCATTAGTCCCACCTATGCCTTGGCTTGATCATGAACCACCAAAACAACCTACTTTAAAAGGTGCCATTCCAAGAGATGAAGGGGTTGCTGTAGGTATCATTGATAATAGAGAGAATGATTCTGCTTATTACGCTATTTACCGCGTGAATGGAAAAAGTGAAGTGGATATACAAAATCCGAAAAATTTACTTACTACTGTAAGAAAGACAAAGCCTGGAGAAATTTATGTAGATAAAACGGCTATTCCTGGAGAAACATATACGTATGTAGTAACTGCGGTTGATCGATTGCATAATGAAAGTGTTGCTTCTAGTAAGGCCATTGTAAAAGCAAAATAGTATACAACAAAAAACTACCTATTCATAAAAGAATAGGTAGTTTTCATACTATCATTTAAATACTAAACTACATAATTTCTTTTAATAAAGTGTTAGCACTTTTAAGTATTTCTCCGCCATCATTCATTAAATTCGTAGCTTTTTGCATTTTATTTGTGTTTCCTTCATCTAAAGCTTCTGGAGTTAATTTCGCAGATTGATTAAATTTCTCTAAAGCCTGCATATATAAACTATTAACTTCTTTAAATTTATCAGGCACCTGAACATTCGGTGGATTTTCAGTTACATCTTGTAACATGATTAAGCTAGCAGCTAATTTAATCGTCCATTCTTCATTCCCGATCTTATTATTAATTAATAGATTCCCCGTCTGATTTAAAGAATCTGTAAGCTTTTTACTATGAGTAGCATATGCTGATCTATAATTTGATTCCAACACTTTTTGTTGTGTTTCTGCCTTGCGTGCCTCCGCTTCAGCTTTCTTTTTCACTTCCTCTTCTTGCTTACGTTGCTCTTCTTCTGCTTTTTTCTTTGCTTCCTCTTCTTGCTTACGTTGCTCTTCTTCTGCCTTTTTCTTTGCTTCCTCTGCTTTTAACCTATCTGTTTCTTCCTTTTGTTTAATCTTCTTTTCTTCCTCTGCTTTTTCGGCTGCTTCTTTTTCAGCTTTTTCTTTTTCCTTTGCCTCAACTGCTAATTTTTTCTCTTGTTCTTTTTTCGTCTTTTCAGCATTTTTTTCTTCTTCTAGTTTTTCTTTTTCCGATTTCTTTTCCTCTTCTTTTTTAGCTGCTAATTGCTTCTTTTCTTCTGCTTTCTTATCCATTTCAGCTTGTTGTTCCGCAGTTATTGGATAAAAGATATGACTTAAGGTTAATGAAACTATAAATACCGATAAACATGAACCAAAAATAATAGCAAATTTTTTCAAGCGTGAACGATATTTCTTTATAACTAACGTCCCTATCATCCCAATAAAAAACACTATTGCTCCAATTAAAGCAATCATCCCAATAAACATTAACAAAGTATCCACTATTTAAATATACTCCTCTACCTATGTATTTCATAAGATCCAAACTAGTTATCTATACATGTTTTTTGGATATTTTTATATAAAAACACTTGCTTTTGGAATCTTACATTTTCAACATTTGTCAGTATAGCAATAATAATATCATAATAAAAGCTTTTTACTTACTTATTAATACTTCAACTAATTCCGCAATTTCTGATTAAACTATAATTTTTATCAAAATAAAAAGAGATCCCTCAAAAAAGCTATATTTATCAGCTTTTTTAAGGAAATCTCTCTTACTTATTTTTAAACTTCTCTGTCGCTGCTCTCATCTTCACATTCAAATCGTGATCAATCGAGTCACGAATATCTCGCTCTACTTCTTCCATTTCTTTTTGGAAATTTTGCAAGTAGATTTTTAACTCTTCTTCTTTTTCTGGTCGTTGTGAAGGTGGTAATTGTACGACTAACGATAGCATCGCCGTTAAATCTTTCATTAAGAACGTTTCAAGTTTATGTTGCTGTTCAAACATACGCTGCTCTTGATAATATGGCAAAGCATTTAATACTGAAATTGTAATATCATCAACCGTTCGTTGTAATGAAGGATTTATTGAGCGTTTATACGCTTGAATTGTATTTAATGCATCTGGATATCGATCATAAAAATACAATTTATAAAACGATAAATCTGTCGGTTTTACTGTTTGCTGCGTTTCTTGTCTTAAAAAATCTTTTACTTTCATCGCTGCTACATCAATATCTTCATTAGTAAGCTTTTTCGTCGTTTTTGCCATTACATGTACTTTTTTCTGTTTTTCTTTCGGTAACATTGAGAATACTTGCTCTCTCGTACGTTGACCCGATGCACAGAAAAGCGTGTTTAATATATGTTGTTCTTTCTTTCCTTCCGTACGAATCCAACGATAAAAGAGTGGATGTTGTGTAAATTCTTGTAGAAACGGTAATGATTTATTCGATAACTTATCTAAAGAATCGTGTGCTCTTTTATATGGCTTCGTCCACGAAAAATACAGTTTACGTCCGAAATATACAACTAAAACAACGACAGTAAATGCGATTAAAAACAATGTACCGAGTAGTAATAATACAGTTTGAATAAAACTCATTTTTTCACCTCCTCTAAAAGTCTGCTATTTTCTTGGGCGCTGAATGAGTTTTTGTTTCATTTCATCATTAAATGTGTCTAGTTCAATAACAAACTTCTTACTTGACTCGATAATACGTTCTGACGATTTTTCAGAAGCTTCAATTGCAGCGAATACGTTTTGGAATGATTCACGTAATTTATCCATGCTAATTGCAGGATTTTCAAGTAATTTCGTTGTTTCTTCTGTATTTTGTTTTAATGCCTGAGAATTACTTAATACCATAGACTCAATTGCTTCATTTGTTGCATTCACTGCATCAATTGTTTTACGTTGATTTGTTAATGCTAACTGGATAGCAGCAGAAACTGTTACAACGTTTTGCGTCATCGTAATTGCATTACGAATTGCCTCTGTTAACTTTTCATTATTTTTCTTAATAATGTCTACAGATGCAATGGATTGTAATAACACACTTTTCGCTTGCTGCATATTGCGCGTACGCACTAAAATCTTTTCTAATGCATCATTAATTAATGGAATATCCCTTTGACGTTCTGGATTTTGTTTCTCAGCTTCCAGCATGCCAGCAAGTTTTTTCCCTAAGTATACTTGCTTATCAAGCGCGTGAATTTTATCGTGTGATTGCTCTTTAAGCATTTCAAGACCAACTGTATCTTCTTGTAAATTATCACGACCAATTAGAAGTGATCTTATAATCTCCTCAATTTGCTTATCTATAGATTGATATTTATGCACGTATGTTTCAAGTGGATTTTTCTTGAATACTTTAAACATAATTTTCTTCATACCACTTGCTTTTAGTGAATTTGGATCAAGCTCTGATACTACTTTGCGTAATTCTAACAACGTATTTGGAATTTCTTCATTCTTTCCATTCATCATCGCTGTGACAGGACGTTTTAATGCTGATAGCGTTTGTCCTGCTGCTTGCTGTTCTTTATCCCCTAAATCTCCTAGCTGAGACAATACTTTCGATAAATCTGTATTTTGCTCGCTATTCAACTTTTGTACATAAAGATCGGCTTCTTTGTTTAATTCATCAAGTTCTTCATCTTTTATAACTGTATCAACTACTACTTCTACATTATTATCTTTCACAATTGATACGGGTTCTTTTTTCTCGAGTTCAGTCAACAAAATCGCTCCTTTATTTATATGTGCGAATTTATGTGCACTATATTTCATCTAATATATTGTATTTCATTTGCAAACAGCCTATATGAAATCAATTTTCAAGAAATACCTGCTTATGCAGTCATTCCCTGTTTCTTACTATAAGTATACCTGTAAACAACATAATTTTCCTCAGACTTAAGACCTAGAGACCGACATGCTGAAGGCGGATTCTTCGTATGTTACGTATATAAATTACGTCCTTCCCATACTACTGCACTCAATCTTTTGACATACACCCTTTTTCAATGTGATAATTATATTACGCTAAAATCTATTTCTTCTTACGCGCTACAAATGCACCATTTTGAAATGCCAATAATACTGTTTCAAACATTTCATCTTCTTCAATCATTTTTATAAACTCAACTAATTCACTCGCATGAGAAGTAGCATTATCGACAACAAGAAGACCTTTTGGTTGTAAAATGCGTTTTATATGCTCCAGCCACCACATGTATTGCGTACGCTCTGAATCTAGGAAAATAAAATCAAATGAATGATCTAGTTGTGAATCTAAAAATGCCCCTGCTTCTTGATTGTGAACATCAATCCTTTGTAAAAGATTTGCCTTTTCAAAATTGGCAAGTGCCTCTCCCACTCGTTCTGAAGAAAGTTCTACAGTTGTTACATTTCCATTTGTTTCTTCTACTGCATTAGCTAACCACAATGTAGAATAACCATTAGAAGTTCCAATTTCCAAAATGTTTTTTGCACTACACCCTTTTACTAAAATTGATAAAAATTGCCCCATCTCACGAGAAATATTCCGTAATTTTTCTTCCCGTGTTTTTTTATTTCGATCATGCTCTTCTCCATATTGTTCAAGTTGAAATAATAATGAATCTAACGTATCCATTCTTTTCATCGCCTTTCCACAGCAATATGATGAAAAAGCTCTCGTTGCCCGTCTACTTTCATTATATGCGAAACGAAAACCTTTTTCTCGTTATATGATAAAGATTTGAAATTTTTTATAGCATATTGTTTCGTTTTTTGGTAAAGTTAATTTCTACGTGCAATTATTCCATTCATACTATTTTTAATTCAATTGCAGTTGTTAAATCATATAACCCTCATTTAAATGAATCGGTATTTCAAATTCAATTAAGCGCCCTTTCCGGACGCATTTTCTTTTGTTTATATATTTTTAGAAGAAAGGATGCTTATAATGAACGTGATTAGCTTAGATGCCGCTCGAAAGCGAAAGCAGCATAAAAAATTAATGATTACTATACCGATTATTTCACGTATTTATGAAGAAGACGGGGAAATTAAATTTGAGGTAGCTGGCGAAAAAGACGTACCTCTTGAAATGTTAGAGAAATAATGAAAAAGACGCACTTCTAAAGAAATGCGTCTTTTTTTATACTATTATATTTAAGCGTATAAGTTTTTCCGGATTAACCATCATATAAAATAATGAATGATACAATTGTGAATAACAGTTTATTAACTACAGATCCAATTGCGTTCCAAAATCTAGTATCGTATGAACTATTTGAAAATACCATAACGGCTTATACTTCAGATTTACACCCTATTTATTTACCAGATGGTGCTACAATTAGTGATTTTACTTTCTCTGCATTTCCAAACATTGCACATAACATGAAAAAAGCAAAATAAATGGTATACCTGTTCCACTTAAAAAAGGTATCTCATTTTGATGTCATAGAAATCCATTTTGATTTAAAACAAAACTTGGTATTAGAGTGACCCAATTATGCCAATACCGCTAAAGCACAATTAATTATTCAGCAAAAAATATCTTAAATAACCCATATTTCGTATGGAATAGGCAAATTTATTATGATACCAACAACTGCACATAACAAACACTAGACACATATCCTAATTTTGTAACCTTACTTACTAATAGAAAGGCGGGTAATACAAATGACCTCTAATATCGATTACACTTCCCCCTCAACTAACTTCACTCATGATTTAAATAGAAGTAATTTTTTTCAGAAAGATGCTCAAAATTATATAAACGTACTTGGCGTGAATCAATTAAATACGTTAGAAAATACTTCTTTATTAGATATCTATTTAAGTACAGGAAATGTTGTAGAGCCGCACATACATCAAAATGCAGCTGAACTTGTTTACTGTATTTCAGGATCTGCTGTTGTTTCTTTACTGAATCCTTTTACAAATCAAATATTAAACTTACCGATAAAACCAGGGCAAGTTGCCAACATTCCAAAAGCTTGGTGGCATTATGAAATTGCGACAGCAGATGGTACCCATTTATTA
The DNA here is from genome assembly GCF_020861345.1 of Bacillus pacificus. NCBI lineage: Bacteria > Bacillati > Bacillota > Bacilli > Caryophanales > Bacillaceae > Bacillus > Bacillus pacificus. The sequence goes on from NZ_CP086328.1 coordinate 2,784,112, forward strand.
GCTATTTTCGACGCCCCAACGCCAGAAGTTATTTTTGGTTCTGATATTTTACGATTAACTCCTGCTAATATAATGGCTCATACTTACTGTCTCGATGAACAACAATGGAAACAAGCGGTATCCCCTATTCAATCCACTACAGTAATTGGCCCTCCAGCAAATTGTAATAAAAACCGCGGAACGACAAACCCTGCAACTCAACCTCCTAATCTACAACAAGATTTATATTACCAAGATTCATACTATTTCCCTCTTTACTGGGGATATTAATTTATATCATTAATAGACAATTATTTATCTCCTCGGAAAATACGTAGGAGATTTTTTATTGAATAATCCTCATTCCTATTTATTATCGTAACAATTAATAGAGTTCATACATATAATATTTATATATTTAATTGGAGGTGATAGTACTATGAGTAATTATAATTACCGAAAAAACTACTCTCATAATAAAAATAGTAGTTCATCAGCATCCTCTCAGTCTTCGAATTCTCAATCTTCCAATTCCCAATCGCAAAGAGATTTAACCAATCAAGGCTATGTAAAGAAAAAAGGATGTAACTGTAATAAAAACAAATAGTTATTTTGGCAATGAAATTTCATCACTCACAATAAACTGTTTACTCCCCTAGTATAAGGCTGAATTCTATTTTTAATAGAGTTCAGCCGTTCTTATGTATGTGGAATATTGAAAGCTCATTAACTTATTTCATAAAATTATAAAGCATATTTGTTCAATTGATTTATTACCCATTTCCCGCAAAAAAATATAGCCCTTCCTAATAAAATTAGGAAGGGCTATATACAAATGTCAGTTCAAATTTCAAACAGACATTGTTACAAGTTAGACGATATTAATACCTGCACTTACAAATCCAGCTACTGCTGCTATTGGACTAGCTGCTGTTAAGGAAACATATACTAATATTTTATCCCCAGCTGCTACTGGAATAGCTTCAGGTATGATCCCTGATGCTGTAGAACCAATTGCTATCGTAGCAAATGCTGGTGTTAATAATAATGGTGCGCCTTGTACTGTAAACGTATTACTTGCTGCAGGTGCAATTAATATTTGTATCTGTACTTGAACAGGTGCTAATGGAGCTAATGCAGCTGTTGCACTAAAGAAGCCTGCTAACGACGTAATAGTTCCTGCACGTGGTGCTACAAATGCATAATCACCTACACCTAATGCTAATGTGATATCAGTTCCACCTGTTAATGCTGCGCCAGGCTGACTAAATCCAAATCCAAGGAGGGTTCCTGTATTAGCTACTGCCGCGTTAACTAGCGCAGCTGGTGTTGTACCTGAAGCGAATGGAATAATAGCTCCGCCACCTGTTGCACCAGTTGAACCTGTTGCTCCTGTCGGGCCTGTTGCTCCCGTTGGGCCTGTTGCTCCTGTCGGGCCTGTTGCTCCCGTTGCTCCCGTTGGACCTGTTGCTCCTGCTAGACCTGTGTCTCCCGTTGGACCTGTTGGGCCTGTCGGGCCTGTTGCTCCTGTCGGGCCTGTTGCTCCTGTTGCTCCTGTTGCTCCTGTTGCTCCCGTTGCTCCTGCTAGACCTGTGTCTCCCGTTGGACCTGTTGGGCCTGCTGCTCCTGTTGCTCCTGTTGGACCTGTTGCTCCCGTTGCTCCTGCTAGACCTGTGTCTCCCGTTGGACCTGTTGGGCCTGCTGCTCCCGTTGCTCCTGTTGGGCCTGTTGCTCCCGTTGCTCCTGTTGCTCCTGTTGCTCCTGTTGCTCCTGTTGCTCCTCCTCCAGTCCCTGCTGGACCCGTTGCTCCTGTCGCTCCTGTTGCTCCTGTTGCTCCTGTTGGACCTGTTGCCCCTCCTCCTGGAGTAGCCCCAATTAATTGAGTTAATAAATTTAATAGAAGTTGTAAACTTGCAGGATCAATAATTAAAGAGAAGAAGAATGGTGCAAGAGCACTGTAGAATTGTTGTAATAAAGATTGTAATTCACTTAAATTTGGATTAGGAGATTGTAGTAAATTAATGATACTTTGAATTAATTGTTTTAAATAATTACCTTCTGGAGATGGTGCTAATCCATTTAGTAAATTTAATAGCTGAGTAAACAAATTGAGTAAATTTAATCTGTTTGCATCACTTGGATTTGCAAAAAACGCTGCAATAGCCGATATTAAAGAATTTAGTAAAGTGATTAACTGTCCTAATTGAGTGCTAGTAATTGGAACAGTTTGTGGATTGTTACAACATTCTGGAGTGAAAACAATCGGATTATTGCAGTTGTTATGACCAAAACAATCATTATGTTTCATTTATTTCCTCCTTACTTGTCTTATAGTTGAGTGTTCTCCTATTATAAGTACAATAAAATTATGCAAAGATTTCATTTACTTAAAATAGGAAACATGAAATATAATTAAACTAAAAAACGCTATTTAATTATGTTCATGACTCACATATTAATTATATGTTTTTAATAATTGACTGCTTAGATTAAACACCTAAACTTAAGAGTTTATTTTATTTTTCCACGTTTACCTCTTAGGTCCAAAAGCACATTTTAATCTAAATATAAAAACTAAACATTAGCATGTAACCACCAAGTAACAATGCCACCTTTTCAGATAAAGTTAAACTTTAATCAGTGGGGGTTTTGTTCATCCCCACTGATTATCCGCCCTCACCAATCGGGCTTTTACGGGCAGTTGATCCCCCACCTAACTTCTTTTCTTCACCTGAATTTTGAGATGGGTCTTACTGCCCGTTAATGCGGGATAAATAACAACAATACCTTTACTAAAATTGTGTTCCTTCTATTATCATGAAGCCGTTTCTATTATCAAAAACTTTCATACAATATATTGGACAAGTTATCCCATACTTTGTTCAAAAAATAATTTAGGGAGTGAAAATTAATTGCCAATTATTCAACCATTTATGGCATCCAGAAGATTCACATCTACACTAGGAGCTGGAACCGGAACTGGTGCAGCTTTTGCAATTGCTGCTACAGCTTGTTTAAACGATGCTGGTACTACTGCAACTGCTTTTCCGACTTTTACGTATTATAACTTATATGTAAACGGCATTCTTCAACCTAGTGTGAACTCCAGTGTTACTACTGGACCTACTGGTGCTATTACAATTCCTGGCGGAGATGCATTAGACGGCGGAATTCCAATTACAATCGAATTTATCGTCACTTAGTTTTAACTACTTTAATGTAGAGCAAAAAGACAGATCCCTTTTATTTAAGAATCTGTCTTTTTTAATTAATAATGATAAATTGTAAAATAATTGAAGAACCTTGTGATGGTGGTTGATTATCTAATAAAGTTAGCTGACCAGTACTAACCTGATATAATGGTTGTGGTTGAAGTATTCCATTAATAAACAGATTAATGTACGAAACCTCATCAGGGGATAATATGTGAGTTGTACCATATTGAGCTAGCCCATCTGAATCTGTATATATAAGTTTTTCTCCATCTGAAAAAGTGTAAAATAATAAATTAGTTGTTGTTATGGGGCCAATAACTCCAGGTGGACCTGTGTCTCCCGTTACTCCCGTTGCTCCTGTTGCCCCTGTTATGCCTGTTATGCCTGTTGCTCCTGTTGCTCCTGTTGCTCCTGTTGCTCCTGTTGCTCCTGTTGGAATATAAATTGGCGGAAGAACCGGAAAAGTAGGTCCAATATTCTCTGGTCTTACCATCCCTTTATTCAAAGATAATTTTTCATTACTGTTCAATTTACTACCTCATTCCACATTTTGTTTACTGATTAACAAAATAAAACCTCTATCATTTTAGTACAATTCCATAACTACTTTTTCATACTCAAATGATTTTACACAAAGTAAACTTTTTATCGTTACTATAACTAGTAGTATTAATATAATAAAATGATAGTTCCATTCCAAAATACTAAATCGCTACTATTAAACTCTTCGACTCCACTTTCCGGATCTATCTTTTCACCCGCAATATCAACTTCAAATTATAATAATAATTTAATAATCAATTTAATTGCTGGTAATACAATTTCACTTCAACTATTCGGCGTATTATCCATAGTTAATTTAGTTTGGGGTGGTTTAACAGGTGCCTCTTTAACAATTATACGAATCGATTAAAAAATGATTCGTTCTTTTTTATAATAATCATTCTTAAATGCTAAAATAGTAACTGTTACATCATTCCTTAAGCTTATATATTAATAACTTCACGACAGTGATTTTGCAATAAGAAACACTTTGTACTATATTCATAGTACAAAGTATCTATACTAAATTTTCCGTATATACATTATCAATTTACACTGCTCTCTGCCAATGTTACATTAAAGGTGAAGGTAGTTTCTCAAATGCGAACCATCTCAATACGTATATGAGAAACAAACTCCAATCCTATACGCGAGAGCAATACTATGTTGACACTCAAACGAGTGTCCTTTTTTATGAATTTCAAAAATAAAACCATCTTTTATAGATGGTTTATCAACGCACTTTTCTTTATATTCTTCATGCAATAGTAAATTTATATAACCGAATAATATATGGTCATACTTAACCTAGTTAGCGTTCTTCCGAAATTATGATAAGAGTGTGGTCTATCCGCCTTAAAGCGAATTGAATCCCCACTATTTAATTTATATTGACAATCATTTATTTCAATTGTCAATTCCCCTTCAAACACCGTTATAAATTCTTCAGTCCCTTCTTTATGACCTTCCGAATTTAATTTTCCTTCTGTTTCAATTTCAACCGTATAGATTTCAAAGTTCCTATCATCTTGAAAAGGAAACGAAGGATACACTTTATATCTTCCATTGTCTTCTGATAATACTTGAACATCATTTCGTAAAACAACTTTCGTATCTGATTGCGGATTATTGATTAAAGAAGTAAAAGACACTTTCAAACCATTCGCAATTTTCCATATCGTTGTTAATGTTGGACTTGATTCTCCACGTTCAATTTGTCCAATCATTGTTTTACTCACCCCTGTTAATTGGGAAGCCTTTTCTAAACTTAATTTTTCTTTTTCTCGAATTGTTTTTAAATTTTTCGCCAGAATAAGTTGAATTTCTTCCATAAGAAACACTCCTACACTATATACAATATAACGACCGTTATGTATAATAAAAAGCACACGTTATATTGTTCTTTTCAGTCATTATAACATACAAAATAATTAGGGGGTTTTGAAATGCCTATATTTTCTTTTTTGTTATTTGTTTTTATAAGTAGCTTCACACCCGGACCTAACAATTTTTTAGCTATGACATACGCTAATCAACATGGTTTAAAAAGGAGTATGCCATTTTGCTTCGGAGTAGCTTTCGGTTTTTTCATCCTAACTTCCTTATGTAGTTTCTTTAATATTGTACTAATTAAAATCCTACCCATAATCGAATTTCCTTTAAAAATCTTAGGTGTAGCATATATGCTATATTTAGCTCTTAAAATACTCACAAGTAAAACTAGCACAAATCCCGATGAAAAATATAATAAAAATTTATTTACAGTTGGGATTTTCCTTCAGTTTATTAACCCTAAAGGAATACTATTCGGACTAACTGTAGTATCAATTTTTATTCTTCCTTACTACAATTCATATTCAAGTTATCTACTTTTTTCATTATTTCTAGGTGTAGTTGGATTAATGAGCACATTTAGTTGGACATTATTCGGTTCCATGTTTCAAAAACTTTTGTTGAAGCATACTAAATCATTTAACATCATTATGGCCGTTTTATTAGTTTTCAGTGCGCTTTCCATTATAACCAATTAAATTTCCTTTATTAAAAAAAGAGGATTACTCAATAAAAGTATCCTCTTTTTTAGGCCGAGTGATTTTTCTGTTTCACTAAAATAAAATCTTTACTTAACTTCATACCACCAGCCTCTACGCTCAAGGTAATCCGTCATTCCTTTAAGTTGCGGCCTCTACTTTTTATCATTCATTTTAAAATCTCTTTATAATAATGCAGAAAAATACGCTATAATATAAATTATTGTTCTTTAGGAGGGGTTTAATGGCTGATAAGTATAAATTTTTAATTCTTGTTATTACAGCATTTTTTTCTTTCTTTTCCTTAATAAAAGATTTCCGTAACACTTCAAAAAGTTTCTTTTGGGGAAGCTTTGCAATCCTAACAAGCTTTATATTATTATTAACACACGCTTTAGAGTTAACTCCAATACTTCTCCATTCAGCCCAGATGGCTCTTGAGATTATTACAATACCTCGTAAATTATTGTTCCCGTCTGGCACTGAAGTTGCTAGTCTTTGCTAGCAATTCGTGTATCTAAAAAAATTCAAGTCTATATTTCTAATTATCTTTGTCAACTACCCCCACTGAGATAAAGCCTTTCAGTGGGAGCTTGAGTTCGAACACTAGGTCTTTTCGTCTATCGCTAGACAGGTTGACGCTCTAGCATTCATGCTACCTTATGGTAACACCCCAAGTCTGTTTTTGGTTGGTACTGACAACGAACGATTGTTTCCCCACTTGCCCCCCCCTTTCGAAAAAGAGCAGTTCTTCCTTTTGGAAGAAGAGCCACCACTCAGATGAATCTGGCGTGTGCTACAAGCCCCGACAAGTCGCGTACACATGGATGGTTGACACACCCACTAAGCTATGCGTGAGGCAATAGCCTTACGTTTTTGCACTTCTAATAGAATCGGCGTTTTCACTTTGAGATTGTCATCCAATTCTACAACTCCTGATTTTTTCAATGTATTCAGCGCACCATTCATATCAGCATGGATACATGTTCCTGCTTTACTTTGGTACAAACCACGAGTAATTCGTTTGCCGCTAAAGCGATACGCCGTCTTATCATCCTTAGACCAAACTGGAACCGGATCTTTATCAAGAAAACTAGCTTTTGAAGTATAGCTTTCTTCTTGTTTTAAAAAACGAATGCCTTCTTTTACACATTTATTCTCAATCGCTGCAATCAATTTCTGAAATGGGATTTGAACAAACTTTTGATTATTCTTTTTCCCCATATGAGAGTTTTGTTTCCAACCAGCGTTATACCCTACAATAATCGTATCTATATCGAATTCTTTCACTTTTTTGAACAACAGACCTACTGTTTGTGCAATGTAACCGTTTATTTGTCTTTCTCGTTTATGCCAAAGTGCGGCCATTTTATTCGTTACAATACGTTTTGAAATTCCATTGTCCATATTTTTCTGTTGGAGGTTACATATCATTTTGTTGAAGTATTGATTTATGGATTTTAGTTTTTTTCCATCAATTAAGAAAGTATCACCTGTATTGGTTACGCAACTTAACAATCTGTCTACACCTAAATCGCAACTCAAAGCGTTACTCGTAGTCGTGGATGGTTTCTTCATTTGTTCCAATACCTTAAAAAAGCTCTTCACTTCTGTAAATAAGGATCTACGAATCGCTTGAACAGAGTTTGATTGAATGCCCGAGTAGTTCATATCATTTTGCATGGCAGTGTCCACTTCTTTGACAGTAGCCATCCTGTTATGATTCAAGTAACTTTGTTTCATCGTGTACAAGCCAACATTTCGCAACGCTTTTGAACTATGCGACATACGTTGCAGTAAACGAAATTCTTTTGTAGTCAGACAAGCTCGTCCAATATTCTGTTTCTGCGTGAATCGTTGCATGTTTTCTCTTTTCTTTTGTTTCCGTAATACTTTCACTGCTTTCTTTCTAGCCATTGTTTTCACCACCTTTCTTAGAGAGTTCATTACTTTTGATAAATCAATATTGGGAACGAAATGAAACAACATGCGAACATGTTCTTCATCGTAATTCCTTTTGACTCAAGCAGCCGAATGATAATGATAATCATAATTATTATTTAATTTCGTTGTCTTACAATCCATTCCCTCCTTATCTACGCAGATTATATCGTAAAACGAAAAAAACATTAGCGCTGGGAAAATTACTATGAGCGAAACAACAGAGTTCAGCCTACCTTCTGACGGCAATTCATCTCCACCTGAATTGTTGGGTTTCACCCGTAACACAAATCAGATGGAGTTTTCTTGCCGAAAAGGATAAATATAAAAATGCGGTTTCTCCTTTCTAGAGAAACCGCACCCTATCAAAAATTCTTATTAAATTTTAAACTGACTCGTATACAGATCAAAGTAAAATCCTCTATCTTCCATGAGAGATTCATGGTTCCCTTTTTCCAAAATACTTCCATCTTTTATAACAAGGATTTGATCTGCTTTTTCAATCGTTTTCAGTCGATGAGCGATTACGAAACTTGTTCGACCTCTCATTAAATTGTTTAGTCCTTCTTGTATTTGTAATTCTGTTCTCGTATCAATATTAGATGTTGCTTCGTCGAGAATTAATATATCTGCATCTGCTAAAATTGCCCGTGCAATCGCAAGAAGTTGTTTTTGTCCTTGACTTAAATTCGATCCTTCTGAAGCAATTTTCGTTTCATATTGATTCGGTAAATGTTTTATAAAAGAATGTGCAGATGCTGCCTTAGCTGCATTGATTACCTCTTCATCACTAGCATCTAATCGACCATAACGTATATTATCCATAATCGTCCCAGCAAATAAATACGTATCTTGTAAAACTACTCCTATTTTACTTCGCAACGAATTCATATCATATTCTTTTATGTTTTTTCCATCAATATGAATTTGCCCTTGCTGTATATCGTAAAAGCGCGTTAGCAAATTAATGATTGTTGTTTTGCCCGATCCAGTTGGACCTACTAAAGCAATTGTCTCCCCTGGCCGCGCTTTAAAACTCACTTCTTTTAAAATCGTTTTATTTTCCTCATACCCAAATGAAACATTCTCGAGTGCAACATGTCCTTGTAAATTTTGTACAACGAATGCATCTTTTTTATTTTTGATTTCCGGTACTTCATCCATAATTTCAAAGACACGTTCCCCACCAGCCACTGCCGCTTGAATCGTATTCATTAAAGTTGCGAATTGACTGAGTGGTCTTGAGAATTGACGAGAATAATTAATAAATGCTGCAATGACACCTACTGTTGTCATTCCATTTAAAACCATTACTGACCCAGTCCCAATTACAAGTCCCATACCTAAGTTGTTAATAAAGTTCATACTCGGAAAAATAAAAGCTGAAAATGTATCCGCCTTCGTTGCAGAAACTCTTAGCTGTTCATTAATTTTATTGAAATTTTGTACGGTTTCTTTTTCTTTCCCATATAACGTTGTAACATCCGCACCTGTTATAGCTTCCTCAATAAATCCATTTAACTCTCCTAAATCTTTTTGACGCTTTGCAAAGTTTTTACCACTATAAGCAACTAGTTTTTTTGTAACGAAAAACATAATAGGTACTGTAATTAAAGTAACAATCGCTAAAATCCAATCTAATGCGAACATCGCAATCGTCACACCTATAAAAGTTAGCGCTGATGAAATAATTTGTACAACACTTTGTGTCAACGCTTGATTCAAATTATCTATATCATTTGTTACACGACTCATTAAATCCCCTTGAGAACGTACATCAAAGAACCGTAAAGAAAGCGTTTGGATTTTCTCAAAAATATCTTGTCGTATTTTTTGTATCGTTTTTAATGCAACATTAACCATTACAAATGTTTGTAACCAAGTTAATAATACTGTTACACCATAAATCGCGATAAGTACCAAACACATTCTCGCCGTACCGCTTAAATCTTTCGGTACAATATATTGATCGATAATTACTCCCATTAAATACGGACCTAATAACCCAAGTAACGTCGTAACAAACACTAAGAATATAACGAACGTAAGGGCAGCCTTTTGGTAGCCCATATAGTTCCATACTCTCATCACAGTTCCTTTCGTATTTTTAGCCTTCCCCATCTTTGATGCGTTACGCCCACCTTTATTAGCAAATTGTCCTTGAAAATTACGCATGTTCTTTCCCACCTTTTTTATATAAATTACCACCTTGGGAAAGATAGATTTCTTTATATACCTCACATTGTTCTAACAGTTCTTCATGTGTACCATCACCAACTAATTCACCGTTATCTAAAACGAGAATTTTATCAGCATCTATTATAGATGAGATTTTAGAAGCGATTAATAAGGTTGTTGTTCCTTTATATTGTGTTCTTAATGCCGATTGAATGTTAGATTCTGATTTTGCATCCACTGCTGATGTAGAATCATCTAATATAAGAATAGATGGCTTTCTCACAAGCGCCCTTGCAATTGATACACGTTGTTTTTGGCCACCTGACAAATTCGTCGCACCTTGTGTTAAATGATATTGATATGAATCTTCCAGCTTGTTAATAAACTCAGTCGCACAAGCTGATGAAGCTGCTACTTCTAATTCGTCATTTGATGCATCTTCTTTACCGTAACGTAAGTTCTCTTCTATGCTACCAGAAAACAACAATGCCTTTTGAGGTACAAAACCGATTGACGCACGAAGTTTTTGTAAATCATACGCCTTAACATTTATTCCATCAATGCATATTTCCCCTTGATCAACATCATATAAGCGTGGTAATAATTTTGCTAAAGTAGATTTACCACTCCCTGTAGAACCAATAATCCCGATTTTTTCACCTTTACTTATGCGAAATGAAATATCTTTTAAAACATATTCATTATTTTTCGTGTAACTATAACTAACATTTTTAAATTCAATTTGTCCCTCAATTTGCTTAGGTGCAAGCGCATTTTTTGGGGTCATAATATCAACGTCAGTATTTAAAACTTGCTGTACACGATCCGCTGACGGAAATGCTCGCGCGATTTGCATAAATACCATACTTATAGACATAAGTGACATTAAAATAATATTCAAATAGTTTATAAACGCTAATATAGCCCCTACTTGAAGGGTTCCATTAAATACTTTCTCTCCACCAACCCATAATGTTGCGACAATTCCGCCACTTACAACTAACATAATGATTGGCATCATTAAGGAAATAAGCTGCACCGCTCGAATATTTATCTTCGTTAAATTTGTATTAACATTTCCAAACTGATTAATTTCATATTTTTGTCTTACATACGCTTTAATCACACGTACTCCAGATAAATTTTCTTGTAACTTTGTATTCACTTTATCTAATGCTTCTTGCACTTTTCTGAACGTCCCGCTTGCTTTACTCGCAATGAATATAATTGCAAGTAATAAAATTGGAACGACTACGAGTAATATAGGAAATAACTCACGCGCTGTCATAAAAACAATGATTATACTTCCGATAAATAACAAAGGTCCACGAACAAGAACACGTAATGTCATCGTCATCGCCGATTGAATAGAAGTAATATCATTTGTAACAATTGTTAATAACTTTCCCGTTCCAAACGAATCACGATTTTCACTAGAAAATGTTTCTATTTTCGCAAACACATCTTTTCGTATGTCAGTAGCGAAATTAACAGCTGCTTTTGTAGAATACATCATACACCCAAGTCCTCCAACTAAACCGAGTGCTGCAGCTCCTATCATAAGAAGTCCCATTTTTATTACATAATTCATATCCCGATTTGCTATCCCAACATCAATAATATGTTGCATAATAGTCGGTTGAATTAAGTCCATCGCAACCTCAAGTACCATAAATAGTGGTCCAATAATAGCGAAGAACATGTATGGTTTTAAATACTGTAATAATTTGCGAAATGATTTCATACATAATCTCCTTTTTCTATGAAATTACCAATGAATAATTCATATCCCCCCTTATTTAAGTGATATAGTTTGTAATTTCTTTCTTACTTTTATTATATTATGTAAATTAATATTTAACATTATTAAATGATAAGCATTAATGACTTTTCGGTCAATAAATGTGCTTTGTATTATATAAAAATAAAAACCGCATTCTCAATGAAAAGAATACGGTTTTTCATCTATATTTTTTCAGTTGTGAAATCTAAAAACTCAGTCTCAAATCCATTATTTTTAGAAGGACTACACGTGTAAAAACCTATTTTAATAGGCTTATCCCCTATATCTTCCATCAAATGAGCGATTCTGATTTGTTCCCATTGGTGGATTTTCTTTACATATATTGTATAATCACCACGTTTACGAACAATTCGAAAACGAAGTTGCTCGTTAGCTAATTCTGTCGGAAAGTCTTGCGTGGACCAATCGGAATATCCATTATTCGTTACGACAGCTCCTAAATGAGATGGACCATCTGGAATATATTCTAATGAAGTTTTCAGCCAACACTTTTCCGAAACCATAACAAAAAGACCAGCTTGATCGAATTTTGAATTTGGATTCATACGCAATTGAACTTCAGCTTGAAAGTCTGTCATCGTCTCTGTATAAAATACATGACCATTCATTACTTCGAATCCATAATGTGTTTTAAGCCAAAAATCTGTTTCGGCTTTCGAGCGGACAATAAGCGCATGATTGTTATTAAGCTTATAATACTCAGGTACATTCATTATAGTAAGTTGCTCAATATGTTCTGGTATATGTGATATTTTCATAGTTCCTCCATAATAAAGCATCTATATGCACATTTAAAATTCTACTAATACTGGGAATTTATAACCTTTCAAATCCAACTCTCTATTACTTCGAACCATTAAATACTTACTTGATTGTAATTCTGTAAACTGTACATCCTCAACCCCTAATTGATCTGGAGAGAAGTAAAATTTGATTTCTGTAAATCTTTCAGCGATCTCCCCACATATTTCATCTAAAACTGGAATTACTGGTGCAAACACTCCATATAATTTCAACTTTTCATTATCTACTTCATACACAATTAGAGCATCTAGCTTCTCTGAATAATACAATTTTCCATTCCATTCCGAATCATACATATTCAAATAAAACGAAGGACGGAAGTTTAATGTTGAAAAATTATTTGAAAGTCTTTGGCTACTATCTATAGTTTCATGTATTAGCTTTCTATCCTCTTCCATATAATAATCTAGCTCTCTAAGTGAGAAATCATTATTATTCTTTTTATCATATCGAATAGTCATTAAATATTCCTGCACAACTTTAAAACCAAATGATACATATAATTCAGGTTTTTCCGTAAACAATAATGTACATTCACATGTCTTATCGATCTCTTCTATCATTTTACTCATTAATTGCGTCATGAGTCCTTGTCCACGAAAATTAGGGTGTGTCATTACCGATTGAATGCCCGCTGCATTTATTCTTTCACCATTTACTAGCAATGGTAGCGAGAATGCCGCAACATTTGCAACCGCTTTATCGTCATGTAAAAATGATAAAGCTTTGTATGTATCATCCCAATAACCTCTCTCTGAGAAATCATTCAATGTTTGAATTGTAATTCCAAACACTTCTTCAAATAAAGGAAATAACTGCTCTCTTTTCGGTTCTTCTAAAAGAAGTTTTTCAAAATTTTCAACATTCCCCATGTTGTCCCTCCATACGTTAATTCCATCCAATTAGATATAGTTGTAGAACCTGCCCTTAAAGTAATAGGTCTTACCAATCAATATACTATCATAAAATATAAAAAAAGAGTCTAATTAATTTTATGTTTTGACTATTCGAAAATAAGTCGAATAAAACAATATTAGGATTTTTGAATATTAATGAGTTTATTATAGAAAAATAGTGCTTTCTACTTCGTTTTTACTCATAGAAATACACCATTTATAAAAAAATATTTTTTATTATTTTTTCCCTTCAAGTCTTTCCTTCGTATTCATTTCTTCTCCACTTATACGCTTTTCAAAAGACTTTCTCCAACAACAGTCGAATTACTGCAAAACATTGTAAACCACTTACTACTGGCTTTCAAATCAAATGCGATTGGAATAAAGCGAACAGTTATAAAATAAAAACTAGGAAACTGTAATCTTTAACAGTTCCCTAGTTTCCTTAATACTAAATGATTCCCTCTTCCACCATCGTTTCTGCAATTTGAACCGAGTTCCACGCCGCACCTTTTAATAAATTATCGGAAACGATCCAAAGATGGAATCCGTTTGGTGTATCAGGATCTTTTCTAATCCTACCGACAAATGTATCTATTTTTCCTTCTGCATATAATGGCATTGGATACAGCTGTTCACTAGGGTTATCTTGCAAAATAACACCTGGTGCATCAAGCAGTACTTCTTTAATTTCTGCAACAGTTACTTCTTTTTCAAGTTCTATATAAACCGCTTCTGAATGACCTGATACAACCGGAACGCGCACACAAGTAGCTGCCATTTTCAAGTTGGGGTCTTCTAAAATCTTCTTTGTTTCTTGAATCATCTTTACTTCTTCAAAGGTGAAATCATTATCCGTAAATATATCTACTTGAGGAAGTACATTAAATGCAATTGGATAATGTTTTTTATCTTTTTTCGCTGGTAATATGGTACTCTCCACTTCTTCACCTGCAAGTATTGACCTAGCCTGTTCTTTTAATTCTTGAATCGCATGAATACCAGAACCCGATACAGCTTGATAAGTTGAAACGATAATTCGTTCTAATCCGAATACTTTTCGTATTGGCTGAAGAGCTGTTACCATCTGTAATGCTGAACAATTCGGAACTGCTATTATACCTTTATGTTCCTTTAAAGTGTGCGCATTTACTTCCGGAACAACAAGCGGTACATCAGGTGCCATTCGGTATTCACTAGTGTTGTCAATTACGATTGCACCGCTAGAGACAGCTTGATTTACAAATTGTCTAGAAACTTCTCCTCCAGCGCTAAAAAAGGCAATATCTACCCCTTCAAAGCTATTTATTTTTGCTTCTTGTATAATGATCTCTCGCCCTTTAAATTGTACTGTCTTACCAGCCGATCTTTTTGACGAAAGTAACGTAACTTCAGCTATATTAAACTTTGTTTCTTTTTCTAACAGTTCAATAATTTTCTGACCTACTGCACCCGTAGCCCCAACAACAGCTACATGATAGCCCTTTTCACTCATCTTTTCTCCTCCAATGTTAAATGAATAAATATTTCTACAATTTCATTTTATAAGGAATTTAATCATTTGGAAAATTGAAATACGTGATATAATCATTCACAAATCATGATAATAAAAGAGGGATTTTTTATGGAAATGAGACATGTTAAAACTTTTTGTGCCATCGTTAAGTATGGTAGCTTTTCTAAAGCTGCTCACGCGTTAGGTTATGCGCAATCTACTGTAACAGCGCATATGAAAGCATTAGAAAACGATTTACACCTCCCTCTTTTTGATCGATTAGGGAAAAAAATACTTCTTACAAAAGCAGGTCATCAATTTCATCCTTATGCTTTAGAATTACTTGCAATTTATGAAAAAGCGCAAGAAATCCCTCAAAATACCGATCAATTAGAAGGTACATTAAGTATTACATCAAACGAATCATTAGCAGTGTACCGTTTACCACAATTATTACGTACTTACAAACAGAAAAATCCGAAAGTAAATATCGTACTTGAAACAAATACAAATGAACAAGCATTACAAAAATTACGTGAAGGAGAAACAGACATTGTCTTCATAATTGGAGAATGTATAGAACATAATGATTTTATTACGCGTACATTTAGTAATGAAACATTTGGATGGATTTTACCACCTCATTATTCTACACAATCTAATCCGTTTTGTTTATTAAAGGATACTCAGTTTATTTTTACTGAACAAAGCTGCGGTTATAGACCAATGGTAGATCGTTTTTTACGTCAAAGCGGGAATATTCCAGCTAAAACATTTGAAACTTCCAACGTTGAAGTTATTAAACAATCCGTTATGTGTGAGTTAGGAATTTCAATTCTTCCTTACATCGTTGTACAAGAAAGTTGTCAAAAAGAGCAACTCTGTTTTCAGCCTATCGAAACGTCAACTGTTATTCAAAGTCATATAATCTATCATAAATCTAGATGGATTTCCCCTGTAGTACAGTCGTTTCTTTCACTCTTAAAAGTGATGAAAGTATAAAAAGAATATGAAAGAAAACATGAATTGAAATCCTTTGAAGAATATCAATCCACGTTTTCTTTCATACTACTTATATAGTCACCTTCTTTTTATTAGATAATGCTTTTCCTTTAACTAGAACAAATATAATTGGAAGGACGAGTAAACTAGCAATTGCACACATTATTCCTAAAGAAGAAAACGGAAAGCCATTTATTTCTTGTGTCAACAAAAACACCTTTGTATGTATAACAACAAAGGTGTTTCAAAATCAACATACTTCTTATTTATTAGTCTGTTCTCCACCTGCAATTAATTTACTACCTGAATATGTACCTTTTTGCATAAACACTTGATTAATTAACTCTTTTTGTTCCGCTTCTGACATTACTCCTTTTCCTTCTCCTAAATTCCCGCTTTGTAATTTCCAAATCTTATTATGATCCTCATCCATCTTTTCATATTTTCCTTGTTTCCATCTCTCTAAAATGTCTGCATATGTAGTTCCTTGTACTAGATCATTACTTTTTACAATATCAAGCAAACTTTCAATTCGTTCTTGTGTAATAAAAATATAACCCCATTTTTGATCAGCCTTCGTTTTTTGATGTGCCATTTCATGTAACGCTGTCTGTATGTTCTCATCTGTCCATTTAAAATTTTTATTAAAACCGCTATTCGGTAATGAATGATTGCCATTTTCTAAAAGCTTTGCATCTTCAGCTTTTACATTACTATCAGCCAGCACTTCTGCTGCTGGAGCAGCTGGTGATGCCTTTTTCGCAGCTGGTTTACTATTATTCAAATAATACAGCATACCATATGTTAAACCTACTCCGATTACCGCCATGCCAGCTATAATTCCAATTATTTTAAAGAATGTTTTCATCTTGCTTGTTTCCTCCCGCATATCTCATTTCATATTTTCTATTCCCTAAACCACATATGTATTTCCTTATATTATATTTCTTTCTTTTACAAATTGAAAGATTATTCTGTCAAAAAAACCATCTTTTTCAAATGCAACTTCACCTCTAAGCATTTCATTTTAATTTTATAAAAATATGTGCTAGCCTACCTATAAAGGAGATGAATAAATATGAGTTTATTGCATAACGGTTTAACTTTTTTAAACTTTGATGATACGTATTTATTACAAAATAAACTACATTCTTATTCACATGAAGATATTGATTTTACTCATTTAACACACACAAATCTATATTGCGAAAACACTTCTTTAATGCAAATAAAAAGAGCATTAAATCGTAGAAAAAATAAGGGGATTACTTTTATAGGTTCTGGGAATTATCATTATGTATCTTATTTACTATTAGAAGAAATGGACAAGCCTTTTACCCTTATACTATTTGATCATCATACTGATATGAACTTACAGGGAGCGAATGAACAGACTCTTATTTCCTGTGGATCTTGGGTATCATTTTCTCTTCGAAATAATGATAATTTAAAGAAGGTAATCATTATTGGGCCTTCTTCTCTTACAATTCATTCTAATGATTGTCCATACGTAGAAATTTTTCCAATTGATATATCACATGAAGTATCCATACATACAATACTTTCACATATTCATACAGAAACAATATATGTAAGCATTGATAAAGATGTGTTAGATCCAAAAGTTACTATTACCAATTGGGATCAAGGGCACATGAAATTATCTAGACTTTTACAATTTATTCATTCTCTAATTATGAATAAATCTATCTATGGTATTGATATTTGCGGTGAACTCCCAGTTTATCCTTCTCAACTTTTCTTACCTAAATATAAAAATGCTATCCATAAAAATGAACAAGCAAACTTACAAATTTTAAAAACAATTTATGAAACGAACTTACATATTCAATATGCATAAAAAGAACGAGTACCTTATAAGGTACTCGTTCTTTTTATGCGCGATTTTCTTTTAACCACTTCGTAATCGCATCTAATCTCGAAACATCAAAACGACTCTCTTCACACACATGTAAACTGTTTAAGTTATTTACAATTTCTAGTTCATTCGTTTTCACACTTTTCGCTTCAATTATTTTACAATACCCGTCTGTAACGTTATTTAAATTTTCATAATAACGTTGAAACGATTTTGATATATATAAATGTTTTTCAAAGTTTCTTCTTCTTTTAGTCTCGTCAGATTCTTTCCGTTTTCTAAGTTCTTCATCATTTGTATATAAATAAAAATATTGATCTGGAAAACCAATTTCCCTATTAACCAGCTTATCTTTATAAAAGTTTTCTATTAAAGATAATGGCTGATCAAATATTTCAAAATGGAAACACCAATTATAGCTAAGTGGCTGATAAATGTCTCCATCAAGTATTATTAATTTATATTGCTCTGACTTCTGCACTGCTATTTTCCAGCGCTCTACTTGCTTTTCAAAATACCATGTTCTATGTTCATTTTTTGGTCTTTCAAATAATAAATTCACTTCAGGTATAATATAAGCACCATAATTCTTTTCTAACTCACGACACGTTGTGCTCTTACCAACCGCACTCGCTCCCTCAAACGCTATAATCCCCATAGTTTCTCCCTCTTTCATTAACTAAAATCTCTTTGTTTCGTTTTTCTCCCCCATAACTGTTTCCATAAAACAATTGAAGCGATGGAGAGCATTATAGTTGTAATGATACTCCCTTCAATTCCGAACGAGCCTCCATGAAGGAATTCCGATCCACTTGTTACAGGTTTAAAAAGTGGTGTAGAATACATTGTCATTCCACTAACCGCAAAACCAAATACGTTATATTGTGCCCAATTCCAAATGGAATGCCATGCGCATATCCCCCAAAGACTACTGTCTTTCAAAACGTAAAAAGCTGCAAACACACCAACTAATATTATATTCGATATTGAAAGAATTGTAATACCTGGATTTAGTAAATGAAGAAAACCAAATAAAAATGAAGTTACAACAATACCGATCCATATACGGCTTCTAACAGAAAGAACTGGAAATAACCAACCCCGAACAACAATTTCTTCTGTTGCACCTTGTACCAAAAAAGCAACTAAAGATCCCAAAATTCCAAGTATAGCGGTTGGTGTAATGTGTTGCATTTGTAGTTGTACATTTCCATTTAATAAAAGTAGCATGACTGGTATTGAAATAAAAACAAAACCTATTAATGCACCTCTTAAATATTTTCTTATCCACTGATTTCTCCAAAACCCAATGGATGAAATTGATCTTTTCTCTACAAATCTAATCCATAAAAAAACAAAAAATATAGCTCCGCCAAACGTCAATATCATTTCAATATCACTATAAATTGCTTTCATTAAAAGCGTTTCTGCTTTCGGTAAAAACAACATAAATAACATGAACAATTCACCTAAAGTTAAAAATACAATTGCAAGTATAACAGCGAATACTGGATGAACTTTTCTTCTTCCTTCTTTGGCTGCTTCAATTATTTTAAATTGATTAGACTGCAATATTCTCGCCTCCTTAACAAATACATCAACACTATTCTTATACTATATATCGATTTACTAATACAAATTCCTAATAAAAATGTTCTTAGTTTAGCATAAACCAAAATTAGGAATAATATATAAATAAAAGAGATGTTTTTGTGTCTTTTACCATCCTATTTCACACTGGTATTACCAGCACTTGCTATTTCCCACCATTTGTTGTAAGATAGTAATTAAGGTCAATTTAACAGTATATTTTCTTTGCATATTATCAAGTATCAATGAGGAACATTTTATATTCCTTATGGGTTTTTGATAATATGTGAAATTTTATTTTTCATTCAAATAAGGCCGAACATATTGTAATCTTTTTAATTTTTAGGAGGCATTACCATGACATTAACAGGTAAAGTAAAATGGTTTAACAGCGAAAAAGGTTTCGGTTTCATCGAAGTTGAAGGTGGCAACGACGTATTCGTTCACTTCTCAGCTATCACTGGCGACGGCTTCAAATCTCTTGACGAAGGTCAAGAAGTTAGCTTCGAAGTTGAAGACGGTAACCGTGGACCTCAAGCTAAAAACGTTGTAAAGCTATAATTCAAACAATAAAAAGGTTGTTACCAGCACGGTTAACAACCTTTTTAATATATAACTAAAATTTTTTACATAAAAGGAGTGGTTACATGTATCGCAATCGAAAGAACGATGTAGCAGAAGTACCACCAGAACAAACCCCTGTCTGGGAATGTGAAGCAGAGGATTGTTTAGGATGGATGAGAAAGAACTTTTCATTTGAAGAAGAGCCTAAATGCCCTTTATGTAAAAGTAGCATGAAAAGCGGAGAACGTTTATTACCTAAGTTAGGTTAATTTTTAGCTTAACCCCTCTTATTTAAGAGGGGTTTTTTATTATAAATTTATATGTTCAACATCCGTTCGAACTATAGAATACAATAATGCATCATGTTGCTTATTTCCTTGATGAATATATCCACGTAATAATCCTTCTTTATGAAAGCCTATTTTAGATAACATTTTACAAGAAGTAACATTTTCAGGGTATGTAATAGCACCAATTCTAAATAAACCTAAATCTTGAAATCCATAATGAATAATTTCCCTAGCCGCTTCTGACGCATAACCATTCCCCCAATAACGAGGATGTAAGTCATATCCAATTTCAGATCGTTTACTCCATAATTGTAAATTATTTAATCCAATTGTACCTATTAAAGTATTCGTTTCTTTTAATACAATCCCCCATCGTATTGCCTTTTTCTCAAAGTAATTTTTTGAAAAAGATTCAATCATACGTGAAGCTTGTCCAAACTCCGTAAAAGAATTCATACCGTAATAACATGTTACCTCATCCAATGAAAAGATTTCATATATTTTTTGACAATAAGATTGTTCTATTTCAACTAAACGCAAACGTTCTGTTTCTAATATAGGAAATGCCATAGGATCACTCCTTTCTTTCTACATATTCATTATAGCAGAAAAAATATTTATAATTAGGAAAGTCCTCAATGTCCCATTAATCAAATATTTCAAGAGTAGCCTACCCTCTTAATTCAATACGAACTAAGAGTAACCCTTCTTGCATTTACATGATGCGAAAAATAAAGAGATGATCATAGTACACTGATCATCTCTTTATTCCCTATTTATTTGCAACTAATGCCCAATGACATGGAGCTGTTTGTCTCCAATTTATACTTGAAAAACCAGTTTCTCTAAGAAGTGTATCTAACTCATTCACAAATGGATATACTTCTGTACTATCCCACTTCCTCCCAATTCGTTCTCGCGCTTCATTTAATGCAAAATCAGATATGAACATAATATCTAAAAGAAGAAATTTCCCTTCTTTCTTCACTATTCTATAAACCTCTTCACAAGCTTTTTTCCTCTCTGAAGGTAACACCTCATGAAAACAAAAACTGGAAATAACTATATCAAAAGCTTCATCTGCTTGATTCGTATTTGTAAATGATCCTACCTCTAAATGATACATTGGATATTTCTCTTTACATGTTTCTAACATCTTTTCTGATACATCCACCCCTACTACACTCTCATTATTTTCACTCACTAATGAAGCGAATGCACCTGTTCCAATTCCAATATCAATAATTTTTTCTTTCTTATATAGTTGAATCATTTCTTCCGCTTCAATCAAACTATTGTTATATCCATATAATGGACCTGTTGCTTCTTGTAAATTTTCATCGTAAGTTTTTGCCCATTCGTCAAATAATTTTTGCGTTGCTTCAACAGTACGTAACAATCACATTCCCTCCTATTATCCTGTTCTTATCTTCATTTTTAAAAAGTAATTGTATTATTCTCATTGCCATCACTCCGTTCGAATTGATATACCTTACCATTTCGATTCCATACTCACTTTTCCCTTCTAAAACAACACCCTACCCCATACATTTATGGTAAAATATAGTCAATACATTATTTTATTGTGGAGGTGTAAATTTCCTTTGTATATATTCATCAGCTTATCCCTCTTACTCATATTACTCATATTTTTATTTGCAAAAAAGTTCGCCCCAAACTCATTCATGATCACTAGTTTTAAAGGTAATAGCTTTAAGACATTTTCAATCAGCATTTTAATCGCCGCTACTCTTTCTCTTTCATATGGAATCTATCACGCAGCAACATATCAACCTAAACATTTAGACATCACATTACAAAATCAAAACTTTACGGTTTTCGGTAACGTTGGAGAGCTTGGATATTTCTCAGAAGAATTACTAAAAAAAGATACAGAAGTTAAGCTACATTTTGCCTCTTGGAAACCAATGCAATTAAATAATCCAGAAATAATAGTAAGCTATCCTTCCGGTAAACAGGAAACATGGAAACCGAACATAACATTACTTCCTGTCAATAAATTAAAAGAGAAACATGGTATAAAAGAGCTTTATCAACTCTCATCATATTCATTTAAAGAATCCGGTAACATAACATTAACGATTACTGAAAATCATACAACGAATAAAAAGATCTCAATTCAAGTAAAATAAATAAAATGTCCCTCCAATATAACGGAGGGACATTTTATTTATATATGCTATATTAATTTGCCGGTTCATTTAATGTTGCAATGATTTCATCCGCAGTGTTCTTTCCATTTCCAATACACGCACCAATTCCGACACCGTAATATGAGGCACCCGCTAAGTATACATTAGGATATAGATCCGTCATTTTTTCTTGTAATGTTTGAACTGCTTGATTATGTTCTAAATGATATTTCGGCATTAAATCTTTCCAATTTGTCACTTCAACTACTTCTGGTTCACCTTTAATTCCGAGACTCTTTTCAATATCATATAAAGCGACTCGTACTAATTCTTCTTCATTATAATTTTTAATCGTTTCATATACCGGATTCGTACTCTTATAAAACATTCTCACTAATAGCTTTTGGTTTCCAGATGTATGTTTCCACTTCCGGCTTGTCCATGTACAAGCATCACAATGTAAATCACTGTTTTCTGTTACGATAAATCCTGTGCCGTCCGCTGGTAATTGTTCATCTAGTATGTCAAATCCTAAGTAAATACTTATAAGTGATGAATTTTTAAATGTATGAAACTGCTCGTTTAACTCATTAGACTGTAATAAACTTTCTGCGATATCATGCGGAGTTGCTAAAACAACATAATCAGCTTGGATTGATTCGTGATTTGCAAAGGAGACTTCATAGCGATTACCTTGTTTGCTTACAGCGGTCGTTACAGCCCCCTTCTTAATAACAGTCTCAGTCAGCACTTTTTCTAAACGATCAATAATCGTAGATAATCCACCTTTAAATGATACGAACTTTTTATTTCCTGCTGATTGAAACTGTTTTTTATTCTCTTCAAAACCTTTAATAATACTTCCATATTTATTTTTATAATCCAGTAAATACGGTAGTGTAGACGCCATAGTAAGCTCATTCAATTTACCAGAATATACACCTGAAAGCACCGGAGCAATTTGTCTTTCTACTAACTCTTTCCCTAAAAAGCTTTCTAAAAATACAGCAAGAGAAGTATCTTTTGTAAACTCTTTATTTTTCGTTATGAAATCTTTTAAAGCAACAATTTTCCCTTTCGTTGATACTAGCGTACTGCTAAACAACGACTGGACACTCATCGGTATCCCAAATATAGTATCAGAAGGAATTGGATGTAAAGTATTATCAGAATATATGTAAGAAATACCCGTTTCGTTATACACCATTTCTTCTTCTAAATTTAAATCCTTTATAAGCGGCATGACATGTTCATTACGAGCAACGATAGAATCTGCTCCGGATTCCATAATAAAATCCTTTTCTTCTACACTATGGATTTTCCCACCTAAGTACTCTTCTTTTTCTACAAGGATTAAATTTAAATCTATATTATAATCCTTTTTTAATTTTTCTAAATAAAACATAGTAGAAAGTCCTGTTATACCTCCACCGATGACAACAACTGTTTTCATATGTATTGCGCTCCTAACCGATACAATTAATAATTCCTTTATTATTATACCCAAAAGTCCTTATATTCGACTAGCAACTTGCGCGTTCTGTAAGAAATTAGACAATATATTCGAATAAATTTTTGGTTGATCACTATGCACTAAGTGACCAGCAAACGGAATAACGGCAATATGAATATTTTTGTTTAATTGTTTGAACGTTGTTGCAGCTGTAACTTCATCTTCTGAATCTCCCCCAGCAATACAAAGTGTAGGTATTTGAAGATTCGCTACTTCACCAGTTTCATCGTAAGGGTACCAATCTTTAACTTGCCACGATTCAAGCAATGCTTTCCAATCACTTTTTTCATGAATTTGATTCATATAAGTTACAACTTCTTCATTTTCCATCAATTGCTGATGACACTTCGCTTCATACTCCAACGACTCTTCCCAATTATCCCTCTTAACCGGAAATATACCTGAAAAAGTTAATGTTCTCACTTTCTCTGGATACTTTTTTGCAAATAATAAAGCGACTAATCCTCCTAGTGAAACACCAGCGATATGACATCTATCAATTTGTAAATGCTCTAACGTATCACGCAAATCCTTAACAGAACGTAGGAAATAATTCTCCAATGTCCCCCCTGATCTTCCATGCCCTCTTAAATCAGGGCGAATGACTTGATAATTTTGTTCTCGAAAGAATGCTACCTGCTCTTCATATTCAACTAAACCTATCATACCACCAGAATGTAAAAGTACGATTTGTTCCCCTTCGCCTGAAATGTGCGTAAATAATATCATAGTTCCCCCACCTTTAAAACGGAATATTCTATCAATTATTAGTATATAGTATACATTTGAATTTCCAAATAAAAAAGAACTATAACATTTTCACATCATGTCATAGTTCTTCCTATTTTAAAAACATAAAGTAATTAATTAATTTGTCTATTTCTTGACTTAATGCCAATACTTTTTCATGTTGAATTCCGTAATCTGATACTAAATATAAAAGTTCTTCTTTCTTTATTTCAATTACTTTTTCCAATTTCACTAATTCCATGTCGTTTTACTTCTCTCTCCAATACTAAAATGTATGTATTTTAGTATAGCCTATTTACATAATTAGTAAAAGCAAAATACGGATGTAAAATCTTACATATTTGAAAAAATAATATACTACTAACAAAAAAAGAAACTAGATTAAGCCGCCTTTTAAAATACTTTTGTTTTCCATTTTCTTTCTCACCTAGTTAAAATCACTATATTTTCATCCTAAAGATGGTGTCAGTACAAATAAAATGTGATTCGATTCATCACTTTTATTCAAAAACCGATGCTTCACATTCGGTGGAATACGTACAACATCGCCTTCTTCTAAAAAATATTCTTTTCCCTCCAATTCCACATACACTTCCCCTTTCATAATAACAGCAATCTCTTCCTTATCTTCATGGGAATAATGGCTTTCTGTTGTATTTGCTTGTTTATTTAAATCCATCATTAACATTTCAATACGTGCTTTCATAAAATCAGGTGTTAATACATCATATACAATGTGATCATTGTTTTCCCGATATACTTTTTTTCGATCTTTTTTCTTAGAAATGAGCGAATCTGTATCAATATCGTTAATAAAAAGTGTAAACAGCGGTACATTCAATGCTTTTGCAATTAACTCCAAAACATTTAAAGAAGGATTAGCATGTCCTCTTTCAATTTGGCTAATTAGTGATGTACTAATCCCTGCATAATCAGCGAATTCACGAATTGTCATATTATTTTTCTTACGATAACTTAATACTGTTTGTCCAAGCCTATCATGTATCATAGTAAAACTTCCTTCCGTCCATCATAATGCATATTTCATTGTCTATGTGCTTACATACTAAACAAAGGCAAATAATCCTTTCCTATTATCTCCGGGACTTATATACTTACCCTTGTACATTATATCGTATTAAGTTTATTATAATAAACATTCTATCGGAGGGACAAACTTTGAAATCACCTATTCTTTCATATTTCATCTTATTTTTTGGTGTATTCGCCTTATCAACTTCAGCAATTTTTGTAAAATTGGCAGATGCTCCTGCGACAATCATTGCTTTTTACCGATTATTCTTTGCCACACTAATTCTGTTACCGTTATTACTATTTAATAAAAATAGTCGAAATGAGCTAAAAACTTTAACGAAAAAACAATGGACATTTGGATTCATATCTGGGCTATTTTTAGCTGCACATTATGTACTATGGTTTGAATCATTACAATTTACTTCTGTAGCAAGCTCTACAGTTATCGTAACGTTACAACCTTTGTTCTCAATGATTGGTGGTTATTTTTTATTTAAGGAAAGATTTACGAAAGGAGCGGTTATTGGTTGCCTCATCGCTATTTCAGGTAGTATCATCATTGGCTGGCAAGATTTCCAAATTAGTGGAGAAGCTTTATATGGAGATATTTTAGCAATTATCGCTGCCGGTATTATTACTGCTTATTTTTTCATTAGCCAACACGTTCGTAAAGATTTGTCACTTATACCATATTCGGTAATTAGTTATGGAAGTAGTGCTGGCTTTCTTGGCATATTTGCTTTCACACAACAAGAATCTTTCATCCATTACTCTACACAAACTTGGTTGTGCTTTATTGGATTAGCTTTCATTGCTACAATTTTAGGACAAACCATTTTTAATTGGTTGTTAAAATGGATGAGTGCTACTGTAATCTCCATGAGCATTTTAGGAGAAACGATTGGGACTTGTATACTAGCGTACTTTATATTAAATGAGACTATTTCTTTACAACAAGGACTAGGTATTTCAGTTATTTTTATTGGTTTAGCATTATTTTTATTACAAGCAAATTCTAATAAAAAAGCATGACATTATACTGTCATGCTTTCACTATGCATTATGTACGATTAAACCGTCAGGTCTAAAACGACTCATCATAATTTCATTAATAAACTTTCCGTGAGCTTTCAAATTCCCTATCTTTACTCCCTCTTCTACAAATCCGAATTTTTCATATAAAGATTTCGCTTTCGGATTCGTTTCTAAAACACCTAGTTCTACTCTCTCTAGCATTAACCAATTATCAGCCAAATCAAGCATTTTTGTAAGAAGAGCTTTTCCAATGCCTTTATTATGATATTCACTATCCACCCCGATAAACAAGTCACCCGAATGAGATCTACGTCCTGGACTTTGGGTTAATCCAACAAATCCTACAACTTCCCCATCATACTCTGCAACAAATTCAAATTGATTTGAAGTTAAATTTCGAATTCTATTTTCCATCGCATCTACACGCATGCTAGGTAAGAAAACCATATAAGGTAAAACGTCATCTTGTATGCATATACGGTGAATCGCTCTAGCATCTTGTATTTCTACTGCTCTTACTTTGATCGCCATATTTTCTCTCCTCCATATTCATAACAATATATTCTACCTTCCTGCATGAAACCCCTTCTCTCCTGGATTTCTTTATGTTATTTTTACATAATTATTCCGGAATAATATTAGATTTACAAACTTCTTATCTACAATTAAGGGTTAACTTTTCACTTTATTATATAACGCAAGCAGTTTTTCAATTGGAATACCATTTATTTTCATACCGGTTATATCACAATTTTCTATTTCAATATTTTTCAAATTACTATTATGTATTACAGTACCTTCCAAATCACAATTATCGAATAAAATAGATTCCTTCTCATCTCCAAGACTTGTATTTTTGAATTGCACTCCACCTAATGTCACCAAATTAAATTTACTACCGGAAAGATTTAAATCTGCAAATAAAGATCTTTTAAAATTTATATTTCTAAACTTAGATTGACTTACATTACAATTACTCATATTTATATGCATTATATTACTACCAACAAATGCACTGTTTTTTAAATTCACTTGATAATACTCTGTATTTGCTAAGTTACAGTTTTCATATTGGCTATTTTTTATATTTTTATTTTTTATTAGGTTTTCTTCAGCTGACTCTACAGTGATTCTTTTTACATAACAATACTCATCATCAGATTTAAAAGTTATTTCATAGCCCATTTTTTTATAAAAATGATGATTATTAAGTTGTCTACTTGATGTTTCAAGATCCCAAATCCTTATGCTTGGATATTCCTCTTCTATTAATTTAATAACATTTGATCCAATTCCTTTCCCTTGATAAACAGGCTCTACAAAAATACGATCAATTCGGCCATATGACTTACCTGAGATCGTAACTATAATTCCCCCAATTATTTTCCCATCCAACATCACTTTGAAAGAATCCAACTCATCAATCGAATATCTCATCATTTCAACTGAAGAATACCCTGGTGGTTGGATGTTATAGTCAATAACATCACCTTGACCACATAACCATCGTTTTGCTTCTTCATCAAATGTTCTTGTCATTATTTCTGTTAACTTTTCTGCATCTAAAATTGTAGCTTTTTCTATAGATATTATTGTCATCTTTGTTTTCCCCTTTATCGTTACAAGCAAATAACCTTTGCGAACGAAATAATTATCAATTCACTTTTGGTTTTAAAGTTTTTCCCATTATTATATATGGAACATCATTTGTACTTGGATGAAATGGCTCTAATATATTTACCCACTCTAATCTTTCATATAACGAACGCGCTTTTTCATTGTTTATTTGTGTTGTTAAAACACTCGTTCTATTTGAAATTCCTTTTAGTAATTTATTATGTAATTTTGTTCAAAGACCTTCATTTTGATATTGTGGATGAACTGCTAACTCTACAAATTCAAAACAATCTTGTAACCACTCTTCTACTTGCTCTAAATTTAACGCTTCTCTCATTAATCGATTATAGTACTGTCCTTCTAATGAGCGATAACCATAAGTAAAACCAACCACTTCATTTTCATCATTTATTGCTACTATACCTTTAAAATCTGCATATTCTACATGTCTTTTCATTCGCTCAATCATCTCATTGAAATTTGTTTTTTCAAATGCTTTACAATACAGTTTTGCCATATTCTCAATTAGGATCTCTTCTTTTTCAATACTTACGAATTTCACTTTACTACCCCCTATTAAATCATTTTAAATTTTAGATGATTGAAAATAAAAAAAATTAAAACAATCCCTCTCTTTACTATTAAACTATAAATAAACCTATATTTTCCACTGTTGCTTAGTATTAATGAATAAAAGAAGAGACCATGCAATATAAACATGGTCTCTTCTTTTATTCATTTTCAATTGCACATAATTAAAAATTAGATATTACTTAAGCCACTCGTTGCAAGTATTACTTAACTCCTGTAAATCCTCTATAAATCGACTCGCATGATATCCATCACAAACCGAATGATGAACTTGTAATGAAACTGGTAGCATTAGGTGGAATATTTTCTTTCGTGAAAAGACCATGAACACTAGCATAGTTTCTCATATCGTCTTCATAATTTTTATAGAAGATGTGGAAATCACTTGAATAATCCGTACATATACTTGAAAAAGACTTATCATCTTTATGAAAGATTGTATAACTCGGTATCATTTCCTCCCAATAGCCTAAAACTCCTTCATCGTTAAAACATGTTCGAAATTCTTTATGTTTATTTATTATTCTCGAAATTATATAAATAAAAGTCGGATAAAATTTAATTCCCTTTTGATGTACTTTCTCTATTAGAAGCGTAATATCAACATTCCCTGTCATACTAAACGTACATTTTAATTCTAAATAATGTTCAAAATACTGCTCTCTATTCCAATTTTCTCTATCAATTACGTGAAACTTCATTTTAATATCCTCCTAAAATTTTCTATTTATTTTAGAAGGCTAATTTCCTTGCTTTCACCATAAATGTTCACTCCTAACAGTTTACATTTCACTCTAATTGTTTATTTAATTATATAACATCTATAAGAATCCATTCACATATTTCTGGAAAGCCATCCACATACTATAAATAAATCAAATGAAATTTGGAGGATTCATACATGAATAACAAAAATGTAAATAAAAAAGAAAATGTTATCGAAAACGCTACACCTATTCAAAATAATACTACTGCAAATCTTAATATCGAAGAGCAAGCAATGAACGGCTTATATGGAATGCCAGAAACCGCTATTGAAGATGCTGATCATGCTACATCTGATGATTTGACTTCAAAAAATTAATTACATTGAAAGAGCCAAGGAAAGTATCCTTGGCTCTTTCAACTACGCATCCACTTTTTGTATCTCTTCACTCTTCCTTGAAAGTTTTCCTGGCCAAAAAGCAGAGCGGCCTAAAACGACTGTGATTGCCGGTACAAGTAATGGTCTAACAATAAATGTATCTAATAATACACCAATTGCTGTTACGATACCAAATTGAACAAGCACTTGAATTGGAAGTGTTCCTAACACAGCAAAAGTTCCAGCTAAAATTAAACCTGCTGATGTAATGACACTACCTGTTTGTATAACGCCATTTTTTACTGCATCCAAATGATTTTGTGTCTTTCTGTTTTTCCATATTTCTGAAACCATAAAGATATTATAATCTTCACCTAAAGCAACTAAAAATACGAATGCGTATAACGGTATCGCACCTTGAATGGCCGGCGCTCCCATACCATAATGAAGTAATAGCCACCCTGCTCCTAATGCAGAGAAAAATGATAATACAACAGTTACAATTAAATAAATCATTGCAACAATTGATCGTAAGTAAACAAGTAATAATAAAGCTATAATACTAATCATTACTGGAATAATAACTGCTTCATCACGTTCCGTAATTTGCTTAGTATCATATAATGAAGCTGTTTCTCCGCCAATCCATAGTTGATCTTCTGCATTACTAATCCCAGCATCTTTTAATACTTTTTCTACACTGTTTTTCAATTTAGGGATTTGATCTAACGCTTCAATGGAGTATGGATTTTCAGCTAAAGAAACCTCATACATTTGTATTTGCTTATTTTCTTTCCCCTCTTTTGGATCTTTCACTGTTTTTACGAAAGAAAACTTCTCGAGTTCTTGTTTAATAGGAAGATCTTTTCCTTTCGTATCAACAACAACTTTTACTGGCGCTAGTTCACCAGCTGAAAAATGATCACTAATTAACGTAAATCCTTCGCGTGAAGGCATATCCTTTGGAAACGATTCTAATAGGTCATATGTGTATTGAATACGTGGTACAAATGAAGCCAATC
The DNA here is from genome assembly GCF_020861345.1 of Bacillus pacificus. Taxonomy (NCBI): domain Bacteria; kingdom Bacillati; phylum Bacillota; class Bacilli; order Caryophanales; family Bacillaceae; genus Bacillus; species Bacillus pacificus. The sequence continues at coordinate 2,815,122 of NZ_CP086328.1, forward strand.
CACCTAATACAAATACAGTGAGCATAATTATTGTCCACGGTCTTCGTACTACTACATCTCCAAGTTTTTTACTAAAGGCGCCTTTTGATTTTTTTACTTTTACTACTTTCTTTTTCCTTCTTGCTAATTCCTCATCCATCGAAGTTGTTCTCGGTATAAATGGGAAGAATGCAGCTCTACCGAAAATTAATAATAACGCTGGTAAAATTGTTAAAGCAGCGATTCCCATAATGAATACAGCAACACTAAATGGTACTGCAAATCGATGAAAGGCACCATACTGAGCAAGTAATAATGTTCCTAATCCAAGTACAACAGTTAACGCACTCATTATTATTGCCCCGCCAGAAGCTTTAATTGCAAGTTGCAATGCCTTATATTTACTTTCTTCTTCTAGCAAGTATTCTCGATATCTCGAAATTAAAAATAGACAATAATCCGTCCCAGCACCAAACAATAACACTGTCATGATTGATATCGCTTGGGCATCGACTTTAATCCATCCGTGATCAGCTAAAAAACCGAGTGTAGGACTAATAATACCGTATGCAAAGCCAACAACAAGTAAAGGTAAAATTGCTAAAATTGGTGAACGGTATAGCAAAATTAATAGGACTAATACGAGTAATACAGTAGCAACTAATAATTTTACATCTGCTTGACTAAATAAACTAACTGCATCTGTTTGAATACCTACTGGTCCAGATAATCGAACATGTAATCCAGAATCACTTATTTTTTGTTTAAATGGATCTTCATCGACCCTACTATTCACTAGCTTTCTTAAATCTTCAAGATTTCCTTTTAATATATCTGTTCCAGCCGACTTGTTGAAGAATACTGGTGTAACAAATGATGTACCATCTTTTGATGCACTTTTTGATAATACTTGTTCCGGGATTGTATCAAATGGTGGTAATGTTGATTGCTCCTTTAAAGGACTAGCTTTTAACTCTTTATAAACGTCTTGTATGAGTTTATAATCCTGCGACTGTAATCCACCATCCCTATACCATACTACTAACAAAGGATTCCCCGCATTATTCGGAAACTCTTTTTTCAAAAGTGCTTCCGCTTGCTGCGACATAGCTGTTTCGGGTAAATTTTTCGGGTTCGGTTCTTTCGTACTATTTACTTGTGGTAACGTAAATGAAAGTAATAATGTAATAAGAATCCATACCGATAAAGTGATCCATTGCGTATTTTTCCCTGCTACAAGCCTCCCTAACATATGTAACGGGTGCTTTTTCATAAAAAACCCACCTTCCTTTTTTCCTCCACTATTAATTATATATACTGGTTGGTTAATTAATCAAGAATGAATAAAAATTATGTTATAATTATCTCAATCATACATGTCAGGAGCGAATAGATTTGGAACAAAAACAACGTCCTCTCGGAAGGCCTCGTCAAAATAAAAATACAAAATCTACAAAAGAAACCATTTTAGAAGTGGCAACTCGGTTATTTCTTACTCAAAATTATCAAGTCGTTTCCATGGATGAAGTCGCAAAAGTTTGTGGTGTTACGAAAGCAACCGTCTACTATTACTATTCAACAAAAGCAGATTTATTTACCGCTACCATGATTCAAATGATGGTACGTATACGCGAGAATATGTCTCAAATCCTTTCTACAAATAAGACTTTAAAAGAAAGATTATTGGACTTCGCTAAAGTATACTTACACGCAACGATGGATATTGATATGAAGAATTTTATGAAAGATGCAAAACTATCTTTATCTGAAGAACAATTAAAACAATTAAAACATGCTGAAGACAACATGTATGAAGTATTAGAAAAAGCACTCGATAATGCAATGCAACTTGGAGAAATACCGAAAAGAAATGCTAAATTCACTGCTCATGCATTCGTATCTTTATTATCAATTGGAAATTTTAAAGATGAAAATGACAATCCTATTATTGTAAATATAGATGAATTAGCAGAAGAAATCGTTTCGTTTTATTGGAACGGTCTAGTTCACTAATATTAAACTGCTTTCCTTTAATAAAAGGGCATGTTTGAATTTTTTCAAACATGCTTTTTTATCATTTAAGTGTTTTATTTATATGTCAACAATTAGACTACACCTTAGCATCTATTATCAAACAAATATTATCTTCAACTTTTACAAATTTTTAAGTTGAATCTTTATATTCTCCTTTCTAATACCGCTATCGTTTAATATGTTTTGTCATCCCAATCGAGAATGCCTCAAATCCTATAGATTCATAGTAAGATTGTAACGATTCTACACAGATAAGTTGAGGAATAACTTTTCTTTGTTCACACCGCTGGATTAACCGCCCTACCATTTTAGATTGATACTCTGGCAACACGCAAACACCACAAATAACGCCTGTTATTACACCATCTGATATAATACGCCCCATTCCTACTAACTTTTTATCATCAAATACATAAATTGCATACCAACTTTGTTTACACATTTGTTCTAATTCATTCACTGTTAATTTAAGAGAATTTCATCCTAAAGATTCATATAAAGCTAATAATTCAGTAAAATTTGTAGGATGTTCACTTGTATAGTGTATACTATTTTTCATGTAAACACTCCCTTATTCTATATTTTGTTAATATTCAGTAAAATTCCTCTTATGAAAATTGCGATTGGCGTGAAAATAACTAGAACAAACTTCAATAAGAAAGATAGAATTCCTTCTCAACATATAGTGAAACTTTAATCAACCCTCAACAATCGGACTTTTACGGGCAGCCCCACCCCCACCTAACTTCTTTGCTTTCGCTAAATTTTGAGGGGGGTCTTACTGCCCATTAAAGCGTGATAAAATAAAAAGAAGTTATCTCACTAGAGATAACTTCTTTTATATAAGACTCTCATTATATTATTAACCAAAAATTATACAACTGCATACGATTAGCACAAACAAAACCAATAAACCATTTGAGAAATAACCCATTGAATACTACCCCTTTATTAAATTATGTAAAAGATTTTATCATAAAATGATTTACAACATAATAACTGAAAAAGACATTGGATTCATTAGTTATATGTATTTAGTAATATTTTGTTTCCGTTCATATTCTCCTCCCCTAAAAGCATCCCTTATGCTCTTTTATTTTAATTCATTTAGTTTCAAAAATAAAAATAGTAAAAAATAATTTACTATTTTTAATTAAAACATTTGATTAGCAATAAAAATAGTAATAAAATATTTACTAAACGCATAAAGGAAGTGAAACAATGACCCAAAATGAATTATTAAATGAATACATGAATTTATTATTAAATATGTCGGGTACTTTCAAATTACTATCGGAGAAATCCTCTGAATTTACACATTTAGAGCAACACGTAGTAGAGTATATCGCCCAGCAAAAGGTGCCTGTAAATTTAAAAATGATTGCTAGTTATTTAAACATACCTAAACAGCAATTAAGTGTAACAGTACGTAACTTAGAACAAAACGGGTACATTGTAAAAAAGCAAGATTCGGTAGACAAAAGAGCCATATTAATTTCTCTGACAGAAAAAGCTAAAAAAGTACATTATGAGAGATGGAAACAAATATATAATAATTTCACTCACAATCTTGAAAAACTAAGTGAAGAAGATCAGCGGGATTTAACTTACGGACTATATAAAACAAATATGCTGCTATCAAAAATGTTAAATAACGACTAAATATATTGTTTATTATTAAACGGAGGATGTTTTATGATTAAAAAATTAAATTTACAATCAGTACAAGGTACGATGCTTATTCCCTTATGGGGACGGGCATACGGTAGTGAGAAAAATAAGAATATTTTAGATGATACAGAAGCAATTCGAATTATTAAAGAATTTGATTTTGACTTTTCAACAATAGAAAATACATTTGGCGAATACGGATGTATTACTTACATTACCCGTGCACGAAAAATTGACGATACGATAAAACAATTCATAACAAAACACCCTAATGCTACTATAGTAAATATCGGTTCCGGACTAGACACTACTTTTTCTAGAATTGATAATGGAACGATACATTGGTATAATCTAGATTTGCCCGATGCCATTTCCTTTCGCAAAACTTTAATTGAAGATACATCGAGGAATACTAGTATAGCTAAATCATTTTTTGATACTTCTTGGTTTGACGATATAAAATATGATCCAAATGACGGTATTCTGTTCATATCAGCAGGCGTGTTTTATTACTTTAAAGAAGAAGATTTAAAAAAGATTGTAGTTGCTATGTCAAAACGTTTTCCTGGAGGCGAGTTATACTTTGACGCTGAATCAAAATTTGCCCTAAATCTTTCAAATGCTACAGTAAAAAAATCTGGTAATAATGGCGCTCTAATGTATTTTTATATAAATAATCCAAAGACATTAGAAAAATGGTCTCCAAACATAAAAGTATTAAGCTGCTCCCCTTTCTTTAAAAATATACCTACAAATAAAGGTTGGGATGGAAGTACGCGTATAATGATACAAATTGTAAACTTAATAAAGATGTTGAAGTTTGTTCATTTGCGGTTTGAGAAGTAACATATTAATACCTTATATAGTCAACTCCCCCACTTAGTATCTCTTAACGAGCTTAATAGAGTGGGGGCTTTTCTCAGTTCAAAGTTCCTTATAACTACCAACGAATTTGTCATAGAAAGGCTCAGCTAATTTTATTTGTAACATGTTCCGCAAACTTCATCGCTTCTAACTAAAATATCTTTGCATTATGGTACACACACATACACCACTACCCCTTACTTTTTATTGTACAAAAACTAGAAGGCTTCCCTCTCTTTTCATTCCTTACATAAAAATCAGCACTACATATTTCCATTCTAAAGGGATTTTTTGATTATAGGATGTGAAATCAAAAAAGATTAATATATGATAAAATAGATATGAAAACTTTACACTTTACTTTCAACAATAAGGAGGCCTGATCATGAAGGCGAATCTAGGAACAATAAAAGAACACTTAAACAGTGAGGAAGATATTCTTTCTACTCTCTACTGCGTAATACATTTTGGTTATATGAGCAGATCTGGTATTTTAGCTGCTACAAATAAAAAATTATTGTTCTGCTCTGATGCCATGTTTGGAAAAGGGCTAAAATGGGAATTCGAATACACTGAAATAGAAGATTTCAGTCATACGGATGGAGTTGTATTAGAGATGTCTGCGATCCCCTTTATCAAAAAAATAACTATGAACCATGGAGATGATTTTATTGTATTTGACAATTTTTCAAGCCCTCAAAACGTACAATCCTTTTTTGATTTGGTTCAATCCAAACAATAATCCTATCAATGCACATATTCTTATATATATATTATATTCCTTGGCACGGTATAGCTTATAGAAACGTAAAAAGAAGGTTGCATTTGCAACCCTCTTTTTGCATGCCACAGAGTATATTAATATTATTAAATTTTTATAATCGAATAACAGGAATCATTTTACACTACTTTTACAACTTTATTCTTTAAAACAAACTTTGCAAATAAGAAACGCACAAGTGGCCCCATAATAATTAATTGCAACGGATACGCCATCATAAAGTTTTTAATAAAAATTGAGAAATACATTGAAACGAATGAGTCACCATGTAGCCCATTATGTAAATACATCATAGCCATACCGAAAAATGACATAAAGAACACCATTCCAATTACCATTGCTGTCGCCATTGCAATAATAATATTTATTTTCTTCGATTTATCAAACGGTAACATGAATACAATTTTTTTCGCACAAGGTCCAACGATACACATTTCAATTAATAGTGCAATAATGAATCCGATTAATAGTTCTAATGCGATCTCCTTAATATGAATTGGCCCTCCTGATCCATTCATTAGTAAATTGTAAAACGTCATTACGATAACCATCCCAAGGCACATCATCATACCAAATTGGAGGTTTTCCTTTCTTGTTGTTGGCAAAATTCATCATCCTTTCTCTTTGAGTCTTTGTCATTATATCGATATTGGAAACCCCTTCGTAAGTGAACATTTTGTGAACAAATTTAAAACGCTTTCACATTTTCCCTTTACTTTCATCCCAAATTCTCAATTTTACTTATAAAGGTTTTATATATTTCAATGTTGAATTACTACATTGAAACATTACTACTAGGAGGAGAACCATGAATGAACAAGGATTTTTCGTATATCATATCGTAACAAGGAAGAAAATGAAGATCGGACAGATCATTCAATTTAATAAAAATCAAACAAATACCCTATTCCACTTCTTTTTTGAAAGAGAACATTTAAATTCTAGTGGTAAAGATTCTATGCAAATTTTAAAAGAGCATTATACAAATGAAGAATTACATATAAAGAATGAAAATGCTACAGTAGTTATGAATTACATGGATCAAACAATTAGAGCCATTAGAGAAACGATTGTGGAAATGATTAGACTGCAAGAATATCCTAATTATCCGTCAAGATTGTCTTGTTTATATGCTGCTAAAAGCTATGAAGATGCTTTAAAATGGAAAGCATTATTTGATTCTTACAATCGAGAAGTTTTGCAGATTGTTAAACTACGAGTAATCGGAAATTCTTTTGAAGGTGACGGGAATCTTTTACCGAAAGAAGATGCTATTCCTTTTTCTCAAAAAATGGAACAAGCTAGAGAATATTGGAAAGGAAATGTGAATAACGAACTCCCTGAGCTACTCATTAATGGCGAAATTGAAGTAGTCGAGATTATTGATGACTTTTCATAACTTCAAATTTAATTTCAAAAAGAGTATTGCACTTACTCTCAATACTCTTTTTGTGTAATTTAATGCTATTTGATTAGATTTGTATTTTACAGATTATTCATTTCATAACCATTTACAAAAAACGTTATTGTTTCTAATTCATCTTCATTTAATTCTCTATCTATGTCTCGTTTATACGCTTCCTTTATCTTCTCTTCATCGCCTTTATGTATTTCAGTATAAGTTCCTACTGTTTTTAGTAAACGCATTTCTTGTAAAAACTCCTCCCGATTTATAGCTGTCCCATGAGAAAGGATATAGGTTTCAGCATCAAATTTTTCTAATTCATCTATTAATGCAAACGTTCTTTTCGTCGTATAGTTCCACTTTGAAGAAAAGATATCTGCATATATACAGTCTCCTAAAAATAATATCTTTTCTTCTTTCACGTAAATAACAACTGAATCATGTGCATGATCTCCGCCCACATGTTTTAACACACATGTCACCCCACCAAGGTCTAATTCAATTTGATCCTGGAACGTTAAGGTTGGAAGAATAATTTTAATATTTCTCGCTTTTTCTTCAAACTCTTTTTTAATGCAATCCGCACAAAATACAATTTCAGTACCCTCTTTCACGCGTGCATCCAACGCTTCATCTGTCCATTCATAAGATACTATTGACTGCATTTCTTTTTTCGTTTCAGCGTGCGAAATAGTTAATGCATTCTGTAATACAGATAATCCAAAAATATGATCCCAATGCCAATGCGTTAGTGCTACAAAATCAGGATTCGATACATTTTTTTCTTTTAACATTTCTAAAAATAATTGTGCATGTTCCTCTGAATTCCCTCCATCGATCATTAAAGTTTTTTCTTTTCCAACGACCATTCCTAATATAGGTCTATCTGTTTCAGAAACTGGTGTCATATACCAAAATGAGTTTCCTATTTTTTTAATTTGTTGCATTACAAAACCCTCCATTTACTACTACTCTCTTCAATTTCCACCACTTTAAATTTCTGCAATCTAACATAATAACTATTTCACTTTATTCATATACTGTTCTTGTACATGCTGCATTAAATCTCTCATCTTCTTTTCAGCAGGATGTTCTTGATTCTCTGGTACCTCTCTGCCATTTGCTGAAAATTTTTGAGAACATGCTGTACGAGTTACTTCTAAGTTTGCAACTGGAAATTCCCACGAATTTTCGCTTCTACTTCCAGTTGAAGCAAAGTGTATACAGCTCGAATCAATTTTTGTACGCTGACCTTCTTTATTTACTGTGTAATATAAATCGTTTACCGTGCCATATTTCATATTTTTTGTAGATGTCAAAGCAGTCCCGTCGGCTGCAAAAGTGACAATACTAAACTCCTCTTCCTTCGGTAACAACTTAGCACCAGGTACGTTGTACACAACAATCAAATCCCCTTCGTACTCTTCAGGAATTAAGTATATAGTATCTGTAGTTTCTTTACCAAAACTAATACATCCGCTTAATAAAAACATAAATACGATTCCGAAACAAAATATACTTTTCTTTAAAACATAGTAAATTTTTCTATCCATTTAAATATGCATCCCAATCGTAGTCTTCAATTTTATAGAATCTACCTTCATCATTTCTTTCATATGCACATAATGGTGGTTCCTCAAGAAATTTCAAAATAGTATCATCTATATTCAATATGACTCCAATTGAAATAATTTGAAAGTTTTTAGGATCATTCACATAGTCATCACTTTCATAGCCACTTAAAATTGACCAACCAGAGTCGCCTTCTTCTCTCGAATCCTCCTTAAGCATAAAGTTAAATTCTCTTCTTTCAAGTACATCATTACTAACAATTACCTTCGTATCAAAATAAAAATCCCAATCTTTTGAAGATGGGTCGTTATATTCCGTATCACATATATTTTCAATTCCAAATGAAATTTTATCACCTATTTTTAAATCTAAGCGATATGGTTCATTGCTCAGTTCCCCTACAAACTTCTTCTCATTTCTTTCAATGATTTCAACCCACATTCTTTCACCATTAAATCCATCTTCTTCCTCATTTTTAGATACAAAAATTAGCTTTACCAAATCTCCAATCTTTAATTTCTCCAACACTTCTGAGCTAGGAAGATAGAATGTATAGGGCGCTTCTTTATTTATTTCATAAACATTATCTAAGTACCAAGACATCTTTTTCTCTCCTTAAAGGCTTTTTACACTCATACTTTTAAAATAATACTATTTTTTCTTCCGGCAAACTACTACCATAGAATAGCAATCTTCCCCTAACTCATTGCCTTCCCAATCATTATATATATGTAATAATTCAAAACCATTCGCTACTAATAATCTTTCTAACTCCTGCGGGTACGTATAGCGAAGATCTATCGTTGTTTTCAGTTCTTCTACTAGTACATCGTCCTCATAAAACCTTCTTGTTGTTATGTAATGCTGTATTTGCTGAATTGAATCGTATATCATTTCAGTATATAAATCACATTTTCTTCCCTTTTCATCACTAATAGTTGTCCAATATTCTTCTGCAGATGGCTGTATTAATTCTTCTTTTGAAGGGAAACGTGTATCGAATATGAATATACCATTCTCAGCTAATACGTGATGAATAGATGTTAATAACTGATCTTGATCTGTATTCGTAAGGAAATGCTGGAATCCATTCATTTGTATATGTAGTTTTTGTGCCCATGATAGTAAAAACGGAAAATCTGATAAACTTTTATTTTCTATATCATATCGTTTTGGATTTTCATATTCCGATAGACTCCACTTTGTTTGCAAAATTTACTCCCCATTTCATATTTCCACTTAAATTTAATATATAAATTATAACGAATTATTAGTTTTTTCTCTATAATCAAACATAATTACTTGGACTAATCTAACTTTCCTTTTCGTAAGCTAAAAATAAGGTGGAAGAATCGGAGTGTGATAATATGGAACGATTATGGATTCCTATGATAGTTACATTTTTTTCATTTGGTGGCTTATTATTAGGCGGTGCTGTTGGCATTGCTACGCGCCAGCTAATTGAAGAAAAAATGCATCGTTTATATGCATTATGTGGTGGAATTTTGCTTGGTCTTTTATCCCTTGAAATTATTCCTGAAACATTTGCAAGCTATGAAATAATTGGGCCTATACTTGGTATAGCTATTGGTATTTTAGTTATGAGCTTATTAGATAACTATTGTCACCATCCAACCATACATAAAAAAGATCAACAAGCATGGCAAACTTTCCTTTTTCTTTCTTTTGCTATATTTATTCATAATTTGCCGAGTGGCTTTGCTTTAGGTACTGCTTTTATTAATCATGCTGACTCTGCCATACCTTTTTTAATAGCGATCGTCGTTCACCATATTCCTGAAGGCTTAGCATTAATCATCCCCTTTCTCTTTACAAAACATAAATATATTTCATTTTTATTAACAACTTTATTACTTTCTCTTATTCTCGGTACCGGTACGGTTTTTGGTATTTTAATGGAAGGAAAAGCGCTTCATTTACAAGGACTCATTATGGGGAGTGCTATCGGTTCCCTTGGCTATGTTACAATTCATGAAATGCTTTGGAAGGCAAAGAAACAGCTTTCTTTCCTTACATTTTTAATGTGGGCAACTAGTGGATTTTTATTAATAACAGTATTTACACTATTTACTGGCCATCATTAAAGTTAAAAATATAATCATTTGTATATTTTTCCTGTTTCTCCAAAACATAATGTTATCTACCTACTATAAGGAGGAACAATTATGTTTGGGAAAACGGCCGGTGAAGCACTAGTTGATTTGTTAATTGACTGGGGAGTAGAACACATATACGGAATGCCTGGAGATTCTATCAACTCTATTATTGAAGCTTTAAGAAAAAAACAAGATAAAATCAAATTTATTCAAGTTCGCCACGAAGAGGCTGGCGCATTAGCAGCTGCTGCTTATGCGAAATTAACAGGGAAACTTGGTGTTTGTATGGCAATTGCAGGACCTGGAGCTATTCATTTATTAAATGGTTTATATGATGCGAAACTCGATAAGGCTCCTGTGCTAGCAATTTCAGGTCAAGTAGAAACTGATTTACTCGGAACGGATTTTTTCCAAGAAGTAAACTTGGAAAGAATGTTCGATGATGTCGCGGTTTATAATCAGCGCATTATGTCAGCAGAACAACTACCAGCTGTCGTGAATCAAGCAATTCGAATGGCTTATACGAAAAAAGGTGTATCTGTTCTTACGATTCCAGATGATGTTCCAAAATTTGAAGTAAAAAATGGTGCTCGTGTTACAAACACTTCTTTTACTTTACCTGAATTATTTCCGCAAAAAGAAGATTTAGATGCAGCGAAACTCGCAATAAATGAAGCGAAAAAGCCTGTGATTTTAGCTGGAAAAGGTACGAAACATGCGAGAGAATCTTTACTTGCATTGGCAGAACATATTGGTGCTCCAATCGTACTTACATTGCCAGCTAAAGGAATTATTCCTGATGAACACCCTCTTTGTATTGGTGGATTAGGATTAATTGGCACGAAACCTTCTTATGAAGCAATGAAACATGCAGATACTTTAATTATGGTTGGTACTTCCTATCCGTTCACTGGTTTCTTACCTGAAAAAGCAAAAACACTCCATATCGATACCGATCCAGCCCAAATCGGAAAACGGTATGTAACAGATATCGGCTTAGCTGGTGATGCTGATAAAACATTAAAATGGTTACTTGAAAATGTAGAAAAACATGAGGACCATTCCTTCTTAGAGCATCATCAAGAAATGATGAAAAAGTGGGAAGAAAAATTACACAATCAAGAAGACGATTCTTCTACTCCTATTAAGCCACAACGCGTTATGCATGCACTGCAACACGTAGCTCAAGATGACGCAATATTATCAGTCGATGTCGGAAATGTAACAGTATGGACAGCAAGGCACTTCCGTATGACAAATCAACAATTTATCATTTCTAGCTGGCTTGCAACTCTTGGCTGCGGTTTACCTGGTGCACTCGCTGGAAAAATTGCTTTCCCGGATAAACAAGTATTTGCGGTTTGTGGAGACGGTGGTTTTGGAATGACAATGAACGATTTCGTAACAGCTGTTAAATATAAACTACCAATCGTTGTCGTCGTTTTAAACAATAATAAAATCGCCATGATCAAATTCGAACAAGAAGTTATGGGGAATATCGAATTTGGTACAGACTTAACAAACCCTGATTTTGCAAAATACGCAGAGGCGTGCGGAGGTATTGGATACCGCGTTGAAAATTTAGATGAACTACTTCCTGCTTTCGAAAGTGCGGTAAAACAAAGTAGACCATGTATTATCGATGTAGTTGTAGATGCTAATGAAGCACCAATGCCAGCAAAAATCACATTTGGTCAAGCAGCTGGTTATACGAAGCATATGATAAAAGAATTATTTGAAGAAGGTAAGATTGATTTACCTCCACTATAAACAAAAAAGATAGCTGAAAACGATTTGTCTTCAGCTATCTTTTTTATTTTTGTATATCTCTATAGAAAGAAAAATCATTCACAGTAGATTGTACTTGTTTCTCTTCCTTTACTTCTTTATCCTTACTCCTAGGCAGATTATACATAAAATTGCAGCTACTAGTTGTAAACAAGTAATCCCACACCACTTAACCATTCTCATCAACATAACGATTTCCCCTTACCGTTCGATAGAATATTCAGAAACAAAAACTAAATATATCACATCTCTTCAGCTACAGCATGTACTCGCTTTTGCCCACTAGGTAGAATAGCTTGATATAAACATGTAACAAATAATAATAAACCAAATAAAATAATATACAATGTATCTGCACGAATCCATTTTGGGAATAACATTGCTATCGCACCGAGAGATAAAAGCTGGAATCCTGTCGTTAATGGACTAAGTAAGCTTTGTACACGCCCCATGAATGACTCTTCTACAATTTCATACATCCAGCCCATGATTGCAACATTAATAAACGGTAAAAAGAATGTCGCAAAAGCGATACATACGTAAAAAGACCATACGTGGTTTACAAAGTAACACATACCGAAAAAGACCCCTGAGCCCGCCATACCAAATACAATAATAGGTTTGGGTGCATATTTCTTACCTACACTTGTTGCTACTATACTTCCAATTAGTAATGAAATCCCTCCAACTGCACCGCCCACCATCGCTAAACTTTCATAAGTTGCTGGTGCCAATTTGTATTTTAATATGTAAGTAGTAGATACGCTTAAAATACCATTTAATAGTCCAAACACGATAAATCCTAAAAGTAATTTTTTTAAAGTTTCATTTCGATATATATACTTGATCCCTCCTTGAAACTCTGTTATTAACATCTTCAAATTAACTTCTTTCCATTTTGTTCTCCCATTTGGTAAACGAACTTTTTCTGGAATGGAGATCGTTTGAATTAAAATACCACTCATAATAAAAGTGAGCGTATTTACTAAAATGCTCCCGTAAATTCCAAAAGTCCAGTACACCATCGTTGCAATTCCTACACCAAACAAAGCATACAAACTATTTACCATTTGATTCACACCTGCTGCTGCACCGTATTGGTCTGATTCAACTACACCCTGTATCATCGACTGTTCTGATGGAGAGAAAAATTGTATACATGCATTTTCCAAAAATAAAAATATGAAGACAAGTATAATCATCCCGTAATAAAGCGAAATTAGAATTCCAATATTACAGAACGAACAGCATATGTTACTTACCGTACAAATACGCTGTCTATCAAAACGATCCACTACTGTCCCTACTAATAGAAAAAAGATTAATGCAGGTAATGCCATCATAATTTGTGTCATCGTTGCGTAAACTGGTTGTTTTCCATATTGATCTAGCAAATAAAACATTAAAGAAACTCCAGCAATCATAGAACCGAGTCGCTCTAAAATATTCGCTAGAAAAAAACGCGCATACACTTTGTTGCGAAATAACTGTAACATTTCTTTCATACTTCGTATCCTTTCTCTCGACAAAATAGTATTATTTTAGTCATTTCTCAGAAGTTATATTATATTTTCCGACTATTATCCAATCTTTTCCTTCTATATAGAGAACATTATAAAAAGACTCTTGTTTTTTTATAGAAGAGTCTTTTTTATTTAACTTCGCTTTTTTTAATTCTCTATAGTTCGGATACACTTTATTTATTTTACAAATGTATCGGACATCCACTCATAAAACTTTTCCTTCTCTTCAAATTGCGGATAATGCGCGGATTTTTCAAAAGTAATAAATTCTTTTTTCTCTGCTTCAATTGTATTAAAATATGTTTTTGCTGCATGAGATGAAGTGTTATAGTCATATTTCCCCATAAGGAAATAAAACGGTAGCTTCAGTTTCGTCACCTTAGTAGGCAATGGATTCTTTAAATCCTTTTCTAATAAGATTGTTTGAGATTTTGATAATCCAACGTTATAACGAATTACGTCAAACAAGTTATATTCATTACTGAGTAACATTCCGATGTTATCACCATCTGGGTTTTCAATGAGTCTTGATGTTCCACCATATTTCGCAACATAATTTCGCGGAGTGTATGTATCGCCATTTTTAATTTTTTCAGTCAATCCATTAAAATAGGAAACTTCATCTGTATTCCCAGCATTTTGTGCCTGTTCAATTACATAGTTTAAACTATCCATTTCACTTTCTACTGTATCACTCATCTGCCCTATCCCAACATACGCTTCGTATTTTTCAGGTGCTTTATTAGCAGCTTGCATTCCGATATATGTACCGTAAGAATGACCAATTAATATTACCTTTTCTTTTCCCATACGTTTTGAAATATATTCTGTCATAGCTAATAAATCCTCTACAAGAAGATCTGATGTAAGATTTGAATAGTCCTCAAAGAAATGATACGATTTCCCGCTTCCTCTTTGATCATAATTAACTACGGTGAATTTCTCTTCCAATAATTTTTGATACTTTTGAGCATATGGTATTTCTGAAGTACCTGGTCCACCATGTACAAAAATAATTACCGGATTGTTCTTATCTTTGCCGCGTATCATAATTTCATGACCACTTCCATTTATCTCTACTTGCTCTAATGTACTTATACTATTTTCCCTATTTATTTGCGAGGTCCATGTAGGAAATACTAGCGCTACCATTAGTGTTAGTGTAGTTATGACTCCAATAAATGTTATTAATTTTTTTATCTTCTTCATAAGACGCATCCTTTCTTATAAATTTGTAAAAATAACAATTTAATTCTATAAAACTACATTATTAATATCCTATACACTTCTTAACATTCCGCTATATAAACCCTTAATATTTTCTTAATTTTCAATACATTAATCGTAGAAAAACTTGATCACTGGTATTACAAATATAGAAAAAAAGCCCTTGTTTTCAAACAAGGACTCTTTTCATAAACTACTTAGCTACCTCTTCTTTCGGCATTACCATACCTTTATAAAGTTGAACAGTTATCCAGTAATAGATGAAATAAATGACTAAGAAAATCCCAATTGGCACCCACACTTTTACAAACGGGTCAACTAATATGAAGCTAAATAAGTTTAGCCCTACTAACACGTGGGAAATTCCAATAACCGCTGGGAAGATAAATAAATATGAAATTTCTTTATATATACTTTTTGTTAACATACTACGTCTCACACCAATTTTTCGTAACATTTCATAACGTCGTACGTCACGAGAAGCACCTGTTAATATTTTGAACATAAGGGAACTTGCCATCATTGCTAAAAATGCAATTCCGAGGAAAAATCCCATAAACATTGTTCCGCTCATGAAGCTGTTCATAAATTGATAAATTGTCATTTTCGTAAATAAGTCTACTTTTACACCTGTTGCTTTTTCAATTTGTTCTTTTTGTCTCTTATCTATATCAATCAACAACGGTTTATATTTTTTCATATCGTCTACTTTTGCTAATGTTACAGTGTGTTCTGTTCCTTGAATTCCTTTATAATGTGCTTCATCTGCAATTCTTACAGGTTTTCCGTTAAATTGATTATGTGTAATTTGTATTTCTCTTACAATTGCATCTTCCCAATCTCTCGGCATACGAGGAAATTTTGCTAATTCAGGAGACTCTAAAGCAGAATATACTGGTTCAGTTAAAGGTTCAGTCACACGTTTACGAACAGGCTCTTTTAAAGTTTTTGTATCAAAGTGGTCTGAAACAAGTGGTGGTTTCGCAGTTAAATCGTTACGTAAGTAATAAACCGCTTCTCCATCAACTTTATACTTGTACTGGCTTTCTTCAACAATTTCCATTTCTTTTAATGCAGCTGTATCTTGTTCATTTGGATCATGAATTACGACATCATATACACGTGAGAAGTCTGTCATAATACCTACATTTTTTTGGAATGCCATACCTGCAGTCATCGCACCTGCGCCCAATGCAATTAACATTGCTACAGTACCTAGTACTCTCGATAAGCTATTCACTCGGAAACGTAGCTGTGCATATGTAAAACTATTTAAGCCCGTTTCATTTCGTTTTTTATTCCCTTTAATTTTCATCACAAAAAATGGGAGCAATGAACTAAAGATAAAATATGTTCCAAGTGTTGTAACGATTGTTGCTATTATAAAACCGAGTTCAGCAAACGTTTTTATATTTATCATAAAATAGTATCCTGTACTTACTAGTAATACACCAAGTACAGTCATTATAATAATGCGAGTTTTACTTTTCTTCACTTCATCTAGTGTTTCATCTTCACGTATTAATTCTAGTTCTGTTTTTCGTAATAAACGGATACTATTCATTAAACCAGTAATAAAAAATAGTATTACGAAGAAAATAGCTGTAACTAAGATTGCTGGTGTATATACAGATGAATAACTACCTTTTGCTGAAATTTCCATACCATTCATTAAAAAATTTCCTGCTACACTTGCAAGTAACATCCCTACTAAAATTCCTATAATAATACTAACAATACCCATACCGAATGTTTCAATAAATAATAACTGTGCTACTTTTTTCTTTTTCGCTCCGAGCATCATGTACATACCGAGTTCTTTTCTTCTTAATGTGAGTAAGAAAGAATTGGCATATATAATATAAAATACAGTAATGAAAGATAATAGTATGGCACCTACCCAAAATACGAGTCTAATACTACTAATGAGACTATTATCTTTCGTAAATTCACTATTCATCGCCATCGTTTGGAACATGTAAAAAATACTAATGCTAATAACGAGACCGATAAGTAAAACCATATAATCTTTTAACATCTTTTTCATACTATGACGTGATAATTTGAATAACATAGTCTCGCCCCCTACTTAGACTCTGCAGCTGAGCCCATATGAGCAAGCACACCTAATATATCTTGATAGAAATCTTCTCGCGTTCCTTGACGCTTTAACTCTTTATATAGAAGACCATCTTGAATAAATAATATACGCTCACAATAACTTGCACTAAATGCATCGTGTGTTACCATCAAAATACTTACATTGTGATTTTCATGTAAATCTTGCATCGCTTCTAATAAGCTTTTTGCATTTTTACTATCAAGCGCTCCTGTCGGTTCATCTGCTAAAACGATTGCTGGATTATGTACTAAAGCTCGAGCTGCCGCTGTTCTTTGCTTTTGCCCACCAGAAACAGCAGTTGGATATTTTGTTAAAATTTCAGTAATTCCTAATTTCTTCGCCACCTCATTTACCTTTCCAGTAATCTCACTTGAAGGTACACCTTGCAGAGAAAGTGGTAAAGCAATATTTTCATAAATTGATAAGTTTTCTAGTAAGTTAAAATCTTGAAAGATGAACCCTAATTTTTGAGATCGAAAATCTGATAATGCATTCCCCTTCATAGAAGTAATATTTGTACCAGCTATTGTCACACTACCACCTGTCGCTTGATCCAATGTACTAATCACATTCAATAAAGTTGTTTTTCCAGATCCAGAAGGACCCATAATCCCGACAAATTCCCCTTCTTTAATATTTAATGACACACCCCTTAATGCTTTTGACTGATTCTCATTTCTTTTCCCATACGTTTTTTCTACACTTTCTACAGTAACTACATTTGTTGACATCTCTTTCACTCCATCCCTTTTGTATAAATTTAATTTCTCACACATTTCTTATCTTTTTCTCATGTAAATTCTTAATATTTTTTAATTATTCTAACTAAAAAGGTTATACAGATAACATGAACCTATTTCCTACTTCATATTCTCATCTTTCTACAACTCGTTCCTTCGATTTCGCTTACATTTACCTTACATTTTTGTAAGGTAAACAAGAAAACACACCAATTTTTAATGGTGTGTTTTCTTTACACTCAATATCCTCTATTCTTTATTTCCTCTTCAATACTTGAGACAAATACATCTAGCGCAACAACTTCTGACTTCTCTCCTCCATATTTACGTACATTCACAGCTCCGTTCTCCAGTTCCTTATCCCCAATAACAAGTACATAAGGAATTTTTTGCATTTGTGCTTCTCTAATTTTATATCCTAATTTTTCATCTCGTACATCTCGTTCGACACGAACACCAGCTTGTGCTAATTTATCCGCAACCTCATCTGCGTATTGTACATGGACTGCATTCGAAACTGGAATGACCTTCACTTGAACTGGCGCCACCCATGCCGGGAATGCACCTCCAAAGTGCTCAATTAATATTGCTAAGAAACGATCTAAAGATCCTAATACTGCCCTATGAATGACAACTGGTCTTTTCTTTTCATTCTTCTCATCTATATAATTTAAATCAAATTTCTCTGGCATTTGGAAATCAAGCTGGATTGTTCCGCACTGGTGACTTCTATTTAAAGCATCTTTAATATGGAAGTCAATTTTTGGTCCGTAAAATGCACCGTCACCTTCATTTAGTCTATATTTATAATTCAATGAATGTAATACATTTGCTAACGCCGATTCTGCTTGTTCCCACAACTTATCATCGCCCATTGAATCTTCTGGACGTGTAGAAAGCTCTACTTCATACTGGAATCCAAAAGTTTTATATACGTAATCAATTTGCGCCATTACGGATTTAATTTCATCTTCAATTTGTTCTGGAGTTACAAATAAATGAGCATCATCTTGGCAAAAAGTACGAACTCTTAATAGTCCATTTAATGCACCGCTAAATTCATGTCGATGCACTTGACCGAACTCACACATACGGATTGGCAATTCGCGATAAGAGTGTAATTTATTTTTGAACATTAACATATGACCAGGACAGTTCATTGGCTTTAATGCAAAGCTCTTATTATCTACTTCTGAGAAATACATGTTGTCCTTGTAATGTCCCCAGTGTCCTGATTTCTCCCACAACTCTTGGTTCATCATAAACGGAGTACGTACTTCTTGATACTTATACTCTTTTTGAATTTCTCTTAAAAATGCTTCTAACTCATTTCGGATAATTTGACCTTTCGGTAAATAAAACGGCATTCCCGGAGCCTCTTCAGAAAACATAAATAACTCAAGCTCACTACCTAATTTACGATGATTTCTTTTTGCTGCTTCTTCAACGAAATGTAAATACTCTTCTAATTCTTTTTGAGAAGCGAACGCAACACCATATATGCGCTGAAGCACTTGGTTATTACTATCACCTCGCCAATATGCACCGGAAACGTGAGTTAATTGAAATGCTTTCAAATAACCTGTAGATGGTAAATGTGGTCCTCTACATAAATCTACAAATTCACCTTGTTTATATAGTGTTACACTTTTCCCACTAGGAATTGCTTCTAAAAGTTCTAATTTCAAACGGTCATTCATTTCTTGAAACAGTTTAGCTGCTTCTTCTCGAGAAACCTCAACTCGTTCTATCTTTATATTTTCATTTATGATTTTTTTCATTTCTTTTTCGATTTTCCGTAAATCTTCTATGTTTACACTACTTGGAAGATCCATATCATAATAAAATCCATTTTCAATAACAGGCCCTACTCCAAGATTTATATCACCATACAATCTTTTTACAGCTTGCGCTAAAATATGTGCCGCGGAGTGTCTTGCAATTTCTACACCTTCATCTGAATCTATAGTAATGATTTCTACTTCCGCATTTTCTTCAATATTTCGGCGTAAATCATATAACCCATCATTTACTTTCCCCGCAACTGCTTTCTTTTTTAAACTATTGCTAATGGATCCCGCAATTTCTTCTAAAGTAATTCCTTTTACAAATTCTTTCACACTACCATCTGGAAATTTAATTTCAATCATTTGTTCTTTCATTTTTCATCTCTCCATTTCATAATAAAAAGCACACTCATCCCTAAAATAGGGACGAGCGTGCTTATACCCGTGGTTCCACCCAGATTCCCATCATAAAAAACATAATGGCTTCATTTACGGTAACGTCGTTTACACGGCACTAGATACTTCATTTCCCCAGTGCAGCTCTAAGGTGGTAAGTTATTTTTCTGCGTTAGGAAGTTCTCAGCTTTCCTTCCTTCTCTGTATAACCGGGGAAAATAACTCGTGTCCTTTTCTTCGCTTATTATGAAATTGAATGCAAAAAAGCATATTCATCCCTAAAAATTAGGGACGAATATGCTTATATTCGTGGTTCCACCCAGATTCCCATTACAAAAAACATAATGGCTTCTTTTGCGATAACGTCGCTTACACGGCACTAGATACTTCGTTTCCCCAGTGCAGCTCTAAGGTGGTAAGTTATTTTTCTGCGTTAGGAAGTTCTCAGCTTTCCTTCCTTCTCTGTATAACCGGGGAAAATAACTCGTGTCCTTTTCTTTGCTTTTTTTAAATACATCCATTAATTGTTATTTACTATATCTTATTCATTTTATTTTTGCAAGTGTTTGGAAAAGATTTTTTATTTAATAAAAAAAGAAACCAAAAAATGTTTTTGGTTTCTCCTTCTCAATTTTACCAATCTTGTGGTTCGTAATTTAAGTCTGCAAATAGACGTCGTTTCTCTTTCTTCGTTAAATCTCTCCACTGTCCAACAGGTAAATTATTCAATTCGATATTCATAATTCTCGTACGTTTTAACGTGTATACTTGATAACCTAAAGCTTCACACATACGACGAATTTGGCGATTCAACCCTTGTGTTAAAATAATTTTGAACTCATATTTTGATAACTGTGTGATCTCACAAGGAAGTGTTTTTGTACCTAGAATTTTAACACCCGCTGCCATTTTTTCTAAGAAATCAGGTGTAATTGGCTTATCTACTGAAACGATATATTCTTTCTCATGTTTGTTTTCAGCACGTAAAATTTCATTAACGATATCACCATCATTCGTTAACAAAATTAAACCATCTGAGTCTTTATCAAGACGTCCAATATGGCTAATTCGTAAAGGGTGATTCACTAAATCGATAATATTACCTTTTACTGATTTTTCACTTGTACATGTAATACCTACTGGTTTATTTAAAGCGATATATACGTGATCTCGAGCAATACGAAGTTGCTCTCCATTTACGCGTACATCATCACCTGGATTCACTTGGTCACCAATTTTTGCAACCTTACCGTTAATAATTACTCTTCTCTCATTAATTAATTTATCTGCTCCGCGTCGAGACGCTTTTCCAGCTTCACTAATAAATTTATTGATACGCAAATTAGGCACATCCTTTTCTAAAAAAATTTCAAGCTCACACTGCTTCTACCGTACAATACAAAAGGGTAAGCCTCCTATTATAACTTAAATATATTAACATGAAAGGGTATATAACGTCTTCTATTAATTTCTTGTTTATAAGAAATTATCTTTATTATACATTCATTTATGCACTTTTTCTGTGCTTAATATACAAGCCATTCTTCCTTACATATAGCTTGTTTACCTCTTATATCTTCTATATCTTCATGAATATTAGCTAGTTTATACAACTCAGGGAAAATCTCTTCTACATAATTTTGATGCGCCATTCCATCTTTCCAATAAGTTAACACTATGTAATGATTTTCATTTTTTAAAGACTTCCCAACAACGCCAGCTAACATTCCTTTTGCTTTTTCCATCCCTTTATTCCAAATTGTTTCTTGTTTATGTAAAAAATACTTTTCTTTTTCCACTTTAATATCACATATAGCAACTCTTACGAATGATCCCTCTGTAACAACGTCTTTCAGAGGCTTATCAGTTATATCATACAAAGTTTGAAATAATTCAATTTCACATGAAAGAAACGTATCCTCTTGATTACTATTTAAATAAATTGTATCGTGGGCACCATTCATAAATGATTGATATGCACTTTTATCTTCCCATAAAGTAAATACACACGCCTCATCTTCATTCCATCCACCAAATTGCCAATGAAATCCATCTAGATGCTGTATATCACGCCATTTTTCTTGTGCCATTGAAAATAACTCTTTTTTCTCTTCTTCTACTTTACAATAGATTGTTTTTAGTAACATTTTTAATTTCCCCTTTAGCATATAATTTATCTTCTTCTCACAATAATTAGTTCACATAATATTTTTATAATCACCCTCCGTGTATAGAAAAGATATAATTTAAATCATTTCTAACCTATTTTCTCTACTTTAAACAACATTATTGTTATATATTATAATTATAAGTTTTTAAATTTTGGAGGCGTTACATATTGCAAAAATTACTTTTTACTAAATGGACAGTTGTTATTTCTATTCTCATCATTTTCGGTACAATTTTCTACGTTACGAATGGTAAAAATAACACCGAAAAAGCCCTTGTAGAAACAGCGGATACAAAAACTTTCAAAACAAAATTACAGCCTAAAATTAATGAATTGACTACTAATTATAATGATATCATCGAAAAGGATTGGTTGCCTGCCTGGGAAGAGATTAACACGAACGGTGATTCAGTAGACAGAGATAAACTATTAGTTACAATGAATGCTGTTTCCAAACAATATGAAAACATTATGAATGAAATAGACATTTTGAAAATTAAAGAAAATATATCGGAAGTACAAATACAAGAACAACTTCTTTATTTCACAACTGAATTTAAGGCTGCTTCTAAATTTATGAAAAACGCGGCAGATTTAATTATAGATGGAGCCACTAACTCTACTCTAAACAGTGCAACAATTGAAAATACGAAACATGCTTTAGGGCTTGCGGATCAACATATTGTTATTGCTTTATCTACTTTAACTGAAGTTGAAGAGAAATTAGGACTTTCGAAAAAATAGAATTCTTTACTATTTTAAAATAAAAAATGATTGCATTTCACTAATTGTATATCTATAATATTTTTATTGATCTTATACACATTCAATGCGTATAGGTTATTAATTTTATAATTCGGATGAACCATTCAGGAGAAGGTCTATTGATCTACCGACGGGGCAAAAAGTTGTTAACCGACTTTGAAACTCTCAGGTCTTGTTTACAAGTAGAACTGCATGGGGACGAATCTCTGGAGAGACTCCCTCTCGCTTTATATAGCGTAGAGGAAAACGAGCACCGAAGGAGCAAATCCGCTACTATAGCGGATAATCTCTCAGGTAAAAGGACAGAGACAAGCGAAAGAAAATGCCGATTTGTATCGGTTTATTTTTCTATCCCTTGTTTCTCCAGAGACCATTTCATTTACTTGAAGTGGTTTTTATTTTTTCTAAAAAAGGAGAATAAAGATGGAGACAGTAAGTAAAGTATTAGAACAAATCAATCACTATGTGTGGGGATTACCAACGTTGTTGTTACTCGTTGGTACTGGTATCATTCTCACAGTGCGTTTAAAAGGTTTACAGTTTAGTAAACTATTATACGCTCACAAACTAGCTTTTAAAAAATCAGAAGATACATCTTCCTCCGGAGATATTAGCCACTTCCAAGCACTTATGACAGCTATGGCGGCAACGATCGGTATGGGAAATATAGCTGGTGTTGCAACTGCTGTGACGATTGGTGGGCCTGGTGCAATCTTTTGGATGTGGATTACTGCTTTATTCGGTATGGCAACAAAATATGCCGAAGCAATTCTTGCGGTGAAATACCGTGTTAGTAATGAAAATGGTGAATATTCAGGTGGGCCAATGTACTATTTAGAACGTGGTTTAGGTAAGAAATGGCTTGCAGTTTTATTTGCTATATTCGGTACAACTGCTTCTTTCGGTATCGGGAATATGGTGCAATCTAATTCAGTTGCAGAGGCAATGCGAATTAATTTCTCTTTCCCTCCTGCTTTAACTGGTATAGTAATGTCATTTTTAATCGCTATCGTTATTTTAGGCGGTGTAAAAAAAATCGGGAAAGTAACAGGATATGTTGTTCCTATTAAAGCTTTCTTTTATATCATTGCTGGTCTTATCATTATTTTCTATCACTACGATCAAATTCCTGAAGCATTTTCACTTATTTTTTCTGGTGCGTTTAATGGTACTGCAGCTGCTGGTGGTTTTATCGGTGCAACAGTTGCATCAGCTATTCAAATTGGAATGGCGCGCGGCGTATTTGCAAACGAAGCTGGTTTAGGGAGTGCCCCTATTGCCGCGGCGGCTGCAAAAACTGATTCCCCTGCAAAGCAAGCTTTAGTTTCAATGACTGGTACTTTTCTAGATACGTTTATTGTATGTACAATTACAGGACTAGTTTTAATTACTACAGGCGCATGGAAGTCTGGTAAAACTGGGGTTGAAGCTACAACACTTGCGTTCCAATCTGTATTCGGTACTGCTGGTAGTATGATTCTTGGTATCGCCATTATTTTATTCGCCTACTCTACTATTTTAGGCTGGTCGTATTACGGTGAGAAATGTGTAGCTTATTTATTTGGAGAAAATGCCGTTAAATATTATAAAGCAATCTTTATTGTCATGATTGCTATTGGTGCGAATTTAAAATTAGGCATCGTATGGACATTTGCGGATATTGCAAATGGACTTATGGCGATTCCAAACTTAATTGGTCTTATTGGGTTAAGTGGTATTGTTGTTGCTGAAACGAATCGCTTTTTACAAGCAGAGAAATTGAAAGAAAACCATAAAAAACAAGCAAGTTAATCTAAAAAAAGGAATGACTCATACATAATGAGCATTCCTTTTTTCGTTTTCTTACTCAGTAAATATCATTAAAAATATATTTATATAAATCTTTCTCTTTTTTATTCCACTAAAAGTTTTTCACATAAATGTCATAAATCGTATGGTCTAACTATATAGTTGAAAAGGAATGCGACATTAAAGTGTCGCTGAAAAACTCATCCAAGAAAAGGGAGGAAAAATCTTTTGAAAAACAAAATCATTGTTTTCCTATCTGTTTTATCATTTATTATTGGTGGTTTCTTCTTTAACACGAATACTTCAAGTGCTGAAACATCATCTACTGATTACGTTCCTAACCAATTAATCGTTAAGTTCAAACAAAATGCATCTTTAAGTAATGTGCAATCTTTTCATAAATCTGTCGGAGCTAATGTCTTATCTAAAGATGATAAGTTAGGTTTTGAAGTCGTACAATTTTCAAAAGGTACTGTAAAAGAAAAAATAAAAAGTTATAAAAATAATCCAGATGTAGAATATGCGGAGCCTAACTATTACGTTCATGCATTTTGGACTCCGAACGATCCTTATTTTAATAATCAATACGGATTACAAAAAATTCAAGCCCCGCAAGCTTGGGATAGTCAAAGAAGCGATTCTGGTGTAAAAGTGGCTATTATTGATACAGGAGTTCAAGGATCACATCCCGATTTAGCTTCTAAAGTTATTTACGGATATGATTATGTTGATAATGACAATATCTCTGATGATGGCAATGGACACGGTACACACTGTGCAGGAATTACTGGGGCACTTACGAATAATGGCGTCGGAATAGCTGGTGTTGCACCACAAGCATCGATTTATGCTGTTCGTGTATTAGACAGTCAAGGAAGTGGTACTCTTGACGCTGTTGCCCAAGGTATTAGAGAAGCTGCAGATTCAGGTGCAAAAGTAATTAGTTTAAGTTTAGGTGCTCCAAATGGTGGTACTGCATTACAACAAGCTGTACAATATGCTTGGAATAAAGGCTCTGTTATTGTTGCAGCTGCTGGGAATGCTGGAAACACAAAAGCTAATTACCCTGCTTATTACAACGAAGTTATTTCAGTCGCTTCTACAGATCAATCAGATAAAAAATCTTCATTCTCTACTTATGGTAGCTGGGTAGATGTTGCAGCTCCAGGATCAAATATATATTCTACTTATAAAGGAAGCACGTATCAATCATTAAGTGGTACATCTATGGCAACACCTCACGTTGCAGGAGTCGCTGCTCTTTTAGCAAATCAAGGATATAGCAATACACAAATTCGCCAAATTATTGAGTCAACTTCTGATAAAATTAGTGGTACAGGTACGTACTGGAAAAACGGTAGAGTCAATGCATATAAGGCTGTACAATATGCGAAGCAATTACAAGAAAATAAAGCTTCTTAAGAAATAAAGTAAAACTTTAATCAGTTGATCTACTAAAATAGAAGGAGAGACTTCCACAACTAAAGCCTCTCCCTCTCCTTCTTATAAACTATATTACTCTCCCTGCTTTTTAACCATATGTAAATACAGAACAAAATCCATCATTGTCGACGAATGACCAAGTTGACGGATCATCGCTGTTATATTTCCTCTATGATATGTACCATGATTTACAACATGTTGTACTAACTCTAAAATTGAAGTTTCTAATTTTCCTACATATGGATTCTCGATAACAAATACAGCATTCACATCTTGTATTGTACTTAAAAAGTCTTTATATTGATTTGCCATGTTTTCAAACATTTTTTCTAATTCATGTAACGATTTGTTTTCCATTTGTTTTCGTAATTCTTCTCGGCCTTGTATTGCTTCATTCATACTTTTACCATGCAATATGTGTAACCACACTTGATCTGTAATATAAATATGGGCAAACGTATCCTTGATTGATGGAAATGCACTCTGCATCTGTTCAGTAAAAATAGTATCATATTTTGGTAATTCTTTTAGTCGATTGAATAATCGTATATTAGCCCAAGCATGGTAATCCACTTGTTTTAACATGTACTCTTTCAATCGAAATCGCCTCCTTATTGTATGAAACGAATAGTTTGTTTCTTTATTTCTGATTCCCTATCAACTTTTGCAATCCCTTTTTCTTTCATTTCATATTTATTTACCGTTTTATATTTTACATACGTCTGAAATTCCGTTTGAAATGGAAACGGTGTAATCCGAATAGTTTCCTCATCTATCCATTCAGCTTGAATAGGTTTCTCTTCTTTACTATTAAACATTTCTGTTCCTTCAAAACCATCTTTAAACAAATCAATTTCATCTTTCTTTTCTACACCTGGTTTATTCATACAGACATATAAAGAAAGTTCATCGCAAAACTTTAATAATCTATAATGTTTATCGAACATCACAAATTGCTCTTTTGTTAGCGTTGTCAATATTCTTTTTTGTCGTTCCAATTCACCTGCATAAAATGTCATCATCTCTTCATCTTCCTCATTTAATGGAAATGATAAAAAATGCTTACTACAAAGTAATGCTCCGTATGGATTGGAATCTTCAATTTCATTCAAACCAATCGTATAAAAGACAAAGCGTAATGAACTTGGACAATCCATAAATGTATATGGGATATTTTTAGCATCATTCAAAATTGGTACTTTATCAAGTTCTATCCATCCTCTATCATGCTCATATATTGCATCAATTGTCTCTTTTAAATATGTATCATCTTCAAAAAAATCTTCTTTTATATGCTTTGCAATCTCTCCAGCTAAAAAACCATGATCATGTTGACGAATTAATATACTTTCTTTCTCATCCTTTTCACGAAAAATCATCCGTATACTCCCCCTCATCCTCATATTACAGCGTTTTCTATTCATCAATTCTTAATTAATCCCTAATTGTTAGCAGGGATTCAGTTTCTTGCAACGAAATTAACATAACTATATAGCATTCTTTCTAACAATATAAATAGCTTTATCTTTACTATCTATTATACTAAATCATTCATTCCAAAAAATTTTTTTATGAGGTGAAAACATGAACAAAACAGAATTAATTAAAAATGTCGCACAATCAGCTGATATTTCTCAAAAGGATGCTTCTGCAGCTGTACAATCTGTATTTGACACAATTGCTACTGCATTACAGTCTGGCGATAAAGTTCAATTAATCGGCTTTGGAACTTTTGAAGTGCGTGAAAGATCTGCTCGTACAGGACGTAATCCACAAACCGGCGAAGAAATTCAAATCGCTGCTGGTAAAGTTCCTGCATTTAAAGCAGGTAAAGAGTTAAAAGAAGCTGTGAAATAAACAAGAAACCAGCCATTTTATAGGCTGGTTTCTTGTTTTAATTTAGTAATTGCTTTATATTTTCTGCATGATACACCTCGCAAATATAAAATATGCATCTGCAGTTACTTACAATTTGATATTTTCTTGTTGGATACACATGCGCCGAAACAGAGCATCCATCGAACAATTCAATAATATTCCCAGAAGGCTGATATCCTTCATATAATACGTTCCTTCTTACTTCCATCTTCTCTATAAGTTTTTCAACTGGAATGTTTCCACTCTCTAGCTCCCTCTTTATTGTATTTGGTAAAAACGAGGTATCCGCAAAAATGAGATTTTCAGATAATACTTTTCCTTTATAACTAATATTGGATACACGGTAAAGAAATGTTCCGTTTTTATCAAAGAAACTCTTTGCTTCTTTCGGGATATACTGTCTATCCAGCACCTCTTGTTCTAGAACATCAAACTGAACTGTAGCATTCAATAACTTTTCTAAAGCATGAATAGATGATGTATCTCCAGAAAATAAAATATTTTTAATTGCTTGTACATGATAAGTGAATTCATTTGTTCTATTTTCCGCTACTAGCATGAGGAACACCTCTTCTATAAAATATTTTATTAAACTTATTTATAATTTAAAAGCGCTACTGCATCCAGCTGTATGATTTCGGTGACTTCTTTACTAAATATTGCAATTGAAGCCATATAATCTACACTTGGCCTTAAATCTCTCATCACTGTATTTTTTACTAACTCTTGTCTATCCTTAAAAACTAACAAGTTTGGAGAATCATTTGGAGCTGATATAGTAATATCCACTGGTGGAATCATTAGACCTTCACCTGTCGCCTTGAGCACAGCTTCCTTTCTAGTCCAATATGTTAAAAAACCTTCTATTTTTTGTTCATTAGGTAATTTCATAACTTGCGCTATTTCAATGTCGGTTAATACGCCTTCTGCCATTTTCATAACATCAACATTTGGATTCATTTGTTCAACATCAACGCCTACAGGTGCAGACTTTGTAAATGCAACAACAACCCACTCACCCGAATGCGAAACAGATAACTGCGGCATCCCCTCTGGTAATTGTGGTCTACCATGTTGTAGCTTACATACTGGGCACATTCGATTAATTGGAACTTGAATTGGCGACATAGAAAGCATTTTACCTAGAACTAATCTACTAATTACACAGCCTATTATAAAACGGGCACGATCTGCCGAATGATGATATGAATTTGCTTTTTCTCGTTCAACATCATTTAGTAAATTGTAATGCCATGATTGTAAATCCGAAATCCTTCCCCACCATATTTGACAATCATTCTCATTCAAAATTGGTATAGAATCTACAACTTTACTTTCTATCATGTAAACTCTCTCCTTCTAAATACCCAATGTAGATTTATTCCAAAATAATATTACCAAACTTATTCATTGACAATTTCTTTCTCTTTTTGTAATACAGGTAACGGTTTTTTCTTCTTTTTTGACATTACCTCTTTATCAGAAATACGTAAAGAAAATAGTAATGCTACGAGTAAAAATATTGCTGATCCAATTAATGCTGCTTGATATGGCAATAAATCTGAATGAGTATTATGTTGTACACTGCTATTTCCAAAACCGGCTAGTATACTAGCTAAAACAGCAACTCCTATCGCTGAACCTAATCGATTTTGCACATTAAATATAGTAGTTGCTCTCCCCATAGAAGGCGGCGTTATATTGTTAAATGCAGAAAATTGAACTGCTCCAACTGATTGGCCTAAGAAAATACCTATGCCAAACAATAATACCCGTATTTGCCAAGGGTTCGTATCGTGATTTACAAAACTTAATAAAATAAAGATAATCGCCGTACAAATTAACCCTATAGAAATTACCTTACGAGCTCCTAATTTCTTATATGACCATGGTACGATCTGTGACGATATCATTAATCCAATGGCCTCTGGGAATGTAGTAAGGCCTGATTCCAGTGCGGATACCCCTATTACATTTTGATACATAAGCGGAAAAACAAATAACATTCCTAGTAAACCAGCTGAAGAAAACAATGAAATAAGACTCATTTTTCTAAAGACTGGTTCTTTGAATAAGCGTAAATCTAGCATCGGTTGCTTTACTTTAAGTTCTACAATGATAAACAGTGTAATAAATACAATCCCAGCTATTCCAGTACTTATAACCTCTGTAGAAATCCAGCCTCTTGATGGTCCTTGACTGAGCGCATAGATTAGCATCGCAAACCCTGGTGCTGAAAAAACAAAACCGAGGTAATCAAAGCGACCAGCTGATTTTTCAATATGCTCTTTTAAAAATAGAAGACCGAATAGTAACGCCATAATTCCAAATGGTAAATTAATATAAAATGCCCAGCGCCAAGACATTTGATCTACAAAAAAGCCACCAATAATTGGTCCTACTGCCGGTGCGACAGCAATTGGCAACACAATAAACCGAGAAATTCTCGGCCTTTCCTCTGGTGAAAATGTTCGGAATAACATCGCCATCCCAACTGGTGTTAGAAGCCCCCCACCAGCACCTTGAATAATACGAAAAATATTCAATGAAGTAATATCGTTCGCTATCCCACATAACGCAGATGCGGTTGTAAATACGAAAAGAGCAGTTAGAAATACTCTTTTCGTACCGAATCGATCTCCTAGCCAACCAGAAATCGGAAGGAAAACAGCTAAGCTAACTAAATATCCAACATTAACTGTCCCCATAGCAGATGGTGGCACTTGCAGTTCCTTACTTATCGTTTGTAGTGCTACATTTACAATCGTTGCATCCATAGCAGCCATAAACATCGCTGTTATATATACGATACTTACCACTACTTTTGGATTTATTTTTTCTTTCATTATCGTTTTCCTACTATTATTTTTTCGTCAGCTTGATTATTTTTTGGATTCAAATCTTTCCAGTTATTCTCAACATATTGTAAGCAATCGTGCCTGCTAGCTTCTTCATGTACGACATTCCACCCAATAGGTACATCAAGAAAGACAGGCCAGAGAGAATACTGGCCCTCCTCATTTATTAATACTTTATATGTGTAATTATCATTTTCAAATGGATTCGTCATACTCTCCCTACCCCTTTCTTATTCTGCAAATATTTCGCTAATACTTGTCCAATTTCCGTAAGTGGCCCTGGTTGACATAAATCTTTATGTCTACAATCAATATCATGTTGCACAATTTGTCCGTCTAAATAATTTAACCACGTATTTGGAGAGATAGGATCAAACCAGTCCGGTATTACAGTAGATCTAAAGAATAAAATATCTCCGTTATAAACTTTCGGTACGTATCTCCCTAACAATCCTACCGAATTTACATATGTTTCTTTCAAATTTAAAATGGTCTCTTCTTCAAGACTTGCTAATGCACTTCCATCTTTACGAAGTATTTCAATCGCACTTTCCATCGTAAGTGGTTTGCCATCCATGTTGTCTGGATCATATCCACCTAGAGCCAGTAGTGCGATTAACGCTTCTTCTTCAGTAGGCGCTTCCGTATTCGGTAGGAAGTGACCAGGATAAGAATCTAGCATAACGAGTAATTCTACTTCTTCCCCTTCATTTTGTAGTTGCGCTGCCATTGCATGCACAACATTTCCTCCGAGCGACCAACCGAGTAAACGATATGGTCCGTGAGGCTGTACTTCACGAACGTGTTTTAAATAATCCGCTGCCATTTCCTCTAAACTTCTTGGAAGTTCTTCATTTTTAGCGATACCACGTGCTTGCACGCCGTAGATTGGATAATCTGTTCCTAAAGATTTCATAAGTCCTGCATAGCACCAACTTAATCCACCTGCTGGGTGTACACAAAATAGTGGCAATTGGTTTCCACTTGCTCGTAACGGAAGCAACACATCGAGTGCACTTTGTCCATTTCCCACTTCAAGTCTTTCAGCAAGGCCTGCAACAGTAGGTGCTGCAAATAAAGTTCCGATATTTAATTCGATCCCAAGCGCTTCTTTAATACGGCTCATAAGCTGCACTGCAAGGAGTGAATGACCACCTAAATCAAAGAATCCGTCATCAATTCCAATTTGAGGTACACTTAGCACTTCTGTAAACAAGTCACATAACAGTTCTTCTTGCGGTGTTCTTGGTCCACGACTAGAAGATGATGCGATAAATTCTGGAACTGGCAATGCCTTTCTATCTAATTTACCGTTTGGAGTTAAAGGCAACTCATTTACTACTACAAAAGCATATGGAACCATATAATCTGGTAGACTACCACTAGCAAACAGACGCATTTCATTCGTATCAATCGCTTCATTATTTGATGCGACGATATAAGAAACTAATCGTTTATCCCCTGGTTGATCTTCCCGTACAATAACTGCTACTTGCTCAACTGTAGGGTGTTTCATTATGACCGCTTCTATTTCTCCTAATTCAATTCGGAATCCGCGAATTTTTATTTGATGATCTGCACGTCCTATATAATCGAGCGTCCCATCATGACGCCAACGAGCTAAGTCTCCAGTACGATACATTCTTGTACCTGGCTTGCCAAATGGATCTGCAATAAAACGTTCTGCAGTTAAACCTGCCCTTCCTAAATATCCACGAGCAAGCCCTGCACCTGCAACATACATTTCTCCCACTACTCCAGGTGGCACTGGTTGTAAATAATGATCTAATACGTATACTTTAAGGTCAGGTATACTGCACCCAATTAAACTGTTTGCTCGTAAAGAAACGATTGTTTCGTCTAACTCAATATAACTAACATGTACTGTCGTCTCAGTAATACCGTACATATTAATAAGCTTCGGTGCGTCATGAGGATGTCGACTATACCAATCTTCTAATCGACTTAGCTCAAGTGCCTCACCTCCAAAAACAACATATCGTAAAGATAATTTTTGGCCAATCTCTTCATTTTCACGATCTGCTTGCATCAATTGATAGAACGCTGATGGAGTTTGGTTTAAAACAGTTACCTTTTCTTTAACAAGAAGTTGTAAAAATTCTTTCGGCGAGCGACTTACAGTATGTGGAACTACAACTAAACGCCCTCCGTATAATAAAGGTCCCCAAATTTCCCAAACCGAGAAATCAAAAGCATATGAATGGAACATCGTCCACACATCGTTTCCATCAAACTGGAACCAATGATCAGTTGCTCCTAAAAGTCTTACTACATTTTGATGAGGTATCATAACACCTTTCGGTCTACCTGTTGAACCTGATGTATAAATAACGTAAGCAATATGTGATGGAGTTAATGGCTTCACGCGCTCCATTTCATCAATATTGTCTTCACTATGTTTCTCAATTTCTTCTATTACTTTTACATTATCAACTAAAACTTTTAGTGCCTCATTACATTCAATTTCCACTTCTGAATTCGTTAAAACACATGATGGTTTCGCATCGTGTAGCATAAATGAAATACGGTCTGCTGGGTAATCTGGATCTAACGGAAGGTATCCAGCACCAGCTTTAAGAACAGCTAATAAACTTACAACCATGTTTAATGATCTTGGCACCGCTAAAGCAACGAGTTGATCAGGACCAATTCCTTTTGCTATTAGGAATCGAGCTATTTTATTTGCTTTTCTATTTAACTCTTCATAAGTTAATTTCTTATTTTCAAAGACGACAGCAATAGCATTTGGATTTATATGAACTTGCTTTTCAAATAATTGTAATAATGTCATTTCTGGTACAATTTGAAAACCACCATTCCACTTTTCTAACACTGCATTTTTCTCTGCTAAAGTTAATATTTCTAATCTGCCAATGGATTGATCCGGATTTATCGCCGCATCATCTAATAACAAAATGAATCGTTCTATTAGTTTTTGAACCGTTTCACGTTTATATAAATCGGTACTAAACTCTAGTAATCCATGTAAACCGTTCGGAGTACCATCAACCCCGTTACTCTCACTAATTTCAAATGTTAAATCAAACTTCGCAGAGCCAACACTTTGAATTTCAAGGCTCGCTTCTATATCCGGGACATCAAAGATTGCTTCTGGCGTATTTTGGAAAGCTAACATAACTTGAAATAGCGGATGACTATTTCGAGTACGCACCGGGTTTAACACTTCAACGAGTCGTTCAAATGGAACATCTTGATTTTCATAAGCTGCAAGATTTGCCTGCTTCACTCTATTTAATAATTCTTTAAAACTTGGATCTCCTGAAGTATTTGTACGTAACACTAACGTATTTACAAATAAACCGACTATGTCAGAGAGTGCATCATCGTTTCTTCCAGCAATCGGACTACCGATTGGTATATCAGTACCTGCACCTAATCTTGTAAATAGCGCACTTAGTCCTGCTTGCAATACCATAAACAAACTAACTCCGTTTTTCCGTGCGAGCTCTACTAACCTACTATGCATACCTGCATCTATATGAAAATGAATGGTTTCTCCTCTGTAACTCGTTTCCATTGGACGCTGATAATCTGTAGGTAACTCCAATTGATCTGGTAATCCCTTTAACTCTTTCTTCCAAAAATCTAATTGTGTTGAAATGAGACTTTCTTGTGTAGTTTCATCCCCTAACAATTGTTGTTGCCAAAGTGCATAATCTGCGTATTGAACCGGAAGTGTCTCTAGCTGTACTTTGTTACCTTGACATCGCGCTTTATAAGCCGCTGTAAAATCTCTCGTTAACGGTTGTAATGACCAGCCATCCCCTACAATATGATGCAATAGAATTAGTATTACATGTTCGTTTTCACTCACTGTAAAAAGTTGCAAACGAACTGCTGGTTCAACATCGAGGTTAAAGCTATATCTTACCGCTTCCGCAAGTGCACTTTCTAATTCACCTTTACATGTTTTTGTTTTAATCATTTCTAGATTTAAATTTTCCATATGTAAAATTTCCTGGTAGGAACTACCTAATACGTTAGGGAAAATTGTTCTAAGTGTTTCATGTTTCTCGACTACATCATAAAAGGCACCTTGTAATGCTTCCTCGTTCAACTTTCCAGACAAACGTATAACTAACGGAATATTATAAGTAGGGCTTGGACCTTCTAAACAATTCAAGAACCATAATCTACGTTGTGCAAATGAAAGTGGAACTTCATTTGGTCTTCTTACTTTCTTAATCGCTGGTCTTGCAGTTTTCGCTTGATCCAATTGTTTCGCTAATTCAGCAACAGTTGGCGATTCAAATAGTTTTCCAATTCCTAATTCGACACTTAACATTTCACGAATTCTTGCCATTAAACGCGATGCAAGAAGCGAATGTCCACCCATTTCAAAGAAATTATCATCAATGCTAATGCGAGAAACACTAAGTACTTCTGCAAATAAATGACATAATATTTCTTCTTTCGGATTTCTAGCAACCCTCTCATTGTTCATTCCATTAAAATCAGGAGCAGGTAATTTCTTTCTGTCAACCTTACCATTTGGCGTTAATGGTAATTCTTCTAGCAATACAAATGCTGATGGCACCATATAATTCGCTAAACTTTCTGAAACATAAGAACGAATTTCTGCAAGGTTAATCATTTCCTTATCTTTGGCAACAATATACGCAATGATTCGTTTATCATTTGGACGATCTTCTCGTACCATAACCACTGCTTCCTTAACATTTTCATGTCGTTGTATTACCATTTCGATTTCAGCTAATTCAATTCGGAAACCACGAATTTTAATTTGATGATCTGCGCGGTTCATGTACTCTAAAACACCATCACTGCGCCATTTTACTAGATCACCTGTACGGTACATGCGCTGCCCTGGTTTTCCATAAGGATTTGCAACAAACCGTTCAGCTGTTAACTCTGGTTTTCCTAAATATCCGCTTGCAAGTCCTTCCCCTGCAATATATAATTCACCAATAACTCCAGGTGGAACTGGTTGTAACCCTGCATCCAATACATACACTTCTGTATTGCAAATTGGCTTTCCGATAGGAGGTATCCCCTTTTCACTTTCATCAATGTTCATGAAGGTAGACCAAATCGTCGTTTCAGTTGGTCCATATAAATTAGTTATTGAGCAGCCTAATTCTCTTAATTTATTTGCTAAATGCCCTGGAAGAGCTTCACCACCAACAAGTATATTTAGCCCTTGTAACTTCTCTGGATAATCAGTTACTAACGCCTGCCAAAGCGTCGGTGTAGCCTGCATAATGGTCACTCTTTCTTCATGTAAAAGTGTCGTTAATGCAGAAGGCTCTTGTATGTCTTCCTTTTGCGCAATTGTTAAACTCGCACCACTAATAAGAGGTAAATAAATTTCTAGAGCAGAAATATCAAACGCAAATGTTGTAACTGCTAATAAATGATCATGTTCATGTAACGAAAACTTTTGTTGCATAGCCATTAAAAAGTTACTTAAACCTCTCATAGGAACAATTACACCTTTTGGGTTTCCTGTTGAGCCTGAAGTATATATTGTATAGGCTGAGTTTAAAAGTGATACATCATTCTTACATGCTATATTCATACGAGAAGATGTATGTAATGCTAGTTTCGTTTCTTCATCATCTAATACAATTTTTTTTATATCATTTTTTATAACTAACTTAGATGAAACAGATGAATGTGTTATGATACAAACTGGTTTTGCATCATTTACTATATAATTTATTCGCTCAGCTGGATATTCTGGATTTATTGGTAAATACGCTGCACCAGCCTTTAAAACTGCTAGCATACTAACCACTATTTCCGTTGATCTTGGAAATACTAAAGCTACAAACTGATTTGGTCGTATTCCTTCTTCTACTAAATAATGTGCTAGTTCATTCGCTCGTTCATTTAGCTCTTTATACGTAAAGTTTACACCGTCACAAGTAATCGCTAGTTTATTTGGAGTTTTTTGCACTTGTTTTTCAAATGATATAGGTAGACTGATTAACTCATCGTCTTCCTTCGTTTCATTCCATTCCAATAAAACTTTATGATTTTCTTCAGGAAGAGTAATATTTATCTTTCCAATCGACTCGTCTTTTTGATAAGCATTTATCATTAATTCTAATAATTGCATAAATCTTTCTTTATGCAATGCTAGCTCCGCACCATTATATACTTCCGGATTCGCATCAAAATGAATCATTAGCTCATTTTGATCAAAACGTTTATATACATTTATCGATAAATCATCCACAGGTCCTGCTGATAAGTTATGCGTAATACCACGATTCCCACCAAAGTTAAGCCCGTAATCAAAAGGCATAACATTCACTAACGGTCCAAATAATCTTTGATTTTCACCTAATAACTTTAAGTCTCTTCTTAATTCCTCATGACGGTATTTATGATGGCGACGTACATCTTGGATTTCTTTAGAAACTTGCTGTAATAATTCTACGAGAGTTATATTTGGAGTTACAGTAAGACGAAGTGGTACTAAATTCATTACCATACTAGGTGTATGAATAGATGCAGAACCTAGACGCCCCATCATCGGTAAACCTAAAACAATATCATTTTCACCTGTTAATTTATGCATATAAATACTTGTGACAGCGACAATGAATTCCGGCCAACTTGTTAACGAAATATTGATATCTTCTAGTAAAGTTTTTGTACTAGAACTAGATAAACAAGCTGTTTCGCGTAAAAATCCATTTGATGTTCTCGGTGCTCGTTCTGCCAAACTTACAACTTCTGGTTCATCCGCAAATTTTTCTAACCAAAAAGCACGATCTTCCTGAAATTGTTTAGACTCACGATACTCCATATCTTCTTGCACAACTTTTGCAAGAGAACCAAATGTCTTTTCATTCTTGTTTGTTTCTTCTATAAGTGATGTATACTCATTCGCTACCTTTTGGCTAAGAAGTGAAAATCCATAGCCATCCATCACAATGTGATGGATGCGCTGATACCAAAAGAAACGATTATTTTCAACTTGAATAAGTGCTTCAATAAATAAAGTATCTTTTTTCAAATCGACTGGCATAGATAAATCATTTTTCATCCATGCTTTAGCAGCCTCTTCAGGATTTTCTTCTTTACGAACGTCAATAAAATGCATATGAAACTGTGATTCTTCAATAACTTGCCATGGGCCAATTTCATCTTCTTCGAAACGAACATGAAGTGCCTCAGCTTCCATTACAACTTTACGTACTGCTAATTCGAAAATTTCTTGATTCATATTTCCGTTTATTTCTACATATTCCCCAGTATTATAAATCGGATTAAGTGGATCTAATTGTTGCGCAAACCACATGCCAGACTGCGCAGATGATAACGAATGACGAATCTTTTGACTGTTAGGCATTCTTTACTACCCCTTTATTATGTAGTCTATTTGTTACAGCACCTGTGCTGTTTGTGAAGATAGTAAACTGTACCAACCCGCAACAGTTGGACGTTCTGCTAAATCTGCAAAAGTGATTTCTTTCCCTTCACGACGCCACTTCTCTACTAAACTCATAATTCTGACCGAATCAAGCCCTCTATTTAATAAGTCCTCATCAATATCAATACTCTCTACTGGCTCACGAAGTAATTGTGCAACTAATTCATGCACTTCCTGTATAGTGATCCCTTCACTCTCATCACCTTTGACACTTTGTAAATCGTTTAACAATAGGCTTGTTGATGTCGTTACTGCACATCTATTAGATGCATACTCCAATGCTTGTTTATGATGTTCTAGTGAAAAATCAGCAACTGCATCTGCTACAAAGAACGGCTGAATACCATCCATAAATGCTTCACAAGCTGTTAAAAGGCAGCCAATATGCGCATAAATACCGCAAATAATGAGTTGATCTCTTCCTTGTTCATGTAAAATTTCTAATAGATTTGTCTTTTTAAATGCACTATATCTCCATTTTGTTAAGAATATATCATCCTCATCAGGAGTAAGTTCATCAATAATTTTCTTTTTATCTGGTCCAGCAGGAATACCGTCACCCCAAAAGTCTTGTAATAAACCTCGTTGTTCTAACGTTTGCCCACCAGGTTGCGCTGTATAAACAACTGGTATACCAAGTTCCTTACATTTTTCTCTTATCATTTTAATATTTGAAATAAGTTCTACTTTCGGTGATTCTTTATCGCTATATGCATCAAGAAAATATTCTTGCATGTCATGAATTAAAAGTACTGCACGTTTCGGATCTGGTGTCCAATTCACTTTATTTTTTGGTAGTTCTGATTCAATTGGCATTTTATATACTGAAATAGATGGGATAGCCATCTAATCACTTCCTTCCTGTTTTTATTATTATTTTACTGTAATAAGTTTTTCAGCAATGACTTTACGTAATTCTTTTTTGCTTATCTTTCCAACGCCTGTTTGCGGGAATGATTCAATAAATTCAATTCGATCTGGAATCTTATAAGCTGCTATACCGCGTTCTCTTAAAAACATTTTTAATTCACTTACTGCCGGAGCTTGTCCGCGAGCTATAACAAATGCACAAGTACGTTCTCCTAAATAATCGTCAGGCATAGATACAATCGCTACATCATGTACTGCATCATGTGCTAATAGATGATTTTCAACTTCTTCCGCGGCAACTTTCTCACCGCCACGATTAATTTGATCTTTATCTCTTCCTTCTACAATGATGTAACCTTGTTCATTTACTTTCACAAGATCTCCTGTGCGATAAAATCCATCCTTTGTAAACGATCGTGCATTATGCTCTTCTGCTTTATAATAACCACGAATTGTATATGGCCCTCTTGTTAATAAACTACCTACTTCGCCAGGTTTTACATCGTTGTCATTTTCATCAACAACTCGTACTTCATCGAGTGCAGACATTGGTCTACCTTGTGTATGAATAATAATTTCTTCAGGATCATCTAATCTTGTATAGTTCACTAATCCTTCCGCCATACCGAATACTTGCTGTAATGTACATCCAAATGTAGGGCGTATACGTTTTGCAACTTCAGCACTAAATTTCGCGCCACCTACTTGAATCACCTCTAGACTCGATAAATCGTTATTACGTGAAGATGCAGCATCAAGCCATATCATTGCTAATGGCGGTACGAGAGCAGTAATCGTAACTTTTTCTTTTTCAATAAGTGCAAACGCCTCATCTGGACTACCTCCAGTTGCCAGCACTACTTTTCCACCCGCATAGAAAGTTCCAAATGTTCCAGGAGAGCTCATCGGGTAATTATGTGCTACTGGAAGAACGGCCATATAGACACTCTTTGCACTTAAATTACAAATTTCAGCGCTAACACGTAAACTATAAATATAATCATCATGCGTTCGAGGAATTAATTTAGAAAGTCCTGTTGTCCCCCCTGATAATTGGAGAAACGCAACATCACTTGGCTGAACTTCTGGTAATGGAACGGGATCTATATATAAATCACTTATGTTCACAAATTCTTCTTCTTCTCCCACTACAATTACATGTTGTAAAGTTGGCACTTTCTCTTTCACTTCTCTTGCTAGTTTTCGATAATCAAAACCGAGAGTTTTATCTGAAATAACGTAAACACTCGCCTCACCAAACTCACAAAAATAACTAATTTCACTGCTTCGATGTGAAGGTAATGCAAAAACAGGAAGTGCCCCAATTCGAAATAGCGCAAAACATACTTCGAAAAACTCAATAATGTTAGGTAGCTGGATTACAACTCGATCCTCTTGCTTTATTCCTAAATTCAGTAGCCCTGAAGCTAATCGATCTACTTTTTTATCAAGCTCACTATACGTAATATGCGTATTACCACTTACAACTGCAATTTGATCGCCATATTTTTCAGCTCGCTCTCTTAACATCACGCCAAATGTTTCCCCAAGCCAACAGCCTTCCTCTCGATAACGATCAGCAAATTCTTTTGGCCATTTTGTATAACCTGTTAGCATTCTTTCTGCCCCCTACTTTTCATTAAGTGAACTATCATTTAATCCTAAAGCTTTCAACATTGTTTGGAACTTAGCTGATGTTTCTGCTAATTCATCTTCTGGTTTTGACTCAGCAACAACGCCCGCTCCTGCATATAAACGGAGTGTATTTTCTTGTACTTCAGCACAACGAAT
This sequence comes from Bacillus pacificus, assembly GCF_020861345.1. NCBI lineage: Bacteria > Bacillati > Bacillota > Bacilli > Caryophanales > Bacillaceae > Bacillus > Bacillus pacificus. The sequence continues at coordinate 2,856,138 of NZ_CP086328.1, forward strand.
TGTAACAATCCATTCACCGTCTCCATTTAAATCACTCCACCCTAGCATTCCTGTAAAGAATTCACGGTCAAATGGCTCAATTTTTTGAATCGCCTCTCTCGCTTCTTCCATCGGTGTGCCGCAAACTGCTGGCGTCGGATGAAGAGCAATTGCTAATTCCAAAGAAGTAGTATTCGGATCCTTTAATTCACCTTTCACTTCAGTAGATAAATGCCACATCGCTTCACTATGAATAACGGATGGCTTTTCCGGAACATGTAATGTATGACAGTACGGACGAAGCGCTGCAGCAACTGCTTCTACTACTACCGCATGTTCATGTAAATCTTTTGGAGAAGAAAGTAATTCCTCTGCTCTTCTCTTATCTTCAACTGAATCCTCACTACGTGGCCTTGAACCAGCTAACGGATTAGAAATAACTTGCATACCATTACGTGAGACGAGTAATTCAGGGCTCGCTCCAATTAACGTCTTACTATTCTCATTTTCATCTTTCGATAAATTCACAGCAAATGTATATCCGTGCTTATTATGCGCTGCTAATTCTCGAAGAAGTTTTTGCTTATCAATCTTTTCGGAAGAATTAACATCTAACGATCTGGATAGAACGATTTTTTTTAAATCCCCGCCCTTTATTTTTGCAATTCCTTGCTTCACACCATTCATATACACTTCAGGCGCTGGTACAGGCGTCATTTCGAATGTTAAGTTCTCATTTATTTCAAGCTGATTTGTTGTATCCAATTGTAATCGCTCAGAAGTCCTACTATATTCTGGTACGATAAGTTGGACTTCTTTTCTATGATCAAATGGCAAAGCACCGACAACGATAGGATTCGGATTTCCGGCTTGTTTTGCATTACATAATACTGCTTGTACAAGCTCTGGGAAACTTTCAATTTCATGATGCTTTACTGTAGTAAACTCTCCTTCTGCTAATATCGTTCGAGTTGGTGAAGCGAAAAAGAATGAAGATTCAGTCTTATAATCTTCTAGTAATTTTTCTGACAGTTCCTTTACAGCCGTAAATTCCTTCATTGTATAGTAACCCCCTGAATTTTTTATTAAACGCCTAATGTAGCTCCGCCATCAACACATAAATTATGCATTGTAATATGACTAGCTTTATCTGAAGCTAAAAACAATACTGCTTCAGCAATTTCTGAAGGCTGTGCAATTTTTTGTAACGGTATACCGAGTCTATATGTACTTTGAGAACCAGCAATTATATTTTTTTCTCCATTCTCATCAGCCCATAGTAGCCTTTGCATTTCAGTTTCAGTAGAACCTGGAGAAACTACGTTACAGCGAATGTTGTACGCTGCAAGTTCTAATCCTAAACATTTCATAAACATCGTCGTAGCAGCTTTTGATGCAGCATATGCAGCCATCTCCATTCTCGGCGTATTTGCTGCATTTGAACCAACTGTAACAATTGCCCCTGACTTTCTTTGCATCATATGTTTACTTACTGCTCGGGACATATAGAAAACTCCTGTAGAATTTACAGAAAACGTTTTATTCCAATCTTCATCACTTAACGAGTGAATCGCTCCCATACGTAAAACCCCTGCAACATTTACTAATATATCTATTGGCGCTATTTCATTTTCAATATCATTTACCATCTGTTCAACTGCGGTACTATCACTCACATCTAAGCAAAACGTTTTCAAATGTATTTCATTTAAGAGTTCGTTTAATCCCTCTTCATTTTGATCAACCGCAATAACTGTAGCTCCTCTTTCTAAAAACATTTTGGCAACAACACTACCTATACCTTGAGCTGCACCTGTTACTAAAACAGTTTTCCCATCAAATTCCCCTAAGTTCATTTCCTCTATCCTTTCATTTAAAAATCAATCTAATTAAACAAAAAATGATAATGATTATCATTATCGATGTAAAAAATAATACACTTACTAAACTAATTGGTCAAGTGTACTTTTCATTAAAATATTATTCATTGATAATGTTTTTCATTTAACGTTCTTACACCGAAATGATAATCTTTCTCAATAAACTTGTCAACCTATTTTTATTTTTCAGACAAAAACTTTAGTTCTTTTCAATACAATTACATCTAAAAGTATTAATAAATACTTACATTAATACTTTAATTCTTACTCCTCTTTGTAAAAATTGAAGATGATAAACTGGAGATCCCTTCAGTTACAAAGCCTTAACAAAAAATCGAGCATTTATTTTCTCAATATTTTTCTGAAAATATATCTTGCAAACATCAATGCATATTTTCTTTATTATTTAAGATTTAATACATATTTCGAATATGATGTATCGATTTATTATATTCCAATATAATCCAAATGGACATTTCACTCACTTTTATATCAAAAAAAAATAAAAAATAATTTAACCTTGTTAAAATAACTCAAAAAAAGCACCCTATTTAACAGGATGCTTTTTCGTAACTATAGTGTTATAGAAGATTTATATACTTATGCTACACTGCGATACTCTTCTTCTTGTTCTTTTTTCTGTTTAGGTGCTTGAATTAAAATTGCGATAATGAATGACACGACACATAATACACCGATCACCATAAAGGTTGGTTTGAATCCACCTAGAAGTGCACCGATAAAGGAACCTGCAAGCGCTCCAAATCCAAATCCTTGATACACAATTCCGTAATTCTTACTATGGTTTTTCATACCGAAGAAATCACCAACAATAGCTGGGAAAATAGTAATATTTCCACCAAAGCAAAACGCTACACTTGCTACACATACGAAGTAGATACCGTAATTCAAATCTACGAAACTTAGAACTAATACCGAACTCGCCATAACCACAAAAGTACCCGTAACGATTTTTAAGCGGCCGATTTTATCTGATAACGGTCCTAGAATAATACGACCTAATGTGTTAAATATTGCAACCATAGCCACCGCATTAGCTGCTGTCGCTGCGCTAAGCCCTACAAGTTGAACACCAATGTCTTTTACCATACCAATTAAGTATAAGCCACTCATACATGATGTAAATAACATGATGAATAATAAGTATACTTGTTTTGTGCCTAACATTTCTTTCATTGTATATTCATGAGTGTTTGTTTCCTGAACTGCACCTTGATCAGCAGCTTGATGGATTAAAGAAGCTCCAAGGACAATCATAGCTGTAACAATTAAACCCCAATATATAAACGCTTGCGATACACCAACTGAATCGATTAACTTTGCATTTATATATTTGAAAATTAAGCTACCTGTACCATATGCAGCTACAGATATACCAGAGATTAAACCTTTACGTTCAGGGAACCACTTAATTAAATTAGATAGTGAAGTAATATAAGCTGTACCATCTGCGTAACCTACAACAACTCCTGCTAGTACATAAAGCAATATTAACGAAGAAACTTGTGAACTAAGTACTAATCCTAGTCCTAATGCTAGTCCAGCTATCATAATAAGTTTACGAAGTCCCCATTTTTCTTGTAATTTACTTGCAAATAAAGTTGAAAATGCTAAGGAAAGACTAGTAATTGAGAAAGTTATCGCAACCGCGTTAAGACTCCAACCGTATTTACTAACTAAAGGCTGATTGAATAAACTCCATGTATATATCGTTCCAAGTCCCATTTGAACTATGACTGTACCAAGGACAACAAGCCATGGATTAACAGCTGATTTTTTCATACCTTTCCGCCTCCTCTTTCTATTTCAATGCTTTTCGCTAAGTCTTGTTTTTTTATATTCATTTTGGTCACCTCTTTTGATTTAACACCTTCATTGTATAAGATGTTTTCAGTTATGTAAGCACTTACAAGACAGAGCGTCAAAAACATGGAATCAGTTACAGAAAACGAAGGATGAAATACAAAAAACTACTTATTAAATACGTAACAGTTATTTAAATTGGTTTGTATAAGTTTGATTCACATTTGTTTTTGAACCCTTTCTAAAAAATGAAACAATAAAACCGTCTCTTTAATGTTCATAAAAGAGACGGTTTTATTAGGTCAATTCATAATCCTGACTTTCTTTATACGTTTATCATTGTTTCTTCAAATGTAACAATCGGCTCTACAAATTCCATTATAATGAAAGCATTTTTAATACGTTTTGTTAAAACTTCTTTTCATTCTGCACACATAGACAACAAATATTTTTTTGATAAATAAAACTAAATATTCACTAATATACTTATACGTGGTTTAATATATATAATAAAAAATATTTCTGTCTTTAATGAGGAGGTACTATGAAAGCAAACGTAGGGGATACTATACTTTTTCAACGAAACAATTTAAAGATTACAGGATCTGTACTAAAACTTTATACTGAATCGGTCTTAGTTGAAATTACAAATGTAAGCGGTGGTACTTTTGAATTTGAACGAACAATTGTAAATCATAAAAACTATAAAATATTAAATACGAATACATAAAGTGAAACTTTAATCAGTGGGGGGTTTTGTTCATCCCCCACTGATTATTAGTTGAACCAATCGGACGTTTACGGACAGCCCGACTCCCATCTAACTTCTTTGCTCCAACTGAATTTTGAGATGGGAGTTTTACTGTCCGTTAACACGGGATAAAACAACACAAAATAGCCCCTGCTCATCAGCAGCGGCTATTTTATATGAAAATACTTCATTAGTTTATATATCCTAAAACACTTACAATCTTACTCGCTTTTAAATTATTAATATGATAATAAATTTCTAAACCTCTTCTCTCAGCTCGTAACACTTTACCTTTCATTTTTGATAAATGTTGCGAAACAGTCGATTGTGGAATATTTAGTAATTCTGTTAGTTGTGTTACGTTACAAGTTTTTCTCGTGCTTAATTCATTTACAATTTGTAATCGGATTGGGTGCGCCATAATTTTTAAAATATCTACATCTTCTTCTGAAACTAAACTTTTTCTCATTTCACTCGTATATGTTGTCATAAGACATTCCCCTTTTATATGAATTCCTTTTATTTAGATCTATTTCCAAAATATTTAAAACTCCGACGAGAAACCTTTATATAAAAATAATAGAATTTTAAATTTTTAAAAACAGAACGAAATACAATTCACTTTATTTATTTGGTACATATACATAATACAATGTTAATATGTGCTCTATGTGAAGTTCGCATAAATTTGTAATGAAGATTTTTCAAACAATTCACATGTAACTATTCACTTCCTCCTAACACTATCCAGTGATTTTAACATATTTTAGGCATTTGTATATACTATCTACAAAATAAATGTTGTTAAGGGGGATTTCAAATGCCAACAATGTTACAAGAAGAAGTTGAAGAAGCGCGCGAAACATATGTCAGTCGTATCATCTTGGTCGGTGGATCGGCTTTATTTTTAGTAGGTGGTGTTATATCTGCAATTTCGGCTTTTAAAACTTATAACCGTTTGGAAAATACGCCGCCGTCTACAGATAACTCATAGATGAATTATCTAATTTTGAATAACAAATAAATGCCTCCTCAATACAGAGGAGGCATTTATTTTATCAAAAGTTCTATACTAAAGAATCACAAATAATATGAATTACAATTGAACTTACTTCACCACAAACCTTGTCTGACTACACCCATCCTTCTGCTTCGTTACTTCTAATACAGCTGGCATTGCGTTTTTCAGCTCTTGAACGTGTGAGATTACACCAATAAATCGGCCTGATTTTTGTAAGTCAATTAAGGCGTCAACTGCTTTCGTTAATGATTCTTCATCTAATGAACCGAATCCTTCGTCGATAAACATCGTTTCGATTGAAATACCGCCTTCATACGCTTGAATCACGTCTGCCATGCCGAGCGCTAAGCAAAGTGAGGCATTGAACTTCTCGCCGCCAGATAATGTTTTTACATCGCGTGTTTGGCCAGTATATGCGTCGTATACATCTAACCCTAATCCACTTTGACGATTTCTCTTTTCAACTCGTTCACTTCGTTTTAAATAAAATTGTCCATTTGATAATTTACGTAATCGTTCGTTTGCAATTTGAACAATTTGTTCTAAATACTCAATTAAGATGTAACGTTCAAATGATATACGGCTTTCGTTATCACCTTTCATTACTTCATATAAGTCAACAAGTTCTTGGAAAGCTTTTTCTTCCTCATGAATTTGCTCATCGATACGTCTAATATTTTCATGTAAATCAGAAATATATGTTACCGCATTTTGCGCACGTTGACGTTTTTCTTTAATGATATCAAGGTTAATTTCTAATTCTTTAATGTGTTCACCTAACGCCGTAATATCCATATACTCTTTATCTTTTAATTCAGCATGTAACTCTTCAATTTGTTTTGCAAGTACTTCAAGAGATGAATAATAGCTTTGAATTTCTTTTTGTAACATATCCATCTCGGCATCACTTAATTTCGCTTCTTTATACGTAATTTGATTTGTAAATCCACTCTGTTCAAGCTCTTTCATAAAGCGCGTGAAAGTCTCTTCTTTCTTCAATTTTGCACTTTCAAATTGATTAGAAGCACCTTCCTGTTCTGCTTGAATACGTATATTTTCATTTTGCCAATGTTGATACGCCTCCTGCACTTTCTTCCATTCGTCCTCCATTAATTTGAGCTCATGCATAGCTTGGTCAAACTGAACTTTCCAAGCTTGGACTGTTTGTAAGTTTTCAGGAATGTTTTTCTTATCATGTTCATATGACGTACGAAGCTGCATACAATCCATTTCTATACGGTGCTGTTCTGTTTCTACCTCATGTTTTTGTTTCTGAAGTGCATCTACTTTTTCTTCTATGCTTTTTATTTTCACAGCTGTTTGCTTACGCGTTTCTTCACTTGCTTTTAACGTATTCACTTCAGTTGCTAATTGTTTTCCTTTTTGAACAAGCGCACCATATGTTTCAACTAATTCTTCCGATTGGTAGCCTCGCTTCTTAACTTCTTCTATTACTTGCTCATATTGAAAATGATAGAAATTCCATTTCTCCTCTACTTGCACATGTAATTTTTCGGCAATATTCTTCTTGTCTCTTAAATCATTTAACTCTTTTTCATTAATGGCATCACTTTGCTCTGAAGCTTTTTTCGGATGGTTCGTGCTGCCACATACTGGACAAGATTCACCATCATGTAGATGAAGAGCCAATATACCAGCTTGTTCACTTAACCAGCGACGTTCCATATTCTCATATGCACGAACTGTCTCTTGCATCTTAGTAAATGCAGTTTCTTTTTCTTGCTCGAATTTTTGTTTTTCTTGCCATACATCATATGCTTGCTTTAAAACTTTTGCATCTTCTCGCATATTCGTTAGTTCTTCTACTTTATCTACATATCGTTCAAGCGCTCGCTCTAATTGCTGTAATTCACCAGACATTAGCTGTTTTTGATTTGTATGCTCTTCTAATTGTCGATCTAAGTTTTGCATACTTTCTTTTAATTTTCCTAGTTGAATTTCTGCATTTTGTAAATTCAACTGTTTCTCAGCTAATGATGCAATAATCGGTTGTAACTCTTCTAATCTTTGAACAAGTTTTTTTGCATTTTCTCTCTCAGGTTCTTTATTCTTTATTGCTTCATATTTCTCCTGAGCAAGTTCAAAATTATTCATTATATTTTCTTTTTTAGCGATAATTTGTTTTAACAAACTTTCAGCTTTCTGCTCATTTTCCATCGCTTCTTCGTGCCATTGTTCAAATGGTAATAAGCGCTTCGCTTGTTCCGCACGCTTAAAAGATATTTCTTTCATTTCAATTACTGAACGGTTTTCTTGTAAAGTATTATATTTCTCATTCTTTTGTTGTAAATCTATAAATTTCTCATTTACAGACTTCGCTGCATGAAAACGTGTTTCAGCATCCTTTAATTGCTTCGTTTGAACATCTTGTTCTACTTGTAATTGCTCAACCTCTGCCTTATACACAGCTGTTTCTTGTTCTAATGCTTCTACTACTTGATGTGTATTTACATGCTCTTGTTCCACTAAAGTCTCTAATAATGCTCCATCTCGAATTGGTAATTTAAAAACATTACGGAAATATAGCTCTCGCTCTTTCTGTTTTTCTTGTAAGACGTCTTTCCATTGTTTTCGTTTTTGGTCAAGTAACTCACGCATTAACTTATAACGATCTGTTTTAAAAATACGACGCAAAATTTCTTCTTTGTTTTCTGTCTCAGATGTTAATAGTTTTCGGAATTCCCCTTGCGGTAACATAACAATTTGGCTGAATTGATGTTTACTTAAACCAATTAAATCTTCTACTTTTTTATTTACATCCGTCACATGGAAACGATCAACAGCCGGAATCTTCTCTTCATCAATTACTTCATATAATTCTACTGCATGTCCCGTAATCGTCTTGTTCCCTTGTTTTTTATGTCCCAGTTGTCGTTTTATTTCATAACGTTTCCCTTTTAACTGAAAGGTTAATTCTACGCTTGTATACACATTATCATCAGCAAATTGACTGCGGAGCATGCTCGTATCACTTCGTTCTTCTCCGCTTGCCTCACCATATAAAACATAACAAATTGCATCAAAAATCGTTGTCTTTCCAGCGCCCGTGTTTCCAGAAATGGCGAAAATACGATGCTCTCCCAAATCGTCAAAATCAATTACTTCTTTCTGTTTATATGGGCCAAATGCCGTCATAATAAGCTGAATCGGTCTCATCCTCGTTCACCTTCCCGTTCTTGCACTGTTTGTAATACTTCTACAAATAGACGTTCTTTCTCTTCTGATAAATCTAAGCCTTTCATTTCTTTATAAAAAGCCTTTAATAATGATAAATCATCCATTTTATGTCTTGAAACAGTTACTTCATTTGACTCCGTGAACTCTCGTCTTTGAATGGCTCTTTCAACATGCATTGCATTTGGATAAACAGAGCGTATTTTTTCCATTGGCTGCAAGACAGGATTTTCATCTAATAATTTTACAAACACGTAATCTTCACTTACTGGATGTTGTAACAATTCATCTATTTTCGCTTCTACTGTTCGCATTTTACGGCGTGGATTAAGTAACCTTTTTTCAATTGTTGCTTCACCTTGCTCGTTCAGTTCCACAATATAATATCCTTTTTTATGTTTTTCTTCAGAAATAGAATAGGCAAGTGGCGAACCGGAATATCGAATCGTCTCATTACGTACGAAATGCGCTTGATGTAAATGTCCAAGCGCTGTGTAATGAAATTTATCAAAATAATGACTATTCACGTATTCAGCACCACCAATTGAAAGTGGTCGTTCAGCATCACTTGTATTCTCTTCCGCTTCTCCAGCAGAAGTTACAAATGCATGACCAACAAACACATGTCTAGCTTTTTTATCCATCGCTTCAGATAGCTCATTCATAAAAATACGCATCGCATCATCATGAGAACGTACGTCTTCGTTTTTCAATACATGTCTAACTATACTTGGATCCGCATAAGGAATGAGATGGAAGTGAACCTCCCCATATTCATCATTTAATATAATCGGCTCATATGGAAATTGAAATTGCCCCACAATAAATAATCCTTGTTTCTTCATTAAACTACTTCCAAAATGAATACGATCTGGACTATCATGGTTCCCAGCAACTGCAATAACTGGTGTTTGTAAATCAATCACTATTTTTTGCAGCACATCATTTAATAAGTCTACTGCTTCTGTAGGTGGAATTGCTCGGTCATATAAATCCCCTGCAATAATTACGGCATCTGGTTTTTCTTCTTCAACAGCTTGTACAAACTGATCTAGTACAATCTTTTGATCTTCAGTCATATACACGCCATGAACAAGCTTTCCTAAATGCCAATCGGCTGTATGAAATAACTTCATGGTTTCCTGCTCCTTTTAATTTACTGAATTTAGTGATACAAGTTGATAGTTTATTGTAGTTTTTCCGTTCTCCCATTCTAACTTTTGTATCATTGCACTACCGATTCTTTCTTCATTTGATTTATATAAAGGTAATATTTCTTGAACTGTAAATAAGTGATAACCATCCAATTTTAATTGAAATATGTTTTCTTCTATATGTAATCTTACTTCTTTTTCATTTGAAATAATTTTTGTGTGCATCTCAAATTTCATGATAGATACAACCCCTTTTTCTAATCTCTACACTATTAATAGTATATTGGCTATGCAAGATTGACAAGTAAATACACGGTAAAGTACATACTTTTCTATTGCGATATGTTTTTTTATTTTCATATATAATACGGTATGTGAAATTTTACTCTTTCCGAAAATAAAAATGTCTCATATGACATCTTTATTTTTGGATAAAGTCTTTCATTACATAATATAAAACTGTAATGAAAACAATCGCTACAAAAAATGAAAATACTGCAACAATGTACCCATCTTTATTTAATAAAATGCAAAAAGAAATAGATATGATAAAAATCGGAAATACAAGTCGTACTTTATCCTTCACTTCCTCTGTCGTATCTGTATGATGAAAATACTGCGTTATCCCTATCATTAAAGAAGACAAAATAATCACCGACAATAGTAAAGGTACTGGCATTCCGATTTCTCCTTTCTCTATTTCTAATGAAAAGCAATTTTTCTTTCATTATAATCACTTCAAATACTCTTTTCGAAGTGATTATGTACAATTTACACATATATAATAGCGTGTTTATCATGGTAACTTCAAATAATTACAATTACAGTAATGTTGTAATATTCATTTTCAACCTCCAAAATCCTGCAAATATAACTCGTCAAAATATGCAGTGAACAAATTAACATATACCGCCAACTTTAGACAAAATTTATAAAGGACATTTCAGTACGTATAAAGAATTAAGAATAAGAAGATATGTAAGGGAGGATGAATTATGACTGAACACGTTTTATTTTCTGTTAGCGAAAACGGCGTTGCATCAATTACTTTAAACCGCCCAAAAGCACTTAATTCTTTATCTTATGACATGTTGCAACCAATTGGGCAAAAACTGAAAGAGTGGGAAAATGATGAGCGAATTGCGCTTATCGTATTAAAAGGAGCTGGCACAAAAGGTTTTTGTGCAGGTGGCGATATTAAAACTCTTTATGAAGCACGTTCAAATGAAGCTGCATTGCAGCATGCGGAACGTTTCTTTGAAGAAGAGTATGAAATTGATACATATATTTATCAATATAAAAAACCGATTATCGCTTGTTTAGATGGAATTGTAATGGGTGGTGGTGTCGGTCTTACAAATGGTGCGAAATACCGAATTGTAACTGAGCGTACGAAATGGGCAATGCCAGAGATGAATATTGGCTTCTTCCCAGATGTCGGTGCTGCTTATTTCTTGAATAAAGCTCCAGGGTATGCTGGCCGCTATGTCGCTTTAACAGCATCTATTTTAAAAGCTTCTGACGTATTATTTATAAACGCTGCTGATTATTTTATGGCATCTGATTCATTACCAAATTTCCTTACTGAACTGGAAAGTGTAAATTGGCATAAAGAAGATGATGTACATACTCATTTAAAAGAAGTCATTCGTACATTTGCAACTGCTCCAACATTAGAAAGCGAGCTTGCTCCTTCATTAGAAGAAATTAATTCACATTTTGCATTCGATACAATTGAAGAAATTATTCATTCATTAGAGAAAGATCAAAGTTCCTTTGCTTTAAAAGCGAAAGAAACGTTATTATCAAAATCTCCTATTTCACTAAAAGTAACATTAAAACAGTTTATTGATGGACAAGATAAGTCCGTTGAAGAATGTTTCGCTACTGACCTTGTACTTGCTAAAAACTTCATGAGACATGAAGATTTCTTTGAAGGAGTACGATCTGTTGTCGTTGATAAAGACCAAAATCCAAATTATAAATATAAGCAGTTAAGTGATGTTTCAGAAGAAGATGTAAACAGGTTCTTTAACTTACTTAATGCGTAAAGTGAAAATTTAATAAGTAGGGTTTATCTCCCTCTTATTATTAGTAGAAGCAATCGCCCTTTCATACGGGATAAAATTGAGGCTATATAGTCGTATAATTACACGCCTATATAGCCTTTTTCCTATTTAATAAATTTTAATAAAATTTAATTTTATTAAATCGAATTATGTGCTACACTATTTTTAATTAAATATTCTAAAAATAAAAGAAGGAGGAGCGACTATGATTGAAAATTATTTTCTTTTCATCATTATGTCTATTTGTCTTATTATTTTACCTGGTCCTGATACTGCAATGGCTACGAAAAACACATTAGTTGCTGGTAAGGTAGGCGGGGTGAAAACAGTGTTCGGTACATGTATTGCACTATTGATTCATACTTTAGCAGCAGTAATCGGACTTTCCGCACTTATTGTAAAGTCAGCTCTTTTATTTTCTATTTTCAAGTACGTTGGAGCTCTATATTTAATTTATATTGGTATTAAAGCCCTTTTAGCAGTAAGAAATAAAGAAGGCGTCAATACGAACGATATATCTTTGAATAACGCAAACGAGCATACTTCTTGCTTTCGCCAAGGGTTTCTTACAAATTTATTAAACCCTAAAATCGCAGTCTTCTTTTTAACATTTTTACCGCAATTTTTAAATCCAAATCATAATACGTTTATCCAACTTCTTATAATGGGCCTTACTTACCTAGTTTTAACAGTTATTTGGTTCGCTTTTTATATATTTTTAATTGATAAAATTAGTGCTTTTATGAAAAAACCGAAGACACAACGTTATATTCAAGGGTTAACGGGAATTGTCTTAATTGGTTTTGGTATTAAACTAGCTTTTGAAAAAAGCAATTAACAAGAAGAAAACCACCACTATTCATAGTGGTGGTTTTCTTTTAACAACTGATTTGGCTGTCTACTTTATATTAAAACCAGCGCTCAGTTACAACTTTTTTACGTGTATAGAATTGAACGCCATCTGTACCATTTGTACCTAAATCACCAAAGAATGAAGCTTTATTTCCTGCGAATGCGAAGAATGCCATTGGTGCTGGAACGTTTACGTTTACACCGATCATACCCGCATCGATGTGATCACGGAACGTTTGTGCATGTTTACCGTTTGACGTATAAATAACTGCACCATTTGCAAATTTAGATTGATTTGTTAGTTTAATACCTTCTTCTAAATCTTTAACTCGTACAATGCTTAATACTGGAGCAAAAATCTCATCTTGCCAAATTTTCATTTCTTGATTTACACCGTCAAAGATTGTCGCACCTACAAAGTAACCGTCTCCAACTTCTTCCTTAATTTTACGGCCATCTACTAATAAAGTAGCTCCATCTGCTACACCGCTGTTAATATAGCCTAATACGCGTTCTTTATGAGACTCACGAATTAATGGTCCAACATAATTATCTTCGTGGAAACCGTCACCTACTTTTAACTTCTTCGTCTCTGCTACTAGTACGTTGATGAACTCATCTGCAATTTCATCAACTACTGCTACTACTGAACATGCCATGCAGCGCTCTCCACTACTTGCAAATGCAGATCCAATTACACCTTGTACCGTTTTCTCAAGATTGCAATCTGGCATAACAATCGCATGGTTTTTCGCACCAGCTAACGCTTGTACACGTTTCCCATGTTTCGTACCTGTTTCATATACGTAACGAGCTACCGGCTCAGAACCAACGAACGAAACAGCTTGAATATCTTTATTTTCTAAAATGCTATTTACAACATCTTTTCCACCTTGTACTAAATTTAATACTCCTTTTGGAAAACCAGCTTCATAGAATAACTCTACAAGTCGCTCTGCTAAAAGCGGCGTTCTTTCAGATGTTTTTAATACGAATGTATTACCACAAGCAATTGCAAGCGGGAACATCCATAATGGAATCATCATCGGGAAGTTAAACGGCGTAATTCCAGCAACAACTCCAATTGGGTAGCGCCAAATTGATCCATCAATGCCGCTAGCAATATTCGGAAGTGCTTGTCCCATCATTAAATTTGGAGTAGATGTTGCAAGTTCTACTGCCTCAATACCACGTTGTACTTCACCAGTTGCATCCGTTAATGTTTTACCATTTTCAAGCGTAATGATTTTTGCAAGTTCTTCTTTGTTTTCTTGTAAAAGCTGTAAATATTTATACAATTGTCTTGAACGATTCGGAACTGGTACTTTAGACCACGTTTCGTATGCTGCTTTTGCCGCTTCAACAGCTTTTTCAACATCTTCTTTCGGAGATAGCGGAACGTAAGCGATAATTTTTCCAGTCGCTGGATTTGGAACTGCTTCTACTTCTGTACCAGTAGATTCTACCCACTCACCATTAATATGATTTTTTACTCGTTTAATTTCAGTTGTAATCATTGTATTCTCTCCTTTGTATAATTTATTTTTGATTAGAAATTAATTGCTCGCTAACTTTCTTATATAAGGCAGCCATATCGTTTTCTCCATATCCAGCTTGACTCGCTTCGTCATATACGTTTAATAACATTTCGCTTACTGGTAAATGGAGTTCGCTTTCCTTAGCTAAGTCAACTGCAAACCCTAAATCTTTCTTTAATAAATTCACAGTAAATCCTGGCTCGTAGTTTTCGGGTGCTATAAAACTTTTATAATTACGTTCATAAATTCTACTTTGACCGTAACTTACATTTAAAATATCAAACATTTTATCTAAATCCATATTGTTCTTTTTCGCTAATGTTAAAGCTTCACTCACACCAGCTGTATAAAAACCAATTAATAGGTTATTAATTAATTTAACTGTTGTCCCACTATCAATTTGCTCACTAACATGGAAAATGTTCGCACCTAGTACACCCATGATAGATTCCGTTTTCTCATATACCTCTTTTGATCCACCAACCATAAATGTTAATGTACGGTTTTCAGCTCCAATCACCCCACCACTAACAGGTGCTGCTAAAAAGTCTACTTTCTTTTCCTTTGCAGCTTCCTCTAACTGTTTGTTTAACTGTGGAGATACAGTACTTGTATCAATTAAAACTACATTCGAGTGACTATTTTCAAATAATCCTTCTTCGCCAAAATATACCGCTTCAACAGCGCGAGGTGAAGGTAAACTTGTAAAAATTACATCGCATGTTTCTGCTAGTTTTGAAATTGATAAGCCGATAATTCCGCCTTCTTTTTCAAAAGAAGCTTCAGCATTTTTATTTAAATCCACACCATATACTGTGTAACTTGATTTAACTAAATTTTTAGACATCGGAAGACCCATGTTACCTAAACCGATAAAACCAATCTTTTTCATATCGCTTTCCTCCTATTTACACAATATACTTTCCGCGATTTATAATAGCTTTCGCAATTTCTCTCTTTTTTGTAAATACGTTCGTGTATAAAGGCACTAGTAATTGACGAATTTCAGTTAAAATCACGTGTCTATCTTGTTCTTCTGTAATAGCTGCGGAAAGTATAGAAATCGCAGCTTCTTCTACTTTGCGATAGCCTTCTTCACAAATAACGTCAGTTATCATTTGTTTCGTACCCTCTTTTTCTGCACCATTTTTACTAATTGCTTTACTCGTACGTAAAAATGCTGATTCCATGACGTACACGTCCGTTAACATATTTGATAATACACGTGAATATTCTTGCTCTTGATCAATTTTTAAACCTGGAGTTTTAGAGAGCGTTTTCAAAGATTGTTTCAACAATTTTTTCGCTAATAAAATGTAACGATGGTTTCTTTCGACATTTTCTACATCAATCTCTATTTCAGTATCTTCAATTTGTTCCATTTGTTTCATTTGTTTCATTAACATTTTGGCAACTGTTAATCTATTAATTTCGTTCGTCCCTTCAAAAATACGACTAATTCTAGCATCACGGTATAATCGTTCTACTTCATACTCTTGCATATAACCGTAACCACCATGAATTTGTACAGCTTCATCTACGATATGACCAAGTGTTTCAGAAGCATTTACTTTATTCAGTGCACATTCAATAGCAAATTGAGACATTTGCTTCATAAGATCCTCATCACTCTCATGAATTGCTTCATCAATTACACCTGCTGTACGATAAGCTGCACTTTCTGCTCCATATGTAGCAATGATCATATTTGCAATTTTCTCTTGAATCATCGTAAAGTCTACTAATTCCGTTTGGAACTGTTTGCGTTCTTTTCCGTATTGAACGGACAATCCAATTGCTTGCTTTGCTGTTCCAATATTTCCAAAGGCAAGTTTTAATCTAGCGAAGTTAAGAATATTAAGAGCTACGTGATGCCCTTTCCCAACTTCCCCTAAAACATTTTCAGCAGGTATGACAACATCTTCTAAAATAAGAGTCGCTGTTGAAGATCCTTTAATCCCCATTTTCTTTTCTTCTAGTCCAATGGATACGCCTTCACATGTTCTTTCGACAATAAACGCTGTCATTCCTTTATTTGTCTTCGCAAAAACAACGTATACATCTGCCATATGAGCATTTGTAATCCACTGCTTCTCACCATTTAACTTCCAAGCAGTTCCATCTTCATTTAATACTGCGCTCGTTTTTGCGCTTAAAGCATCAGAACCAGCATTTGGCTCAGTTAAAGCATAAGCCCCAACCCATTCTCCTGATGCAATTTTCGGCAAATATTTTTCTTTTTGTTCTTTCGTTCCGTAATATATGTAAGGCAATGTACCTACACCAGCGTGTATATTAAATGAAACGCTAAATGCACCAGCGTATCCCATTTTTTCTGCTACAAGCCCTGAAACTGCCTTTCCTAATTCGAATCCACCATATTCTTCTGGGACTTCGATACTTAATAATCCAAGTTCTCCAGCTTTCTCAAACAATTGACGAGAAACTTTATAGTTATGTTGTTCAATATTCTCCATTTGTGGAACAATTTCTTGTTTAACGAATTGTTCTGTCGTTTTTGCGATTAAATCTTCATCTCCTGAAAAATCTTCTGGCGTAAAGAAAGCATGATTCACATCTTTATTAAGTGAAAAAAATTCATCCCACGGTAACTTCGTTTTCTCCATCTGAATCCCCCTATCATTTCGGCCTTACTTGCTACTACATATGCTCGTCTACGATGAGTGGAATATCTTATTTTTGAAAACAGAAGGCGATGAATTTTCACATCAAGCAGTTTATTTTGCCAAAGATGTACTCTCATCGCCTTAGTTGTTTTATCCCGCTTTAATGGGCAGTAAGACCCCCGCCTCCAAATTCAGCGAAAGCAAAGAAGTTAGGCGGGGGATCAACTGCCCATAAAAGTCCGATTGGTTCAACTAATAATCAGTGAGGGATGAAGAAAACCCCCACTGATTAAAGTTTCACTTTATCTATTGATCTTCTGATAATACTGTTTTTGCAATTCCAGTATCTAATTCTTCAAAGTCATGATATGAAATTGTTTCATATAACTCACTTCTCGTTTGCATATTTGAAAGTGCATCTTTTTGAGAACCAGTTTCCTTAATTAAAGTAAACACATGCTCATACGCTTTCGCTGCAACACGAAGTGAAGTTACAGGGTAAATAACCATTTGGAAGCCCATATTCGCAAATTCCTCTGCACTATAATACGGCGTTTTCCCAAACTCAGTCATGTTGGCAAGTAAAGGTGCATTTACTTTACTATTAAATAGACGGAACTCTTCTTCTGATTGAAGCGCTTCTGGGAATATTGCATCTGCACCTGCTTTTACATAGGCGTTTGCTCTTTCAATTGCTTCATCCAAGCCCTCTACACCGCGAGCATCTGTGCGCGCTACAATGTATAAGCTCGGTGCAACTTCTTTAATCGCTTTAATCTTTTGAACTAATTCTTCTGTCGTAACGAGTTTTTTACCATTTAAATGTCCACATTTTTTTGGTAATTGTTGATCTTCAATTTGAACAGCTGCTACTTTCGCTTCCACCATTTCTACTGCTGTTCTCGCTACATTTAGGACACCACCGAATCCAGTATCAATATCAACAAGAACTGGTAAGTCTGTAGCTCTTACTAGATCCCTCGCTCGCTCTGCTACTTCAGTAGAAGTCACGATTCCTAAATCAGGTAGCCCTTTACTTGCAGTATAAGCTGCTCCTGATAAATAAAGAGCTGAAAAACCTGTATTTTTCGCAACAAGAGCTGCCATTGCGTCATGAGCACCTGGAATTTGCAAAATTTCATTTGCTTCTACTAAAGCTCGGAAGCGATTCGCAAGCTCCTCTTGTGTTGACTGTTTATTCACAACCCAAGCCATTCTAAATTCCCCCTATTATTAAATTAAGAATAGATCTACAAATTCATTTACATTCATATTTTCTAGTTTCTCTTCATTTAAACAAGCTTCATGAATTTGTTCTTGTTGCTTACTAGAATAATGACCTGCCATATTTGCAGTGAATTTTTGAACAACTTTTGGAATTGCTTCGTCTCTACGGAAACGGTGACCAAGTGGATATTCACATTCCACATTTTCTGTTACAGTTCCATCTTTGAAATGAACTTGAACAGCGTTGGCGATTGAGCGCTTGTTCGGGTCAAGGTAATCTAAACTGTACTGTTTATTTTCAACAACAACCATCTTATTACGTAATTCATCTACACGTGGATCATTTGCTACTGCATCCTCATAATCATCCGCAACGATATCTCCTTTTAATAAACCAATTGCCGTAATGTATTGTAAGCAGTGATCACGATCAGCCGGGTTATTTAATGGACCTTCTTTATCAATAATACGAATTGCTGATTCATGAGTTGTAATTGTAATACGGTCAATTTCATCTAATCTTTCTTTAATTTCTGGATGTAATTTCACAGCACATTCTGCAGCTGTTTGTGCATGGAATTCTGCAGGATATGAAACTTTAAATAATACATTTTCCATTACATATGACTCTAGTGGTCTTGCTAATTTTAATTCTTGTTTATTAAATAATACATCTTGGAATCCCCAGCCCGGTGCAGATAATGCTGTCGGATAACCCATTTCACCTTTTAAGGCAGTCATTGCAAGATGAACACCGCGACTCGTTGCATCACCTGCTGCCCATGATTTACGTGAGCCTGTATTTGGAGCATGACGATATGTACGAAGACTAGAATTATCAATCCATGCATGTGATAATGCATTAAAGATTTCTTCACGTGTTCCGCCAAGCATTTTTGCAACTACTGCAGTTGTTGCTACTTTTACATATAATACGTGGTCAAGACCAACTCTGTTTAAGCTGTTTTCTAAAGCAAGTACACCTTGAATTTCATGTGCTTTAATCATCATTTCTAATACTTCACGTACTTTTAACGGTTCTTTTCCTTCTGAAATACGAACACGGCTAATATAATCTGCCACAGCTAAAATTCCGCCTAGGTTATCAGATGGATGTCCCCACTCTGCTGCAAGCCAAGTATCGTTATAGTCTAACCAACGGATCATACAGCCGATATTAAATGCACCTTTCACAGGATCAAGTACATATGACGTACCTGGTACACGTGTACCATTTGGCACGATTGTTCCTGGTACAACTGGTCCTAATAATTTCGTACATTCTGGATATTGTAATGCTAAAATTCCGCATCCAAGTGTATCAAGTAATACGTAACGAGCAGTACTAAATGCTTCTGCACTTGTTACCTCTTTATTTAATACATAATCGGTAATCTCTTCTAATAATGCATCTTTTTGTTTAATTTCATTTGTTTTAATCATGCTATCCTTCCCTTTCTGTCGAAAATTCGTTATTATTAAGGATGGGTGTCGGTCAAACACCCATCTGGCGGGCGGCGCTAACAACTCCCCAGTTGTTCTTATTTACTAAGCACATGTCGCTCGCCAATATAATTTACACGTGGACGGAACAAACGATTGTTCGCATGTTGCTCAATAACGTGTGCACAAAGCCCTACTGTTCTAGAGCTAAAGAAGATTGGTGTGTACAGTTGAATTGGAATACCAAGCATCCAATATACTGGAGCTGCGTAATAATCAAGGTTTGGATAAATTCCTTTTTCCTTCTCCATAATCTTTTCTCCAGCTTCACACATCTCATACAGTGTATAATCACCCTTCACATCACATAACTGCTTTAAAGCTTCCTTCATCATCAATGCTCTTGGATCCATCTTCTTCATGTATACACGATGTCCAAAGCCCATAATTTTTTCTTTGTTATATAGTTTCTTCTGTAATAACTCTTCAAACTTTTCAACATTACCAGCTTCTAAAAGCATGTACATAACCGCTTCGTTCGCACCGCCATGTAAGCTACCTTTTAAAGATGCAACCGCACCTGTTAAAGCACCATATAAGTCGGATTGCGTAGACGCAATAACGCGCGCTGTAAATGTAGAGTTTGGCATTTCATGTTCACTATATAAAACAAGGGAACGATCAAAAATCTTCTCCTCAAGTTCAGTTGGTTTTTTACCTGTTAACATATAGAAGAAATTCGCGCTATATGATAATTCCTTAAGTGGTTCGATTGGCTCTTCATTATTTAAAATATGATAGCTATTCGCTACAATGTTTGGTACTTTACTCAATAATTTGTATCCGCGGCTTTTGTTTACTTCTAACGAGCGATTTTCAATATCATTATCGTAACCAGCTAATGCGGACACACCTGTACGCAATCCATCCATAGGGTGTGTTTCTTTCGGTAATGCCTTTAATACGTTAAATACACCTTCTGGTACCGCGTATTCTTCTTTTAATTTCTTTTCAAGTCTTGCTTTTTCATCCTCATTTGGTAGATGTTCTTCCAATAAAAGGTGCACAATGTCTAAATACTCTTTTGTTTTTGAGAGTTCGATTAAATCATACCCTTGAATTACAATTTCACCTTTTACTGTGTCAAGAAACGAGATCTTCGTCTCCGCTGCCACTATACCATCTAATCCCGGGGAAAATTTTTCTTCAGCTTTCATCATTATTTCCTCCAATCCTAATAGATCTTCGTGCACATAACTGTAAGCCTTTACAATATTGCGAAACTACATTTCTATTTCAATGTATCAGAGTTTTTAGAAGATTTCAATTTATTTTATAATGATAAGTTTCCTATACTTTTACCGATGTAACAATACAGTTTTTCAACAATAATTTTCATATTTTATAAAGAAAGGACAGACTTCTCTTTATTTATCTTTAAAACAAAATATAAAGTTGATTCATATAATCCCATTAAATATGTATCTACTTTGCAATTGCTTTTACTAAATAAAAAAGCGAGCTGTATTCATATACAGCTCGCTTTTCGCATTATATTTATTTCACTATTCTCTAAATATAATTTCCATATAAAATTTATTTATTTTTAATAAAGTTATTATTTTACGTAATTAAATTAAATTCCTTCCATTTCCTCATGATAACCTACAACTAAATCATAGTTTTGAAAGTACCAAAGATCATCAACATCTACAAAAAATAGAATGCCTTCCTTCTCAACTGACACGATTTCCCCATCTGGTTGCTCTGCAACAATCTCTAAAGATATACGTAATTCTTCTTTAAACCATTGTAGAGCTTTATCATCAATTGAAATTTTCATCTTTGTTCCTCCAGTTTACGCAAATTCTTTTTTACTTAATCGTTGTTTTACAAGAACGACAAAAATAATTAAAGCAATTAACCCTGAAATTGCACTACCCGCAAATAAAATACGGTAACCAAACATTTGCGAAACAACTCCAAGTAAAATCGCACCCAATCCAATTCCTAAATCAAATGCAGTAAAAAATGAAGCGTTAGCAACTCCTCTTTTACTCGGGTCAACAATTGTAAGCATCGCCGCTTGCAAAGCTGGTTGTGCTGAGCCAAATCCAATACCGTATAATATTGCTGCAATCATTACACCCGTCAAACCATTTGAAAGAGTTAATACAACGATAGCTAAAATAGTAATGCATAATGCTGGGAGTATGATGAATACTTCTCCAAATTTATCTAATAGTTTCCCTGAAATTGGCCTTACAATTGTTAAAGCAATTGCATACACAAGAAAGAATGTCCCAGGATTCACATCAATTGACGATGCAAATAGCGGTAAAAACGTCGTAATCCCTCCATATGCAAATGATAAAAAAAATACAACTATCGTAATGGATAGTACGGATTTTTCAAACAGTTGCATTTTCCCTTTTTCTTTTTGTGGTGTGAATGGCATTTTCGTCATTAATGATAATAAGACTGCCATAATGGATAAAAGAGTTGCTAATAAGAAAAGGCCGTGAAATGAATAATTTTGTACAACCAATAATCCAATCATTGGGCCGATTGCCATTGCAATCGTCATAGCCATCCCATACCAACCCATACCTTCGCCACGGCGTGAATCTGGAATAATATCAGTTATCGCTGTTCCAATAGCTGTTGTAGAAACAGCCCATGTTACTCCGTGAATAACACGTAAAATAGCTAAAAGGATAATAGTCGTCGCTAAATTATAAGAGTACATCGTTAACCCAAAAAAGATGAGCCCGAAAATAGTAAAGGATCTTCTACCATATTGATCCAACATCCCTCCAATAATTGGTCGTATTACAACCGCCGCTATTGTAAACATTCCCATCATAAGTCCGACTTGTGATTCATTGCCACCTATCTCTTTAATAAAAAGTGGGAGCGTTGGAACAAGTAAATAAAATCCTGTAAATAAAAATAACATTGCGAAAGTCATTTGAATAAATGATTTCGTCCATAATCGTTCCATTCATATTCCTCCATAAACACGTAAGTTATTGCAATTAACACCTCCATTTTACAGTTTCTTCGTTCCTTTTCCGTCCGTAAATAGACGTATCTTTTTATAATAAATGGTCCAAAATCAATTTAAATTGGTCTTACAACTTTATACGTATGTTTTAGCCTAAAGTCCCATTTATTTGTACCTTTATATGTGTGAAAAGAATATACTACTTTATTATCGCAATTTAGGAGTGATTATGTTATGTGGATCTCTTCAAGAGTAACAGCCGTCGTTCCCTCGACTCCTGGGATACACGTTCCAGCCATTCATACAGCTAGTTCCGATGTAGGAATTGAACTTCCTGCAACTTGGCAACAATATCAAATTCCAGGTCAAATTACTCCCTCATTTTGGCATCATGGCGCACATCCAAGTAGTACCACCTTTCAAAGCCACGCTTATCCTCCGTTACCCCAGTCTCAAATTTTTTATCATTTTCCTTCAATTTATTTTCAAAACTTCTATGGTACTTTTAATATTTAAAATACATTGTCTCATAGCTACTGCATTTAAAAGAAAAAAGCACTTAAGATTGTAATTTTTACAAATCTTAAGTGCTTTTTAATATTTTTTATAAAATTTTCTTATTGTCCATTATTAGCAGGGGCCTCTCCTGCATTACCGCCAGTCTCTGGTTGTGTGGTCGCTGGTGGAGTCGTATTTCCTTGACCTCCTCCGTTATTTGCTGGAGGGGTCGTATTTCCTTGACCTCCCCCGTTATTTGCTGGAGGGGTCGTATTTCCTTGACCTCCCCCGTTATTTGCTGGAGGGGTTGTATTTCCTTGGCCTCCTCCGTTATTTGCTGGAGGGGTCGTATTTCCTTGACCTCCTCCGTTATTTGCTGGAGGGGTCGTTCCTTGACCATTACCATTATTTTGTTCATTTTGTTTCTTTTCTTCTTCTTGTTTCTTTTGCTCTTCTAGTTTCTTTTGTTCTTCTTGCTTCTTAAGTTCCTCTTGTTGCTTTTGTTCTTCTTGTTTTTTCAGTTCTTCCTGTTTCTTTAATTCTTCTTGCTTTTTCTCTTCTTCAGTCTTTTGCTGCTGATCTTGTTTTGGTTGTTCCGTTGTATCAGGTACGCTCGTATTTGGAGAAGAATCACGTTTTTCCCCTTTTATACGTAGCTCACTACCTTCTTGAATAACACTACTTGGCATTTTAAAGCTTGATTTGTCAGTAGCAAACTTACTCATCATTTCTTTAAAGATCAACTGTGCAATTTTCGTATTTTTACTACTAATATACTCGTCTTTACCATCTTTCATATATCCAGTCCATACCGCCATCGTATATTGCGGCGTATAACCTGCAAACCAACTATCCCGGGTTGCACTTTCTGGAATGTTATATTTCGCTAGTTGTTTTGAATCATAGTTTGTTGTACCTGTTTTACCAGCTACATCTAAAGAACTTATATTTGCCGCTGTACCAGTACCAGATGTTACTACTGAACGAAGCATATCAGTAATCATATATGCTGTAGAGTCAGCTATAACTTGTTTTGGTTTTTGCTCAAAACTTTGTGACTTACCGTCTGGATAAACTACTTTCTTAACAAAATGCGGTTTTGCATACTTTCCACCATTACCAAATGTCGCATAAGCACCTGCTATTTCAGTTGGTGATACTTCGTTTGTACCAATCGCTGTAGATTCTGCCGGCGGTTTATTAAATGTAATACCTAATTTCTCAGAGAATTCCTTTGATTTATTCAGTCCTACTTCTTTTGCAGTTTTAACTGCTGGAACGTTACGTGACATTTTTAGCGCTTCACGCATAGTAATTGGGCCTAAGTGACTTCTATCCGCATTTCGAAGTTCTTGTCCAGTTGAATATTTAAATGGAGAATCATCAATTTGATGATACGTAGCCCATTTTAAGTATTCAATTGCAGGACCGTAATCAAAGATTGGCTTCATAGTTGAACCAGCTGCACGATCTAATTCAATTGCCATATTATGCCCTTTAAATACTGCTTTATTTTCACCGCGTCCACTACCTATAGCACGAACTTCTCCTGTTTTCGTATCCATAAATGTGAAAGCACCTTGGAACTTATCATTTGGATAATTAATAATATTGTCATTTAAAATCTTATCAGCAAATTCTTGTGCTTTCGGGTCTAATGTTGTATAAATTTCTAAGCCATCAGATCCAATATTAACATCTGGTATTTCTTTTTCTACTTCTTTCACTACGGCATCCATAAATGCAGTATGCGGCATTGTTTGAAGTTCCGTTGCTGTCTTAAGTCCCTTTGTCACTTCAACTTTTGAAGCTTCTTCCATTTCTGCCTTCGTAATATAGCCATGTCGATTCATTAATCCTAGTACAACATTTCTTCTTTCTGTTGCCCTTTGAATATTTTCCGTTTTCGTTGGATCATAGTTATTCGGTGCTTTCGGTAAACCTGCAAGCATCGCAACTTCTGGTAATGTTAAATCTTTCAATTCTTTACCATAGTAGTTTTGTGCTGCTGTTGCGATACCATATGAACGGTTTCCTAAGTTAATTTTATTTAAATACATTTCTAAAATTTCATGTTTTGAATATTGTTGTTCTAGTTTATACGCTAAATATATTTCCTGGACCTTACGTTTTGATGTTTTTTCCATCGATAAGAAGTAGTTTTTAATAACCTGTTGCGTTATTGTACTTCCACCTTGTGAACCGTAATCTCCTTTAAGACTCACCAAGACAGCACGGGCAGTACCTTTAAAGTCTACTCCACTATGCTCATAAAAACGTGAATCTTCTGTTGCTAAAAATGCATTTTCTACTAATTTAGGAATTTGATCATACGTAACATTCGTCCGCTTTTCTTTCCCGTATTCATATACCAAATCGCCATTTTTATCATAAATTTTTGAGGATAACGGATTAACAAGTTTTGCTTTCTCAAGTTTCGGTGCATCCTTAATCATTACGAAGAAGGTAGCAACTCCCCCCACTAAACCAACAATACCAAGTAATAAACAAGTAATTAAAAACTTGCGAAAAAATGATGTTTTACCTTTTGGTTTTTGTGTTTTAGAAGCTGGCTGTTTTTTCTTTTTAACTTGTCGTCGCTCCTCTCGAGAACGATAATTTTCTGACATGTTACTTTCTCCTGCCTTTCAATTCTCCCGTTGATTTACTTAAAAATATTGAGGTCACTTTCTAAAATAAATTTAATTAAGAAAGTATATTGACCTGGAGCATTCAATATTTTCCTAATTCACAGATTATAAATTTTAGAATGCTTGTTACACAAAGTATTTTCACTTCTATTTTTCTAATAATGCTGCCCCTTTAAGCATAGAATGTAAAAAGTGAATTTTTAATACCTCGTATAAATAATATACCTTTTTTTCAAATGGTCAATATTTTCTTATTTATAAATCAAAGGTGAAATAAAAATAGCACAACGATATGTACTTCGTGTGAACTTCCTTATAATTACGTATAACGAACATTTAATATATTGCATATAAGTATAATACCTCTTTAATTATAAAAATTTCAACATCACAACCTCAACAGCTATAAGAAATTATTAAAAATGAAAAGTGAGGAGTTGCGTAATGATGGAGTTATCTCCCGTGATTTCCAAAACTATAGTTGCTGTTGGATATAATCCTTTTTCTATGATTTTACGCATTCAATTAAAGAATGGACTGTATGATTTCTTTAACGTTCCTGAAAACATTTACACCGGTTTACTAAACGCACACTCAAAAACGAATTATCACAATACTTATATTAAAAATTCTTACCGCTACACCAAAATATAAACTTAACCAGAATAAAAAAAGAAAGGAGGTGGTCCCCCCTTTCTTTTTAAAATCGTTTCACAACTCAGCTATCTTCTGTTCTTTTTATTTATTTCATCATATGCTTGAATTTGTTTTTTTAAACGCCGATCTGCTTTTTTATCATGTACAACTAATATCGCATGAATAACGCCTGGAACCCAAAATATTAATGTTAATATGAAATTAATTATTGCTTGAAATGGTTTTCCACAAAATAATACGGCTACAGGTGGAAGAAGAATTGCCAACAAATACATCATTTCTTGAAAACTCCTTATTTTGTATTTTTCTCTCTCCATACGCTATACAAACCAATGACTTTTGCATTTCTAATATTTTTATTAACCACTAATAACTGTTCTACTGTTATATATTCTCTTTCAATGTCAAAAAACCTACCACTTCAACTTTTCTACTTATGTAAAATTGAAATTTTACATACAATCTTTCCATGAACAATTTCATATGATTATTTTTTCTAATCTTTCTTCTTTCTCTATTATAGTTAATCCAATTGCAGAAATAACAGTTCCTATCGCTTGTATCCAAACACCAATGAGTGCTATTATTCTCTCATCTTTCTGATCAACTATACTGTCTTCATTTTCGATTCTATTCTTCATCACATTAATAATGCCTTGATACGCTTGAAGTCCAGCCCCTAAACTTTGCAGAGAATTGCCTAGTATTATTATTTTCTGTACCGTTTTCATCTGAAGCAAAGCCGCTTCTACTCCTAAAAAAGCTCCAATCGATTGTAAGCTATTCCCTATAATTATAAGATAATCATTCTCTTTCAATTGTTCCTTTATATTAAAATATATTCCTATTACATTTGATATATTTCCTAACGCTAATAACTCAATGCCCATTTTATCGAGCATTTCACTTTTATTCTCCAAACACATACTTTGATTTTCTCTTTCACCTTCATCTTCGGTTTCATTACTCGCTATAATTTGCAATATATACCCGAGGGCTTGTAATGAGCTTCCTACAATTACAATTTTCGATTCAGCTTTCTCCTCCCCGATAAATCCTCTTGTCGTCCCAATTGCCGCTGTAAGATTTCCTCCTACTTGAAACCATGCTCCTGTCACTTTTAAACCGCTTAGATTCATTCTTATCACCTATTTAG
Source organism: Bacillus pacificus (assembly GCF_020861345.1). Classification (NCBI taxonomy): domain Bacteria; kingdom Bacillati; phylum Bacillota; class Bacilli; order Caryophanales; family Bacillaceae; genus Bacillus; species Bacillus pacificus. The sequence goes on from NZ_CP086328.1 coordinate 2,883,667, forward strand.
AAGTTTTCTAGTACTTTCGAAATACATAAATGGCCTCCTTTAACTCATATTTATTTTCTACATTTAATTTTGTGCATTCTATAGTGTGTTAAAAATACAAAAAAAGAGTAACCCATAACAGTTACTCTTTCCTATATATCAAAAAAATCATTATTTATTTCGTTATTGCTTTTAAATTTCAACTTCTCTTTCCCGCACTTCTCACACCTATACACATAAGCTACACCTAGCTTACCACTTTTGAAATCTTCATTATCCTGCATCTTAATAAAACTATATTTATGTTTACAGTGAGATTCGTCTAAAAAATTTTCAAACCATTTTTTCAACATAGAACTGTTCACCTCTATGAAAGAATCTTCATCTTGTCTTATTACATACTTTTACTCAAATACTCAATCTCATGTTGTAACTTTTTAAATTGTTCAAAATGCATAGTGATAGATTGACTGTTTCCATACTCAGCACTATGCTTCACCAATAAAACACCCGTATCATGAAAAAACGCGTCAAGCTCTTTTCTAATGGATACTTTCATTATATGCGCCGTTTTAATAGCCGATAAAATTGCAATTTCATTAAACTTTAATTTTATTTCATTTGGACAAAATGCTTCTTCAATCAATATAACTTCATTGCTATAAATAAGTGCAACAAGATTACTTGACTTTGCATCTGTTAAATCTACTTTTTTTATAACATTATTCATTACATTTTGCCTCCTTTGTTTTCGTATATGATAATTATACAATTTTCATTTTTAATTACGTAACCTTACATTCAGTTTAACACACTTTTATTATGGGATTAAGCTACACTTCAAACGTTTTACTATTCCGCAATTTTTGTTAGATGAACCATTTGGACTATAAGACCATATAGTAGTGTTAACAAATGATTGTAAAGTGGGTGAAAACTATGCCCTCAGTTGTAGGGAATTTAGTTGTACAAAATAGTAACGGTTCATTTAACTTAGGTGATTTCTACAACGTTTCTCCAAAAGAAAATACGAAGGCTTATAATGGATCTGGCGCTTCCAACGTTGGTTTTGTTGTTAATACTTTTAATGGTGTGAGTGCGACTAATACGTTTGATTCTGACCTTGCGGATCAAAACCAAGTCGGTACAGCTTAACCCTATTTTTTCATCGTTCTGTTTAAGAATTTTAAATTTGTCCATACTATAATCAGGCTGTTATACAGCTATTGTTGATTTTTGGAGTACCCTATCTTTTTCTCCCTTTCCCTGGGGCTTAGCAGCTAGTATGAAGCTAGCTGCTTTTCCGTTTCATTTTTTCTATTCCACATCTTACATAACGTAAAGTAAGCTAAAAGTTAAATTTTAGCTTACTTTACGTTATTTCAATAATATCCGTAGTATTAAATACGTAAGTTTTATAAAACGCGTCAGTACACATTACAATGCGCTTTAGCGGATTTATATGTACAACTGTCATATAGCTTGTAAGTATGTACCCATCTTCAAAATATGTCACCAATATTTCTTTCTCAGACAATAATGACATTAATAATTTATCAGAAATTCCCTCTTTTGCTTCTTTTGTTAAAAATGGTTTTTGTACTTTAAATTTCTCCCCAATAACCTTTCGCATACTTAATAACTGTTCCGACATTACTGTAAATGGAACCCATTCTCTTTTTGCTCTTTGCATCTTTACATCATTCATTTCTCTATCTCCTCGATTATTTATCCATTCTATTTCAAACATATTGCGCTTCGATTATTCTTTAATAATTGCTCGGCTCATATTTCTCCCGCATGAACAGGTAAGAAATCTCCCACCTCAAAATTCAAGACATACAAGGAAAGTAAGTCGAAGATCAACTCCCCTTAAACACCCGCTAATTACAGTTTCACTTTATTTCTAAATCTTATACTATCTACACTTACAAGAACATTCGTTCTAATTATACACGAACTTACGTTCTTTTGAGAAGAGATTTATTTTTTCTTCATCAAATGATCTTTTCACTTCCTATTAAATGGGAGGTGAAAAGATCAACTAAAAAGTTTTAATTTTTTCGAGTTTATTAACCATCTATAAATGAAAGCATATATTATAAAGAACGAACTCACAAAATTTAAGGGATTTATAATGGACCTCCATTCGTTCCTTATGAATTTCTATGAAAAGAGAGCAATTTAAACACTCTCTTTTCGTACATACTACATAAAACTATTCATTAATAATTCACTCTAATTATTAAATATATTTTGGTTGTACTATTATATGTAACTCCCTCTCTGTTACTGCTTTTTTCGGGTTTCGAAAATACTCTAATTCGTATTTTAATACCTCATATTCAACCATCCCGATTTTAATCCCTTTCGTTTCTTTTAAAATAGCTAATAGGTTATTTATATCTTCATCATACGATTCAAAAATTTTCCCTCCGTCTTCTCTTTGAAAAATTACTTTCACATTTTCTCCCCCTACATCATTTATTTATCTATCCAATAATTCATTCTTCACCTTAAAATTTCATACGAAAAAGAACATCCATCTTAATAGAATGCTCTGCTTTTCACTTCATTTAACGTCAATATATTTCAATCTTATTGTATGTTTCATTCTGCAAATTATGTTTATCCACTTCTATAAAGTGAAACTTTAATCAGTGGGGGTTTTCTTCATCCCCCACTGATTATTAGTTGAACCAATCGGACTTTTATGGGCAGTTGATCCCCACCTAACTTCTTTGCTTTCGCTGAATTTTGAGATGGGGGTCTTACTGCCCATTAAAGTGGGGTAAAGTGAAACTTTAATCCACTCAAGCTTTGTTCATTCCTGACTAATAATTAGCCTACGCAAATCTTACTGCCTACAAATAATGGGATAAAATTAATTAATTCGTTTTATATTTAATGAGATGAAACAAAACATTATAATATAAACATTCTATGAAGTGATGATTAACCTACTTCAAGACAATTACATAAATTTCCATTGTAATTCTTAATATTTATATGTAATATTGTATTGTCTTACTATCTATTTATAACTCACACACTAACTAGAAAAGGGAACCTTTAAAGGTTCCCTTTTCTAATTACAGTCATTATTTCTTTTCTAGAAATTCAAATGTATTTTTAAACTCTTTATCATTCACCTTAATATCAGCATCTTTCAATAATTCATTGACTACTTGTTGTTTCCATTTACCTGTCGTGTCTTGTAGTCTTTGCTGTTCTATATCTTTACGAATTGAATCTTTTACTTCATCAAATGGCTTTAATTCTTTTTTATCTGTCACTTTAATAATATGGTAACCGTAAGTTGTTTTTACTGGTTCACTTACTTGTCCTGCATCTAATTTATATGCAGCTTCCTCAAATTCTTTTACCGTTTGCCCTGGAGCAAAACCAGTTATTTCCCCGCCCTGTTCTTTTGAACCAGTATCCTCTGAGTATTGCTTCGCTAAAGCCGCAAAATCTTCTCCGTTATTTACTTTCTCTTTCACTTCTTTAGCAGTCTTTTCATCTTTTACTAAAATGTGACTTACCTTCATTTCTGGTTTATAGTTATCTTTTACATCTTTTTCTGTAACAGTCGCTTTAATCGCTTTCTCAAATGCAATTTCTGGCTTCATTTTTTCTTTTAATTCATCTTCATTTTTCAATCCAAGTTGCTCTAGAGTCGATTTGAAATTGTCGCCCATTTTATCTTTTGCTTCTTCAACTTGTTTTTTCGCTTCCTCATCTGAAACTTTATATTTATCTAGCAACGCCTTACTTAACACCATTTGGTATAAAGTACTTTCCCCATATTTTTGTCTTAATTCTTTACTTAACTCTTTCTCTGTAACATTTCCTACTTTTGATGTTACTACGTTGTCTGAGGAACCACATGCAGATAATGCCAGTACTACACATGAAATAATTGTTCCTAAAAATAACTTTTTCTTTTTCAATTCAAAATACCTCACTTTTATTATTATATAAGAATAACTATACAATAGACTTGTGTAAACAATGTGTTTTCTACATGTAATTCATTTCATGTAAAAAAACTATGTATCAGTAGATAACATTAGTTAATCAATCTATCTTTTGCGCTAATATTAGAACCATTTTCTCTATTACTAATCTTCGTTTTTTGTAATTAATCTTCTTTATACTATGAAACATATGTATGAAAGTTAATTTACTGTATTTTTTGTGATTATTCTATATTAACGAAAACAATTTATCTCTCATTTTTTTTATATTTCAATTCAAAAATACTATCTTTACACTCTATATAAGATTCAGTAACAATTTTATCAGTGGAAGCCTCGTTTATCGTCCGCAATAACTCTACAAAATAACGTTAATGCATACGAAAAAGACATTTTCTATTAATGAAAATGTCTTCTCACAATTTAATAAAACAGTTTTGGTGTTAAATCTGTATTTTGTAATTGTGCACTTTCACTGCTCGGAACACAGCTTGTGGAGAATAATATTGGGATACCACAAACATCATCGTTCATTACATCATGAAATACATCTGCAGCAACACCAGTAAATGTTTGACATAAATTTGAAATATCATCATTAAAAAATTGAATTACTTGTGCAGCAAAAACAGGAAAGACAACATTTGCCCCACCAGGGAGTTGAGGCTGTACAACAACTTGTTCGAAATAAGGATTATTTTCTAGCGCCACTTGAAATAAATGGGCAATTTCAAATGCATCTAGTGGACATGGCAGTGGATTTACAATGTCATTTTCATTATTAGTTACAATAACTGTTACACTTACATTCCCAAATTCTACAAAAGATTTTAGGAGCGTTGCTAACGCTCTCGCTTTTTCATCACTTAACGCGTGCACTAAAATAATATAATTCCCGCCAACTGGAATTAGCGGACCAACTGTAACTGTTGGATCAGCACCAATTGAATTTTTTAACTCATTGAAATATGTGATCCATGGTGGTGAAAGCTGAGGTTGAGCTTGTACATTTTCTTGCAATCTTTCATTACCTCCTAATACAATTCTTACTACTATAATATGTAGCAAGAAAAAAAGCGTATTAGATAAATTACTTATTTTTTAATTTTACCTATTATATTGATTATACATTGTATAGAACATTCTCAGTTTTTACTGTATTTTCCACATTTTCACCATGCCATAGAACTCCATATCATTATCAACTCAACTAAAATTTCATATTATATTAGTACGTCTTTATAATATGAACGAAAAAACGCAGTATACAATACTGCATCATAGGAGCTGATTTCATGGAGAAAAAACCTATTGTTTTCAAAGTTCCACCAAATTCAAAATTAAAAGTTACATTTTTCGGTCCTTGTAACGAAGTAATTACAAATGTTTCTATAATTAATCAACTTTCCACACCTAAATGTCAAACTATTACACAATATCCAAACTATACGAAATATGAAACTGAAGTACGATCATTATCGAGTTGTTAATCCATTCTATACAAAATCCTTACAATTTGGTTAACTACAAAACCTTATTAATAGACTAATATTACTCATTTCATGATATTTCATTGATAATTTATTGATTTTTCACACATTTACATCAACCGAACATATATTATCGTATGGAGATTATCCACTCATAAAACCTATCTTTCTTTAGAGCGTACTTTTTATGTATGCTCTTTTTTTATTTATCCCTTATTCTGTACATATAAATCTGATCACCTTTTTATTTCACGTCGGGTAAATCGACCTGCCCTTTATAAATAATCTAGTCAAGGTGTCCCCCATAATACTTCTTTATTTATTAGACATTCACTACTCTATTAAATTCGTGTATCCATTCAAGCACCATTCATCTAATATATTTTCCTTCTAAATTCACCAAAGATGTATTAAAATTCTTTATATACTCCAGGAGGTCAAATATGTTCAAGTTGCATCCCATACTACTCATCTTAGGATTTATTTTATTTTTATATAGTGTACTTGCCTTCATGTTATTCCTTTCCATACAATAGTAATACCTGCACAAACCGATGTTAAATATGTAATTTCTATATAGTAATGAAAAAATCTTTAATTATACGGACATAAATTAAGATGTCTTTTTATACCGTTAGGCAACTAGCAAATGTAATGCCAAAGAACTTTTACACCCTTGTTACTTACTCTTTTTATTACCTGCAGAAAATCTAATACTTAAAATAAGATAGCCCTTTCAACATCAAAACTGTAAAAAATAATTTTAAAACTTTACCTTTCATCATTACATCTTTAGCATGTGAAATTCTCATGAAACAAACTCTATTTAACCAATTTACTTATAAAAAAATAACAATAATAATCCCCCACCATTCGGTACAGGGGATTAACTAAACCTACTGAAAAGTATTTTATTCTCTTCGTTATTTAATTGGAGAAGGAAATCTTGCAGCTTCAAAATGTGAGCCGTCTTCCGAAGTACTTAAAACTCCGTCTATGCTACTTTGTGCATAAACCTCAACTTGATCTCCTGCATGCAATTGAATAATCGTCGAAACACTTACTACATTTCCAAAACCGATTGGACCAAAAAAGTCATTATCTATAGCTATTGCCGCGTTTCCATTCACACGAATTTCTACACGAGCTCTATAATTTAAGCTAGGATCGTTTGGAAAAAAACCAATCGTTCCAATAACAGAGTATACTCCTTTAGTCTTCGGAATAAAAATAGACGTTGCTGGATTATACTCATTCGCTAAATCAAATTGTTCATTTTGGAATAACACTTTCACAAAAGTATTAGCAGGAACAGGTTGATTCACCGTATTTCTAGCTCTAAATGCTGATGCCCTAACAAGACTATCCTTGTTGTCATTACACTTACTATCGTTCTTACAACAGTTATGCTGTTTCTTTTTATATTCTTTACAATACTTACAGTAGTAATAGCAAGACATACTCGTTCCCCTTTCATGCTTATTACTTCAGATTATGTAAAAAAGATTCGCAATGTTTGGACGAACTATTGTTTTCCCCCTATACTTGTCGCCTATTTATATACACGTAAGCGGAAGACATTTCAATAACACAACAACCTAGTAGTATAATAATCTCTATTCAAATTTGATAAATCCCTTTACTTTCTATTTTACTTTTTATGCATAAAAAAGAACGAACTTACATTCGTCCTTTCACACATTTTTATGGTCCAAAGCTTATCATCCAACCTAACATAAATCCAAATATAGAAAACAGTAGCACAAAAAGATATAAACTACATGCCCACAATGCATATTTCCGACTTTTTCTTTTTGTGATCATTCCTATAACTGAGCATACCAATCCAATACCAACTATTTGCAGAAAACCTTTACCTATAAATGTTTCTTGTATAAGCAATATAATGTTCAAATACAATAACGCCAGAAAGGCAATAATTAATGAAATAGTCCCCATCCACGTTTCCTGTTTATAAATATGATTCTTTCTTTTTTTTAAGAATGCCAATTCCATAATCTCGCTTCACCTACTTTCAATTTTCTAACTTTTTCGTGACTCATTAATTTTTCAACTTCTGCTTTAGGTCCAGTTACAACTGCCCCATATGTTTTTACCCCATTTTTTTCAAGGAAAGAAATACGTTTTGACAACTCTAATACTTTCGCTCTAGATAGCTTCACTGCTAAATTTTCATGCTTCTGTAATGACTTTAACACATCAATAAATTGTTCCTCATGAGGTGAATCACTCACAAAAGCACCACTTGGTCTTGAAATCATATCTGCTGGAAAGCCAATCGGAGCAACATACATACCCTCGTCATTCGTTTGCTTCTCCTCTAACCCTGTATTAACGGCATACCAGACGATATCAATAGTGGGAAACATATTCGTTACCTCTTGTACACTCAACAATTCTCTAAAAGATATAAATGCTTCTACAACAGATTCTTGCGGAAGACCCTTTAATACTTGCGCTTCTTCACTACTATTATAGGATGAATTATAATTATTAGGATGAGACAATACCTCGTTATCTATATATGGGACTTCCGGAATTTTTTCATCTGTTGTATATTCACGGCTAACTTTCGTTGCTCTACTAAATATATAATCTGTTTTCTCTTCCCCTATTCGAATATCTTTCTTCCCTACCCTTTTATACAAATCAAAATGCAATTGTAAACTAAGCGGTAACAATGTTTGCTCCATGTCCCTATCTTTCAAAAATACATTTGGTTCTGTTACACTTAATGTTTGATTTACTACATTCCGTATCTCCATTGCGTTGGTAGGTGCCGATGTATAATATATAAGTGTAGATATATATAAAATAGGTTGAATAAGTAATAAAAAAGTAAATACAATTAAAACATTCGTAATACGCGCTCTTTTTTTTCCTATTTTCATCACTTGTTCCTGTTTTCCATTAGAAAGTGCATCCGGCCTTTGATGAAGAGCTTCTTGTAACATTTCTTTATAATCATCTTGTTCAGAATGAGGTTTATCATTTGTCATTTTGACTCTTTTCCTCCTTTAACAATTCTTTTAATCTCTTTCTCCCGCGAAATATGTGACTTTTATACGTGTTTAACTTTAAATCTAATACAGAAGCACCTTCTTCGTACGTTAATTGATGTACGTCACATAATAAAATAGCTTGCGCCTCTACCACTGGCAAAGTATGAATAATCTGAATAAATTTTTCATAACTATTTTTTGCGACTACATACTCTTCTGTAGATTCACCTGCTTGAATTGTTTCTAATTCCTCCGTTCCTACAAAAGCTACTTTTTTCTCTTTCCTAACAAAATCAATAAAGGTATGATATGCCACTTTAAAAAGCCATGATTTCACCTTTTGGTTTTCATAGTCTTCTAGATAAAGAAACGCCCGATAAAAAGTCTCCTGCATCAAGTCCTCCGCTACATGATGGCTACGAGAAAGGGAAAATAAATATCGGTACACATCGTTTATATAAACTTTATATATTTCTTCAATCTCCATCCCCCTCCTCCTTTCATATATAACACGAATAAACAAATTAAAAAGTTGCATTATTTTTCCTTTTTATTCATAAAAAATATTTATACATTTCAATAAATATTTACAATTATAAACAAAACATAAGATGTTATGGCTATAAATATACTTCAAAATGGGGAAAAACGGTTCGGATGTTCTCCTGCTCTTGTAAATTGATAGTCATAGGACAATCTTCCTGTACGATATAACCACAGATAGGATTTCGTTGCTACCTCTCGTCCTGGTTCGCGTTAGTAAATGTTCATGTATCTTTTCATATAGTGCCACTATCCATCATTTGTCATGATAAGATAATTCTCATTCTTTCTTCGATCGACGATATTTTCTTATCAAAAAACAACTTGTAGAGTATGTACAAAGATTATCTCATCAGCTATTTACAAATTGTAGATGGAACTATTTGACGCTTACATATACACTCATCCCCCTCAATTATTTCCGCTATTTGCGGATACCTCAAAATTCGGCATCTGTGATAAAGGTAGGTGGGAGCTGGGTTTCCCGTATATATCCAATTGGTAATGGTTAGGTTAATAATCGGTTTGGGATACCTGCTCCTATTCATAAAATTTTCAGCTTATAGATTGAAGACAGTTCCATATGGAATCGTAAGAAAAGAACTTCCATACGGTGTGATTTGATGCACTGGATAAAAATACTCCATAGATGAATAATACGGCTGGATACCTTGTTGTTGCAGTTGCATTTGTTGTTGCATTTGTAACGCTTGTTGAACAGCTTGAACTGTACTTTGTGCTCCGCTAAACGTTATTGATGTACCATATGCTGGCCGCATACCCGCTTGAGAATAAAAATACGAATAAAACATTTTTTTCAGCTCACTTTCATATAAGTTATTACAAATTATGTTATGATTCTTTATTTCAGTGGGTGCTGAAAGTTAATCTATTAGCTTTGATTAGGTTTAAAAATTTCTATTCTCTCTTACACTTTCATATTTCATTTACAAGAGTAGCTAATGTTTGACCCGCTAACGGCCCAACCAAATCTTCTTGAGTAATTATTCCCGTAAGCGTTGCACACTCTATTGAAACCGGATTTGTTATAGGTCCAAATAAAAAAGCTACAACAGGACCATTAGTTCCTTTTGCTCCAATATGCAGATGGGCAACTACTACATCCTTCTATATCAAATAAATCTAACTTAAATTTTAGGCTAAGCTCGTCCTGGCTTAATTTAAAGAAAGCCTCCCCTCGAGCGTCTGTTTCTACTGGTGGAACTTCATTTCTACCACGTAGCTTTGTAAAAAACATATCTATCACTCCTATGCTTTTATATACTACTAATATATTCATACCCTTTATATAAGGTGATAAAGAAGCAGTTGTTAGACCAATGAAAATTCATTTTATATGATAGATTAATTTATCAATTTTATAAAATTCATTAATTTAACTATAAAGTTATTTAAATTTAATTCATATATTGTAGTAGATTACCAGAAGGGAGGTGTAAATATGGAAAGTTGTGTTTTGTTCGTTAATGGACAACCTCTTTTAGTGGTATCAGTTGCTGGAATCGAAATTGCTAGATTAGAACTTTCTCTTCAAGTAGCATTGACTTTAATAGCATTAGGAATTCCAATCTGTGCATAAAAGTTAGGCATTTATAAAAAGAGGGCTTAAGCTCTCTTTTTTATTTATTCCTTAACAAAAAAAAGATACCACTTAAATTGTGGTATCCACCTCAATAATTATCTTAAGTTTCATCACTACTAAACTAGTAATCCTAATTTGCGTACAATTCCTGAAAATGAATAACTATATGCAAAACCTACAATACGAATTCTTGGATTCCATTTATGTTCTAGATCTTCATTGTACGTTTTCTTGTAATACGCTAGTTTAGAATCTATGTTATATTTGTCGTTAACAATTACTTCATCGCTAGAAAGTCCATCTATTTTAATCTGAACAGCTACATACTCTGCTCCTTCATTTAAGGCTTCATTATAACACCTTCCTAATTCTTCTAATGTCTTCCTCACCATTAACCTCCTCCTATTCAAATGGGCGTTTTGTTCAATAAAAAAGCATTTAAATCAGTAGTTGCAAGCAACGATCTCATAGATTACTCTTTTTATGTTTTAAGCTAATAAAAATATACTTCCATTTTGTTTTGTAGTCTTACTTACACTTCCTGTTAATAACCAAGTATTGATTATACATCCCATAAGAACGTCTCGATTTTCTAAACATATACTTAGAAGAAAAATATTCCTGAACATTTTACATTACACATACACTTACCAATAATTCACATTCAGTAGAGGATACAAATTTTCAAGACATACTTAACATGTAAATTTTTTAAAAGGAGGTAATTATGAAGCATAATCAAAACTCAAACGATCCGTGCGAAAAGTTTCAATTCCCCTGTTTTATTTCTATTTCCTCTTGTAATCAAACTAATTGTTGTACACCTGTTTTTTTCTCATTTTCTCAGCAACAAGAATTATTGTCCCTAATTAACCAATTAAACCAAGCTATCTTTTCTTTTTTCACAACACCAAATCCAACAACTATACAAATACTCCAATCATCATTACAAGCGTTAAATGATTTATTAATTGCAGTACAACCAAATACTCCAAATAAAAATTTAGTTATACGAACTATAAATCAATTAATCAATTCCTTACCTACCGCATCTCTTACTCAAATTTCAGCATTATTCCAATTTCTATTCCAAAACTTATCTTCACTTATTAGCTGTTCAAATATATCGGACCCATTATTGCAGCAAATATTCAACTTAATTTTACAAGGAATCTTGAATAGTTCGTTATTAAGTAACATCGGAACACCAGGTCCGACTGGAGCCACTGGACCTAGAGGATTTCGTGGACCTAGAGGATTCCCTGGACCTAGAGGTATCCAGGGTTCTCAAGGAATTCAGGGGCCTGAAGGACCGGAAGGACCTCAAGGTGTGCCAGGGATCCAGGGATCGGAAGGACCAGCAGGGCCTCAAGGAGCTCAGGGTTCTCAAGGAATTCAAGGACCGGAAGGACCGGCAGGGCCTCAAGGACCTCAAGGCGTACAAGGGATTCAAGGACCACCAGGACCACCGGGGCCGACTGGTTCAGGGACCGGAATGGGAATACCAGGACCACCGGGACCTACTGGACCTCAGGGTATACAAGGGATTCAAGGACCGGAGGGACCGGCAGGGCTCACTGGACCTCAGGGTATACAAGGAATTCAAGGGCTTGAAGGACCAGGAGGACCCACTGGACCTCAGGGTGTGCAAGGAATTCAAGGACCCACTGGACCTCAAGGTGCGCAAGGAATTCAAGGGCCAGAAGGGCCACCAGGACCTACTGGGGAATGTGAATGTCCAACTGGACCTGCATGTAATTTCCTTGTTTATGTTACAAACGCAGGAGTCATAGATGATCCTACCGATGATACAGTATCTGTAATCAACACCGGAACAAATACAGTTGTAGCTACAATTACTGTAGATAATGCACCTCTCGAAGTAACAGTTTCACCAAATGGAACTCGCGCTTATGTTACTAATATTTTTTCTGATATTGTCTCTGTTATTGATACCTCTACAAATTCCGTTATCGCTACCATTCCTGTTGGAAGCGACCCGATTGGTGTAGCTGTTTCTCCAAATAACACAACTGTTTATGTTGGAAATCACGGTAATAATACGGTTTCTGTTATTAATGCTGCTACTAACACTGTCATTGATACAATTCCTGTTGGTAACGCTCCGCAAGGAATCACTGTTTCTCCAAATGGAGCCTTTGCATATGTTGCAAATGAATTAAGCAACAATATTTCTGTTATTAATACTGCTACGAATACCGTTAGCGCTACGATTCCTGTTGGTATTCGTCCTAGAATAATCGTCTTCACACTAGATGGTACTCGTGCTTATGTAACAAATCAAAACAGCAATACTGTTTCTGTTATTAACACCGCTACCAATGCAGTTATTAATACAATTAACGTAGGTACAGAACCTGTTGGTATAGATATTACACCGGGTGGAAATCTTATTTACGTTGTAAATAAAGTGAGCAATAATGTATCAGTTATAAATGTAGCAACAAATACTGTGATTGATACAATTTCTGTTGGCTTATCCCCTGATCAAGTAACCATCATACCTGATGGCACTCTTGCATATGTTACAAATCAAGCTAGTAATACTGTTTCCGTTATTGATATTGCTACGAATACTGTTATCACTAATGTCCCAGTAGGTGTCGCTCCAACTGGTATAGCAACCGGAACTATTTGTGAATAAAACAAAAAAACAGAGAGACCAAAAATATGTCTCTCTGTTTTTTATTTTCTTGTGCTCCTTAAAAACTTCATATTTATAGCAGTCCCCTACGTGCTTCGTGTTAATCATAATATACATAGAGAAATATTATTCGACTTATTTCATTTTTTCTTATGTATACTTCTATACATTTGTTTGTAAAAGCCATTGTATTAAAAGAAGTAACCGAGTATCTTTATGAGCTTAAATACAGTCACAAATTATCTATATCACGCTTTAATCTTATTTTCTTAACCTCATTAAATTCCTTTACAAATTAAAAAAGCAGCTGTTACGCTACTTTACATTCATTTTATCCCCAAGAGAAATGATAAATATATTCTCCCGTTACATTTTGATTAATCCCAGTAATTCTAGCAAATCTCATTAAGTCTGCCCCTTGAAGAAAATACATTGCAAGCATTACTGGTACTTGCGACCACATAAATTGATAAAAATCCTCGACTCTTTGGTTTGTTGAAACAATTAAATCATTTACAGGCCCTTGATTCCATACAGAAGTACTAACTGAACGAAACGGAAGATCTTTCCCATTCACCACTATTCTTGCCATGCTTTGAGTTATGTCCACATCAATTCCCTCCATCATTACAAAAATCGGACCTGTGTATTTACTCCTATGGTTATAAATATTCTTGACTTTCATAAATGACTAAGGCAAACCTCTATTTTTCACTTCTATTCAAATGAATTTATTACAGTAAAAAAACAAATGAAATTTTAGTATTACTCTCCCTCAACTTCCGTATTATTTAGATCATTTATACCCTTGTTCGCTTTTACAATCCGGTATGCAAAATTACATATCTTATTATCTCAATATCACTTTATTAACTACAATTTGATAGAAATTCATTTGTATCACCTGATAAATCAGCGTTTGTAATTTAATTCCTTATTTAAAATTCCACCCTTTTATTTTTAAACACTATATTCGAATAATTATATTGGAATTTCTTGTTGTATACACATCTATCTTTTTCATGTATTATATACGAGAAGAGTAAGGTAAGAGTTACTCTTTGCCATTTTAGGAAAGGTCCTGTTGGAAACAACAGGACCTTTTTTCGTATTAGTAAAAGCAATCTTGATTTACTCATTTAACCCACTCATTACTTCCCCAAATATAGTTTCAACCATTTTGCTTTAAGCTCTCTGACCTGAAATGCTATACGTTCTCTTCTAAGTAATCGACTACTCGTACTATGCGTGCTTCTCTTTACATACCTAACTTTCCGTACAGCTTGTTTCCCTTTAAAGTATTTCACATAATACAAACAAAAGAGCCGTTCTTGTTCCATCAACTCTTCATCATCTAGCATTTCTTTCACCGCCTTCAAAATGCAGGATTTCCCTTTCCGCTATCGAATTAATAATGTTCGGAAAGGGGGTGTAACATGGCGGAAATTAAAGTGGGACTTACACAATTTTTAGACTTCACACTGAAAAGTAGTGCTGCTAAAACAAATTTTGTAAAGAATTTAAAATCTCAACCTGAATATCACCCGGTTTTTGATTACTGGAAACAATTACGAGAAACTGTTATTAAATTTCATAAAAACGAACTACCTTTTGACTGTTTTGAGACATTAGTACAGACTGTTGACCAGAAGAAAAAGCAAAACTACATTGATGTTATAAAGCAGTACAAAAAATTTATTAAAAACAAAGACGTCTCTTGGTTTGATCCAGGTAAATCGCATTGGTTATCAAATAATTTAATCGTCCGCTCATCGCCTGAACTCGGTTTGCTCATTAATGATGAGCCGCATCTTATTAAACTGTTTTTCAAAGGAAAAAAAGAGCGAATTGATAAATATAACATCAACTCAACACTAACATTATTAAACGAATCAACATTTTCAAATGAACATAACGATGTGAATTATACGGTCCTTAATATCCAAAAGAACAAAATGTATACGAATAACTCTATTAATAATGATCATGTAATAGCTCTTGAATCAGAAGCTCACCAGCTTTGTTATTTATGGAATAAGATGTAAAGGTTTTAGGAATCTCTTTCTATGTCTTGTTCATACGTAATTTGGTCACATTTTTTACAAATTACATTCTTTTCGTTTAATGGAAGCTCACCTTCTTGTTTCTCACAAACAATGCAGGGTGGGCATTTTAAAAAATAGTTTCTTTACCCATTTCATCATCCTAATTACCCCCTTTGAAAGAATAATGTAATACTGTCTTTCTATCACATCTACATTCCCCCTGACTTCTACCGCTAAATACTTCCTAACATGTTCTTACGATTTCTTTCGCGCTCCACATCATGTTTTTCTTTCACTCTATACAGTGCCGCAATTCCCCCTTCTAGTTAGCCTTGCTTCTTTTACATGGATTACTTTATTTGGGTGTAATTGTTGCTGGAACTCCGCTTAATCTCTTCTCTCACACCACCTCATAAAAATATCTGAGGAAAAGAACGTTTTAGCAATGGCTATCATGAATACAATTTACCTTACTAATAAATAGTAGCCTTACAATTTCAGAAGTTTGACACAGCTCACGAAAAAGCTTATAAAGAAAAGTGAGGTTCCTAATATTTATTTCTAGATTTAAGATGCATATAAGACTAGGACATAAAAAGTAGAATCACACTGGATATCTACTCACATGTTATGCTAGGACTTCAATAAACTGCGGTGGATGAATTTGCTAACGAATTATTCGAAAAGAAAGGCTCTCGTTGTAAGTTTTCCTTTCACAGCAAATACACCAACTAAATAACCAAAAATATTGATAGTGAAAAAGGAGAAACTAACATGAAAGAAATCAAATCTGAACAGGAATTCAAAGACATCATCGCAAGCGAGGAGCCAGTAGTTGTTAAGTTCTTTACTACATGGTGCCCAGATTGCGTGCGTATGGACAACTTTATCGGAGATGTGATGGAAGAGTTCAATAAGTTTGAATGGTATTCTATTAATAAAGATGAGTTCCCAAGTATCGCTGAAGAGTATCAAGTAATGGGTATTCCAAGTTTACTTGTATATCAAAATGGCGAGAAGCTAGGCCACTTACATAGTGCTAATGCAAAAACTGAAGAGCAAGTTACTGAGTTTTTAGAAGCATACTAAGATGAAAACCCTCTGAAAAATATTTTCTAGAGGGTTTTTTATTTTTTCCAAATCAGCTGTCAGAAGTGTACATATTTAAACTCCCTTCTCCTCCCCCCTATACATAGATCCAAATCGCGTTCATATTCTAACTTTGCACTTTACAACATATTTTTCCTTCATGAAACTTTGTTATCCACTTCTTAAAAAGCTATAAAACGTCAACAATGTTTGTATAGACCCACACGACTTTCGTTTGATACTCTATTTATAGAAAGAAATTCCTTGTAGAAAGGTGAGTGATTAAAATGGATACTCTTTCTCATAAAGAAGCTGATAAAGGTGCTATTGTCAGCATTTTGGCCTACATATTTTTATCCTCTATGAAAATCATCATCAGTTATATTACCCTCTCTAGCGCATTACGTGCTGACGGTTTAAATAACTTAACAGATATCGGTGCTTCTTTAGCGATATTAATTGGTCTAAAAATCTCTCGAAAACCTCGTGATCCAGATCATCCATATGGGCATTCGCGTGCAGAACAAATTGCATCACTTGTTGCTTCTTTTATTATGGCAACGGTCGGATTAGAAGTTGTTATTAGTGCCATTCAAT
This sequence comes from Bacillus pacificus, assembly GCF_020861345.1. Taxonomy (NCBI): domain Bacteria; kingdom Bacillati; phylum Bacillota; class Bacilli; order Caryophanales; family Bacillaceae; genus Bacillus; species Bacillus pacificus. The sequence goes on from NZ_CP086328.1 coordinate 2,900,681, forward strand.
CTTTTTTAAATCCGAAACAAGCAGCACCTAATGTACTTGCTGCATGGGTAGCTTTATTTTCTGCTGTCGTTATGTACTGTGTGTATTTGTATACGAAAAAGATTGCAGCACGAACAAGAAGTAAATCATTAGAAGCAGCTGCAAAGGATAATTTATCAGATGCCCTCGTAAGTATCGGTACAGTAGTAGGCATTGTCGGTTCACAGTTCCAAATGCCTATTTTAGATCCTATTGCTGCTTTAATTGTCGGTCTTATTATTTGTAAAACTGCATGGGAGATTTTCGTAGAAGCTTCTCATATGTTAACGGATGGAATCGATCCAGATAAGATGGAAGAGTATGCTGATGCGATTGAACATATTGGTGGCGTGGAAAACATCGTAGATATTCGTGCTCGTATGTACGGGAATCAAACGTACGTTGATATTACAATCGAGGTAGATGCTCGTATGGATGTTGGAGAAAGTCATTGTATCACTGACAACATCGAGGCTATGCTTCGGAAAAAGTTTGGCATTTATCATGCGCACATTCATGTTGAGCCAATGGAAAAAGAACCTATTATGACATAGGTTCTTTTTTAATGAACGTTTTATGAAATATTACGCATAAAACGAGCCAGCTACCGCCAGCTGCCCATCCTGCTAATATGTCAGATGGATAGTGAACGCCAAGATATATTCGGCTAACTGAAATAGATAATACAACAAAGCTCGCTATAAAAATAATCAACAATTTTTTATGCAATGTAATACGTTCTTCTGTAATCGTGACGTATGCAATAAATCCTAAAAAAGCAGTAGCATTCATCGTATGACCGCTCGGAAAACTATATCCAGTTGCAGTAACAAGCTGTGTTACATCAGGTCTTGCTCGCTCGTACCATAGTTTAAGCATACTGTTTAAATAACGAGATCCATAATAATTAATTGTTAGAAGTAATGCACTAAGCAACTTTTTTCTAACGAGAAAATACATTACAAGAATAATGAGTAACGGAAAATATATTCTTTTGGAACCGATAAAAGACACCCAAGTAAAGTAGGCTGTCAAATAATCGTTTCGAAAACTTTGAATAAAATGCGCGACTATATTGTCAAATTTCTCAATACAAGCGGTATGATACGAAAGTGATAATACGACAAAACAAATGAGTAGCGTTGAACTTAACAAGTATAAATGTCGATATCGTTTCACATACATAACCTCACTATGCAAAAAAATGGAGCGGTTGTTTTAGTTTTCCTCTCCATTTCTTTTTTATGCATAGTTTATTAAAAAATATAATTGTTAATTGTTTCTTTCATCGTTGGAATATCTTCATTCGTTACTGTAAAGCGAATCACTTTCTCATCAAGATCAAGTGCTTCTGCAAATAAACCTGCTAATCCACGAGATTTTCTGTCTACTTCCATAATAATCTCTAAGCGATCGTAAGTATTTGGCAAAATCAACAATTCTAGTTCATCTAATTTTCCATAATACTCTCCGGAAACAGGAACAAACTCAAATTCTTGTGCGAATGGAATTTGCTTACGTAATCGATACGGTAATTCTTCACATTCTATATGACGCGCTTTAAAACCTAATACCAACGCTTGCTAAAAACTTTTGAAACATGGATCCTCCATCCTTTCTAAAGCAAAAGCTACATCTTTTTTTAAATCTTGTACATTCTCATAGTACGGCGTTTTTATTTGTAACATACGCATCAACATTTCACGGTTGTAATTTTCCAAAGTTAATTCGTCATACCATGGCTTTTCATGTTTTTCATTAGATTCATAGCCTGCATATAATAAAAATAATGAGAAATGACCAAGCGCATAAAAATCGCTACGAAAGTGAACTTCTCGCATCAAAGCTTGTTCACCCTCATAAGTTGTAGCTCGTTCATCCCCCTCGCCTTTCAATTTCGCCAATCCAAAATCAATAATACTAATTTCGTTTTCTTTCATTAATATGTTTGGAATGCGTAAATCTCGGTGAATAATACCTTTACTATGAAAAACTGATACAATTTCTAATATTTCATATAAAATTTTAAAAACTTCACGTTCTGTATATACATGCCCATCCGAGAAAATATAATCCTCGAAATTTTTACCAGGCATATATTCCATCACAAAAAAGCTTTTTTTCTCCCATACGAAATGATCATATAAACTAGGAATTGCATGATGGTTTAATGTTTGTAAAATCATTTTCTCATGCTCAAATGATTTTCTACCGGACTCATATCTTTGTTTACTTTGTCTTAATTGTTTTAAGACTTTATATCTATTTATTTGTAAATCATTAACGACATATGTAACCCCATAACTGCCCATTCCAATTACTGATTCAATTTTATAACGTTCTGCGACAATTGTGTTTTTTCGTAGTGGTCTATCTAATAAAGCTAGTATACGACGCCATTTCATTAGCTACTTGAAAAGAAGCTACGGCTTTTACGTTTTCTTTTATAATGATGATGCCCATAACCAGATGAACGTCGTTTATAATCACTACTTGAATAAGAGCGACCTCTATGGCGATAATCACTACTAGAATACGAACGATATTTTTTCTTTCCTAATAAAGAATCAATAATTTTTTTGAACATCCCTTCACCTCTTGAGTAAAATTTTCTTTTAATTATACCAACTATTGCTGGCTACATTTGTGACAAGTTTGTAAAGAGTAAAAAACGACGAGTTAGGCCCGTCGTTACTTTCACTCATCCTCTTCATCAAAAACTTCATCAATCATACATTTCTCTAATAAGTACTCGAATGTAATATCTGCAAGATCTTCAATTTCTTCTCGTTTTGGGACGTATCCTCTTTCAATTAGTTGCTCATAAAAAAACTCCGCAATCTCTTCCGTATCAATTACGACTTCAATTTCCTTCATGAGCATCACTCCTTTATTTCTGTTTTATGAAAAAATCTCAAAATTATGTATATGAGATTAGAAAAATAGTTTTTCTTTTTTTATAGGTCATATCCTTTGGACGAGATGCATACGATGGTAGTACAAGCTATCAAAAGGGGGAAATAATTATGGAATATCAATACGAGGTAACGCAAGAAGTAGGGCAAACAAAAGAAGAGTTCATGCATGAAGATCAATGGGCAGACTCTCTTATTAAATGGCTTTTTATTTTTTTAATAGTTGTAGGCATACCTTATACTGCATATGTTGTTGTTCAATTCATTCTCTCTTTCTAGTTAACTATTTTTTCTCTGTCAATTTAACTAAATAATTATGAACAACATCCATAACAATTTTGTATTCTTCATCTTTAAATGTATCAAATAACAATTGGTAATCGTTATAAATATCAAGTAATCCATCAATGATTTCTTGACGATTTGTCTTAACACTCACTTTTTTTGAGTTGTTAATTGACTTTAATTTTCCTAAATCTAATTTATTCATACCTGCTTTATCTTGTTTCATTTTCTTCAAAATTGCATTTGCCGTTTGAGCATTAGCAAGTAACGTTAAATCTGACTCATCCGCTTCTAACCATTCACCATCCGTAATTCGTGATAGTTCATATATTGTATCTTCCCATGCGTCATTTTTATATCTCCATACTTCTGTACGAAAACCAACAATTCGAAACACATCTTTATCGTATCCTGTTACTTGCACGAGATCACCAAATGTGAAATTATAGTTTAATTCAATCCACTCAGTTTCACCTTTTTTCATATCTTGCTCAGTAACATGCTGCAATGTTTGCTCTACGTAAAATCCATCATGATTATTGACTTCGTATACGTAAACTCCATCTAAAACCTTCATATTTGTGATTTTACCAACGGTTCCATATAGCGTAATCACGACTATGTCCCCTACGTTATATTTAGGTTGCTTTTTCCTTGCCATCTATATCTCTCCTTTTTTTGACGTCGTGATTTTGATAACAGTATATGCAACCTACATAAAAACGCTTATCACAGAAGCGTATATTCATAAATTTTTTCAATAAAAAATATCACTATATGAAAATTTATTTACAACGTAAAAAAAGCTAGCAAATAGACTAGCTTCACGTCAAAAAAGTTCATATAGTTTTTATCTATCTTGTATGTATAACTCCCACGCTTCATCAAATATAGACATACTTGCTAGCATTCCACTTAGCTCTAAGTATGAACTAATTTCATCGTAATCTTCAGATTGCTTCGGAAAACTTAAATCATCGTACATTGCCTCTGCTAAATTCGATATTTCATTACTAAATAAAGCTGCACGATGCTTCATCATATAGTGGTAAAATGTCTTTTTCAAAAATATTCCCTACCTTTCTAACTTGGGTACATTATACAAGGCAAAAAAGAAAAAAACCAGCAGAAAAGCTGGTTAAAAGTCAAAATAATTTCTTTTTAATAGACGGGGTCTTCCCATTAATTCTTCATATGTTAGTTGTTTTGGTAAATCTTTCGTATAAATTAAAAACAATTGATCTTCTATTTCTTTCACTGTTTGATCTGATTGATAGTCCATACCACATGAGGAACAAGAAATGCATGGTGTCTCTTGGATTTCAATGGCTTTCGTACCATCTGGCAATTCCCAATATACAGTATTTAAGCTTTCTTTTGCTTCTGTACTGTCACACCACATACAATTCATACTGCATCACCCTCGGTTTTTTTGTCGTTTTCTTCTAATTTAGCCATTTGTGCTTGATATTTTTTATCTTTCAATTGGTCCCGCTTATCACGTTTATCTTTTAATGTTGCATGCGTTTCATTCTCTTCATAGTCTTTACGACGGTTCATACGCTGTAAGTCGTCTGGAACAAGGTTGAATTTCTTATCACTCATAAGGCCTGCGATACCAACATCTGAACGTTTTTCTTCGTAGTTTGGATAAATTTCTTTAAAGTACCCTTCTGCTCTTCCTGGAATGTAGCTTTCTGGCTCTGGATACGTTGTAATAACACCTTCAAAGTTACGAAGTACAACTTTATCTGCACTTTGCGAGATTAAATAGTTTGGTTGAAGCGCAATTTTACCGCCCCCTCCTGGTGCATCAACAACGAATGTTGGTACTGCATAACCAGACGTATGTCCGCGTAAACCTTCAATAATTTCAAGACCTTTAGAAACTGGTGCACGGAAATGACCAATACCTTCAGATAAGTCACATTGATAAATATAATATGGACGTACACGGATTTTTACTAAGTCATGCATTAGTTTTTTCATAATTGGAACGCTGTCATTAATACCAGCTAAAATTACTGCTTGGTTTCCGACTGGAACACCAGCATTCGCTAACATTTCACATGCTTTTTTCGATTCTTCAGTAATTTCAATAGATGTATTGAAATGTGTATTTAACCATACTGGATGATATTTTTTAATAATGTTACATAAGTTTTCTGTAATACGCTGCGGGAATACTACCGGCGCTCTCGTTCCGATACGAATAATCTCAACGTGCGGAATCTCTCGTAAATTTTTTAATACATATTCTAAAATTTTATCGTTAATAAGAAGACCATCACCACCAGAGATTAATACATCTCGTACTTGTGGTGTTTCACGAATGTAAGCAATTGCATCATCTAATTGTTTCTTCGGCACACCCATTCCAATTTGTCCACTAAAACGACGGCGTGTACAGTAACGACAATACATAGAACATTGATTCGTTACTAAGAATAGTACGCGGTCAGGATAACGATGTGTTAACCCTGGAACTGGTGAATCTTCATCTTCATGAAGCGGATCTTCTAAATCATATTTTGTTTTATATAACTCTTCCGAGATCGGTACAGATTGCATCCGAATCGGACAGCGTGGGTCATCAGGATTCATTAACCAAGCATAGTACGGTGTAATATTTAACGGGATCGTTTTCGTTGAAATTTTAACGCCCTCTTCTTCATCAGGTGTTAAGTTAATCACTTTCTTTAAGTCATCTAACGTTTTGATCGTATTCGTTAATTGCCAAACCCAATCATTCCATTGCTCTTCAGTAACATCTTTCCATAATTCGATATCCTTCCAGTGACGATTTGGTTTGTATACATCATGTAACATTGCTATTCCCCCTTTTTATACGCTCATCCTTTATATAAGCAATAGTTATGCCAACTTTACTTTATTGATAAGTAAATGTACGGATAACCCTATTATATAAGCGAAAAAAATATTTTTAAGCACTGTATGAAATCCATACATACTATCATATTCATTACTTTTTATATATGTAAACGCTCTTTTATTGGTGCAAACACACAAAAACCGCCAATTATTCGGCGGTTTTGTCGTACTTACTCAGTTTATATTGAAGCGTCTGACGAGGGATACCTAACATTTTTGCAGCTTGTAATATATTCCCTTCTGTTTCAATTAACGCTTGATCTATTAATTCTTTTTCCGTTTGATGAAGTGCTTCTCTAAGAGGCAATATGCCCTTCTTCTTTGGAAAACTCTCTTTCCGAAATGTACGTGGTAAACAATTAGCTGTTAATGTATTCCCTTCTGCAATAATGACAGCATGTTCAATCGTATGTTTTAACTCCCGAACATTTCCAGGCCATTGGTAAGCTTGTAGTCTTTCTTTCGCTTCCTTATCCATTTGAAGTACACCTTTTTTATAACTTTTATTATATTCTTTCAAAAAATAAGACGCTAACAATAATACATCCTCCGTTCTTTCACGGAGCGGCGGAATATATAATGAAAAGACATTTAATCGATAGTATAAATCAGTGCGAATTTTATTCTCTTTTAAACATATTTCTGGTGGCTGATTCATTGCGGTAATAACGCGAACATCTACTTTTCTCGTCTTATTATCACCAATACGACGAATAACACCATCTTCTAATACACGTAGCATTTTCGCTTGTAAATCGAGTGGCATTGAATTCAGTTCATCTAAAAACAATGTCCCTCCATCTACAAGTTCAAATAATCCCGCTCGTTCAATTGCCCCCGTATAACTACCTTTCGTCGTTCCAAACAATAAACTTTCTAATAGAGACTCTGGCAAAGCTGCACAGTTTTGTGCAATAAACGGCTTGTTCTTTCGCTTAGAGGCTTCATGAATCGCTTGTACAAATAACTCTTTCCCTGTTCCTGTTTCCCCATATATTAAAACATTCGCATCGGTTGGGGCTACTTTTTGTGCTAATTCTTTCGTCTGTTTAAACCGAGCATCATTCGTCACGATCGTTTCAAATGCAACATCCTTTTTGACCGCTTTTTTTCTAGATGACCGCTTTATTTTCGACTGCAAATCGACTATTGTATCGGTAAGTTTTTGTACTGTGGAATAATCTTTTGCAATTTCAACAGCTCCAGCAATATTTCCATCTATGAAAATAGGTAACGTCGTATTTACTGTACAAATGTCTTCCCCATTTAAGTTTTGATAATGCTGCACTTGATGAACGATTGGTTTTTTTGTATCTAATACTTTCATCAACGTACTTGTTTCCCTAGATAAAGAAGGAAACGCTTCTAACAAATGTTTACCTAACACTTTTTCAATTTTTGATCCATCGTGTTTTGCAGCTACAGTATTATAGAAAATTGTAATACCATTTTCATCTACTGCGTGTATAGCCTCATCAATACTGCCCAAAATCGCCTCAATGACTTCTTGTGTCGAAACTGCTAGCAATGTCATCCCCCCTCTTGCCGAAAATCCAGCAAATACTATGCCGAATTTCCGGCACACCTATGTGCGATTATAAGCATGACGATTCCGTTCTATTTTTATAACGTACTATTTAGACAAATCTTTTACCCATATATTCATATCTTCTAGCTTATCAAAAATGTAGCAATTGTTCGCCAATCTTCCTGTATACGTATAGCCTAACTGATGAAAGGCTGCATTCATTCCGAAAGAAAGCGATCGAGCAATTGTATAAGAACAGAAAATCGATTTTTCTTGAAGTTCTTCTTCTAACTTAATTAATAAACTTTTCATAAACCCATGTTTACGATATTCGGGTAAGGTCGCACAATTCGTTAATTCTGCATTTCCTTCTTTTATATTCATTTCTGCAGACGCTGTACTAATTATTTTCCCCTCGAATTCATACACATAGTAAATTGTATCGTCTTCTTTCATCGTTTGTTTTACATAACTCGCTTCGTTTAAAGGAGTCGGATACACTTCAAATACTTCTCCAAAGACAGCTGCTAATTCTTCTGCGTCCTCTTCTGTCGCTTTTCTTAATAGGAATTTTTCCGGAACTATTTTTTCCTTTACTTCTTTTGCTTTTACACCGCTTAAAATGGTATCTTCCTCAGCCCAATGAATACTATTTCGTCTTTCATCATTATTAAATTTCACGAAGAAGTATGCATCGTGACCTTGAAAATAATGTGGTATTGTTGCTTCTAATAAAAAACCGAAAGAGAGCCATGTTGAAACATGCTCTCCCTTTCCTTTAACAATACATTTAGTGAAAGAATGTTTCTCTGCTAATTCGTCAATTGTTTGGATGATTCTCTCAATATTTCCTGTGTAGTGGTCTACTCGAATACGTTTATTAAAATAGTCCAAAACGCCTTCTACTGTATGGCCATTCGTCTGTTCTCTAAAAGATTCATAGTATTTCATTTTTTCACCTCACACCAATCTAGTAATGTACATGCAATAATTTTTGCGGCAGCTATCATTTTATCAACTTCTATATATTCGTTTGGATAATGCGCTACTTTCGTTTCTCCTGGGCCAAATACTATCGTTGGTACACCGGCGATTTGTGTAAATAAGCCTCCATCAGTCCCCCACGGAGATGCTTCAACAATCGGTTTGTTCCCTTCGATTTCAACGAAGTTATGCTCGAGCGTTGTAATTAACTCATGATTTTCTTCTAGTTCACCTGGAACCCATCTTGCTCCAAACCATTCCACTTCTACAGGATTTTCAACAAACCAATTGTCCACATCATTTAATTCAGCGATCCAATTCTCGAACTCTTCTTTTGCTGCCTCTATAGTCTCATTCGGCGCAATACCGCATCTTCCTTCTAAAATTAACGAATCAGGAACAGAACTTGGCCAGCTACCGCCTTCAATTTTCCCAATATTAATTGGAATTGGGATCGGGATTCCTTTAAATAATGGATCTGTAATTCGGTCATTTCTCTTCTCTTCCAGCTTTCTCAAATGATCTACAACAAACATACTTTTTTCAATTGCACTTACTCCTTCATAACGCGTCCCACCGTGTGCTGCTTTCCCTTTCACATGTAGACGAAACCACATGGATCCTTGTTGTTTCGGGAAAAACTTCATATTTGTTGGCTCCGGAATAATAACACCATCTGCTTTATATCCTCGTAATATAGTTGCTAATGTTCCTGCTCCGCCGCTTTCTTCTTCTATTACACTTTGAAAATAAATATCTCCTTTTAATTCAATACGAGATTCAATAATTGCTTCCATCGCAAGCATTAATGCGACATTGCCGCCCTTCATATCTGTTGTTCCACGACCATATATACGATTTCCTATTTTCTCACCACTATAAGGATGATGATCCCACTGATTCACATCTCCTTCTGGTACGACATCAATATGCCCATTTAATATCATAGATTTCCCGTCGCCGCTTCCTTTAAGGGTTGCCACAATGTTCGGGCTATCTGAAAAACTTGTACGCGGTGATACAAAATAAGGATGATCTTTCATTTTAGAAAATGATGGCTCCCATATATCAAGATCTAAACCTAGCTCACGTAATTTTTCAATTACAATTGCCTGCGCACCACTTTCCTCACCAGATACGCTCTTTTCTTGAATTAATCGTTTTAAAAATTTTACGCTTTCTTCTTCATGACTCTCAATATAATCACAAACTTGTTTTTTTAATTGCTCCATATATTACATCTCCCCTCATTCAATTACTAGTAAATTAGAACCAATTTTAAAATTTGCTTCTGTATGTTGTTTTATATCTTCTACTGTGTATGGGCTCATTAATTCTTGCAAAATAAGTCCATCCTGCGTCACTTCCATTACTGCCATATCCGTAATAATTAAATCTACGCATTTTTTTGAAGTTAATGGTAATGTACACTCCGAAACAATTTTTGCATTTCCATATTTATCGACATGATTCATCACAACAACGACCCGCTTCGCTTTTTGAGCTAAATCCATTGCTCCTCCAATACCTGGAACGCGTTTCCCTGGAACAATCCAGTTTGCTAAATCACCATTCTCACTTACTTGTAATGAACCAAGAATCGTTATATCTAGTAAACCTTTTCGAATCATCCCAAACGCTGTGCAACTATCAAAATAACTTGCTCCTGTAATAAGAGAAGTTGGCAAACCTGCTGCGTTACATAAATTTTCGTCTTCATTTCCTTTACTTGGCGTAGGTCCCATACCTACAATTCCATTTTCTGCATGAAACATAACGTTTATATCGTCAGGCAAATGATTCGGTACAAGCGATGGTATACCAATTCCCAAATTTACAATCATACCATTTTGTATTTCTTTCGCCGCACGTTTAGCAATCTTATCTCTCACTTCTACGCCCATACCCATTTCCAATTCACTCCTTCCGACGGTACGATATAATTTACAAATACTCCTGGGACAACAATTTCTTCTGGATCTAAACTTCCAAGTGGAACAATTTCTTCTGCTTCTACAATCGTTATATCCCCGGCCATAGCTACGTGAGGGTTCATGTTACGAGCGCTCTTATCAAACACAAGGTTACCGAATGGATCCGCCTTTTTCGCGTATACAATCGCAACCTCAGCAGTTAATGCTGTTTCAACTAAATATGTTTTACCATTCATTTCAACAGTACGTTTTCCTTCTTCTACAATCGTATCAACACCTACATCAACTAATACGCCACCAAGTCCTACACCACCAGCGCGAATACGCTCTGCTAATGTTCCTTGAGGAGAAAACTCAATTTGTAACCTTCCTTCGTTTAACTGTCTTCCTGCATTTGGATTTGATCCAATATGAGAAGTAATTAATGATTTTACTCTTTCATTCGTAACGAGACGACCGATTCCTACATCAGGAAATCCTGTATCATTTCCAATTAAATTTAAATTTGTAACTCCTTTTTCTAAAATCGCCTGTATTAAAGATGGAGGGGATCCAATCCCCCCAAATCCCCCAAACATTAATGTCATATCATCGTGGAATAAAGAAATTACTTCCTCTATCTCTTTTAATTTACTGAATGTATTCGTAATAGTTGTCATGCGATACTATGCCCTCCTTTTTGCATCATTTCTTCAACACTTTTTGCAAAAATTGAAAGTAATTCATCTAACTCGGAATATGTAGTTGTCATTGGCGGTGCTACAAGCAGTGCACTATCTTCTTTTCCTGCTTGCCCTGAAACAGCTTGGTATAAAAGAAGACCATTTTTAGCTGCAACCGAAATAAGTTCCGACGCTTTTGTAAACGGTTGCAATTCTACTCCAATTAGCAACCCTTTTCCGCGCACATCAGCAATGATTGTCGATTGTTGCTGAACTTTCTGTAATCCCTTTATTAAATACTCTCCCTTTTCAGCTGTTTTTTCAGGTAGATTATGTTTCTCCATATATTCAATAACAGCTAGAGCTGTTGCTGCAGATAATGGATTTGCACTTAACGTATGCCCACTCATAACAGAACGCGATCCTCGTAAAATTGGCTCCATTACACGGTCACTTACAACCGTCGCTGCCATCGGTGTGTATCCAGCTCCTAAACCTTTACCAAGGGTCATAATATCCGGTTCTACACCCCAATGCTCCATCGCAAACCATGCGCCAGTACGACCAAGCCCAGTCATTACTTCATCAGCAATAAATAAAATATCGTAATGACTACAAATATCTTTAATAACTTTATAATATTCTTTCGGCGGAACGACTGCGCCTCCAGCTGCTCCGATAATCGGTTCAGCGATAAAAGCTGCGATATGTTCTGCACCAATTCTTTCGATTGATCTTTCTAGTTCAGTCGCACAAGCAAGCTGACAAGTTGGATATACTTTTTGCACCGGACATCTAAAACAATATGGAGCTGGAATAGTTGGATAATCTTCTAAAATTGACACGAAACGTTGTCTACGCAGTGGATGCCCAGACATTGATAAGGCGCCCATCGTAATACCGTGATAACTCATCCATCGTGACAAAATTTTATGTTTCCCTTGAATACCTCGCTCTTGAAAATGTTGAATTGCAATTTTCATAGCTGTTTCATTTGCTTCCGTACCACTATTTACAAAAAAGCTCCAGTTCAAATCTCCTACACTTAAATCGCTTAATTTCTTAGCTAATTTTTCAGCTGGTTCACTCGTAAACTGTGATCTATAAACGAAAGCAATCTCCTCTGCTTGCTTTTTGATAACGTCCGCAATCTCCTTTACGCCATGCCCAATACCTGCCGTAATTGCTCCTGACGAGCCATCAAAATATTTATTTCCGTTTTGATCATACAAATACACACCTTTTCCATGTGAAATCATTGGATACGGCTGACCAACAAGTGGTTTAATTAAGTAATCGCGCATAGCGCTCCCCCATTTCTCCAATTTGTATATATATATGAAGAAAATTGACGTTTCTTTCATAAAAAAGAACCCTCTGCGAAAGCAGTGAATTTATCAAAAAACTATTATAAAATATACAAATGAGTGCTAAATATCAATTTAAAAACAGAAAATTCAGAACTTAAATTAAAGACCAACCCTTATCTATACGCCCAAATAACCCTCCCTTATATAAAATTAACGCTTCACTAAATATTTTTCCAACATAATGTCAGCTTCCCTCAAATGCCGACATTGTGTAAACTTCGACGAAACTCCCTTTAAACTCCTTCCTGTTCTCCTACTTTATATTGCATATTTTCAAACAAATCTCGACAATTAATCCTACTAAATGCATAGCAATTATTTTTATAGAACCCAATATTTCACATACATTCTCCTCCATTTATACAATAAAGTGAATCTTTAATCAGCCCTCACCAATCGGACTTTTATGGGCAGCCCGACCCCCACCTAACTTCTTTGTTTTCGCTGAATTTTGAGATGTGGGTCTTACTGCCCATTAAAATCGGATAAAAAAAGAACCGATTAACCACATTAATCAGTTCGGCACGACGCTCTTTTATCAGTTAATACCGTCACTTGCTAACGTAAATAGAAACAATAGTATTACAAAATCACAATTCATCCTACAGTATAAAGCACAACACCGTCCATAACTCCATTCACAATTCCTTGCGGGATATCCCCATCCCAAGGTTTCATTCCTTTCCTTAATTTCAAACTACCTTTCCTTTATAATTTATGTAGGACAATTATTACTTTGTATGTGTATTTGCCCATAATTTAAAAAATCCCTAGTTTCCTAAGGGTTTCAGGACATGGTTTCGACATGTCACGTGTTATGCTCTCAAATTTTTCATTTCGAAATATACACTTCCTCAGCCAATATGGATGATATATTTTTGTATCCTCTAGAAAATTATAACTCTCGTTCACCTAAACTTAACGTATCCTTAAAAAATACTTATTATTAATTTTCAACCTTTCTCCTTTAAAAAACAATTTTTTTCGCATAACCTCATTCTTGCTAAGCATATAGTTTTAATGATGACAAAGGAGGAATGTTCATGTCTCAATCTGAAATCGAAAAATATGGACAAGAAGCTGCACGTTACGAACAGCTCGCTCGTTACTATCAATTTCATAATCCAAAAAAATATGCAGAACTATATATGAAATATTATGATGCGCTTACGAATCTTGTACAGGCATACGAAAAAAGAGATTCACAAGAAGCTGCTTTACCATCGCACATAAGATTTTTTCACTCTGCTTCAAATACACCTGCCGTTGACATTTTAGTAAATGGGCAAAAGGTAATTAAAAATATTTCATTTAAACAATTTAGTCCCTATTTAACATTAGTACAAGGTAAGTACCGAATAGATATTGTTCCTGTCGGAAATGAAACGCCCATCTTTTCAGCTTTAGTACCAATAATGGGAAATCACACTTATACTTTTGCTGCAATAAATAGTGATAATCATCTACAATTACAACCTATGCTTGATAATACTCATTTACCAGCAGGCCAGGCAAAAATACGCTTTGCGCACTTTTCTCCCGATACCCCTGTTGTAAATGTAAGTTTAAAAGGTGGCGATCATTTATTTGAAAATGTACTCTTTAAACAAATAACAGATTTTTTAGAAGTTAGCCCTGGTACAGCGGATATAGAAGTTTCACTCGCAGATAATCAAAGTGTCTTGCTAACTATACCGGATTTCAAAGTCGAACCGAACATTATTTATACAATTTCAATTTTAGGTTATTCAACGAAAGATCCTAAATTAGAAGCCGTTATACTTACGAATTAAAACAGTCTACACCATTCATTTGGTGTAGACTGTTTATTTTTGAAATGCAATTTGAAATTCTGTCCAATCATTATCTGAACGACACATGATGGACCCATTATGCTTTTCTACAATTTGTTTACATACAAATAACCCAATACCAGTTCCTAACTTTTTAGTAGTTACAAATGGTTCAAAAATCGTTTCTACATTTTCAGCTGGAATCATTGGCCCGTTATTTTTTATTACAATCCGAATCGATTGATCTTCTTCAAATACATCAATGATAATTTTTCGTTCTTCTTTCATTGATTCAAGAGCGTCAATTGAGTTCATTAATATATTTAAAAATACTTGTCTCACTTCACTCCGATAACCAGTAAGCGGAATTGGATATGGCAAATTCTTTTCAATAGAAACATTTGCATTGACCAAACTTGGATATAAGAACTGTATAATGTCTTGAAACAAATCATTTAGCCAAAACCGTTCAGATTCAGTCCACATTTCTTTTTTCGATACGAGTAAAAATTGCGAAATGCGAAAATTTAATTGGTCTAATTCATGAGAAATAATATCTAAATACGATAAACTAGGATGGTCTGCCTTTAATAATTTGACAAACCCCATAATGGAAGTAAGTGGATTACGAAATTCATGTACAAAACTAGCTGACATTTGCCCTAAAATCGTCAGCCTTTCTTTATGTGTTTCGTTAATATATTGCTGTTTTTCCTCTAAATTTCTTGATATAATTTCCGAGTATTTTAAAACAGTGTAATAAATTAATTTGTCAAAACAAGTATGTATTTGGGCCATAATTGGTTTCAATTCACGTGCACTAACATCTAATTCACACATCGCTTCGAAAAGCTCATTTCTTCCCACATTTGCATTATAAACAAAATCACCTATATTCGCATCTGCTCCTGCACGTTCAATAGCAATTTTCTCGCATAATGGCTGAAGATAATTTATATCTTTTTCTTCCATAGTAAGTTCAATAATAAACTCTAATAAATCCTCTCCATTTTGAACTGCTTCTAGTCTAAATGGATCTTTATCGGAAATTATCATTTTGTTTTTCCAGTTCTCAACGAATTGGTGCCTGTTGTTTTTCAAGTGCGAACAAAATACTTCTTTAATATCCTTATCGATTGGAAAAACCTCCATTCCTCCATTTCTATGCGACGAACACCCTTTATATTTTGAATATTAACACAAAAAACATGATTCGTTAATAGATTATTGTCACATTTTGTTAATATGTGTTGATAAAATTTTTATAACTTTATTAATTGTTTAGATTGTTACATTCCATTTTCCTTCCTTTCATTCAAATTTTTTATATTCGATGCGACTTTTTTTGCATCCTGCTTCATTCTTTCGTACAATAGAAAAGGAAAGGTGTGAAAAATATGGTAAATAAAAATGTGGAAGATTATCTCCAAGAAGGCATTTACGGCCAAAAGCAAAACAAACCAGAAGAACGTAATATGTATTTAACTACATTACGTGAGCGTGTAGAAATCGCTTTAACTATCGGTCAAGTAATGCAAAGTAATGTATATTCTGAAGTAGCTAGTAGCATGCGCTCTTCTCAATCATTACAAATATTCCTAAATGGTGGCATTGCTTACCCACATTTATCAAAATACATTAAATTAGCGAATGAAAAAAATGTTCCTTTTACAATTGTTCAAAATAAAGGTATAGAAACACCAATCGGTTTAGTATTATCTCATAGCACTGCTGTCGACAAAGAACAAATTTATGTAGAAGATGCTATTTTCAAACAAGAAATGAAGTAAAAGGTACACTTGATTAAATGAAATCATTCTAAGAAACGCCAAATAAACAAAAAAACGAGTATGGAATCGTAAACATTTCCTACTCGTTTTTTTGCGATGTTTAAGTTCTAGTTACTTTATTTTTTAATACACACTAATTTCATTTCTGTCATTTCTTCGATTGCATATTTAATTCCTTCACGCCCCGTACCACTTTCTTTCACACCACCGTAAGGCATATGGTCTACTCTGAACGTTGGAATATCATTTATCATGACACCACCAACTTCTAATTCATCAATTGCACGCATTGCTTTAAACAAATTATTTGTAAATACGCCTGCTTGTAGACCGTAACGCGAATGATTTACTTGCTCTATGGCCTCATCAAATTCTTTAAATGTATTTACTGTCATAAGTGGACCGAATACTTCTTGGCACTGTACAGATACATGCTCTGGAACATTCGTTAATACAGTTGGTTTAAAAATCCTTTCATCACGTTTGTTACCACCATACAAAAC
This sequence comes from Bacillus pacificus, assembly GCF_020861345.1. Classification (NCBI taxonomy): domain Bacteria; kingdom Bacillati; phylum Bacillota; class Bacilli; order Caryophanales; family Bacillaceae; genus Bacillus; species Bacillus pacificus. The sequence continues at coordinate 2,917,355 of NZ_CP086328.1, forward strand.
GCTCGCTCCTTCTTTAACTGCTTCTTGCACCCAGTTATCGATACGCTCGACATCTTTTTTCGAAATTAAAGCTGATACATCCGTTTCCTCAAGCAACGGATCACCAACAACAACTGTTTCCATCGCTTTCTGTAACTTAGATAAAAATTCATCCATTCTCTCTTCATGTACAAAAACACGTTGTACCGAAATACAAACTTGTCCATTATTAACAAATGCTCCCCATTTTACTCGTTCAATTAATTCATCTGTTAATTCAACATCTTCATCAATAATAACAGCAGCATTCGATCCTAGTTCTAACGTAACTCGCTTTAACCCAGCCTTTGCCTTAATTCCAAGTCCAACTTTCGGACTTCCCGTAAAAGTAATGGAAGCAACATCATCATTTGTAACTATTGCTTCTCCTACAGTTGAACCAGGACCAGTAATAATATTTAAAGTCCCTTTTGGCAATCCTGCTTCTTCAAATAGTTCAACTAATGCATAAGATGATAGAGGCGTTTGATCAGCTGGTTTTAACACAACTGTATTTCCAGCAGCAATTGCAGGGCCCACTTTATGTGCCACTAAATTTAATGGAAAATTAAATGGTGTAATAGCTCCTATAACCCCAATCGGTTTTCGTATTGTGTATGCAATGCGCCCATCTGCACCAGGTGCTGCATCAAGTGGCAGTGTCTCACCGTATATACGCTTCGCTTCTTCAGCTGCAAATTTGTATGTCTGAACGGTACGATCTACTTCTCCCCTTGCAGCACGTATTGGTTTTGCAGCCTCTTTTGCAATAATCTCTGCAAATTCTTCTCTTCTTTCATCCATTTTTTGTGCGACTTTCTCTAAAATAGTCGCACGATCATATGCAGATAATCTATTCATTTCTTTCATTGCATTCTTTGCAGCAATAACAGCCTCTTTTACATCTTCTTCCGTTCCTTGCGCGATTTCCGCTAATGTTTCTTCAGAATATGGTGCATATAATGGTTTATACGTATTTACAGACTTCCAATCTCCATTTATATATAAATGCTTTTTCATAATTCTTCCCCTTTCAAATATATGTATACAACAATACTTCACCTAGTGAAAGGTCTGACTTATGTCATTGTAACATAGCCCTTATTCTGCAAAAAACATTATGCTCAAAAAAACTCTGCCATCTAGCAGAGTCTACGAACTAATTTGTTCTTGCAATGAAATTTGTTTTTCATCTTCTAAAATAACAATTGATTCTACAGTTTTTGTAACTTCTAGTCTCTTTATATAGTGTCCATCTAATTCTTTTACGCAAAACTTATAATTTTCGATTTCAATGAAATCCTCTTCAGCAATTTCTATATTCTTCGTTAAAATCCATCCACCTATTGTGTCAACACCATTATCATCAATCGTTAAACCTAATAACGTATTTACTTCACTAACAAGTACTTTTCCCTCTAGTATTGTTTTCGTTTCACTAACTTGTTGGATTTCTGGCTGTTCATCTGTATCAAACTCATCTTGAATATCTCCAACTATTTCTTCTAAAATGTCTTCAACAGTAACAAGTCCAGACGTACCACCATATTCATCTATCAATATAGCAATATGTGTTCTTTCTTTTTGCATTTTTAAAAATAAGTCGTGTATTGGGATGGAGTCGATAACTAAAATAATCGGCCTAATATATTGCTCTACTTTCTTATTACTAACCGCATTATGCTGCACAAAATCTGTGAAAATATCTTTAAAATTCACAAAGCCTATTACGTGATCTTTGTCGCCATCAACAACTGGATATCTCGTATATTTTTCCCGAGACATTTTTTGCAACGCTTCTTCAGCAGGCATTTCTTTACTTATAATATGCATCTCAGTTCGGGGTACCATTATCTCTTTTGCTATACGATCATCAAATTCAAAGATTTTATTTACATATTTATATTCAGACTGATTAATCTCTCCGTTTTTGTAACTTTCTGAAACTAATAACCGTAATTCTTCTTCTGAATGAACTTCATCGTGCCCTTTCGGTGGTTTCAGCCCTAGCAATTTCGTAATTATTCGGGCTGATCCATTTAATAGCCAAATAAAAGGAAACGCCATACGATAAAAGAAAGTTAACGGTTTAGCAACAAATAAACTCACCTGTTCAGCTTTTTGAATCGCAAATGTTTTTGGAGCCAATTCCCCTATTACAACATGTAAAAATGTAATAAACAAAAACACTAAAATTACAGCAAAAATATCTGCTAGTTGAGTAGAAATGTTCAAATTCACAAAAAATGTGTCAAACATTTGCTTTAACGCAGGTTTACCGAACCACCCAATTCCCAGTGCTGTAACTGTTATTCCTAGCTGACAAGCAGATAAATATTCGTCTAAGTTTGTAATGACTGTTTTGACAGATGTTGCGCGATTATTTCCTTCTGCAATTAAATAGTCAATTCTTGAACTTCGCACTTTAACAATTGCAAATTCTGCTGCAACGAAAAATGCCGTTAAGGCAATTAAAACAATCACTATACTTATACTATATATGTCCAAATACTTTTCCTTACTTACATTGTAAGCAAGGAAGCCACCTCCTACTTAATTTTATTCAAGTGAAGTAAGCATTCTAATACTCTAACAAAATTCTACATTAGCAACCACCTTTTTATATATTATATGCATACATAAAAAAGATATTTATCATTATGATAATCTAATTCATTTCCCTCAGTCAAATGATTCTAAATTTTAAGATAAAAACTTTTATATTCACGATATATTCTTCCTAACTTCATTTCGTGAAAAAACACTTTCTTTGCCGATTCCACACTTCTTTTGTCACACTGGAAGGGAACTTACTTCATAGATCGAAATCATTCAACAGGATATATATAGGAGGGATTATTTTGGAATATAAAACACCATTTATCGCAAAAAAATTAGGTGTTAGCCCAAAGGCTGTTGTCCGGATTGCACAACAATTAAATCTTACTATAGAAAAAAATAAATATGGTCACTTTATTTTTACACAAGATGATTTAGACCAAATGTTAGAATACCATCTTTCACAAATAGAGAAGTCCCAAAACACTCACCCTACTCAAAAAACATCATCAAATGATGTTGAAGAATTGAAAACTCAAGTAAATACAATTGTTCAAAACATATCATCACATGATTTTGAGCAATTAACCGCTCAATTAAACACAATTACGAGAAGACTAGATCGAATGGAAGAACAAATGCAAGATAAGGCAAATGATGTTGTTACGTACCAACTTTTACAACATCGCCGTGAAATGGAGGAAATGTTAGAGCGAATTCAAAAACTAGAAGCTACCCTCAAGAAAGAAGAACCAATCTATATTACTCCCGATACAAAGCCAATATATGAACGTGAAAAGAAACCGAAGCGCCGTAAAATGATTTTTAGTATATTTGGATTATAATTTTTAGACCCTTATTAAAAAATAAGGGTCTTTTTCATGAAGAATGATTTCATTTTAAAATCGCATTCTCTTTATTATACATATTCATTTCGTTTTATTTGGTTAACATAATATTCTTACTGTATTCTGCGATTAATGCCTGTGCATGGGCATTTCCTTGAATTACATCTCGAAATTCTTTTAAAGAATACAAATGCGTAGCCCCTTTTCGGGCATGAATTCGTACTGGTACACCTTGTAAAGTATCATGAAATTGAAATGGCTTATCTATCGGTTCAATTGGGAAACCGAGTGTTAATAAATACATATACATTCTTTTTGTAACCGCTGCAATATACCATTCTGCTTTCGTTTCTAATGCATGCATAAATAAAATAGCTGTTAGTCTTTTGAAGTGTCCTCTCCCACGAGACGTTTTCGCGATACTTAACTTGCCTATTTCATATACATTTTGCAAATCTTTCACTAAATCATTTTTAGAAAACGGATAGAAAAACTCAGAATTTGATTGTTCTGGTACCGTATACTTAATACATTCTACTGTACCGATATGATGTTCATCTTCTATTAATAAAAATCGTGATGGATTTAAATTACGTTCTACGAACATTAAGTTTCTTTCTTCACAAAAATCTCCCCATAGTTGCTCGAACCAAAAATGTTCTTCCTTTGTTTGAACACGCTGGAACATATTTCCCCGCCTTTCCCATCGCCGCTCTGTTTTTGATAACGCTTTCACTATCTATCATATAAGAACAAATCTTCGTATGCAACTAAAAACATTTACGCCTTATTATATTCTGCAAAATAAATTAAATTCCATCATATTCGCCTTTTATCCCTCATGTACCATTCTTCTCAAAATATATTTCTATCACTTGCAAATTCATATCATATGAAGCTGTCTCCCATACTGCATATAATTCTTCTTAATCTAAAAAAATCCTTTATAAAAAAGGATTTCTTTTACTTCTTCATGCTTTTTAACCACTTCTCAAAAATTTGTACCATTCCATGTTTTCCCGCTAATTTCTCTTCTCCTTGTTTCGTTTTATATGGATATAATTGCAAGAAAACACCGCATCCAGACTCAATTTTTTTACTATGCATATGACTTCCTGGGTATACACAAATGACTTCATAAATGGCCCTTCGATGATAGATTCGCTTTCCATCCTGTTCTTCTACAAATTTTATAGACCAGTACTTATACATTTGCTCAGTTGCTTTCGTATTCCCAACGTGCTGAAAAATATTGTACATTGGGCTATACTTCACTTCAATAATAATAGAAGATTGATATACGTATTTCTCTTCCTCCTTTACATAACAGTCTAATCGAATATCTGGCTTCTTCGTGTCTTCTCCATTATAAAAATTACTCCCTTTACTTAATGCAATAAGAGGATGTGTTTCAATTAAATCATTAAATGCGACATGGACTTTCATATCATCTCGATGTAAAACTACTGTCGTTCCATCTTGTAATCCATCTACATAAAAATGTTCTTGTATTTGTTCACGAATGGAATTTCTAGCTTCAAAACCAATTTGCTCTAACATGGAAATAACGATAAAGAAAGCGTAATATTCATACACTAAAAAAGTTGGTTTATAAACAAATAATAAAGATGGAGATTGATCTGTATATTGTGGAAGTAAATCTAAATGCTGTAGTAATTGTTGATGTGGTATCGGTAAATTATGTGAGTTCATCTTACCCGTTTCAGAAACTTCTCTCCAAAATGGAGAATACATTAAAGTTTGAAAGTATTGTACACTATCATGTACAAAATGCGCTAAAATTTTATATTCTTGTATCTTCATAGAACTTTTTCGTAAATCCGCCTCTTTTAGTAAATGTATATTTTTATATTTTTGTTTCTCTCTATCGGTCACTGATCCATTACGCTCAATTGTTTGTATAATCGTTTTTACAGCTTGAAATTCTTCTGATTTCTTCTTTTTTTCTCTTTCTAATATTTCAATTGTTTGACGCAAAAAATTTTCCGCTTCAAGTAAATAAAGATAAAATTGCATCGCTTTAAATTTAAGAAATGCATTTTCCATACTATTTTTTTGTTCGATAAACTTACGATTATAATATTTTGCATACGGTTTTCTTTCCGCCACTACCGCTCCTTTCCTCGTTGCTTTCCGCTCCTTTTCTTCCCATTTATATTCATGTATAAATTTTGAACTCGATTCTATTTTCTTAAAAATTTGCTTTATCTTTTTCATTTTTTGCGGCAACTTTCTAAGTAACACTAAATAAGAAGAATCTTCAATATCGCTAAGTGCAGAGAAAGTCTTTTTATAATAACCTCTATCTAAAATCAACTCATTTAAAATCGACTTCACATAGTTTTGAATCATTTCAAATTGATCATCAAAAAAATTTTTGGGGACGACTTGAAAAGCGCCATAATACGTTCGATCTTCTATATTCACTTCAAAATGATATAAACCACAACGCCATGGATAAAAGAATTCCGTTTTTCCATGTTCATATATTAATACCTTTTGTTTTTGGTCATTTATTTCATATTTTGTCTCTTTTATATTCTTCTGTCCCTCATAGACTTTATTCCATATAAAAGTAATATTCATTGGATTTTCATAATGGTATTGCAATCTAATTGGTTTTAATTCTTGCACTTTATAAATACATTGAGCTAATGCTGTTGCAGAGGTACAAAGACGATTTAATAAAATATATTCTCCTTTTGACTCCGTTCCAATAATTAACTTTAATACAAAAGGAAGCGTTTCTTTCGTATCAACGATTTCTGTTTCGTATCGTCCATCATTTTGCATAACCATACAACTCCAGTTCTCTACGCTTTTCTCTTATATATGCTAAAGAGTGTTCAAATGTAGATACTCTGTTTGCAAGTGGAGATTGCAAAAGAGGTACTAATGTTGCCCCCCTTTTTACTTCCTCTGAAAGTAAAGACCCAACCATCATTTCAGTCCCTCTTATTTTCGTCAATACACGTTGCTTTATTTGTAAATCAAATCCTTCCTCTCTACTAATCATATAAGAATGATTATTTTGGAACGGTATATTTTGCAAATAAGTAGCAATTGCATTTGCACATCGAAAAGAAATTCCCTTTGACGTATCGTGTGATGACAATACACCATGTAACTTATCTAATAGCTCTAACTCTTCTTCAGAAAACACCTCAATCATCGTTTTATTCCTGACCCAATTTATGCGAAATTCTCCTGCAGTTACTTTCAGAGGTGGTTGTAATACAACTTTCTCTTGCTCCATACACATCTCACAAAACGGAATCTTTCGTAAAGTTATTACATTCGTCCGATCTAATAATCGATCTGAGAGCTCCTTCGTCGTTTCATCAAAATTCACAGTACCAACAAATATAATATTTTCTCCAATTTCAATTGTTGGCGGAATTGGATTTTCTTTTTCTTGCACACCTTCATATAAATTTAAAATACGATTTTGCTTTTCAAGTTGAAGAACAGATAGAAATGGAGTAAACCAATGCTCAATATGTGACATATTCATTTCATCAAAAACGATTATATACAGCTGATTTTGATTTTCTTTTGCCTTCATTAACGCCCTAACTAATTTTGTTTCACTTTCAATAAAAGTACCATTTGGGTGAAGGTAACCAAGTAAATCATGTGGTTCTTGATATGATGGTGAAATCGGGATCCAAACCAATTCTTTCCCGTATTGTAATCCAAGTGCTTCTGCATAAGCTTGCACAAAACGGGATTTTCCAGCGCCTGGTATACCACCCAGAATCGTCAACATATTTGTTTTTGTACTTATATGAAAGTTATAAATATCTGTTTCATCCAAATATAGCCCTTTATTACGTACAAAACTTTTCACATACTGTAAAAAGACGGATTCACGCTCATCCCATTCCCATTCATCCTTTTGCACTTTTATTTCCTCTACCTCTACAAGCTTACCTTCTTCAGTTATTCGTTTTTTTAATTGCTCATACACATGATTGCTTACAAAATATAATTGATCTTCTACCGCTATTTCTACATACTTCATCCAGTCATTAAGTTCTATATACTTACATTCCCGCTGCTGTTCAAAATATGCGATTGAACTAATTGACGATGACTTTAAAGATATATTTCCATATAACCTTCCCTCATGCCACAATAACTCAGGAGGCTCAAAGTCTTTCGGATATTTTGGCATTAGAAATGACAAATAACCATTACTAAGTTTTCTTTCTAAAGACTCTCCCTTTTTATAATCGGAAACTTTAGGTACTGGAATCATTTTATAACCGTTTGCTATTTCTCGCGCTTCTTCTGTACAAATTAACTCCACGTATATATGTCCTCTTTCATAATAGAGACGAAACATAATCAATTGCTTTTCTAGTTTTCTTTTCTTTAATTCCGAAAAGACTTTTTCATTCTTTTTATTGCTACATAAACCTTCAAATACATATGGTTCATTTTTCAATTGCTCTTGCAATGTGAATGGTATTGGCGATAGGCATTGTACAAAGAAATTCTCTCCACTCTTCTCACTCTCTGCTTTTGTAAACTTCCCAATAAACCTCATATAGTACATTCGTTTTATAAAACTTGGCTGAAGAGCTTTATGTAATTTCACCTTCGTCACCTTCTTTTTTTCATACTATTCTTAGTGTATGAAAGAAACGCAAAACTAGAAACAAAAAACCTGACGTTATCCGCCAGGTTCAAAATGAAATCGTATATTAATGAGATGGAAATGCGTTTTTCTCTTGTAAGATGGCATTATGAGCAATTTTCATTTTAGCAAGTACATATCGTAAACGATCTTCAGCGTTTTCATCTTTATGTTGCTGTAATTCCGCCAAATTCTCTACCGCACTCGCTAAATTTTCAATCACTCCTCGCAGTTCAGGATGATGATTAAAAAAAGATTCTTGCACTAATACTTTCCTTACTTCACTCGCTAAATCAACAATTCTGTTCAACTGTTCTTTTTCTTCCATTTTCATCCCTCCTGAATATCTTATGTATTAAATATTCTATAGACAAAGAAAAAAGCCCTTTAAATGAAAAGGACTTTTACATTTTTATATTTCCAGTCAATAACATATAAAGAGATGTAACAGCTGCTACGACAATTGCACACATTACATATCTCTCTATACGAGTAAAACAACGATTTCCTTTTTCTTTTCTTGCATACACATAAACAATGATCCCAATCCCGTATACGATTGAAACGAGCAATAAATTCTTCAAACCAGCTGCATAAATAAGCCATATAGAGTAAAGTGAAGCAATTAAAGCTAGCGAACCATTTTTCACTTTTGCACCTTTTAGTTCATTTGTAATTACTAATTTGAATTGGAATAACGCTGATAATAAATATGGTACTAAAATTGATGTTGACGCTATGAAATACATAATTTGATATGTTGACTCTGAAAACAGAACGATTATAAATATAACTTGGGCAACGCCATTTGAGATCCATAATGCCATATGCGGCGTTTGTTTTTTATTTGTTTTCGTAAAGACTTTCGGAAACACGCCATCTTTTCCTGCTACATGGGAAATTTCAGAAACAAGTAAAAACCAACCTATTAATGTACCTACAAGTGAAGCAACTAACCCGATGTTAATCGCTACTGCGCCCCACGTCCCAACAACATGTTCTAATACATGTCCCATTGACGGCGTTTCTAAAACAGAAAGCTCTCCTCTTGTCATCGCTCCCATTGACAAGACAGAAATTAAAATATAAATAGACATTACTAAAATAAGTCCTAATACTGTCGCTTTACCGACGTCTCGACTATTTTTCGCTCTTCCAGATAATACTACCGCTCCTTCAACCCCGATGAAAACCCAAAGAGTTACAAGCATTGTATTCTTCACTTGACCAAGTATAGAGGAAACTGAAATAGTTCCTTCTCCCCAAAAATCATGTGTAAATGTATCCCAGCGAAACGCTGTTACCATTACAACAATAAATAATACGATTGGTACCAATTTCCCTATTGTTGCAATCACATTCATAATAGATGCTTCACGAATTCCAAATAAAATTAGAAAATGAAGTGTCCATAATAAAAGTGATGCTCCTACGATAGACGCAACACTATTTCCACCTTTAAAAATTGGGAAAAAATAGCCTAATGTACTAAACAGTAACATGATTGTTGCAACGTTTCCTAAAATTCCTGCTAGCCAGTATCCCCAAGCACTGTTAAATCCAATATATTCACCGAAACCAGCACGTGCATAACTATAAATTCCGCCCTCAAGCTCTGGTTTTTTTCTTGCTAACGTTTGATATACGAGCGCGAGTGGAATCATTCCCATCGCTGTAATACACCAGCCAATTATTATAGAGCCACTATTTGCTCCTACTGCTAAATCATGCGGTAAACTAAAAACACCGCCACCAACCATTGTTCCAACTACTAATGCAATTAATGGTAAAAAACCTAACTTCTTTTCTATTTGTACCACCCCATCTGTCATTCTAGGTGTTATGTTCGTTCAACTATTAAAGTCACCTTTTTCTCTAATAGACGCTTCTCTTATATTTTTTCAGGAAAACATTACTTATTCTAAAAGAAAATGAAGAAAAATGGAATACTTTTTTGAAAAAATGTATAAGTATGCACAAAAAAACCGTTCATTTTGTAATGAACGGTCATTTCATACATATAAATTTGTATATTTCTTGTAAATTTAACGAAGTAAGTTCTCTTTTTGTAAAAATTGTTTCGCTACTTCTTCACTACTTTTACCATTTACATTTACTTCATAATTCATTTTTCGCATTTCTTCATCTGTAATCTTTCCAGATAATTTATTTAATACTTTTTCAAGTTCAGGATATTTTTGTAACGTCTCTTTTCTTAATAAAGGTGCACCTTGGTATGGTGGAAATAATCCTTTATCATCTTTTAGCACTTTAAGTCCATATTGTTCCAATTCACTATCTGTTGAGTATGCATCAATTACATTCACATCCCCTGATTGAATTGCACTGTAACGTAATTTTGGTTCCATCGTTTTCACATTTGAAAACTTATAGTTATATAATTTTTGCATTCCTTTATAACCATCTTCACGATCAGCAAATTCTAATGTGAATCCTACTTTCGCATTCTGTGCAATTTTTCCTAAATCAGAAATTGTACTTATATTATTTTGATCTGCTATTTTTTTCGGCATAGCTAGTGCATATGTATTGTTATACTCCATCGGCTTCAACATAACCATATTATATTTCTGTTCCATTCCAACGCGAGCCTGTTCATATACTTCATCCCGATTTGTACTTTTTGGCTCTTCTTTCACAAAAGTAGATAAAGCTGTTCCCGAAAACTCAGGGTATATATCTACTTCTCCTGATTTTAACGCTTCAAATACAAATGCTGTTTTTCCAAGACCTGGTTTTAATTGTACGTGTAAATCGGTATCTTGTTCGATAAGTTGCTTATACATTTGAATTAAAATTTCAGGTTCTGATCCAAGTTTGCCCGCAATAACAATATCTTTCTTTTCTGTATTCCAAAGAAATGGAGAAGCAACCATTATACAAACAATACATATCGTCAATATAACACGCTTAGACGAGCGTTTTGGCCTCTCAAGCACTCGAAGTACTACATCAAAGAATAAAGCGAGTAACGCGGCTGGTACGGCCCCTAAAATGATAAGTGCATGATCATTCCGATCGATACCGAGTAATATGAGTTTACCGAGCCCACCAGCACCTATAAGTGCTGCTAATGTAGTCGTTCCAACAATTAATACCATTGCCGTACGAATACCGGCCATAATAATTGGTAAAGCAAGAGGAAGCTCTACCTTCCACAGTCTTCTCCAGCTATTCATCCCCATAGCTTTCGCTGCTTCGATTAAAGATTCATCTAACTCCCGTATTCCTGTATATGTATTGCGTAAAATAGGTAATAGTGCATACACAACTAATGCAATAATGGCTGGCAATTTTCCGATTCCTACTAACGGAATTAATAATCCGAGTAATGCAAGTGATGGCACCGTCTGCATAACTGCAGAAGTTCCTATAATAAACTCAGCCATTCGTTCTTTTCTCGTTAATAAAATGCCAAGCGGTACCGCAATAATTACTGCAAAAAATAATGAAATAAGCGATATTTGTAAATGCTCACTTAATGCAGTTAGTAATTCTATTTTTCGTTCTTGAAACGTTTGTATAAAATCAGTCACTGTTTAGCCTCTTTCCTTCATTTGTTCAACAATATAATTGACAATATGACGACTTGTTAAAGCTCCAACATATCGACCATTTTCTTCAACTGGAACGACTTCATCAGCTCGCAGGCGAACTAATGCTTCTTGTAAAGAAGAATGTAATGATAGTGCTTCCCCTTCTATCCGCATACTTTCATCAAGTGGCAATACATCTTCTATACTTTTCCCCTCATACCAAGGTCGCCCACGATTTCCAATGAACTCTTCTACAAATTCATTTTTTGGGTTATGTATAATTTCTTCTGGCGTATCTAATTGAACAATTTTTCCCTCTTTCATAATACAAATGCGATCTCCAAGTGATAATGCTTCTTGCATATCATGTGTTACGAATACAATTGTTTTTTGAATCTTCTTTTGCAATTGTACGATATCCTTCTGAAGCTGTTCTCTACTTAATGGATCTAGCGCACTAAATGGTTCATCCATAAGAACGATTTTCGGATTTGCGGCTAATGCCCGTACAACACCAATACGCTGCTTTTGCCCACCTGATAATTCATCAGGCATGCGATCGCGATATACGTCTGGATCTAGCCCGACCATCTGGAGCAACTCATCGACACGAGCTTTTATTTTTTCTTTGCTCCACTTTCTCATTTCAGGAACAACTGCAATATTTTCAGCAATTGTCATATGCGGAAACAAAGCGATTTGCTGCAACACGTACCCTATATCCCAGCGTAATTCATTAATATTGTATTCTTGAATATCTTTTCCATCGATTAAGATTGAGCCTTCTGTCGTTTCAATTAAACGATTAATCATTTTCATTGTCGTTGTTTTCCCACAACCACTCGGACCAATAAGGACAAAAAATTCTCCCTTTTTAATTTCTAAATGCAATGAATCCACTGCTTTTGTGCCACCTTCATATGATTTTGACACTTGATTAAACTGAATCACAAATACAACTCCTTTATCGTTGTTTCCTTTATTTTGATGGAATATGGAATTCATTTCAAATGATACGCATTATTCAACAAAAAAAGAGCTCACACTTGAGCTCTAACGGTCTAACAATATTGTTTTCATTATAGCGGCATATTCACGGACATACATTTTTCTCTTAGAGCGCATTGGCGTTTCAGCAGCTAGTGCCTCCATCCTCATGCCTAAACGCTTCGCAATTATTTTCGTTCTATATAAATGATACGTATTGCTTACAACTACCGCATGTTTCACATCATATAAATCTATACTAAACTTTAAATTCTCATACGTATTTGTAGATTGATCTTCTATTAAAATACGACTCTCATCTATACCATGTACCATTAAATAGTTCCTCATACTATGAGCTTCCGGTATATCTTCATCTTCTCCTTGACCACCTGAAACAATTACTTTCGCTTCAGGATGAGAAACTAAATATTCCAATGCTACATCCAAACGGTTTTGAAGAGATAAAGACGGTCTATCTCCAAATAACTTTGCACCTAATATAAGAACGTACGGAGAGTGATGGCTCAACTTTTCACGAGCAACTTTCTTCATTCGAAAGGTCATATAAAGAATGTATAGTGGTGGTAATAATAAGATTATAAGTAATATCCATTTGTTCATATATACGTTTGCACTCCCTTTCTTTTTAATTATATAGAAAAAGATAGGAAGGCAGAAGTATTTTTTATATGATTGATTTATTAGAAATGTTCGTTCTTACTTTACGTTGTGATAGTACATAATAAATAGCGATACCTAATGAGAAGATTAATATGCAGCTTAATACGTAAAACGGCAGCATTACCCCAGCTTTAGATACACCAGCTGTAAACAGCATTAATAATACAATTCTTATTCCTGTACCAATTAATCGAAATAAGCTGTCAACACGTCCCATTACTTCGTTTGGGATTTCCTCCATCATCAATACATTTCTCGCCACTCTTGTCCCCGCATTTCCAATCGCATGAAAAATCGCTAGTCCATATACCTTCATTACATAATAATAAAGATTTTCTTGAAAAACGATCAATACTTTGTCCGATAAACGGAGTTAACAAAAACATAATCAGTGTTGAGATGATGGAAACATAACCAAACGTTGTCTCTCCTCCACTCTCTTTAATTAACAACCATGGAATCGTTATCATTACAATACCGGAACCAATAGCTGATAGACTATTGGCCCCTAGAATGAAATACAAGCGTGAATCTTTATAAAGAGATGACATATCACTCAACCCCTAGTTGCTTTTTCACCTCTTTATATACACCCATATATGCTTTTAATTCTTTAACTAAATCATGAATTAATGGTTTTGCATCTTCTCCCAGTTCACCGTCTTGTACATGAAGTCCATCAAGCACAACTTGTTTTGGAATAGCATTGGCGTATACCCCTCTAGCAACAGTACGCATACTGTTTAATGCGTTAATTCCACCTTTACCGCCTCCTGCAACTGCAAGTAATGCGACAGGTTTATGAACAAATTCACTACTACTTAAGTAATCTAGCGAATTTTTCAACGCCCCACTCATTGCATTATGATATTCAGGTGTACATAGCACTACGCCGTCTGCATTTTTCACTAACGCCTTTAATTTTTTTACCGCTTCTAATTCACGTTGTGATTCTTCCCCATTATATAAAGGTAGTTCTTCTACTGCTAAATCGAATAACTCCCCTTCAAATTGGTCAGCAATATATTTTGCCACCACACGAGTTCTACCGAATTTTCTTGGTGTACCGTTAATAACAACTAGTTTCATCATCATTTCTCCCCTTTGTTTTCAAGTTATACTTATATATTATCAGAAATTTCTATACAAAACACAATATAAAGAGGGAACTAGCTTAATAAAATAGTATGATAGACGAAAAAAGAACTCATACGAAAGTATGAGTTTTTCACATTTACTTTTCTTTCTCTTTATTGCTCAGTATGCCATTGCTTCTTTTAGCTTCAAAATGGTTATACGCTTTTTCTGCTAATTTGATACGTTCTTCTGGCAATTCTACATATTTCATAATATTTTCTATTATTTTTTCATACGGAGTAAATACAATTCCCGGCCAATCTATTTCGTCCTCTGGGTTGCTATTTTCCGAAATAATAAATTTCTTATTTGCCACTGCATAAGAAACTCGAGGAGTTTCAAGAATACCAGATAAGTAAAAGTGGATATTTAATATAATTTTAGATCTGGCAATTAACTCATTTCTAACAATTCCCCACGCATTATTTTTAAAAACAATATTTAAATTCGGGGCAACGACTTTTAATTGATCCAATATAGCTTGCCGTCTTGGGTTAAGAGCACCTATAAACAGTATATCAATGTCTTCAGTTAATTCTTCATCAAATGCATCTTTTTTTATTTCTAAAGTTGGTGCATAGTTCATGCCTACATGTTTTATTTCTTTTCCTACTCCTCTTTGTTTTAACCATTCTATATTTTGTTTACTATAATCCCAAATTTCCCTATCTTTTAATAACATTAAATAAAGAGGATGCGCATAAGGGCTTCCTTCATATAGCTGTTCTAAATTATAAATAATTGCATTTTTCGGAAGGAGATGTGGGCTATGTGCATATGTATGCGCTCCAAAAACAATTGTATTCCCCACATTTTCGAGTATTGTTTCTGATATGATTGCTGTATTTCCCTCTTGCTCCAATCGCCATTTCAAAGCTCGCGCAACATCTATAAAACTACCATACGTCTTTGGGCATATAAACAAACAATAATCATATTCTTTATTCAAATAAGCTTCCATTAGCCTTAAATTATTCTTATATAAATCCACATCCGGATATTTCAGTAAAAGATCCTTCGCATGTTTTTTTGCTACTTTATATAGTCCAGCATAATAAGCAGCAATGCACCTTCTTAATTCGATTCTTTGCTGATGTTCATCTGATACGTCCATGTTTAACAGAAGATTTGCGATACAATACGCTTTTAAATGATCACGATCATAATAATAATCTAGTAGTGGCAACAATTCTTCATACGTATTTCCATGCACAGATTCTCCTAGCTCTAGCGCCCATCGTATTAATTCCATTATTACTCCACTACTCCTTTAACCGAAATTGTATTCAATAAAATTTCGCATTACTTTCTACCATATTTGCTATATGCAACGGTAGCTCTTCTTTTTTCGATTCCAAAAATTTTTGTGATACTGCACCTAAATGTTTTTTATGTGGTATATAAAATGCACTTATAGAAATTTCATAGTCAAATAAGTAATCATACACATGATAATCTACAAATAGAAGATCATCTTTTGGAAAAGGAATTTCCTTCCCTTGCAGGGCATACATCAAAGCAATATTATTTTGAGATTTTAATCGATACATTCTTGCAAGTTGGTATAATGGCTCAGCCCGAGTTGGTCTATATTCCCACGCTTTTTGAAAATAAAAAATAGCTAGCGCTGAATATTGCTCTTCTTGCGTCTTAGCATTTTCCATTTCATCTGCTTCTGTTACTTCATGTTGTTTATTTGCTGCACGGTTTGCTAATTGTTCATAACAAAACCCTATTCGCAACAACGAATAGAACACCTCTTCAACCCATCCTCCTGCTTCCACTCGTTTTTTATACCATTTAATCGAATCTTCAAATTGGCTTAAATGAAAATAAGTTTGGGCTAAATAAAATAAATATCTTATATGCAAATCTGGCGTAGTTTCTGGATCACTCAACCCTTGTAACAACAGCCTCTCATCTCTTTCAAATTTATCCGCTTTACTCCCACCATCACCAGGGTCATTAACGACAAGCGTCTCCAGTCTAGCTACTCTCGTATTGTAATTCTCTCCAACTTTGGAACGATCTATATCCCAATACTCATGAGTAACACCGACTGATTTCCATGGTAAAGAAGCTTTTAACAGACGTGTAAGCCAATATTTAATATGAACATCATATTGCAATGTAAGATAATGATCTTCCGTTAAGCTCGTTTTATCGAAATTCGGATCAACCTCTAAAATCATATCCGCATCTAATATTAATAAATAATCTGCTTCTGGATATGTTTTTTGTGCCAACGAAACAGCTAAACTTCTGTTATAACCGAAGTTTTTAAACGGCTCATGATGAACCGTCCCAGGTATCTCATTTTCCTTACACCAATTTTCAATAATTTCAGGCGTATTATCCGTCGATCCAGTATCACAAATAGAAACAAAATCTACAATTGATTTCGTAGCATTTAAACACCTTTCCATAATCCTAGACTCGTTTTTAACAATCATACAAAGACATAACTTTTTTTCTTCCCCTGCATTCTTCACTTGCTCATTTCCCATTTAACCACCTCATATTTTATTAACACGCTCTTTTCATATGTAACATCATTTCTTAGCTACACTGATGACATAACCATCCTTTTACTATTTATGAAAACTTCATTTTATTTATTCTTATTTTTATGTTGGGACATATTTCATGCAGCGCTTTATACTTGATACAATCAATACAAAAAACATAATGCGGGAATCCGTACATTTCAAAGTCTAAGAGGAGGTTTTATTTTGTTGGATTACATTTGGCTAGATGACAAATCACCCATTTTAGTACAACTACCAAGCAACTTTAAGTCTGCTGCTATATTACTTCATCCTTTTGTCCAAATGCCTTTAGGGTGGGAAAACTCAGTAAGAAAAAGACCTTACGAGCACATATATCCAAGTGCTGAAGAAATCATTCAAAATGGGAAATCCGTTTCTTGGAAGGAAATAATGTCTTATAGTGGACTAAATTCATACACAGAACTAGCAATAGCCATGTTAACTTCCAGTAATGTCTTTTCAGAAGAATATAAAAGAGATGACTTAGCTAAAAAGCTACATTCAAACTTTAAACAAGACCTTTATTATCCAACGGAAGATTATACATCTATATTTTTATTACAGAATTTACCAAAACTCCTTGGTTCGAAAGGTGCAAAAAATCTATATTTCTCTGAACCAATCTTTGCTACAAACAAATCATTACAGATACATGATACAACCCCTTTAAATATTTGGAACCTTTTCTGTAGTGAGTTCATTATTACTGATGAAAACATGGATTATGCATTCATGAGTATGTTTGATTCCTTTACAACTTTTTTATTAGCGAAAGACGAAAATATAGAGTACATTGTTCAATCAATACATATTGAAGCCATCATATGTGATAAAAAAACAATGATTGATTGGTATTTATAAATTAGAGATTTCTTACACTATAAAAAAAAGAAACTTGCGCTTATACACAAGTTTCTTTTCAAAATCATTTCCTATTTTTTCACAACTTCATGTCCACCGAACTGATTACGAAGAGCTGAAACTACTTTTCCGTGGAATGTATCATCTTCTTGAGAACGGTAGCGCATAAATAATGACATTGCGATTACTGGTGCTGCAGCTTGCAGTTCAAGTGCAGTTTCAACAGTCCACTTTCCTTCTCCTGAAGAGTTCATTACACCTTTAATGCCATCTAGTTTCGGATCTTCTGCAAATGCTTTTTCAGTTAAGTCCATTAACCAACCACGGATAACTGATCCGTTCGCCCATACTTTTGCAACATCTTCATAATTGAAATCAAAATCACTTTTATCTAACACTTCAAATCCTTCAGCGATTGCTTGCATCATGCCGTACTCAATACCGTTATGAACCATTTTTAAGAAATGACCACTACCAACACGGCCAGCATAAGAATACCCATTCTCTACTGCTAAATCTTTAAATAAAGGTTCTAATTGATCGTAAATTTCTTTTTCTCCACCAACCATTAAGCAAGCACCGTATCTAGCTCCTTCTACACCTCCTGATGTACCGATATCTACGTAATGTAAACCAAAGCTTTTCGCTTCTTCAGCACGGCGTAACGTATCTTTATAGAATGAATTCCCGCCTTCAATAACGATATCGCCTTCCTCTAATAATGGATAAACTTCTTTTAATACTGACTCAACTACTTCCCCTGCAGGTACCATTACCCAAATTGTACGAGGAGCTTCTAGTTCAGCAATCATTTCTTTTAATGAATGGCGAGCAGTGATACCTAATTTATCCGCTTTTTCAACAAGTTCTTTATTTACGTCATATACAACTACTTCATGCTTGTCTTCATATAAATGTTCCGCTAATGGGAACCCCATTTTTCCTAATCCAATTAAACCTAGTTTCATATTAATCAATCTCCCATTCTATACAAATATATTTAATAACGAAATGAGTCCAAGTGCTACTACAGATAGTATAGTCTCCATTGCAGTCCATGTTAATAACGTTTCTTTCACAGTCATTCCGAAATACTCTTTAATCATCCAAAATCCTGAATCATTCACGTGTGATAAAATTAATGATCCTGCACCAGTTGCAAGTGCTAACAATTCAACATTTACACCTGGTGTACTTGCTGCAATCGGTGCAACAATACCAGCTGCTGTCATCATAGAAACAGTTGCCGATCCAGTTGCGATTCGAATTAGTGCCGCAATTCCCCACCCTAATAATATTGGTGAAATATGCGATTCTTTCGCCATATCTGCAATTGTCGTTCCAATTCCAGAATCTAATAATACTTTATTAAATGCGCCGCCTGCACCAATCACTAACAATATGTTTGCAATTGGCCCAAGGCAATCATTTGTAAATTGTAATACTTTATCTTTTGAGAAACCTTTTGCATATCCAAGACTAAAGAAAGAGTAAATGGTTGCAATTAATAAAGCGACAATCGGATCTCCAATAAAGTGTAATACTTGTGCTAGTTGACTCGTTTTATTTAATGCAACTTCCGCTATTGATGCACCAAGCATAAGAAATACTGGAAGTAAAATTGTAAACAATGTATTTCCAAAGCTAGGAAGCTCTTTTTTATTATCTTTTTCAACAAATTGCTCCGCTATATCTAATGGTACTTCCTTATGTATACGAGCACCAATCCATTTTCCATAAAGTGGACCTGAAATAATTGCAGTTGGAAGTCCGACAATTAACGCATATAAAATTGTCTTCCCTACATCTGCTTTAAAAATACCTACCGCTGCCATCGCTGCTGGATGCGGTGGCACTAGTCCGTGTACAACGGATAATCCTGCTACTAGTGGAATACCGATTGTAATAAGTGATACCCCTGTTTCTAATGCAATTGTAAATACCAATGGAATTAGTAGTACAAATCCAACTTGGAAAAATACCGGAATCCCTACTAAAAATGCAACAAACATCATTGCCCAGTGAACACGTTTCTTCCCAAAACGATCAATTAATGTGTTAGCAATTCGTTCAGCACCGCCAGATTCGGCCATCATTTTTCCAAGCATCGTTCCTAATGCTAAAACTATCGCTAAAAACCCTAACGTATTACCAAGCCCTAGTTTAATAGAATCAATAATCCCTGGATCTTTTGGTGAAGTTCCAATCAATGGCATTCCCATTGCTAGCCCTACACCAATTGCTGTTAAAATTAACGCGACAAACGGATGCCATTTTACTACCGTAATAAGTAAAAGTAGTATGACAACTGCCGCTAGTACGATTCCAACTACCATTTCTCCCAATCCCCCTATTGTTTACGTTGGAAAGCAGCTATACAATCAAATTCTTCTTTCAAGCGATTATAAAGTCGTTCATACATATAAAACATTTCTAAATATATAGCCGTATTTTCTTTATTCGGTACATGGTGATGAACAATATCAATCCAATCCTTAACCTCTTCAAGAGAATCAATTTTTCCTACAGCATATAAAGCAACTGCCGCTGCCCCAAGCGCAGATGCTTCATGACTTTCAGGAACAAGCAATTCTTTTCCCATCATATCGGATAACATTTGTCTCCAAAATGCAGATTTCGCAAATCCTCCTGAAACGCGTATTTCAGTAAGTGGCCCTGTACAATCCCTGATTGCGAGTGCAACAGAATATACGCTCATACAAACCCCTTCCATGACTGCACGAATAAAATGTTCTCGTTTATGCTGAAGATTAATTCCGAAGAATGTACCACGAGCATTTGCATTCCAGTAAGGTGCACGTTCTCCAGATAAGAAAGGTAAAAATAGCAATCCACCTGCTCCAGCTGGTACACTTTCCGCATATTTAATTAATAAATCATACGGATCAATGCCAAGTTTTCTTGCAACTTCTTGTTCTGGGCTACCAAATTCATCACGTAACCATCTCAGTAATATGCCACCATTATTCGTTGGTCCGCCAATCACCCAGTGCTCGTCTGTTAATGCATAACAAAACGTTCTTCCTTTTTCATCTGTATTAACATTAGATGAAATTGTTCGAACTGCACCACTTGTTCCAATCGTAATTGCAGCTGATCCAGGCGATATGGCTCCAACGCCTACATTCGCAAGAACACCATCACTTGCACCAATAACAACTGGAGTATCTTCACGAATACCCATCTTTTGTGCTAATTCCGGTTTCATACCCGATAAAATATATGTAGTTGGTACTGGGGTTGATAATTGTTCTGAAGAAATATTTAACATTTCCAGCACATCAACATCCCAATTTAACGTTTCTAAATTGAATAACCCTGTAGCAGAAGCAATGGAATAATCAACTACGTAGCGTGAAAACAATTGGTAAATAACATACTCTTTAATAGAAATAAATTTATAAGCACTTTTATATAATTTTGGTTCCTCTTCTTTCATCCATAGTAATTTAGATAGTGGCGACATTGGATGAATTGGTGTACCTGTACGTCTATAAATTTCATGTCCATTCATATGTTGTAATAATTTTTCCGCTTGTTTCGTACTACGATTATCTGCCCAAATGATAGAGCGCGTTAACGGCACACCCTTTTCATCTACTGCAATTAATGCGTGCATTGCTGTACTAATACCAATTGAAGAAATATCTTCTGGTAACACGTCACCTTTTTCTATGGCAACGCTTACAGTTTTATAAACAGCAGCACATATTACATCGGGATCTTGCTCAGCCCATCCAACGTTCGGTTGAATAATTGGATAATCTACTGCATGTGATGCAACGACTTTTCCTTTTTCTGTGAACACAACCGTTTTTGTACTTGTGGTACCGATATCAATCCCGATTACTCTCCCCCTTGTTTCCATGCGAATCTTCCCTTCGTTTCTAGCAAAATATGATCTAGTAAACCGTTTACATGAATTAGTATATAAAATATTTTTTCTCTAATCAAGTTTTAAAAAGAAAATTTTTTTCATGATAAAATATAATTCCCCTCATGACATTTCACTTACATACTAAATTTAAATTCCCCCCGGCGGTAAAGTTACGTTATATTCGTTACGCAACACACTATTTTTCTTTCATTAACAACACATTCATACATAGTCCTTCCAAACTTTACTTTTTACTCATTTGCATGAAAAAGGTGTTGAAAAACAATATAAGAAAAATGATTAGAGACCCTTATTTTTTATACAAGTCCGAAAAATAAGGGCTATTTTCAAAAAAAACATTAAGAAAGTAATAGTTAATTGATTAGGCATGTATTTTTATTTTTCACTAATAAAGGGAGCGATTACCTTTTTTTCATGAGAAGATAATACAATATTTGTTGATGGCGTACCATATTGCATTGAATCATCAATAAATTGTTCTAAACTTTCTACAGAATCAGTTGCTAATTTGACAATATAGCTAATTTCCCCCGCTACTCTGTAACACTCAATTACATCCGGATGATTATAACAAAAGTTAGATAACGCTTTACAATTCGTTGATTTAAACAGAATAAGTGCCGAAATTGGGCGGTTAATTTTTTTTAGGGAAATATGTGCATGGTAACCTTCAATAATTTGTTGCGCCTCTAGCTTTCTTACTCGCTCAGTTACTGACGGAGAAGATAAGTGAACTACTTCAGCTAAATCCTTCATTGAAATTTTTGCATTTGACTGTAATAACCCTAAGATTTTTTTATCAATTTGATCCATAAAGTACCCAACCTTTTTTTATAAAATATAATAATCTAAATTCTTTACATAATAAAGCCAAACAATTAAATATCCTTATTTAACTTATTCATCAGCTTTTTATATCCATATAAAATAAGGATATTAGGAGGCGATTTACTATATGAAAAAGATTTTATTATTATTAGCTGACGGATTTGAAGCAGTAGAAGCTAGTGTATTTACAGACGTACTAGGTTGGAATAAGTGGGAGGGAGACGGGTCAACCGAGGTCATAACAGTTGGTCTTCGGGATAAATTAACTTGTACTTGGAATTTTACTATCATACCCGAAAAAACGGTTGATAATATTCAATTGGATGAGTTTGATGCACTAGCTATTCCAGGAGGGTTTGAAGAAGCTGGTTTTTATCGGGATGCATACAGTAAAGAATTCTTACATGTTATTCAACATTTTCATGTCAAACAGAAACCTATTGCAAGTATTTGTGTTGCATCATTAGCACTTGGTAAAAGTGGAATTCTTATAGGTAAAAAAGCTACCACATACAGTCATCCAACGAGTAAACGAAAAGAGCAGTTAAAGAATTTCGGTGCAAAAGTACAAAATGATTTAATTGTTCAAGATGGAAATATTATTACATCTTCAAATC
Source organism: Bacillus pacificus (assembly GCF_020861345.1). Taxonomy (NCBI): domain Bacteria; kingdom Bacillati; phylum Bacillota; class Bacilli; order Caryophanales; family Bacillaceae; genus Bacillus; species Bacillus pacificus. The sequence continues at coordinate 2,940,582 of NZ_CP086328.1, forward strand.
CAGGTACAGCTTTTGATGTTGCATTTTTATTACTTGAAAAACTAACATCTAAACAGAACGCTAAACATGTAAAGGATCTTATGGGGTTTTAAGCAATGAACTTCAACAAAGAGATACTTTTGTAACTCGCTAGAAGTAATGTAAAGAATCACCACAATCTTGTTTTTTGTTGAAACAATTGAAAAGAATAGTAATTGAATAAAATAGAAGAACTTTTATGATTGCTCTATCACCGGCTAATATTGTATTTTGGATAGGGGTCTTCGGTCTGGTTCTAGTCTCTTCATTAGATAATGCAAGTACATCTACATTTATCATAATAGCTGTTGGTATCTTTTAGGCTTTGTTCATTTTACTAGAATTTTTCTAAATCCAATCTTAATTAAATGGATATCTAAATCAGCCGCAATAGTACTATTTGGATTTAGTGGTTATTTTGGTTACGAGTTTAGATAAAAGTATAACTCTTATAAACTTAAATATATTGATTACAATGTATATGAAACAATATGCATTTCAAACAAAAACACAACATAATTGTAAATTTGTTATATGACGCAGGTGCCCTCCTAGGTATTCATTGATCCCTAGGAGTTTTTTTAATTCCCCACACATAACCTAAAAGAAGAAACAATCTCACCTAAATTGTTGGGTTTCACCCATAACACAAATTAGATGGAGTTTTCTTGCTGAAAAGGATAAAATCTAATGATATTTTTATTTTTCAGAAAAATAAAACAATATTTCAAACTTTATTGTATAATGTTGTAAAAAGATGTCGGAGGGATTTAATGTTACATAAAATATCTCAATTCACAATTAAGCTTTCATCCATTTTTTTATCACTGTTACTATTATTAAATTTACCTTATTTATTTATCACTCAAAACGGATTTACCTTTCAACCAATTCTTTTTTTTAATCAGATTGTTACTATGTTAAAGGATGTTTTCTCCCCTGAATCATTAGTGGTTATAGGATCAGACCCGAAATTTGGTAGTTTCAAAAAAACACCCTTATTCCCAACCGTTTTAGAACCTTACCTATATTCATTTACTGTATTATTTTTAGCCTTTTTACTTGCGCTCTTTCTATCAGCTAGCATGGCATTTTTTTATTTTTTAGCAAAAGATTATATAAAAAAATGGGTAAATCGAATTGTGTTCATATTAGAAGCTGTCCCTGATATGATGATGATGATTTGTTTGCAAATATTTTTCATATGGTTACTTAAGAAATTCGGGGAATCTCCTGTCACCATTATTTCTTTTAATGAAAATCGAGCTTATTTACTCCCTATTTTATCTTTAGCGGTCTTACCTACATTACAAATGTTTCGGATGATGGTGTTATACATAAAAGAAGAACATGGAAAAGATTATGTAGAAGTTGCCTATGGAAAGGGCCTTTCATCAAGTTATATACTACGCATTCATTTATTCAAAAATATATCTATCCACTTCTTCCACCATTTAAAAACGATTTTTGTTTTCTTACTTTCTAATTTATTCATTTTAGAATTTGTTTTTAATATGGATGGCATTATTCAATTTTTATTTAATAAGGCGTTTATTTCACCTCCCGCTGCATTTATCATACTGGTCATGATTATTTTACCGTTTTATACTATTTTTCAAATAATCTCATTCATGATGAATAGATGGCACAAGCACTTGAAAGGAGTAGCATTATGAAATCTATTTGGAAATCAAAACGCTTTTTAATCGGTTTCACTTATTTATTCATACTTATTTCAGCTAGTTTTATTTATAGTTGGTTCTTTAAAGATAACATCCCAAAACCTCCACAGTTACTTTACAATGACAATAACGAATTACTTGGAAAGGCCCCCTTTCCACCATCGTTAATTCCGCCTTTTGGATCTGATCGTTTTGGTGAGTCTGTTTTCTTACAAATTATAGAAGGAGCAAAATTCACTATTTTATTAGCCATGGCAATTAGCTTCTTTCGAATTTTATGCGGAACATGTATAGGAATCCTCTTAAGTTTATTTGCTCCAAAACTCAAGAGATTTTTCCAGGCATGCTCAGAAGTTTTTTATTATATTCCAACTTTATTTATCGCATTCATACTCATCACACCCGTTAATATTGTAATCACATCAAATGCTGATGGGTTAAATCCAAATATTTCATTTACGTTTTATCAAGTACTCGTACTTATTTTCGTCGCTCTGCCTACACTTTCTTTATATATATCCTCAGAGGTTGATGAATTTATGAAACGAGATTACATTTTAAGTTCACAATTATTGGGTGCTAGCCGTTTTCATATTATGAAAAAACACTTACGAGTCTTATTACTTGACCGCTTATTTGTATTATTTATGGAACATATCGTCCAAACACTCATACTCGTTATCCATTTAGCGTTGCTTAACATTGTAATTGGCGGGATACAAATGCGGGAACTCTATGACGGAGTGCTGAAACCTGTTTCTCTATCTAATGATTGGGCAGGACTTATTGGATTAAATCGTAATGAAATGAATCTTTCATGGTGGATTATTTTTTACACCCTTGCTTCATTCTTTATTACGATTCTATTTATTAAGCTTATGACAATCGGGATTCAAGATGCACTGAAAGCAAGAGATACGCAAGTTGTAGCAATTCAAAGCGTTCCAGATCGTAAAAAATTTGTTAAAAGTAAAGATTCTTTTTCGTTTGTAGATAAAGTGAACCTTTAATCCTTTCCCATTACTCGATATTGATAGTAGTGGAATGCAAAGAAGATGATCCCTGCATTTAACAGGGATCATCTTCTTTTTGTCGCCTAACTTTTTTACATGTCTTTAGCTAGACTCATACTTTTTATATTTAAAGTGAATTGCAATCACAATTATTGTGTTTAAAATCGATTACCATACGTCCTTGAATTCTACCTTGTTCCATTTCTTCGAATACATGTTGTACTTTATCTAGAGAACAAGTTTGAACGACCGGCACTACTTTTCCTTCTGCACCGAACATGAATGCCTCTTCTAAGTCTTTACGAGTACCGACTAAAGAACCAACTACTTCAATTCCATCTAGTACAAGTCGTGGAATGTTTAAATCCATCGTTTCCACTGGTAAACCTACTGCAACGACTTTACCACAAGCACGTACCGCATCTACTGCTGAGTTGAATGCTACTTTAGAAACGGCTGTTACTACAGCTGCATAAGCACCACCAAACTCTTCTTGAACAATCTTATCAGCAGGACCTTGAGAAATTGGATTGATAGTCATATCAGCGCCAACCTCTTTTGCTAAGGCTAATTTATCGTCATTAATATCTACTGCAATTACCTTTGCACCAAATACGTTTTTAGCATATTGAATAGCTAGGTTACCTAATCCACCACAACCATAGATGACGATAGGTTGGCCAGGTTTAATATCCGATACTTTTATAGCTTTATATGTAGTTACACCCGCACATGTAATGGATGATGCTTGAGCAGGATCTAATCCTTCTGGTACTTTCACCGCATAATCTGCTGTAACAATACATTGTTCAGCCATACCACCATCTACTGAATAACCAGCATTCTTCACTTCACGGCAAAATGTTTCTCTACCCGTTACGCAATATTCACAACGCCCACAAGATTGGAACATCCATGCAATACTTACACGGTCCCCCACCTTTAGTGAAGTAACATCATCAGCAATTTTCGTCACAATACCTATACCCTCATGACCAAGAATACGGCCATCTGTGTTTCCAAAATCATGATTTGCAACGTGTAAATCAGTATGACAAACTCCACAATACTCTACATCTACTAGCGCTTCACCTGAGTGTAACGGACGTAATTCCTTTTCAATAATTTCAATGTTTGCTTTACTATTTTTATTAACTACTACTGCTTTCATATGTGATCTCCCCTTTAGTGTTTTAGAATTTTTCATGAGTTCATCTCATAACTTCTGTCTTCACTAGTTTGGCTAATCATTGTGCCAAGTTTAAGTGTTCAATCATCATTACATGTTCATCATAACATGACACTTCAAAAACAAATTGTGAAATTATGAACAATGTTTGAATTGTTGTATAAATCGTTTTTTATTTTTTTAAATGAGAGTCATCACTGGCTATAAGTAAGTCACATATTTCTACAAGAAAATAAATAAACTATTCACTAATAAAAAAGGGGCTGTCTCATAAGTCTCTTTCGAAGTAAGATCACATGAAATTGAAAAGGCAGAAACGTTATAAAATCAACATTTCTGCCTTTCACTTTTTATTCGATTTTGGCTAAAAAGCACCTTTTGGGACAGCCTCTTTTTTATATTCGTTTCATCGAAATTGTTTCACGGATACTTTGTAAATTTTGCAACGTTTCTTCTTGGCGTTGTAACGATAACCCAACGTACAAAGTATCTAATAAACTTAACTGCGCTAATCTTGATGAACTTGCTTCTGTGCGGAATTCCGTTTCACGTGTTGAAGTGTATAATGTAATATCAGCCAGTTGACTTAATGCCGATTTCTGATAGCTCGTAATCGCAATAATTTTAGCTCCTCTTGCTTTCGCTACTTCTAACGCTTCCAGTAACCCTTTATTGCTACCAGAATGAGAAATGCCGATAACAACTGAATTTTTCGAGAGTAAACCTGCTCCCATAATTTGAAAATGCGAATCAGTATGAGCAATACATGAAATACCCGTTCTCATAAATTTATGATATGCATCCATCGCAATAATACCAGAACCACCATTTCCGTAAAACTCGATTCGATTTGCTTCTTGCAAAGCTTTTACAGCTTGCTCTAATGCCGTATCATTTAACAAATGCAATGTATCTTGTAGTCCTGTAATATGTGAATGAAAAACTTTTTTAGCAACAGTTACCATACTGTCTTCTGCTGATACTTCTTCATGAATATTTTGCATCGGTGTATGGACAATTTCACGAGCTAATGTAATCTTTAAATCTTGGAACCCTTGCAAACCAAGGTGTTTACATAAGCGAAATATCGTAGCCTCGGAACTATTCGTAACTTCTGCTAATTCAGTAATAGATTTATGTACAACATCTTGTGGATGTTTTAAAATATGTTCAGCAATACTTCGCAATTTCGGTGATAAACCGTTTAACGAAGCTTGAATCTTTCCAATCCCACTTCTTGTACCAGGCATAGCATATCTTCTCCCTCCATCATAGCTTTATCCCGTAAAAACACAATTGGTATGCGCTAATAATCAGTGGGGAATAGCCCCTCCACTGATTAAAGTTTCACTTTATTGTACCTAATTATTGAAAGAAGAAAAACCTTTATTCAGCTTCACTATATATTTTATTAGCTTTTATGCATTTTTTCGTAACATCTTCAAAAGATAATGATCCTGTTTTTGTATTTATTTTTATTTTTTCATCAACGTATTTCGTTCGAAACATTGCAACTTCCTCTTGAAAAGAACAAAGATACAGCTCAAGTTTATACAATACACCATAACGTTTCGGCACTATAACATAGAGTTTATTTTGTTTTTCTATAACTTGAATTACTTCATTGTTTTCTGTTATATATTTCCCCACACATTTTAATTTATCGAAAAAATTCACCTCATACACCTTTATAGGTCTCGGCATCTGAATCTCTTCCCCATTTATAATCTTAGCTATGTTATTTGCAATCTCTATGACCGGTGTAATATTTATATTACTTAGTACAATAATACAAACATTATCTTTTTCATATCGAATCAAATAATTCACAAAACCATTTATATCACCAAAATGACTAGTAGAAATATATTCTTCTTGTTCAATAGCCCAACCATATCCATAATGATCCGAATATGCAGTAAACATTTTTTGAAGTGAACTTTCTGAAATCACCTCTCTACTACGCAATGCTTTATGCCATTTAAACAAATCTTTAACTGTCGAATACATTCCATATGCCCCTAATGGAAATGACATATCAATATGTTCAGTTTGTTTTATATCTCCAAATATCGTATATCCTGTTGATAAAGATTCTACTATTTCTCTACCCTCATCCTCACATCCGGTATTATGCATTTGAAGTGGTTGACATATATATTTATGTATATATTCTTTATATGATAAACCAGTAATCTTTTCGATTATAATTGTTAATAAAATATAACCAGAATTTGTATAACTATATCTCTCACCTGGTTTAAACTCTAACGGGTACGTCTTTAATACATGCACAATGTCTTCTTTAGATACAGATTTTCTCATTATATCCGACCAATAATTAGGCCAACTTGTAAAATTTGAAATACCCGATGTGTGAGTTAATAGGTGGTGAATTGTAACATCTTCTCCATAAGAGAATCCCTCTATATATTTTGAAATTGAGTCTTCTACCGAGAGCAATCCACGTTCTTCTAATTGTAAAATTGCTGTACTGGTAAACCCTTTCGTTAATGAACCAATTCGAAATTTTGTATCAATAGTATGAGGAATGTTAAATGTGAAATTCGCTGTTCCAAATGCTTCACTTAACAATATTTCATCATTTTTTGCAATTAGTACCGTACCATTAAAATAACTAGCCTCAGACAAACTTGACATGTACCGCTGTAATGTAGTCCTTACTTTCATACACTCCTCCTAAATAACCCCATATTTCACCGCATATAATGCAGCTTGCGTACGATCATCTACTTCTAATTTAGCTAAAACATTTGAAACATGTGTTTTTACAGTTTGTTCTGTAATATGAAGCACTGCTGCAATTTCTTTATTACTTCGCCCTTGCGCAATTTCACGAAGTACTTCTTGTTCTCTTTTCGTTAACATAGAAAAAGGGTTTTCTTTTTCTTTCTTGACTACTGATCGTCCTAATAGTGCTGGTGTTACTTTCGGATGAAAATTCGTATTTCCTTCATGTACTGCAATAATAGAAGCTACAAGTTGCTCAGGTTGTACTTCTTTTAATTGATAACCATCTGCTCCGGCTTCAAGTGCTGGTAAAACATAATCTTGCTCTGAAAAACTGCTTAATATTAGTATCTTTATCGTTTCATCATATTGTTTTATTCGTTTTGTTGCTTCGATGCCATCCATCTTCGGCATTGATAGATCCATTAATACTACATCTGGCCTTTTTGTTTGGACGAATGTTAACGCATCTTCTCCATTTTCTGCTTCCCCAACAATTTCAAATTCTTCTCTCGTTTTCAAAAAGAATACAAGTCCTCTTCGAACGATATGATGATCCTCAACTAGTAGTAATTTAATTTTCAACCTTCTTCTCCCCTTCAAACTGGCAATTGAATTTCAATTTTCGTACCTTTTTTCAGCTCCGTTTTTATTTGAAATGATCCCCTCATTAACTGAATACGTTCCTTCATACTTTTTAAACCGAGTGCTGACTCTCGTACCTGATCTTGTATAAATCCTATTCCGTTATCCTCTATGCAAAAATATAACTCGTTATCTTCTATTTTTAAAAGAACATGTACCTTTTCACACGAAGCATGTTTTTTACAATTATGTATCGCTTCTTGACTAATACGCCATAAAACTTCTTCTATTTCATCACCAATTGAAACCATTCCATCAATTCGAACTTCCACGTGAATTCCTAACAACTTTCCGTAATTTTTAATTGCTTCAGCTAACCCTTTCTCTAATCCTTCCGGTCTTAATTGCCAAATCAAGAGTGTCATCTCTTGTAATGCTTCCTGTGATAATTCTCCAATATAGCTCAACATCTCTTGCAAGTCTCTATCTTGCGTCATATTTAGCGTACCTTTTGCGGTTAACATGATAGAAAATAACAATTGTTTTACTGAATCATGTAAATCACGTGCAAGTCGATTTCGTTCTGCTACAACTACATATTTACGTTCTTTCTCTACTAATTGAATACGTTGTATAGTTGTTCCTATTTGAAATGCAATCGATTCTAATAATGCTAATTCTTCCTCTGAAAAATGTGTTTTTTGAGGAGAGGCGACATTTAATAGACCAAACTTCTCCGATCCAGACCTAAGGGGAATTGTCGCATGGTGCGTAACATTTTCGGTATCTCCCCAATTACATTCAATCGCATCCTCTATTCGCTTACATTCAATAATATTTGTCGCTTTTTCCAATCTTCCATTCACAAAACGCTCTACACACCAACAATCTCCTTCACACATCGGCTTCTTCTCTTGCCACGTAAGAGCTGGCGGTAAGTTTTCATCCACAAGCATACGGTGCTTTCCACTTTCATCAATAAAAAAGATCCAGCCTGTTTGCAAATTCATAACTTGTAACAATGTATGTAACACTTTTTCCAACATGTCTTGTAAGTCTGTTGCTTCATTTAATAATTCAGCAATTGCTTTTAATGCCTCTAAACGATGCATCTCTTTTTCTTCAAAGTTCATTTTCATCACCATCTATCATTATAACATTAAGAAATTTCTAAATTCTACAAATTAAAAAGAACTGAATTTCTTCAGCTCTTTGTTTATATCGATCATTTTATTATTATTTTTCTATCCAATGTTGAAAGCAGCATTTCCGTTACCAAACTATTCTACTTTAGCTGTCCGATACAGATTGTCCGCTATGGGTATGCTGTAAACTTTCAGTAGTAACGACCATATTTGCTGCTGGCATTTGTACTCGATTCTTATGAAATATAGACATTAATTCAAATCTTACTTGTCTAGAAGTTTCAAAATAATCTTCTGGCTTTATTAAACCTGTAATACAAAATTCATATCCAACGTATTTCAGATTCGGATTTAAATCTGTAACACCTACATATTTAAAAGGTTCAACAGCTTCATCCTCTACTTTATAAAGACTTGAGGCCAATTTTTCATTACAGTTCACACAAACTTCCTCTAACAATCCCTTAACTCTTGTCGGATCTTCCTGATAACTTACCGTAATTCGTTCAATTACGCGCATCCAGCCTTTATTAAAATTTTGTATCGTTCTAATCTCTCCGTGTGGTATGGTAAGGAGTTTTCCTGACCATTCACGAATTTGCATAAAACGAATACTAATTTCCTCAATCGTTCCTGAGTTTGTTCCGTTAAAAGTAACAAAATCGCCAACACGAAACTCTTTGTCCGCTAATCTCGCAAAGCCTAATATAACATCTTTCAGCATCTGTTGTGCAGCAAAACCGATAACAACCCCCGCTATCCCTGCGCCTGCAATGATACTTTTTATATCTACAAATTGGCTAATTAAATATATGATTAGACTAATGATAATGATATATCTAAAAATAGATCGAATCACACTTTGAATCGTTTGCTCTACCTCTTCATCAAAAAAGCTTGATTTCCTAAAAAACCAATCAATAATGCGGTTTATGACAAATGAAATAATGATTAGAACGAAAGCAAATAGTAAAAATCTTAAAAGTAAAAACTCTCTTACATAATTAAAAAATTCTTCAGTATACGTTAATAAACTCATCTAACCACTTCCTTACTAATTAAAAAATTCATAATCGTCTCAGTTTGTTCTAGAACAATCTATTATCTACTCTAAAATGCTGCTACCCTTACTATGTATTTTGGCTTTATTACTAATTCACTTTAAACAGTATGTCTAGCTGTTCTTTTCCTTTCCCTTTAAATATACCCTTTTTAATAACCTAAGGGGAGCTAATCGTGAAATTTTTTAAACGTTAAAACTTTATTCTACTCATTACGATTTCAACTAATTTATTCATTAACTAGATAAAAAAAGAGCTGAATTTATCAGCTCTTTTATTCGATATTAATTGTTGTTTTACTGTTTTTTTCTTCTTTCAATTTTGGCAATTCAATTGTCAGTACGCCATCTTTATAATTTGCTTTAACATTTTCTTCCTCAACTTGTTGAAAATTAAAGCGTCGAGTTACAGAACCTATAGAACGTTCTTTACGAATATATATGCCATTCTCATTTTTTTCTTCTACTTCATTATGATTAGTTGCTTGAATCGTTAATACATCTTGTTCAAATTCAACTTGAATGTTTTCTTTTTGAAAACCAGGTAAATCTGCTTTTACTGTATATTTATCAGACTGTTCATGAACATCTACTTTAAAAGTATCCATGTTCATCGGTTTAAAGAAAGCATCTGTCATCCCTTCTAATAAAGAAGGCCCAAAATCAAAAATACCATTTTGACGTTTTGTTATCTCTGGAAATAAATTACGCATATTTTTTCCTCCTTATTATTTATGAATGAAAGATTATCTCTTTCTATCTTTATTATAACACTTGGTCAAAAAAGGTCAAAGATTTTGTTTGACCTTTTTTGATGTATATTTTACCAAATAAAACAAATAGGTTATAGGACATCTCTCCCTCTTATAAAGAGGAAAATATTTACACAACAACGAATAGTATATTTGCTCTTATTTTTTCTTACGGAGGTTACATACAATGGGATATATTGAAGAACTTAGAAAAGTTGTCGGATCAAGACCACTCAATCTAGCAGGAGTTGCTGTAGCTGTTTTCAATAAACAAGGACAAATATTACTTCAACAAAGGCAGAATGGTATTTGGGGTGTCCCTGGTGGATTCGTTGAACTTGGTGAATCAACAGAAGAAGCTGGGAGACGAGAAGTGTTCGAAGAAACAGGGATTGAAATAGGAACCTTACAGTTAATAAGCGTATTTTCTGGAAAAGAATTTTTTGTAAAATTACCAAACGGGGATGAGTTTTATCCTATAACAATCGCATATCTTTGCAAAGACATTAAAGGCGGCTTGCTAAAAGCTGATGGGATCGAATCATTAAGTGTACAATTTTTTGATTTTGATAAGCTACCAGAGAATATTAGCCCATTTATAAAAAAATTAATTGAGCAAAACCTCGTCTCAATTTAAACGTAAAAAGAGACCTTTTTTTAAAGGCCTCTTTTTTTTCACTTCACTTCTGCGTTTAAGCAAGATTTAAAATGTCCAAGTGCAAATTCATGCCCTTGCGCACTAAAAGATGCAACTGCCTTTTCATAAACTACAATTTTAAATCCTTTGTTATAAGCATCTACGGCTGTGTGAAGAACACAAATATCAGTACAAACCCCTACAAGATGCACTTCTTCTATTCCTCTTTCTCGTAACTTCATCTCTAGGTCTGTTCCTGCAAATGCACTATATCGCGTTTTATCCATGTAATATACATTCTCTGCATTTTTATATGTTTCGTACACATCTTGTAATTCACCAAACAAATCTCTTCCATTTGTACCCGTTATGTTATGAGGCGGGAATAATTTTGATTCAGGATGATATACATCATTTTCTTCATGTTTATCGATCGCAAAGACAACATAATCTCCATTTTCAATATATTGCTTCGTTAAATGGACAATTTCCTTCTCAATTTCTTGGCCTGGCTTACCGCAAGTTAAAGCACCTTTCTCTGCTACAAAATCATATGTATAATCAATATTTATAAGAGCTCGTTTCATTACTATCTCTCCTTCTCCTGTTTCACAGTAAACAATAGAAAATTTGTTATTACGACATCGTACGTACTATTCGACATTTCAAATGAAATACCTACATTTTTCTTCTGAAACTTACCTTATTCCGAGTTTATCATATAATAGCTAAACAATGGTAAAACAAATAGACCCTATCGATAAGTCATAAATTTGATAATGGAACGTAACTTGCATCATAAACCAAATTACTGACATCATCATATTAATCAAGAAGATACAAATATACCGGTTCACCTCTTCAACCGCTTTTTCTGTCATAGTAGTAACGAGTGATCTCTTCCTAATTTAATCATATTAGAAAACAAAACAAGTGATTCACTATTACATCCTCTAGTATAAACAAAAAAGTACACTACTTTTTGAGCAATGTACTTTTTATTCTTCTTATGACGCTGGTTTTGTTTCGAATGTTGCTTGATTAAAACTAATAACCTTTCCTTTCGGATCATTGTTTTCATACTGAACTGCCGTAATCGTATGACTACCTGTTTCAAGCGTCTTTTCTTTTAATTGTACTGTTGTCTGTGTTGTACTAGTTACTTGATATTTATCTGCAAACACTCGATCTACAAATACGAATGTTTCTTTATCATTTTGAAAATTAGAGAGCTCTAATTCAACGTGTTGAATTAAAGTATCCTTTTTAATGAATACAGCTGGTATATTACCATTCTCAGAAGTACCGTCTGGTGTAATAACTTTTACTTTTCCTTCTCCGACTGGCACTGCTCCTTCAGGAAATACTACTATATTCTCATTACTTGCGTTTACAACTCTTTCTTCCTGCTTTGATTGCGCACCCTCTTTTTCTTGTGGAGCGCCGCAACCGGCTAATAACAATACAGACAATCCAGTGATTATGAATTTTTTCAAAATTCATCCCCCCTGTCATTTCATTATAATTTATTATACAAAAATAACTTTTAAATTTTAAAACTATTTTCAACACTTTCATGAACAAATAGAATATTGCTCACGATTAATGTATCATACTTTCCTTAATAGAACATTAATTTTTTTTATGAAATAAATTGGGATAAATAGTAATTCCCTCTTATCTATCATTTTAGCCTAACAGATTAATTACATACCTATCCAAAATAAAAAGACATTGTTTATTCAATGTCCTTTTATTTTGAACTTTAAAAAACAAATGTTGTAATCTCATCTACTTCTTTTCTTGGAAGTTTCTTCGGCTTATCTTTCGGAAAACCGAGCGATATAACCATATTTATTTGTTTTTCAGGCTCAATTTGTAAATATTGTCGTAGTTCATCTTGAGCTAACAATACCGGTCCTGTCATTGGGCATGTACCAAGCCCCTTCGCATGTGCAGCCAACATTAAGTTTTGTGCCGCTAAACAACTGCTCTTAATTCCTTCTTCTTCCCAAACTGAAGCTGGAACAAAAGCAATCGGATCAAATATCTTTTCACGAAACTTTGATTCATATGGCGTTGCCAAACATACGATTAATACTGGTGCCTCCGAGAAAGCTGTTGCATATGGTCCAAAAGAACGTGTAAGTAATTTCCCCGCTTTCTCTTCTCCGTTTTTTGCCGCTTTTGCCGCAAGTTTATGTAATGCATCCCATGTCATTTGTTCAATTTCTTTAATTTTCTCTCGGTTCATAATGACCAAGAACTCCCAAGTTTGTGAGTTTGTATCACTCGGTGCATAACGAGCACAATCAATAATATCTTTTATATCACTAGTGGCTACTTCTTGTTCCGTGAACTTTCTAACACTTCGTCTACCGTGAATTACTTCTTTAAAATCTTCATAATTCATACATTAAATCCCCTTTTTACAGCGTTTTCAAATCTTGTCCTATGCTTGAATTATATCATGAAAAAAAGCTGGAGTAATACCAGCTTTTTTCTTCAATATTAGTTCGTAACTTTAAACAAACGAATACTTTCTTCATATGCAACTTGGAGTTTCTTTGTAATCGGTCCTATTTCGCCTTTTCCGAACTGCTCGTCACCAATTTGAACGACTGGGAATATTTCAAGTGGCGTCGCTGTGAAGAAGCATTCATCGGCCTCATACACTTCTTGAAGTGAAAATTCTCTTTCTTCTACTTCAATATGTAACTCTTTCGCTAATGTAATAACGTAGTGACGTGTAATGCCGTGTAGAATGAAATTGTCAGCCGGATGTGTAATCAATTTATTATTTTTCACCATAAAGAAATTTGAATGACACCCTTCCGTTACAATTCCTTCTCGTACTAATATCGCTTCTTGATAGCCTTGTTCGTTTATTTTATTTTTAATCATAATATTAGGTAGCAGATTTAAGGATTTTATATGACAAAACTTCCAGCGTATATCCTCTTCTACAGTAACTTTTATTCCTCGTTCCATAGCCGTGATTGGCCTTGGAAAAGAAACAATGTTTGCAAAATATGTTGGTTGCATATTTGACTCATATACATGATTACGTGCTTGAGCACCTCTTGATATTTGCAAATATACATTACCATCTTCTTGAAATTGATTTTTTTCAATCATTTGATATAACTCTTCCACTAACTCTTCCTTAGTAAACGGTGGAATTAATTTTATTTCTTCCATAGAATGAAAGAATCGTTCTAAATGTAAATCTAATAAATGTGGCTTCCCATCATATAGTCTGAATACCTCGTATATACCATCACCAAATTGAAAGCCTCTCTCCTCTAATGGAATCATCGGCTGTTCTTCCTTCGTATTTACAATTCTTCCGTTAAATAAAACCCAATCTTTATGAGTAGCTTTCATTTATTCCCACTCCTTTATTTCATGATTATTTTAATTGTACAACTTATGCACACTCAAAAGAAGGAATTTTCTGTATTTTAACAAAATAAAAAGTGCATCACCTATTTAAAGTGATGCACTAGATTATTCATTTACTTCAGAAAATATTTTTCAATATCATCTAACATAAGATTTGCAGCTACAATACCACCTGCTGTATTCCAAATCACTTCATCTACTTGGAATACTTTATTATCTTTAGAAGCCTGCAGTTGTTTAAATAGTGGATCTTCTGTCCATTCTTTTGCTAATGTATTTCCTTCATTATTCTTATCCGCGTCTTTATCAGATGTGAAATAGAATAAATAATCCCCGTCCATATTTGGAATTTGCTCTTTTGTAATTCCTTTAATTGCAAATTCATCTTTATCTTGTAATGGTGGTCGTTTAAATCCAATATCATTTAATACAACACCTGAGAATGAATTTTTTTGATAAATACGAACATCACCAGGGACGAAGCGAATAATTGAAACTTTAGAATTAATTTTATCACCTAATTGTCCTTTTATTGCTGCAATACGCTTTTTATAATCATTTAGAGCATTTTGCCCTTCTTTTTCTTTATTTACAGCTTTTGTATAAAGTGTGAAGTTTTCTTTCCAATCACCGCGTAATGTTTCAGCATATACTGTTGGCGCGATTTCTTTTAACTGCTCGTATATTTTTTCGTGACGCATTTTATTTCCGATAATTAAATCCGGCTGAAGCTTCATTACTGCTTCTAAATTAATGTCACGCTCAGTTCCTACTACTTTCGTATTTTTTAACTCTTTCGCTAAATGAGGATACCATTCATCACCAGCTCGTGGTTTCGTCGTTCCAACCGGCGTTACTCCAACAGTTAAAAGTGCCTCAGCACCCTCATTTGTTAAAACAACAACTCTTTTTGGCGTACCATTTACTGTCGTTTCGCCCATTGCATGCTTTATACTATAAGAATCTTTTGCCTTTACTAATGTATCTTTATCTTTCTTCTCTTCTTCTTTACCGCACCCTGCGATTACGACCATTAGTAACATAACGCAAAGTATAAGAATATTTTTAGTGCGTGTCATAAGCCCTCCTAGATGAAATTGATTATCATTTACACTTAAAGATTAATGTATATCTCATACATTGTCAATAGATATATCAGAAAACTTTTTCAATATATATAATTCCGCCCTCATTTTTATTCAAAATATTTTTGTACCTATTTACTACTCAAATTTTTTAAGCGTAACATGTAAAAAAGTAATGGGCATAAGAAAGTAATTGTAATTCCAGTCAATACATAACGTAAATAAAAAAACCGCCTTATGTAAGGCGGTTTCTATCATTTTGCTTTAACCAATTTAATATAAATATATACGATTGATAGTGAATATAACGTATGCAAAATAAAAGAAATAAAAGGGCTATGCCAGTGGTACTATACAGCAAACCGAACTTTAAAAAAACATTTAAAAGAGGTGGAAAGTTCGTTATGTTTTGTAATGTAAGTAGCATACAAAACAAAAGGAAAAACACTGGAGCATATTGTAATTCATACGGCTTTCTCTTCTTATTCATTCTTTTTCGAATAAACATATGGCTTAGCTCCGCTACTAAAAAACACCCTCCAATTAATACAAGACCAGAAGTCATCGTCATACATCCACCTGCCTTATATTTATCCCGCATAACTACTCATCGCTATATTTTCTTCACATATATTCCGTCTTCCACATTAAATCCAAAGCTCTCTATGAAAGATTTCACTGGTTCTGTTAATTCCGTTTGTAATACCTTTATCTCTTTCACATTTCTTTCTTTCATCATCATTTCAAATGTGAAATATGTATTTGTCCCATAACCGTAACTTTGATAGTCAAAGTGAATAATTAACTGAGATAAAATCGCAGTCTCCCCTTGAACACGATAATCTATTACACCAATATATGTATCATCGACTTTCACACAATACTGTACCTGTTTCTCACTTAAACTATGTGAGCGAAACATTTCTTTTACAACGTTTTCATTTTCTACAGTTACTTTTTCAAACGTAATCATATGTTGTCCATCCTTTTACTATTATTGTATCAATAATACGTCCTATTTATGAAAAAAACCTTAAGACCATATACGATCTTAAGGTTTTTCTAATTAAACTAAGCTATACGCACGTTTCGTTTCTTCGTGGAACTTATTCGTATCGTATTTATGCTCAACATAAATTTGATGCCATACCATAAACGCAAGTACAGTCCAAATTTTACGGCTATAATCGCCTTTATCTGCACAATGTGCTTCCAGTAAGTTTAATACATACTGTTTGTCGATTAAATGCTCTGTCTTACTCTCGTTTATAATATTGATAGCCCAATCATGCATTTCGTCTTTTAACCAGTGACGAATTGGTACTGGGAATCCAAGTTTTTTACGATCTAATACGTGATCTGGAACGATTCCGCGTGCTGCTTCACGTAAAATAGCTTTCGTAGTTCCGTTAGCAATCTTAAATTCAGTTGGAATTTTAGATGCAACATCGAATACTTCTTTATCTAAGAACGGTACACGAAGTTCTAATGAGTTTGCCATTGTCATTTTATCAGCTTTTAATAAAATGTCACCGCGTAACCATGTGAACATGTCAATGTACTGCATTTTGCTTACATCATCATAATCTTTAATTTCGTTATACAATGGTTTCGTGATATCCATATAGTTAACACTTTCATTGTAATACTTCATTAATTCAGCTTTCTCTTCTTCACGGAAGATTTTCGCGTTTCCATAGTAACGCTCTTCAATTGGCGTACATCCACGCTCTAGGAAGCTCTTTCCTTTAAAGCCTTCTTTAAGAGCACCACTTAGTGCTTTTAGAACGCTCTTACCTGGGCTAGGAATGTAAGAGAACATTTTCAGTGAGTTTGGCTCACGATAAATGTTATAACCACCAAATAGCTCGTCTGCACCTTCGCCTGAAAGAACAACTGTTACATGCTTACGTGCTTCTTTAGCAACGAAGTACAACGGTACAGCTGCTGGATCTGCTAAAGGATCATCCATATGCCAAATGATTTTTGGGAACTCATCCATAAACTCTTTCGCTGAAATGAATACGTTATGGTTTTTAACGCCTAATTTCTCAGCAGTTTCTTTCGCAACATCAACTTCACTGAAACCACGTTGCTCAAACCCAACAGAGAATGTTAAAAGATTTGGATTCATTTCTCTTGCGATAGAAGCGATGATAGATGAATCGATACCACCAGATAAGAATGAACCTACTGGTACATCACTGCGCATATGCACTTTTACTGAATCATATAACACATCACGAATTGCTTGGATATGCTCCTCTTTCGTTGCACTTGAAGCATTGAAATAAGGTTTCCAGTAGCGATGGATTTCCATCTCTTTACCGATTTCTTTTACGAAATAATGACCAGGTTCGATTTTATTAACATCAATTGTTAATGTTTCTGGCTCTGGACCATATTGGTACGTAAAATAATGTTGTAATGACGTTGGGTTAACGCCTTTATCTTCCATCACATGCATAATACTTTTCTTCTCAGATGCGAAGAATGTAGTATCACCTTGTTGTGCGATGTATAAAGGTTTAATACCGAAGTGGTCACGTGCACCGAAAAGTTTCTTTTCTTCACGATCCCAAATCATAAATGCAAACATACCACGAAGGTAGTCTACACATTTTTCTTTCATATGTGCATACAATGCAATGATAACTTCTGTATCAGATTGCGTTGCAAACGTTGCACCTTTTTCAAGTAACATTTCACGTAATTCTACATAGTTGTAAATTTCACCATTAAAAATAATTACATATCGATCATTTTCATAAGTTAGCGGCTGATGTCCTGCCTCTAAGTCAATGATACTTAAACGGCGGAAGCCAAATTGTACATGCTCATCACGAAAATATCCTTCGTCATCTGGACCACGGTGGAAAATCATCGTGTTCATATTTTCAAATTGATGTTTTTCTGTTTCTGAAAACTCTCTAGGGTTTTCACATAAACATCCTACAAAACCACACATACTTCTTACCCTCTTTCAGTTTTCATTCTGTCTCTATACTACTATATCAACCCTATTTATACTAGCATAATCAACTGAATATGGCGACCAAAAACTATAAAAAAATCACTCCATTTCACATTTTTAACAATTTTTTATGAAAACATGAAAATTAGGCAATCACCTTTCTCCGCTTTTGTCATATGATATTGCAAATTGATTTCTAGGAGGGAATACCATGAGTGAAGAAAAAAAAGACTCTTCTCGCCCACCGGTTCGCAATTATTTAAAGCAAATTGATGATTTCTTCGAGCAAACACCACTTCGCAATGTAATTGCTGATTTAAATCATTTTTTCCAAAAAGGAAATCGTTTATTAACATTCCCTGTAGATTTATACGAAGTTGGCGAAGAACTTGTTGTTACAGCTGAACTACCAGGTATACAAAAAGAACAAATTCAAATTGAAATACAAAATGAATACTTAAAAGTCTCTGTAAAAGAAGAGATACTGGAAGAAGAAGAGCAAACATCCCATAACTATTATCGCCGAGAACGTTCCATTTCAGAAGCATCAAGATTAATTAAGTTGCCGTATTCAATTAATAAAAAAGCAGCGAAGGCTTCATATCAAAATGGCGTGTTAGAAATTCGGGCACCAAAACTTCCACAGCAACATGACATTTTATCCATAGATTAATGTAAAAAAGAAGGGTGCTTTAATCTGCACCCCTCTTTTTATTCTGCTAATCGTTTCATATCACGTATAATGTCTTCATACGGCGTATTGCTAATACCATTATACTTTTTCATTACTTTTCCGTTTTGATCAATTAAATAAAATGATGTTCCATGTATAACTTGACCATTCTCTGGTTTATCTACAAGTGATTGGAAATTATCTTTTGAAAACTTTGTAATATCTTCTAACGAATAACCTGTTAACAGGTTCCAGTTACTTGTATCTTCTGTAAACTTTTGAATGAAAGCTTTCAAGTTTTCTGGCTTATCAAGGTCAGGATCTACGCTAAATGATACAAACTGAACATCTAATTTCTCTTCCTTCGCCATTTTCTGTAATTTTGCCATATTAGCAGTCATTGGCGGACAAACTGTTTGACAGTTTGTGAACATAAAATCTGCAACCCAAACTTTCCCTTTTAAATCTTTTGTACCAAATGGCTTTCCATCTTGATTTGTAAATTGGAAAGTTTCTAAATCCCAATTTAATGGTTTACGAAGCTTTGAACCTGATCCACTACATCCAGCAAGTACAAAGAGACAAAATACAACCATAAGACCAATTATTTTTTGATAACGCTTCATTTATAAACCTCTTTTCTCTATCCTAAATTTAAATAGGCTATGCTTATCATAACAAAAGTTAACACTACGAGAAAATTGTTTACTACATTTGTTCACGAAATCGTACGAATTTACGTATGTTACTTCTTTATTTCAAGCGAATTACTAGACAAAATATATTTTTTCACTATTATTTCTCTAAATAGAAGTTGCAAAACTAATTTTATTGTTACTTTTGTAAATAGATCCCCCTATTTTTTAACAATTCCTTAAACATTCATCCATGTTATACACTGTATTCCTTAACAACATTTCGGTACAATACAATTACAACGATTTTAAATGAGGTGATGTTCATGGCAAAGCGCTATGAAAATATGGATAATGTGAGTACAAAAAAATCAATTCGCTCTTTTATACGCTGGCGTAAAGAACGAAAGCAAAACAAAAAAGATTTTTCTTTCTTAGTAGAACAATCACCCGTTAAACAAAGTGCATTTTTGCAAAGTAATATTGAAAAAACGACTGTCACATGGATTGGGCATTCCACTTTTCTTATCCAAACGAATGGACTTAATATATTAACGGATCCAGTATGGGCCAATAAATTGAAGCTAGTCTCAAGACTTGCTGAACCTGGTCTTTCTATACAAGAACTACCTAAAATTGATATTGTCCTCATTTCACACGGTCATTATGATCATTTAGATTTTTCAACACTTCGCCAACTTAATGATGACGTATTATACTTAGTACCCATTGGGCTAAAAAAATTATTTACTCGTAAAAAATTCAACAATGTAGAAGAGTATAAATGGTGGGGAAGTACGACTATTGATGATGTTTCCTTTCACTTCGTACCTGCTCAGCACTGGACGAGAAGATCATTATTTGATATGAACACATCTCACTGGGGTGGATGGATTATTAAAAATGACAATGTGGAGGAAACCATTTATTTTTGTGGAGACAGTGGCTATTTCCAAGGTTTCAAAGAAATTGGCAAACGCTTTTCAATTGATATTGCCCTTATGCCAATTGGAGCTTATGAACCAGAATGGTTTATGAAAATATCTCACGTTTCACCTGAAGAAGCAGTGCAAGCTTATTTAGATTTAAATGCTACACACTTTATACCAATGCATTACGGAGCTTTTGCACTCGCCGATGAAACACCTCGCGAGGCAATAACAAGGCTTCGAAATAATTGGAATTTACGTATGTTACCGTGGGAACAACTGCATGTACTCTTTTTAGGTCAAACTTTCACTTATAATGGCGAAACACATGCTAAGAAAGTGAATGAAAAAATTAACACGTTACATGTATAACGTAACTACTTATCTTCTATATCCAACATATACTATAGAAAATCATAAAGTGAAACTTTAATTAGTGGGTGTTTTCTATGAATGAATATTTACAGACTCGCTATATCATTAGCGGGAGTGCCTGTATAGCCCTTCTTATTTCTTACTTTCTATTCACATAAAAAAGCTACTTGAAATAAATTTCAAGTAGCTTTTTTATTACTCTGCTAAATACATAAATCCGATTGCACCCGGACCTGTATGAGTACTAATAATAGGCGTTGTAAAGAAAATTTCTGATTTAGCAAATCCACTTACTTTTTCAACAGCCGCTTTTACATTTTCAGCTAAAGGAATTGCTTTCGCATGCGGAATTGCCACAGCTTTTATAACTTTCCCAGCTGTATCTTCCTCAAATAACTTAGCTAACGTTTTTACAATTTGACCTTGGCTACGCACTTTCGTTACAGGGTTATAAACACCATCTTCTAGGCTAGCAATTGGTTTTATATTAAGCAACGAACCGATAAACGCTTTTCCTTTACCGATACGCCCACCCTTCACTAAGTTTTCTAATGTATCTACTACTACATATAAACGAGTATTCTTCCTTACTTCATCTACACGTTTTAAAATTTCTTCTAGTGAGCGTCCTTCATTTGCCATTTTCGCAGCTTCAACTACTTGATATGCTAAAGCATGTGTAATAAATTGCGAATCAACAACTGTTACTTTTGTGTCGGTCATTGATGCAGCACTATTTGCAGTTGCCACAGTACCACTCATTCCACTTGTCATATGAATGGAAAGTACTTCACTTCCATCTTCACCTAACTTGTCATACATTTCTACAAATGTACCCATTGCTGGTTGTGATGTTTTTGGTAGTTCCTCTGATTTAATCATTTCTTCAATAAATTCATCTGGTTGTAGATCAACGCGATCTAAATATGTTTGTCCATTTACAGAGATTGATAATGGTAGAACATGAATGTCATATTTCTCAATTACCTCTTGTGATAAATCTGCCGTTGAATCTGTTACAATTTTAATTTTTTGCATATTATATTCTTCCCTTTCCAATACGCTCTCCTTGTTATTATACTAGTATTCCCATTGCTTTCAACAATTTGAAACGAAATTTCATTAAATTAATTATATTTTTATATCTAAAATGAAAAAGACAGAGCTCTTAACCCTGTCCCCACTCTATATCATGCATTTTTTTCAAGAGTATTTGTTTTATATACATTTAAATAATCATTCCACTTCAAACAATTTTGTAAATATTCACGGAAAGAATACGAAAATCTTGGGTGCTTTTGTTTTTGAATTTTTGCAATAAATAATTGAAGACGAGACTGTATTAGAAACGATAATGGATGCTGCGCTTGTAGGACAGGGATTTCAAATATTTTAATACACTCCCCTGTTGAATGAGTGAAATAAAAACTTTTCGTAATCACAATATCAATCCTCTTTTTCATTGGATTTTTGAACTTCTTCTACTTTACGCTGTAACACGTTGTTTAAAGTGGCGACTCCCATGAATACAAAAGTATCCTTAGACAATCTCTGTAGTCCTTATGGTTAAAAGATTTATACTCTATTCATCTTCACCTAATCCATCCCCCATCCTAAATTCCTAATAAGACAAGGACTCGTTATCCGTATATTGCTTAATATATTCAGTATAAACTTATAAAAGCGCAAAGTTTGTCTAAATTTTGGAGATTCTATAATTTTTTTCTTCTCTATATTGTATACGTTTATAACTAGAGTATAACAAATAAATAAAGTGAAACTTTAATCAGTGGGGGTTTTCTTCAGCCCCCACTGATTATTAGTTGAACCAATCGGACTTTAATGGGCAGCCCGGCCCCCACCTAACTTCTTTGCTTTCGCTAAATTTTGAGGTGGGGGTCTTACTGCCCATTAAAGTGGGATAAAAAAAGTGCCTTTATAACGAGGCACTTTTCGACTAAATTTCTTCTTCTCTTTTCTTTTTTCTCTTATTAACAATCTTTGATAAAGCGATACTAATTTCATAAATACAAATAAGCGGTACCGCAACTAAACTATGTGATAAAAAATCTGGCGGTGATATACACGATGCAATGATAATCAATGCTACGTAAGCATACCTTCTTATTTTTATTAGAAATTCCGCCGTCAATAGTCCAATACTCGTTAAAAACATTACTACTACTGGTAATTCAAAAATTACAGCAAATGGAACTGTTAAATTAAGAACAAAATGAAAATACTTTTCTGTCGTAAACATCGTATTAAACATTTCATTACCTATAGTAGTTAAAAAATGAAATAAAAACGGCATTACAACGAAATATCCAAAGCATAAACCTGCAATAAATAATATAGACAATACCGGTATATACATTAACGTCATCTTTTGTTCATTTGGATGTAAACCCGGTTTTACAAATAACCAAATTTGTATAGCAGCAAAAGGAATTGTACAAACGATAGCAAATACTGTAGCAATCGAGAAAAAAATCCACAATACATCACTTGGACCGAGAACAGTTAATTTCATTGGTAAGTCTTTTACAAGCCAAAAATAAATATCCTTCGTAAAAGTAAACCCAACAATTAAAAATAGTACAAAGGATAACACGGTATATATTACTCGTTTGCGAAGCTCAACTATATGTTCTACTACACTCATTTCCCGATCTTCCATCTCGTTCACCACACTTTATTTATCCATTTCGAAGAAAATTCATTACATTTTTTCTTTCTTTTCCTTCTCTTGAAATGCATCATCAGTCAATTCTTTCGTTGATTTTTTGAATTCTTTTAACGTTTCCCCTAAAGCCTTTCCGATTTCCGGCAATTTTTTCGGCCCAAATAAAATAAGTACAGCTACTAAAATTAAAATTAATCCTGGAAAGCCAATATTTGAAAACATTTCCCCATCCCCTTTATTAGTAGATTCCTTGTCCTACTATTACATAATTTTATTTTGTCAAAAAAGTTTGAAAACGTCAACAAATCCATTGGCTTTTGTCAAAAAAATTCAAAAATATAATCAATTATACAAATTTCATTTTCTATTGCCCTTGTGTATGATATGGTAAGAGAAAAGACATATTATTTTATGATAGTAGAAAGGATTACCATTATGACTGAAAAAATGACACGAATGACACAATTTGTGAAAGAAGAAATTGCAAATGCAATTACACATGGTATCGGTGCCATTTTAAGCATCCCTGCCTTAATCATATTGATTATTCATGCCTCTAAGCATGGTACCGCATCTGCTGTTGTTGCATTTACGGTTTACGGTGTAAGCATGTTCTTACTGTACTTGTTTTCGACATTGTTACATAGCATTCACCATCCAAAAGTAGAAAAATTATTTACTATACTAGATCACTCAGCCATTTATTTATTAATCGCTGGCACATATACTCCTTTTTTACTTATTACGCTTCGTGGACCATTAGGTTGGACGTTACTCGCAATTATATGGACACTAGCAATCGGAGGTATCATCTTCAAAATTTTCTTTGTACGTCGCTTTATTAAGGCATCGACGCTATGTTATATCATAATGGGATGGCTCATAATCGTTGCTATTAAACCACTTTATGAAAATCTAACTGGACATGGTTTTTCACTACTTTTAGCAGGTGGAATTTTATATTCTGTAGGAGCTATATTCTTTCTTTGGGAAAAGTTACCTTTCAACCATGCCATTTGGCATCTTTTCGTATTAGGTGGTAGTGCGATGATGTTCTTCTGCGTACTCTTTTACGTCCTACCTACAGCATCATAAAAAAGGTTTCAGCTTAATGTAAGCTGAAACCTTTTTTATTACTTATGTAATTGTGATGCGATAACATCCTGTGTATACTTCGTTAACTCTTTAATATCCATAGTCGCATACTCTTCAGGTGTAATCGGCTTAGAAATTGTTACTGTTGCACAAGCTCGCTTCATACGATTTCCATTCGCTTCAAACATTTTATATGTCCCATCTAATGTTACAGGTAAGATTGCTACACCAGATTTTACAGCAAGATGAAAACTCCCAGCCTTAAACTCTCCAATTTCGCCACCCTTACTTCTCGTTCCTTCAGGGAAAATTACGATAGAATGTCCATTCTTCAATAGTTCAATTCCATCTTTAATCGCTTGAAGTGATTGGCGACGATCGCTACGATCCATAAATACACAATTCATAAGTTCCATCCAAGTTGGTACAACTGGGAACTTTTTAATCTCCGCTTTTGAAACGAAGCCAATTGGTTTATTTAAATAACCTAGTAAAACAGGGATATCCATATTACTCTGGTGATTACTTACAACTAGTACCGGCTTATCTTTCGGAACATTTTCAAGTCCTTTAACTTCTACTGTTCCCCCAGCTACGCGCACCATTTTCTTACCAAACCAATTTGTCGTTTTGTACACAGCGTTATCTTTTTCTTGTGGCGACATCGTATTTACTTGTCTTTTAAGACGCCACATTCTTGGTGTAATCGCAATTACGATTAAAATTAAATAAAAGATTTTAAAAAACGTTTGAATCATACAGAACCCCCACCTATTATCATTCCGACCTTCATTATACTAGACAAACGAAGGAAAAAGAAGAAAAAAAGTCCAAACAACAAGTGTTTGGACTTTTTAACCATTCTATATTAGAAACGTTTTGCTAATTCACGAGCATTAGCAATTGCTGCTTCTTTAATTTCTTGTGCTTTTTCAGGGTTTGCATTCATACCTTCAACTGCAATATATTCAGTTTCATTTACACCAATAAATCCTAATACTGTTTTTAAGTGATTGCGGCCAAAGTCTACAGCTGCGTATGCTCCTTCAGAATAAACGCCACCTGTTGCTTGAATGTGAAGTGCTTTTTTACCTTCTAATAAGCCAACTGGACCATTTTCAGTATACTTGAATGTTTTACCTGCAATTGCTAAGTTATCTAAGTATGCTTTTACTACTGGTGGATAGCTAAAGTTCCACATTGGAGTTACAAATACATAACGATCTGCATGCATAAATGTTTCTAAGTTTGTGTTCATTGCTGCAACTTTTTGTTGTTGAGCTTCAGTTAAAGCTTCAAATCCTTCACCTGCTGCAAATTTACCCCAAGCAGCGAATACATCTGCATCGATTGCTGGTACTGTAGTATTGAATAAATCAATTGTTACAACTTCATCTTGTGGATGTTCGTTTTTATAAGCTTCGATGAAAGCTTCCCCTACTGCCATTCCGAAAGAACCTTCTGCTGAATTTGGATTTGCTGTAATAAATAGTACTTTTGTCATTGTATTCTCTCCCTTTTCTACATTTTATCTTTAATTTGAGATTTATAATTTGAAAGTAAATAACTTACCTTATGTAAGTATAATACGAAAAGTTTCGTTCGATGTCAATAAAAAATAGCTACTTTTTTTTCGTAAGTTAATGATTTGTTTTGTTTCCTTAAAATTCAGTATACAGATATTAAGGATTCCTTCATAGAAAAAGGCTAGCTCTACAAATTATAGAGCTAACCTTTTATTACATATTATTTTTGAAATACATGTTTTACTTTTTCAGCTGGAATATTACTTCCGCCTCTACCTTTTACATCTTCAATCATCATAGTAATAACCATATCTGGTGAATTTAAATCAAATGCAGCGAACCAGCCTAATTCTTTTCCTTCAGCCTCTTTTGATACTTTTAATTCCGCTGTACCTGTTTTTCCAGCAAGAGTCATGCCATCAATTTTAGCAATTTTCCCAGTACCATCTGGATCATTAATTACTTTCGTCATAGCAGTTTTTAATATATCCTGATTGCCTTTTGAAATTACATTCTCTTTCCAAGCTTTTGGTTGCTTATCTGTTTTAATTATATATGGAGAAGGTATGTTTCCTTCATTAACAATTGGTGCGTACGTTAATGCTAGATGGAGTGGCGTCATTAATACTTGTCCTTGTCCATACCCTGTGTCTGCCATTTGAATATCATTTTTAATACCATCATTTGCGATTTTAGAAGCTGGGAATCCATATTCAATTGGTAATTTCTCATCGAATCCGAATTTTTTCGCTTCACTCATAAATTTATCTTTCCCGATCTTCAAAGCTTCTTGTGCGAAATAAATATTATCCGAGTATTTCATCGCCTTATCAAAATCAATCGGATTTGCATCTTTTACACGTGTTACATAATAATTACCCCAAGAAGAATCTTTTGTCCATTTTAATCCTTCAATTTTTAACTCTTCTTTTGGATCAATTGTTTTCGTTTCAAGACCGATTGCAGCTGTAATCGGCTTAAATACAGATCCTGGAACTGATAATTGTGTAAATCGATTCGTCATCGGTTTTTTCGGATCATTATTTACCGCATCACGTTGCGCTTTTGACGCCCCTCTTGTAAGGGTATTTGGGTTATAAGCTGGCGTGCTCACAAGTGCAAGTGTTTCTCCAGTCTTTGGATTAATTGCTGCACTTGATCCTACCTCATTTTTCATTTCATTATAAATTTCGGTTTGAACTGCACTGTCAATCGTTAAAGTTACATTTTCTCCATCAACAGCATCTGTTTTTGCTAAATTTTTAATTTCTTTTCCTTGTGCATCTTCTACGAAGACACGACCACCTTTTTTACCGCGTAGCTTTTCTTCCAGTACTTGCTCTAAACCAGCTTTACCTACTGGATCATCTGCTTGATAACCTTTCTTTTGTAACGTTTTTAAATCTTCAGCATTCACTTTTCCAATATAGCCAGTAAGATGTGCGGCTTCTTCTCCCAATGGATATGAGCGAACATTTACTGGCTTTGTTGCAACACCAGGTAAATCTATGTACGTATTTTGTGTTGCTCCTTCAGGCAATATTCCAATTGGTACAAGGTAATTTGGTTTTACCCATTTAGCTGCTAGTTTTTGGTCAATTTCTTCGACAGACATATTTAGTAACTTCGCTACCGTTTCTTTCGTTTGCGGAGCTGCATCCCCTAATTTTTCAGGAATCAATCCGATTTCAGAAGCTTTACCATTTACCGCAAGATATTTACCGTTACGGTCATATATTTCTCCGCGCTTCGGCTCTGTCGTTTGCATACGCACTTTACTATCTTTCGTCATACCTGGGAATATAAAATCAGGAGTCCAATCTATTTTCCAAGATTCTTTATCTCCATCCTTTTCTTTCACCATTTTTGCTTCATGGGCAAAATTGATTTTACCACCAACAGTATCCATGCTTACTTTAAAAGGAACAGGACCTTCATCTTTTTTATCTTTTTTTACTTCTCCTGCTTCTACTTTTAAGTCTTTCACTTCAATGCCAGAATAAATTTTTTCATATTTCTCAGTGAATTCTTTCTTTGAAATATCTTTTTTCGCCTTTTCTGACAATTGATCATACATTTCTGCAAATTTTTGTTTATTCCATGCTTTTGCATATGTATCAAATGCTTCTTGTGGTTTTTCTTCTTTACCACACCCGACTAACATGAATGTTAAGCAAAGAAAAAGAATCCCCCATACCTTTCTCAATCGATTCTCCTCCTCTTTCTATCTTAATACTCTTGAAAATTTTAGCATTTTTACATGCTACCATTCATTATAGCACTATCGAATCTCATCTTTAAACCTATATTGATGGATACAAATAAAAAGATTGATGTGAATTTTCACATCAATCTTTTTTACTATTGTTGCTTCTCATATACATGATAATAGTACGTATACGGATTTTTTTCATCCGTTAAACCTTTTTCAACAAAAATTTCTTTCCAATTTGTCATATCCATTTCTGGGAAGAATGTATCTCCTTCAAATGCATGATGGATTTTTGTTATATATAACTTGTCTACGTAAGGTAAAAAGAGATCATAAATTTGCGCTCCGCCAAAAATAAAGATCTCTTCTTCATTTTTGCATAGCTCAAACACTTCTTCTACAGAATGTGCTACTTCACAGCCTTCAACATGATACCCTTCATTACGAGTTACAATAATATTACGTCTTCCAGGCAGCGGTCTACCAATCGCTTCATAGTTTTTTCTTCCCATAATAAGCGAATGACCCATCGTTGTTTTCTTTACATACTGTAATTCACTCGGTAAACGCCAAGGTAAATTATTATCTTTACCAATTACTCTATTCTCGTCCATTGCGACCATAAATGAAACTATCATCTTTTCATCTCCTCTACAATTACACTGCAACCGGTGCTTTAATTGCTGGGTGTGGATCATATCCTTCAATCGTTAAATCTTCCATTTCAAAATCAAACACAGATTTCACATCTGGATTTAATGTAAGTTTTGGGAACGGACGTGGTTCACGCGCCAATTGCTTTTCTACTTGCTCAAAATGATTCGTATAAATGTGGGCATCTCCAATTGTATGAACAAATTCTCCCACTTCAAGTCCGCATTCATGTGCAATTAAATGTGTTAGTAACGAGTAACTTGCAATGTTAAATGGAATTCCAAGGAATATATCACCACTTCTTTGATATAGCTGACAAGAAAGTTTACCGTCTGCTACATAAAACTGAAATAACGTATGACAAGGTGGTAATGCCATACTTGGTACATCTTCAGGATTCCAAGCAGATACAATTAGGCGACGTGAATCTGGCGTTTTTTTAATCATTTCAATTACATCTTTTAATTGATCAAGCGTCTCACCAGCTGTCGTTTTCCAAGCACGCCACTGCTTACCGTATACGTCTCCTAAATAACCATATTTATTTGAGAAGTCATCATCTTCTAAAACGTTCTTTTTAAACAATTCCATTTGCTCATCGTACTGAACTTTAAATTCCTCATCTTGTTGTGAGCGAAGACCGAAATCAGTCATGTCAGGACCCGTATACTCGTCACTTTCTACCCAACTCTTAAATGCCCATTCATTCCAAATGTTGTTATTATGCTGCAATAAATAACGAATATTTGTATCACCTTTCATAAACCAAAGTAGCTCACTTGCTACAAGTCGAAACGGCACTCTCTTTGTTGTTAATAAAGGAAAACCTTTACTTAGATCAAAACGCATTTGATATCCAAATACAGATACAGTGCCTGTCCCTGTACGGTCTTCTTTCTTCGTACCATGCTCCATTACATGGCGGCATAAATTTAAGTATTCATTTTCAGCATGTTTCATATGTAGAAAAACCTTCTTTCAAATCTCTAGTCTATATGGATTTTATCATAAATTTAATGCTAACAGATTGAACAAACTAAATTTATAAAAAAACATTTCTATACTTAACAAAATTCTACTTCTGTATGTTCTTACAAAATCTAAATTCATATGCGCCTGAACCTAATTTCATTTCAGGCATATCACTTGACCTCCAATCATCTTCCACTATTCGTAATGTAGCAGATGTATTTGTTGGCACATCAACGTTTAATACTGCTTGTCCATGTTCTACACGCCAATCAATTTTAATTTCCCCATATGCTGTTTCACGCTTAATACAAACCCAATCTAGATTAGAATTAAAATGAGGCTGAATATAAAAATGTTTATATGCTGGTTTTGTTTCATCCACTTCTAATCCAATAATATATCGGTATATCCATTCAACGATAGAACCATATGCGTAATGATTGTACGAATTCATACTATCATTCCAAAGGGCTCCATCCTCTTTCACACCATCCCAATGTTCCCAAATCGTTGTGGCACCTTGTTTCACTTGGTATAACCATGATGGATAATCTTCATGAAATAGAAGCTTACAAGCAAGGTCATGACGGTTAAACTTGCTTAATATTAAATTTAAATACGGTGTTCCTATAAAACCTGTTGTTAAATGATTTTTATTTTCTTTTAAAAGCTCAATTAAGCGATTAAATACTTTCTCCTTCATATTATCTTTCACTAATTCAAAAAGAAGTACTAATATGTGGGCTGTTTGTGTATTTGAAATTAACCTACCATTCGGTGTAACGAATTCATTTTGAAACGCTTGAACAATATTTCCATGTAGCTCTGCATAAAACTTAGCATCTGTATTTTCACCTAAAATCTCAGCAACCTTTCGTAAAAGCGATGTAGAATACGCATAATAAGCTGTCGCAATAAAATGCTTGTCTGTTCCGCCTTCATATACATCAGGTTTCGTATCTAATGCGAGCCAATCCCCTAAATGATAGCCTGTATCCCATAAATACTCATTTTCACCTTGTGAACGTATGTAATCTATATACTTCTTCATACTGTCATATTGTTCTTTTAAAATGGATACATCTCCGTAATGTAAATAATGAACCCACGGACAAATAATTGCTGCATCGCCCCAACCGCCAGAAGTATCTAAATCAAAGTCCGGTCTTTTCCCAAATGCATCTGGAATAACTAACGGCACTGCTCCGTTAACATTTTGGTCTAATGATAAATCTTGGAGCCACTTTTTAAAGAACAATTGGACATTCATAATTTGTGTAGCCGTCCCAATGAACATTTGTGCATCTCCTGTCCATCCAAGTCGATCGTCTCGCTGCGGACAATCTGTTGGTACATCAAAGAAGTTCCCTCTTTGAGACCACTCCACATTATGATGAAGTTGATTGATTAATGGATTAGACGTTTCAAATGCTGTCGCTTTTTCCATATCTGTATGTAATACACACCCTTCAAAATCTGCTATTTGAGGCGGCTGGGTTAATCCACTTATTTTCACATACCTAAAGCCTTGGTAGGTAAAATGAGGTTCAAACGTTTCCTCTTCCTCTCCTTTTGCTATATACACTATTTTTTGTTTTGCCTTGCGGAGATTTCCATTATAAAAACTACCGTCTTTATTTAATATTTCAGCATGATGCAATTCTATCTTTTGTCCAGTATAAACATGACGGACTTTAAACCGAACCCAACCTACCATATTTTGTCCCATATCAATAAGCCATTCATGATTTGGTAGTTTTGAAATAGCGATTGGTTTTATAATTTTCATTTTACGAATCGCTTCATTTTCCTGTGCAACAATTATTTGTTTGGCATGCTCAATTACTTCAACATCTTCTAGCTCTTGATCACTTTCTTCTAGCCTAGCGTCATAAACTTCTCCTTCATAAATTTCCGAATACAAAATAGGGCTTGGAGTTACTTTCCATGTTTCATCTGTTACAATTTTTTCTTTCGTTCCATCTTTATACGTGATATGTACTTGAGCAATTATCGCTCTCCTTCTCCCGTAATAATTACGTACATGATGCATAGTAATCGGCCCTTTATACCACCCATTTCCTACCATTGCGGAAATATCATTTTGACCAATCTTTAATACATGCGTTATATCATACGTTTGATACAACACTCTCTTATCATAACTTGTCCATCCTGGGGTAAAATAACAATCTCCAATACGCTCTCCATTTATAGAAGCCTCGTATAATCCTAAACTAGTGATATATAAACGTGCTTTTTCAACTAATTTTTTAATAGAAAAGCTTTTATTAAAAGACATTACCTTCGTGCGCTCTTTTTTCGCAGCAATCCAGTTCCCGCTCCAATTATCTTGCCCTTGTAATCCAGTCTCCCAAAATGCTACTTCTGACCAAGCTGACTCTTCTTCATGATTATCCCATGCCTTCACTCGGTAAAAATAGCGTGTTTCCCTACTATATGAAAACGAATTGATTGGTATATATAAACTTTGATCTGTCTCTACCTTCTGCGAATCGAATACTATAGTTTGAAACTCTTTATCCTTCGCAACCTGCAATTGATACGCAAGTTGTTTTACATTTCGGTTACTCGACTCGAGTTGCCAACTAATTTTAACAACTTTCGAATCTATACCTATCGGATTATTTTTATTATCACAGCGCAATTTCTTTATTATTAACACACTTCTTCACCATCTTTTCTAAATATTAATTTAAATTAATTATAATAAAAACAAAATTCTAAATAAATAATAATTTCATTCATCCTTACAAAATTATTAACTTTCCATATTTATAAAGGTTTTTATTTTCTATTACCGAAAGTATAGTGCGGTAGAACAAAAATTATATTTGGAGGTTAGAAGTATGTCTAAAATTGAAACGCCTGTTATGACTTCTTTACAAAAAACGGTTGAAAAAATGATGAAGGATTTAAACGTTCCGGGAGCTGCTGTAGCTATTATAAAAGACGGTGAAGTTATTATTTCAGAAGGATTTGGCTATCGAAATTTAGAGACAAAAGAACCAGTTACACCGCGTACTTTGTTCGCAATTGGTTCCTCAACGAAAGCTTTTGGCACACTTTCATTAAGTTTGTTAGCACAGCAAAAAAGGTTTAATTGGGATACTCCTGTCCAGTCTTATATACCTAACTTCTCTTTATCTGAACTACTTGCTAGTTCACAAGTTACAGGACGAGATTTAGCTTCTCATCGTACCGGGGTAAGTCGTCATGATGCCCTTTGGTACAGCTCTTCCTTATCTCGAAAAGATCTCGTTGAAAAAATAAAACATTTACCACTTGATGCACCGTTCCGCACATCATTTCTATATAACAACTTAATGTATGCGACAATTAGCTATATTGTAGAAAACATAACGAATCAAACGTGGGAGCAATACACTACAGAACATATTTTAGAACCTTTAAATATGAGACATACAAACTTCTCTGTTACCGATTCACAAACGACAGATGAATACGCTTTACCTTACATTGAAAATGACGGTGAAATAAAAGAAGTTCCATTCCGCAACATTGATACCGTTGGCGCTGCTGGTTGTATCAATTCTACAATTAAAGATATGGCAAATTGGGTACTTCTTCACTTAAATGAAGGAAAATTTGGAGATCATGAATTAATCTCCTCTGAATTATTACAACAAATGTATACACCACACAATTCCATTCCAGACCAACCGGTTTTATCACTCCCTGAATCTCCATTAAATAGTTACGGTCTTGGTTGGTTTATTAGCGCTTATCGTGGTAAAAAAGTGATTCATCATGGCGGTAATATCGATGGATTTTCAGCGCTTGTTTCATTCATACCAACAGAAAACATAGGCCTTGTCATTTTAACGAATGCTGGAGGAACATTACTTCCTACTTATCTCGCTAATCAAATTTATGACGAACTACTTGAATTAGAATCCATTGATTGGCATAAACGTGCTGTAGAAGATACTGAAAAAATGAAGGAAATGATGAAAGAAGCAACTGAATCCCTCCCAGAACAAATGAAAGGGACTACACCTTCGCACAAGTTAGAGGATTATACTGGTACTTTTGAACACCCTGCATACGGAACATTACAAGTATACAAACGAGATGATTCGTTATTTGTACAATTTATGGAGTTGGACATTCAATTAACGCATCATCATTACGACATCTTTTCTGCAAAAGTTGATTTATTCCAAATGAAAATGAGTTTATTATTCGCTTATGAAATGAATGTGAGTGGTGAATTTCCATCGCTTCAGTTACATGTGCCAGCTACACTTAGTACTCAGCCACTTGCATTTAAGAAAACAAAATAAATATTTTAATAGAGGGACGATAACTCTTCCCTCTATTCCCCTTTTCTCTATGCAAAAAGGATGCAACTACTTCAAAACGAAGAATGGTAAAAAATAAAAGGCAGATGTGATTCACACCTGCCTTTTATTTTTTTATATCAATTTTTTCTGGTTGAAACCAAATTGGCTTTAATAGCTCAAAGTCTTTATGATCCTCTAAAACTACAGTAAGACGCTCTAGCGTATCATCTAACATATGTGGTGCTGCTCGTAATGTCCAGACAACTGAAGAGAAAACTGTCATGCCAACGTACACTGCATATAA
The DNA here is from genome assembly GCF_020861345.1 of Bacillus pacificus. NCBI lineage: Bacteria > Bacillati > Bacillota > Bacilli > Caryophanales > Bacillaceae > Bacillus > Bacillus pacificus. The sequence goes on from NZ_CP086328.1 coordinate 2,975,267, forward strand.
TTTCCAGAACTCCTCTGGTATTCGACAATTAAAGTATCCTTCTATTTGTCCGATTGAATACGGAATACTAATGTCTCTTGCAAATAGTGCTATTTTTACAAAATCATGAAGTGGGTCGCCCCAATCATAACCATTAAAATCAACAACACCTACATATTTCCCATCCCGTACAATTATATTTTCTAAATGAAAATCATCGTGTTGAAATTGATTGGGGCGATTTTGTAAATACATTTCATTTTCATCAATAAACTTAATGATTTTATCATCATTTTTTATTTTTATTCCGCATGTTTTGTATGCCTCTACATATTTTTGATGTTTTTTCATGGCTCTTTCATACCATGGAAGTGTATCATTAGGAGCTTCATATGTATGCATTTTTGCTAAATCTTTTCCTGCCTCTATGCCAATTTCATATTGTTTTTTTGGTGTATACGTAGGCAATAGCTTCTTCGCATCTTCCCCTTCTAAATATGAAAAAATACTATAGCATACACCTTCTTCTTCCAATATACCTATTTCAATCGGCCTTTGTGCCTGTACGTTACGTTTTGCCATTTCATTTAAAATTTGAAACTCTATTTTCCTTCTTTCATACTCTTGTATATCGCCAATCCGTAACAAATATTTTTCATTATCAATTGTCGTAACTATATATTTTTTATCCGGTGAAAAACCTTTAGAAATTTCTACAATATTCGCTGCATCTTTTACTATTTGTATATTGTTTTGCCATGTTGTAATTGTTTTCATGTATATTCCCCCTTACATTTCTACATTTGGTGTATACGCTACCCAAAATTACATATGATGAATGCCTGCTCGAAGTTTATTCCTATTAAGAATACGCTCCTTGTACTACTTGCACAATTTCCATCGGTGTATTGACCATATAATCTGGTGCATCTTTTTTCACTGTTTCAATGACATCATATCCCCAAGATACCCATATTACGTTCACCCCAGCCTTTTTACACGCTGCTACGTCTCGCTGTTCGTCACCGACGTATAACATATCTTGCTCAGTTATTTTTTTCGATTTTAAAAATCTTTTTATCATTTTATCTTTACCGAACAAATTTTTAGAACAATATACTTCTTGTATATTTTCTATATTATTATTGTGTAAAAATGCCCGAATATGCTCTTCTGAGTTGGATGATATGACTGCAATTCCGTAGCCTTTTTTATGTAACTCATCTAATACATCCTTCATCCCATGGAACAAAATAAGATCTTTTATGGCAGGTTGATACAATTTATAAAACTCCAGTGCTAATATCGGTAGTTTATACAATGGTACATCGAGTTGTTTACATCTCTCTGGCATCGTTAATTTACGTAAATACTCAATTTCTTCTTCCTTTACCGTTTTATATCCGTGCTTTTTAGCAATTTGATTATAGATTGGTACAAATATATTTTGTGAATCTACTAATGTGCCATCAAAGTCAAAAACAATATATTTTTGCATTCCCATACTCCCTTTTCTTCTTTTTGCTAAACCTATTTTATTCAACACCGCCGTTGTCTTACCCTTCTATACACATAAAAAAAGAACAAGATTTTCTCTTGTTCTTTTTAAGAAAGCCACTTTGGTGGTACATTCGTATTCCAATAAATATTCCCTAACTCATGGTGTCCAGAGTACCCATCATCAAAACGGTGATAGTGGAAATTAAAATAGTAACCATCTTGCGGTGGATGATCTCTCCTTACATGAAATCGCAATAAGTCATTTCCTGATTTCGTGTCATAAACGTGAAAGATTTTTTCATTATTCCCACCAGCTGGTTTTTGGGAAATCGCTAATGATTGTAGTGAATCTTCTGGTACATCATTGGCAAGCTCAGCAATTGCCTCTTCAATTTTCGGTAATATTACATCTTTAAATTCATCTTCAATTACTGGACCAATTTTAGTTCCAAACTTTTGCATCGACTGCTTCTCTGCTTCTTGCATTGCATACGTAATAAAAGTATCGGTGGTTAACCTGTCATTCGTTTCTTCATATGTATAGGACGTACTCTCCAAATTTTGTTGCCCAGCTGTGCTCGTAGGCTTGTCCGCAGCTTTGGCATTATCAAGCAATATGGAAGGAGGCGTCACTAAACCAAATGTAAATACGGTAATTAATGCGACTAAGGTTTTTCTAAACCAATTTGGCATGTATGTTTCCTCCCCTTTCACTCATTATATTTTATATAACGGTTGTTTTCTCTATTATACAAAATGATTGTAATTTTTGCACTTTACAATTTTGTTAACGTTCACATATTTTTCACTTGAATATGAAATTGTAAGATTTCATACAATAAAATACAACAACAATGAGGAGGAGATCCGATGACTTTAGATGTCATGTATTCCGCCGCAAGCATACTCGTTTTAGTATATTTTATTTATCAATGTGTTACGGATTAGAAAAAAGAGCCATTTTTCGGCTCTTTTTTCTATGGTAAGAATACTATCCAACCAATTAATACTATAAAAATAATCCCGGCAATTACAGCTGGCAATAAATAAAAATGAGAAAGTATAACTATTCCATACAAAAGTATTACTGGAAACAATAAATAGCGATCTGTCTTCCATCTTAACAAGAGTAATTTGCCTTCATCACAATATAAATGAAGAAACATTTTGTTCGTAAACTCATTCCAATAGTCGCGCGCATAACGGGAAATTGCAAATAAAGCAAATGCAAGAATAATAGCGGCAATCCACTTCGGACTCATAATAATACTAACAGTACTTATACATACAATTTGAATATAAAATATTCGCGCACTACTTGTACGGAAAAATTCTTTTAAAAAGGATTCAACAATACGAGAATCCTTTTTCTTCCCTAAAAACTTTTTAGAACATGGAAACATCCACGCCTTTTTATTCGAACTACTCGGTTTAGCTGTATGACCACCAACTTGTATAATCCGACTCGTCCAGCGCATACTTTCTTCTTTTTCTCTCTCAACTTCTTTAAAAAAGCAATTTTTATAATTTAATTTTTCTTTTATCAATATGATAATTAGAAACACTGTTAGACCGATACTTAGTATAGAATACAATGGATTTTTATAAATAAGAAACAAACTCAATCCAAAAAAGGATAGACTTATAGAAAATATTACATTTTTTATAATCCATAGTAGCCATCGTTTCCCCACACGTACATGAATAAATCTCGTTAATAACGCCAACAAAAATCGAAATACAGTAAAGAATAGCCAAAATAATACGACTTGTACCTTCGTCACTCCAATACTTTTCATCAACACCGGTAACATCGCAACAACAACTACTACATTCGTTATTGCTATTCGAATAAACGTATATGTCATGCCATACTGGATTAACTTTTTCATGTGAACAGGATACGAAATTAAAAATAAACTATCCGCTTGCTCAAAAAATGAGCGAACTCCTCTTGCATATGTAATCACATAAAATGCGAGTAGGCCTAATCCGAAATAAACCGTCTCTCCTATCGCTAGTTCTTCCATCCATAGTGAACGATAATAAATTCCCATAAATATAAGTGCCGGAATAATAATATATAGCGCAACCGTCCAATCAGTTATAGAACGTATGGACTTCCATTTGCGCCCCAGTTCATGGCGTAATCTTTTATAAAATTGTTTTTTAATCATGCTGTTCACGCCTTACGATTACATCAAAACAATCTAATAATGAACTTCCTGGCATTTCTGCTAACGTTTGAATTGCCTCTAAATGGCCATCTGCGACTAATGTACCTTGAGAGATGAGTAAAAATCTTTCGCAAATTCTTTCAGCTGTATCTAATACGTGCGTACAAAGTAAAATTCCTGCCCCGCGTTCTTTTTCTTTATATAAATAACTTAAAAACTCTTTCGTAGCTACCGGATCTAAACCGATAAAAGGTTCGTCAATGATATAAAAATCTGGTTCAGTTAAAAATGCTAATATAAGCATCGATTTTTGTTTCATCCCTTTTGAAAACTTTGATAAATACTCATGTTTATGCTTATCCATTCGAAACAGATGTAATAACTCTTCCGCTTTCCGTTCCCAGCTTCCGGCTTCGTTCTCGCGAGCAGCCATTAATAATTCAATATGTTCCCAAAGCGTCAAATAATCATAATATGTCGGGTGTTCTGGCACATATGCATACGGATTTTTCTTCTCGCCAAATGATATTTCACCATCCACATTTACAAGTAACCCGAGCATCGTTTTAATCGTTGTACTTTTCCCGGCACCATTTGCGCCAATAAGAGCAACTAATTCGCCTTGCTCAATCGAAAAGGCAATATCATGAATTGTTTTTTCACCTATTTCATATCCAGCAGAACGGATATTTACTTCTAACATATACTCCCCTTCTTTCCATTTCCAATACAAACTAGGAAAAGAATAACATATAACTATCTATATATCATTATAAAATATTTATTTTCATAGCAGGAAAAAATATTTTTTAACAGAATAATAAATGTTTGATTACATTTTATTGGAGTGGATAATATGTCTTTTCAAATTCGTGAAGCGACGATAGACGATATAGATGCGCTTTGCTCTTTGACGAAAGAATTAAAAGGTTCCTCTATTTCCTATGAAGATATGAACAACCGATTGCAATTCGTACAAATGAGTCCTTTTGATTTTTTATATGTTTATGAGGAAGAAGAAACTATATTTGGATTACTTGGGTTTCGTATACGTGAAAATTTAGAAGATGTAACTCGTTATGGGGAAATTTCAATTATTAGCGTTGATTCTACAATACGACGAAAAGGCATTGGGCACATATTAATGGATTATGCAGAGAAATTAGCAAAGATACATAATTGTATCGGCACATGGCTAGTTAGTGGAACAAAAAGAGTAGAGGCTCATCCTTTTTACAAAAAATTAGGATATGAAGTAAATGGATATCGATTTGTGAAACATTTTTAAACTACTTATAAATGGAAAGGACTAAAACTATGACAAACATCGAAGCTATTTTTATTGATCGTGACGGTACAATTGGTGGTGACACTACAATTCATTATCCTGGATCTTTTACATTATTTCCTTTTACAAAAGCAGCTCTGCAAAAACTAAAAGCTCAAAATATAAAAATTTTCTCTTTCACAAATCAGCCAGGTATCGCAGATGGGATAGCGACTGTTGCTGATTTTGCACAAGAATTAAAAGGATTCGGCTTTGATGATATATACGTATGTCCTCACAAACACGGTGATGGTTGTGAATGCCGTAAACCAAGTACAGGTATGCTGCTGCAAGCAGCAGAAAAACATGGGCTTGATTTAACACAATGTGCTGTAATTGGTGATCGCTGGACTGATATCGTTGCGGGAGCAAAAGTGAATGCGACAACAATTTTAGTACGAACAGGCGCTGGATACGACGCTTTACATACGTACCGAGACAAGTGGGCACATATTGAACCAAACTACATTGCAGAAAACTTTGAAGATGCGACAAATTGGGTTTTAAATCAACTATAATGCAAATGAAAAGAGACGCCTTCAAAATGAATGCGCCTCTTTTCATCTAATATTTTTTAAAACGTCAATTCATAATGGAAATAACGATTATCTCTCAAATAACCATTTTCAGCGTATAATCGCTGGGCTGATAAATTATCAATCTCCGTTTGTAATTTTACACCTTTTGCACCATTTTCTAAGGCGAATCCTTTCGCAGCTTCTAATAATTTTTTCCCTGTTCCTGCCCCGCGCTTAGCAGCTTGTACAAATAAATCATTTAAAATCCATAATTCTTTCATCGAAATAGAAGAAAATGATGGATATAATTGTGTGAATCCAATATATTCCCCATCTTCAACTGCCACGAAAATAACTGATTCTTTTTTCTCGATTCGATTTCGTAAAAATACTTTTGCTCCTTCTAGATCGGAATCTTGTCTATAAAACATACGATAGTTATTAAAAACTGATGCTAGTCCATCTAAATCTGCAATTGTTGCCTCATATATTCTCATTTTACTCCATTCCCCTTCCAATACTGTTTCATTATATCCGTTGCCCATTTAGGCTGTACAATTTCTTCTTTCGGCATAAACTCTTTCATTATTGGCTTTATATCCAATACAGGGGTGCCATCAATAGCATCTAACCCCTCAACAATAATGGATTTACCTTCTCTTTTGATTACCTTTACAATGGTTGCTCCTATACGATTCGGACGATTTTTCCCACGCTGTGCAAAAATACCTACTTTAGGATAATCATGATTATTTCTAGGATATCTAGCAAAATATTGAATTTGTTCATCAGTTACTTTATGAAAATAAAAAACAACTTCAATATGAGAAAAATCTTCAATCCCTTGTATACTTTCTTCTGTATACATTTCAGTTAAAGTAATATAGGATTTTACTTCTCCCCACTCATCGTCTTTTATTTCCTTTCTTTCATTATGTACAAATGCGATTGGTCGAACTGAAAACATACGCATTCCCCCTTACATGTAACCACTTACATTATAAAATATTTTCTGAATGTTTTCCACATATACAAATTAGATTACATAATATAATTATGATCTATCTTCTACAGCGAAATTAACTGCTTCAACTGCATGTATATAAGTCGTATCGAATATTGGAACTGATACGTCTTCCTGCTTTATTAATAATCCTATTTCTGTACAACCTAAAATGATACCCTGTGCGCCTTTTTGCACTAAATCTTCTATAACTGTTTTATAATACTCTCTGGATTGAGATACGATTTTTCCTAAACATAATTCTGTATATATGACTTCGTTTATTTTTTCTCTATTTTTTTCTAATGGTACTATGACTTTTATATCATTCTCTTTAATACGTGATTTATAGAAATCTTGCTCCATTGTATATTTTGTTCCAAGTAAACCAACAGTTTGAATACCTTTTCTTTTCATTTCTTTCGCAGTTGCATCTGCGATATGTAAAACTGGAATATGAATATTCTCCTTTATTTTCTCAATTACTTTATGCATTGTATTTGTGCAAATAATAATAAAGTCTGCGCCTCCCATTTGTAATGAATATGCTGCATTCCCTAGAATTTCTCCTGCACTATCCCAATCACCGCTAGACTGGAATCCTTCAATCTCTTCAAAGTCTACACTATTAATTAAACATTTAGCTGAATGTAACCCACCTAATCTACTTTTTATTTCTTCATTTATGATTCGATAATATTCAGCAGTTGATTCCCAACTCATACCACCAATAAGACCTATCGTTTTCATTAAACCCACACCCACCTTACACTATTTATTCAAGATAATTACGATATTTTATTATGTATATTATACATAATAAAACAAGACTTTACGTTAAAAATATAAAGTCTTGTTTTAACTATTTCCAAGGAAATTTTATAAGAATATCCTGAAATTAACCACCTAATGTTTTTATAGAATCTTCATATCGATAATGAAAACATTCTCGATACAACTGTTTAATTTCATCATATGATGGCACACGTGGGTTATTTGCTGGACTTCCACTTTCAATTGCATCAGATGCCATTTTAGAAATAGCTTTTTCAAATTCAACTTCACCAATTCCGTATTCTTTTAAATTTGGAATACGAAGATCAAAGCAAAGTTTTTTTATTTCCCTGAGCGTGTAATCGGCTACTTCTTCATCACAATAGGAATACATATCTTTATTTAAACAGCGTCCAATTTCTGCTAGTCTTTTTACTGCACTCACTTTTGTATACTCTAAAACTGTAGGTAATAGTATTGCATTTGATATACCATGTGGTACATGAAATAACGCTCCTACTGGTCTTGACATTCCATGAACTAATGTAACAGATGCGTTTGAAAATGCAATTCCAGCTTGTAAGGAAGCAATCATCATCGCTTCTCTTGCCTCCATATTCTCTCCATCTTCATATGCAATACGTAAATATTTCATAATACTTTCAATAGCGGAAAGAGCGAGTACATCTGTAAGTGATTGTGAAACTTTAGAAATATATGCTTCGACTGCATGACATAATGCATCTATCCCTGTTGCTGCTGTAATATGAGGTGGTACAGAACGTGTTAAAATCGGATCAATAATCGCTACTTGCGGGGTAAAACTCGGATGTTTCATCATCATTTTTACATCTGTTCGTTTATTCGTAATTACTGCTACACTTGTTACTTCTGACCCAGTACCCGAAGTTGTTGGAATTGCAATGAGCGGTAGCGGATCATTGTCTATTTCCATATCCTTTTGGACATAATCTTCTACTTCTCCGCCATTTGTATATAACACCGCAACTGCTTTTGCTGCATCAATACAACTTCCACCACCAAGACCGATAATAAAATCACACTTTTCCTCTTTACAAATAGTTAACGCCTCTAACACATGTATATTTGTAGGCTCAGCATTTACTTTATTATATGTAATAACGGTAATACCTTTTGTATTTAATTGTTGTATACAACTCTCAACATATCCTAAATTCTCCATAATTGTATCAGTTACTATAAAAGCTCTTTTTCCAAACTTCTTGGATTGTTCCCCCAGTTTTTCAAGCGAATTTCTTCCATATAATACAGACTTCGGCATACGAAATTCAGCAACTTCTTGCAAGTACTCCACCTCTTCTTTCCCTAATTAATATTTTCGTCTATAAAATATCTATTTAATAAATTCCTGTTAAAGTATAGAACGCGATAACTAAAAATACAGCAAGCGTTTTCAAAACTGTAATAGCAAATATATCTTTATAAGATTGTTTATGTGTTAACCCAGTTACTGTAAGAATAGTAATGATAGCTCCGTTATGTGGTAATGTATCCATTCCTCCTGATGCCATTGATACGATACGATGCATTACTTCTAACGGAATATCGAATTGATTAGCTGCTGCAATAAACTTATCACCCATTGCACTTAAAACGATTCCCATTCCTCCTGATGCAGAACCTGTAATGCCAGCTAAAATATTCGTCGTGACTGCTCCGTTCACTAGCGGATTGGTAAACGTGGCAGAAATGCCATCTCTCATAATCGCAAAACCTGGAAGTGCTGCGATAACACCACCGAATCCAAACTCAGCTCCTGTATTCATTGTTGCAAGTAGCGCTCCACCAATACTTGTATTCAATCCAGCTTGGAATCCTGTTACTACTCGTTTCCAATATAATAATAACGTTGTTACTATACCTATAATAAGTGCTAATTCTACTGACCAGATTCCAACTACTGCACTTAATTCTACTTTTCCAAATGCTTTCATACCAATTGCAGAAAAATCAAAACCATTCGGATACCACTTCGGTATCATAATAGTAAAAACTTTATTCATTACACCTACTAAAATAAGTGGTATAAAAGCAATTACTTGCTGCGCTTTTGTAATTTCAATATTTTTAACCAGCTGCATATCTTTTTGTTCTGCTTGTAAAGAAGCTGCCATTTCCGTATTCCCATCGTTAAAACCAAAATATCCTTCTCCTGCTGCCTTTGCCTTCTTACGTCTACTCTCTAAATATAGTAAACCTAATGTAAGAACAAAAATTGCTCCTACAATTCCAAGTATCGGTGCAGCATAAATGTCCGTTTTGAAAAAAGTTGTAGGTATTACGTTTTGAATTTGTGGTGATCCAGGTAGCGCATCCATCGTAAACGTGACTGCTCCAAGAACAATCGTTCCAGGGATTAAACGTTTTGGAATATTCGCTTGTCGAAACAGCTTTGCTGCGAATGGATATACAGCAAACACTACTACATACACACTAACACCGCTATACGTTAAAATAGCCCCCATTAATACAATTGCTAATATTGTACGTTTTTCACCAACCAACTCTATAATTGTCTTTGCAATTGAGTCCGCAATTCCTGACATTTCTACTACTTTCCCAAATATTGCTCCAAGTAAAAATACAGGAAAATATAGTTTAATAAAACCTACCATTTTCTCCATAAAAATATTCGAAAAGAACGGTAATACAAAACTAGGCTCTGTCAAAAATACCGCAAATAAAGCAAAAATCGGTGCAAATAAAATAACAGAAAAGCCTCTATAAGCTACAAACATAAGTAAACTAAGTGCTAATAATATAATAACTAGCTCCAATTATACCCCTCCTTTAACAGAAAATTCAAACTTTTATCGATAAACTTCTACTACTAATCTTTTGATTCTGACATCCCTCCTCTTATTCATACAAATTTTTCATGCTAAAAATGTCTAATTATACATATTCGATTACATATAAAAAATCCCTTTAAACAAAAACGATTTCATCATCATACGTTATAAAGGGATTATTAGTCTCTATATTTACTTCTTTATCAAACTATTTTCTAAACAAAAATGATGTAGTTCTTTTACATCATTTACGATATGAGTCGCACCAACTTCAGTCAACTCTGTTTCACTACCATAACCGTATAAAACACCAATTGAAGCAATCTCATTATAATTCGCACCGATTATATCGTGCTTTCTATCTCCAATCATAACAATTTCTTCTTTATTAAGTTCTTCATTTGTTTGTAAAATATGAGCAATGATTTCTTCTTTCTTTATTCTTGTACCATCTAAATTACTTCCAATGATACCTTCGAAATAATTTGTTAGTTGAAAATGCTCTAGTACTTGTTCAGCAAATATAGTAGGCTTTGAAGTTGCTATAAATAAACGATTGCCTGTATCTTTTAATTGTTTTAAAAGATTTGGAATACCCTCGTAAACATTATTCTCCAACAATCCACGTTGCTTTAAATATTCTCTGAAATAAAAAACAGCTCGTTCAACTTCTCCTTCATTCATATTATATCTCTCTACAAATGATTGCTGGATGGGTGGACCAATAAATGAATCTAACTCGCTTATATGTAATTCTTCAATGCCAACCTTTTTTAATGCATACAATACTGAATTGACAATCCCTTCTTTCGGATCCGTCAATGTTCCATCTAAATCAAATAAATATGTTGTGTACACGTTTCAATCCCCCGCTCATTTTACTTTATAAGTAACCTATAACAGCTTTTCCTATTACCTCTTTTATTATAATACTATCATTATCTTTTTTCTGAAAAATTACTTTTCCTATGTCACATACTTTCAGTTACAAAAAAAGATACATATGGTAAAGTGAAAAAGTTACAATTATTTTAATAGAAACTGGTGAAACAAATGTCAATTACGTTAATTTTTATAATGGCTTTCACAATTATTATCCATGCGGTTGAAACTAGCTCTTATAGTATTCGATTAGCTGGTGTACGTTTAAAAAAGATTGCCGTTGCCTTATCCGTCGTAGGAATGGTACTGCTTATTTCTAGAACATCTAACTTACTACAAGCCTTTTTAATCGGTGGTATTGTCGATGAAGCAAAACTAGATTCTTCTATTGATTTAGAGCATATTATACGTCTCGTTCTATTATCTGCTTCTATCGGTACATTACTTGCAATTATACTGTATCCAACTTTGACAAAACTATTTGGATACGTCATTCAAAATTTTGAAACAGATGGTTCATTCATTCGAATGATGAAGACGAATAACATTCAAAAGTTAAAGTACACAAAAAAATATGTACGGTTTCCAAAGTTAGAAATGATTCATAGACTACGCATTGGTGGTATTCCAAAACGTATTATGCTTATTAATATGTTTGCTACTGCTATTTATACAGCAGGTGTTCTTTCTGCCCTTTACGCTTCTTTTCTAAATCCAGATTATGCAACAAACGCAAGTACAGCTTCTGGTCTTGTAAATGGTTTTGCTACAATTTTATTAACCGTACTACTCGATCCACGCATCGCTCTTTTAACAGAACGTGCTTTACAATCAGAGAATGGTGCTGAGTCTATGAGTAAAATGTACGGTTGGCTAATGATTTCTAGACTTTTCGGTACATTATTAGCACAACTACTATTTGTACCAGGTGCTTACTGGATTTTATGGATTATTGAACTAATACATTAATTTACTAGAAAGGTGAATATATCAATGAATATCCAAACAGAGCAACATATCATTCGCTTAATAGAAAACGACGAATGGATGATGAACGTATTACAATTAGCAAAATCACTTGAGCTACCTGATTGGTGGATTTGCGCCGGGTTTGTTCGTTCTAAAATTTGGGATACTTTACATAACTACGAAATAAGAACAACTACACCAGACGTTGATGTCATTTATTTTGACCCTTTTCGTAAAGATGAGATATACGAACAATTATTAGAAAAGAAACTAATAAATTTGGATGCCTCTATACCTTGGTCAGTAAAAAATCAAGCTCGTATGCATGTAGTGAATAATATGCTACCGTACTCTTCTTCTGTTGATGCTATTTCTAAATTTCCTGAAACAGCAACGGCTTTAGGGGTTACATTAGACGAAAAAAACAATGTTATATTAACAGCTCCGTGCGGTATTGAAGATGTCCTTTCCTTACAAGTGAGACCAACAGCTCATTTTCTTGAATCAAAAGAACGATTACATATATACAAAAACAGAGTTATAAAAAAGAATTGGCAAAGTAAGTGGCCTAGCATTACAATCACATATCCAGAAATTTAGAAAGGATGCTTCTTATTTAGAGAAGCACCCTTTTCTTCATTTCAAAAAATGTATGACTGTTTCTGCAAATCTATCTGCTTCCTCATAATGAGATGAATGACCGCTCTCTTCAAATACGATATACTTGCCGTTTCGGGCATCTTTATTAAATATTTCAATTTGTTTTTCACACGTTACTACATCATGTTTTCCTACAATTAATAGCATTGGATTTTGTACATCTTTTATTTTTCGTAATAATGAAGTATGAAATGCTCCTTCTAATTTTAATCTATCAAAATGAATCTTGGAGCGATTTGAAAATTCTTCCCACTCTTCATCACTATATAAACTCTCGTCTGTCACATCTTCCTTATAATTGTAAAGTTCCATTCTTTTTTCTTCTAATTCATCACTTATTCTTATATAAGCTTCTAACAACTCTTTTGAACAAGCATCGCTAGATGAATAAGCAAAGCACTCTTTTGCTACTTCTTCTTTTCCATACTTTTTTAATAAATGCCCTGCCTTTTGTAACAAAGCCCTACTTGTTAATGCGAAATCGAAAGTTGGTCCTTCAAATATTATTTTCTCTATTGAACTTGGATATATCGATGCATATAACAATGCTAAATATCCACCGAAAGAATGTCCAATTACAGACCACTTCTCAATTTGTAATACTTTTTTTAATTCCTCACAGTCTTCAATCAAATCATTTAATCCAAAAGCTTCGTCTTCAGTAATTTTTTCTGAGCGACAAACACCTCTTTGATCTATCATAATTACATATAAAGAATCTTTTAAACGTTCCGCTTGATGAAATGAAAAATCATAGCAACTTTCCCCCGGTCCACCATGCAAGTATAGAACTGGCTTATTTTTAGGATTTCCATGTGTTTCAACGTATAGCTTTTTCCCTCTAATATGCATGTATTCCCCTGTTTCTATCAAATTCGCCTTTATGATCATCACCTTCTTTTTTTTACTGAATATTATAACATCTACTGTTAAATAATCCCTATTACATTTAAAAAGACGATAATGATTGCGAGTGGTGCTACAAATCGAAGTAAAAACGCCCAACAAGTAAATACTTTCTTTCCATAATTACCACCTACAAAAAACTCTGCTTCTAATACCTTGTTTTCCATTTTAAATGAAACGAAAATACTAATAAATAGTGCACCAAGTGGCATTAATATATTACTAGATAAGAAGTCTACTGCATCAAAAATATTCTTTCCGAAAATCGTAATATCACTCCATATTCCAAATGATAACGCTGATGGTATACCTACTAAGAAAATGCCGAAACCGATCATCCATGATAATTTCGTTCTCTTTTCTTGTTCCCCATTTGCTAATGCTGAAACAACTGTCTCTAGTAAAGAAAATGCCGATGTTAATGTCGCAAATGTAAATAGTGCAAGGAATACTGTTAAGAAAAACCCACCAAATGGAATTTGACTAAATACAGATGGTAATACGATAAATAGTAATCCAGGCCCTTCTGTTGGTTCCATTCCTAATGAAAATACAGCTGGAAAAATAGCAAGACCCGCAAATAATGAAACAAATAAATTCAACCCAACGATTGTTATTGCTGATTTTGGTAAACTTTCTTTTTTATTTAAATAGGAACTATATGTGACCATTATTGAAATCCCGATACTAATCGCAAAGAATGATTGACCCATTGCGAACAAAATACTTTCTGAAGTAATCTTTGAAAAATCTGGTTGTAAGAAAAACTTCACACCTTTCATTGCATTATCAAGTGTTAATGAACGAATAATAAGAGCGACAAATAAAACGAACAACGCTGGCAACATATATTTACTTGCCTTTTCAATTCCGTTTTGTACACCTTTTGATACGACCCAAATCGTAATAAACATAAAAGCGAAATGTCCCATAATTGCCCAAGCCGGATTTCCAATTGTTTCAGTAAATAATGCACCGTAATTTTGTCCTGGAGTAATAAGTTGTCCCGTTACTCCTCTGAATAAATAAATGAATACCCATCCACCTACAACACTATAAAACGAAAGTAATATAAAACACGTTCCAACACCAAGGCGTCCAATCCAGTGCCATCCTGTATTTGGTGCAATACTTTTAAATGCGCCAACTGCTTGTTTCTGCGTACTGCGTCCAATCATAAATTCAGCTATAAGTAGTGGTAATCCAATTAATACAGTAAATAATATAAAGATTAAAAAGAATGCTCCTCCCCCGCTCTTCCCAGCGATATAAGGAAACTTCCATATTGCGCCAAGTCCAATTGCCGATCCGGCTGCAGCCATTATAAACCCTAATTTCGAAGTCCATTGCTCCGTCTGTTTCATCTCATTTTCCTCCTAATAAAATCATTTTATATAAATAATTAAATTTTATAGACCAATCCGAATAAACCCTCCATTTCTATTTCCATAAAATAAAAAAATGGCTCAACGTCTCTATATAAAGAGACGCTAAGCCATTTACTTAACGCGGTACCACCCTTATTGATTCCATTATGAATCCACCTTAGTAGTAATCGTTTGATTACAAACCTAATATCGAAGGTTAACCGTTAAGATTTACTAAGAATGTGATTCCGTTCCACCTTACTGCTCCTAGGCGAGTTCAGGATGTCATTTGACTATGTCACACCAACCCATAGCTCTCTGTACAAATATACGACCTTACTACTCCTATTCAACACATTTAAATATTTAGAATATATTTTCTTTTGAAATTAATATGAAGTATATCGGTTATATTTGTAGCTGTCAAGGGACATATTAAATTTTAATGAGAAAATGCGGAATTCCTTCCCCTATTATTAAGGGATAAGCCTTGTACAGTCCCTTGGAAAAGCACTCGTTTCTCTCACATTCGATAATTCTAAAAATTTATATACAACTCTCTCTAATCCAATTCCAAAACCACCGTGCGGGGGACAACCGTATCGGAATGTATTTAAATACGATTGAAATTTATCTGGATGTAATCCTTTTTCTTTAAAAGAAGTTAGTAACATTTCATAATTATGAATTCGCTGTGCCCCTGATGTTATTTCTAATCCTTTATATAGTAAGTCGAACGAATCAGTAATAGATGGATTCTCGTTATTCGGCAACGTATACATCGGTCTCGCTTCTTTCGGATAATGTGTAATGAAAACAAATTCACTCTCATATGTTTCCTTCACATATTTCCCTAGTAACTTCTCACCTTCTGTATCTAAATCCCCAATTGGCGATTCTTTCCGATACTTACTTTTCAAAATTTCTTGTGCTTGTAACAATTTAATTTTCGGTATTTCTGTAATAACAGGTACTTCTATTTGTAATAGTTGTAGTTCTTTCTCACAGTTTTTTGCTACTTGTTGAAACATATATCTTAAAACATCCGTTTCTAATTGCATCACTTCATGAAAATCATTTATAAAGCCAATCTCTACGTCTAACGATATATATTCATTTAAATGACGGGAAGAATTGTGATGTTCCGCTCTATATACAGGTGCAATTTCAAAAACACGTTCTAATCCTCCCGCTACCATCATTTGCTTATAAAACTGTGGTGATTGAGCTAAATACGCTTCTTTTTGGAAGTATGGCAGCTTAAAAACATTTGCTCCTCCTTCTGCCCCCTGCGAAACAATTTTTGGAGTAAATATACGTGTGAAATCGTTCTCTATAAGGAATTCACTAAAGCTCTGGACGAGCGTAGATTTCACTTTAAATATAGCCGCGGTTCGCTCATGTCTTAATGATAATACCCGTTCATTCAGTAGTTGATCTAAGCCGACTTGTAACTTCTTTTTATTTATTTCAAATGGAAGTGGTTCTGCGCCATTTAATATTTTCACTTCGTGAGCAAGCACTTCAATCCCTAATTCTGTTTTCGAAGTCTCTACTATTTGGCCTACGACTTGAACAACACTTTCCACATCTACTTTAAATCCAGCTAGCTTGTTTTCTAATACGCATTGCATAACCCCTGATCGATCCCTTATTAATAAAAAACTAACATTACCTAGATGACGAATCTTTTTTACCCATCCTTGAAGTAATACAACTTTTCCGCTTTGCTTTGTACATTCTTTTGTGAGTGAACGCTTCATTACATTTCCCTCCAGTAAATTTATATTTATTTACGTTATTGTTATCATCGTCATCATCCACGGTCACTCACCTCCTTTCAAAGAATACAAAAATCCGCCCCTATAAATAGGGACGGATTTTTCCGCGGTACCACCCAAATTGTCATAATGACCATCTTAGTCCTGATAACGGTAGGTACCGTTTGCTTTTACTAATTATCACGTTCAAAGCAACACTCACAGGTGTCTTTCCATCATGCGGTATCACAATCTTCTCAGCAACCGATTGCTCTCTGTAGACCTTTGCATCATGTACTTTTCCTGATCATCACTTTTTATATTTACAGAGTATTCTATCTCTTCGGTTTATAAATTGCAAGTAATTTTTAAATATATTTAAATTTTTCACATCCAGTTTTGTACAATCTCCTCTAAAGCCATTCCACGTGAACCTTTCAATAAAACAACATCCTTTTTCGTTATAACTTTCAATATTTCCTCTGCTATCTCGTCTTTATTATCAAATGACTGTACTTTTCCTGTATGATAGTTCTTTCTTGCTTCTTCCGCTACGATTTCAGATAACGCTCCATACGTAAATACATATTGGATGCTCTCTTCATTTAACATTTTACCAATTTCTCTATGATATGTTTTAGCTTCCTTCCCTAACTCTAACATATCCCCATGCCCATCAACTTAAGAACGAAAACAAAATGAACTTTCGTTCAAACAAACTAAAAAACACGTAATGTACTTTTGGTATTGAAAAGTACACACACCAAATAAACTCTAACGAGTTTCATTTTAAAAATTATGCAGCTTTCTTTTGTTTTCCAAACCCATTATACTCATAGACAACACCCATAATATCAAAGATAGTTTTCTTCTCATATCGATGAGATTTCCGTCCATTCTTCTGTAGGAGGTCGAACAAACGGATTAAAATCTTTGTTAGATTTTGGGTGTTTCTCTGTATCGCTTGATATAACAGCGATACATGATCTTGAATCATCCCAATGGCTTTATATTCACTTAATTCTCTTTTGTTCTTTTGCAAAAGAAGTTTACGCATCTTAAACATCGTAGAAGAACAGATAAAGATGGCAATAAGTCTTCCATACACATGACATTCTAATCGCTCTTTTTTGATAGTTTGCCAATGATGAATTTGAAATAAGGATTTCCACGTTTTAAAAATAATTTCTATTTGCCAGCGAAGGGAGTAAAAGTCATGTATTTGTTCCATCGGAACAACTCCTTCAGGCGTATTTGAGACATATATGTTGATACCCGTTAATCGTTTACTCTTTTCTGAAAATGTAATACCCTTTTTACTTTCAGTGTAACTTTGTTTTTTTCTACGTTCCTGTATCTGTTTGTCTGTTAAACGATAGATAATTACACGTGTGAATAGTTTTTGATTCTTTCCAATGTAAGCTTCTTTTATTTCGTATGTTTGACCGGGTTTTAAATTGTTCATAATATGTTCTAAATCAACTTGGATATACTGTGATTGCTTTTTTACGGTTCCGTTTCGAAAGTATTCTGGAAACGGATTTTTTACATACACGGTATGGTTTAATTTTAATCTGGATATATAATAAGCACCTCGTTGATCCATTTGATCTAAGTCTTCTAATGAAAAATAACCTAAATCACGGATACATAAATCGCTTGGACGTAATGTGTCTAAGCATTCTGTTCCAAAGGTCTTATCATTATTTTTTCCTGGACCTATCTGAAAGTTTAGAAACTGTCCGCTATGTAAGTCATATTCTAATTGAATCTTGATACCCGCTGTTTGTGCACAACCACCTGATCCAGGATATACATGGGCTAAATGTTTTGGTACTTGGAAAATCGTCGCATCTAAAATACGAATTCGTTGAAAATACGTGAGCGCCGCGCTTGAAATGGCCGATGTTTCACAGATTTTACTTTTCCATAATGCCGAAAAAATATATTTCAAAAATTCAACCGCTTTTTTATCAAAGCGTTTATTGAGTCCTTCTGGACTCATAAGAGTGCCTGTGGCCGCATGTAATTGACTGCATAGTCGAACAAGCGAGTCACTCGCTGTACGTTGACTTACCCAAATACATATGGTAGCTAATTCATTTCCAGAAAACTTTCGTTTTCTTTTTACAAAACCCAATTCTTTTGCGAGTTCTTCCAAAAGAGAAGGGGTTAAATGACGATACAGTTCTTCAGAAAATAGTTGTAATTCATCTTGAATCGAAAGATTCATAAAAAATGTCACCCTTTCTAGCTAGCTTTTTAGAAAGAATAACGTTTTTTGTCACTTGGGGGTAGTGAAAATTCTTAAGTTGATGGGCATGTAACATATCCCCAATTACGATTATTTTTTTCTCATAGGCATTTAATTTCTGTAACGTTTCAATTGCAGCCTTCATTGAGGAGGGACTTGCATTCCATGCATCGTTAATAATTGTAAAACCTGTTTTAGCAGTTAAAAACTGAAAGCGCATTTGTGTAATATTTATTTGCTGCAATGCTTCTTGTATTTTTTCTATAGGGACTTTGTAAAATTGCCCTACAGCAATTCCGACAATCGCATTTAAAATATTATGTTTTCCATGTAAGGGAACATCGTACTGTATTTTTGTATTATTTAATTTAAAATGAACACCATATTCATCTAATTGTACGTTCGTTGGAAACAAATCATTTGTATACTTTCCACCAAATGACTTACTTTCTATACCTAGCATATTAATATTTTGAGAAAGTAATGGCTCGTCGCCATTATATAGGAACAGTCCATCGTCATTTAATCCGTCTATAATTTCAAATTTAGCCTTTGC
Organism: Bacillus pacificus; assembly: GCF_020861345.1. NCBI lineage: Bacteria > Bacillati > Bacillota > Bacilli > Caryophanales > Bacillaceae > Bacillus > Bacillus pacificus. Next base: position 2,994,733 of record NZ_CP086328.1, read on the forward strand.
AATCTCTTCTCTTGATCCAAGCGTCTCTAGATGTGACTGTCCAATCATTGTAATAATCGCTACATCTGGCTGTGCTATTCGTGATAAATTTCGAATTTGTCCTTTTTCACTCATTCCCATTTCAAGTATTAAAAACTCTGTATCTCGTTTCATCTCTAAAATTGTTAACGGCAAACCGATTTGACTATTAAAATTACCTTTTGTTTTATGCACTCGATAAGTTGAACTTAAAATACTTCCTATTATATCTTTTACCGTAGTCTTGCCATTACTACCTGTAATTCCTATTACTTTTACATTTAGCTCTCTTCGATAAAATTGTGCCAATTGTTGCAAAGCAAACAAAGTGTCATCTACAAATATAATTGGAATCCCTTTTGGCGGAGTACCGTAAGACTTTTTCCATAAGGAAGCGACAGCTCCATTATCCATTGCTTCTTTCACATACTCATGCCCATCTTTCACCCTAATGATTGGAACAAATAAATTTCCTTCTTTCATGTTTTTGGAATCTATGCAGACACCATGCATCTCGATAAGATGAAACGATTCTTGTAATCCTTCACCATTTACTACTTTTTCAAGTTTTTTCAAATTCATTTGAATCAAAGTATCACCTTTTTTCCATTTAATTACATATTTACCGTTTTATTTACGCATATTAATAAAAATTTTATAGCGAGGTGTTTATATGAAAAAAGCGATTAGTTTCTTTCTTCTTTTGTTATGCCTAATTGTAGTGAATGAAACGTACGCCTATTCACCAAAATCTTTACCTATCTCTCAAAACTCTGATCAATGGCAAGTGAATATTGCTGAACCGAAAAAAGTAAACAAAAAAAAGCTTCAAGCTAAAAAAGATGAATTCCAAACTTATCAATTTTCAGTAAAAAATGTTGGAAACAGTGAAGTATATAACGTACAAGTCGAAGTATTCCGCAACGAACCAAAAACAAAAACGAAATATGAACTCTTTTCTCTAAAGGAAAGTCGTTTAGCAAGTGGAAAAACTGGATTTGAACATGCTAATTTTCCAGTTTCTACAAAAGCGGATGAAGTTGATGTAATTATTACTTGGCAAGAACACCCTTTCCGCTCCATGAGAAATGGTCAAAAAGTAGAGTCTAGAAAATTTAAAGAGCATTTTGTTTTTAAAGACGAAAAAAACAAATGAAATGCGAATAAATTCACATTATCATTCATATAGCTTACTTTACTAGTACCAGTTCTTAAGCAAATTAAAAAGTCGTGGCTTATACATGCCACGACTTTTTATATTAATTCGTACTAATTCCTCTCGCTGCCCAAATACGATCGATATCCGCAGCATGTTGTCCGCCATATAAAAGAGCATCCGCTTGCTTAATCGCTTTTGCTCCATCACTGAATTTAGAGTTTGGTGTTAACGACCAGTGCGATTGTAAAATAATTTTCGTTGCTACATCACGACCAAATGCTTGCGCCATTTCATATTGGCCTTGTGCCCAAATTTCTCCATCATCATGTACTTCATTCGTAATATCTTTCGGATACACTTTATTATTATCTAATCGGCGTAAGCACGTTGGATCTGAACTAGAATAAGCAGTCGCATCCCATTCTCCAACACATGCTTTTCCGTACCCTGTAGTTGATACTGCATCTTCATACGTAGCACCTAAGAAGTCTCCAAATCCTTCTCCCATCGCTCCGCCTTCTGCCGAACTACCAAAACCAGGAACTTGATTATCTTGAATCGAATGTCCATATTCATGTGCGATAATACCCGCATCTTCTGCATCATCTACTCCGCCAGTACCAAATGTTAAAGCTTTCGTTGTCGGAGAATAAAATGAGTTGTCCGCCGTCGTTCCATTTACATTCACTTTAATAGAGCGATTATTAATATTTTTAAAACCTAAACTTTGAATGTAACGTTGCAAAGTATCGATATGATAATAGGACATGACATCTTCAAAGCTATCATTTGCGCGTGTATAGTTAAATTGTAAATTTGTAGATTTCGTTTTGGCTTTTGAAGAAATCGTAACATACTCTCCAATTAAAAATCCTGTCCCATCTAAGCCTTTTAAAGTGACCGTTTTTAATTGATTCGTTAACGCTGGAGAATCCGCATCATTGTTATCCTTTAATCCTGCTAAACTCCCGCTTGATACGACAGGATTAGGTAAAAATACTTTTCCTGATCCTTCTGCTTTTCGGTTTATATCAACCTTTTTAATTAACTTTCCGTTTTCAGCATCAATAAATGTTTCCCATGCACCAAACGGGTTATTAGAATGGACTACAACTTTATATACGGGACGAGCAATTCCTTCTTCCACAATATATCCGAATTCTTTCTCTGTAGGAGCCCATAAGTTTTGTTCACTTGCTTCTCCAACATACGCCATTGATTTTTGTATTGCATCTTTTTCACTAATTTTTGTCGTAGCTTCCTTCACACCTTTAACAGATTGATAATCAGAAATAGCAAGTACTCCTTTTCCCTCACCGTTAAGAGTAACTGTAATTTGTTTTGAAAATACAGGCGCACCATTCACAACTTGTTGGAACCTAACATATGAAGCTACTGACGTTTCTGTTGTAGAAATATATTGTAAGTCTGAAAGGTCTGCTTTTAATCCATACTGCGCAGCATTTTCTTTTAAATATTCTGTTGCTTTTTTCTGCGGCGAATAAGCTTCTAGCTTTACTTGCTGTTGTTTTTCCAATGCCGAAACTGTAGTAATCGTCCCCATTACTAACGGCACAGTCATTGCCATTGCCACCATTTTTTTATTAAACATAGAACCACTCCCCCTAATAAAGTAGCTCAACCTTATCCCATTACCACTAGGCAATCATTCCCCATAAAATGGGGGGAATAAAAATTGAATCTACGAGTAATTCTCTATGAACAATTCTATTACCTTTCCATTCAGGGGGCGTGAAATTTTCTCAATATTTATGTGTAAAGCGAAAACAATACTTTAGAAAGAAATTTTCTTGAGGTCCTATCGAATCGATTATGAAAAAATTAGCCGGATAAATATCTATCATACAAAAAAGGAAGTTGGAATGATTCCAACTTCCTTTTCTTTACTTAGTCGCGCTTAATTTAATACGAACTTTCGTCTCACCTAAAGATAGTTCATCATCTTCATTCGTTAAGTGACCAAATGTAAATTGTTTAACGAGTAAGTTTTCTTCCAACAACTCTTTATGATTCGTTAACGTTTGCTGTAGTTCTTCCTCTGTATCAAGAATTACATCTACTCGTAAATTAACAGGTAAATTCAACTGCTTACGATATTCTTGAACGGCGCGAATGAATTCACGTGCTACCCCTTCTTGTAGCAATTCTTCCGTTACATTCGTATCTAACATTACTGTATATTGTCCGTTAGTTGTATTAGAGAATCCAGGTTTCGCAACTTTCTCTACTACTACATCTTCAGTCGTTACAACTATTTCTTCTCCTGATGCTACTTCGTAAACCGCTCTTTCTGTAGAAACAAAGTTTTGTACCTCGTCTTGTGGTAATTGTTTTAGCCAACCATTTACTGCATTCACATTTTTACCAAACTTCGGCCCAGCCGTTTTAAAGTTCAACTTTAATTGATAAGACGTGTATTTCGTTTCATCGAGTTCAACATGGAACGCTTTTACATTTAACTCATCCATGACGATATCACGATAAGATTCCCAATCCATATCATTTTCATTATGCTCAAGTAATACAAGTTCCGCTAACGGCTGTTTTACTTTTAAAGAATGTTGATTACGGTTACTTCTTCCAAGTTCAACAACTTGTAAAACTGCATCCATCTCCGCTTCTAATTTCGGTTGAAGTAGTGATTCATTTACAATTGGATAATCCTCTAAATGAACGCTACTTCCAGTTAAATTTAAATGAATATCTTCAGCGACAAACGGTGTAAATGGTGCAATTAATTTACTAATTGTCACAAGTACTTCATGAAGTGTCTCATACGCAGCTGCTTTTTCAGCATTCATACCAGACTCCCAGAAACGATTACGCGATCGCCTTACGTACCAATTACTTACTTCATCTACAAGCGTCGCGATTTCACGAGCTGCATTCGTAAATTGATAATCATCAAGTGCAGTTCTCACTTTTTTCGTTGTACTATGCAATCTTGATAATACCCATTCATCCAATTTCGTTCGCTTTACGTCATATGTTTCATCTGGATTATACTCATCTAAATTTGCATATAAAACGTAGAAGCTATACACATTGACTAATGTATCTACAAACTTAGATTTCGCTTCCAATACTGTTCTTTCAGAAAAACGCTTCGCATTCCACGGAGCACTGTCAACGAGAAGTGCCCATCTTAAAGCATCTGCACCAAACTGATTTACTAAATCAACTGGATCTAGTGCATTCCCTTTACTTTTAGACATTTTCTGTCCTTCTTCATCTAATACATGCCCTAGTGATAGCACTCGTTTATACGGTACTTTTCCAGTATATAGTGCCGATACTGCTAATAAACTATAAAACCAGCCGCGTGTTTGATCAATGCCTTCTGCAATTACATCTGCTGGAAACTGATCTTCAAATAACTCTTTATTTTCAAACGGATAATGATATTGCGCAAATGGCATCGAACCACTATCAAACCAAACATCAATTACTTCTGGTGTACGATTCATTTTACTTCCGCATTTTTCGCAGCAAACTTGCACTTCATCTACATATGGCTTATGCAATTCTAAGTCTTCAGGTGTCTCTTTCGTACTATGCTTTCTTAAATCAGCAATGCTTTTCGGTGCGAATTGATGATCGCAACTTTCACATTCCCATACGTTTAATGGTGTTCCCCAATATCTATTTCGGCTAATATTCCAGTCCACCATGTTTTCTAAAAACTTACCAAATCGTCCATGTTTCATATGGTCTGGATACCAAGTAACAGTATCGTTATTTTGTAAAAATGTATCTTTAATTGCAGTCGTTCGAATTAACCAACTCTCTCCTGCATAATAAAGAAGTGGTGAATCACAGCGCCAGCAATGCGGGTAGCTATGTTCATACTTTTCTTTATGGTATAGTAAGCCCTCCTTCGCTAAATAACGAACGATATCTACGTCACTATCTTTAACAAATTTACCTTTCAAAAATGGTACTGCCTCTGTATACTCACCTTTCTCATCTACAACATGCAAGAATGACAATCCTTCACTTTGAACGACTCTATAATCGTCTTCCCCGTATGCCGGTGCGATATGAACGAGTCCTGTACCACTATCTGCCGTGACAAAATCGGCTGCGATAACGTGGTAACCATTTGTAACTTCCTTCATTGGAAATGGTGGCATATAAGATGTATTTACTAATTCTTCGCCTTTATGGACAGATAATACTTCATAGTCTTCTTTTAATACATCTTGTACACGTTCTTTCGCAACAATGTATACATGACCTTCTTGTTTCGCTTTCACGTATTCCATATTTGGATGTACAGCGAGCGCAACATTGGCTGGAAGTGTCCAAGGTGTTGTCGTCCAGCCTAGGAAATATTCATTTTCACTATCTTTCACTTTAAATTTAACTGTTGCACTTAAATCTTTTACTGTTTTATACCCTTGTGCAACTTCATGTGAACTTAGTGAAGTTTGACAGCTTGGGCAGTATGGTGAAACTCTATGTCCTTTATACAATAAACCTTTTTCATGAATCGTCCCTAAAATATGCCATACACTTTCGATATATGGATTCTCTAACGTAACGTATGGATCATCCATATCTACCCAGTAACCGATGCTTTCAGTGAATTCACGCCACTGCTTCTCATATGTGAATACACTCTCTTTACACTTTTTAATAAATGGTTCAATTCCATACTCTTCGATTTCATGTTTACCAGAAATACCAAGTTGTTTCTCAACACCTAATTCTACAGGTAAACCGTGTGTATCCCATCCCGCTTTTCTTAACACTTTATAACCAGACATCGTTTTATATCTTGCTACTACATCTTTAATTGTTCGTCCAAGCGCATGACCTACATGCGGTAATCCATTCGCCGTTGGTGGTCCTTCATAAAAAACAAACGATTGTGCGCCTTCTCGATTCTGAATTGATTGCTCGAAAATACTTTGCTCGTTCCACTGCTTACGAATACGTGTTTCTCTCCCTACAGCTGACTCTTTTACATCTACTTTCTTCATCTACAATCACTCCTTTTTATGTTTTAAAGCACACAAAAAAACCGTCCCTATGAAGTAGGGACGGGTTTAACCGCGTTACCACCCTAATTCTATTAGCTCTTCGCTAATAGCACTTAGCAACGTACTATCATACGTGTTCTTTGTAACGGTAGACATCCGTCCGGGCTTACTTACTTTCAGCCTCGGCTCCTCGGAGATGATTTTCAAATAACGTCTGCACACCGGCTTTCAGCAACATACCGGCTCTCTGTGGAACAGTACACTATTTTACTCTTTCTCGTCTTCAGATTTGTATACTTTGTTAAAAGCTATTTTATGCCATTGGATAATAAATTGTCAACTAATTCAAAATATATTTTCATTTATACCCTTTTTCGTGATTGTTATACAATTACTTTTCAAATTCTCGCAATGCTGCTAAATTTTCATCATCCTCGATAAGTTCAGCGAAAAATCCCGACTCATCCTCACGAAGTACAATTTCAAGCTCTTCCTTCGCCTCTTCATTTCTGTTTAACTGCGCTAAATAACAAGCACGATCGTATCTTGCTAACAAATCACTCGCATCCATTGTTAATACTTCATTTGTTATTTTTTCTGCCTTTATCGTTTGGCCGGCACCATGATAAGAAGATGCTAAAGAAAGAAGAATTGCTGTTTCATTCGGATGATGTATAGAAGCATTTTCTAATACGTGAATTGCCTCTTCAAACCGTTCTTGACTTTGATATATTTCTCCTAAAGCAAGAAACGCTCTACTTACAAACGGTGTTTGCTCCGTTAATTGTAAAGTAATCTTCTCTGCTTTTCTTTCTTCTCCCATTTTAAAGAATACTTGTGCTTGTAAAAGAAGCGTATCATAATCATCTGGTAACTCTCGAACCATTTGCTTCGTTAATTCTGCAGCATCCCGTAACCTATCTTCTTCCTCACACTCTATGAAAAGATTTACAAGTTGCTTGGCTACATCGTAATCCCATTTACTTTCTAATGATGTTTGCAATACATCTATCGCCTCTTTATACATCACCACATTCTCGTAAAATAGTGCAAATCGCTGCGCTGCCATACTATTTTTTTGATTTAACTTTAATGAGATTTCATATAAATCAATGATTGTAGTAATAATCGAAATTTCTTTCGCACGGTTTTTCATGCGATAAAAAGCTCTTGTAATTATGGATTTCTTCGGCTGTTCATTTTGTTGACGTTCAATCCATCTTTCTGTAACCGCAGATGCAGCATACATAAACGCCATACTTCTGTCTGCCTTTTTTACTTTTAATATATGAAGAAAATCTCGTATGTTAGACCATTTCTTATGTTGTTCTATCGCTTTTACATATACATCAAATATACGTTCATTATTCACATCTTTTTGTATCACTTTCATCGCAATTTCAATTGCCTTTGCATTTCTATTTTTCACTAATACTTTTGCATAATGATATAAAACTTCTGTATGCTCGCCATCTAATCGTAGTGCCTCTTCAATCTGTGCTTGTTCTTTATCTATTTCATCCATCGCTCCATACACATATGCAATCGCATCTAATCGCCATATTTCAGGTACTTCGTCCGCTAATTGTTCTAGTTCAGCCAGCAATTCTTCCTGAAGATTCATTTCTACTGAAAGCTGTGCCAAATATTCCATATTAATATGCAACGGCTCTTCTTTCATCGCCTGAACCATATGACTTTGTTCTTTAGAACGATTTTCTTCTTTTTCGTATATTTCTGCAAGCTGTAAATGTAAACCAATGAAATTCCCATCAAGCTCTAAACATCTTTCATACGCTTGTTTTGCTTCCGTTAATTGTCCTAATGCCATAAGTGTTTCACCAATTCGGTAATACGGTAATGCCGTTTCTTTTTGTTCTATCGCCTTATTATATCTTTTCATCGCCTGGCCGTACTGTCCAATCGACTCATATAAAATACCTGTATAACAGCCATATTCACTTACGTCATTTCTTTCTTTTTGTAACGTTCTTAAGAATGCTATTCCTCGTTGTACAAATACCGTTCCTTTCATTCGATTCACATATTCATCTAACGCACTTGCTACATTATATTCGCTCTGCTTTATACCACTCTCTAACTTAGATAATGCTACTTTAAATCCTTCTTCACTTCCACCAAGTTCAACTTCAGCATCCCATAAAACCATTCCAGCGTTCATAAGGAAATCTTGGCTCTTTTCAATTTGTTTTTCGATACTGAGAATATATTCTTTTGCTTCCTTATATTGTTCTCTTGCCATATAAACTTGCGTAAGTCCGAAGTGAGAATATACATCATCATGATTTTCTTCCAAAGCACGAGTATACAATGTTTCCGCTTCTTCCAGACTATCCTTTTGAAAATGGTAGTCACCGAGTTTTACGTATAGAGGTGCCTTATCATCACAATTCTCAATACCTTTTAATAAAACTTCTTTCGTACTTTCTTCATCCTTCAAATCAGATTCGTATATTTCTGCAAGTTTCGTATAAATGTATGGTGCATTACTATCCAAATGAATTGCTATTTTAAGCCCTTTTATCGCTAAATATAATTTCCCTAAATGATGCGCACATCTCGCTCGCTCATACCATACATGTGCTTCATTTTTATATTCTTTTAACAAATCATTAAAGATTTCATACGCTTCTTCATATCTTTCTAAATCTATTAATATTAACCCGTGATTCGTTAAAGTAAATCGTTCAGGGCTACGTTCCAAGGCGACTTGAGAAAACTGCAACGCCTTTTCAGATTGATCGATATACATATATGATAAAGCGAGAAAACTCCAAGCAATCGGCTGATCCGCGTCTAATTGTAACGAGGAACGAAAACTTGAAATCGCTTCTAAATAACTTTCCTGCTCAAAAGCATACCTTCCGTTTATGAAATGATATAAGGCACGATTATTTTTCTTCTCAACACTCGCAAGCATGTGTCCAGCTTTTTCTAACTCTTCAAGGCGAATAAAGCACTGTGCACCATGTAATTTAACAAAATCTGAGTTAGGAAATTTCTCCATTAACTTTTCTATACAATATAAAATAAATTCTTTATCTACTTCAACATCTAAATGCTTAACCGTATATAACCACGTATTCGGATTATCACTCGTCCCTTTTAAAAACTGTACTAAGTCATGAATCCCCTCTTTATCTTGTTCATCCAAATGATCTGTTAAAGAAAAAATAGATTTAAAATAATGATGTTCTTCTTCATTTAAAAATGATAGTAGTTCCTTTTTTTCTTTCGGAACAAACGTAATCGCTAAGCAGCCTGTATAACGATATTTTTCTTGCAACTTACTATATTCCACAATAACTGGTTCGATAAAATTCGGATCTTGAACATAAAAAGCTTGTAACATATCATCGTATCCAGCTAGCACTTGCACATGTGACGCATGCTCAATATCTATACTTAATAAAACGGGAATCCCCTGATCTAACAGTCTCTTATAATTTTCTACATTCCCTTTAAAATAACGATATTCATAACCTAATTCTTCTAAATAAGAAACAGTATCTGAAAACTTCGATCCCGTCATATCAAAAATAAACTCTGCTATCTCATCTTGTGTACGTTTGTCTCCCCATAACTGCAACATCATTTCTAAACTTGTCGGTACACAATAATTATCCTTTTGTACAATTGGAACGATTGGTAAGTGAACCTTTTTGCCATCTGGATTTTTTTCTAAATTATGATATAAAGACTCTTTTAAACTTTTTTCTTCTTTTAATAACTGTTGTAAATCTACAATTCTATTCATTTTGTAAAGCGCTTCTGCACGTAAATGTACAAAGTAAGTTTTATACGCATGATAAGGAAGCTGCTTATTTATGTTATCAATTACCACTAACATTTCTTCATACTTCCCTAAATCTAATAAATATTTCACCTTTTCAAAATGAAAATATGGTACTTGCGGGAACTTTACGATCGCATCATCAATTAGCTGTAATGCACGTTTTTGTTCTCCCTTATTCGCATATAACTGTGATAATAAATAGGTAGATAACTCTTCACAATCTTTATGCTGCATACCAGCTATAAATTGTTCTTCTGCTTTCTCCCATTCACCTGTATGCATATACACGTAGCCCCATTTATCAAATACTGCACGTGCACTGTACTCCTCTGCCTTTTGCATATAAAAAAGAGCTTCTTCATTTCGTTTCATTTCCAACAAACATCGTACTAATGTAAAATATGTTTTCGCTAAAAGATCAACGTCTATCTCTTCTTTGTTTACCTCTTCTAATGAGTCTTTTAACAACTGTTCTACTTCAAGTATTTTCCGCTCATCAATTAACTCATCACAATATAAAGAGAGCGTTCTCATATTTGGGAATTTTTTATAGGCATAGCGAATGAGGAATGAACTGTATTGGTGCATAAGCCCTTCATCAGTAAGACGTATTAATATATCAAACTCCTTATGTGAAGGAATATTAGCAAGCCACTTTTTCACATAAGATAAAGTATTCGTTTCTTTTATATATGAAATTTCATTATTTATTCCCTGTAATCCATCTATAAATCTCTTGTCTTTCAAACAAGCATCTAACTGCTCAAAATCTAGCATGTATTCACCTCAAATTTATATTTAAACTGCTACTTGCTTAGATTTTACACATCATATTGTAGGTATTCAACTAAAATCTCCTATAATGGATAGTATTATTTAATATTATTCGAATTTATAACAAAATATAGTAAAATTGATTGTTTTTCTCTGTATTTTGTTTGATTAACTGGAATAACGTAACATATGGATCTTATTTTTATATAGTTGAAATCAGTACATGAAATTATATCGGCGATTATTTAAATATATCAGCGATTCTTTCGTTTTATCGGCGATTTTCAAATTATATCAGCGATTATATGTCGAATATCGACTTACCGACATTAAGCGACATTTTTCATCGTATTGCTCTTTTAACATTCTATTTCACCAAATGTAATTTTCATATTCGGAGCATATACTAAAGAAGAATGAAGATGAAATGCCTTAAAAAATCGGAGCTCAGCTTCATATTGAGCTAGCGCATCATCATATGTTAATCCTCTAGCCATTAAACGTTCTACAAATTGTTGCTTATCACCGGGATTACCAGCAATCCCTTCTTCTTTTAATGATTGATACAAATCGTTTTTATCATTATGATGCATATTAGAATCTAAAAAGTTCACTTTATCACTTACTCTACATTGAATATTTTTTACGCCTAGTTCACTTAAAAACATCGGTATTTTCATACCAATATTTCCATCTTTTCCGCTTCTCTGCATGTCACTTTCAAATAAATTCTGCAAAGCTCCTAGCCTAATAATTTCCGATTGATTCTCTCCATTTAAAAAGTATGAAGACATATTTGATATCCAATGTGGTTCAAAACAGATTATTTTTCCGCCCTTTTTAATTGAATGTATCATTTTTTCTAGCATCGTTTTTGGTGAACTCATATGTAACAAAAAGGCATGACAGATTGCTATATCGTATTTATCGTTTAATTCTATTTCTGTAGCATCCCCCTCCATAAATTCTGACTCATATGGAAGTAAACGAAATAACGCTCTCGCTTCAGCTAATAAAGTTTCTCCACTATCAATGCCGGTATACTTTGATCCTTTTGGAAGTAATGGCATTAATACTAAGCCTAAATAACCATATCCACAACCGTAATCAACGATATGTACAGGCTTAGTAATCTTCCAAACTGTATTTACTAAAAAGCTTACATAATCGTCGTTGTAATATAAATCTCTCGTGTTTTTTAAATATATTAGTTTGCTGTTCCAATCATACTCTTCCAAAACCTACGCCTCCTTTTATATACAAAACTATAGTTCTCCATTTGATAAACGGATTCCTATGTTTCTAAAAATTTTAGCGCTGTTGAGTTCTAATTAAAACGTTATATTGCACATGCTCTTTACCCTCCGCTTATTCAACAAATTAATCTTGAAAAAATAAAAAGGATTACATACCTGAAACGATATAAAATCCTTTTATAATAATATCGAAATAAACAGAAAATTAGTTAGTACAATCACAATCCGAGCAATCAGTACAATCTATTACGTCACAATCTAAATTCCTCTTTTTTTTGCTTCTTTTTAAATAAAAATATAGTAGTACCATAAATAATATGCAAATAACAAAAGCTATTGTTGCTTCTATATATTTTTCATAAATGATAAAACCAATTCCACTTCCACCTGATATAAAAATTAGAATTATGTAAATCCAGAACATGTAAGTATTTACCTCCGTTAATATGTGGTTTAAGATATAATCCATATAATACTAGATGCAATAAATAGTCCCATACCATTTCCGCTTAATAAGCCGGTAGTTACTCTTAACAAATTTGTGCTGCTTCGCCATTTCCACTTTTGGCTGAATCCATCGATTAATAATGGAATTTGAGCAAAAAAGGATAGCAATAATGAGAGACTAAACGAAGGTGTTATTAAAAAGTAAATTGGAAACATACAGAAACCAATCAGCATACCTGTGCATCGTGCACATAAAGGTATGTATTTTTGTAGTTTAAGAAAACTCCTTTCCGGTATTCTATGACAAGGAATATGCAAAATAAAACCTCGAATCAATACAGATCATCCTCTCTACAAATATTTTAATTGATTTCACAACATAATTATAGAGTTGTTACATTTCGTAACATTTAACTTCTTATAGTTTCAAGGCTTAGTCGGCAAAATAAAAAAAGACAAATTAGGTTAATGATCTCCTAATTTGTCTTTTTTACTATAGCTTTATTTTACATCTCCTCAGGTGCCTCCACCCCAAGTAAACGTAATCCTTCTTTTAATACAACCGTCACAGCATATACTAATGCAAGTCTGCTATCTTTCTCTTCACTCTCTTCCAATATACGCACATTTCCATAATATTTATTGAACGATTGTGCTACATCTAAGACATATTTTGAAATGATTGATGGCTCATTTTTGTTGAAAGCTATTTCAATTACTTGTGGGAATTTATTTAGTAATTTTACGACACTCCAGCTATGATCGTCTTTTAAAGCAAACGTACACGTTTCAAATTCTACACTTTCTTTTCTTAAAATAGAGCAAGCACGTGCATGTGTGTACTGTACATACGGTCCTGTTTCTCCTTCAAATTTTAGCATATTTTCTAATGAAAATTCGATATTGTGCATACGCTCATTTTTTAAATCGTGGAAGATAACTGCGCCAACACCGACTTGCTTCGCTACTTCTTCTTTTTGTTTTAAGTTTGGATTTTTCTCTTCAATATTTTGTTTTGCAAGGTCTATTGCTTCCTCAAGTACTTCTTCGAGTAAAATAATTCTTCCTTTACGTGTCGACATTTTCTTACCATCTTTTAAAATGAACCCAAACGGTACATGTTCCATGCCGTCAACCCAAGTGTAGCCCAGCTTTTTTAATACAGTGAAAAATTGATTGAAGTGTAAACTTTGTTCTGGGCCAACTACATATAGCGCTTTATCAAATGCATATGTGTTTTGACGGTATAACGCTGCCGTTAAGTCACGTGTTGCGTAAATCGTTGCACCGTCGGATTTTCTAATTAAGCAAGGCGGCATTCCCTCTTCTTCTAAATTAACGACTAACGCGCCTTCTGACTCTTCAAGCAAATCATGTTCTTCTAAAATCTCAATAAAATCTTCCATCAAATTATTATAAAAAGCTTCCCCTTGAAAATTAGTAAATTCAACACCGAGAAGTTCATAAATACGAGAAAATTCTTTTAAAGATTCGTGACGGAACCAATTCCAAAGCTCAACCGCTTCTTCATCACCTTCTTCTAACTTCTTAAACCAAGCGCGTCCTTCTTCTTCTAATTCTTCATCATCTTTTACCTCTTCATGGAATTGCACATATAACTTAAATAGTTCACGTATTGGATCCTCTTTCACTACTGCTTCATTTCCCCATTTTTTATAAGCGGTAATTAACTTTCCAAACTGTGTTCCCCAATCCCCAATATAATTAATCCCTACAACTTCATAGCCACATTTTTCAGCGATATGTTTCAGTGAATTTCCAATCATTGTAGAACGTAAATGCCCCATTGAAAAAGGTTTCGCAATATTAGGAGACGAATAATCGATAACTACAGTCTTTTCACATCCAAAATGATTTTGACCGTACTCTTCTTTCTCCGCTAAAATCGTTTTTAATACTTCATCACTTACCGTTTCACGATTAAAAAAGACATTTACGTAAGGACCAACAGCCTCTACTTTCGCAAAAAACGGATCACTTAATTTCTCTGCAACTTCCTTTGCGATAATAGCTGGTGATTTTTTATATTGCTTCGCAAGTGAAAAACATGGAAATGCAGCATCTCCGAATTCATCTTGTTTCGGTGTTTCAATTAAATCTAAAATTTGCTTTTGCGTTAATTCATTCGTAAAAATATTAGATAAACTTTCTGCAAACTGCTTTTTATAATCCATGATACAACCTCCTTCATTTATAAAATACAAAAAACTCGTCTCTAAAAAAGAGACGAGTTTGAACCCGTGGTACCACCCTTGTTGTTCATTACGAACCACTTTCCCGTTTATAACGAGGACAGGGGGCCTCGGCTTACTCTACTATTCGTTCAAGAAGCATCTCCGAAGTGCGCTTCATCTTTTTCTTCCGCACTAGGCTCACACCATCCCTAGCTCGCTTTCCTTCTAAAAAAGACTACTCTCTTCATCACAGACAGTATATTTAATTAATTATTGCTTATTATACATCTTTTCAAACAATTAGCAAGGGTCAATTACACCAAAGTGAAACTTAGCACTTTTTCTTTTGTATACGTGAAAATTATGTTTTTCAAATCTAGAACTACGGAAATGGTCTTTCAGAACGACACGCTTTCTAGCCACACGCTTCGCTTCCGCAATTGTTTCATCATTAATATCATGATACAAAGCGAAGTGTTTTAATCCTTTTATTCCATCTGATTCTATAACAGTTTCTTCAAACATCGGATCAAGATATACGACATCATAACTATTATCTTCACATTGTTTTAAAAATGCGTAATGCTCAGTTTGCTTTACATCAATTCGTTGCATTGCTTTATCAATTTCAGAAACGGATGAAGACCATGTTTTCAAACCATTTTCCATAATATAAGCCATATACTCATTGCCTTCAAGTCCGGTTACTTTTCCGCTTTCACCAACAATATAACTCGCTACAATACTATCTGATGCCATACCGAGCGTACAATCTAACACTGTCATTCCGCTTTCTAATTTAGCAGCTTGTACGAACGGATCGTGTTCTCCGCGCATTAATCTCTTCACACGAAACATCGCTGAGTTTGGATGAAAGAAAAACGACTCCTCTGTTCCTTTTGGATAAATGGCTAATCGATTTTTGCCTACGACAAGTACATCTTGTTCATACTGCTCATGCAGTTTATGTACTGGTATATCATTACGTTTAACGAATGAACGATTTAATTCTGCGGCTACCTGCTTTGCATAATCTATCATTTCTTTATTCGTTCTTCCTGCTGTTGTTACTATCATTGTTTCACCTCTATATAAAGAAAAGAGGGAGATTTACTCTCCCCCTTCTTTAGCAATTCTTTTCGAAAGCTTGCTCTAAGTTCGTAATAATTTCGTCCATAGTTGCACCTTCAATTTCATGACGGTGAATGAAGTGAACAACTTCTTTTCCTTTTAATAATGCCATAGATGGTGAAGATGGAGGAATTTCTCCGAAGTATTCACGCATTTTTGCAGTAGCATCTTTATCTTGACCTGCGAATACAGTTACAAGATGATCAGGTTGTTTTTCAGCACGAACAACTGCTTGACCTGCTGATGGACGTGCTAAACCAGCTGCACAACCACAAACAGAGTTTACAACTACTAAAGTTGTACCTGTTGTGTTTTCCATAAATTCTGTTACAGCTTCTTCTGTAGTTAACTCTTCAAACCCAGAACGCACTAATTCTTGACGCATTGGGATTACCATTTGGCGCATGTATTCTTCATAAGCATTTGACATCTTGCAATCTCTCCTTCAACTTTCATTCCAAATTCATCATATCACGCTCTATTAATAGGTGCAAAAGAAAGATAACGATGATTTCATTTTTTTGTAGGGATTTCACAAACCCCACCGCGGCAATGTCCAACTGGGACAAGTTTTCTATTGTTAGCGATATAATCATATACTTTACTTCCAAATCCAAGTACGATAGATAGCTTTATAAAAGGCACCGCAAACCAATAAGATGGAATGGACTTTGCTAATACATGTATGCTATGAATGCCGTCATACCACTTATTATTTTTAAAAATATACAATCTTTGTTCCATCTTACTTTGTAGTTCTTGAGAAAGTTCATACTTCTCAACTACATCTTCATCTCGAAATGAAACAAATTTCACCTTACCCTTTTTATCTAATTTCTTCGTACGTTCTGCAACCGCCGTACACATCGGACACCAACTATCATAGAAAACAATCATACATTATTCCCCTTTACGAGACTCCGTCATTTGTTTCCATACAGAACCTTTTGCTTCTTCTCCGCCTTCAATACGCTCTAACGCTAGACGTGCTTGCATTGCTACTTCAAACTCTGGATCATCTTGCGCTGCTTTTAATGCTGGAATTGCACTTTCATCTCCAAGTTCAAATAAGAACATCGCTGCACGCCAGCGTACTAATTTACTTGGATCTTTCAGAGATTTAATCATAACGAACATCGCCGCCGGATCACCTACATCTGATAAACAATCTCCTGCAGTACGACGAACACTTACAGAGCGATCTAATAAGGCTTTATATAATAACGGTAATACTTCATCACCTTTTACCATACCTAAATATGCTGTTGCTAAACGGCGAATCGAAACTTTTTCATCATCTAACGCCATCTTCAACACTGGAATATCTTCTTCAGTAGGATCCATTTGTTCTAAAGCTGCAAAACGGTTTTTCCAGTCAGCATCTTTCATCATCTCTTCTGTTACTTTATATGGCTCACGCTTTTGAATCGTTACTTCAACAGCACCTGCCTGATTTAATAATTCTTTAACCGTTTCATTTACACGTTCTTCCGGATAAGCAGCAACAATCTCTTCTACTACTTCTTTCCCAATTTCTTCAAAATCACCGTAACGTGTACTTTGTTCCACCCATTTACGTTCTTTTACAACGTTTGGTGCAGACATTTGAACTTTCATAATTGATTCTTTAAAACGGTCAGGTAAACCAACACGTTCTTCCGTCGTTCCATCTGTTAACTTTACTTGCATTGGGATAGTAAAGAACATTTGAACAAATACTTTCACTTCTCCAAAATGAGCAAGTTGTTGTTCTTCACTTTCTTCTACTACTTCTTCGCCAAAAACAGCACGAACTTGCTGTAATAAAACTTTCCAGTCATACTTTGCATTTCGCTCCACTGCTAAAAAGTCGGCTACATGATATACACCTTTAATGCCTTCAATTTTCAAAATTTCTTGCACTTGCATTGGCGCTTGTTCTTTATTTTCATTTGTATAATTATTACGTGCTCCTGATGGTAATACTTCATTCAAAATAACTTTCATTGTATTTGGACTTGGCGTCGGTTCAATTGCTTTAATCTTCACGTAAAAAACTCTCCTTTATTGCATGTTCTTAGCTGTATTGTAACATGTTATCACTCTATACTCCTACTCGGATGCTTAATTTTACTATTTACTTTTCTACATTGCTGGAAAGTTTCATTCATTCTATTTTCACCTAATCATTCCATAACTATAGTTAAAAGTATAATTGACAATTACATAAAAAGGGATTAACCTTAACTCATAAAATGACCACGGTCATTTTATGAACGAAGTCATTCAAAGGTGGAGTGATAACAAATGAACAATGTCATAATTATTGGTGGCGGTATTGCTGGACTTTGCGCAGCAATTTCCTTACAAAAAATAGGAATAGAAGTAAAAGTATATGATAAAAACAATGAGCCTACTGTTGCTGGTACGGGTATTATCATTGCTCCGAATGCAATGCAAGCACTTGAGCCATACGGAATTTCTGAGAAAATCAAAAAATTCGGCAACGAAAGTGACGGTTTTAACCTTGTATCCGAAAAAGGAACTGTTTTCAATAAATTGATTATCCCAGCTTGTTATCCAAAAATGTACTCTATTCATAGAAAAGATTTACATCAATTGCTACTTTCTGAACTACAAGAAGATACTGTCGAATGGAGAAAAGAATGTGTAAAAATAGAACGAAATGAGGAAGACGCCTTAAAAATAGTATTTCAAGATGGTAGTGAAGCATTTGGCAATATACTGATTGCTGCCGATGGTATTCATTCTGTCGTTCGAAAACAAGTAACACAAAGGGATAATTATCGTTATGCAGGATATACGTGTTGGCGTGGCATAACTCCTACTAATAATCTTTCTTTAACAAATGATTTTATTGAAACTTGGGGAACGAACGGTAGATTTGGTATCGTCCCTCTTCCCAACAACGAAGTATACTGGTATGCGCTCATAAACGCGAAAGCTAGAGATCCAAAATACAAAGCTTACACAACAGCAGATTTATATAATCATTTCAAATCTTACCACAATCCCATACCATCTATTTTGCATAATGCATCGGACGTTCATATGATTCATCGTGATATTGTAGACATTATGCCAATGAATCAGTTTTTTGAAAAACGCATCGTTTTTATTGGGGATGCTGCCCATGCACTTACTCCGAATTTAGGCCAAGGTGCTTGCCAAGCAATTGAAGATGCGATTATTTTGGCTGAATGCATCAAAAATAATGCCCATTATCGTCAAGCATTTATAGAATACGAACAAAAAAGACGGGATAGAATTGAAAAAATCTCAAACACTGCGTGGACAGTTGGAAAAATGGCGCAAATAGAAAGTAAACCTTTAACTATAGTAAGAAATGAAGTAATGAAACGTATTCCAAAATGGATTTCTGAAAGGCAAGCACATGAACTATATAACTTTCATTTATAATAATAACAAGAAACAGCATTCTCTATCCTTCTTTCAATTACATTAAACTTAATCATGAAGTAAGATTTTATTTGAGATTATCTATTAAACAGATATAATTGTTTGTGTTAGGAGTAGATTATATGCTGAGAGAAACGAGAAAAAAAGAATTAAAAGAACTTATATTCCTAAAAGCAGTACAACTCTTCCAAGAACGCGGGTACGAAAATGTAACGGTTCAAGATATTACTACTGCATGCGGGATTGCAAAAGGAACTTTCTTCAATTACTTTCCGAAAAAAGAAAACATATTATTATTTTTAGGTGATTCTCAAATTGAACTATGGAATGAAAGTTTAAAAACATATGCAAATGTAGAACACCCAAAAGAAAGAATTAAACTTGTTCTAGGAGACTTACTAGATCGTTTTACTGGACATGGTGATTTAATGAAGCATGCCGTCTTTGAGATTATAAAGTCTAATTACTTAGTAGAAAATGAAGTAAAAAGTATACAGCAGCTACAAGAAGGTTTGTCTTCAATTATTACAGAGGCGAAAGAGACAGGAAAATTAAACAGTCAATGGGATATACATATTATCACTTCTACTATTATGAGTACTTATTTTTATACATTAATGTCCCATTCACTATTACATGCTAATGAAATAAACGTGAAAAATACACTCAACCAACAATTAGATGTTGTTTGGGAAGGGATCAATCAAAAGTGATAGAGGGCTATATTACTAAGCCCTCTTCTTACGATGCGCCCTCCCTCCTTCTTTCCAAAAATGTAATGCTCTCAATCACAACTTCCGTTATATATATTCTCTTTCCTTGATTATCCTCGTAATTCCTCGTATGAATACGTCCAGTAATTCCAACAAGTGAACCTTTCGTACAATATTCAGTTACATTCTCAGCTGACCTTCTCCATACGACGCAATTAATAAAATCTACTTGCTGCTCACCTAAGCTATTTCGAAAACCTCTATTCACCGCAACACATACTCGTGCATACGCGACGCCTTGCTTTGTGTAGTATAATTCTGGCTCCTTTGTCAATCTACCGATTAATACAACTCGATTCATCATAAGTTATACCACCTCTCATATTTTTCTTCATTGTAAAGAAAAATATATGAAGGGTAAAAAGCTTAAAATAATATACTTTATAATAAAAAATATATTTTTATACCTTATAAAAACTAAAAAGAAACCTTACATACTTTAAACATGTAAGATTTCAAAAAATTATACCTCACTGCATGAAATGTAATATCCTCCGCGGGCCATCTTTACTTCCGCACGATATAATACTTCTTCTAAGTAGAAAGTTATCGGTTTTACTTTACTCTCAAATTTCAGTTGTTCATTACATTCAGCTGCATAACTTTCAATAGCTGAAGTAATAACTTCTCCCGATGGATACGTTAAAGCATCATCTAGTTCTATGAAAAAACTTTTAGAAAATAGTTTTTTCATAATCCCTTTCTTCTCTTTCATCATATTCCATCCCCTTCAATTTAAGGTTACCAACATCCATATTATACCACATCATCAATATATCTTTGAAAATAAAAAAATCCTGCATTTTTCACGCAGGATTTTTTTATTAGTCATTTTTCGTAAAGTAAGAAACGAAACGAAGAATTTCTAAGTATAACCATACTAATGTAAGCATTAGTCCCATTGCAGTGTACCACTCCATATATTTCGGAGCTTGACTACGTACACCATTTTCGATTAAATCGAAATCTAGTAATAAGTTTAATGCAGCAACTACGATAACAACTGCACTAATAATAATACCGATCGTACCACCTTGGTGAATGTACGGAACAGTTACACCAAACATGTTTAGTAGAAATACGACTAAATACATAACCATAATTCCAAGTGTTGCTGCCATCACGCCTGTACGGAATTTATCCGTTACTTTTACTACGCGTGTTGCATATAACACTAACATCGCAAATAGAATTGAGATTGTTAGTAATACAGCATTTAAAACGATAGAATCGCCAAACTTCATTGTATAAACAGCTGAAATACTACCTAATACAACCCCTTCTACCGCCGCATAGATTGGTGCACCAAAAGGTGAAATACGCGGGAAGAACATAGACGCAAATGCGATGATTGCCGCAACGATTAAAGCGCCAATTAATACTGGCATCTTCATCGTACCCTCTATCATCTGTATGTATGAATAGACAGACGTTGCAAGTAGCAAGATAAGCATAATAAACGTTTTGCCTACTGTTCCGCCAATAGTCATCGCAGAAGCACTTGCTCCTTCTTTACGGAATGCCTCTTTTTTCAACATTGGATTAGATGTTCTCATTTTTTCCCTCCTAAAATAGGTTCTACCAATAGTGTAAAGTTTTTCTCTTTACTTTTCAATATATGCAGCTTGTTTTTATTTTAATCCTTCAACAATGTCGGATAGTTCACTCCATCTTTCCATCGTTTTTTCTAACTCTTCTTCTGTTTTTTGCTGTGCTTCAGACAATTCTTGCGCTTTCGTAAAATCAGAACCAACATTCGCAAGCTCTTCTCCAATTGATTCTAGCTTTTCTTCAAGTTCCGCAATTGTATCTTCAATTGTTTCCCATTCGCGCTGCTCGTTATATGAAAGTTTACGCTTACGTTGTTGTTTCGGTGCTTCTTCTACTACTTTTTTCTCTTTCTGTACTTCCGCTTTCTCAATAAGTTCTCTCGTTTTTTCCATTTCTAAGTAATCCGTATAACTACCTAGAAATTCGCGCACTTCTCCTTCTCCCGTAAAGATGAACAATTCATCTACTACTTTATCTAAGAAGTAACGGTCATGCGATACAGTTAAAACGACACCTGGGAAATCTTCTAAATAATCTTCCAACACCGTTAATGTTTGTGTATCTAGATCATTCGTAGGCTCATCTAGTAATAGTACGTTCGGTTCTCCCATTAATATACGTAATAAGTATAAACGTCTTCTTTCACCGCCAGATAATTTGCCAAGAGGTGTACCATGTGAATGTGGCGGGAATAAGAAACGTTCTAACATTTGAGACGCACCAATTACTTTTCCATCTGTCGTATGAATAACTTCCGCAATTTCTTTAATGTATTCAATCATACGTTGATTTAAATTCATTTCTTCATTTTCTTGCGTATAGTAAGCAATTTTTACTGTTTGTCCAACTTCAATTTCACCACTATCAGGAGATATTTTACCTGCAAGCATATTTAATAGTGAAGATTTCCCGCTTCCATTCGCTCCAATAATTCCGATACGATCGCCTGGTTTCACGATATGATTGAAGTTGTTTAATACTGTTTTATCGCCAAATTTTTTCGTTACATCTTTTAACTCAAGTACTTTTTTCCCAAGGCGACTACCGCTAAGCGCAATATCAACTGACTGTTTTGCAGCTGGACCTTCTTGACCTTTTAACTCTTCAAATCGTTGAATACGTGCCTTTTGCTTTGTCGAACGAGCTTTTGCACCACGGCGAATCCACGCTAGTTCACGGCGATATAAGTTTTGACGTTTTGATTCTTGCGCAAGTTCTTGTTCTTCACGAAGTGCTTTCGCTTCTAAAAACGTACTGTAATTTCCTTCATAACTATACAATTTTCCATTATCTAATTCGAAAATACGATTCGTCACACGATCTAAGAAATAACGATCATGGGTTACAAGTAATACCGCACCTGTGTACCTTGCTAAATATTCCTCTAACCACTCAACTGTCTCATGGTCAAGATGGTTCGTAGGCTCATCTAAAATTAATAGATCCGGTGTTTCAATAAAACACTGCGCCATCGCAATACGTTTTTTCTGTCCACCAGATAAATTTCCAACAATTGCTGTGAAATCAGTAATTCCTAATTTCGTTAATAACGATTTTGCATTCGCATTTGCTTCCCACGCACTCATCGCATCCATACGTTGTTGCACTGCAAATAATTGTTCCTGTACCTTTTCATTACTTGGATCTTTTTCGATATGTAATAGCGCCTTTTCATAATCACGAAGAAGACGAATTAAAGGTGTATCACCATGGAAGACTTGCTCTAATACTGTTAATTGTTCATCAAACTCTGGTTGCTGTGATAAATAACTAATTGTATATCCACGTGAATGAGTCATATCACCTGTATCAGGAATTTCTGCCCCTGCAATAATTTTTAATAAAGTTGATTTACCAGTACCGTTTACACCGATAATTCCGGCACGTTGTCCTTCTGCAATACTAAATGATAATCCATCAAATAACGGTTTTTCTCCATATGATTTTGATAAGTTTTCCACAGTTAACATTTTCATATTTGTGCATTCCACTCTTTCATAAATTGTTCAATAAACTGTTCCATATAACGATGACGAACTTCCGCCTCTTGTTTTGCTGCATTCGTATTCATTAAGCCTTTTAGTTTTAAAAGTTTTTCATAAAAATGATTTAAAGATGGGTCATTATTTTTTCTATATTCATCTTTCGTCATCACTTCACGAGGAGGAATAGTTGGATCATACATTAATCTCCCTTTCGCCCCGCCATACGCAAATGTGCGAGCTATTCCAATTGCACCAAGAGCGTCTAAGCGATCTGCATCTTGAACAATCTTCCCTTCAATTGACTCCACTTTACCGCCATGACCACCTTTATAAGACATATTGGCGATAATATGAAGAACATGCTTACTTTCCTCTTCTTCAACATGTAACTCTTCTAACCAATCAGAAACTTTTTTCATTCCTGCTTCTTCACTTTCATTTAACTTCTCATCTGCCACATCGTGAAGTAATGCTGCCATTTCAATTATAAAACGATTTCCTCCTTCTTGCTCGGATAAAGAAATCGCCAGTTTATGTACGCGCTCAATATGATACCAATCATGCCCACTCGCATCTTTTTCTAAAATATGTTTTACAAAAGTAATTGTTTTTTCTATCTTTTCTTGTTTTGTCATTTTATCTTCACCCAGTTACTTATTGTAACACGCCCGCATTTTTTCATCACATATTTTCTTGTCCGCCCATACACTAGGTGGTAGGCATCATCATGAAGGAGGAATAAATATGTTCTATAATAATCAACCGCCTTACCCACAACAACCATTTTACCCTCAGGCGCAGGAACAAGAACAAAGATATACAGAACAATATGAAGAACAAGAGCAACAATATGAACAAAATCCATATGCAGCGCCACAAACTCAAGAACAACAATTTCAGCAAAATCCATATGACACACGTCCAAGTTACGAATATCCTCAAAATCCATATGCAGTACCACAAACTCAAGAGCAACAATTTCAACAAAATCCCTATGTAGCACCGCAAACTCAAGAACAACAATTTCAACAAAATCCATATGTAGCAACACAAACTCAAGAACAACAGTTTCAACAAAACCCATACCCAACTCAGCCACAACAACCTCAATATCAACAACAAATGTATCAACCAAACTACGACGCACGTGTCTCACCACCTAAACCACCAACAGTAGATATTACACAACCACAAATTTTACCACCTGGACCAACATTAGATATTACACAGCCACAAATCTTACCACCTGGACCAATTACAGAACCAACGCAACAACAAATTCAACAAGTTGTCGGTACACAGTTCTTACCTTTAAAGAAACCTGTACTAGATTTCGTAAAACCTTGGGTAGATTACGGTTTAAATGAAGCAAAACATACATCACATAAACACGCTTTAACAGAA
Source organism: Bacillus pacificus (assembly GCF_020861345.1). Classification (NCBI taxonomy): domain Bacteria; kingdom Bacillati; phylum Bacillota; class Bacilli; order Caryophanales; family Bacillaceae; genus Bacillus; species Bacillus pacificus. The sequence goes on from NZ_CP086328.1 coordinate 3,019,669, forward strand.
GTTGCTGCCATTATGTTTTTAGTTGGGAAAGGATTCAATCCGACGATTGCACATTATATTGTGGAATCTTGGGAGAAGAATGAGCAGTTTTAGAGGTTTTTATTCTCACAAAACTATAAAAGTGTCACAAATGCCTGGTTTATAGCATTTGTGACACTTTTTTGTTTGTTATGTTAAATGTCATTTCAATAGTGAATTACTGCAGTTACCTTTTCTTCCTAGGACCTATAATTAATTTAATCGCCGTTCTTTCTTGTTCATTAATCGTAACCTCTTGAAATGCTGGAACGAAGGCTAAATCGATACCACTTGGAGCAACAAATCCTCTTGCGATTGCTATTGCTTTAATCGCTTGATTTAAAGAACCAGCCCCAATCGCTTGAATTTCTACATTGCCACTTGTTCTTAGTACACCTGCTATTGCACCTGCAACTGAATTTGGGCTTGATTTTGAAGATACCTTTAATATATTTTCCATGTAAGTTGCTCCTTCTATAATTTAATCGTTCTTTCGTTACGGTTTAAAATATTTCAACGTATCTTTTACTATTATTCACACCAAAAGCAAACAATGCTACATATGTACATTCATTCGATACTTTTCGTCTTCTTCCTGCCCATCTACATAAATAAAAAGCGATAACTAAAGACTCTAATATACCAACATTCAAATCATAGAAATTCACTACTCGATAACATTAGTGCAACTGAAGATAATAATGTTTCCTTTTCAAGTGAAATTAATATAATAATCATTTCTCCTATACTTCAATCTATTAAGAACCTCGGCTCATTTTTCTAGCAATTCATTAACCTCCTTCAAAAATTTCACAAATAATATCCTAATACTATATTTCATTATTTGAGCACGTTATCTTCCAAATCTATTATCTTTTCTTCTATATAGTACAAGCATACAAACAAATTTCCTCCCATTTACATAAACTACTATGTGTCTTAAATCTATGAATAATAGGAGGTAATAGATTGAATCCTCACTTTCATTCTTCAAAATCGTTTAAAAGATGTTCCTGCCCCTGTCCCCCCAGCTCACATAAACCATCCGGTCCAGCTTATGGGACTTTTTGGCAAACTGAATTTATAACTGTTTCTTTTGGCGATCCTTTTCCATTTAATCACTTCGGCCCTATAGCAGGAGGAGTTTCCTTACTAAATCCTACTACTATACAATTTAGTCAAGCTGGTGATTATAGAGTTTCTTTCATTTCAAGTATTAATACTACTGTAAATCCTGTTTTTCCACATATTCCAGTCATGACCATATTTCTAAATGACAATCCACTTGCTAATAGTCAAGGTGACTTTGCTTTTCAAATGAATACTTCATCAAATAACGAATGCCTTCAACTAGCAGGCGAAACAATCATTACAGTTACCGCTAATTCGACTCTTCAACTGAAAAATAATAGTGGTTTTAATCGTCAAAGTATTGCAACTTGTGATAATGGTATCAATTCAGTTGAATTAACAGTTATGAAACTAAGTTAATAATCTTCTTCACATTTAGATGCTATTTCAGCATCTTTTTTATTAACTAATGTTCTTTTGATTTCTATCTTTTTCCTCACAAAACATACCTTTCTGTTAATCTAATAAACATGAAAAAAGTACCGAACTCTTCTACTACAAAAGTTCGGTACTTTTTTCTCATTCTTTCTTACTTCTCCACATAAACCGACTTAACAATTGTACGATTATAAGGCAGTCCTTCTTTATTCATCCCTTTTATATCCATCGTAACGTTATATACTCCTGGTTGCTTTATGTCCTTCAAAGCACCAGTAAATGTATTGTTATTAACATTTTGCAATTCATTAAATTCAGAGACTAGTTTCCCTTCTTCATTCACAACTCTTACTGTTATGGAAAGATCCCCTTTCATTTCAGGTGCTACAGGTGATTTTTTCAGTTTATACTCAGGTTTATTTACTTTAACTTTGGTAGGCATTTGAAGAACAAATGGTGCGTCATTCTTGTAATCGCTTATAACTAGATATGCATCTTTCGACTGCTTCGCCATCATTTTAACTTTCCATTCTCCTACATCCATTTTATCAAATTTAAATGTTCTAATTGTTGCACCACCAAAGAAAGATTCTTCTTCACCAGTAGTTATAACGCTATCCTTATTTGTATACATTTTTCCTTTTGGTGATATCATTTGTACTTCTACATTAGACGAAGCAGTTAATATAGAAACGATTCCTTCTGACTTTTTATCAACTGTAACAGTTTGCTCTATCCACTGATTTTGTGGCAATTCTCCGCCTAAAATGTTTTGGTTTGAAGTTGTATTTAATTGTTCTATGTTTTCATTTGAACTAGTGCTGGATGCTACTAAAGCTGGTACGGCTACATTTGATGTACGTAAATATGGTTCAATTCGTGAGAACACAGCAGATCCTTTTCGTATATTATCATGATCAAATCTGGAATCTGTAAATAAATGAGTTCCATACGGCAACTTAGCACTCCACTCATTTACTAGTCCATCATTTGAACCGTATGATGACAAATATAATCCGCCCATGGATAACGCCGAGAATACAGGGCCCCAACTAGTTCCCGTAACTGTATAATAACGGTTTAATTTAGCTGCTGGATTATTATCAATCGTTGAACGAAATTTTGCCATTTCACCCATTTGTAATGAGTACGTACCATCATCTTTTTGACCTAATATAGAGGCAAGCCATCCCGCCCACCAACTATATGATAAATCAGCTAAGTTTGATCCATGATGTGGTGTCGCAAGCGTGATAACATTTCCGACAAATCGATTTGCACCATATCCTACTAATGCAGCCTGTGTATCGATACCGCCTTTACTATGTGCTACAATATTAACTTTTTTACCGAAATGATTATATATTTCTTCTAATTTTTGTGCTAACAATTTTCCGTTGTCCCACTGACTAGCTGATCCTTTTCCAGCAGCATCATATAATTGTATAAATACTGTTTGATAGCCTGCTTTCAAAGCATAGTCATACATATCATTTATATCGTGATACACTGTCTTTCCATACCAACTATCAGCATTCCCATTCCTTCCTTGTACAAAAAGAATTGGAGGTTTATTCTCATCATAATTTGCAGGTTTTTGCCCTAAAAACCAATCTCCAGGTGTAAAGACTTCTTGATTTGGAAAGCCTGTTTTAAGCTCTTTTACAACTTCTGCTTGCACATTTGTGCTAATCATTGGAACCATGATAAAAAATACAATTAGTAAGGCAACACATCTTCTCATCAATCGCATGTTACTCCCCCCACTTTTTTTGAAAGAAGGTGCTCTTTGTAATTTTTTATCTTCTTTCTTAATACTAGATAATCTTTTTACTTAAACAAAATCTTGTCCCTATTCTCAAGAGATTACTAGTACCCCTTCTTCCTTAACACACGTTATTCTCTTTGTTTCTATCTCTTCCTTTTGAGAGAACACTATAAAAAAGTTTCTCAATAATTGTTAACCGTACTAAATCCAAATATCTCTTAATCATCATTGTCTATATAAAGTATACAAATCTTGAAAAAACTTTAGAAAAATAACACTTTATTACTACCTAGTTATAAAAAAAGAGGAATGAAGATATGTACTTTTATTTAATTTAATACAAAACAAACGAATAGAAGCTTATGCTGTAAGACTTTCCTACGCCGAAAGATTAAACTGAAATTTCTAAATAGATAATAAGGTTTTCAGAAACATATATTATGATAATTTTCGCAGACTTGAATTAAACTTTTAGAAGTACTAACCTAGCGGTGAGCAGAAGAAAATTCTGTAAAAAGAAAGGAGAATGCTTTATGTTGACCAATTTACAAAAGGAGTTTTTTAAACGACTAAAAATTCCTGTAAAAGAAGTAACATTTGATGATTTAAATGAAATCCTCTTAAAGATGGGCTTGATTCTTCCCTATGAAAATCTCGATATTATGGCTGGTACGATTAAAGATATCTCAAAAAAGAACTTAGTAGAAAAATTACTTATTCAAAAACGAGGCGGTCTTTGTTATGAATTAAACTCCTTATTGTATTACTTTTTAATGGATTGTGGGTTTCAAGTATATAAAGTAGCTGGTACTGTTTATGATCTTTACGATAATAAATGGAAACCCGATGATGGTCATGTCATTATCATATTAAATCATAATAATAAAGATTATGTTATAGACGCGGGTTTTGCATCTCATCTACCTTTACATCCAGTCCCCTTTACCGGAGAAGTCATCTCTTCTCAAACGGGAGAATATCGAATTCGCAAACAAACGACCCGAAAAGGTACACACATTTTAGAAATGAGAAAAGGAGCTAACGGGGAATCTACAAATTTCTTGCAATCTGAACCTTCAGATGAATGGAAAATAGGCTATGCCTTTACTTTAGATTCAATAGATGAGAAAAAGGTGAATAACATTCAAAAAGTGATTGTGGAACATAAAGAATCTCCTTTTAATAAAGGGGCTATTACTTGTAAATTAACTGATTATGGGCACGTATCATTAACAAATAAAAATTATACAGAAACCTTTAAAGGCATCAAAAATAAACGACCAATAGAATCAAAAGATTATGCTCGCATTCTTCATGAATCTTTCGGAATAACACAAGAAAAATATGTAGGAAAAACACTAGAAAGAGGCTAGTTGACTAGAATTATTGCATAATAAAGCAGATTCCATATTTAGAATCTGCTTTATTTTATATTTTGTTATAAAGGAATTTATTTTTGCTGGTACCCTTTAATTTTCAATGATATACTCATCATCATATTTATCATATTGGAGGCCTGATCCTATTCTTGATTCCGTAACTTGATCTCTTAAAAACGGTGCAGCTTCCATTTTGCTAGTTGCAATTTCAATTCCATATTTTTTCGTTAAATGGGCCAATTCTATTAAAAACCACTCTCTTCGTAATGTGACTGGAATATCAAATGTTCTTCTTTTCATATATAATAGCACCTCTTTAATTTTCATAACTTAAAAAACATTATAGTATATGCATGTCCATTCTAAATGTGCTATTACTAAAATAACATTTTAGTTTACATAAAATAATTATGTATCAGTAGAAAGAGGCTTGTCCTCCTCTTTCTACTGTAGAGATTTAAATTAAGAACATCTTGGTACACCTAAAGCTAAGAATAAACCTGCTACTCCCGCAGTAATCGGTACTTTTAACGTAATTACATCGTCTACCTTCGTTACTAAAAAGTAAGCATTACCTTCTTGTAATATACAATTCACTAACAATTGAAATTCCATTCAAATCCCCTCCTTTCAATCGATATATTATACTTTATGAATTTTATTTAAAAAGGTAATAGGAAATATATCTATTTTCCTTATATACGAAATAAATGTTTATAAGTCTATTAAAAATACTAATTTTCTAAATTTATATAAATCGTGTACTATCCAATGAATTCCTATATAATCAATAGTGAAAATCTTACAAATGGAGGTATAAAAATGACGATTTTGAGTAATATTGGTGCAGCTTTATTTTTTATTGCTTTTATTCTTTTCATTCTATGTATCATCTCGTTTTTCAAGAAAAATGGAAAAGCAAAACAATATGGTCGTCCTGCCGTTATTCTTTTTATGATTTCAATTCTCTTAACAGGAATAGGCACTACAAAATCTGAACACCCAGTCATCGATTTTTTTACTACTTTAAGTTTAATTTTATTTATTTTTTTCCTTGTTCTAGCAATCTTATCCGTAATTAAAAAGACAGGTGTAGCAAAAAAACAATTTATTATCACTGCTATTTTATTTGTCATTTTTGGTGCGTTATCAAGCATTTCAAACCCTACTTCTGAAAAAACAGCAGCAACTAGTAAAAAAGTTACTTCTAACAATGCAGAAGAAAAAGAGAGCGAGAAGAAAAAAGAACTAGAAAAGAAAGAAGCGGACGAAAAAACTCAAAAACAAGAAGATGAGAAACGTCAAGCTGAAGAACAAACTCGTAAGCAAGAGGATGAAAAACGTCAAGCCGAGGAACAAGCTCGTAAGCAAGAAGATGAAAAACGTCTCGCTGATGAGCAAGCTCGTAAACAACAAGAAGAGCAAAAACGCCAAGCTGATGAGCAAGCTCGTAAACAACAAGAAGAGCAAAAACGCCAAGCTGATGAGCAAGCTCGTAAACAACAAGAAGAGCAAAAACGCCAAGCTGATGAACAAGCTCGCAAACAACAAGAAGAGCAAAAACGCCAAGCTGATGAACAAGCTCGCAAACAACAAGAAGAGCAAAAACGCCAAGCTGATGAACAAGCTCGTAAACAACAAGAGGAACAGAAAAAAGCACAGCAAACTCAAACACAACCTGCTTCAGGAAATACTAGTAGTGCATATTACAAAAATTGTGCTGCAGTTAGAGCTGCTGGGAAAGCTCCCCTATATAAAGGACAACCAGGTTATGCCTCACATCTTGATCGTGATGGCGATGGAGTTGCATGTGAAAAATAGTAGTAAAAAAGAAGCTTCTAGTAAGCTTCTTTTTTACTACTACGTATAGTTATTATTCTTCCATTCTTGTAAGCCATATATCAATTCAAATTAGCATCTTATTTTTTTAATGCTTGTAATATTAATCATTAACTGGAGCAATACTCCAATTTATTATTTCAAGATTTTTCACCTCTATTTTTCCTTTGACAAGAACATGTGGAATTAAGTGAAACATCCCAAATCTTCTACCCTTTTCATATTCCTCCCTGTAATATTCTTTGGTGCAGGTATTTAATTGCTTTAATTCTCTATATTCATTAAAGTTGATGATTTCTATTTCGCATTCTTTTAATTCTCTATTTGGTCCACCCCAATTATGCTTTGAGTACTTGTATATTCCCATACACTGACCCTTCAATGCGCTAATAGGAACTTTATAAAACAGTTTATTTGTATGAAGGTTTATTCCTATTTCCAGTAATACTTTATAAATCTCATAAGGATGCAATGGTAAAAAATGCACAACATCATTCCATAAACATTCTAGTTTTGGTATTTTACGTGTTAATAATTTCTCCCTGTGAGGATGATCTTTATATTTTTGTATATACTCACCGTATAAATTTGGATATACACTTTTCAATTCATTTAATGGGATTAAATATTCTCCTTTTAGTTCTTCTGGTACCATATGATAAACATATTGCATAAAAACCTCCTATAAAAGATATACTTCCTATCCCAAAATTCTTCGCCATCTTTTCTATAATGTCCTCTGTTGAAGAATAATCCTATTATTCTCAAATCAGACACATAATAAGTGATTTCAATCACCACGTTGTTTTTTCATTTATCGCTATTCTTAATTTAGATATTACATTTAAACTTTATGGAGGCATTCATATGGAACATATATTTACTGAAACTTCTATTGTTGGTGAGATTGTTACACAATTTCCGAAGGCTAGTGATCTTTTTAAATCATATAAAATAGATTTTTGTTGTGGCGGTAATAAGCCACTTATTGATGCAATTCATGAAAGAAAATAATATTTTATTTCCGCGTGCCATTACAAAGGCATAAATAAAAGCATGACATGAGTAGCAATGCTCATGTCATGCTTTTATTCACGCTTCATCATCCTCTCAATCCAAATAACTACATTTCCTATTCGCTTCTCTTTTCACATTAAACTACAAATCATTATTTACCATATTGCCCTAAGTTACGGAAACAATTATACTAGATGTAATCAGAATAAATAATCTGAATATTCTTAGAATTAAAGATGAAATCTTTACTGCCCTCAATTAGATGGATACATTCTATTTTCCGCTAAATAGATTAGAAAACGATAATAACACATTAGGAGGATTACGATGCACCAGCTTGATTCATTACATCCCATTATAGAAAAAATAATTAACAATATTGAAAAGTTAATGGTCGGAAAGCGAAAAGAAACACTATTAGCTTTAACAGCTCTCTTAGCTGAAGGTCATGTACTATTAGAAGATGTTCCTGGCGTTGGGAAAACGATGTTAGTACGTGCTCTTTCTAAATCTATTGATGCTGATTACAAACGTATTCAATTTACACCTGATTTACTTCCATCAGATGTAACAGGTGTTTCTATTTACAATCCGAAAGAGCTCCAATTTGAGTTCAAGCCTGGACCAATCATGGGGAATTTTATACTTGCTGATGAAATTAATCGTACATCTCCCAAAACACAATCCGCCTTACTTGAAAGTATGGAAGAAGGCAATATTACAATTGATGGTATGACAAGACCGTTACCCAAGCCATTCTTTGTAATGGCTACACAAAATCCTGTTGAATATGAGGGAACATATCCTTTACCAGAAGCACAGCTCGATCGTTTCTTGTTGAAACTAAAAATGGGATATCCTACACAAGAAGAAGAATTTGAAATTTTAAACCGGATGGAAAAAACACCCCCCCTCTCCCATTTACAAGCTATTACTACAATAGAAGAATTACTTTATTTACAGCAAAGCGTACGGGAAATAAGCGTGGACAAAGCGATTAAGCATTACATTGTAAAGCTTGTTAGTCAAACTCGGTCTTATAGTTCTATACAACTAGGTGCAAGTCCGCGTGGCTCGATTGCTTTAATGAAAGCTTCACAAGCTTATGCATTTATCCATGGCAGAAATTATGTTATTCCAGACGATGTTAAATTTTTAGCTCCTTACGTGTTGGCTCACAGACTCATTTTAAAAATGGAAGCAAAATTTGAAGGAATAACAGGAGAACAAGTTATCGCAAAAATCGTTGCACGAACTACCGTGCCTACCCAAAGGAAGATGAACCTTTGATGAAAAGGATTCTACGAGTACTCTATCATTTTATTAAGTTATCATTCATTCCGTTATGCCTAGTCTTAACATTTTTATACGCTATGCTTCAAGGAGGATTTGTAAGTTGGTTTTTGTTTTACAGTACAATTCCTATTGGCCTTTATTCACTATTACTCCCCTTCTATGCTTTGCGGAACGCTGAAGTAATACGAATAACAAATCAAGACGAATATGCAGCAGGAGAACCTTTTTTAAGCACCATTACAATAAAAAGAAGATTTCCTTTTCCATTACTTTACTTAATTATAGAAGATGAATTACCATCACAATTTACAAAGTGTAAACAAACGAAAATGAATAAAGTAATACTTTTTCCAGGATTGAAGCGAAATATTTCGTTTCAATATGCAATCGACACAATCCCTAGAGGAGAGCATACTTTTTCAAGCGTACGTGTCAAAACTGGCGATTTATTCGGTATGATGGAGAAAGAAGTAATTTTTTCAGTTCCAGATACATTTTTAGTCTACCCTCAGTATGTAGATATAACATATCGACAAATGGAAAATCATTTCGAACAAGGAGCACTTTCAGCAAATATAAATTTAGTAAAAGACTCTACCATTTCTGTCGGTGTGAGAGACTATAAACCTGGTGACCGCTTTTCATGGATTGATTGGAAAGCAACTGCACGAACAAACAACATTATGACAAAAGAGTTTGAACAACAGCGCAGCCATAATATTATGATATTCATGGATAGAACCCCATCCCCTCTATTCGAATCAGTCGTCACATTTACTGCCTCTATTGTCAGATCTGTTTTGAAGCAAAATTCACCGGCGTCATTCGTATCTGTCGGAAAAGAACGAACCTTTTTCCCTTTAGACAATGGAGATAGTCAGTTACATCAAATCTTTTGTCATTTAGCGAAAGTACAAGCGGACAGTGTATTCCCGCTCTCCCGAAGTGTAGAAATGGAATTAAGAAAAGTTTATGAGCCCGTAACGATTATACTCGTGACAAGTGATCTTTCTCCCGATATTCAAAAGGCAGCTGACTATGCTGCTATAAAAAATAGAAAATTAATGGTGTTTGTCGTAAAAGAAAAAGCAAATCAACTATCACATCGAGAACTTAGTATTCTAGAAACTCTACAAAAACGAAAAATATTTGTAAATGTGGTTTATGGAAACCAGTATACAAACGTGTTTTTTGAGGTGAGCAAATGATAACATTACAGACAAAAAAACAATGGGATATGACTAGATTTTTCATGCATGCATGCGCATTTCTACTTTTACTAGAATGGCTAAGGCCCCTCACCGGTATTACAAACGTAGGTAGATTAGATATTTTTGTAATATTTATAGGGATTTGCTTCACTCTCTCTTTTTTTCAAACAAAGTGGCAGATTCCAATAAAAGTCTTCACGATTTTATTCACCATTCATTTCTTATACTATAAAAATGCTTTTTTAAATCCATCTTGGTTAACAAAATTTTTTAATGATATTTCTCAAAATTCCTCTCTGTTATTTCAAGGGAATTTGCTAGATATTTCTCCAGTTTTTCCAACACTTTTATTTTTTTTATCATTTTGGTTTTTGAGTGCTTTCATCTCTTTTTGGATGATTCATAAAAAACGTGGGTTGTTATTTCTTATATTGACTATTATTTATATCACCGTTTTTCATAACTTACATGTATACAATGCAAACTACGCTATTATTCGTACTGTTGTCATCGGCTTTTTTATGCTTAGTCTTCTTCGCATAGAACGAATAAAAGAGAGTGAACACTTACAAAATTATGCTAGAGAAATCTCAAAATTACTTAGACCTCTTACAATATTTATTGTATTGTCAGCAACCATCGCATACTTCGCTCCAAAATTTGGTCCTCAATGGCCCAACCCAATGGATTTTTTAAAATTCAACACATCCGAAGCAAGTAAACAGCAAGAAGTTTCTAAAATTGGGTATGGTTTAGATGACTCACGATTAGGTGGTCCTTTTAAAGCAGATCCTACAATTGTTTTTACAGCCGCAACGCAAAACAAACAATATTGGAGAGTAGAAACGAAAGATTTTTATACCGGAAAAGGATGGGAAGTTTCTGAAAATCAAAAGAAGATTTCTTTTAAAAATAAAAATGACGTGGTGAGTTGGTACGAACAAAATACAAAAACGGAGACAACTAAGGCAACAATCACCATGCAAAAAAGTTATCCTCACCTTACCTATCCAGCAGGGTTAATATCAGTTGAGGCTTCTTCTGATATATCATACAGCGTTGACCCATTTTCTGAAAAAATCTATACGATGGACGGAAACTCTTCCACTACTTTACATTCATATAAAGTAACGTATGAGGTCCCGGAGTTTTCCATAGAAAACTTAAAAGCTGTAAAAACGAATGAAGGTCAGGAAACAAATCCTTATTTCATAACAAAGTACACGCAACTTCCAGAAGCATTACCGCAGCGAGTAAAAGACTTAGCTAGTAGTCTAACAAAGGATAAAGACACCCGATACGATAAAGTATTAGCTATTGAAAACTATTTCACCGACCATTCTTTTGTATATGAAACAACGAATGTCTCATTCCCTGCCAAAAACCAAGATTATGTAGATCAATTTCTTTTCGATACAAAAAGTGGCTACTGTAATAATTTTTCGACATCTATGATCGTGTTACTTCGTTCTGCTGGAATTCCCGCTCGCTGGGTAAAAGGTTATACAGAAGGAACTCTTGATAATACGCTGGTGGGTGCTGAAGGTGAGGATGTTTATAAAATCGCGAACGATAACGCACACTCTTGGGTCGAAGTATATTTCCCTGGATACGGATGGATTCCATTCGAACCGACAAAAGGATTTACGAATCCCTATAATTTTATAAATAATACTCCTGCTCCTACTTTACAAAATAGCGAAGAAACTAATTCTCAAAACGCGCAAATGCACGAAAGAAACAATGAAGCAAAGCTTAAAAGTTTAATAGAAGATACTGAAGAAACTCCTACTAAAAAAATTACAAATGCTAAAAATAAATTTTCTTGGTGGTACGTATTCCTTTCTACGATACCAATTAGTATCATCGGCTACACTATCTTCGCTACTAGAATGAAATGGATTACATTTTTTATCATTCTTTTCTATAAATATCGAAAAGATGATGCTGTTTATACAAAAGCTTACGATTCTCTCCTAAAACAATTTGCACGAATTGGTATACGACGAGACGAGAGTCAAACATTCCGAGAATATGCTCTCCATGTTGATACACTTTACAACTCGACGGATATGCAACAACTTACTTTCAATTATGAGAGTGCTATATATCCAAAAGGACAAGCCGCAGCAGAATGGAAAAAATCCGTACACTTATGGGAAGTACTTATGAAAAAAGCAACTTCTCCGCCTAAATCAAATGACTTCCATTCAACCATTTAATCTTGGTAATGTGAATGTAAAGAAAACGCCTCAAAGAACAAAGTAGTTCTTTGAGGCATTTTTTAATTAAGTGAAACTCCTAGTTATTCCCCAAGTACCTTCTCAATCTCAACCTCTAAATCAACCGGCTTCGTTTGCGGCGCAAAACGCCCTACTACTTTTCCGTCTTTTCCAATTAGAAATTTTGTAAAGTTCCATTTTACTGCTTTCATACCGAGTAAACCTGGTGCTTGTTCTGTCATGTATGTATACAGCGGATGAGCTTTATCACCTTTCACATCAATTTTTGCAAACATCGGGAAATTCACACCATAGTTTAACTCACAAAAACTAGTAATATCTGCTTCTGTACCTGGTTCTTGTCCTCCGAATTGGTTACAAGGGAAACCGAGTATTTCTAGCCCTTGTTCTTTATATTTATCATATACTTCTTGTAATCCTTTATACTGTGGTGTAAACCCGCATTTACTAGCTACATTTACAATAAGAAGCGCTTTTCCTTCGTAATCTTTTAACGATTTTTCTTCCCCTGTTATCGTTTTAGCTGAAAAATCATAAACTGTCATTATCCTTGCCCCTCTCTTCACTATCATTCTATGTTTATACTATACTACATTCGTGAATATACAGCTCTTATTACGTATTTTCTTCCCACGATTGTAAACGCTTTATTTTTGTTCGAAAATTCGACACAAATTACTAGACTTTTATGATGGAAAGTTTTACAATTAAATTGTGAACAAAATGTGACAGTTTATATTCTATTATTATAGAAAAGGATGGTGTTCAATATGAAAACTGCACAACATGAAACGATTTCAAATCGCGAGTTTTATTTCGTACTATATATGATGTTATTGTATGTGATTGGCTGGGTAATCGATGTAAATGGTTTATTCTTAAGCTCCTACTTTAATTTAGCGGGAGAGATTATGCTTCCATTAGTTGGCGGCATTGTTGGACTATTCGTTATGTCTATTAATAAACAACAAAGACAATAAGAACATTACAAAAAGGCAGAAGACGAAACTTTCGTTTTCTGCCTTTTTGTATTTTTAGCGTATAATAGTTACATATCGTATATAAGGAGTGGTAAAGATGAAAAAAGTAGAACAATTATCTTCTCACCTATATCTGATTGATGATTTTGATTTACAACATAATGAACGAACTGGTACGTACGTTTTATTAGGTGATGATATTACTTTAATTGAAACTTGTGCAGCCCCTTCTCTTCCGTATATTTTAGACGGCTTACAACAATTACATATTGATTTAAACGAAGTTAAAAACATTATCGTTACACATGTTCATTTAGATCACGCCGGTGCTGCTGGTTTAATGATGGAAAAATGCCCAAATGCTACTTTATACGTGCATTCTCGCGGTGCTCGTCATATGATTGATCCAACAAAACTCATTTTAGGTGCAAAAGCTGTGTACAAAGAAGATTTCGATAAACTTTTTGATCCAATTCTTCCAATTGAAGAAGAACGTGTTCATATTGTACAACATGGTGATACGTTACAAATTGCAGAAGACCGCATCCTTACATTTTATGATACACCGGGACATGCAAAGCACCATATTAGCATTCACGATTCATTAACAAACGGCATTTTTACTGGCGATACAATTGGAATTTATTATAGAGAACTTGCAGACCTTGGTGTAGAACTATATTTACCATCAACGTCCCCTTCACAATTCCAACCAGATGCGATGATTGCTTCTAAAAATCATATTCAAAGTATGAATGTAGATACTATTTATTTCGGCCATTACGGCGCATCATCCAATGTTACAGAAGTATATAAGCAACTAGAACATTGGTTACCTATTTTCGTTCATACTGGTAAAGAGGTCTTTGAAAAATATAATGATTTCGATGAGGCTACTAAAGCTTTGCAAACTGTATTAATGGATAAGGTCTCTTCTCACCTTACAAAGTTAAACGTTCCATCAGATCATTCCGTTTATAACATTTTACATCTAGATATAGAAATTAGTGCGATGGGCATTATAGATTATTTCACGAAGCAAGAGAAAGCAAACGCCACTATTAAATAACTGTAAAAGAAGAGATATACAACAGTAGTTATTGTATATCTCTTCTTTTTTTGAATATATTTTGAGTAAAGGATGGTGGAATATAATGCAAAAAGTGATGCTATACCTCTGCTTTACATTATTTATCGTCTTATTATTATTTGTCGGAGTGAAAATTCAATTTTATTTAGATACAGACGCACAAGTAAACTTTAACGTTTATCCAAGATTATTCTACTTTACACTCTTCCCTCTTATAGTCGGCATTTTATTACGATTCCTTCAATCCATTAATCGTGAAACAAGTAAACAAAACTGGCGCTTTCAACCGGATAAATTTATCGCCATTACTGTGCCTACACTATTCATTTCCTTTTCTCCAGCTCTACTCTTTTCACCAGTTGGTGCATACCTACCTTATATAACTAATATTATTCTTATCAATACAACTTTTGTTACGATAATTAGTTTAATAGCTGGCTATTCCCTTTTAGATTGTTTTATACAAAAAGATACTGTAAATATGAAAAAATATAATTGAGCACTCTTTTTTTGTTTTAATAAAAAAGCTCAAAGCTAAAGCATTGAGCTTTTTTACTTATCTCACCTTTTCATCTACATACTCCATAAACTGCTCCGCTTTCATAAATCTTTCTTTATATGCCTCAGGTACTTCTTCTACTTTTATTGCACCAGTTGATTTTGTTTTCACTCGTACTATTTCATGTGTCATTAAAGCTTCCATATAGCGATCAAACTCTTCTTGCGTTAATACTTCTTTACTAGATTTATAACCATTTAATTTATCAAAGTATGGTTGAAGGCCCATACTTACCGTTTTCATTTCTTCTCTTTTTTCTGGTGATAATGCATCATAATCAATATTACCGTTCGCATCTCCGTACGCAAGCTTTGCATTTGTTAATTTCTTTAGTTCTTTTGTAAACACTTCATATTCTTTTGTCCCCATTTCATCTTTCGCTTCTGATAGCTTTGCACTAAAACGCATGTACGCCTCTAATGTCATCGTTCCAGCATGTTTTTTTAAGTTTTCAAAAGACCCGTATATACCATCTGCCATAATAGATTGATACGCAAAACCAGTTGTCGGGATTAAAAAGGCCGCTGCAAGAACTCCTGCGATAAGGCGTTTTTTCACCTTACTTCCACCACGATTCATTTTTATTTGAACGATTACTTTTTCTTTTAACTCCGGCGGTGCAACAATCCCCTTTGCTTCTTCTTGTATAGATTCTCGAACCTTACAATCTAAACTCATTTCACATTCCCTACCTCTCCTAAAAAGATTTCTTCTACTTGCTCTTTTTGACGTAGTTTCTTTAATGCCGCATGAATTCTAGATTTCACAGTATCAATTGGAATATGTAATATTTGTGCTACTTCTTCTTGAGAGTAATCGTGTAAGTATCTTAAAATAATAACTTGTTTCAATTTATACGGTAATTTATGAATAAGTTCGATTAGTTTTTGGTTTGATATTTTACTTACAACATCGTTAGAAAAATCAATTTGTACCGGTTTTCTCTGCTCTTCTGCTTTTTTTATAATTCGTAGTCGCATCCACCTCTTTCTTCTATAAGAGTGAATTTGTTTAATTACAAGTCCAATTAGCCAAGGACGAAATGGCTTCTCGCTATCATACTTACGAAGCGATTCATATAGTTGTATGTATATTTCTTGAACGACATCATCTACATCCGCTTTATCATCTATTAAAAAATGTGCTGTCTTATATACTTCGTGAATCGTTACATCATACAATTCGCTATACGCTTCTTTATTGCCTGATAAAGTTAATTGGATCAAATCTGTATACACTGTTTCTTCCTTCATATACCACCCCTCCTTTGTCTTACACTTTATATTGGCAAGTAATCTATATTTCGTTCGATTTTTTCAAAAGTTTTTATATAAATTAATATAATGATTCAATACGTTCATAAGCTTCACTTATAACCTTGCATAACTATTATATAATTTTCCAATTTCTGATAAAGATTTAAAATGATTTATATAGTCAAATTTAGGGGGATAAATAATGAAAGCTATCATTGTAACATCGTTCGGTGGTCCTGAAGTGATGAAATATACAGATGTGGATATGCCGGTTATTTCAGAAAATCAAGTTTTAATTCGCGTTGTTGCTACAAGTGTAAATTTCGCTGACATTAAATCACGTTATGGCAAAAAAGGAAATAAAGCACTACCTTTTATTCCAGGGATAGATGTCGCTGGTATAGTAGAACGTGTCGGCTCTCATGTAAAAAATATAAACCCTGGACAACGTGTCATTGCTTTTCCTCAAAATGGATCTTATGCAGAATACGTTGTTTCAAATGAAAATCTTACTTTCGTATTACCTGATGAAGTCGACTTTCAAACTGCAGCTGCTTGTCCGATTGTATCTTTTACAGGTTATAATTTACTCGCAAATGTTGCAAGGCTTCAACAAGGCGAATCAGTACTCATTCATGCGGCTGCTGGTGGAATCGGTACTACAGCTATTCAACTTGCAAAACTATTAGGGGCTGGAACAGTTATCGGTACTGTCGGAAGTGAAGCAAAAAAAGAAATTCCTTTATATGCTGGAGCTGATTATGTAATTTGTCATCAGAATGAAGATTTTGTAGAGAAAGTCAATGAGCTGACAAACGGTGAAGGGGTTGATGTAATTTTAGATTCTATTTCTGGAACTGTTTCGGAAAGAAGTTTAAAATGTCTTGCTTATTACGGTCGCCTCGTTCATTTCGGTAATGCTAGTGGTGAAATTGGCAATTTCCAAACGAAAGATTTACATGCAAGTTGCCGTTCTATACTCGGTTTTAGCTTTGGAACTACACGAAAAAAACGTCCTGAACTACTCCAAGCAACTGCAAATGAAGTATTCCGTTATTTGCGTGACGGACGTTTGCAAATAACAGCTACGAAATCTTTTCCACTCCAAGATGCAGGGAAAGCACATGAATGGGTCGAAAGTAGAAAAAGTACAGGGAAAGTAATACTAACTGTTCAGTCATCTTCCTAAAATGAATACTTGAAACCGAGGTGTCATTCATGGGATCACGAATTATGCATGCTATTATCGCTAACGGTATTGCCGAAAAACTATGTATTCAAGATAAAACTTCTTTCATACTTGGAGGTGTAGCTCCTGATGCAGTTCATTCAACAGAAGAAAAAGGAACTTCACATTTTTACGCTGGCACAACGAAAAATTATACGAGAAGGATAGCTTTCAATTCTTTTTTTCAAAAATATAAAGCTCAAATGGATTCCCCTTTTCTCTTAGGCTATTACACTCACCTCATTGCCGATGATAATTGGCTAAGTGGATTTTTTCTACCTTGGCTAAAAAATAGAATAGAAAATGACGAGACGATCGCACCCCTGTACTATAACGATTTTAAATTGTTAAATGCAAAGTTGCTTCATCATTACGATAAAGAACAACAGCTCTTCTCGCTTCTCAATCAAGATGCTCACATTGTCGATATTGAAGAGGTTTCTAAAGAAAATGTTTTGGCTTTTCGAAAGTATCTTTTTGAAGATATGTTGTATCCAGAGCAACATTTGCATGAAGACTTACAGGTATTTACGTTTAATCAAATGGTCGGTTATATGGAAACTGCTATTGAAAAAGGTGCATTTTATATTAATCAACTCTCCAATGAAAAATTCATTTCAAAGATTTAATCCCCCTCAATATGTTTGAGGGGGCTTTTCACATAGCAATATTATTATCGGTTCTTTTCCATAACCGCAAAATAATTCCCTTCACTATCAGCAAAGTTAAATACTTTACCAGAAGGCATAGTTACCATTTCACCAACAGTAACATTTTTATTTTTTAAATCTATATATAATTGATCCAGACTTTCTGAGAAGAACATTAGTGACGGTGTACCAAGATTTAATTCTGGGCTCATCTTAGAAATCACTTCTTTATTATGTAATATAATGCTTGTTTCTGCCCCACTTTTCGGAGCGATTTCAATCCATCTCATTCCTTGTTTGTTATCTTCCTCTGCAACTACATGAAACCCTACCTTTTCCGTCCAAAAATTGACTGCCTCATCTTGATTGTTTACATACAGCATAATTTGTCCGACCTTATGAATCATTTCATTTCCCCCTAATGTTTTTTATATTCTAAGTAGGTTTCTACATGTACTATCATTATTCCTTTTGAGTTGGTATGTACTTCTTTGCAAAATTTATCGACTGACTCATCCCATCTAGTTCGTCAAAATAATCATTTCTTTCGATCATGTTATATCCATTGAATCCAATTTCATCTAATACTTTGAAGAATATATCGAAATCCACTTCACCATTTCCTACTGCTACTTCTATATACTTACTTAAACTATCACTATTCACTTCTTTACAATCTTTAATATGAGTTTGTACTATATAATCTTTTAGCAGTAATAAACTTTCTATCGAGTTTTCATTTATATCACTAATTAAATTTGCTGGATCAAAGTTAACCGCTAATCCTTTTGAATTTATATTTTCTAAAAACCGCTTTAACACTATCGCTTTTTCAGATCCCGTCTCAATAGCAAAGAATCCTCCAAATCTGAATGCTAATTCCCCTATTTCATTACAAACACGTATCATTTTATCATAGTACTCACTATTTTCATCATCTGGGATTTTCCCAATATGGGCTGTTACTATGTTAGCTCCTAACCTTAAACCTTTATCAGTAATATATTTAAAACTCTCTATTGCACATTCAGCTTCAGTTCCTATTATTCCATTTTCTCCGAAGCTAATTGCTAATGACGGGACTTGAATCTCATTAAAAGCTAAGTTTTCTTTTAAGGTGTTCCATTGTACCTTTGAAATGTTAACTAAGTTGAAAGTCGGATTCATAGCATATAATTGAATATATTCTAACCCCCATTCTCTCGCCTTCTTTATTCCTTCGTTTACTTCAATATGTTTCGTATTTAAAAACATCCCTAATTTCCTATCCATATGTGTACCTTCTTTTTATTATTTCGCATCAGTTTAATATTCGACTTTTTTTATATTATTTCCTCGTATAAACCAAATAAATAAACTACCTTTTTTCGATACCCCCAGTAGAAGCATATATAGGCACATTAAAAACACTAATACAATTCCCATTATCACTTGATTACAAACAAAAAAGACGTAACTACAAATAGTTACGCCTTCCTCATCATTTATCTAGGCTTTTTCTTCCCAGTAAACGCTGGTTTCTTTTTCTTTGGTGCTTTCGGTTTCGTTTCTACAAATGATCCTTTGAACATTTCTTGCTTCGTAAATACGATACCTAGTTTTTTCGCAAATTGTAGTAATTTACGCTCTTCTTGCGGTGTTACAAGAGATACAACAGTTCCTTCTTTACCCATACGTCCAGTACGTCCTGAGCGGTGAATGTATTGGTCTACTGTGTCTGGTAATTCTAAGTGAATTACATGTGTTAAGTCGTCAATATCGATACCGCGTGCTGCAATATCAGTAGCAAGTAGAATTTCTAATTTCCCGCCGCGGAATGCACGCATCGTTGCTTCACGTTCTTGCTTACTTGCTTCTGCATGAAGAGCCGCTGCTTTCATTTTACGGAATTTCAATTTCTCAGTAATTTCATCTAAACGGAATGGATCGTTTAAGAAAGCAACTGCTTTTACATCGCCCATATGCATAATTCTTCTTACGTAATCATTTTTTTCGCGTCGCTCACAAATAATATACGTATGCTCAACTAAGCTTTTTGATTCTGCACGTGTTACACGTACTAATTGTGGTTCAACTGCTAAATCACGTGCCGCATCTTCTGCAGCTTTTGTCATTGTAGCCGAGAAGAATACTAATTGACGATCGCGCATCGTAGATTTAATTACATCTTGCACTGCGCCCATCATTTTTTGCTTTACAATTTGATCAAACTCATCAAATACAATTGTTTTTACTTCATGCATTTTTAGCTTTTTCATACGAATTAATTCTAAAATACGTCCTGGTGAACCGACAATTACTCTTGGGTGTTTCTTTAATTTTTCAACTTGGCGCTTAATATCTGCACCACCAATTAAAGATGCACCTGAAATTTCAGTTCCTGCTGTAAACTTTTGAACCTCTTCATGAATTTGCATGACAAGTTCACGTGTTGGCGCTAAAACAACAACTTGTGGCTGTTTTACTTCAGGATTAATTTTATGTAAAAGGGGTAATAAGTACGCTAATGTTTTTCCTGTTCCAGTTGGAGATTCAGCTATAACGTCTTGTCCTTCTAAAATAGTTGGAATCGCTTGTTTTTGAATTTCAGTTAACTCTTTAAAACCAGCCTTCTCCCAAGCTTGTTGTAAAAATGGTTGCATATCTTTTATCATTTGTTTTTCTCCTTTATCTCTATTTTTGAAGAAAATGCTGTATTGTTCGCACCGTTTCTATCATGTGTGAAATAACAGCTATTAAATCATCAACATGGTCTTCTGTAATCGCTTTTTGAAATAGAACCTCTACCTTATTATGATATGAAATCGCTTGCTTATTATATTCGTATGAAACTTTCTGCATAATCATTCTTTCTTTTCCCCATATAGAACGCATTAATGTTTCAATTTCTTCGCATTTTACTTCTGGTTGTTCTAACGGGAATGAAAATGCTAGCTTCATCTCACAACCAGGTGTAAACTGAGGCACTTCTAGTATTTCACCAGACAAGTTCTTTGCATCCACAGATAATGAAAATGTTGCTTCTACTAACGGTTCAAACGGTTCTGTTAATTGAAATGAGATATGATATATACGACTTAATGAAGCAAGATCCATCATATCTTTTCGATCTGTTACAAGAATATCTCCATGTAGATCAAAATCATACACAGCACCTTCTACGATTACTTTTAAATTATCAAAAGCAGTTGGATCAAACATAATTTCCTCCAAAAAACAGGCGCCTTTCGATGGAAAGGCGCCACTTGATGTATATATAGTTTACAGATAAACGAGATGAATTACAACCTTTTAGAATAAACCTACTGCTTTTCCATCTTCATTTACATCCATTTGAAGTGCTGCTGGTTGTTTTGGAAGACCTGGCATTGTTAACATTGTACCTGTTAACGCAACGATAAAGCCTGCACCGATAGATGGTTTTAACTCACGAATTGTAACGATAAAGTCAGATGGACGACCTAATTTTGTTGCATCGTCAGAAAGAGAGTATTGTGTTTTCGCCATACAAACTGGTAGGTTACTCCAACCTTCTCCTTCATATTGAGCTAATTGCTTACGTGCTTTTGGAGCAAATTCAATATCTTTTGCACCGTACACTTTTTGAGCAATTGTACGGATTTTTTCTTCTAATGGTAATTCTAACTCATAAAGTGGTGCATAGTTGTTTTCGCCTTTTTCGATTTCTTTTAACACTTTTTCAGCAAGATCAACTCCACCTTGGCCACCTTTCTCCCAAACTTCTGTTAAGGATACTGCATAGCCACGCTCATTACACCATTCTTGTAAGTATGCAACTTCTGCATCTGTATCTGTAATGAATTTATTAATTGCAATTACGAAAGGCACACCGAAGCTTTGAATTGTTTCAACGTGCTTCTGTAAGTTTTCCATACCTTTTGCTAATGCATCTACATTTTCTTCTTTTAATTGATCTTTTGCTACGCCGCCATGCATTTTAAGCGCACGAATCGTCGCAACAATAACAACTGCTTCTGGTTTAATACCAGCTGCACGAGCTTTAATATCTAAAAACTTCTCTGCACCTAAATCAGCACCAAATCCAGCTTCTGTAATAACATAATCACCTAATTTTGCTGCCATTGTTGTAGCGATAACACTGTTACAACCGTGAGCGATATTCGCAAATGGTCCGCCGTGAATGATAGCTGGTGTATTTTCTAACGTTTGTACTAAGTTTGGTTTTAATGCGTCTTTTAATAATAATGTTAACGCACCTTCTACACCTAAATCTTTAACCGTTACAGGTTGATTTGCAAAATTATAAGCAACTACGATACGCGATAGACGTGCTTTTAAATCTTGAATATCTGTTGCAAGGCAGAATACGGCCATAATTTCAGATGCCACTGTAATATCGAAACCGTCTTCACGTGGTACACCTTGAACTGGTCCACCAAGACCAATTACTACGTTACGTAGGGCACGATCATTTAAGTCAACACAGCGTTTCCAAACGATTTTACGCGTATCAATTCCAAGTGTGTTTCCTTGTTGGATATGATTATCAATAAACGCCGCTAACGCGTTATTGGCAGTTGTGATCGCATGAATATCTCCAGTAAAGTGAAGGTTAATGTCTTCCATAGGTACAACTTGTGAAAAACCACCACCTGCTGCCCCGCCTTTTAGTCCCATCGTTGGTCCAAGGGATGGTTCGCGAAGTGCAATTACTGTTTTCTTACCAATTTTATTAAAAGCTTGACCTAAACCAACTGTTACTGTTGATTTACCTTCTCCAGCTGGAGTTGGGTTAATTGCTGTTACTAAAACAACTTTACCGTCTTTCTCATTCTGTAAGCGCTTAAAAATATCAAGAGATAGCTTACCTTTATAATGCCCGTATGGCTCTAATTCATCTTCTAAAATATTTAATTCAGCTGCAATTTCTTGAATCTTCTTCATGCTCGCTTCTTGTGCGATTTCAATGTCGGATTTAACTGTTGTAGTAGTTGTCATATACCCTAGTCCCCCTTTAATTGGTTCTGATGATATTGTATCAGTTTTTTGTATTTTCTGCACTTATTTACCTCCTAAAAATTCTTTCATTTCTTTATACGTTTTTTAACATAAATACCCATAAGAATGTTAACGATTGTTGTAACTCTGTAGGGAGTTGATCCAACATCTTCTCATTTACTCCGCGCTTATATACCCCAATACCATCTACAACTTCAAAACCTTGTTCTTTCGCTAACTGTTCAAATTCCCAAGGCATCATCGTATTACAAACAACGTCTTTGCCGTACAAACGAGGATAACTGTTCTCTCTTGGCTTTGCTGTCGGTCCTAAAATTGCAATACATGCATATCCATCCCTTTTTAGAACACGCTTTATCTCATTTAATGCTCGTAATGGCTCCTCGGTCCATTCTAAAGAATTAATTGCCATAATTGCTTCGAATTGTTCATTTTCAAATGGTAAGGAAGAAAGATCTCCTTTTATAAAGGATAAATCCGGGCCCTCTCCACGCTCCTTCCCTTTTTGAATCATAACTTCTGATAAATCCACTCCAACTGCTTTATAGCCCGCGCGACTTAATTTATATGTACCGTATCCATCACCACAACCAACGTCAAGCACCTTGGCTTCTTTCTTCACGTATTGTTCAAAAAATGGAATAATCGTACTCCTACTCCCACTATCCCACATCTCCTGACTATTTTGGTTCCAAAATTCTGCACTACTATCCCATTTTTTCTCTGCTGACTCATGCCAATTAAATTTCGTCATACATTCCCCTACCTTCACGCTTTATCACTCATTTCATTCTACATCATTTTCCAAAATTCCTGTTTTATCTTCATTAGGAAATGTACATGCTAATGAAGGAATCTTTATTCTCCAATTTTTGCTTTACTTGGGTTTAACTCATACTCATGTTCTTCTCTTGATGAAAGATACTATAAGTACACCCAATTGAAAGAGAGGGATGTACATGCGAAGAAAGAGGAATCATCATTTTAAAAGTGGTGAAAAAAACGAAGAGTATGCAGCTGAAATATCACCAGCTGGCATTCCAATTAGACATAAGCGTAAAGAAATTGCAAATGAAATAGAAGGTACAAATACCGGTGCAATGATAGGCTATGTCGCTTTATTTCTTTCGCTTTTCTCCATTGCATTTTATCCAGTTACACTCGGTTCTCTTGCGATTTTAGTCGGCTTATTAGCTGTCAATTTTGGAGCAAGAACACTTGGATATACCGCAATTGGTTTTGGTAGTTTTTCTGTTTTATTTACTTTACTTTATCCGCTTGCTTTGTCAGCTTTTTAAAAAAACACACCAAGTTATACTTGGTGTGTTCATTCGTGATACAACATAATATGACCGCATCCACAACAATGTTTCGCTGTAATTTCTTGAAACACTGGATAATTTTCTTCATCCCGATGCTCAATAAACACCTTTTCAAAACGGTACATATTTGGCGCATACGCCCAATCTTGTTTTGTACGTGCGTATAATGTAGAAGAGAAAAACTCCTCACCGCCACAAACAATACATGTGTTCTTCATCAATACCCCTCCTATGCTTGTCTTACTTCATCTATATGAACATAAGCATAAGAAAAAGACCTTCTATTACTAGAAAGTCTTCTCTGAAACAAAAAGAAATGTACCAAACATTCCTACTCCGCTATATTCTTTCGTAACACCAGCTTCTGTTTTAAATGTTTGCTTTACAGTCATAAAGAATACACCATTTCGTGCATCTGTACTTTCAAATTTTAGTTTTTCTTTTTTACCATCTACATTTTGTGTGCATTCAAAACTACTCTCATCACATTTCAATGCATACTTATCTTCTAGATACAATTTAAAATCTGATTCTTTCGGACAAGTGATAAGTAAAATTGCCACAAGAATAATACTTACAATACCCACAATTGTATAATACTTCTTCATTTGTACTCCTTTCAAAAGACAAGAAAACTTGACTGCATGCGCCAAGTTTTCTTAGTCTACAACCCATTGCCACTCTTGTTCTTTCTTATCAAAAATAAGCCAACCAGTCTCTGTTGCTTCTTCTTTCAATTCATCGATATTATCTAGTACCTCATCCGTACTTTCATACGAACCCACTACATATACCGGAATTTCGAGACCCCTTCTTGACTCAATTTTCCCTGCCAGATCAATATAAAGACCATCTTCCATTAATGGAATAAGCCCCATAATCACTTCTTTAGAAATTGCTGGGAAAATTTTTGATTTTTGGAAGAAAGAAAAACGTTTCTTACCGAAAGCACCGAGTTTATAAGGAATAACTTTACTTAACATTCCTACAAAATCAGCAATTCTACGATAATACACTTTGTTGTACCATCCGTCATCATGTGAAAAATAAACAAATCTATTTTTCAATAGCGGAAAGAACGTTCTTGCAAGTGGTTCTTTTTTGTGAGCCAAATATAAAAGCTCTGCAATTTCTTTTGGCTCTAGTTCATCTAAATCGCTTGCATCATCAAAATCTACCCAACAAAATTCATCAAATTCATCAATCTCTGCTTGAATTAACTTATGTATATTTTCTTCCTCAACATATTCAAATAAAGTATGATAATGAAAATCTGTCCATTCAAAGTTATGCTTCAAAAGCAACACTTGATGAAGCGGTGAAGGGATGTTACTTGCAAACTCTTTAAACGTAATTCCTGATGTAATAAAACAATGACCCCGACGATTACCATTAATATATATCATATTCTTTACTTGGTCAGATCCTCCAGACAAAGCACCTAGCCACCTTCGTTTTATATGTTTCAATTCTATAGCATATTTTAACATGAAAAATTTTAGAAACATAGAAAAAACTTCAAAAACTATTTACAATTTCATGTGTTTTATTACATAGTGATTACAAGAAAAAACACCTGCTCGTAAGCAGGCGTTTTTAAAGGATTTCATCTGGGTTTTGAGGATGATGATTTCCCTCTTTCTTTTCATCTTTTTGGAACATCGATTGAATTTTATCAATTGTTTGTGGAGCTAATTCAATCATTTTCTCTGCTAAATGTGTCGCATTTTGTAAATGAAGAATATTTACTCCATCTTTATTCACCACAAGAAATGCTACTGGTGTAATAGAAACACCACCCGCGCTACCGCCACCAAATGCAGGGTTACCGTTCGCTCTTTGTCCATCATTCGTTTGGAAATCAGAACCTCCTGCTCCAAACCCGAACGCTACTTTAGAAACAGTTAACACTACACCACCGTCAGCCGTTTGAACAGGCTCTCCAACAATCGTATTTACATCGACCATTTCTTTTAAATTTTCCATTGCCGCTTTCATTAATCCTTGAATTGGATGATCCACCGTTCATAACCTCCTTTGTCATATCTTTCCTAGTTTTTCCGAAAGTTTGTGAACTAAACATAAAATTTTATATTGCTTTCAAAAAACTTAAGTTGTAATATTTAGAAAAATAAAAAAAGAGGTCGACCTACTAATCACTTTAATCACCTTACATAATTAAATTTTCTTTTAGAAGTTAAAATACTCTCCTATAAATTATTACTTTTTTACCACCAAAACTTACAATACGCACTTTCTTTATGCCTTACGTTTCGATATACCTTTTTTATTTTTCCTTTGATATCTTGGAGTTTCTCTTTTATGTTGCTCCCACGTTTTATTAAATGACTGAAATTTAAACTTGCAATATGCTAATAGCTGAAATCCTGCTGCTGCGATGGCTATCGTATACAGTGAACTACCCCCCACTTAGTATCTCTTATGAGCATACCCCTAAGTGGGAGCTTCTCGGTTCATCGCTACTTTTGATAGCTAACGAATTTGTCCTAGGACAGCCGAGCTAACTCCCTTGTTCCAAAGGTTATTTTGTTACTATTTATGCCAACGCTAGTAAGCGTATGGCTTCTTTTTTGATATTGATAGCTGCGTTATAATCACGGCCGATTGTGAGTCCACACGAACACGCATACATGCGTTCACATAATGGCATTTCTTTTTTATTTCTACAACGACTACACATCTTTGTAGAAGGAAACCATTTATCTATTTTTACAAGCTGTTTTCCTTGTTCTTGCAGCTTATATTCTAAAAATGTCGTGAACATCCTCCAACCGTTGTCCGCTACACTTTTACCAAAGCGAAGTGCTCGTGACATTCCTTTCATATGTAAGTCTTCAATTGCTACAACGTCAAAATTCGTAGCTAATTCTTTAGACTTGTGATGAAGAAAATTTTTACGTTGATTGGCGACCTTTTCATGCAACTTCGCTACACGAATACGTTGTTTATTCCAGCGCACTGAACCTTTCACACGCCTTGCTAATACTCGTTGTGCCTTCGCTAATTTGTCTAATATCTGATGATAAAAGCGAGGATAATTGGCTTTCTCATCTTCGCTACTCACGTACAATTCAGCCATTGCGAAGTCTAATCCAACTACACGTTCTACTTCTTTTGGAGTGATTTCTTTTTCATATTCGGTCAAAATAGACACGTAATACTTACCAGTTGGTGTCATCGAAATCGTACATGATTTGATGATATGATTTGGCGGGATCTCTCTATGTTGCTTCAGTTTCACCATTTTCAATTTTGGTAATTTGATATAACCATGAAATAACATAATATTTCCGTTTACTCGATTCGTTGTATAGGATTTTCTACTCTTTTTATTTTTGAATGTAGGAAACCCACTTTGACCACTAAAAAAATTCTTATACGCAGTTTGCAAGTTTAATTGAGCGTTGGCCAATGCCAATGAATCAATTTCTTTCAACCATTCATACTCCACTTTATATTTCGCAGGAGTAGGGAATTTTTGTTTCTTCAGCTCTTCCTTGTTCGCTTTGTGTTTTTCATATATTTCTTTCCGTTCAGCCAGCATTTTATTATACACAAAACGTACACATCCGAACGTTTTACATATGAGATGTGCTTGTTCTTCTGTTGGATACAGACGAAATTTATACGCCTTATTCTGCTTTGGCATATCCATTCACCTCATTTTCCGCTTTATTTCCCATAAGCTATGACGGTGATCACACAACCTGAACACTACAAGATTATTATCTACTTTCATTGTTATACCAAACTTTACCTCTTATAAGACTGATTATATCAGGGGCGAAATAAATAGGAAACTCAAATGTTTGGCTACGCCAAACCAACATTCATCCCCCACCTACCGCTAGACTATCGTCTTTCACACGCCTCTGGGAGGATACTTCTTTCGGATAATACGTTAAAAGGGGCCCTACTACATACCTAAAGTATCCCACCCATAATCGTTATGAAAATATATCAAAATAAAACTAGTTGCTGCGTAAAATGTAGCCCCTTCATCATCTTTCCCTTTGTTTTACTAAAGAAAGAAGCATACCTTTCATCCATACTAAACGCACCTTCACTCGCTTGTTTAAACGTATCAAGCGTTGTCACAATATGAACAACAACTGCTCCTAAAAATAACAATCCTGCATACAGTAATGTTATCTGATCAATTGAATTATTAGCCATTTTAGTACCAATCAAAACTACGAGTAAGATTATTGCCATTTGAAATGCATTTAATAATACAACAAGTGTTTGTAGCTTTTGAAATTTAAATTGAGCTTTTGGAAATAAATATAGAATGAAAAAAATTACTTGCAGAGCATATAACAACACTTCCAGCTTAACAATTCCTATATTAAGGAGGACCATACAGTAATCCCAATCACCTGATACAATAATAGAAAAAACAGCTATTGAACTATAAAGTATTCCTCCAAACATAAATCCTGTAGCACCCTCAGGACTTAAACGATCATTACATGTCATCCTAAACTTATCTAAATCTTCTTCTTTTATATTCCACATCCTGGCCCTTCACCTTCTATACGTTTCAATTATTTTTCGCGCACTAAAATTCTATTAATATATTATTTATCCCGCTTTAATGGGCAGTAAGACCCCCACCTCAAAATGCAGCGAAAGCAAAGAAGTTAGGTGGGGGATCAACTGCCCATAAAAGTCCGATTGGTTCAACTAATAATCAGTGGGGGATGAAGAAACCCCCCACTGATTAAAGTTTCACTTTATTTTTCGTTTTGAATTTTTTATTTCGCTTTCGAATTCTCCCACGCATTCTCTCATTCTCTTCCCACGTCATATGAAATGACTTAAATTTGAATCTACAGTACGCCAATAGTTGGAATTCTGCCGCTCCGATTGCAACCGCATACATTAATACAGTTCCTACTCCATACATAACAAAAAAATCAATTGAATAATCATTTTGAAAATACATCAAAATAAGTAGTATGAATATATATATTATAGCTCCCTTTATCATAGCTCCTTTTGTCTTACTAAAAAACGAGGTGGATCTTTCATCACTACTAAATGCACCTTCACTTGCTTGTTTAAATGTATCTAGTGTTGCTACAATATGGATAATAACTGCTCCTACAACTAGTAGCCCGGTATACATCCTACCAATTGAATTGTCAGCCATTTCAGAAACAATTGAAACTACAAATAATATCGTTCCAAATTGAAACGCATATAGTAATACGATTAGCGTTTGTAACTTTTGAAATTTAAAACATGCTTTCGGAAATAGATATATAATTAAAAATATAATTTGAATACTAAATAACACAATTTCAGTTTTAACAATTGTTCTATCAAAAAAATTGTTGTAGTAATTCAAATCCCCTACAAAAATAATAAACATAAATATTGAAATATAAAATATTGTTCCAAGCATAAAACCCGTAGCACCTTCAGGACTTAAACGGCCTTGACATGTTATTCGAAATTTATCTAAATCTTCTTCTTTTATTTTCCACACCCTGACATTTCACCTTCTATACAGTTTAAATAATTTTCATCCACTAAAATTCTATTCCATTCTTAATATTTTTAAGTACATAGATTTTTGTACAACTAAATTCAGATAATCTTTTAGGTATATCCCACTTAATAAACTTGCTACTTCTGACAGAACTATCATCATCTTAGCTTTCATCTTTAACTTCATACTGACACCCCGTTAGTTACTCTAGGGATTTTTAGGTTCGTTATGTTCCCTTTTGGAAAGTAATACACTTCACCTGTACTTATTGGTATTTATTTACTCATACAGATTATATTGAGGATACTTTAATTTTTAATAGCATCGATTTATATCCAACCCTTAATTGCTTATATATTCTATTTGAATTTTCAGAACCCGAAATTTATTTTATTTCTTTGGCTTGTTTTTTTCCTTCTCTTCATAAAGCTTTAGTCTTTTCTGACGTTCCTTTTCGTGCTCCTCCCACGAAATATAAAATGATGGAAATTTAAATCTACAATAGGCTAATAATTGGAACTCTGCTGCACCTATGGCTACTGCGTACATTATTAAAGTTCCTCCCGCATACAATCCAAAAATCTTCAGTGTATAATCATTATACACATAAATTAAAATGAGAAGAGTTAACACATAAATTAGAGCACACTTAATTGCAATCCTCTTTGTTTTACTAAAAAATGATGAGGATTCTTCTCCCGTATTAAATGCCCCTTTACTTGCCTGTCTAAAAGTATCAATAGTCGCTAAAATATGTAATATGACTGCACCTAAAAATAATAACCCAACATACATTAATGTAATTTGATCAATTGAATAATTTGACATTCCCGGGATTATCAACATTGTAAATGTAATAGTACCTAGCTGAAACGCATATAACAGTACCACAAGTGTTTGTAGTTTCTGAAATTTAAATGGCATCTTAGGAAACAGATAAATAATTAAAAAAATTACTTGAAGACTATAAAGCACTAACTCAAGGCTAACAATTATTTTATCAAAGAGAGTCGGGTAATAACTCCAACCAAACCTTATTAACCCTACAATAAGAAAAAACATTATTAATGAAATAAAAAACATCGTTCCAAACATAAACCCTGTAGCCCAGTCGGGACTTAAGCGGTTCTTACAAGTACTTTTAAATTCATTTAAATCTTCTTCTTTTATATTCCACATATAATTACACCATCTTTTCTAAAATCATGTAATAACTCTATTTTTGTAGACAAACTGAAAGTAAATAAATGTTTTTAGTATTTCATATTAAACTAGCCTTTTTTACTTTTTTTAACAAACACAAAATACAGCGATAGCATTAGTATTAAGCCTATTCCACAAACCAATACACCTCCATATTCTTTCTGGTATAAAAAAATAAACATAGTAACAATATAGCTCGGTATTGACAAAATAATGAGCCACTTCCCCAGAAACTCTGCTATTTTATATAGAATTAAAAAGATAAACATAATCCCAACAATAATAGGTGCTATTACACCTTCAAAAAAACCTTTTTCTTTTTTTACGGCTTTAGAATCTTTATTCAAGATCTTACATTCCTCCCTTTACTAGTTAATTTATGAATAATGTATTCATTCTATCTTCAATATAAGTTTACGAGTATCATTTACAACTTTCATTTCAGTTTTTGTTTCGCTTTTGTTCTTTCTCTCTTATTCTTTTTCTATTTGCTATAAATTCTTGGCATTCCTTTTCATGTTGTTCCCACGTAATATTAAATGATGGAAATTTAAAGCGACAATACACCAATAGGACGAATTCTGCTGATACTACAGCGAATATATATAATATTATTGTTTGTACAACATAAATTGCTATTTGGCTAAATGTATAATTAAGATTTAGAAAAATTAATATAAGTAGAACCATTACACCAATTGTCATTCCAATCGATAAATATAATTTTGCGTTAGTAAAAAATGAGACAGCTGGCCCTTCCGATTTATATCCTCCATGTTTTGCCTTTTTAAAAACATCAATTGTAGTTACAATGTGAGTACAAAGCGCCCCTAACATTATTAAACCAATATAAACTAACGTTTTATTATTACTTGGAAAATCAAACATTCCTTCAACCATCATAACGATAAATGGTAATGTTGCTAATTGAAAAGAATAAAATAAAGTCACGATGGCTTGGAGTTTCTGTAATTTAAAAGCAACCTTTGAAGACATGAAAATTATTAAAAAAATCAACTCCAAAATGTATAACTTTACCTCAGATCGTACCAAAAATGTTTCAAATGGTGTTAAAGAAATCTTATCACCGTTCAGCAAAACACCTAAAAACATGATGAACATTGGTATAGAAGTATATACAAAAACTCCCCCATAAAAGATTCTTATATAATCCGGACTTAATCGATTTTTATTTACAATTTTGAAAAAACCTAAATCTTCTTCCTTTATTTTAAGCATTCATCTTTCCTCATTTCGACGCAAAACTTATTTTATTTCTTTGGCTTGCTTTTTTTCCTTTTCTTCATAAAGCTTTAGTCTTTTCTGACGTTCCCTTTCATGCTCCTCCCACGAAATATAAAATGATGGAAATTTAAATCTACAATAGGCTAATAATTGGAACTCTGCTGCACCTATGGCTACCGAATATAGTATAAGGGTCAATACGGCATACCAACCTATTTGCTCCATCGTATAATCATTATTAATATAAATTAAGATTAAGAGAGTTAATACACATAATATAGAGGCAATCATTAAAAAATCTTTTGTCTTACTAAAAAATGAAACTGAATTTTCCCACTTACTAAATGCGCCTTCGCTAGCTTGCTTAAAGGTATTAATCGTTGTAAAAATATGAATAATAAAAGCTCCTAACAATAATAAGGCTACATAAGTCAATGTAATACGATCATTTGAATAACCAAAAATACTCGAAACAACTACTGTTACAAATCCTATAGTCGCAAGCTGAAGTGCATATAACAATATAACTATAGCTTGTAACTTTTGAAATTTAAAACGGGCTTTGGGAAATAGATATACAATAAGAAAAATGATTTGTAAGCTATACAAACATAACTCTATTTTAATAATTGTTTCCTCTAGTAAACTAGGATATACTGACCAACCAAATTTCACCAAACCATAAATTACACCTAACATGATTAATGAGGTGTATATGATTGAACCTAGCATAAAACCTACAGTAGCCTCAGGACTTAAACGATTTCTACATGTTATTTTAAATTCATCTAAATCTTTTTCTTTTATATTCCACATCCAAGTTTCCCACCTTTAACTACCTTTACTTAAATCATATAGATTAAAAATAAAAACCTTCTTATAGCCTCCATATTTTTCTTTTTTTAAAGTATGGATTGTAATTACAATATGAGTAGTAATCGCTCTTAATAATAATAGACCTATATAACATACGGTTAAATTTTCACAAGTATATCCAAATATCGCTTCAATTAATACATACGCATACCCTACCGTTGCAACTTGAAACGAGTTAAACACAATTACAATGGCTTGTAACTTTTGTAATTTAAATCTTAATTTCGGAAATGAATAGATAATCAAAAAAAGGGTTTGCAGAATATATAATACTAACTCTACACAAACAAATATTCGTTCAAAAGATTTTGGATAAGCCTCCCAACCAAGTTGTAAAAACCCAAAAACAATAAAAAACATCGGTAATGAAGCGTATACAAAGACTCCAACTAAAAAGGCCATTACACCATCAGGACTTAATCGGTTTTTATTTGTAATTTGAAAAAAGCCTAAATCTTCTTCTTGTATTTCAAGGATTCACCTTTCCTCATTTCGATGCAAAACTTATTTTATTTCTTTTTCTTTCTTTTCTTCTCTCTCTTTATAGCGCTTTAAGAATTCCTGGCGCTCCCTTTCGTATTCCTCCCACGAAATATAAAATGATGGAAATTTAAATCTACAATAGGCTAATAATTGGAACTCAGCTGCGCCTATGGCTATCGCGTACATGATGAACGTAAATATAAAGTAACCAAACATTATGCTCAATGAGTAATTATTTTGTATATAAATTAAAACGAGAAGAATTAGTACATAAATTACCACACCAAACATTACATTTTTCTTTGCCTTATTAAAAAATGAAGTAGATCTTTCTCCCATATTAAACGCACCTTTACTTGCTTGTTTAAAAGTATCAAATGTTGTTACACCATGAACAAGTATTGCTCCTAATACTAGTAAACCTACATAAATAAGCGTAATAAAATTAATAGAATAATTACTCATCCCTGGAAGAACAAATGCCGTAAGACCTATAGTACCTAACTGAAACGCATATAATAATATCACCAATGTCTGGAGCTTTTGAAATTTAAAACGTACCTTAGGGATCAGATATATAATAAAAAAGATTACTTGTAGGCTATATAACAACAATTCCATTCTAACTATTACTGTGTCAAAAAGAGTCGGATAGTAATCCCAGCCAAATCTAATTAATGCTACAAAAATAAAAAGCATCAATAACGAACTATAAAGCATTCCACCAAACATAAACAACATAGCTCCTTCAGGGCTTAAACGATGTCTACATGTTATTTTAAATTCATCTAAATCTTCTTCTTTTATGTTCCACATCCAATTGTCCCACCCTTAACTACATTCCCTTAAATCATGTAGATTAAAAATAAAAACCTTCTCATTTTGATGAAAAGAGAAGGTTCTATTAATCTCAGATATTGTTACATTATAATAATGATTCTTTTTAAGCTATTTCATAGTGCTCTGCTATTTTTTTACACATCTTTTTATATTCCAGCATCCACTCTGCTATTTCTTCTTTCTCTTCGTCAGTGGATTTTTTCTTATATTTAAAACCAATCACTTTCATATCCGAAAATACTTATTCTTCCATTTCCTCATCTACCGGAATACATTGGATAATAACTTTTGTTGTGTTTGAAACTTGTACAAAAATTTCAAATGTACCAACAAACATAGCAACCGTTCGGGATAATTCTTTATTACTCATATATAAAACCCTTGCAAGTTCTTCTGCAAGTTCAGGATATATAAACAATACATCAATCATTTCAGCAGCTATTATGCAATCATCTACTGATACTTTCTCCAATATTTGCTGCTTAATTAATTCCCCAGTTTTATCCTCACACTCTTGCTGAAAATACACAGTTTTTTCTTTTGAAAATAACCACATATGTAGGCCCCTTACTACTAAAAACAACAATTAGAACTCTTAATTCAAGAATACCTTTATATACTTCTATAAAACAAAACTAAAATTAGGGTTTTACTTTTCATATCTTTATTACTAAAAGTGTACTAAATTATTATTGTGTATCTACTGCAATTTTTATTTCAACATACTGTAACTCTTCATCACCACTAAAAATATGGTAAATAGGTGAGATCATATCAAGTTCATTATCTTCCATATACTGAAGAATCTCAGCATATGCATACTCTGTTAATGTTTCAAAATCTCCTGCATATCTTTTCATTAGCATGTTATCAACATAGTAATAACTTCGAAACTTCATTGTTTCTGATTTAGGAATACTACTCTCATATACTGGCATAAATAATTCAATAAACATATCTCCATCTGATGGTACATTTTTCAGCGCATAAAACATTGGACCTTTGACCGTTAAATTCGCTTGCGCAATTTCTGTCAATAAATCTTCTATTATTTTTTCCATATCAGTATAGTGAAAAAAATATTCTCTCGATACAACATTTGTATAAGCAATGCTTTGTTCCTCAACTATCATCGCACTAATTCACCTACTTCAATAATAGGAGCATAAATATCCAACCACATATCACCATATACATCTAAACATACGTGATAAAAGCTACTATCTAATTTCATATGATTCTGTTCAGCAAATTCATTTAAAACACGATAAGCGTCTTCAATATCACCATCTTCATCTGAGAATCTAACACAAAGTGCTTCTTCAATAAGAATTGCATCAATATACTCATAAGGTGAATCCTCTTCCATATTTACCCTTCCATTCACTGGGACACAATACATATATTCACCATATTCCGGTTCATTCTCTAATGGTGAATACGTAAAAAGAACAGGTCCTATTGGGTATATATCGTTATGAACTACTTGATTTCTAAGTGCGATAGCTGGTAACAACCAATCATCTTTTTTTACTATTTGAGTGATGCTTATTAAATTTAAAAGCGATAATGCTTTATACTGAACTTTCATAATCTCTACCCCTTATACAGTGATTTATTTATTTCTTCACAAATAGATTCTTCCACGCACATAAAAAAAACAGTTTATGACTATCATTTACAAATCTCATTTCAATTTTTATTTTTCTTTTGTTCTTTTTCTCTGATTCTTTTTCTATTTGCTATAAATTCTTGGCGTTCCTTTTCATGTTGTTCCCACGTAATATTAAAAGATGGGAATTTGAAGCGACAATACACCAATAGGACGAATTCTGCTGATGCAACGGCAAATACATATAATATTATTGTTTGTAAAAAATAGAACACCATTGGCTTTAGCGCAAAATGAATACTTGCAAAGATTAATATCAAAAGGACAACTATATAAATAAACATTCCAATTAACATCCAAAGTTTTGTATTAGTAAAAAATGAGGCTGACTCCCCTTTTAACTTATAGCCTCCATATTTTGCTTTTTTAAAAGTATGGATTGTTATTACAATATGAGTAATTATCGCTCCTAATAATAATAGACCTACATAAAATACTGTTAGATTTTCACAAGAATATCCAAATATTGCTTCAATTAATACATACGCATACCCTACCGTTGCAACTTGAAACGAGTTAAACACAATTACAATGGCTTGTAACTTTTGTAATTTAAATCTTAATTTCGAAAATGAATAGATTATCAAAAAAAGGATTTGCAGAATATATAATGCTAACTCTACAGAAACAATTATTCGTTCAAAAGATTTTGGATAAGCCTCCCAACCAAGTTGTAAAAAACCCAAAATAATAAAAAACATCGGTAATGAAGCATATACAAAGACTCCAACTAAAAATGCCATTACACCATCAGGACTTAATCGGTTTTTATTTGTAACTTTGAAAAAGTCTAAATCTTCTTCTTTTATGTTCCACATTCACTTATCCTACTTTCAAATTTTATATTCATCACCAAAATATTGACTTCAATTTTTTTATAACTGTTACATTCTCTTTCGTAAATTCTTTATAATTTCCAGACTTTAAATTATCGTTCATATTTACCGCCCATTTTACTAATTTCTTTGTTCCGCTAACTACACTTTCGCCTCCCAATCTATCAGATTTTGTGTTTAAGCCTACTGAGATTAGAACACCAGCCACTGCGCCTACCGCTCCTCCTGCCAAGGTACCAAGTGGTCCTAACGCAGTCCCAATCGCTGCTCCAGTTGCTGCTGCTCCCGCTGCATATGCTAAGTCCACACCTGTATCTAATGCAACATCTCTTACATCCTGTAGCTGAAATCCATCATCTTGTGACTGTATAATATTATCTACAACTGTCAACCCCGTTCCCATAATTGCCACACTTTTGAAGAGCGTCCCAGTACCTTTGAGTTTTTTAAATGTCTCTGGCCATTTCTTAAAATTAAATTCGTCAATGCTCTTTTGAAATTCGGTCCCAAATGAATCTGTCCATTTATTTTTAAATGCTTTTAAAAAACCTTCTTCCTTCCGAGTCATCATAAAATCTTCACCCGCTTTAAATTCAGGCAATTTATAAATATCTTTTTTTGCTTGTTTTATTACATTTCTTGTTTCGTTGTTGTACTTGACTTTAAATTTATCTTTAAAAATAAATTTAAAAATAGCATCTTCATTTGCATCTGTAGCTAAAAGTTTGGAAGCCGCTACAATATCGGCATCGTTTAAAGTTTTAAATACATATGCCCCTTTTCCTTTTCGAGCATTAACATCAAAATCAACACCAAATCCCAAATTTTTTTTCATGTAAACAAGGCGTAAATAACCAGAAAATAATCCGACTACTCCTTTTTTCGCTTTACCCGTATATCCCGCAATCATTTTAGCTACTCCAACTATAGATGCGAAGGTTCCTTCAGACATAAGTTTTTCGGTTGTATCACTAGAAAAGTTCCCTTCAGTCTCTTGTATTTGTCTCATAGCACCATCTAATCCGCGTAACATGTCATCAAAATTTTGAAGATCATTTTGTTGACTATTGTAAGCCTCTAGTTTTTCTAACGTATCACTGATTTCTTTTTGACTTTTTTCAACCCCTTCAGAAATTCCTGATGATGGGGGATAATGGATCGGAACAATATCATTAATTGAACTGATAGTCTGTTGTGCTAATTCATTTGATTGATTAAAACTGTTACTATACCCATTAATTTTTTGCTTTACATTATCTAAATAACTCCCATAAATTTTCGTATCTGCATCACTATCAACAGAACTATTAAAATCTTCTATTGCTTTTTCAAATTGCATGCTTAAGCTTTCTGCTGCGACCATACAACCTGAAATAACACTTCCATGAACTCTAGATAAATGGCCTTTAATTCCATCAGCAGCAGCACCTTGAAATGAATTAATCTCACTAAAATCCGCTATCTTTCCTAATAATGATTCAAACTGTTGATTCAACTCAGTGGCACTTGCTTGAAATCTACTTTGAAGTTCTTTTACTTCTTGTAACTCTATATTTTTATCCACGTTTCTCCCTCCCTATTTTGCATGATAATTTGAATCTATCATTCTTAATTGCTTCTCAAGTTGTTCGTCTTTTTCAACTATTTTCTCCCCAGTTTGTTGTATTTTATTTAAGTCATTTTCTAATATCTGTTCGTATCGCTGCACCTTTTGAGATAACTGTTCAATTGCTTCACAATATTGAATCAGCCTAGTCAAATTCGTACGATGTAACTGCATACCATTAAATTTAGTCTTACCTAAATCACTAGCACCACTTTTCAAATCACTTACTTTCGCATCAAATACCCCTTTATTTAATTTAATTTCCCCCATTTATCATTTCCCCGCCTTCTGTACTTCTACTTGAATACTAGCGTCAACCATTGAAACACTTCTACTTAGAGAAAGAATACTAGACTCACATGTAGCGATTTCTCTTTCAAGCCGCCGTATAGCTTGGTCGATGTCTTCTTGCACTCTCCCTAGTTCTCCGATAAACTTCCCTAAATTCGAAATGACTTGTTGTTCATATGTTTCTTTAAAAGTAGTTGCTCTTTGCCCCTTCCAACTACTCTCGTTTATTTCTAAAGACTTAAATTGCTCTTGATTTTGTTTAATTGCTTCAATATTATTTACAAATTTCCCCTTAGCAGTTATTAGCCTTCGTAGTTTCATTTGTAATTCAGCCAATTGCCCTTGTTGATGACTTATACTACTTAATAAACCCGATTTTTGACTATTTAATTCCTCTATCCCCATGCAAATCCCCCCTTAAATAGTTGGCACTTTAATTCTAGTAGCAAAACGATTTTCAACAAAATACCCTTCAAATGGATTTAATTTTGTACTACTTAAATCTTTATTAGATACATCGAAGACCATTTGGCCTGATGATTTTCTAAGTAAAATAACATGAGATTGCGTTT
Organism: Bacillus pacificus; assembly: GCF_020861345.1. Lineage (NCBI taxonomy): Bacteria > Bacillati > Bacillota > Bacilli > Caryophanales > Bacillaceae > Bacillus > Bacillus pacificus. Next base: position 3,059,177 of record NZ_CP086328.1, read on the forward strand.
TTATTGTTTTTGAAACTAAGTCGTATCGACTGTCAATTGAATCAACATCACAGCCAATTACGAAGTGGATGCCCATAAATGCACCATTTGTTATTAATTCCGCTAAACTATATATATCGCTATCTTCTAAATTACTTAAAATATCATTTACATCTGCAATTACGATTACAATCGGCTTAAATTTCTTAATAAATTCTGCCGGATTCACTGTTTCACTTGATGCTTCCTGCTCCTCTTTAAACGCCGCTTCTCTCGATTTATAAGCGTTTGTAACTTGTTTAATCGTTTTCTCAATTCCTGTTTTTTCAGCTACATATAAAGCAGCGCTCTCTCTATAGTTTGAGAAATTTCGTGTTCTTGTATCAATTAAACCTAGGTCAAAGTGTCCACTGTCTGCTAACTGTTGAAGGAATTGATGAACTACATTTTCAACTTCATCTTTCTTAATTCCCCCTACAACAATATTAGACGCTTCCGTTAAATCTAATTTGAGAGGCGTAACGTTTTCTGTCTCTACACCAAATGTTAGTTTGCCTGCTTCAATAATTTTTCTTGTTTCTGGCCATGCAATGAATTCCTTGTATTCCAGAACTTCAGGTACCATAGGAATTGCTTTCGGTCTTTCTCCATCCCAGAAGGAATCCATCTCTTTTCCTTCAGCTTGTATATTTTCAATTCGAGTAAGGACATCTTCTCCATTTGTCGGTAAAGCTGTTTGGAAGATTGTTGGTTCGTCAATTTTAACTAAACCACGGCCTGCTAATTCTTCAATTTTTAAGTCTGTTCTTCCTACAATAGCTCTAGATTCTGCCTCATCTATCATATATAGAGCAATTTGTAGTTTAATATTTGTATTTACTTGTACTCTCAATGCATTTTGACGTGTAGCCGTAAGCATTAAATGAATTCCTACTGCTGCCCCTTCACGTACAATTTGTGCAATAATGCGTTCAAAGTCTTCGACAAATCCAGCTTCTCTAACAGCATCATAGTTATCTAACGTAATTAATATTGTTGGTAATACTTCTTTACTAGCTCTCTCATACATTTCAAGACTCGCAACACCATATTTACTTAGCAATTGCTTTCTATCTTTTAATAGGTCTTCTATGCGACGAAGAAATTTCTCGCATTTTTCAACTTGGTCTAATGTAATGATGTCTGCCACATGCGGTAAAGATTTTAATGGCATTAAACCGTTCGTTCCGAAGTCTAATAAATACACATGCAAATGCTCCGGACTATGCTGACGAGCTACATCCATAATGACTGATTGTAAGAATGTTGATTTTCCATAGCCTGGACTTGAGAAGACCGCTACGTGCCCGTCTTTACTAATATCTAGTGTTAATGGTGTTTGTGATTGTAATTCAGGCTGATCTAGTAGACCAACTGTTGCTTTTAATGGTTTCTTTTCTTTCGTCCATGCTTCTTTGAACTGAATAGCGTGTAAGTCTTGTAAATATACGCTTTCTGGAAGTGGTGGTAACCACGGTCTAGCTAACGCTTCAATTTCATTTACTTCTGCGTAATCGTGAATGTAGTCAATAACAGCATCCAGTTCAGATGGTACGCTTATTACTTCTTTACTACTACCAAGTCCACTTAAGTCTTCGCTTAATATTTCATATTGTCCTAGATCATTTATTGCATATATTGTTGCGTCTAAATGTTCTTTATCTTCTTTGTTTTCTACATAGTCTGCTCCACTCCAAGCTGATTGGAATAGTTCATATATTTCATTATTCCCAACTTGTAAGTAAGCACGTCCTGGTAATGTAATTTCAGCAGCATCTGGTGTTTTTAAAATTTCATTACTATCTGACGTATTTTGAACTTTTAATGCTAGTTTAAATTTCGAGTTACTCCAAATTTGATCATCTACAACACCACTCGGTTTTTGCGTAGCTAATATTAAATGGATTCCAAGTGAACGACCGATACGCGCTGTTGAAACTAACTCTTTCATAAATTCTGGTTGTTCTGACTTCAGTTCCGCGAATTCATCACTAATTAAAAATAGATGTGGCATCGGTTCACTTACTAAGCCTTCTTTATACAGTTTTTGATACTGATTAATATGGTTTACATCATTTTCGCCAAATAATCGTTGTCTTTTTTGTAATTCAGCTTTAATTGATGCGAGCGCTCTCATACTTTGTGCTCCATCTAAGTTCGTAATTGTTCCTAATAAATGCGGTAAGTTTTTGAATAAATTCGCCATACCGCCGCCTTTATAGTCAATTAATAAAAAGGCTACTTCGTACGGATGGAAATTAACTGCTAGAGATAAAATGTACGATTGTATAATTTCCGATTTACCTGAACCTGTTGTACCTGCTATTAACCCGTGTGGTCCGTGTGCTTTTTCGTGTAAGTTTAAGTTTACGATATCTTCTTTACCACGTAATCCAAGTGGTACAGCTAAAGATTTATGCGCTGCATTTTTCTCCCAGCGACTTGTGATATTTAGTTCTTTTACTTTCTCAACACCGTACATCTCTAAAAATGTTACACTTTCTGGGATACTATTTTTTAAGTTTTGCAAATGATTTAAAGGTGCTAATGCTCGTGAAATGTCTTCTAAATTGAACCCTTTCGGTACGTGATTGAGTTTAAATTGACGGTTTACAAGCTCTCCTTGTTCTAAGATGATGTTCCCTTGTTTTGCATCACTTATATCAATTACCGTTTTCACGTGCTCTGGTAAACTTTGCATAACATCTTGTACAAATACAAGTGATACACCTAATTGACTTGGATCATCATTAAAGAATTCCATAACAACATGGTCTAGTATTAGTTTTTCATCTGTAACGAGAACAACATAGTGCGGTGCAAAGTACATTTTTTCATTCGTTGAACTTTTTTCATCTAGTTTTAATTTTCGTTCTTTCAATATTTGATACAAACTATTTAACACTTGATCACGGCTACGGTCATGGTATACAAATCCACGTACATTTATATCGCGAACACTTCCATGTGGTAACCAGCGCATCCAATCCCATTTTTCTTTTTCTTCTTCCGGAAAAATAGTAATAAACTGCAAGTCATAATAACTATGGAATAAAGCTGTTTGTGCAACTAATAATTGTAATTGCTCTAACACTAAAGAACGTTGGCCAATATAACCGACTGGTCCATTCATTAAATCTGTTACAACTGGTACATCTTCCAATGATAGATAACGCTGTCTTAGTTCACGTGCTATATCAATTAATTCATCTTTCGTTTGACTAAATTCTTCTTCATTAAATTGAATTTCAAAACTCGTATTAGCTTGTCCTGTTCCAACGCTAAATGTTAAGAAATCATGATGTAACATTGTTTTTTCATAAATACGTGGATTTACTTGCATAGCCATATTACGTATCACTTCAACATTTGGATAATGATAATGTAATGCATGACGCTGTTTTTCACTTTCTGCATGTAAATCTTTCGTTTTTTGTTTTATATACGCTCTATAACTTTTATCACGTTCAACAATGTCAATTTTATATTGCTTTAAATTTTTTATATATGATGTGACAGAAACAATAATTGTTACTAATGTCATCGCAATCGATGCAATAATAAACATCCCATATTTCATAAAGATAGCAAGTAATACTGTTACGACAATCATGACAAGAGAAGGTGCAATAATTCTCGCCAAATGCTCAGTCGGTTTTGATGGCATACTTGAAGGTTTTGCAATTGTCATTTTCTCTTCTGGTTCACGGTAAATAATACGCGGTGAACGATGATAATCTGGATAACCACTTTGATAATTTGTTTCTGATTCTACTAAAATAGGTAACGTAGATTTCACGTTCTCTTCTGAAGAAAGTACTTGAATGTCTTCATTGCCTATTTCTACTAAAACACCATCAAAATATAATACGTCTCCCGCTTCTAACATAACGCTATCTTTTAGCTTCGTATAATTATGAAATACATCCCCATCATATACATTCACTTTAAAAGAATCGTACAACGTTTCACGAGATAGCATTAAATCTACATTTGTCCCAATAATAGAAATATCATCATAACTGTTTTGACTAATTGTAAGAGAATGTTTCGTTCCGATATCAAACACTTTAGTTGTGCCGATAATAGAGATAAAAATTTTCAAGCTCACATCTTTAGATTTTCCAATCTCAAATTCCTTATTGAATTCTATTAATTGATTTTGTACCATCCAAGCATTTACTTCATTATTCCACTTTAACTCTACTTCTTGTTCTAAACTTGGATTTGTAATATCATTTGTCCACTCTTTTCCAATCGACACTATTGATTGCTCATTTGGATGTAATGTGCACTTATATATTTTGTCTCCATAAGTCAATACTAATAGTTGCTCCATGCCTGTTCACTGCTCCTTTTCAACTGTCTCATCAAGTGCTTACTCTTTTTTCTCTGTGTCCGACAAATTTTTATCACTTGATGAATTGCCATATTTCTTTTTATATTCATCTAATTGTTGCTCATATGTTTTTAATTTTTGATCACGTTCTTCTCCTGATAAGTCCGGATTATTTTTCAGTGATTCAATTTGTTTAACAAGGCCGTACATAATAAGCTGCGGATCATCAAGTGTCTTAGCTAAATCTAATGATTTATCAAAATTACCTTTTCCGTTATACATCCAATACAGCAAATACTTTTCATCACTTTTCAAACTAATATTTTTCATAATTGATTTCTTTTGATCTTCACCTAGTTTTTCAACTGTAATGTATGCAAATGCTAACTCATATTTAGATGCAATCGGTAATGATTCAAATTCCTCTTCACTTAACTGCGTAATGACTTTGTCATAATCAGTTGCTATGAAACCCGCATTTGCTTCTAATAATTTATTTTGATAAGGAAGTTTTATAAAAGTGAAATATATTAAAGGAGCAGCTAAAATAACTGTCGCCGCTATGAAGGAAAAAGCTAAGTATTTAAACGATTTATAGCTTTTTTTAGGTACTAGCTGCATATTTTTTTCTGTTTTTGTTTGTTCCTTCTCAAAGCTGTCATCAAGAAACTGCAGTAATGCATCTAAACTTTCCATTTGAGCAACTGTCTGTTCAAATGTTGTTTCTTTTGCATCTTTTAGTAACCCAGCATATAAATCATCAAAATTGTGCTTTTCGGAGAATAAAGCAATGATTAGACACTTATATTGTGTTAAAAATTGCTCTTCTAATAACGGGGTTGGTGGAACAATATCTCGAATTCCTCTATGTATAATACTTGGTATTAAATTAGCATTAAAAACTATATTGGCTGGATGTAAAAAGAACGTGATTCGTTTATTTAAATATTTACGAAACTGCGCAACATTCCGAAGTAGTCTTAATTTCTCATTTCTTCTAAAACGGCTAAGATCGTCCCACTTATATAATTTTTTATCTACTTGATATAGAAACGTAAACATATCATCCGTTTCTTCTATTGTTAATGGTACAAATTCAGATGATACGCCCGTAATTATATCGAATTGACGGAAGTCTTTTATACGTGTTTGAGATTTGGTCATCTCCAATTTCCAATTTTCTTTTTCTATTTGAAATTGATAGTTCATTGCATCAATTTGAATTATTTTTTCCGTCATGTTTATCCTCTTCTCCTTTTCTTTATAACCAGTAATAACTTATTTTCAAAAAACTAAAAGTAAGAAATATTCTTTATAAAATTTGTAAAATATCTCCGTCTGTTATTTGGTGATCAATTAAACGATCATTATCTGTTAAAACAATTGACTTATTTTTCACTTTCATTACAAAATGTGAACCTTCATGATTATCAATCTTTAGCGTATCTAATAAGTTTTTCAATAAATATTTAATAGATTGATGATTCGGAATACGCAAATCATATGTATTTCCATTCCATTTACGAAAATCTACCGTTACATTAATATGCGTTTGTATTGCCATTACTTTACCTCCAATTTTTCCGAAGAACCGTATAAATACCTATACAAATAAGTAAAACACTGCCACCTAACAATATGATTACTGTTGTACCGATTGGCTTTTCATTCATTGTTTGATTACTTGCTACTTCATCAGCGCTTTTTCTTACAATGTATTCACTACTAAACAAACTATTTTTCGTATCTTTAACACGATTATTTTCTTTTTGTTTTATAAAAAGAGAATCTCTTAAGGATTCCATCTCTTTTTGTTCTTTCTTTTTCTTTTTTTGAATTTCTTCTTCTATATCTTTATTAAATAATTCAATTGATGCTTTATCTAATTCCGTTTCCTTATGTTCCTTTTTATTTTTTTCTTGGTCTTTATCTTCAAAGCGTTCTACTTTAAACTGAATCTTTCCATCATCACCAAGATAACTGTCGGCCGCGCTCCTTATCGGTAGCGCGACAAACAGTAAAAGGAAACAAATAAATGATAGCTTAACCACTATGCTCCATTGTTTGATCATTTACTTCTTTTTCCTCCCATTTCTTGTGCCATACAAATAGATTACTAACTAATCCTATAATGGCAATTACAAACAATACGATAAAAATAACTTTTCCTGTATCTTTACCGCTAATAAAATCATTTAGAAAACCTTCTATATATTGAAGCGGTGAAAATTGACGCAATTTACCTACAGAAGACATTTGATCTACTTTACTTCCAACTGCTTCAGTTAAAAATAGATACATACTTAAAAATACTAGTAAAATAAACATCCCTACCATTTTTATTTGTCGCAGTAAGTATGTTGAAACCAATACAAACGCCATCATAATGATTGTGATAAACGCAATCCATAGTAAACTTTGATCCTGGCCAAACTTTAAAAGACGGCCCGAAATGATTCCTATACTGATTCCTTCCACAATCGATATTCCAAATGCTACTACTGTAGTTGGTACATTCATATCAATTAAAGAGAATCTCTCTTCAAAATGATCTGATTGCGTTCGTTTCTTTTCTTGATTCGCAATTGCATACGCTGTAAATAACGCAACAATGAAACAAGTTAATACGATTAAGTATGGCGTAAAAGCATTACCTGCTACAATTACCCCATCATTTTGTTTCTGAACTGGACTAGCTAAAAACTCATATAGCATCTCATTTTGACGATCTCCAATACGACTATTCGCCAAAATCTTCGTAAAGTTTTTCGAGAATGCTTTATCATCTTCCATTTTCTTCGTAAAATCATTTAATAACGAATCTGCTTTCGAAACAATTGTCGTTCCACTTTCCTGAATTTCTTTTGCTTGTCCATTAATTTGATCAAATGTTTTATACACATCATCTGATGTCGCTAAACTATGCTTCGAACTCTCTACTAATGACTGAGTTTGCATCGTTAAAGATTTAATACCAGAGTCTAATGATAGTACAGCTGTTTGTTCACCTGCATTATTAGTCGTTAATACTTGTTGTTCTTCAGCTAGCTTTAAGCTACTCTCACGCCATTTCGCTAAACCTTTTAAATATTCACCTAAGTTTTGATTCATACTAGTTGCTTGCTGCATCGTTTCATTTAACTTCTCTGCTAGTAGTATTGAATTTTGATCTGCACTAGTAATAAGTTGTTGGTAAGAGTCTATTTTTTGTTTTAACCCCATCATATCTTGCTTTACTTCACTCGTAATACTAGCTGAAACAAGATTTGAAATTAAATCAATTACACTTTGTTTATTTAACATATAATACAATGAATGATCCGTCGCAATCGCATCTAAACTTCCCTCTTCAAGCTTAGGACCTACATCATTTGTTCTTAAATCAATCCCATAATACACTTGATAAAGACTCATTAAACCTTGATAACTTTGAACGGTCTCAACTGCTTCTTTAATTAATACATTAGATGTATTATCTGTTAACTTCTCAGTCTTTTGATGTACAACATGATTATTTGTACGTTCAATAACTGTTGAGCCACCACCTTGATTTTGGTTTCCACCATTTCCATTATCTGTTCCCGTTCCGCCTCCTGGGTTTCCACCATTTCCATTATCTGTTCCCGTTCCGCCTCCTGGGTTTCCACCATTTCCATTATCTGTTCCCGTTCCGCCTCCTGGGTTTCCACCATTTCCATTATCTGTTCCCGTTCCGCCTCCTGGGTTTCCTTCGGTATTATTACTCTGTTCTGTCTTTTGAATGATAGGCTTGTTAACAGTGTTTACTAGCGGCATTATTCCATACTGCGTTTTATGAAATACATTTTCTACTTTTCTATTTTCTGTTTTTGTTCCTTCATTCTTTTTATTTGGTTCTTCTTTTTTAGGTTCTTCTTTTCCGGTACTAGTTTCTTTCTCGTAATTACCATTCAATTTCCATTCCCACGTTACTGGAGAGAAAACATCTATATTGATACTTGGATCTACTAACTTCACATGAAGGCTAATTTTCAAATCTCCCTCATTACGTGCTGATATTGCAACTGCTCCGTTTTGCAAGAATTCACTTGTACGGTCCACACCATCAATTAATAGTGAATCTGTATTACCATATAACTCAAAGCCACTCGGAATAGTAATATTCATAGTTTGCGAAGAATCCATTCCAATTACTTTCGCTGTATCACTGAATGTAATTCCATCTTTAGCCAAACTTTCTTTTACTTTTTTAATTGGGTTTCCTAAAGATATTTTATTGACTGGATCATAATTAAAATTATTTTCTTTATTATATTTATTCGTAAATTGGATTACGTTTTTCAGTTGTAATTTCGTTACATCCGGCAAATCACTTTGAACGATTTCTTCCATGTTCAAACTAGGCAACTTCGCAATTAAATTTTCAATTTGTTGCTTAATACGAAGATCTGGTTGTTTCATTAACGAATTTATAACTACTTCGTGTTGTCCATCATTTGATATAGACTTTTGTAATCGTTTAAGAATTGTCGCTTGTATGTCACTCTCTAATTTCCCTGCAAGTTCTGTATCATATTCTGACACTTGTTTTTTTACATCTGTTAAATATTTTTGTATTGCTGAAGCATCTGCTAAAATATTAGGATCTTTCTCTGAAAGCGTAAATTGATTTGCGATAATTTTATTTGCAGATTCCAATGCGCTTAACTGCTTTAAAGTATCCCCTGAATTCATATCGCTCATATACTGATTAAATTGATTTGTAAAATTATTCGCTAACAGATTATTATCAGTTTGCATTTTTTGAAAGTTATTAAATCCTTCTAAATACGTATTATTAGATTTATTCCCTTCTTCTAATGCTTGACCAAACCCTTTTAAAACATCTTGGAATCCTTTAAAACTATTAACAGAAATACCAGTGTAATCTTGTACCGTTTTAAATTGGTTTGTGTAATTTGCCAGCGGGCTATGTACATCTTTTTTATACATAGTCGTTTGATTGATCCCTTTTTCAATTATTTTACCTATATTATCTTGTGCACCTTGCAACTTACCGATAACACTTGCAAAATAAACATCGATGATTTGCTTATTAAAATCTTCTAAAATAGCAGAGGCTGTATTTTCTGCCTCAGCTTTCAAATCTTTATTTCCAGTTGCATTTACTTTGTAATTTAATGTTAATTTCTCTGGAAGTTCTGAATCAATCGCAACAGCTTTTCTTGAAAAATCGTTAGGTATTACAATCATCATATTGTAATTATTATTTTTCAAACCACTTTCTGCTACACCACGACTCACTACGTACCATTCTTGTTTCGTGTTTTTATTTACATTTTTTACAAATTGATCTCCAAACGCTATTTTATTCCCTTCAAATACAGTACCTTGATCTTCATTTACCAATGCAACTGTCATTTTGGGCGTGGTGTTCTCATTTGCTTTTTTAACATTTTGGTTTAACGCTAAATAGGAGATCCCTGTTGATAACACAAGAGCTAAAATAATAAACAACAAGATGCTCCACTTGAACTTTTTCACTACTTATCACTCCTGCAACTGCGAGTCTATTAAGTTAAAGACTTCGTATCTTACTCTAGTTTTAAAGTAATTTAGCCATACAACCTATAGTTGCATGGCTAAATTATATATTTCTTTTTTATCTGTCTTATTGTAGACCGAAATTACGAGAAAGATCTTCGTCATGTCTTGCAACAGCTTCTGCAGTTTTATTAAGCTGCATATTAATTTCTTGTAATAGCTGTGCGAAGTTTTGTACTTTTGGCTTTAATTGATTGAACTGTTGATCAAAGCCTTCGAAAGCACGACCTTCCCATTCTCCTCTTAATTCATTTTGTAAGTTTTGTAATTGACGTAAAATGTCCTCAATTTGATTTGCACTTTGTCCATATCGAGTCGCTTTCGATTTAAGCTCCTCTGGTGACATGCGAATTTGTCCTGCCATTATTAAATCCCCCTTAAAATTTAAAAATAGTAAAATTAACCAATAATCAATTCTACAAATTGATTATATCAATAATTTAAAAATTTCTAAACAAAAAAATGATATTTTTCCAAATTTTCTCTTTTACTATAATAACATTATATTATATAATTCTAATTTAGTATTTTTGAGGCATACTCTATAAATCGACTATAAATTTAAAGAAAACCTTTTATTTTATATATCTTTAAGAACTTATCCATTTTTTATTCCAACAATAAATTGGTTACTAAATCATGATTTTCCCACCTCCCACTCACGATATTTTTCTCACTTCAAAGTCATAATTACCTGTCTTTCAACAAAACCAAACTCTTCGTACATCTCTTTCGCAAAATTTCCAGCAAATACATTCAAACGAATTTCTGAATAATTCTTTTTTAATTCCTTAATACCAGCCTCCATTAATTTTCTTGATAATCCTTTCCCGCGGTACTCTGGAAAAACATACAATTCATATATAAAACCTAGTTTTTCATGAGAAAAATAGTCCGTATTTTCTCCTATTAATATCCATCCCATTACATTGTTTTCTTCTTTAACGACTAAATAATATGCTCCCTTTTCTACAATCGGCCTTGTAATTTCAATTGCTTTCTCTGTACTTAACTGACAATTTCCCCTCGTGCCTTCAAAAAGCGATTGAGCTGCATATTGTATTATTTCGTTCGTGTCTTCTCGGTTTGCCTTTTCTATCATTTTTCACAACTCTCCTCTTTAATAGGCATTAATATTGCTTGTTCAAGTTCCTCCGACTCAACCACAATTGCCATCAATCCCTTTTCCGTACTCGTTTCATGAAATTCGCCCTTCTCCCAAAACACAGCTTGTCCCGCTTCCACCTTCACTTTTTCTTTATCTGCCCCACATACATATCCTTCGCCGTCCACAATAAGAAGCAGTTGCGATACAACTGCTTCATGATATCCAATTATTCCATTCTCTTTTAAATGCATAGCACCGATATGTATATTCCCTTGATGATTTACTATTTTCGACATTATGAAATTAGATTGAAATGCTGTGATTTGCTTTCCTACTTTTTCACTAAAATCAAAAATCTTCACTTCTAGTCCTCCTTATATGTATAAAACCATCCTTACTGTCTGCATCATATGTCCTTCAAAATCTTCTTCAAATTCCTCTAATTGCGCAAAACCTTTCGCTTCATAAAAACGTTTTCCTTTTTCATTCGCTGCTTCTACATGAATGTATAGTTTCCGAATTCCTTTTAATACCGTTAACCCTTTTTGTAATAAAGCACTTCCTATCCCTTTCCCTTGTTGATCTGGTAACAAATAAATCGCGCCTAATTCTGCTTCGTTTTGCAGTCTAACAGGTGAAAAATTTGCAAAGCCAATTACTTCTCCCTCCTCTTCTGCAACGAATAAATGTGTATTCTCAAGACGATATTTCATTTTTTCGTCAGAATAAGCCTCGTCTAAAAAACTGTCTTGAATCTCTCTCGGAATAATGCCTTCGTATGTATCATACCAAGCTATTTTCGCTACTGATTGTACAGCATGAATATCTTCTTGCTTCATTTCTCTAATTACATATGTCATCTCGATGTCTCCATTCTCTTTAAATTATATTCTGCTAATATACGAGAAGAAATGGCAGAACCATTTTCATAATCCACCTTTATTAATTTTAATTTCTCAATTGAAGCTGTTGCATGATCAAATTTTTCATAAATATATTCCATTACACGTAAAAACTGCTTTGTATATAATCTATTTGCAATCGTACAATGCGGAACCCATTTTCCCGGTACGTAATATGAATTTGGGTTGTCATGAAAAATTTTTAAATAATCATGAAAAGAATGATGAAGTTTTAACAATTCATCGGTAACAGTCGGTGCTAGAAAGACCGTTCCGTTAGTAGGAAAAACTCCAACAGAAGGAAAAGTTACTGGGTCCGTATTTTCTTGCATAGCTACAAACTCTCCTAATTTCTCCTTATACAAATGAACATCTAACTCATTATAATCAGCTAACGTAATATGAGGTTCTACTCCGGCTAATTGATTTTTGCCAATGATATTTGTTAATTCATTTTGCAATTCTGTAATTTTATTAGTAAACACACGATCAAATGTAGCAATAATAGCGTACATATCCCTTCACCTCTTTGTTACACATAGTGCTTCCCATTCTTCACGAATCATCCCCATTCGAATAGAATCATAGTACGTTCCGTTATAATAACGACATTTGCGCATTCTACCTTCTAAAGTCATTCCTATTTTCTCCGCTACTTTCATCATTCGTTCATTACCAGACCAAGTCGTGAGCCCTACTCTACCAATCTCCATCTTTTCAAATAGTAAATCCCGATATAACGTTAACGCTTCTGTACCGTAGCCGCCATTCCAGTAAGCCGGATTATAAATGACAATTCCCATCTCCAACCAACGCGTCGGTTTATACTCCCAATAAAATCCGACCGTCCCTATAACTTGACCGTTATTTTCTATAATTAAATTGGATAGAGGTTCTTCTTTTAAACGAGTTTGCATCTTCTCCTTATAGGATGAGTATTCTTGCATTGAAAACGGAAAATACGGTGCATCCCATTTTTTCCATTCTGGATTTTCTTCTTTAAACACGAGATTCCATAATGTTTTTATATCTGATTCTTCAATTGTACGAATTGTTACTCTATCCCCTTTTACGATTACGCTTTTCATAATTTCCTCCTACGTTCCTCTTTATTTCATATATAATTATAATATTTTTTCTGAAAAATCAAAACAAATATCGTTTATTATATTGTATAATTTTGTTATAAGATACCAATTATTCATGTAGAAAGCTGGTGATTCAATGAATAATCGATTTAGTATCACTTTGTTTCTCACTATTATTACGACAAATATTATTCTCTATTTCTTCTTACCATTACGTATTGTTACGAAATGGGACTTCAATGGAACACCTACGTCAATGATGGATAAAAGTACTTTTGTGATCGTAAATATAATTATATGTTCCTTCTTATTCTTTTTATTTTTAGCTTTATCTAAAGCAGCGAGTAACGAGAAATTTCTCCATTGGATCGGCAACACAATGTTACTATTCTTATTTTTTGTTGATATTGTCATTGCCCTTATCGCCCTTGGCTTTTCACTTCCTCTTGATTATTTCATATTTTTAGCATTAGGGCTTTTATTTATATTAATAGGTTATTTCAGTTCCAAAATTGATACGACTAAATCAACCGTTTCATTGGAATGGAATGATAAGCACCTTGAAAAAAGAGCTTCAAATATTTGTAGTATTTCAATGATGATAGCAGGTATTTTCCTAGCGGGGCTTCCATTTATCGTCTCTGCTCCATATAGAGGTTATGCTATACTAGCAATTATTTTAGGAATGACGCTTGTCATTTTACCGAGTACGATTTATTTACTTATTAAAGATAGCAAGCAATCTACTTCTTAAAAAAATAGGAGGTTACATCCCTCCTATTTCAGCTAAATATTTTCTTTTTCGTCTTTTCTATCTCAACTAAAATTCCTTTCTCTATCCAGCCTTCTACTCCATCTTTTTTAATTAAATCATATCCTGAGCAGCTACCATCAATGAGAGAAACAATATCCCCTTTTTTTACGCTTATTTGCGCACAAGATATATCCGTTTTCACTGTGTATTCACCTGAATCAAGTTGCCTAATGTATTCATCTTTCACAGAAAGTAATGTATTCGTTTCCTTTTGCCTACATATTGTGTAATCTTGCTTCTTCTCAATAGGCTCTATGTAATAATGTGGATAGGTAACCCCGCCCTGCATTGTTGCATCGGCATGAAAATCTGCTATTACTTCATACTCTGGAAAATAATCAACATATGTATAAGAAAACTTATCACTTGCGCTTGTCCTCTGAATAATAAATGCATTTAATTGTCCTGCCTCTTTAATCGCATTTCCGCCGTCAATTGCTATAATCTTTTTCTCCTTATCAATAACTGGATTGTTAGACGGTGCCTTCTCTGAGTAGTTTACAACAGGCCAATGACCAACAACTACATACTTATTTGCTTTATGTGATTGATTGAAAAACTCCGGCATTGCTGTTGCATTTTTTCGTTCTGTTTCTTTCCAATCCTCTCTATCTTCAAGGCCAGCATGTACAAAGATATAATCTTCCGTTTCAATCGCTGTTGGTAATTCTGTTAGCCACTTTATTTCTTTTGAGAAATGACCCATCAATATGTTTTTCACTTCACAAATATCACTTTCTTCATGAACGGTAACATTCAATTGTGCTAGCCATTCATTGAAAATTGTATTTTTTCGCGTACACAAATAATTTATTAAAGCAGGATTTTCATTTACAAGCGCTTCAACTATAACTTCACAATTCCCTTCAACAACATGAACATTTGAATTGTTCTTTACAATATTCATGACATAGTTTACGACGCCAATGCTATCTCTTCCTTTCTCACAAAGATCACCATTAATAATTAAATAATCTTCATCTTTAAAATTAACTTTATGTAGTAATTCCTTAAAAAGATCTAATTCTCCATGAATATCAGAAATAATAATGACTCTTACATCATTTGGTATAAATAATTCCTTTATTTTTTCCAAGTTTAAACGCTCCTAACATTCTCTGAATTCAATATTCCGTTGTTAATCTCTAACATTCGACAAATTATATTACTAGACCTGTCCCTAATCCAAATCTGAAAAAGAAAATAGGTTCCATATATTTTTACATACGGAACCTACTTAATATTATAACGCTTTATAAAAAGAATAGCTTACCTTATTAAAGCCCTCTCTTTCATAAAAACGATGTGCATCAATTCTTGGAAACGCAGATGTAAGAACGATAGAACTGCATCCTTTTTCTTCCCCCCATTTTTCTACATATGACAGCAGAACCTTACCATACCCTTTTGATCTGTGAGCTTCCGCAGTTACAAGGTCATACACAAAAACATGTTTCTCATTATAAAAATTCGTACAAATCGCTACACCAGCTAGACTAACAACTTCTTCATCTTCATTACGTAGCGAAAATAGTTTATAATTTTCTTCTTTCATTTTTTGAAATAAAGAACTTGCCTCTTCTCTTGAAATTTTCGTTCTCAATTGTTGTAATACGGGAAATACATCGTGTAAATCTGCTTCTGTTACTACTGCTTTAACATTCATTATGATTCGCCCCTTACTATTTATAAAATTTTCTAAATGTTATATCATCATTATAGAAAGAAACTGCCCTTAGTTTAAGTGACAGTTTTATTCTTTTTTATAAGGCCAGTATTAAAAGGAGCGTCTACAAATGGATCTGACTATCCCATTAGTGTTACAAAGTAAAACACCTATTTATTTACAAATTTACGAATATATAAAACGAGAAATCTCTCATGGATCACTACGTGCTGGTACACGCCTTCCTTCTCACAGAAATTTAGCTATACAACTTAATGTAAGCCGTATTACAGTTGAATCCGCTTATCAACAATTACTAGCTGAAGGTTACGTAGAAAGCAAACCGAAACGCGGAATTTTTGTTGCGGAAGTTGATATTGATGTCATTCAAAAGAAACAGCAAATTGCATCAAACAGTGCTAACAATAAAGAAAAAGAACAATATGATTATGATTGTAGTCAAGGACTTATTGATCAAAAAGCTTTTCCGATAACAAACTGGAAAAGAGCATTACACGAAACTTTATTTCAGTATGAAGATGAATTATTTGCTAAAGAAGATCCACAAGGTGAGCTCGTTCTACGAGAACATATTTCAAAATATTTATATCATGCTCGCGGGGTACATTCTTCACCTGATCAAATTATTATTGGAGCAGGTACGCAGCCTCTTCTTTGGCTACTCCTTCAACTACTTGGTTCAAAAAAAGAATACGGAATCGAAAACCCTGGATTTCACCGTATACCTGCTATGATTCAAAGTTCTGGACTTCCTGTTCACCCTATCCCTTTAGATGATAAAGGAATTCATATTTCTGCTTTACGTGAATCGGGTTCCAATGTGGCATATGTCACTCCATCTCACCAATTTCCACTCGGAATCATTATGCCGTTATCTAGAAGACTCGAGTTATTAAAATGGGCGAATGATTGTAAAGGGTATATTGTTGAAGATGATTATGATGGAGAATTTCGCTATATTGGAAAACCTATTCCTTCTTTACAAGGACTAGATTCAAATGAACGTGTTATTTATATGGGAACTTTTTCGAAATCTTTTTTACCTTCTTTACGAATGGGATATATCGTTTTACCACCTCATCTGCTAAAAACCTATAAAGAACTTGGTGGTATGTATAAACAAACAGTTTCTACAATGCAACAACTTACCTTTGCTACCTTTATTCAAAGTGGGGATTGGGAACGTCATATTAACCGAAGTCGTACGTTATATAAAAGAAAGCATATTTCTTTAATTAAATCTATTACAAACGAAATGGGGAATAACGTGCATATACTCGGTGAACAATCTGGACTTCATATTGTACTTCACGTTCATAATAGTATGAACGAACAAGAACTTATTCATGCAGCTGCAAAACAACGTATTAAGTTATACCCTCTCTCGACATACGATTCTGTTCATAATGTGAGGGAGGAGTCATATGTATTACTTGGTTTTGGTAGTATTCCAGAGAATCGTATCGAAACCGTTGTCCAATTATTGAAAGAGGCCTGGTTCCCCAAATAAGAATAGCTCCACGTAAGTATAACTTACGTGGAGCTATTTCATTCACTATTTTTCTGATCTCGCTGCCCTTCCCGGACGTTTGACACCAGTTGTTTCTGTTGAATAAGACGCTTCAATTATAGCAGTTGGATCTACAGAGAGAACGAGATCTTTCATTTTCGGATAAATGAAACGGTTTGTAATACAGTAGATGATTCTCTTATGTTCTCCTAAAAAACCACCTTCTCCATGTAGATATGTAACGGATAATTGCAGTTCTTTCATAAGTAGATCGCCTATTTCTTTATTTTTACCAGAAATAATCATAACGCTCTTTCCTTGATTAATACCATCTAATATGAAATCAATCATCTTCGTAACAATATAGAAAATTGCTAATGAGAACATCGCTTGTTCAATTGAAAACAAAATGGCAACAAAGATGAAAATAACTGCATTTACAGCAAGTAAAAATGTACTAATTGGCACTTTAAAATGTTTATTCATCCAAACAGCTAACATTTCTGATCCATCAATTGCTCCGCCCATTTTTACTACAATCCCTACACCAACACCAAATAGAACTCCTCCATAAAGAACAATTAACAATTCAGAAGTTGTAATTGCTGGAAATGGTTTTAAATAAATCAATCCGAGTGTTGTCACAACGTTTGCATAGGACGTACGGATAAAGAACTTCTTTCCCATTACTTTTGCAGTAAATAATAAAATCGGGATATTAATTCCTAAGAACACCCCATAAAGCGGTAACCCAGCAACTTTATTCGCCATAATAGCAATAGCCGTTACCCCGCCATCTACTAATCCGTTAGGTGCTAAAATAAGCTCCAATGAACCCGCTACAATAATCGAGCCAATTGTTAATAATATGTATTCAAATACTTTCTTCATTCATTACCCCCAAAACTTATATATTTTCTTAGTATTATTTTAACGTAATTTCAATGCTAATTCAAAGATATCAGTTTATATACACAAAAGTTTCACCTTTACAATGATTTTTTATGTAATTTATTTATAGAAACACACTTACATATTACAGTAAGTGTGCTCCAAACATTTATTTAAGTTTTGAGTATGAATTCATTTTCATTTTTAATATTTCATCAACTGCCCTATTATAACCACCAGCATTTCGAAGTGACTCTCCAACTTTACGACTTTTTTCCTTAAACGTTACATCATCCATCACTTTCTTTACAGACTCACGTAACATTTCAGAAGTTAATTCTTTGCGATTAAGCCTTATTCCAGCCCCTACTTCATTTACTCGTTTCGCAACTAAAGGCTGATCTCCTGTTACCGGAATTACAACTAACGGGACACCGTAATATAGTGCTTCACTCGAACTATTCATACCGCCGTGTGTTACGAATACATCAGCATACTGTAATAGTTCTAATTGCGGCACATAATTATACAACTTAAAGTTATTCGGAATGTTTTCAAATTGACTTATATTTATCTTCTTACCAACAACTAATACGACTGTCGCTTCTACATCTTTAAACGCTTCAAAACATTTTTCATATAACTCAGGTTGTTCATTAAAAACTGTTCCCATAGAAATGAAAATCAATTTTTCATCTTTTAAATCTTCCATAGGAAAGCTACCTACTTCTTTTCGAGTAGCAATTGATGGGCCAACAAACTTATACGATTCATCGAATACATCTGAACGCGGCTGATATTCCTTTGAAGTATACACAATTGTAATATCACCAGGATGGTTCATAATATCATACATACTATTACATTTCATTCCATACTGTTTGTTCCATTTTTCCATTCCCGCTAAACACGATTGATACAATGGATTCGTTTCATCTACTTCTCTTGATTCATGTTCATCGTTAAAAGTAATGTACTGATTAAAAGCAAACGTTGTACAAGAAGAAACACTAGGTAACTTTAAAACATTGGCTATAATACGTCCTACTGGAAAGTGATTATCATATATCAAATAATCGTACTTTTCCCCTTTTGTTTCTTCTACAATTTGAGTAACAATACGTTCTGATGCTTCCATCATATGAGACAGCATCGTCAAAGGACTCCCACCTTCATTTACTCGTTCCATAATATTAATTTGAGAGAGGAAATTCTCAAACACTCGGAATTGTGCACCCGTTGCTTCAATCTTCTTTCTATAATCTTCAATACAATACGAAACAACTGTCTCCCCTCGCCGAATTAACTCACTTACAATAGCTAAAGTCGGATTTATATGACCTTCTCCAGGGAAATTTATTACGAGTACGTTTGCCATCATATTCTCTCCTATCTAATATTATTAATAATTAATTATATTAATCAATTTAAAACTATTATAAAGGAATCTATTCTATTTCTTCACATTTTTCTCTTCATTTTATTATTGAGAAATATTTTTCATAACCTCCGTTATACCTCTATTGAAAGTCCGCTTAACTCTTCCTTTACTGAAAAATATTAAATTTATATTTGGGTATTTATACAGATTTATCATCAGAAACATTATTTTGATAATTCATACAAAAGTAGAAAAATATAATTTCTACACTAATTTCTCACCATGAATGTATTTAAGTTCTATATTGTCCCTATCATTATCCACTTGCAACATATTCTGTTATATAATGAATTTATCGAATTTACAGAAAAAAGGAGCCTCTTCATGCTACAACAATTATTTACTTCACCTATTTTATCTGTTCAAACTTTACACCCAGGTTATGAAGATCATGCAAGCGATGTATTTCTCGTCCAAACAGAAGATGAAGAAGTCATCGTTCGTTCTTCTAAAATGACTGAAGAACCAAACAATGATTTTTGGTGGGGATGCAAAAACCTTTTTGGAATCGATCCAAGGAACGTACATCATTTAGAATATATACACGAATTATTGAAAAAGCATACTAACTTGCCCATCCCCACTATTTTGCAAAAACATATTTTAAATGGCCGAAAGTATGTTAGTGTCGAAAAACTAACAGGAAGTACGCTGCAATCCTTTGTCGGACAATCTGATTCAATTTTATTCAGCCTTGGAAAAGGACTAGCAGAAATTCATTCGTTTCAAGCAGAGTTTATAGGAAATCCATCAGGTACTTTCCAAGTTCCACTAGAAGAATTTAAGTCTCACATATTAAAAGTCAGTAAAGAACTTGTAAATAGGTTTTATTCCGATAATACGAGCATCCGTAACGCATTTCCTACTTTTGAACAACAACTTTCTTCCTTACCGGTACCAAAGGAAGCAACGCTCGTTTTAATTGATATGGACCCTACTCAGTTTTTATCAGATGGCGCAACTATTACAGGTTTAGTAGATACAGAAGCTTACGCAGTTGCTCCCCGAGAACTTGATTTTATCAGCTTAGAATATGTATTTACAGAAAAGGAAGCTCATGCTTTTAAACAAGGTTACGAAACCATTATGCCTATTCCTAATCTTGTAGAATGTAGACATCCCTATCGATATTTGTACCGGTTATTATCTATTCAGGGCAGTGTGGAGTTAGAGAAGTGGCTAAGTCATCCATCCTATTTTTAAATACGAATGTGAGGAATTATAAAATGAATATTGAACGAAAAAGTGATAGGAACGATTACAGTTTCGAAGCAAGAGCAATCTACTATACTATCAGGATTTGCCGTTCATCCTTCCTATCAAGGTAAAGGATACGGAAAAGATATTCTTAGTTATATGGTACATACCCTTATTACAAAAGGAGCTTCAACAATTGAATTAGACGTTGAAACGAAAAATAACAATGCTTTACAACTCTATACACAATGTGGTTTTGAAATGAAAACGAAGCATGACTACTATAATGTAATGAATTTTGAGGTGAATGCATGTGTCTAAAAAACTAATATATTCTGATTATGATATTTTCGCATCCATTTATAATAAACATTGGGGGCATTTTGCTGAACACTCCTATCTACTTTTGGAAAAACTTGTTTTACAATATGCACCACCACATTCTCATATTTTAGATCTTTGCTGCGGGACTGGTCACCTAACTAAGAAATTAATCGATAATCATTTTGTAGTAACTGGTATAGATGGTTCTGCCCAAATGATTGAATACGCACGTCAAAACGCTCCAAACGCAACCTTTATCGTCGATGATGCTCGCTATTTCAATATAAATGAGCAATTTCAATATGTTATCTCTACTGGCGATAGCTTAAACCATATTTTGAAATTAGATGAATTAAAAAGTGTTTTTCATAATGTCTACTCCGTATTGCATAGCGAAGGTACATTCGTATTTGATATGAATATGGAAAAAGGATTTCTTGAAAATTGGATTGCTTCATTTCATATTTCAGCGGATGAATATGTTTGTACGATTGATTCTACATATGATGATGAAAATAAAAAAGCCATCATGAACTTTATACTATTTCAACATGACATAGATAATAATTGGGCAAGAAGTGATTTTTCTTTTGAAGAAGCTTGTTATTCAAATGAAGAAATAATTTCTTCACTAGAATCCGTAGGTTTTAAAAACATTCAAACACACGGTACAAACAGAGCGTTTTTCATTTGTCAAAAATAAAAAAACTGAATCATATCGATTCAGTTTTTTCTTAGTATATTTACAATAGCAGTCGTTTCATTATTTTCTTTATAAACTCGCGGGATTCTTCTGTCTAACATACATGTAACTTCATAGTTAATTGTACCTAACATATCCGCTATTTCTTCTACTGCGATGTTTTCTTCGCCTTGTTTACCGTAGAATACTACTTCGTCTCCCACTTGTACTGGCATTGCTTTTGAAACGTCTAACATAAGCTGATCCATACAAACACGACCAATAACAGGTACTCGAACTCCATTTATTAATGCATACCCTTTATTAGATAACTGACGGTTATAGCCATCAGCATAACCAATCGGTACAGTGGCAATCCATTCTTCACCAGTCGTTACATACGTATTCCCATAACTTACACCGCGATTTTTCTTCGCATGCTTAATATGGGCTACTTTTGATTTTAACGACAACGCAGGCTGTAGAGAAACAACTGAATGATCTACCTCTTTTGAAGGATACATTCCATAAATCCCAATACCTACACGAACCATATTTTGAAATGTATTGCTAAGTTCCATTGAACCTGCACTATTTGAACTATGAATATATGGAATATGAATCCCTAATTCTTTTGCTGCATTGACAGCTTTCTCAAATAAACTTGTTTGCATATTCGTATATGATTTATCGATTTCATCTGCCGTAGAGTAATGTGTAAACATTCCTACTACCTCCACATACTCCATACGTTTTAATTCTTCTAAAAATGGTTTAACCTCTTCTTCTTGTAAACCGATACGACTCATCCCTGTATCAATTTTCACTTGAATTTGCGCTTTCTTTTGAAGACGGTTTGCGATTTCATTTATACCTTGTAAATCTTCACTTCTATAAACAGTCATCATAACGTCATATTGAATTGCTTCTTCCGCAGCCGCTACTGACGTATAGCCTAAAATTAAAATCGGCACGTTAATTCCTGCTTCTCTTAACTCTATCGCTTCATCTACAAATGCAACTGCAAGCTGGTTTATTCCCGCTTCAATAGCAGCTTTCGCAACTTCAACTGCTCCGTGGCCATACCCATTCGCTTTTACAGCAGCCATCATTGCAATATTTTCATCATTCACACGTTTTTTAAATTCTTTTACATTATGTTTTACTGCATTTAAGTCAACTTCAACAATTGTATCTCTTCCATATTTCAAACTCATTGGTCTAACTCCTAACTCAATAATTGCATTCCATTCTACTTCACGTTTCATATGACCTTTTACAATATAATACTTTTCAATATGCTAGTCAAACTACTAGAATTTTCGGAATTTTGAGTATGATATAATACCCTCAAGAAACTATTATATACGGAGAAGAGGAGAATTACAATGTTTGTACAATCTGCATTGCATCAACTTAAAGTTGCTGTTGATACTTCTATTCAAATGCTGGATCAATATACTGAAATTGATTTGAAAATAGCTCCGATTCAATCGAAGCGTTCATTATTTGAAATGTATGCACATCTTTCTCTTATTTGCCATGCTGATTTACTCATTTTAAATGGTAGTACGGAAAAAGAGCTGCATACTTTCTATAAAGAACAAACACCCGAAACAATTGCGCAAATGCAAAAAACGATGATACAGGGCTACGATTTACTTTCTAAAACTTTTTTATCCTATTCCAATGAACAATTAGCAGAAATGAAGACTGCTTATTGGGGTATTTCTTACTCACGCTTTGAATGGTTGCTGGAAATTGTTGCCCACTTTTATCATCATCGTGGGCAAATTCATCTTTTATTATGTGAGCATATAAAAGATCCTAACATACCTTTATTTCAATAAAGGTATGTTAGACGATATGAAACTTTTCTAAGGCGAATAAAATACCACCTTCACTCGCTTTCTTTGTAACAAAATCAGCTCTTGTTTTTAACTCTTCTCCACCATTCCCCATCGCAATACCTAATCCTACATACTGCAACATCTCAATATCATTTCCCCCGTCGCCAAAAGCAACCGCTTCTGATTTACAAATATTTAAATGCTCCAATACTTTTTGAATTGCAGTTAACTTCGATACTTTACTATCTTCCAATACATTTATGACATAACCATGAAAACGTTCGAATGTAAGCATCGGGTACTTTTCAATAAATTTTTGAGATTCCATTTCATCCGCATACAGACATAAACAATAAATCTCTTTAGACAAATCCTTGCTTTTTTCAGGATACTTCTCTAAATTCAACGTCTCGCTAAGCGCTTGCATTACACGCTCATTATCCGAGGCTATTCCGTTCATTGCAAAATCCTCGGTAAAATAAGAAATACCGTGACCATGTAATTCAGCAAATCTCGAGATATCATGAACGATTTCACGTGAAAGTACTGATTTATGTATAACTTTTTCACCACATTTTATATGGGCACCATTTGCAGAAATAAACGTATTTATGCCTAGTTCCATAAATTGCGAACATAAGCTATATGGTCTCCCTGTCGTAACAACTACATGAATCCCTTTATCTATTAACCTATGTATCGCTTCTTTTGTACTTTCGTGCATACTTCTATCAATCTCACTTAAAAGCGTACCGTCAACATCGAAAAATACAACTTTGTACATAATTTTCTACATCCCATCCAAATGATTCGTATCATTAATAAAATGTACCGTTTTTTGTTCGCCATCCATTTCAATTAAGCTTATTTCCGTATCTCCCATTTTAAAATAATAATCCATTGAAATGGGCATTTTGAAAAACGCACGTAATAGACTATTTATTACACCACCGTGTGCAACAATTGCAATTCGGTCATACGTATTCTCTGTCACGATTTTAGAAAAGATGCCTTCTATTCTCATTCTAAATTCAATAAACGATTCCCCGTTTTCAAATCGGTCATGAAGAAACTTTGGCTCGGGATGTTTCTTAGCTTCTTCAAATGAAAGACCTGCTTGAACTCCATTATTGAACTCCATTAATTCCTCTTCTAATTGAATTGGGCACCCAATTCCCTCTGCTAACGTTTCACCTGTTTCGCGAGCACGTTTTAATGTACTTGCCCAAATGAAATCTGGTGGAAAATCTTCTTTCACTTTCTGTACAAGCCTTTTCACTTGTTGTCTTCCCTTTCCTGTTAATTCAAAGTCAGCTCGTCCTTCATGTACGTTTAAAATATCAGCTTCTGATTCTCCGTGGCGTATTAATAATATTTGCACTGGTTTCCCACTCCCCCATTTAATATCCACAAAATCCCATTATATCATATTTTAAATTTTCTTTAACAAAAATATATTACTTTGACAGTTTTTTAACCCATCTAGTAAACGTGTTAATCCACTTAACAATCCCAAGCACTCTAAACTTATTATTCTGTCAAAAATGACAAACAACAAATTCCTATCCATAATGACAAAGGACTAATATTTTTATCCTATCCAAAAATAAAAAGAGAAATGCCACACCCCATTTCTCTTTTCACTCCTATTATTCTTTTGGTGTATCTGAAGAAGGTAATCTCTTCGCCTGTTTTTCTTTAAAAATTTCACCAATCGCCCCAAGAGTACCAAGTGTTTCAATTGCATTAGATGGAATAAAGACTTTATTTGCTGGCCCTTTCGCAACTTCAGCTAATGATTCAAATGATTTGTAGGCAAGTATACGTTCATCTAAATTCGCCTCGCGAAGTAATTCAATTCGATTTTGTTCTGCTTTTGCAATTTCCTCAATCGCTCTTGCTTCCCCTTGCGCTTCTAATTCTTTTGCTTCTTTAATACCTTCCGCTTCTCGAATACGTGCTTCTTTATCCCCTTCAGCCATTAAGATTTTACTTTGCTTCTCCCCTTCAGCACGAAGGACTTTATCTTGTTTTGCAGCTTCAGCTTCTAATATGATCGCACGTTTATTACGCTCTGCTTTCATTTGTTTTTCGATTTTATGCGAACGTAAACAGTTAGTGAAATGACATAAATGTTGTTATATCAACGATGATGTTCTATTTCCCTAACTTTATTAGGGAAATAGAACATCAAATTCTCAGCAATCATATTTTCAATGGTCATCCTAATTTGCCTATTCTTGAATTTTAAATTTAACCTGTATTAAACTCTAACAATTGTTCACGATTAATAAAGATGTTTCTTTATACAAACACCCCTGGAATATTTATATTTACACTTTTAGGCTACTAAGCAAACCCTCTTAGCTGTCCCCTCTTAAAACACTTATTTCAACTCACTTTCAAGTGTTAATATGCATATCATATAGTGGGACTCGGCATCCTACATTTCGTTAGGATACCCGCATATACTATTATGGGTGCATTCTGCATTAACACTGGGAGGTTCTTTTTTATGTCTCTTAATGACGAGGACAATTTTCTAGAAGACGATGATGAAGGAATTGAATTAAAAACAATCCCCATTTCAGAGTATGTAAAACTACGACGTGAACAACGAAAACAAGAACAACAAACATTTGAAGACAAACTAAAAGTCCTCAAAGAAAAAACAGCTAGATTAAAAAAAGAACTAGGATACTAATATTAAAATGCCTCCGAATAATTTAATTCGAAGGCATTTTTTCTTTTTATAAATCAATATTTTTTTCCATTGCCATAACATCTACAAATTCTCCGTCTAACTTACCTTGGTTTTTAAAAACTCCTACTTCACGATACCCCATAGAACGATATAAACCTTGCCCTAATGCATTAAAAGGAAACGTAAACAATACAATCTTATAAAAATCATTTTGTATAGCAACCTCTTCAATCTTTTGTAATAGTCGTTTTCCTATCCCTTTACCTCGTTGCTCTCGGTCAATATAAATAGATAAGTCAGCAACACCGTTATACGCACAACGATGAGAATAGGGATTTAAAGACACCCACCCTACAATTTGTCCTTCCATTTCCGCCACTAATACCGCATATCGTTCTCCGCGTTTTACGAACCACTCTTCCATATCATGAATGGTCTTTTCCTTTTCTTCTAATGTAGCAATTCGATCTTTTATTCCTTGGTTATAAATGCGTGTTATCGCTTCAATATCAGTACTTTGACACTTCCTTATCTCCATATTCATACCCCTTTTTCAAATTTATAAGAAAATTATAAAGGAAAATAGTTGCATTTTGCAAATATTATTGTATAGTATAACTATAGCAAAGGAGGAATTAGTAATGAACGATGCAAGAGAACTATTTCAAGTATTCGCAAGACGTTTTGGTTTTTTAAATAAAAACTGTTGTAGTATTGGTGGGGTAGAGATTTCACTTGTTCAAAGCCACATCTTATATGAAATTAGCAAACGTGATCAACCCTCTATGCAAACCGTATCAGAAACTCTAGGTATGGATATTACAACATTTAGCAGACAAATCCAAACACTTGTGAAAGGAAAATTTGTTACAAAAACGCCTTCTCCACAAGACCGAAGAATTTATACCTTGTCCCTAACCACAGAGGGAACATTTGCTGTTACTACAATCAATGAACAAATGAATCAATATTTAAATGAAGTGTTCTCAAAAATGAGTCCATTTGAAAAAGATATGATATTAAATTCTATTCAGTTGTTAAACAACGCAATGCAAGATACTGATGTTTGCTGTAAGCCACTTGCTTGAGCAAAGTATTTTGCTCTTTATTTTAAACCAATACTTGCAAAATGCAACTATTTTAAAAGGGGGAATTAACATGTGGGAAACCATTCTTCGCGATTTCTTTTCTATCGCACTTGAATTAACGCTCTTATTTGTTGGTATTTCGTTCTTTATTCAAGTCATTCAAAGCTTTTTGCCATACGACAAGCTAGACGTATTGCTCTCTAAATCAAACTTTCTATACAGTTCTTTCATTGCTATCGTATTTGCTTTTATTACACCATTTTGCTCTTGCTCAACGATTCCAATTGTTGTGAACTTATTGAACAAAAAAATTCGATTTGGAACAGTTATGGTATTTCTGTTCTCTTCACCAGTCCTTGATCCAACGATATTAACACTTATGACTGCAACGCTAGGTGTAAAAGTGACGCTTACATATACGGTCATTACATCCCTATTATCCATTATCATTGGCTACACACTTGAAAAATTAGGATTCGAAACAGAAGTCAAACAGGTAATTATGAGTGGATATGAAGAAAAAACACAATCATTTAGCTTAAAAAACGCTTTTGTTGAAGTGTTTCAATTAATGAAGACAGTATATCCTTACCTAATCTTTGGTGCACTAATTGGAGCTGTTATTCACGGAGCTGTACCTACTGAATGGATTACAAACTATTTAGGAGGTGATAATTGGTGGCTTGTTCCGATTGCTGCTATTATTGGTATCCCATTATATATTCGTCTTTCTACGATGATTCCAATCTCGCAAATCATGATTGCAAAAGGAATGGCATTAGGTCCAGTTATGGCATTAATGATTAGTTCTGCGGGTGCAAGTTTACCAGAGATAACATTGCTAAACAGTATTTTCAAAAAGAAATTAGTCGTAGCATTTATTCTTTCAGTAATGAGTATGGCAACACTTTCAGGATTTTTATTTTATTTCATATAAAACAGAGGAGGAATTACCATGAGTATCTTTAAAAAACTATTTCAGAGCAAAGAAAAAGATTGTTGCAGTATTAAAATTGAGGAAGTAAAAGAAGAAAAGAATGATTCAACTTCTAAAAACACTGATAATAAATCAAAGTGCTGTAAATAATAAATATATAATAAGAAAAACATCTGCCTATGCGTCAGATGTTTTTCTATTGCGTAATATCATTTCTTATATCATTACTCAATCATGTTTTAATTTACTTTTTTCCACACGAAAAAGAAAGGAATCCTGCTGTTTTGCACAACCACTTACAAAAAACTCAATTTCTCCCTGTTCAATTTCTTTCTTAATTATTTCTTTACAAACATCAGTCTCTACACTTTTATTTTCCCCAGCAAATTGATCGCTTAAATTGTCATAAGTATATTTCAAGGATTTTCCATCAAATTTCAAATCTTGAAATATCGGGTCTCCTTCATGTGTATAGTTTGTCACTCGTATCGTATCTTCTTTTTTGTTAGATAGATTCATTAAGAACTGTTCAAATCTTGCTAAATTAGCAACTTTGCTTTGTTGATACACAATGTCGCCTCTTTTTATTGCTTCCTTAGAACTATAGCCTTTACTATTTGAACAACCGAAGGTAGTAATAACAATCAAAAATAGAATCACAGTGAAGAACAATTTTTTCATTTTCTCCTCCAAACTGATTATTTAGATTCATCCCCTTAACCTTTAATATATTCCAACATTCATCCTTCATTGCTTTAATTCTAAAATATAATTACATTTCCCTTTAGCTATTTTAAATAATGATTTAATAACATTACCTTATTAAAAAGATACGAACTGGATTACACACAAGTACTTTTATTGATTTATCAGCAAAAATAAAGACCAAATCGCATAATGATTTGGTCTTTATTTTTATATGATTACTTTTGCTTTAAAACAAAAGAACTATTTAATATTTAACAGCAGCTTTCTCCACCGTGGAAGACTAACCCTGATTCTTCGCCTTTTCCTTCAAAATCAATAGTCAGTTTATCTACTGTATCTACAATTTTTTTATCAATTGCGATCTCTACCCCATTAATTGTTTGTACAATATCATCTTCCTGTGCTGTAGCTAACGCCATTCCCCAACTCGGCCCGCAACATCCTGCACCTTCAAATGAAAAACGTAATGTGGATACACCGTGTTCTTTCATAACCTCTTCAATATATGCCTTTGCTCCATCTGTAATAATCATAGTATTCTCTCCTCTTCTTTTTTATTTTTACACTGTTAAGTGTTTCAAATTTTCATAGCCAACAATATCTTGTGCTTTCCAAGGAATCACCACATATTGTTCATTCGATTTTTTTTCAATTTCACGCATCCACTCTATTTCGGACATCGCTCTACCCTGTAAAATATGGTCTTTTGTGTTTGTTGCATATAAACTTTGATTAATAACCCACCAAGTTGGTGTAATACTCGCACGTTTTAAATCTTCTTGTAGACGACTCGCTTCAAATACAGGTGTAGCTTCTGCTAACGTAACAATCACAACTCCTGTTTCTTTCGGATTACGAAGACGTGGTAACAATTGCTGTACCGAAACTGGAACTTCACCCGTAGAACGTTCAATTTCCTTATGATATGAATGTGCCGCATCTAAAAGTAATAATGTATGTCCTGTTGGTGCTGTATCAATAACAACAATTTCATTATTTGCTTTTTCTACAATATTGGCAAACGCACGGAAGATTGCAATTTCTTCTGTACAAGGAGATCGTAAATCTTCTTCTAAATATGCTAAACCTTCTTCGCCTAACAACTCTCTTGACTGATTTAGAATCTCTTCTCGGTAATTTTCTACCTCGACCTTAGGATCAATACGACTTACAGATAGATTTCCATGTAGGGATTCATGGTGCATAACATGTTCTAAGTGAGCCGCTGGATCAGTAGTCGTTAAATGAACCTTGTGTCCCTTTTCTACCAAACCAACCGCGACTGTAGATGCGACCGTTGTTTTACCTACACCGCCTTTTCCCATTGTGAAAATCACCCGTTGTCCTGTTTGGTGTATATTCTCAATCAAGTCTTTTAAAGGTGTTGTTTTTATTTCTTTTTCTTCTAATGTACCTACATTAAAAGTAGCATTATCCATGAATAACTTGCGAAGATTTTCAATACCAGTGATATTAAATGGCGCTAAAGGAACCTCGTAAGTTATAATTTGTTTCAATTCATTTGGCATTTGTTCTAATGCCTTTGTTTGTCTCTCATAGAACGCTTTTGATACTTCATCCTCTTTCACATGATTTTGCATCATACCATTAATGAGTAACATTTGATTCTGTACACCAATGTCTCCAAGTTCTTTTGAGGCTCTTGCCGCTTCTTGTAATGGAGATATATCTGGTCGGGTTACTAACACCAACGTTGTTTGTTTCCCGCTAGATAGAGCGGTAACTGTTGCTTCATACAATTTTTTCTTCTCACCTAATCCAGCAAGTGGCCCAAGACAAGAAGCACCATGTGTACTTTCTTCTAAGAACCCACTCCATGCCGTTGGAAGTTGAAGAAGACGTAATGTATGACCTGTTGGTGCTGTATCGAAAATAATATGATCGTACTGTTCTGTTAGTTTTTTATTTGTTAATAACGATGAAAACTCGTCAAATGCAGCAATTTCTACAGTACATGCTCCTGATAGTTGTTCTTCCATTTGATTAATAACCGCTTCTGGAAGTTTTCCACGATACGGACCCACCACACGCTCTTTATACTCATTTGCCGCTGTTTCAGGGTCTAAATTTGCTACGAATAAATTGTTTACACTAGGAATTTCTACTGGATGATTCGTTAGTTCCATATTAAACACGTCTTGTAAGTTTGAAGCTGGGTCTGTACTTACAAGTAACACACGTTTTCCTTTATCAGCTAATGTAACTGCCGTTGCACATGCAGTTGATGTTTTCCCCACACCACCTTTTCCAGTAAAAAATAAAAATGGCGTAAATTCTATTGTCTGTGGATTATATAAACGAGTCATGTCCATACCTTCTTTCTCTTTACTTTTTCACGTTTAAACCTAAACGTACACGAGGCTTTTGACTTAACTCTTCTTCTGTTAATCCTGTTAATGTAACAAATTCATCATTTGATAAGTGTGTTTGTTCTTTCACTACTTCACCATCAACAAGAGTAACAGGAAGTACTTCAGGACCTTTTTCCATTAACAATTTACTAATCATTTCATTTGAAGCAAATGCATCTGGTTCACTTGCTAGGTTGTAACGTGTAATATCAAAACCTTTATTTTTTAAATTGTTAACAGCCACAGAAACTCGAATTAACTCAGGGTCTACACTTGGACCACAAACACCTGTTGAACAACACATTGCTGGATCATAAATTTCAATTTTTTTCATAGTTCTTTCCCCTCCTATATAAGAAGCCGAGAACGAATTCTCGGCTATGTTTTTGATTACTCACCTGTTTCTGCAAATTTCTTAATGCGTGCACTAATCTCGTCACGCACACGTTGAAACACTGACCAATCTTGTCCTGCTGGATCATCAAATCCCCAATGTTCATGTTTCACATGTGGAGGAATTGTTGGACATACATCTCTCGCATGTCCACACAATGTCACAACAAGGTCTGCTTTATTTAAAATGTCGAGGTCGATTATATCTGATGTTTGACCTGTAATATCAATATTTACTTCATTCATTGCTTTAATTGCATTTGGGTTCACACCATGTGCTTCAATTCCTGCAGAGTATACATTCCATGTATCTCCTAAGTATGTTTTTCCAAATCCTTCAGCAATTTGGCTACGGCAAGAGTTACCTGTACATAAGAAATAGATTGTTTTCTTTGTCATGTTTGTTCATCTCCTAATATTTCTGTTAGTTACAGCAGTTATCATCACAAGTAGTTGCACCTTGAGGTAGGTCTACATGACGAATCATATCTTGAACCAATTCATAGTATTCACTTTCTATATTTATGGAGTAATAAATCCATTGTCCACGTCTTTCTTCTTTTACAAGCCCCGCATCTTTTAGCTTGCGTACATGCTGACTAATAGAAGGTTGGCTCATTTTAAATATATCTACAAAGTTACAAACACAATATTCTTGTTCATATACCATTCGCATTATTGCTAATCGCGTTTTATCTCCTAGTAATTTCAGGATACTTGATACCTTTTCAATTTCTAATGTTGTTTTTTGCATATCTCAACCTCCTTTTCTACATCATAAGTATATAAGCATTTGCTTATATATTCAACCAAAAAGAACCCATTATTCACTAAAAAACGTTCTTATAAATTTATAAGAACGTTTTTATAAGGATTACCTTGACAATTCAATCCAATTAATTATTCTCAAAAAAAGGAGGGATGATTTTGAAATATATTTTATTATTCATTTTATTTTCTTTATATGCTTGTTTACTGTTCAGTTATTGTCGTATTAGGATTAATAACTTATATTTCAGTAGTTTATTCAAAGCAATGTATTACATTAGTATGTTATCCACATATTTTTTCATCCTCTATATTTATATCATTTATCAAAATCTAATATTTTTGGTTAGTTTCTTTTTATTGATATTTTTACACTTATTAATAACATTATATATAAAACTAAAATATTAATTACATGTTAGTAACATGTGCGATAACTAACCCTATCAAGGGTACTAGTGAGACAGCAGTAATTATGACTCTATAATTATTTCGAAACTTCTTGCTTTCTTCCTGTAATACTTTTAAGGTACTGTTGTAGATTTGTAGTACATTTCCAGAATTCCCATAATGTTTGAGTGCATCCTTTAAATATTTATTAATTAACAATTCAGCATTTTGATCTGCAAACTCCTCATCTTTCGTTTTTATAGCAGCAAAATAACCACCCAATGTTACTGATACTAAGCTCATGACTACCAAAAAAACATACAATACATCATACGAGAATCCTTGTATATAAATATAACCTAAGTAAAAAAGAGCATAAATTATACTTATACCTGCAAAAGTAAAAAATAAGTATTGAAATAATAATAACTTTTTAAACCAACTGGGATTATTAATATTATTAACCAAATGCCCTACCTCATGTGCGATTGTTTTATAATTACCTGGTTTACTTCCCTCACTATCCATATCTGTTAAATTGAAAACTGATGTATGTTTAAGGCTATATTTTAAATGACTTTGTTTATTAGTCTTACCAATTTTATATGTAGCACTATTTTGATATTGCTGCACTAATATATAATCCAAAAATTCTTTTCCCTTCATGGATAACTCCCTTTACCGTTTTTAAATAATTATATCTCTTCCCTCCAATTAATAATATAAAAATCCGAAAAAACATTAGTTTCATATTTTACAATATTCATCTCTCTGACTAAAAATTTCTTGTCCATTCAAAATACTTGAAAAACATATAATCAAACGCTAATATAAGCGTATACTTATATAAGTGATTGATTATATATTTCAAGGAGGAGAATAAAGTGGGGAAAGTCAGTAAGAACTTATCTTTTCTAGACCGCTATTTAACATTGTGGATTTTCCTAGCTATGGCATTAGGTGTATTCATTGGCTATGTATCACCAAGTTTTGTTGATCATCTAAATTCTTTACAAGTAGGAACAACATCTATTCCGATTGCAATTGGACTTATTATTATGATGTATCCACCACTCGCAAAAGTTCGATACGAGGAAATGTGGCGCGTATTTAAGGACTGGAAAGTGCTATTATTGTCTTTATTTCAAAACTGGGTCATTGGACCGATTTTAATGTTTGTATTAGCAATCGTCTTTCTACAAGACTATCCAGAATATATGGTTGGTTTAATCATGATTGGTTTAGCACGTTGTATTGCTATGGTTATTGTTTGGAATGACCTTGCACAAGGCGACCGTGAATACACTGCTGGTCTTGTTGCCTTTAATTCCATTTTTCAAATTTTACTGTACTCTGTATACACATATGTATTCGTCACAGTATTACCGAGATGGTTAGGTATGGATAGCTTTGTTGTAGATATTTCAATGGGTGAAATCGCAAAAAGTGTTGGTATTTATTTAGGTATTCCATTTATTTCAGGTATGTTAACACGATTTATTTTTGTAAAAACAAAAGGACGCGAATGGTATGAATCGACGGTCGTCCCTCGTATTAGTCCATTAACTTTAATCGCTTTACTATTTACGATTGTAGTGATGTTCTCTATTAAAGGTGAAATGATTGTTCAGTTACCAATGGATGTTGTACGAATTGCAATCCCATTACTTATTTACTTTATCTTAATGTTCTTTGTTTCATTCTTCTTATCTAAGAAAATGGGAACAAGTTATCCTGTTGCTACTTCTTTATCATTTACAGCAGCAAGTAACAACTTTGAATTAGCTATCGCAGTTGCAGTTGGAGTATTTGGCATTCACTCAGGTGCAGCCTTCGCAGCAGTTATCGGCCCATTAGTAGAAGTTCCTGTATTAATTGCACTGGTTAACGTAGCTTTAAAATTAAGAGACAAGTTTTCGCATAGAAAATCATTATAATTTTATGTGGTACTAAAAAGAGAATTTATATAAAATTAAAACATTATATAAATAAACAATTAAGATAGATAAAGCGTTATTTTCTTTATCTATCTTTTTTACTACAATATAATTTCATTCGTTTTTTAGCAATTAAGTTTTTATTGAACCAATAAAAATTAAATAAAAGCAATGCAAATGCTGTTAAATGTTGTTAAATCTTCTTAAAGATATTATATAATATAAATAATAAGCTTTTAGGAGGTGAATATTTATGGCAGGAAATAATTCTTTAGATAAAAGCAATCTGACCGATCGTTTAGATCGACATCTCGACTGGATTAAAAGTTGTGATACTAAAGCATCTATTGTAATTGCAGTACTTGGTGTATTTCTTACAATATTTACATCAGAGAATTCTATTAAAATGTTAAAACAGATTCTTTCACAACCCCTTCAACACATTAATTTTGCAAATCTTTTATATCTATTATTATTTGTTATTTCGTGGGTTATTTTTATATATGGAGTTTATTGCTTAGTTAGAGTGCTGGTTCCTCGATTAAGTAAAGATACACTAGCATATGAAGGCATTTATAATGATTCACTTTATTTTTTCGAAAGTATAGCTAAAAATAACTTTAGAGAATTTAAAGATAAAATGAATAACTCTCAAGACGATGACGAAATAACAGATATTTTGTCACAAATTTATGTAAACGCCAAAATTTGTACAATTAAGTATTCTTATTACAGTAAAGGTATTAAATGTGCTGCTCTTGGAATTGGAGGCGTACTAATTTTATATGTAATGGGAATGATTTTAGTGATGCTAGGGGGATTTAAGTAATGGATTTCAAAGATTATGACTATAAGGAACGTAAGAAAAAAGTAGAAGAAATTCTTGATAATACAGATAAAGTTAATGAAGTAGATAAAT
The DNA here is from genome assembly GCF_020861345.1 of Bacillus pacificus. Lineage (NCBI taxonomy): Bacteria > Bacillati > Bacillota > Bacilli > Caryophanales > Bacillaceae > Bacillus > Bacillus pacificus. Next base: position 3,094,827 of record NZ_CP086328.1, read on the forward strand.
TCCCACGAGATGAAGATTTCACCTATACTAATGGTTATAAAGCTTGGGCTGGTGCTATTTTTGTAGATTTAAGAGATTCAACGACTCTGTTTTCAGGAGAAAATGATGTAGATATAGCGAAAGTAATACGAGGATTTACTTCTGAAATTATAGAAATTTTAAGAAAAGATACGGATAATGATTTAAAAGAAATTGGAATACGCGGAGACTGTGTATATGCGGTATATTCAACACCGCTTCAAAAAGATCTTTATGATATTGCAAATCGAGCTTTTCATATAAATACTTATATGAAAATGTTGAATAAACTACTAGAGGAAAGAAGCCTTCCTACGATAAAAGCAGGGATTGGTTTAGCAACAAATAAAACTTTAGCTGTTAAAGCAGGTAGAAAATCCTCTGCAATTAATAACTTAGTTTGGATTGGTGAATCTGTAACGATAGCCGCTAAATTGTCTGATTTAGGTAATAAAAATGGAATTGGTGCAATTGTAATGTCTAGTACGTTTTATTCAAACTACATAGAAGTCCAAAAAAAATTACAACCCAATGACGGTGTGGAGAACTGGTGGACAAGAGTATACGATAGTTCTTATGGAACGTATTATCATGGCAAACCAGTCAAAACACATTTTAATAAATGGATTGATGATGGAATGAAGGACTGAATGTATGATTAATTTGTTAATTATACTTTTCAACATTACAAAAATAAAAGAGCTTAGAAGTTCTAAGCTCTTTTGTTTTTTATTCTGTTAGCAGTTTCTTCTTTAAAAACCATAATCGTCTGCAATAGAACCTGAATTGCTTTCTTTTAATGGAACTACTTTCATTTCCTCTTTTTTTGTTTCATTATCATTAAAATTATAAAGAAGAGTCATATCACCAGCAAACATAGACATTAATACATCCTTCACAACAGGGTCAGCCGTTTTTCCCATGTTCATAACATTGACAAGAGAGTTTTTATGCGATTTGCTATGATGAAAAAGTGTTATTATCCCCTTTTGCAGTTGTTCGATTTCCTCTTGAAGTTTACGTTTTTCTTTTAAAAGTTCTATATTTTCTTTGTTTAATTCTTTGATTGATTTTCTGTCTTTCTCCATTAAACGCATAATTTTTTTTGCTAATTGTTGTGGGTTAGTATGATGATCATCTACTAATTTTGCGATATCAACAAAATCCTTTCCAAAACTACCATCAACCACTTCAATTAATGTCTTATTTTTCATTTCGTCGATTAGTTCTTTTCCTCGATATGGAGAACCTCGATATTCCTTTGACCAAAAATCCTGTGAATATCCTTTAAAAGGGACACCATTTGCCCTTATTTTCTTATCTTTTACCAATTGTTTATTTAATTGAAACACACTGTTATATGTTAGCTTTAAATGGTTACCATTTAACTCCTTTAATCGTAATTGAATAATTTCATGTAACTCTTGTTCATCGAATACTATTGGTTTTCCAGCCATTTTTCTTCCTCTTTCTCAATTAAATTACTTACTTCTAATACGTCTTCATTTGACTTTAATGCTACAAATAACTGCTGTATTAAAGCATTTAATTCGTTTGCTTGTTCATTTATTTTTCTTTCTGTATGTGGTCTTATATCAACTTCTTTACCAAAGCTCTCTAATTTAAGTTCTTGATGCATTTGATAAATAAAAGCTGCCTTTTCTTTAATTTTTTCTACAGAAGGTTTAATGGTTTCTTGACGTATTATCTCTTTTTGTTTTTCAATATTTTCCCGCTTTGGTTCCACCCACCATTTGGAGCAAAACACACAGTGTCTAGAATGTTCACAAGGCATTGATAAATCTGTACAGTGACCTAAATCCATTTCAACACATTCATTTAAGGGAACTGGAGGAGAAACTGGCATATTGTTTATCTTTTCTCTTATTACGATATCTTCAAAATCTAATCCTTTTATACCATCTTTCGATAGTTTATAAATTTCTGTATCCACATAGAACCCGATATTTTGTTGATAATGATATTGTGCTTTTAATGTTGTATGTCCACCCAGTCTCGCAATTTCTATTGGTGATATACCTTGCAAAAGTAATGAAGTAAACGTAATGTGCCGAGTATCATTTAAATTTACTTTCTTTTCTACTGTTAATTTATATTTTTTGAACACTATATCTTCATAAAATCTTCCTACTAACGTAGATAAAGCTTGCCAATTAAAAATTTCATGGTATATTTTATTTTCTCTGCCTGTTAGTTTAAATTTTTTAGCAGCGAATACAATAGAAGGGTAAGAAATAAGTGTTTTGGTTTTTCCATAGCCTACTGTTAAATTGATATAATTATTAATTAGTTCGTACATTTCCTTATCTATTTCTAACGTATCAGTTACACCTAACGTCTTTTTTTCAAAATTAGGATTTCTTTTTCTACGAGGTAGTCGTAAAAAGAAGCGATTCCCATCACGATTGATACAATCTCTTTTTATATTACAAAACTCTATAGGCCGCATAGGTATAATATTTGTTATTTTCCACCACAACTTCACTGGAAGGAAAAACAAAAGCTCTTCTTTTGATAAATCCTCTTTAAAATATTTTTCTATACAATTAGCCAATTTAAAAACGTCTATTGCTCTAGGAAGTTCCCTGACTCTCGTTTCGGCGGAAAGACTGTTTTTTAAAGAAATAAATAGGTTCTTATATTTCTGTAACTGCTCTATTTCACAGAAGTCAAGAAAAAACAACCAACTTGTCACCTTACTTCTCTTAGTTTTAGAAACTTCAGCTAAATCACGAATTCTTTCTTCCACCACATCAGGTGAGTCTTTAAAATAATTTGTAATTTGTAAAAAAACCAAAATATTAGCATATATACCACGAATGTGTTTAATTGAAAATTGTCTACTCAAATTAAGAATCCAACACTTAACGATAAGTACAAAATCCTCTGAAATATGACTTTGAAATTTAATCATATTCTGTAATCTTTCAAAATTAAAGTGAGCTCTTGCAGCTCTTTCTTCCATCAACCAAATCCATTTCTCGCTTTCAAAATCCCCCTGTAAAACAATACCTTCTTCAACTAAACTTTCATAAATAATTATTGCTTCTTCTATACTTTTCTTCAAATCAAAACGTTCATCTGAGAAACTATCAAAGTCTATTTCATGCTCAAAAAAATCAAATTCTATATCTTGCATATGTCTCACTTCCTTTTACTTGATAAGGTCATAAAACGAGAATCTATTTCTTTTGGATATGGTACTTGATTGACAAGTGCACGAAATTCTTCTGCGTTTGGTTTTATAAAATCATAAACTATTTCTTTTCCGAATTCTTTTATCGCTTCTGATAATAGCTTCAATTCCAAATGAATAAGATTCGATTTTTTTAATTTCATCCCTGTTCTTGTTTCATTCACATAATCCTTGATTCTTGCAACAATACTTTCCCCAAGTGAACTTAATGCATAAAAGGTTGGAATAGCATAAGGACAATGAAAGCAGTTTTCTAGATGAGTATTTTTACAACCAGATTTTCCAAACAAACAGTGCACATTCTCATTTCGACTTGGTAATTGTTCTGTATACAATAAATGTAATTCTCTCGTTGCTTCTTCTAATGTTTTCCCTCTAATATAATCGACTACTGATTTTTGCTTCTCATCAAACTCATTCATAAATCCTGCGGTTGATTCAATTTTAAATATGTCACCAAATTTTTGAGTTAATTCTATAATTTCATTTGTTCTTTTTTCTCTATTTGATGATTTCCCCAATACTTTCTCAAGAAAAAGATCAGGAATAAATCCGAATTCTCCTCTTTGAAACAGTTGTTTAGTTAAAAAATGAAATTCTTCTTTCGGAATATGAACATAATGTTTAATTGTTTCTACATCCTTATGTCTTCTCATTAATTTCACCAATGTTGCCGATTTTTCACCTTTCTCTTGTTGTGCAAGGAGAATATAAATAATTGTCATTAGTGTTTCATTCATTTTTCTTGATGAAAAAGAAAAATTATCTTTATGTTTAAAATTAGAAAAAAACACTTTATGATGTCGATCAGTAAACATATTATATTTCGTATTAAAGTTTATTAGAAAAGGATGATTAGAACCTTGTTGTTGATAATAAGATTCCAACAATAAAACAACTGTAGCAAATGCTTCTGCTAAATCGTCAGAACAAATAAAATATCCTTTTACTTGTGTCTTAGAAATAAGTAATTCTTGTTGTCGCACTCGATTTACAATTAAACGTGCCGTTTGGAAATCAACTCTATAATTAATCATGTCCTGGACGCTAGGAATATATATATTCGTCAAATCTATTCGTTTAAATGATGTGACGTCTCCATGCCTCCATGCGTTATTTAAATGAATGATTACATACAACCATGTTGAAGCATATGTACTATCATTTTCTTCAATCAACATACGAACACTTTTTTCCAAATGAATATCAAATTCATTTACATACTCTTTTAAATCCTTATATATATCGTATTTGTATATTTCTTGTTCCCCTTCACTCAAGGGGTCTTTTTTCTTTTGTTTTGGTATGTTGATTTTATTTATATTGAATGATTTTTTCGCATACCCATCTTCAACTACATCATAATTCACCTTTTCTAAAAACTTACACAAGATAGCTCTTCTTGGGGTCGAATCACTCATACTATGATTCATAAATAAATTAATATCATTCGAAGTAAGAGCATAAATTTCTGTCACTTCATTCTCCTTTAGGAGTTTAATAATAAGTTGCGTTACTTTTACGAAATTTTTAATTTTGCTATTCATTGTTTTTTCTGCGGCATGAGAGGAATGTAGTATTTCAAAAACATGTGTAAACCATTTTTCTTTTGTATATTTTGTTTGCTCCCCAAATGATATTTTTAACAGTTTCAGCCTATACTTAAAATTTTCATAGTGGCTTTCTAGCGAAGTATTTTCTAATTGCTGTTCTACTTGACGTTGTTCTCTTCGTTTCTCAACATCTTGTTTTAAAAAGGCATGTTCAATGGTTGATAACCCCTTATAACGAGCATATCTTGGAATTTTATGTCGCTCCAACGAACAGGGGGATTCTAAAGCACTCCTTGAACCAAGAATTTCTAAAGTTTCTGCATTAGTATAGTGTCTATTCCAAAATTCCTCTTGTTTTTGAACATAATACTGTACGTCTTTTTTTAAATAAAAAACAGCTCGATTAGTGGGGTTTATTGAATTAATACGGTATTCTTTTAACATTCTTCTAAATTGCGGTTCTGTCATATTCAACAACTGTAATGTTTTCTCTTTTGTTAAAGTAACTCTTGATCCAGATAATTTCTCTTCTTCCTGTTTTCTTATTATTTCTTCCTTTATTTGATTAAAATCTTCATTCCGATAGAAAAAAACCCTTCCATTAATCTGAATAGGAGTAATATTGCACCTTGCTTCAATATAAAGTAACGCACTCGTACTTATTTTAGGAAATTTTTTCATTAGCTCTAATCTTGTTTTGTGATGTTCTAAAAATTGATGAAGGATTTCTTTTCTTATAAATCTTCTGTGATTTCTAATAGAAGCAATTGTATAATTAATGGTCTTTATGGGTAATCCTAAATTACTAAAAATTGCATCTATTTTATCTCCTTTCGCACTTTTTATCCCTAGCAATTGGGTTGCTTCTTTAAGATTATAATGATTTTGAATAATGTCGTTTTCTTCCTCTATAAATGCTTCTAAACTATTTAATTCTATTTTTCTACCTTTATATTTCACTAAACCTTTTACAACTAAACTTCGAAGTTGATCTCTAGACTTTTTATTTTGAATATGCTTATATTTTGGATTCGTTAGCAATTCTTTTATTTTGATGTAGTCTCTCTCCATTATTCCACTCCTTTTCAATCCTCTACATAGATTTCAACTAGAGACAAATTATTGATTGCGTCTGATAGTTCCTCTTTGATTGTTAATTGATCTACATATGACATTACTGCATCTAATGTGCTATCACCACGGGCCGCAGCTACTTGAGCTGGAGACAATTTTGTTTTTGTAAATAATAAATTAGTAAATACTCCTCTACCTATATGTGTAGACCAACTGGAGTCTTTAAGTAATAGATAATCACCATATCGGCTAGGATTTTGTTTAAGTAATGCTATAAAATGTTTTTTAATGTCATTAAACCATTTTGAATACACTTCACCTGTCATTGGAGCTCCTTCTTTATTAATAAAGAGTGCCTTTTTATGTCTATTCTTTACTTTTAACAATTGTTTCATATGATCTTCAAATAGTAATTCAAATAAAGGATTATAAAATAGTGGTTGTTTACGTTCTTTCTTTACCTGTGAATGTGCAGTATTTACATTCCCAAATAATAAGTCTTGTCTATCAAACACATCCAGTGTCACCGATTTACTTTCTCGATGTACAGCATCAATCGTTAGATTAACTACTTCTCCCCTTCTCAAACCGCCAAACATTTGCATATAGATGCCTAATACCATAGATGGATACATTATTTTAGCTAATTGCAGGAACTCATTTATCAATCTATCATTTAAATGTGTTAAAGTATTACTTGGTTTTTTATTTTTTGGCGGATAAACAGTACTAAATGCAGGATGGCGGAAAGGTGACTCTAATGTTTGCTTATTTGAACCTTTTATGAGTTTTCTCTCTAATTCAAATTCAGGTTCAATTATGCCTTGCTTTATCAGATATTCATAAAAAGCAGTTAAAATAAGTTCTCTCTTTTCCACTGTCTCTCTTCTATTTTTTCTCTCTACAGAAAGACTGGTTATAAATCTACTTCCATGGATATATTTCAATCCATATAATCCCTTATCTCTTAAAGAAAGAAATGTTTTATCCTCCTCTTTTACTTTATCTCCTATAAAATTTAAAAATATACATATAGTAGTTGCTACATCCTTTTGATAGTTAAATGACTTCCCTCTATACTCATACATGGTTTTAATAAAATCTGTTACAGGACTAGGGTATTTTCTTCCTGTTTCTTTACTTTCTATCATTATAGTAATGACTCTTTCATATCCCCCTTCTCCATTAATAGAAGGTATATTATCTTCTTGAACCTTATATCTCATTTTTCTTCCTCCCCCATAAAACGAAAAAAAGCAACTCCTCTTCCATAGGGTTACTTGTTATATCACTAATTCTATTATTCTTTAGGAAATTACAAAACCCTTCATATATCAACAAATCCAGGCAATTAATCTATCAATTTTCTTAATTCCCAAAAAGCTATCCGCATAATCCATTGATGCTTGCACATCTTTCGGCGGATTAATATCGACAACTTCAACACGTTCAATGCGAACGCCCCATTTTTCTGTAGCTTCATCAAGTGCTAAGCGAATTTCTGTTGAAATTTTTTCACGACCAGATAACGTTTCATCCAGTTCCATTTTACCAATGATTTGACGCATCGTTGCTGAAGTAATGTTACGTACACCGTATTCATAGTTCGAAATACCATATGTCGCAAGTTCCGGTTCAACGACTTGATAGAAAATAATTGTATCAATTTCCACTTGTACATTATCTTTCGTAATTACCTTCTGCGGTGGTACATTCGTTTGTTGAATACGCAAGTCGTGATATACGCGAACACGATCCACAATCGGAATTAATAAATTTAATCCCGGCTGCATAACACGCTGAAACTTACCAAATCTTTCAACGACTCCAACTTTTTGCTGTGGAATAATTTTGATTGTTAATGCGATAAATGTAACAACAATTAGTGCGAAAATAATCGTTAACGTTAATGCTACCATATTTATTCACTCTCCTTTTTTACTTGTAATATAGTACTATGCCTCTTTATAACAATAACTTTTTCTCCGGCATCAATTGGATCATCTGCAATAGCTGTCCAAGTATCTCCATCCACTTTCACAATGCCGTTCGCCTCATTTGTAATCGCTTGCATAACAATCCCTTTTTTACCTGCAAGCATATCTACTGTATCAGTAAAACCTTTTGCTTCCCGAAAGTTTTTTGATATTCTTTTCGTAAAGAAAGTCAATGTTAAACTTACAATCGCACCAGCAACAACTTGTAACAGTAGTGCTTCAGGAACAAACAAAGCAATAAGACCTCCGACAACAGCTCCAATTCCAAGCCAAAGCATGTAAAATGTAATCGACAGCATTTCCGCAATAAATAAAATACCAGCTATTATAAACCAAATTACCCAAGCAGCCATATGCAACCCTCACTTTCTTTCTCATTTTCTATATGTATATGAAGAAAAGAATGGTTTATCCGCCCTTTCTCATACGTGGGCGCTTACTACAAGCTATTGTACATTTTCACTGTTACAATGAGTATTATTAAAATACTATATTAATATATTCTTCATTATACATGAAAATCCCTTTCAAAAAGTGACAAAAAATTTAATTCTTTCAAAATTTATTTTTTAAATTATAATTATTATAACTACTGTCACATTTTCCCCAGAAAGGTTGTGTGCTTATTGCAAAAACATTCATTGACTTACTATCTAGGATCGAAAATATGCATTACTCTCGCTGACATCGTATACGTAATGATTATTACAACTCATATGTATATCACAACGAAATCAGCTACATTAACTGCTCTTTTTCCATTATTACAAGTCATAACTAATCTTATAGCAAATATATCTGCACCACTTATAATGAATCGTTTTCCATCTTATTCATTACTTTTTACACTGCAGTGGATAAAAACTGCTCTATTATTTTTATTAATGATATTATTCCCGATCCTTTCCACAAACATTGTAGTACTATTCATTTTCATTTTTTTCATTTCATTATGTAGTGGCTGGAGCGCTCCATTACTATACGGTATTCTTCCGCGCCTTACACCGAAAGAAAAATTAGTAAAAGTAAATAGCATTTTTTCCTTTTCCACACAAATTGCACAAGCCGCTGCTTATTCATTTACAAGTGTTATTGTGCTTCTTATCGGTGCTTCTTCTACACTCATGATGAATAATATTTTGATGATTTTCGGATGTGTTGCACTACACTTTTCATTACGTTCCATACATACTGAACGAGTAATAGAGCCTTCTTCTTCAAAAGGTGATACTTTATTGGAAGGTTGGAAGCTCTTATTTCAAAACCCTTCTCTCCGTACTGTTACATGTATGGACTTAATTGAAACTTTTGCAGGGACGATATGGATGGGTGCTATTACGATGGCTTATGTAACAACTGTCCTTCATAAAGGAGAAGAATGGTGGGGATTTATTAATACAAGTTATTATGTTGGGACGTTAATTGGCGGTCTATTAGCGTGGAAAATGAGTACATACATTCAAAACAATTTAATACGCTCTATGGCGGTAGGCTCTCTTCTGTTTAGTATTCTTACATTTTTATATGGTATGACAAGTAGCGGCTTTATTGCGCTTTTTCTGTGCGTTCTAATGGGACCATGTTATCAAATTAGAGATATTTCTCAAACAACAGTTCTACAATCAAGTGTCGCTCCTTCTTTACTATCAAAAATGTATACAGCTCATGGTGCTCTTCTTTCGACAGCTTCTGGTCTTTCTATGCTGAGTGTTGGCATTATTACCGATTTGTTCGGTGTTCGTACGATTTATATTCTCGCTTCAATCCTTATATTGTGCTCTGCTTGTTTATCATTTAACTTATTAAAATATGATAAGACAAAGCAAAAAAACATGTCACTTTAATGAACAAAATAAATAGGACAGGATTTCCTGCCCTATTTATTTTATTTATGATAAGTTAGGAGATTTCCGATGCTTTGTCGCTTGTTCAAAAGCGTATGCGAGTTTAATTAAAGTCCCCTCACGAAAAGCAGTGCTTGCAAGCGTAATTCCAAATGGTCTCCCGTTATCCATATATCCCGCAGGTATTGCTATAGACGGATAACCTGCTTTCGCACATATAGTGGAGCCTATATAAGAAGGGAACAGAATCGCATCAAGATTATATTTTTTCAGTGCAAAATCAATGCCTTGTTCTTGTGAAAAATATATATCTTCTAATCTTGCATTTAAATATTGTGGATTTCTTAACGTATTAGGAAAATCTTTTCTTCTTTCTAACTTAGTTTGTCCATATCTCAGAGCTCTTTCTGCTATGTTTTCATTAAACTCCATTAACTCTGAAATAGAATGTACTGGTATAGTAGAAGGCAATTTGGAAAGATAGTTATCTAAACTATGCTTTAATTCATAGAGTGATACACCCCAGCTCCATTCTCTATGAAAAGACGGGATATTAATATCCTCTACTACTGTCGCACCCTTACTACGTAATACTTCAATTGTTTCCTTAAACAATTTCTCATCATACTCACCAGATTCATAATAATCTTTTGGTGCATTGCTATATACACCAATTTTCGCTCCATTTAAACCATTAACATCAAGGTATTTTGTATAATCATGCTCTGCTATCCCTTCACTTTTATAAGTAGCTACGTCTTTCTCATCTACCCCAGTTAGCCCCCCTAGTAAAATAGCGGCATCTGTTACTGTTCTAGCAAATGGGCCGGCTGTATCTTGCGAATATGTGAACGGAATAATACCTCTACGACTAATTAAACCAACAGTCGGTTTAATACCGACTACAGAGTTTTGAACAGCTGGACTCAAAATAGAACCATCTGTTTCTGTTCCAACCGATACTACTGTAAAGTTAGCAGCAACTGCTATGGCAGATCCTGTACTTGAGCCACCAACAAACATATCATCCTCACCCGTACCGTAAGGGTTTATTGTTTGCCCACCTCTCGCACTATATCCAGCCCACATTTCAAATGACATTGCATTTGCTAATTCTGTCATATTTGTTTTCCCTATTATCACTGCTCCTGCTTCTCGCAGCTTCGTAACGAGAAATGCATCTTCACTACTTATATTTTGTTCTAACGCAATCGTACCTGCACTTGTATGCATAGAGTCATTCGTTTCAATATTGTCCTTAAGTACAACAGGTATACCGTGTAGTGGACCTCTTACACCTTTTGTTTTTCTTTCATGATCTAGCGCTTCTGCAATAAAGATAGCCTCCGGATTGATTTCTAAAATAGAATTGATTTTCGGTCCGTCTTGATCATACTTTGCGATTCTATGAAGGTAATACATAACTAATTCTTTTGAAGTTAATTGCCCAGCTACCATTGCTTTTTGTATATCATGAATTGTTAATTCTTTTTGTAGTAGTGTATTGAACTGAATCTCCATCGTCATTCTCCTTCTATAAAGCCTTTTATTGATAACATGTATCTATTACTTGTTCATTTTCTCCGCTCCTCGCATATACAAATACAATCCAATTAAAAGAATTCAACTCACCACTGTAAAAACCTTTTATTTCCTGAAAAATAAAAAAAGTCTGAAACGAATTAACTTCCGCTTCAGACTCTTTTATTATTTTACATATACCTCATCTAACAAATGTAAAAACTCACCTTGTTTCCCCTCTAATTCAGGGCATTTTGCAATATCAATCCATTCGTAGCAAAATACTAGGCCTTCATCTTCCTCACCGGCACTGACAATATGTTCCCAACGATTTTTTACATCTGTTAGTAATGTTACGTGGAAGAAATGACGTTTTTGATATTCCTTTTTTTCTTTCACATGTATGATGTAATCAGCTAGGAATCGTTCTATGCATAAATGACGTAACCCAGACTCTTCTTGTACTTCACGTAAAATCGCTGCTTCTAGCGTTTCCCCTTCGTCAACTGTTCCCCCTGGCACTTGTATACCAGCTTCAGGTATATCACGATGTTTAAAAACAAGCAGTTGCATAACTCCTTCTTTTTCTCTTGTCACATATGCGTGTACTTTTTTCTTATATAACACCGTCATAATCCTTCTCTCCCCTCAATTGTTCACTGCGCTACTTCTTCAAGTGTCAGTTGATTTTCATATAAATATGTAGCTTGTGGATTTCCCACATACCTCACGTGCCATGGTTCAAATCGATAGCCCGTAATCGATTCTTTCTCTTTTGTATATCGAATGACAAAACCAAATTTATGGGCATTTTCAGAAAGCCACTGCCCTTCTTTCGTTTCACCAAAAATTGTCTCTAACTGAAACTTAGCAGATTGTGATGTGATATCCATAGCTAGTCCAGTTTGATGTTCACTCGTTCCAGGAACTGCACTCGACATTGCTGTTTTTGCTTCTCCATCTTGTTTTTTATACATTGTATTTAACGCTTTTTGCCGATCAAAAGATCTAAATCCAGAGACTGCAAATAAGAAAACACGCTCCTTATCCGCTTGCTGAAACATTTCCTCAAGCGCACCGGCTGCCTCTTTCCTCATTTTTTTCTTTTCTTGATCACCTTCACTAGAGTAGCGCACTTTCGGAATAACTAAATCTGGCGGTCTATACCCGTCTGGTAAACGCCTACTTTTATTCACAAGCACAAGCATCGAATTCGGATTACTAATTACCGCAATATCCCCATCCATATTCGCAATCGTTTCTTTTGCCTTCGGAAATATGTTATTTACATTCACCTCGCGTGCTTGCTTATCCTTATACATTTTATAATTGATTCCCGCTACTCCAACAATGAGTATCGCCGCTACGATACCAAGTAGTATCCATCTTTTTTTCATATAACGACCTCTTATTTTAATAATTTGGCCATTTCATACTCATCGATGTTCTCTCCATCGATAATAAGAGCAGCTCTTTTGACACCTTCCTTCTCAAATCCAGCTTTTTTATATAGTGCCTGAGCTCTTGTATTGTGGGCCATTACCGTTAATTCTAAACGCCATACACCATGTAATCTTGCCCACTTCTCGACCTCTTTAAACAATTTAGTCCCAATACCTCGCCCACTATACTCTTGCAAAATCCCAATTACAATACTTGCTACATGTCTCTTTCTTTGAATATGATTTCCATTCACTAAAATAAACCCTACTATTCTCTCTTCTTCAACTGCTACCAATATTGTTGCATATTTATTTTCTACAAAGCGCTGAATCATTTGCTCTTGTTGCTCGGCTGTGAATTTCCTTTCTCCTGGTTCATACAACATAAATTTTGTTTCTTCATCTAATTGCTTACTTAATTGCAAAAATGATGCTGCATCTTCTACTTTGATTTCCCTAATCATTTCAATCACCCTACCAATTTCATAATAAAAAGCTTTCCTTGTAAAAAGATTTTCTCTACTTTCCCGAAAATCCCTTTGTAAATCTCCCAGTATAATTTGACAAATTTCGATATTACTATAACATGGACAAATTATGTCTATTCTGTGACACATCATTAATTACAAAAAAACGCAAGCATTACACTCACGTTTTTTCAGACTCTCGCATTCATTTCTGTTTCACTTTATCCATTCACTTTTTCTGCCTGCCAGAAATATTCACCAAACGCTTTAGCTAGCGCATCAATCGATCGATTTAGTTCTTCCTCTGTATTATCTACGCCACCAACTTCAATTAATATCGCTTGTCCTGACAAATCTTGATTGTAGACACCATTTCCTGTTTGGAATCCTTTTTGAATGACACCACGACTAACGCCTGGATATTTCTTACTAATCGTCTCATGTAAAGCCGTTGCTAATTGCAAGTTTTTTTCATAGTTTTTGTTACCTTTCCCTACTACAAACGCAAGCTTCGCATATGATTTATCACCGATTATTTTTGTCGTGACATTTTTCCGAGCACTATCACGATGTAAATCAAAGAAGTATTGTAATTCTTTATTGCCGGCCATTGCTTCTTGTACAATTTCCCGTGACATTTTATAAGAACTATTACTATTTAACCCTTTACTAATCAACTTTTGACCAACATCAGTCTTGTCGTTAGTTGCTCCGATTCCTTCATTTGCTAATTGTTCACGAAATCGGTCGCCGACTATTGAAATATTCGTTACGGAACTTGTGGCTTTATTCGGATTTGGATCATTTGTTAAATTCAATAATGGCAAATAAGATTCCCAGCTATGCGAATGATAAATAAATGCAACTTGTCGTTTTCCTGTCGTTTGAGCTGGTTGCTTTTTCTCTTTATTCGTATCCGGCTTTTGAGCCTGTCCACCTTCTCCAGTCCGTTCTTTTACTACTTCTTCAAGTGGAACGCTCGACTCTATAGGCAAGTTAGAATAATTTGTTCCTTCCCCCGCAATAACAATTTCTGTATCGTACTTACCGAAACCAGGTAGCTCTTTGCCGACAAAACTGCGTACATCGTTAAAACGAATATTCGTAGCCATAGAAAAGAGAAACGAAGATATTGAAAAATCTTGATTTAAATTTCGATATTCCTGTGTAAAATAATGATTCTCTTTCCCAAGAACGTACATGTAACCATTCATTGATAACTCATTTAACCAATTATATAAATACGTTGACTTCGTCTCTTTCATAGAGGTTACCATCATACTAATAAGAAAAAAAGTCGCTAGTACTGTAGCAATAATAAATAATACTAACTTACGTACACTCGTGAATTTCACATAAAAAAAGCCTCGATTCATACTATCACCTCTCTATTTCAAGTTATGTACAAGCTCTAGAGAATAGACCGTCTAAATTCCGGCTATATTGTTAATGAGGTGAAATGAATTGAAACTACTAATAGGAACACTACCCGTTGTACTATCATTTATTTTTTATTGGCTTGCTAAGCATCCTACCATCCGTGTTGCGTTACATATTTCAGCATATCTAGCACTTTATGTACTCGGTACAATCATTTCTATTCATATATATGATGTTTTAATACAAGACTTAGTTTTTATGACAAGTATTCATGGGATTTTACTAAATCCATTTTTTCTTATATCAGGAGCGTATATAGGGATATACACTTTGTACCTACTTTTGTCCTACATTATTACAAATATAAAAAATGGAGCGTAATGAAATGCAACCACCGTTCATCTGTCATACATGCAAAAAAAGAATTACGCGAAAGAAAGATCTTATTACTACCACATGGTACTTCCGCTTTTATGTATTTCATAGTGATTGTTTTAAACGACAGCAAGTTTTTATCTCACGATTTATCCCTGTGAATACACTTATTAATTTCTTTCTTATTATATATGGGCTGATTGTTGGTAGCATTCTTATGACTACAGAGCCATCTATCATTTGGCTTGTTTTCTTACTTCCAATTTTATATCGGTTTCTTTCCTATTATTATGTTGAACGCTTTTTCTCTAAATGAAAGTTAGACTTTCCTCTAGGAATACTTAAACATTCCCACTCATTTTCTTTTAACATTTTACCGATGTAAATCATTTGTCCAATATGCAAAGCATAATGAGAAATTTGTCTTTCAATTGCTTGCATGACAGTATGTGCTTCCCCGCGAATATATACTGTCTGCAATAAATGTTCTGACGTTAGTGCATTCATCGTTTTAAAAACATATTCCCAACCTTCATTCCATGCTGCGAGTACCTCTTTCTTAGAAGAATAACCACCTTCAAATTCAGCATCTCGGTTACGATCTATTTTTTCACCGTCAGATGTTAAAAAATCCGTCCATCTAGAACGCATATTACCGTGCAGATGCTTAATTATAATTGCTATGCTATTTGTTGCTTCATGAGAAGACCATTCAATCTGTTCATATGATAATTGTGAAAGCACCCGTTCCCCTTGTTTCTTTGTTGCTTCAAAATTCGAAATAGCACACTGTACGTATTCGCGTCCAATATCCATGTTCCCCCGCCTTTACATTAACTAATTTTTGTTCCATTTGGTAATTCCATATTAGGCTGCAGTAATACAACATCACCCGCTTCAGGTACTCCTCCTAAAACAAGTACTTCTGATTTAAATCCCGCTACACGCTTTGGCGGAAAATTTACAACAGCAACGATTTGCTGACCGATTAAATCTTCTGGGTTATATCTCTTCGTAATTTGAGCACTTGACTGCTTCATTCCAAGCTCTCCAAAATCAATTTCTAGTTTAATCGCTGGAACTCTCGCTTCTTTAAATTCCTCTGCATGTGTTACAGTCCCAATCCGTAAATCCAAAGTTAAAAAATCTTCAAAATTAGCCATTTTATCACTCCTTTCATTTATTACTTAGACAAAACAAAAAAATCCCCTTTAAAAAAAGAAAGGCGCCTAAGCACCTTTCTTTTGTAGTTCACTTGATTCATTTGATTTATAGAAGAAGAAACCGAGGATCCCGCCAATACATGATGGGATTAGCCATCCTATTCCTTCATTATATAATGGTAACATTTGTAGTACGTTAGAAATCGCGTCAATTTTAATCTTCGCACTTTCTAAACCGTTAAAGAAACTAATTAATAATGCACCTAAAATAGCTCCAATATAAATGGTATTGCGCTTCCCAATCCATTTATGGAAGTAAGAAAGTACGATTAATACGATTGCAACTGGATAAATGATCATTAACACTGGTAAAGTAACTGCGATTAATTGCGTTAAACCTAGGTTAGATACAATTAAACTAAATACACATACCATTGTTACAATCGTTTTATGCGAAAGTTTTGGGAATAAGTTTGTAAAGAAGCCAGCACAAGCTGATGTTAATCCAACAGAAGTTGTTAAACAAGCAAGTACAATAACAAGTCCTAATAAAATTTTACCACTTGTTCCATATAACTCATTTACAACATTCGTTAAAATAAGTCCACCATTCTCTGATACCCCAAGTGATGTACTTGTTGAACCAAGATAAGCAAGTGATAAATAGATTAACGTTAAACCAAGTACAGCGATAATACCTGATACTACTGTTATTTTTGCAATTTGATTACTCTCTTTTATTCCTTTAGAGCGGATAACTTGTACAACTACAATTCCAAATACAAGCGCACTAATTGCATCCATCGTTAAATATCCTTGAATAAATCCACCAAAGAAAGCATTTTCCTTGTATGCCTCTAGCGGTGCAGCTGGTTCTCCAATCGGATCAACAATTGCCTTTCCGACAATTACAGCAACAATTAATACTAACAATGGTGTAAGAAATTTCCCGAACCAATCCACTAATTTTGATGGATTTAAAGATAAATACCAAGTTATTCCGAAGAAAATTATAGTGAAAAGAAATAGCATGTACCATTCGGAAACTAATGCCTCTGATAAAAATGGCTTCATACCCATTTCAAATGAAACGGCTCCCGTACGCGGAATCGCGAAAAAAGGTCCAATCGCTAAATAACTAATCAATGGGAAAACAAACGCAAATATAGGGTGAACTCTAGAAGATAGCGCTTTCAAGTCCCCCTCTACAAACGCGACAGCTGTTACAGCTAATAGGGGTAATCCGACTCCCGTTACGAGGAATCCAATTGTAGCAACCCAAACATTCTCTCCAGCTTGTTGCCCTAAAACTGGTGGGAAAATTAAATTTCCTGCTCCTAAAAATAGTGCAAATAACATTAAACCAATTGCTACCGTATCACCTGGCCTTAAACGTCCCTTCATGCTTTTCATTTGCATAGCACTTTTTCATTGTTTATCTCTATTTTCACAATATGCTATGCATCCTCCTCTCTGTTCAAGCTGATAAAATATGCCCCTTACAAAGCAGTGTCTTTCTCCATAATTTCTCCAATCCCCTTATTTTTACTCTAATTATTAATTTTTGATTTTTTTGAATTTTTAAATCATTAGAGTGGTATTGCGTGGAGTATAGTTGTCAGACCTCTTTGTTTTTATCACACATATAGTAACATATTTAGTTGAAAAATAAAAACATATTTTCAAATTGACTTTTTTGAAAATCAAAATTATCTACATTTTTTATTCTTTTGCACAAATATTGTTTCAGACTCACTTATTACCCTATCGTTATTTTCAAATAATTTTATACACGTAACATAACAAAAGCCATCCAACATAATTAGACGGCTTTTGCATATTATTCTATCGTTTCAACTTCACGTGGATTTTTCATCTCTTCCACATACACCACTCTAAATCCGTGATCTTCTAAATCTTTCAATAACGTCTCTAATTCCCCATCGTTAAACTCTTCTCCTAATGTAAACATAATTCTACGAACTAATAAGGCATCGTTATCAAAAGTCATTAAACTTTGGATACCTGTATATTTTTTTAATACTGTCGATAATTTTTGAATAGCCCCATTATAATCTTGTGTCCCAATCATGACAGAATATTTACTAGAATGAACGCCCCAGGCATCTTCTAATAGCTCAAAAACCTTTTTATGCGTTAAAATCCCAAGAAAGACTCCTTTTTCATCAACTACTGATAAATAAGGTAATTTTTTTATTGTAAAAAATACTTTAAAGAACGAAGAGTCTTCTCTGACATATCCTTCTTTATCGTTTAATAATCGTAATACATTTTCTTCCAGAGAACCTTTATATTCTAAAATATCTACTTTATATATATTCCCTAAATATTTCTCTTTTTTTTCATCTAAAACTGGTACACAACGATAACCAGTTTTATTTAAATGTTCTAGTGCTTCCCCTATCGTAATTGAACTTGAGCAAAATAAAACTTCCCTTTTCGGCACATAATTCCCTTTAATCCTCATAAACAGCCTCCTTATGTTAAAATACTTTCTGTGCCATAACTATATTATATTTTCAGAAAAAAATAAATGATTTATTTTATTTTTCTGAAAATTATTCATTTTCTTGTCATAATTTATTCACCTTTCATTCAATTCTATCCACTACAATACTAAACTTCTTTAAGAAAAATATATTGTAACTTACTCCGAAAAAAGCTAAAATAAAAATAAGAATCTTCTGAATATTCAAAGAGTAGGTGGTTACATGTCTTTATTGCGCTCACACATATATAAATTTATCGTTGGTGTTCTCATTATATTTATCATTAGTCCTATTCCAGCTTTATTCATTACACATAAATACTCATACATCACCGGCTTTATAAGCATTTTCCATAACTTCGCACAACTTTCTTCGATGACAATTCCAAAGATTGATTGGATGCACGAATCTATCTTTTTCTCAGCAAATCAGATGGTACATACTGCTAATCAATCAACACCGTTATTCCCTTACATGTGGGAAATATATTTTTTATCGATTGTTCGTTTTACCTTTACTCTTGCAATCGGATTCTTCATCAGCTTAGGGATTGGCCATTTATTTTTTAAAGCACCTCAATCGGTTAAAAAGTTCACTTCTTTATTAAGATGGATTCCTTATTCTTTATGTACTGTATTATTACAATGCGCAGTCTTATTACTACTCCTATACATCACAAAATTTATAAAGATTCCTTACTACTCATCTTTTATCATCGTTTGTAGTACTTCCATGATTATCGTTATGCAAGCAATAAAAAAATGGATTCCTTTCTTAAGTAATACAAATGAATATGAAATAAAACAAGCTTCTTTCCTTGTAGATACATTGTTTTTAGCGCTTACTTCGAATCATAAATCTATTTTAGGTTCCATTATTCTTTCATTCGTTTTTATGGAATGCGTTTTTCACGCAAGTGGACTATTGCAATTTATCGTTCAATTCGGCGGAAATGCACCTATTATTGTTACAATTAGCTTATTACTTTTGTATATCCCGTATTGTATACTCTCATTCCTTCAAACGCTATGGACGACAAACCACTTTAAACAACAATCATACGCTTTAACGAGAAGTATTCCAAAACCTTAATTTGAAATAACCCTCTAGAATCTGAAAGTAGAGGGTTATTCCTTTTGTATAGCGGACAAAATAACAGCAAATTCAAAAACCATTGCAGAAACATACCAATATTTACCCTTTTTCTTTGACTATTCTTTTCATTTGGATTTATTATAAAAGTATAACATAATTGCAGGAGGTGACATCTTTATTCCAAGCGACGGAATAGAGAATACACTTGGACATATTAAATATTTTTCTCATCATTGTACTTATCCTTATTTCCGGCTTTTTCGTTGCATCAGAATTCGCTGTTGTAAAAGTACGAAAAAGTCGAATTGACCAGCTTGCAAATGAAGGCAATAAACAAGCTTTAGCTGCAAGAAGTGTCATATCTAATTTAGATGTTTATTTATCAGCTTGTCAGCTCGGGATTACAATCACTTCTTTAGGGCTTGGTTGGCTTGGTGAACCAACTGTGGAACATTTACTACGACCGCTCTTTGAAAAGATTAATATTACTGGAACAATGGCAAATACTTTATCCTTTATTATCGCTTTTAGCGTGATTACATTTTTCCATGTTGTATTAGGTGAATTAGTTCCAAAGTCTTTTGCAATTCAAAAAGCAGAGGCAATCACACTTAAGTTTGCACGACCACTTATTTTATTTGATAAAATTATGTACCCGTTCATTTGGTTACTTAATAGTACGGCTATCTTTTTCACAAAACTACTCGGTTTAGAACCTGCGAAAGAAAATGAACTGGCCCATTCTGAAGAGGAACTACGACTCATTTTAGGTGAAAGTTTCAAAAGCGGCGAAATAAATCAAGCCGAATATAAATATGTAAATAATATTTTTGAATTTGATGATCGAGTTGCGAAAGAAATTATGGTCCCTCGTACAGAAATGATTTGCTTATCTACTGAAAATACGTTAGAAGAAAATATGGATATCGTCGCAACTGAAAAGTATACACGCTACCCTATCATCGAAAAAGATAAAGATGATATTATCGGTATGATCAATACGAAAGAAGTATTTCATGATCAAACGAAAGGCATTCATAAGCCACTTGAATCTTACATACATCCAGTACTAACTGTCTTTGAAACTGTTCCAATTCGCAAAACGTTAGTTCATCTACAAAAGAATCGCGTTCAGATGGCAATCGTTATGGATGAATATGGTGGTACGGCTGGACTTTTAACAATGGAAGATATTCTCGAAGAAATTATTGGAGAAATTCAAGATGAGTTTGATGTGGATGAATCACCTATGATTGAAAAGCGTACGCCGAAGCTTACTGTTTTAGACGGTAAGGTGCTCATTTCTGAAGTGAATGATATGTTTGGCCTACATATTGATGATAGTGATTTAGATACAATTGGAGGTTGGCTCCTCTCTCAAGCAGTGGACTTAAATATTGAGGCTGGTTATTCCATTGAATTTGCCGGTTTTCAGTTTAAAGCACTAGAACTTGATGGACATCAAGTGAAAAAAATTGCGGTACATAAATTAGACACGAAGAAGGAGCTATAAAGTGACAGTATTATTAACAATCTGTATCATTGCCTGTTTTATTGTTTCATTTCTTGCCTTTATTTACCCTATCATTCCAGGCATACTCGCTGTCTGGGCTGGATATTTCATTTACCATTTCAGTATAAATGGTGGAGAACTAACAACTTCCTTTTGGATTATTCAAGTCATTTTCACACTATTCATTTTCGTTGCTGATTTTATTGCAAATGGATATTTCTTAAAAAAATACGGAAGTTCTAAATGGGGAGAACGTGTCGGTATGATTTCTATCATTGTCGGCTCTTTCTTTTTCCCACCATTCGGTTTAATTATCATACCGTTCTTATCGGTATTTATTACAGAACTCATGCATAAAAAAGCGCCAAAAGACGCCTTTCTAGTAGGAGTTGCTACTGTAGTTGGTTTTTTAAGCAGTACAGTAGCGAAAGCCATTCTCCAAATCATTATGATTATCATATTTGTATGTTATATCGTCTTTTAACCATCCCAATTGCGGGATGGTTTTTTAATAGGAAATACCTACTCGGCTATTCTCATATTTGTTTTTACTACATAGATTCCACGTAAATTGCGCTGTATCACCAACTGTTATTTTTGCTCCTCCTTCTGGTAATACATCTTTTTCAGTTCGATATATACCTGTCACATCACCGTCAATTAAATGCGTCGGACAAACGACCGTCCAGCATAAATTACTACTACTAAGTATCTTATATGCAGCTAAATGATCTTCTGCTGCTGTTGTCGACTTTCTCTTTGATTCCGTTGATTGAAAACGATATAAATTTAGATTTGTTCTTGCTTGTAAAATACCGGCTGTTCCTATTGTAATGATTTTACGAACTCCTTCTTCTTCCATTTTCTTTATAATTTGTGGCATACTCTTCGCTAACGTCCCATTTTGATCCGTTCCAAGTGCACTAATTACTATATCGCTTCCTTCTATCGCTTTCTTTATATCATTTTCATTTAATACATTACCTTCTATAACTCGTAATCTTTCATGGTTTATTTCTACTCTACTTGAATCACGCGCTAATGCAGTCACTTCTGCTGAATCTTTTAATGCTAATTTAATTATGTTTGAACCTACTCGCCCTGTTGCTCCCAATATGCACACTTTCATTTGTTTTCCCCCTCTTTCATTCTTTCTCTATTTTTCAATAATCTTAATCAATTTACAACAAAAAAGCTTCCTCACATAAAAGAGGAAGCTCTATTATTACATTATTTCTTTTCTTTAGAATCCGTAGACTTCTCAGTTCCACTTGTTTCTTTATCCTTTTTATCCTCTTGTTGTGTTGTTGTATCGTCTTCTTTCTTCTTGTCCTCACCTTTACTACAACCTACCATTAATAAAGAACTTGCAAGTGCCATAGCAGTTAATGATTTAACCCATTTGTTCATTTGCGTTTCCTCCTTTTGATAGAATATGTACAATCCCATATTACTCTCTATTTTTAAAGGAAAGATTGAAAAATAGTAAATAAACGGTAAATATTTGTAAATTTTCTGATAATAGATATATACATATAGTCATTTTTTCTCCACAAAAAGTAAAAAACTAAGGCGCCTATCTTTCCGCCTCAGTTTCTTATGCAAACTTCTCCTTTTCATATACATGTTTAATCTTATACTCTTTCTTCACGACATATTGCCATACACTATAGGCATAACGATTCATTTTCAGGAAGCAGTTTTCTAAAAACGAGCGAAATTCTGGATTTGCAACTTCAACTGCCACTTGAGCAAACTTTAACGCTAACCGTTTCAAATGCGAAATATAACAAGTTGCAATATAAATATCACCTGTATATTTACTATCAGTTTCCTTTTCCATTTCATGAAAATGAAATGAAATTGGTTCACAAGTTATATGCTGTACATTCTCTCCTTCTTGAAAATTCACTTGTTCATTATATGCTTGCAACATATATGGTAAATGATGCTGTAATAGCTCCTTTAATTCTTCGTCTCTTACCTGTCCTGTATACTCCCCAACCTTATATATAAGCATATAACTATACCTCATCAATTCTTTCATACAATCCATGAAAGTGCCTCCCTACTTTTTGTCTATATGCTATAAATATGATGCTATAACATTTGCTATTCTTGCTAAAAACCAATCCCATTTACTAATTTTCTCAAAATCTTCTTCCGAAAATCTTTTTGATTTATGGAAGTCTTCTTTTAGTCGATCCCATACGTCAGCAACAACTGTTTTATCATATACGACACAATTAGATTCACAATTTAAATAAAAACTTCTATTATCAAAATTCGCTGTACCTATATCAACAATTTCTCCATCAATGATTGTTACTTTCCCGTGAAAAAAACCATTCCGATATTGATAAATCTCCGCTCCAGCATGGTTCATCTCTCTCAAATACGGGTAGGCAGCTTGTTTTAACAATACTGCATCACTTTTAAATGGTACGAGAATTTTCACATTGACACCGCGGTTTAATGCACCTTTTAACTCTTTCATCATTTCTTTACTTGGTACAAAATATGGTGTAGCAATAATTAAAGACTTTTTAGCCTGCTTTAAAAGCGCTCCATATTTTTCCCATAACCCTTTTCCATCTGAAAATAAATATTGATATTTTACATTCCCAATTGCAGGTAGACTTTCATGTACAGGCATTTTTTCTCCTGTATCTTCTTTCCAGTCAGCAGCAAATTGTCTTTCCATATCCGTGGCACCATTCCCAATGACTCGCACATGATAATCACGCCACGGGCCAAATTTCAGATCTTGTCCAAGGTATTCCTTTCCGATGTTAAAGCCGCCGATATATGATACTTTTCCGTCTATCGTAACAATTCGTCTATGGTTTCGCTGATGCAACGAATAGAATAAATGTTTCAATTTAGGTTTTTTACTAAACGTAAACTGGACACCGTTGCTTTGTAGTTGACGAATTGTCTTTTTCTTCAGCTTATATCCACCTATTCGATCGACTGACAATTGCACTTCTACTCCGCTAGATGCCTTTTTCTCGAGCAACTGTAAAAACTCTTTGCTTATTTCATCTTTACCTACAATATAAAAATGGATATATATGTACTTCTCCGCCTTACGTATATCCTCAAATAAATTCGTATATAACTCTTCACCGTTCGTATACAGTTGAAATTCACCTAATCGAACTTGTCCTACTTCATATTCACTAGCCATTTTTTTCCCCATTTCCACATCGATGTTCATCCAAATGAATACACCTATTACACAAAGGATTACAACGAAAAAGTGTTTCATGGATATTTTCCTTTCTCCACTTACTGTTATTTCTATATCTTCCCTTTTTTAATACAATATCATTCAAGAAAATATGTCATTGCATGATATATGTCCATATCAAACGATAGCTCATTTGCATATTGTATGTTGTATCTTAAAATAAAAGGAGGAAATAACAATGGGCTTCGCACATGGTAATGGATTCGCGCTATTAGTCGTATTATTTATCCTCTTAATCATCGTCGGTGCTGCTTGCTTCTGCTAAGTAGTTACAGTCATATGATATGTGGATGAAAAAACTATAAAAGCGGACACCTATTGTTAGGTGTCCGCTTTTCATATGAAAAACATTTCAGTCCGTTATAATACCTTTAACGACTTAATATTCAACTTAAAAAGTTAGTAATGTGGCTACTTTCTTACTCTCCGCCTTACGTATATGACGTTGTTCTGCACGCAATACAGCAATGCGATGTAATTCTTTCTCTTCTTCTGTTTCAGGAATTACTCGAGGAACTGGAACTGGATTGTTCTCCTTACTAAGTGCAACGAAAGTAACAAATGACGTTGCTGCGATGCGCTTCTCACCTGAAATTAAATCTTCTGCTACTACCTTCACAAATACTTCCATAGACGTTCTACCCGTCCAAATTACAAAGGATTCATAACTCACACAATCGGTAGAACGAACAGGATGTAAAAAATCTACCCAATCCATAGATGCTGTGACGCATTCTTTTCTTGCATGCCTCGTCGCTGAAATAGAAGCAACCATATCCATCTCGGCTAATATCTTTCCACCAAATAACGTATTATGATCATTTAAATCTGTTGGAAATACTCGGCTCGTTTTGAACACCCTTGATTCATTGGCTGTTTTCCCCTTTACTTCTGTCATTGTTATCACCCCTTTAATGATGTATCCCTAATATCTCAATAATCACTATACTAAATGAACTACACGTTTAATATTAACAACATTCAGAACTCTTAGTCCATAAAAAAGAACCGATGTTATCAATCGGCTCCTCTAAATACATATTGCTCTTTCGGTTGTTCAACTTTATTCCATTTCGTTACTTCTAAAACAGGAATATTCGCATGGAATGGCTGATAAAATTCCGTTGATATTTCTCCTTCAACTTGAATCCAATCATCATTGGTCCATTCTACCCCTTCTGGCTTTTTCACTAACATACCATATACACCAGAATCCGCTACACAATGTATAATACCGAAACGGAATAAGAAATATTGTTCTTTTTTAGAAGAATCATCTTTGAAAACAAACCCTTTAAAAGATAATTTCTTCCCAGTAAACTCGCCAGGATAATTATAAATTGTTTCCATCCCTTTTAAGAAATCTTCATCTTTTAAAGCAATACTATCTTTCGTAACAAACTCTTTCTTTCCTTTTTCCATTACACCACGGTATCCTTCTTTTCCGTAATATATACTCGTGTCAGGCCTTAAAAATTGCCTTCTCATAAATGGATCTGTACTTTCCGCTTGCGCAACAGGAAAATGAAATCCTTTCGCCTTAACAATATCTGAATCTAACGTTGCAATCGGGAAAAACAAACCTGAGACAATTGGAAAACAAAACAATGTGTACGAAAATGCTTTTTTCCACCATGTGTTTTCATCTTTTGAATGGTCATGTCCGCAATGGCTATGATCACAACCACAATTATGCTGTTCTCTTTCTTTTTGATGTTCTTTTTGGAAAACGATTATAATTTGAACAACAGTTAAAAAACCTAATATAATAGCTGCTGTTTTTGATAAGTAGGCATACTTCATATTAATATACTTCGTAATATTACCTGAAATATGAAGCTGCGCGATTAAGATTGTAAAACCTAATAATATATATGCTCGAAACATAACCTACCACCCCATCGCATAAATGAGTAGTGAGCTTGCATAAACAACAAGTGTAACTGTAACTGTAACGACAATTACAAATTTTGTTTTAAATGTCGCAAGCATCATAAACATATTTTTAATATCCACCATCGGTCCATATACAAGGAACGCGACAAGTGACGCTGTTGAAAATGTACTTTGGAATGACGAAGCAATAAATGCATCTGCTTCTGAACAAAGTGATAAAATGTAAGCAAGTCCCATCATAACAGCTGGTGAAGAAAACGGACCTTGTCCTATAGCAAGAAGTGTTGAAGTTTGTACGAACGTTTGAACTGCTGCTGCAATTAACGCACCTAATACTAAATATTTCCCCATCGAGAAAAATTCCTCAACAGCATGCGTACATACATCCCACATTTTTTTACGTAATGGACGCTTATGATTCACTTCTGGGAAGTGATCATCTCGTAATTGATGTTCTTTAAACATAAATGATAATATAATTCCAACGATAATTGCTACGATAATCGCTACAATAGAACGATACCATACCATGTGCATACTACTTCCAAAGGCAACGTATGTTGCAAATAATACGACTGGATTAATGATTGGTCCAGTTAACATAAATGCAATCCCGGCATATGGCGGAACCCCTTTTCCAATTAATCGCCTTACAATCGGAACGATTCCACATTCACAGCCTGGAAACATCATCCCTAAAAAAGTAGCCATTAAAACAGACAGAAATCGGTTTTTCGGCATCCATTTTGCTACCATATCTTCTGTAACAAACATTTGAATGAATCCTGAAATAAATACACCAATGAGCACAAAAGGAAGTGCTTCGATCAATATGGAGATAAAGATTGTATTCATTTGCAGGAATGCTTTCGGTAATTGAAACAATTCCATGATGTATTTCCTCCAACTTTTCATTAACAATATGTAATTTTAACCCTATTTCATTAATTGAACAAGACTTATACGAAATTCCCCTCTATCATATACATTACATTTCATAAGCTATATTCTATTCAAAACTTTCGATTTCATAGCAAAAAAGCTGCTCTAGCGCAGTTATATAACTATGCTAGAGCAGCTTTCTTATCGTTAAAAGTAACGTTTCTTCCAAAAAACAAATGCTAATGTGAAAGATAGTGTTACACATATTATAAGTACAATTACAAAACCGTGCGCTTCCCCTTCAAACGGAACTTTTACGTTCATTCCAAAGAAACTAGAAACCATCGTTGGTAACGATAAAATGATTGTAATAGACGTTAACAGTTTCATAACACTATTTAAGTTATTTGATATAACGGAACTAAAAGTATTCATCATTCCACTTAAAATGTGACTATATATTTCCGCCATTTCAATAGCCTGTTTATTTTCAATTAATACATCTTCTAATAAATCTTGATCGTCTTCATACATTTTTAAAAATGTACTGTTACGCATTAACTTTTGAATTACGATTTTATTCGCCTTTAATGATGTGGTAAAGTAAACTAAACTTTTTTCAAGACCTAGCAATGTGAAAATCTCTTTATTTTTCATCGACTGATTTAATTGATGCTCTAAATCAATTGTTTTTCTGTTAATTTGCTTTAAGTATCTTAAATAATAAGTAGAAATCGTATATAAGAGCTGAAGTGCAAATCGTGTCTTTTTAAACGTATAAAATTCTTTAATACGTTGATTAATAAAACGTTCAAATATTGGGTTTTCCTCTAAACAAATTGTCACAAAACAATCTGGCATAACAATCATACCTATTGGAATCGTGTCATAAATCGAATTTCCTTCTTCATCATGTCTAACTGTTGGAATATCCACGATTATTAAAGTATTACTGTCTTCCTTTTCAATACGAGAACGTTCTTCGTCATCTAAAGGGTCTTTAATGAAATCTAAGTCTACATTTAAAGTTTGTACTAGATATTGAATTTCTTCTTCCGTTGGATGAAGTACATTAATCCAGCAACCCTTTTGCATTTCCTCAATCTCTTGTAGTTTTCCGTTTCGGTCTGTTAAATAAATATTTAACATACTATCACCCCGATTCTTTTTACATGTAGGAATCTACCTCTCTTACATAACAGTTTTTGAACCGCCATTCTCAGCATATGAAACATACGTTTAAATTTCAATAGAAAAATTATTTTGAAAACGTTTTTACAAGAAAAATATTTTAAACAAAGAAAAAGACAGAGCGCTCTCTGCCTTAAAAAGCTTATGTTGCCTTTATAACATATTTAGAAAGCATCCACAAGTTAAAGCCAACTGAAATCGTGTAACCAGCGTATGTTGAAATAATAAAACTTACATAATCGAAATACGGAAGCAATACAATATTTAAAACTATCTTTACAATAATGCCAATCACTAACCCTAGCACCGTTTTCTGTTGCTGATTGATTCCTTGGAGCATCGCAGCTGTTACTGTAAAAAGCGAAAATAGTATACAGGCAGGAGCGTAATACTGTAAAATAATACTTCCCATCTCTGGATCATTTCCGGCGCCGAATAAAAGAGTATATACCGGTTTTGCTAACATCATCATTCCAATCGCCGCTGGTACCGTAATACCTACTACTAATAGATTCGTCCTCGTAAAATGTTTGTACAGCAACTTCACATTTCCTGCTGTATAAGCTTTTGTCATCTCAGGTACGAGTGACATACTAAAAGCAGTCGCAACGGAAACTGGGATAAGTACAACCATCTGAACAAGTCCAATTATTGCATTAATCTTCTCTGCTTCTCCTTGCATATATCCCATTTGTATAAGCAATTTATTAATTGTAAATGTGTCAATCGTCTGATACAACGGAATTGCTAAACCAACCACAACAAATGGTATTGAATATGTAAAAAGCTCCTTATAGAGTGAGAAAAAAGATTTCGTTGTTTGTGGTATACTTGCCATTTCTTTTTTCTTTAAGTGCTTTCTCCTCCTTATGTAATACGCACTTAAAACAGTTAGTCCACCTATCGCTCCCATAAAAGCACCGAATGTTGAAATACCAACAGCTAGTGAGATAGAAGCTTTTAAAATATATATAACGACAAAGCTTCCTATCAAGATGGTTAATACCCGAAAAAATTGCTCTACAACTACACTTAGAGCAGAAGGCCCCATCGATTGGAACCCTTGAAAAAAGCCCCTTAATAAACTCATGACTGGTACAAGTATTAACGCAAAACTTACAATTTGAATATTAGTAGTGACCGCCGCTATACTATTCCCGGTTTGATCATTTCCATCGATTACAAGTTTAGCCAAATGCGGAGCTAGCATATACAACGTAAAACACGAAATAATTCCCATTATAAACATAAAAACAATTCCACTTTTCAGCACTCTCTTAACCGTATGATAATCATTTAGTTGATCATATTTTGATACCATCTTTGAAACTGCAAGTGGTAGTCCCATCGTCGCAATGCTGAGCATAATTGTATATGGACGATAAGCATACGTGTATAAAACATACCCACTCGTACCGACCATAGCTGTAAATGGTATAACATATATAAACCCTAACATTTTAGATATCATCGTTGCCATTGTTAAAAATATCGTTCCACGTATAAACGGTGACCCTTTCATCACATTCCCCCGCTACACTTTATTATTACACATTATGGACAACTCTTTTTTTTTAGAACCGAAACAAGTAAAAAAAGCCAATGAAAAATCATTGACTTTAACGCGCTGCTTTTTTCTTTTTGAAATACTTTAAACCGAAGTATAGAGCAATAAAGAGAATCGCTCCTATAATTATGTAATGTGTGTAATCAGATGCATATTCTTTAATATGTCGCCAATTTCCACCAAGCTTTTCACCTAAATATATAAATAGTATTGACCACGGAATAATCGCAACTACTGTATACAGTGTGAATAGTTTTAATGGCATCTTAGCTAATCCTGCTGGAATAGAAATTGCATGACGTACGACTGGGATAAAACGTGCCGAAAAGATTACTCCTGCTCCGTAACGCTTAAACCAATTTTCTGCTATGTCTAAATGGTGTTTATTAATAAGCAGATATTTCCCATATTTCTCTACAACTGGACGTCCTCCGTAGTATCCAAGCCAGTATAAAAAAATCTGTGCTAGCGTACCACCGATCGTTCCTGCAATAACAGCACCAACAAAACTAATTTTCTCCTCTGCCACTAAAAAACCGGCATATGAAAGTACAATTTCACTTGGGATAATTTCAATCATTAAACCGAGCGCTACCCCAAAATAACCTAAGCTTGCAAAGAACTGCAATAACTGTTCTATTATATTTGCTAACATTTTATTTTCTATCTCCTTTTTTCTTCACATACCATCCCATTATTACATAAAGGTTGCATTCTGCCAATATCTTCATTCCAACATTATTATCGGCATAAGCATTATTAATCTATTACTATTTCTTTCTGAGGTTCTTTTATGTAGGCAAACATTTGTTTAATTTGCTCTTCTGTATTTCTAGCAATCGATAAATTAGGCAGTTCATCCTCACCAAAAAACTCCACATCATCTGTTTCAATACTAGTTTTCTTTTCACCACCAATAATTTTACAGCCAATAAAAATTTTATATACATGCGTTGCTGAAGGCGATGGTTGATGTTTTTCTTTATCAAATATAGCGAGTAGCTTAAAATGATCTACTTCAAACCCTGTCTCCTCTAAAACCTCTTTTGCTGCTACTTCTGTCGGCGTATAACCGATATCAGCCCATCCACCTGGCAATGCCCATTTCCCATCACTTTTTTCTTTCACAAATAATAACTTTTCATTTTGAAAAACGACTGCTCTTATATCAACTTTAGGTGTTTGATAGCCTGTCTCGCTTGCAAATAACTCCTCTACAACTTCCCAATCTGTCTTAGTGTAATGTGACATCATCGAAATGGAAATATCCCGTAATTGTTGGAAACGTTCTATATCATACACATCCTTAGAATACGTTAAACCCGCTTGAGCTATAGATTGTATTTGTTTTGCCCACTCAATCCATTTTACCGTCATGTTTCCACATCCCCATTCTTTATTAAGTACATATTACGTCAATTCTACCAATACATCTTTATTATACAAAAAAAGAGATTGATAATGTTCCAATCTCTTTCAAAATTAATCCAATTCATGTAAATGATCTTGTATATACTTTCTTCTTTTATTTATATATTCCTCAATCATATCAGCTTCTTGATCAAATGTTTCTAATTTTTCTTTCATATATGGATCTTGTAGTAAATAAGGACGGATCGATTCACACAAACTTTCTACTTTCGGCATCATAAATGAAACGGTAAATTGTTCTGCTAATATTTCTTCTAAAATACTTCGGTATTGTTTTCTAAATATAGGTATATCTAACAATCTTGCACTTAATGTGTTATAACCTTGAATACGAATATACTCATGATTAAGTGGTCTCCCTTGTACATCTCGCCCCCAAGTCGCATCATAATCCCACGGTATCACTTCAAATAAGTTCGTTTCATCGTTATGATATAGTGCATAGTTATGAACAAAACCATCAAAGTTTTGCGTAAAAATGACGCCAGCTAACCACCTTAAATATTTGTCTACATGCAAAAACTTTCCAATTTCTTTTTCATAAGCTTCCCTTGACAAAGCGTTCGCTTGAAATACAAATTCACTCAGCTGTTCTTCACTATTTTCATTCGAATATTTAAATTCATAACCTGCAAAAAGCTCGGTCTTAACATCTTTATCTCTCTCACTCATTAAAGAAAAATTTGCATCATCATCTATCGCATAATAAATAGAACCACTCGGTAATCCTCTATTTTTCAAAAAGTTTTCATCAACTGATTCTAACTGTAAATATACACCTTGAATTTGACCATTAATTTTTATAAACACATGTTGTGATTTCGGTGAAAGTACACCAATATCATGAAAAAAGTCTAAAGATAATTTATTTCGTATGAGAGACGGATCCATAAACTCAGAATTTAAATGAAACTCTTTCGCACCTTGAAATTTTTTCGGCTTGTAAAACATAACATGATAAGATTTCTTCTCAAATTCACGAATATGAG
Source organism: Bacillus pacificus (assembly GCF_020861345.1). Lineage (NCBI taxonomy): Bacteria > Bacillati > Bacillota > Bacilli > Caryophanales > Bacillaceae > Bacillus > Bacillus pacificus. The sequence goes on from NZ_CP086328.1 coordinate 3,127,205, forward strand.
CACCCCGGTATACGATATCAATGTCATACTTCTTTTTTCCATAAGTTAATTTTGCTGGCACTGGACTGTCTGACCAAATGTCTTTTTTCAATTCCACTAGGTTCATTGGATGAATAAAAAAATCATATGAAGGTAGCATATTTTCACATCCCTTCTCAGTTCTCTTCATTCAATGTATGCACTTTGCCTTGTCCATACATCCGCTATCAACCATTTATATAAAATTACACTCTTGTCCTGTTCAGAAAGATACCTATATACATATCCTGTTAATGAAAAAGAATACCTTTTCACCTGAATACATGATAAGGAGGATTTCTATGAAACGTGATATTAGAAAAGCTGTTGAGGAAATCAAAAGTGCGGGGATGGAAGATTTCTTACATCAAGATCCAAGTACGTTTGATTGTGATGATGATTGCACTACAAAAATAGACTGTAGCGAAGATTGTAACTGCCCTACAACAAAATGCACTCGCGTGAAACATTGTACGTTCGTTACAAAATGTACGCATGTAAAAAAATGGACATTTGTTACGAAATGTACACGTGTTCGCGTTCAAAAATGGACGTTCGTTACGAAAGTAACACGTAGAAAAGAATGTGTGTTAGTTACAAAACGCACTCGTAGAAAACATTGTACGTTCGTTACAAAATGTGTACGCTTTGAAAAGAAATTTTACTGGACAAAACGATGTTACTGTAAAAAATGCGAATTCTTCCCTAATGGACACGGTGGCTCTTGCGACGATTCGTGTGATGATGGAAAGAAATGGAATGATTGCAAAGGTTGCGGACATAAATTCCCATCTTGCAAAAACAAGAAATTCGATCACTTCTGGTACAAAAAACGCAATTGCTAGTTTTTCATACAAAAAAGGCCGTTTTCACGGCCTTTTTTGTATGCTTACTGAAAATGACTTATATCTGCAAATTGCTTCACTTCACCTTTATCTTCTTCAAATTCTATAATACTCAAACTAGCACTATGCATAAATGGATCATCCCACACATTTTCTATTTCAATACCTGCAAAATGTCCTACAAGTAGCTTTGCCGCTGCCGCATGAGAAACAATTAATATATTTTCTCCTTTATGCTTTTCTAATAGAATCTGCATCCCCTCAATTACCCTTTTATGAACAGCCTCAAAATTTTCTCCTGATGTTGACTGAAAAAGATGTGGTTCATACCAAAATAACTGTATGTCGTCTGGGTATTGCCTTTCTATATCATCAATGGTCTGTCCTTCCCATATACCCATGCTAATTTCATAGAAATGCTCATCCGCGATTATTGGTATATCACGTTCTCCCTTTATTAACTCTGCAGTATGAAGGGTTCTTTCACTCGGACTACTATAGATCGCATGAATAGATAAATCTTTCATTCGCTCTCCTAATTGCTTAGCTTGCAGTATACCGTTTTCAGTTAAAGCAGAATTTTTCCGTCCTTGCATTCGCTTCGCTACATTCCATTCCGTTTCACCATGCCTTGTTACATATACCGTTGTCTTCACTTCAATTCCCCCTTACCATGTTGGCCGCAATTCCCAAGGTTCTACTCGTCCTACAATCCATTCATTACATTTACTTTCAATTCCTTTTATTACCCCATCCGATATTTCTTCATGAGTAAGCCATCTTGCGTATGTATCTTCTAATATAAAACCTAAAATTATTCTATGATAGCTACATCGCGTACCGCCTATTTTTTGTGAGGCTATTCTCGACGCTTTACTGCCTAAAATATGAAAAACTTCGTATGTTTCAGACGACAAGTCTAATTCTCTACAAATAAGTGATAACGCATCCTTTGCACTTGAGTGTATCCATGCGACAACTAATGTTATTGGGCCATTCCGCTCAATTGTGTTTTTAATAGCTACCTTTACATCGTCATCATTATGATACTCTAACGGAAGGCATGTAATATTTTCTGGTATAGCACTCTCTCGTTTAACATTTTCTAATTTCACTTCATCTCTTCCAATAATAGAAACATGAAACTCTTGCTCACAAAGCCACATAGACACCCTCTTTAGCATTCCTGTTCCGCCAATTACTAGCGCATGCAACTTCTTTTCCTCCTTAGTAAAATGTCATATGAGGTTTATCTTCCCTATAATAATTAAGTCTGTCTTGCAATGTCCCTGAATGAAATTCAAACTTATGCCCGTCTGGGTCAACAAAATAGATAGATTCACAATCCCTTACATCACGTTCTCTTCCTTTTAAAATATGAACATCATTTTCTTCTAATCGCTGCAGTAGACTTTCAAAGTCTTTCTGTTCAACAGAAAACGCAATATGTGTATAAGATTGATAAATCTCATTTCTCGGAATATGTATTTCTTCATTAAGTGCTACCCATACTCCACATATATTAAAATATGCAAGTTTTCTTCCTCTAACTAATAATTCTCCTTCCAATACTTTTTCGTAAAATTCAATAGAATCTTCTAGATTAGATACTGAAAAACAAAGATGATTGATTCCGTTTAACAACTATAATTCCTCCTATACAAATAAAAGATGAGCGAAAATTCACTCATCTTTTATTATACTATTTTTTTGTAATATATGCCCACTTATAACTGAAGTCCCCACCAAACGTATGATTCGCAATACCTTTTACGTACGGTTTCTCTAAATATGCTGTACTTTGTTGATACGTAGGAGAAATGGCAGCATCTTGACCAATTAAGATTTTTTCCGCTTCTGCAAGTGCATTCCAGCGTGCTTTATCATCTTTTAATAGTTCTCCTTTTGATTTCGCTACTAACTCATCATACTTCGGATTAGAATAATCCATTTCGTTAAATGAGCTTCCAGTAACAAACATATCAATATAAGTCATTGGATCTGGATAATCTGGACTCCATGCAGATAAAGAGAATTCATATTCAAATTTCTTTTCTAAATCTAACTTCTGTTTATATGGCTGTTGTTTTAAATTCACTTTAATACCAGGTAAGTTTTTCTCTAACTCTTCTTTAATAAAGTCTCCTACTTTTTTACGACTACCGTTATCATCATTTAGTAATTCGACTGTAATTGTATCTTGGCCAAGTTCTTTCTTTGCTTCTTCCCATAATTTTTTTGCTTTTGCTGTATTATCTTTACTGTCACGGAAATTTTTATTTACAGTACGGAAATCTTTCCCATCTGGTCCTGTCGTAAATTTTTCAGGTACTAAGAAATACGCTGGCAATGATCCGTCATTTAAAATAACATTTGCAATTCCTTTTTTATCATATGCTAGGTCAATCGCTTCACGAACTTTTTGATTTTTAAACGTTGCATTTTTTTGGTTAAATCGTAAGAAATACATACGTGGATCTAACTTCGTTTTAAATTCATCTGGCTTATTCTTTTTATATTTATCAACAAATTCAGAAGTTAAAATAACACGGTCCGCTTGATCACTATCATATAAATTTACTCCTGTGCTTGTTTCCTTCACAATATTCACATTAATTTCTTCTAACTTCACAGTATCTTTATCCCAATAATTAGGGTTTTTCTTTAACTGATAACTTCTTTCATGTTTCCATTCACTCATCGTAAACGGTCCATTATATAATAATTTATCTGCTTCTAATCCGTATTTATCTCCTTGTTCTTTCACATATTTTTCATTTAAAGGGAAGAATGTTGGGAATGAAGTAAGCTCAAGGAAATATGGTGCTGGTTGTTCTAATTCTACTACTAACGTTTTATCATCCTTCGCTTTCACTCCTAATTGATCTAACGGTAACTCTCCTTTATTTACTTTCTGTGCATTTTTCACATCAAATAAAATAAATGCATACTCAGCTGCCGTTGCTTTATCTAATGTACGTTGCCATGCATATACAAAATCTTGTGCTCGAACTGGATCACCATTTGACCATTTCGCATCACGTAATTCAAATGTATATGTCTTTTTATCTTCACTAATTTTCACGTCTTTTGCCATACCTGGAGTTGGTTTATTATCCTTATCTAAACGATATAAACCTTCCATTGCATTTACAAAGGCACGGAATGATACAGAGTCTGTTGATTTTGACGTATCCATTGAAGGAATTTCAGCTGTTTCTAGTAAGTTTAATACTTGTTTATCTGCTGCCCCCTTACCTGTTTCTTTCTTCGTTGTAGATGCCTTCTCCCCATTTCCGCAACCTGCAACTAATACACTAGTCGATAATGCAACTGCAGCAATCGTTGTTGCCTTTCTCTTCATTGTTCCTTCCCCCAATCTATATGTATAAAGTGAAACTTTAATCAGTGGGGGGTATTCATCCCCACTGATTATTAGTTGAACCAATCGGGCTTTTATGGGCAGTTGCCCCCCACCTAACTTCTTTGCTTTGACTGAATTTTGAGGTGGGGGTCTTACTGCCCATTAAAGCGGGATAAATGAAAGCCAGTATAATACATATTATTATACAAAAGATTCAGATTATTTCAAATATTATTTTCGTATATATAAAAAAAGAAGCGGATAGAGAGCTCTTCTATCCACTTCTTTTTCTATTGCTTTTACTTGTAATCCATCCTCTATGTCAAATGGATTTTGAACTTTAAATATTTCGTCCATTATCTTTAAAAATTCTTCCTCATTTTTAGATTCGCCATTAATCATAAGTGAGTATGGCTCAACCTCACCTAATTTATAATCAACAACAAATTGGATCGTAACCTTTTTCTTCGACATATCCGGACTATCCCCTTGGAACTCTACCAATTCTAATCCTTCAGTGCCACGATAATATGCCCAACCCGGATTTCTAAAATAATTTTCAAACGATTCACCAATTGAAAGGAATGGATATTCATATAGCGAGCTTGTACGAACTTTTTGAATAATATCTCGATCAGTCGGGAAAAAGAAATGGCTGATAAAAATACTAGCAACCGCTAAAATCGTAACAATTGTTGCTCCCATTTTACTCGTTCCACCACTATCACGAATGAGGTACTTTTCAACCGATCCATCTTGAATTTCTCTTGCTTTTATTCGATATATACGCCTTTCTGCAAATTGATAATATAATCCATTCGCAAAAATCGCCATTCCAAATAAAATAAAAACGAGTAATAGAAACGTAAGAGGCACCATATTAATGATCGGCAATGCTACGTTGAAGCCCATATAATAAGAAAACGCATCACACGCTAATAATAACACTACAAATAAAGCTGCAGGTAAATAATACTTACGATATCCGAGCCAACCTACATTGAAAATAGCTGCCCAACCATTCCAGCTCCACCTAGCAATCCGCTTTTCCTCAAGCTCCCATTTCCTTTTGTAATACGGATATTGTCTCCCTACATATACTTCTAATTCCTTGTCTATTAGCGAGCTTCCTTCACTCTGTTCAGTATGCAAATTCCGCTGGCAACTTTCACAATTTAACTGATTTCCCTCGCAAAGTTGCCCACAATTTATACATTTCAAAACAATCCCTCTTCCCATCCATACGTCATTTCAAAATACCTTCGTGTTTTAATAACCACTCTTTCCTCCATAAACCACCCGCATACCCAACAAGTTTTCCGCTCTTCCCTATTACACGATGACACGGAACGATTATTGAAATGGGATTACGACTATTTGCTCCTCCTATTGCTCGTACAGCTTTCGTATTTCCGACCTTCTCGGCAATATCTAAATATGAAGCACTTACGCCATAAGGAATAGTATAGAGCGCATCCCATACGTTTTTTTGAAATGATGTTCCCTCAGCAGACAACGGGACTGTGAACTCTTTTCTATTCCCCTTAAAATATTCATCTAGCTCATTTATACATTGATCTATCATTTCATTTATATGTTCTTCTTGTCTCTCATCAACAAATATAACAGACGTAATTCCTTTATCGTTCGCTGTAATTTCTAGCAAGCCTAATTCACTTTCATAATAAGCTTGGTACATATGTCATCCTCCAATTCAATTCATATTCATTATTGTAACACGAATAGACAAAATTTTTCGTATAAGCGTTTTATTCGAGAAACAAAAATGAGAATGATACAATGTAAGAAATTTCAATCTAGGAGGCTATTGGATGAATTACAAACTTTTTTCACCTTATACAATTAAAGATGTTACATTAAAAAACCGGATTGTTATGTCACCTATGTGCATGTATTCATCGGAAAACGGGGATGGCCAAGTAACGAATTTCCATCTCATTCATTATGGAACAAGAGCTGCCGGTCAAGTTGGTTTAGTTATGATTGAAGCAACAGCCGTGTTACCTGAAGGTCGAATTTCAAATAAAGACTTAGGCATTTGGGATGACAGTTTAATTGAAGGCTTACATAAAACGACAAGTTTTATACACGATAATGGTGCAAAAGCTGCCATCCAACTCGCTCACGCTGGAAGAAAAGCAGAATTAGAAACAGATGCGTTAGCTCCTTCAGCCATTCCATTTAATGAAACAATGAAAATGCCAATAGAGATGAGCAAACACCAAATTAAAGATACTGTATTAGCTTTTCAGCAAGCTGCAGTACGATCCAAACAAGCTGGATTTGACGTTATTGAAATACACGGTGCTCACGGTTATCTTATTAATGAATTTCTTTCTCCACTTACCAATAAGCGGACTGATGAATATGGTGGTTCACCTGAAAACCGCTATCGTTTCTTACGCGAAATCATTGACTCCATAAATAAAGTTTGGAACGGACCGTTATTTGTCCGTATTTCAGCAAATGATTATCATCCTGACGGGTTAACAGTTCAAGATTATGTTCAGTATACGAAATGGATGAAAGAACAAGGAGTAGATTTAATCGATTGTAGCTCTGGGGCTGTTGTACCTGCACGCATCGATGTTTATCCTGGGTATCAAGTACAATATGCTAAACATATTAAAGAACATGCTAACATTGCAACTGGTGCAGTTGGATTGATTACGACTGGGGCACAAGCAGAGCAAATTTTAAATAATAACGAAGCAGATTTAATTTTTATCGGACGTGAGTTACTTCGCAATCCTTACTTCCCACGAATAGCCGCCAATGAACTTGGCTTTGAGTTAGAAGAACCGTATCAATACGAGCGAGCGCCTGGGAAAATCAGTACCAATAAATAAAACCGAGAAGCTTTTCTTCTCGGTTTTATTTATTCTATCGTTGTAATTTCATTCGAATTATAAATGTGGATACCTGATTCTTCTCGCAATGCAGTTATATACATCCCTTTTGCCACATCTTTAGCTGAAATTGGTTTATACTTTTTGAAGGCTCCTTTAAATATAAAAGGAATCATACGAGATAATTTTTCCGCCATTCGTTCACCAAAGCGAAATTCTTGTCGATTTCCTACTAATAAAGATGGCCTAAAAATGTGAATACCACCGATTACTAACTTTTGCAATTCCTCTTCCATTCTTCCTTTCACTTGTGAATAAAAGAAAAACGATTTAGGATTCGCTCCCATTGAGGACACAACAAGGAAATTTTGCACCCCTTGTTTTTCAGCTAAACAAGCCGCTCGTAACGTATATTCATAATCTACCTTTTTGAAATTAGCTTTCGTTTTTGCTTTTTTGATTGTTGTTCCTAGACAACTAAATACGTCATCTACAGCAAAGAACTCTTTATATTCCTCTAATGCCAAATAATCTACTTGCTTTTGCTGTAACTTTTCATGTTGCCATTGCATTGGTTCTCTTACAAAAATAGTAACCGAATCGTAGTAATCTGATTCAAGTAATAGACGCGTTATCTCTTGCCCAACTAAACCACTTGCACCAAGTACTAACGCTGTTCGCTTATTCATATATGCATATACCTCTTATTTTACTTTTCTCTCCTTTAGTAACATACAACTTTTAGGAGTTTCCTTCTCTCATTTTACCACAAGTAAAGCACTATGCGTACGCATAGTGCTTTACTCACTCTTTTTTCTCATCTTTCTCTCGTAATTTTGTTACGGTTGATGCATCTCCTAAATTACTTATTAATCTTCTTAAAAAAATTAAGACTACGGCTAATGGTAGTACTACCGCTAATATCAATAAAATAGCTTCCATTAAGTAACCCAAATACTCATCCCCCTCTACACCCTCCTTTCATATATATGAACACTGCGTTGTCACATATGCATGTATTTGCAAAAATAACACATCTATATTTGACAACTTTATAACAAAATCAAATCGGAATGATTATTATTTATTGCAACTTTATAAAAGATGTATTATACTAAGTTCGCAAACTAAAACGTAATTATTCCGTTTTGTATTAAAATGATATTTTTCTTCTATAATTGGGGAAAATATATCCGTAAAAAAAGAAAAGAGGAGAACTTCATGCCTAAAAGATTGACTATACTTTCATTCTTACTTATTTTCACTTTAATTTTTACTGGCTGCTCAAATACAAAAGAAGGTAATGCCAAGAAAGACAGAAAGCTAACTGTTTATACAACTATTTTTCCTCTTGCAGATTTTGCAAAAAAAATTGGTGGTGACTATGTAACTGTTGAAGCAATTTACCCACCTGGTGCAGATTCTCATACATTTGAACCAAGTCAGAAACAAACAGTACAAGTTGCAAAAGCCGATTTATTCGTTTATAACGGCGCTGAATTAGAACCATTTGCTGAAAAAATGGAAAAAACATTACAAAAAGAAAACGTTAAAATTGTAAATGCATCAAAAGGTATTGAACTGCGTACTTCTACTGAAGAAGAGCATCATGATCACGGAGACGGCCATAAAGAGGATGAACATCATCACGATAAAGACCCACACATTTGGTTAGACCCTACTCTAGCAATGAAACAGGCAGAAAAAATTAAAAATGCACTTGTAGCATTACAACCTGACCATAAACAAGAGTTCGAAAAAAACTTCGCAGCACTTCAAACAAAATTTACTGATTTAGATGATCAGTTTAAAGCAGCAGTTGCGAATGCAAAAACGAAAGATATTTTAGTTTCTCATGCGGCTTATGGATACTGGGAACAACGCTATGGCCTGAAACAAATTGCTATCGCCGGTATTTCAGCTTCTGATGAACCATCTCAAAAACAACTTGCTGACATTACAAAAACAGTAAAAGAACATAATCTAAAATATATTTTATTTGAAACATTTTCTACTCCAAAAGTAGCATCCGTTATTCAAAAAGAAACAGGTACAAAGATTTTACGCTTAAATCACTTAGCTACTATTTCTGAAGACGATGCGAAAAATAATAAAGATTACTTCACTTTAATGGAAGAAAACGTAAACACATTGAAAGAAGCTACTAACTAACCAACTTTTGATAAGAAGCTGAATACGACATTCAGCTTCTTTTTTATGTGTTTCTGCTTGACTTGACCAAAATAACAAGTAAAATTATCCATATTAGCTTTCAAGCTATATCATTTTAGAAGGTGAGTTGGAATTATGACTCTTCACATTTGTGAAGTAACAGAAAAAAATTGGCGTTCGGTAGCTGCTTTAAACGTCGCAAAAGACCAGCAGCAATTTATTGAAAGCAATGCGTTTTCTTTAGCAGAATCATTATATGAGGGAAACGGAACGTCAGTAGGTTTATATGATGGAGAAACACTTGTAGGATATGCAATGTATGGATGGTATTGTGAAAAACGTAAAAGCGTATGGTTAGATCGCTTTATGATTGACCAACAATATCAAGGAAAAGGATACGCAAAACGTTTCCTTCGCTTGCTCATTCAATTCTTACAAAATAAATTTGAATGTAAAACAATTTATTTAAGTTTACATCCAGATAACAAACTTGCAATGGGATTATATGAATCATTTGGATTCCGTTTAAATGGCGATATTGATGATGAAGGCCCTGTTGTCGGTGTTGTAATGGAGTTACTTTTAGATGAACATACAAGCCTGTGAAAACAGGCTTTTTTATTATCCTTCATTTTTTGCAATCTAGCATTTTTCTACAAAGTGCTTAGTTAATCCAAAAAATAAGCCTGCAATATGCGCAGACTTATTTCACACACTCCTCGAAATGTGCTTGGAACCATTCTTTATTAATATCTTTTCCGATGAAAACAACTTCACTTACTCGATCTTCGCCCTCTTGCCACTCTCTATCATACGAAGCAGCAAATAACGTATGTACACCTTGGAAAACGATACGTTTATCCACTCCATCAATCGATAAAATTCCTTTGTAGCGATATAAGTATTCTCCTAGTTCTTGAACGACAGCTGACATCCACTCATTTAGTTTTTGTAAATCTAACGGACGCTCTTCGCGTAGTACAAACGATTTTACACCTTCTAAATGATTATGCTCTGTATGAGGATAAATTTGTAACGTATCTTTCGTTTTAAACGTTTGAATTTGTAGTAACGATGGAATATCCACATCACAATTAGTCGACTGAATTAACTTTGCAGTCGGGTTTATTCCTTGAAGTTCATGGAAGAGATTTTCTTTTTCACTCTCTTCAATTAAATCTAACTTATTCACTAATACAACATCAGCAAATGCGATTTGTTCTTTTGCTTCTAGCCCTTTTTCAAAATGTTTATGTATATGATAACTATCTACTACTGTTACAACACCGTTAATTTGGTATGCAGATTGAATAACAGGATCTAAAAAGAATGTTTGAATAATAGGACCTGGATTTGCAAGACCAGTCGTTTCAATTACTAATCCATCAAAGTCCATTTTCCCTTCTGCTTTTACGTCCAGTAATTGTTTTAACGCAACGAGTAAATCCTCACGTACAGTACAGCACAAACAGCCGTTTGTCATTTCCATAATTTCTTCTTCAACATTCATAATCAACTGATTATCAATACCAATTTGCCCGATTTCATTTACGATCACCGCTAATTTCTGACCGTGATTCTCTGATAAAATACGATTTAATAATGTCGTTTTCCCTGATCCAAGAAAACCAGTTAATATTGTTACTGGAATCATGCCTTACATCTCCTTATAGCTATATGTTTCTACATTATAGCATATAGAAAAAATCGTTTTTATAGCAAAACATATTTATTGTTTGTACGCCCCTCAAACTATATAATAATATGTAGTAAGAAAGCCTTTTCAAAATAATAATCATTCATCAAGGGGGTACTTATAATGGAACGAGTTCAAATGGCCGAAACGCTAGAATTTTCTCGTATTATTCAAGGGTTTTGGCGTTTAGCAGAATGGAATATGACGAAACAAGAGTTACTTTCTTTCATTGAAGATTGTATGGATATGGGAATTACTACTTTTGATCACGCTGATATTTATGGCGGTTATACGTGTGAAGGACTGTTCGGAGAGGCATTACAACTAAAGCCTTCCTTACGCGAAAACATGCAAATCATCACAAAATGTGGAATCGCTCCCCCATCACCGAAATTTCCAGAGCGTTATGTTGCTCACTACAACACTAGTGCAGAACATATTATTCAAAGCGCAGAAGCTTCACTTAAAAATTTACATACAGATTATATTGACGTATTACTTATCCATCGTCCTGATCCTTTCATGGATCCAAATGAGGTGGCAGAAGCGTTCTCTCGCTTAAGACAAGAAGGAAAAGTTCGTCATTTTGGTGTATCTAACTTTTTACCTTCCCAATTCAATATGTTAAGTTCATACTTAGATTTCCCGCTTATTACGAACCAAATTGAAGTATCAGCTCTGCAACTTGAGCATTTTGAAAAAGGAACACTTGATTTATGTCAGGAAAAACGAATCAATCCAATGATTTGGTCACCTCTTGCTGGCGGAGAAATCTTTACTGGTCAATCAGAACGCGCTGTACGTGTACGTGAAACTGTGCAAAAAGTTGCTACTGAGCTAGGTGTTTCTAGTATCGATACGGTTATGTATGCTTGGTTACTTGCACATCCAGCTAAAATGTTGCCAATCATCGGCTCTGGTAAATTAGATCGTGTTAAAACAGCCGCTCTTGCTACAAAAGTTAACTTAGACCGTCAACAATGGTTTACAATTTTCGAAAGCTCTAACGGACATCCTGTACCATAATGCACAAAAAGAAGAGCCGTTTCTCTACAGCTCTTCTTTTTCATATGTATTTCTAGTCATCGCAAATACACACATATCCCTTAATCCATTTCCATCTACTGCAACACTCGCACTTTCTAACGTACCTTCTAATTTAAAGCCCAATTTTTCAGGGATCGCTCTACTCTTCTTATTTAAAGCATCACAACGAATTTCTACGCGGTTTGCTTTCAGTTCAGAAAAAGCATAATCTTTTATCCCCTTTGCAGCCTCGACCATATAACCCTTTCCACTAAACCTCGAATCAATCCAATACCCGATTTCAAATTGTGGTATATCCCAATTAATGCGATGCAATCCGCTAGATGCGATAAACTCGCCTGTTTCTTTCGAAAATACTAGTAACCTTAAATCCTCACGCTGTAAAAATTGAATATGTGACTTTCTAATGCTCACTTCTACTTCTTCCTCTGTTTGCTCTTTTTGTGCAAAAACCATCCATGGTTTTAATTCTTTCATAGAAGCTTGAATGGCATCGTATACAGCTTTACCATCACCCGGTTTCGGCATTCGAATCAATAGCCTTTCAGTATAAAATTCAGAAGGAAAATCGAATAATAACGGATTCACTTTCAACACTCCCTATAATTCTTTTATATATAATAATATCCATCTCAAACTATACAGTAAAGAAATTTCTGAATTTTATACATTTAATTCATTTACATCTACCGCAACACGAACGCCAGATTCAATTGCCCCTTGTATCCATCCGTGATATAACGTTGTATGGTCTCCAGCAAAGAATATTCTTCCCTCTGGTTTGACAATCGCTGGTTGCAACTCTGATTCTTGACCTGCCTGAAATAGAGCAAACCCTCCAAGTGCATATGGATCCAACGTCCAACTTTTTGATATACCAGATAAGAATTCATCATATACTTGACCACCTAATATCGTTGCTAAGTTTTGTAATGTGTAATAAATACGATCTCCCTTTGATAAACCATCCCATAACAACGCATCATATGACCACGTATAGCTTCCTAGCATCATAGCTGGTCCCTTCTCTCCAATTCCATAGCTTGGATAATAAGCGTAACGAATTGGCAAATCTGTTATAATTCTGCCACCTAACTGTCCTTGTTCTTCCCAAAATCGACTTTTAAATTGAATTCCTATTTTTGTCGCTGGCATATAATGCAATTCACGAATTGCTTTCCATTTCTCATGAGATATAGAATCAAATGGATCTACTTCTACAAACCGCATTGTCGAAAACGGAATGGTAACAATAACTAAGTCCCCTGTAATACTACTATATTCAAACGTTTCTTCGTTTCGATAGAAAGCTGTCACACCATTATCATGCTGATGTAGCTTCATTAATTTTTGATTATATATAATATCTTCCTCTAATTGTGGTAAAAAAGATTTTGGCAATCTATCATTCCCGCCTATTATTTCACAAAATCCGCTCTCCTCTTGCATAATGTATAAAAAACGTAATGTCTCAACGAATGACCTTTCTAAAAAACCTTCTAAATCCAACAAAACGCCAATCATCTCAATTGTTACTGGTGAAAAGTAAGTATTATATTGATAAGGGTGATATTTTAAAAATTGCCCTGTAGAGTATCTCCCGAAATCCTTTACTACAACATCCCAATTTTTCTCTGGGTTCTTTTTAATAAAATTTATAATAGGCTGCACCGCTAACAATAATAGCTCCTCAGACGTTTTCCCAACTTCATTCATTTCCACAGGATACTTTAATATATTTGGATCTTTTTCATATTGTTTTAATGTCGTTTTTCGGCCGTTTACGTAAATAATATCAGTCTCATTCCTATTAATAAAAGGGCTTACCTGTAGCCCAAATTTTCTTATATATGCCATCGTTAATGTATGCGAATACGGAATTCTCATCGCCCCTACATCCAAATATAAACCGGTATCTTCCATTCTAACTGTCTCTATGCGGCCACCTACCCGGTTGTTTGCCTCAAAAATCTTCACTTCATGTCCCGCAGCTTTTAATAAAGATGCCGAAACTAATCCAGCCATGCCGGCCCCTACTACAATAATTTGCTTCGGGCTCGTCGTCTTCTTTAATCCTTTATCTATAATTTTTAACGTTTCATCCATCTCCGTGTTATACATTATATCTTTCTGCACAATTCCACCCCTTACTTCATCAAATGGGCATTAGTCGTTTAGTGCATTTTATTCATAAATTTCTATAAACATAACAACAGAGCAAGTTGAATATTCACTAAAAATACATAAGAGATCGCTCTCACATCTCTTCACGCTTCGTATAATATAGCAACAGCAAATAAGGAGTGGTTGAAAATGAAACCAACTTACGACTACAATGCTACAAAGAAGTATTTAGAAGAAAAGAAACAACAGCTATGCAACAAACTTAGTAATATGCATCTATCTAAAAAAGAACGTGAACAACTAAAACTTGAGATTGATAACTACGAATATATTCTAAATGTAGTCGAAATGAATCATTATGAACGAGGATTTTCACGTTAAAAGTGGATATGTAATTTATCCACTTTTTATTTTGAGCATTTCATTACGCATTTTTCGTAAGTAAATATATAATAGGATGTACATTAAGATTGAGAGGTATATTCTATGATCAAATTAAGTGTATTAGACCAATCCCCTATTTCAGATGGTAGTACGGCAGCCCAAGCTTTTTCACATACAGTTACGCTTGCGCAAGAAGTTGAAAAACTCGGCTATACACGCTTTTGGGTATCAGAACATCATAATTCTGTAAGCCTTGCTGGCTCAAGTCCAGAAATACTTATTTCTCATATTGCAGCGAAAACAGAGCGGATGAGAGTCGGTTCGGGTGGTGTCATGTTGCCACACTATAGTCCGTATAAAGTTGCTGAGAATTTCCGTGTTTTAGAAGCGCTTTATCCAAATCGTATTGACCTTGGTGTCGGCAGAGCACCTGGTGGTATGCCCATTGCAACTCGCGCACTTCAAGAAGGAAAAATGGTC
The DNA here is from genome assembly GCF_020861345.1 of Bacillus pacificus. Lineage (NCBI taxonomy): Bacteria > Bacillati > Bacillota > Bacilli > Caryophanales > Bacillaceae > Bacillus > Bacillus pacificus. The sequence continues at coordinate 3,142,205 of NZ_CP086328.1, forward strand.
TCACTTGATCAATATCCAGAGCAAATTGCAGATGTTGCAATGTACTTACATGATCAAGTACCAGAAAACCATCATTATGCAAATTTAAAGGCTACTCCTGTAATTCCCACATCTCCTGACATGTGGTTGCTTGGCTCTAGCGGAGAGAGTGCAAAGATTGCCGCACAACAAGGTGCTTCTTTTGCATTCGCACAGTTCATAAACGGATACGGTGGACCCGAGGTAATGGAGGCCTATCAAAAACAATTCCAACCTTCCTATTTAGGAGATAAACCAAAATCAATCGTCGCTATTTTTGTTATTTGCGGTGAAACAACTGAAGAGGCGGAAAAAATTGCTTCTAGTTTAGATTTATCAATCTTATTACTAGAACAAGGAAAGCGTACAACTGGTACACCTTCTATTGAAACTGCACAAAATTATTCATACAGCGCCTATGATTTATTCCGTATAAAAGAGAATCGTCAACGTATGATCGTCGGTGATCCCTCTTCTGTGAAAGAACAAATCGTAAACTTAAGCAAAGCGTACAATACTGATGAATTTATGATTGTCACAATTACTCATCGATTTGAAGATAAATTAAATTCTTATCGCTTACTAGCGAATGCTTTTCATTTATAAGGATAAAAGGGAGATACATCCATTATGATGCATCTCCCTTTCTTACTACTTATTACTTTTGTCTTCTATATATTTAATAGCTTCTTTTAATAGTTCATCACACAAAAAAAGACAACAATATATTTATTGTTGTTCTCAATACATCTACCCACTCTTTTGTTTTTTTCTATCTGGTTTACTTGAAACTAAATAATGTTTTTCTGAAATATATAAGTCTCTTTTTAATATACGATCTAAGTAAGGTCCTAGTTTCATTCCGCATATGAGGCGATCTTCACTACCTTCTACAATTGGAAACATTTCTTTTTCTGTTACATACTGATCTACTGCCTTTTGTACGATATCAATTTCTTTCACTAAGTTTAAGTTTTCTTCTGTATGTTCAAATACCTCAAGCGTTTCCTTCGTAATAAGAAAATGGTTTGTTGGAAATGCAGGTAAATACGGCTTTAACAAATCATAATTCACTGTATAATCATCATTTACTAATACTGTATAAACGATATTAGCATTCTTTTCTAAAAACTTGGCCATCGCTTGTTCCAATTCATCTTTCGTAATTTCACGCTCTTCTTTTCCAGTTTTGAAAAAGCGAAACATCGCATCGCCTCCTTTTTACTATATTATAGCATAAAAGAAAACTGAAAAATCACAAAAAAGTCATTGAAAGAATTTTTCAATGACTTTTTTCTTTATATTCTTATATTTATCCCACTTTAATGGGCAGTAAGCCCCCCACTGATTAAAGTTTCACTTTATTTTAAGAACGCACTTAGCATCCATACATGTTGTTCTAATGTTGTATGAATTGCTAACAACATGTCCGCTGATGTTTCATCGCCAGCTTCACCAGCAACTTCCATGCCTTCTTTTAATTCTTGAATCAATGCAGAGTAATCATTCACTAATGTTTGCACCATTTCTTCTGCAGATTCCTTGCTTGTCCCTTCATTCACACTAGATGTTGCCAAATATTCTTTCATTGTCGCTAACGGCTTACCTTCCAATGCTAAAATACGTTCTGCTAATTCATCAATATACGTTCCAGCTTCATTGTAAAACTCTTCAAATTTCTCATGTAATGTAAAGAAGTGTGGTCCTGTCACATACCAATGATAATTATGTAGTTTCACATATAACACATTCCAGTTTGCTACCTGCTTGTTTAATACTTCAACAACATTTGTTTTCGTACTCATACAATCCACTCCTCTTATCATTTCATAATGTTTGTCTTTTAAGAACCTAGTTACATATTACCATACTTTTCCTATCCTTTCGAACGATTGGCTCATATGTAACAAAGTTTTAACACCTTTAATACTTCCCTAATATCTTTTCATTCATGTATGTTTTCTAACAGTTCATACGTCTAATTGTCCAAGCTCATACATATGCATAATAGTAAATCAAGCTCATCGTAGTAGAAAGAGGGATAACATGGACAATCAACAATGGCAAGTAGCAAAGAAAGTCGCTGCTACTTATATTGGAACAGTCGTTGGAGCTGGATTTGCTACTGGACGAGAAATTGTTGAATTTTTTACAGTGAACGGATTTTATGGAACTATTGGTATATGTGTAAGTGGATTTTTTTTTATTTGGCTTGGCACAAAGATGATGTTACTCTCCTCACAAATCGGTGCATTTTCAGCGCAAGAATTTAACAAATACTTATTTGGGGATGTATTTGGAAATGTTGTAAATACACTATTATTACTCGTATTATTTGGTGTAACGAGCGTTATGTTATCAGGCGCTGGAGCGGTATTTGAAGAGCAACTTCGTTTACCAAGACAACTCGGTATTTTCATTACAGTAATCGCCTGTCTCATTATAGGTAGTCGCGGGTTACAAGGGGTTTTTGAAGTTAATACACTTGTCGTACCTATTATGATGATTTTCATTATCGGACTTGCTATTACAACGTTTTTTCACGGTACAACTCCTATTAGCAATACTATTCCTGCAGAAAGCTGGAATATGAAGTGGATAACTAGTCCTATTACATATGTCGCCTTAAATCTTTCTCTCGCCCAAAGCGTCCTCGTCCCGTTAGCCAGTGAAGTAAAAGATCGAAAGGCCATTTTATGGGGCGGTATTTTAGGTGGGGCAGGACTTTCTTTAATATTATTATGTAGCCATTTAGCTATCTTATCAGTCGACCAATTTTATCAATATAACATTCCAATGGCTGAAGTCATAAGAAAATTCAATGCCACTTTTCACTTTTTCTTTGTTCTTATCATTTTCGGTGAAGTATTCACAACTTTAGTTGGCAATGTGTTCGGAATGACAAAACAAATGCAATCCATCACTGGCTGGAAAAATAACAATATTATTTTCTTCATTTTACTAATAAGTTATTGCTTTAGTTACGTTGGTTACAGTGAATTACTCCACATTCTATATCCTATAATCGGGTGGGTCAGCATCATTTTACTTCCAATTATTGCTTTTAAACAACTTCAAAAAACATAAAAGAAGCATCCATGTTATTGGATGCTTCTTTTATATGTTCATTCACAATCATCACATACTTCCCAGTACGGCCCCATTTCGAGTGCTAAATACGGCTTTAATTGCAACCGAATCATCCGACTAGGCATACGTTCTAAAACGAATTGAATCCCTTCTTCTTCTTCGTCTAATTCAACTTTTGAAATCGCAATTCTTTGCATCGTCGAAATAGGCATTCCATCTTTATATAAAGTGATTTTCACCTCATCATATTCATTAAAATACAATTCAACACTCATTTGATTTTTCAACATTTCATTAACAATTTCATATTTATCATTTCGTTCCTGGATTATATATTTCCAGCCGCCTCTACCTTCTTCTTTCGGAGCTGCTTGAAACAATGTCATCAAATCCTCGTATAGCATAAGATAACCCCTCTCTTACTAAAAAACGATGAGTATTTTATATACCCTTTATCTCTATCACTATCCATATGTATTGTACCATATATCGTCGTTTTTACCGTATTCATTTGCTTCATAAGTATATATAAAACACTTTATTCAATCTTCATTATTATGTAGCTTAATTTATTACTTAATCCCCCCTTACATTTTAAACCTATACCCATTCATTATTTGCTCTCAACAAAAAAAAGAAGAGTGACTTATAACACTCTCCTTAAAAGAATTTCCCCGTAGCTGCTAATGCTAATACTAGTATTAAAATTGTAAATAATAAGGATACAATGAAACTAAAAATAGGTAATGCTTTCTTTTCATTCTTCTTAAAGAGTAACTTTAAACTAAGAAAGATGTTTACTGGTACAAATATAAAATAAAAGTATTTAACAATTTGCACCGAACTATTTGAAAGTGTTTTTAAAATAAACACTTCAATGAGAAAAACCATGAAAAACGAAATACTTAACCAAAATGAGACATAACTAAGCCAAGAATGTCTTTTGGTACCCCAGTACACTCCCATATTTATCTCCTTTATTTGTATTCTATATGATTCTTATTATACACAAAGTTAACAAATACCTCTATTTTTCGACAAATATTATATAAAATATACCTTTAAATATTATAAAAATACTCTCCATCCCCATTTACTTTTATATAATAAAAACAGGCAACTCCCAAATAGCATATTACTATTTGGGAGTTGCCTGTCCTCTGCTAAACTTTAAATCTTTCAATTAACCCTTGTAACTCTTCAGCCATTTGAGATAATGTACCCGCCGCAGAACTAATTTCCTCAATGGACGCTAATTGTTCTTCTGCTGATGCTGCAACGTTTTGAGTACTCGTCGCATTATTCTGCGCTGTCATTGCAATTTGTCCTACCGAAATAGACACTTCATTTGCACCTTTTGACATCCCGTTAGCCGTTTCAACCATCGTTTTAATTTGATCGGCAATTTCATTTGTAGATTGTAAAATCTCAGTAAAGTTTTGCTTCGTTTCATTTGCAATAACAAGTCCAGATTGAACTTCTTCATTTACATGACCCATAGACTTTACTGTCTTACTCATGTCATCTTGTATTTCACATATTAATTTACTTATTTCACTAGAAGATACGCTAGACTTCTCCGCCAATTTACGTACTTCATCTGCAACAATTGCAAATCCTCTTCCGTGCTCTCCCGCTCTTGCAGCTTCAATTGCTGCATTCAAAGCTAGAAGATTTGTTTGATCTGCAATATTTTGAATTACTTCTAATATGTCACCAATTTGCTTTGATTTATTATTTAGTAACTGAATAACCTCATCTGATTGTGAAACAGATTCTGCAATTGACTGCATTTGATTTACTGTTTTTCCGACTAGTTTCCCACCATTTTCTGCTTTTTCACGAGTATGAGCCGAAGCCGTACTAATTGATGATGAACTATTTGCTACATGCTGAATGCCTTCTGTTACATCAAATAGTAACATTGCCCCATTTTCTACACTTGTCGTTTGCGTTGTTGCCCCGCTTGATATTTCGTCCATTGCCATCGTAATTTGCTCAGTCGCTTCACTCGCCTGTCTTACACTTGCTGTTAGCTCTTCTGATGCTGCTGCAACATGTCCAGCCGAAGTATTAATTCTTCCGATTAATGTTCGCAATGCATCTGTCATCTCATTAAATCCTTTTGCAAGTTGACCGATTTCATCATTAGAATGAATATCAATTGTTTGCGTTAAATCTCCCTCACTTATTTCTTTAGAAGTGACAACTAATCTTTTTAAGGGCTTTGTTATAGAAAGTGTCACAAAATAAATAAGTGCCCCACCTATAACTAATGAAATGAACATAACAATTAACATATTATAAAATACAGGCTGCGCAGCTTCAATTACTTCATTTGAGTACATAGTCCCGCCAATTTTCCAACCTGTTTTTACATTTGTAGCAAATACCATTTGTTTTTCACTACCGTCATACGTATAAGAAAAAGCCCCATGATTATCTTCATAAATTTTCTTTGCCCAAGAATCGGCTGCTTTTTCTCCTGATTTTTCTTGAGGGTGTGCAATTATTTTTTGTTTCCCATCTAAGATGAAAGCATATCCCTTTTTACCAATATTAATTAACTTCGTTGTTTTTAATAAATTATCTAAACTTAAATCTACCGCTACAACACCGTTTTTATCTTCTGCTTGTTTTGCAATCGTTACGACAATATGTCCATTTCCTTTTGCCTTATACGGCTCAGTAATTACAATACCACCTTGTTTTGCTACTGCATCTTTATACCAAGAACGTTCTGTTGGATCGTAGTCTGCTGCCATTTGTATATTTGGTTCTTGTACAAATTTTTTATCGTTTCCAGCAACATATACTTGTTCAACATCTTTATTCAAATTGATATATTGTGATAATATTTTTCTTAATTCCTCTTGATTATCCCCTTGATACATATTCCCTTGAATCACCCGTGCAAAATTATTTACATCATTAAATTTCGCCTCAATCATTTGATTGATTAAATTATCTAATATTTTTATATTGTCGTGAGCACTGCTCGTAATTTGTGATTCAAAATTCTTTTTAGCTGTTTGATAAGACATGCCTCCTATAATAGAGACAGCCGCAATTAAAATAACAAAAAATGAAATTAATAGTTTTTTTGCTACTTTCATATCACGAAACCAATTTAATAGTCTACCCATTACAAACCTCCTGCTTTTCAATTTTAAAAGTTAAATCTAACGAATTATAAATATTTCCCATTCCCTAATTATTATTTTCATAACCTATTATGATGAATACTTTGTAAAGTTTAAACAATTAATTTCCCTTTGTCCATATATATGAATAATATTATTATAAAATTTACAAATACAAAAAGCCAAAGGGAACCACCCTTTGACTTTTCACATTTTTTTATGCTGTTTAGAAATCTTTTTCCACTTATCACGCTCTGCCCTTGCAAGAATAGCATCTTGTTTTCTAATGAAATACGCTAGTTCTCTTTGTAATTTTTTATAGCTTTGCAAACGATTTATCGTCATAATCCCGTTATCAATTGCACTATGCACTGCGCACCCTGGCTCATTTTCATGCTTACAGTCCCTAAAACGGCACGTTTTTGCTAGTTCTTCAATATCAGAAAATGTTGTTTGAATTGCATCGCTTCCTTCCCAAAGCTGTAGCTCCCTCATACCAGGAGTATCAATAACTAAACTACCACTCGGTAATCGGAACAATTCACGATGAGTTGTCGTATGCCTCCCTTTACTATCTTCCTCTCGAATATCACCCGTTTTTGCTACTTCAATTCCTATAAGTGCATTTAACAAAGTGGATTTTCCAACCCCAGATGATCCGACTAGAGCAATTGTTTTTCCTGAAGAAACAAATTGCTGCAACGATTCAATACCAGTATGTTCTAAACTATCAACAACGAAGATCGGAACACCAATTGCCACAGCTTCTGTTTCAACGATTTTCTGTTCCACGTCCTCACATAAGCTACTCTTTGTTAAAACAATAACAGGCATTGCACCACTTTCATACGCTAATAGTAAATAGCGCTCTATTCTTCTTACGTTAAAATCATGGTTAAGTGCATTCACTAAAAATAGATAATCTACATTTGCTGCTATTACCTGCTCTTCCGTTCGAGTACCGGCCTCTTGTCTAGAAAAAGAGCTTCTTCTCGGAAAAATACGATGAATAATTGCTTTCTTTTCATTCTCTATTTTCTTTATATATACCCAATCACCAACCGCTGGATAATCACCCTTCGTTACTGCTTCATGCCGAAACTTACCAGACAGCTCTGCCATATATTCACCATCATTACAAATAATTCGATATATATGCTTATGCTCGAGTAAAATACGCCCTACTTCAAAGTTCTCTACAGCTTGTTCCTCAAAAAAAGAATCCCAGCCGAACGATTCTAAAATATTTTGGTTCAAATTGATATCCTCCCTAGTGTAAGCTAAGCGGAAGGATCGCGCGCTAACTTATACAGTCTCGCCCTTTCCATCCACCTTTGTATTTGGTTTATTATTCATATAAGTTATGTTCGCCATAATACATCACCCCGTTCTCATTTTAATTACTCTCATTATATGGAATATCCATACAAAAAGCTACCTTATTTAACTTAATTTTCGAATAATTTATTTTTTATCATTCTAATTTGCCCACGGTGACTCATCTCATCTTCTAGCACGTGAAACCACAAATAGTACTGGTTATGCGCTACACCGTTAAGCCACTTTCTTTCTGACATGAGCCATTCATCACCTTGTTCACCCAAATACTTCAGTGATTCTTCTCGAACACTTTGTAGAAGTTGGACATAATATTTTATTTCATGACCACGAATCGTTTTCCCCGATTCTCCTAAATAGAGTGCGTCTTTCCATATTTCTAATTCTTCCTTTGTAAAGTCACGCTCTTGAAATGAAATAAACTGATGTGCTTTTTCAATAGCTGCTATATGCTTTAGTAACGCTCCAATGGAATTCCCTCCACTCTGTATCATTAAATCTAATTGCTCAACCGATAGATTTTTTATTTCCAGGAATGTTACAGCCCTTGTATGCTCCAGCATGCTGACTAATTCCCCTATATTTTTTGTATAACCATCCACACTTCTTATTCGGTAATCTATATTCATATCACGCACCCCTTTTTACATTCATATTAAGGAATAACTGCTTCATATAATAGACTCATATATATCAGATTTTTCTGATACAATTAAATTGAATATAGAAAAAAACCAAACAAACTTTCTCAATATGCTTCTATGAAATATTAAAAGGAATCAATATAAAATAATCGAATCTTATTCACTAAAAGGAGTGGATTCGATGGAAATGTATCAATGGCTAACTGCTGTTCTCGTTGGTGGCATTACCGGTTTCGTTTCCCATCTAATCAATAACCAAGGTAAGTTATTGCTTCCACGCCGTTTGAAAACTTTTTTTCACTTTGGGTTTTTGACTGATATTTTCACTGGTAGTCTAGCTGCACTTCTTGGACTCGTTTTATTCGATGTCACCTTAATAAAAGAAATTATTAAAGTATCCATTGTGACTGCTATTTCCGGTCAGACTTTCTTACTACACCAAGCGCTCGGTGGTGAGCAGGCTAAAAATAAACAAATTGGGAAAGCTGATGAGAAGATTCAAGAAATTGACAAATTATTACGACGTTAGTCTGTACTTTCTTTAAAAATTATTGCTATAATAAACAATAAATATTTTCTATTGCGTCGTTTGTCAGAAGAAAGGGTGTTTCGTATGACAAAAAAGAAAATAGAAGATTTCTTAACAAACACTGAAAAAGAGGAACTGCTAGAAAACTATAAATGTTTACGAGAAGCCCGCACAAAAAGCGAAGCTAACTATTTTGGAGAAGCGGTAAACCATCTATTAAATAAAGCAAAACAACGAATTATTAAAGATGCAGGCATACATGATGAAAATGCAGCAACTGTTCAATCAAAAAGAAAAGCACTGTTTTAGTTCATTAGCTAAAACAGTGCTTTTATTATGTTATTTTTCACATTACTTTCACATCTATTTCACAATTATAAGTAGTCCTATATGTTATACTCAGTATATCCTTTTCCAAGGAACTATATGCCGATATATTAATCCCTATCTCTATAGGGATTTTTATTTTTGGGCTCTTTTTTTATTTGTAAAGACTTTATGACGCAATTCCTGTTTCACTATTTTCAGTAAGCTTTTCACTTTTTCTAAACAGAAATAAAGCTATAATATATAATAACGCAGTAAAACTACCTACAAATATAAAATTGTGAGATGCTGCAAATAACATTCCTGCCATTGCCGCTCCAATCATTTGACCAATATACATAGAAGCATTCGCTAGAGCGGCTCCTGTTCCTCTTGCTATACTAGACATGTTTTGTAAATGCCTCATCATTAATACAAACAAAATTCCTGTCATAAAAAATAAAACAAAAAATAATAACTCCACAAATATAATGTTATTTACATGAGGAAGTAATACATATAGCACTGCTGTAAATATAATTCCACCATAGAAAGAAAGGTTATAACCAATTTTATTTACGATTCTAGGACCAAAAATATTACCAGTTAAATTTCCTAATCCTAATACGAGCATAGCTGTTCCTATTTCATGAATTCGCAAGCCAAATTGAATAGACAGCCACACACCGAAAAATGAAAATGCAGCAAAATTACCAGTTTGAAAAACAAAATATGCAAAATAAGAAAGTGAAATTTTTGAATCTGTAAGTAATTGTTTATAGCGCTCTAAGATGTTTGTTTTACTTTCACCTATATGAACCGGTTGTATTTCTGGTAATGCTACATAAATAAGAATGACAAGTAATCCTGATAATATACCGATGACGAAGAATGGTGTTGTATAGTGTATCATTGCCAAATACGATCCAACTGGCAACCCTAAAATTTGAGAGATTGATAACCCTGCTGTTGCAATTCCAAACGCCTTTACAATTTGTTCCTTCTCTATAAGAAGCGGAATAGATGCCCACACTTGTGGAGATACAAAAGCTGCACTCACACCTGCTAAAAATCTAAATGTTAACATCCATAGAAAACTCGGTGCCATCCCACATAAAAACGTACTTAAAGCAAAAAAACTCATTCCTATTACCATCACTTTTTTTCTATTTAAGCCATCTGATATAGGACCAGCGATAAGTGCAAATACAGCGTATCCTAAAGCATATGAACTTACCATCCACCCTGACAACTCAGTTGAAATATGATACACCTGTTGTAAAGTTGGTAAAAGTGGTGAAATTAAAAAAGTATCTGTACCGATCATAAACATGATTGTAAAGAATACAGCTAGTACTCTTTTCATTTAAATCTTCTCCTTTTATATAAAGTGAAACTTTAATCAGCCCTCACCAATCGGGCTTTTATGGGCAGTTGATCCCCCCACCTACCTTCTTTACTTCCGCTGAATTTTGAGATGGGGGTCTTACTGCCCATTAAAGCGGGATAAAAAGAGGAAACTATCCCCCTTTCAATTAATCTTCTAAAATAGATTCAATCTCTTTCATGACTTTTTCATTCAATGAAACTTCCACCGCTCTTACACTTTCTCTTATTTGCTCCGCTCGTTTCCCACCAGGAATAACAGTATCAATTCCTTTTTGGTTTAATAACCACGCTAAAGCTAAATGCGATAATTCGAGATCCTTTTCTTTAGCTAAGTCTTTTAATTTTTCAACTTTCTTAAAGTTACTCTTATATGTATTCTCTTCAAATAGATTTACACTTTGACGCCAATCTCCTTTATTCAATTTGAAATCTTCTGTATATTTACCACCTAGTATCCCAAAAGCAAGAGGCCCGTAAGGAATAAATGAAATACTTGATTCTATACAATATGGCAAAAGTTCTTCCCTAGCAGTACGATCTAACATATTATACGGTGATTGTACAACATCTATGTGTCCGTGCTGATTCGCTTCTTTTAATTGCTCTACGTTTACGTTAGATATTCCAATTGAACGAATTTTTCCTTCTTCTTTTAGGCGAGTAAGTTCTCCAATTGAATCTATGTAACTTGTTTCTGGGTTTGTAAAATGTAAATAATATAAATCAATATAATCAGTTTGTAATCTTCTTAAGCTATTTTCTACAGCATTTCTTAAATAGCTCGGTTCATTATTCATATAAACCTCTCCATTTAATAACGGTTGTATTCCACCTTTGGTAGCAAGTACAACTTCATGGCGTTTTCCTTTCAATACTTCTCCCACCAATTCCTCTGATCTACCGAAACCGTATGAATCTGCCGAATCAAAAAATGTAATCCCTTGCCCGATAGCTTCTTCTATTAATCGTTTTCCTTCTTCCTCATTCACATCAGCATATAAATTATGTCCCCCTACAGCGTTTGTTCCTAACCCCAATTTTGAAATATGTAGTCCTGCCTTTTGCAATTTTGTATACTTCATTTTTTCTCCCCCTATATTTCTATTGTTCGAATATATTCGAACAATAGAAATATACCACTTTATATGTTATAGTGCAAATATATTAACTTATACAAGCAGGTGAAAAAATGCGTACTCTCTATCATCCAAATCGAGAAGAAATTCAATTCTCTTCTGTTCTATATGCACTTAGCGATCAAATTCGTTTACAAATTGTAACTATGCTACTAGAAAAAAACGAACAATCTTGTGGCGCGTTAAACATTCCAATCGCGAAATCAACTTTATCACACCATTTCAAAGTTTTACGTGAATCCGGTGTTATGTATACACGCCTTGAAGGAACTCAACGTTTCATTTCAATTCGTGAAGATGACTTAAATGCTAGATTCCCCGGTTTATTAGATGTCATAATACATGCGACAGAGCCATACTAAACAACATCTCATATGAATATGAGATGTTGTTTAGTTTTTCTATTCTTTTAATACTGTGAAGCTTTATTCATTGAGGATTTTGTTCTTCACTATAACTACCAAGTCCCTTCCTAAATTAAAGTCTGAATAAAACGTTTGAACGCTAATACCCCTTCTTCATCTCGTTTAAAAACAGCAGCATCTTCAAGCGCCTGAATAAATTTCCGTCCCAATTCTTCTCTCATAATCTCCTGTATATTTTGTTCATTCATCCTATTTTCATATTTGATTTTTAATTGTTCTGCCCATTGTATATGAGGTGTTGAAATATTACTTGGAATATTAAGTAAGAATTTCTCCACTTCCTGAAGTTCTGTTTTTAAACGAGCAGGAAGTACAGCTAGCCCCATTACTTCAATTAGACCGATATTTTCCTTTTTAATATGTTGTATTTCCGCATGAGGGTGGAAAATACCCAATGGATGCTCCTCACTTGTATGATTGTTCCGTAAAACTAGATCCAATTCGTACATATTATTCCGGTAACGAGCAATAGGAGTAATCGTATTATGTGGAACATCATTCGTAAATGCAAATAAATTAACAGAAGGATCACTATATTCCTTCCACCTCTCTAGTATGTAATCCCCTGCATTTACTATTTGTTCTATGTCGTTACTTCTTAAGCGAATAACTGACATAGGCCATTTAATAATCGAACATTGCATTTCTGGAAATTTAGTTAGTTCAAAATTTAGGTCGTTCGCTGCATTTGCCATAGCAAATTCATAGTTTCCACCTTGATAGTGATCATGTGTTAGAATAGATCCTCCTACAATTGGCAAATCTGCATTGGAACCGAGGAAATAATGCGGGAATTTTTCTACAAATTTTAATAAACGTAAAAATGTTTGACGATCAATTTTCATTTCCCGGTGGTCTGAGGACAATACAATACAGTGTTCATTGAAGTATATATACGGAGAATACTGTAGAAACCAGCTTTCATCTGTAATATTCATTCGAATCATACGATGATTCGAGCGTGCAGGATGTCCAATTCTGCCCCTATATCCTTCATTCTCTATACAGAGTAAACATTTTGGATAATTTGTATTTTCCAATACTCTTTCTTTAGCAATTTGTTTAGGGTCTTTTTCTGGTTTTGATAAATTAATCGTTATATCAATGGCACCATATTCCGTATTTACTTTATAATTTATATTTTTGGCAATTTGCTTCATTTGGATATAATTGCTGTTTTTACTTAATTCATAGAAGTAATTTGTCGCAGCCTTCGGATTTTGTTCGTATTTTTCATAAAATAGAGAATTGATAACGGACGGTTTGGACATAAATACATCCATAATTGCACTTGCTAAAATCTCCTTCTCTTCCAGTACTTCCTCAATGACTTTATGCATACAAGCATATTCAATTAACTCTTCCAATAACTCCGAAATTACTTTCTTTGCGGGCGTGGGCGTTGACGCTTCCACTACAAAGTCATCTAAACGAAGTAAGGAAAGGATTTGGTTCCTTGTATATATTTCATCTTCTTTTTCAATCAATTGAACTTCAATAGCACGATCAATTAACTGCTGGATAGCTTGATATATCATCAGTATATACCTCCTCTAACCTTATAGCGGTTTATGTTGTTACGATGCAAGTTCTATGTACCTTTTATCATTTTATGAACGGACGTATGGGATAACCACCATTCGAATATACGTTTTGCTTTCTCCGAAGAAGCTATTAGCATACTAGAATCGCCCGTTTAGCAAGCTATTTTGTTACATTATACGTACGTAAAAACACTTCTACAATCAACATCTTGTCGTATTTTTTAGACATCTTGCTTTTCACTTTTACCATCTCACTAAAAACATACAAAAGAACATTTTTCAAAAGCAGTTTCCGATGATTTTATGAATACAATGAGACCTATCTCCTTCGAGATAGGCCTCTAATTTACGATATTACACTAGCTATAAAACTACCTTTTTCTTAAATTTAGATTATTTATCTCTGTGACGCTCCACCAGAAGTCACCCTTTCAATACGTAAATTATCTAAAATAAACGTACCCGCTCCGGTATCTCCGTTTAAATTCGTTCCATCACTGAAAATTCCAACATAAGTTTGACCATTCTCAGAACCTGTCACAGTAAACTCTGCTGTTTTTGTGTCAGTAGATGCAGTAAGAGTGTTATTCACACTCAATCCCTTTGCACTCGCAATGTCTCGAACATCAATTTCTTGATCCCCTGAAATAAAGCGGAATGCATTTGCTGTTGTTTGGTAGTCAAATGATACTTTATAAGTTACGCCTGGTTCGAAACGATAATTTTGAGGAATAGTACGGTACAGCAAACCTTTATTTCCAGTGTTCACTTTAACGGACCAACTCCCACCTAATACATCATCGACTAATTTTTTACCTGCCCACCCTTTTTGCGTATATGGAGCATGCAATTCAGACAAATGAATTCTGTTGTCTTCTACACCTTCTGTATTACCAATAACAAATGGGTAAATACCTTGTACTACCGATTCAAAATCTTGTTTAAATTCCGTCGGTGAGACATTATTTTTTAAAGACTTTTGAACGATTCGAATGTCATCAAATTTTGTGTTTCCTTTCCCAGAATCACGGCTTAGAGTTAATTTAGCCCTATTAGATACAGCTGTAAAGCTCACTTGCATGATTTGCATTTTGCTATTGTATCCATCATTTGTGGCATGTGAATCTGCCTTAACATAGTTCTTTTGCAGGCTGCGAAGTGTGTAATTGCTAGCATCTTCTTTCCCACCTGTTACTGTAATTCCAGCCTTTACATCACTATTGTTTTCAACATATACCTCTGCTACATAATCTTTACCCGGTTCCAAACCAGTAAGGACACGGGAAACAGTTGTATCTTTTGATGGACTATCAATGTTTAAGTAGTAATCTCCACTACTTACATTACGGTTGTTTCCAGTTTGATTCGTTCTGATGACGCTTACTGCTTTATTATCACCCTCAATAGTTGTATATGCGCTTACTTTTCCTGTATTGAATCCCCCATCATATATATGAGCATCCTTGCCCCAATTGTAGTCAAGGATTTCCAAACCCTTATCTCTTTTTGGTACGACAACATAAGGAGTTGCAGCACTAGCTGTCAAAGTTATCTTATTATTTACGACCTTTACTTCTTTCACATCTGTTCTACCTTGATCTGTCAATTTGTATACATAAACAGTAGTGGCATTTTTATATTCATCTGGAAGTGTCCAAGTCGTTGTACCACCTTCTAAATTCCAGTGATATAATTTTTCTGAATCAGCAGTTGGATTTTTAAAGTCTTGTTTCACCCAAGGAATTAAATACGCATGGCCATCAAGTATAACATTTCCATTTAGCTTAATAACACGTTCTCTAGCATTGTCTTTTCTAGTTACATCGACAACATCCCCATTGCTTGGGTCCTTCAATTTTATTTCCTTTTCTAAGTTCGTCTTGCTTTTATCCCCTTCTACATTTGTCCAGTTCGTTACATAATATTTTTGTAGGAATTTAGTAGGTAAATTCGTATCAAATGTCATACGAATAAAGTTATCGAAATTCTTATCAGATTGCCATCCTTCGAAACCAGCTAATTCAAATCCACCAAGTAATGGATGGTCAGCAGTTCCACCTACTTCAGGCCAATTCAACACCCAAGAATCTCTTTGGTGATTACTAATAAAACGCAGTACTTCTGAGTTAATCCCTTTACTTTCCGGTCCACCGTAGTTTTTATCAGTAGCCCAATGTTGCCACGTTGAGTAATTGGCCATAGAACCACCAAATTCCGTTGTTAATCTCCAACCTCTATCTTTAAATTGATCTGCTATTCTATTTGATTCCCATTGATTTTGATACCATACATCTAAATAAATAAAGTCAAGATCAGGAACAGCCGTTTTCAATTCATCTAGTCTTTTCGCACGCGATCCAGAATACAAATCTTTTAATTTATTAATTGTATAAGATTGATCTAACCATCCCCATCCTAATGAACTTGGACGATCAATAAAATCATTATTGAAAGCTTTCGCTTCTGGATAAGTTTCTTGAGCATTTATATGGACACCAAATTGGGTATTATACTTATGCCCCTCTTTAATAAGCGTATTTAAATCTTTAACGCCTCCCATACGTTCGCCCACATCACCATAATCTGGATGACCACTATCATGCCCTTCGTTTGCATATCCTTTTAATATGACCGCTTGCCCCAATTCATCTGTAGCAAGAGCAACCTTTTTCACATTATCGGATGTTTTTAAGAATGGTTGTTGCGCTTGTGAGCCGAAATTCATTGCAATACGCATTCCAACATTATTGTTTACATCTTGGTATCCTTTAATGTCTTGCATAATATCACGGTATGCAATCGCCGCATCTTGCCAGTCTGCCTTATTATCATTATTCAAATCTTTAGCAATAGCTATTTTAATAGTTGGTTTATCTTTTTGTGGTTCTGGCATAAAATCTCTTTGATAATAAAGTGCACTAGAACCGATTCCCATTGCTTTTGCACCATTTTTATTTACATATCGATTTGCAACTAAATTTTTATAGCCGTCCACTTCTGAACTAGACCATACACCTGCGCTCAATTCGTCAGTTGACAAGAATGCTATATAATTTTTAGTAGATGTACCTATTTCTCCCATAGAAGAATCTACGCTTACATCTACATCACCTGTTTTCCTAACATCTGTACTAATATTCGTTAATTTAGCTTTTGCACCTTTTTGTTCCGAATTTACCGATATAAAGTTCATATCAGCAAACTCAACCGTCTCGATTTTGGCACTACCATTATTCTTAATTTCATCGAAGCTATAAATAACCTTATTATCATTCACCTTTACAGATACCTTAAATACCGCATCAAGGTTTTTCATTTCATCTACAACTTTTAATGTATATAGTGCTTCACTATCGTTTAACTTTTCAAAGTTTACTTTAGGATAGTATAGTCCACCATTTACTTTCAATCCGTAAACAGGAGCTTCCTGTCCGCTCATTACTTTATCGCCCACTTTGTATTTCACAATCCGCGGGAATACTTGGTCAATTGTGACGTCCATATACTTTGACTTTATTATATTTTCTACTGGTTGAGTATCTGGAGGCTTTGGTGCACTATATTCCTTTATTTTGACATTTGAAATCGTAATATCGGCAGCACCTCGGCTTTTTTCAAATCCTAGTAAGCCAGCTTGATCTACACCACCTGTTAAAGTCCAAGAATCTACCTTTTTACCATCAATGTATAATGTCGCAACATCGTCCATGAATACTAAACGTAAATGGTATGTTTGTTTTGCTTTTAACGGCACGTTTGAAGTCATCGACGTCCAATTGTTTATAGGACCAAAAGTTTCTCCAAAATACTGATCGTTCGTATCTCCTGTTCCCACATATGTGTATGTAGATGAATTTTGAACACGATAGATGAATCCAAAACGATTCATCTTATCAGTATTAGTAGTAACATCTGCTTCAAAAACACCATTTTTAATCGCCTTCATTTGGTTGTAGACAATTCGATTCTTTTGGGTAGATGTAACACCGAAAGTGGCTGAACCATCTTCATTATAGGTAACTTTTCCGTCACCTGAGATAATTTTCAAGTCGCCTTCTTCCAATTTATTATCCGTAATGTCCACAAGTTTTTCATTTCCTGGATCTGTGCCTCCATCCCCAGGCGCCTTTCCTAATTCAATGAGTACTTGACTATTTTTATCTCCATAAGCACCAAGTTTAATCGCTTCCTTACCTGTAAGAAGGTTATTTACATCATTAGATAAGGTAACCGGTCCAAATAAATCTTTTCCATCTAATGTAATATTCAAAGTGGTTTTATTATAATCAATTTTAATAGAATGCGAAGTTCCAGCCTCTGGAAGTGGAACATTAGGTCTAGTTTTTAACCAGTCACCTTTCCCTTGATATTTGTATTCGTAGAACCATCCAAGTGAGTCGTAGCCTACAAAAACGAAATTATTATTGTCAATATAATGAGGATAGAAACCGAATCTAGTATCTTCTCCCTTTGTTTCTGGAATAAAACTATATTCCATCGTTCCTGATTCTTTAGCGACTTTATTCTGCTCTTGAAAAACTGCAGCTTTAGCCCCATTATCGTTGCCAGCACCTGCTCCAAGCCTTGCATATGACTTACCATTTTGTTCTATTAATGCATTAATTTCGTTTCCAACAGATGAAATTGTAATCCATGGATTAGACGTATTTGCCCCTACATGTAGCGGCACAATCATGCTTACTAAAAGTGTTGGCACAATCAACATACATGCAAGAAGGGTATTAAAAACTCTCTTGAAATGCTTATTTTCCAATTCTTCTCCTCCTTTGAATTTAAAATTTTGGTTAAAGACGATACCTGCACATTAATTTTTAAATAAACAAAAACCTGAAAGGCACCGCTTTCACTTATGTTTAGAATAGTTTTTTTAAAGTGCCTCCACAATAAAGATATTGTTTCTTTTTTTAGGTATATTGTCTTTTTAAAAACGCTTACAATACAAAGATATTGTTAGCTTTTTCAAGTGTATTTTTTAGCGAAACCCCGCTAAAATTCAATTAGTTTGATTGTACATGGCAATTAGTACTTACCATTTTCTTTATATATAAAGGGTCCCCATATGCCTTTACCTGAAGCTATAGTTACTACCGTCCTTGCTGTTCTCGATTTTCATTCTAGGTTTTTCACCATGTTGGACACACTAAAAAAAGAGCAGACGAATGTCTGCTCTTAATTTTTCATTCCGTTTAAAAATTGATTCTGATGCAATTATCACTTAAAGATAGAAAGAAATAAAGAACATATAGAAGGAAAGATATCTTACTAACTTTGAAGCTCCGCTGTTTGTTTTACTTTAGCAAACCATGAGTTGGCTGTCTCTTTCAACACGAGATTTAGTTCTTCAGCATTCCTTTTACCAGTATCTTTTAACCAATCACGACCTGCTTGTTCGCCGCTTATAGCAAAAGGTGCCACACCGTCCTTCCAGGTTGCCCGACCACATAACACTCCGTTAAAGGTAGAACCGGATTCTTTAGCAAATTTCAATGTTTCTTGGAATAATTTAGCACTTACACCTGCACTTAGGAAGATAAAAGGCAGCTCAGTTACTTCACTTTGTTCTTTAAAAAAAGAAGCAGCCTCTTCTTTTCTGTAAACGAATTCACCTGTCGTATACCCTTCCACAAAATTCATATCCACTGGAACCTCTACTTTTAAAACATCTACTTGGTATTGAGGTTTCGAGAACTCCTTCATAGCCTCAATCACTTTATGTGGTTTTATTTTTGCGTACTCTTTATTTTTCGCATCATCATTTTCAGCATCATAAGTAACAATCTCCAAAAAAAATGGAATATCTTCAGCAGCACACTCAGATCCGATACGTTCCATATAGACATGTTTATAGTTATTAATTTTTTCATCTTCATCGAAATCATAGTAGAGTAAGAATTTAATAGCATCGGCACCTGCTGCCTTTAATCGTTTCACTGACCATTCCGATAATAAATCTGGTAACCGTCCTACTTCTGACGCATCGTATCCGGTTTTTTCATACGCTACTATTAAGCCTGATTCTTTATGTCGGATCTTTGCCGCTGGCAGTCCGTATTCCGGGTCCAAAAGAATTGCTGTTGCAAATGGTGTTAATTCCTCAGAAACCAATTCTTTGAAACGGATAATGCCCTCATCTCCAACATGACTTGCACCGCCAGACGCAATCATTTTTTTCAACGAACCGCGTTGATCAATAGCCAATGCTCCAATTATGCCATTTTCAGCAGATAAACGTTTTAGAGCTTCCAATTTATTCTTGGTTAGTTCTAACATCAACATTCTCCTCTACCAATCTATTTTTTCAATTTTAATGAGATCAAAGTATTGTTTAAACTTATTTATATTAATATAACCAGTACCAACTTCCATCGTATTTAATATTCCTGTAGTCATCGCCGTTTTAAGAACAGTCTCAACCGTTTGATTTTGATATAATGCCACAGCTAATCCTGCAACTGTCGCATCACCAGACCCAACAGGATTGATCACTTCTATTTTCGGAATCGTAACTCTGTAATAGTCCTCGACATGCCTAACTAAAGCACCTTCACCACCCATCGACATGATAATCCACTCAATTCCAGTAAATAGTTCATGGTTTAATGCTTGCTTCAAATCTATGATTCCCATTTCCATGTTAATGCCCAACAACTGAGATAATTCCGCTTTATTTGGTTTGATGGCAAATGGTTTTTCTTTATGCACCAAGGCGTTTTTCAAAGATTCTCCTGACGAATCTATAATCACTGGAATTCCATTGTTATTACAGATTTTTAACATTTGATAATAAAAGTTATTCGGTAACCCTTTCGGCAAACTGCCCGAAATTGTCACAAGTGAAGCTGTTGTAAGCAGATATTCAAATTTTTCTAAAAAAGTTGCCCCTTCTTCGTTGGATAATGTCGGCCCTGATTCTAAAATCTCTGTTTGCATCCCTTCATGAAGAATGGCAATACAATTTCTTGATTCTTTTTTAATTTTTAAAAAGTCATTTGGAATATTGCTTTTATTTAATTCTTGAACAATGTATTCGCCAATCGTACCACCAATCACACCTGTCGCTAGAACAGCTTCTTCCATTTGAGCGATCACTCGCGCCACATTCAAGCCCTTTCCACCAGCAGTTTTATGAACTGTTTCCACACGGTTAACAACATCTAACTTTAATTCATGAGTCGAATAGGAAATATCGACAGATGGATTCATGGTGACAGATAAAATCATTTGAAATCCCTCTTTCAGAAAAATATTTAAGCTTGAAAACGGCACACACCATCAAGATAGGTAGCTGCTAAATCCATCGCTGGCGTCAGTACTATAAAGTCAGCAGCATATCCTTCAGCGATTTTCCCACATTCGCCATCTAGTTGAATACTTTTAGCTGGTGCCGTACTCGCCATATAAATTGCTTGCTCGGGCGCGGCAATTCCCCAATCGACGACATTTTTTACAGCATCTTTTAATTGCAAAATGCTACCTGCTAAACTTCCACTTTCCAAACGGGCCATCCCATCTTTTACTTTCACAGGAAATTCTCCCAATTGATACGTTCCTTCAGGCATACCTCCGGCCATCATACAATCGGATACCATTACAACCTCTTCTCTGCCGCGGACATTCATTAAAATATTTAAAGCAACAGGGTGAACATGATGTCCATCACATATGATTTCGGTAAAAACATCTTTTAAATTCATGGCTGCTCCAACCATTCCTGGTTCACGATGGTGCAGCGGACTCATACCATTAAAAGTATGAACAAAAATGGATGCACCTTTTTCACTAGCTTGCTTCGTTTCTTCATAAGTTGCATCACTGTGGGCCAATGCTACTATAATCTCTTCTCCTACAGCATATTCAATGAATTCCGCTGCTCCTTTTCTTTCAGGTGCAATCGCAATTTTTTTAATAGAATCATTTGATAATTTCTGCCAACCTTTCAACATGTCAACTGATGGGTCACAAAAATATTTCGTGTTTTGTGCTCCTTTATGCTTTTCAGTAAAAAACGGCCCTTCTAAAAAGATACCTTTAATTTTTGCGCCCTGTACTTTTTTGTAATTGGCACCAATCATTTCAACGACATTATTCAACGATTCTATTGAGGATGTTAAAGTTGTCGGTAAAAAGGATGTAACGCCGCAAGAAAGGAGTCCTACCGATATTTGATTTAGTCCTTCAAAATTATTGTCCATAACGTCGTGATTTCTAAAACCATGAATATGTGTATCCACTAGACCAGGAGCAATCCAATATCCTGCATAATCGATGATTTCTTCCGCTTCTTCTGGCCTGTTCTCTAAAAAGATACCGAATTTTCCATCTTTTATCTCCAAAAAACCAGGACCTACGACCTTCCCCTCAAGAAAAAACTTATCTGCAAAGATAAAAATAGACATGTATGTTTCCCCTAACCTAGTTACTCATATTCGTAGATAGTAACACCTTTAACGACACGGTTCACCGTTCCTGTCGGTGAAGGTGTATCCGGTGTATTACCTACTTTCACGGAGGCTAACAGTGATATTGTTTGCCCAATCATTACAAAAGGTAATGCTAAGTATGCATCTGGTACAGACTGTGCCTCGCTGCCAAATACAAACCTATTCCCAGCGTAATTCGTTTCTCCATCAACCTCGATGGCACATATATAGCTGGCAATGTTGTCTTGTTGCATTTCGTTTAACATATCTAAATCATATTGACGTGTATACGGATTGTTAGAAACAAACACAAAAACTAATGATTTTTCGTTTACAAATGATTTTGGACCGTGCCGGAATCCTAGCGGTGAATCAAAAGCGGTGACAATTTTTCCAGCTGTCAGTTCTAATACTTTTAATTGTGATTCTTTTGCTAAACCTTCTAAACTACCAGAACCTAAGTAAATAATTCGGTCAAAATCCAAATCTACTATCTTTTGGATAGCGTCTTCCCTTTGAATGACACTTTCACCCATTTGATGAATTTCTTTCACTATCTTTGATTTTTCTTCAGTCGATATAGAATCAAAAACAAGTAATGCCGTTAACGCCATGCAAGTATAACTTCCTGTCATTGCAAAACCATGATCATTTGATTTTTCAGGCATCAATAGCAATAAGTTTTTGTCATTATTCACGGCCTGTTTAGCTAATTTTCCATCTTTCGCACAAGTAATCGTGATTTGATACAAATCGCTTACTATTTGCTCAGCTAATTGTACGGCAGCGACACTTTCTGGGCTGTTCCCGCTTCTAGCAAATGAAACGAGTAAGGTTGGAAAATCCTTTTTGAAAAATTGGTAAGGATTTGAAACTAACGTAGTTGTCGGGATACTTAGTACTTCCCACTGTTGTTCATCTACTTTTTCTATTACATAAGGGGTGACTGTATCACCGACATAAGCAGACGTTCCAGCGCCTGTAAAAATAACTCGAACCCGATTATGTTTCGTTACTATTTTTTGCAAAAACTCATCAATTCTCTCGCTCTTCTCCATATACAAAGCAAAGGTTTCAATCCATAAATCAGGCTGCCGTCTTATTTCCGCCGTTGTTATCGATGCGCCTAACGAAACTAATTTTTCTTGACTTAATGTAAACATATTCGTTCACTCCTCTACCTATTTGCCATCATTCTCTCCATAAAGTGAAACTTTAATCAGCCCTCACCAATCGGAATAAAAGAAAAGAAGACCAGCGCCGTCTCATTACATACCTTCAAATACTCGTAATCCTGCACCAACAACTCCATTATTTTGTGCCAATGTACTGATGCTCATCTGCTCCAAAAGATGTTGTTGCTCAGGCAGCTGAAAACTCTTTAGCTTCACTTTAATCAACTCTAGTAGAAATGGATTTTTCACAATGACACTGCCACCCAAAACCATTCTATGCGGATCTAATAAACAGGAAATCTTATAAAGACCTTGAGCTAAATAATCAGTTACCTCATTGATAATGGACTGATATTCTGGTACCCCATTTATATAACTAGCAAAAACATCTTTTGTTGAAATAGTATCTACCTGTAAGTCTCTTTCGGCTATTCTCTGGATCCCTGGCCCAGCAGCGATTTTTTCTAATCGTTCATTGTTCCCCTCCTTCGATAGAACAGGGATCAAACCTAGTTCTCCAGCAAACCCTGCTCCCCTAAAAAATGAGCCTTTATGGATGATAGAACAAGATATTCCCGTACTTATAGTCACGTAGACAAAGGTTTCATTTCCTTTTACATGTGCTGCTCTCCATTCAGCAAAAGCCGCCATATAGACATCATTGTCAATCGTGATCCGCTGGATTCCAAATTGCTCCTGCAAACGGACTGAAATAGGAAACTGGCTCCACGGTAAATTGTTTTGAAAAACGGCAATTCCATTCTCACAATCCACTTTTCCCGGTACTCCAACACCAATACCCTCGATATCAGCGATGGAAATTGATGATCTTCTGAGAACTTGTTCCACAGCTTCTACAACTCTACCAAACATTTTTTCCCGGTCTAAAGGATCACTTTTTACTTCGGTACGTTCAAGCAGTTCGCCTGTATCTGAAATAACTCCCGCTGCAATCTTCGTTCCCCCAACATCAATGCCGACTGCCTTTTTCATTTGTCTGCACCCCTAGGTTTGTATTTAAAGTATTGAGCAATTTTCTACAATTGTTATCGTTGAACATATATTTGCAATTCATTGATCAATCCACTTGCCCTAATTGATTTATACGTATTTCCGATTGTAATTATAAAGCAGCCCTAAAAGACCAGCTAATCCAATCAACATCATACCCAGTTCAAATTTACCAGCTGTTTTTTGGTAGACGATAATGAAAGATAGGCATACGAGAAACACAACAATTTTAATAACGAATACGATATTAGCCTTCATTTGAAAAATCCTCCCACCTGATTTCACTAGGTGCCAACGTCACTTCTATCCTGTTTCCTTGTCCATCGTAGACAAACGTCATTTGTTCGACCATCGAATTGTTAACAATTGCCATTTTTTGGATAGATGGATATGCATGAACTTCACAATAAATATTGCTCGCATGATACTTTTGAAATTCCTCTTCTTTATGGGCAGCATAGTATAAAGCACGCATCAGCAGACGTGTATTTTCTTCACTGTATGGAAGCCCTGCTATATAGACAGCTCTGCCTTCTCCAAACGGATGAGCAGAAAGATGAACTTCACCATTTGAATATTCAATTATTTCGGTTTCTTCTGATAACGCATAAACATTTTTCATCCCTTCGCCAAAATCAAATTGGCTGCTGTCAGCAGAAATAAAATGATTTTCGACAGGATTAATAAAATATTTATCTGTTGATAAGCTGAATCCGAGTTCCTTGTCAACGCCTAAGACATTTGCCAATTGAAAATAATGCCCTTCATGCTGATAAGCTGTAGGTTCCCCAATACCTATGAATCCTCCGCCATTATACATCCAAGCTCTGATTGTAGTGACTAACTTTTCATTAATCCAGTTAGCACCTCCTGAAAAAGCTGTTCCCACATCACCGGCATTAATAATGACGTCAATATC
The DNA here is from genome assembly GCF_020861345.1 of Bacillus pacificus. Classification (NCBI taxonomy): domain Bacteria; kingdom Bacillati; phylum Bacillota; class Bacilli; order Caryophanales; family Bacillaceae; genus Bacillus; species Bacillus pacificus. The sequence continues at coordinate 3,167,313 of NZ_CP086328.1, forward strand.
CTCAGATATCCCATCATTCATGACATCATCAAAACTAATGAACGTAACTTCCACTGCAGCCCCACTCAAGGACTCTAAAACACCTAAATAAGAATAAATTTGTTTATACCATAGTGCATGAGCAACCATATGTGTTTGCCAAGTTCTCAACTTGCCCCAAGAATTCAAAATCGCAACTTTAAGACCGCAGTATGGCTTCACACCTTTGATTGTGTCATGAATTTCACGAAATTCCTCAGTGACTTTTTCAATATAGGAGATAAATTCTGGGAATTGATACGCTAGACTTAAATACCCCCCATAGCCGATACGATCAACAGGATTACGCAATAAGGCTCTACGCGCCGTTAGCCAATTTTCATTCGCTTCAATCGTCGGGTTGTTACCTTCGTAAAAAGTATCTGGAAAGAAATAAGGTAAGAAACGCCCTTCTGTATATCGAACATGTGGTATATCTGCAATCATACGCAATGTAGCCCCACCGCCCACACTGCCTACAACTGCATCCAATCCGATATTTTCAAAGTATTTCCCATATGGTTCTGTACCAATCCAGTTATCACCAAGAAACATCATTGCTTCTTTTCCACTTTCATGGACAATATCCACAAGTTTCTTTGCTTCTTCAGCAACGAACTTATGAACAAAATCTATATAATCTAAAAAAGCTGGAGTTGGAATTCGAAACGAAGTATTATAATAACCTTGATCAACAATGTCCTCTGGTCTTAAGCGATAGCCTTTTTCTTTTTGAAAAGCATCCAAAGCAGCAACTGAAACACTTGCACCATATCCGAACCAATCGACAAATTTCTCTTTGCCAAGATTATTGAACACAAGGGTAAAATGATAGAAAAACGTTGTAAACCTGACTACATCTGTATCCGGATTTTCTGTCAGCCATTGTTTTAAATAGTTTTTCATAAATTCATTAGAATGTGGCTGCCTGACATCAAAAGGAATATCATGTGGCTTATCTCCCCAATTATTAGTAATATGATTGTACATTTGGGTTGGATCCCAAATCGCATAGACTAGGAATGAAACCGTATATTCATGCCAAGGAATCGCCTTCGTAATCAAAACACGATTTTGATCTTCGTTTACTTCCCAATCATTAACGTCAACAACTTCTCCTGTTGTCCGATCAATAACCTCCCAATATTTTTTTGGACTGTGAACATAATCCGGTTTTAATTGTTCCTCAAAGTAGCCTTTCATAAAATCAATTTCGAGGGTGTCAGTAAGCGCCGTATTGAACAAGCTCATTAAATAAAGTTGCTGGCATTCATCCATATGCTTCTCTGCGAACTCATTGTGAGCTCGAGCAACAAAATAAGTCGTATAAATTTTCGCATCCAATTGTTTAATATCATCATCTAGTTTCGTTCCATCACTATCGCGAATCGCATCTGCACCCCATCGTTCCATTAATTCTTTCGTTTCCTTAAGAAAATTTTCTTCACTCGGTAAAGTAACTCGGCCTTTTTTCCTTTTCATGTAAATCCTCCTCTAATCCTTTAAACCACCAAGGGTCATTCCTTGTGTTAATTTTTTTTGAACAATGATATATAAAATCAAAGTTGGTAGCATGACAAGAACCATTCCTGCATACATTTGACCATAGTTTGCAGCGGATTTTTGAGCTGCCATCAAGTTCATTAACCCAACAGGTAACGTCTTATTCGGCCCTGGAATTAATGTTAAAGCAATAATGTATTCGTTCCAAAAGGCAAGAAAATTAAATAAAATGACGGCAATAATACTTGGACGAGCTATCGGAATCATAACTGAAATCATTGTTTTGAAATATCCAGCACCATCAACCAACGCCGCTTCCTCATACGTGGATGGAAGCGATTGAAAAAAACTAGACAGCAAGTAAATCGTGAATGGTAACGCCGTCGCCGCATATACCACAGCTAAAATAAATAAATTGTCTAGTAGCAATCCATCACCTAGTTGGCCTCGTAAAAAGTTATCTCCGTCCAATAACATCAAGAAAATTGGCACAACAATGTAGTTCACATTGATGAATAATCCAGCTTTAAAAAAAGTATTTATTAATTTGCTTCCTCTAAAGGTATATCTTGCCAACACATAAGCTGCTGGTAAAGCCACAATCAATAAAATAAGAAGGGCCAACGCAGTTACCATGACTGAATTCAACATATAGGTACCCATGTTTGCCTTTTGGAAAGCATCGATAAAGTTTTGAAAATAGAAACTTTTCGGCATGGCCCAAGGACTTCCATAAAACTCCGAATTTTGCTTCACTGAGGCTAAGAAAACCCATGCAACAGGAATAACAATTGAAATCGCTAACGTAATAAGTGCTACGTAGATAAAACAGCGATACATTGCTTCTGTAGTCATTCCTTTTTGTGTTTTCATTGTTTTTGGGGCTGGATAAGCTGATTCTACAGTCATTTCTTTTTGTGTTTCTATCTTTTTTGGATCTCGATAAGCTGTTTCTGTAGTCATTCTTTTTTGTGTTTCCATCGTTTTTGGACCTCCTTAATACTCCAACACTTCCCTTTTAGTAACACCACTGATAATTGCAGATAATGCGAATGAGAATAAGAAAATGACCACCCCAATAGCCATACCGTAACCGTAAGAAGAATTTGTGTAAGCCTGCTTATACATGTAGCTTAAAAACACTTCCGTCGATCCATCAGGTCCGCCGCCAGTCATTGCTTGAACGAGAAGAAAACTTAAATTAATCGTACTAATAACGAAGAAAGTTAACGTCGTCCGAATGTTGTTCCAAATTAACGGTAAAGTAATACTAAAAAATTGTCTGAACCGTCCAGCACCTTCCAAAGCAGATGCTTCATAAAAACTTTCCGGGATACTTGCCATTGCCGCCATATACATGACCATATAGTAACCAATCGCTTGCCAAATGAGTGCCCCGCCAATGCTGTAAATGGCAATTTTTTGATTTCCGAGCCACATCTTTTGTAGGTGTTCCAGATTAAATAAAGCAAGTAAATTATTTAACAACCCTGTAGTTGGGTCATAAACTGCAGAAAATATTCCCGCGATAACTACAACCGATAAAATATTAGGGATATAAAAAATAATTCGAAAGAAGCTTTTTCCTTTTATTTTTTCTCTCGTTAACAAAGTGGCAAACAAGATCGCCATCACCATCGTGATGAGTGTGACGATAACAATCAAGACTATACTGTTTTGGAGAGACCGAAAGAAGTTCATATCATTCCATAAAATCTTGAAGTTTTCGAGCCCAACAAATACCTTATTATTAGAAAATCCTCCCCACTTATATAAAGACATCCTGAATACCTCAATCGTAGGAACAATCATAAAAATGGCTAACAGGATTAGTGCTGGTGCAGTACAAACAAAAATAAAAATTCTTTTTTCTGTCGTCTTATTCATGCCATCACCTCAGTTAATAAGTACAACGGTGAGACTAGACGACTCACCATTGTATATAGTGAAAACGAATTTATTTTAATGCAGACCGTAATTGGTCACTCACTTTTTCAACAGAGCTTTGCCAATCTTTCACCTTTTTATCACCAGAAACAACACTGTCAATCGTTCTAAATAATGTATCTGGCATACTTACACCTTCAACAGCTTTCGTTGCAGCAAATCCACCTATTCCCACTTTCACTCCATTATCATAGATACTATAGAATGATTTATTTTCACCTGTCAGTTTATTAGAAAGGCCTTTGATAGGCTGGATCGCACTCGACTCAGCAAAAATTTCAGCTGCCTTATCCGAATAAACAAACGTCATGAAATCTTTAGCAAGTTGTTTATTTTTAGCTGCCGATGGAATCCACATTTGTTCAAAGAAAGTAAATGCATAACGGTCGCTATTAGCATCAATTGTCGGTAAAGCCATCATGCCCCATTCAAACCCTTTAGATCGAGGAGCTTCTTTCATTTCACCAACTACCCACGTACCATTTGGCATAAACAAAGCTTTGTTATCGAGAATCAACTGTTGATTTTTCTTGTAGTCTTTATCATTTGCATTCGCAACAGTAGTTGGCTCTGTATATTTTGCTAATTTTCCGATAATTTCGAAGGATTTTGTTGCTTCAGAAGTTTCCCAAACACCATCTGTATATTTCATAGCTTTATTAAATAACTCAGGCCCGCCCACCCCTAGTAGTAAAGAGTAGAAGAATGTATCAAAGTAGCCTGTAGTAGGATAAGTAAATAATGCAATCCCTTCTGCTTTCGCTTTATCTCCTAACGCCCACATTTCGTCCCAAGTCTTCGGCACTTCCCAACCTTTTTCTTTTAATAAACTAGCATTATAAAATAATCCAGTTGGACTATAGAACATCGGTGCCATATAAATTTTACCGTCATTATAAGGATTAGTTGCAGGTGTACCAGTAAGCCCTGGTACTAACTTATCTTTGACTTTAACATCTTCACCATAAACATTTTTATCAAAAACATCAGTAATGTCTTCTAATGCTTTATCTTTAATCAAAGTTTCTGTTAGCGCCTGTTTTCTCCCGGTTGCCAACAACACAACATCCGGATACTTTCCTGCTTTCATATTTGAGCCTATGACATCCTCAAGATTTTTGTCCACTGTCAATTTAACATCAACTTTAGGATTAGCAGCCTCATATGCGTCAATCACTTTGTTCCACATCTCTTTACCATAAGCCGATTCAAGTGTTGCCACATGAAGGGTTTGTTTCTCACTGGAGCCTTTACCATCCTTAGCGTTATCAACTTTTGTAGTATTACTTTGGCAAGCTATTAAACTAAAAGATAACAAAGCTGTCATCCCAGACAACAATAACTTTTTTTTCATCTCTATTTACCCCCATCTCCTAATCTTCCTTTCATAATTAAAGAATACAAAATAGATAACGCTTTCACAATAAACATCTTGTTCTGTTTTTTAGATATCTTGCTTTTTACTGAATATCCCACTAAAATCTTTATAAAATAGATAAAAAGTCTACGAAGGAGGGATTCATTTGTCCAATGAAGTATATGAGATTCCGCAGTTTCAACGAAATCACCTTCCAGTTAAACTTCTTTATATAACAAAATCAAAATACGATAAAGATTGGCATAGCACCATTCACGCTCATCACTTTACAGAGCTATTGTATATTACTAAGGGCAAAGGAACTTTTATCTTTTATAAAGAAGAAATCCCTGTCCAAGAACACAATTTAATTATCATCAATCCAAATATCGAGCACACGGAAAAGTCTGATACGAATTATCCACTCGAATACATTGCACTTGGCATTCAAGGTCTGTCCTTTTCATCCATAGAAAATCCCAGTCCCGTCACTATTCATAACTATAAACAGGATCAAAAAAACTTCCTCTTCTACCTTCAGCAATTGGTTGAAGAAGTGGAAAACCATCAAGAAGATTACGATTTGATTATACAAAATATTCTGGAAATATTATTACTTAAGATGATGCGAAAAAAATCTTTTAATGTAGAGAAAACATCTACTCAAAAAATCAATAAAGATATTGAATTTATTAAAAACTATATTAAGCAGCATTTTCACGAAAATATTAGCCTAGATACATTAGCAAGCATTAGTCATATTAATAAATATTATCTATCCCATTCCTTTAGGAAATTCGTCGGTGTGTCGCCTATTGAATATTTAATTCAAACTCGTATTAGAGAAAGTAAAATTTTGCTAGAAACTACTAATTATTCGATTTCTAATATTTCAACCATTACCGGTTTTTCTTCCCAATCATTCTTTGCACAATCATTTAAACGAGAAACAAATCTATCTCCTTCACAATACAGAAACGCTATAAATTCTAGCAAAAACAAACTAGATTCTAGTGCAAAAATTTAAAGATACATTCAATTAACCTATACTTCTTTAATGTATTGTTACTATTATTTTGGAAAGAGAGTGTTCCTATGATTCAACAATTAAAAACATATTATGGTGAGGATATAAAAATTAATGAAGCTGTGTTGTCAGAAGATTATAGCTGGTTTTTAGTTGAAGGAAACAAAGTCGGAATCCGAAAAATTCGATTACATCAAAGGGAACATCAATTGCTTTCATCCATCTTAACACCCATTCATACTGATCCATTTTATAAAACAGAAAAAGAAAAATCGTGGTATGAAGCATTATACAGAAATAACAACATCCCTATACGGTCCGTTCGTTTTTTACACTTTTTCACAACACAATCTATTGTAGAAAGAGAAGAATTTCAAGATGCTTTACAGTCTATGTTTTCTTTTACTACTACAATGATATGGGAAACCTCGCAAGCTGGTGTTCTCATCTTGGAAGAAAACATAACGGAATCTGTATTGCAAACAGCCTTAGATACACTAGAAACAGATTTTTTTATATCCCTATCCTTCTTTGTTGGACGACGTTATACGCAAACAACTGAATTTACTTACCTGTATCAATGGGAACGAACATTATTTTCTGTTCTTTCTCCCTATTTATCAAAAAAAATTACATACATTGAACAACTGCTCCCTTATCAATTAATGATTTCATTACCGAAAGAAAAAAGAGAAAAATATACGCATCAATTATTGGCACATATTTCAAATGACAAAGAACTAATAGATAGCGTTAAAGTATTCTTCCAATGTAACTTAAATGTCTCTCTTGCAGCTAAACAATTATATTTACATCGTAATACTTTGCAGTATCGAATTGATAAATTCATTGAAAAAACAGGGATTAATATAAAAACCTTTGAAGGTGCAGTAGCAGTTTATATGGCGTTTCTTTCTTTAGATATCTCATGAAAAACAATATTCATTTTTCTTATGCCACATCGTTATATACACTCTTGCATGATTTGGAAACTCTTTCCCATTATTTCTCTTATCTATAGTTGAACTTATATCTAAAAGAGCTTTCTCGTATCTTAAATCTGTAAACTTGCATAAAAGCCTCTTATTTTTTTGTGCACAACGCCAATTTACTTACACTTTTAATAATCTTACAATTCTATTAATTATAAAAAAGGAGTGAATATTTATGGCCGAACTTGTATTAGATCATATTTTTAAAGTTTATGATAATAAAATCACTGCCGTTTCTGACTTTAATTTACATATTGAAGATAAAGAGTTTATTGTATTTGTCGGTCCTTCTGGGTGCGGGAAATCAACAACTCTACGTATGATTGCAGGTCTAGAAGACATTTCTGATGGTTCGTTTTATATTGATGGAGATCGTATGAATGATGTCGCTCCAAAAGATCGCAACATTGCAATGGTATTTCAAAATTACGCACTCTACCCGCATATGACTGTTTATGATAATATGGCGTTTGGCTTGAAACTACGTAAACTTCCAAAAGATGAAATTAATCGTCGAGTAACGGAAGCGGCGAAAATCTTAGGACTAGAAGATTACTTACAACGCAAACCAAAGGCATTATCAGGTGGACAACGCCAACGGGTTGCACTAGGAAGAGCTATAGTCCGTGATGCAAAAGTATTTTTAATGGACGAACCTCTATCAAATTTAGACGCAAAGTTACGCGTAAGCATGCGTTCAGAAATTTCTAAACTTCACCGCCGTTTAAATACGACCACTATATATGTGACACATGATCAAACAGAAGCAATGACAATGGCATCACGCCTTGTTGTTATGAAAGATGGGCTCATCCAGCAAGTTGGAACTCCAAAAGAGGTATATGATACTCCTGAGAACATATTTGTTGGCGGATTCATTGGTTCTCCAGCTATGAATTTCTTTACCGGTACATTACAAGATAGCTATTTTCACATGGAAAATATCCGCTTCAAAGTACCAGATGGTCAACTAAAGACATTAAAGCAAAAAGGGTATAATGGAAAAAAAATCATACTCGGTATTCGTCCTGAAGACATTCATGATGAACCTATCGTTCTTCAATCTTCTCCTGAATCCACAGTCGAAATTACAGTAGAAGTTGCTGAATTATTAGGTGCTGAAACGATGATTCATGGAAAACTTTCAAACCAAAACTTTATTGCACGAATTAACGCTCGTTCCGAGATTAAAACTAACGATACACTTCCATTAGCTTTTAGTTTAGCGAAAGCACACTTTTTTGATATCACTACCGAGCAAAGAATACGTAATAATTGACGAATGTCTAAAAAAAATCCCGATAGAATTGTCCCGTAAGTAACTCAATCTTTCCATTTTATTGTATGCATAACTTCTACTTCGAAAAAAATAGATGTAGCTACGACAAACATTTCTTGAAAAAGAATTCAAGACTAGATTCCACTATATATGCGACAGAACCATACTAAAAAACATCTCATATGAATATGAAATGTTTTTTAGTATTTTCTATTCTTTTAATAAATCTAATAAACCATTCCCTTCAGATGTACGTTCATATCCTAAAGGTACAGTTCTTTTAATAAGTTGTGCATATATTTCTGGTTCTGATAACTTTCTACCATATTCCCTTTCACACTGCTTTATGAGCAATGCCAGTGCTCCAGCGACATGCGGTGTCGCCATAGAAGTACCACTTAATACCGCATATTTCCCTTCAGGATACGTAGATAATATTTCATCGCCTGGCGCCACTAAATCAATTTCTTGATTTGAATTACTAAAACATGCGATTTTCCGATCTAAATTGACAGCGCCGACTTCAATTACTTCTGAGTATGCACCTGGGAAATCTAGTTCCTCCGTGTTATCATTACAATCTCCATTATTCCCAGCAGCACATACGACGAGAACATCTTGCTTTACCGCATTTTGAATTGCTTCATGTAATTCCGGAACGTCTTGCGGGCCACCAAGTGACATGGAAATGACTCTAACTCTTTCTTTATTAGGCCCTCTCCAATTTACAGCATAATGAATCGCCTCAATAATTTGCTCATAACTTCCAGAACCATCCCCTGCTAAAACCTTTAACACTAGCATTTTAGCAAGTGGTGCCACTCCTAAAACACCGATTCCATTTTCAGTCGCTGCAATTGTCCCCGCTACATGAGTACCGTGTCCGTTATTATCAAGATAAATATTTGGATCTCCTTCGTAATCTTTCGTGAAATTTCTTCCGCCGATAATACGATCCTTTAAATCTATATGATTCGTATCACACCCTGTATCTAATACGGCAACGACAATATCTTTTCCTTTCGCACTCTTCTCCCATACTTGCGGAGCATGAATGAGTTGTACACCTGGCGGAATTTCATTTACTTGTTCAACCACCTTATCTACTGTAAAAGGAATCAATTGTATACCTTTTTGTTTATTCGCTGTACTACTATTCATCGTAATCCCTCCTGAAAATATATTATTTTCATTTCAGACCACTTTTGAAAACACTTACATGTAACATTCGTTTTATGTGTTTCGTTTTCCTTCCTTAAAAATGTTTCTCAATAAGGCTTACGAATTTTATACTACTCTTTTATCCCGCTTTAATGGGCAGCCCGATTGGTGAGGGCTGATTAAAGTTTCACTTTATTTATCTCGTAATTTTTAGAAACGAAAAATTACGAGATAAATAAAAGGACCAATTGAATGGTCCTTTTATAGTTTTTAAAGAATGATATGGAATTTTAAAAATAATTTGAATTAAGACTAAACCTCACTCTTGTTTAAAAACTTTTCTATTTCTTTTATTAAATATTTCGCTCCATCTATACTAACAGTAATGTTTCCATTTGCTAATGATATGTTTTGATTTGAAACATCACCTGTTATTTGACAAGCATTGTAAGGTTGATATTTTTGTAAAATGACTTTGTCTTCTTCTACGAAAATTTCAAGCGGTGATTTAATTTGTATTCCCAATACATCACGTAATTCTTTAGGAATTACAATTCGTCCTAATTCGTCTACTTTTCGAATAACTCCTGTTGCTTTCATATTACTTCCTCCCTTACTTTTTATTAATTTTTTCACCTCGCTTTTTCCATTTTATCACTTTTTGGTAATACCTGCCTCTTTTTAGAAAATTTTGTACTCAAGTTAAAAAAACACATTTAACGAATACGTAATCTCTCTTTCAATTGTTTTAAATAACGAGAGCGAATCAGTAAAAAATATACAACTTGAATTCCTATGAAAATACTTAATACAATCGCATTTTCTTTAAATAGTGAGTACTCAAACATCTGTCCGAGTGCAGTTAACGCTACTGCCCCATGTAATGTTGCAACACCTATTGGAACGAAGAATAAAAGTCCCAATCGAATTGTAACTACTTTCGATAATTCTCCACTTGTTAAGCCTACTTTTCGAATCATTTCAAACAAACGAGTATCATCCTCCAAGTCAGAAAACAAACGGAAATAAAGGAAGCTTCCTGCACATACGAAAAATACAATACCAATAAAGAAACCTACAAATAGAATTGGTCCTGCAATTTGTAAACTTTGGTTTTGTTCGTACTCTTCTGCACTAAACGTTGTATGTTCTTCATAAGGCTTCATCTGATGCGTTAGTTCTTTACCAACCTCAACTTCATCTTTCGTTCCTTCTGTTTTGTACACATAATCTTTTTCCTCTTTAAATCCATCTTGTAATGCATCATATTGATTTTTAGAGATTACATAAACGTTACCTCTTAATATTTTACTTAATGAAGAAGTATTAACTTTTTTCACATGTAAAGGTTCACTCAAATGTGGTAAAGTAATTTCTTTTCTTTCCTTTATCGGTGGTCCTGGTATATCGACTGACAAAAATAAAACTTCTTTTTGGGATACCGCATGAAAGGGTTCTCCTGTTAACTTCGCATATTCCTTATAGTCTGATTCCTTTATAAAGGTGGCGCTTTTTAACGACTGCTCTTCCGTTTTCTTCGTTGAAATATTAGTTTTTGAAGCTGCTATACTATGTTTCTTTAATCCTTCGTCAATCATTTTCAAATGCTGTGATTCATTACTATTTCCTTGCTTAGAATGATAGTGAAACGCAATTGGTCTCTCCATAATCGCCTTTGTCATTGATGTAAAGCCAACTAATGTACCTATTGCTGAAAATGCTACAGTTGAAATTATGGTTACAATAAAGAACATTCTTGCGTTATCTCTCATACGGTAAGCTAAATCTGACAACGTAATAATATTTGTCTGTGTCCAATAGAAACGTTTACTTTTTTTACATAGTCTAATAATAAAGACACTCAACTGCTTATACAGCAAATACGTACCAATAATGACTACCGTTGTAACAGGAATCATCATGATAAATACCATTGCACCGTGTGACATAAGCGCTCCTGCATATCCCGCACTAAGCAATATGACTGCTAATATAGAAGAAATAATGGATGCTCTCGGTTCCGGCTTCGCTTCTGCTGATCCTCTAAACAATTTCATAATTTTATTCTTCCGGATCATTCCTGCACTAAACAATGAAATAATCATAAATAATACGAAAAACATAATACTCGTTACAACAATGGCTTTCATTGGAATGTAATAAGGTAAGGAAATATCTAACTTTAATATCATGGGAGCTACAAACATTAATACTCCAGAAAATAACATTCCTGCTAGAATTCCAAAAATAATTGCCCCTATCCCAATCATAATATTTTCAAAAAAGATAAGACGCTTTAATTGATATTTCGTCATACCTAACATCATTAAAATTCCTAATTCACGCTTTCTCGTTTTTAAAAACATTCCCATCGAATATAAAATAAAGAAAAATGTAAATAAGTAAATAATGGACTGTGCAAACGACATACTTATGAACACGTATTGTCCCAATTCTCCAGCACTTAACGCCGGATGAAACGCAAAAAATGAATAAACAAAAAAAGCCATAATAGCAAATGCACTACTTAAAAAATATGCTGAGTATGTTCGTCTATTTCGCGTTACATTTCGGTATGCGAGTTCTCTAATGTTCATATTCCTTCTCCGCCCTTCTACTAGCTATGTTCTTATATTAGTAAAATGCGGAAATAGCTTCCATCGATTCAAATGACAAAAACCTTACATTGTTGAAAGGTTTCAAAAAAATTGCTTAAACGATGCAGTTTCATTATAATGACTACATTCATATTCATACACACATCCTATTGTATATTCGTTAATTTTGCGAAATAATAAAGGATAGAAGTATGTACCAATATACATATAAACTTATTTACCGCTTTAATATGAATAGGAGGAAAACATAATGACATTGCAAGAACAGATTATGAAAGCATTACACGTTCAACCTGTAATTGATCCGAAAGCAGAAATCCGTAAACGTGTTGATTTCTTAAAAGATTATGTAAAAAAAACAGGTGCGAAAGGATTTGTACTTGGAATTAGTGGCGGACAAGACTCTACATTAGCGGGACGTTTAGCCCAGCTTGCAGTTGAAGAAATTCGTAATGAAGGTGGTAACGCAACGTTTATCGCCGTGCGCCTTCCCTATAAAGTGCAAAAAGACGAAGATGATGCGCAATTAGCATTACAATTTATTCAAGCTGATCAATCTGTTGCATTTGATATCGCTTCAACAGTTGATGCTTTCTCAAATCAATACGAAAACTTATTAGGTGAATCATTAACAGATTTCAATAAAGGTAACGTGAAAGCACGTATCCGCATGGTTACACAATATGCAATCGGTGGACAAAACAGCCTTCTTGTTATCGGAACAGATCACGCTGCAGAAGCTGTAACGGGATTCTTTACAAAATTCGGAGATGGTGGTGCAGATTTATTACCATTAACAGGATTAACGAAGCGCCAAGGACGTGCTTTACTACAAGAATTAGGTGCAGACGAGCGACTTTATTTAAAAATGCCAACAGCTGATTTATTGGATGAAAAACCTGGTCAAGCTGATGAAACAGAGTTAGGTATTACATACGATCAACTTGATGACTATTTAGAAGGTAAAGCAGTTCCAACTGACGTTGCAGAAAAAATTGAAAAACGTTACACAGTGAGCGAACATAAGAGACAAGTTCCAGCATCTATGTTTGATGATTGGTGGAAGTAAGTAAAACATAAAAAAGAAGCTAATCTCATTTAGCTTCTTTTTTATATGTTAACGATATACCCCTACTCTTTTCTCCAATACATCCTGCAAGCAATCTTCATGTTGTTTACAAAATAAAGGCGGCATTTTATCTAACGGGAAAAACTGCAAATCCAATGTTTCATCACCGTCTGTTCTTTTCTCTCCTCCAACAATTGAGCATGAAAAGACTATCACAATTGACTGTGCCTTGTCTCCATTTGGATATGATTGAAAATATTTTGTATACACTCCAATAAGCTCATTTATTTCTACATCATACCCGGTTTCTTCTTTTATTTCTCGAATTGCAGTTTCTGCAGCCGATTCTCCAATTTCCATTGCCCCGCCAGGAAAGCCCCAGGCATTAAAGTCTCCTCTTTTTTGCAGTAATACTTCTCCTTCTTTATTAAATACACAACCACCGGCAAAGTTTAAGAAAACATAATCATGTCCTACTTTTTCACGTAATTCTTTTATATAATTGGCCATTCTCTTTCCCCTTTTCATACTTCTTTTATCACTATTTCTTATCTTTTTCAAGCAATTCAATAATTCGATCTAACTTCTGGTTCATATTAATCGCGTGGTGTTTCTTTGCAGCACTGCTTTGTAATACTCTTCTAATAAACAAAGTAAATGATATGAAAAACAAAACGATAAGTCCGATTACTAAACAAGTATATATCAATGTAAATATATTACTTTCGAAGAAGTTCATTCAGCATTCACATCCTCTCCTCGTTATTTTATCACATAATTCCCAATATTTTAAAGTAATAAACAAATGTAAAAAGAGCACCTTTTTACAGATGCTCTTTTTCATTACTTAATACGTAAATGTAATTGTCGCTAATGAATAATCTGCCATCGCACTATAAGGTGCTACTTGATAAGATACACGCTTTGCACCTTTTGGCCAATTTATTTCATTTAACACTTTCTTTATATCTTGCATTGTTCCATCCATAGACTGCTTATATCGTACTTCTACCTTTTCTGGCTTAGAAGCAAATTGTTGCTGTAATTTCTTCTTAAACTCACTATAATTCTCTGCTCCGTATTGTGTAGACATATATTTTAAATTTGTTTCTTTTAACATTTGTTCATACGCCGCAGTCTTTGAACTACCCGCTTTTATTTTGTTTGTTAATTCATTAAAATAACTTGTAGATGCTGCAGGATATTTACTACGATCCCAGTCGTGATCTTTACTTAATTGCTCATCAGACATATTAAAATATGAATATGTTACGCGCCCAGCTTTATCCGGTACCGGATCATCGAATGTAGTATCAAGGTGGTACCATTTGTTTTCAATGTTCACTAAATTCCATGCGTGAGCTTGTCCATTTCCTGTACCTGTTACAATATGGTTTTGGATACCCGCTTCTTTTAGTAATTCATATGTTAATAACGTATATCCTTGGCAAACGGCAGAACGATTCGCTAACGCTTCATATGCTGTATATGCTCCATAAGACGTATCATACGATACATGTTTTACAACGTAATCATGAATAGCTTTTACTTTCTCATGCTCATCCATTCCTGGTTTTACAATCGAGCCTATAATCGCTTTCGCCTGGGATTTTACATATTGTGTTTGCTCTTTTGATTCACGGTACTTAACTTGCAGTGTAAACGTATAGTTTCCTGGTAACCCTTTAATAGAATATTTAGTAGACGCTACATTATATTTTACATACTCATCTGCATCTACAACTTTATTAAACTCGCCGTACAATTGGTCCATCACATTTCTAGCATTTCTATCTTTCGTTTTATATGTGATTGTAATATTTTCTTCTCGATTATCAACCTGTTTTTTTAATTCTTTTCTAAAATCATTTAACAACTTTGCATCTGATTGTGATGTCGCTACAGTTGAATTCGTAGCTGCATAAGATACAGATGAAGCCTGTAAGCCTCCCATTACTATCGTTGAACAAAGTGCGGCAGCTGTCACATACTTACTTGTCTTTCCCATCATGTCACTCCTTACATTCTATAACTATACGAAAAAGTATCGTATAGTTTCAGAGTATACAATACTTTTTCGTATAGGTCATATGAGATTATGCATATTTAACATTGTAAAAAGGCTGTTCTTTTTATAAGAACAACCTTCTTCCTTAACAAGTTTGTAATACACAACATGCATTTTCAAAACGTCGATTTTTCAAG
The DNA here is from genome assembly GCF_020861345.1 of Bacillus pacificus. NCBI lineage: Bacteria > Bacillati > Bacillota > Bacilli > Caryophanales > Bacillaceae > Bacillus > Bacillus pacificus. The sequence continues at coordinate 3,182,489 of NZ_CP086328.1, forward strand.
TCTTCATTTCCAATACAGAAATAAAGCATCCCTAAATCTCCCCACATCATATTACAATTTTTAGTATCTGAGTCAATTTGGAATAAAAGCGTCATTTGCTGCGGGTCTATTTCCATATACTGTCCAGTTTCGTACAATACCTCATCTTGTACAGAAAATGGCTCACCAAATATTTGATGGTTATCGTAGTTATCTGGGATTAGCTCTTCAAGTAATTGTAAGAAACGATCTGAATCATTCTCATCTTCAATGAAAAGCTCTGGCAATTTATATGTCAGTTCAAAAGTAGTTGCACACTGGTTATAATCCGTTTGCAATTCATCCGCTCTCCGTAATTGCTCAACAGGAACATCATAATAAAGTACACGTCCCGCTTCGGTTGGATTCACATCTTCTTCAAAGTAATTTTCAACGCTAAAGAAATATAACATCCCTGTCTTAGGAAGATTATGATCTATACCAACATTTTGTAAATCCTTTAAATTAAATTGTGCAATAAACTGTAACGGATTTCCTTTATGCGTTGGATATTCAAATGTAAATGGCAAGTCAGGAACCCCTCCCATTTTCGAACTACCTATCGCTACTGTTTCCTCCTGCTTTGGCACAACTTTTATACAAGGAAATACAGTATTCATAAGTTCCTCTTTTAAATGCGTCAGCCCATATTTATCAATTAATACTTCAATTTGTTTATTCATACATTCTCCTTATATTTACATACTTATTTGTATCATCGCACAAAAATTATACTCCATTCTTTATAAAAACAACAAGCCTCCGAAAAAACGGGCTCTTCCTTCATACGCGAACAAGTTTAAAAAAGCATAGTATACATTGTTCCTACAAACACGATAGTTCATTATTTCTTCCAGTACATTTTCCCCTCGTTCATTTTTATTTTTAATATAAGGAGGAATTCCACATGGGTTACGGATATAGTTGCGGCGGCTACGGTTACGGCGGTTACGGCGGTAGTTGTGGTGGATGTGGTTATGGAGGTTTCGCTTTATTAATCGTTTTATTCATCCTTCTAATCATCATCGGAGCTAGCTGTTGGGGCGGCTTTGTAGGCTGCTAGTAAATTTAAAAACTATTGTAAAAAAGCACGTACAATACGTGCTTTTTTGCCATTTTCAAATTTTTTATGTGAAAGGAAGTATGCTTTATGAAGATTGATGGTGTTTTTGAAGGAGGCGGTGTACGCGGAATTGCGCATGTAGGGGCAATTTGCGCGTTAGCTGAAAAAGGCTATGAATGGGAACGTGTAGCTGGAACATCAGCTGGTTCGATTATCGCTGCGCTCCTAGCAGCAGGATACTCTTGCTCAGAGCTAAAAACGATTATAACAAATATTGATTATAATAAATTTACGAAGAAAACCTTTATTGACAGAATCCCATTTATCGGAAAAGGATTAAGCGCATGGACTACTCTTGGTATTTACTCTAATATTTTTATAGAAGAATGGATTGAAGAATTACTTCGAAAAAAAGGAGTTCATTTATTTACAGATTTACCTGATTTAAATAAGCTTAAAATTATCGCTTCTGATATAAGTAATGGTAAAATGGTTATCTTTCCCGATGATTTACCAAACTACGGATTTTTAAATTATCGCTTCTCTATTGCTAAAGCTGTACGAATGAGTAGTACAATCCCCTTCTTTTTTGAACCGGTGAAATGGAGAACCCCAAAATGGAAGCAGCCTTGTTATATGGTTGATGGAGGAATTTTAAGCAATTATCCAATTTGGATTTTCGACTCCCCTACCTCTCCCCGCTGGCCGACTTTTGGGTTTCATTTCGTAAAAGATGAGATTCAAGCTGACCCAGCCCACTACAACGAGCCGATCTCCATGTTCAAAGGACTTTTTAAAACAATGATGCAAGCCCATGATTTACGTCATTTAGACAAGGAATCAAAAGCAAGAACAATTACAATCCCAACAGGGTCCATTACTAGTACAAACTTTGAGTTAACAATGGAAGAAAAAGAGTGGCTATACAATTCTGGTTATAACGCCGCAAATAAGTTTTTACAATCGTGGAACTTCAGACAATATATTGATAACTATAGAAACGGAAATCAGGATCGAAAATCAAATCGTTATTTCCGTCAACTTGACTCATAATATTATTATCTTTTATACGAGAACACGTAACGCTTTCAAAAAAATAAGCCTAGTAATAATATATTACTAAGCTTATTTACTTTCTGCATCATTATTATACGTTGTTTAAGGATAAGTTAACCCTTCTGCTTCCTCTGCAGTAATAACGGTGTATCGATTTCCCGTTCGTAATCCTAACAATTCTGCTTTTTCAATTGCTTCCTGCTTCGTCTCCGCATAAGCAGCTAAATATTTTTCTCCATTGATAATTTGGCAAATTACATATTGTTTCATTACTTTCTCCTCTTACTTTTTCATTAGTTGTGCAAGTTTTTTTATACCTATTTCAATTTCTTCTAACGTTGCGTATGAATATGATAAACGCAAAAATTGATTTGCACTTCTATCATACAAAGTACCTGGATTTAATAAAACCTTTTCTTTCAAAGCTTTATCAAATAAGCTACGATTTGAAACGGGGATATTCATATGTAACCAAATATAAAAACCACCTGCTGGTTCATACCAAGTTGCTATATCATGGCAATATTTCTCTAACATTTGTAACATAAAATCTCTGCGTTTTTTCAACTTAGTTCTTACAAACTGTAAATGTTCATCATACAATCCATTTGTAAACCATTCCGCTGCAATTTGCTGGGATATAGAACTCGATCCATAATCTGTTTGCATTTTTATGTCTGCCAATCTTTGAATAACAGGCTCAGACCCAACAATCCATCCAATTCTTAATCCCGGACTAATAACTTTAGACATACTTCCAATATGTAGTACGATTCCATTTTTATCATATGCTTTTAAAGGTTTCGAAATAGGAGCATCAAACCATAAGTCTTGATACACTGCGTCCTCTATAATAGGCAATCCAATCTCATTGCATATCTCCATCACTTCTGTCCGCTTCTTCGTATCCATGCTAAAATTAGTTGGATTATGAAAAGAAGGGATTGTATATAAAATAGAAGCATTAAATTGCTTCTTATATTTCGCAATATATGACACATCTAGCCCTCTCTCATCCAATGGCATTCCAATTAAACGTATTCCTGCTGATTGAAAAACATTGAGAGAGTATAAATATGATGGTTTTTCTAATAAAATTGACGCTCCTTTCGGAAGAAGCCCAATAGAAATAAGTTGAAGCGCTTGAATTGCTCCTGAAACAATCAATATAGAGTCAGGAGATACATATATACCCTGTCCTTTTAAATAATCTGCAATCTTCTTCCTTAAAGAAAGATTTCCTTTCGGCTCTTCATAGCCAAGTATCATCTTGGCTCCTAAAAGCTTATTCATAATATCTTTCATCTTTTTTTCAGGTAAAAGACTTGGCGCGAGCTCACCTGTTCCTAAACGAATGACATGCGGATCAAATTCAGCTTGATTTATTTCTTGAATAGCAGGCAGATTCGGATAATGAAGTCCTGTTTCTACATAAGACTGCCAATTAGGCGGGGGTGCGTATGTGGAAGCATTCACATTATTATTTACAACAATTGTTCCTTTCCTGCCGTTTCCTTCAATGTACCCCTTGGCAACTAGTTCATCGAAAGCCATTACAATTGTGCTTCGATTCACACCAAATGTATATGCCAATTCTCTTTGTGAAGGTAATTTCGTTCCAACAGTCCATTCTCCATTAACGATTCTTTCTTTTATATACATTTCTATTTGTTTATATAGAGGCGTCGCTAGAGACATATTCGGTTTCCAAACGATTCTTTCCATCATATCACCTTACATTCTTTTTGGTTGGTAACCTCCCCAACCATATGGATGGATACAAATTTTCATTTCTTCTATACAATATACACTATCATAACGAATTAAAATAGGAGGTAATATGATGAGTGAAGCAATTATTCATGGTATCATTCTTGCATTTGGCCTTATCATTCCATTAGGTGTTCAAAATGTTTTCGTCTTTAACCAAGGTGCGAGCCAACCGAATATTTGGAGAGCAGCCCCTGTCGTATTAACTGCCTCTATATGTGATACGTTACTCATATTGATAGCGGTACAAGGTGTTTCCCTTGTACTCCTTACTTTTTCTTGGCTAACTAACTCGTTATATATAATTGGATTTTTCTTTCTCCTATACATGGGCTTTGTTATTTGGAGAAGTAACCCTTCCAACGATGTAAAACAAGAAAAAAGCATGCCCTTAAAAAAGCAAATCCTTTTCGCCGCATCGGTTTCGTTATTAAATCCACATGCAATTTTAGATACAATCGGTGTAATTGGAACCAATTCTATTCAATACATAGGAAATGAAAAATGGGCTTTCACACTTGCAACTATTATCGTTTCTTGGATTTGGTTTATAAGCTTAGCTTTAGCGGGGAAATTTCTAAAAAGGCTAGACTCAACCGGAAAGACAATCGTATTATTAAATAAATTTTCTGGTCTCATCATATGGAGTGTCGCACTTTATATGTTAAAACAAGTTATTTATTCCTAATGAACGAAAGAGAATTGCATGTTACTGAAAACATCATGCAATTCTCTTACAAATTATGAAGTAGGTTCTGGTTTCTTTTTTACGTTCTTTGCATCTTTTGCTGGTTTAATCCAAATGATTGCTATAGCAGCACCGATCCCAGCGAAAATACTTGTTAAATAAAACACTTCATGGTCAGCACCTTTCATGAAAAAAGAGTATAGAGGTGGTCCAGCTGCTACACCGATAAATCGCATAGAACTATAAAATGACGTAACCGTCCCCCTTTGCTCCTTTTCAATTCCTTGTGTAATGAGAGCATCTAAACATGGGAGTGCCATACCAATTCCTACCCCCATAATAACGAGACAAAGAAGTAGTAAATAAATTCCTTTTATAAATAAAGGAATGATGACTGATGCAGCAGCCATTAAAAAACCAATGTAAATACACTTCTTCATCACATTTTGGTTGTCTCCAATTTTTTTGCCAGCCATATATGAACTAAGTGACAGTACAAGTAACGGGATTGCAAGTACACACCCTTTCCAAATACCATGAATGTCATACTTTGATTCCAGTATAGTTGACAAATAAAAGAGAATTCCGAATAAAATAAGCATAATAATTGCACCTAATGCAAAAATGGCAATTAACCATCTTCCTTTTTCTCGAAACGTAGCAAGAATTGATTTTATAAACTCTTTAAGCGGTGGTACTTCTCCTTCTTGTTTCTTTGCCTTTACTAGAACAAGTAATAAAACAATTGATACTACGCATAAAACTGGAATCGCCCAAAACGGTAGGAACCATACAATGGCAGCAAGAGCAGACCCTAAAATAGGGCTCAACACTTTCCCAAATGTATTGGATGTTTCGATGATTCCTAAACCTGTACTAACTTGTTTTTCATCTTTGTATAAATCACCAACACACGGTATAACAACTGGCATTGCACCAGCAGCACCAATACCTTGAATCGCTCTACCGATCAATATCCAAGTGTAGGGATTATCAACTTTCCAAGATACCCAACCAGTTATCGCTCCTCCTATAGCCGCAATCAGCAAACTCGGAACCATTACCATCTTTCGTCCCCATCTATCTGATAAATAACCAGCAATCGGTATAAGTAGAATGGCTACGATAGAGTAAATTGTAATAATCATGGATACTTGAAATGATGAAATATGTAATTTTTTTTCAATAGTCGGCAGAATTGGGATGAGCATTGAATTCCCTAATGTCATAACAAGTGGAACTGATGCAAGCGCAATTAAACAACAGTTTTCTTTTTTTAACATGTTGGCTTCGAAACCTTTCATCATATATTTCTTACCATATAATAGCCCTGCTGGAACGTAACTTTTCATTCCACCAGGGCTATTACATTTTTACTACTTCCCATTCACAACAAAAGAAATTGGGGAAAATATAGTATTATTCCTATTCTTTGAATCCAGTTCACAATATATCCATACCAATTAATTGAAAAAAAAAGAAAGGAAGAATCCTTCCTTTCTCCTATAACCTTCTACAATTAGCGAGTATATCCGCCACCAAGTTGTTGTTCTGCCATCGCTACAAGGCGTTTTGTAATTTCACCGCCTACAGAACCGTTTGCACGTGAAGAAGTATCAGCGCCAAGTTGTACACCAAACTCTTGTGCAATTTCATATTTCATTTGATCTAAAGCAGCTTGTGCTCCATGTGATGCTAATTGATTAGAATTACGATTTCTAGCCATTACCAATCACCTCCTTATTTATATATAAATTGTGTTAAATTTTAATTTAAATACATGGTAATTTTTGGTTATTTGTATTTTAAAAAAAGAGTCTCTACAATGAGAGACTCTTACATCATTTTATACTAAGAAGTTACTACTTCTAAATTTCTATTTGTTAGTACTTTCATTTCTTCTTTTCATATATCTTTCACATTATGTCCAAACCATTCGAGTGAAACAAAAGAGGTAAACTTTAATTGGTATACCTCTCTCAAACATACACTTTACATAATAATATTATTAATATCTTTCCAACAATACGCTGTTTCTTCCACCTGTAATCTCTCTAAAAATTTTGTATCAATTTTTTCTGGATTAAATTTTTCATAAAACGTTTTAGAAGGGTTATTCGTAACAACCCATACTAAAAGTGATCGCATATTATTGTTTGTACATTCAGATAGTAAAGCTTGAAATAACTTTTGTCCTATTTTCATTCCTTGATACTCTTGTAAAAGGTAAATCGCATATAATTCTCCATCACAATTATATGTACCAGTTCTTTCTGCTCCTCCATCGATGAATCCAACTATTTCTCCATTTAACGTCTCTGCTACAAATCTAAATTGATGATTACATGCTTTTTGAAAAATATTTTCCCATTGTTTTTCCCGTTGCTCATATGTTATATTTTCTAAAATCTCGTTAGGGAATATGCCTTTATATGTCGTTTTCCAACTATCAGCGTGGACCTTTGCTATACCTGGTATATCATCTTTTATCGCTCTTCTAATATGTATTTCCAACATTTCTCCCCCCTTGTTATTCACCATTATATCAATTTCTTTCCTTAAAAATCCAAATAAAAAAGAGTGAATTCACTTCACTCTTTTTTATCATCTTTATCTACTTTCCACTTCAACTGAAACAACACGATCTATCTCTTTTAGGGAACTATATAACTCTGTTGTATATAAATCTTCTGGAGCTAAAATAACCATCTCCAGTTGCTGAAATGCTCCACTATCTATATCTTTAATCTTCACGCGTTTTACATGCATTCCTAAATTTTTAATCTGCTTAAATATACCATCTAACTCATGATGCTCTTTTACAGTAATTTTAATAGACAAGTCCTTTTGTCTTAATGAATACGGTCCTGCAATTTTCACCAGTTGCGGAAGTACATTAATTGCTAAAATAATTAAAATCATAGCAACCGTCGCTTGTAAATAAAATCCTGCTCCAATCGCTATACCTAAAGCTGAAGCAGCCCACACCATAGAGGCAGTCGTTAATCCAGAAATAACGTCATTACTTCTTCGTAAAATAACACCTGCTCCAAGAAAACCAATTCCGCTCACAATTTGAGCAGCTAAACGCATGGGATCCATATTGGTATGCCCTGGAACAGAATATACATGTACAGATTCAATTGAAACCATCGTAATTAAACAACTTGCTACAGAAATAACCATACTTGTTTTCACACCAAGTGGTTTATTCTTTAGCTGCCTATCTATCCCAATGAATAATCCTAAAAAGAGTGCTAAACCTAATTTGAGTAAAAATTCATATGACATATTTCCATTCTCCTTACTTAACAATGTTTCCCTTAGAATAATTCACTATAACTCTTTTATGATATCAATTCCAGTCTTTTCTATTCATTTAACGTAAAAAACCGAAAAAACATTTGTGACGATGTTTCTCCGGCTTTTTATTACGCTTAAAACTCTTCTTTATTTCTGATCTTTAATCTTAATCTCTGCATCTTTGTAGAATGCTAATTTACTGTCATTATACTCTTTTGTAAAATTGTTAAATTGCTCTTTTGATTTTTGTGCTTCCACAGTTAATTCATTAACAGCCTTAACTTTTTCACCAATCTCTTTTAATTTCGTTTCTTTTACTTTTAATTTTTCATACAGTTCTTTTTCAGTCGCCAACGCCTTCGTATAATTTTCATTCATCTTTTGGAATGCATCATAACGGTTTTTATACGACTCTTCTACTGCTTTCGCTTGTTTTTGTAACTTTTTATCTTCAAGCTTCTCTATATTTCCTTGAACAGATTTTGTTTCTTTCTGAGCTTTTTCTAGCATTTCTTTCTCATTTTTCAATGCTTTTTCACGATCATCTACATTTGCAGTAGCTTGCTCTATTTTCTTCATAACAGCGTCATTATGATCTTTACCTTCTTGTAAAATTTGAGAATATAGTTCTTGACCTTCCTTCTCTAACTTCTCTAATTTTTTCGCTTCATCAACTAATGATTTCTCTTGTGTCGCCGCTGTTTCAAAAGCTGTATATAAGTTTTCTTCTGGTTTTTCACCGAAACAACCTGTTAATAGTCCTACTGATAGTGCTCCTACTACTGCTACTTTTCCATACTTCAACGTTCATTCCTCCATTACATACGGTTATCATGCCAGAAATTCACTGGGAAGTGACTCTCTTCATGATAAGCTTCAAACTCATAACCCTTTTCTTTTAACCCTTTTAAAATTGCTGGCACAGCAGCAACTGATTGTGGGTGAATGTCATGCATTAAAATAACTTCCTGTGGTTTTGTTGCATTTGTTATTACATTTTGAGCAATTTGAGCTGCCGCTGCATCAACTTGCACTTTGTTATATTTCCAGTCTAATGAATCAATTGTCCAATCCCATACTTTAAAGCCGCCTTCTACCACTTTATTTCGAAGACTTTCATTTAATCCAGGCATTGAACCGTATGGTGGACGTGTTAATTTAGGTGATTTCCCAATAATATTAGCGATTAAACTTTGATCTTCTTTCATCTCATTTACATACTCGCCATTTTTATATAACTTTGCAAAATTATGCGTCATACTATGCATTCCTACATAATGACCCTCTGCATTTTCACGTTTCACTAAATCTGGAAACTCTTTTACATTCGCTCCAATTAAAAAGAATGTCGCCTTCGCATCATGTTGTTTTAACGTATTTAATAATTCAGCCGTATATTTCCCTGGGCCATCATCAAATGTAAGATAAGCAACTTTTCTTTCCTTGCCATTAAAACGACTTGGTGCCGTTTTATTCATTTCTACTTTTGGTTGTTCACTTGCGAGTTGTACTACATTTTCTTGTTTTGCAACAGCCTTTGCTGGTGAAGTAATGGATTGAAACATGAAATACCCAATAGCTACTGCTGCAATCGCTATTAAAACGAATACTACTCGTTTAATGTTAAAAGCTTTTTCCATTCTATCGAATTCCTCTCCCTATTAATCTTATATATAAATCACCCAATATAATTATACATCTATTTATTTTATTACACTATATAAAACAAACTTTATATGTATTATAATGGGAGTTTTATCAAAATGGTCGTTCCTATTCCTTCTTTACTTATAATATTTATTGTACCTCCATGAAGCTCCACCATTTTTTAACGATAGCTAAACCAAGACCCGCATCTGTAGTATGATTATTAATCTGGTAAAATGACTATTCTATATATGGTAAATGCTCTTTAGCAATTCCAATCCCTTCGTCTTTCACCTTTATCACTGCTTGTCCTTCATTTTTAGTCGCTTCAATATATACTTTACCATTTTTATGTGAATATTTAATGGCATTTTGAATAATATTCAAGAAAATTTGCTTTAGCCTATTTCGATTTCCTATCAATTCAATTCGTTCTATAGTTTTGATGAATTGCATTTGCTTCTCTTCAGCATTAGGAGTTAATTGCCAAATCGTCTCCTCTAGTATATCGTATATTTGCCCCTTTTGTTTATATAAATTGAAATGATTTAAGTATAAAAAATCGTTACAGAAAAGTTGCAAATCCATCTCGATAAAAAAAGATTGGCAAAGGCCAATCTTTTTTTATTATTCATTTCGAACTGGCTTTGGTGTTACACCTAAATGTTCATTTAATTTTTTCGAAATATCTTTTACATTTTTTTCATTTGGAATGTAATAATAAATACCTCCGATACGTTTATCCGTACCTTCCACTTGCATTTTTTCCATTTCCAAATTAGATCCTGCCATATTTTTCGTAATAGCAAGCATATCATCAAAAGTTAAGTTCGTTTTCATATTTTTATCAACCGCATCAAGTAAAGAGCCCATTTTGCTGATAGATTGAACAGACATCGCTTTTTTAGCAATTGCTTCAATTACAAGTTGTTGTCTTTGACCACGCATTGCATCACTGTCAATTTTACGCGTTCTTGCAAGCGCAAGTGCTTGTTCTCCATTTAAATGTTGATACCCTTTTTCTAAATGGATCATACCAGCTTGGTCTTTACTATCTTGTTCTGTGAAAGTAACTGGTACATCAATATCAATACCACCAAGTGAATCGACAATTTGTACGAATGATTCAAAGTTAAACTTCACATAATAATCAACAGGAACATTTAAAAATCTTTCCACTGTATCGCGTGTACTTTCAACACCACCAAATACGTGTGCATGTGTAATTTTATCTAATTTCTTTCTAGATGGAATATATACACGTGAATCACGCGGAATACTTACTAATTTAACTGATTTATCATCTTTATTAATTGTTGCTAATAAGAGTGCATCTGTACGAACAGCTTCTCCGTATTGACTTTTTCTCATTTCACTACCATCAACACCCATGATTAGAATTGAAATGTTATCCTTTAAAGGTTCCACTTCTTTATCACGCTTCGATGATTTATCAATTTGTGCATATGCATCACTTACTACTGCTTTTGCTTTATTATATATTAACGATCCATATCCTACTCCACCAAAAATAAGTAGGAAAAACGGAATTAAAATGAACCATTTTATTGATTTTCTTTTAGAACGTTTTTTACTGCTTCTCGTATTTTGTTCTAATTCAGAGCTCATATCCATTCGCCTCTCTTTCTCTTTTCCAATTATAATGCAAGTCTATTAACCTTCATATTGAATTTCCTTTCAATTACCTTACAATTTTGTAAGGTTACTGCGCAAATCCAATATGTACTCCATTTCACATTATACTCTCGTGCTTATTTTTGGCAAGTCACTATTTTTCGGCTTCAAATATTTAACATTTCGCATTTTCCAAAATTACCGATTTATAAATTCATTCATTTCGAATCGTTCAATTCCCCCATAAAGTGAAACTTTAATCAGTGGGGGTTTTCTTCATCCCCCCACTGATTATTAGCCCTCACCAATCGGACTTTAATGGGCAGCAAGAATAAAGAACAAAATTAGTAATACAATCCGTATGAATATAGTAATGTACATTTCATATTATTTTTTCTCCAACGGTGTATACATTGTTTTCTTCCCATGATTATTAATGAAAGCTGATTTTGCTTTTATTTTCGTCTTTTGTATTTCTATCTCTTCATTTGAGAAATTCACAATAATTTCAATATTTTTTCCATACGAAGCTAATTGTACTAATTTATCTTCTGACAAATATGCAAAGTCCGTCATTTCTTCTTTTACTGCCTTTTCATGAACTTCATTCCAAACTTTCAGGTGCTGCGTAATTTCTTGTTTATGCTTATTCCACTCTACTTCATCTAAATGGTACAATGGAGGAACGTTATACAATAATTCGTATAGCATACGGTTTCCGACCTCATCTTTTACTTTCAAGCTTCCCCATTCCCAGTGATGCGTTGTAATTACAGAATCATTGTATACTAATTTATATAACGGTACTGAATATACAGGATTTAAATACACTTGTTTATACTCTTCTTTTAACGGTACTTGTTTTGCATATTTTTCTGGAACATTTTGATTCGGTGACCAATATCCGCCTACATAATACGGACTTGTTTTGTTTTTCCTCATATCTTCATCGTCCCATTTAATTACAGGCGTTTCAATACCATGAGCAAATGCAATCGTGCTACTTGCAAAGTCATTTCCGCCTTCTGAACCAACTACCATACCTTTTTCTTGCGCAATATAATCCATTCGTTGCAACCTTGCTTTTAAATCTTGTTCTTGTGTTGTTATATGTTTGGCCGAATAGTCATCATAAATTTCACCTGTCGCATCACAATCAATAAACCATGAATTATATTTAGGTCCATTTTGTAATATATCGTTCATTCTCTCTTTTACACTAGGAAGAGATAAAGTTGGATTTAATTTTCGCCCTCTACCTAAAAATCCTTGTACCTTTTCTCCATTTTTCTTCGTCACAGTTGCCTCTTCATATAACGATGGATCAGTAAAAGAAGCTGTATTCCAATTTTTATCAGCTTTTTCGTGAATAGAATGGTAAGAATCATACGGACCAACTAAATACCCCATTTTCTTAGCTTCTGTCACGAAATCAGGCTGCATATACCCTTGTTCCCAGTTCGGTAACCCAATCCATGCATTATCTATTCCTGCAGCTTTCATTTCCTTTATAATATCCGTTCCATCTGCCTTACCCCATTTACTTACTTCTTCAACTGCATCATCGAGCGCTGACTTTAATACATGCTTATTTAAGTTATATAACTCCATCTTTGATAAATGATCCACACCTTTGTTTAATAACTCACTAGCCTTCTGATCCACTCTTTGGAAAATATCCTCTTTATATAATTCCTTCATTGATAATACTTCATTTATATAACGCAAAATAACATTTTTTTGATACTTATCAATGAAATCTTGTTTACTTACTTGATCGAATACATTTAATTCTCCAGGCTCTGAACTATATTTTTGAATAAGCTCTTTTATATGGCTAAACACAGGGCTATTTATTTTCTCTCTTAGCTTTAGCCAATTTACATTACTTTCTGATAAGCCATTTTGATTCCAAAAATAAAAATGAGCTGCACCGTAAAGCTTTTCTATCTCTTTATTTTTTCTAGCCTTTTCTTTTAATGTTTTAAATTCGCCTTTTCGAGCGATATTGTCTTTATACAGTTTAGCAATACTTACTGCATCATTATTTGTCACATATACTTGAAATCCATATGTTTTATTTTTATTTATACGCGGAAATTCATGTATAAAATCAAATCCTATTTTCGGATCCGAATGAAATTTCAATTCATTATTAAACATATTGTTCGAAATATATACAATCGAATATTTCGAACCATTTAACGCGAAAAACTTCATAGAAAATGATTCAGCAAATGAATAGGCATCATCCTTTAAAAACTTCTTCCAATTTTCATCATTACTCGGAATTTGTTTCCCTTCCCATAACGGAAGTGTATAATTTTCAGCTTGTACTTTCGGCCAAGTAAAGCTTTCTGCACCAGTCGATTCCACTTCAATATTTAAGTGATCTTTTTTCTTCTCTAGATTCACTTTTACTTTTTGATCTGGATATTCCCAAGATGTACGATCCTTATCTTTTTTTACATTCGACACCTTCATTTTCGGCAAAGGCTGTGATGCCAGTTCCTTTACGCCATCATGTTCTACAGTTAACGTGAAAGTCTCTGGATTGACATCATAAGTAAATTCTTTATACGTTGCTTTCTTTATTTTAGACTCTTGAACAGTATTGCTATCTTTTACATCACACCCGACTAAAGTCGAAAATGACATCGTTGTAAGAAGACATATCGCTATCATTTTTTTCATCTTCTGCACCTCCACCACCGAATATACAGGGGCTTTGTTACAGGAATGTGGCAAAAAAATAGAACTAGCATAAACTAGCTCTATTTGCGTATTAAAAATAAAGTGAAACTTTAATCAGTGGGGGTTTTGTTCATCCCCCACTGATGATTAGCCCTCACCAATCGGACGTTTACGGACAGTTCATCTCCCACCTAACTTCTTTGCTCCAACTGAATTTTGAGATGGGAGTTTTACTGTCCATTAACGCGGAATACAGGCAAATCATTCTAAGTTGTAACACTTATTTCTTAACTAAAGAAATAAGTGTATATAATATAGCCTAAAGCTAGCACTAAAATTACTAGCGCTGTACCTTTCCAATTCATACCACCTGCCATATCAACTGGACTACCTGTTTCAGCTCTGTTTAATCCATCCTTTAAAGAACCTGTAGGATTATTTTTCAATTCACTTTGCCTTATACGTTCTCTTTTTTCTTCTGGTGACTCTTGCTTCATAGGATCACCTCCAAATGAATACACACTTTACTAAATTATACATGATTACTTTTCTTTTATATGCCAACTGAAAAGCTATTTACAACAAAAAAAGCTAGCAATGCTAGCTTTTTTATAGTTCTATATGTTCTTCTTTATTTACAGTAATCCCTCTATGATCGATTTCTAGCTCACACACTTTCATAGACGTAAATACTCTCGCTAATTGCTCAGCAATTTCTTGACGTTTCTCATAAGGCGTTAATATAAAAATAGATGGTCCTGCACCGCTAAGCGCTGTACCGTATGCACCGAATTCTTTTGCACATTTACGAATAGATGGTAATAACGGTACTAGCTCTAAACGATATGGCTCGTGAAAATGATCCCTTTCCATCATTTCGCCTACAACTTCCCATTTCTTTTGACATAAAGCAGCTACTAATACATTACTTATTGCACTAGCCTTAACAGCTTCATGAAACGGGAATACATCTGGTAATACAGATCGACTTTCATCTGTATTTAGCTCTTCATTTGGAATAAGAGAAATAACGCCTAATTCCTTACTTTCAATTCTTACAACCGAAACATTCTTTCCATCAAGTGCTCCGATTACCGTTCCTCCTAATATAGAAGCAGCAACATTATCAGGATGACCTTCAAAATTTGTAGCAATTTGAACTTTTTGATCAGTCGTTAAGTTCAAGTTACCTAGTTGATTCGCAAGCTCTATCCCAGCTACAATTGCTGATGCACTACTTCCTAGTCCTCTTGTTAATGGGATATTACTAGTAACTTCTATTATATAAGGTGATAAAGAAGGACTCACTTTACATGCCGTACTAACGATTAAATTTTTATCGTCTGTCGGAATCGACTCATCAAAAGAATGGATCACTTGCCATTTATTAGATTTCTCTTTTACTACTACATGCAAATACAATGACAAAGCTATTCCTACTGAATCGAATCCAGGTCCAACATTCGCTGTACTAGCAGGAACACGAATACTTAATGGTATCACGACATAATCACCCCTTTAATATGCTCTTTAATTTGTTCTATATTATTTGAAACACTTGCAATATCTAATGTATTAGAAGAAATTGCGATATCAGGATCTTTCAAGCCGTTTCCAGTTAAAACTGCAACAACTGTTTCTCCTTTTTTGATTTTTCCAGATTGAACATGTTTCATTACGCCAGCTAATGAAGCATTCGATCCTGGCTCAGCGAAAACCCCTTCCGATTTTGCTAATAATCTATACGCATGTAAAATTTCTTCATCTGATACCATATCTATTTCACCGTGAGACTGCTCAGCAGCCTCTACTGCATATGACCAACTTGCTGGGTTACCGATGCGTATCGCTGTTGCAATTGTTTCTGGCTCGTCAATTACATGCCCTTTTACAATAGCAGCTGCTCCTTCCGCTTCAAATCCATGAATTCTTGGCTTCTTATATCCTTTTTCTTTCTCATATTCACAGAAACCCTTCCAATACGCTGTAATATTTCCGGCATTCCCAACAGGAATCGCTAAAACATCTGGTGCACTTTGCAATTGGTCACAAATTTCAAATGCTGCTGTTTTTTGCCCTTCAATTCGATAAGGATTTACCGAGTTAACTAATGTGATTGGCTCTTCTGCAGCAATATTTCTTACAGCCTTTAGTGCATCATCAAAATTTCCTTCTATTGAAATAATTTCAGCACCATAGGCAACTGCTTGCGCTAATTTCCCATGTGCAATTTTCCCTTCTGGGATTACGATAATACATTTCATTCCAAGACGTGCCGCGTATGCTGCGGCCGATGCTGATGTATTACCTGTTGACGCACAAATAATGGCCTCTGAACCTTCTTCTTTCGCCTTCGCAACTGCCATTACCATACCACGATCTTTAAAAGAACCTGTAGGATTCGCTCCTTCATACTTACCGTATAACTGAATTCCTAATTGTTTTGATATATTTAATAACGGGATAAGCGGTGTATTCCCTTCCATTAAGCTCACATCAGGTGTATTTTCATTTACTGGTAAATAAGAAGCATACTGTTTTAATAATCCTTTATACATATTGTTTTTCCTCCTCAATAATGTAGTAACTGTTTATTTCACTTGCGACATCTTCTATCGCTCCTAAAACTCGTTCGAATTGATATTTTGAAGTTTGATGTGTTACAACAACGACTTCTGCAAGTTCACGATTTAAAGGTAATTGAATCACTTCTTTTAAACTTACGGAATAATTAACGAAACATTCTGTTATTTTTTGCAACATCCCTGGTTCGTCTCGTAATGAAATACGCAAGAAATATTTCGAAACGACTTCTTCATCTCCCTGTAATTCGTACGGCTCTGGTTCTTTTAACGCACTTTTATTTTTCTGAACTTGATTCATATTTTTAACGATTGAAATAATATCACTTACTACAGCAGAACCAGTCGGTAACTTCCCAGCTCCAGGTCCGTAAAACATTACTTCCCCTACTGCTTGACCGTGAACATATACTGCATTAAATTCATTATTTACATTCGATAATGGATGATGACTAGGTAAAAGAGTCGGTTCTACACTTAAATGAATGGCTGATCCTTGTTTCTCTGCTTTACCAATTAATTTCATTGTAAACCCTAACTTTTCAGCCATTTGTAAATCTTCTTTTTCGACTTTTCGAATCCCTCTTACTTGTACATCATCTAAAGAAACATTCATCGAAAAACCTAAGTTTGCAAGAATCGCTACCTTTCTCGCCGCATCTAGCCCATCTACATCCGCTGTCGGATCTGATTCTGCGAAACCTAATTTTTGTGCTTCCTGTAAAGCTTCTTCATACGACCATCCATTTTGACTCATCTTTGTTAACATGTAATTTGTTGTACCATTTACAATTCCCATTATTTTTTCAATTTGATCTGATGCTAATCCGTCTGTTAACCCTCTTAACACCGGAATACCGCCCGCTACACTTGCCTCATAACATAAATCACAATCATTATCGTTCGCCAGCTGGAGAAGCTCTGCACCATATACAGCCATTAAATCTTTATTTGCTGTTACGACATGTTTCTTATTTCGTAAAGCTTTAACAATATGCTGCTTCGCTTCTTCAATTCCGCCCATTACCTCTACTACAATATCAATATTTGAATCATTTAGAACTTCATCGACATGACTTGTTACTACGATTCCATCAATACAAACATCACGTTCTTTTTCTAAATCACGTACAGCAACTGTCTTCACTTTCACTTCATACCCTGTATCAAGCGCAATTTTTTTACAATGTTCTTTCAAAATATGGACAACACCACTTCCGACCGTACCTAATCCTAACACCCCTACATTAACAATATTATTCATCTTCTAATCTCCTCCTACAATTTTATTTTTTATCTTTATCAATCACCTTACTCTGCTTTTCAATCATGCAGGTGGTGGTTATTTCCGTACGTACAAATCGTTTCATGTTACAGCACCTCCTTTCAAAGTAATAAAAAAACACACTCATCCCTAGGAAAGGGACGAATGTGTTTTCGTGGTTCCACCCTTGTTCCAATCTAGACATATTTCTCTCTAGATTGCTCAAGTTCAGATAACGGCTGATTCCGTCAATAATTACTAGATTACTCGTTCACTATTGAAGTTCAAAGGTGGTAAAATCATTTCTCGTGTTAGGAAGCTCACACCCTTGACTTCCCTCTCTGTAAACCGTAAAAATGATTTCATGTCCTTATCGTTACTTTTCGTTCATGTTTATTTGTTAACTCATTATACTCGCATAAAAAACAAAATCAATACTATTTTTTAATTATTTTTAATTTTCAATCTCTAAAACCATAAAAAAACACACTCATCCCTAGGAAAGGGACGAATGTGTTTTCGTGGTTCCACCCTTGTTCCAATCTAAACGTATTTCTCTCTAGATTGCTCAAGTTCAGATAACGGCTGATTCCGTCAATAATTACTAGATTACTCGTTCACTATTGAAGTTCAAAGGTGGTAAAATCATTTCTCGTGCTAGGAAGCTCACACCCTTGACTTCCCTCTCTGTAAACCGTAAAAATGATTCCGTGTCCTTATCATTACTTTTTCGTTCATGTCTATTTGTTAATTTATTATAGTTATGAAGTTTTTAAAAAGCAAGCCTATTTTTACTAACTATTTTCAAGAAATTTTTTTATTATATTTCACAATATCATTATGCAACTGCCACTCAATTTACCTATTTTGTTATTTCTCCAGTTTTTAAATCAACAGTTCACATATAAATATCCCATTCTAAAACACGTACATCCCACAAAAAACTATATCAATAAAATTTTTCAATACAATCTTTTCGTATAACTTTCTTTAACGCTCTCTCACTTGGTTGCCCCAATATTTTCCGTAATTCTTCCTCTGTTGAAATAATCGATTTTATTTCCGTCCTCTCTATACCCACTTATACCGTTTGAAAAAAACTAGACAAATGTATACATTCGTCACGCACAAGCCAAAACGGTGCGCCTTGTACGATTCGCCACAGGGAATCTCACCCACGTCTACCGAATATTTGACGTCACAATTGCCCTTTCCCTCCTTTCGAAGTTCCAGTTCATAGGATCAGAGGTCACCCCTGACTCAGTAGGAGCTGTTAGCTCGACTTTTTACTGCACTTTGTTGTCACGACGATTTCATGGGCACGGAGTCTTCCTTACAGGTTATCCATGGCATTGCCACCACCGTTTTTTTGTTTTAATTTAAAACTATCCTAATTTAGATAATACATATATTTTTTGTTGGAACGTATGTTTTTTCCAATGTTTTGTTGCCGAAGCCCATTGTTTTTTTCGTTCCATCGAACGATTCATTTTTTTCGGATACCCTAATGGACAAGCATACGGCACTTTTTCAAATGTCAAATCCATCCCTCTTCTTGCAATCACACAAGCCGCACTTCCGTGAGAACTTAATCCATACCGTTTCATAAATACTGTATGACCAATTTGACTGGTATAAGCAGGGTTAACAGGTATTGCTTCTACGCCTATTTTTAAACACTTATGCTGTAAAAGTTCTTTATAACGACTATAATAAAAACCACTTAATAGTCTTGCTCCATTTTTACTACTTTCACGAAGCTGTAATTTTTTCTTTTTAAAATCTAAATCTTCATAAGCAATTGGTTTTTTCTTTTCTAATGCGTATTCGACCACTTGTTTTAATGCTACACTTAAACTTTGTTCGGCAACTTCCGAAGAAACATTGTATCCCTTAAATGGAACATCGAATGTATGAATTGGATTTCCGAAACGGTCTGTTTCCGTTACCGATAAAAAGTTTGCGTTACAATCAATTCCAATGCATCCATTCCCTTTTATGGTTTGAATGTCTGGCATATCAACATCCACAGTCGCACACAAATACCAATTGTCTTCTTCTCGAATGAATTTAAAGGTTAAGGCACGATAGTACGTTACTTTATTTCCTTTTCCCTTTGTATATCCCACTCGACCTATTTTTGCTACGTCTAATTGTTCTTGACCATAAGGGAACACAACGTTCGGAACAGTAAAATGTGTGCCATATGTTGTTTCATTTTGGTTATCTACACGAATCCGTAAATGATTGTCGGTGTCATACATACAGGTTTGATTGCCATTCTTTTCATCACTCGAACCAATAAACGTAAATTGAGCAGCACGTTTTTCTTGCCATTTTTGTTTCCATTCTTTAAAGGTTAACTTGTTTTCTTCTAAATGGAATTGTTTATGAAACCATTCTTTTGAACCAAAACAAATACGAATTTTTTTATTTTTTTCATCTTCTTGTAATCGCTTTAATTTTAGTTCTAAACGATATAATCTTCTTTTCTTTTGATGAATGGTATGCTTTTGTTTTCTATAACTTCTTACCTTTTTTGTAAAATTCTTTTCTTTCCCATTCATTTGTAGCAATTTTTCATGTGCTTTTTCTTTTTGTTCCACTTTCTTTATGATTACACCCTGTAAATGAATGATTTTTTCTGTTGTTTCTTTTATATATAATTTTTGTAGTTCTCTACGTGCTTTGACACGTCCGTCTAATTGTCTCTTAATGCTATTATATTGACGAGAAGTAAGGTCGTATAAACGACAATAGCGTACTTTTGTTTGGTTTTCATTGTGACCACGCACATATAAATCCACAAATAGTTTGCGTTCGATATGACCAAATTCTTTTGCGAATTGTTGATAGTATTCATAAGTGTTGATTGTTATACCTTTACTACTCAGAACATTCGTGTTCTGAAGTTTTGTTTTGTACGTTTGGAACACGAATGATTTCCTCCTCTACTGTTTTTTGCAACTCCTTATGTTTTTTACTTCGTAGTCCATATAATTTTCCTGAAAAACTGGTAATAATACCAATTAAATCATCCGCTAACTCTTCTTGTATACTTTTTGTATTTTCTTTTTCATCTAATACATGAATAGTTACATTGTGGCTTTTAAAATATTCTTCTAAATAGCCATAGCCAAAACGTGTTAATCGATCTCGATAACGGATAGCTACATCTGTTATCTCTCCTTTTTTCGCCAAATCCATTAGTTTTAACAAACCTTTTCGTTTATCGTTCAAACCTGAACCGACATCCGAACAGGTTACAATAGAAGAAAAATGTAATTTTTCCATTTTTTCTTGAACAAAAAGGAGATTTGACGTTCCAAATCTCCTTTTTGTTTTTGTTCGTTTGAAGAAACACGACCATAAATAGCTAATTTTTTATTTGTTTTTATATTTTCTACACCTAATATGCGATGCACTTCGCTTTCAGGAATACGTCTTCTACCACTAGGAGTGCGAACGACTTGTATTTTCCCTTGTGCATCCCATCGTTGTAATGTTTTAACGGAAACATCTAATAATTCAGTTACTGTTTTTAAATTTAATAATTTTTTCCACACTCACACTTTATCATATATGACAACGAATATATATGTCTGTCTATAAAATCATTCAACTGCTAAACACCCTCTCCTTTTTTCTTTATTTTCCCAAAATTCATTACAAATATTGTATAATAAAATTTGCAGAAAGGGGAATTTAAATGACAGAGTGGTTAACAATATTTGATACTGAAAAAAATATACTTGGGAAGAAATTACGTGATGAAGTGCATCGTGACGGTGATTGGCACGAAACATTTCATTGTTGGTTTGTAGAAAAAGATGAGGAAGATATGTTTTTATATTTCCAATTACGCTCTAGAAATAAAAAAGAAGCTCCGAACATTTGGGATATTACTTCCGCTGGACATATTATGCATGATGAAGATGTACAAAGTGGTGGTCTTCGTGAAATTGAAGAAGAATTAGGGCTTTCTTTTCAAACGACTGATTTAGCATATAAGGGCATCTTTACAATAGATTATGAAATTTCAAATCTTACAGATCGCGAGTTTTGTCATATGTATTTCCACAATGTCATTAACCCACTTCCATTCGCACCGGGTCAAGAAGTAGACGATGTGATGAAAATACATGCAACTTCTTTTCTACAGCTATTAAAAAGAGAGATTTCATCTTTTACCGCTACTTCTGTTTTGAGCAATAAACCGCTAACGATAACTTTTGATGATATTTATCCATATGATTTTGCATACTATGAATTTGTTATTGAACAAGGAAAAGACTTACTAGAAAATAATAGTCTATAAATAAACTAGGACTCCTAGCATCGTACTGCAAGGAGTCCTAGTTTTTCATTATTGTTCAAGTATTTTCAATCTACTCTCTACTTGTATAAATAAACGAATGATTAATAACAGCATAATCACCATAATCGCTATCATTGTATGTGGATATCTAAACAGTATACTAATCACACTTCCAATTAACATCATAATGAATCCGTTTTGCTTCATCACTTCTGCACTATACCTATTACCTGCATCCCATAATTCTTTATTTTTCATAGATTGTTTCGTACGATAACCATATGCCGCATTAATATCGTTCGGTGGATTTTTTTGAAGGACAATTGCCGCAAGTATAAATATAATACCTATTAAAATACTCATTCCTATGTTTATTAGTGCATACATCAATTATATCCCCTCCTAACCTACAGCTTCATTATACGACACAATCCTGTTTTTTCCAAATTTACAACACATTCACTTTCGCTCTTTCGATGTTTGGAACATGCTTGGCAGCGTTACAAAACGTGCCCCTTTCGTTTTTAACTGTGGAATGATTTGGTCCAGTGCCTCTACAGATCCTTGCAGGCGTCCACCTGGAGTTGAATGTTGAAGTATGATACTACCAGGAAATGAGTTCCCTAACACATTATTTGTAATCGTATCAGCACTTACACCTTTCCAATCAACTGTATCCACACTCCACTGTACAATCATAAAGTTTTGCTCAGTTGCCCAATGCAATTGATTTTCAAGTATTTCACCATACGGCGGGCGTATAAATTTAGGAGCATAGCCGACTAAACGTTTTAATATTTCTTCCGTTTTTATAATTTGATTACGGTACTCGACCTCATTTACTTTCGCTAAATTTGGATGACTATACGTATGATTGCCAATTACATGCCCTTCATTCGCAATACGCTTTACGACATTCGGAAACTTTTCTGCGTTTTCACCAAGTAAGAAAAAAGTCGCTTTTACATTATGTTGTTTTAACTTATCTAATATTTTCGGCGTAAATTCTAAATCCGGTCCATCATCAAATGTAAGTGCGACTTCCGCTTTATTGTACGGTCCTGAAAATGCGTACGCATATTTTTCGACCCATGAAAATGGTGTCCACGATCCACGTTCATCTGCTTTCATTTGTACTTCATAGCTTTGAGGGGTATATGTGTATGGCAATGTGCTTATATAATTTCCGTAATAAAATAAGTTATATGGCATATAGGTATACGGAACATCTCGTTCTAGTCCCCATTGATATGGAGCAAACATTTGTGGCGAATAAAAATAATACATAATAAAAACCTCCCTAAAATTTCATATGTGATTCCTCTACACTTTGTTAGAGAAATTCTTATTCATAAACAAAAATAAGACTGTCCGTAATTTGGACAGTCTTACTACTTACTATTGTTAATAAATTGATGTGCTATCTTTTGGTAAAGCTTTCACATGTTTTAAATAACTCGTCACTCTGTCATCATCACCTTGCGGGTACTGATATCCATAAGCGCTAGCAATTTCATTCGCCACTTCCCTAAATAAATCACCCATGACAAAGAATGATTCCCATATGTTTTCATATTCTGCATTAGAAAATGTCTTTTTAAATTGCTCCCACATATCTCCTTCGAAATATTGCTCAAAATGCTTTCCAAACTTCCCTGCATTAACTGTAAAGTCTGTTTTCATACCAATATGCCATTCTAGCATTACGATGAACATATCTCGCACCGGACCATCAAGCATTCCTTTTGCATAAGAAAGCTCTTCTCTCCATAATCCTTTTGCCACATTCGTACTACACCACCAAAATTCATTACAGCAACCTAAAAACTCTTTTTCTGTAGGCTTTTTTATTAAGTAATCTTTATCGCTTGCTGGCGGGAATTCTTCCATACAATTATCTTTATCGAGAAGTAATTTACTTAAGCTATCTTGTCCAACGAACTTTTTTATTAAATCAACCGGAACTAATGTTAAATCAATCCGATTTCCATCCATGAACTGCATTAAATACGGAAACTTCCCGTCTCCATCTGGTGGAACTAATAACATTTCTTCTGGCATTTGTACAATCATTATTTCTCCAAACCTATGAATCCAATTATGATTAGACGTAAAAGAGCGTATATCTTTTACAACATATATAATATCGTAGTCTTGAAAACAATCTCTTTTCACATTTGGATTTACACGCGATCCATTCATGATGACAGCTCGAATTCTTTCATCCTCTTTTGCTGTATTTATAATTAAGTCCAGCATTTCTTTTTCAGTTCTCATCTATTCCTAACCTCCAATTTTTAATATAAACTTATATTTTGAAGTACGTTGGAGGTCCACGAGCTAACTGCGTTGTATACGATACATGTTATAACTTTTCAAACATCTTTTTCATTCTATTTATCTCCTTTCGTTATTCTTTTACGACTGCCATTATAAATCCATCGTACCCTTTACTTCCGACTGTTTGAAGCGCTGTAGCACTTACACGTGGCTCAGCAGCTATTAGCTCATAGAAGCGACGTATCCCTTGTACGCGAGGGTCATTACTCGTATTGTCAATCACTTCTCCTTCACGTACTACGTTATCCCCAATAATTACAGTACCGGGGCGTGATAGTTTCAGTGCCCATTCAAAATAAGCAGGGTTATTTTGTTTATCAGCGTCTATAAAGATAAAATCAAATGGTTCATACTTCTCATTTTCTATTTGTTGTAAAGAATCTAAAGCTAATCCTGTTCGCACTTCAACTCTATCATTCAAATTAGCGCGTTCAATATTGCTACGCGCAATGTCAGCATGCTTTTCTACTATCCACTTTTGATTATACCGAAAATTCTGTCTCATATGCAAAAAATAAAGAAGGGACATCTACTTCATTACAAAATAGATATCCCTTCTTTTGTTTATACATGTATCCCTTACGGATTAGTAGACCAAAGTCCTGCTGATTTAATAAATGTACGTTTATTTAATTTCAGCTGCGCTACGATAAACTCTGCAATATCTTCTGCTTGCATTACTTTATCCGGATTTCCGTCAGTTAATCCTAAATCAACAGCCATGTCTGTTGCTACTGTACTTGGAGTTAAAGCTGTTACACGAATGTTATGTTTGCGAACTTCCATCGCTAACGATTCTGTTAAGCCAAGAACACCAAATTTAGAAGCACTATATGCACTTGTTACAGGTGCACCTTTTTGTCCTGCTGTAGATGAAATATTAATAATATCACCAGATTGTTGTTCAATCATGCTTGGTAAAGCTGCGCGAGTTGCATAGTATACACCCATTAAGTTTACTTGAATGATTTTTTCCCAATCAGCAACGTCTAATTCTAAAAACTTACCGAATTTAGAAATACCAGCGTTATTAATTAAAATATCGATAGATCCTAAACCGTTTTTTAACGTTTCAATTGCAGTAGTTACCTCTTCATATGAAGAAACATCAGCAGTCGCAATAACAGCTTTTACGCCTTCTGCTTCTACTTCTTTCGCTACAGCTTTTAAGTTTTCTTCTGAACGAGCTAAAAGACCGACATTTACGCCTTCTTTCGCTAATGCGATCGCTACAGCGCGACCAATCCCTCTACCTGCTCCTGTAATTAAAGCATTTTTGCCTTGTAATAATTCTGCCAAGTATAACACTCCTTAATCATCTCAGTTATGTACTATATGAAAATTGTATCTATGTTTATGTAAAAAGGCAATGATGCACTTTCATGTGCGTAGGTTACTTGTAGGTAACTATAGAAATTTTTTATTTATAATTCTTATGGATTTGCCATAATTCATGTAAAATAAAAATAAATTCTACATAGGAGAGTATATGTGTATGACAAGAAAAAAATGGTTCTTGCCACTAACTGCAGTCGGACTATGCATCATATTTTTGGCTATGTACTTTATATTTGGTAATCCACTACATTATAAAGTAATAAAAAAAGATACTAACGAATATCTCCATACTATAAAAGGATATAAGCAAAAAGAAATACAAAGCATAACCGGAAAATATACTCCTCTTTATAATATCGGCTATTATGCGGAAGTCGTATATAAAGACGAACCTTATTTTACATACTCTTATACATACGATAATAATAAAATAATACAAGACAACGGCATTTTAGGAAGACATACTGAGTCATTTGAAAATCTTAATTTAAACTGGTCATTGTTTGACGAGTTAGTAGACGGTATTCATAAAAACTTGCAAGAAAGAGGTTTAAGTAAAAAGAAAGATTATTCTATACGCCATGTTCAATTCGTTGATATTGATGATGATAAAAACGGTGCAGAAGCATACGTTGACTTTAAAAAAGATAAAGAATCTGATTACTCATACCGTATGAATAGTGAAGGAAAAGCTTATCAGTATAGCTGCAGCAATGGTAAATGTACGTATAAAGAAAAATAGTGTTAGAAGATATGCCCCTAACACTATTTCTCTTTATACTTAGGAATACACACAATAAATTCCGTACCCTTCCCTTCCTCACTCTCGACTTTTATTTCTCCTTGATGAAGGTCAAGTACTTTTTTTACGATAGCCAAACCTAAGCCACTTCCTCCATAAGCACGATTTCGTGAAGAATCCGCTTTATAAAAGCGCTCAAAAATATGTTGCTTCTGTTCTTTTGATATACCAATTCCTGAATCGCGAATACGTACTTCCACTACTTTCTCATATTCTTTTAACTGAATTGTAATCGTGCCACCATTTGGCGTAAATTTAATACTATTATGAATTAAATTTATCCAAACTTGACTCATACTTTCTTGGTCAGCAGTAATGTGCACTTTCTCTAAATTAAGTTCCAATTCAATTTCTTTTTCAGCCCAGAGCGGTTCACTATTTAACACAATTTGCTTTAACTGTTGATCTAATCGATAAGTCGCTCTTTCTGGTGTATATTCTTCCGACTCTAAAAGGGTAAGCTTCAGTAAATTTTGACTTAGTTTAGATAATCTCGTCGTTTCCGTTTCAATAATGGTAAGGTAATGCTCTCTCTTTTCCTCGGAAAGATTGTTATCTTGTAGCGCTCTAGCAAATCCTTTTATAGAAGTTAATGGTGACTGTATTTCATGAGAAACATTCGATACAAATTCCTGGCGCATTTTCTCCATCGCATTTAGTTCATCTGTCATATCATTTATACTTTTTACGAGCACACCAATTTCTCCATCATATTTCTCTTCATTTCGTATTTTTACGGAGAAGTCCCCTTTTGCAATTTTTTGTATCGGTTCAATAATAGTCCAAATCATCGCCTCTCGCTTCGGTCTCATTAATACCCCAATCAACACCCAAATAAGAACAATAAATACAAAGCCGACCATATCACTAATTAAAAAAGTAACAAAAGGTGATACTTGTATTTCAAGAGCATTTATTACACTTGATGATACATAAAAGGCTATAGACCAAATTATTGTGAGAAAAGAAAAGAGAGCTAGTACCGCTCCAATTATTTTCAATATCTTCACCTTATTCATTCGCTCTCTTCTTCTCATTTACTTACCTCTAAGCGATATCCTAAGCCTCTTATCGTTTTAATACTAAATTTCGACTTCTCTTCTTGGAACTTCTCACGTAACCGATTTATATGAACGTCTAGTGTACGCTCATTCCCTTCAAAATCATATCCCCATACATCTTCAATTAATTGCTCTCTCGAACAAGTCCTTCCCGCTTTAGAACCTAAAGTAAAGAGCAATTCGAATTCTTTTAGTGGTAACGTAACCGTTTGTTCTCCGGTTATAACTTCAAATGTTTTACGGTTTAACAGTACATTTCCAACTTGAATTGATTGCGACACAGTAATTTGATAACGTTTCAATAACGCCTTTACCCTCACTACTAGTTCTATCGGATCAAATGGTTTTACAAGATAATCATCCGTACCAAGATGAAACCCTTTTACTTTTTGAGATGTTTCTCCTTTAGCAGTTAGCATCAAAATAGGGATATCATAGTATTTTCTTAATTCAAAACATACATCAAATCCATCCATATTCGGCATCATGATATCAAGAATAACCATATCAACTTTCACTTCATCTATTTTTTGAAGTGCATCTAGACCATCAATTGCTTCATATGTTTGAAATCCTTCCCGCTCTAAAAATACAGAAACAAGTTCTCTAATATGTGGATCGTCATCTACTATTAAAATTTTTGGTAGCAAAGAAAACCTCTCCTTTCTACGTAGCATCTTTTATATAACTTGTAAAAATGAATCATCAGCGGAGTATAAGCCCCACTGATGATTCATTTTATAATACGCCCTCTTTAATTTTCAATTGTTGCGTTGCAAATTCACGATACATGTCATGTGTGCGTAACAATTCATCATGTGTACCGCTTCCTGTAAGATTCCCTTTTTCTATAAAAATAATTTTATCTGCATCTACTACAGTAGAAAGTCTATGTGCAATAACTAACGTTGTTCTGCCTTTCATTAAGTTATTTAATGCCTTTTGAACGACAGACTCTGATTTACTATCTAAACTAGAAGTTGCTTCATCTAACATAAGAATTTGTGGATTTCGAAGTAACGCTCGGGCAATGGCAATTCGCTGTCTTTGTCCTCCAGAAAGTTTCACACCACGTTCTCCAACTTCTGTTGCATATCCATTTGGCAAATCATGAATAAATGCATCAACGTATGCCATCGCCGCTACTTTTTCAATTTCTTCATCTGTCACTTCTCCCTCAACGCCGTAACAAATGTTATCCCGAATCGTTCCATCAATTAACGGACTATCTTGTGAAACGTAACCAATTTGACGTCGCCATGATTGTAATGAATAGTTCGTAATTGCATCTTTCCCTAATTTAATAGCACCGCTAGTTGGCTCATAAAAACGTTCTAATAGTGAAAATAATGTCGTTTTCCCGCTACCACTTGGCCCTACGATCGCTGTTACTTTTCCTGATTTAATTGTGAAATCAATATTCTTTAACACTTGCTCTTCTTCGTTATACTCGAAATATACATTTTCAAGAACAATTGGTTGCTTAGCATTTGTGACTTTCACACCAGTTTCATGGTCTTCTACTTCATATTCTAAAATAGTATTAATTCTTTCCGTTGCACCAATTGCCTTTTGGAATTGTGTAAAGAACATAGATAATTGACTCATCGGCATTATAATTTGAACTAAATATAAAATAAACGCTACTAGTTCCCCAGTTGTTAATGCACCGCTAGAAACTCGCATCCCGCCATATCCTACGATAATAACAAGTAATGCCATTAAAACAAACGACATAACTGGTGAAATTAACGCTTGCACTTTTCCCTCTTTCAAACCAAATTGCAATAACTTCTCGATACCTTTATTTCCAGTTTCATATTCTCTTTTTTCTGTGTTCGAAGATTTCACTAAACGAATTTCTGATAATACTTGCGTTAGCACACTTGTAAAAGAAGCTGTTTCATCTTGAAGCGCTTTTGAAATCTTATACATTTTTCGTCCTAGTGGAACTAAGATCAGTACTGATAATGGAATAACCGTTAAAAGTAAAAGTGTCATTTTCCAATCTAAAACAAATAATACGATTAATGATCCGACAATTGAAATACCGCCTGTTAATAAATTTGACAAATGCTCAGAAATTAATGTCTTCACAACACCTGTATCATTTGTCATTCGGCTAATTGTATCGCCTGTTCTATTTTGATCATAATAAGATACTGGCAATATAAGTACCTTTTTCCACAAACGTTCTCTCAGTCCGGCTACAATCTTCTGCCCGATATAATTTAGTAAATATATAGATAATCCTGCAGCTATAGTTTGCATAATAAAGAATGCAACTAGCCCAACAATTTGTCCTGTACTAATTGACGAAAGTGAAAAATTATCTACTAATCCTTTTGTTAACATCGGAATAAATAAACTCGCTCCCGTAGAAAGCAAACTCATGAATAACGCAAAAACAAGAATCCCTTTCGAAGGATTTGTATCTTGAATAAGGCGTAAAAACTGCCTCCAACTCCCTTTTTTCTTTATTTCATTTCTAACTTCCATTTCTGTCATCTCCTCGTGTTAAACAAAACTGTTCTTTCTAAAAATAGAATACAATACAAATGTAAACTGAATGTAAACACACTTTTTCTGTTTTTACAAAATATACATAAAAACTCATCTTTACAACAGATATAAACATCTGATATTATTACCTGGTACTTAATATTGTTCTATGTGAATGATAGATAACTAATTTACAATACTATATAAATCTCCAGTTATTGAAAGGAGTATCCTTTTTGCAAACAAATATACATTCTAAAAAGGAAACAATTATTTTTATTCATGGTTTAGTCGGCAATCGTCGTGCTTTCAAAAAAGAGCATAAACGGTTTTCCGCCTCTTACAACATTATTACTTATGACTTATTAGGTCACGGCGATGATAAAGGAGAAGCTATCGAATTTTCATTACAGCGTCTCGTTGATCAATTATTGAATTTATACGAAAAAGAAGGCATTCAAAAAGCTCATATTTGCGCTTTAAGCTACGGCTGTTATATCTCTACCATTTTTGCACAAATGCATCCAGAAAAAGTTTTGAGCATTTGTCATATTGGTGGACATTATAATAACCCTTCCCTTTTATATAACGTATTTCAAAAGTTTTGGGAGAAGCGAGGAGACGATTACTCTAAATGGCTCTCTCAATACGCAAATACCATTTTTCCAAGTGGCATACTAAAGGCAAATCCGTTCGCAGTCATTTCAAGAAATATTTATTATCGGTTCGGATTGCAATTACATTCATCAATTATTGCTCAATCATTACGTCACCGGTTAGAATTCGATTTAAAATCTAAATTAAAATCACTTCCCCACCCTATTCTATGGGTAATGGGCGAACATGATCATCTCTATAAATCTTGTCTTTTTGATTTAAAGTCCATTCTTCCTAACGTTTTATATAAAGAAATACCGTTAGCAGGACATGCAGCAAACTTATTCCGCCCCAACTACTTTCATGATCTATACGCTCGATTTTTAAACGGGAAGTTACAGTAAAAACTATTACCTTCCAATTTATTAAACTATAAAAAGGCTTCCCAAGTTTCCCTGGAAAGCCTTTTCTCTATACGAAAAGTATATAATCTACTTTTTCTTAGTATGCTTTTGTGTAACCTAATAGGTGCTTGCTCCAGTAAGAGTTACTTACAGAACTAATACGTACACCAGTTGCATCAGTTTCTGCACTAATGAACTGACCGTTTCCTAAGTAAACACCCATGTGAGAAGGACCTGATTTATAAGTGTTTTGGAAGTATACTAAATCACCTGGTTGTGGATTGCTAGTTTTTGTTTTAGAGCTCCAGTATCCAGCAACTGTTTGACGAGCGCCTTTATGACCAGTTTGATTTAATACGTAGTGAATGAATCCACTGCAATCAAAACCAGCAGGTGTTGTACCAGCTGTTCTGTATGGTGAACCATTTAATGATCTAGCGAATCCAGCGATTGAAGATGTATCTCCACCAGTTGTTGGCTTTTGTACGTCTTTACCTGGTTGTTGAACGTTATTTGTAACGTTATTGTTATTTGTAACGTTGTTTACTCCGCCTTTTACAAACTTAACGAAGTCTGCACTTACGTAACCTGTGCGGCCGTTATGGTTAATTTTGTACCAACCATTTTCAGCGCCAGTAACGTTTAATACTGTACCGTTTGTTACACCACCGATTACAGCGTTGTATGTAGCTGGGCCTGTACGTACTTTTAAAGCACCAGTGTTAACAACATAAGAACCACCAGTTTGAACTGTAGTAGTATTGTTGTTTGTAGTTGGTTGTTGTGTTTGGTTAGATACAGCAGAACCACCTTTTGTGACGAAGTCTTTGCTTACGTATCCAGTTCCACCATTGAAATTGATTTTAAACCAATCTTGTACTTCACCAACAACTTGTACTGTTTTACCTTTATTTACAGAGCCTAATACTGTATGAGATGTACTTGGGCCTGTACGTACGTTAAGTGAAGAAACGTTTACTGTGTAAGTACCAGTTCCTTGTTGAACAGTAGTTCCTGTTTTACCACCAGTCGTTACGAAGTCACCACTTACATAACCAGTTTGACCGTTTACAGTTACTTTGAACCAACCGTTTTCTTGTCCAATTACTTGTAGTACTTGACCTTGTTTTACTTTAGAAATAACGCTATGTCCTGTACCAGCACCTGAACGAACATTTAATACATCAGCAGTTACTGTGTATTTTAAGTCAGATTTTGTTTCTACAGTTTTTGTTTCAGTTACAGTCGTTTGTGTTTGAGTTTGTCCATTAATTTCTTTTAGCGCTTCGTTTGAAACTTGTGCATGAGCAGAATCCATACCTGGAACTGCAACACCTGCTACTGAAGCTGCTGCTAAACCTGCAATTACTTTTTTCATAAGTTGTCTTTACTTCCTTTCCCTACTATCCTCTTAAAAAAAACTTATAAACTTAATACTTTACAATATTATCAAAGTAAAATATTCATTAAGTTCCATTTTTTAACAAGAGTTTTATTTTTCACACAGAGTTCATTTTAAACGAGCGAAGTGAAATCCGTGTGAACTTCATGTGAACTTTACCATTAAACTTACTCTTTTTGCAATGCTTTTTTTATATTTCTTATGTATTTTATTGAAAATTCGACATACCATTCATTATCTTAGTATATATTTTCTATCCACTTAAAAAAATTCTATTCATCTAACACAATGCAAAGAATGTATTTCCTAGTATAGTTCTTCCTATGAAGGATACTCTTATCATGACAAAAAACACTTTTTTTATCAATAGTATAATATTTTTAGAAAACTATTTTTGATACTATCTATCGCTTTTAAAAGATTTGACGATTTGTAAGATTTAACTTCAAAAATTCTGTTCTAATTTGACGAAAATGTACATTCCACTAACTATTTTTCACTACATATGGAATTTTCAGGATATTTATATTATTATATATACAGTGGTACCTTAATCCATACAAATATTATCCACCCTACCCGGAAACCAATCGAACTTTTACAGGTCGGTATTCTCCACTTAACATTGAATTTTGAGATGGAAGCCTTATTGCCTGCAAATAGTGAAATCAAAAAGGAGGTATATTTATGAAAAATATAATAGATAATCCTATCAATAAAAATATAGAACTGTACTATGCTTTTTTTCAATTCGTTTCAATTATTACCTTACAAAAAATATCAACTGTTGAAACACGTAAAAACGAATTAAAAGATCAGATGAAAAATTCCTATCAAAAAAATCCTTACTACTTATAAAAAGGTGAACAGGTTGTATCCCTGTTCACCTTTTTATAAGTAGCAAAACCCCGATTGGTTCAAATAATAATTAGTGGGGGATAAACAATTCCCCCGCTCGTTCCTACATTATTTATAAATTTTCACACGTTTTTCTAAAGGCTGGTATTCTTTTTCACCTGCAGGTACAACTGGTTTACCAAACGGCATTTGCGCAATAAGCTTCCAATTTTCTGGAACCCCCCATTCTTTTCTCACTTCTTCATCAATTAATGGATTGTAATGTTGCAATGTAGCACCAAACCCTTCAATTTCCAAAGCTGTCCAAATTGCAAATTGTAACATTCCTGAGGATTGCTGAGACCAAATTGGAAAGTTCTCTTTGTATAATGCAAATTTTTCTTGCAGTTCTTCCACCACTTCACTATCTTCGAAGTATAGAACTGTTCCATAACCACTTTTAAATGCATTCATTTTTTCTTCCGTAGAAGCGAAGTTATTTTCAGGTACAATTTTTCGTAACGTTTCTTTCGTAATATCCCATAACTTATCGTGTTGTTCTCCAAGCAAGACGACAACGCGAGCACTCTGAGAGTTAAAAGCTGAAGGTGTATGTTTTACAGCATGATAAATTACTTCTTGAATTTTTTCATCAGAAACTACTTGTTCTTTACTAATTGCGTAAATAGATCTTCTGTCTTCAATTGCTGAGTAAAAATCTTTTGCCATCATAATTCCCTCCAATTTTCATTTGAGGCTTTTTCCTATGTACACATCATATGCCCCTCAAAACTTATCATTAATAAGTTTCTAACTTTATAATATAAACAAACAATAATAAACTCAAATAATAACACTCACATTTTTTACCTTTTTACTTTATTAGTGCTAAAAAATAAAAGGCAATTTGTTGTTACCGATAATACGTAACAACAAATTGCCTTTCTTATATGATGATCCAACTCAGTATTTCACTTAATTAACTAAGCCAAATGCATAAGACATTAGCTTATTCGTCTCTGTAAAACGCTTTGTTTTACCTTTTGTTCCCATAACAACTGTAATAATACGAGTATCACCTTGTTTTGCTGTACCCGTAAAACAATACCCTGCGCTATCTGTAAATCCTGTTTTTAATCCGTCTATTCCTTCTATATATAAAGCTTTATTATTTTTGTTTAACATATCATTTGTACTTATAACATTAATATTATTAAATGCTAACTGACTTTGACGTAAGTGAGTCACTTCTAATATTTCTGGGTAATCTTTTATAAGATGATACGCCAAGTTTGCTACATCACCAGCCGTCATTTTTGTTTCACTTCCATCGGGCTCTTGTAATCCAGAAGCATTTGCAAATTTAGCATGTTCCGACATTTTTAACTGTTTCGCTTTTGCATTCATAAGCTGAACGAAATCTTTCTCCGATTTTGCCATATGTTCTGCTAAAGCCACAGCTGAATTATTAGCTGACTCAATCATTAATGCATGATATAAATCTTTAACAGTTAATGTGTCATTAACTTGTACTGGGATTCTCGCTCCCTCTGTTTGTGCCGCTTTCGCACTCATTTTCACCGGATCTTCCCAGCGAACTTTCCCATTATGTACATTTTCTAATAGAAGATATGCTGTCATCATCTTAGACATACTAGCTGGCGCAAAAGCCTCATTTTCATTATGTTGATAAATAATATCTCCATTACTCGCATCAATAATCATAGCTGCTTTTGCATCAATTTCCGGTGGTATGTACTTTGGTGGGACTACTTTTTCAACTAATCCTGTTTTAGGTAGTTCTGCCACTTGTAAAGGTTGTCCCTCTATACTTGTTGCACTCTTTTGAGTTCCTTGGAATAAGAACCAACATATCCCTAAAACAATGACTAATAGGACTGTCAGCCTTCCCCATTTTAACCGCTTCATTTCAAAACTCCTTTAACAAACCTTTTATACACTCACATTTAACCATAACAACTTTCCCTTTATATCGTCAAGGTAAAAAGCATATTTATTCATCTACAGTAATTATTATTTCAATGCATGTATGTTACAATAACAATACCGAAATATAAGAATATTCAATGATAAATCCTTATGAATAAAACTATTAATAGAAAGGATTCATACAAATGCCACTTCCAAAATCATTAAAATACGGAAACACAATTGGGATTTACTCACCTTCTTCTCCAGTAACCTACACTTCTCCTAAAAGATTTGAACGAGCGAAATCTTACTTACAACAGAAAGGATTTCATATATTAGAAGGTTCACTAACAGGTCGATATGATTATTATCGTTCGGGTAGTATACAAGAGCGTGCTGAGGAACTAAATGCTTTAATAAGAAATCCTAATGTTTCTTGTATCATGTCAACAATTGGTGGCATGAATTCAAATTCCTTATTACCTTATATTGATTATGATGCTTTTCTAAATAACCCTAAAATAATGATTGGGTATTCAGATGCAACAAATAAAACGATACATATTATAGAATCTTAGAAAAAATGAATACATGGCTTTTATTGTTTTACAATAAAAGCCATGTTACTATATAATTTGGAATGTGAAAGATTAAACTAAATACGTTCCAATATCTATCATTAGAAAAATTAGGTATAAATATATATTTATATGCAAAAGAGAGTGAATAAATGAAACCAACTATTAAAAATTACTTATTTTTACATGTAGCTTTTTTGATATATTCTATCATTATGGTTTACATGAAATGGGCGGCTAAATTTCCCATTGCTTCCATCTCATTTTTTATTGCTTATTTCGGACTAGTTATACTTTTATTTGGATATGCAATTTTATGGCAACAAGTAATTAAACATTTCGAAATATCAAAAGCATATTCACATCGCGGGATTATTATACTATGGTCAATGCTTTGGTCAGTATTTCTATTTGGAGATACGATTAAGTGGAATCATTTACTTGGTGCAGCTATTATTATCGTCGGAATTGTGGTGGTGACAAAAGATGAATAGTTATATGTTATTATTTATTTTCGGGATAATTTTAGCTAATTACTCACAAATATTATTAAAAAAAGCTACTTTGCAACAATACGATTCTAGAATAAAAGAATATGTGAATCCTTATGTTATTATTGGCTACTCTTTATTTGTAATTAACGCTGGATTAAATGTTATCGCCATGAAGGGAATGGCATTAAAACAAGCATCAGCATTAGAATCCTTAAGTTATATCATCATATTAATTTTCGGTTGGTATTTCCTAGGAGAAAAAATAACGAAACGTAAACTCATCGGCAACATGATTATTATCGTTGGTGTAATCGTTTATTGTATCCAATAGTAAAAGGCTCCGTTTGTGATAAACGGAGCCTTTTACTATTGACCTAAATTTTGCACCTTATCTTTCAAATCTCGAACTTGATCTACCGTCTGCATAAGCTCAGAGTTTTTAAACTCTTCTACATTCACTTTCCCTTCTTCTATCTTTGTCATCGCCGTATCAATTAACGTATTTAACTTTTCGTTATATCCGACGATTTGCTGATGAAGATCCTTTGCTACATCAGGCGGTGTTAATTCATTAAAAACGGGTATATCTTGTTTAATTTCACTAAGCTTCGCTTCTAATTCTTTTCGAGCTTCACTATCATTAACAGCCTTTTCAGCTAATGCTGGTGCATCATTTGCAAATGCACTTATTTCATTTACATAATCTGTCGCTTTTTGAGCATAATCTATGGAGTTCTTTCCTTGTTCAACGAGTGAACATCCCATCAAACCAATTGTAACTATAAATACTAATAAAATTGATTTTATTTTCATTTTAGGCTCCCTTCGTCTTTATAATTGTCTGTAAGTTTCTCTATCCTAACTTCTAGCTACATTACTTATAACCTTTTTTTCAAATAGCTATTTACCCTCTTACATGCCCGATTACCGTTACAACATCTACTTCTATATGTACGCTAATAATATCTTCAATTATATCCGTATACCCTTGTCCTATAGCTGTTCCATAGTGTAATGTAAGCCCCTTCTTTTCATACACTGACTTTGGTACTGAAAAAATAAATCTCCTCAAATTTCTTTCATCAGCCGGTTCCATAATTAAAACAATCCCATCCTCATCAAACATATACGCTCGCCCTCCAACTTTACATTCACTATAGCTCAGTATTGCCTTGGTCAGCAAAATTTAAAACATAATACGTTTATATACACACTCTGCTGCACCATAAAAATAAAAAACATTCCTTCTTTTTGTTAAGAAGGAATGTTTTTTAAAAAATCAATTTCTAACTCTAGCATCTTTCTTTGACGAGGTTTTATTTTTCTTACGGGAACTCCAGCATAAATATACCAATCTTCTAAACTCTTTTTCACCATACTCATCGCACCTACTGCCGTGCCTTCTCCTATAGTTACATTTGGAAAAAGAATAGAATTAGCACCAATAATCGCATGTTTTTTTAAAATAACTTTTTCTGTTTTCACATTCCTATATTGATTCGGGACGGTTGGCCCCATTAATGTATTCCCACTGAAATCATCTAGTACTGCATATACGATTGTTTTAGCTGAGATATTTGCAAAGTCATGCATTTCAATTCCAACTTCCCCTCCATATAACGCTGTATACGCTGATATATGCGAATAACTTCCAATTGTGATTTTGCCACTTAAAATGCAAAAATCATCAATTCTTACATGATTACCAACTGATATAACACCTGGATTATATATACTTGCTTTTTTACTAATCAATACATTTTTCCCAACAGATAAAAATCCAATTTTCTTTAGCTCTTCTTGACTATAAAAACTATTCATCTGCCGACACCACCTTCTGTCCTAAACAGATTACAATTTGTTCTACTATTTCTTTCGTCATTCCTTCCCATAAAGGCAAACTTACTATTCGTTTTGCTATTTTATTCGTTCTTGTTAAATCTGTAGACTTATAGTTTCTAAAAAGAACTTGTTGGTGGCAAGAGGGCGAAAAGTATAATCTAGCTTCTATTTTCTGTTTTTTCAGGTCTTCTATTACTTGTTTGTTGCGAACTTCTTCCGGACAAAGAATAGGCATAAATTGCTGAATAACTGCTTCTGTCTTTTGGAGTTGCCACCCTTTTTTCATTAACCCATTACTTTGTAACAATTGTTTATACCATTCAGAAATACGGGTGCGTTCTTTTAATTTGTCATCCCATTTTTTCATAGTTGCAATCCCAATCGCGGCTGCGTATTCAGACATTTTACAATTAAACCCCATCATCGTACATTCACGATTTGTATCAAATCCGAAATTCCCCATTCTTTTAATACGTTGTATATCTTCTTCATTTTTACTATATATGAGCCCTCCTTCACCAATTCCGAAAGGCTTTGTTGCATGAAAGCTATATATGATCATTCCACTAAAATCTTGACCGTAATGCATCCCTCCATTCATTAATCCAAATCCCGGTGCCGCATCTACGACAACCGGAACACCTTTTTTCTCTAATTCTTCATATTCTTCTAAGTTCATCCATGAGCCAAAAGTTGCGTACGGGACAACAATCGCAACCTCTTCTTTTAATTCTTCAATCTTATCCCAGAGTACTGTTTTATCCATATACCAATCATCTATTGAAATATCAATAAAATAAGGTTCCAACCCACACCAAATAGCCGCTAATGGAGTTGCAGGGAATGTAAAACTAGGCATGAGGGCATACTTTCCTTTTTTTCTTTTCTTAAGTTGAATGGCCGCCATTAACCCTAACGTTGCGTTTGCTACTGTTGTAACAGCTCCCCTGTTCTGAAAAAATCCCGACATAATTGTTTGTTCAAAACGTTGATTTATAGGTCCATAATTCGTATATATGTGCGATGCATCAATTTCCTTCAATTCATCTAAATACTCAATTACTGGTACAGTTGAAGCACGTAAAAAAGGAATATTCTCCATATCTATTTATTCCTTCCTATCATTTTCGGACAATATAGAGCATATCTGTTTCAGATAATCCAAATTTCCTCGCACTTTTCATTCCTTGTCTTTCAGCTATGTTATATAATTCCACCTTAAATCCTGCATTCGTTAATCGTTGAATGAATCCCGATTGATTATAAATTCTCACATGATCTTCTTGACCAAAAGCTAATTTTCTCAATTGTGGTGTTACAATTAATTTATTCTCTATAATAGAATCTACATTCATTACGATTGGTACTTGAATAATTCCCCATCCATTTGGTTTTAAAACCCTATATAACTCTCGCATTGCTTTATCATCGTCAAGAACGTGTTCTAATACATGGCTACACAAAATTACATCAAACGTATTACTATCATATGTAATACTTGTAACATCAATTTCCTTCATTAATGGATCCTTTGGTTCTATATCCCCACATACATACGTAATATTTTTATACTCGTTAAACCAATCCCTTAAATTCGCTTCAGGTGCAATATGAAGCATAGTATATTTTCTACTTAACAAGTCCGTTTCCGTTTCAATGTACGCACGATACAATCTTTCACGATCCATTGAACTACAAACTGGACATATCCCTGTATCTTTATTCCACATCTCAAATTTATATTTCGGAAAATCATAATCTGCTGGCCAAGGTAAAAATTTTTCAAATTGTTGATTGCAATATTGACAATAACAAGGTTCTTTCTCAAACATATGAGCAACTAGCTTGTTTAATCCTTTTTTAATCTTTTCATTATAAATTTGATCTAGTTCTCCATTTTTTACTGCATCCTTAACTATAAATCCCGCATTTTCTAAACAATAAGATAGGCTCTCCTTATAATCCCTCTCAGAACTTAAAAACCCACTATTATATGCATCTATAATTAATTCAATCCACTCTTCAATTGTCATTAAAATAAAATGCATTTGTTTTTGATTTTGTCCACTATGTTGTCTAAAATAACTAAGAGGCTCTTTTATATAAACTACTTTCCCTTTCCTCATCATATCTAACCAAGTTGCAATGTCATTAATAGCAGAATAAGCCTTCCCTTTAAAATACCCAAACTTCCCTTCAAACAAGTTCCGATTAAACAGAACAGTTGTCGGCTCACCCACTATATTTTTTAAATTTTTCAATATGTAATTCCCTAATTCTTTTCCTTCAAAAAGTGTAGTTTCTTTCGCAATTTTCATATTCAAAGTTGAAGGTGGTAATATCTCACCGTTCTCATCAATCAGTTCACGATAAGACGTCACAAATGAAATATTTTCTAACGTCAAAAAGTATTTCATCATTCTCTCGATCTTTTCATGATGAAATAAGTCATCATCTAATAAAAAGTTTATATAATCCCCGTTCGCAAGTTCTATACACTTATTAAAGTTTTCAGCAACTAACGGAGTTTCATTTTTAACATATGTAATACACTCATATTCACGTAAATACGGTTGAATCATAGCATTGACTTCATTATTTGTACTGTCGTCAGAAATAATAATTTCAATATTTTCATATGTTTGATTCAGAGCGCTGTTAAGCGCCAATTCCAAGTAATACGGCCTATTATACGCAGGAATAAGTATACTTACTTTCGGTAAAGGCGAATTATTATTTATATGTTGTTTTTTCTTTTCTATGTTTATTTTCTTTTCTTTAATTTTTTGATAATAGTCTAATGTATATAATATTGATGGTGGAACTATCCTTCTTGCATAATCTAGAAAATTAGTTATCGCTTTATCTAACTCTTTTTCATTAGATAAGAAACCATATTTTTCTGCTACTAAAATACTATGTGAAAAATCTTCTAATCCATCCATCATTTTATTAGATTCATTTAACTGTTGATCTGGATGTAATCGAAAGTAACTCAGTGTCTCTGCTATATATACTGCTTTTCCTTTACTTAATAAAGATAACCATGAAGCTATATCTACGTTACAAAGATACCTCCTCTTATCAAAAATCCCATACGGTTCTTGTAAATCATTTTTACGAAATAAAACTGTTGTCGGTTCTCCAATATAATTTTTTTGATCGACAATTACCCTATTTGCTAATTCTGTTCCCTCTATAATCGTATCCTCTTTAAATAAACGGACAGTTGAATAAATATGTCGTAGTTCTTTCCCTTTTTCATCAATTACTTGACGATGAGATGTTACAAGCTTAATTTCATTAGCTAGATCATTGAAAAAATACTTCATCATTCTTTCAATTTTATTCACATGAAATAAATCATCATCCATTAAAAAGTTTATATACTCACCGTTCGCTTCATTAAATAACATGAGCGCATTTTCAAACTGTCCGAGAGTTGACTTGTTTTTTATATAAGTAATATTTGAATGATCACATAAGTATTTTTGTAACACCTTTTCTGTTTCGTCATTCGTGCTATCATCTCCAACTATAATCTCTATATTAGGGTACGTTTGTTCTAACACACTACATAACGCCTCTTCAAAGTAGCGTGGACGATTATATGTAGGAATTAATACACTTACCAACGGAAGTTGATCTACCACCTCTTCATTTCTTTCAATACGAGTTCTCATTTTACTCTCTCACCTCTTCGCATATTATTTATATACGCGACACAAAAATCACATTACTGTAACCGAATGGAGCCTATATACTTTTATGCAGACATGAAACGAAATATCATACTTTTCGTTCCTGAATAAACATATTTAATAACATGGACATTTTATTTGCACCTTTTTTATTCATATGATCACTATCATAAAAATCATCATCGCAAAATAATGGCGAATCAAATAAATCTATAATTTGAAAAGAATATTGAGATTGAAAATCTTTTATAACGTTATAAAAATCTTCTTTTAATTTCTTACTACTACAATTGAAATAATGTGAAGTAACAGGAAATACAACAATTAGTGGTTTTATATCATGTTTTAACAATAGTTCTAAATATTTTTTGAAAATCGTTTTATTTTCAACTAAAGTATGAGGATATGACAATTTAGCATGTGAAGCTGCTCTTATTTTTCCGTGTTCTTCAAAAGGAATGTGAAGAGGCGTGTTATTCCATTCAGCATTTAACCAAGGCAACATCAATGATTCATCTTTTAGTTCGTCTAATAAAATATATTCAAAATGCAAATTAAAAATAGAAGAAAGTGGTTTCGGGGTATCTAGATGTGAGAATCCATCAGTGGGTAAAGGAGAATGCACTACAGTATGATGACCGTCTTGAAACAATGGATAATATACTTTGTGAATTCTATATGATTCAGATGATAACGACATGTCAAAGTAAAAAGAGAAATAGGCTATTCCTATCAAACAATATTGAAAGGAATGATCGTTTGATAGAAGTTGTGACGCTATTAAATAATCATAGTACAGGTCTTGTGATGGAAGTGTAAATTTTATTGACTTTTTTGAGAGGAACTCCGTACTTATACCACAATGCGGATAAGATAAGCCCGTCGCAAACAATTCATACGTCGGATCACCCTTTGCTTTTTTCATAGAAATGTATAAAGATATAAGATCCGGATTTATTTGATAGATAGAAATTAATTTATTCCTCCATTCATACATGTATTTTGTTAAATTAATAATTTTTGAACTTTGCACGCCCCTGTTTATTAATTCATTTGTAATTTTTTCTGCGTCCATTCTCCAAATGACTATATATTGAAAAGAATTTTCTATTTGAACAATGGCTGAAACATCTACAAGATGAACGATTGTTTTACATTTATTTTTGTCTAATGCATTTTGAATCTTCCCCTTTGATAATTCATCACTTAAAACAATAATTTTATACTGCTCCTTCACGTATATCCCCTCCATTATATGTATAATATGAAATTCATTTTTCATTCGTAACGATCATATACATTTGCCATCCATCATAAACAAGAATAGAATATTCATTTCAAAACAAAAAAATAGCTCCACCATTAGGCGTAGCTATTTTTCCATTACATACTTAATAAAGTGAAACTTTAATCAGTGGGGGTTTTCTTCATCCCCCACTGATTATTAGTTGAACCAATCGGACTTTTATGGGCAGTTGATCCCCCACCTAACTTCTTTGCTTTCACTGCATTTTAAGGTGGGGGTCTTACTGCCCATTAAAGTCGGATAAAATTATATTCCTTTGTCTAACTCATAAAGCATACGATACTTTTCGTTTTCTTTCAGAAGTTGTTCATGACTACCTTGCATCACAATTTGACCACGATCAAGGAATATTACTTCATCAACATGCTCCATTCCTACAAGATGGTGCGTAATCCAAATTACTGTCTTTTCTTCCGTTGCAGAAAACATCGTTTCAATTAAAGATAATTCTGTCTTTGGATCTAAACCGATTGTAGGTTCATCTAGTACAATGATTGGTGCTTCTTGCATTAGCGTTCTTGCAAAAGCAACCCGTTGTCTTTCCCCACCAGAAAATCTTTTTCCCATCTCATGCATTTTTGTTTGTAATCCATCTGGAAGAGAAGCAATATGAGAAGCTAATTGTGCTTTCTCTAAAGCTTTCCATATCTCTTCATCTGTTGCCTCTGGTTTGCCGATTCGCACATTATTTCCAATTGTCGTATCGAATAAATGCGGCTTTTGATTCAATACAGAAATATATTTTGATAAAAGATTCGTGTGAGCATGTTCACTATTCAATAAAACTTCACCATGTAACGGGCTTAGCGCACCTGTTAACAATTTTAACAAAGTAGATTTTCCGGTTCCGCTTCTTCCTAAAATGGCAATTTTCTTTCCTGCTTTTATTTGTAATGATACGTCTTTCAATACAACTTCATTACTATGTGGGTAACTATACGATACATGATTTAATTCAATGTCTATATGTTTTGGTGCAACATAATCTTTATCTCTAGGTAATTCCTTTTCATCCTGTAAAACACCATTACCTTCTACTTGATTGAGACGATGAGCGGATTCTACATATGATGGAATTCGATCGATAGCATCTGACAGAGGGATTAACGCGTTTGTGACAGATAACGTCATTAAGACGAAAGCCGCAATAACGGTAGGAGCAATTTGTTCACTCGCAGCCTCATTTCCAGTCCATATAATCATTGCAATAACTACAATACCCACTACTAATTGAATAATACTGTCCCGAATATGATTCCAACGCTTCATTCTTTTTTCCGTTTTTAACAACTGAGCATTTTGCTCTACATACTTATCAATGAATTCATCTTTTCTACCACTTGCTTGCCAATCAGATAATCCAAAAACAGCATCTGTTAGTTGTTGATACAAACGATTTCTTCCTTGTTTTAAAGTAACATGATGTCGCTTCATTAAAAGTAACGATACAAATGGAAGCAGAAAAACGATAATAGCTAGCATACACCCTGCAATAAGTGCAAACACTACGTCAAATGTACCGATAACAAGTACGAATATGCTATATACAACTAATGCTAATATGCTAGGAAATATTGTACGTAAATATAGGTTTTGTAAATGCTCTATATCTTCGGATAATACGCCTAACATATCGCCCGTTTGAAATCGTGAACGGAAAAATAACGCCTGTGGTTCTACTATCCCATATAGTTTC
This sequence comes from Bacillus pacificus, assembly GCF_020861345.1. Taxonomy (NCBI): domain Bacteria; kingdom Bacillati; phylum Bacillota; class Bacilli; order Caryophanales; family Bacillaceae; genus Bacillus; species Bacillus pacificus. The sequence goes on from NZ_CP086328.1 coordinate 3,227,359, forward strand.
GTTCTCATCTTTTCTAATATGCGTAATACAACATCGTGTCCAACTAAACGCTCTACATAATGAAATACCGCTTGTCCTACACTAAACGCACGTGTTGCAACGATAGGAACATATACAGCCATTACATTTTCTGGTCTAAGAGCAGATTTAGAGATTAAATAACCTGAAATGAAAAGTAGCATCGCACCTGAACTAACTCCAAGAAGGCCAAGGAAAATAGTTACAGTCATTCTACCTTTATTTTGCTGTATATACGGTTTAATCCAGTTACTCATCTCTATCCCCTCTCTTTCCTGTGAACATGTAATGCCTCATTCTTTACAAGTTCTTCATACGTTCCACTTTCTATCATTTTCCCTTTATTTAAAATAAGAATATGATCCATTTGTTTCATCCAGTGAAGACGATGTGTTGCAAGAAATACTAACTTACCTTCAAACAGACGTAACATCGCTTGCTTTATTTCAAATTCAGTTTCAATATCAAGATGTGCCGTAGGCTCGTCTAATAAAATAATTGGCTTTTTGCTTAAAAGGGCTCGCGCCATTGCGACACGTTGTTCTTGTCCGCCACTCAGCATACGCCCACCTTCTCCAATTCTTTCATACATTCCATTTGGAAGCGATGTAACAAGTGAACGAAGACCGACTTCATTCATAACTCTTTCCACTTCTTCATCAGTTGTATTTGTTTCATAGAAACAAATGTTATCTTTTAATGAAAGCGGAAAAATATAAGGTTGCTGTGGAATATAAGCAATATTCTTTTGCCACTCTTCACGAGTAGACCCGTCAATTTCTACACCATTTACGATCATCTTTCCACCCGAAGGAGTTAAAAATCCAGCTAATACATCGATTAACGTCGATTTCCCTGCTCCACTTTCACCAATTACACCTATAGCGCCAGTGCCTTTCCAAGTAAAATCAATTCCCTCTAATATAGCTTTTCCAGATTCATCATTCTTTACTTTTACAACTTGTAATTTCAAGTTACTAGTTGAATTCCATATTAAGTCTACATTAGATTCTTTCTTCCCTATTTCTTTTTGTCGCTGTAAAATCTCTTCTATTTGCTCCATTGCAAGTTGTCCATCTAACGTAGCATGATAATTTGCTCCAACTTGTTTAATCGGCAAGAAGTATTCCGGAGCTAAAATTAAAATCGTAAGGGCTGGCAATAGTACAATTGTTCCATCTATTAAACGTATCCCTAATCCGACCGCTACAAATGCAATTGATAAACTCGTAAAGAAATCTAATGCAAATGAAGAAAGAAAAGCAACTCGCAAAGTACGCATCGTTGCTTTTCTATATCTTTTACTTACTTTCTCAATCTTTCCTTCGTGTTGTTTACTTTGACCTAAATACTTTAATGTTTCTAATCCTTTTAACGTATCTACAAAATGATTAGAAAGAACACGATATGTTTCATATTGGCTATCCGCCATTTTCTGCGCTGCTAATCCTAGTAGGATCATAAAAATAATTACGATAGGAATCGTTACAACTAAAATGATTCCAGACTCAATATCTAGTGTAAAAACATATAGTACAATTAGTCCTGGTACGATACTACTTCTAATCATTTTAGGAATTGTTAATTCAATATATGTTTTAAATTTCTCAATACCCTCTATCGATAAGGTAACCAGATGACCTGTTCCAACAGTTTGAACATACCGTGGACCTAATGTGAAATACGCCTCTATTAATTGTTTTCTCAGTAGCGATCCTGTTTTTTCAGCGAAACGTTCCACTAATACTTGTGACATTCGAACTAGCAAGTGACGTACTGCAAACGTGATTCCGAAATAAACTGTTTCATTTAACACAGATTGCACTACTTCTCCCTGAAATAAAAACGTGATAGCTCGCGCTAAAAACACTGTTTGTGCAATAATACTAAAAGCTTCTAACATGCTAATGATTGTTAACACTACATATAAAACTCGGCTACCAGGATACGACGGAAGTCCTCTTTTTCTTTTCATTAGTACTCCAAATCTTTATCTGACTTAACAGGTTGTCTAAACACATAGAAACTCCATATTTGACTTCCCAAAACAAATGGCAATATAGCAATTGAAAAATATGTCATCAGTTTTAGTGCATAATCTCCTGATGCTGCATTATAAATTGTCAAATCGTATATTGACCCTAACGAGCTAATTAAGACACGTGGGAACATGCCAGCAAACACACTCGCACTTAGTAAAATGATTGTTAAACTTGTCATAAAGAAAGCCCAACCATCTCTTCTTCTTTTATTTAATAATGTTGACGCACATAACGCTACAAAAGCTCCGATTGGAACCATAATCCACTCTGTACCATGACCAGTGAAAATATCTGTTTTCCATAACCCTACACCGGCAAAAATAAGAAGTGCTATAATTGCGAGTGGTGCAATTTTCAACGCGGCAATACGTGCACGTTCTCTTAACTTACCTGTTGTACGTATAGTAAGGAATTGCAATCCGTGAACAATACATAACAGAAGGAACATAACTCCTCCAAGTAATGCAAATGGATGAAGTAATTGTAAGAATCCACCTACAGCATTTTTCGTCTCATCAATTGGAATACCTACCATAAAGTTAGCAATGGCAACTCCCCAAAGGATAGGCGGTAGTAAACTTCCTAAAAACATACCCCAATCCCAAAAGCCTTTCCATTTATGATTATCTATTTTCGCACGGAATTTAAAGGAAACACCTCTAATAATTAAAGCAAGAAGCATAAATACAAACGGAATGTAAAACCCACTAAATAAAGTTGCATACCAATGCGGGAATGCCGCAAACATAGCGCCACCTGCACAAACAAGCCATACTTCATTCGCGTGCCAAAATGGACCAATTGTATTTAAATATATTCTTTTCTCTAAATCGTTTTCTCCTAAAAACCTTGAAACTATACCTACACCGAAATCGAAACCTTCAAGTACAAAGAAGCCAACGAATAAAACTGCAATAATAATAAACCACAACTCATTAAGAGATAACATACTCATCCTCCTTATCAAATGGATCATGGCTTTGAGAATTCTGTTTCGCTTTCTTATTCTCATGTCCTTTAATAATACGAACGAATAAGTAAACTGTAATTCCACCTATAATTAAATATAATGATGTGAACGAAACTAAAGAGAATAGCACTTCTCCGAACGTAACATTTGGAGATACAGCATCTTCCGTTTTCATAACACCGAAAACTACCCAAGGTTGACGTCCCATTTCAGTCATAATCCATCCTACTGTATTACCGATAAACGGTAGTGAAATTGCATACACCATTAATTTTAAATACCAAGTTTTTTCAGCTAAACGATCTTTTCTTGATAAGAACCAACCGTACGCTCCTAGAAGAAGCATAAATGTTCCACTCATTACCATCGCTCTAAAGCTCCAGAACATCGTGTGTACTGGTGGAATATAATCTCCAGGCCCATATTTTTCTTCATATTGCTTTTGAATTTGATTCATCCCTTCTACTTGGCCGCTAAATTTATCATATGATAATAGACTTAGCATATACGGGATTTGAATTTCAAACGAATTTTCTTTCTTCTCCGCATCAATTTTCGCAAATACTGTAAATGGCGCTGGATCTTCACTCGTATTCCATAACGCTTCAGCTGCTGCCATTTTCATTGGGTGTGTCTTAATTAATTGTTGTGCTTGCGCATGACCGAAGAATAGTACTAGCGCCGTTGTAAGTGTTCCAACAATGATAGAAATGCGGAATGATTTTTTAAACACTTCAGTTTCTTGCGCTTTCGTTATTTTCCATGCACTCACACCGGCAATAAAGAATGCACCAGTTGCAATTGCCGCTGTAATGGTATGCGGGAATTGTACCCATAATTGTGGATTTTGAATAATTGCTAAGAAATCATTCATTTGTGCACGTCCATCTGCTGCCATTTCATATCCTACTGGCGATTGCATAAATGCACTTGCAGTTAAAATCCAAAATGCTGATAACATTGTTCCAATTGAAAGGAGCCAAATACATAAAAGATGAATGCGCTTCGGTAATTTATCCTCACCGAATACCCATAAACCTAAAAATGTAGACTCAATGAAAAATGCTAATAAACCTTCAATCGCAAGTGATGGACCAAACACATCGCCTACGAAACGTGAATAGGTTGACCAGTTCATGCCAAACTGGAATTCTTGTAGAATACCAGTTACTACACCTACTGCAAAGTTAACAAGGAATATTTGCGTCCAAAACTTTGTCATCTTCTTATAAATTTCTTGTCCCTTTACCACATATAACGTTTGCATTAACGCAATGATAAAAGCTAAACCAATAGACAGCGGAACAAAAAAGTAATGGAAAATCGTTGTTGATGCGAATTGTATTCGTGCCAATTCGAGCGTTTCCATACTACAATCACTTCCTTCATAGTTTTTATAATAAAAGTTAATTGAGCAATCTTATCAAACTCAATTATTAAGAAATACGAAAAGACAAAAACATTTTGTATGTATTGTCGAAAAATATGAAGTTTCAGTTTTTCAAACTATTGTAATGCTATTTTTTACCTTTTCACTATTTCTGTAGTGTTTTATTCGTTAATCGAATTGTATAATATACCTGCATAGTAAATTCAGCTGATTTTTGACGTATTATTGACATCATTTTGTCTGAAATATGTCTTTTGGTATTTTTTTGAATTATATTTTCCTCATCGATAAAATGTGTTTTTTTAATATGAGACTTATCTTTGCATCAATAAAATAATCGTTTTTCTCTTTATACACTTGACTTTTCTACGAAAAAATGTCCTATTAACCAATGGATAAATTCGTTATTTTTTTGTCAAGAGAAAAATGTATTTCTAAAATTCAAACACGAAATAATGTTATTCAAAAATAGAAAATACACTCCCTCTTTCTAGACTAAAAATTCATTTTATTGTCATTTTTCTAAACTAAATTCATACATAAAAAAATACCGAGAATCGATTAGACTCTCGGTATTTTTTAAGTTATTTTGCTGTATGTTTTCTAATAGCCGGTAAAATTTCAGTAGCAATTAATTCGATGTTTTTCTCAATTTTATCAAATGGTACACCACCAAAATCAATTTCTGCCATAAAACGTTGTTGCCCAAACAATTCATATTGGTAAAGCATTTTTTCGATAATTTGTTGCGGGCTACCAACCATTAACGCGTCACGGTAATCTATTGCATTTGTAAATTGTTGTTTCGGATACCCACCACCGCGTAGCGTAAGCATACCAGCATTAATGTGAGGATAGTATTCACTAAGTGCATCTTGTGAATTTTTTGCTGTGTAAAATAAACTCGTTGTTGCAACTGGCAAACTCGCTGGATTAAATCCACTTTGCGCAGCCGCCTCACGGTAAGCATCTACTGATCCTTTAAAGTTAATAGCTGGGCCACCTAGTGTTGTTATCATCATTGGTACACCTGCACGTCCTGCTTTAATCGCACTAGCTGGTGGGCCACCAACTGCACGCCAAATTGGTAAGTTATTATTTTTAGCTCTTGGAATAACCGATGCATGCGCAAGCGGTGCTCTGAACTGTCCATTCCATGTTACATGTTCCTCTTTATTAATTTTTAATAAAAGATCCATCTTCTCTTCAAATAACTCTTCATAATCATTCACATCATAACCAAGTAAACTATATCCCCCAATACGAGATCCACGACCAGCCACAATTTCTGCACGTCCATTAGAAATCAAATCAAGTGTAGCAAAGTCCTCGTATACTCGTACCGGATCAGATGTACTTATTATCGTTGCTGAACTTGCAATTTTTATATTTTTCGTAGCTTGCGCAATCGCTCCTAAAATAACTGTATGAGCTTGCGTTGTAAAGTGCGTTTGATGACTTTCACCGACAGCAAATACATCAAGTCCAGCTTCATCCGCTAACTTTGCTGTTTTAATTAATTCATGAATTCTTTGTTCAGCACTAATTTTCTCTCCGTTATGTGGATTTAAAACATGATCCCCAATTGAATATAATCCAAACTCCATTCCTTTACTTGTATTCATACGGTATTTTTCCATCATTGCTCTCTCCTTTGATGAGGTGTTATTATTTTCTCTTTTAAAAACATTTGTAAGTCAAATGTTTTTCCCTATTGCTTACAACATCACTTGATTAGTCAATTGATAGTGTAAAAAAAATTACTCTTGCGGTAATTCTTTTTTTTCACTATGCTTATGAACTTTCGTCATTAGCTCGTATAACATTTTCTGCTCTTCTTCATTTAATACATCATCAAAAAACGATGATTGAAATGCAAGCTGCTCTGGCAGTGCTCTCTCTAAGGCCGCTTCCCCTTGCTCTGTCAGACTAATTGTTTTCGTTTTCCAATCTTGTTTTCGCACAATATATCCTTCTTTTTCAAGACGCGTTAACATTCGAGAAATACCGCCTTGTGTAACAGTTACCTTTTCAGCTAACTCCATTTGTGTTAGTGGTTGATACGTACGTATTTGCAAAAGCACATCAAATTGAGCAGTCGTTAAATCAAAGCGTTTTAAAAACTCATTTGACATCTGATTACTTTGGTTCGTAAATCGTATTAAACGTAACCATATTAATGATCCTATCGTATTATCACGCATGTTTGATCACTTCCTATCGTGAATCTTACTATCACTTTACTACGCAAGTGATAAAAAAGCAAGAGAAACCGTGAAAAATATTTCATTAAAGTATTGCATACATAACGATAAGAAAGAATTCATGTTTAAACGAATTCTTTCTTATCGTTATTCTTAACTTTCCATTTCATTCATTACTATATGTAAAGTTCCCGCTGCTTTGGGCCAACCAACATAAAAAGCCATATGTGTTATTAATGCAACCAACTCATTCTCCATAATCCCATTTTGTTTAGCTAGCTTCAGATGAAATGGTAATTGTTCTGTATTACCAAGACTGATTAGTGCTGACACAGTACATAAACTTCTTTCTCGTAATGTTAAAGTGTCATCTCGCCACACTTCCCCGAACAGTATCTCTTCACTATAATGTGCAAATACAGGTGCCATTTCTCTCATTTTCTCTTGAATACAATATCCAATGGATTCATTCATCATTTCACTCCCCCTTCACTTTTACCAATTGTGCCATTCCTTGACCAAATGACCAATTTTCTGCAGATGTCTCATTTACCGTAATAAAAATATTTGCACTTTTTATACTAGAACATTCAGAAACCTTCGAGGATATCGAATGATATAGATCACTTTTCTGTTTTATCGTTCTTCCCGGTCCACATGTGATAGAAACATACATCATATTCTCTGTTCTCTTTTCTCCTCTTTCTAATAAATAATATGGATTATATAAAAAGTGATTTTGTTGATAGGGTAAAAACATTTGAAAGAAATCATTTTCAGGAATGTTAAAATGTTCAATTAATGAAAGATGAATACATTCACCTATCTTTTTGATTTCTTCTTTATTTAATTTATTTTCATGATAATAGACGTTCACAAAAGGCATACATTGTCATTCCTTTTTCTTAATTTAACTTCAACAAGTTTTCATCGTGAAATGTGCAAAATCTCATATAATGTAACACCTTTATTCGCTATAATATCAGGCTTCTCTTCATAAAAATTAAACTGACTATATCCCCATTTATCTGGATTATATACTATTACATTTCCTAAACAATTTTCTACCTTTTGATCCACAATGATAGATTGAATCCCACTCAATGATTCACTTGGAGAAATACTTCCTTCATATTCAACAACATATCTACATTTCTTAAAATTACCCTTTACATTAACAACTAATGGAACACCTATATTTATTTGTTGCCATCCAAAAGATTGTAAAATATTATCGTAATACCCTTCAAAGATAAATTTGTTCATTCCTTCATGACCATTCCAAATATATAAAGGTGCATAACAGTTATAGAAATTTCCGTCCTTATCTGCCTCAGTAATTAAATAAGCTTTAAAATTCAGGTCTTGAAAACCATCCGTTTTATACCCATTATCCTTTACCCTTTTCTTAATAATCTCCATATCATAATCTTTCGGCAAAATGACCTTATATTGCATTCCAATCATGTTTATCACTCACTTTCCATCTTATATACACAATGATAAACCGATGATTGACTAACGTAAAATAGGTATAAATTATGTTTGGTATCATTTATAATGATATCGTATAAGGGGCTGTGATAAATGGAAATAAATGATCTTATTATATTCAAAACTGTGGCTAGCGAAGGCTCTATTAGTAAAGCTGCGAAAGAGTTAGGGTATGTTCAACCGAACGTAACTGAGCGAATTAAAAAATTAGAACAAGAGTTAGAAACACCTTTACTACATAGAGATAACAAAGGCGTTTCTTTATTACCTTCTGGTGACATTTTATTAGACTACACAAATCAAATATTAACGCTAGTAGAAGAAGCAAAAGATAAAATTAAAACGAGTGGGTCTTCTTATATAATCGCAACGTCACAATCTATTTTGACTAATTATGTAAGCAAGCGCATTAAAGAAAATTTTAGGAGTTATCAAATATATGTAGAAAATAGTAGTCATTTGCAAAAATTACTGCAGCAACAAAAAGTTGATATGGTCATTACTTATGAGGATTACCCAGACATATCGTTTAAAAAAGTATTTTCCACTTCAATTTCTATCGGCTTATTAAAACCGAAAGAAAAGTGTACCATTGAATTTTCAAAGGAACTCTTCTTCGTTAGTAATGACAAAAAGTGCCCTTTTAGGAATAAGACGATACAATTTCTAAAAGAAAATAATTTATCTCAGCGCCAACTTCAACAATTAGATTCTTATTCGCTTATAGAAGAGTTTATTCAGGACGGAAAAGGAATAGCCTTTTTACCAATTAAAAATGATAAATTAGTACCAATTGAAAATGTTCCAATTGAGAAATTAGCTGTTCATTTCTTTACGAATCAAAATTCTTTCAAACAAATCCCTGATGAACTATTTGATTAATATAATAGCTATAAACGAACTAAATTTACATACAGCAATAAAAATCCCTCCTTTCCGAATCTAAAAGAGGGATTTTCATATTCTATACAATTGATTTTTCACACATTTTGCTCCACTTCTGCACTTTTCTCCTTCTTATTCCGTTTCATATTCTTCAGTCTCTTAACCGTGCCAACTAATCCTTTCGGGAAAACTAGCAATACGATAATGTACAATACACCAAGAATAATCGTCCATCGTTCAAAGATCGGATACTCTGTAGCTAGTTCTGATAAATAATATTTTAGGGATTCAATAATTCCAGCTCCTGCAATGGCTCCTATTAACGTTCCAACGCCTCCAATCATAGTCATCAATAATGCATTTAATGTCATTTCAATTGAAAATACAGTTGTATTAACAAAGCGTAAAGTGATAACAAATAAACCACCGCTAATTGCAGCTACTACTCCTGCAACAATGCTAGCAATAATTTTATAATGAAGAACTTTATATCCTAGTGCTTCAACACGTTGCTCATTTTGTGAAATTGCCTTTAATACTTTTCCAATAGAAGATTTGGTGAAAAGACGTAACAGAACAAAAATGATAAGTAAACATATAAGTGTTACATAATAAAACGTAAAACGATCACGGAATACTTCTGGTACACCAAATGTAAAACCATCTCCTCCGTGAGTGAGCCCACGCCATTTTTCAGCAAGTACGAAAAACAACTGTGAAATAGCAAGTGTTAACATCGCATAAAAATGACTTTTCAGCCGTAAAGAAAGCAAACCGATTATATAACTAACGATTGCTGAAATGATAATTGCAGCTACTATTCCTATTAAAAAGTTCGTTATGGATACTCCTTGTCGATCAAATAAAAGCGCTACGCCATATGCTCCTATCCCAAAGAACATACAATGGCCGAATGATACAATTCCTGTATATCCAAGCAATACATCAAAACTCATTGCAAAAATAGCAAAGATGAAGATTTGAGTGAACAAAATTAACAAGCTCCGTGAATCATTTACGAATGGAAATACACTTAAACAAATGAGCATACATACTCCGAAGTATACTTTAATTCGATTTGATGTGCTGTTCACCATTTCACCCCTTTTCACCAACAAGTCCATTTGGCTTCACTATTAAGAAAAATAGTAACATTAACATATTGATTGCAAGTGATAAATCCGGTATAAAATACGCTGTAAAAGCACCAGCTAATCCGACAATTAAAGAAGCGATGGCTGAACCTTGTACGCTTCCTAGCCCTCCAATGATTACTACTATGAAAGCTAAAATCGCATACTGCATACCCATCTCAGCGAAAATAACGCCTGAGTATGGTGCTAATAAGAAGCCACCTAAGGCAGCCATCCCTGCTCCTAATAAAAAGACGAAAGAAAATATAGCTTTTACGTTAATACCGAGCGCTTGAACCATCTCTTTATCCATTACACCTGCGCGTATCATAAGACCTATCTTTGTTTTTTTGAGCAATAATAATAAGGCAATGTATATGATAACCCCAATTATGATAACGAATAGACGATATTTAATTAATATAACGCCTCCGAACGTAAAACTTCCTTGTAGCCATAACGGTAACTTTGCCCCAATTGGATTTGGTCCCCAAAATACTTTAATACATTCACTAAGTACAAGCATTCCTCCAAGTGTAACAAGAAGCTGTCGAACATGATTTCCGTATACCGGTCTAATAAGGAATCTTTCTAAAATAAATCCAAGGAACATTCCCATAGCTATTGCTCCAATTAAAGCTAACACATAACTCCCTGTCATATTAAATAGCCAAACACCTGTAAATGCTCCCCATGCAAATAAACCACCATGTGCGAAGTTTAGAACACTCATTAAACCGAAAATAAGTGAAAGACCTGATGCTAATAAAAAAATGAGCATCCCTGTTGAAATCCCATTTACAAATAAATTGATTAACACATCCATCCTTCTCACCCCGGATTCATGTTAAGAGATTCCTAAATATTTGTGACACATTTCCTTATCCTCTTTTAATTCATGCATAAAACCGTTATGAACAATTTTTCCGTTATCCATAATATAAAAATAATCACCAATTTGACTAGCCATCATAAAATTTTGTTCAACGAGTAAAACTGTTGTTTTCTCCTTCATTTTCAAAATAGCTATCATTAATTTTTCTATCATAATAGGAGACAAGCCTTTACTCGGCTCATCAATAAGTAGTAAACCATCACTATTAATAAATGCTCTTGAAATTGCTAACATTTGCTTTTGTCCCCCGCTTAAGAGTCCACTTTTTTTGTGCCAAAATTGCTTTAAATCTGGAAATAGTTCAAGCATCCATTCTATCTTTTCTTCCGCTTCTTCGCCCTTACCTCTAGCAAGAGCGAATGTTTCTTCTACTGTCAGATCGTGAAAAATACCTTGATTTTCTGGTACATACCCTATCCCTTTCCTTGAAATTAAATGTGTAGATAATCCATTTACTTGTGTACGATCATAATAAATTTCACCATGTGCGATATGGTGAAACCCCATAACCGAACGTAACGTCGTAGTCTTCCCTGCCCCATTTCTTCCAAACAGTACAGTAATCGTTCCTTTCTCAACAGTAAGAGATACCCCTTGTAAAATATGAAACTGATCTAAATACGTCTCTATATTATTCACTTGTAATAGTGCCACTATATAATCCCCCTAAATAAGCACTTTGTACACGCTCATCTTTCATAATTTCTTCGGGTAAACCTTCAGCCAATAACTCTCCATGAAATAAAACGATTAGATGATCTGACAAACCTAATACCATATCCATTTTGTGTTCAATAAGTACAATTGTACTCTCTGGATGTTTCTTAATATTTTCAATCACTTGTAATATAGCTGGGACTTCCTCAACCGAAATACCTGCCGTCGGCTCATCAAGTAATAACACATCCGTTTTTAAAGCTAATAACATCGCAAGTTCTAGCTTTCTTTTCTCTCCATGTGCCAAATCTTTTGCTAATACATTCTCTTTCTCCTGAAGTAATACTGTTTTTAAGAAACGTCTCGCCTCTCCAACTTGTTGCTTTAATTTTGCTGGACTCGGGAAAAAACTATAGTAATCTTGTACGAATGATTGAACACTTAAACGGACATTTTCAAGTACCGTTAATTCTGGGAATATGTTTGTAAGCTGAAAAGAGCGACCGATTCCTAAGCGTGTTCGATCTGAAATCGATAGTTTTGTAATATCTTGCCCTTTAAAATACACTTCACCTGTTGTGGGTGAAATCTGTCCACTTAGTAAATTAAATAATGTTGTCTTACCCGCACCATTTGGCCCGATAATAGAAATGAGTTTTCCTTTTTGTACAGTTAAATTTACATCTTTAATAACATGATGCTCGCCAAAAGATACACTAAGATTTTTCGTTTCTAGCAAATGTGTCATGAAATCCCCCCTTTAAAGCTTTAAGTATGAAAAAAATACGTACAAAGAGGGGATCCCCTCTTTATACAAAAACAACAGAAAATTCAGTCTATTTATTTTGAACTGGTGGCTCTGTCTCTTTCATCGTTAATTCTCGCTCTAATACTGGCACTGGATAGTCAACACCATCTTGCTTTTTCAACGTGATAGAATAAAGCGTCTGCATCGCTTGGTGATCCTTTTCTCTAAACTTCATCTTTCCTTTCGGTGTATCAAATTCCATTCCTTCCATTTTCTTAATTAATGTATCTACATCTGTATCACCTTTTGTTTTCTTTAACGCTTCTACAATAGAAATTGCCGCTGACATTCCCCCTGCTGTAAATAAATCTGGCACCGCACCATTAAATCGTTTTTTATGTTCTTCTACTAACCAATCATTCACCTTATTTTTCGGGAGTGTATGATAATATACCGAAAACCCTTGCATTCCTACTAACGCATCCATCGTTTTTAATGCCGGAATATCTGGTGCACCAGTAGAAATTTTAATACCTTGCGCTTCCACATTCATATCTTTCAACTGTTTCCAAGGTGAATTTGCCCCTGCCCAAACAATAAATAAATAATCTGGTTTTGAGCTAATGATATTTTGAATATTTGCAGTGAAGTCAGTCGAATTTGTATCAGCATATTGCTCGTTCACAATATTTGCACCTAATTTCTTCGCTCCAGCTTTAAATGCAGCAATCCCTTCACGACCGTAAGCATTATCTTGTGCTAACGTTGCTATTTTCACATCTTTTTTAGCAATTGCTGCAGCACCAGCGACTGCATCTTGAGATGAATTTCTACCTGTTCTAAAAATATATTTATTCCAGTTCTTACCGGTAATACTATCAGCTACCGCCGGTTCTACAACCATTATTTTTTCATATTCTTCAGCTAGTGGTAAAACCGCTAATGTATCACTTGAACTAGACGATCCGACTAAAAAATCAACTTTCTCTTCTTCTAATAACTTCGTAGCTTTTTTTACCGCTACATCAGCTTTTGTTTCTGTATCTTCTACAACAAACTTAATCTTCTTTCCTTCCACTTTCCCAGTTCCACCGGTTGCATAGTCTAATCCTAATTCAAATCCGTTCATGGTTTGTTTTCCATATGATTCTAATGGACCTGTTAATGAAGCAAGAACACCTACCTTAATCGTCTTGTCACCCTCTGTACTTGTTTTCTTTCCTGAACAAGCTGCGGTTATTAATAATGAACCTAAAACACAACCAGTAGCCATCATTCTTAGCCATTTACGTTTTTTCATCGACATTGTGATCCTCCCCATACTTTACTTTCTGATAGAATCAAACACGCCAAAGTCCCCTGTCCGTAATCATGACTAACTATAAGATAGGTAATGGAAAACTCTTGTAGTATCCTCTACATTCGGCACAAATCTATAATCACCTTCCTATTTAATGGAAACGGACATACAATCAATATATATTCTACTTTCCAATTGAAAATACTGTTTCGTTGCAGTATTAATCATGAAAAAAGCTACAATAATTTCCGTAGTCTTTTCCGTAGTCTTTTTAGAATAAATTAGTTAAAAATAAAAGACTACATACTATACGCGAAAGAGTATAAAACAAAGGAATTATATAAGGGGTTAATTGGTTTTGGTGGAGGACATAGCTCATGGCGGGGAGGCGTATCCGCAGATGTGAGGTATCGAGGAACTTAAAAATAAGAATAATCAACTAAACAAAGGTTTATAAAATTGAATAAAATAATCTGCTGTCTAGGAAACTATTAGACGATACAATACAATACAATATGAAATATAATTATAATGCCAGTGCATCTCTTAAGTTAATGTGGGTACACTTTCGAGCAGTAACTCTTGCGATAATTTTGGAGCATTGGTTTCCACATAAAAAAGACTCCGCAGCAAGAGGGTCTTTTTTATGCCTTTTATTCCAATGAACGTGCTAACAACTAAAACTGGTAAATAGAATAAAAAGTGAGTTATAATAATAATGCCAATGTATCTTTTTTGTTAATGTGAGTATGCTTTTGAGCAGTAACTCTTTCAACTTATTGGGAGCATTGGCATACATAGAAAAAAGACTCCTACAAAAAGGGGTCTTTTTTTATGTTTCTTGCTTATCATAAGAAAATAGATTTGTTTACTATGAACATAGACAAGTTTTTTATTGGCAGTAAACCCACTATCCCGGTAAATTAGTTTAGAAGATAAGGGATTTATCTAGGGTGTGCAGAGCCTTGTACCCACAAGTAGTGGAGTGCCCCAATTGCATATAAGAGGTCTAGGATATATAATGCTAGCCCCAATCCAGTTATGGTCGGAAACACCTTAAAAGGTCACTGCACACACTCATTATAACAAATTAATCAAAAAAAGATAAAAAATTCTGTGAACCAGGCAGGAAATAGGATACCAGATAAAGAATTTTTCTTTTAGAAATTTAAAAAGACTATATGCAAGTAAAATTCAAATACGTATATAGTATTTAACAAAATTAGCGATTGAAACTCTTTGGTTATTTGGGGCTGGCTCTTGACTAGACATCTTTACTTAATGTGAGATTTACCATCTGGCGTTATAGTCCTGACATACTACATTGGGCATTAAGCTCTAACGGAAAATTGGACAGTCAGATGTATATATCGCTAGGAGGATTTATGTATGAATGAAAACACAGTAGTACCCTTTAGTTTTATAGAGGAATCCAAAGAAAAAGAGAAAGAAACTAAGAGGAAGATGTACCAGTTATTTGTGGGAATTGACATTGGTTCCTCTTTTCACGTTGCTAGTTGTATCCCCTTTCAAGCTTTTTTGGACCCAAAGGGACGTGAATGGAAACGGACAAAGACAATGAAGTTTAATGCGGACAGTCTGGGAATATCACAGTTCTTACAAGCCTTAGAACAAATGGAAAAACAGCTAGGAATTCATAAATCGGACTTCCTAGTTTTACTAGAACCAACAGGTGGTCACTACTCTTACCTACTTCAACAAGTCCTTTTGAACGAAAATTTTGATGTATACCTATTAGAAAATTCCGCAGTAAAAGACTTCCGCGAAAAACATTTAGGAATTACTGAAAAATCAGATGCAGTTGACGCAAGGGTAATGTCCTATATGGGATGTCATAAAATCTTACACCCTCATATGAAAGGAGTTAGCTTACTTAAACCAGCTTCTGTAACTCAATCTATTTTTCGTTCGTTAACCCGTGACCGATGGTTATTAAATACTCAGTTAACACGGCGTAAAAATCAGGTACAGCAACTTTTAACTGTTACGCACCCAGACCTCAAAGTAGCATTTAAGAAGCTTGGTACCACTTCTGTCATGAAATTCGTATTGAAGTATCCTACTGGTAAAGATTTAAAACTAGCCACACAGGAAGAACTACGACAAGCAATGATTGAATCTGGGGCAAAGAGAGTAGCTACAAAGGCGTCTGAGGCACTAGCAAAAGTTACAGCAAAATCTATAACAATTGATGTCCCTCATTTAGTTGGAAGACAAAATTGGATAATTGAAGAAGCATTACGTATTGAAGAAAGTATTAAAGGAATTGACAATCACATCCAAGAACTACTTCACGGAAATTCAGGAAAAGGTATTAAACCTCACCCTTATACAGAGTTATTATACTCTTTCCCTTTTATGAGTGATAATTGGGCTTGTACCCTTATCGGAGCCATTGGTGATGTTGAACGATTTAATACATATAAAGAGTTCAAAAAATATCTTGGTGTTTCGGCTGAAAATAAACAATCCGGGACATCAGTAAAGGGTACGAGAATGACCTTTAGTGGAGTTCGAGATGCACGTCGAGTGCTGTTTCAAATGGCAATGATTATCATTGCGACAAAATCCCAGCCATCCGTATTCAGCTCCTATTATCATCGTCTAGTAGAGCGTAAAATGAATGGAAAAACAGCAATTGGGCATATGTGTGGCAAGATTGCCAAGATCCTTTATATGATGCTTAAAACGGGGCAAAAATATGACCCTGTAAAACACGCCCAAGCAACTGGTATTCCTTGGGATTCTGTTTACGACAAAAGAGAAAAAAATGCAAACTCGGAGAAATTTTATCAAGAAGCATTAAAGCTTGCGGGGGATTCAACATCTGACGAAATTGAATTAATTGAAACAGATGTTGATTTAAAATAAAGTTATTTAATTTTTAAAACCTAAAACTATCTTAACCACGTTCTAAATTTAAGACAGGGTTAAGATAGTTTTATAATTTTCTATATAAGTTACTTCACTATACTTAAAAATATAAGAATAAAAAAACAGCAAGGTATATACTTTATTGTTTTAGCCCTGTTTCGCAAAATATGTTCTTGCCAAGAAACTTTCAACAAAGTTTTATAAAAATTATCTTGTATTGATAAAATTCTTTAATTTTCTATATTGATGTTTAATAGCGTTTTCAACTCTTCATCTGTCATAAGCCTAATTCGTTTCATTTCTTCAAATATACCTTCTTCTAAAGGATCTCTATTAGCAATATAAGAGAAATAATCACTTAAGAGCTCATGGTTATAAAAATACTGTAATATCTCCATATATTCTCTAAACTCATCTGCATTGAACTTTGAATGTTGTCCATCATATGTACTGTGAATAAAATTATATATAGACCCTTTTGGCACTATCAAAAATGAACCATCGAACCATCTAGTAACACTGAAATGTGCTATCTCATCATCTTCGTAATAATTCTCATATTCTCCATTATTATTAACAATCAAATTTTCTGAAACTATCTTGTCATAATCTCCAAATTCCTGATTCCCCCCAAAATTTTCTAATTCTTCAACTACTTTAGGATAAATGGGATCTATTTTATCGAATTCTAAACGAAAATAGCTAAAGGCAGGATCCTCGTTTGGCAGCTCCCATATTAATTTTTTTACTTTAAATACGTGTCCCCTTCCATAACCAAAGTCAATCATAACCATATCTTTTTCTATTTCCTCTAACAATTTTATATCTATTAAATCCATTCCTCCGCCTGAATGAATAAATGTATGATTAAAGTTTAAAATCGTTAATTGCTTAAGAATTTCTACTACTTGGATTTTGTCTCTCCAAATAACTGTACTTGGATTTTTCTGTTGTACAACGGTTTGTTCTATAAATCTCCATAAGCTTTTATGTGCTTCACGCTCATTTTGAGCTATACTTTCCCACTCTTGCAGTCTAATTAAAAACTCATCAATTGTTGGTCTTTTTTCAGGATTTTCAACTGTCGAATCTGCTAACAGCTTATACAATTCAACAAAATGTTGGTCAGGATATTTATTTTGTAATTTATTATTTTCAAAATAATTAAATTGACCATCAAATGCATATTCTTCACCAGTAAGTATAATCCAAAGTGTTTTTGCAAATGAATAAACATCTGCTGGCTTAGAATCATCTACTTGTGAAGGCGTTCGCATTTCAGGAGCCATTGTTTTTCGATTTCCTAGTGCTTCTTTTGCTTTAGTTAAATCTTCTTTTTCAGGAAAATCCATTAAACCAAAGTCTCCAAAACAAAATTCACCTTGATAATATAGTATATTTTCTGGCTTAATATCACGATGAGTTATTATTTTTTTATGTAGTTCACTTAATGTCATAGCCAAATCTTTAAAAATCTCTATTAGGGGTCACCATACATGCCCATCAACTTAAGAACGAAAACAAAATGAACTTTCGTTCAAACAAACTAAAAAACACGTAATGTACTTTTGGTATTGAAAAGTACACACACCAAATAAACTCTAACGAGTTTCATTTTAAAAATTATGCAGCTTTCTTTTGTTTTCCAAACCCATTATACTCATAGACAACACCCATAATATCAAAGATAGTTTTCTTCTCATATCGATGAGATTTCCGTCCATTCTTCTGTAGGAGGTCGAACAAACGGATTAAAATCTTTGTTAGATTTTGGGTGTTTCTCTGTATCGCTTGATATAACAGCGATACATGATCTTGAATCATCCCAATGGCTTTATATTCACTTAATTCTCTTTTGTTCTTTTGCAAAAGAAGTTTACGCATCTTAAACATCGTAGAAGAACAGATAAAGATGGCAATAAGTCTTCCATACACATGACATTCTAATCGCTCTTTTTTGATAGTTTGCCAATGATGAATTTGAAATAAGGATTTCCACGTTTTAAAAATAATTTCTATTTGCCAGCGAAGGGAGTAAAAGTCATGTATTTGTTCCATCGGAACAACTCCTTCAGGCGTATTTGAGACATATATGTTGATACCCGTTAATCGTTTACTCTTTTCTGAAAATGTAATACCCTTTTTACTTTCAGTGTAACTTTGTTTTTTTCTACGTTCCTGTATCTGTTTGTCTGTTAAACGATAGATAATTACACGTGTGAATAGTTTTTGATTCTTTCCAATGTAAGCTTCTTTTATTTCGTATGTTTGACCGGGTTTTAAATTGTTCATAATATGTTCTAAATCAACTTGGATATACTGTGATTGCTTTTTTACGGTTCCGTTTCGAAAGTATTCTGGAAACGGATTTTTTACATACACGGTATGGTTTAATTTTAATCTGGATATATAATAAGCACCTCGTTGATCCATTTGATCTAAGTCTTCTAATGAAAAATAACCTAAATCACGGATACATAAATCGCTTGGACGTAATGTGTCTAAGCATTCTGTTCCAAAGGTCTTATCATTATTTTTTCCTGGACCTATCTGAAAGTTTAGAAACTGTCCGCTATGTAAGTCATATTCTAATTGAATCTTGATACCCGCTGTTTGTGCACAACCACCTGATCCAGGATATACATGGGCTAAATGTTTTGGTACTTGGAAAATCGTCGCATCTAAAATACGAATTCGTTGAAAATACGTGAGCGCCGCGCTTGAAATGGCCGATGTTTCACAGATTTTACTTTTCCATAATGCCGAAAAAATATATTTCAAAAATTCAACCGCTTTTTTATCAAAGCGTTTATTGAGTCCTTCTGGACTCATAAGAGTGCCTGTGGCCGCATGTAATTGACTGCATAGTCGAACAAGCGAGTCACTCGCTGTACGTTGACTTACCCAAATACATATGGTAGCTAATTCATTTCCAGAAAACTTTCGTTTTCTTTTTACAAAACCCAATTCTTTTGCGAGTTCTTCCAAAAGAGAAGGGGTTAAATGACGATACAGTTCTTCAGAAAATAGTTGTAATTCATCTTGAATCGAAAGATTCATAAAAAATGTCACCCTTTCTAGCTAGCTTTTTAGAAAGAATAACGTTTTTTGTCACTTGGGGGTAGTGAAAATTCTTAAGTTGATGGGCATGGGGTCACCATATCAAAAAAATAAAATTGTACGTTTGGACACAATTTGGTCACATTTAAGCCGGTTCCCTGTACGTTAAGGAATCGGCTATTATCATCCTATTACTTTTTAACCCGTAATATTTAGAAGATAGGCCCGACATGGTCAAAAAAGAAATATGTTTCTTTGATTTGGTAACAATATGAGCTGGAAATGGATCTTATTTATTTGGTAAGATGGGCTAGGTAGTTGAACAAACAGCAATTTGGCAAATTAAATACTAACTGTGATGGAAGTCTAATGTATTATTTATCCCTTTTGGGGGATTTGTACGGTAAGTATTATTTTTTTGGGAGAGTGAACTGATGAAAGCAGAAAAAATATTAATTGTAGAAGATGAGCCAACTATTTCAGATTTAATAAACCTAAATTTGAAAATGGTAAATTATGAAACTATCCAAGTTTACAATGGAAGACACGCTTTAGAATTAATAGAAACGGAACAATTTGATTTAATACTTTTAGACGTTATGCTTCCAGAAATAGACGGGTTTAGCATAATAGATAAAATAAAGCATAAGGACATACCTGTAATTTTTTTATCAGCTAAATCATCCATTACGGATAAGGTTAAGGGTCTTAAAATGGGAGCAGATGATTATATAGGAAAACCTTTTGAATCTATAGAACTTTTGGCAAGAGTTGAAACAGTTTTAAGACGTTACAGTAAAAAAAATAACGCCATAAGTTTCGGGAATTTAGAAATATATATAGAAGAAATGCTTGTGAAAAAAGATGGCAATAGTATCGATTTAACTCTAAAAGAATTTGAGCTTTTATGTCTTTTAATACAAAATAAAGGAATGGCTTTATCTAGGGAAAAAATTTTAGAAAAAATTTGGGGATATGATTACCTAGGAGAAACTAGAACTGTGGATATGCATATTCAAAGGATTAGAAAAAAACTTGATTTAGACGAGAAAATTAGAACGGTTCATAAGGTCGGGTACAGATGGGAGACTTAAATGAAATTTTGGCATAAAATATCCATATATTCATCATTGTTATTTTTGGTAATATTTAACTTTGGTGCTGTTTGTTTAATACAAAATAGTCATAACTTAAACTTAAAAAGAGAGATTGATAGATCATTAGATGAACATAGAAATATTTCGACAGGAATTAGTTATTATAATATGATTTCAAATAATTACTTATATATTGAGTCTAAAAATATAGTTAAGGCTGATTATAAAGAAGTTATAAAAAAATATTTAGAAAAATTGAATTCAAAGAATAATTATTTAGAGATAGTAGACAAAAATAATCATGTAGTTTTTAGTAACCTAGATTTTAAGGTTTCACGAGATAGAGAAGAGTTAAAAAATGCATCTCACGATAAAAGAAAATACATTATAAGAGATGTAGAAAATAAAACATTATTATTTGTAACTAGTTTAATAAATATAAATGGAGAAGATTTGAAGTTTTCATATGTTCGTGATGTAACATATATTTATGAAGATAAAAAAGAACAATATAATTTTTATATTCGATTATCAATAAGTATAACTATAATTTTAGCTATTGGCATGTATATGTTAAGTAGGTATATTACAAAGCCCATAGAGAAGCTAATAAATATAACCCAAATAGTATCAAAGGGTAATTATTCAAAAAGAGTAGAGATTGATTCTAAAGATGAAATAGGTATTTTAGCAGAAAATTTTAATGAAATGGCAGCTGCTGTTGAACAAAAAATCAGTGAACTAGAAATGAAAGCTGCAGAAAAACAAAGGTTCATAGATAATTTAACTCATGAATTTAAAACACCCTTAACTTCCATAATTGGATATGCAGATTTTCTTCGCTTAACTGCATATAATGAACAGATATTTATAAAAGGGCTAAACCATATATTTAAAGAAGGAAAAAGATTAGAGGAATTATCCCGGAAAATGATGGATTTAATGTTGCTTGAAAGAGAAAAATTTAAAATGAGAAAAGAAAATATAGGAGATATATTATTTGATATAAAAGATATATTAAAGCCTAAATTAAAGAGTAAAAGTATCCACTTAATGATTAGCGGTGAAGATTATGAGGTAGTTGTCGAAAGCGATTTAATTAGAAATTTCATTTGTAATTTTATTGATAATTCTATTAAGGCTTCAAAAGAAGGTAGCAATATATATTTACATGTATATAAAAATAAAGAAAATAAAACTGTGCTTGAAATAAAAGATGAAGGTATAGGAATTTCAGAAGAAGATTTACCTAAAGTGTTTGAAGCCTTTTATATGGCTGATAAATCAAGGACTAGGGCTAATAATGGAGTTGGATTAGGACTTACAATATGTTCTGAAATAGCAAAAATCCATGAAATTGAATTAGAAATGGAAAGCCAACTAAATAAGGGGACAATTATAAGAATAACATTTACCTTGAATTCGTAATGAAAGTTCCTGGCATTTTGTTTGCTGCCTTATGATTTTACAACTATGTTACAATTCGTAGATTGTTTCTATAAGGGTATGATGTATTATTCTAACTGTAGCAAACAAATTAAAGGAGGGAAGATTTTATGAAGAAAAAAGGAATCACTGCATTAGGTTTAATTGGAGCATTAAGTATTAGTGGTGGTGCTTTAACTTTTGCACAAGTATCAAAAAATACAGTATCAAAGAACGAAGTAATGACGGAGTCAAGTACTGCACAAGTAAGTAATAAAGATGAAACCTATAAAAAAGTAGTACTAGATGCTTTTAAAAAGTATTTTAATGTAGATGTAATGCAAAATAGTAAAGGGTTAAAATTTAAAACAATAGATGGTTATGGGATGCTTTCTGTAATGTGGGACGATAAAGATAATATTATGGTATATGATGCTATAATAGATAAAAAAACTAATAAGATAATACGCTTATCATGTTTTCCAGAGGTTCCTAAAAATGAAGATTATCAAAATCTTTCTTATGATACAGCGAAAGATATAGCAGATAAATTTGTTAAAGATAATAATTTATTCGATAATACAAATTATGAGTTTTTAGAGAAGGAAAGCATTAAGACAAATTCAACGTTGGATAAAAAATCTCCAGTATATGTTTTCTATTATAAATGTAATGGAGAAGAATGGTCATTAACTGTAAATAAAGATCTCAAGAAAGTAGAACAATTTCAGATCTTCCCCGAAGAACAGATCGGAGTGGGATTGGGCTAAAAGTAGATTTTCATTATGTTTTAAAGAGGATGGAAGGTATTGTAATAATTTCAATTTGGATAACGCACAGTTCAATATTCCCCAAGTTGGAGTATTGTGACAGTCCAAAACCTTCAAGGCTTGACGGGCACCACCATGTGTAAAAATGCACTTAGCCTGTGAAATTCTATGTTCCCTACTAGAACTGCGGGTCACGGGACTTACTTTTTGGGTAGAATAAACTCTATCCTAAACCGACCTATTAATGATCACATACCCGACGGCCGTCCGTTATGTGGGAGATATGCCATAACTTTTTGTAAACATCTGCATAAGTTACTTTCAGTTGTTCTCTAGTTGCTTGTTTTCTTCCTCCAATTTTTTGTTCTTCCTTTTAAGAGGTTGTCATAGGAGTTAAAGTGGATTTATTATCTTGGATAGCTGTTGGGTTCATCATAATCAGATTTATTATTCATGCTTTTATAACAAGAAATGTGAAAAGTAAGATTCCTCAAAGTTCAGCTATCCAATCCATAGTTTGGAGGATAGTGAGAACCACAGTTTTTTGGATGGTGAGTATCTTCCTTATTGTATAGTGGTTACTTCCTAGATTTTTGTGAAGAACTGTACTTAAACAAACGGGCACGATTGTGGAGCAACATAAGTAGGAAATGATCAAAATTTTTTATAAAAGAATGAGTCAATAAAAAATAATAAGAGCGTGTTTTAATAAATCTATTTTTTACAAAAACGCTTTTTTCTATATTTGTTTATCAAGATTATCAGCAGCAATTTGATCAAACATTATTTTAAAGCAACACGTAGCTTCTTGTTTTAGTTTTGTAAGTGACTCAAAAAAGAAGGAATCGTTGCCGTACCTCCTTAACGTAGGAAAATAGGCTTTTTATCTCCCGAAAAATGTCTTATCGTGAATTTCATGTCATTTGGTTGGCGGGACCCCATGTATGGTTGAAAAAATAGAGGTGAGTGCTATGAAAAAGTTATATAGCGGAAATGGAATGTTAATAGTTATAACGATTATTCTATTAATTACATGTATTATCTTTGTGTGTAATCCACTTATTTTCTCAAATTCTATAAAAAGCTTTTAAAAGAATTAAGATATATAAACCCAGCCTAAGAGTAAAGTGTTTGGGATTAGTTCAATCAATAAAGGTAATGGGTATATGCTAGGAAGCTACAAGACAATCGGAGGTTACTTTACGCTTCCTAGCAAAGGTGCTCTTTCTATTCCTAAAACCGGTCCTTGGAGCCCCAATAGCTCATTAATTAAATTCTATCTATATATTAATAACGTGACAGACTAAAGCAGCAACCCTGTGGTTACCCCATATAAATGAAAAAACTCTTAAAATATTTGATATCTTTAAAAATGAGCAAACTCACTTTATACTTCTTTTTCAAATAACTAAATTTATAATGGAAAAATAAATTATAAGAAAGGACTGAAATTACCCGGATTTATGAAAAAAATAGTTATTATTTCAGCCGCTACGATTGGAATCGGTATCACATCCTTCGCTTATTTCGGTTCGAGATCTCCACTACACAATGAAGCGAAAGTTGTTAAAACACAAAAACATGATGAACATCCAAAAGAAGAGATTCCTGCCTTTCCAAAAGCAGCAGATACAGCCAAAAAAACAGATGAAAACTTTCTTCTTGTTACAAATCCAGATTCACCCCTTGTATTAGTAAATAAACATCGTAAATTACCAGATGGCTATATACCAAAAGATTTAACTAAACCAAACGTTCCATTTACATCTCCAAAAGATAAAGAAAAAACATTACTTCGTAAAGATGCTGCCACTGCTCTTGAAAAAATGTTCCAATCTGCAAAAGAGCAAGGTCTAGAGCTTACAGCTGTATCAGGTTATCGTTCATATAAACGACAACAATCCTTACGTAATACGTATATCAAACGTCAAGGAAAAGCCAAGGCTGATTCAGTTAGTGCAGTTCCTGGAACGAGTGAACATCAAACAGGACTTACAATGGATATTAGTTCAGAATCTGCAGAATATAAATTAGAACCTATCTTTGGAGAAACAGAAGAAGGAAAGTGGGTAGCAACACACGCCCATGAATTTGGCTTCGTTATTCGTTATTTAGAGGATAAGACAGATAAAACAGAATATGCATATGAACCATGGCATCTTCGCTACGTTGGCAATCCATATGCTACATACTTATATCAACATCACCTAACATTAGAAGAAGCAATGGGTGAAAAAAATAAGTGAACCATAAAATATATCCTATAAAATAGACACTTAAAAAAGTCTATTCTATAGGGTATTTCTTGTATAAGTGGTCCCGCCCCATCACTATTAACTTAAGGTATATTTTTATACAAAATGCGGTCTTTCCATATAGTTTTTTATTATCTTTTATAGATTTTATAAAAGTAGGCATATCAAATAAACCCTGACAGTTTTCAATTTTTTACTATGCTACCTGATGAGTAGAAGTGGTATACTCATAAACAACACCCAAAATATCAAAGACTGTTTTTTTCTCATATCGATGAGATTTTCGTCCGTTGTGCTGTAGGAGGTTAAACAGACGAAGGAGAACCTTTGATAATTCTTGGGTGTTTTTGTGTAATGCTTGGTAAAAAAGTAAAAAATAACCCTTAATTATGTACATCGCTTTATATTCACTTAGCTCTTTCTGTTTCTTACGTAACAGGAATTCTCGCATTTTAAACATAGTAGGGGTAATACCAGCGTTCTTACAACTAGGGGCAAAGTAACAGTCCATATAGGAGAGATGCTACTTTGCCTCTTCGTATTCCTTCATTATTTTATAAAACGTGTTTTTCTTTAGCTCTAACATTTCCATAAACATAACAGCAGTGATTTCTCCACTCTTCCATTTTGAATGAGTTTCTTCTATTATATTTATTTGTTGTTTGCTTAAAGTCGAAAGAGTCACCTGAGGACGGCCTAAATGTTTTCCTTGAGATTTAGCTACTGCAATCCCTTCCTCTAGGCCTTTCAAAAATGGCAGATGCATGTCCAAATATATCTTATACACAATTAGCTTGGATATCAGATTGGTATATAAGGGATGAAAATTACTCCAAAGCTCTTGGAGCAATCACTGATTTTCAGCATATATATCCATTCTCTTCTCATTGGGGAGATGGTTCGACTTCATCTTCTGATGGACAATTCTTTAGAGCTGGTGGGCAGTCTAGTCCGTTAGCACAAGTAAATGCAAAGCATGGTAGGGATCCAGGCTTAAGTTTTTATACACATATCTCAGATCAATACGCCCCATTTTATGTACAAGTTATTAGTTCTTCAGAAGAAGCTCCACATATTATTGATGGTCTACTATATCATGAAACAGATTTGGAAATTGAAGAACATTATACGGATGCAGCAGGCTTTGTAGATCATGTTTTTGCCATGTGCCATATGTTGGGGTTTCGATTTGCTCCTAGAATCAAAACGTTTAGTAAGAATAAAATCTATACTTTTGAAAAGCCCTTAAATCAACCGCATCTAGAATTTATGATTGGTGGAACAATTCATACAAAGAAAATAAGAGAAAATTGGGACGATTTATTACGATTAACTAGTTCTGTTCGTAATGGAACAGTCACAGCTTCTCTTATTCTCAAAAAGCTTGCGGCCTATCCAAGACAGAATAGCTTATCTGTAACTTTGCGTGAGATAGGAAGGATTGAAAGAACTTTATATACATTAGAATGGTTGCAGAGTCCTGATCTTAGAAGACGTGTACAGGTTGGTTTAAATAAAGGTGAAGCAAAACATGCACTTGCTCGAGCTGTATTTTTTAATCGATTAGGGGAAATTCGTGATCGTTCTTATGAGGATCAATTACATAGAGCAAGTGGTTTGCAGCTTCTTATTTCAGCAATTGTATTATGGAATACGGTATATATATCACGTGCAGTAGATGCTTTACGTGCAAAAGGCGTGGACATTCCAGAAGAATATTTACAACATATATCTCCACTTGGATGGGAACATATTACGTTGACAGGTGATTATGTTTGGAACTTAAATGAAAAAACAAATTTTAATAATCTAAGACCATTACGAGACAAAAATTATATAAAAAAGTAGTAAAGTAAGTAGCCGGTTCCTTAACGTACAGGGAACCGGCTGAAATGTGTCCAAATTGTGTCTAAACGTACAATTTTCTTTTTTTGATATGGTGACCCCATGCCCATCAACTTAAGAATTTTCACTACCCCCAAGTGACAAAAAACGTTATTCTTTCTAAAAAGCTAGCTAGAAAGGGTGACATTTTTTATGAATCTTTCGATTCAAGATGAATTACAACTATTTTCTGAAGAACTGTATCGTCATTTAACCCCTTCTCTTTTGGAAGAACTCGCAAAAGAATTAGGTTTTGTAAAAAGAAAACGAAAGTTTTCTGGAAATGAATTAGCTACCATATGTATTTGGGTAAGTCAACGTACAGCGAGTGACTCGCTTGTTCGACTATGCAGTCAATTACATGCGGCTACAGGCACTCTTATGAGTCCAGAAGGACTCAATAAACGCTTTGATAAAAAAGCGGTTGAATTTTTGAAATATATTTTTTCGGCATTATGGAAAAGTAAAATCTGTGAAACATCGGCCATTTCAAGCGCGGCGCTCACGTATTTTCAACGAATTCGTATTTTAGATGCGACGATTTTCCAAGTACCAAAACATTTAGCCCATGTATATCCTGGATCAGGTGGTTGTGCACAAACAGCGGGTATCAAGATTCAATTAGAATATGACTTACATAGCGGACAGTTTCTAAACTTTCAGATAGGTCCAGGAAAAAATAATGATAAGACCTTTGGAACAGAATGCTTAGACACATTACGTCCAAGCGATTTATGTATCCGTGATTTAGGTTATTTTTCATTAGAAGACTTAGATCAAATGGATCAACGAGGTGCTTATTATATATCCAGATTAAAATTAAACCATACCGTGTATGTAAAAAATCCGTTTCCAGAATACTTTCGAAACGGAACCGTAAAAAAGCAATCACAGTATATCCAAGTTGATTTAGAACATATTATGAACAATTTAAAACCCGGTCAAACATACGAAATAAAAGAAGCTTACATTGGAAAGAATCAAAAACTATTCACACGTGTAATTATCTATCGTTTAACAGACAAACAGATACAGGAACGTAGAAAAAAACAAAGTTACACTGAAAGTAAAAAGGGTATTACATTTTCAGAAAAGAGTAAACGATTAACGGGTATCAACATATATGTCTCAAATACGCCTGAAGGAGTTGTTCCGATGGAACAAATACATGACTTTTACTCCCTTCGCTGGCAAATAGAAATTATTTTTAAAACGTGGAAATCCTTATTTCAAATTCATCATTGGCAAACTATCAAAAAAGAGCGATTAGAATGTCATGTGTATGGAAGACTTATTGCCATCTTTATCTGTTCTTCTACGATGTTTAAGATGCGTAAACTTCTTTTGCAAAAGAACAAAAGAGAATTAAGTGAATATAAAGCCATTGGGATGATTCAAGATCATGTATCGCTGTTATATCAAGCGATACAGAGAAACACCCAAAATCTAACAAAGATTTTAATCCGTTTGTTCGACCTCCTACAGAAGAATGGACGGAAATCTCATCGATATGAGAAGAAAACTATCTTTGATATTATGGGTGTTGTCTATGAGTATAATGGGTTTGGAAAACAAAAGAAAGCTGCATAATTTTTAAAATGAAACTCGTTAGAGTTTATTTGGTGTGTGTACTTTTCAATACCAAAAGTACATTACGTGTTTTTTAGTTTGTTTGAACGAAAGTTCATTTTGTTTTCGTTCTTAAGTTGATGGGCATGTATGGTGACCCCTATTAGTTCATAAATCTTATTACAGTCCTTTACCTTTTCTTCTAAAGGAATTGCTTTAGGCATAACGAAAAAATACTTACCAGTTTTTTCACATGGTAATTCATAAGTTTCGACTGGAATTATACCTTGCTGGCCATTTTTGTATAACTCATGTACTTTAGTAGCTTCTGTTTTAAATCTTTCTAATTTTAACCTTGTATAATCTCCCTTTGATTTTTTAACTTGTTCATCGTTAATTTTTGAAACTTTAACTGCAAATTCGTTATTAGAATTATCCCGCATAAGGTAAACCCAACCATTTCCTCCTTCCCCTAGTGAATCTAATAGTCGATAATCTGTATAGCTCATTCATTAACCCCCATTTTCTATTCTTTTAACTGAGCATATAATATTACTTTTTTATGATAAATTGAGAGGCTTTTTTTATTTAAACTCGTCATATAAGTATAAAGAGATAATAAAGTTATTTAATTCTAATTCAACTAACGCACCCATTAGTTTAAGTACATTTCTTCACAAAGCGAATAATTAAACATAGCTTCCTTTATACTATCTAAGATTCCAATTATATTTAACCTTAAATTAATTGCGGTTCTTTTTCTAAATCTATTATTTGAAAATTGAATTTAGACTCTATTATTGCTCGATTCACTTTTGATAATTCGGGCGTCACTATAAATAGTCTATCCATAGCTCTACTTATACCTACATAATAAATTCGTTGTTCTTCATCTTCAGCTAAGTTTGGGTTAGTAAGAAACTCTATCGTATCTACTATCAATAAGACATTTTGAAACTCATCCCCTTTAGATTTATGAATAGTCCGATGCTGACTAATATCTTCTTTATAGGTTATACATAGTGCTACCTCTTTATAAGAATATGTATTATAAAAATCTTGGCTAGCACCTTTTCTAAAACCAGGCATCTCTATGTCTTCTCTAATTAATTGATAGAATTCCATTAAAGGCTCTTCCAAAAGTGTCCCTTGTCTTTGTATTAATTTTTGTAAGACTAAGACGGATTTTTTGAATTGCTCTTTTTCAGAATAACGAATAAAATTAGCACTCATTATTTTTATAGCATTTTTATAATCACTATGTTTAGCAAACTCTAGAGCTTCCATTGAATTTTTTATAATATTAAAGCGCTTGGTATTATCCTTTAAAGCTAATTCATCTAATAGTTTAGTATTTAGCTTACTATTGTCTACCGCAAATTTCATTGCATTTGCGGTTGGATTATCTCTAGCTAAGGTTTGAATGAACATGCCATTACCGTATTTTTCTTGAATTTCATTATATGCCTCCATGCTATTCCCTACAAATAAGATAGGTCTATCATGGTCTACATTTCTAATTGTAGTTTGATCAATATCTGTTCTAATTTCATTTAATAAATCTATTATTTGATTTGAACTTCGTCTATTTTCTGTAATAGTATATTCACTTTGATTTTCAATTTTGAATTTAAGGTACTCTTCTATACTAGCACCTTGAAATGAATATATTGATTGTGCAGGATCTCCAATTACCCCTACAATAGTTTCTTCTTCTGCTAATAAGGATACTATCTTAGCTTGAATCGGATTAGTATCTTGAAATTCATCTATAAAAAAATAAGGGAACTTAGCACGTAACACACTTAAAATAAAGGGGTACCGTGTAATCAATTCATAACTAAAATACAGCACATCATCATGATCGATTTTACCGTCCTTCCAATATATTTTTTTATAACTAAATAAATCTGTTTCTAAAATTTTTACTATCTTACGTAACTGCTTAGCCTTACTATCCTTACCTCTTAAATTTAATTTTAGTTCACTATTAAAACTATATTTAACACTCGATAACCAATCGAATAGTGCTTCTTTATTTTCTGGTAATTTTATCAATTGATTTATTGTATATGGGTGCCTTAACTTATCATTCATAGAATGATTTTCTAACCAAAATTGAACTTTATTATGTTTAGGTTCGATCGTATCATGACCCTTTATTTTTTGAATTTCTATGTCAAATAGTTCTGCTATATGAGTAAGATATGGTTTAACAACATGACTATATAAGAAGCTATGAATAGTTGAAACTTCTACTTGACTGACGGATTGAGTTCCTAGTCTGTTTAAAATAGTTTCTACAGCTATGTTTGTATATGTTATGCATGCTATTTTTCGAGTTTTCTCTAATCTCTTAGAATTTTTTAATGTGTTTTTAATATGATTAATTAGCCAGTGCGTTTTACCGGCGCCAGGCCCCGCAGTAACTTTGAAATGTTGCTCAATATCTATTGTATCTTCAGAAGAAATAAGAATCATTCTTCACACATCCATTCTATAGCTTCTTTGATATAATCTGGTACGATAAACTCTTTAAATTTAGTGCTTTCTTCTTCTCCAGCTATATTTTTTTTCAATAAGTTTTCCTCTAGTTCATAAGCTAATTCTAATGCATTTTCTCCTTTTCCCACTGAATTTAAATATCTTGAAGCAATTAATGCTTTTTTCTTATCTTCGTCTTTCCATTTTAATCTTTCATCTGCTAATGCTTTTCTAATCCGTTCGTTTTCTTCTGAAGTATTCAAACTCCCAAGCATTGTATCTAATGATTTACCCTCACTATATTGATCCATTAACTTAAAAATCTCTGTTCTATTGGTAGTAGACTCTGTAACCAATCCCTTAAATTTTGGGTTAAAACGAACCAAGTCGTACTCCAATGTTTTACCATAGTTTTCATCCTGCATAAAGAATCTAATATTATCAGGATAACCATTTTTCTCTTCATTTCGTTTATACTCATACCCAGTTTCCTCTATATACATTTCAAGTGGATAACACTTTTTAAATGATATTTTTTTAGACTTATCGCTAGGGTTTAAATTTTTCCACTCTGGATCTCTATCTGTTATACAAGCTATTTTTCTTCTAATAGCATTTGGATTTGAAATATTAAATAAATGTAAAAAGTGATCAAAATATTTTCCATCCGCATTTATTACTGCTATATGATTATCTTCTAGAGAAACATTCAAATATTCAGCGAATATATACATGAGTAACTGTTCTGCCAATCCCTCTACGAAAATAATTTTTTCGGCGAATAGCATATTGGATTTAGTAGCATCTAAAAATCTTTGAACGTATTTTTTACTCTTTTTATTGTCACCGAAAGTTTTTCCTGGATAACCAATTAAAGTTTCACTTTGATTTTTATATATACAAATTAATTCATCCAAATTCACAGCACCGGCTATATGAGTGGAATGTGTAGTAACGAAAATTTGTCTCACTTTTTTGTTCTTTAAATTTTTTTTAAGAAAATTTAATAATTGTCTTTGCATTGTAGGATGTAAGTGTGCTTCAGGTTCTTCAATAACTAACATTGGATATACCTTAGCATTACTACCTAAATAGTCTTCACTTGCATCAACCTGCATTTTTGCAAGTAATAACGACATAAATATTAAATTATTGTATCCAAGTCCATTATTAATAATAGGCATCTTAATACCTGTCTTATATTCAACTATTAATTTTAAAGCAGAATAAAGTTCAATATCTGTTATACTTCCATCGAAATTTGGAGTAGATTTATCATATGAAGCACCTATATCTTGTGCATATGATAAAATATGTTTTTTCCCTTCTGTCATCCGCTCATTCAATAGTGAAATTAAATCTCCTGCGGATTCTCCGAATTTTTTCTTTTTGATTTTAATTTCCGCTTCTTTTTGTTCCTTTTCTAAAGTTTTATCAGATTTTATGTTATAGTCCATGAAGAAATCTAAAACATTTTTTAACAGCGTATT
The DNA here is from genome assembly GCF_020861345.1 of Bacillus pacificus. Taxonomy (NCBI): domain Bacteria; kingdom Bacillati; phylum Bacillota; class Bacilli; order Caryophanales; family Bacillaceae; genus Bacillus; species Bacillus pacificus. The sequence goes on from NZ_CP086328.1 coordinate 3,260,024, forward strand.
CTTCCCGCTGAACATATCTCGTTCAACATCTCTTATTGCATCTAAAAATTGAAAATCAAATTTTTGTAATGATTCACTATCAGCAGTTATTTGATTAGTAGATTCTCCACCCCAAATTTTATATGTATACAGTCTCAGAAATTCATCTTGAATAACTTGCCATACTTCAAATATATTTTCCGCTTCATTTATTACGCTCTGATACTTTTCATGAAACTTAGTTGGGAGATAAAATTCATATTGCAGTTTAGCTTCATAAGGTTCTTCTAACCTAGTTAGCCAGTTACTTACAGTCACTAAGTCATCACTCATTAAGTCTTCACAGTCGTCTTGCTTTAATGTAGCAGTTATTTTAATACTAGGTGGATATTCTTTTAATTCTTCTATTGGTATGTTTTTATTAAAATCATCAATTGATAAATGCTTTTTACTATTAGAATTAAAAATTAATGCTAATGCTCGTAATAAATTTGATTTACCAGCATTATTATGTCCTAAAATAACGTTTATACCATTATTAAAATCTATAGAGTTGGTACGGAAGTTTTTATAATTAGTTATATTGATATTTGAAATATACATTGAAATTAAGCTCCCTTTAATGATGATTTATAACTATTGTTTGTCCTTAACTTTTTCGATAATCATTTTGGTAAATAGCTCTTTCTGCTTTGTATAGAGGATTCTATTATTTATATTATACAAAGAAAAAATAAAAAGTGGTATAAAACCCCAATTTCACACCACTTTTTTAACAACTATTTTGTTTTATATAGGACTTTATTACGTTTTAAACAACTTTATTATTCACAGACAATAGACCATATTACTTGTTTCTATCATTGCACTTATTAATTTGGATACTTCACCTGAAATGAATAGTATTCTAATTATGTGTGCATTAGTTTTAAGCTTTGTTGTATGAGCAGTCAGTTCAACATATCATCAATTTTAAAAGCTAAATATCTTCTTACATAAAACGTGGGTCTTACCAAGTGTAGCATAAGAATAACCTCTTTATATTGTGCTTTTTCTTTTGAATATATGTCTTCGAAGGAAAATATTTTCTATTTTACTTTTTCTTTTTTTGCATATTTAAAATAGTTTCAGGGAATTTTTCTTACAAAAGGTTCCTTAAAAACCTTATTTTTCAACCTTGATTTTGTATACAAACGTATGCAATAAACGGAGTGGTATAGATGGCAGAAACATTTAGAAGAGGCAAAATAATCGATCATACTAAACGCCTTATTTCCCGTAAAGAGATAATCTCAAGTCAAATGACACAAAATGAATTCTCTTGTATAAGAGAGAGTCTTTTAGGCCAAGCTCAATGTTTAGACTTTATAATAAACGAACTTATTATTGAATTTGACCTAAAAAAGGAATTATAAACTTAATTCAACTTACATATACCTCAAATCATCAAGTAAATTCGGTATACATTTGTATACCGAATTTACTTGATGATTACTTCATGAAAAATCCTTTCTTAACACCATTATAAGAAGGGATTACACTACCCGTATATTTTTCAATTCTTGACGTTATCCATAAAGACTTAAAAAACTAATTTTCTGTAAGTGTTTTAAAAGTTAAAAATAACTGTTTACGGTATAAAAATAGTGCTATCTACCAAGAGGAATTTTTTAATTTCCTTTAGGATAGCACTACACTACATTAACTTAAGTTCTTAAGTCAATTATTGCAGCCTATGTAAAAAACACTTAATTATTTTCCACTTCCTCTAACCCTTCAGCCAATCGCTTCTTATCTAGCCCTTCCCCTATCACTACCAAGTTCGTCGGGAAACCGAAGTCTTGTTCCAGTAAAGTCGGTACCCCGAACGAATATTGGAATAAGTGCGGGTATTTATCTCCATGAAATTTCACAAAACCTTTCACACGATAAATACTATCTGGTAAATTTGAAAGCCATTCGTATAATTTATCTTGATCAATCGATTTCGTAAATTGATATGTCATCGTTTGTATATGTAAATGCTGTTTTACATGTAGCGTCTCATGTTCCGCGTCATTCGTAAATTCAGCTTCTTCTATGTCTTCTAAAGATATATTGCAATATTTTGTTTCAAACAATTTCGCATGATTATTTATCACTTTCACTTCTTCTATTACTTTGTTCTTATCCGCATCTGTTAGTAAATCTGATTTATTAATTAAAATGTGGCTACCAAACTTCAGTTGTTCATGCAATAATTGCTGAACGTTTGCACTTAATACACTTCGATTTAACCATCTTACTGCATCTAAAACGACTACAATGGATTTCACTTCTAAGAAAGGTGCTAAAATTGGTGATACACATGCATCTAACACTTCAATTGGATGCGCAACACCTGTCGTTTCTATATAAATGACATCTGGTCTTTCTTGCTGATATAACGAATGCAACTGTATTTCAAGCTCTTCTTTTAACGTACAACAAATACATCCTTTCAGAAGTTCCCTTAAAACATTCTCTTTTCCAATAATATCGGTATCTACCGAGTATTCACCAATTTCATTCATCAATACTGCAACTTTTCTATTCTTCTTTTTCTCCGCTAACAATAAATTTTGTAATAGCGTTGATTTTCCACTACCTAAAAAGCCACCTAATATATGAATTTCTACTTTATTCATTTGATCGACCATCCATTTCTTTATTTCAAACGTATTCAAAGCGTAATAATTACGATTTATATTTATTATTTTATTAAAAGAGTCGTGATTTGTAAATATATCTTCACTGTTCGTTTACTTCATACGCAACTCTAATTCCAGACTCTATTGCTCCTTGCATCCATCCATGTGTTAATGTCGTATGCTCTCCTGCAAAATGTACTTTCCCAGATGGTGGTGTAATATACGGAAATAACTCGAGCTCTTGGCCCGGTTCGAACGCTGTAAATGCGCCGCAAGAATACGGATTTTGACTCCAGCTAAAAGAGGTTCCAGTGACAAACTCACTATAGACGATGTCACCGTATATTTCCGCTAAATTTTTTAATGCGTAACGAATACGATCTCTTTGCGAGAGACTATCCCATGTTAATGCCTCATCTGCCCACGTATAACTTGCTATAACGATAGCTGTTCCTGGAGTATGAATGCCATAGCTCGGATAGTATGTAAAACGTATAGGTAAATCTGTAATAGATTTACCACCACACTGTCCCGCTTTCTCCCAAAATCTACTTTTAAACTCTATCGCAATTTTCGTTGCAGCAATATAATTCAATTCACGAATTGCTCGTCTTTTAAAATAAGAGAATAAATGGTATGGCTGAACTTCTACAAATCGTAACGCTGAAAATGGAATTGTGACAATAGCAATATCACCTTTTACCATAAACGAATGTAATGTTCGTTCATTTGTTACTTGCATCATTACCTTATTATCTTCCTGTATAATTTTTTCTACTTTATACAGCATAAAAATATTATCTTTTAACTCTGGTAAAAATGAATTTGGTAATGCATCCATTCCGCCTGTTATCTCATAATATTTCGTCGTTGAAGTAAAAAAAATCATTTCCCGTAATACTTCAATTAAAGACATTCCCATATAAGCTTCCATATCAAGAAGTACCCCGATCATGTCTATTGCACCGTCTGAATAATATTCAGTTAAAAATGTGCCGAGCGAATATGCTTTATACTTTTTTTCAACGATAATCCAGTTTTTATTAGGATCTTTTTTTATAAAATTTAGTATGGGTTCTAATACTGCCAACATTAATTCTTCTGCTGTTTTACCTTTTTCGCTCTCCAAAATTGGATATCCAAGTATACTTGGATTTTTTTCGAAGATGCTCAATCTCGTTTTAATATTATTCGTATAAATAATATCTGAAGCGGTTTTATTTATAAAAAGATTTAACGGTAATTTAAATTTACGAATGTATGCTAAAGTTAACTCGTGTGTTTCAGGAATTCGCATCGGCCCTGTATTAAAATATAAACCTCTGCTAAACGGTTCACGCATCGTATATATTCTTCCGCCTATTCGGTTATTCGCTTCTAAAATGGTTATATTATGACCTGCTTCTTTCAATAATGATGCTGCAACTAATCCTGAAATCCCTGCACCAGCAATAATAATATGCTTTGGATTCTTCGTTTTAACGAGCCCCACATTAATAATATGAAGCATTCTTTCCATCGTTAATGGCTGCATCATGCCCTTTTCCCCTTCAATAAAGGATTTTATTGCATTATATTCGATTAACTTACTTCCTATGTTTCATGCAAAGAATTGCACGGATACATTTTCAATTACTTGAATATCTTTTATAAAATGTAATAAACTAGATATGACTCTATAGAAGTAAGACGTATTATCTTACATAATAAAATTAATGAAATTGCGAGGAATTTTGAAATGAAAAAAGGGATTAACCGTGTTGTATTAGTAGGAACAGGAGCGGTTGGATGTAGTTATGCTTACTGCATGATTAATCAAGCTGTGGCTGAAGAATTTGTTTTAGTTGATGTAAACGAAGCAAAAGCTGAAGGGGAAGCAATGGATTTAAGTCATGCTGTTCCATTCGCGCCAGCTCCAACTAGAGTATGGAAAGGTAGCTATGAAGATTGTAAAGATGCTGATCTTGTAGTCATTACGGCTGGATTACCACAAAAACCAGGCGAAACACGTTTAGATTTAGTTGAGAAAAACGCAAAAATCTTTAAACAAATTGTTCGTAGTATTATGGATAGCGGCTTCGATGGTATCTTCTTAATCGCAACTAACCCTGTCGATATTTTAACTTACGTAACTTGGAAAGAATCTGGTTTACCGAAAGAGCGCGTAATTGGTTCTGGTACAACACTTGATTCTGCTCGTTTCCGCTATATGTTAGGTGAGTACTTCAATATTGGTCCACACAACATTCACGCTTATATTATCGGCGAACATGGCGATACTGAACTTCCAGTTTGGAGCCACGTATCAGTAGGTATTCAAAAACTACAAACACTGCTTGAAAAAGACAACACGTATAATCAAGAAGATTTAGACAAAATTTTCATAAACGTTCGTGATGCAGCTTACCATATTATTGAGCGAAAAGGTGCAACTTATTATGGTATTGGTATGTCACTTCTACGTGTTACTAAAGCGATTTTAAATGATGAAAATAGTGTATTAACTGTATCGGCTTACTTAGAAGGTCAATATGGTCAAAAAGATGTGTATATCGGTGTACCTGCTGTTTTAAATCGCAGCGGTGTTCGTGAAATTTTAGAAGTAGAATTAAGTGAAGACGAAGAATTAAAATTCGATCACTCTGTTCAAGTGTTGAAAGAAACAATGGCTCCAGTTCTTTAATATATAAAGTAAAAAGCAATCCAAAATAAATTGGATTGCTTTTTACTTTATTTTTCTATTTTTTAATCGATTCCTCATTATTTACATCAAGTACATCTAATAAAAAGATAAAGATTGGTATCCCGATAATAAGCCCCCATATTCCAAGGAAATGTTCAGAAAAGATGAGAATCATAAATGTATAAAAGATTGGTAAATTTGTTTTCGCAGACATAAACTTCGGATTTAAAAAATAACTTTCAAGAGCATGGATTACTGTAATGAAAATAAGTATGTATACCACGTACATAACTCCGCCTACATTATATGCAATAATACAAAGTGGAAACAAGGAAATAATTACCCCGGCAACAGGAATTAATCCAAGTAAGAAAATCATAACAGCTAATACGAGAAGCTGCGGAAATCCTAAAACAATTAATGCAATAACAGTAAGAATACAATTTACAACCGCAATTAAAAACTGCGCTTCAATTACTTTACCGAATGATCTTGCGAACCTTTCGCCAAAATATGCAATCTCCTCATAAAAAATCTTTAGCTTACTCTCTTTAAATTTAGAAGTAAATGTAATAATACGCTCTTTTTCTAATAAGAAAAATAAGCTTAATATGAGAGACAATAATATTTGTAAACTTACCTTCCCTATATTTGCTATCGATTGATAGATGACATCTACACCTTGTTCTATATACTTTGATACTTCCATTCCGTTAATTGTCGAAAGTGCATATTTAATGATTTCATTATCAGGCGGGTTTTGAAAAAACAATTTAAATTGATAAATCAATTGCGAAATTTGTATCGTTAACACAGGTAAATATTTATACAATGTCGTGCCAATAAAGGAAACTAATATGATATACAAACAGGCAATAACAATTTTCCGATTCACTTTCAATTTCTTTGAAATAAAACGTTGAAATCGATCCATTAAAAATGTCAGTATAAACGTAATTAATATTAAATTGATCATACTTTTTAATCCATATAATACAAGCGCTACTATTATTAAAACGAGAAACCGTTGAAACCCTCTACTTCGAAAAAAATTTTTCACTTCATTCATTAAGATTTAACCTCCCCCTTCAATGGATGGAAATTGAATATATTACATTTTATGAACTTCTATAGACAATCTTTCTTACTAATTAGGAAGAATCCTTTTTTTCTTTTTATATTGTTAGATTCTATTTATATTAGCCCACCTACTTACTTCAGTTGAGCTCTTTTTTTCGTTTAACCTTTTACAATTTAGGTGATTTTCTATTTCTAGACTGCTGCTCATACGCATATCCAATATTGAACAGTTCCTTCTCACCGAATTGCTTCCCGACAAACACTGCACCTACTGGCTCTCCATTGTTATCATATCCTGCTGGCACCGCTAATTCTGGATAGCCAGCTATAGCTGATAGAAGAACTTCCTCGTTATTAATCATAACTAGAGCATCCAAACCTTTTTCTACTAAATATCTATCTAGCTCTTTTCTTGCATTTTCTTGACTCGTTTGCACTACTTTTTCAAACTCATCTTTCGTTATAGCAGATTTTTCAGACGCCTCAATTAATGTTTGTCCATATTTTATTCGTCTATTGCTATCCTTTTTATTAAACGCTATAATCTCTTCTAACGATTTTACCGGTACATTTTTTTGCTTTGAAAGAAAATCGTTAACATTATGTTTGAATTCATATTCTAATGTTTGTAGATTATCTACACCCTCAGCGTTTAACTGAATATCATCAGTCAATATTGCACCTGCATCTTGAAGGTCTTTTCTTATCTTTTGTGCTACTTCTTTTCTATTGTCATCTTGTCGATCTATTGAAAATAGTACTCCTACTTTTTTCCCTTTCAAACCGTCTATTGATAAGTCTTTCGTATAATCCATTCTTTCTTTATCTTTCATTTTTTCTGTCATTGCATCTTTTTCATCATAACTTACCATTATGTTAAATAACGTTGCAGCATCCTTTACCGTTCTTGCCATCGGTCCTGCTGTATCAAGTGTTTCAGCTAATGGAATAATGCCTGATCTACTCACCATACCTAGTGATGGACGTAACCCAACTACTGATTGTTGCGCTGCAGGTGCTACAATCGATCCTGTCGTTTCTGTTCCGACTGCAAGCGGTGCAAAATTTGCTGCAACTACTGTAGCAGATCCAGAGCTTGATCCTGATGTATCAAACGTAATCGGACCATACGGATTCAAATTTTGTCCTTTTTTCCCGCTATATCCGCTAGGCATTGTAAAGGATAAATAATTTGCCCACTCAGACATATTCGCTTTTCCTAAAACAAAAGCACCTTCTTCTTTCAACTTTTTCACAATCGTCGCATCCTCATCTGCAATCCAATCTTTTAACACATACGTTCCTGCACTAGTCGGCATCACTTTTTCCGTCTGTACATTATCTTTTACAATGACAGGAATACCATATAAATTCGATTTTTTATTTCTACCTCGCTCTTGATCTAACTTTCTTGCTTCCTCCATCGCATTAGGGTTTATCTCTGTAACAGCATTTAATGTTATTCCATTTTGATCATGTTCTTGTATTCTAAAAAGATAAATACTCGTTAATTCTTCATATGACAACTTTCCATCATCAATCATTTTTTGAAGCTCATCTATAGTCGCATTTACGACTTCTTTTTCTTTTATCTTTACATTTTCTATGTTAATTCCTTTTAACTGGTTATGTATCGGTTTTAACACTCTATCTTTATCATATACGATACGCTCAGGTTCCTTTGGAAAATAATTTTTATATACGTAATATCCGCCAGCACACGCTAATAAAACAATGCCTCCAGCGATAGACAGCGTTACCTTTACCCATTTCTTCATGTTGCTTCCTCCACTCTATAAGGTGCTTCTTTATACGAAAAAGAGAGTTACCTTTTACTTAACTCTCTCCAATCAAAATGCTAAATGAAAAAATGAAAGATTTCAATCTAATTACTTCTTTTTTTGCATTTGCTTTGCTAACATTTCTTTCACTTGATTATACGTTAACCCTGAATTTTTATTTAAACGCTTTACTTCCTCAACATCAGTACCTACCACTGTATATTTTTTCTCATCATTCATTTTCCTAATTCCCTTCTCAACGGATTATTTCTTATATTTCTTCCCTAAATGCGCATAAATTAACACCACTACAAAAAAGGAAGCTGTTTTTAAGCACAGCTTCCTTCTCGTTACATATTGTATTTCTTAATAAAATTTCACTACATCTTCAGTAGGCAAGAACGTTCTTTCTGCTGGTTGTTCGTTTGGTTCACCAAATGGCATTTGACCTACTAAGCTCCACTCAGCTGGAATGTTCCAAGTTTCTTTCACTTCAGCATCTACGATTGGGTTGTAATGTTGTAATGACGCCCCAATTCCTTCAGCAGATAATAACATCCACACAGTATGTTGTAACATTGCATTTCCTTGATGAGACCAGAATGGGAACTGATCTTTATATAATGGTGCGTTTTCTTGCATTTTTTCTACAGTTGCTTGATCTTCAAAGAATAGTACAGTCCCTACACCTGCATGAAAACCTTTTAGTCTTTCTACAGTCGCTTCAAAGTTTTCTGCTGGTACGCGGGCTCTTAATGTTTCTTTTACAATATCCCAAAACTTTTCATGCTCTCCATCCATTAATACAACCATACGACCACTTTGCATATTGAAAGATGTTGGTGCGTGTAAAGCTGTTTTTAACACTTCTTCAATTCTTTCTTTCGTAATTGCATCGTTTTTTGTTACTTTACGAATCGAACGGCGGTTCACGATTGCTTCTTTTAAGTTTGTTGTAGTTGCTGACATTTTAATTCCTCCAAATGTTTGTTTTATGATCTATTTTGTTATTTCATAACAAGCGAATTAGCAATATCCATCGGTATTACATTGCATACCTTCAAATGAATTTGTTTTATCCTTTTCAATTTCTTTATCAATAACCCTTTCTAGTGTTTCTTTACTAGCAAGCCCTTGAATGACTTCATCTCCAATCATGACAGTTGGAACAGCCATAATATTCGCTTCCTCATATGCGTGCTGAATTGCTTCTTGATGCTTTTCTTTATATTTACGAGTTACTAAAGCATCTTTAAATTCGGCTTCAGGAAGACCTACTTCTACCGCTAATTTTGTTAACACATCAATATCTTCAATGTTTTGCTCTTCTTGGAAAAATGCTGTGAATACGCGGTGATGATACTCATTACCTAGTCCACGTTCTTTCGCAAATTGACATCCTTCAAAAGCTAAATGTGTATATGGATGTGGTGAAACACGTGGCAAGCGCATTTCAATTCCTAACTTCTTCGCTGTCGGAAGAATGAAAGCATCCCATGAACCTAATTTTTCTGGTTCATTCCATGGATCTATTTTTGAATATGGACTTGGACGCAGCTCAAATGGCATCCATTCAATCTCTACATCTTTCTCTTTCGCTACCTCATCTAATGGACCTTTTGCTAAAAAACAAAACGGACATATAAAATCTGAGTATACTTTCATTTTTACAGTCATAACTTTTACACCTTCCCTTTGGTTGTAATCACATTAGTTACATTGATGATAAAAAAATATAAATATGATTTAAGCATGCATTTTTTCTTGCAACGATTCAAACAATTGACCCATCGTAATATTTCTCAAAACTTCTTCCAGCGCGGATTGCGCTTGAATCAAAATGACTTCTAATACAGCTTGAATATTTGCTCCAATTGGACAATCTGGATTCGGTTTCTCGTGAATATGAAATAGCTTATCTTCTTCAACTACGTTCACTGCATGATACACATCTAACAATGTGATTTCATGTAAATCCTTTAGTAATCCCGCGCCACCCGGTCCACGATTGACGTAAACAAAGCCAGCTTGTTTCAAATACGACATCATTTTACGAATAACTACTGGATTTGTATTGACACTCTCAGCCATATAGTCTGAAGTACAAAGTGAAGATGGATTGTTTTTCAAAATAGATAAAATATGAACAGCTATGGAAAAGCGGCTACTAATTTTCATCGTGATCACCACCTTGATGTAATCATTATAGTTACAACTAAAAGATAAGTCAATCCTTTTCATAGATTTTTTATAAGCAAATTAAAAAGTGTCCCATTACGATATATGAGACACCTCTTTTTATTCTGCAAATAGCCCTTGAAATTCTTCAATAAATAGCTGCACAGCGATTGAAGAATCCTTTAATGAAGGAACAGCTAAAGCAATTTCTCTCCATACTTGTGGTTCTAATTCTCTCGTTTGCACATTTTTTGGTAAATTCGTTAAAGATAATTCAGCTAATATTGCAATACCTAGCCCTTCTTGAATCATATTTAAAGCGGTAGTAACGGTAGAAATTACATACTCAGCCCGAAGTGGTACGTTGGCTTGTTTAAACATATCAATGATGGGTGGTTCGTATCCGCCCTTACATAATATAATCGGTTCATTCTCCAAATCACGAATTGTAATAGCTTCCTTCTTACAAAGAGGATGATCCTCTCTTAAAATAACAACCATTTTCCCCTTCGTTAATGGAACAATCTCCATCTCTTTATTAGGCAAAATAACAATTCCTATATCAACAACCCTCGATACTAACCAATCTTCAACTTCCTTAATCGTTCCTTCACAAAGAACGACTTCTAAGTTCGGATACTTCTCCTTAAAATGGTTTATCATTTTTGGTAAGAAATGTGCAGAAGCACTCGGAAAGCTCCCAATTCGAATCGTCCCAACTTCGTGCCCTTTCTCCATTGCAACTTCTTGTTCAATCTTCTCTACACTGCTCAAAACCTCTCTAATATGTACAAGAATTCTGTTTCCTACATCCGTAACGAGTAACCCTTTTCGTTTATCCCGTATAAGAATCGTAACTCCTAACTCTGATTCTATACTTGAAATCGCATGACTTACAGCTGGTTGCGTCATATTTAACACCCGAGCAGCCTTCGTAAAACTACCTAACTCAACAGTTTTTATTAATACTTGTAGTTGTGTAATAGTCATAACTAATCACTTATACTCCTCATAAAAAAGATTCATTTTATTTATTACAGTCGATATCATATCATAGTGAAATGAATAACAACAAGGAGGTCTTACAGTGACACAGCTTTCTCGAACTAAGACGGCCATAATCCTTACCTTTCTCGTTTTCATGTGGGGAATCAATTGGCCTTTATCTAAGTTTGCCTTGCATTATACACCACCCGTTTTATTTGCAGGCATTCGAACTTTAATTGGAGGATTCATTTTACTCCTGTTCGCATTACCGAAATACAAAGAGTTACACTTAAAAGAAACTTGGCATTTATACGTTATTTCTTCTTTACTTAACATCATTATATTTTACGGGTTACAAACTGTAGGTCTTCAATATATGCCTGCTGGTCTATTTTCCGCTATCGTATTTTTACAACCTGTTTTACTTGGTATTTTCTCGTGGATTTGGCTTGAAGAATCAATGTACGGTTTGAAAATTTTCGGGCTTGTACTTGGATTTATTGGTGTAGGAGTGATTAGCTCTAGTAGTTTAACTGGACATATTTCTGTCATTGGAATTCTTCTTGCATTAGGATGTGCGATTGGCTGGGCACTTGGAACAGTATTTATTAAAAAAACTGGTCACCGTGTGAACGCCATTTGGATGGTAACAATTCAGCTGCTTATCGGCGGTCTTTGTTTAGTCGGATTTGGCTCAGAATTTGAAAGTTGGTCTAGTATTGCTTGGAGTATGCCATTTGTTAGTGTACTACTCTTTATTTCATTCTTTGTTATTGCAATGGGGTGGCTTGCTTACTTTACACTCGTTGGAGCTGGTGAAGCAAGTAAAGTTGGGGCTTATACATTTCTTATTCCACTAATCGCTATTATTGTAAGTTCAATTTTCTTACATGAGGCCATTACGATTAGCTTATTCATCGGACTATTATTTATTGTAGTGAGTATTTGCTTCGTAAATATAAAGCCGAAAACGCTTGCTGTAAGGCAGCAGGTTGAAGTGAAATAAATATGAAAAAGAGCCTACTGTTTGTAGGCTCTTTCTTATATCTTACTTTTTACGACGTACTACAAAAACACACGCACCTACCGACGATACAATCGCTAAAATAGATAAGACTATCGCTATTACTTGTATTTTACTAGTACCTTCATTCTTTTCTACATTAGATACTTCACCATGTTCTCCTGTTAGTGACGTACCTTTTGCAATTGTAGTAAGTGAATGTGGTTTTTCAGCTTTTTCATCGCCTGTCCATTCAACAATTTCTCCATCTTTATATTGTTGATATGCATCCCAAGCTATTTTTTGTTCTTTATCCGGATTTTTAGCGACGAAAGTAAACCGCTGAAACTGACCGGGTAAAATCCCTTCTCCTGTTGCTTCCCATACTACAGTTTTAACTTTTCCATCATTATCTTTTTGTTCTTCCACTTTCCATCCTGGCACTGGTTCATACTGTTGGAATTCCACACCAGGCGGTATTTTCAGTGTAACTTTTGTTGTTGCTACATTCTTTTCAACTGGTACTTTTATCGTGTAAGTCTCCCAAGAACCAATGTCAGAAGTTGCTGGCTTTACAGTAACGTGCGCACTAACAGGTAACGAAAAAATTCCCATTGCAATTACTGTTGCGATCATTGTTGTTCCTAATTTTTTTATGCGTTTCATTTTCTATTAGCTCCTTTTCATCTATAACGTCTCTTTATCTGCCACCTACAATAAATTTATAATCCGTATCAAAGCTATCAAGAGACTTTGTTAATCCATGTACTTGTATATTCCAGTTGCCTGTCATGTTAATATACATACCTTCTGCTTCATATTCTCCCGGTGAAACTCCCGAAACTTTAAATGATCCTTTTCCCATATTCATATCTAACGATTGCGTAGTTAATATAATTTGTTCCATATCAGTAACAGGTTGTCCATTCTCATCCTTTAAAGTAATATGGAATATATTTTGTCCTACTCTATTAGGACTTACATGTAACGTAAGTTCATATCCATTATCTAATTGTTTACTCTCTGTAAAAGGTCCAGTAGGAGGCATCGGTGGTGTTTGTACGTTTGTCATAAAAGCTACGATTACGAAAATGATAATTCCAATGATAAACTCTACTTTCACCGTAGCACCTAATCCTTGCTCCGCTCTCATTCTCCCTTTCACATAATGAATAATTCCCAATATCCCCATGAAAATGAATAAAAGTATCTTTGCTAATAAAGCTAATCCATACTTCGTATCAAATAACGAGTGGATTGTTGGAATAAAGAATGTACTGTTAAAAAGACCTGTTATTAAAATCACAATGACCGCACCTGTTGCCCACGGTGAAAAACGCTTAATCATATCCCAATACATACTCCACTTGTCATCCTCTTTACGTAAAAGAAGAATAATGGACGATAGACCACCAATCCATAATGAAGCTGCTAATAAATGTAAAAAATCCATAACGACAGCAATGTCTTTAAACTTTAAACCATATGCATGACTATTAAATGCTTTCATAACAAGTAGCCCAATAAACAATACTATTGGAACGCTCCATACTTGAAACGACGACAGCTTCTCACGCCTCATCGCAAAATACGTAACGATTATAAGCGAACTAATAAGAGTCATTTGAGTAATCCATATATAACCAAAGACAGAAAGCTGTAATGTTTCTTTTAATAGTAAAGGATTGAATGCTTCTAGCCATGAAACATCCGCATTTATTTTCGCTTGTAGTGGTAGATTGAATAACAAACTAATCAATATCCCAAATAAGGAGATCCATATTATGTTCTTACTCCTTGATCGTACCGAGGTTGCATTACCCTTATACATAATAAGATTAAAGAAGAGCACTCCTATAAATAGTGAGAAACTTGTATATAAAATTCCACGTTCCATAATCATATCAATTTGCGGGACATACCCCATCTCTTCTACCTTTACATCGTCTACTCCCGCTTCTGCTAATCCAATACGGAATGGAATAACTCCTTGAATTGGATGGCCATCAGCTGAAATCACTTTCCACTGAATAGAGTAGAGACCGTTTTTGAGATTCTCTTTTAATCCAGCTTCTAATAGCTTTTTATTTTTTTTATCAATATTAGCATCTTTTAAATCGACCCTTTTACCTGATGTATCTCTCACATACAATGTATTAAAACTTGAGACTTGTATGTCCTCATCGAATTCAATTTGCACAACAGCTGGTGCTTTCTTCAACGTTTCATTTTCAGCAGGGTTTGATTTCACAATGTACGCATGAGCAGATGCACTTTTTGGTATCAATATAATAAGCACACATGCAATGAATAGCCATGCCCCTAACCTTTTCATTACTTTCACAATCATTTCACTTCTTTCTTCCTCATCGCTATACTTTCATTCCTTAAAATTCTCAGGTTTTATTCTTCGGCGAAATATTAACCTTATTAAATATAATCTTCTATACGGTATAACTCTTTGTTTGTCTCTCACCGCTAAACTTCTAATACAATAGTAACTACCTTCATAGATACAGCTTATATTTTTAAAGTAGATTGTTATTATATCATAAAATATATTTATGTAAGTTCCTGAGGAAGAAAAGTAATCGTGAATCATTTGTGAAGAAAGTGTGAAATACATAAATAAAAAAGGCATTACGTTATTACGTAATGCCCTTCTTCCATCATAAAATTTCTCTACTTCTCTTCCGGATAATCACAATACTCAATGATTGTTCCCTCTGTATCCGCTGGGTTAAGATATATTAGTCTTCTACCGTGCTTATTAATTCGAAGTGTATGCTCTAACGTTCGAATACCTTGTTCTTTTAGCTCTTCTAGGGCCACATTTAAATCATCGACACGATATGCCACGTGATGAACACCTTTACCTTTTTGTTTAATAAAGCGCGCTATTGGAGATGTCGTATTATTCGTAGGCGCAAGTAATTCAATTCTATCTCCATCCACTTCAAGAATGGCTACTTCGCTTTCAACACCAGGCGCTTCACTTACGTAACGATCTATTAAAGTTCCTGACAACACCTTTTCATAAAAACGTATCGTACTATCTATATCTCGAACTGCGATGCCGATATGATCAATTGTTTTTTTCATTTTATTTCCCCTACTACTTTATTTTTTCTCATTATTAATAGTAACAAAAAAAGTTATAGAAACAAGTTCTATAACTTTTTTATTTAACCTATTTTCTTATTCGTACTAGCTACTGGTTGAACTTTATTTTTCACTTTTAAAACACTAATGCCATATCCGATAAATCCACCGATAATCGCTGGGAAGATCCAACCTAATCCTACTTCATGCATTGGAAGTAAATTAGTAAGAAGATCGTTCACTACTACTAATTTCATACCAGCTGCATTTAATCCATCAAACATACTTACAATAAATGTTATTAACAAGCTACCTTGATACACTTCTGCTCGCCCTTTAAATAATGGGTGAAGAAGTGTTAGGAAAATTAATACGATTGCTAGTGGATAAATTGCGATTAATACAGGAACAGAAATTGCAATTAATTGCGTTAAACCTACATTCGCAACAACTGCACTGAACACTGATAAGATGATTGCTATCTTTTTATACGAAACATTCGGGAATAGCTTATGGAAGAATGAAGAACATGCTGAAACAAGTCCTACACTAGTAGTTAAACATGCTGCTGTAACCATAATACCTAATATAATTCCACCGTATGACCCGAAATAATAGTTTGAAACTTTTGCTAATACTGCACCACCATTATCTAAATGACCAAGTTTTGCAACACTTGAAGCTCCCATAAATGAAAGTGCTGAATAAATCATTGCTAAAATAGATGCAGCAATCAATGTTGCTTTTGCACAAACAATCATAATGTCTTTTTTTGTTTTTGCGCCCTTTTCTTTAATCGCATTGATGATGATAATACCGAATACGAATGATGCTAACGTATCCATTGTTAGGTAACCTTCTTGGAACCCTTTAAAGAACGCATGTGATGTATATGCCTCTGCGGGTGCTTGCATTTCTCCCATTGGATGAATAAAAGCAAATACTACTAAAATCCCAATAAACGTTAATTTAATTGGCGTTAAGATTTTTCCTACAATATCGACAATTTTCGCGGGATTTAGCGAAAAAAAACAAGTAATGCTAAAAAATATAATTGTAAAAAGAATGAGTGCTGAAGAATCCATAGCTTCTGGTACAAAAGGCTTCATACCAATTTCATAAGAAACGCTGCCTGTTCTCGGAATAGCGAATAGTGGACCAATCGCTAAATATAAAACTGTCGTAAATACAATGCCGAACACTGGATGTACACGACTTGCTAACGATTGTAAATCTTCTTTACCTGAGATTCCAAATGCTAATACCCCTAGCAACGGTAAACCTACACCTGTTACTAAAAATCCAGCGTTAGCAATCCACACATTCTCTCCTGCCGATTGACCAAGCATTGCTGGGAATATTAAATTTCCTGCCCCAAAAAATAGTGCAAATAACATTAAACCAATAACAACTATGAACGAAAACGGTACTTTATTCGTCATAATATAACCTCCATTCAAAATAACCTATGTCATTTCCAATTTTAACTAATTGAATTTTCTGAATATTTAACTTAAGTATCAACTATTCTTGAACTCATTATAGTTTGATATATAATATTTTGCAATACTATTTTCAAACTTTTCATTTATTTTATAAATATACATTTTTTAACATAGAAATAGACTAAAAAACCAACATGGTCATCCATGTTGGTTTTTCCATTTTACTATCAATTAATTAAAATTTCGCCGCTACTTTCTTAACGTTCTCTAAACCTTCTTCAACAATTTGCTGTGAGCGATCTGGATATTGGTTGTGCCCTTCAATTACAACAGTCTCTGGATTTGTAATTCCCCAGAATCCAAGTACATTCGTTACATAATTAACGGCCATTTCCATAGGAGCCATTTGTTCTGAAGAGTAATCTGAGCCACGAGCACCTAACACAACAACTTTCTTATCACCAGCTAAACCTACTGGACCATTTGCTGTATATTTAAATGTTTTTCCAGCTTGAGATAAGTATGAAATATATGTGATTAATGGTGCTGGTACTGTGAAGTTCCATAGCGGGAACGCAAATACAACTTTATCAGCTTCTAAAAACTGATTTAAATATTGATCTACGGTTTCTACAGCCTTCTCTTCTTCTGCTGTTAACTCCATTCCTTGACTACGTTTATATCCACCTGAAATAGCAATATTTCCGTAATACGGAAGATCTAATGCAAATAAATCTAACTCCGTAATTTCTGCATTGGGGTTTGCTTCTTTATAAGCACTTACAAATGTTTCATACATTCTTGAACTAACTGCTTGCTCCGCTGGACGATCGTTTGCTTTTACAAATAATATTTTTGACATTGTTTTATTCTCCTCTACTTTTTGATTTTCTTCTTTTTTACCAAATAACGAGCTAAATAATCCCATTTTCTTCACCTAAACTTTCTTATCATATTCATTATTCATCATCACAAAAATTCTTATTCTAATAAAGTGAAACTTTAATCAGTGGGGTTCTTCATCCCCCACTGATTATCAGCCCTCACCAATCGGACTTTTATGGGCAGTTGATCCTCACCTAATTTCTTTGCTTTCGCTGAATTTTGAGATGGGGGTCTTACTGCCCATTAAAGTCGGATAAAAAGTTCCAATAGATACCTTAAGTAAAGATACAAAAAACTTTTTGTTATTTAATTACCTTATGTAAGTGATTGTAATATAGTAACTTACTTTAGTCAAGTAACTTTTAATAAAAAAATAAATCTCAAATTAAAAATATTTACTAAAATACAATTGAATACCAAATACGACTTTATTACTTGTATAATAAAATTAGAGAGGAAAATTCATATTTTAGAAAGGATTTATTCATGAGCACTATAGAAAAGATTCAAACTTTTATTATTCTTTTTGCTGTTACATGCGGCATCGTACTCGGACAATTTAATTTCATACATATGTATTCAGACAAATTTATTGTTCCCTTCTTATTTTTCATGCTATATGGATTATTCCTCAGCATCCCATTAAAAGAAATAAAAAACGGATTTCACAATTTAAAATTTGCGGGAACAAGTCTTACTATTAACTTTTTATGGACACCTTTACTCGCTTGGGGATTAGGTGCACTATTTCTTTCAGATCATCCCGCACTTTGGGTTGGATTTATTATGTTAATGGTTACTCCGTGTACAGACTGGTACTTAATCTTTACTGAAATAGCGAAAGGAAATGTAGCACTTTCTACTGCGATTTTACCTGTAAATTTAATTTTACAAGTACTACTCCTTCCCATTTATTTATTTTTATTCGCTGGTGTTATGAAGACTGTAGCGGTTTCTGTTTTAGTAGAAAGTATTGTTATCGTAATCGTCTTACCATTTTTACTTGCACACGCTACAAAATTCATTATGAATAAACTGAAAAAAGCTGAAACGCTCGAGAATAAACTCATTCCGTTTTTCAGCTCTGCCCAAATTGTATTTTTAAGTTTAGCAATCGTAGCAATGTTTGCATCACAAGGTAAATATTTACTACAAAATATGAATGTCGTTTTATTATTACTCATTCCTGTTCTATTGTTCTTCATCATTAATTTTGTACTAGGACAATTCATCGGGCGCGTTATGCGTTTATCTTATAAAGATACAGTAAGTCTAAACTTAACAACGTTAGCAAGAAACTCACCTGTTGCACTTGCTATTGCTGTAACAGCTTTTCCAAATGAGCCTCTTATTGCACTTGCACTCGTTATTGGACCGTTAATTGAGCTACCAGTACTTGCTTGTGTTTCACAGGTGTTGTTACTTATTAAGAAAAAACGACAATACGCATAATAAAAAACGTCCCGTAATAGGACGTTTTTTATTTTTGAAAAATTTCATACAACACTTATTTCTTATGTATCAATACAAATGAAATAACCGAAACTACAAACGTAATAATCCCAATAATAATAAATATAATAGACGCGGAAATTGACTCTAGGGAATATCCAGTTATTGCAATTCCTATCGGAGTTGATACTAGTAATAACGAATTTAAGAAACCGAAAAATCTTCCTTGCACTTCATTTGGAATTAACTTTCTATACAACACTCCAAAATATACATTACTTACTCCAAATGCAATTCCTGACAGGAAATAATAAACTGAAAATAATATCAGATTTAACGTCGTACCCATTGCCGCATTAAAAATTCCCATAATCGCAGTACATATAAAAGCAGTCGTAATCGTTTTATATGTACGAATCTTTTTCGTAATAAATGCTCCTATTAAAATCCCTATCGGTGATGCCGCAAAAACTATACTATACCATCGCGTAGAAAGATTCATTTCTCTAACAACTATTACTTGCAGTGAAAGTATACATGCTGCTCCAAGTAAATTAATGACCGCAGCGCTCATTAGTAATGTCTTCAACGATTTGTTACTATTAATAACAGAAAATCCCTCTTTAAAATCTTCATAAAAAGGCTTCTTCTTCTCTACTTTTAATTCACGTGGAATTTTGATTCTCATTAAAATTAAAAATGATACAACAAATGTAATTGCATCTAATAAAAATACTCCATGAAAATTAAAAATACTAATTAAAAAGCTAGCCATTAAAGGAATGGCGACCGATATGATTTGTATTGATATTTGCCTCAGCGTAATCGCCTGTTGAACATGCTTTTCTTCCACATATGTTACTAACGCTGCATTTGAAGCTGAAGTAAATAAAGCACTCCCAATTGAACGTATGATAAGTAAAATTAGTAACGGAATGTATAGCATTTTATTATAAAATGCTATAACTGCAATTAAAATCATAACGATACATCTCATAACATCCGCAATTATCATAAGCTTTCTTCTCGACATTCGATCTGCTAACGTTCCTGTTACAGGTGCAAATAAAATTGCCGCCGTTGCAATTGCAATATTTACCCCCGAAACGAGTGATGGCGAGTTTGTTAAATTCATTACCCATAACGGTAAAACAAGTGTAACCATAGAATTACCTATTAAAGAAATACAACTTGCTAAGAAAAAATAAGAAAAAACTTTATTACTCCATATACTAGAGCTATTCTCTTGTATATTACTAACTTCACTTTTCACTGTACTCTCCCCTCTACTCACATATTCTTCTTCTCCTTCTCTTCGTCACCATCCTTTAAAATACAAAAAACCTTCTTCAAAATAAGAAGAAGGTTTACTTATAACCATCTTCTTATCTTTTAGGACTTTTAGATCCTACAGGATTTAGCACCTTTATATAACATTAGGTTGCTGAGGCTTCGAAGGGCCAGTCCCTCCACCTCTCTTAATAAGAAGTTTTTATTCCATTATCTGAATTTTTTATATATTACATCAAAATGATTTCAATATATTTTTCGATGCAGTTAAAAGAGGATGACATCTATCATCCTCTTTTAACAAATTTGTCGTTACATTAACAGTTCCTTTCTAATTAAAAATTAAAGGAAACGTAAATATAACGAAAGCTGCCCAAAGTCCGTAAATTGGCAAATACTTCGTAACAGCATCTTGGATAGCTGTCGGTCCTGATTTGTTTTGCAAGAAACGCATATAGGAAAACATAATCCAAATGAGATTTGCCCAAATCAGTATGTTTACTCCTAAAACAGCAAGTCTATTAGGTGTAATACCGTAAGAAGAAAGTCTGAATACGATGGCTGACAATGCTACAGTGTCAATAATAAGTGCCAGAACAATTAAGGCGAAATTTATATAATCTGAAATGCTCTTTTTCTCGTCTGAATCACTCTCAACGATAGAAAATATAGTAACAGCCAATACACCAAGGAGTATTCCGTTAAAGGCCATTAGAAAATTACGATCCAAGAATGGATTTTTCCCGACCCAAATTACCGTTATAAGATAAATAAACAATGTGATCAAGACAAGCGGACTAAAAATTTTAGATATGTATGGCGTAATATTTTTAGCAAGTTTAAGATTCAATGATACTAAGTATGCAGCCACTACAGCGAGAGCGGCAGCTCCAAATAAAACAACATTACTAAAATAGAACTCTCCTATATCCAAGTCAACAAAGCTAAATAATCGCATGGTGAATATTGCTAGTATCATTCCACTCACTGCCATGCTCGCATAGAGAAGGCAATATTCTAAATTAAATTTAATATACGCTAATCTTGTACTGCCTTTTGAATATTCATTTCCCGTAAACGCAAGTCCCAATAAGACCCATAGCAATATAGGAAGATGTAAATACGCAAGGATACTGCTGTCTTTATAATTTAATGGCAACATATTGAGATACAACCCGGCAATTAGGAACAACGCTGCAAGGGAATAAATAATACTTTTTTTCGGAGTATTATTGTAAACAAAATAAGCAGCGATAAAGGGAATTACACCAAAAGCCAAGTTAATTGGAGCAATTGCTTCCTGCTCAACAAAGTGGAAAATGATTTTCGTGCTTAGCCCTGCTAAAATAGCTAGCATGCCCATGAATAAGAAACCTTTTTGAAACAGCGATACTTTTTCTTTATTTGCCGTCTCCTTGAAATGTAATCTTTCATACCAAGCAGCTAGAACCTGAGAATCAGGTTTTTCATCCCATGCTTGTGAGAATGACTTTCTAAAAGCTTTCGGGTCTTTTCTATACATTCTCTCCAACTCATGAGGGTTATCCATATTTTCAATAATCAAATTGTGATCGTTCATAGTTTTACCTCCTCTAATAAAAAACAGTGTTGTTACCTTTCTATAAAAAGCACCTCACTGATTTATCACGATATTGATTTTAATACAAAATTTATTGTTTTACAATAAATAATTATCAATTATAAAGATTTTTTTATTGTATATTTTATTTCAAATAAAAATAAATAGCACTCCTTATTCAAAAAAATATCCTATAGTATAGACTTTTTTAAGTGTCTATTCTATAGGATACATTTTAATTATCATATTTTTTTATTTGTTGAAACAACTTAATTCTCAAACACAAAATTAATCTTATTATCTTTCCACTCTAACTTCGCATCAAATGTTTTCTCGCCCTTTTTAAAGCCTTTAATTAAATCGGTCTTTTCACCTTTTAAGAGCTTTGTCATATTCTTTTGCGAAATTGTTTTACTTAATATCTTCTTCGAAATGGTAAAGTCACATTGCGTTGTGTTGTAGTTAGAACAGCCGTAAAACGTTGACTTATCAATCACGTCGCCATCACATTTTTTACAGCTACCAACCTTTTTACCTGTTGTAAATTTTGATCCTTTTCGCTCAATCGATTCAACATGTAATCCGGTGAAATCCCACTTCTCAGACATTTCAACCGCATCTTCAATAATTTTAGCTGATAACTTTTTCGTTTGTTCCATAAAAGTTGCTGGTGATGCTGTACCTTCGCCGATTTCCGCAAGGCGCTGCTCCCATTTCGCTGTCATTTCTGGTGAAGCCAGTATTTTATCACCGATTGCAGTAATTAATACTTTTCCTTTATCGGTTGCATACACTTGGTTTTTCTTCACATCTATATATTTACGGTCTTTCAGCATCGTAATAATTCCAGCGCGAGTCGCTTCCGTACCTAAACCTTCTGTTTTCTTTAATACTTTCTCCAGCTCTTCATTCTCTAAATACTTACCAGCTGTTTTCATTAACGTAATAAGTTGTCCTTCAGTATAACGCTTCGGTGGTTGTGTTTTTCCTTCTTTCACTTTCACCTTTACAACTTTTCCTTCTTCACCTTCAGCTACAATTGGAAGAATGGTTTCGTCATCTTTATCGTCTTGGAAAATAACTTTACGCCATCCTTCTTGAATTTGCTGTTTTCCTTTTGAAATGAATTCAGCACGTTCATCTACAAGCGTTACAATCGTTGTATAGTCAAAGATTGCAACTTCATAATGAGCGGCAATCAGTCTTCTTACGATCATATCGTAAATTTTCTTTTCATCACCTGATAATTTGCTTGGGTTTGTAACTTGCTCTGTCGGAATAATGGCGTAGTGATCTGTTACTTTCTTTTCATTCACATAACGCTTATTATTCATAATCGATTCAACCGGAGCTGGTAATAAACCTTTATATTCATCAAACTGACTTAACTTCTGTAAAATATCAGGGAATGTTGCCGCTTCACCTTGTGTAACATAGTTGGAATCTGAACGAGGATAAGAGACAATTCCTTTTTGATATAGTGCTTGCGTTATATCAAGCGTCTTTTTCGGTGAGAATTTAAATGCTTTATTTGCCGTTGCTTGTAGTGATGATAAGTTAAATAAAAGCGGAGGCTGAAATTCTTTACGCTCCGTTTTCATTTCCTTCACTACTGCTGGTTTACCTTGGCAAAATGCCGCAATTTTATTCGCCATATCAGGGTCTTGTAAGCGGGATTCACTATCCTTCTCCCATTTCCCCTCATACTTCTTTCCTTCTATATTAAAGGTTGCGAACACTTCCCAGAACGGCTCTGACTTAAAGTTTTCTATTTCCTTTTCACGCTTTACGATTAACGCGAGTGTCGGTGTTTGTACACGACCAGCTGAAAATACATCATTCATTCCTTTTTTCTTTAACAAAATACTAAACACACGTGATGCATTCATACCAACAACCCAATCCGCACATGACCTTGTATACGCCTCATAGTACGTATTGATTGTATCTGATTCGTCAAGCAAGTTTTTAAATCCTTGATAAATAGCTTGTTTCGTTAAAGATGAAATCCAAAGACGCTTCATCGGCTTTTGCACGTTACAAAGATTAATAATGTTTCGTACAATTAATTCCCCTTCACGCCCAGCATCGCCCGCGTGAATAATTTCTGTTACTTGAGGATTATGTAACAGCTGTTTCACAACATTAAATTGCTTATACTTTGACTTTGTTACTTCAAATTGAAAACGCTCTGGAATCATAGGTAACGTATCAAGTGACCATTTTTTCCACTCTGCGTGATAATGTTCTGGATTACATAACTGCGTCAAATGACCAATTGCCCATGTACAGTACGCTCCATTTGGAAATAACTCATTTGCTTCTACTTCTAAATAACCATCTTTCCGGCGATATTTAAACTGTGAAACAAGAGCCAAACCTTGATCTGGTTTCTCGGCAATAATTAATTTCATTTTATAACTCCCTATCTGTATTCCAGTGTTACTTTCGTTGTCTATCTGTTTAGAGGCGATGATAAAACAACAATCTTATTTATCATTCGCGGGTTACTCCCTGTAATGGGATAACTATAATATTATACGCTTATTCTTTATGGCTTCACAATAGAAACTCTTCATTTAACTCTTACATTCACATGCTCATAATTAAAAAGACGTCCCAAAAAATCAGGAGCCTTCTTACTCACATTAATTAAATTGTGCAGATAATATGCAGATTTAAATACGCATGATTTCTCTCCATATGAACATATGATGAAATGAACGATAAGACAGGGAGGTATCATGATGTTTGCTTATACGTTAACTGCCTTAACACTTTGTTGTATCTCGATTATTATCACATCATATATTTCTAAACGTAACGGTACCCTAATGGAGTATATGGTATTTATCATGTCTTTTAGTATGAGTATCGGTTTAAGCATAGGATTTTATTTAGGTATTCTTTTTAAAGGAGAATTACTCTATTCTACTTTGCTTGCGATTTCGATTAGTGGTTGTATCGGTTTTGTAGTTGGTCTACGTTTTCACCTATATACTGCTTTAGAAGGCATGTTCTCTGGATTAATGGCAAGTATGATGGGAGCAATGATTACAGAAATGTTAAATGCTCAACAAGCTCACAGTATACTGTTTATTAGCCTTTTACTTACGATAACAATAACTATGTCATGTATCATTCAAATTTTATCAGAAACCTTTTCTACTTTTATCCAACAGCGTTTTTTGTTATTACTTTCAATTAGTGTGGTAATTATCGTGGCCGTATTCGTGACATTCCCAGATCATACTCCCCCGCCTTCACCCGGGCATGATCAACATATAGCACCGAAAATGAATAAGCAGCTATCCATAGGATAACTGCTTCCTATTATTCTGGCTTATTAGGAATGTTTGGGTTTGGAACATAGTCAGATTTATAATCTGTATATTTCACTTCCGTTACCATCCCTGCTGAAGCATGATGTAAATCGTGACAATGGAGCATCCAATCACCCGGATTGTCTGCTACAAAGGCTACTTCATACTCTTCTCCTGGTTTTAAGTTCAAAGTATCTTTCACAATTGGAGAACCTTCTATCGGTTTTCCATCTTTACTCAACACCTGGAAGAAGTGACCATGTAAATGCATTGGGTGATCGTCCATTTTAGAACGATTCACCAATTTTACTTTTACTAAATCACCCTTTTTCACTGAAATTGGGTCGATATCCGGAAATACTTTTCCGTTAATTGTATATACCATTTCATTTCCATTCATTTGCGTATTTAAGTCCATATTATATGTGATAGTATACTGCTGATTTAACGTGAAACCACCAAGTTTTTTAGCACCATATGCCGTCATATCTAATTTCGGTAGTTTTTCTTTTTTGTTTGCTTTATCTTTCATCTCTTTACTACCTTCATATTCAATAACAACTTTCATGCCTTTTGCACCTTTATTTTCTGAATGATCTTCAACATACCATTTCCCAAGATTATTAGCAGTTAATTCAATATCATAACGTTCACCCGGTGCAATTGAAATAACTTGATCCTTTATAAGTTTTGGATCGTTTATTGGTTGACCATCTGTCGCAATAACTTTTATATCATGACCGTGAACATGTATATCATGTAATAGATAACCAGCATTAACGAGTCGAAGACGAACTTTATCTCCCTTATTCACTTTTAATGGTTCTACTAAATCCCCGCTTTTACCATTGATTGTGAATAAATCATACGTACTCATATCATGACCTTCCATCTTCATATTTCCATGGCCCACTCCTGCCATATTGCCTGAATCTTTTTTATCACTGCCCATGTCCATATCAGAATGATCCATGCCTTTCATATCATCATTCTTTTTCGTATTTTCATTATCCTTAGATTTATTACCTGTTTGCCCTTTTGTCATTTCTTTTAACTGCTTATTAATTTCCTCTTTACCTGTTATCCATTCATCTAACATTAATGTGTAATCTTTATCATACTTTTCATTTGTATCTTCTACAATAAGCGCTCCATACAACCCTCTATCTAATTGATTTACAGAATCTTGATGTGAATGATACCAATACGTTCCTGGGACGTTCGCTTCAAATTCGTAGGTAAAACTTTTTCCAGGTTCAACCGCATCTTGTGTCACGCCTGGAATTCCATCCATATTATTTGGGACAGGATATCCATGCCAATGAATAGATACTGGTGCAGATAATTCATTTTTTAATGTCACTTTCACTTGTTCACCTTTTTTCACCCGAATTTCTGGACCAGGAGATGAGCCATTAAATGTCCAGACTGGAACAATAACACCGTTACCTAACTTTTGCTTTTCTTCTCTCGCTATTAAAGTAACTTCTGGTCCTTTTTCAACCTTCAATGGTTTTGTAGCTGTTTCAGTCTGTGATGTTTTTTTATCTTTCATATTTTTATGATCATTTGTTGTATTTGTAGTCGCAGAACATGCAGCAATTAAAAATATTACAGAGACCGTAACAGCTGTTAATACAAATCGCTTCATGGAAAATCCCTCCTTTTTCTTTGTCAAAATCATTGTAGAAGATGATTTTCAAGAAAATATGGAGATTTAAAATGAACAAAATAAAAAGGCGCTCAAAATTGAGCACCTTTTCTACTTATTATTTCGTAACAACCTCATCTTTTTTTACATGTACATTATTTTCTCTCATAAACTCTTCAATCTCTTCCACTTCTCTAATGATATCTTTTGACAAGTTTTCATGTCCATCTTTCGTTACAAGAATATCATCTTCAATACGAATTCCAATTGATTCTTCTTCAATATAAAGACCAGGTTCAATTGTTATAACCATACCTTCTTCTAACACTCTATCTTTATATGTTCCTACATCATGCGTATCTAGGCCAAGGAAATGGCTGACACCATGATAATAGTATTTTGATAACTCTTCATCTTCTTGAATTAAACCAACCGCTTTACACCCTTCTGCGAGTACTTTTTTAGCATGCTCATTTAATGCAGCGAACTTTAAGCCCGGCTTAATAATCTCTGTTGTTTCTTTCAATGCTTTTAATACAATATTATACATTTGTTTTTGGCGACTAGAGAATGTTCCATTTGCCGGGAATGTATAACTAATATCAGCATTATAGTAGTCTTTTTGAGCACCTAAATCTAGTAATACTAAATCACCATTTTGAATTTGCGCATCATTATCTTCATAATGAAGAACTGTAGCATTTTTCCCACTTGCCAAAATTGTATTGAACGCATGATGTTTAATGCCAGATGATTTCAATGTGAAATCAAACTGAGCTTCTAATTCATACTCCATCATGTCTGCTTTTGCATGCTTAAGTACGTTATAAATGCCCTCTTTCGTTACAGCAATCGCTTCTTTCATAATTTCAATTTCTTCTTCTGTTTTAAACACTCGCAATTCACAAATATTCGGATATACATTACCAATTGTTACGTGTGGATATTGTTCTCTTACATGTTTAGCAAATGCTAGCGTTTTTGTCTCCGTACCATTCCACTCACGACGCTCTAAATCTAAATAAAGATGCTTCACATTTTCAGTGAAAAGTACATTTGACATTGTCTTTTCAAAGCTATCTAAATATACAACTTTCTTTATACCTGAAATTTTCTCTGCTTCTTCGTTAGAAACTGTTTTACCAACCCACTTTTCCATTACTGGATCTGACTTTTCAATGAAAAGTGTTTCCTCTACACTACCTCCAACCTTCTTCAACATGAAAATAACATTTGGTTCATCGATTCCTGTTACATAGTAAAAATTTCGATTCGGCACAAATTTATAATGTGCATCCGCTGACATATGAGGTGCTTGTCCAGCAAATAAAATAGTAATAGATTCCTCTGGTAATGTGTTTACTAATCGTTCTCTATTTTGAGCAAAAAATGTTGATTTCATAATAATCCCCCTAGCGTTCTATGTATGATTAAAAAAATAATTATCTAATCAATTCATTTTATTATTGTTACAATTTTTCGTCAATTTTTAACCTTTTTTGATGGTGTTGACATAATTAAAATTACACGTTAAAATAACTATACATTAGTAAGTAACTAATGTAATTAACTTTAACTAGAGGTGAAACAAATGAAAAACATTTTATTCCGTATTAACGAATTATCAAAAAAAGAAAAAGTATCTGGATTAACAGTTGATGAAAAACAAGAACAACAAATGTTGCGTCAAAACTATACACAAACATTTCGTGGAAGCCTAGATTCCATTTTATTAAACACAAAAATTGTGGATCAAAATGGTCATAACGTTACACCAGCCGCATTACAAGATGCTCAAATACGTTTAAAATTAAGCAAATGAGTTCCGCGCTAAAGAATTTTAATAAAACATAAAAAGAGCTGGATTTCCTATTTAGAAATTCCAGCTCTTTTTATTGTCTTTTCTAATCTAGTAAACGAACTATACATCGCAATTCTCCATGCCACAATCATGGCAAATGCAAGTAAGAAAAACATTCCACTTAACTCCGCTAAATCAATCGATTGACTTAAATATGATTTCAACGCTACTCGTACAGCTAATAGCCCGATTAAAATAAATATAAATGCTTTTGACGGTTTCATATATATTTGTTCATTTCTTATCTCAAACTTCGTTGTTTTTATAAGAAATATGGAGAAAATAAGCCCTGCAATAATTGCTTCTATTATTTCTAACGACGTTAATCGGAATTCCGGTAAAAAGTACATCATTGCTCCAGTACTCATAAAAATTGGCGGCAATATTATTTTCTTTTTCGTTACCGGCTTTTTCGCTGCTTTAAAGCGAAGAAACATGACACCAACAGCCATACAGACTGCTACAATACTTGATAAAAGTGCTATCATACTTTCCACTCCTATCTATTTAACGGACTTTTTAAGTAAAATCATAAACCAAACGAGCCCGATACTTATAATAAGGTGACCTAATCCAGCCATATGGCTTAAACCGTTAAAGTCAGCTCCATTTACTTGTAGAAGACCTCTCCATAGCATTGTAGCAATAGTAAAAAGTAATCCTACATTATAAACTACAAACCATGCACAAAAGCTCTTTGTTTCTTGTACATGAAATACTTTAAATAGACCCAAAGCAATTAAAAAGAAGACGAAACCAAGTACTAACACATGTGTATGCACCAATTGCAACATTGTCGATCCTTTAATTCCTTGTGCTTTCGAGTACTCTCTTGCAAAAACTCCTGATAATAAACCGATAATTAAGTAGCTGAATGCTGCATTATATAATTTCTTCATTCTATTCCTCCTGCTGTAAACTTTCTATTATTCGCTGCAATCATTTTACGCAAAGTTTATGAACGGAATATGAACAAAATATTACATTCAACATTTAAATATAAAAAAACCTTCCACAATTTATATTTGTGGAAGGGTTTTTCAACTTATTTTAAATCTTCTATTGAGAAAGCACCTGGCAGTAATTGCTCAACAGTCACTTCTTTTTCATCGCCTTTTACATTCGTTAGTAATACAGGCATTTTCGGTTCACAGAATTCAGCAATTACTTGTCTACAAGCACCACACGGTGAAATCGGTCCGTCCGTTTCTCCTGTAATAACTAAGTAACTAAAGTCGCGCTCACCTTCTGATACTGCTTTAAAGATCGCTGTTCTTTCTGCGCAGTTACATAAGCCGTAAGAAGCATTTTCTATGTTACAACCAGTATAGATTTTACCTTCTTTCGTAACTAACGCTGCACCAACAGGAAATTTTGAATACGGAATATATGCTTTTTCTAACATTTTATTTGCTTCTTCAATATATTTTTTCTTATCCATATTATTTCCTCCTCAAAGTAAGTGTAATGATGATTAGTCAGTAATAACTGTATGCACTAATTTAGGAGCCACTGCTGTTTCAGCAATAGAAATGTTCTCATAAATTTTTGCTTTTACATCTTCTACATTTTCGCGGTTTGCGTAGATTGTTACGAATGGCTCGCCTTCTTTTACTGCATCGCCAACTTTTTTACGTAACATTAATCCTACTGCTAAATCGATTTCATCTTCTTTTGTCGCACGGCCAGCACCAAGTAACATAGCTGCGATACCAATTTCATCTGCAACAATGTTAGAAATAACACCTGAAGTTTTTGCAGGTACATCAATTACATACTTCGCCTGTGGCATTTTTTCTGGATTGTCTACAATTGAGCTATCTCCGCCTTGATTACTTAAGAACTCTTTAAACTTCTCTGTTGCTTTTCCGTTTTTCATAACTTCAATTAACATTTCACGCGCTTCTTCTAGTGTATTTGCTTTTTTCGCAAGTACAACCATCTGACTTCCTAATACAAGTACTAATTCTGTTAAATCTTCTGGTCCTTCACCTTTTAACGTATCAATCGCTTCTTTCACTTCTAGAGCGTTACCAATTGCAAAACCAAGTGGTTGTGACATATCTGAAATAACAGCCATAGTTTGACGTCCTACATTATTTCCGATACGTACCATTGCATGTGCTAATTCTTTTGCATCTTCTTCTGTTTTCATGAATGCGCCAGCACCTGTTTTTACATCAAGTACGATTGCATCTGCACCAGCTGCAATTTTTTTACTCATAATTGAACTTGCGATTAAAGGAATTGAGTTAACCGTTCCGGTTACATCGCGTAATGCATAAATCTTTTTATCTGCAGGTGTTAAGTTTCCTGTTTGTCCAATAACAGCTACTTTGTCACGGTTTACAATATCAATAAATTGCTCTTTTGTAATTTCAACGTGGAATCCTTCTACCGCTTCTAATTTATCAATTGTTCCGCCTGTATGTCCTAAACCACGACCAGACATTTTTGCTACTGGTACATCTAAAGCAGCTACTAATGGTCCTAATACTAATGTTGTTGTATCACCAACACCGCCAGTTGAATGTTTGTCTACTTTAATTCCTTCAATTGCTGATAAGTCGATCGTTTCTCCAGACTCTACCATTGCCATCGTTAAATCTGCGCGTTCGCGATCTGTCATATCTTTAAAGAAGATTGCCATTGCAAGTGCACTCACTTGATAATCAGGAATACTTCCGTCTGTATATCCATTAATAAAGAATTTGATTTCTTCAGTCGTTAATTCTTTACCGTCACGTTTTTTCGCAATAATATCTACCATTCTCATTACAATCACCATTCCTTTTTATATGATATGAATCTATTAAAATAATAAGCCTACGATTGTTGCTGATAAGAAACTTACTAATGTTGCACCGAAAAGTAATTTCAAACCAAATCTTGCGACTACATTCCCTTGCTTTTCATTTAAGCTCTTAACTGCTCCTGCAATAATTCCAATTGAAGAGAAGTTTGCAAATGAAACTAAGAATACAGATATAATCGCTGTCGTTCTATCTGAGAAATTAAAGTTTCCTTGTGCTAAATCTGTCATAGCGACAAATTCATTTGATACTAATTTGGTTGCCATAATATTTCCAGCATTAACAGCTTCATGCCAAGGTACACCCATAATAAATGCAAATGGCGCAAATACATAACCAAGAATTTCTTGGAATGAAATACCGATTACACCTTTAAATACAGCGTTAATGAATGCGATAAGAGCAACGAAACCAATTAACATAGCTGCTACTGTAATCGCAACTTTAAATCCATCTATAATGTATTCTCCTAATACTTCAAAGAAAGTCTTTTTCTCTTCCTCTTGTACTTCTAACATATCTTCTTCTTCAGTAACTTCATAAGGGTTAATGATAGAAGCGATAATAAAGCCACCGAATAAGTTAAGCACTAAAGCGGTTACAACATATTGCGGTTTTAATAACACCATATACGATCCAACGATAGACATTGAAACGGTAGACATTGCAGATGCACATAATGTATACATTCTTTTCTCTGGCAATAATCCTAGTTGTTTCTTAACTGAAATAAACACTTCAGATTGTCCTAAAATCGCAGAAGCAACAGCGTTATATGATTCTAGTTTTCCCATTCCATTTACTTTACTTAATGCTAGACCGATAGATTTCACGATAATAGGTAACACTTTAATGTGTTGCAAAATACCGATTAAAGCTGAGATAAATACGATTGGCATTAATACACTTAAAAAGAACGAAAACTCTTTTTGATTTACTAATCCACCAAATACGAAATTCACACCGTCAGCGGCATATTTTAATAGCTCTCCAAAACCATCTGCTATTCCGCTAATTAATATATTCCCTACACTTGTATTTAATAATAAAAACCCCAAAATGAATTGTAATATAACCATCGTTATGATTGGGCGATATTTGACTTTTTTTCTATCATTACTAGCAAGCCAAGCGATACCTAAAATCAATACGAGGCCTAAAACACCGATTAAGTATTTCATAAGCCGTCTCCTCCCATTCGTATCCGCTTACATCTTTTTCAATTGTTAAAGCAATAGATACACTTTACTTTGTGTATCTATTGCTTTTAACATCATTAATGATTAGTAGTTATCTGTAGCACCTTTTGCATCATTTAATACGATTGCAACACTAGCACTTGCTCCAACGCGAGAAGCTCCAGCAGCTACCATTTTTTCTGCATCTTCACGTGTACGAACGCCACCAGATGCTTTTACACCAACGTTTGGTCCAACTGTTTTACGCATTAATGCGATATCTTCAGCAGTTGCTCCGCCAGTTGAGAATCCAGTTGAAGTTTTTACGAAATCAGCACCAGCTTTTACTGATAATTCACAAGCGCGTACTTTCTCTTCATCTGTTAATAGGCAAGTCTCAATGATTACTTTTACAAGAGCTTTTCCTTTTGCTGCTTGTACTACTTCATAAATGTCTTTTTCGACAAGTTCGTCGTCGCCATCTTTTAAAGCGCCTACGTTGATTACCATGTCAACTTCAGTTGCACCTTTTGCGATAGCATCTTTTGTTTCGAAAGCTTTTGTTTCAGTAGTACTTGCGCCTAATGGGAAACCGATTACAGTACAAACATCTACATCATGTCCAGCTAATTCCTCAGCAGCTAGCTTTACCCATGTAGGATTAATACAAACAGAAGCGAATTTATATTCCTTTGCTTCTTCGATTACTTTCATAACATCTTCTTTAGTAGTATTAGCTTTTAAAATTGTATGGTCAATTAACTTTGCAATGTTCATTATCTTCACTCCTCATATCTTTTAACAACTTCATTCTAACTCTTAGTTGAACAAATGTAAATACACTTTTGAAATTTTGTTCATTCTTTTTAAAAAGGGAATTTTCCTATAGTAAATAAAGCTCATTCTAACTAAGAAACACTTCCTATTTAAAATCAAAACTTTTATATTAACAATGGTAGTATGTATCTCAATATCCATAATTATTTTTAAAAAGGCAATTTGTATTCAAACAGCACTCCCATAATTCATACATAACAAAATAAAAGGCTTTCTCAAAATTAATATCTTGAGAAAGCCTTTTATTTCTAATCTTTTTGATAATGTAACAGTTCTTTTGCTGTATGCTGATCGATAATTAATACATTTGCATATCCGCCACGTAACGCACCATCAATTGCTTTTATTTTTCTATTACCACCAGCAACTAAAATAGAACGTTTCTTTAATTTCAGTTCCTCTAACTCAATTCCAATGGTCCGCTTATTAATTTCTTCACTACTAATATTTCCATCCCCATCAAAGAAACGTGAACAAATGTCACCGACCGATTGTTTTTTGAGTAAACTTGTTTCATCCTTATCGAAATAACCTAATCGGAATAATAGCGCTTCGTCTCGCACTGTCCCTACAGTGAAAATTGCAATATTTGCTTGTTTCCCCATTTCGATAATGTGATGAATATGTCGATCCTGCTCTACTAATTCCTTTGTCACTGCATTATCAAATATAACTGGAAGGGGTAGATTTCTTGGCGTCGTTTGAAAAGCATCTGCAAATAAAGCGATTGTTTCATTCGCATATGTATTTACACTCGAATGACTAATACCACCTTTTAACTGAACGACTTCTACACCTTTTACATGTTGCGGTACAATTTTTCTAGCGATTTCATACATCGTCATTCCCCAGCTTACACCAACGATATCACCATTTTTAACCGTCTTTTCCATATACTCAGCTGCATATTTACTAATATACGCTGTAATCGTTGCGTATTCTGGCACTGGAGAAAATACGACATGCGCCTCTAACAAATTGTACTTTTCTTTCAGTAAATTTCCAACGTTATCTAAATCAGCAAATGGATCAGCTATACTAATTTGAACAAATCCTTTTTCTTTCGCGTACTTTAATAACCTAGAAATCGTCGGTCTTGAAATATTTAGTTTGTTAGCAATTTCTTGCTGACTATAATCTGATTGATAATATAATCTTGCAACTTCAACGCTTAATTGTTGTTTATCTTTATCCATAGTAACTCAATACAAATCCTTTCCTGTATTTCCCTTTCGTTACAAGCATTATACAGCTTTATGTAATAAATTTCGACTACAGAATTTTATCTAACTGAACTTCCACTACACTTACTGTATGAAATGAAACATTATTGTGTAGATTTACTAACTCAATATAGTTACGCGTGAAACATGTAAATCCATTATCATTTAATTCACGCATTTTCTGCAATAACGATAACAGGACCGCTCAAAAACGCACGGTAGAATCAAGTTATTTAACATAGAAAAGTTGTATATGAGGCCCAGGATATCAAAAACTGTTTTTCTCATACTTATGGAATTTCCATTCGCGTTTTCTGTAAGGGTTAGTAAAGAGACCATTTTTTGTCCCTTTTTCATGCTTTTTTCTTAATTCCATACGTAATATGCATTAAATCTTCAGTTTGAAGTGAAAAATTAAAACAAGATTTACCTGTTTTAGTGAAATTTAATTTTTGTTAGACAGCTAAGAAAAGATGAGCTGATTTCTTGTTATAAGAGCGTCTTAAAATTTTCGCTTGATGGACAATGGGGTATTACCACATATTAAAAAGCCCATTTCTTTTTAGGAAATAGGCTTTTCTTAGGAATTATAATTATCGTTTTTTAAAAGGGGAATGAACCTTTTACTAGATTCCTCCACCTGGTTCAGTCATATGTTGTACAACAGGTGCTTTTTTTGATGTATTTTGATGAATTTCAGGGTTATTTAATCCAATAGATAATAAAGTGACAGTTACTAGACTTATGACGAAAACCTTAATCTTTTTCATCTTAAATACCCCTTTTCCTTTATTGAAATTTTAGCTTCATAACTCATACGATAATACTCTGAAGCCTCATCCTTCATTCCTACATTATAACACTCATTAGCTAAAAGTTCAGAATAATTTTGAATTTCTTTCCAAATATTTTGTTCCTTAAAATAAGCTATAGCTTCCAAAACAACAAACTCTAATTTTTCAATAGAAACCTTATTAACTAAAGCACTCAAGATATTATAACGGTGGTGGTATTCTTCCGTACAATCTTTTAGCCCTTCATCAATAAAGAATTTTGCCTTTTCATAATTCCCTAATTTATAGTGAACTTCCGCTAAGGTATGTATACCTTTTTTCTGGTACGGTAATCGTGGGGAACTGAATTTTTCATACGCCCGTCACCCTCTCTTTAGATATTACCTGCATATTATTTAAATATTAACACAATTATTTTGAATGCATGCAATTTTGAGGTTGAGAAATATTTTAGGATCAAACTATATATTTCGCACTTAAAATACAGATGGCTAATATCCAATTGCACTTATTTGAAAGGATTATATAAATTTCTATTAAGGCCTATTTTTTATAAATAGAACTGACGACCAATCATACCAAGAAGAGTAAATACCTTGAGATAAGAAGGTTGGTACTCTCGGCAAAAAATAAACAGCGGAACTAGCCCACTGTTTACTTCGCCACACCTTCATGTAATTTTTCTGTATAATCTTTTACATCTTTCCAGCTATCTTTCGCTGTATGTAAATCTTCTTTTATGAAGGTAAATTCTTCCGGACTCATTCCTTTTACGTTTTGTAGTAAATTATTATATTTTGCCCCTACTGTATACCATTGATTCGATATATTTTGCAATGCTGTAATTGCTGCATC
Organism: Bacillus pacificus; assembly: GCF_020861345.1. Lineage (NCBI taxonomy): Bacteria > Bacillati > Bacillota > Bacilli > Caryophanales > Bacillaceae > Bacillus > Bacillus pacificus. The sequence goes on from NZ_CP086328.1 coordinate 3,296,672, forward strand.
AATCGTTTCAGTCATATTTGTTGTTTTATTTTTTACATCTGTCAAAATTGCGACTTCTGCTTGCGCTCCAGAAATTCTATCTTTTAAATTAGCGATTTCTCGTTCTGCATTTGCGATATCTTTTTTCGCAACCGCAATCATCGGTCCGCCAGCAAGACATGTTATTAGAGCTACGCAAAGTACGCCACCAGCAATAACCATATCATTACTCTTTTTAATCGAATCGTTATATGTATTTATTTGTTGCTCTAAAGCTGGAATACCAGCATTCGTACTTGCTAAAATCGAGGTTAGTTGATTTGTATCCGCTTTAAAGCTATTTGTATCTTTCGCCATTCTATCGCGAAAGGCTTTCAAATTACCTAATAATACATCTACCTCATTTTGATTCTTTACAATATCCGCATACAACTTTTCTAAATCCGCTTTTAATTTTCCGCTATCCTTTTGATCAATCGCTATTAACATGTCATTATAATACGATTGAAAAGTATTATTGTAATTAATAATATTTTGATCCGTTTTCATAATTTGAGGCTTCATATTATTTAACCAATATGCCGCATTCATTTTTGCATCTCTTTGATGCTGAATCATATTCCCTTTAAATTCACTATTAATCGAACTTATTTTACTTAAATCCGTCTCTTGTTGATTTTGAATTAATTTTGCATATGAATCCATCGCGAATATGCTTGATGTCGTTTGTGCCATTACATCTTGGAATCCAGCTGGTCCAAGAGAATAGTTTTTCACATTTTCTTGTAGCACCTTTACATTTTGTTCTGCTGCAAAAGGATGTAAAGGAAATGCATTACTCGTTGCCACCCCAGCAATCATTAACGTTAAAAGACATTTCTTATAAAATCGTTTCTGCATACTTTTCACCTAGTTTCTTTATAAGAGTATAAAAAGCTCCTGCTCACAACTGAACAGGAGCTTCAAATCTTTCATCAATACGTAACGCTCTAACGATTCGTATTTAATTAAGCTTTTTTCGTATCTACTACTTTAATATCTTCAGCATAAATCTTTTCTGCATAGTCTTTAATGTTTTTCCAGCTATCTTTCGCAATGTTTAAATCTTCTTTAATGAAAACAAGGTCATTCGGACTAATTGAATCTACATTTTGAAGTAAAGAATTGTATTTTGACCCCATTGTGTACCATTGGTTTGAAATGTTTTGCAACGCTGTAATTGCAGTATCAATTGTATTTGTTAAATACTCCGTTTGTGTTTTAATGTTTGTTAATCCTGCTACCTCTAATTGAGCAGTTGTAACTTGTCCTGTTATTTTTTGAATTTCAGCTTGTGCATTATCAAGCTCTTTTTTTGCTAATACGATTCCAGCTGTACCACCGCCTACAGCTGCTGTACCACCTGCAATTAACGCGACTCCTAACGGCGTTCCTGCACCTGTAGCAATCACTACTGCACCACCAATAATGGCAATTGGCCCTAGAGCTGTCGCAACTGATGAACCGATAATAATTGCATTATATTTACTAATTGCTTCATTGTACGTTGTAATTTGATTTTGCAGAAGCGGGATTCCTGCATCTTGACTAGCTAAAATAGATGTAATTTGATTTGCGTCTCCCTTAAAGTTTTGCGTATCGGACGTCATTTTATTTCGGAATTTCTTCAAGTCATCTACTAACTGATCTACTTGCGCTTTATTCTCATTAATACTACTTGATAATCTAGTTAAACCTTTCGTAAGAGTCGCTTTATCTTTTGCATCTACCGCAGCAACTAAAGTATCGTAATAGTTTTGGAATTTCGTATTGTAATTAATGATATTTTGATTCGTTGAAATAAGCTGTGGCTTTAGTACATCTAACCATTGCTTCGCATTTCCTCTAGCTGTATCCTGGTGCTGAATCACTTTCCCTTTTAAAGCCGCATCAACAGACGATACATTTCCAAAGTTAACATTACCTTGTTTAATAATTGTTAAAGCGTACAGATCCATTACTAAAGCGTTTGAACCCGTTCTTTCCATTGCATCTTTTAGGCCTTCAGGTCCTAATGAATATTCCTCATAATCATTATAAGCTTTTGCGGCCGCATGAACTGGAGCTTGCTTCACTGTACTCTCCGCTGCATACGTATGAGCCGGCATGATATTTCCTGCTGCAAATACTGCCATAAGTGCTGATAGAGCCATTACTTTATAAGGTTTTTTTGTCATTTTTCTTCTCTCCCTATATCGTTACTTATTTTTAATGTACTTCAACGTTTGTAACGTAATCTTCAAATTGATTCGTTTGTTTATTCATTTCATCACTTACTTTTTTAATTTGGTTGAAATGTTTTTGTAGTAAACTACTATCTGTATATGTGCCTTCTTCAACATTCTTTTGAATTTGGATCATATTATTGTTTAAAACTTTCCAATCCGTTAACAACGTTTCTAATGTTGTAATTTGACGATCAATTAGTTCTGTAAAGCTACTTACTTGATCTTCAACGAATGTAATTTGTGTCGCCTCTGCTTCAATTTGTGATAACTTTTGAATAAGTGGTAGTAGCTCTTTTTGCTTTTGCTGAATGCGAAGAGCTGCTTCTCTCGTTTGGCTATCTGCAGCATTTACAATTTCATTACTTAAAGTACCGATAGAAACGAAATCAATCGTTTTCGTTTGTGCAGTTTGATTTGTAATTGTAAATACTTGTTTACCGATATTAATAGAACCTTTAATAATTTCTTGAGGTCTATTCAATATAGTAGTTAGTTCAGCTTGAATTTCCCCTTGAATTCTTTTAATATCTTCTCTTAACTTCACAATATCTCCACTTGATCCTTGTAGTGTTTTTATTGCTTCATCAGCCTTTATCGATAAGTTATTACTATCTTTGTCTAATACTGTTTTAAATCGATTTAGCTCTAATAAATCTTGCTCCATACTCTCTTGGATGCTTTGTACTTGCAATTGTAATTTTCCATATGCACCTGTAAAATCTGCTTTTGCTTGTCCATCTTCATTTACGTTCCCTGCTAGTTCATAGAGCTTACTATAATAGCTATTAAATCTAGTACTATACCTCATCATCTCTTGATTTAAGTCGATTAACTTCGGATTATATTCATCAATCCACTCTCTTACATTTGCCTTTGCAAATTTTTGATGATTCGTCAAACTACTCATCGCATTCACCTTAATGTCTGGCTGTTGTAAAATTACTAGTCCATATGCTTGTATAAGTGGTGACTGTGATCCTAACATTCTAATTGAATTGGATAATGTATTTGGAACAATTACATTTTGTGCATATACTGTTTTCACTTCTGGTTGCCCCTCTTTGGCGTAAGCGCTTACAGGAATGAAGCAACTCGTAGATACTGCTGTAACCAATAACCCTGTAATTAAAGTCTTTTTCACTTTAACTCCTCCTATGTATTAGCAACTATTACTATCGCATTTTATTATTCTATTTTCTTACCCATAATTTGAGATGGTTAAAATAGAGAACGTTCTCACCGCAATCCATGTATGAACCACCTCTCTCGTATTGCTACAGTACTTACTTATCGTCACAAAACATTTTATTATTTTTTCATATGTGATTAGTATGAATAACATTGTATAAAATTTCTATTTTATAGCAATTTCCACATTCACACAGTGAATATATTACATAAAAATATTATTCATCTTAAACTAAATAACGTACGTAAATATGAAATTCCGTTTTGTTTTTATATAAGTTTTATACTGTAAGGTCATTTAAACACAGCTATTTATATAACGTAAAGAAGTATTTTTATTCCCTTTATTTTCAAGCCTTCATGTCTTTATTTCAAAATATAATCCACTTCACTTTTTCAATTAAAATATCCATATATCACAACAAAAATCTCTACTTTCTCCAAGACGAAAAAATTATATTAATATACTTTTATAACCCATATGCAATTATGCATAGCGTATACACAAAAAGGATAGCTTCACTTACGTAAAGCTATCCTTAAAAAACCTTCTTACTTTTTCAAATGATATGGAACTGTCGTAATAACAACATTTCTTTTATAAAGTAAATACGCACGAATAAGTAAACTAGATTGATTATGAAGAATGTTATGCCAACCTTTTTTCGGAATGAACTGTGGTATAACGACAGTAACTCGGTAATTTGATTCACTCGCTTTATATTGTACTGTATCAATAAACTTTGTTAGCGGTTGAATAATACTTCTATAATGAGAATGTAATGTAACAAGCCTTACTTCAGGTTGCCACTTCTTCCATTTCTCTTCAAATTTCTTTTCCTCTTCTCTGTCAAAAGCAACATATACAGCGATAACTTGATCTGCAGAAAGAGACTTCGCATAGTTTAATGAATTTTCTACTACATGCGTCATACCAGCTACTGGAACGACAATTACATTTCCTTCAATCGGTACAATCCGTTCACAAGTTTTTAAACTTAGTTGGTCACCTACTGCATCATAATGCTTCTTAATTCGGTGGAACAAGAAGATAATAACAGGTAAGAAAATAAGGATTGACCAAACTTGTGCGAACTTAGTTAAAAAGAACATACTCATTACGATAAAACTAATGACTGCACCAATTAAATTGACCGTTAATCTCAAAGCCCATCCTTCAGGTTTTTCACGAAGCCATTTTAATACCATACCCGTTTGAGAAAGTGTAAATGGAATAAATACACCTACTGCGTATAATGGAATTAAATGCTCTGTTTGCCCTTGGAAAGCTACAATTAAAATAATCGATGCAATTCCAAGTATAATAATTCCGTTTGAGTAACCTAGGCGGTCTCCTCTAATCGTAAACATTCTCGGTATAAACTTATCTTTTGCAAGGTTTACTGCTAATAACGGAAACGCAGAATATCCTGTGTTAGCAGCAAGGATTAATATTAAAGCTGTTGTACCTTGTATAAAATAGTACATGAAATTACGTCCAAATGTTTGTTCAGCAATTTGTGAAACAACTGTTACTTCTTTACTTGGGGAAATTCCGTAATAATAAGCTAAGAACACAATTCCTGAAAATAAAACTGCAAGTAATGCACCCATTGCAAGTAATGTTTTCGCTGCATTGTTAGGTGCAGGATCTTTAAAGTTTGGAATTGCGTTTGAAATTGCTTCAACACCTGTTAAAGCAGAACTTCCTGATGCAAATGCTCGTAACAGTAAAAACAAACTAATCCCTGCAACTGGTGTTCCAATCGGCGTGTGTAAATTCGGTGACACGTGACCAGTTAAAATATTATATATCCCTACACCAATTAATATAAATAATGCTAAAACGAATAAATAAACAGGATATGCTAAAACGGAAGCTGATTCCGTTACCCCTCTTAAATTTAAGATGGTAATAAATATAACAAATATAATCGCAATGATTACATTATGTGCATGTAAACTAGGAAAAGCAGATGTTAGCGCATCTGTACCTGCAGACACACTTACTGCAACAGTTAAAATATAATCGACTAATAAAGATCCTCCAGCAATTAAGCCCGAATTCATCCCTAAATTTTCTTTTGATACAACATACGCCCCTCCGCCATGCGGATAAGCAAAAATAATTTGACGATAAGATAAAATAAGGGCTGTCAATAATACTAATACCCCAATGGCTATCGGAATAGAATACCAATAAGCGATTGCTCCAACACCTGCTAGTGCAATTAATATTTGCTCTGGACCGTAAGCAACTGATGACAATGCGTCAGAAGAAAGAATGGCTAACGCCTTCGTTTTATTAAGCTTTTGTTCTCCAAGCTCCGTTGATTTTAACGGTCTTCCAATTAAAAATCTTTTAATAGATGAAACCACTGCTGTCCACTCTCCAATAATTTTGTACGAACTTTTCTGCTAGTTATAGCGGATAAACGATTTCTTCAGAAAACAAAAAATGTCTACAAGCCATAACGAAATAGACTTGTAGACATTATATTTTTTGTCGCACAAGCTCCACCTTCCTTCTCAATATAACGCTTACGAGGTTAGCTGTCGGATTCGGGCCTATGAGTAGCCCTACCTTTTTCAAGGATTCACCCCATTGGATTAAGAACTAATCCATAAGAACGGGTCCCCCGCACCATGCGGTTTCAGCGATTTAGAAAATTGAAACTGTGGATTATAATACTCCTTTATTTTCAAAATGTAAACAAAAATTTTTAAAAAGAAAAAATTAAAATGATTGCGCATAATCCGCCGGTAAATATACATAATGAATACTAAAAAATCAATAAAGGAGACCTATATGTCTAAAGAAAAGAAGCCTATTTTTTCCGATTCCTATTTAGATGCATTAGCAAATGAAATTAATCAATTATACGGTAAACGTGAACAGGAAATAAATTTGACAGATAGAACAAAAAGAAATAAATGATTTGTCATAAAAAAAGAAAGCAATACACTTATATAATCTGTACCCTTTGTAAAGGACATTTTAAAAAAAGTTAGGCGGCATCAAGAAGATGGTTTCTGTATTCGACAGGAGTCATCTTCTTTAAATTCCACTGATATCTGTGCTGATTATAGTATTTCATATAGTCTTTAATTTCTTGTTTTAACTGTGTGAAAGATGTACAAGTTTTGATGTGTGCTTCATCTTTAAAGTGCCCGAAAAAAGATTCTTGTGGGGCATTATCCCAACAGTTTCCTCGCCTTGACATAGATTGTCCCAGCTTTAATTTTTTGACTAATTTTTGATAGGTAGGACTTGTGTAATGAGCACCTTGATCAGAATGAATATAGGCATCTTGCGTTAATCGTACCTTCTTATTCTTCTTTAGTTTGTGCAGCGTCGTCGTTGCGATATCTAAGGTAAGTCGTTCTGAAACATGATACGCCAAAACTTCATTCGTAGACCCGTCTAGAATAGTAGATAAATATCCTTTTTGATTCTTACCATAAAACAGGTATGTGATATCTGTAAGAAGTACCTTTCCCGGTACACCTTGCCTAAATTCGCGTTTTAATCGATTGGGTACCACGAAGTGTTCTTTCGTCGCTTTCAACATTTTTTTATAGGGATTTTCTCTACGAATAGGACAGATTATCCCATATTTTTTCATGATTCTACGGATGCGTTTCAAATTGTAGACAACTTGAAATTGACCCGCCAATGTCATTTTGATCTGACGAGCCCCCTTTTTTCGGTTTTTAAATCGAAATGCCTTTAATATAATCTCTTTCACTATTTCATCTTGATGTATTCTTTTCTCTCGCCGACTTTGAGAAATGGCTAAAAAATAATTATAGTATCCAGAACGTGAAACGCCTGCGACCTGACACAAATATCTCACCATATTTTTCAGGCGGTATTTTTCAATGATAGAACGAATTAATAGGTACTTTTGACTAGCGTGTAACGTTATTTCTTTCCCATCCTCCCTTCCATAAATTTGATCTTTTTTAACAGTTCATTTTCAGCTTTTAATAAGTTTCGTTCCGCTTCCAAACGTGCATATTTCTCCTCTAATGTAAGTTCTCTTTCTGACTTTCTTCCTGAGTTTTCCTTACGTGTGTCTCTTAAGCCCCATACACCGTTTTGCTTATAGGACGTACGCCATCTATTTCCTGATGACACAATACGTTGTAGACCGATGATATCTATATCAAAACCACATTCTTCAAAAATAATACGAGGTGGTTTACCCTGTTCATTTTCCTTAATAAAAATACGCTTGAATTCATCGGTATAGGTAATTCCTTTTTGGCTTACCGATTTTACGTATCGATTTTTTGATAATATTTGAATTTCCTTTTCTGTAAGCAATTTTTTCGTCATTTTGAAATTTCTCCGATTCTCATTTTTCTCTCATTATACAAGAAATACCCTATAGAATAGACTTTTTTTAAGTGTCTATTCTATAGGGTACAGTTTATATATATTGCTTTCTTTTTTATTTTTTCATACATCCAATTGTATTGCTGATTTGTTAAAGGTCATTTCTTCATACACTTTCAAATTTTGATATACTGCTCCTAATAATGGTGATTCTATAGAAAATTGTTCTGCTACATCTAGTAAGTATCCTTGTAAGTGCTTCGCTTCAATAGACGAACCTTTTTCCATATCACGCTGCATCGATGACTTCATATTATACGAAATTTTATCAATTGTTTTCATATGTTCTTGGACAATATTATCTTTAATTGGCGCTCCTATACATCTCATAATTTGCATACATTCTTCAAATAAGTTTTGGATAAAATCGCGTCCACCTTCGCTTTCACGAATCGGTCCTATCGGTGCCCGCATTAATGTCGTCACACCCGACATTACAGTAATAAATAAATATTTATGCCACATATCTTGCATAATGTTTTCACTTAAAACAAAACTAGATTTCGTACCTGCAAATGCTTTAGAAATATGCTTTATTCTCTCTGAATCTTGAGACTTCATTTCTCCAAACACAAGTCTGTTGGCAGCGCTAGTTTGTACAATTTCTCCTTGATCGTTTAAAGTCGTCTCGATAAAGCATAAACCGCCAATTACTTTTTCCTCACCGAATTCCTTTTGTAATAGTGATACATGAGCGATACCATTTAACAATGGAATAATCACAGTGGTTTCACCTACAAAAGGCTTCACATCTTGAATTGCCTCGTTTAAGTGATACGCTTTTGTTGAAAATAAAATGACATCAAATGGAGCAGTTCGATCTTCTTTCGTTATTAATTTCGGTTGGAAGGAAAAATCCCCGTTAACACTGCGGATTACAAGTCCTCTTTCCTCCAATTGTTTTTTCCTTTTACTGCGAACAAGAAACGTAACCTCTTCTCTCTTTTCTACTAAGCGTCCCCCAAAAAATCCTCCAACGCCGCCAGCTCCTAATACTAAAATCCGCATACAACATCCCCCTTTTCAAAATATCAATTTATAACTTTTAGTATACATAACATTATACATGTCCCCTACTAAATAAGCTGAATTTTCATTCTTAATCAAGTATAAAACAGTGGTTATTTTCAAATAAATTTGGGCATGTTGTTTTTATAGCATATATGGAAAGGAAACAATGTAAATGGAGGCAATACAAACAATTGAAGAAAAAGATGTAACAACAGCTATATTTCAATTTATATTCCCGTTTTCTTTTAAAACTGGGTATGAACAAAATATGTTCCCTTTCTTACAGAAAAATGACTTTCGCCCTTTTCGACTCGATCATCTTGAAAATGAAAATACATACTATGGAAGGTTTCAAGTTTCACATCAAAATATGGAAGCATACTATCTTTCATTTACAAATAAAATTTTATTTCCTCATTCAGAGCATCAAAAGGGGTTGCAGCGCTATTCTAAAGACCTTAATTTAACTGGACATTTAACAACAAATCTTATTTCCGTTCCATTTAAGATTCATTCTATTGACGTAACACTTTGTCCTTATGAGCTTGGCTTCTTAACAATTCGGACAGAAGTAGAGACCGCTCCAAACATGACATTATCAGAAGCAATTGAATTCGCCGCCCGCTTCCGTGTACTTGAAACTAAAAATGATACAAATGAAACGATTTGCATTGAATGTAATGGAAAAAAATATTCCCAAGTGGAAAGGTTCATTTTTGGTTATTTATTTCATGGCGTAACAGATTTCTTTGAGAAGAAGAGATTAAGAAGTTCTTACTTTCAAACCTTTCCTTTCTTTGAAGATCAAAGAATGTACGTTCAAACTTTACTATGTATAAAAGCAGAGATGGAGCTTACCGAAGTGGATGTTTATCGTACTTCCAGTCTTTCTGGGTTAACAAGTAACGGCAAGGCTTATGTAAGTGCAAATAATCTTCCTTATATTCATGATTATTTAAAACAACACGCTTACCAGAGGTGGGCTCCAAATCGCTATTTCATAATGGAAGAACATATATTCACCTGTGTAACAAATGAGGGGGAACACGAATTTACTAAGCTTGCGAGTCAAATGTATGGGGAGTTTTATTACGCTTTATTATTAAATCTATTTCATAAAATTGTTTTGTTAAAAATGGCAAACGCTTATGCTGAACTAAACATTGAAAAAGATACAAATGAAATCGAGAAATTAATTTACTCAATCAATTCATTTACTGCAAATTACTTTTCTTTAGAGCTCGTATCCCAATCACAGAGTGAAGATATTTTCTTTCGCTTAAGAAAGCTTTTTAACATCGAGGTTTTATACTCGAATGCAAAACAAAATCTTGATAGTTTGTTTAAATATCAAGAAAATGTCGCTTCTAAAAAGGATAGTCTTTTATTATTAATTTTAACGCTTTACTCTGTTGTGGGCCAAATGTTAGGGTTTACTATGATTGACTTGTTAAGAAACACCGATTCAAACAAAATATCGTCGCCACTTGAATTTTTCGCGCTTTTAATAGCAATTAGCGGCATCGTCATTTCACTTATTTTAGGTGCGCAAAGTTTATACCAATGGGGTCTACAACATAAACGAAGAAAAGCATGGGTTAAACAAACTGTACTTTCTGCTGTGAGAGAGAAAGATGATTCGAAATAAAGATGATTATTTTTACATTGAAATATGTGGCACGCTACAGTAATTGAAATTTTTATCAGCGATTTTTCGGATATATCGGCGCATCTCGAAATATATCAGCGATTTTTTAAATATATCAGCGCAACTCAAAATATATCGGCGATTTTCCAGATATATCGACTTACCGACAGAAACCGACAAAAGGCTGAACCGGACAATATAAAAAGGGTATTCCAACATAAAGTTTGGAGTACCCTTTTTTATTACACGAATTCCTCTTACTTCCCTGCTTCGATTTTCTCTAATGCAGCAGCTACTTGTTCTTCCGTTAATTCATGTTGTATTACGTAGCGGTTACGTGGGCTTACACGGCATTCGTGAGAACATGCACGTAAATATTTCGCTTCGTTTTCTTCAGAACATAAAATTTTCTTGTTACATTCTGGATTGGCACAATTTACATAGCGCTCACAAGGTTCACCTGTAAAGTAGTCTTTACCAACGATAACATGTTCTTTTTGGTTTACTGGTACAGCGATACGCTCATCGAACACGTAACATTGTCCATCCCAAAGCTCACCTTGTACTTCTGGGTCTTTTCCGTACGTTACAATACCGCCGTGAAGCTGACTTACATCTTCATAACCTTCACGAACTAACCAACCAGAAAACTTCTCGCAACGAATTCCGCCTGTACAGTACGTTAAAATCTTTTTACCTTCAAGTACTTCTTTATTTTCACGAATCCAATCTGGTAATTCACGGAATGATTCGATATCAGGTTTAATCGCACCTTTGAAGTGACCTAAATCAAATTCATAATCATTTCGTGCATCAATGATAACTGTATCTTCTTGTTTCATTGCTTCATAAAAATCTTTTGGCTCTAAATACTTCCCAGTTATTTCGTGTGGATTAATATCATCTTCTAGACGAAGTGTAACTAATTCTGGGCGAGGACGCACGTGCATTTTCTTGAATGCATGACCATCAGCTTCATCTATTTTAAATACGATACCGTCAAAACGTGGATCGTTGTTCATAGCTTCCATGTATTTCTCTGTTTGTTCTACAGTACCAGAACAAGTTCCGTTAATACCTTCTTTTGCTACAAGAATTCTACCTTTTAATTCAAGTGAATTACAAAATGCTAAATGCTCTGCCGCGAATTCTTCTGGGTTTTCAATTGTTGTGTACATGTAATATAGTAATACTCTGTATGGTTTTGTAGTTGCCAATGTATTTCTACCACCTATCTAATTTTTAAAATCATGTATAAGTTAACGTTCATATCAAAACATATATAATAAGAAAATGAATCCCATTTTCTTCTCTTTATACTATTTTCTATCAGTTAACAAAAATAAAAAACAAGATTACACACCAAAACACTATGGTTATGTTGTAATCCCAATATATTATATATCATACAAATGCAATTCCATCAATTAATATGCTGTATTATCGGCTTTATGTTCACATAAATTTCAAAAACAGCCCTTTAATTCATTATGTTTCCCCACGTCATCACACCATAAACTCCCAATTTTTAATAACACCACACCATTCATTGTATTAAGGCATATAATTTGCACTAAGGAAACATTTATGTTCAAATAAAAAATATAACCTAGTACATTTAAATGTATTGAAATAAAGAATAAGAATACTTACAATAATTTCATCAAGTTAACATACCAAAGGGGAAAACTACTATGAATAAAGATATATCAAAAGATGAACATGTCCCTTCTCAAAGTACAACTGTTCAATCAGCGCATTTAGCATTAAGCGGACAAACGAAAGGCTTAAAAAGACTATTACCATTCTTAGGTCCTGCTTTCATCGCTTCAGTCGCTTATATTGACCCTGGCAATTTCGCGACAAATATTGCCGCTGGATCACAATATGGATATTTATTACTCTGGGTAATTCTCGCTTCTAATTTAATGGCTGTATTAATCCAAACTTTATCAGCTAAATTAGGAATCGCTACAGGTAGAAACCTTCCTGAAATTGCTCGAGAAAACTTCCCAAAACCTGTTTCCATCGGCTTATGGATACAAGGTGAACTCGTTATTATGGCTACTGATTTAGCTGAATTTATCGGGGCAGCACTCGGATTGTATTTATTATTTGGAATTCCAATGTTACCAGCTGCTTTAATTACAGCTGCTGGATCATTTATTATTCTTGAATTTCAACGCAGAGGCTTCCGTCCATTAGAAGCTATTATAACAGGAATGATTTTTATCGTTGTTATCGCTTTCGGTGTACAAGTCTTTTATGCAAAACCGGAATTAAGCCCTTTGCTTTCAGGACTATTTATTCCAAAATTCCAAGGTGTAGACAGTATATTACTTGCAGCCGGAATTTTAGGGGCGACAGTTATGCCGCACGCAATCTATTTACATTCCGCCTTAACGCAACGCCGCGTAGTCGGAACAAATGATGAACAAAAGAAAAAGATTTTCCGCTTCGAGTTTATTGATATCATTATTGCAATGGTTATCGCTGGAGCAATTAATGCAAGTATGTTAATTGTTGCTGCTGCACTATTCTTTAAAAACGGCTTGCATGTCGAAGATCTTGATGTTGCTTTTAACCAGTTCAGTACTTTAGTGGGCCCTGTATCAGCTGCTTTATTTGGAATTGGGCTCTTATCAGCAGGACTATCTAGCTCTTCTGTCGGTACAATGTCAGGTGATATTATTATGCAAGGTTTCATTCGAATGCATATTCCGTTATACTTACGCCGATTTATTACAATGATTCCACCACTAGTGATTATCGCTTTAGGCGTAAATCCAACTTACGCTCTAGTCATGAGTCAAGTTGTCTTATCATTCGGTATTGCCTTTGCATTAGTACCACTTATTATGTTTACAAGTAATAAAAAAATTATGGGTGCACTCGTTAATCACCGCATAACTACCTTTATCGCTTGGATCATTGCTGTACTTGTTATCATTTTAAATATTTTCTTACTGTATCAAACGTTTGTAGGATAATGAAAGAAGAAGGCTGTCTCAAATTTGTGTTGAAGACAGCCTTCTTCTTTTTAAATTATAGATTTTCATCATCCATTTACATGACAGACCGTGCTTTCAACAAATTTTATAAACTCTTCTTCCTCCTCAATAAATGGAAAATGATTACTGTATTCAAATGTCGACATTATCGCATTTGGCATAAGCTCCGCTACTTCCACTGCAAATTCATGCGGACACTGTGTAATGATTCGTAAATGCAGAAGCAAATAAATTACCATTACTATTAAACTCACTGTATAAATGTGTTACACAAAGTGGTTTTCCTTCTCCCTTTTGAAAATACTCAAATTTCCCTCTATCAGTTTCGATATAATATTTCTCCCACATCAGAGTTTCCCCCTAATGTCTTTTTATATATTCTCCTTTTTCCGGCATTATCACACCCTTCTCAGTTCGAAAGTAAAGTGGTAATCCTTCCGAAAGAAACATACTTACCTTGGATGGATCCTGCCTTTGATGATGAATATGTAAATGTGGCTCACTTGAACTTCCTGAGTTACCGACCTGAGCAAGAAATTCTCCTTCATTTACATGTTGTCCTTCCTTCACTTTAATTGACCCTTTCTTTAAATGCGCAAGAACCAAAAATGTCCCTGTTTCATCTAGTCGTAAATAAATATGATTTCCCGCCATTGACTGAAAATCATCCGATCCCGGAACTAAATCTTTTTCATCATTATTAATTGATACAACTGTTCCAGAAGCTGGTGCCATTACTTTCGCTCCATATATTCCATAATCATCCAACTTACTACTTTTCACTTCAGCAGGAGGAATGAGAATATCATATGCCCAGCGCTCATTTGGTTTGATAACGTGATAGTTCGTTTCTAAACGATCACCACCCCAACCTATTAATGCTCGTTCATTTAAAGGAAAGCGCACGACTACTTTAGGGCTCGTAGAATGTACATCTGCCGGGTAAGCAAGTCTACCAATGTTCGCAAACCATCCTAAAGGCCAAGCTCCAATGATAGAGAAAATAACGATGAAGAGTAGCGCTCCATCTATTCGTTGTCTGAAAATTCCTTTCCACACAATTAGTAACGTTATCCCTATTAAAATAAAGAGTGATACTATGCTAAAGGCTTGTATACTCCACCACCCAATGACTGATATAACACCTTTAGCTAAATAAACTATACTCCAACTTGTAAGTACAAAAGCAACTAAAATTACTAATACATATTTCTTCCACATGTCGTATCCCTACTCTCATATCTTTGTTCTACATGATACGAATTAAAAATTACGACATATAAAAGAAATACTTACGACTTTTTTACAATTTTTTATGCTGCGGTAAAGCGATAGTGAAAACAGTTTCTTTCTCGTTACTGCGCACAGTGATATCCCCTTTATGAAGCTCTGCTATACTTCTCGCAATTGCAAGTCCCATTCCTTTTCCACCTGTATGGGAGCTACGTGATTTTTCACCACGATAAAACTTCTCAAAAACGTAAGGAAGGTTCTCATCTGGAATACATTGTCCAAAATTTTTAATTTCTATTTCAACATTCATGTCTCTTTTAGAAACTTGAATTACAATCTCCTTTCCGTCTTTCCCGTACATAATACTATTACTAATTACATTTTCGAATAACCTCACCATAAGTGCTACATCCATTTCCACATGTAACTCTTTATCCCCCTTAATACAAAGGCTCATATCAGCATCATCTAATCGTGGCACAAAATCAATCATAATTTGTTCCATTAACGCTTTCATATTTACTACACTTTTATGTAATTCAATCTCTCTATAATTTATTTGACAGTATTCTAACAAATCATCTACTTGATTTTTTAATTCATAACTTTTTCGCTTTAATATGCTTACATACTGTTCACATTCTTCTCCATTTGAATGCAACTTATTTCCTAACAAGTCCGCATAACCGATTAAAGATGTTACAGGTGTTCGTAAGTCATGCGAAATATTACTAATCATTTCATTTTTCATTTCCTGTGATTTTTTTTCATTCTCAATAGACTCTTTTAAACTTTTAGCCATTCTATTAACATTTGCTGCTAATTCACCAATCTCGTCATTTTTTGAAATAGGTATATATACTTCAAAATTACCATTCCTTATTTCCTTCACGTTCTTATTAATTTCAGACAATCGTTTCATCATTGTTTTTGTCATACATGCAAAGTATGTCGTAGTAAAAATTAAAAAAACTATAAAATATAAAAATGAATATTTTTCCTCTAATGCAGTAACATGACTATATATATTTCCAATTAAAATTTGAAACACTATTATACTTACAGTTGCTAACAAGATGCTACATATGAATGCGGTAAAAAACTTAGCTCTAATGCCTTGTAATGATTTAATCTTCAATTTTATATCCGACTCCCCAAACATTTTGAATAAACTTCGGTTCTTTTGGATCCTCTTCAATTTTATTTCTTAACCTTGCGATATGAACCATTACTGTATTATTGCTTTCATAGGCTCTTTCTTTCCAAACGCTCTCATATATTTCTTCAATAGTAAATACACGATTCTTTGCAGCTGCCATTAAATACAAAATATCATATTCCGTTTTTGTAAGATTGATTGTTTCTCCATATAACATTACTGTTCTAGACACTTCATCTATTTCTAAACCTCTAATGTTTATTTTCTTTTTTATTACTTGGACAGCATTTTGATTGAAATATGTATACCTTCTTAATTGAGCTTTCACTCTCGCTATAAATTCAATTGTACTAAACGGCTTCACTATATAATCATCTGCCCCAGTACTAAATCCAATTACTTTATCTACATCCGATGATTTTGCACTTAAAAACATAATTGGTAAACTATGTTTCTCTCTAATCCTTCTGCACAATTCTATCCCATCCATTTGTGGCATCATAATATCCAAAATAGCAAGTTGAATGTTATTTTTATTTATTATTTCTAAAGCCTCTTCTCCGTTATGAGCACTAAAAACTTTAAAACCTTCTTGCATTAAATTCACGTTCATAAATCTAACAATATCTTGATCATCATCTACAATTAAAATTGAATTTTTCTCCATATACAAACCTCTTTTTGAAATATATTCCACAATCAATTTTATCATAAATCAAAACCATACCTCCCTCTTGAATAATCTTTTTTTTCAGATTACATTATATAATAACAACACATTCTAGTTTCAGAAGAAATGGAGTGAAAGCATGTTTCCTATATTGAAAACCGATCGACTCATTTTAAGAGAACTTACCGAAGAAGATGCACCGGGTATACTACAATGCTTTTCTAATACTGACGTACTGCGCTATTATGGGCAAAAGCCATTACAGGATATTGATCAAGTAAAACAAATCATTCATAACTTTAAGTTGAGTTACAATGCAAGAAGTGGTATAAAATGGGGAATCCAATTAAAAAACAAGAAAGAACTCATTGGTACCATCGGTTTTCACGATTGGTCTTCTGAGCATAAACGGGCCAATTTAAGTTATGCCTTTCTCCCTGAACACTGGGGAAAGGGATATGCGACAGAAGCTATTTCTGAAGTTATATCATACGGTTTCCACACACTTCATTTAAAACGGATCGGAGCAATTGTCTTTCTTGAAAATGAAGCTTCCAATAAAGTGCTATTAAAATTAGGATTTGAAAAAGAAGGCGTTCTAAAAAATTATATGTATCAAGATGATATTCCATATGATACAAATTTTTATTCTTTATTAAAATCGGTTTAATAAAATTCATATGTAAAAAACCTTACTTTTAAAAAGTAAGGTTTTTTGTATTTATTCATTAGCAATATAAGCATTCTTATAAGTATAAATACCACCAAATTGATGCTTTTCAATTCCTTTTACATAATCATTTTGTACGTAAGCTGAGCCCATTTGATAAAGCGGTGCGACCGCAGCATCCCCTAATAGAATACGCTCGGCCTCTTGCAATGCTTCCCATCTTTTCTTCTGATCTAATACTAGATCGCTTTTCGCTTTCTTTATTAATTCATCGTAGTGACGGTTAGAATAATTCATTTTGTTATTTTGATTACCCGTCGTAAATAGTTCTAAATAACTAATTGGGTCTTTATAGTCGGGTCCCCAATTTGCCATAGTTATATCATAATCACCTGTTTGTTCTAACTGTAATTTTTGCTTAAATGGCTGTTGTTTAATTTGTATCGTTAATCCTTGTAAATTCTTTTCTAAATCACCTTTTATATATTCTGCCATACGTTTTGCGTTATCTTGTTCAAACGTTAAAAACTCGAGGTTTACTTGTTCTACTCCAAGCTCTTTTTTCGCTTCTTCCCAAATCTTTTTCGCACTTTGTACATCATATAAAGAAAGGTTTCCGTTTTCTTTCCTAAAATCTTTTCCCGTTTCTTCATTGATATGCCCAACTGGTACTAGCCCAGTTGCAGGTTTTGCTCCGTTATTAATAAAATGAGCAACGAAATCCTCTTTATTTAATGCGAATGAAATAGCCTGACGCACTTTCTTATTTGCTAACGCACTATTTTTTTCATTAAAACGTAGCATAGCAATTGCAGGTTCGCTCGACATATGTAACTCCTTATGCCCTTTATACTTGTCTACAAATTGAGAATTAATAGGCACCCGGTCCAAATTACCAGCTTCGTATAAATTAACAGCGGTCATTGTATCCTTTACAATTTGAAAGTTTATCTCGTCTAATTTCACTTTCTTTTCATCCCAATATGTAGCATTTTTCTTTAATTGAAACTCTTGTTCATGCTTCCATTTCTCTAATACAAATGGCCCATTATATATGAGATTACTAGGTTCCAATGCATAATTCTTTCCTTGTTCTTTCAAAAATGATTCATGCTGTGGTAAGTAAATAGGTAGCGCTAACAACTGTAAAAAATACGGGATTGGCTGTTCAAGTTCCACTTCCAATTTATAATCATTTATAACTTTAACCCCAAGTTCAGCAAGAGGCACTGTTCCCTTATTTATCTCTTTTGCATTTTTCACGTAAAAAAGCATATACGCATATTGAGACGCTGTTTCAGGATTAATTGCACGTTTCCATGCAAACAGAAAATCATTTGCTGTCACACTGTCTCCATTTGACCATTTTGCATCTTTACGCAAATCAAATGTATATTTTTTACCATCTTCACTTCTTTTAAACGATTTTGCTACTGCTGGAATCGGCTGATCTTGATCATCTAATACATACAACCCTTCAAATATGTTCTGCATAACGTGCGCTGACGTACCATCCATCGTTTTCGCTGTATCAAGTGAAGGAATTTCTTCTGATACTGTTACATTTAATACTTGTTTTTTTGCCTCTCTGTCACTTTTATTCGCTTTATTATTACAAGCTGTTAATAATAAAGATGTAACAAGTGCCATTACCATTAAATGGCTCTTTTTTCGCTTCATGAATCGTTCTCCTTAAATATAAAATATTATAAAGCGTTATATATTATAGCAGAAATATGAACAGAAAGATGCGACATTCTTTTGAATATTTATTCGTTCAAAAAAAGCTACTCTTTTAAAAAGGATAGCTAAATATTGAATGTTTAATCTGCGCTGTTCGCTCAAGTGTTTATAAAAAACTCTTATTGCATACCTCCTTTTTTATTTTAACTTTTCTCTGTTTCATGTAAATGCCCCCATAACTAACTTAATAGACGTATAGGTTACAGTTTGGTTAGGATATTTTCGTATCTCCATTCAGCAATGCCACTTTGTTTTTTGGAATTCAGGTTAAGTAGAAAATGATATTTTACAAATCTTATACACTTAAGGATTTTGTAAGAATCAAGTAAGAAAAACGAGAACTTTGTTTCGTATAGTCAAAATATAAAGTGAAGGAAGAAAGAAAGGGTTGAAGCTGCCAAAGCGATTACGACAAAACAAGAACTGTTGGTTTTAGATGAACATATCAATGGTTTAGGCGTTTTTACAACAAAACCTTAATTTATCATACCTGTTTTTTACCATCACATATTGGAGGTTAAAACATGAATAAAAAAAAGAAAATACAAAAATCAGTACTTTCCTTTACCCTGTTCTTTTCTTTAGGCATTTCATCTTTTCCGCTTACAACAGCTATTCACGCAGATACACGTGAGGAACCATCTGTAGAAAAAAAACGAGTCTCTTTAACGGAGCGTACATCATTATTTTTTGAATATCTCCAGCAAGGTAATTATGTAGAGGCACTTCAGTTGACGTCTGCTGCTTTTCAATCCAAGTTCACAGCAAACACATTACAAAACTGGTGGACACAAAGTGGTTGGAGCGTGATAAAAATCATGGGAACCCCCGTGATAAAAGAACGAAACTTAGTCCATCAGACGGTGGAAATTTCAGGAACTACCCAAGGAACTACCATACCGTTACTCCTTAAATTCACACCTGGGGGGAAAGTAGATGAGGTTGGGTTGGGGTAAGGACGCCTCCGGAATCTTATATTATCCCGCATCCTAGCTATGATCAACCTGCTTTCTATCAAGAACGTGAAATCGTCATTGGAAATTCTACCTATCCGTTACCAGCCACATTAACAGTTCCGAAACATAAAGCTGGTGAGAAGGTACCCGTAGTTGTTCTTGTTCATGGTGCTGGCATCCACGATCGCGATAGTACATATATGGGAACAAAAATTTTACGAGACCTTGCGGTAGGCCTTTCGTCCAACGGAATTGCAGTGTTGCGCTATGAAAAACGCACCTTAGAACACGCATTAAAGATGAGTGCAGAACCTGTTACGTTAGACCGTGATACTACAGATGATGCCATATATGCAGCAAAATCAGCAGCGCAGCAGGAAGGCATTGATCCAAACAATATTTTCATTCTTGGACATAGTCTAGGAGCTGGCACAATGCCGCGTATACTAAGCAAAGCACCTTCCTCACTTGTTAGAGGCAGTATCCTACTCGCACCACCTGCACGGGCATTAACTGACATTGCCATTGATCAGAATCAATACCTCGGGGCGCCAAAGGAAGTAATGGATGAACTAAAAAGACAAGTCGCTTTTATCCAGGATCCTACTTTCAATCCTGACCACCCTCCAGCTGGCTACAATTTTGGGTCACCCCATTTTATGTATGATGTTTCTAGGTGGCGTCCAGTTGAAGAAGCAAAATCACGGAAAGAGCCTTTACTGATTCTGCAAGGAACACGCGATTATCAAGTAACAGTAAAAAATGAATATACAAAATGGCAGGAAGGGCTTTCAAATCGCAAGAATGTTCAGTTCAATGAATACCCAAAATTGAATCATTTCTTCACGGAGGGTGATGGGGCATTAAGCCTTCCTAGTGAATATGAAATCCCTGCTAATGTTCCTGAGTACGTTATCCAGGACATTATTAAATGGGTCAACGAGACAAAAAAATAAGAAACATTTAAATCCTTCATATAATCATTATTACGTGAAGGATTTTTGAAACTAGTGATTTTATCTAAATCATTCTCTTCTGTTTTATTAATAAAAAAGTTCAGACAAAAAACAGGCTGTGGAGAAGTCTTTCTCCACAGCCTAAAAATACCTATCTTTGTAAACCTCGTTTATAGCGACTTGCTTCAAATATAATACGCTCTTCATCTAACGTTTTACATTCGCCATTCCAAACGACAAGTTTTCCGTTAATAATTACATCGCTTATATCTTTTCCACTAGCAGCATATACAAGGTGTGATAACACTTCATCCGCTGGTTGTAAATGAGGCTTATTAGACGGATCAATTGTAATGAAATCAGCGCACTTTCCAACCTCAAGTGATCCTGTTTGTTTCATGCCGATTACTTCAGCCGCTCCTTTAGTTGCAAGTGTAAGAGCTGTTTCAACCGGTAACGCTGTTGCATCTTGATGAATACCTTTTTGTAATAATGTTGCGATGCGCATTTCTTCAAACATATCTAAATTGTTGTTTGATGCCACACTATCTGTTGCAATACCTACTTTCACTCCTGTTTCTAGCATCGCTTTTACATTCGCTATACCAGAACCTAGTTTTAAATTACTATTCGGGTTATGTGCTACTCGAACATCATGTTCTGCTAAAAATGCACGCTCATTTTCATTTAATACTACACCGTGTGCAATAACTGTTGGGCGTTTAAATAACCCACAACTTGCTGCATATTCTACTGGACGTTTTCCGTACTGTGCTTCAATATCACGTACTTCACGCTCTGTTTCCGAAAGGTGAATATGAACCATCGTTTGATTTTCTACTGCAATACGTGCGCATTCTTCTAATAGTTCTGTGGAACATGTATATGGACTATGCGGTGCAACCATCGTAGTTAACATACCACTTTCATTATAGTAACGCTTCACATATTTTTCAGCTTCTTCAACGGCTTTCTTTTCATCATCTTTCGTTCCGAAGCTAAATAAAGTTCTTGAAACAGCAGCTCGCATTCCACTCTTTGATACCGTTTCCATAATTGCATCTTGATCTACTCCAATTGGATTAAACATATCAGAGAATGATGTTGTACCACTTTTCACCATTTCAAGTAATCCTAATTCCGTACTAGCGACCGCAAGCTCTGGAGTAAACTGACTTTCAAGTGGCCAAATTCTCGTCTCAAGCCATGGTTGTAATAACATATCATCACCAATACCTCTTAAGAGACTCATTACAACGTGTGTATGTGTATTTACAAGCCCTGGTAAAACCCACTTTCCTTTCATGTCAATTACTTCATCTACTTCAAAATCATTAGCGAATTCTCCGCTCTTCACATCTATAATTTGATCATTTTCTACAATGATATATCCATTTTCTATCACTTCATTTTGTTCATTCATCGTTACGATTGTAGCGTTTACATAAGTTGTTTTCAAAAGTATTTCCCCTTTCAACTCTATGAAGTTCCCTTTAATAAGTTACCACCATTATAGTAACTTATTAAAGATTAAGAGTCAAAAGATAATTTCAATTCTTTCGTTATCTTTTTCTTCAACATGCTATATTGTTTTTCATTTGTATCTGCAAATGCTTCTTCTCGATTTGATTCTATATCCATATAATTCAGTTTTTCATTAAATTGAGCCTCTGTAAAATCAAACCTCTGTCCATCTATAAAGTTATAAAAGTGCTACGCCTCTCTTACTTTTGTCTTTTTAATCTCTCCTCCGTATATGTCTTGAACGACTAGAGCTGTAACACCACACTGTCCCTTTGCTGGATTCTCAGTCGTCCACTTTGAACTTGTTTCAATCGACCACGATCTTATTAGTGCTTCATATATTCTTTTTTCCTTTACATCATCCACTCTAATCTTCCCCTACTATTAATAGTTTTACACATCATATTTCAAAAGAGGCAGTAAACGATCCTTAAAGACCGTTGATGGTGTCTCTCCGATTAACTGTGCGCCCATTTTCAAATAATATCCTTTTGCATTCGGATCACTATCAATCGTAAAACTTTTTAAGCCTAGTTCATTTGCTTTTTCTATTACATACTTCCAAAGTATTTTCCCGTAGCCTTTCCCTTTATAACGAGGATGAATGTACAGGAAATCGAGAGCTTTATCATTACGTAAAAATGAGAAAAATCCAATCTTCGTATTATCGTTTTCAAAAACATATACAAAATTATTATTTATATACTCTTCTGTAATAGTTAAATCTTCCTTACAGGCAATTATGAATTCTTCACTATAATCCCACGTCGCTTTTGATTGTAGTGCGAGTTCACTTAATTCATTTGCTTCACTTAATAACGCTTCTCTTATCTTCATGATTCTTTCTCCTCACCTTCGATATGTAAACTATTAAAATGATTCGAAAAGTAATTAAAAAACCCTCTTATTTTCATAAATCTTTATTATAATCAGTACGGCCTGTAACAATGTATTTAAAGAAAAAAACGCCATCTTTGAAAGTTGGCGTTTTCTTCTTCTAAAATTTTTTTCAAACTCAATCTTTCGTTTTACTATTTCTAACGATACACACCTATACAGTTTCTACTACCGCTTCAAGCATTGTTCCACTTTTAGCATAATTCGTATGCCAAGAAAAAGCTTTTTCTAAAACATGAGGAGTTTGTCCACCTCTCGTTTTAGCTTCTTCGTAATAAGCTCTTAGCTGATCACGATACATTGGATGTGCGCAATTCTCTATAATTAATTCCACTCTTTCTCTTGGGGCAAGTCCTCTTAGATCAACATACCCTTGTTCAGTGACGATAACATCTACATCGTGTTCCGTATGGTCCACATGTGAAACAAAAGGAACGATACTTGAAATGTTACCACCTTTCGCAATCGATTTCGTAACAAAGATAGCTAGGCGAGCATTTCTCGCAAAATCACCAGAACCACCGATACCGTTCATCATTTTTGTGCCTAAAACGTGAGTAGAGTTCACATTTCCGTATATATCTAATTCTAAAGCAGTATTAATCGAGATTAACCCGAGGCGACGAATGATTTCAGGATGATTAGAAATCTCTTGCGGGCGCATCATTAATTTGTCACGATATTTTTCAAAGTTAGAAAATACTTTTTGCATTTTCTCCTCAGAGAGTGTAATTGAGCAGCATGAAGCAAAATTGACTTTTCCAGCATCCATAAGATCAAAGACCGCATCCTGTAAAACTTCAGAATACACTTCTAAATCTTCAAACTCCGAATCTAACATTCCATGAAGAACTGCATTAGCCACTGAGCCAATTCCCGATTGTAGCGGCGCTAAACGATTTGTTAATCGGCCTACTTCGACTTCTTTTCGAAGGAACTCTATTAAATGCTGTGCCATAATAACAGTTTCTTCATCCGGAGGAACAATTGTCGATGGTGAGTCTAATTGGTTCGTAAACACAATCCCTTTCACCTTTTCAACATCGATTGGAATGCCAATCGTTCCAATTCGATCATCCGTTTTCACAATCGGAATTGGAAGTCTTTCTCCTTGCTTACCTGGTTCATATAAATCATGCAGTCCTTCTAACTGCGTGGATTGAGCCATATTCATTTCAATAATAATGGACTTAGCATTTAAAGAAAACGCTAAAGAATTTCCTATTGAAGTTGTCGGAATAATCATGCCATCTTCAGTAATCGCAACCGCTTCCAAAATAGCAAAATCTACATCCATAACGTCAGCGCGAAGTAACTCTGCTGTATGAGATAAGTGCTGGTCCACAAATAAAAAATCTCCGTTATTAATTCCTTTTCGCATAGTCGCATCAGCTTGGAAAGGCAATCTTTTCCCTAAAATTCCTGCTTCCGCAAATAATTTATCTACATCAGAACCTAAAGAGGCACCAGTATAAACATTTACTTTAAAAGATGTATCATTCTTAACTCGGTTTACAAGCGCAAATGGGACTGCTTTTACATCACCTGCACGTGTAAACCCACTTAAGCCTAAAGTCATTCCACTTTCAATCCATGAAGCTGCTTCTTCAGGTGTAACTACGCGATCTTTCAGACGTTCATCCCTAATTCTATCCAAATTATTCTCCATATGTAATCCCTCTCCCTATGAATATTCATAATTATTTTACACTTTAACAGTATCTAAATAGGGATTTCAGTATACAATGGCAAAAATTCAGACAAAACAGCGAATCTAACCTCTAAAGCAGCATAATTTAGAATCCTAGAAGCTTACGAAAATAACTAGCATATGACTGACTCACTGGTACCCTTTCACCATTATCCATAGAAAGTAAAAAAGTTGAATGCGTATCAGGATAAATTGCTTTAATATGATTCACATTTACAATAAAGGAACGGTGGCATCTAATAAATGAATCTTTCGGAAGTAAATATTCGAATTCTTGTAACGAGTATTTATGTGTCCCTGTTAACTCTTCTGCATTTACATACGTCTTTTTATCTTTCGCCTCTAAATACATGACTTTTGAAAAAGGAACCGGAATCCAGCCGTCCGTTGTTTTTAAAGTAACGACTGATTTTCCGTCCGTTAAAGCTGGATAAATGGCTGTCACGCACCCTTCAAGCTTTCCATTGTTTGAGAATGGTACGGCCATACCATGATAAGGAATACCAAAAACATCACGATTCATAAACTCAGAGGTTTTTTGGTTCGTCACCATTGCTTTATGAGCAATCGTTCCTTCCTTTATAGGATCCCCGGCGCTAATCTTTAAATCAATTCGTTTACTTGGCCGATAGTATATATATTCTTTCGTATTCGATACAGCAATTGAAATTTCATCTGAAAATAATTCCCCAACAACATCTAATAGTAAACCTAATGTTTTATCTTCCATTCTATGAACACCTCATTCACTATTATACTACTATTATGATTTGAAAAACCGTTCAGCGTTTTGAACGGTTTTTCAAACAATTTAGTTCACCTTAGCCCCATAACACCTTGCTACTGCAACTGCCTGCGCTATATCTAATTTTACATTTTTCAAATCGAAACTTGTAAAATCAATTCTATCAACTATCGCTCCTTTTAAATTTGCACCGCTAAGTTTCGCCTTACCTAACTGTGCACCAGTTAAATCCGCTTCACGTAAATCTGCTTTTTCTAAATTACATTCATATAGGTCAGCTTCCACTAAACGTATACCCTTTAACATTTGTTTACTTAAGTTCGCGAACCTTAAATTCGTGTATGACCAATCACCCGATATGATAGTTATTCCATCTAAATTCGCTTCTTCAAAATCAGAGCCAGTCATTTTACATTCTTCAAACTTCGATACAAATAAATTCGCACCAACAAGCTTACAATTTGCAAATGTAGTTCCTTGATGGATAGAAGCGTTAAAAAGAGCACCGGTAAAATCACATTCTATGAAATTACAATTTTCAGTAGAAATTTCCGATGCATCTATCCCTCTAAAACGGCATTTTATGAACGTACAATTCTTCAATTCCTCTTCTTTAATCAAAATATCTTGAAAATCTATTTCTACATATTCTTTATTTACAAATTCACTCATAACTATTCCTCCATCTCCTTAAAGAAACCTCACTTCAAAAAGTGAGGTTTCTTCTCATACAATATGTCCATCTAACCAAGAAATCAAATCTTGAAATACTTCATCTCTATTTACTTCATGGAACATTTCATGTCTTCCATTTTCATATAAACGCAGTGTTACATCTTTCACACCGCATTTTTTATAATTTTCATATACTTCTTTTACACCTTTCCCCATATCTCCAACAGGATCACGATCTCCTGAAAAAATATGTATTGGAAGGTTTTGCGGTGTTTTCTTAAACTCTTCTAGTTTATTTACTTCTAATACACCAGAAAATAATTCTCGATAAAAACTAGTCGTACAAATGAATCCACATAATGGATCCGCAATATATTTATCTACTTGACTGTTATCTGAAGATAGCCAATCAAATTTTGTACGATTTGGTTTAAAGTGCGAATTGAAATTTCCGAAAGATAAAAAGTTTAGCATCGGACTTTTCGTTTTCGCTCCGCGTAGTTTCATCTCGATTGTCGCTACTTTATGACCGATACTTCCTAAAAACCCTGGATTTCCACCAGTTCCTGAAATAAGGAATCCATCATACAATTCACCTTTCAATTGTACAGCACGCCTTGATAAAAAAGAACCCATACTATGTCCAAGTAAAAATAGCGGGCATGTCTGCTCTTTTCTTATCGTTTCTGATACAAAAATAACATCAGATACAGCCTTACTCCAACCTACATTTGGTTCAAAATGACCATAATCCTCTTCTCTTTTCACCGTTTTCCCATGTCCTTTATGATCATGCGCATAAACACCATACCCTGCTTCTAATAACGCATCAATAAAGTCTGTATAAACACCTGCATGTTCTGTCATACCATGTGCAATTTGAATAATCCCTTTCGGTTCACCTTCTGGTAACCACTTGCGTAAATAAATTTCCGATCCATCCATTGCCGTAACGAAACTTTCCTGTACGTTCATTTCGTCAGCCCCCAACTCTATTATGTATCTCAAAAATGAATATCTATTCATTATTCTTATTATGTATTATATGCAATTGCTTTCATTATGACAAATGCCTTCCTTTTCCGATTAGCTTCCAAACTATTTCTGTTGACGAAAACAACATAAAATTATATAGTTACTTACATAAAGTAATTATTATATTTTTAGGAGGTTTCTACTATGATGCCATCACTATTTTTAGCACATGGTTCACCAATGCTCGCTATTCAAGATACAGATTATACAAGTTTTTTAAAAATACTTGGAGAAACGTATAAACCGAAAGCAATTGTTATTTTCACTGCTCACTGGGAAAGTGAAGTATTAACGATTTCCTCATCAGATAACGAATATGAAACAATTTATGATTTTGGAGGTTTTCCTCCAGAGTTATACGAAATTAAATATCGTGCAAAAGGTTCTTCTAGCATTGCATCCATGTTAGAAACAAAGTTTAAAAACAAAGGTATTCCAGTCCATCATAATATGACGAGAGGTTTAGATCATGGCTCATGGACACTCTTGCATCGCATGTATCCAGAAGCAAATATTCCTGTCGTCCAAATATCAGTAAATCCATTCCTTTCTGCAAAAGAACAATTTAAGATTGGAGAAGCATTAAAAGGACTTGGACAGGAAGATATTTTAGTAATCGGTAGTGGTGTTACCGTTCATAACTTACGAGCACTGAAATGGAATCAAACTACGCCCGAACAATGGGCAATTGAATTTGATGATTGGATTATTAAACATATGCAGGCTGCTGATAAAGATGCATTATTTAATTGGGAGAAAAATGCCCCTCATGCACAATTAGCAGTACCAAGAGCAGAGCATTTCGTTCCTTTATTTATCGCTATGGGAAGTGGTGAAAATATTGGTGAAGTCATTCACCGCAGTTACGAGCTTGGTACGTTAAGTTATCTTTGTCTCCAATTTTAAATAAAAAGGATGAAGCAATCTAAACTGTACCCTATAGAATAGACACTTAAAAAAAGTCTATTCTATAGGGTATTTCTTGTATAATGAGAGAAAAATGAGAATCGGAGAAATTTCAAAATGACGAAAAAATTGCTTACAGAAAAGGAAATTCAAATATTATCAAAAAATCGATACGTAAAATCGGTAAGCCAAAAAGGAATTACCTATACCGATGAATTCAAGCGTATTTTTATTAAGGAAAATGAACAGGGTAAACCACCTCGTATTATTTTTGAAGAATGTGGTTTTGATATAGATATCATCGGTCTACAACGTATTGTGTCATCAGGAAATAGATGGCGTACGTCCTATAAGCAAAACGGTGTATGGGGCTTAAGAGACACACGTAAGGAAAACTCAGGAAGAAAGTCAGAAAGAGAACTTACATTAGAGGAGAAATATGCACGTTTGGAAGCGGAACGAAACTTATTAAAAGCTGAAAATGAACTGTTAAAAAAGATCAAATTTATGGAAGGGAGGATGGGAAAGAAATAACGTTACACGCTAGTCAAAAGTACCTATTAATTCGTTCTATCATTGAAAAATACCGCCTGAAAAATATGGTGAGATATTTGTGTCAGGTCGCAGGCGTTTCACGTTCTGGATACTATAATTATTTTTTAGCCATTTCTCAAAGTCGGCGAGAGAAAAGAATACATCAAGATGAAATAGTGAAAGAGATTATATTAAAGGCATTTCGATTTAAAAACCGAAAAAAGGGGGCTCGTCAGATCAAAATGACATTGGCGGGTCAATTTCAAGTTGTCTACAATTTGAAACGCATCCGTAGAATCATGAAAAAATATGGGATAATCTGTCCTATTCGTAGAGAAAATCCCTATAAAAAAATGTTGAAAGCGACGAAAGAACACTTCGTGGTACCCAATCGATTAAAACGCGAATTTAGGCAAGGTGTACCGGGAAAGGTACTTCTTACAGATATCACATACCTGTTTTATGGTAAGAATCAAAAAGGATATTTATCTACTATTCTAGACGGGTCTACGAATGAAGTTTTGGCGTATCATGTTTCAGAACGACTTACCTTAGATATCGCAACGACGACGCTGCACAAACTAAAGAAGAATAAGAAGGTACGATTAACGCAAGATGCCTATATTCATTCTGATCAAGGTGCTCATTACACAAGTCCTACCTATCAAAAATTAGTCAAAAAATTAAAGCTGGGACAATCTATGTCAAGGCGAGGAAACTGTTGGGATAATGCCCCACAAGAATCTTTTTTCGGGCACTTTAAAGATGAAGCACACATCAAAACTTGTACATCTTTCACACAGTTAAAACAAGAAATTAAAGACTATATGAAATACTATAATCAGCACAGATATCAGTGGAATTTAAAGAAGATGACTCCTGTCGAATACAGAAACCATCTTCTTGATGCCGCCTAACTTTTTTTAAAATGTCCTTTACAAAGGGTACAGATTAATCATTGCTTCATCCTTTTCTTTTTTATTCACCTAGTTAACTAACTTCCAAATGTCGTTTCTCTGATACCTCTTCGTTCTTATTATGAAAATAAACCCAAATGCACGCAATAAACAATAGTGATGATGTAGAGAAGAAAACATATTGAAAACCAGCATGCGCTGCAATTTGTCCACCAAGTATTGGTCCAATCATATTTCCTAAAAACTGAAACGATTGATTATATCCAAATATTCGTCCCGTTACATGGGTTGGTGTATGTTGTTTTAGTAGAGTTTGTACGGAAGGTAATAATCCTGCTTGTGCGATACCTAATAAAAATCGAAGAATTAATAGTTGCCAAGCTGAGGTTACAAATGCTTGCGGAATAAAAATAATTCCTGCAGCAAACAACGCTACAACTAACGTTTTTTGAGGACCGATATGATCTGATAATCGTCCGAGTCTTGGTGCTGCCAAAATAACAGCTAATCCTGTCGCTGACATAACGGCGCCCGCAATTGTTTCAATATGCGCAGTTTGAGGACCAACTAAATTTTTCACGTATAATGTAACAATTGGCTGAACAGACATATTAGCAAGTTGAATAATAAATGTTGTTACAAACAAACTAATAATTAAATGCTTAGCTGGAACCATCGTCCATACTTTTTTCGTTTGTACTTTTTTTGCTTGAGCAGAGTGATTTTCTTCATGTAAGAAGAAAAAAACGATGAGAAAGGAAAGGAATAAAAAAGCTCCTGTAACAAGAAAAACATGGCGCATTCCAATTAACTCAGACAAATATCCTCCAAGTAATGGACCAAGTAAAGAACCGCTCACGCCACCAGTTGAAATTGTAGAAATTGCCCAACCTGAATGTTCTTTCGGAGTTTCTGCTGCAATAAATGTCATCGCGGTTGAAAGGAAACCAGATACTGCTCCCATTAAAAATCTTAGTGCGACTAATTGATATACATCCGTTACAAACCCCATAAGCGTCATAATAATCGCCATACCAAGGCTAGCACGAATTAGCATCAATTTCCGTCCATGTATATCACCAAGCTTTCCCCATATTGGTGATACGATCGCACCCATTAAAAATGTTACACCAAATGCAAGTCCCGACCACTGTGCAATACTAGAAGTGCCAGTCACACCTAATTCCTCAATATAAAAAGATAAAAAGGGAATTACTAAACTCATACCGGCTGCAGTGGTAAAACAACCTAGCCAACAAATCATTAAATTTCGTTTCCAGCTGGCCATTTTCACACCTTCTTTCTTTAGATACCCATTCTACACCCTTTCTTGTAAAAAGTTTAGTAATTTGCTTTATATGTAAAATTTACTACAAAACCCGCTATTTTCTAATAAGAATCACTACATCTCTACATTATTTTCATAATAAAACCAACTCCACCTAAATGAAGTTGGTTAATAATCCATGATTGGTATTAAACGCGCATTACAACATCTCTCATAAAACTCAACCGGACCTGCTTGTCCAATAATTGCATATTCATATCCATCTTGCTTCATACTATGCAGACTACAATGTAACAATTGCTTCCCTACACTTTTCACACGATTTTGTTTCGCCGTGCCCATTGGACCAAACAATCCTTTCTTTCCTCTCACTACGTCATAACAAGCGAAACCTACTATCACTTCTTTTTGTTCTGCTATATAAATAGGTACATTTTCTTTATATGTACGAAATCCGTACTCTATCGAATGTAACCAACGTTCACCAAATTCCTCACTAACAAAACTTACTAATTTCCCAAAATCAGAAGAGTTAGCCTTTCTAACATGACAAGTTAAATGAGTATAAGCAGGAACAAAACATTTTAAATCAACCGCTAAATCTCTTGGCTCTTCTACAATACGTAATATCTCTTTTTGTATTTGTGGATTTTCAATAAACGTATCCGCGCGAAAGAGTGCATATATAACATGTCCTTCATTCATTATTATTTGCTGAAAACGTTCCATACGTTTCTTCGCTATTTGTAAAATTTCTAGCACCTTATAAGATACCTTATATTGCCCTATTTTTTCATACTCTTGATCCGTTAAATCGTCTTGTTTTCGTAATGAAAGTTTTTCTAAAAAATCCGTCCCCACGTTACGAAATAAATACATATACAACTCGCTGCAAACGCCAGTACCTTCTTTACACATGCCAATAAATAAATGAACTGGTTGAATGATATTACTTTCTCCCTCTTCTGCTGCAATCTTCAATATGTTATGAACACGTTTTGTAAATTGAAATTCCTCCATATGTACCTTCATCCCCTACTACTTTACTATTAAACCGTAACCATAAATAAGTGAAACAATGATTCCAACTATCAATATACCTGGCAGTAAATTTGCCACTTTAATTTTAATAATACTAAGTAAGTTCAATCCGATAGCGGCTATCATAATACCACCTGTAGCTGTCATTTCTACTATAAATTGATTCATTAATTCTTTCGGGACCAAACTATTAATTTGTGTTGCAAAAACTGCGATGCCACCTTCATATAAAATTACTGGAATCGCTGAAAATACTACGCCAATCCCTAGAGTTGTCGTTAATATAATAGAAATAAATCCATCGATAATTGCCTTTGTAAATAAAATATCGTGATTTCCGCGAATCCCACTGTCGAGTGCACCAAGTATACCCATCGCACCAATTGCAAATATTAAAGTAGCTGTTACAAAACCTTCTGATATACTCCCTTTCGATCCAACTTTATTTTCTAGCCAATCTCCTAACTGTTTTAACTTTCCCTCTAATTGTAACCATTCCCCGATAACGGTACCAATTACTAAACTTAGTATGACAACAAGAAAATTTTCACTTTTCAATGCCATTTGAAGTCCAAGTACAGTAACCGCTAAACCGATTGCATGCATAATTGTTCCCTTCATACTTTCTGGAATTCTACTAAATAATTTACCTAGTAAAGTACCACATATAATGCAAATTCCATTTACAACTGCTCCTAATATAACCATTTCTCATTCTTCACCCTTCAAATTCTTTATTTCTATATTTTGGTTTATTCATTGATTTACAGGTTATCTATATGTTAACTTAATATTGAGAATATTAACAAATGTTTTCCACTGCATAAACCGCATTTTTTATATCTGTACATAAACCAATTACTTTTTTGTAGACTCATTGCTAATTGAATTGCGGGATAAACTCAAAAGGGAAGGTATTTATGAAAACTTTACTAAAACGATTTTTGTTAATAGCCTTTTGCATTACGCCAATTGTTGTATTAATTAACCACTCTTTTACTTCAAAAGCGAAAGACAAACCCGATTTCCAAAACAAATCTAGCAAAACTGCTTCAACGAGCGAGAAGAAAATAGAAAACCCGGAAATTACCCTCACCTTTTCTGGTGATACAATGTTCGATTGGCAATTACGTCCGGTAATCGAAAAAAACGGGGCTGATTATCCATTCCAACATGTAAAAGAAGAAATAACAAAAGCTGATATTTCTTTCGTTAATTTAGAGTCAGCATTTACAACGAGAGAAAAGAAAGCTCCAGGACAACTGTTTTGGATTAAAAGTGATCCATCCACGCTTCAAGCTATAAAAAACACCGGTTATGACATCGTAAATATCGGGAATAACCATACACTTGATTATGGGCAAGATGGATTATTAGATACAATCTCTCACGTAGAAAAATTAAAGTTCCCTTATATCGGAGCCGGAAAAAATGCAAAAGATGCATATACAGCACGAGAAATGACTGTAAAAGGAAAAAAATTCAAATTTCTTTCCTTCGTTCGATTTATGCCTGATACGAATTGGGTAGCTGGTGACAATAAACCTGGTGTTGCGAATGGGTATGATTTAAATCTCGTAACAAAAACAATTAAAGAACAAAAGAAAGACGCAGACTATTTAATCGTCTATATGCATTGGGGCGTTGAGAAATCAAATCGTCCTGTAGAATACCAAAAACAATATGTACCTAAAATGGTTGAAGCAGGGGCTGACGCGATTGTCGGGAGTCACCCGCATTGGTTACAAGGATTTGAGTATTATAATAAAGTTCCTATCGCTTATTCATTAGGTAACTTTTTATTCCCAAGTTATGTGAACGGAAAAAGTGCCGAAACTGGCGTATTAACTTTAACTTTTAAAGGAAAGGATGTCCAAATGTCATTCAATCCTTATATCATCCGTAACAATCAAGTTTCCCCTGTAAATGAGGAAGAAAAGAGAAAAGCTCTACAATACTTACAAACAATTTCAACTGATGTAGAAATTGATGATACAGGGAAAATAAAAAACAAACGAAACTAGACAGCTCAAGATCTATTTCTCTGTAATATGCTTTACAGAATAG
The DNA here is from genome assembly GCF_020861345.1 of Bacillus pacificus. NCBI lineage: Bacteria > Bacillati > Bacillota > Bacilli > Caryophanales > Bacillaceae > Bacillus > Bacillus pacificus. The sequence goes on from NZ_CP086328.1 coordinate 3,330,905, forward strand.
GTGATAAACATGCTGAAAGACTTATTAGAAAATGTAAGTTTGTTAGAGAACGTTTATAAAATTTCTATAGCAGTTCTACTTTTATGTTCAGTTTTCTCTGTTAGATTTCTAAGAAAAATAAAGCGTGAGAGAAACCTTACTCCTTTTGAATTTACAATGTATGTAATTATTCGCATTGCGATATTTTTTTGGTTAGCTAGCTTTATTCTTCTTGAATTTAATGAGTATCTAGTTTAACTTTAAAAAAGATAGAACAAGCATTATATTCCCCGCTTGTATCTATCTTTTTTATTTCGGTGCTAACTCTTTCCTTCTATTAAATAAGTAAATCAAACAAAACAGGATTTTTATTAAGCTCCATAAATTGAATATTATTTTCTTTAAAACGAGTAATTAATTGCTCATAATCTTCTTTATGTTTTAACTCTACTCCGACTAATGCTGGACCATTTTCTTTATTATGTTTCTTAATATACTCAAAGCGCGTAATATCATCTTCTGGTCCTAATCCTTTATCAAGAAATTCTCTTAGCGCACCTGAACGCTGCGGGAATTCAATGATAAAATAATGCTTTAACCCTTCGTAAATGAGAGAACGTTCTTTCATTTCTTGCATTCTATCAATATCATTATTCCCACCACTTAGCGTACATACAACTGTTTTACCTTTTATTTCATCTCTATATAAATCAAGCGCTGCAATAGATAGCGCACCAGCCGGTTCAGCTACAATCGCATTTTTCTTATACAGTTCTAAAATCGTCGTACAAACCTTTCCTTCTGGTACTAAAACGATGTCATCAATTACATCTTTACACGTTTCAAATGTTAACTTTCCTACCTTTTTAACTGCTGCTCCATCAACAAAACTATCTATTTTCTCCAATGCCACATTATCGTTTTGAAGAAAAGCCTCTTTCATAGATGCAGCTCCCATTGGCTCTACCCCAATAACCTTTGTAGCAGGACTAACACCTTTCACATATGTACCAACACCTGATGCTAATCCACCACCGCCGATTGCTGTAAAAATAAAGTCAACCGATTTCTCCATATCATGCATAATTTCAACTGCCACTGTTCCTTGACCAGCAATAACATACGGATCATCAAACGGATGAACGAACGTCATTCTATTTTCCTCACAATAGCGCTGTGCTTCTTGGAACGAGCTATCAAATGTATCACCAACTAATACAATTTCCGCAAAATCGCCACCGAAAAATTGTACTTGTGACACTTTTTGTTTAGGTGTCGTCGTCGGCATGAAAATTTTTGACGGAATCTTCAATAAATTACACGTATAAGCTACTCCTTGCGCATGATTACCAGCACTTGCACAAACAACACCGTTTTGTAACTTTTCTTTCGGTAAGCTTTGAATTAAATTATACGCACCACGAATTTTGAAAGAGCGAATCAATTGTAAATCTTCTCGTTTTACATAAACGTCACAATCATATTTCTCAGATAAAACTGTATCACGTTGTAACGGTGTTTTAATAACGATATCTTTCATGCAATTATGAGCCATTAAGATATCTTCAATTTTCACTCTCTCCTTTACCTTTTGCACCATTTCATATCATCCTTATCTCTTTTTAATTAGCTCAATCAAAATTCGGGACTTTTAAGACTGCACCTGTATTCGCCGATGTTACCATTTGTGCATAACGCCCAAGCCAGCCCGTTTTCACTTTCGGTTCTGGTCGTTTCCATTCTTTTTTACGCTTATCTAATTCTTCGTCACTCACTCTTACTTCTAACAACCTTTCCTCAACATCGATACAAACGATATCCCCTTGTTCAAGAAGTGCAATCGTCCCGCCCGCAGCTGCTTCTGGTGAAATATGCCCTACCGAAATACCACGTGAAGCACCAGAGAAACGACCATCCGTTAATAGCGCAACATCTGCACCTAATCCCATGCCAGCAATTGCTGACGTTGGTGCTAACATTTCCGGCATACCAGGACCGCCTCTTGGTCCTTCATAACGAATAACAACTACATCTCCTTTCTTCACTTTCCCAAGCATAATACCCGCAAGAGCCTCATCTTGTGAATTAAAAATAACGCATGGTCCTTCAAATCGTTTTACTTCAGTTGCTCCGCTTTTAATAACTGCTCCATCTTTCGCAAGGTTTCCTTTTAATATACGTAATCCCCCTTCTTCACTATGAGGGTTTTCAAGAGAATGAATAACTTCCTTATCTTTAATCTCTGCATGAGCAATATTTTCTCTTAATGTTTGCCCCGTAGCAGTAATACGATCTAAATGAAGTACTCCTTCTTTTCGGCTCATCTCTTTCAAAATTGCACTAATCCCGCCTGCACGATCAATATCTTCCATATGCCAATTGGAAGCAGGGCTTACTTTACATAAATGTGGTACACGCCTTGAAACGGCATCAATACGGCTCATATCATAATCTAGTCCTGCCTCATGTGCGAGTGCTAATGTATGTAACACTGTATTTGTTGAACCGCCCATCGCCATATCAAGCGCGAACGCATCATCAATTGCTTCTTCTGTTACGATGTCTCTCGGTTTAATATCTCTTTCAATTAAAATCTTTAATTTCTCTGCTGCTTGTTTAATTAATTCTTCGCGTCTTGGATCAATAGCTAAAATACTACCGTTACCAGGAAGAGCTAAACCTAATACTTCACATAAACAATTCATAGAATTCGCTGTAAACATACCAGAACAAGAACCACAAGATGGACAGCCATGATCTTCAATATCCTTTAATTCTTCTTCTGAAATTTTCCCAGATTGATATGCTCCTACTCCTTCGAACACAGAACTTAAATCGACAACTTCTCCTTTAGATGTTTTTCCGGCCGCCATCGGACCACCTGAGACAAAAACAGTTGGAATGTTAATACGAAGTGCCGCCATCATCATACCAGGTGTGATTTTGTCACAGTTTGGAATACAAATCATACCATCAAACCAATGTGCATTTACAACCGTTTCTACTGAATCTGCAATAATTTCACGACTCGGAAGCGAATAACGCATACCGATATGCCCCATCGCAATACCGTCATCTACTCCAATTGTATTAAATTCAAAGGGAACCATACCTGCTGCACGCACTGCTTCTTTAACAAGTTTCCCAAACTCATTTAAGTGCTTATGACCTGGAATAATTTCAATAAAAGAATTACAGATTGCTATAAACGGTTTATCAAAATCTTCATCTTTCAAACCAGTTGCTTTTAATAAACTACGATGTGGCGCTTTATCAAAACCTTTTTTAATCATGTCACTTCTCATCTTGTCAAATCCCCTCTTACGTATTTTTCACTTGCAATCTATTACTCTATTTCTTTACTAATTCTTTCGGTGCATCAATCCAGCTCATCATTTCACGAAGCTCCGCCCCTACTTTTTCTAACTGATGATTTTGCTCTGCTTTTTTCATCGCATTATACGTTGGACGCCCAGCTTGGTTTTCTAAAATCCATTTCTTCGCGAATTCACCTTGCTGAATTTCTGTAAGTACTCGTTTCATTTCTTTCTTCGTTTCATCTGTAACAATTCTCGATCCTGTTACATAATCTCCGAACTCTGCCGTATCGGAAATAGAATGGCGCATGTTCGTTAAACCACCTTCGTACATTAAATCAACAATTAACTTTAATTCATGTAAACATTCGAAGTATGCAATTTCAGGGCGATATCCGCCTTCTGTTAACGTTTCAAAACCAGCTTTCACAAGTGCAGTTACACCTCCGCAAAGTACCGCTTGCTCACCAAACAAATCCGTCTCTGTTTCTTCTTGAAATGTCGTTTCAATTACACCTGCACGTGTACACCCTACACCTTTTGCATACGCAAGTGCTACATGTAATGCGGTGCCTGTTGCATCTTGATGTACTGCGACTAATGCCGGAACACCATTTCCTTCTTGAAATACACGGCGAACGAGATGACCTGGACTTTTTGGCGCGACCATTGCTACATCTACGTAACTTGGCGGATTAATTTGTCCGAAGTGAATATTAAATCCATGTGAGAAAAGTAACATTTGCCCTTCACGGAGATTCTCTTCTACTTCTGCTTTATACACATGTGCTTGCTGTTCATCTGGCAGTAACATTTGTACAACTTGCGCGGTTCGAACTGCTTCTGAAACAGACATTACTTCAAATCCATCTGCTTTTGCTACTTCAAAAGACTTACCTGGTCGAACACCAACTACAACTTCCACACCAGAATCACGTAAATTTTGTGCCTGCGCATGACCTTGAGATCCATAACCAATTACCGCAACTTTTTTCCCTTGTAATAACTCTACATTTGCATCTTTCTCATAATACGTTTTCATTTTCCATACACTCCCTATAATTTATTTACTTGCAGTACATCAATTAATTTGTTCAACTGACTAACGAGTAATGTCGCTTCATTTTCAGTACAAACTGCTGTGAGTTTCATTTCAGAAACGCCACTAGTATCTCTTTCGTTTAAATGTAAAGAAGAAATATAATAGCCACGCCGAGCAAAAATCCCACTTATACGTAATAAGACGCTTGGCTCGTTATGAATAACGAGTGAAAAAGTATGACTCATTCTTCCCACCTCTTCATAATCATTTCGTTATTCCCTTTATTTGGCGGAACCATCGGAAATACGTTTTCACCTTCTTCTACACAAAAATCAACTACGACAGGACCTTCATGAGCAATTGCTTCTAACATCACTTGTTTCGCCTCTATTGAATTTGTAGCCCTTAACCCCTTCACTCCATAAGCTTCTGCCACTTTCACAAAATCTGGCGATCCAATTTTTGATTCTGATAAACGATTTTCATAAAACATTTCTTGCCATTGCCTTACCATCCCTAAAAATTTATTGTTTATAATAAATACTTTTACAGGGATGTTATTTTCAGCAATTGTTTGTAGTTCTTGAATATTCATTTGAAAAGAAGCATCACCCGCAATACAAATGACGAGTTCTTCTTCTTTCGCAAGCTGAGCACCAATTGCCGCCGGGAAACCAAACCCCATCGTTCCTAGTCCGCCAGATGTGAGAAAAGTTCGTGGATTTTTCGCTTTATAAAAATGCGCAGCCCACATTTGATGCTGTCCTACTTCTGTCGTAACAATCGCTTCACCATTCGTTAATTCACTTACTAAGCTAATAACATGCTGTGGTTTTAACTCACTTTCTTTTTGATTATAGAAAAGAGGGTATTCCGCTTTCCATTCCTCGGTTTTCATAATCCATTCATCTGTCTGTGTACAAATCTGCATATGTAACAACATGTGTAACGCTTTTTTCACATCTCCAACAACTGGATATTCCACAGTTACATTTTTATGAAACTCCGAAGGATCTATATCAATATGTACCTTTTTTGAATGGGGAGAAAAGAGTTCTAATTTTCCTGTTACACGGTCATCAAAACGAACACCTAAAGCAAGTAATAAGTCACATTCTGTTACTGCCATATTTGCAGCGTATGTTCCATGCATACCGAGCATTCCTAAAAATAATGAATCTCCCGGCGGATATGCACCTAGTCCCATTAAAGTTGATACGACTGGAATACGATTTTCTCTCGCAAATTTGATAAGTTCATCAGATCCACCTGAATGAATGACACCTCCTCCAATATAAAGAAGTGGGCGTTTCGCTTTTGAAATTTCTTTAGCTACCTCTTTCAGTTTCATACTGTCTGGCATAGGCTCTAGTTTGTACCCTGGAATCTCAATCACTTCATTGTAAAAACTTGTTACATTTTCATTTTGAATATCTTTTGGAATATCAATTAATACCGGCCCCGGCCGCCCGCTTTCGGCGATGTAAAAAGCTTCTTGTACGATGCGTGATAAATGATTCACATCACGAACTTGGTAATTATGCTTCGTAACCGGTACTGTAATCCCAACAACATCTGCTTCTTGAAATCCGTCTTTACCAATTAATGGCCTTGCAACTTGCCCTGTAATGACAACTAAAGGAATCGAATCCATATAAGCATCCGCTAAACCCGTAACTAAATTCGTCGCCCCTGGGCCAGAGGTAGCAAAGACTACCCCGACCTTTCCAGAAGCTCTCGCATATCCTTCTGCCGCATGAATGGCAGCTTGTTCATGACGAGTTAAAACGTGCTTCAAACCACTTCCGTATAACGCATCGTATACTGGCAAAATCGCTCCACCCGGATAACCGAAAACAGTCGTTACACCCAATTTCTTCAAACATTGAATCACGTGTCCAGCGCCTGTCATTTCTTCATACTGTAACTTCTCATACGCTGTATACTGCTGCTTCATTTCAATTAACTCCTCTCTTTATTTATGCTAAGCTTTCCGTCAGCCCGGGGACACGTACTCCTCTTTCTCTCGTTAATTTTTTAAATTCTTCGGTCAATTGTTTCGTTACACTTCCTGGTTTCCCATCTCCAATTTCTCTTGAATCAACTTTTACAACTGGAATTAACTCCGCTGCCGTTCCTGTTAAAAACACTTCATCTGCTACATATACGTCATGGCGAGTAAATGGCCTTTCCTCACACGGAATATGAAGTCGCTCACATAGCTCAATAACACTATTTCTTGTAATACCTTCTAATGCTCCTAAATAGGATGGCGGGGTTAATACTTTTCCATCTTTCACAACGAAAACATTATCTCCAGATCCTTCACAAACATATCCTTGTTGATTTAACATAAGAGCCTCTAGCACTCCTGCTTGTGCCGCTTCAATTTTTACAAGTACGTTATTTAAGTAGTTCATCGACTTAATGCGTGGGTCTAATGCATCTGGTGTATTACGTCTTGATGCAACAGATACAACGCTTAATCCATTATCGTAAAATTCCTGTGGGAATAACTTTAATTGTTCTGCAATGATAATAACGCTCGGTTTCACACAACTTCTCGGATCGAGCCCTAAGTCCCCTTTTCCTCTTGAAACAATTAACCGAATATAAGCATCTGCATACTCATTTTTTTGAAGTGTCTGTAAAACCGCTTCTTCCATTTCGTCAACCGTCAGCGGGATTGTAAGTAAAATAGATTTTGCCGATTCATATAATCGTTTTACATGTTCTTTTAAACAAAATACATTTCCACCGTAACTACGAATCCCTTCAAATACACCGTCTCCGTATAAAAAACCATGATCATATACTGAAACAACTGCTTTTTCTTTTTCTACAAATTCCCCATTCATATAAATGTACTGATTTCCCATCTCACATCGCTCCTCTTTTTTTCTCTCTATTTTTGCAATCTATTTCTATATCGATTGCTGAGATGAGTGTTTTTTAACAGAATATTCAGTATATAAACCTTAAAAATATACTCGTCTCAACAATCGATTACATACATACTTGTAGCGATCCATTGCTGAGACGAGGGAATCGTGGTACCACTCAGCTTCCTTACACTTCTCACGAAATATAAGCTCTGCAAGTCCAATTAGACTTTTGTTTTTCTATCGGAAACAACTCCGCTACTTTTTACTAGTTTTCAAAAGTAGTGCTCCGAGGTGATCTTCAATGATGAAATTGTTGCCACCCTCACAGCATCTGGGTAGCTCTCTGAAACAATTTTTATCATTTACTCTCCTCTTCTACGCATTCTCTTATTTTTAAAAATAAAAACTCTCGCCTCAGCAATCAACTACTACAATTTAGTAGCTTTGATTGCTGAGGCGAGAGTTTCGCGTTACCACTCAGCTTCCTTATACTTCTCGCGAAATATAAGCTCTGTAGGTCCAATTAGACCCCCGTCCTTTTACCGGAGACGATGCCGTCGCTCTCTACTCAGTTTCCCTTTCGCAAGCGATGCTCCGAGGTGATCTTCAATGATTCGATTGTTACCACTCTCACAGCCTAGGAGCAGCTCTCTGAAACGATCATAACCATCTACTTTCCTCTTCTTTGCATATACAACATATAAAGTTAGAAAATTCTTAATTCACTTTTATTTGTTAAACGTATTATAGGACGTTGTTCTTTTCATTGTCAACATGTTTTTTCAAAAAAATCAAAATTGGAATACATTACTTACATACACTCATATATTACTTAAGTATGTTTGCATTACTACATAAAGAAAAACTTATAAAGTTTACGAGGAGATGAGGAAACTATGTTAAAAGGGAAAGTAGCGTTAGTTACAGGAGCAAGCCGAGGAATTGGACGAGCGATCGCTAAACGTTTAGCAAATGACGGTGCATTGGTTGCTGTTCATTACGGTAATCGAAAAGATGACGCTGAAGAAACTGTTCATGAAATTCGATCAGAGGGTGGTCAAGCTTTTTCTATCGGCGCAAATTTAGAATCCTTACACGGTGTAGAAAACCTTTATAACGCTTTAGATACTGAATTACAAAAGCGCACTGGTGAAACACAATTTGATATTTTAATAAACAATGCTGGCATTGGTCCTGGTGCTTTTATTGAAGAAACGACTGAACAATTTTTTGATAGAATGGTTTCAGTAAATGCAAAAGCACCATTCTTTATCATTCAACAAGCACTTCCACGTTTACGTGACAATAGCCGAATTATTAATATTTCATCCGCTGCGACCCGCATTTCTTTACCTGATTTTGTTGCATATAGTATGACGAAAGGCGCTATTAATACAATGACTTTTACACTAGCAAAACAGCTTGGAGCACGAGGAATAACGGTGAATGCAATACTTCCAGGGTTTATTAAAACAGATATGAATGCAGAACTCTTGAGCGATCCAATGATGAAGCAGTACGCTACTACTATTTCCGCTTTCAATCGCTTAGGTGAAGTAGAAGACATTGCCGATACTGCCGCATTTCTTGCTTCTCCAGACAGCCGCTGGGTTACTGGACAATTAATTGATGTGAGCGGAGGATCTTGTTTATAAAAAACATATATTTTCAAATCTTTTTTATTGCGCAATAAAACAAATTGTATAATACTATATAAAACATATATATTTAGGAGGATTACAGCAATGTCCGAAAAAACATACGAACTCGCAACCTTTGCAGGCGGGTGCTTTTGGTGCATGGTAAAGCCATTTGATGAACTTCCTGGCATTCATAAAGTACTTTCCGGCTATGCAGGTGGTCATGTAGAAAACCCAACATATGAACAAGTAAAAGCGGGTACATCTGGTCATTTAGAAGTTGTACAAATTACATTTGATCCTTCTATTTTCCCATATGAAAAATTACTGGATTTATATTGGCCACAAATCGATCCAACTGATGATGGCGGACAATTCTTTGACCGTGGTCCATCTTATCGCACCGCTATTTTTTATCATACCGAAACGCAAAAAGAGCTTGCTGAAAAATCAAAACAAGCTCTTGCAGAAAGCGGTATGTTTAAAGAGCCAATCGTAACTGAAATTCGCCCAGCTGCACCTTTTTATGAAGCTGAGGAATACCACCAACATTTCTATAAAAAGAACCCAGAAAAATATGCTACTGAGCAAAAAGAATCTGGCCGTGAAGACTTTATAAAAGAAAATTGGCAAAAAAAATAATAAAAACGCATCGTGCTTTTTTTTCAAAGTGCGATGCGTTTTTATTTTTGATAAAAGTACCATACAATGATGAGAACAACAGCTGTTAATGCCCAAAGCGCTATTTCATTTTTCACTCTACTCTTTTTCTTAGTCATTTCATCTCCTCCTAATAGCAATACAATATATTCAAGATTTCCTCTGTTTCATTGTCCACCTTATATACGTGAATACATCCTTACAAATCCTTATAACAAGACCACCAATGATTCCGATTGCAATTGAAATTGAAATTACTAACATCTGTCCAAAACTAAGAGTAGTTGTGTATGTTATGTAGATAACAATGCATACAAGTAAAACATCCGGTAAAGAAAGCAAAAACTTTTTAAGCATTTTTTCAGCTCTCCTATGTTTTATTTATAAATTATATCTCTCAAAAAGGAAATCTATTACCATTCTCAAAATAAAAGACCTCCAGTTTAAACACTAGAGGTCTTCCATTTTATTTCTTTAATCGCTCAATAAAATCATGTAATTTATCAAGTGATTTCATATTCTGATTACAAGCTACACCATCTTTGCAAATATAGTTTCCCTTTTTAACGAAAGTTCCTGGTATATCACCTTTAATTTCAACTAAAAACATCCCAACTTCTTCATGTCCATGACATAATGAACAAATGCTTTTTTTATTTAAACTTTGGAATGTTCCTTGCAGACCAACAAACTTATTTTTATCATTTTTCGCTATAATAAATTTCCTGCTTGATCCCTTATCAATCCAACTTAAATAAGACAATTCTTTCATATCCAGTTCTTCCATATCAGGCAGTTTTAACTTTTTCGCTTTAGGAAATAATTTTTTTAATGTTTGCGCTGTCACTTCCTGAAACGGAATGACATACGGATTTATTTTCGTTAAAAATGATTCTGCATCTTCTCTATTTTGAACTGTTAATACCGTGTCAATTAACTCCTTCTGCTCATCCGTTAAATTCTCAAATACATGTATTATCTTTTCAATCGCAAGTGATTTTAACGCTTGAATGACTCCTCTATCATTTGCCGTCGCATGCCCATTTGCTAAAATATAAGCTTGTGATTTTATAAAATTGTATTGATCACTTCTAATAAATGCTTCCATCTTTATCACTCCATACAAATTGTTGATCTAGTTTTATTGTATACAATGATTACGTTTTTTGATATGTAAAAGATAACTTGGAAACAAACATTACATACATAGCTTGTACTCTACCGCTGCATTTCCTGACAAAAGAAGCCATCATCTGTTTTCCATTCCGCATATAATACGTCTTCAAACTTAGTAATCCCCTTTTGTTTTATTTGCTTATACAGCCATCCTTCATCAAAACCAGCTTCTCTCAAATTATCTTTCACTACTTTTCCGTCACTAATTAATGAAATTGGTAAGTATACAGGCTTATGTTTTAAACTTAAATCATTTATAGTAGGAGATTCATATTCGCTCTTTTTCAGAACACTTATGTTTCCGTTAGGTTCCAATATCATATATTCAACTTCTCGAATCGAAAAAATATCTTTTTGTTGTCTAAGCATTTGTTGTAATTGGTTAATGTCCAAATGATTTACACTTAATTGTTCACGATCAATCTTTCCATTACGGATAATAATGGAAGGATACCCTTCAAAAAAACTTCTTGTTCCTCTTATTTTTTGAGTTATCACTTCTATAGTATAAATTAAAATTACCCATACAAATACTGAGTATAAAATAGACCACACTTTAATTTTAGGATCATATATTGAATTTCCAACGAGCTCACCAAGGACGATAGCAGAAATAAAATCAAAGGGTGTTAACTGAGATATTTGTGTTTTCCCTAGTATTTTTGTAGCAATTAGTAGAACAAAGAAACCAATTAAAAGCTCTATCGTTATTTGTCCAATATGATTCATAAATGCTCACCTTTCTGCTTTTCACTCAAATGTTCTGTATAGTAAAAAAACGGCACATTTTTCTATTATCTTGTCCATTCATACGTAATATATCCAATACCTACAAGGCAAAAAAGAGTCTAGTTCAAAATAATATTTGAACTAGACTCTTTTATCTTCATTTAGAATACACAATCTTTTTAATCGTTTCTCCGGAAAGAAAATACTCTTCTGCAAGTTGATGAATAGCAATTCCACTTTTAAACGCTTCTTTAATGGCTTTATTTCTTTCATCTAATTGTTTTCTTCCTCCAGATCGTGTGCCCCATTTATAATGTTTCGTTTCTTGTTTTGGAATGTAAATTGTTTCACCTTGTATATACTTTTGAATTTCAGTAATTAAACTTTCTGGTAAAACCGTCGCTGCTTTAACGTATTTCATTTCTGCTCGCCCCTTATTTTTTATGGTTCATTTCAATAAGGTGCAAAGCCAAATATAAAAAATGATACGAGCTCATTTAGGCGATTGTATATTACTTGTCTACCTCACGCAAAGTATCGCCATTTCCATACTTGGCTTTGCATGAGACGCTGCAGTGTCCGGCAATTGAATTGTAATCGCCATGTAAACACCTCCTAATATACCTTTTTCATTACATTATATGATAAATTCCTTCCTCTTGCATCCACATCCTTTTTAAAGCATGAAACTACTTAGTTTGATATAATACTTTTTAGTCCAATCGAAAAGTATAGTGAGGTTGCTTTATGAAAAAGAAAATAATCATTACAATCGTTACATTATTCAGTATTACTGTAGCATTATTTGGAACATACAAATTGATGAATGCAAGAATCTTTCAATTCTTTGGAGATTTAACAAATCGAGTAGAAACAAATGAAAAAGTGATTGCTTTAACTTTTGATGATGGCCCTACTAACAATGTAAAACAAATATTACCGCTACTAGATACATACAATGCAAAAGCTACTTTCTTTTTAATCGGAAATGAATTAGAGAAAAACCTATCGTTAGGAGAAGCTATCGTACAATCTGGAAACCAAATTGGAAACCATACATATTCTCATAACAGAATGGTTTTTAAAACACCTTCTTTTATTAAAGAAGAAATCGAAAAAACAAATTCATTAATCCGCCAAACAGGATTTACAGGCGCAATTGATTTTAGACCACCTAACGGGAAAAAACTAATTGGCCTGCCCTATTATTTAAAGAAAAACAATATCGAAACAATCACCTGGGACCTTGAACCTGATACTTTTTATAAATCTGCAACTGATAAAATTGAATATGTTAATAAAAATGTAAAACCAGGTTCTATCATTTTACTGCACTCTATGTATGATGAGTCTAATGAAAATTTACAGACCATAGAAGGTATTTTAGACTCTTTAACTAAAAAGGGCTATCAGTTCGTAACAGTAAATGAATTGCAAAAAAGAGCAAAATAAAAAGGTAGCGTATCCAGAGCGATACGCTACCTTTTTTAAATAATGCCAAGTACATTTAAGAATACGATAATAATCGCAATTGGTGCGATGAAGCGAAGTAAGAATAACCATAATACAAACAATTTATAGCCTTTATTTTTACTTACACCAAGCTCTCTCATTAATACATCTTTCTTCATTTTTAAAGGAACAAAGATAGAAACTAATAAAACACCCAGTGGCATGAGTACATTACTAACTGCATAATCCGCTAAATCAAAGACTGTCTTTCCGAAAATCTTCAGATCGCTTAATATACCAAATGACAATGCTGACGGTACTCCTACAACGAAGATTAATAAACCTACGATTAAAGCCATTTTTTCACGTTTCCCTTTACCTTTTGCAGTTAAAGATGCCACGCTAATTTCTAACATCGAAATCGCTGATGTAATAGTAGCAAAGAAGAATAGTAATAAGAAAACAATGAAGAATAATTTTCCAAATGCCATTTTACTGAAAATAGCTGGCAGTACGATAAATAATAACCCTGGTCCTTGAGATGGTTCCATTCCAAATGCGAACACTACTGGGAAAATTGCAAGTCCTGCAAGTAATGTAATCACAAGCGTTAAAGCTACGATAGAAAATGCTGAACGCGGTAAGCTTTCTTCTTTCGGCAAGTATGAGCTATACGTTACCATTACTGCTACTCCGACTGATAGTGAGAAGAACGATTGCCCCATTGCATATAAAATGACTTCTGATGTTACGTTTGCGAAATCAGGTTGTAAGAAGAAACGAACTCCTTCTCCCGCACCATCTAACGTAAGTGCACGAACGATTAATACAAAGAATAAAACGAATAGTGCTGGCATGAAATATTTATTTACTTTTTCAACACCATTTTGTACACCTTTACTTACGATGAAAATAGTAATAAGGATGAATAATAGCTGTGAGCCAACTGCTAAATACGGATTGGAAATGATTTCACCAAACGTAGCTTCGTATGCCCCATTTCCTTCCCATAGTCTACCTGTAATTGCATTCCATAAGTATAATAAAATCCAGCCTCCTACAACACTGTAGAAAGAAAGTAATATGAAACATGTTACAATCCCTAATTTCCCTAACCATGGCCATAGTGTTTTTGGTGCGATTTCTCTATACGCATCAACGGCCTCTTTTTGTGTACTTCTTCCGATAACAAATTCAGCTAATAATAGCGGTAAACCAATTAATAATGTGAAACCGATGAAAATAAGGAAGAACGCGCCGCCCCCTCCAATTCCGGCCATATACGGGAACTTCCAAATTGCCCCTAGACCAATTGCTGAACCTGCTGCAGCTAATACGAAACCTAATTTCGATGTCCATTGCTGTGAATTCATTTGTTAATCTCCTCTCTTTATCTTTTTCTGTTTTACAATTCGGTATTTATATTGTTCTATCCACACTCTTTTCTAATACGTTCACTTCCTCTCTACTAATAAAAAACGCCCCTACGTAAATACGTAGGGACGACAAAAATATCGCGGTACCACCCTAGTTATGAAGATACAACAAAGTTAGGACCTAAATAAAAAACGCCCCTACGCAAATACGTAGGGACGATAAAATATCGCGGTACCACCCTAGTTATGAAGCCACAACAAAGTAAGACCTAAATAAAAAACGTCCCTACGTAAATACGTAGGGACGATAAATATCGCGGTACCACCCTAGTTGTGAAACAATCTTCACCACTTTATTTGATAACGGTATAAACTACCGTCTTTCATTTCCTCATAATGTGAGATTTATGAAAGATGCTCCAGGACGAACTTCATGAATAATCTATATACTGATTCACACCAACCATCAGCTCTCTGAAATAGGGAGATATTCACTACTATACCCTTTCATTGCCCAAATATTATTTTCCGAATTGATTACTATCATTTTTATCATACATTAAAAATAGTGTCAACTTATATTTTGAATTTTTATGTATTACATTCTATTTAAAAATTCAAAATATGACTTTTAAATGAATAATATTAGAATATTTATGTTCCATACTATATTAACTACTCTAACAGGTTTATAGTAGTATACGATGAATGCAAGACAGCACGAGTAGGAGGAAAGAAATTTGTCTACGTCAAAAGTTTTAAAAGGAACTGCTTTATTAAGCGGGGCCACAATGATTTCACGTATATTAGGTTTTATATACTTCTTCCCTTTTCAATTACTAGTTGGAACGCAAGGGGTTGCTTTATATGGATATGCATACTCTTGGTACGGTATTTTATTAAGCTTTTCAACAGCGGGTATTCCTATTGCCGTTTCCAAATTCGTTGCAAAGCATAATGCGCTTGGTGATTATAGTACAAGCAAAAAATTATACAATTCTAGTGTAAAATTAATGTTGTTTATGGGCTTTTTAGGATTTTTAATTTTATTTATTGGAGCACCGTACATATCACAATTTATTATTCGCTCGAAAACGCCAGATCCACAATTTATCGCTGACGTAACACTTACGATGCGAGCATTAAGTTTTGCACTTATTATCGTACCAGCTATGAGTGTTACACGTGGTTATTTCCAAGGTTTTCAACATATGAAACCAAGTGCTGTTTCTCAAGTCGTAGAACAAATTGCACGTGTTGTTTTCATTTTAGTTGGTAGCTTCATCGTCTCAAAATTATTAGGGGGTTCAGTAGCTTCTTCAGTTGCAGTTGCTACGTTTGGCGCTGTTATCGGAGCACTTGCAAGCGTCTCTATTTTAATGATGTACTGGAAAAAATATAATGGGTTAAAACCTCCCGAAGGTGAATTAAAATCAAGAGCATCCCATATCCCATTAAAAAATATTTATATAGAATTACTTCGATATGCAATCCCAATTGTATTTGTCGGCATCGCAATTCCACTCTACACGTTAGTAGATCAATATACTGTAGCTGATGTCCTTAGAGCGATGGGAGAGCCGTTAGAAATAGCAAATGCAGTTTTCGCTTATATAACGAACTATGCCCAAAAGTTAATTATGATTCCAGCTTCACTTGCAACTGGATTCTCCTTAACGATCATTCCGGCTATAACGAAATCTTATACAAGCGGGAAATTAGAAGAATTACAAGAACAAATTTCAAAGATATTTCAAGTCTTGTTATTCTTCACAATCCCGGCTGCATTTGCTCTTGCTAGCATCGCTTACGATGCATTCCGCATGGTTTATGTAAATCCTGAAATCGCACTTGGTGGATCACAATATTTAATTTCATTCGCACCGTCTGCTATATTAAGTGCGATTTTCACAGTTTCAGCAGCTATTTTACAAGGAATCGATTATCAAAGAAAAACAATGATTGCATTCTCAGCCGGAATTCTCGTTAAAGTTGTAGTAAATACACCGCTCTTACATTTATTTGGCGGACACGGTGCTGTACTTGGAACCATTCTTGGATACCTCGTTTCCAATAGTATTATGTTGTACTGCATCGTTAAGTTTGCGAAATTTAAAATTGGTGAGACAGCAAAAACAATATTTCTTATTACAATTTACTCCGCAGCAATGTCTGCTGTTGTGATGGCATTAAAATCAATTTTAACATGGTTAATTCCTGGACAAACTTATATGGAATCACTTCTCATTGTCGTTATATGTGGCGCTGTAGGAGGGCTTGTTTACCTTTTATTCGTATTAACAAGTGGACTTGCTTCACATATTCTCGGTGATAGAATTCAACGCTTACCTATACTGGGGAAATTAGTAAAATAAAAAACAAAGAGTTGTAACAAGGGTTACATCTCTTTGTTTTTTATTTCGCATATTGAATACGCTTTTGCTGTTCAGCAATATGTAATTCCGGAGCATGGTGTTCTACTAACTGTAATAGCTCCTCGATTAACACTTCTAACTCCTGTACACTATACTCCGGTTTTCCTATTAAAGCATTCGCCATACGCTCATATAAGTTTTCAGGCTTAATAATCATTCGTTCCACATTATATGGCATCCATTTAAACGCCGGGTGATGTACATACATTTTATTCAAACCAAATAAGACACCAAATATATTCCTTTGTGCTTCACAAATAACATCATATAGCATAAGCCAGTCTTTTCGTTTTAAAAGTGCCTCTCGATTATGCCAGCGATTGCTTAACCAAAGATTTTCTGAAATCATCCGTTTCGCTAGATTTTCTGGATATGCTACCACTCTATCTTTTAATGCATGTACTTTCTCTTCTCCATACAAACTAACACCGTCATGCACGGATGATACAATACATTGTTTTTCATAACTTATATCATATTGATCCACCACATCCGAAATCACTTTCTCTACTGTTTCTGTTAAAAAGTTACTAATCTCTAATTTAATTCCTTCTTTCGTCAAATACGTTTCCGACCATTCTTCTTCCTCATAAGGATGATATGACAAAATTGTTCCACCAATATAGTTAATAGGCCCTTTACGATCCTCATTCTCTGGTGGCATTGACCATAAAATATGTAGTTCTATATCTGAATGTTCATCTTCTAGCTTTCTAGCTACTGAACCGGCTAAAATAATAGCCTCCACTTTTGGGTTCTTCCTATAAATCTCTGACATTTCTATTGCTTTCTCTTTTAATCCCACTTCATTTCCCCCTATAATTGCATTACAGCCTTACTTCTTTTATTTATTTCGATATTACACATTTTATTCCCTTTTCAAAGTTCCACTACATCATATTTCTACCCAATAACGTTGTACAATTTCCCCAGTATGAGAAGAAACTACTTCATTTTCTAACACACCGCCAACCTTTTGAATCGTTTTAGCCGAAGCGATATTAGCTTTATCACAAGTTATTAACACTTTCTGCAATCCTAATTTTTGCGCTTCATCCAATGCAAATTGTAGTTGTTTTGTAGCGTAACCTTGGCGACGTTTATTTGGATGGACACTATATCCAATATGACCACTTTCCCGCAATAATTCTGAGTTTAGTCGATGTCTAATATTTACAAAACCTATAAGTTCCCCTTTTTCAAAACTTAAAAATTGGCTAGACGGTACTCGATTACCTTGTAAGTTTTCTCCCGCTTCTTGTATACTCACTTTTTCAAACCATTCATCGAGAGAATCAAAATTTTGTAAAGAACTACTGCCGTGTGGTTGTTCATCAGCATGTAAAAACGCATCGCGATACTCCATAATTTGTTTGCTATATTCATATGTTGGTTTTAATAGTTTCATTGTGCTTCTCCTCTCTAAATAACCTACAACAAACCCCTTAATAGCTCTCTTTCACCATTAAGGGGTTTCTATCATTTTCATTCAAATAATCCCATACTCAAATAACGCTCACCTGTATCAGGTGCAATACATAAAACTTTTTTACCAGCACCTAATCGTTTCGCAATCATAATCGCTGCGTAAACAGAAGCACCAGAAGACGGCCCAACTAATAATCCCTCTTGTCTAGCTAAATTTCTCATTGTCGTTAAAGCCTCTTCGTCTGCAATTTGAATAATTTCGTTATACACTTCCGTATTTAAGTTTTTCGGGATAAATCCCGGACTTGTTCCTACTAGTTTATGAGGACCTGGAACACCTCCGGATAGTACGGGAGATCCTTTCGGTTCTACTACTGCGATATATAAGTTTGGTAGTTTCTCTTTTAACGTTTCTCCAGTCCCTGTAATAGTTCCACCCGTTCCAGCAGTTGCTACGAATGCATCAAGCTTTCCATCCATTTGTTCATAAATTTCAAGTGCAGTTGTATAACGATGAATATTCGGGTTTGCTGGATTTTCAAATTGCTGCGGAATAAAACTATTTGGAATTTTCTCTTGCAATTCTAACGCCTTCGCAATTGCTCCTGGCATTCTTTGTTCTGCCGGTGTTAAAACTACTTCTGCACCGTATGCTTTCAATAAATTTATACGCTCTTTTGACATATTGTCCGGCATAATTAAAATCGCTTTATATCCTTTCGCAGCCGCGTTCATCGCTAAACCAATTCCTGTATTACCACTTGTTGGCTCAATAATTGTATCTCCTGGTTTGATAAGACCATTCTCTTCTGCAACGTGCAATAAATTATAGGCAGCACGGTCTTTCACACTGCGTGATGGATTAAACATTTCTAGTTTTACATACACATCTGCTGCGTCTTCTGGAATAAATTTAGATAAACGGACGACAGGTGTATCTCCTATTAATTCTGTAACATTTTCACATAATTTCATAGTGCATCCCCTATTCTATCGTTTTCTTATCACTTGGTAATAACCAAGAAGTAAGTCCAATTAATGGTAGACAACTACATAGTAACATAATGAATTGTAGACTATATATGTCAGCCAATTTCCCAAGAACTACAGAGCCTAAAGCGCCGAGTCCAAACGCAAGCCCTACAATTAATCCAGATACCATTCCTACTTTTCCAGGAACAAGCTCTTGCGCATATACAACAATTACACTAAAACTACTTGAACTAATAAAACCGATACATAAAAATAGCGGTATGACCCATACGAGCGAAACGTGGGGTAATAAAAGTGCAAGTGGGGCTGAACCTAGCATTGAAAATACAATAATTGTTTTCTTTCCAAATCGATCTGCTAATGGACCACCAAAGAAGGTTCCTAACACACCAGCAATCATAAATGCGAATACGAAATACTGAGCATTTTTTATCGATAAACCGTAATGCTCAATTAAGTAAAATTGATAAAAGTTCCCAATACCAGCACCGTACCAAGATCGTACAAAAGTAAGAAAAACAAGAAGTAAAATAACAAATTTAATATGTGTACTTACAATCGCATTTTCCGCCTCAAGCGCAGCCCTCTTTTTTCTCCTCACAGCGCCAGTCGCTAATTCATTCCTATACCAATTTGATACGAAAATTAATAATACAATTCCTACCGCCGCAAAGGCCGTAAAACCTAAAGAACCAATTTGTCCAAGCGGAACGAAAATTAACGCTGTAAAAATAGGAGCTAGAGAATTACCTGTATTTCCTCCCACTTGATAAATCGCTTGCGCTAAACCTCGTTTCGTCCCTGCTGCCATATAAGCAACTCGGGCGCCTTCTGGATGAAAGACTGCGGAACCTAATCCGATAAATAAAACAGAAATAATAACAATAATAAAGTTCGGTGCAAACGCGAGTCCAATCATCCCAAGCATACTCGAAAACATACCGAGCGGTAATAAAAATGGTGACGGCTTCTTATCCGAATACATACCAAAAACCGGTTGCATAATCGATGATGTCATATTTAACGCAAACGCAATCCACCCTACTTGCATATAGGATAAATTCATCGTTTTTTCCAAAATAGGAAACAACGCGGGCACAACTGCTTGCATCGAATCATTTAAAAAATGACCGAAACTAATCGCAAATAATATTCGATATATTGTCGGTGTTTCTACTCTGTTTTTTTGCGAAACTGCCTGCATATGTGTATTTCTCCTTCCTGTACAAAATATATATTTATTACAGTAGGTGTAATAAATTCTGACTTTTGAAACATTTCTATTCTATACTGGTTTCATTTCTTTTTCCAGAAATATCACTTCTTACATAATACATTTTTTCTATACGCTTTATCGGATTTATTTATAGAAATTTTCTATATTTTCTTTTATACTAAGGCAGAGATGAAGGGAAGGTTGACAAATATGAAGAAAAAAACAAAAGGGATCGTTGCACTCTCAATCACATTATCTATGTTTTTAACAGCATGTGGTCAAAAACAAGAGGCAACAACTCCCGGAGAAAAGAAAAAAGAATCTTCAAAACAAGTATTAAACATTGTAGAAGCTGGGGAAATTTCTACACTTGATTCATCTATCGCAACCGATGGATTTTCTTACGCTGCATTAAACAACGTAATGGAAGGATTATATATGCCTGGTCCTGACAATAAACCCGTTCCTGCAGCTGCTGAATCGTACAAACTGAGTGAAGACGGAAAAACATATATATTTACATTACACGACTCAAAATGGTCAAATGGTGATCCAGTGACTGCTCATGATTTTGAATATGCATGGAAACGTGCTGTTAATCCAGAAACTGCTTCTGAATACGCACATATTATGTTCGATATTAAAAACGCAGAAAAAATAAATAAAAAAGAATTACCAATTGATTCATTTGGTGTAAAGGCAATTGATGATAAAACACTTGAAGTACAGTTAGAACACCCTGTTCCATACTTTTTAGGTTTAATGGGGTTTGCAACATTTTATCCTCAAAACCAAAAAGTTGTAGAAGCGCAAGGGAAAAATTACGGGCTTGAAGCTGCAAATGTAGTGTATAACGGACCGTTCCAATTAAGTGAATGGAAACATGATACAAGTTATAAAATGACGAAAAATCCGAACTACTGGGATAATAAAAATGTGAAGCTAAATGAAATTAATGTAAATATCGTAAAAGATACTTCAACAGCCGTTAACTTATTTGAAAGCAAACAAGTAGACCGAATTACGATTAATTCAGAGTTTGTTGATAAATATCAAAAAGATCCGAGCTTAAAGAAAATGGAACGTCCTTCTGTGACGTTTTTCCGATTTAGTCAAAAGAATACTTTATTAGCAAACAAAAATGCTCGTAAAGCTATTTCACTTGCTTTTGATAAACAAGGAATCGCAACAACGATTTTAAATAATGGTTCTATACCTGCGAATGCATTCGTTCCGAAAGGATTCGTAAAAGGACCTGACAATAAAGATTTTCGCAGTACAAGTCATGTAAAAGTAGAAACAAATGTGAAAGAAGCTAAAACACTATGGGAAACTGCGAAAAAAGAAACAAACTTACAAAACGCTTCCCTTTCAATCATAACAACTGATGAATCTAACGATAAAAAAATTAGTGAGTTTTTAAAAGGTGAGCTGGAGAAAAACTTACCTGGATTAAAAATCACATTACAACCACTTCCAGTAAAAGCATTTTTAGATCGTGAAGGAAATGGTGATTATGACATTTCACTTTCTACATGGGGACCAGATTATCCTGATCCTACAACATTTTTAAATATGTTCGTTACAGACGGACCGTTTAATAAGATGAGTTACTCAAACAAACAATACGACGAATTAATTGAAAAAACGAGCTCTACTTTAGTAACTGACTTACCAGCACGTTGGAAAGCGTTCCAAGATGCTGAGAAAATCTTACTTGAAGATGATGCAGCCATTGCTCCAATCTTCCAATCAGGTCTTGTATATTTAGAGCGTCCAACAGTAAAAGGTGTTGTTATTCGTCCATTTGCAGGAATTTATTCTTATAAGTGGGCCTCTATTACAGAATAAGAAAAAGGCGATCCTAACACATATTAGGATCGCCTTTTTTATTAAATTGCAAAACGCTTATACTTTTCGTAATCGCTCGTCTTACATTCTACTTCTAGTTTCGTACCTTCGTTTTCATAACTCGTAGATAGAACGTGCGCATGATTATTGAAATAAGAAACTACCTGTCCTTGATCATATGGAATTAACATTTCACACTTCGTATACTCTTTATAGATGTGTGAGCGAATCATTTCTACAAGTTCTTCCATTCCAATATGTTTCTTCGCTGATAAATAAACGCGGTCTTCTTGTACTTTCGGAATTTCAACATCTACCATATCTGATTTGTTATAAGCATAAATTGTTGGGATATTTTCTACTCCAATTTTCTTTAACGTTTCATTTGTAATATCAATTAACTGTTCGTAATTTGGATTTGCGTAATCTACAACGTGAATAAGTAGGTCTGCTTCCGCTACTTCTTCTAACGTTGAACGGAACGCTTTCACAAGGTGATGCGGTAATTTGCTTACAAATCCAACTGTATCCGTTAATAAAAATGATTTGTTATCTGGCAAATCAATATTTCGCACCGATGTTTCTAACGTCGCGAATAACATATCTTTTTCAAATACTTGTTTTTCTTCTGTACCATTGTAAATTTCAAGCATCGCATTCATCGTCGTTGATTTTCCCGCGTTCGTATAACCTACTAATGCTACAACAGGAATTTCATTTTTCTTACGTTGTTTTCGCTGCGTTTGACGCTGCGCAACAAGAGCTTCTAAATCTTTATTTAAAACTGAAATTTGTTCTTCAATTTTACGACGATCCAACTCTAATTTCTTCTCACCGACACCTTTATTTTTCGTACCAACACCGCCGCTCTGTCTTCCTAACGATTCACGAAGACCAATTAAACGAGGCATCATATACTGAAGGTGGGCCACTTCTACTTGCAACTGCGCTTCTTTCGTTTTCGCACGTTGCGCAAAAATATCTAAAATTAATATGGTACGGTCAATTACTTTACAATCTAAATCTGCTTCTAAATTTCGAATTTGAGAAGGCGATAATTCGTCATTAAAGATTACCATATTCGCACCTACTTCATTTACATAGGCTGCTACTTCTTCAATCTTTCCTTTTCCAATATAATGGGATGGATTTACACGTTGTAAATTTTGCGTCACTTGTCCAATTACCTCTACATCACAAGCTTCTGCAAGATTCGTTAGCTCTTCCATCGAATATGCAAAATCATCCTCATTACCTAAATTCACTCCAACTAAAACTGCTCTTTGTAATAATTCTTCCATATATTTATTCCTCCATTTCGATTACGTAAAATAAAAAACACAGGTCGCTGCCTGTGTTTTCGTAAACGGATAAGGGTTCACCAAAGAAATAGAAGAAAGTTGTGCTTTCATCCTATCTCATAGTTAAAAAGTCCCAAGATCGTATACGTATCCACTATAAGTGTTCACCTATACAATCCCATTCTATTTATAAAGGCAAAACAAAAAGAGGGCGTATTCGTCCCTCCCTCTTTTTCACATATAAGCTTAATAAAGGGTTCCTTTAAAATAGGCAGACCAATCCCGTTCACTCTGCACACAGACAGAGCCTTTGAGCGCTATTCAATTATTGGCACAAAGTATTGAGACGTAATCTGATTAAGATCAAAGGAAGCCCCTCCGTTCATTTTAAGTTACATAAAGTGTAGCATAAGTAATTCGCTTTCACAAGGTTAAACCACCTATAGAAACTGAAAGAAAATCTTTATATTTTTACTTTAATCGTCATTTTTTGCGCTTTTTTCTTACAATAAAAATCACAAGAGCTACTATCAGTAACAGACCTACAGAAAGAGTAAGAATTTGCCACCAGCTTAAACCGTTCAACATGCCACCTTTCAAATCGACTTTCTTTGTCGGAACAGATTCTTTTGCAATTTGACTTAAAGTTACTTTGTCCGCCCCTGCCTCATCTAATCTCTTCGTTCTACTACAACTATTTGTGTGTAATTGTTTTTCCAATCCTCTTTGAGAAGAATATACTAAGTACTCTCCTCCTTCCACAAAGTGAAATACACAATCACCACCATTTGTATATACAATAATTTGCGAAGAATTTGTCCCTTTCCAAATCTTCTTCACTTCAAATAATACTTCAATTCCAACCCCTTCTTTCCTTCCAACCTCAATTACTTTTCCCTCAAACACTACATCGTTTTTTTGAAAGGCCTCTTCTGCTGATACGTTAATACAATCACAAGCATAAGATTTCTCTGAAAAAATAATAAGAATAAAGCTACAAATAATGACAACAGGCAACATGCGTAAAACTGTTTTCAAGGAGCTCAACTCACTTCATTATCAATTTTAAAAACTTCTCGTATATTATTTTTTACAACACTCGCTAAATTCCTTCATAGTAAGCTAAGTCGTTCAATACACCAAAAATCTATATTGACATTTTTATAACCTGATATTAGTATCAGGTTATAAAATGAAGTTAGGAGCTGTTCCTATGAATTCTAAATCTCGTATTACTGCAATTGGTACTCATGTTCCAAATCAAATACTCTCTAATCATGATTTAGAAAAAATGATCGATACGAATGATGAATGGATTGTACAAAGAACAGGAATGAAGGAAAGAAGGATTGCTAGCGAAGACGAATACTCCTCACACTTAGCCATTAAAGCAATTGAAAATTTATGTACAACATACAAGAAAAACTTAGAAGATGTCGACTGTATCATTGTTGCTACTACTACTGCTGATTACGTTTTCCCGAGTGTTGCTTGCCAAATACAACAATACTTCAACATACCTCATACAATAGCATTTGATTTAAATGCCACTTGCGCTGGTTTCACATATGGCTTGCACGTCGGTAATAGCTTGATTACTTCTGGATCACATAAAAAAGTACTTGTCATAGCGACAGAGACATTATCAAAAGTTACTGATTACACCGATAGAACGACCTGCATTTTATTTGGCGATGGTGCTGGAGCCATTTTATTAGAAAGAGATGAAAACAAACCAAGCTTTATTGCCGCACACATGGGAACAAATGGGGACGGTGGTATTCATCTATACAGAACAAACTTATCTACAACAACTATGAATGGTACACCACTGCAAACAAATGAAAAAATCGTGCAAAATGGAAGAGAAGTATATAAATGGGCAACACGCACGGTGCCAACAGGGATAAAAGAACTATTACATACCGCAAATATGCAAAAGGATGATATAGACTGGTTCATTCCTCATAGTGCTAATTTACGAATGATCGAATCTATTTGTGAAAAATCTCAAATTCCAATACAAAAAACATTAACGAGTGTGGAATTTATGGGGAATACATCTTCCGTCTCTATTCCACTCGCACTAGATTTAGCTAGAAAAGAAGGAAAATTAAGTAACGGAGATACACTTTTACTATACGGATTTGGCGGTGGTCTTACGCATTTAGGGCTTATTGTGAAGTGGGATTTAATTTAAGTTTATAAAAAGAGGTTCTAGTTAGTAACTAGAACCTCACTTCAATTTCGTTATCCTTTTCGGGACCATATCACAACAGGAATCAGCATGAAAGCTAATACTCCTCCAGCTAATGACAATGCTGCATAACTCGAATTCGCTACTACCATTCCTGATATCGCTCCACCAGAAGCTCCAGCTAACGCAATAAACACATCTATCTTCCCTTGTGTTTTTGCACGTGTAGAAGGTATAGTTGCATCAACAATTTGAGCAGTACCACTTATTAAACCAAGGTTCCATCCTAAGCCAAGTAAAGATAAAGCAACAATTAATAGTATTATAGAATCACTTGGCGCTATCGCAGCTATGACACCTGCTGCTAGTAAAATTACTCCACCTGCTATACTCATCGTAGTTCTGCCTATTTTATCAATTAACATTCCCGTAACGAGAGATGGAAGATACATTGCACCTACATGAAAACCAATTACAAGACCTACTGCACTTAAACCGTGACCGTGGTGTCCCATGTGAACTGGAGTCATCGTCATAATTGCAACCATCACGATTTGAGTAAGTATCATTACGATAGCTCCAACTGTAATGCCTCTTTTATTTTCTTTCGCTTCTTCTGTTACCGGTTGGCCTTTATATGTATGTTCTTGTTTATATGATTCTATCATATTAGCAATAAGTAACGGATCGGGACGAAGCATAACAAATAGTACAAGACCCGCCAGTATAAATGCAGCTGCTGATAATATGAACGGACCAGCAAGTTCAGGAATTCCAATTGAATGAGCAAACCTTCCCATTACACCTACTAAATTGGGACCTGCGACCGCACCAAAAGTCGTCATTACCATCGTAATACTAATAGCAGTTGCTCTTTGCTTCTTATTCGCTAAATCCGTTCCAGCATAACGCGCTTGTAAATTTGTAGCTGTGCCCGCGCCATATATAAGTAAAGAAACTAGTAAAAGAATAATACTATTTGTTAAAGCTGCCATCACAACTCCAATAGCCCCTAGCCCGCCTACTATAAAACCTCCTGCAAGCCCTACGCGGCGACCATACTTTTGCGATAACTTCCCCACAAAGAAAGCCGCTATCGCAGATCCCATCGTAAACATAGCAGCCGGTAAACCTGCAAATGCATCTGTCCCAAGCATTTGCTGCGCAAGAAGTGCACCTACTGTAATCCCAGCAGCCAACCCTGCTCCGCCGAACATTTGTGAAATACTTACGATTAGTAACGTTCGTTTGTATAATTTTTGTTGCTCATCTTCTGTGTACATACGATTAGTTATTGAAACATCTGCTGTATCTATCATTTCCTCATCCTCTCTATAAAACTAATACCCCTTGTTAATGTACTATAGAACAACAAAATCCCCAAATTTTTAACTCTTAAATTTATTCATATTTTGTTGCTCCTCCACTTCAAATAATAATCCCTTAATTTTCAACACTACTCTTTTGTATTATTAAAATACAATATAAAACTACATGACATGTAATTTTATATAGATACTGTAGTAAATTTACTGTTTCCAGACAATGATTAAAGTGCGATTTATTATAAATAACACGGCAAGAATAATAGCAAAAGATTTTTGATCAACAACATATAGAGCAACAGAGCTAACTCCAAACAAGATGATTTCTAGCATAAACCTATATGGTTCTGGCAATTTTAATGATGCTTTAGGTGCAATGAACCGCCCCCATATTATTGCAAAAAGTAGTGGTGAACCAATACCAAAAACATATTTCCCATATACATTCCAAAAAAATTGAAAGCCCCAATAACATAATGATGCAAGAGCACATAATTCTAGAAAAAATCGAATCCCCAGATTTATATGTTTTATAGACATATACAACCTCCTTGAAAACATATGTAGAATCCTATAAAAGTAATATTATGCATCCTATATTTGAACTTGATACGTACCTATTCATTGTATGTAAAAATACTTATTCATACTATTCAGTTCATCTTTGACTTTGGCTGATAATGAATGAGAGTAAATACTTCATGATAGTGACACATATGTCTATAAGCACAAAGGAAAGAACTCCGCCATTCATGTTTCGTCCGTGGAGTTCTTTCCTTTGTTAATAGCCAACTTTCAATAATTAGAATAAAATTCATGTTTGGCCTATTTCCCTTCCAATCCCCCTACTACCCTTTTTTCCCTTCTTTTACTCAAAGCTTTCCCTTCCCAAAATAACAAACTTACGAAAGCACAAATTAAAATAATTGGCACACTTGCTTTATATAAATCTGTAAAACTCATAGCCATCTGGTTCTTAGCATAATGGTTTACATCATTCGAAAATGCGAGTACTTCTTTCTTTATACTTTCCTCTTGTTTTTCAACTTCATTTGTCACTTGATTCATAACTTCTTCTCTTTTTATATCTCTATATTCTACTGGAACAGCATTTAATACTTCATCTACTTTTTGGTGAATTAATTCGTCTTTTTTCTCTTTATTTAACCCTACAAATTTTTCATTTTGATGCTTTTCTACATTCGTTTCTATACTTTGATTCTCTATTTTTTCTTTTGTTACTTGTAATATCTCAGCTTGCTCGACACTACTCACATGAATATTACGCACCTTTTCTTCTGCATAACGATATACATTCTCTTTATTTACAGTTAAGTTGTGAGTTAAGTTAGATACAAATATTGCGACCGCTAAAACAATCCCTACTTGCCGCAACATTGACACAACACTTTGAGAAGCAGTTAATAATTCTCCTTCAAACGAAGACGCACTTAAAACTGTAATTGGTCCTACTACTAAACCATATCCAGCACCTAATATCATACATGGAATAATAATTTCTATATTTGTTGAATTAACATCAATCATTTGCAACCAATAATAAGATAAGCCCATAACAAGAAAGCCTGATAAAATAATAGTTACTTTTCCGAGTTTTTTAATTAAAGTTGCTGCAGCTGGTGAGACAAAAAATATCATTGCTGAAATAGGTGTCACTAAAAAAGCTGCTTCAATTTCCGTTCGACCTTGTATTTTCGTTAAGAATGTTGGAAGTAATACAGTAACTCCAATTAAAAATACATTACTTAATATGACAACGATAGATGCTCCGACAAACATTCGATCTTTAAATAAATTTAAATTCACCATCGGATTATGAATCTTTCGTTCTACTAAAACAAATAGAATAAGAGAAATAGTACTAAGTGCATAGCAAGACAAAGCTATATTACTTTGCCATCCCCATGTATTTCCTTTTACTAATATGAGAGTAAAAGAGAAAATTGCTAAGCTACTTAATAGTAATCCTACCCAATCTATTTTTGAGATAATACGTTCTTCATTTTTTATTTTTAACATAGTGCAGCATAAAAGGATTCCAAGAATACAAATTGGAACATTTACGAAGAACACCCATCTCCAACCAAAATTTTGTGTAATAATTCCACCTATTACTGGTCCCATTGCAGCTGACAGACCTTGTGTTACACCTAAAATTGCAAGTGCAACATGCCTCTTAGCTAATGGCATTGCTGATACACCAATTACCATACTAGTTGGAAATAAAATCGCTGCCCCTACACTTTGTATAAAGCGAGACAAGATAAGAAAATCTCCCGTATTAGCAAAAGCACACAGTACTGACCCGCCACCAAAAATCACCAAACCAAGAATATACATCTTTGCTTTTCCAAAGATATCAGCTATCCGCCCTAACGGAATAGCAAGTACTGCTATTGTCATTGTATAAACATTTAATACCCAAGACATCTTTTCCAATGAAGTATTTACACTCGTTTGTATCGCTGGTAAAGCTATATTCATAATAGTCGTATCAATCATACAAAGAAATATACCTAAACACATTAAAAAGACAATCTTAATCCCCTTTGATTGCTCCATATTCATCCACCCTTTATTTATTGTGAACTTGTTTTTCATTCTTCTGTTTTATTGTTTTTTTGTTTCTAATTGTTCTAGTTTTCTTTTCAATGTCTCAACTTGAGCACTATACGATGCGATACCTACATCGAGTGAAATTTCCTCAACAAAAGTAATACCTTCTCTCCACTTTTCATATTTCAGACGTAGATCCGCAATGTATGCTTCTTTCCTTTCAATTTCGTCCTTAATCCATCTTTTTATCGCCTGATCATCGCTATAATTACCGAAATACATCCTCATTAAAAAATCTGAACGTAAAACATCTTTCTCTACATCCGTTTGCATGTATTGATAAAACTCTTCACGCCCCTCATCTGTAATAAAGTACATTTTCTTATTTGGTTTCCCTTCTTGCATAACAACTTCTTTTTTTATTTTCCCCTCTTTTTCCAACTGACGTAACGTTGGATAGATCATTCCAAAACTTCCATCAAAGAAATGAGTAAATACGTCTTCAAACACAATTTTAATATCATAACCAGACAATTCTTTTTCCATCAACAAACCTAAAACAACATCTCTTCCTTTCAAAATAAGACCCCCACATAGTATATAATCAATAATTATATTAACATTGTTAATATGATTATTGATTATATACCTTATTCTGTTATTTGTAAAATGTTTCTAAATAAAAAACACCCTGTAATTTTATTGTTCAAAATTACAGGGTATTTCTACTTTATATTTCATAAACAAACCTTGTACTATTTTACAACTACATCTTGATTCATTTCAAAACCTTCTGTCTTACCTTCTTTCATTTCATAATAATAAGAAGGCAATTCTATACCATGCTCTACAAAATAATCCTCAATTAACGAAATAATCACTTTCAACGTTTTCAAACGTGCGTATAATTTATCGTTGCTCGCGATTATTTGCCATTTTGCATTTGGCTTATTTGTTTTTTCAAACATGTCTTCCATTGCTTCAACATACTCGTCCCATTTTTCACGGTTACGCCAATCTTCATCTGTAATTTTCCATCTTTTTAAAGGATTATTCTCTCTATCTTTAAACCTCTTTAACTGTTCATCTTTACTAATATGATAGAAAAACTTACCGATTATATAATGATCATCTGTTAGTAGTTTTTCAAAATCATTAATCTCACCATACGCTCTCATCCACTCTTCCTTTGTAGCAAAACCTTCAACACGCTCAACTAACAGGCGGCCGTACCACGAGCGATCGAAAATAGTAATTTGCCCGTACTGAGGTAGTTTCCGCCAGAAACGTTGCAAGTAATGGTACCGTTTCTCATGAGGTGCTGGTGCTCCAATTGGATTTACTTGAAACCCACGCGGATCAAGGTGCTCTGTCACTCGTTTAATCGCTCCGCCTTTTCCAGCCGCATCCCAGCCTTCCATAACGAGCATAACTGCAATTTTTTCTTCTTTTACAATTTGCTGCAACGCTAATAAGCGCCTTTGATATTTTTCAAGTTTCTTATTGTACTTAGATTTCGATTCAATTCTTTTCGTTACATCTACTTTAGCAAGAACTCCATTTTCCATAAAACAAATCCCCCTTGTTGTATGACAATGTTATCTTACCATACTTTTGGTAATTTCTTCATAATTCTATTCCCTTTGACTTATACTTCAAATCGAGAACCGAACTGATAAATCACATCCGTACATACTTTATAGCACATCATCAACAAATGTATATTCCTATTAATATTTCAAACAAAAACAACCATCAGCTGATATATAAACAAGATAATGGTTGTTTAAAAATAAAAAGCTCTACGTGTTAACTATTCTCGATAAATATCTTCTAAAATTATATATTCATTGACTTTTCCTCACATTGATTCAACGCTACATAACAAGCTCCATATACACCAGCATCATTATGTAATGATGCTAAAGCGATTTCCACCTTATTTTGATAGATATCCATTATTTTGTCATGGAACCTTTCTTGAATTTGTTTCAAAAATGGTTCACCTTGCTCTGTAATACCTCCCCCAATAATAATTAATTCGGGGTTAAATATATAAGTAATATTTACTAAACCAGCAACAACATACTGTAGAAACTGTTCATATACATCCTTTGCCAATCGTTCTCCTCTGTACATACGTTCTATAATTTCTTCACCTGTGATTGTACCTATCTCTAGCCCTTGAATTTTTGATGCTTCTTTATACTGACGAATCAATGCCGAAGTCGATGCATATCTCTCATAACATCCCTCTCCGCCACAACTACATTTTTCTCCATTATGAACAATTATCATATGACCAAGCTCTCCTGCTAATCCTTTCACTCCCTGAAGCATTTTGCCATTTATAATGATTCCACTACCAATTCCGGTTCCAAGTGTGATTAAAACAATATGTTCTTTCCCCTGCCCTACTCCTTTCCACATTTCACCGAGACAAGCTGAACGAACATCATTTTCAATACTCGCCACATACCCTGTCTCACTATAAATGTAATCTGCTATTTTTGTACCGCTATATCCCGAAATATTGGCAGAATACAGAACTTCCCCCTTGATATTATCAATAATCCCACACGATGATACACCTACAGAATGAATTTTATAGCTCTTTTCAAACTCATATATTACTTCACAAATGCGATACAAAATTTCTTTCTTTTGATTTTGTACTGGTGTTGTTATTTTCCCTTGTTCATGTACCATTCCTTGTTCATCAATCATTGCATATTTTATAAAAGTTCCTCCAATATCAAAACAAGCAACGTACTTCCCCATATTTCTCCCCTTCCTACTTTTAGACAATTGTAATTTCATTATAGAAATTCTCTACATTTTTAAGCTGTATGTAACCTGTTATTTCCTCAGCTGCGTTAGCCATTCCACACGCCACCGAAAAACGAAGTGCATCCTTTATCCCATACCCCTTTGCGAGTGCTAACGTTATTCCTGCAACCATTGCGTCACCTGAGCCAACGGCATTGATTGTTTTTATTTCTGAAATAATTGCCCTTATGCTTTCATCTTTCGTAATAAGTATCGCTCCTTCTCTTCCAAGTGATAACAAAACATACTGCACGCCCCCCTCGCAGATTTTAGTTGCTTCCGCAATCATTTCTTCCTGTGACACACGTTTTTTTTGAAGCAACTGACAAATTTCTTGCCTGTTTGGTTTAATTAAAAATGGTTTTCCTTGTATGCCATGCAATAATGGTTCTCCACTTGTATCTAATATGAATTTTTTACCGTTTTCAGCCGCCTTTTGTGCCAACTGTTGATAAAATGAATTTGGAATACCCTTAGGTAAACTTCCCGATGCAACAATAAACTCAAAATCTTTTACTATCCTTTCATATTTTTTTATAAAAAGAGCTATTTCATCCTCTGAAATAGCTGGTCCTGCTTCTAATACTTCAGTAGCTGACGCAGATTTTTTTGTGATTAACGCTATACAATTGCGAGTTTCTTCTTTAACGGAAACAAACTCATCAATAATCGATAAATCTTTCAATCTTTTTCTTATGAACTCACCATTACTACCACCAAGTAACCCAGCTCCTGTTACTTCTTCTCCAAGCAAACGAAGTACTCTCGATACATTAATGCCTTTTCCACCCGCAGTTTTTTCATAGTCTTTCGTACGATGTATTTTGTTTAGTTTTAATTCTCCTAATTCATATCGCATATCAACAGATGGATTCAATGTAATTGTCGCAATCATAAGAATATCTCCTTACACACGATTTAAACTTTTGCACATCTTTATTTTATCTGCAACAACCCGTTTCATCGCCATAATTGCATCTGAAAAATATTTACGCGGATCATTTTCTTCTGGATGAGAATGTAGATAATGGCGTAATGCTGTTCCGAATGCAATTTTTAGCTCTGTTGCAATATTTACTTTACAAATTCCTAAACGAATCGTTTCTTGCACTAAACTGTCTGATAATCCAGATGCCCCATGTAGTACAAGAGGAATATTGACTTGCTTTCTGATATTTATTAATCTTTGTAAATCTAATTTTGGTTCCCCTTTATATAGTCCATGTGCCGTTCCAATTGCAACTGCCAATGAGTCAATATTCGTGCGTTCTACAAATTCTTTCGCTTGGTAAGGATCTGTATAAATTGAGTTTTCTACTTTTATATCTTCTTCTATTCCTGATAATTGCCCTAATTCAGCCTCTACTGTTACTCCATATTGTTTTGCATACAACGAAACTTCCTGAACAATCTGAATATTCTCTTCAAATGGATGATGCGATGCATCAATCATAACAGAGCGAACTCCTGAATCAATACAATTTTTAATATCACTTATATCCTCATGATGATCTAAATGTAGGCTAATTGGTATTTCATATTGCTTTCTCGCTGCTTCAATCATATGCAAAAGATATTCTTTTCCCATATATTTTATTGTGCCTGGTGTAGCAGCTATAATAACAGGTGACCTAAGCTCTACTGCGGATTCAATTACTGCTTTTAAAGTTTCTAAATTATGAATATTAAAAGCCGGAACCGCATAACCCTGTTCTTGTGCATTTCTCAGTATAAATTGAGTTGAAACAAGCATACTCTCAAATCCTCTCTTTATTCTTTTTATATTTCATTTCTCCCCCTACAACTGTTCCTATAAGATCTAAATCCTCTGTTAATATAAGAAAATCAGCTCTTTTCCCTGGTGCTATACTTCCAATTTCATTATCAACTCCAATACTTTTAGCAGGAATTAACGATCCCATATGAACACATTCCCATAACGATGCATTTGTCCATTTCTCTATATTCTTCACACCATCAATAAATCGAAGTGTACTTCCTGCTAAAGAACCCGCCTCTGTTCGGGCAATGCCGTCTTGCACTTGGACAACAAATTCTCCTAAATTATATGTGCCATCCCCTAATAAGCCCGCTCGCATACAGTCACTAACTAAACAAGTTTTGTCGTATCCTTTACATTTATATAAAATATTCACTACGCTTGGATGTACATGATGTCCATCTACAATGATTTCACCATACACATGCTCAGTTGAGAGTACCGCTCCAACAACGCCAGGTTCACGGTGATGTAATCCTTTCATTCCATTAAACGTATGCACAAAAATCGTCGCTCCTGCTTGAATCGCATTCTGGCATATCTCATAGTTTGCATTCGTATGCCCAATTGCTACATGAATATTCTTTTTCACAGCATGATGTATACACGCAATAGCACCTTTCCTCTCTGGTGCCATGGCAATTTTTTTAATTGTCCCTTCTGATGCAACAATCCACTCCTCTAACATTTCAATGGTTGGATCAATAAAATATTTAGAGTTTTGTGCACCTTTATAGACCTCCGTAAAACAAGGTCCCTCCAGAAAAGCTCCAATAATATTGGCCCCATCCACTCCTCTTTTTTTTGCATGAGCTATATTTTTTAAAGCTTTCATTATATTTTCTGAAGAATCAGTTAATGTTGTAGGTAAAAAACTCGTAACACCATTTTCCAATAACATAATAGAAATATTGTTTAACGATTCATATGTGCTATCCATTACATCATGTCCCGCTACACCGTGAATATGTGTATCCACAAATCCTGGAGAAATAATACTTCCTTCAAAATCCATTACTAACGCTCCGTCTACTATTTCTTCAACATGTTTTAGAAAGTAGCCATTTACAATATGTAAATATCCACCCTCACGAACACCATCTTCTAGTAGATACATAGATGCTTTGACATAGTAGTTCATAAATTGCTATTCCTTTCCTTTATAAGGATGTACTGTTACCCCTCGAACGATACGATTTACACTTCCACTTGGACAAGGGTTATCTGGAGTAATCCCTAATGCAATAGATTTATATAACGCTAAAATTTGTCCGTATAATATATAAATAAACGTAATATACATGTCATCTTTCAGATTGCGTCCGTCATTGCATAAAAACGTATTTGAATTTCGCCTTGCTTCCTGATTATCTTGATGTGCTATAACAATAATCTCGCTTCTTTCTTTCTCTTGAAAAAGCTCTTTTAATAAATCAAGATCATATTTTTTCGTATACTCATCATTAGATAAAAATAATACAACAACTGTATCCTTATCTAAAATTGATTTCGGTCCATGCCTAAACCCAAGTGTTGTGTCAAACGTAACTGGGATACGACCAGCAGTTAACTCTAAAAATTTTAAAGCAGCCTCTCGAGAAAGTCCCTCGAATACGCCTGATCCTAAAAATACAATTTTACGAAATTCTTTTTCTGCAATTCGTTGAATTTCCTGTTCTTGTTTTTTGATTACATCTTTTCCTAATCTTACAATATCCATAATGCTAGGTTCTAAAAGATGGGTCTGATTATAGTTACATAACATAAGTGCAGTTAACATCATAGAGGTAAAACTTCCTGTCATTGCAAACCCTTGATCGTTTGCCTCCTGTGGCATATACATAACAAAAGCGTTCTCTTTATGCTGAAATTGCTTCGCTAAATTTCCTTCTTCATTACATGTTAAAATAATATGATAAACTGAATGAATAATTTGTTCTCCTAATTGCGCTGCCGCTACACTTTCTGGACTATTGCCTGAGCGAGCAAAAGACACTAAAATTGTTGGGATGTCTGGCTGAAGATAGTAATAAGGACTTGAGACTATATTTGTTGTTGGAATGCTTTCAATATGCATTTTCTTTAAATCCGTAATCCTTTTTACATATGGAACAATTGTGTCTCCAACAAAAGCGGATGTCCCTGCACCAGTGAAAATAACCCTCACTTGTTCATGATCTCTTGAAATACGTGAAAAGAAGTCTATAATTTCATGATGTTTGCTTTGAAAATTCAAATATACTTGCTCCCAAAGATCTGGCTGTTGTGCAATTTCTTTCGCTGTAAAACACGCTCCAGATGTTTCTCTTATTTCATCATTTGCATGTAATAACATTTCAGAACCCCCTTAATATTAGTCCACATCTTATCACGTCATCATTACCAGTTGAATTACAATAAGTATAACTATACTTATTGTAATTCAACTGTGTAAGTAAATTTATCTCCTCTTGCAATGGTCTGTGTGTATTCAATTATATTTTCTTTCGCATATGCAATACGTTCTAGAGATAAAGATGGTTCATTCTTTTCAACTTGTAGCCATGTTGCATGCTCTTTTTCTGCTGCAATCGCTTTGAAACTTTCCACCGCACGTGTGATATGAACTTGGTATTTTGTACGGAAAATCTCGTACATTGGTGTTTCTTCTAATTCTTTCTTCGTTAAATATGGAAAGAACTTTACAGGAATATAAGATGTTTCAAATAGCATGGGTTCTTTATCAGCTAACCTTAATCTCGTAATTTGATACACCTCTTCTCCATTGTTAAGATTCATAATTTTCGATATTTTTTTATCGCAATGAATTATGGAAAATGATACGACTGTTGATGATGGAACCTTTCCAAATTTTTTCATTTCTTCTGTGAAACTATAAAAACGGACAAGACTTTGATTAAATACACGAGGTGAGACAAAACTCCCTTTACCATGTTTTTTATAAATATATCCTTCTTTTTCTAATTCTTGCATCGTCTGCCTTACTGTTGTTCTACTTACATCATGAATCTCGCATAGTTCACGTTCTGATGGAAGCTTATCATGTTCTTGTAAATTCCCAGTTTCAATTTGCTCCACAATAATATCCATTAGTTGGTAGTATAATGGTGTTCGATTATCTTTTGCAATCATGTTTTACTCCCTCATCTATAAAGTTGTTATGACCAGTTTATGGCTATTATATCGAATGAAAATAGGAATTACCATTACTTTCTCACAGAGAAAGATAAGCTTATTCTATCTGTTAAAATTTACTTGAATCGTATATTTAATTTGTTTCTTTATATGCACTCTTCTTACTTTGCTAGATTCATCGATTGTTGTAACTCTGTCACATATTGCTTAAGATTTACTGTTTCACCCGTTATTCTTGATCTTTCAGCAGCAAATGCAATCAAATGACTATTTGCCGAAATCATTGCAGACGTTAAACTTTCTGTTTTATTGCTTTTTACCTTTTCGATAAAATCAGTCATAATTGCATTATCTGCTCCCATATGTCCACCTTCTATTGTTTTTGGGTAAATCGTTTCAACTTCACCTGAAAAATATTTGACCTTCAATTCATTTAAGACATCATGACCATGAATTTCACCATGTGTTCCCATAATTTTAAACGTACGGCAACACTCTTTTGTAAATGCAGACATTGTAAAAGCAACTGTTACATCATTATCAAACAGCAAATTTACTACTTGATGATCCACAACATCATTGTCACAATGGTACACACAACGCCCATAAGGTCCCTTTTTTAGTGCCTCCAGTCTATTTTCAATGCTTGTATCAATAGAAACTACATTCGCTGGCCATTCATCTCTCTCATGTAAATACCATTTTAAAGCAGAATATTGGCAGTTTCCCTCAACTTCACAACCATCTGTACAACGTAACGTCGAACCCTTAGGTGCATGTTCGGATTTAAAATGAGTCAAACTTCCAAAAGATGAAATCTTTTCACACTCTGCACCCACAAGCCATTGTAGCACATCCATATCATGACAACATTTTTGCAAAATCATTGAACTTGATTCAGACTTATTACGCCAATTCCCTCTTACAAAACTATGTGCTTGATGCCAATGACCGACATTTTCATTCCATTGAATTGAAACGATATCCCCTATCTTCTTTTGATCAACAATTTCTTTTAAAGTCCTATAGAATGGTGCATACCTTAACACGTGACATACTGTTAATAACACGTTATATCTCGTGGCAGCCTCTGCAATTTCCAATGTCTCTTTAGGACTTGGTGACATTGGTTTTTCTAATAAAATTTTGTATCCCTTCTCAATCGCTTGCATTACAGGTTTATAATGAAACCGGTCGGGCGAACAAATAAGCAATACATCACAAAGCTTTTCTTTCGCTAATAACTCTTCCCATGTTTCAAATTGCATATCTTCCGAAACGTTATGCATTTCAGAGAATTTCTGTCTTTTTGCATTATCCAATTCTGCAACCGCAACAAAAGTTATCTCTGTTGGATGTTCTAACGCGTAAGAAGCATAAGCGTACATTCCACGACTTCCTGCCCCAATTAATGCCGCCGTAATCATACATATCCTCTCCTATTCTATTATTCTTATTTTCCACCTGTAATTGTAATTCCTTCAATAAATTGTTTTTGTAAAAAAATAAACAATAACAACATTGGTAAAATCGCTAAAAATGATCCCGCCATTAGTACAGGATAGTTTGTTGCATATTGCCCTTGTAGTGAAGATAAACCAACTGATAATGTCATCATATCTGGTGAATTATTTACAATCATCGGCCACATCAATTCATTCCAAGACCAGAGTGTTGTAAATATACCAAGTGCAATTAAACCTGGTTTCGCAAGAGGCAGCATAACATACCAATAAATTTGGAAGTGATTGCAACCATCTAATCTCGCCGCTTCTTCTAGTTCCTTTGGAACGCCCATAAAAAACTGACGCAATAAAAAGGTACCAAATGCACTAAATAACCCAGGTACAATTACCGCTTGTAATGTATTCAACCAATCCAGTTTTACCATAATTAAATATTGTGGAAGCAAAAACACTTGAGCTGGAACCATTAGGACGGAAAGAGTTAGTAAAAACAGTACATTTCTACCTGGAAATTGTATTCTAGCAAAAGCATAAGCTGCTAATGAGCATAAAAACAACTGCCCAATCGTTCTAGCTATTGTAACAATTACAGTATTCATCATAAATTTTAAAAATGGTAATAAGTTGAATATTTCCGTATAGTTACTCCACATAAATTGAGATGGGATAATAACTGGTGAAACTTGAACAGATTCTGCATAAGTCTTTAGAGACGTTAATATCATCCAAATAAAAGGACCAATGGTTAATAAGGCACCTATGATAAGCATTGTATGAATCATAATTTTATTTTTATTGACTGCACCTACTCTTTTATTCATCATAATGCACCCACTTTTTCTGTAATATCATTTGAATCGCTGTAATGATTAATATAATAATTAATAATACAACTGCTATGGCTGCCGAATATCCTTTTTCATTCAAAATAAAGGCATTTTGATAAAATAAATAAACAATAGATTGTGTATTTTCAATTACATTACTTGTTCTACCAATCATCATAAAGATGAGATCGAATACTTGAAATGCTCCAATTAAAGACATAATCGTTACAAAGAAAATAACTGGCGATAAAAGTGGCAATGTAATCTTAAAGAAAATTGTAATTGGCCGGGCTCCATCCATAATTGCTGCTTCATAGTATGTTTTAGGGATGTTTTGGAGACCAGATAGAAAAATAACCATGTTATATCCTATCCCACCCCAAATCGCAACTATAATAATTGAATATAATGCAATGTTAGGGTTGGTAAGCCAATTAGGACCATCAATTCCAAAGCATGATAACATGTAATTGAGTAACCCATAGTCAGAATTATAGATCCATTTCCATACCATCGCGATTGCAGCAGGCATTGTAATAACAGGTAAAAAATATAATGTTCTATACAGGGATTTCCCTTTAATGTTTTGATTTAATAGCACCGCTAATATGATGGATAAAAATATACTGATTGGAACAGTAAGCACGATATAAATAAATGTATTTTGAAAAGCCTTTCCTAAATCTTGATCAGTAAACATCTTTTTATAGTTTTCTAATCCAATCCATTCATAGCTACCAAACGCATCCCACGCTGTAAAACTAAAATAAATATTTTGCAAAATTGGCCACATATAAAAAATGAATAACCCTAGCATAGTTGGGGCAATCATGACATATGCCCATATATAATCTAATTTCTTTTTCTTTTTATATTTTTTTTGTATATGTGTGTGTTTTTGCTCCACTACCTTTATTGATAGATCCTCCATCTCTTCACTCCTCCCATAATTTTTGATTTAAAGTAAGGAGAGAATCCCTCTCCTTATTTTTTAGAAAGAACTTCATTTGCCTTCTCTGTTAATTCTTTTGTTGCATCTTCAACATTCAATTCTCCTCCCCATACCCTTTTTAATACTTTTGTTTCTTGCTCCCATAAAGCTCCTGTATTTTTCACACTCGGTAATGGGTAAGAATATTCAAGACCAGTGATATACGCTTGTAAATTCAAGTTTGGAACGGATTTAACCCATGCTTCTTGTGTTCCATTAAAAGCAGGAATAACTGTTCCAGTTTCTGCAAACACATCTGCTGCCTCTTTAGAACCTAAATATTTCACAAATTCCCAAGCTGCATCCGGATATTTTGTTTTCGCTGAGATGACATTTGCTAGACCATGAATCATAACAGCTCTTTCTTTCCCTTTTGGCATAACAGCAATATTTAAATCAGGATTTTTCTTATATTCTGGTACCATCCAAGGCCCATCAAAAATCATCGCTACTTTACCTGATAAAAACAAATCAGATGCTGTTGTCTCTGTCATTTGAGCAAATGTTGGTGATAATCCTTCTTTAATAAAACTAATGTTATAATTAAACGCTTCAATTGCTTGTGGTTTATTAAATCCTACTGTTTTTTTATCTTTAGAAAGAACATACCCTTTATTTTGGTAAATGAGATCATAATAGCCACCTTGATTTCCCATTGCTGCTGCAAATCCCCAAACATCTTTTTCCTTTTTCGTCAATTTTTTTGCAGCTTCTTTCATTTTCTCCCAATCCCATGAATCATCTGGATATGCTACTCCAGCTTCATCAAATAATTTTTTATTATACCAAAGTGCCGTTGTATCAAAATCTTTTGGAATACCGTAAGTTTTATTATCTACTGTATATAAATCAACTAAAGATTTCGGATAATTTTCCAATTTATACTTATCCTTTTTCGCTTTATCATCCAAAGGCATCAATACTTTCCCCGAAGCGTATTTCACAACATTTGGTCCATTCATCCAAAATACATCCGGCAATGCATTTCCTGTTGCTGCCGTTTCAAGCTTCTGAAAATACTGCCCATACGCTGTTAATTCTATTTTCACCTTAATATTCGGATGTTTTTCATTAAACTGTTGAACCACTTTTTCCACTGCTGGTAGTTGTTTCTTATCCCAAAGTGCATACCGTAATTCTATTTTTTCATCTTTAGATGACGTGTTAACTTTTTCGCCACTGTTAGAACATCCTACTATTGCCAATAGCAATGTTGACAAAAAGAAAATAAACCACTTTTTCATCCCTTTTCCTCCTCTAGAAACAATCATCTATATAACATAATCTTTACTTATGTTTCTTGTAATTCACTGACGACAAATTAAACTAATATAATCAACTTTACAAAAGATTTGGAGCACCTTGTAAATAAAGCGTTTACAAACGGATTTTATTCATTTATAAAAACAATGCTCGTCTCTCCCTTCCCTATCAATTTTAGTAGACTTATGTCATTACCAGTTGAAGGAATAAACTATCATTGATATATTATTTATACATATACCAATTTGATCACGACATGATGTTGTCATTACCAGTTGTTATGAAGTATAACACTATCACTTTTTCCTCTGCAATATATTTTCTGAATTTTTTAAATTTTTATCACGAACTGTATTAATCCATTATCCCTATATAATTTGTTATTAATAAATAATATAAAGATAAGGAGTGTTGATATGATTCAACAATTAAAAAAATATTACGCTAAAGATATAAAAATTAATGAAGCCATACTTTCTGAAGATTACAGTTGGTTTTTGATTGACGGGAATAGAGTAGGAATTCGTAAATCTCGCTTACATAAACGGGAGTGTCAATTGCTTTCATCCCTCTTAACTCCCATCCATACTGACACATGCTACGAAACAAAAATAGAAAAGTATTGGTACGAAGCGTTATATCAGAGTAAAGATATTCAAATAACATCTGTACGCTTTTTACATTTCTTCACAACGCATCCTATAACGGAACGAGAAGAATTTCATAATGCTTTACATTCAATACTTGGTTTTGATACTCCTACAATATGGGAAACTTCACAAACTGGAGTCCTCATCTTAACAGAAAATATATCTGAATATAGATTACAAACAGCCCTTGATACGCTAGAAACAGATTTTTTTATATCCTTATCCTTTTTTGTCGGCAGACACTACACCCAAACCAATCAAGTTTCTCACTTGTATCAATGGGAACGAAATTTATTTTCTTATCTTTCTCCCTATTTATCAAAGAAAATTACATACATTGAACAACTTCTCCCTTATCAATTAATGACCTTATTACCAAAAGAAAAAAGAGAAAAATATACAAATCGTTTATTGGAAAATGTTTCCAATGATAAAGAACTAATAGAGAGTATTAAAGTATTCTTCCAATGTAATTTAAATGTATCACTTGCGGCTAAACAATTATATTTACACCGAAATACTTTACAGTATCGAATTGACAAATTTATTGAAAAAACAGGATTGAATATAAAAACATTTGAAGGTGCTGTGGCTGTTTATTTGGCTTTTCTTTCTTTGAACATCTCGTAATTTTGCATAAAAAAATTAACTTTTTTTGTGCAACTTACCAATTCACCTTACATTAAATAAAACTTATAATTCAGTTAATTATAAAAATAGGGGTGATGTATAATGGCCGAACTCGTATTAAATCATATTTTCAAATTATACGATAATAAAACAACTGCTGTTTCTGACTTCAATTTACATATTCAAGATAAAGAGTTTATTGTATTTGTTGGCCCTTCTGGTTGTGGAAAATCAACTACTCTACGGATGATTGCAGGTTTAGAAGACATTTCTGACGGCTCATTTTATATTGATGATAAACTTATGAATGACGTCGCTCCAAAAGATCGTGACATTGCAATGGTATTTCAAAATTACGCACTATACC
The DNA here is from genome assembly GCF_020861345.1 of Bacillus pacificus. Lineage (NCBI taxonomy): Bacteria > Bacillati > Bacillota > Bacilli > Caryophanales > Bacillaceae > Bacillus > Bacillus pacificus. The sequence continues at coordinate 3,374,422 of NZ_CP086328.1, forward strand.
CACATATGTCTGTTTACGATAATATGGCGTTTGGTTTAAAATTACGAAAACTACCAAAAGATGAAATTAATCGTCGTGTAACTGAGGCAGCAAAAATATTAGGTCTTGAAGATTATTTAAAGCGAAAACCAAAAGCATTATCGGGTGGACAGCGCCAGCGTGTGGCATTAGGAAGAGCTATCGTTCGTGATGCAAAAGTATTCTTAATGGACGAGCCTCTATCCAATTTAGATGCTAAATTACGTGTAAGTATGCGTTCAGAAATTTCTAAGCTTCATCGCCGCTTAAACACAACTACTATATATGTAACACATGACCAAACGGAAGCAATGACAATGGCATCACGCCTTGTTGTGATGAAAGATGGTATCATACAACAAGTTGGTACACCAAAAGAAGTTTATGATACTCCTGAAAATGTTTTTGTTGGCGGATTCATTGGTTCTCCAGCTATGAATTTTTTTACTGGAACATTAAAAGATAACTATTTTCATATAGAAAACATTCGTTTTAAAGTACCAGAAGGGCAATTAAAAAAATTGCAGAAAAAGGGATACAATAAAAAAACACTTATACTCGGTATTCGTCCAGAAGACATTCACGATGAACCAATTGTCCTTCAATCTTCTCCCGATTCAACTGTCGAAATTAATGTTGAAGTTGCTGAACTATTAGGTGCTGAGACTATGATACATGGAAAACTTGAAAATCAAAGTTTTGTCGCACGAATTAATGCTCGATCAGAACTGAAAGCTGGCGATAAACTTTCAGTAGCCTTTAGTTTAACAAAAGCACATTTTTTTGATAGTGAGACAGAACTACGTATACGTAACAATTAAATACACTTAATTGATTATTCTAAAATTAGATGTACAAAAAAGCTGTGTAGTATGACCTTTACACAGCTTCCTTCTTTAATCCCTTAAACATACTATTACTATTTAACCTTATGATGAGAGAATTCTTCTCTTAAACATTTTGATATTAATCATTTTATTTGTAGGGTTAAGGGGATGACCGTCCGTTTAATTAAAAACAAATGAACGCTGTTAGTATCACATACCATTGCCATATCAAACTCGTTACATATCCCTTCAACCAACACCTTAAAACATTCTTCTATTATCATTTATTTCCGAAAAATTAAAATAAAAAATCTGAAGACACTATCTAAACTTCGGATACTTAAAGTACCACGATCCTTACGGTTTTTAGTAGTATTTCGGATCCAACTTCCCTTTCATTTCATTCCATGCCTAAAGGCGGATCGGCTTTCTTGTTTAGAAAAAGATGTAATAAAACTAAGTACAAGCATAGCAAATAATATAATAACTCCTAACCCAATATTCATAAAACGAATCCCTTACATTATATGGTATAACTTAACATAAAGAGAAGATAATAATAAATAAATCCGTTACAGAATGGGAGCTCTCAAAAAATGCAACGAAAAATATTAACTCTCTTTACGCTTATATGCTTAGCACTACCAATACAAGCTAGTGCATACACATTTCAATCACTACCAATTGCATCAAAGTCTAAACAATGGTATATCGAAATTGATAAATCTCATAACGTAAACAAGCAAGCAATCCAGCCAAAACAAGGTGTATTTGATACATATAGTTTACTCGTAAAAAACATCGGTCATGATGTATCAAACGTATCCGTGGAAATACTTGATAACAATCCTACCTCTAAAGCTACCTTTAAACCTACTACACCTAATGAAAATATTTCTAAAAGTCATACAAGCTTTGACTACATGGTATTCCCATTAGACTTTAATAGTCATAATTTTAAAGTTGTGATTACTTGGGAAGAAAAGAACTTTTCTTACAACGGCCATCCAGTAAATGAAAGTAAAAAAATGAAACAAACATTTGTATTTAATGAAGAGTAAGCCCTAATTTAATTAGGGCTTACTCTTCATTTACAAAACCAGTTTGAATGGCTTCTGTCACTTCTTTTGTTATGTCCAGTTTTGTTGCATCGGTGCTAATTTTCTTATGCCAAATATGCACGGAAGGCTTTTCGTTACAAAAATGTTTTATTAATACTAGTTGATTATATGCTAGCTTATTTTCTCTATGGGTAGCAATATAGACTGTGAAATTTTTTGCTTCAAAGACCTTTTCCTGCAAAGTATATTGGTCGTCCCATTCCTTTGCGACTATATCGTTCAAATTTTCTATAAGCATATAAGTCGTTCCCACCTTCCCTTATATCATCAATCAAATCTTCGAATACTCGGCACACATAATGCTACTCCAATTGTTACAAGTACTAAAATAGCTAGTGTTATAATCGTTATCTCGCCACCTATGACAGTAGCTAACCATCCTACAGCTACATAACCTAGTGGCAATAAAGCAAATGAACCTAACATATCAAGGCTTGCCACTCTTCCAAATGCTTCTTCTGGCACAAGCTCTTGTAAACTCGTCTCCCAAATGAGTCCAAATATCATCATACCGAACCCTTCAATTGCCATTAATATAATTAAAACAGGTGCCCAAGTAATGAACGGCATTATTAAAAGCGCACAACCACTTATTAAAACACCACCATAGGCAAGTACTCCCCGCTTATACCACCGTTCTCTCCCGCCAAATATTAGCGCAGCAACTACAGCTCCAACACCAGAGGATGCCATTCCTAATCCATACACATATGCTTCAAAATGATGATGAACATTAAATAACCATGGAATTAATACGACGATAATTCCTGCATAACAAATATTGATGAAAGAAAAGACTAAAATTGTAATCCATAGCCACGGATGACTTTTTAAAACAAAAACACCTTCCATAAACTCTTGTTTATAATCGACTTTTTTCTTTTCAATAGATTTTACTTTTTTAAACTTTATTTCTCTTAAAAATAATAAACAAAAAAATGATAACAAATACGTTACTGCATCTAGTTCAAACCCTATTCCAGCAGATGCAACTGAAACGATTAATCCTCCAAGAGCTGGTCCAATTAGTCGTATACCTTGATTACTCATTTGCGTTAATGCATTAGCTGCATTGCGAATTTCTGGTACAAATACTTTCGCTCTTACAGCCGCATACGCTGGCTGAAATATGCCTTCCATAAGTCCATATAATGCTACAAGTACATATAGAAGTGGAATTGTTAATACATCCATAAATATAAGTGTTGCAAGTAATAGCATTAATATGCAGCGAACTATATCTGTAAATAACATTACTTTCACCCGATCCATTCGATCTACTACTAATCCCGCAAACGGTAACGCAAGAATATTAGGAAGCATGTACATTGCCATAGTCATTCCCATTACAACTGTTGAACCAGTTAATGAATACACAACGACTGGCAAAATAACCATCGTTATCGAACTACCTAAAGTCGAAAGCAATTGCCCAATCCATAAAAATTTAAAATGTGGTGACGCTTTAACTGGCAATAATAATTTGCCAACATACCCTAAACCTTTTTCTCTTTGTATTCCCCCTTGCATTTCCCTCTCCTCTTTTCAAATAACTATAGAATTTATACGAAGCAACTAAAAACTCCTAATCTTCTATTTTTAATTATATAAGAAATCATTATATCATGGTAAAATTATCAAAAAATATAAAGGAGAATACATCATTATGCCAAATTCACATAACATCGAACACCGCATCTATACAATGTGTATGATGCAGCGCAATAATGAAGTTTTACTTATAAAACGCCCCGATCATCGAGGTTTTCCTGGTTACATCGCTCCCGGCGGAAAAGTAGATTTTCCAGAAAGTATCGTTCAAGCTGCTAAACGAGAAGTAAAAGAAGAAACTGGATTACTTGTTTCAACTTTAACCTTTAAGGGATTAGATGAATATGTAAATCCGAAAGAAAATGTTCGATATATGGTATTTAACTATTGGACAGATTCATTTAAAGGTGAACTCCTTTCGAATCCTCCTGAAGGCAAATTATTATGGGTACCAATCGATACAGCACTAAATCTTCCTATGCAAGATTGGTTTAAAGAAAGATTTCCATTATTTTTTGAAAAAGGTACGTTTGAAATTCAACGTGTTTGGGACAAAGACTTAGACAAACAAGTCGCTATGACAATTACCCATACGTAAAAAAAGCTTGGAATCTCTCCAAGCTTTTCTTACTTCTCCTCTATTTTCTTAATCTCATAATCAATTTCTAAAAACTTAACTCCAAATATCCACATTTTATGGTTAGCTTCTAACATTTGATTGGTGCCCTCTTTAATAATAAACGTCTCTGCTAACGGTAACCGTACTGTAAAGAAACGAGTATGTAAATAAATCCCCTCATCTCCCTTACCATTTCTTCTCAGCTTACTAGTAATAATTAAATTATTATTATCATTACGTAATTTTAAAATCCCCGTCATATTCGAATATGGTAGAGGTAATGCGATATTCATATATGTCTCATTCTTATACGTATGTTTTGAGTAAAGAGCTACAAAAATAGATGCTCCTGCTTCATTTTTTCTTAACCAAGCTCTTACATTCTCCCTTCCATCCTTCTCATCCATTACCCCTATGATAGAGCCGTGCATTGTTTCCCACTTGCCGCCCATTCCTAAATGTATTTGTCCTACACGCTTACTCATTTTCTCATAACAAAATGCTAACAGGCGGAACGAACGAGTCCATTTAATATGCGATTGTAACTCATACTCTGTTGTATTTTCATAAAACCGAATAATGCTTAAAGGTATCTTCGTCACGTCAAATGCCTCACTATGAAAATCATTCATTTTATCAACTAAACCGTTGTATTCCTTACTATCTATTACATTTCTGTTATGTAAAAACGCTTCACCAACTGTCGCCTTTCCTCTTAATCTGCTCATTGGTTTCCCGTAATATTTATAGTTCGGAACACTCTTTTCAATCATCCAGCCGACAAATGCCGGTAACGCTACTCCAATTCCATTCACAACACCGTGAATCCAAACCATTTGAGCAATTGTAATCGTCATTACATGTTTCAAATTCCCATACGAGTATATAAGTGAAAACATAATTGTTACCATAAGTGTACTAGACGATATGATCAGAAGAATCTTTGCGTTGATAGCATTAAATTTCGTACGCCAAATATAAATTCCATAACCATAAATAGCGCATAAATATAGGAACACTGCAAAAAATTCAAATACCCTTGAATACGTAATTCCTACTGCGACTGTCAGAGGTGAAATAACGATGACAAACATAATAACATCATATACTTTACTTCTCTTTTCTCTTTTTCTCCCAATTAAACCAGCCGATAACGGCAATAGAAACGCCGAATAATGAAAGTGTGCAGCTGTGAGTAAAACAATGTCAGAACTAAAGTGCATAATGGAAAGCTTTGCTACTGAGGCGAAAAACCAGAAGCCACCTAAAAACAAATAAATAAACCCACTATCGATTGCCGTTTCTTCTAACGGTTTCCATCCTCTTTCTAGTAATCTACTCACACCAAATAACGCGACAATTCCTGTATATACAAACCAAAATAGCGCAAAGAAATAGTGACTTGTTACGAAAGCTAACATTGCACTAATTGCTGCGATTGGATATAAAAACGATACAAATTCATAAAAGAATACATATGATCCATTTCTTGTTTTCTTATCAATGATGCTAAATGACATCGGTATAAATAACAACATAGATAATAAAATAATTGCTTCCACTGGGTTTATATTTGACCACTCACATATTAAAAAAATAATATAACAAACAAATCCAACTATTATATTTTTCATATTATTTATTTCCTCTCCACAAACGTTCCCTTATATGAAAATAATGAACCAATTAACGGATTGCGTACTTGAACATGAATTCGAAAGCATTGTTGTGTTTCATCATAACTTTCTACAATGTCGGCCTCACCGTATAAGAATCTAGGTAGTGGAACTTTTCTTCCAAACATGTAAAACCATTGTTTCTTTGAAGAAATATGCATTGCCCCTAACTCATCAATATGAAAATTCAATGTAGAGACGAGTAAATGTGGTTCACCAAAATAATCTACAATTTCATTTGCATCAAGTTTCATTACCGCATTAAAATACCTTTTCTTATTATGAAAATAAAAAGTACGATTCCACCGCACAAGTTCATGTCCATGTTCATCACGCTCAGCGGTATTATGTATTGTAAATGGCACTCCCTTACCTCTCTCAGAGAAAAACATTCGAAACTTCGATGCAATTTTTAATATGAATTTTACGAAAAAAGAACCACCGTAAATTTCATCCATCTTCCCTTCTCCAATAAAGCTATTTTCTTCTGTAATCTCATAACGTTTCTGTAATTTCGGATGAAGTTTTTTATAAGAATCCCCTAATAACCTTTCATACATATTAGCCATACATTACCCCTTTCTCTTCCTCTTGCAATTTTTTGCACTTGGCAAATTCGTACTATTTATATAACCGACAATCGATAATCCAATTAGAAGTAGATTTAACGTAATTGGATTAAACGGTTCTGTAAAGCTTACGATATTCGTAAATCCTGCTGCTATCGTTAAGGCTATTAACATAAAAATATGTACGACAAATACTTTTCGTTTTGGAAATGGTAACAGCCATAGGACACCAAAAATAATTTCTAGTAATCCAATTATTTTAAGTATAAAAACACTATGTTCAGTTGAACCAACCATCACCGATAGCATTTTTACTTCTTCTGAATGAGTAAACACTAGTTTCGGTACTATTCCTTGATACATCCATACGAAAGCAAATAAAAAACATACGAGCCAATACGTCACTGTTCTTCTAATGAGCAATCTAGGATGAAGTCCCTTTTCTAACCATAATTTTAAAACATCAAAACTCCAAGCAGTCGCCCAGCCTAATAACGGCCGAAACATATAGAAATCTATTACATTCCCTATACGACCAAACCTCGTATCATAATCATATTGTGTCTCAAAATGAATGTGTTCTTTACACGGTGTATACTTCCAATAACCACGCCCTATTTGAATAAGAGATAATGTATTATCCGTCCAAAACTTTAAAGAAGAAATTCTTTCACCCGTTTCTTTTCTTATTTCACCTATCGATTCCCCTTCCCCAGCTATTTCAAGTCCAAATCCGATTTTTGTTTTATATAGAAATTTCTGTGGTTCTCCTTCTTTTTTCTCTAAATATGAAATTTCAGTAAAGCGGGCATCCCATTCTGTATGTATATGTGGTTCTTGCGTATATTCCCATAATTTCTCCATCGTTGTGTTCATTTCTGCTGAAACATAAATAGGCTTTTTCCTCTTCATTCTTCCACCTCCAATGAACTATAATTTTAATGTACATGTAATACATTTATTTTGCTACATTTTTCACAAACTCCCTTGTAAAAAATAGAATTTTTAAAATATATATAAAACACTTGATTCCTCAAAAAATTTAAATTATTATAAAACAAATGTTACCAACAACTTCATAAATCAAACACTCTCGCCTAAAACGTGAGATAGAGGTTGCGATACTTATGAGTATTCTAATGGAGACACAGAGAGGTCTATGAAATTAGATGAAAGGAAGTATTGCCGAAATCGATATATTTCTCTGTATGTATCGATTGGGGCTGTTTTCGAATAGAAACAGAACTGTCATATGTACAGACGCGTATGTATGAAGAGCTATCTACAAAAAAGAGATATCATTTTCATGGTATTCCTTTTTTGGCGGTTTTTTTATTAGCTCCGTTTTCTGTTTCCCTTTTCCTGTAACAGCACCATCCTCACTTATTTGAGATGGTGTTTTTTGTTTTTCTCTGGTAACTACAGGAATATTGGGATTTATATATGTCCTAATCTATTCTTAAAAATGGATGAAAGAAGGAATTCGTAATGGAAACGATTGTACAAAAATTTGGTGGCACTTCTGTCGGAAGTGTTGAGCGTATTCAACATGTAGCAAATTTAATTATTGAAGAATATGAGCGAGGACATAGTATCGTCTCTGTCGTTTCAGCAATGGGAAAAAGTACTGATGAACTTGTAGCACTTGCTAACGCAATTACAGAAAATCCAAGTAAACGTGAAATGGATATGCTTCTATCGACAGGAGAGCAAGTAACTATTTCATTATTAACGATGGCACTGCAAGCAAAAGGGTATAACGCGATTTCATTAACAGGATGGCAAGCTGGTATTACGACAGAATCTGTACATAGTAGTGCACGGATTACTGAAATTAATACGGATCGAATTCAGTCTTATCTTACTAAAGGCACGATTGTTATTGTAGCTGGTTTCCAAGGAGTCAGTGAAGATCTTGAAATTACAACGCTTGGACGAGGTGGTTCTGATACAACTGCTGTCGCATTAGCTGCTGCACTAAACGCAAAAAAATGTGATATTTACACAGATGTGACTGGCGTATATACGACGGATCCACGAGTTGTAAAAGATGCTTATAAATTAGATGAAATTTCTTATGACGAAATGTTAGAACTTGCAAACCTCGGTGCTGGTGTATTACACCCGCGTGCTGTTGAGTTTGCTAAAAATCATAATGTCATTTTAGAAGTTCGCTCAAGTATGGAACAAGAAAACGGAACAATTGTAAAAGGAGAATGTAACATGGAACAACAATCAATCGTTAAAGGTATTGCATTTGAAGATAATATTACACGCATCACAGTGAAAGGATTAGAACAAGGTTCACTTTCAACTGTTTTCTCTACATTAGCAGCGGCACATATTAATGTAGATATCATCATTCAAAGTATTACTAATGAAGGAACTGTTCATCTCTCCTTCTCCATCCATTCTAATGATTTAAGAGAAACATTAGAAGTATTGGAACAAAATCAAGAGGCACTTCACTATGAAGCAGTAGAATATGAAAATCATTTAGCAAAAGTATCAATTGTAGGATCTGGTATGGTCTCTAATCCAGGTGTTGCTGCGAATATGTTCACTACTTTAAAAGAAGAAGATATTCATATTAAAATGGTAAGTACATCAGAAATTAAAGTGTCTGTCGTTATTGACCGCCTTCATTTAGTGACAGGTGTTGAGGCACTGCATCAATCATTTATGGCGAAAATTGTGCCTTTAGTACAAATGAGTTAATTTCCAGCGGTACTACTTAAAACAAATTATATGAATCTATTTCCTTCCTATTAAAAATAGAAAGCTGTTTGCATTATATAGAGTGACAAGAAATTTATGTGTCATTAAAAAAATACAATTAATTCTATACAACAATCGGATCATTTAATGCCGTACAGGATAGAAATATTTTTGCAAGGAAGTCTCGGTATTGTTTGTTAACAAGATACTATATGACATACTTAAAAACACCTTGTCACATTTCCCTAAACTGTGACAAGGTGTTTTTGTTTGAAAGGAATTTGTAACTTTTTAATAGTATAATGAAGATGATGATTAGATAATACACTTTTACATATAAGGAGATAAAGACAATGTCAAAAAATAAATTACTCAGAATGGACAATGTTAGCATCGTTGTAGAATCCCTTGATCATGCAATCTCTTTCTTCGAGGAGATTGGGTTAAAACTCGAAGGGCGCGCCACTGTAGAGGGGGAATGGGCTGGTCGCGTAACCGGACTCGGTTCGCAGTGCGTAGAGATTGCTATGATGGTGACTCCAGATGGCCATAGCCGAATTGAACTTTCGCGATTTCTTACCCCGCCCGCTATAGGAGATCACCGGACAGCTCCTGTCAATGCCCTCGGTTATTTGCGCGTCATGTTCACCGTTGAAGACATTGATGAAATGGTATCTAGGCTTACTACTAAGCATGGTGCTCAACTCGTTGGTGAAGTAGTTCAATACGAGAACTCTTACCGTCTCTGCTACATTCGTGGAACCGAAGGGATTTTAATCGGTTTAGCGGAAGAACTCGGTAACAAGTAAGTGATGTATTATAAAGGAAACTACTATATTTTTAACCACGTCCTCACTCCAGAACGTGGTTATGCTTGTTTGAGTTTTTAAAAATATATTTTCATTTTACACATAGATTTCAAGACTCTATCCAAACAGTTCTTTAACATATCACTAACATCCAAAAAATCATTATGAAATAATTTAATTATTCGCTTTACCTTTTCCAAGGAAATATAACTGACTCTTCTCATTTTATAACTTATCGCTCTTTCCTATGAAAAAACGATCTATATTCATTCAAAATAACTTTCTTCACATCCGAGTAAAATACCATCATGAATAATGCAACGCCTAATACAACCACCTGTATTTTTTCATATTCAACGAAAGCACTCATAATTAACAAACCAAATCCAATATAAAAACCAAATTCGTTCTCTTTCTCAAAATCCTCATCATCTTCATCAATATGTATTTTTTCTTTCATGTTTTGATTCCCTTTTATTAACGCATCGAGCGTAACATTATACATTTCGCTAAGCAAAATTAAATTATCAATATCAGGATAACTTTTATTATTTTCCCATCTATATATTGCTTGCCTTGTCACACCAATCTTTTTAGCAACATCTTCTTGTGAAAATCCCTTTGACTCTCGTAGTTTTTTTAACTGCTCTCCTAAGCTCATAACGTCCCCCTCTTTTAAAAAATTATGACATAATAGGAGATGAAAAAGAAAGAAACTATTAGTAAAATCCGCTGTAAACCACTCGTTTACACAATAAAAAAGAGAGACTAACTCTTTGAGTTATTCTCTCTCTTCTATTAAAACAGATGAATGTTTTCTTTCTTGCAAGCTTCACGTAAATCATCAGGCCATACAGAAGATTGAACTTCACCGATATGTGCTTTACGTAAGAAGTACATGCACATTCTTGATTGTCCGATACCACCGCCAATTGTTAATGGTAGTACGTCTTCTAAAATACCTTTATGGAAATCGTACTCACGTTTGAAGTCTTCACCTGTTTTCGTTAACTGCTCATCAAGTGATTTACTATCAACACGAATTCCCATTGATGATAATTCAAATGAAGATTGTAGTACTGGGTGCCAGAATAAGATGTCACCGTTTAATTTCCAATCATCATAATCAGCTGCGCGTCCATCATGCTTTTCACCTGAACGAAGTGCATCACCAATTCCGATAATGAAGACTGCACCGTGCTCTTTCGCAATTGCATGTTCACGATCTTTCGGTGTTAATTCTGGATATTTATCTTCTAGTTCTTGAGAAGTAACGAACACAATTTCTTCTGGTAAATACTTCCCAAGGAACGGATATTTTTCAAATAAGTGGTCTTCTAAATCTTTGAATATTCCATAAATTGTTAGTACTGTTTTTTGTAAGTAATCTACAGTACGCCATTCTTTTTGAACGATTTTTTCCCAATCCCATTGGTCAACGTAAATAGAATGTGTTGCATCAAGTTCTTCATCACGACGGATCGCGTTCATGTTTGTATATAAACCTTCACCAGCTTCATATCCATATTCATGCAGTGCAAATCGTTTCCACTTCGCTAGTGAGTGCACAATTTCTAATTCTTCTCCTGAGTGTAACATATCAAATTCAATTGGACGTTCTACACCGTTTAGATGATCGTTTAGTCCTGATTTTTTCGTTACGAATAATGGTGCAGATACACGGAATAATTCAAGTCGTTTTGCTAATTGATCCTCAAAAAATGTTTTAACTTCCTTAATTGCGATTTGAGTCTCTCTTACTGTCATTAATGATTGATACATGGTGGTTTCCTCCTAAAATGTTTGGATGTTGTGAAAAGAAGCCAACAAAAAAAGCCCTTCTTTCCCAAAAAACTGGGACGAAAGGCTTTGGTTCCGCGGTACCACCCAAATTAGCAACAGAGGTTGCTCACTTATACAATACGGAGATGAAGTATCTCGATACTGTTCTTCTTGTAACGGCGAAGTTCCCGGCTAAGTCTACTTTCCTGTCAAGGATTTCGGTTAGCAACTCCAGGAGGTTCTTCATAATAGGCTTCGTATCAGGCTCACACCACCCCTGACTCGCTTAGACTACGTCCTACTACTACTCGTCCTTTCATAGTCGTTTTGTTGTCACATCTCTGAAACATTTTATTAATGATTATTCTATACAAAAAATAAATAAAGTCAACAAAAAGTTTTAAAATATTTTTCAATTCTTTATTTTACGGCTTTATTGATTGTTTCCAATATACCTTCTTTACTTCTTTTGTCTGGGCATTCCAAAAAACGTTTCACTAACAGAAACTAACATATATACAACAATTAATGTAATCGTCCGAAATATAGAATCCGCAGTATTTCGTATTATTTTCATTTTCTTTGTAATTCCTTTCAGTTTACTTGCAAATTCATGATATACTATAGCATTCAAGCAGTTTGTTTTTACTTAAAACAAACATAGTCATTTATAAAGAGTATTTTCTAAATCATTGACTATTATCAAATAAGATTTTTATATAACGGAGTGATTATATGAGTAAAACGAAGGCAAAACCGAAAAAAGGTGTAGGACAAGGTACAGGAAGTAAAGGATGGAACCGTTGGCAATCAAGTGCAAAGAAAAAGAAAGCTGCAAAGCCATACAAAAGTAAAGGTACAAAGAAATAATTGAAATAACATTTGATTTCTTTACTTTGTACAAAACAAAATATAATTATTACAACAAAAAAGCTATACCCTCATACATTTGAAGGCATAGCTTTTTTTATTAGATCATTAAAATATCTCGAATTTCTTCCTCCGTGATGGATGATAATTTCTCTTCTCCTGGCTCAATCACTTCAGCGATTAAATGTTTCTTACTCTCTTGTAGTTCATGCATTTTTTCCTCAATGGTTCCGTGTGCTACTAATTTAATAACTTGTACTGTATTTTTTTGCCCCATTCGATATGCCCGATCTGCTGCTTGTTGTTCAACAGCTGGATTCCACCATAAATCGTATAATATAACCGTATCAGCGCCTGTTAAGTTAAGACCTGTACCACCAGCTTTTAAAGAAATGAGGAATAGGTCTCCTTCTCCTTCGTTAAACCGATTACATAGTTCTACACGTTCTTGCGAAGGTGTATTCCCGTCTAAATAAAAGTATGGAATTGCTTGACGATTTAATTCACGACCAATAATGGACAGCATCTTCGTAAATTGAGAAAAGATTAAAATTCTCTTACCAGTGCTTCTACATTCCTCTAGTATGTCTAACAGTTGCTCGAATTTAGCTGAACTCCCTTTGTAATCATCAACGAATAAAGCAGGATGATTACATATTTGTCTTAATCTCGTTAAGCCAGCTAAAATTCTAATTTTATTTTTACGTAACGTATCTTTGTCTAAATGCTTTAATGTTTCTTCCCTTAATTTCGCTAAGTAAGCAGCATATAGTCTCTTTTGATCCGGTAATAACTCCGATGACTGTAAGTGCTCTATTTTATCTGGAAGCTCTTGTAATACATCTTCTTTTAATCGTCTTAATACGAACGGTTTTACGCGCTTCGCAATATCTTCACGCCTTAAATCACCGAATTCTTTTCTTCCTGGTAATAATTCTGGAAATACGACATGAAAGATAGACCATAGCTCTTCTAATGAATTTTCGACAGGCGTTCCCGTTAGTCCAAAACGATATTCAGCTTGAATTGTTTTCACTGCTCTTGCAGTTTGTGTTGTAGGATTTTTAAACGCCTGTGCTTCATCAAGAAATAGTGTATGAAATGGCCTCGCATATGACCTTACATCTCTTCTCAGTAATGGATATGACGTAATGACGACATCAAATTCCGCTACGTCTTTTAAGATTTTTCGTCGTTCTGTTTGATTTCCATCTGCAATAACCGCTCTAATATGTGGGGTGAATTTTTTCAATTCACTAAACCAATTATAAACGAGCGAGGACGGTGAAACGACTAATATAGGCAGCTTCTTCTCCCGAATTTCAGGCAAAACAGAATCTATATAAGCAATACTTTGCAGCGTTTTTCCAAGTCCCATATCGTCTGCTAAAATACCGCCAAAACGGTAATAGGCGAGTGTTTTCATCCATTCGAACCCGTATACTTGATACTCTCTCATTACAGCATGTAAAGTTGGCGGTACTGTAAACTTTAACTTTTTCGGATTTTGAATGCTTTCAACTAAATCTTGAACAGACTCATCTAAACTTAAAACATTACCTTCATGTAGTCCATTCATCCATTTTACACTCCGAATAAGCGGAACATTCACTTCTTCCCCATGTAAAAATTCTTTTCGAATACCTGATTCTTTTACAAACTGATTAATTTCATTAAACTCTTTGCTCTCTAGTGATAATAAAGAACCATTCGCAAGCCGATAATATTTCCGTTTTTCTTCAAGAGCCGCTAATACACCTTTAATTTCAGCTTCGGGTATTCCTTTTATATCAAAACGAAATGACAACCAATCAATTCTTTCTTTCCTTCTCACTCTAATAAGTGGCGCTGTATCCCCTTTATGAATGCGTAATTTGATTGCTGTTGTCGCGTAAATATCAACTAAACCTTTTAACGTTGGAACAATGTGATATAAAAAGTTATACTCAGCTTCTTCATTATGCATAAAGTAACCGCCTTCTGTTTTCGCAAAGGCACTTTCACTCATAATGTCTAAAATCTCTTTTTCCTTTTTCTCATCACGATTAAAAACAGAAGGTTGCCCGTCTTCTTCTAGCGGATTAATCACGACGTTTCCATAATGAAATTCAAGACCTGCTAGCAAACGATTTTTCACTCGATCTAAATATAGCTTTGCTTTTAACGACGGCGTTTCAACACGATCGGATATGACTTCATCAATGCGCACTGTTCCAAGTTTCATTAATCCAGGCACAACTTTCGCTACGAAATGTTCCATCTTATTTTCAGGAATATAAAACTGATTGCTATTTGAGCGACTCATCATCTTTTGCAATTCAATAAGTCGCATACAATCTTCCATAGGTAAATGATATAATTTCCCATCGTAAAGAGCATAGTTATACATTTCCATAACTTGAACACGATTTAGGCCATCTATATGAAGGGTAAATCCACCATTATTGCCTTTCGTAAACTCAAAATGTAATGGCAATAATCCTTTTGAAATTTGTAACCCGTCAATCAGTTGCTCATTTTGTTTCAGATGTACATGCTCCACTTTAGAAAGTGAAGAGAGTATATCTCTCCACGAAGCTGGCGGTATAAATATCATACTTTCATCTTGTTTCGCATGTACTTCTAATGCATCTTCATACATTTTTTCATTATGATATATTTTAATGAGTTGTTGTATAATCGCGTCCGTTTCTTGTTTAAAACTATGTACATCTGGTGTGTATGTAAATTCATTTGAACAATGAAAACTCTCTCTTTTTTCCACTTTAGAAAGAAATTCTCTAATATGATTTATAAAATATGTTTTCGCAAGTTTCAACTGAATTCCAAGAAGAGCCCCACCACTTTTCGTCGGTACCGGTGAACATATAAATGCAACATCTAATATTTCACGTGTATCAAAACGATGTTGTTTACTTTTGGGCCGCAGCGGTTTGTCTGCAAATAACTGAAACATCCCGTTTGTTAATTGGTCATTTCTGCTACTAACAGAGCCCATTCCACCCGTTTGTTGGTTATAATTTATTTGTATTAGTACGGCTGCAACATGTTGACAGTACGTTTGAAAAGACGCTAATGAAGGACAACTACATCTCGCAACAACATCACCTTTTTTAGCTTTTTCTACTGTAACACGAAAATCCTCGTTCCCTTTTACTGTCGCCTCACAAATTTCTTTCGTTTCATCATAGTAATTCACGATTACTTTATTTGATTTATAATAAGCTTCGCCTCTTTTATATGAGGTTTCTCCGCATACTTCTTTTATAATTGATTTATTTATATAAAAACTCAATGGTGCACCTCCTTACGTCACTCATTTCATTCTATCAATATTGTACATGTATACTCCATTAAGTAAAGTCGTACATACGAAAAACAAAAATAAGCACCTTTCGCTATATAACGAAAGGTGCTTGTCTTTTCATGAATTGATATCATCTAAATACCAAGATCCATCTTTTTTCACTAAATTATACGTATACGTAAATGATTCACCTTGCTCTCCTAAAACTGGTACGCTTACTTTCACACTTAACGTTGATGGTGTTTCACTTACACTTGTGAATGTTTTCATTGCCTCTGTATTATAAACATTCGTTACAGGATATAAATAATATGGATTTAATATCCACTGTCTATTATACTTATAAGCTTTTTCAAATTGCTTCCCTGTAAATTTCGGCTCATAAAACTTTTTCATTTGCTTTTGTAAATCTTCAAATTTTTCTTCTTCCGGCGATTTTACTGCCGCTTGTAAAATGTTATTTGCGTGTTGTTCCGCATCTAATATTAATTGCTGAGCACTTGGTAAAGATAAACCTGATAGCGCTTGCTTATCTTCCTCACTTCCCGAAACTTGAGCACTCACCTTACCTGTCAACCCTTTATAAGCGACATTAATTTCAGTCGTATCTCCGATTTTCGCATCATCCTTTACTGTCACTTCTCCGAGTTCATTCACGATAACGAAATCTTTTGAACTTTTGAAAGTAAGTAGGCTTGGTTGTGTTACTTTTTTATAGCGGTACTGCTCAATCGGCAATCCTAATACTTCACGTTGCTCAATTACTTCTACCGGCACAGGTATCGCTAAACGTACTTGCAATTGTTCTTTTTGCTTTTTCATCACAAATGTTTTTTCAGGATCTACTTGTAGCTTTGTTGGCTTCACAATATAGACCGGAACTTTTATTTCTGAAAGTACTTTCCCATCTTCCACTAACTCAAATAATAGGTCTACTTTCTGTTTTTCTTTTGCACCTGATTTTGTATGAACTGAAAAATCATTGGCATCTTTTCGTTTTGCTTCTACTACATCTGTATTTTTACTTGATACTCGTATTTCCTGATCCTTCGATACTTTCTCTACTTTCATCGTTAATTGATCTTCATCAAAGATTCTTTTTACTACTTTTAAATTTGTTTCTTCTCCCTCTTCAAGTAATAAATAATCTTGCGCTGATTGTAAATCATACTTTTCACAATTACTTATTTTCTTGATCTCTTCATTTATATCTATTAACGATTTCTTGATAGAAAAAATGTCAGCATGAATTATACTCGCCTCTAAACCTGCTTGGACATAATATCCAAGTGCTCCTTTTGCGCAAATACTTTCAAGCGTATTCAAATTATTAGAGTTAACGTCTTTTATGCCCCACGACGCTCTTGCCAACGCTTCTAATTTCAATCCACCTTCTAAATTAGCCCCTATTAAAATTATATTCGCAAGTGTTAAACCACCTCTAATTTCAGCACCTGCTTTCCCCTCAATTTTTGCTTCCCCTTTAAAATTAAGGTTAGGACCAATTCGCTTATGTTCATCTACAATTTTACCGTTTTCAATTCCCGTTCTATACGAATCTGTTTGCTTCACATCTATTTCTACACCTATTGATAAATCTGCTTTAACTATAATCGAACCTTCTACCATTAAACCTAAAGCTGGAATAGTAGGGTTCGGCACGTGAACCATAAACAAAGTTTTCTTAAATGGTTTCAGTGAGAGACCTTTTTTATCAATAATTTCTTTCCATTCTTCAAATGTTAGTGTTTCGGCATTTTTTTTATCACAAGCTACTTTTCCTCCGAAACAGTGCGAGTAATTAAAAGTGTATTTTAAGTTATTCTCAACCTCACTTTTAAGAATAAATTTTAAATCGTCCAAATTAGTTGCATCTTTATACTCCACATCAAAATCTACATCTTTAATTTTCATTTGACCGTTTAGTGCAAAGGTTAGATCATCATTAATTCCTAACTCTTTACCGGTTACTTTAATATCAGTATTCATACTGAATACTTCTTTATCAGCGTCATACTCAGCAAGTGCACGTTGTAAAAAATGCTCTGGTCCCTGTAAAGCGTATTGATTTTTTTCTTTCTCCCCATTAATTTTCTGTTGAAAAGGATTTAAAGGAGCTGACTGCTTTTCTTCCAGCGTTACACCTTCTGCTAAATAAACGGGTTTTGCATTGTCTCTCGTAACCGATACCTTTTCTTTCACATCTATTTTTTCAATTACTTCTTTAGCATCTGGTTGCACTGCTTTTACAACCTTCTCCCCATCACTTCCATCCGTTATAGAGATGATTTTAATAACAACCCCAAGTGGGTTATTTGGGATTGGTGGCAAAATTAAAATATTATCATTTTTCAATTCTTTTACTTTTGCTGCTTCTTTTTTGAATATGAAAGTATCTGTTTGCGTTTGTTCTATGTCGTTTTTATATTGTTCTTTCACTTCATATACGTTCTTTTTATATACAATACTTGCTTTTTCACCGTTTCCTCCATTACCTGTACCGCCACCGGTATTTCCATCGTTATTACCGTCCCCTGTAGTCGGCTCATCTTGCTTGTAATCAATCACTTTACTAATGACCGCTGTCGACTCAGCTCTTGTTAACGTTTGTTTCGGTTTAAACGTCCCGTCTGGATATCCTGAAATGATTTTTGCATTTATTAATGCAGCTATTAATTTAGGATTTTTCGTAAATTCACCTTTATCCTCATATTTTATTTCTTCATTTACTTCCTTTAACTTCAACACTTTCGCAATAATAATCGCCATTTCTTCCCTTGGAATTTCTTGCTCTGGTTTGAAGCTATCTCCATATTCTTTCTTTTCAATAATTCCTTCTTTTATCGCTGTTTCGATATACTGATTTGACCACTTACTTTTCGGTACATCTTTAAACGTCTCTTGATCTTTTATAATCTTATATCCTTGCTGTAACACGATCATCGACAAAAATTGTTCTCTCGTCAATCGATCTTCTGGACCAAAGATTCCATTCCCTTTACCAGATACAATCTTCAACTCTTTTAATCTCTTTATATCTTTATACGCCCAGTAGGAAGGTGGTACATCATCAAATACATATCCATAATCAAGTAATTTAACGATGACTGCTGTCGACTCGGCTCTCGTCAATGTTTGTTTCGGTTTGAACGTTCCATCAGGATATCCTGAAATGATTTTTGCATTTACTAATGCAGCTATCAATTTAGGATTTTTCGTAAATTCACCTTTATCTCCAAATTTTATTTCTTCATCTACCTCTTTTAACTTTAAAACCTTTGCGATAATAATCGCCATTTCTTCCCTTGGAATTTCTTGCTCTGGCTTAAAGTTATCTCCGTATTCCTTCTTTTCAATAATCTCTTCTTTTATTGCAGTTTCAATGTATTGGTTTGACCACTTACTTTTCGGCACATCTTTAAATGTCTCTTGATCTTTTACAATCTTATATCCTTGCTGTAACACGACCATCGACAAAAATTGTTCTCGCGTTAAGCGATCTTCTGGACCAAACAGCCCATCTCCCTTTCCAGATACAATCTTCAACTCTTTTAATCTCTTTATATCTTTATACGCCCAATAAGAAGGTGGTACATCTTTGAATACAAGCTCATTTGTATTCTCAACTGCACTATGAAACTGATTTGTTTTTTTATTTACCTCGTTAGCAGCGTACGCTATTGCACCATCAAATATCAATGTTATAAATAGTACAAACAGTATACTCAATTGAGCTATTTTTTTAAGCCAATTTTTCATCCCGTATTCCCCTTTTGCATTCAAAATGAAATAAAGATAACCGCATCGAATTATTCATCAATTGTAGAAAGAACAGTCTCTATGTTTATACCGTCTCCAACCTTTTTAATGAATGATTTTCCAATATTTAAATCTCCTGAAATTTTAGGTAGCAATAAATAATCAAGCCATACCGTTTCCCCTGACGGAATAGAATTTACAACTCGCTTCAACTCTGTTCCTGGTGTATAAACAAAGTTTTTCTTTTCTTCTTCATTTAACTCTACTTGTAAATCATAAATAACGTTTGGCGATTTATTTTCAATCCCTACCCTAACTACATACGGAAGACCTCTATATGCTTTTTTATCTACTTTAATATGCATCTTCACTCCGTCTTCCCCGTACACTTCAATTGGCTTAGCTGTTTTAAACCCGGCAGAAAGTGGCTCATCAAACGGATATAGTGTAGATGAGAAATTAGCATTCAAATGATATTCACCTTTTTTATCTCCACGAATATACCACTCAGCTTTCTTAACCTCATTTCCACCTATCGTTCCTAAATGGATTGTGTCACTTTGTTTTTCGGAAATCGGAGCTAAACTTAATCCTTCTGGTAAATTTAGTGATACATTTGTATTCGTTAATTCAAATGGTTCGTCTGCGAAACTTTGAATCATCACTTCCACTTTAAAGAACTCTTTCAGCCAACTTACTTTCCCTGGGACTACCATATATCCAACTGCAGGAGGCGCTTCTTTTTCTTGGAAACGTTCATTTTGAATAACAACTGGGTACACATTAACCTCACTTGCACCACTACCGATCGATACGTTTAAATCACCTTGTATAACTTTACCTACATTATTAATAATGTAATCAACTTTTTTATCCTCATTATCTATTTTCAAATGCAGTTCAAACTTATACACGTGGCGATTATCTGGATGATTGACATCAATACCAGCCTTCTCTATTTCTTCTTTCGACATTTGAGTTACGTTCATTTTTCCATCAAATAACTGCGAAGGTTCTAATGTGACTTTTTGCTTCGTCCGCTCATCATTCTTTACAACTACGTCTACAGCAACTGGTTTATAGCCTTTTTTATAAACGTATACTTTATAAGCACCTTCTTGTGGTTTTAACGACAAAGTACCATTGCTACCTGTTATTAACTTTTGTGTTTTCTTTTTTGAATCTTCTAAAACGACGCTAACATTATCTATTCCGCGTCCACTTCCATCTTGTACTTCTAGTAATAAGCCAGTCTCTTTCTCTGTTACTTCAACAGGAATATTCAAACTCTGTTTATCTTTCGTTATCGTAACAGTTGCATTTCCTTTTTTATCTTGAGCTACCAGCTTCCCAGAAGCATCTACTGCTACTACAGACGGATTAGAAGATTTAAAATTCGCACTTTTCGTAACGTCTTTCAGCGAACCATCTTCATATACTCCTGTAACTTTTAATTCGTATGCCTCTTTCGTTTTTAATGCAATTTTCTCCGTACCAACTTGTAATGCTACAAGAGGATTCTCTACTTTTACTTTCACTTCCTTTTTCATATCTCTTACAGATACTGTAATAATAGATTCTCCTTCTTTTTGCGCTACAATATTTCCGAACTTATCAACTTTCACGTTATCGTTGTTACTAGAGAATGTCGCTTCATTATTAATTGATGAACGGTAATCCTCCTCATAAATTCCTGTTACTTGTAACTTTTTCGTACCTTTAATAGGTAGTGTTATATTAGATTCCTGAAACTCAAGATCCTTTAATCCATTTTCAATATATATTGGAACACGCACCTCATGATTTTTGTAATCAACCACAAGAGTTGCTTGTCCCTGTTTAAGTCCTCTAATTTCTCCGTTACTTGTAATCTCAGCTACTCTACCATCATTTATCCAGAAACTTACTTGCTCCGTAATATCCTTTTCACTATTATCATACTTTGCTTTTACTACAAGTTTATCTTTAGCGCCTTCTTTTAGGATAAATTGATTTTTGTTAATTAACACTTCTTTTAACTGCTGTTCTACCGTTATTTTCTTTTCAATCTTAAAATCTTTATACGTAACTACCAGTGTAGTTTCTCCAGCTTTTTTCCCTTTTAAGTCTCTATAATCCCTATCAATTTCAAGCACTTCCGGATTAGTGGATATAATTTCGGATTCATCCGTTATATCTTTCGCACGACCATCCTCATAAATCGCTCCAACAGAAAATGGATACCTGTCTCCCTCAACTATAGTCGGTATATAATTGGGTGAAAGTCTTATCTCTTTAATATTAAGATTAGGCTTTTTAACAGTGACATTTATATTTTTCTTAATTCCACCATATTCTACAACAATTGTAGTACTACCAACATCCACCGCTTGAAATGTCCGTCCATCTAAAATACGTACGACCTTTTCATCTAAACTAGTCAATTTCAATTCACTAGTTACACGAGTACGTGAACCATCCTCATAAATCGCATCGATATAAACAGGACTGATTTCCTGGTCAAAAATCGTAATATTTTCTTTTTCTATATGAATATCTTTTAATACTCTGTTTACCTCTACAGATCCCCATTTAACTAAATTACCATAGGTTACAATTACATTTGTAGTTCCTGATCCTTGCCCAATTACTTTATTATTTGAACTCACTTTTGCCACATTTGGATT
Source organism: Bacillus pacificus (assembly GCF_020861345.1). Taxonomy (NCBI): domain Bacteria; kingdom Bacillati; phylum Bacillota; class Bacilli; order Caryophanales; family Bacillaceae; genus Bacillus; species Bacillus pacificus. The sequence continues at coordinate 3,396,714 of NZ_CP086328.1, forward strand.
TATTGTTCTCATTTCAACCTTATCAGTAATATCTTCTTCCTTACCGTCAAAATACTTAGCTAATACTTTAACCTGTTGTTCCTCACCAATTTTCAATTTAATTGGTTCTGGGGATATTACCATCTCTCTCATAAAGATGCTTCGTGTATTCCGACCACCAGGTTGCGGGTTTTCAAATGCTGATTGTAATGAAAACTGCAAATCACGATCTTGTTTACTTACTTCCATTTCAACTGTCTTTTCGAATTCATTTTTTTCAAAAATTATTTTCCCTTTATTTTTTACATCTTCTGCACTGGTAGCATTTTTAGGAAGACTCAATTTCCACTCTATACTATCTTGCTTATTAATATTATTTGTTCTTTTAATATTTACAATCAATCTCGCTTTTTCATCATTGATATTCTGTACATCCCACATTGAAATATAAAAATCAGTTCTTTCTTCAGGCACCTTTACGTCATCGAAACGAATAGAATTAATCAGAATGTTTGAGTCCACACCATTATCACGTCCATCAGCAATCACTAACTTTATTTTGTTCCAATCATTTACTGTCACATTAGAGATTGCATTTAATACTGTACTCATTCCATCCATCTCTGTATTTTTAGAATTACCCGTATTAGAAATATAGTATTCTGTTTCCCACTTGTTAATTGAAGAAGTGGTTACTGGTCTTCTCGATACATCTGACACAAATGCAATATTTTTTTCATTTACAACCACGCCTACTGCATCCCTATAATAATTAGAAAATTCCTCATACTCATCCGAAGAAAGCACATACTGCATCTGCATTCTCTCTTTCAAGGGCCTAAACTCAAACTCTAGAACACTCGCATCAAATGTCTTCATTCCATCACCTAGTATTTTCTCTAAATCACTATCACCGGGTTGATTATTTATGTTTGTATAACTTCTATACTTATTAGGTCCTATAATGCCTTTCGCATTACCTGTACTTAATATAACTCCGTCTTCAATTCCAAAAATATTTTGCTTCGCTTGAAATGTGCCGGCTGCTTGATTGGCACCTTTATATTTCACATTTCGAATTTCCACTCCATCACCAACGAGCTTTTTCGCTAGCTGTTCTGCTTTTACATTATCATCTAATGTGGATACTGATATGTCTGGATTATTACTCTTACCAGCCTCTTGTACGCTTTTGATTTCAAATTTTCTGTCTTCTTTAGTGGTTTCTTCCCCATTTGCCTTTACGTAAAATCCTGGTAACTGTAAACATAAAATAGCAACTATACAAATTGTTAACACACATTTAAACTGCTTATATTTTCCTCCCAACTACTTATCCCCTTTCTTTTTTTCAAATACATACGTTTCCACTATTAACTCCTTTCTTTTCATTTTTTTGGAAACTCATAACTATATTAATCTATTCCTATTATCAAATTCAATAGCGTTTACCACCATTTGTTCATTTATTCAGAAAATACTTTTCGACACAAAATAAACCAAATCTATGTAAGATTTGGTTTATCAATGTTTATACCCTATATCGTATTTTTTTAATCTATCTCCATCAACCGTTTCGCCTCAAAATACAACACTTGAATAAACTTTTTCGTGTTTATCCGCGTATGACCTGAAACTGCAAATTCTTCTTTTGTCATTTCTGTCATCCGTTTTCTAACTATTGTAAAATCAAAAAATTTCGGAGCATAGCTTTCAAATTTCGGATTTGAAAAGTCTGTTAATCCAAGGGAAGCTAAATGATTCAATGATTGATAAATCGCTCTTCTTACACGTTGTTCAGATGCTTTTTTCTCCTTCTCTATATCTGCATCTGAAGCTATTTCCCCTAATTTTTTCAGTGTAATTTGGTGGAAAATATCTTTTAACGCAGGAAATCCAAATTCAAATGTTTGCGCCTTTTCTTGTCCATATAAATATTCCAGCATACTAAGTAAATCTTTACTTCCGTTCTCTCCCGCAATACCGAGTTCTGCTAGTAAGAAGCGTCCTGAATCTGATATCTTTTTCTCTTCTTGCACTGTTTCACTACGCATTTGCGGCTTTTCCCACTGAAATACATTATTTAATGATTTTTGAATGTCATATATAGAGCGCTCCAAACGAATACGCTCTATCACTTTTCGTACAACAGATACTACTTCTATTTTATTTAATGGTTTTGTAATATAATATTCTACACCAAGTGTATATGCCTCACCAATGAGCTGTTTCGATTCAACTTGAGAAATCATAATAATTTTCCCAGTAAATGAAGACGCTATATGACGAACTGTTTCAATACCGTCTCTCATCGGCATGAGTAAATCAATAAATAAAATATCCACTTTTTTATAATTTAGCTGTTCTGCCTCAACAAAAGCTCCATCTTCCGATTCTCCAATTACTTCCCCAAGATCGCCATCCTCAATAATTTGCGAAAGCATCGAACGGAAAACTTCATCATCATCTACAATATAATAAAACAAACCTATTCCCCTTCCCGCTTTAAACTGCACTCCGGTAAACAAACGATAAACTTACACCCGTTCCCATTTTCATTGTCTTCTAACCTTACTTCTCCGCCGAGCTCTGTTACCATTTCATATATGTAAGAAAGTCCAATACCTGTGGACGGTGTTCCTGTTTGATCATACTTTGAAGTAAACCCGGGCTTAAATACTAATTTCTTATACTTTTGCGCAATACCAGGGCCATCGTCAATTACTTCAAAGATTACATGTTGCTCTCGTTTATATAACTTAATACGAATGAGGCCTCTATCATCAATTGCTTCAACTGCATTCGCAACTAAGTTATTAAAAATTGATAGCACTGTATACACGTGATATGCAGCATGCTCGCCTTCTATATGTTTAGAGAAACGTATATCTTTCCCTAGCATTTCAGCATACTTTTCATTTATTCTTACAATCATTTCTGTAAGCTCATGACCTTCTACGTACTCAGCCACATTTTTATCTAATAACAGTTTAGATAATCCTGCAAAAATCCTTTGATTATCTTTTTTTATTTCATGCACTTCTCCTGCTATTTTCAATGCTGTTTTACCATTCGAATGATCGCTTACTTGTAAATTCCGATATAATTGATACGCTTCTTGTGTAATTAATTCTGCATTTTGTAACGTTTTTTTCAAATGAACAGATTCTACATATAAATTGGATAAGTGCATTAACATTTTTTCATTTTCTTTTCGCACTTGTGATTCTTTTAATTTCGTTTCATATAAATTCATCATATTTAAAAAGCCAAGTGCAAAAAAGCTACGAAAAATAGCAATAATGATGAGTTTATTTACTTCAGAAATTGTTATTGTTGTACCTAGTACTAACATGTGATAAAACGCAAGTTCCGACATACTTGCAACAATTTCAATTGAAATTCCAAGACATCCAATAATAATTGGTCTCTGATGAAACTTATTCACCCTACAGAGTGAAAAAAGACTTCCATAAATAAAATAATAAAAAAACACAGGATAGCGCAAATAAAATGATTCTGTCATATGAAATGAACCTTGCATGACCCAGTCAAGACATACGCGGAATAAGACTACACATATACCAACAACAATACCTGCAACTCCTGCTGGTATTCTTCTTAAAAATAGTAATAAAAAGAAGAATAACGGCGTACCAAAGCTAACGCGAAACGTATCATTAAAAGGATGAAAATTAAGCTCTCCAGCAATCGGAACAACAACCATTAATATAATTAAAAGGGATATGTCTTTCTTCCATAATTGATTCCAATTCAAAGGTGCCACTTCCTATATTCTTTTTTCAATAATAAAAGTGAAAGCCCGCTTATATTTATAAACGGGCTTTATTTCTATATTCTAACCTTTTCTACCGCTTTTATTTGGCGATACTCAGGCTCCCAGATTGCTTCTTTCACTGCAATCTTGATATCGTTATCACTTAAGTTCTCTCTAGCAACACCTTCTGCAACAGCAACTTTCGCTACTTCAATTGCTACCATTTCCGAGATATTACGTAACTCTTCAACTTCTGGTAAAATAGGTGCTCCTGGCTGACTTGTATCCACCATACTTGCAACTGCTTCAGCAGCTGCTGCGAACATGCCGTCCGTCATAACGCTTGCACGTACGACAATTGTTCCAAGACCAAGTCCTGGGAAAATAAGTGCATTATTTGATTGTCCAATCACATACGTTACACCGTTGTATGTAACTGGTTCAAATGGACTTCCTGTTGCAACTAACGCTCTTCCTTCTGTCCACTTGATTAAATCTGCTGGTTTTGCTTCAGCAAGTGGTGTCGGGTTCGACATCGGTAAAATGATTGGTCTTTCTACGTGAGAAGCCATTTCTTTAACAATCTCTTCTTTAAATGCGCCTGCAACAGTTGATGTACCGATTAAAATTGTCGGTTTCACATGTTTCACAACTTCAGCAAGTCCGATTACACCATTTTGCTTCCACTCACTTACTTCCGCTTCTTTTCTTGCATACGGCATTTGGAAATCAAGAAGATCTTCCATATTATCCGTAACTAACCCGTTACGATCAATGCACCAGAAACGCTTATATGATTCTTCTTCTGATACACCTACGCGGACCATTGCATCTCTAACTTGATCTGCGATACCGATTCCAGCCGTACCAGCACCAAATACAACAACGCGGTGTTCACTTAGTGGTACACCAGAAGCTTTCACTGCCGATAGCACAGCAGCAAGTGAAACTGCACCTGTACCTTGAATATCATCATTAAACGTACAAATATCATGACGATATTTATCTAAAATTTTCCGTGCATTTCGAGAGCTAAAGTCTTCCCAATGTAAAAGTGCTTTCGGGAATTGTTTATTTACCGCTTGTACAAATGTATCAATAAACTCATCGTAAGCTTCACCTGTTATACGAGGGTGACGATTTCCAATATAAAATGGATTGTTTAATAGTTCCTCACGATTTGTACCTACATCTAAAATTACCGGTAATACGCGACTAGGATCGATTCCAACCGCGGCCGTATAAACAGCTAATTTTCCGATGGCGATGTTAATACCACCAACGCCCCAGTCACCAATTCCAAGTATACCTTCCCCATCAGTTACAACGACTAAATCAATATTTTCTGCTGTTGCACCAATATTGGCGAACGCTTCTTCAATACCTGACGGATCGTTAATTGATAAATACACACCACGTGGTTTACGATATTCATGACTATATCTTTGAATCGCTACACCAACAGTTGGTGTATATACGATTGGTAACATTTCGCGTAAATGATCTGTTAAAATACGATAAAATAATACTTCATTTCGATCATGTAACGCTGTTAAGTATACATTCTTTAATAAATCATCCGGCTGAGAACAAAATTGTTCGTATGCTCGGCGTGCTTGTTCTTCCAATGTTAAAACTGCTGGCGGTAATAACCCTTTTAAACCTAATTCTTCTCTTTCTTCTTGCGTGAAAGCGACCCCTTTATTTAAAAGTGGTGTTGATAATACTTCTACTCCTCTTAATGTCGTTTCTAATGAACCATTAGAAGCTACTGTAAACTTACTCATAACATCCCTACCTCTATTCATATATAGCATTTCTATATTGTAAACAAAAAAGAGGGGCTTGTCCCCCCTCTTCTGTTAATTTTTCTTTAAAAGAGTTGCTCCTGCAATCCCTGGGTGCGTCATTTCGAATGGATCTAGAATTAATTCTAAGTCTTCTTGTGACAGTACACCATTTTTCACACAAAGTTCTCGAACGGATTGCCCTGTCGCGATTGCTTCTTTCGCAACGCGAGCTGCTGCTTCATAACCGATATGAGGGTTCACGGCTGTAATAATTCCTACACTCTTCTCAACATACTCTTTTAAGCGATCTTCATTCGCTTCAATTCCTTTTAAGCAATTATCTGTAAAGGCACGGAAACCGTTATTCATAATGCTAATTGATTGAAGTAAGTTGAAAACTAGTACTGGTTCCATAACGTTCAATTCTAATTGACCTGCTTCTGAAGCAAGACAAATTGTATGGTCATTACCAATTACTTGGAACGCAATTTGATTAATTACCTCTGGCATAACAGGGTTTACTTTACCTGGCATAATAGATGAACCTGGTTGACGAGCAGGTAACATAATTTCTGCTAAACCAACACGTGGACCTGATGCCATTAAGCGAAGGTCATTCGCAATTTTAGACATGTTCATCATACATACTTTCAGTGCTGCTGATACTTCTGTATATGCATCCGTATTTTGCGTTGCATCTACTAAGTCTTCCGCACCAACAAGTGGTAGTTCACTAATTGCAGCTAAATGTTTTACAACAGCTTGAATATATTCTGGATCTGCATTTAAGCCTGTACCAACTGCAGTTGCTCCCATGTTCACTTCATATAAGTGTTGACGTGATTGCTGAATTCGTTTCATATCACGTTCAAGCACACGAGAGTACGCTTTAAATTCTTGCCCAAGACGAATTGGCACAGCGTCTTGTAAATGTGTACGACCCATTTTAATCACATGATCGAACTGTTCTGCTTTTAATTCAAATACATCGTGCATATAGCCCATCGTTTGTAATAAACCTTCTAATGCGTTTAATGTAGCGATATGAATCGCCGTTGGGAATGCATCGTTTGTGGATTGCGCCATGTTTACATGACTATTTGGACTAATATAATGATAGTCTCCCTTTTCCATTCCTAATAATTCAAGAGCACGATTGGCAATGACTTCATTTGCATTCATGTTCATTGAAGTACCTGCTCCGCCTTGGATTGGGTCTACGATGAAATGATCATGCCATTTCCCGTCAAGAATTTCTTGAGCAGCTTCTGCGATTGCGCCGCCCTTGTTCAATTCCAATCTTCCTACATCTGTATTCGCAAGCGCTGCAGCTTTTTTTACAACTGCGAACGCTCTAATTAAACCTTCATGAATTTTGTATCCTGTAATTGGGAAGTTTTCAACTGCACGCATTGTTTGTACACCGTAGTATGCATAGTTTGGTACTTCTTTTTCACCTAAAAAATCTTTTTCAATTCGAACACCATTTTTAACTTCAGTTAATGTTGCCATACTTATTCACTCCTTAACGATTTCTTATGCTGCTTTTGTTTCTTTGACTGTTTCTACATATTGTTTTGCTTTCTCATTATCGAATTCGCCTTCCCACTTCGACATAACAATGGCCGCTAATGCATTCCCTAATACATTGACAGATGAGCGAATCATATCTAAAATGCGGTCAATCCCCGCAATTAACGCGATACCTTCTAGTGGTAACCCCATTGAACCTAACGTTGCTAATACAACAACGAACGATGCACCTGGAACTCCCGCCATACCTTTGGATGTTAACATGAGAACGAATAATAACGTTATTTGCTCTGTCAGTGACATGTGCACACCGTACATTTGTGCAACAAATAATGCCGCTAACGCTTGATAAATAGCCGATCCAGTCAAGTTAAATGTATAACCTGTCGGAATTACGAAAGAGGCAACTGCCTTTGGACAACCGAACTCTTCCATTTTTCTCATTATATTAGGTAAAACAGCTTCTGAACTTGCTGTCGTAAATGAAAGAATAAGTTCTTCTTTTAAAATTTTCATTAACGTAAAAATGTTTACGCCAACCATTCTTGCATTTATACCTAATACAATCACAACGAATAGTATAACAGTTACGTATACAGCTAGCACTAGTTTTCCTAAAGGAAGTAGTGTTGCTACACCAAATTTTGCAACCGTAACAGCAATTAATGCGAATACACCAAATGGTGCAAATTTCATAACTTGATTTGTAACCCAAAACATCGCTTCGAGTACACCTTCAAAGAAGTTAAAAACAGGCTTTCCTTTTTCCCCAATTGCTGCGACTCCTAAACCGAATAATACTGAGAAGAAAATAATCGGTAATAAGTCACCTTGTGCAATCGATTCAAATACGTTTTTCGGTACGATATGAACAATCGTCTCAGCGAATCCTTGCTTCTCTGTAGCATCTGCTGTTTGTTTATAAGAAGAAATATCACTTTGCTGTAAGTTATTCATATCAACGCCAGTACCCGGCTGGAATATATTCGCCGCAAGTAACCCCATTAAAATAGCGATTGTCGTAATGATTTCGAAATAAAGAATTGTCTTCCCGCCTAGTTTCCCAAGCTTCTTCATATCGCCTACACCAGCTACTGCAACAATTAATGCTGAAATAACAATTGGTACTACAATCATCTTAATTAAGTGAATAAATATATCCCCAATTGGTGTAATATAAGAAATCGCCGTTTTATTGCCATAAAAGACTGCCCCTACTACAATCCCTAAAACAAGCGCGACAAAAATTTGTGTTGCCAATCCGAATTTTTTCATTTATGTTCATCCCCTTCATGCGAACGCTTTCAATTTGAATTTATAAAAGCTACTCACACATCTTATAAGCGAACCTACAAAATCATACAAAAACCTACAAGTTCGTCACAAAAAATTCAAATATTTTTCTTCTTTTTTTCATTGACACCATTTTGTTAAAAAACTATAAAATATACTTGATAAGTAATCAGATTGTTTCGTATAATCAAAAAGATATATACTTACAACAAATCAAAATGAAAAGGAGTGGATGATATGAAAAATTATGTGCAAAAATTCGTTCTATCTTCTTCTTTTCTTTTTCATTTTCTTAAAAAGGAACAAAGGCATTCGCCTTTGTTCCTTTTTTATTGCGATCTATATAGGGGGAATTGTTATGAGGCCATATAAACGTGTCTTAATTAAATTAAGCGGCGGTGCACTTGCCGATCAAACCGGAAATAGCTTTAACTCCAAACGATTAGAACATATCGCAAACGAAATTTTATCCATCGTTGATTTAGATATTGAGGTATCTATCGTCATTGGAGGCGGGAACATTTTTAGAGGTCATCTAGCGGAAGAATGGGGAATCGATCGTGTAGAAGCTGACAATATCGGTACGTTAGGTACAATCATTAACAGCTTAATGCTACGCGGTGTTTTAACAAGTAAAACAAATACAGAAGTGCGCGTTATGACTTCCATCCCGTTTAATGCTGTAGCTGAACCATACATTCGCCTACGTGCAATCCACCATTTAGATAACGGGTATATCGTTATTTTTGGAGGTGGTAACGGGCAACCGTTCGTTACGACAGATTACCCAAGTGTTCAAAGGGCTATTGAAATGAATAGTGATGCTATATTAGTCGCAAAACAAGGAGTAGATGGCGTCTTTACTAGTGATCCAAAACATAATAAAGCAGCAAAAATGTACAAAAAACTAAACTATAACGATATTGTTAGGCAAAACATACAAGTAATGGATCAAGCCGCTTTATTGCTTGCCCGTGATTATAATTTACCAGCACACGTCTTTAACTTTGATGAGCCTGGAGTAATGAAAAGAATTTGCTTAGGTGAACATGTGGGGACGTTGATTAATGATGATGCCTCATTGCTCGTGCATGAAAAATAATTATTAATCATAAAAAAGGGGTGTCTATAAAAGACTCCCTTTCTTTAAACTTTAGAAATAAAAATCAGCCAATCCCCCCAACTTTTCCTTACAACGCTCCCAAAACGATAACTTCTCAAAAAATTCTTTCGTCATTTCTTTTGAATTATGAAAATCCTCCGTTAACGCCTCATTAACTTGTCCTACAATTGAACCACCATGAATATACAAATTCATTTCATCATTTATATTGAAACTTCGGGAAGTAAAATTTGTCGTACCAATAACAGTTAGTTCATTATCAATAAGCATTAATTTGCCATGAAACATCCCTTTTTTATAACCATATACTTTAATTCCATTATTAACAGCTTGGCGAATATACGGATACGCCGCCTCTTTAATAAGAGGAATATCTGGTTTATATGACCAAAGTATTTTTACAGTAACTCCACGTTTTTGTGCTTCCATTAAAGCATTCATTACTTCTTTATTTTTGGCTATAAAGTAAGGTGTTGTAATGACAATTGAATGCTTTGCTTCTTTTATTAATTCTATATATTTTTCAGCGACGTGATGTCCATTGTAACTAGCCATCGTATGTAATGTATTCCCTTTACTCGCTTTATTCGTACTTCTTTTTATCTCTTCTTTCGTATCTCGTTTCCAATCTAAAGCGAATTGTTCTTCTAAATCTTTTGCTCCTTCTCCTTTAAGTCGCACATGATAGTCACGCCAATATCCAAATCGTTTATCTTTTCCTAAGTACTCATCCCCTATATTAAAACCACCCGTATAACCAATCTCTCCATCAATCGTCGTAATACGGCGATGATTACGATGGTGAAGTGAATAAAACCCGAATGGTAATTCAGGTTTTCTACTATATGTAAAATGTACACCACTTTCCCGCAATTCACTTATCATCTTTCTTTCAAATGATAAATCATTAATGCGATCCACTGATAAATAGACGTTTACTCCTTCTTTTGCCTTCTCTTTTAATAAATTTAAAAAAGTATGGCTACTTTTATCATCTGACAAAATAAAAAAGTACGTATAAATAGATCTCTTCGCCTCTCTTATATCAGTAAATAACTGTTTATAAAATGACTTCCCTTCTACATATAATTGAAAGTCACTATAATGAGGTGCATACTCTGTCGGCATGTTTTTCCCGGCTTCCATTTTTCTACCTAAGGTAACATCGATATGCATGCAAATTAAAATAAAAACAACAATAGCAACAATAATAGAAGTAACTCGCAATATTTTTTTAATCATTTTAATTTCCTTCCGCTCAAATTACATTCTACTCTGTAGTGTTTCATTTAAATATATTTTCATACGGAATGTATTTCTTCATTTTCATCGATGTTAAACAGGTAAAGGAGCGAAGAATATGGGAAAAGGAAAAACACCTATTGTTTTTGTCCCTGGACTTTTCGGTTCAATGAATAATATTATTATTCCGGGTACTGGTGATTGGAGCTTCGGACTATCTGCATTTGTTTATGAGCCATTTATTTTGATGTTAGAAAGTATGGGCTATGAACGAAATAAAAACCTATTTATTTGTTTTTATGACTGGCGTCAGCGGATTATTTTTTCTACACAAAAATATTTATTACAAACGATTGCTTATGCTAAAAAAATTACAGGGCGCGATAAACTAAATCTAATCTGTCATAGCATGGGAGGACTTCTTGGACGTTCTTACGTTCAAAGTGAAGAATATAAAAATGATGTAAATCAACTTATCATACTCTGTACACCAAGCGCTGGATCTCCGGCAAATTATAGTTATTGGACTGGAGGTAGTCTCCCTGTCCATGCCTCTTCTAAAATAAATATCGTTCATTTTTATATGGAACAATACATTAACTACTTAAGCACCTTATATAACATGAATACAGTTGAGGCGATACATCTTTATTTTCCAGGATTACAAGATGTTATTCCGTGTAAAGATTACGGGAATTATTTATTTATAAAATCTGGATCTTCAATTACATTTATTCCTTATAGTAAAATGAAAACGAAAAACCCTTTCCTCGATAATTTAAATAAAAATAGATTTATGATACAAAAAAGAAATATTGAAACTACACTCATTGCTGGAGATGGAGAGGAAACCATTCAATATTTACAAGTCGTTCCTTCATATTCTAGTCTGAAATGGACAGACGGCAAAGTCGTCGGTGATATGCTTACAAAACATGGTGACGGGAACGCTATTTTACATAGCGTTTTTCTCCTAGAGGGAAATAAATGTGTTGTGCATGCTTCACATAACGAAGTGCTCTACAAAAGCATTCCGATATTACAAAAGATACTCTAAATTACAAAACAAAAAAGGTGTAGCACTACGCCACACCTTTTTTTGTTAAACAAAGTTCCTCGCATCATTATTTCTTCCAAATTTATAAATCGCAATTAAGAAGAATGCAATTGCAAAAGCGAATAAAATGAAAATATTTAAATACAACTCAGCGAATGGAATTCCTTGCTGTAGTTTTGCTATCGTGTCTAATAACCAGCGCTGCGGAAGGAAATTAGCTACTTTTTGTACCGCTTTTGGCATAATGTCATACGGGAAATAACATCCAGCCAGTAAACATGTCGGTACAATAATCATATTTTGCATTGCATTTGCTGACGCTGAGTTTTTCGAAAAAGCGACAAGGACTAATGATATTCCAATTGCTATTAAAGCAAATAACATGAGTACGCCCAACATCACTATGAAAGGCATATTGATATTCGTATGAAAAACATTCGTTAGGAATAAAGTTGTAATTAGAATTTGTACTGTTAGTATCATCATATTTACCCCAACATTAGATAATATGAACTTCTTTCCGTCTATCGGTGTTGATAAGAGTCTAAAATATGTTCTATTCTCTTTTTCTTTTAAAATATGACCCGATAAGTTCGCTGCTGAAAACAACATAAACATAATAAGGTAACCTATCGTTTGGGTTGTCATATCTTTATTTTTCGAAGTATCTTCTAATGTTTCAGTTTTCATTTTAAATGCACTTTTTTGATACCCTGCGTACATAGTATCAAATGTGCTTTGATCTGTTCCTGCAACTTTACTAATCGCTGCTATATTATCAATATAATTATATAAATAGGACCTTATAAATCCTGTTACTTGATCACCTTTAATCGATGAAATTTCAATATGATCAGGTTTCCCTTCTCGAACACTTTCGGAAAAACCAGAATCTAATGTAATAACACCATCAAGTTTTTTTGAAGTGAGTTTATCTTCTACTTCAGAATCTTTAATCTTACTTACATTTACATGCTTTAATCCTTCTAAAAATTTCACTGTATCATTTGCTATAGGTTGATTTTCTTTATTTATAACCCCGATATTTAACGTTCCTTGCCCTACATTTCCGTATTCCGAAAAGGCGATGAGCGTTCCTATTATTGGCAAGCTAATAATAATAAATAAACTTTTTTTATTTTTCAAAAGTACAGATAACGTTTTTTGTATGAGCCATAAAATATCTTTCATACTATAGCCCCTCCCGTCTACGTAATGCAATAATTGCAATTAATAAAAAGAGTGCCGAAATTCCAAGGTTTAAACCTATTACCGGCAGTGCTGCCCCAACATCATTCGCATAGATAATTTTCATAACAGCTGTATTTGCCCACGTTAATGGTGATAAATTCGTAACGAAATTTTCTTCTACTACGAAATATGCACCACCAAAAATAGAAGCTAATTGCACGACTACCATAATAATTGCTCTCGATGCTTCAGCTGTTTTCGTAATATATCCGATCCCTAAACCGAAGCTAATTGCTAGAAAAACCTGTGTTAATAAAATAATAAATATAATTCCAAGATGGTCGCCCCAATTCGCTTGAAAAACAAATTTACTAAATAACATGACAAGCAATATGCACAGAGCATTTGCTACTAGGCTCCCAAGTACTTTTCCAATGAATATTTCAGCCTTACTTATAGGCGCAGCAATGAGACGATCTCCTGTTTTACGTATTCGTTCTCCTCGAATTAAAGAACTGGCTCCCATCGCTGCATATAGCGCAATCATCGTCGTCATTACAACTGCATAGTAATCCATAGAACCTGGCTTTTTCGCAGCTTGTAAAGATGTTTCTTTTATATAATCATTATGATTTCCATTTGAAATAACTGCGCTCACCTTACTAGGATCTACTTTTGCAACTTCGGCTGCTACATTGTACTTATCAACAAACGTTGTAAGCATGCCTTCCACAATACTTCCCTCAATACTACTTTTGTCACTTCCGTACAATTTTGCGCCATCTTTATTTAATTCTACATAAGCAGCATATTTATTTTGCTTCACTGCTTCCTTCCCATCTATACCTTCAGAAGCTTTTTTAAAATGAATACCCGATTTATCAGCTTCTTTCGCAAATGCTTCAAATGCTTGAGAAAACGTGCTACTCGCTTCATCTTTATATAGCACCTGTATATCTTTAATTGAATGACTATCACTATTAAATGCGTTTGTTAATGCTGTACCTAATACAAGCATAAGCACAATCGGAAAAGCTAACATAAAAACTAAAGTTCTTACGTCTCTGAAATCTCTTTTCATATGCATAATTGCAATATTGAAGATGTTCAATGGATGAACCTCCCTTTACCTTTTCTTCATTTACCTTTTATTTATCTCGTAAGTTTCTTCCAGTCAACGTAAGGAATACTGTTTCTAAGTTTGGAGCCTGCTCCTCTAACGAACGAATTTCAATGTCATGATTAATGAAGTGCTGAATAATTTTATTTAAATTGTTTAACCCTGCATCCGAGTTTACTTTAATTACATTCTCATCAATTTGAACAGCTTTCACTCCATTTATTTCTTTTAACTGTTCTACATCTAAATTTTCTACTGACTTCACTTCAATCCAAATGTCTTTCGTATCCGTAATAATCGCTTTTAACTGTTCTTTCGTGCCCTCTGCAATTACTTTACCGTGATCAACAATTGCGATTTTCGTACAAATCTCTTCTACCTCTTCCATGTAGTGACTCGTATAAATAATCGTGCTTCCCATTTCATTTAATTTCCGAACAGACTGGAGAATATAGTTTCTTGACTGTGGATCAATTCCAACTGTCGGCTCATCCATAATAATTAACTTCGGTCTATGAGCAATCGCACAAGCAATATTCAGCCTTCGTTTCATCCCGCCTGAAAAGTTTTTCGGATAACTTTTATATTTATCGCTAAGCCCTACAAATTGAAGTGCTTCCTCCACTCTCGCTTTTAACTCAGCACCCCTTAACCCATACAATCCAGCAAAGAATTTCACATTTTCATAGGCAGTTAGCTCTTCATAAATCGCAATATCTTGCGGAACGATACCGATATTCATCTTCGCAAATCGATTATGTTTCTTTATATTTTTTCCTAGTATGCTAATTTCACCTTCATTACTTCTTAGCAAGCCAGCAACCATATTTATCGTTGTACTTTTACCAGCACCATTCGATCCTAAAAAGCCAAATATTTCTCCTTCTTTAATAGATAAAGACATATTATCAACTGCGATGAAATCACCAAATTTTTTCGTTAAATTTTTAATTTCTAAAGTATTCATCGTTTCACCCCTATTTCGGTTTCTCTGCTTTTAGTATAAACAAAAAGAATGAACCTGCTCAGTGCAGAAGTTCATTCTTTTCACATGAGATTATTCACTTTTTTCATATGAGATGATTCATTCTCATATCGGCAGCAACATTGTTACTGAAAAACCACTTGTTCCATCTACAATAATTTTACCATTTACAGATGCCGTTCGTTCCTCCATCCCCATAATACCGAGACCTTTTTTAACAAGCATTGCACCTTTTCCATTATCCTTCACTTGTACCTTTACCATCTTGTTAAGTACATGAATATCGATTGAAATGACTGTCGCATCAGCATATTTCATCGCATTTGTTAATGCTTCCGTGACATTTTCACCGATAATCTTCCACTGTATAGGAGAAATCATATCTAAGTTCCCTTTATAAACGAAAGGAATATTCACATCATGCTTACCGGCAAATTCCTCTATGAATAATTTCATACGATGAATACCAATTTGCTCAGTTGGTGGCTTCATATTTTTTAATGTAATCCGAATGCTTTCAATTCCATCTTTCGAAATATGAATTGCATTTTGTAATAACTCAGCAGATTTTTCTTTATCTATCGCCATTAATCTCTTTGCTGCTTCCATTTGAATAAGTGCACCTGTCATCGAATGGCCAATTTTATCATGAATTTCTTGAGAAAGTCGATTTCTCTCTTCTAACTTAAATGTGTACTCTGATTGCCTTATATACTCTTTATTTTCATTTAAGCTTTTCGTCAGCCGTTGCATATCTTTTCGCATCTGATCATTTTGTGATTCAAGCTTTAATACGCGTAATATATACCGTTCTGCCATCGTTAATACGAGAAAGGAAAATGCAACAATTAATCCATATGTCATTCTAATACTTTCATTTGTAAAGATAATAGGAATCATCATAATGAGAAAGAGTTGCCATTTCTTCTCTATATAACGGAATATAATTTCATATAAGTTCAATGGTAAAAACAAAATAAAGAACGGATGAATCTTCCATGTAAATAACATAACTAAGCCAATCGATACAGAAGTTAATATGTTTTTGTGCGTATCTTTTTTACATATAGAGATTAGCACGTTTACAGAAAGATATAAAAGCAAAGTCAGTATAATCCATGGTAAGTTTGCAACATTTAAATAAATGTAACTAAACACAATATATATAAATACAATTAATTTACTTACAATTAACCAAAATTCCATATCTTTAATCTACTTTCCCTGTTAAATAATAAATCGCAATTTGTGTACGATGTTCCAGTCCAGTTTTCCCTAAAACTGACGTAATATAATTTGCAATTGTTCCTTCTGATATGAAAAGTTGCTTCGATATTTCTTTATTCGAAAAGCCTTTTGCAATTAATGCGATAATACTCAGCTCTCTTTCAGTAAAAAGACTTTTATCTATTTTACATTCTTCCTCTTTACTTTCCATTAAATTAGACTTAATTTTATCTAGAACTACATCTTGCATAACTGTTTGACCGTTATATACTCCTTTTATCGCATCACGAATACGCTCTGGATCATTA
The DNA here is from genome assembly GCF_020861345.1 of Bacillus pacificus. NCBI lineage: Bacteria > Bacillati > Bacillota > Bacilli > Caryophanales > Bacillaceae > Bacillus > Bacillus pacificus. The sequence goes on from NZ_CP086328.1 coordinate 3,413,340, forward strand.
TTTTTTAATAAATAACCTTTTGCCCCGTTCTTCACTGCGTCCAAAATATATTCATCATCATCGAACGTCGTTAAAATTAGCGGTTTCGTTTTCGTCTCTTCGCAAATGAATTTTGTCGCCTCTACCCCGTTCATATTTGGCATGCGAACATCTAAAAGGGCGATATCAACGTCGTTCTTTTTGCAATATTCCACTGCTTCTTTCCCATCATTTACTGTATCTACTACTTCGAACTCTTCATATGTATTTAAAATAATTTTCATGCCTTCTCTAATAAAAGAATTATCATCTGCTATTAATATTTTAATTTTCATGTTTGTTAGTATGGACATTCCCCTACTAACACTCACATCCTTTCTCCCTGTAACATTTCCTACTTGCTCATTATATACTTCTCTTTACCATTTTTTCACACCTTTTTTCATCTAGCTCACCTGCAAAAAATATATTATTCTTTTTTTACAAAATGTGTAGGGTGACTTATCATTCTTTACGTCTATATAATAGAATGCGTCAAAAAGGAGGGAGAGACCCATTGAGGAAAAACAATTAATTGAAAAAGCACAGCAAGGAAGCGAACATGCTTTTCGTATCCTTGTGCAAACATATCGTCACTATATTTTCCAAGTTATCTTTTCTATTTTAAGACATGAAAAAGATACGAAAGATGTTACACAAGAAGTATTCGTAAAAATTCACGCCTCTCTCCCAAATTATCAATTTCGCGGATTAAAAACGTGGATGGCGCGTATTGCCACCAATCACGCTATTGATTATAAGAGAAAAAAAGCTAGAGAAAACGAAGAACTCTCCTTATGTAAAGAAACTGAGGAAAATATAAAATCCTCTCAAAATATTGAGGATTTATTATTGACGAAAGAACAAAAATTACTCATTGCTCAAAAACTGAGAGAACTTCCCCATAATTACCGTGATGTCGTTCTCGCACATTACTTAGAAGAAAAAAGTTATTACGAAATTGCTTTGCAGGAAAATATCGAAGTGAAAACAGTCGAAATGAAACTGTATCGGGCAAGAAAATGGATTAAAAAACATTGGAAGGAGGAAGAGTTTCTATGATGCATTATTCAAAAGAAGATTGGCGCAATTATACATTAGATGTTATAGAAAGTAATGAACGTGAATCTATGGAAGAACATCTTTATGAATGTGATCATTGTTTAGCGCTTTATATGGAAAGTATTGATGAACAACAGGAAAACCTTCCAATGATAAATGATGATTCATTTACGAACGAAGTTATGACGCAAATTAATTTTAAAACGCTACAACCTAATGAAAATATAAAAACAAACTCATTAAAGCGAACGATTATTCACTACATAATTGCAACCGCAGCTACAATTATTTTTATGGTAAGTGGTTTATTCCAATATATTTTCACAGCGACATCAAATTTCGAGAAATCTTCAAAACATAACGAGTCTTCTATCTCACAACAAATTGTAAACAAATCGGTAGACACATCAAAAAAGGACGGAGGTTCAAAGCATGAATAAAAACCCCTTTTTAGCACTTGTATTAGGGCTAATTCCTGGGCTTGGACATTTATATTTAAAGAAATTTGGACGGTTTATTTTATATAGCGGAGGGGCTGTATTTCTATTTATCTTTGCAGCATTTTGTACAATAGCATTGGGAGCGCGTGATATTGCTTTTCTTTCTCTATTTTTACTAGCCGTGTTATGGGTGGTCAACTTACTAGATTTAGTTATCACGATTATTAACCAATCGAAAAAACAAGCAACCGGAGAATTAACAGAGTCCTCTAAAGAGAGCGAACGATTTTATATCATTCTTCTTTCCATCATCCCTGGACTTGGTCATTTTCAATTAGGGCTTATGCAACGTGGACTTACATTTTTAGTAGCTTGTACAGGAATCGGAAGTATGATCATTTTCGTTGCCCTTTTAACATCTCAAGAAAGTTTCCTTATCTTTCTCGTGACGTTACCTGTTTTATGGATTTATAATTTCTTCGATGTTGTTCAGCAACTCCAGAAAAAAGAACGTGGTGAGCAATTAGTTGACCGCACTATTTTTGAAGATTTTGAAGAGCACCGTGAACAAGGAAAGAAAAGTAAAACATTCGCTTCTATTTTAGCGATGTTTCCTGGAGCGGGACATATGTATTTAGGCTTACAGCGACGAGGCCTCCAGCTTATGGCAGCCTTTTTACTTTCCATCTATTTACTTGACTTATTAAGACTTTCAGCGTTTTTATTTTTAGTACCAATCATTTGGTTCTATAGCTTCTTTGACGCTTTACAGCAAACTGCAAAGTATGGAAAAGAACGTGTACATGACGAACCTATCATTGATTATTTTATCAATCATCAAAGATGGATCGGTATCGGGTTAATTACACTCGGGGGTTATTATTTATTAGATCAAACAGTCCTTCCTATTTTGAATGATTACTTCGCAACTATATTTAACATTCATCTTAGCGAGCTGTATTATCGCTATTTCCAAACATCTATCGTTGCACTCCTCTTAATTGGTGGCGGCTTTAAATTGTTACTTGGAAATAAAGAAAATAAAGGTGGTACGAAAGAATGAGAACATGGCGCGTTGGAACATTTTCAATGGGGCTTTCTATTATTGCATTAGGTTGCTTCTTACTATTTTCAGTTATAAAAGGTACTGAGGTATTAGATTCCTTAACAGCATGGTGGCCTGTTTTACTTATTATACTTGGCGTGGAAATTTTACTTTACCTTCTATTTTCTAAGAAGGAACAATCATTTATTAAATATGATATTTTTAGTATTTTCTTTATCGGTATTTTAGGAAGCGTCGGAATTGCTTTTTACTGTTTATTATCAACTGGATTGCTAGATGAAGTTCGTCATTCTATTCATACCACTCGCCAAACGAGTAATATTCCAAGTGGACAACTTAATATACCTGAATCTATCAAAAAAATTGTAGTGGATGCAGGACAGTACCCTCTAACAATAGAGGGAAATGATACAAATCAAATTCATCTTCTTGGAACATATGAAATGACGACGAAAGCTAATGAAAAACTTAATTTAAAACAAGAAGATTTTCTTTCCGTTCAAACAGCCGGGGAAACAATGTATATCACTTTAAAATCATTACCAGTTCAACATACGTTATGGAATTCCGCACCACAGGTCAAACCGACACTCGTTCTTCCACAAAATAAAAATGTAGAAGTTCGTGCTTCAAATAACGAACTATCCCTTTATCCAGGTCAATTACAAAATAATTGGTTTGTACAGGAAAGTTCAAATGTATCTGTTCATTTAACGAAAGAAAGCGATGTATCTTTAATCGCCATAACAAACAAAAAAGAATCCCACGGAAACACACCCTGGGAACAAGTTGAAGATTTAACGAAAAAAGAAGAGAATACTTCAGAAGAAAATCCAGAATTAAACGAACAAGAACATTGGTATAAAAATTCGATTAAAACTGGAAATGGAACGTACAAATTAAGCATTGAGAAAGCTTACAATTTAAATATGAGTGTTATTGAAAAATAAAAAAACCTTCCACAATTGTGGAAGGTTTTTCTCATATAATCGCTTTAATTCCCTCTAACACTAAGCCAATCATAAATCCGCAAACAGCTCCGTTTACTCGGATCCATTGTAAATCTTTACCGACGTTATTTTCAATCATTTCAATTAACGTTTTATCATCTAACTTATCAAGATTTTCTTGCACAAGCTTTCCGATTTTCGAATGGTTATTCTCAACAAGCTTCACAACTTGTTTTTGTAACCAATCTTCTATTTTTTGAACAGTCACTTCGTCATCTTTTATTTTATTCATTTGTTTTTGCAAAAATGGAATAACATACTTATCCGCAAATTCTTCATTGTTTACAAAGGCAACTGCTTTTTGCTGCGCTTGTTCCAACATCTCTTTAATTTTGTCAGTAGCATTCCAATTTGAAATCCATTTTTCTTTCCAATTTTCTAATTCTTGTAGTAACGCTTCATTTTCTTTTACATTTATAATTTCTTGACGAATTTTTGCTAATATAAGCTGTCTCGTGCTATTATCCGCATCTTGTAAGCTGTTAATATTGCTAATAATGAATTTCTGCAAAATGCCGCCAATTTTATCTTCATCTACAATATTCATAAACGACTTCAATGTAAACTGTAAAAATCCATCTACTTTTATATTTTCCATCGCCTTCATACCTAAACTTCCGAGCTGGTAACGTGCTTCATCTTGCGCTGTCCAATCTTTCACTTTTACTAAAATGTAATCAAGTGTCTTCTCATCATATTCTTGCACAACTAATTGATCAACAAGCACTTGTAAGATGTTACTTGTATTCATTGTATGCAAATACGTTTTTAATTCTTTTTCAATAATAACCGCTAATTTTTCCGTATCTATTGAAACAATCGCCTTCTCAGCAATCGTTACAATCCCTTTTTTCACAGCATTAGACTGCATTTCTCTCTCTGCAATTTGCAGCACCATTTGTGCTAGTTGCATTTCTTTTACTTTATTCGTAATACTTTCTTTCGTTAGCCACTCATTTTCTAACGTATTGATGAGCCCTTTCGTTACTCGTTTACGGTTTTTCGGTAACAAAGCTGTATGCGGAATTGGAATTCCCATCGGGTGACGGAATAATGCTGTAACTGCGAACCAATCCGCAAGTCCACCAACTAACCCAGCTTCAAATCCACCTTGAATAATCTCACCAGCTACCGACCCTTGAAAAGGAATAGAAGCCGCAAAACCTACCCCCATAACCCCAAGCGAAATACCCGCTATATATTTAGTCTGTAATGACATCGTATACACATCCTCTTATTATGTAAAATAAAGCTTTTTGTTGTATTTATTTGATATTAGTTCTTTATATCTATACTATAATGAACTAATGCGAAAATAACAAAGAATTTATAATAATACAAGTCTTGGATTTCAATTAGAAATGCTTTATTTCCTTTACTACTATTTAATTAATATCGGTTTTGAAGAGGAAATTATATTTAGAGGATATCTTTGGCCAAGATTAGTTGTGCTACTAGGTAAATTTTGGGGTACATTTCTTACATGTGCATGCTTTGGTATTGCCCATTCATTTATGCCGATTATTTTAGGTGACACCTCTCAAGGAATTGGGGATTGGGTAGGAGCTGGTCTGGCCGGACATTTGCTTTATGCTTTTATTTACACTCGTAATAATAATTTACTCCTCCCCATATTCATTCATGCTTTTTTAGATATGCCCTATAAAGTGGGATAAATAAAAATGAGGCTATTTACAGCCTCATTTTTGGTTTAACGTAAATGCCTCACCTTTTTTATAATACCCATCCATCACATCTTCTGGAACCATACTACCTCCCGTTCCCCACACAATATGAGTACCTTTCTTCATCTTCTCTGTTAACTGTTGTTTTTGTAAATACCCATCTTCTGTACATACTTTCACTGGTCCTATCATACCAGCTAATGCAGAAGGCTCTAAATAAATATTTTCCGTATCAGCTAGTTCTTTTAATAATCTATATAACTCTTCATCACTTACTGTGTAATTTCCACTCAAAAATGGTTCTATCGTTTTACCGACAAATCCAGACGGTCTTCCTACCGCTAGTCCGTCCGCGTCTGTTACATTATCAATCCCGATATCTTGAACGGCAATTTTATCATGAAGTCCTGTCATTAAACCGAGTAACATGCATGGAGAATGCGTAGGCTCGGCAAAGAAACAGTGTACGTTGTCTTTATACAATAACTTTAAACCAAATGCGACTCCGCCAGGTCCGCCCCCTACTCCGCATGGTAGATAAACGAATAAAGGATGTTCTTCATCCACTACAATCTCTAACTCTTCTAATTGTTTTTGTAAACGCGAGGCTGCTACTGCATATCCTAAAAATAAATCATGTGAGTTTTCATCATCTACAAAATAACAGCTAGGATCTGCATCTGCTTGCCTTCTTCCTTCTTCTACAGCTTTACTGTAATCAGCTTCATATTCAATAACATTTACACCTTTGCTTCTTAATAAATCTTTTTTCCATTGTTTCGCATCTGCTGACATATGAACCGTTACGTTAAAACCTAGTTTCGCACTCATAATCCCAATGCTTAGCCCTAAATTTCCTGTTGAACCGACTGCAATTGAATATTTGGCAAAAAACTCTCTACATGTATCACTATCTAAAATGGAATAATCATCTTCTTCTGTTAACATACCGTGCTGCAAAGCTAATTGTTCAGCATGTTTCAACACTTCATAAATGCCGCCTCTAGCTTTAATTGATCCTGATATTGGGAGATGACTATCACATTTTAATAATAATTCTCCTAAAATAGGTTGCTCGTAATTTTTCTCTAAAGCTTGTTTCATAGAAGGGATTTTCAATAAAGGTGATTCAATTATGCCTTTCGTCTCTTTCGTTTCAGGAAAAACTTTCGCAATGTATGATGCAAAACGCTTTAACCTCTCCTTCGCATCTTTTACATTCTCTTCACTGAGTGGCGAATCTTTTATTGCCGTTTCATACTTTTCCATGTTCGGATTCACCCAAAACACTTCTTCTGTTTCAATCAATTTATTTAATAGTGGATATTCCTCTTTTAATTTCTCTATTTCCTTCATTCCTCTTCCTGGTTTAAAATTCTTATAAAAATCTATAAATTGTTGGCGAACCAAGTCAAATGCCAACTACCGAAAAGGAATCTCACCTTTTTCCTGTCCGTAAGATTTGTGACCTTTTCATCCACCTATTGTGAAAGAATGACGGCAGGTTCCTGTTAGGAACGGTCTTTTCTTGCATACTACCATTCATCCAAGTCAGTAGTATGCAAGAGGTTATAAGAAATAAACCAGTACCCCCCTTCTATATTTAAATTTTAAATAATAATTGTTGATTGCTCATATAAACAGTTTTGTGAAGAATACTCCACAATTTCCAATTGTGATGATCTTTCCATGTTTTAATCGTTTGTAGCCATTTTTTATATACTTTTTTCGTATTCGTATCCTTTTCGCTTTCTTCCATTGAAGCGACAAAAATACGGAGTTTTGTTGTAATTTTGTTTTTTAATAATAGAACAACTTCTTTAGGTAATCTTTCTTGGAAACCTAATCCACGTCTTACGATTGTGAACGCAGCGGTTTCGTGAACACTAATACCAAACTTTTTACTATATTTTAATTTTCCGATCACACTTGTATAGGCAGGATTTACTGTTTTGACAGAAAATCCGTTACGAAGAGCCATACGAATTAAACTATCCAACATTTTTTTATACGTAAATTGATGAAATTTACGATTGCTGTATTTATCAGTATCATGAGACTGTCGGAATTTCAAATCCTCTAAAATAATACCACCTACATTGTTTTCTATTAACCATTTTTTGATTTGTTGTACGATTTGTCCGATTACTGTTGTGCGTTTGTTTGTTGAAAATGTATCAAGATTGTGTAAGTAAAAGATCTTCGAACCCTTAAAATTACCTTGTTTTGTACATAAACTAATTGCAATTCGATCCGGATTCACATCGATCCCTGCAATTAAATCAGATTGTGGTGTTTCTTTAAAATCTAATACACGACCTATTTCCGTTTCATCAAACGTAATGTTTACATAAAAATCATTTTGTTTGCGAATAATTTCTACACTATATTTTTGATGATCTATAATCGGTTTTCCTTTTGGATTTACACCGATTTGTTCTCCCATAACAACATTTGTGATTTCATGATAAAAACGATATGGAATAATAATCGGAACTTTGATTCGTGGGCTTTTTGTTTTTCCATTTGTTCGTCCTAATGAATTTGCAATTTCTAACCATCCTTGCCCACAATCATCAACTGTAATGCGCATGTTCAAATTCCCTTTTTTACTTTTATCTCCGCGAGAATATAATTGCCTTGTACGTAAATCTTTCCATTCTTGATTGGATATCTTACCTTTCATTCTTTCATAGAAATTTTTCCGTCCACCAAAAATAATAGGAGGTAATGTTCCATTTTTAATATGTGTTTCATACATTTCAATTTTTTGTTCTAATTTTTGTTGTCTTTTTCTTAATCCAATTAGACACATTTCTAATGAAACTTTTTTTGGGTTTTTCCTGCCACTTTCATAATCATCTTTTTTTTGTAATGTTTTTTCTAATTTTTTTTGATTGTTTTCTAGGTAAACAGGAAGAAGTTCTTTTTGGGAGGAAAGGATGGTTTGTACTTGCAAAACTGCATCTTCACAAAAGCGTTTGTTTAACAAATATTTAAGTTGTAGTTTTTTAATCAATTCTTTCTCGCTTTCTCCTTCAATTAAACGATTAAAACTATATCGTTTTGCACTTTCGAACGTACGGATCAAAGTAATTAAAGCTTCCATTTGTTCTTTTGTAATAGAATTGATTTTACAAGTACGTGTTGTTTTCATCCTTTTCCCCCTTTTCATCACCTGAAAATATTATAGGTTGAATTCTGTAAAATATAAAACCTGTAATTGTAAATTTTTATAGTTTTTTATAGTTTTTTATAGATTCTTATTTACTGTTATTACCTCCTCATCACCTTGTAGCTTGCGATTTAATAAATTATAATTAAATTAATTTTAATATAGTTTAACATAAATTATCCACTTTAGTTAATTTTAATTTAATTTATTTAAATATAATTTAATGATCAGTAAGGAGATTTTCATTATGGAAAATATAGATATTGGTAAAAAAATTGAAAAACAAAGAAAGGAAAAAGGTTTAACGAGTAAAGAACTAGCAAAGATGGCCGATATTACACCATCTATGTTAAGTCAAATTGAACGCGGATCTGCTAACCCTTCTATCCAAACATTAAAAGTTCTCGCTAAAGCGCTTGATGTTCCAACATTTAGCTTTTTACTTGAAGATACAAATACAGACGATTTAATTGTACGCTCTCATAAACGTAAAAAAATGATTATCGATAATTTATCATATGAAATGCTATCACCTGATTTCACAGGAAATTTAGCAACAGCGATTATGACTGTCCCGCCGAATACAGCTTCATCAGAAAATGTACTAGAACATAAGGGTGAAGAATTAGCATTTGTATTAGAAGGGAAAATCACATTACATTTAAATGAAGAAGAATACATATTAGAAACGGGTGATAGTGTAAAAATACCCGCTTATTTAAAACATAAATGGGTAAATCAATTTGAGAAAAATGCGATTGTTTTATTTTCTGTTACTCCACCGATTTTTTAATAGATGTAATAAAAATAGCCACGTGCGGATTCCTCCGTACATGGCTATTTTTATTTTTTCGGCACGAACAAAATCCCTAAACTCAGAACACAAAAACTGAGTATTTGCTGCATCGATAAACCAAATAAAATCGAATTCTGTTCACTAATAAGCGAAAGAATAATATGAGCAACACCCTCAACTATTAGAAAAACACTTATGTTCTTTCCATTTCCGAGCCTTTCATTTTTCATCCATAATAAGCCCAATAGACACAGGGCAAGGATGATCTCGTATACAAAAACGGGGTGATATAAAAATTTAGATTCATATACTTTCACACCCCAAGGCAGTGTCGTTTGTACTCCTATTTTGTGGTGGAATAGAAAATAGAAAACAATACTCATACATAGTCCAATAGGCAATGTATCAAGTAAAATGCGAAGTGAAAATTGCTCCTTTTTACTTTTCCAAACAATGTATACACTTGCAATTATGCATCCTACTATAATATGTTTCATACTTCCTATAGCTAATAATGCTTGCAGTGGCGACCTAATAGCCCATACTGGATTTAAAATTGCCGGTGCAAATTTCCATAAAAATACGATGATAAGAAAAGCATTTGTTACTGCATCCATCATTTTTTCATATGGTACACTTTGTTTCTTCATCTTTCGTTTCATCAACATAAATCCAAATAGACTTCCAATTATAAGAGATACGGGTTGTAACCTCACGATCCACTCCATTAATACAAAATCCCCTCTTTAACTCTCAATTAATTTCTTAAATTTCTCTTCTAATTGATCTGGAGGTAATACGCCTCGTACTTGCTCTACGATAATGCCATCTTTATTAACAAAAAACGTCGTTGGTAAAGAAAATACTTTATAGTCTAATCCAGCTACTCCGTCCATATCTAGTAAAACAGGAAACTTAAATCCGTGACGATCCGCAAAAGCGCTCGCTTCTTGCACTGGATCTCCGATTGTTGCATTTACCGCAAAGATTTCAACATCCTTTTTATATTTATCATACATACGAACTAAGTCAGGTGCCTCCATTTCACATGGACCACACCATGATGCCCAAAAATTAATAAGATACGGTTTTCCCTTTGCATCATGTAACGAATACAACTTCCCGTCTAGTCCTTTTAACGTTATGTTTGGTGCTTTAAATCCTACTTGTGGTAATACTTCTGTTTTTTGTAACTCCGCTTGTTTTTCTTTTCTTTCCTTTTCTTCTTTCTTTGTATTATAAAAGTTCACTCCGGCCCAAATTAGTGCTCCGGCTAGTATAATCACAATTAGTTTCTTCACTTTTCTTCCTCCTAAACACACTACATAAAGTAGTGTTAATACTTAAAAAAAAGAGGCTATATGCACTCTCCGACAATCAGTACAACCGACATACAAAATAAACCTACTGTTACATATACCGAATTCGTATGTAACGGCATATTGAGCTTAACAACTTTTTCATGTAACACTTGCTCAATTCGTAAATTTATTGCTGTTTTTGCAAATGAAGCTGTAACACATCGATTTTCCATTGTCTTTATTTTAATTAATTTTAATAATGCGCTTCCTAACTCGAATTTAGATTTCATTTTCCGCATTGCATACTTATCTGCAGCTAACTCTTGATACACATGATAGCGCTGCAATAGCCCTTTTAATATCGGGATGTATATCATTCCTTCTGCTAATAACGTAAAACAAAATAATTTTAATGGGTCTCGATTGTTTTGATGATATTCTTCATGAAAAATAATCGCATCCATTTCTTCAGCTGAAAAAGTTTGAAGCATCCCTTCTGACACGACAACTTTCGGACGAAGGGAATAAGTACTTTTTGTAACCTTTTAGTATCAAAAAATTGTCGCCACATTCTTTTGCAAACAATAAACACAGTAAGTAGTAGAAATCCAGCGATTATAATACGAATGAATGATAATTCTTTCATATGTTTTTCTAACTGAAACAAGCAAAAATTCGAAAGAAAGAACGCCTTATTTTGAAACAGAAATGGATATGTAACGTAATACACTAACATACTAAAAAAGAGGGAACTAACAATGACTGCTAACAATACGATTTTACGCATTTGCCATTTCATTTCATTAATCCTCTTTTTTTAACTGACTCAATTTATCTTCTAACTTTTTTATTAAAGTCGGATCAACTTGCTCTAATTCATCTAGCATATGATTTACAACTAAATCACCAAATTCCCCCATCAATTCCTGTGTCATTTTCTTCGTTTGATTGGATAAGAATTCATCTTTTGTTTGTACAGCACGATATATTCCACTTCTTTTCATAGTCTGCTTTTCTAAGTGTAATTTCTCTACTAACCTGTTCATAACTGTCATTACAGTATTAAAATTTACAGGTGATTCTTCACTTAATTTCTGCTGTACTTCTTTAATCGTAATACCCTCACTAGACCAAACAATCTCCATAATCTTTGCTTCAAGCGGTCCAAAGAAATGATTTAGCCCTTGTTCATTTAGCTTATAGTTTTGAGTAAACATCGTATAGCTCCTTTCACACTACGAATTGTAGTATAAATGAAATAAAAGGTCAATTATGAATGCTATACACTAAAATCCACTCCCAAATCCCATTTACTGTAAACCTAACTTTTCTCCAAATGTTTCAAACAGATACTGCTCTAATATTTGTACACTAAACTTCTCATTACGCCCAAGTGCAAACAATTCCCGATCTTTCGCTACGATAGTATCTAACGGGATAACGACATTATCCACTATTTTTGTAATTTCAATGATGTTACTTTTTACATTTACCTCTGTTTTAAATTCAATGTTTTCTAATACGATATGCGAGCGTCTTCCTGATGCAAAAAAAGTAAAGTTAGGATTTTTATAAATACCAATTTCACTCTCTAGTGGATATAAATATTGAAAAATGATATCTCTATGTCCATCTTTTATTATTTTTTCATCCTTCTCATCATCCAAGTATTCTTTCACCTTCGTTGTAAATTCAAATCGAAAATCCACTTTTTTCACGCTCCCTCTTTGTATTTTTATATTAAATAAATATATTGAAATAATTTTACCATATTGTAATACAACTTCCTATTAAAAGTAAAAACTCATTTGTAAAATCTATATTATTTCCAGTTCTTTTTTAAAGGATAGGCACTCATTCAATATGAATTCATGCTTCGTTATATCTATTTAAACATATTGTTTCCATATTTTGAAACAATAGTAAGAAGCATTATATAACAATAAGGTGAAACTTTAATCAGTAGGGGTTTTGTTCATCCCCCGCCTAACTTCTTTGCTTCCGCTGAATTTTGAGATGGGGGTCTTACTGCCCGTTATTGCGGGATAAACTGTTTCTAATTCATTTTCCTATATAGCCACTATCACCTTTATTATTCCAATATATTTAAACCCCATTTTCTACTTATTCATTACGTAAGAGAAGGAATGTAACTCTCTTCTATCGAATTTTTATATAACGAAAATGATTAGGTGGTGCTTTACTATGAAATTAGCTGTCATTGGTGGCGGTGATTTACAAGATTCAAATCACTCGCCTATTAATGAGCGACTTATAGAATTAACAAATAAACAGTATCCGAAAGTATTATTCATTCCTACAGCTAGTCATGATGATGAAAGCTATATAAAATTATTTTTAGACACATTCGAAAAACAATTACACTGTGACGTACAAATTTTACGTATTATAGCCGATACACCTTCTAAATATGAAATAGACGAAATGATTCAGTCTGCTGATTTAATTTATCTCGGTGGCGGGAACTATATTCAAATGATTACAGAATGGAAAGAACATAAGCTCGATGAAAAATTACTATTGGCTCTGCAGCAAGGAACGCTCATTGCAGGGTGTAGCGCTGGTGCTATGTGTTGGTTCACATCTAGTATCCGCTCAGATTATGAAGGTTCTGGTTATATAGAGAGTAACGGCTGGGGCATTGTGAACAAAAGGTTTTGTCCACATTATAATCAATTAAATAGAATGAACGCCTTCCATTCCTTTTTACAAAATCATCAAGGTAATATAGAAGGCATTGCACTAGAAGATAATTGCGCCTTATATATTACAGAAGAATCTTTTGAAATTATCGGTGAACCAGAAAAAGCGTGGGAATTTTATATGAGTGATAATAAACTCATTAGACAACATTTTGATATTACTTTAAAAAGCTATTTGTAAATCTGCACTTATAAAAAATGTCCCTAAGTATAATAACTTAGGGACATTTTTAGTGTTTAACTCACTAATCGTGTAATTCGTTTCTTCTGCCATGAAAGCTTATAATATGCATATTGTAGTATTAAGCTGACAATAAATGCTGCTGGGTATCCAATCCATATCCCTTCTATGCCAAGACTTGTATGGTAAGAAAGGTAATACGCTACAGGTACTTCAACAAGCCAAATTGATACGACGCCAATAACAGTTGGCCATAATACTGTACCGCTTGCTCGCATTGTCGCACTAATAATTTGCGCATGACCGAAAATTAAATAACTCCATAATGTGATCATAACTAGGCTATGAGCAATTTCAATTGTAGTTTGACTCGTTAAAAATAGTGCTAGAATGTCTCTTGAGAACAAGTAAATGAGAGATATTAACACACCACCGATGACGTAGTTCATAATAATTCCGGCCTTCACAACTTTCTGCAATCGATCAAATTGATTCGCACCAATTGATTGTGCAGCAAAAATGGAGACTGTAATACCAAGACTAACGGCTGGCATTTGTACATAACTTGCAACTTGGTTCACAACGCCATAAGCTGCTGTTGCATCCGAACCGTAACGATTTACAAACGCGATTACCGCAATTTCTGATAATGAAACTAATATCATATTAACACTTGCTGGAATACCGAGTCGTAGTAATAACTTTAATAAACCCCAATCCATTCGAAGATATTTCCTTACCGTACTATCTAATTGTAGCGGGTGATTTTTCTTCTTTAAATACACTAACATGACAATAAACGTAATAACTGTAGATATAACAGAAGCATAGGCTGCTCCATACACATCTAATTTTGGAGCACCTAACCATCCAAAAATAAGGATTGGTAATAAAATCATATTTAGCGCTGTACTTACAATTAAAAAGTAAAATGGCGTTTTAGAATCTCCTGTACCTCTCATAAACGTTGTGTATGCGAAATATAAAAATAAGATTGGCATCGATATAAATAAAATACGTGCATAATGTACACTTATTTCAATAATATTTTCTGGCGTCCCCATAAGGCGCATAATATCCATTGCAAAAATACTACCTACTATCGCTAACACAACTCCAATAATAAAGGTAAATGTTAGCGTCGTACCAACAATCGCTTTTAAACGATCTTCGTTTTTTGCCCCAAACGCCTGACCAATTAAAATGGAACTCCCTGAACCAATACCAATTACGAATGAAACAAGTAAGAAAAATAATGGGAAGAATGCCGATATGGCCGCTAAATCATTCACTCCAAGCCATCTTCCTACTACTACCATACCGAATAATTGTCCAACTGATTGTAGTACATTACTTAATAGTAACGGTACTAAAAACATGGACATCGATTTCCAAATCGGTTTACTCTCACTTTCTAACTTATGTGACTCCGCACCTTCTTTATTGTTATTTGTAGGTGGTTTCAAATTTCATTTCTCCTTTTATTAAAAATCTGTTTTTCAACTTCCATCTTTTTGTATATTTGTTGTAATGGTGTGCTTCTATTCATATTCTTTCCTATGTTATTATAACTTCACCCAATATTGGCTTCCATCAGCTGTTCTATCTAAAAACCCGTATTCGATTAAATATCTTCTCAAAGTTACAAAATCCGGATATACGCTTTCTATAATAGCATTTACTTCTTTTTCAGTGTACTTTTTATTACTATCAAACTTCGTCACTAAATGACGTAATATAATTAATTTACGCTTTTGCTTTTTTGGAAATTTAGAAAGAGGTCCATCTAATCCCTCTGTAAAATGCGTTTTTAACACTTCATCATTTTCTTCTTCTGTAATATTGTAACGATCATCTACCATCGTTGCTGTTCTATGAATGGGTACAAATTTCGTTTGTACTTTTGATTTTTCTTCTGACAGTTCCATTAACGCTAAAAACACTTTCGCTTGCTTCATTTTCTCTCGAAGTGTAAACCGATGATTGCGGATGGTTGAAGTACTTCCCCCATCCATCTCTTTCACAATCTCTTTATCATTCAGCCCCATATGGAAAAACTGAACCATCTTCTTTTGCAAATCAGTTAAACCTGTATACTTCTTATCTAGATTTAATAAATAATCAAACATCGACGTATGTTCGTTTTGCACATGCAATTGTACAAACTTCTCTGCTTCATACAAAACTTGATTATCTTGATAAATAACACCCTTAATAAACGCTTCTCCACACGCTAAACAAATATATTCCTCTGCTTCCGCTTCAAATACATACCCTTTCTTCAACTCCTCAACTGAAGCGTCCCAAAACTTCTCTGAAATATCACTCATACTAAACACTCCTTTAAAATGTTTGTTTTAAAATAGACAAATCTTAATAACGTTTATTATCACTTCATCATCTTAACATAACCAAAACAAACTTTTCAATATTTCGTTTACCTATTTTGTAAACTTTTATAAAAACGTCTATTGGATATTCTTTTAAAAGGACATAAAGCAACGAAAAGCGAATGTATTTAATATATGAATTACGATAGGATGTGAAACAAAACATGAATATTCTGGACGACCCTTGGTTTACTGTTAAACAAATTGCCCAAAATACATATGCAATTAGTGAATATGGACATTGGGAGAAAGTACATTCAATTTTAACTAAAAAAGGTGTTTCCGTATAAGAAAACACCTTTTACTTTTTATATATTCTATTTAAAGTCTCAACTAAAACCTTACTTGCCTGTACAAATGTATGCTTTCGGTTTCTATCTTCAACAAATGTATTAGCACAACTCCCCATAATCATCATACAACTAATTATGACTAACACTATCTTTCTATTCTTGTAAGTCACTTCATGCCACTCCACTATTACAAAACTTCTTTTGAATGTATCCCATCAAGAAATTTTACATGAATAATAAAACGTGTGAATATGCAATTATGCATATTCACACGTTTTATTACAATGTTATGATTTAATTTAGTTAAAGTACACGTATACCGAGGTGACTAACTTGAAATTTAAAGCGAAAAAAAATCCATTTCACGTCATTTTTATTACAGATTTTCCGAATAGGAAAGCCCACTACGGTGCGATAGTACCTCCTTTAGGGGTGGGATGATAGTGAGGTCAAATGCGATGTATAGATAAAATACCGAAAGTATGTTCTGTACATCAAGTATTTGAAATGGTATAATTTTCATAACAGACAAGTGAAAGTCTCTAAAACAATCTTGTTCTCTGAAAACAGAATACATATGAGGTTGGAGTAACAAATTCTTCTGCTCCGTAAAATGTATTGAGTCGTCAAGTACAAGACGCTAAAACACATTTGAGAACTCACAATCTGACTCGTTTGGTAATAGAACGAGTGCCGTATCTGCTAGATGCACTGGATATGGAGTGGTGATGGCACACCGCAATCTTGCACGTCAGCGATACTAGAAATAGACTTCGCCTTTGGTAGCAAGAATCCCACTGACGTTAGTCAGCTTGCGGCTTTAGCCGTGGGAGTGTCAAATTATTTATCATGATTTTTTTCATTTCACTATTTTTCCAAAATGAAAATTCTATTTTTTTCACCCTCATGATGCTGCTAAATATCGTGAATCTTTCTTCATTCTATTTCTCTCACTACAACGTAACAGAATCATCTCTTTTCGTAAAACATGGTTTCATACTACGTACTGAAATTCCCTTTGAAGATATTCGCCACATTAAATACTCTGGTAAAAAACTTCATTCAAAGAAATGGACTAGACAGCAATTAGAAATCCATTATAATTTATTCGACTCTGTGACAACTTTCGTACCACAAGAAGAAGAAAAATTCATTGCACTTTTAAAAGAAAACTGCCCACATATGAAAATATTGAATATGTCTGCTAACAAATAATATATTTTGGCATTTACAGTAATAAAAAAACCAAGATTCTAAACAAAGAATCTTGGCGTTTTTATTACTCTTTCGGAGCAATCATTTTTTTCGGATCGACAATTTCATCAAATTGTGCTTCTGTTAGTAATCCAGATTGCAATGCTGCTTCTTTTAAAGTTAACCCTTCTTTATGAGCATGCTTCGCAATTTTCGCTGCATTTTCATATCCGATATGCGGGTTTAATGCTGTAACAAGCATTAATGAACGATTCACATTCTCTTTAATGACTTCTTCATCTGCTTCAATACCAACTGCACAATTATCATTAAATGAAACAATTGCATCTGCTAATAAGTGAGCAGATTGTAAGAAGTTATATGCAATAACAGGTTTAAATACATTTAACTCAAAATTGCCTTGGCTCGCTGCAAATCCGATTGTTGCGTCATTTCCCATCACTTGTGCTACAACCATCGTTAACGCTTCACTTTGCGTTGGATTTACTTTTCCTGGCATAATAGAGCTTCCTGGCTCATTTGCTGGAATAATAATTTCTCCTAGCCCACTACGTGGACCACTTGCCAGCCAGCGCACATCGTTAGCGATCTTCATTAAATCCGCTGCTAATGCTTTTAATGCCCCATGCGTATATACAACTTCATCATGACTCGTTAATGCATGGAATTTATTTGGTGCAGAAATAAATTGCTTACCTGTAAATTGGCTAATTTCCTCAGATACCATCTCACCAAATTTAGGATGGGCGTTTATACCTGTTCCAACTGCAGTACCACCAATCGCAAGCTCTTTCATATATGTATTGCTCTCTGCAATCATACGCTCTGTTTTTTCAAGCATACGGTGCCATCCACTAATTTCTTGTCCTAATGTTAACGGTGTCGCATCTTGTAAATGTGTACGACCAATTTTTATAATATGTTCAAATGCAGTTACTTTTTCTGCTAACGTTTCTTTTAATTTCGTAATTGCTGGTAACACGTGATTTTCTACTGCGAGTACACATGCTACATGAAGCGCAGTTGGGAAAGTATCATTTGAACTTTGAGACATGTTCACATCATCATTCGGATGAATATGTACGTCAGATCCCTTCTCTTTCAAAATTTGATTCCCTCGGTTTGCAATTACTTCATTCACATTCATGTTTGACTGAGTACCACTACCTGTTTGCCATACGACAAGTGGAAAATGTTCATTCCATTTCCCTACAATCACTTCGTCAGCTGCTGTCACAATTGCTTCTGCTTTTTCTTCTGATAACTTTCCTAATTTTTTATTAGTAAGTGCTGCACTCTTCTTTAAAATGGCAAATGCTTTTACAATTTCAAGCGGCATTTGCTCTTTTCCAATCGGAAAGTTTTCTTTACTACGTTGTGTTTGTGCTGCCCATAATTTATCAGCTGGAACTTTAATTTCTCCTATTGTATCTCTTTCAATTCTGTACTCCATTTTTTCATCCCCTTGAAAATAAAATACCTACATTTCTTATAATAACAGACTTTCTCTTAAATGATAAGAATTCTCACTCATATATGTAGATATTCTATACTTATTTTTAAAAATTCCTCTTGGCCTAAACTTAAGTTTATGCTGTACCCTTTCCTTTGTAACCTACTATAACACTACTGGAGGAATTCAATACGAAAAAATATGCTTTCATAACAGGTGCAAATAAAGGAATTGGATATGAACTTGTTCGTCAATTAGCAGAAAAAGATACGACAAAAAATTGCTAAATATGAGGTTGAGATAACTTCTTCAACTCCTATTACAAAATAAAAAATCACCTTCTACAACACGTAGAAGGTGATTTTTTATTTATGATGCTTCTTTTCCTTTTTCAGCATCATCAACATACCAAATAAATTTGCCTGTATATCCGTAAATAACCGCTAAAATTAACGATACGAAGCTTAACCACATAAACGGAACGTATGAGAACGTTGCTACACCTAAAATACCAGCCATAAAAATACCATTATCAGACCATGGAACCATACCTGAAGTTAACGTTCCACCTACTTCTGAGTTACGTGCTAATACACGTCGGTCTATTTTTAATTTATCATAGCTTTCTTCCATAATTTTCGGTGTTAAAATTAATGATACGTACATTGCACAACCAAATATATTCGCTAAGAATGCCACGATTAATGTAGACAATGTTACATTACCTGCAGAATTTAATTTCTTCTCAAATTTTGATACGATTACTTTTAAAACACCTAGTTTTTCAAGTAATCCACCAAATCCTAAACCGAAAATAATAACGGCTACTGATCCAAGCATACCGTTAATTCCACCACGGTTTAATAACTTGTCCACAAATTCAACACCAGATTGAATTGAGAATCCATTATACGCTGTTCCAATGGCATCTCCAAAGTTCATTCCTTGGAAAAGAGTTGCCCAAATCGCACCAATTAAAGCTCCCATTGCAATTGTTGGCATAGACGGTCTCTTTAGTGCTAATAGAACAATAACAATGACCGCTGGAACAAGCATCCATATTTTAATATCAAATTGCTTTAATAAAGCTTCTTTTAAAAACTCTACTCGATTTAAATCTACGTTATCTCCGCCATACATCCAACCAGCTACAGTAAACATAATACTAGTAATAATATAAGCCGGAACATCTAATACGAGCATAGCTCGAACGTGAGCAATAACATCTACTTTCGCCATAGAAGCTGCCAGAACAGTACTATCAGAAAGTGGTGATAATTTGTCGCCGAAATAAGCTCCTGAAAGAACTGCACCAGCAACAAGTGGAAGTGGTAAACCAAGCCCTTCACCAATCGCCATCATAGCAATACCTGCTGTTCCAACTGTTCCCCATGATGTTCCTGTCGCGATAGAAGTGATCGAACAAATAATTAATGTTGCTAATAGGAATATGCTAGGGTGAATAAATTCTAATCCATAATAGATTAATGTTGGTACAACGCCACCAGCAATCCATGTTCCAATTAAAGCACCTACTGCAACTAAAATCAGTATTGCTTCTAATCCGTTAGAAATCCCTTTCGTAATTGCATCTTGCAATTCTTGATAACGAAATCCTAATCTTAATCCAAGCGCAATTACTAAAAACCATGAAATAAATAGCGCTAATTGAATTGGGAGATCAAAAATTGTTTGGAAGGAAAAGACAACAGCAAGAAATAGTAATAAAAGAACTATGATTTCTAGCATCGATGGTAATCTTACACTTTTCATTTTTTTCTCTCCTTACAAGTCGATAACATGACGTGTGTCGTCTTACATGTATGTAATATACAATTAGCGAAGACAAAACAAAATTTTCATATTATTTCGATTTATTTTTCCAGTATAATATATTGGACACCTTTTCTATTGTAAAAGTAGATGCTACTTTTCGCAATGGAAAATATAAAAAATGTTACATTTTTTATATTTAACAATCAAAGAGTAACTTTTTTAATATTTGCCAACATAAAACCTTTTACTATTATCCTCACCGTTTAAAGGAATATCATTATTCCCCACACAAAAAAGCACGCATCATTCAAATGATGCATGCTCCACTTTTATTTATACATATTTTGTATTTCTTCTTTATTTTTAAGTATTTCCACAAACTTATCGCTACAACCTTTCGGAAATAATACGCCGAGTCCATATGAATGCTGGAACTGAAAATGAGGGTGCTTTGCTGTGACTTCATCCCAAAACTTATACACACCGAAGTTTCGATCTTTCACCTCAATATCATGAAATAAGACAATACCGTTATTCGCAAGTTTTGGTAACCATGTTTTATAATCATGAGAAACTGCTTCATACGTATGATAGCCATCAATATGCAACAAGTTTATCGTTCCATCTTGAAATTGATCAACGGCCTCATCGAAAGTAGAACGAATTAAATTACCTATATTGGGATAACTCGTATTTACGACTTTCTCTACGATTTGATAAACGCCTTCTCCATATGGACCTGTATGCTCATCTCCCGTCCAAGTATCTACAGCAAAACATTTTGTAGCTAATCCCCCATCCTTTACCCCTTGACAAAAACTAAAAAAAGAAGCTCCTAAATGTGTACCTAACTCGACTAATACTTCCGGCTTTTCAAACCTTACTAAATCATATGCAAAATCTAAATGCCCAATCCACGCCGTATTTGCCCGAATAAAATGGCTATAATTATCAAATTCAAATGTTGGTTTATGAGTAACCCAGCTCATCGCATATCTCCTTCTACCCATATTTTTAACAAACCAAATTACTCTTATCTTTATTTTTTTATCGTTATGATTATGATTCTATTTCATGAAAATATGAAGAATTTATTCTTTTTATTGGGGTAAAGCATCATATACATATGGGTCTGTTGGCTTATTGATTTTCTCCACTTTGTTTACTTTTACGAGTGGAAATAGCGTTCCTTTATATGTCGTTTCGTCCAACAAACCTGTTATTTTCACCCATGTTTCTTGTGGGAGCTTTTTTACGTTTTCCCCTGCAACAATCATCCCCCAGACTGATGCATCCGCAATACAACAAGTTATGCCATATCGCGCCACTACCGCTTTATCACCTGTCACATCCTTATCATTATATATAAACCCTGAGAATGTAATTTCCTTCCCTTTAAATCCTTTTACATCTTGACCAATTATACTCATTGTTTGAACATAATCCTTATCCTCTACTTGTATCTTTCGTTGTCCCAACATACTTTTTGCTAATTGTTCTTCCGCTTGATCAGTCACTTTTAAATTCGAACTTTCATCTTGTTCTTTCCCATTAGAATTTGCCTGTATTCCCTCTTTTTCGTTCTTTTCCATACTTATCGCCTGTACACTTTGATTCATACCCCTTTTTCCTGCTAAACTTCCATCAATTGTTACACCTCCAAATAAAAAAGCACTAATAATTAGAACAACAAATAAAACATATACAAAATATCTTTTTAACCCTAACTTCAATTCCCTATGATGCACACAACAATTACAATCATCTTGTTCCTCTCTCTCATCTCCCCAAACTTGTAATGAACCAAGAAGTAAAATCACTACAAAAGCTATATACGTAAATTTAATCATTTTTGGAGCGATAAAATTATAAATATTGCCTGTTACAAATAGTTTAAATAAGAGCATTGCTAAACCAATTAAAATAATGCCACGAATATAGCGATGATAAGCTTTCTTTTCCTCCACTTTCTCCCACCTCCTATAACGTTGTAATTTGCACGATTGCGTACACCGATAAAATAATAATTCCAATCAAAAAGAATACAAATCTCTTTTGAAAATAAGCAAATAGCATCAATGTATTTTTCATATCAAGCATAGGTCCAAACACAAGAAATGCGAGAAGTGCTTTTACAGAGAAAACATGTCCAAAAGATGCCGCTATAAACGAATCGGCCGCAGAGCAAATAGATAAAACATAACCAAATCCCATCATAATAATTGGGGCAATTACTTCGTTATGTGCTACTGCATCCAGTACATTCCGATCAAAAAATGTTTGAAATACACTTGCTAAAAAGGCACCAATCAGTAAATACTTACCAGTATCAAAAAACTCATCTACAGTGTGATTCATAACATCTTTCCAACTCTTTTTTTTGTTTTTTGAACTGACACCTCTACGTCTTTTAAAACATTTCTTTCGCGATAGCGATAATACACAATTAAACCTATGAATAGAGCAACAAGAATTGTTACCCCAAAGCGTGCATATACAATGTAATCATTTTTTTGAAACGCATATACAGTAGATAAAAGAACAACTGGATTCATAATAGGTGCACTTAGCAAAATAACAATGCCCACATGAAGTGGTAACCCCTTTTGAATGAGCCTTCTTACAATTGGTATAATGACACATTCACACATTGGAAAAAGAATTCCAACAAATACTGCTGGAACCATTGCAACAATTGGAGATTTCGGCATTACTTTTTGAATCATATCTTCTGTCACAAACACTTGAATGAGAGAAGAAACAATTACCCCTAATAAAATAAATGGTATTGCTTCAAATATAATACTTAAAAACACCGTATTCACATTCAACCATTCTTTTGGCATACTTTTATGCAAATTTGCTAAACTTGTAAAATCTACAAAAAATAATAAAAAGAGAAACATAACAATAAGAGCTATTCCTATTAATTCTTTTGAAACCCTATTAAAGACCATCCTTCTCGCCTCCATTTTACTTATATGTAAACAAGTGCTTGTCCAAAAGCTTCCTGCTATAGCACAAATTTCATAGTCTATTTCTATTCTTAAATCGTAATCATTATGATTTATTATTGATTTTTTCTTTTCCATCATTTAATATAAAACGTAATCATTACGATTTAAAGGAGAGAGTATTTCATGAAAAAAGTACCTATCACTGTATTAAGTGGTTTTTTAGGAGCTGGAAAAACTACCTTACTACATCATATTTTGACTAATAAGAACAACTTAAAAGTAGCTGTTATCGTTAATGATATGAGCGAAGTAAACATTGATGCATCCCTTATCAAAAAAGGTGGTTTTTCACGTACGGAGGAAAAACTAGTAGAAATTCAAAATGGCTGTATTTGTTGCACACTACGAGAGGATTTAATGATAGAAGTGAATCGGCTTGTGGAAAACGGTGATATTGACTATATAGTTATTGAATCTTCCGGTATAAGTGAGCCGATTCCAGTTGCCCAAACGTTTACGTATACAGACGATGTTCTGAACATTGACTTAACAAAAAATTGTCGCCTCGATACGATGGTTACTGTTGTAGATGCAAATAGATTTTGGGATGATTTTGCAGATGGTGAAAGTTTATTAGACCGTAAGCAGGCAATTGATGAAAACGATACTCGGGAAGTTATTGATTTATTAATAGATCAAATTGAGTTTGCAAATGTAATTCTCCTTAATAAGATAGACCTACTAGAAAAAGAAGATGTGAGAGAGCTCCATCATTTACTTAAGAAATTAAATCCTAGTGCAAAAATTATTGAAACTTCATTTAGCAACGTACCACTGCAAGAAATTTTGAATACAAACTTATTCAATTATGAGGAAGCGAGTCAATCGGCGGGTTGGATACAAGAATTAAATAGTGAACATCATACACCTGAAACTGAAGAATATGGCATCAATTCCTTTGTGTATCGCCGTAAATATCCTTTCCATCCTGAACGCCTTATGAATTGGCTAGAAAAATGGCCTGTGGATGTCGTAAGAGCAAAAGGCTTTTTCTGGCTCGCATCACGTAATAATATGATAGGGCTTCTATCTCAAGCGGGTTCCTCTATTACAATTCAAGGAGCCGGTGAATGGATAGCGGCATTACCTGAAACTGAAAGAAATCAAATTATTACAGAAGAACCCGAAGTATTGAAAAGCTGGAACGAGCGATATGGAGATCGAATAACCGAACTCGTATTTATCGGAATTGATATGAACCGTTCTTTAATTGAACAATCATTAGATGATTGTCTATTAACAGAAAAAGAAATGGCAGAAAACTGGGATACATTCATTGATCCTATTCCAGCTTTTACTTACACTTCATAATTTAAAATAGAAAGGCTTCCGTAAACGAAAGCCTTTCTATTTTATCGTTCTCTTATTTAACAAACTTCTTTAATCTGAATAACAGCTTTACATAAAGAGAGAATTTTCAGTTTGTTTTTTATTCATTTCGTGATATATTGCATATTGTATACAATATATTTTTTGAAAGGAGGAATCAATACATGATGAATCCAAATCGTTTAAAAGGAATCATTATGGTTGTAATTGGTGCTTGTTTATGGGGATTATCCGGAACAGCTGCACAACAACTTTTTCAATATGAACATGTTTCTACTGAATGGTTAGTTACAATTCGATTGCTTATATCGGGCGTTATCTTGCTCATTATTTCATCATTCGGAACGAGAAAAAAAGAAATATTCAGCATATGGAAACAAAGATCTGATGCTACTAAAATGATATTGTTTGGCCTATTCGGTATGCTTGCTGTACAATACACGTACTTCGCTTCTATTAAAGAAGGAAATGCTGCCGTTGCAACATTATTGCAATATTTAGCTCCTATATTTATTACTGTATACTTACTTTTCAAATGGAACGTTCGTCCATCAAAAATTGATTTTATTTCAATTGCCCTTTCATTAGTAGGCACTTTCCTCTTACTAACAAACGGGTCTGTTCATAACTTAGCTGTTTCTACACCAGCTATTATTTGGGGTATTTTATCTGGATTATCTCTTGCTTTTTATAGTTTATATTCAAAAGAATTACTAGATAGATGGTCTTCCTCAGTTATCGTTGGATGGGGCATGATTATTGGGGGTATGGGTGTAACGATTGTACACTTTATTACTACGAAAGAATTCATTTTATTGTCAACGATGAAATATGTAAAACTAAATACCTTACCGCTCATCACATTTGTCATCATTTTCGGAACACTCATCGCATTTTATTTATACTTAGACAGCATACGATACTTAACCCCGAAAGAAACGACATTATTCGGTTGTACAGAACCACTCGCAGCTATTATTTCTTCTGTACTTATATTACATGTACCATTTCAATCTTTTCAGTTATTAGGGGCCCTTTGTGTCATTGTAATGGTGCTTATCTTAAGCCAAAAACCGGATGAAGGGAAACCCGAATTAAAGCTTGTTCATGAGAAAAAGGAAAATATACAATGAAAGGATTGAATTCACTATGCCTATCCCTCAAAATAATAAAAAACTAGGAAGAGTTTCAGCAAAATCACTCGTTTTAAATCAACTACAAGATTGGATTATTGAAGGTGTACTGAAGCCCAATGAAAAAATTAATGATGGGGAACTAGCTGAAGCACTAGGAGTAAGCAGAACACCTGTAAGAGAAGCGCTTCAAATATTAGAGCTTTCTGGATTAGTGGAAATGGTACCTGGACAAAAAACAAAAATTGCTCCTATTCAGTTAGACGACATTCCGATCATTTATGAGACGATGGCTGGTCTTCACTCTATTATAGGAAAACAAGCACTTCAAAATATTACAGACGCTGATTTGAAACTACTTTCTGTAATAAATGATGATTTTCAGTGCTCTATAGAGAAACAAAACACAAAACAAGCTTTACAACTAGATATACAATTTCACAATACCATTTCTTCTATTGCTAAAAATCAATATATTGAACCCTTTCTAGAAAATATGCAACTTCACGTTTTACGTCTTGAATACTTGTTTTTCCAAAACTTCGTTCCAGCAAGTCAATCTATTGAAGAACATCACTCCATCATTCAAGCACTGCAAAAGCAGGACGAAAAACAAATAGAACGAATGATGACTCAAAACTGGCTTCGTCCAATGAAAGAAATACAAAAAATAATTTCTACGAAATAAAAAGAGAGCTGGCTACACAAAATCGTAACCAGCTCTCTTTTTACTAATATATATAGCTATGCCTGAATATCTGCATAATCTTCCATATCTTCGTACTCTTTTTCCAATTCCTCTAAAGACAGCTCGTATAATTGTCGGTCACGAATTTTAAACACACCCGCTCCAATTAACTCATCAATTAAATGCCTCTTACGATTTTCAACAGCAAAACGGAGTTGACTACTCATCTTTTAAAAAACTCCTTTCTACGATCATTGAAAATGATAATCTTTATCAATTACCACTTTTGATTATAAAAGATGACTCTTTATAAGTAAAGTAATTTCATGAAATATTTACCTTACAAAGTATTTGTGGCCACATTATATATATGTATGCCGTGCGAAAAATGTTATGACACTTTTTCTTATCCTTTTTCTTTCATACTTTGCAAGTTGTCTCACTATGATTAAATTCACCATCTATTTCTACTTGAATGGTGACATGTTCTACATGAAACTTCTCTTTTAATACATCCGTAGCCTCTTTTAATACACTTTGTGTTTCATTTCCTTTAATAATCAAGTGGCAAGTTAATACTTGAAAATCCGATGTGACAGACCATATGTGCAAATCATGAACTTCTTTTACAACCGGAATATTTAATAATGTACTTTTTACCTCTTCCACATTTATGTGTTGTGGTGCACCCTCCATTAATATATGGACCGTATCACGTGTTACACGCCATCCACTAATAATGACTAAAATAGACACAAGAATACTAGCAATCGCATCTGCAGCAGTCCATCCAAAAAACTTAATAAGTAACGCAGCAATTATCGCTCCGACTGACCCTAATAGATCTCCTAATACGTGTAAGAAAGCACTTCTTAAATTTAAATTGCCCTTCACATCTCCGCCTCTCATTAATATCCAAGCTGATAAAATATTAATAAGCAGACCAAGTACAGCAATAATGAGCATCCCATTACTAGCAATCTCAACTGGCTCTTTAAAACGGCGAATTGCTTCAATAAAAATGTATACTGAAATGACAATAAGAACGACACCGTTACATAATGCCGCTAACATTTCGACTCGCTTATATCCATATGTTTTTGCAGTCGTTGCTGTTTTTTCTCCAAGCTTAAACGCAAGTAAACTTAAAGCTAACGATACCGCATCACTTAGCATATGCCCCGCGTCAGATAGTAGTGCTAAACTATTTGTTACAAATCCCCCAATAACTTCAGCAATCATAAAACTTGTTGTTAGTAAGAATGCGAATAGTAACGCCTTTTTATTTTTTGAATGACCATGATCATGTGAATGTCCCATACTAAGGCTCCTTTAAGGATAATATCTGTACATTAGTATGGAACAAACTCCCTATCTTTATCCCATTTCCTCTGTATACACACTTCGCTATTTTTCAAACAAGTCCTTTTTCTCAAATAAAAACAAGACTACTTCTTTTTTATTTTCATATTGTTTACTAAGGAAAGAATTTTTAAGGAGGGGACGAAATTGAAAAGATTATTTCTCTGTATGGAACGTGAACTTGTTGTAGTGAAAGAACGATATGGTAACTATGAAGCAGCGTATCACTTACAAAATATGCAACCTACCTGTATCGCTGTTGATCCATTTCAAAAGAATCGTATATATTGCGGCACTTTTGGACGAGGTCTCTGGTTAAGTGACGATAGCGGAGATTCATGGAGACCAATTGGAGATTCTTATCGTTACTTTGATTTCCCAAAAGAAGATGGTATTTTACATTCTTCGATCACTTCCATTACGATAAGCTCTAATGAACAAGTTAACGGATATGGCGTCGTTTATGTAGGAACAGAACCTAGTGCTTTATTCCGTTCGGAAAATGGTGGTGAAACGTGGACTGAACTTAAAAATATGAAATCATTATTATCTTCTTATACGTGGGCTTTCCCGCCCAGACCGTTTACCCATCACGTACGCTGGATTACAGTTGATCCAAATAATCCAAATACAATCCATGTTTCAATTGAAGCTGGTGCTGTTATTCAAAGTAATGATAGAGGGCATACATGGATGGATAAAAAATTCGGTGCTCCTATCGATGCTCATCAATTGCTTATGCACCCTGAAGCTCCAAATCGCCTTTATGCATCATGTGGTGACGGGTTTATGGGCGGACCTGATCGCGCATACCTCGAAAGTTATAACAGTGGAAACAGCTGGATTTCATGCAGCGAAGGACTTGAACATCATTATTTATACAGCATGGCTATCGATCCAGCTGATTGTGATACAATTCTCGTTTCTGCCGCACCAAGCGCTGACCTCGCTCATCACCGTATTCCTTATGAATCTTATATTTATCGTAAAACGAAAGATACTCCGTTCCAGCAAGTACAGCAAGGTCTACCATCAGCAATCGGTACAGTCATTTCAATGTTTGCGACAAATCCAGCAGAACCACATACGTTTTACACTTTAAATAACAATGGCGTGTTTCAATCCAATGATAGCGGCGAATCGTGGGAACAACTAAACATTCCGTGGAAAGATGAGTATAAAACACAACACCCGCACGCTTTACTTGTTACTAGTTCTTAAGGAGAAAAAGACTGCCTAATCGTTTTAGGCAGTCTCTCTTCTATTTCTTTAAATCAATTACAATATCATCTAGAACAATATCTTTACTCTTCGCTTCTTTTTTCGGTACTTCTATTTTCTTCTCTTTCCCATTCACATACTCCACTCCACCATGATTTTCAGGTGTATGAACTCGCAAGTGCACGTGAGGTGTAACGATAAGCTTTGTTGCATTTTTATTTAACTTTTGGAATGTGGAACTCCAACTACTTTTGTGCGGTTCTGCTACTGTACTAGTTCCGCCATTTCCTTCACCAGCATATTTATTTCCTAAATCATCTTTTATTTCTAATTCCACATCAGCGCTATCCCATATACTTCTTAATACTTTAGATTCTTCCTGATTGAAAAAAACGATAAATGACATCGGAGTTACTTCCATTTTGTCTATATTTACTTTTATTAATTCATTTTCAGAAACCCCATTAACCTTTACTTCTTTACTATCCATTGCTTTTAAACTAAGTGCGAAATTCCAGTTTCCCTTTATTACATTACCTTCATAATCCAACTCAATTGCCTCTATATCCCACCAAACATTTGCAACATCTAATCTTTCACTACCATGACCACTCATCGTAGTCATACCTACATATTTCCCCTCTCCAACTTTTGTAACGTTTGAACTACCTCCTCCGCCATCAAAGCCCATAACTTGCGGACTTCCAAATGGGAACGGTTTCTCTCCTAAATCTTTTTCGCTCTCAATAGAATATGTGATTGTAATAGTTCTACCATCGAACACAGCATCATTAATGGTAATCTTAACCCCATTACTCTCCCGCGTCATATTCAACTCAGTCGAAAACTCTTTATAATTTTCATATAGCCCTGTTCTACCATTATCTAAAAATCGGAATATATCACCTACAATTGGCAATCCCCCTGCATATGTAGGAAACCCAATACCAAGCGTTGCAACTGATAATCCTACTAAAATAGATGCAGCAGCAACGCCTTTTTTCCAACTTTTCATCTTTTTCTTCGTACGAATAGATTGTTTTAAGTTGCGCTTCACTTTTTCTTTTTCAATTTCAGAAGCCTCAATTTCCTCAAGTTCTTTCTCATCTATATCAATATCATTTAATAGTTCATAAATGTCTTTCATATTGCACTACCTCCAAAACTAATATTCGTAGCATTTTGTTGTAGTTTCTTTTTCCCCCGGTACACTCGATTATCGATCGCTGCCCGGGTTAACCCTAACTTGTCACCTATTTCCTCTGTCTTCATACCGAGTAAATATTTCATAATGAATACTTTTTGATCTAGCGGTTCTAATTGATTAATAAGCTTCAATAATTCTTCTCTATCTTCCATAACAATTAATTCATCTTCCGCTGACTTTTCCGTACTAATATGAAACTCATCCGAAATAATTTCTACTTTTTTAGTTGCCTTCCGGTAATAATCAATTGCTTTAAACTTCGCAATCGCTGCAATCCATTTTTTAAAATCATTCGGCTCTCCATGAAACTTATTTGCGTTATTCCAAATGGATAGGAAAATATCATTTACACATTCCTCTATAAGTCCATCATTTTGAATTGGAAGTAGAACTTTATGCGTGATTCCCTTGATGAGTGGTAAATATGTATCGACAACAAATTCTAGCGCATCTTCTTTTTGCCGCTGTAATCTTTTTATAAAATTTTTCTCATTTGATTTCATGTAGCGATTCCCCTTATTTTTTTGTAAAAGCTTTTACACCCTATATAACGTCTAGAAAAAATTTTTCTCTCATCTTTTTATTATTTTTTGTATGTAATGGAATACTTTCCCTTAGCCATTGTCTCACATAACTATGCATTCAAAGAAAATTTTCTCAAGTCTGCAATTTGATTCATGTAGTACACTATTTATATAGTCACTCTTTAACTTAGTGTACATTTTATTTCATTAATCTACTATTTTAAATTAGGAGATGAGATGTGTATGTGTGGAATTACAGGTTGGGTAAATTGGAATAAGGACCTTTCCAATGAACATGTTATTTTAGAAAAGATGGCACATAGTATTCAGCATCGTGGTCCTGATGCTGAAGGATTTTGGTTTTCGCCTCGTGCGGCCTTTGCACACCGGCGTTTAATTGTAATTGATCCAGAAGGCGGAACACAGCCGAAGACATTTCGTACTGGTGATTATACGTATGCTCTTACTTATAATGGAGAAATTTATAATTTCCGTGAGCTTAGAGAGCAACTTAGGAAATGTGGTCATACATTTGAAACGCATTCAGATACAGAAGTGTTACTACATGCTTATTTAGAATGGAAAGAAGACTGCGTACAACATTTGAATGGAATTTTCGCTTTTGCCTTATGGGATGATCAGAAGCAACAATTATTTTTAGCACGTGATCATTTAGGCGTAAAGCCACTCTTTTACACAGAAAGAAATGACAGCATTATTTTCGGATCTGAAATAAAAGCATTATTAGCGCATCCATCTGTCCCCGCTGAAATTGATGCGGGTGGCATAAATGAAATATTTGGATTAGGCTTATTTCGAACTCCAGGGTGTGGCATCTTTAAACATATTAAAGAAGTGCGTGCCGGACATTCTATAACATTTACACGTGATAAAAAAGTAATTACGAAGTATTGGAATTTAAAAAGTAAGGTCCATACAGATTCTATAGAAGATACATCATCACATATTTTATCTATTTTACAAGATACAGTAAAAAGACAATTAATTGCCGATGTCCCTCTCGTTTGCATGTTATCAGGAGGATTAGATTCTAGCGGTATTACTGCACTAGCGGGAAAAGAATTTGCTGCTGAAAATAAAACACTTCATACGTATTCCATTGACTTTGTAAATAGCGCAAAAGATTTCGAACTGACATTTGCTCGCACTGGTTTAGACGCTCCTTGGGTAAAACGCGTTTCTGAACATGTAGGGACATCTCATCATGATATTATTGTGAATGCTGAAGAATTAGCAAATCACTTATTCGTTCCTCTCCGTGCAAAAGATTTACCGAGTGCTGGTGAAATGGAAACTTCACTATATTTACTATTTTGCGAAATGAAAAAAGATGCGACCGTAGCTTTATCTGGCGAATCTGCTGATGAAGTATTCGGTGGATACCCTTGGTTTCATCAAGAAGAATTACTATATGTAGATAAGTTTCCTTGGCTAACAAATTGGAAAAATACATCTCCTCTTCTACTACATGAAGTAAGTAACCAATGTAATCTAGAAGAATATATTGATACACGATTCCAAGAAGCGATACTTGAAGTACCTACTCTTGAAGGCGAAAGTAAAAAATCCGCGAAACAACGTCAAATGTTTTATTTATTTTTAACGAGATTTCTTCCGTTCTTACTTGACCGTAAAGACCGTATGAGTATGGCCGTAGGATTTGAAGTTCGTGTACCGTTTTGCGATTATAGATTAGTTGAATATTTATGGAACGTTCCTTTCAACATAAAAAGCATTGATAATATTGAAAAAGGCATTTTACGTAGAGCATTAAAGCCTGCTTTACCTGATGATGTACGGAATAGAAGAAAAAGTGCTTATCCAACTTCACAAGACCCACATTATTTACAAACAATCCGTCATTTGTCACTCGACATGTGTAGTAATAAAAACAATCCTATTTTCTCTCTTATTAATCATTCCACATTACTTGCTATTGCCGATCAAAGTAATAAAGAAATTAACAATTTCGAAGCAAGAAGTGCTATGGAATACATGCTTCAAGTAAATGAGTGGTTAAAAACGTATCACATCCATATTGCTTAACAAAAAGGAGCTCAAGGATAAAAACCTTGAACTCCTTTTATATTAATTAGTACAACGTTTATTTTCAGTGTCAATGGACCATCCAATAATTGTGGCACAATCTCTACCTTTCCACTGCAGTACATTTGTTAATACTGGTTCAATCTGTAAGCAACTTCCGTCGTGTAATATTTCTATTAAAGATTGGTCATCATCAAACCTTCGTTTATCACACTCTAAAATACCGTCCGTTGCCATTACGATGTGATTCATTCCTTTTTCTAATCCTCTTACGCCTGACGTAAAACAAGGTGTATTTGCTGCAAAAATATTTTTCCTACCAATATATTCGTAATTCTTCCGCTTATTTAATCGCCCTTTACCATTTTTCGTTTTCTCAGAATGGAATAAATATGCGAAACAATCACCGACTGATAACCAATATAAAAATTCACCTTTTCGCAAACAAATTAAGCATGCAAGTTCCTCATCATCTTGATCACATTTTTCAATAAACAACTCATCTGTAAATAATGCTAATAAGTACATATGTGTATGATGAAAAGCTAAATGTATCGGGTAGGAAAATAACTCCTTTAGTTTCTCTTTTCTTTCTGAAATGGCTTCTATTATATAATCAATATTTTTTGTTTTGTGGTGTGTATCAAAAATCATAACAAATTCAAATTGTAATTCCGGATCCCACCAAGCAAGCACCGCATCTCCTCGTTCATATGCATCACTCTCTTGATTTCCCCCATATACGCCGACTGAAAGAGGACCACATTTTTCAACATGTATTTCATCTACATACATCTGTTCATGACTCATCCATTTGAATGTATTCACAGCTATCATCCTCTCTCTTGCTGAATGTATACCTTTACACATAGATTACCTTATATTTCAATAAAAATAAACTTTTTCAACATTTTTTATCCAAATAAAAGGATTTTACTTCTGTAATAACGAATATATCTTATTATACGATATAAAAACAGGAGGATTTATTATGAAAGACATCAATCAGCATTGGGAGAGCATTTATTATCACTTACGATATGAATATGAAGACAACCTTTCTCACCAAGCCATTCGTATTTTACAAATCATTTCTCGTGAGAAAGATATAACAATTGGAAAAGTCGCTACTGAGCTTACTCTCTCTCATAACACAGCATCTGAACACGTAAAGCGCCTTATTCAAAAAGGGTATATCATGAAAGAAAGAAACAAACAAGATGAAAGAGTTGTGAACCTTACTTTAACGAAAGAAGGCATTGAAGTATTAGAAAAGCATACTTTACTAGATAAAGAAAAGATAAAAATATTAGAATCGCAATTATCGAAAGAAGAACAACAAGTAATCGAAAAAGCTTTTTCGTTATTAGCGAAGGAGGCAAAGTATGCATTTCCTCGTTAAAGTAATCGTTTCGGCACTTATTATCGGTGTTATTACTGAAGTCGCTAAACATTATAGTACGATTGGCGGGTTTATTGCTGCCCTTCCTCTCGTAAGTTTACTAAGCCTATTTTGGATTTCTTTCGAAGGCGGGAACAAACAAGAATTAAGTCAATTTGCTATAGGTGTATTATATGGATTTCCTGCATCCGCACTACTATTATTTATCGTTTATATTGGATTAAAAAATTCGTTTTCACTTAGTACATCTGTCCTGTTCGGTATAGGTGTTTGGTGCATTGTTTTTGCTTGTCAAAAATTACTTCAATCTTAGTTAGGAGGGGTTACTATTTATAAACTTGTAGAGGTATTGGGGCAAACTATAGAAGTATATATGAAAGGAAGTAGTAAACAAACTGTAGTCATTCAAACCGGAATGACTTGCTCATTTTATGATTGGCTTCCTATTATAGAAAAGCTTTCACAGCACTTTACAGTCGTTTCCTACCATCGCCCAGGTTATGGAAAAAGTGAACTAAGGAATTATTCACGTACTACGTTACAAGTAACAAAAGAACTTCATATGTTACTACAAAAACTAGATATTCACGAACCAATCATTCTAATCGGTCATTCCTATGGAGGTTTATGTGCACAACATTTTGCGATGTTACATGAAGATAAGTTGCAAGCACTTATTTTAGTTGATTCTACATCCATGAACTTACACCGATTAGATGAACTTCATTTACTAATTTCTGATCAGACTGATTCGGATGATATGTGGCTTCAAAAATATAATACATACTCTAAAATGGATGTAGACATGCTTTCTAATGAACTAAAGCCAATACTCGCTAACCAATCAAGACAGTACATTGAATTTTCTACCTCTCCTACATTATATAAAGCGACAGCTTCTGAACTATCTACGTGGAAAAATTGTGCTCGCTCAATAAAAGAACTCTATAAAACATTAGAAGTACCTTTAATCGTTATCGGTAGAGACCCTCAATATTCTATTACTCAGTTGACTGAGGGCGGCATGCAAAAAGAGGAAGCGACACAACTTGAAGCAATGTGGCAAGAACTGATTCATGAACAATTACAACTCTCAATAAACAGCCAATATATACTTGCCGAACATGCTGGCCACGGAATTGAAAATGATCGACCAGATATTATCATTGAAGCGGTTCACTCCCTAAAAATAAAAAAAGGAAGCAACTAAAGCTGCTTCCTTACTTATCTATTCATAATCTTCTTCATCATCGATTTCTTCGTAATACGCATTCCCATTACTTACATATATAGGGCCATTCGCAACATCAATACGTAATACCCATGCCCACGGCACAGCTAAACGCTTATGTATTGCTCGCCAAAAGCTCATTGATTTTCTTTCGTACTCCTGGAACTCCTGAAGTAACTCTTTGTAGGAGGAACCGTCTAACTGAATATTTGCTTCTAACAAACGAGAATGAGCATAGTACTGCAGCTCTAGTTCAGCAGCAATTTCCATTTCTTCTTCCGTTGCCATACCAATAATTGTTCCATCTGGTGGTACAATTTCATATACGTTGTGAACTTCAATAAGCCCTTCTTTCTCTTTCTCAAACATGTAAACAGCCTCCTTTAACATATTTTTTATGTTACAAAGTCATACTTCTACAATAATATCTCTCTTTCCTCTTTTTTTGATAAACTTTTACAAATTATTTATCTGATGACCCGTATTCTCTATCCTTTCGGCAGAAACTAAATCCTCATTATGAAAATTCAACTTAAATATATCGGGCATACGAATTGTTTTCCAAAATCGAAAATCATATTTTGAATCAAAATAATTCATGAGTAATACCATAATATTCCCATGAGTTCCTATTACAATATTCTTACCTTCATATTTTTTTAATATATTTTGCATACATATTACAGCACGCCTTTGCGCTACATCATTCGATTCTCCGCCTTCGTGTGCAAAATCCCAATCTTCCCACACCTTTTGGACCGCATCATTAAAATCTGCTACTGACTCTGAACTTAATAACCTTTCTCGTAAATCTTCTTCTATTTGTATCGATACATCATATGTATTCGCAATCCCTTGTACAGTTTGAATTGCTCTTTTGTACGGGCTAGAAATCACTACATCAATATGTCTATCTTTTAATAACCTTGTTACATTCTCTGCATCCAAGTGTCCTTTTTCAGATAAAGGACGCTCCCGTTCTTCTTTTGTATAGGTAGAATGGGCATGGCGAACGAAATATATTGTTGTCATTTATTCATCTCCTTTTTCCGTTTCTACCCAAATTCAATACATTACCATCAAATCCCTTTACCTTTGTAATAAGTGCTTTCAAATTTAAATATTGATTTTCATATTAATAAAAGGAAACACCTCTATGGTATTTCCCTCATTTAAAATAGACTACATTCAATTAAATACTTTATCAATTTTATTTCTGTCGTATTCTAATATCCAATCATTATATGTATGATACATATTCCTAATTGTATTAGGAGAGGTAGCTAATACATCACAACCTCTATCATCATAAATGTGAAATATAGTATTCTTGTTAATATTTATGAAATACACCCTATGAAAAATACGCGGTTTTATCCCCATATCTTGATTACAAATTGCTTTTATCATAGGAATATATTTCAAGTCTGAAACTTTACATTTCAAAGTATATCTATGTGTTTTATATACCCCGTCTTCATCGTCTTCTGGAAAAACATAAGGGATTGTATTTTTCTGTAACTTAAACAAATCAGACTTCTCTTTTACATACTTAGAAAAGATATTCAATTTGTGTTTGAAAGTTTCACCGTCTGCATATTCATTTACATCCACTACGATATAAATATCATCTTCTGTTGCATGTAAAGACCGAAATAAAGTAATAGCTCTATTATAAACGCCCTCTAAATATGGGCAGTTTTCATAAATGTTATTGCAATCATAGTTCACACCTAACCTAAAGCGAATACCAATATCCCCATTATAAAATAAAGGTGGTCTAAGTTCTAAATTTGGAAACGTTTCAAGCATATACTCATTCAACCTCATCTCAACACCTACCTTTAACAGCTCATTGTTTACATAATAAAATTATTTCATTATAATTTATTTCTAAACTCTTCATCTGTTATAGCATCTCGAATAAAATAATCTACATTATTTCTCAGCTTTTGATATGCAACTTGATTTTCTATATCGTTAAACATAATGACAACTTCTACTTTATTCCCTTTCTTATCTATAGTATACAAGCTTTTTGTCAATACGAATGCGGTAGAGCCACCTTTTTGACCAGCATATTCAAACTTACTATTTTTAACTGTTCCTTTGAAAATGTTCTCGATTTCTTCTTGCATTGATTTTGGAAAATACTTTCTACTATTTATCTTTTCCATTATACTCATATAATCTTTAGCGTTTGCACCCACTAATCGATCTGACCAAATACGTTGGAATTCCATATCTACTTTTAATGGAATATCCCGTTTTTTCCATTCTTCTTCATCTTTCATCCATTCCTGTATTTGTAACACATGTTTATTATATTCATCTTTTGACATGTTACGTAACGTTTTTAATGACTGATTTTCTGGCACATGAAGTTCTTTTTCTACGTATCCTCTCATATATAGTGCAGCCGTATAAGAAGTAAACTTATCATGACTAGTAAGCTCTAACTCTTTTATGCTTTCATTTACTCTTTCTATTCCAAGCTTTTCTAACAAATATGTCGTATTTGCATTAGAACTATAATGAATCATACCTTTAGCGACTTCTTCTAAAGCGATTTGTCCATTTTTCACTAACTTTCTAGCTTCAGCGTCTTCTAACCAGTCAGGATGCGCTCCACCATCAGTGTTTTTAACGTAATATTTTTCTAGCTCCTGTAATGAAATTTGTTCATCTCGGCTTATCTTTCCTTCTGACACTTGCTTAGCAAATTCAACTGCTATTACGATTTTTGCCATACTCGCTAATGGTAATTTTACATTTTCATTTATAGATGTTACTACTTCTCCATTTCTTTTAATAAATAATGAACATGTTTCATCTTCTTTATGTTCTTTTATGTACTGTAATACATAATCAGGATCTTCTTTTGACAAATAGTAATTCATAATAACAAAGAAAGCTATAACAGCTACTATAATGACTCCTGCAACAATTCCTATAATTTTTAATATGTTCACAATATACCCCCTCTCATATATTCCCTTCTATATTATAATTATAACGAATCTAATTACAAAATTATACAAAATAGAATAACTCTTCCTAAAAAAGAGTTACTCTACTTCATATATTCACCCTGGTTGAAGAGTGTTCATTACGCGTATTTGATTTAACACAAAAAACATAGTAAGCTTTTTCATTAAATTCAAAGGAAAAAATATTAAACAGCTTGCAAAGACTTCTTTTCAAGTTGGATAGATTTTCTAAAGTCTTCAGCCTCAGCTAACTTTGTAAATTCAACCGTCTTGTTGTGGTTTTTCTTCACAACATTTTCTATCTCAGCCAACTCAACCCGGAAGAATTCTTTTCTTGTATTTACCTTGTTTACTCGTTTATCGGCAAACGCTTGATGAAGAGCACTTTCCAAAGCAGGAGCATCTTCACTAAAGATCATCCCATGTACATCAAACGTAAATGGAACCGATGCATCACCCAATTCTTTCACGCGATCCATTGGTTCTAAACGACGAGTCATACCTATTTTAAATACATTCTCACCAAATGAACCTATATTTGAAATGATATACACGTAACCGGCACGCGTGTTTTGTACTCTGTACAATACATCTTCTTTATTTTCCCTCGTATGTTCTAGCTGCGCTTCCAATTCTTTAAGCTTCTCAATTAATTTAGCTTGTTGTTTTTCAGTTGTTTCAGTCATTTGCATTTTTAATTTTTCAATTGCTTGCTCGAAGTGCTTTTCTTCTTTTTCCACTTTCTCTTTTGCTTTTTCTAACTCTTTTAATGCTTTTGCTTCTTCTCTCATGCGTTCTTTTATCTCAAGCTGCTCTTCTTTTTCTTCCTGTTTCATTTGTTCAAATGAATACTTTAAGTACAACTCTTCTATTTTTAAATTTAAATAACCTAACGTAATTGATACCTGTTGCATATCAGTAAGTTTGTTCAATTCATCAAAAATCTTTTTAATCCTTTGCTCACTTGCTTCGAGGTTAGAATATTTTACTTTTGTAATAATATTGTCGCATTCATTATTGAATGCTCTCAAGATAAGTTTAATTGTATCCAGTATGAACTCCTTGCCTTTCTTTCTATCATCTCCAATTGTCCAGTCCAAGCGATGAAATGTAGCTTCCCTATCCTTAACCATTTTCTTTTGTTTTTGTCGAATCTCATTCAATTTGCTTTTAAATACCTCGGACGTTTCAAAACCATACTTAGGATCTACAAATCCAAATGATTGCATGAGCATGTCCTCTTTTAGAAGGATAACTTCTCTTTGCAAACTATCAATCTCTTGAATAATCGCTTGTTTATTGGATGTAAATCCTTCAATCTCCTCACACAATTTTTTTTTAGATTCGGCTAGATTTACAAGGGATTGAACATCCTCAATTCTTTTTGTAAGGGTATCCTTTTCTTTATTCATATTATCAATTTGAGAGGAAAGACTATGTTTCACTTCCATTAGGTCTGTAATAGGTTTGAATGTTTCAAGCTCCGCTAAAACTTCTTGTTTAGTTAATGTTAGCTTTTGTAACTCTTCATTAAGACTCGCTATTTGCTCTTTAACATTTACAACTTTATCAAATCCATTTTCTTCCCATACTTGTTGTACTTTCTTCATTTCCTTATTCCGATTAATGATAAGAATAATTGCAATGATAGGGGGGATGATGAGGATCCATAAAGCAAATAATATTCCAGTGACCCATGGTGAATACAGAAATTTTTCTTTGTACATAGTTTTTTCTCCTTTACTTACTTTTTTATATTTATATTATAAACTCCCTAATATATTATAAAAAAGGCTATTTTTGTTAAGTTTTTTCGCGAAGATTGTTGCTAATGAATGACGTAAGAGTTCTTAAGCCTATAAAAAAACATGCCTTCATAAAGAGAGCATGTTTTGTGATATCCTTCACATTGTTTAGTTAAAAAAATAAATGTTTACTTACCATGATGTAACATTAAATCACTAAGTTCTTCTTCAATGTGATTTAATTTCGCAACGCCTTCTTTCCATTTATGAATATAACGTGAAACCCCAACGAAAAATAAAACGATAATTGTGGAAAGAATAATACCATACACGATTGTTACAGTACTCATAGTTACACTTCCTTATAATTAGTAATGTGGTTATTAGTTATATTTTTATTATAAACCTTTTTCTTTTAAAATACTTCAATTTCAACTTTTTGTAACAAAATTGATTTTTCTAATAATAATATTACATAACATGATAATGCTAGAAGAAATCTCTTTCAGATTTCTTCTAGCATTATCATTCAAAGAACTAAAACTCTCATTCATAATCCTTTTACTTTACACCCACTGAAACCGTTTCTGGCAATGTACTACCACCATCAATGACAATGTGTGTACCTGTTATGTAGCTTGATTCATCGGATGCTAAAAAACCTGCTAACTGACCTACTTCTTCAATTTTCCCTAAACGTCCTAAAGGAACACCTGAAGCAATTCCATCGATTACATTACTCGGCTCATTTGGATCAGATTCATTTGCTATTTGCTCTGCCATTGGTGTCATAATGTAACCTGGACAAATTGCATTTACGGTAATATGATGTTTTGCAACTTCTCGTGCTAACGCTTTTGTAAATCCCCAAATTGCTGCTTTCGTCGTTGCATATGCAGTTTCACCTTCATCAGCAACCAATGTTCCTGTTACAGAAGACATATTCACAATCTTTCCGTAATTTTTCTCAACCATATATGGCAATACCGCTTTAGAAAAATTCCATACCCCATTAATATTTACTTGAAATTGAAAATCACGCATTTCATCTGACATATCTAAAAAATTTGCAAGTCGAATAACACCGGCGTTATTTACTAACACATCAATCTTTCCGTACTTCTCATATGCATCTTTCGCTACTTCTTTAACAGCATCCATATCAGCTACATCGACTACATAACTTGCAGCATCTAACCCTTTACTTACAATATTTTTGGCTGTCTCATGAACTGTCTCTGAAATATCAACAAGTAATACTTTCGCCCCTAGCTCTGCAAATACATGAGCAATTCCAGCTCCGTTCCCCATCGCAGCTCCTGTAACAAAAGCAACCTTACCATCTAATTTCCCCATTTCATAACCCCCTTATAATATATAGAAAGCTTCTACACTTTTTATCATACCAAATATTCCCTCTCATTCTTTACAAAGCTCCATTTGTTGAAAAACGTTCAAAACTAGGAAAATTTTTCACAAATTATACAAAAGTTCACCATATGTACTATTACCATATGAGTTATATTATTTAATAGGAAAAAGGGGATGATATACTATGACGACTTGGTTTATTGTTATGTTAGTTGTATTTGGGGCATTTAAAATTATCGTTTCGAGCCTTCCTAACACTGTTATTGAATCCATTATTAGCAAGTACGAAACACATCCGCAACTGGAAGAAGAGAATGCGACTGTTACAATCAATGGAAATAACTTAGAAGGCGAACAAAAATCCAAAATTATTCATGATTTTAACGAAGGTTTATTTTTAGATCGCTATTATGCACCGCCACATAATGAGGGTACTCCTTTAATTATTAATGCAAAACGCGGCAAAAAAGATTTTACATTTTATATTTATAGTCATGAAGAGCATGTTGATGTTGTCAAGCAACATAAAAAGAAAGTAGTTGCTTATAGTTTACGCTCTAAAAATCTTCAAAATAATGATATGTTCGTGTCAGCTGATTTAGCTTAATACTCATATAAAAAAATGAATCCATGGCATATGGATTCATTTTTACTATTTACTGAAAAATAAGCTCTGTCTTCAAACTATCTTTCGGTAACAACCAGCCTTTTTTCTCTAAATTCGCCATTAATAATTCCCTTTGCTTTGTCGCAATACTTTCTTCATTTGTTTTAAATGACATTTCTATTACGAAGTCATCTTCTAATTTTCCGGTATTACTTAATGGCCAAATTTCAATATTTGCTTTTATGTTTTCAAACTCTCCTGTATATCGTTTCATTAATACAGGACCGTAAATACGGGAATTCTTTAACATCTCTTCTCCCCAATTTGTATACAACCATTTGTTCATTTTCCCTGGTAATTTTTCTATTAACATGTTTTGAGCAGCTCGTTCGTTTGGTAAATCAAGTATTCCATATCCTTTAGCACTGTAACTTTTCTTATTTGAAATGCTTAATGTTTTCTTCTCAAATCCCCAATCTATTTCCGCCTCATAACTATCCGTATTACTATCGAATCCTTCTTTTTTAGCTACTTCTAATGCATCTTGAATTACACCATTTGGAATAGGATATCTTTTTTTATATGTTAGTTCAAAATCTTTACTAAATTCTTTCTTTCGAATTCTCGCAAACCAACCTTCACTACTTAAATTTTTATTCGCTGTATCTAAAAATTGCACTTGTATTCTTTCATAATTTGTACCAGCCTGGAAATATTCTAGTACCTCTTCGTTCATCTCTTTGCTATAACCTAATACTTGTTCTGGCTTTAATAATAATTTCACTTCAA
Organism: Bacillus pacificus; assembly: GCF_020861345.1. Taxonomy (NCBI): domain Bacteria; kingdom Bacillati; phylum Bacillota; class Bacilli; order Caryophanales; family Bacillaceae; genus Bacillus; species Bacillus pacificus. The sequence continues at coordinate 3,456,607 of NZ_CP086328.1, forward strand.
AACTAGGTTTCATCGGACTGGCGGTAAAGCCTTCCTTAACGTTATAAAGGAAACAACAACAGAAAATGCTTGCGAATACAAATACCTTTTTCATATACCGATCCCCTTTACATTTTAAATAACTTCTATACATTCCATTGCAAGTGAATACACATTTTCATACCCTGCCGTGCTAAGCTTTTCCTGCAATCGATCCGTATCCTCTTTCAAAGCGTGTACTAACACCGTATGTTCTGGTGATAATGTATTTAACATCTCTTTCACATCTCTTATACTTTGGTGAACTTTATATGGAACTCGCTTCACCCTACATTCTTTACCTACACGTTCCTTCAAAACTTTTTCTGCAAAACTCCCTTTCGCAATATGTCCAGTAAAGATAATAGAATTTCGTTCGTCATGCCGAAGTTGTTCATAATATAACTGCGCTCGCTTCGTTTGCATATTCGCATCACTCATTACAACTATTCCATAACTATGTTGCGTACCGCTGTCATCATCCATAACTATTATGTTTCTTTTTAAACTCTCCATTAGCTCTTCAAGTTCTTCATTATTTTTGATCCAATCTTTATATGCGAACATCTGTTGAAATCCATCCAAAATTTCTTGATCTACTATAATAGGGAGTTCTTTATATTTTTTATATAAATACAATACGAGATCTTGCGCCCTACCAAGGGGTGGCAATGGTAGTAATGTTATCCCTTTATTCCCGGCGGCGCGTTCAATTTCTGTACATAGTTCGTTTATTCGTTCATGTTGCGAAACATCATCAGTATGATAAGCGGCATCTACGATTGCGACTTTTATATCGCCGTGCAACTTCTCAGGTAAATTAGCTCGTAGTATGTTAGACTCTGCTGAGTAATCGCCAGAATAGAATACATATGTATGACTCATATCCAATAAAAACCAAACAGCTCCTAATACATGCCCACTATACCCCCATTGAAAACGCAATGTAGGGGTAATCTGTACCCATTCATTCGGATTGCTAATCTCATCAATATATACATAATTTAAATCTTTCACATGTTGATCGGTATAAGGTACATGCCATCCTTGCGCCAAATTGTAGTTTCTCCATTTTTCATAGTAAGCTGGGAGTTGCTCCTTCGTATAACGAGTTGTCCATATTTTTTTCTTATATCCATACTTCGCTAATAAAGGTAAGCCCATCGTATGATCTTCATGAATATGTGACAAAAATACTGCATCTAAAAACGGTACAACTTCCCGTTCTATTTTTGGATAACTATCCTCATATGATCGATTAATACCACAATCAAATAATATTTTCGTCTCTTTATTTTTTACAAAGTAGCAGGAGCGACCGTATTCTCCCGCTCCTCCCCATACTTCTATCCTCATCATACTACCCCTTTTCGTTTTTGCTCCATATGTTGCAGAAGTAATAAACATAGTGTTGTAAGTCCAACTGAAACGACAGCCATCGCCATTCCAATAGATACTTCTCCTTGTTCAAATTGAGCAAAAATAAATGTTGCTGACGTTTCTACCGATGGGGGTAGTACGAGAAGCGATGCTACTAGCTCCCTTATTGAGATTGTAAATGTCATCGCCCATCCAGCAAGAATGCCCGGGATAATAAGAGGTAATATTATTTTTCTGAAAATATACATATAATTCCCAGAAAAAATACTTCCTGCCTGCACAAGAGAATCATCAATTTGCCCGAGCGATGCTTTTACATACTGCACGGTATAAGGTAAAAAAAGAACGACGTACGTTACGATTACCATGACTGGTGTATTGTAAATGGACAGAGGCATATAGGGTGAATTCCAAAATAAAATAAGCCCTACAACCATCACGATTCCTGGTACCATATTCGGTAACATACCGCACATATCAAGCCATTTTTCAGAGGGCTTTTTCCCCTTTCGAATCATAAGCGCCAAAAAGACGCCAATCATAACAGCAATAATCGCTGTTATAAGTGAAAAAAGAAAACTGTTCCATAAGGCCTCTAATCCCGGAGAGCCGATTGTAAATAATGCTTCATAATGGCTTGTTGTAAAGTTATTTATATGTAGGCCACCACCTCTTAGTTTTGATAATGAAGCAATCAGTATAGAAAAATACGGGATTCCAATTGACACGATTAATAAACCAATTACATAGAACCATGCTACAGCGCGCACAAATATAGACAAAGTGTACCTTTTAGATTTCACACCTTTTCCACTAACCATTGCATATGAATACTTTCGATTTAATACGTTTTGCATATACCAAATGAGCATACATGCACTAAGTAATAAAGAAGATAATGCTGTTGCACTACTAAAATCAATTGGCCAACTCGAAATGAATTTATGAATCTCTGATGTTAACACATGAAATCCGATTCTTCGTCCAAATGTAGCCGGTGTTCCAAATTCAGCAATCGTCTTTACGAAAATGAGTAAAGCACCCATTACATAACTTGATACTAATAACGGCAATATTATTTTTCTTAAACGATAGAAAAAGCTTCCACCATGAACTGCTGCCGCTTCTTCTTTACTACTCCCAATTTGAAGTAATGTATTCTTCAACATGAAGTAAAGAAATGGGAATAAATGCAGACTCATAATTAAAACCATACCTCCTAAGCTAAAGAACGAAGATGAAACCGTCTTTAGCATCGGAAAAAACTGTTCAAAATAGCCGTTCGGTTGCATGAACAAAATCCAGCCCATCGATCCAATATACGGCGGTGTCATAAATGGAATCATAAAAACAATATCTAATTTGCTATGCTTTCCAACATCTGTTTTGCTCATAATGAAAGCCAATGGAAATGCAAAGATGGTTGCCCCTATTACTACGAGTACACCTAGAAGCATCGAATTTAGAAAAATTCCAGCTAATCCACCACTCTGCATCACTTCAAACGGCTTTAAAAAATTCCAACTACTATTTTCATATACACTAGAAAGTAAAATGAGAAAAAGCGGGATGACGATTAACATCGCCACAAGTAACAACGCTACCGTCATCCCAACTTGCCTTACTGATCCAAATCGATTTACCATGTAATCACCATCTTATTGAAATACTTTCTTAAATTGTTTTCCTATTTCATCTTGTTCTTTCTCAACTGTTTTCCAATCAATATGTAATACTGGAATCTCTTCCACATTTGGTCTATTTTCAGCTTTTATATCTGTTCTACCAGGTAATAAATATGCTTTAGAAATTTGTTTTTGTACATCATCTGATAATAAATAATCAATAAACTCTTTTGCACCTTCTACATTTTTACTATCCTTCATAATACCTGCTGCACGTGGGCTAATAACTGTTCCGCTTTTTGGATAAACAATATCAACTGGTTCACCCTTTGCTTTTGCACTGTACGTCATATAGTCAACACCCGCAATGACCATATCTTTTGCTCCTGTTACAACTGGATCTAACGCTTCTTGATTTGCCCCTGCTACTGTAACTTCATTTTTCTTAAGCTGTTCAAATAAATTCCATCCATCTTTTCCATTCTTTTTCACATATCCTGTTACAAAGTCTAAAGCTGAACCTGAAAGTGCTGGATCTGGAAGATTCACTTTCCCTTTCCATTCTCCTTTTGTTATATCGTTCCAATCTTCAGGCGCTGTCTTCACATTTTTTGTGTTATACACAATTCCTAACGCTGAAGCACTATATCCAAAATAATGTCCTTTATCATCCGACCATTCAGAACGAAGCTTATCAGCTTGTTTCGCTTCTTTATAAGCTAACGTTTGTCCATCCTTTTTTAATCCTTCCATCGCTGGTAAAGATGCAAGTACGACTACGTCAACGACTGGATTTTTCTTTTCGGCTTCCATTCGCGCTAAAATCTTACCTGTTGTTCCTTGAAACATTTCCACTTTTATACCCGTTTTCTTTTCAAAGTCCTTTTGAATTTTTTCTGCTAATCCTTTTGGTCCTGCACTATATACAACAATCTTCTTTTCATTCGTAGTTTTACTTTTTGCATCTGCATTACCTGTCTTTGAACTACACCCTGTTACTACGGCAGAAAATAATAAAGTACATACAAATAAAGACTTAAGCGAACTGAATTTCTTCATGCGATTCTCCCCCTATATGATGAATACATTTTTTCGGTACATATAACGATACTGGCTTTCCGATGCTTAGCTTACTATTGTGATAAGCTGTCCATATTCCGATTGCCCCCATATTTACTTTCACTTCGTAACGTTCTCCTACATATGTAACGTGCTGAACTTCACCTGTATACATTTCACACACTTCATTTTTTGTCCAACTTATATGCTCTGGGCGAACCATTTTTTCCCCCTCTACAAGCCAATTTGCCTTACCAACAAATTTTGCAACAAATTCATGAGATGGCTTCACATAAATGTCTTCTGGTGTTCCTTTTTGTAATACTTCTCCTTGTTTCATGACAATAATTTGGTCTGACATTGACATCGCTTCTGTTTGATCGTGCGTGACATACAATGCCGTTAAACCAATAGAATGAACGATATCCATAAGCTCTAATCGCATTTCTTCTCGCAAAATTGCATCGAGTGCACTGAGCGGTTCATCAAACAAAATGAAATGTGGTTTCGTTACAATTGCTCTCGCAAATGCGACACGTTGCTGCTGTCCGCCAGAGAGTTCATGCGGATATCTTTTCTCCATTCCTTGCAAGCGAACTCGCTTTATTGCCTCTTCTACTTTTTCCCGTAATTGATTCGTTTGCTTTGTAGCTCTTAAACCAAATGCAACATTTTCAAATACAGTCATGTGTGGCCATAAAGCAAAATCTTGAAATACCATACCGATATTACGTTCATGAGGAGCTGTTTTTATTTTTTTAGAAGAAGAATACATGCACGTATCTCCAAAATATATTTCACCTTTATCTGGCTCTTCCAGTCCTGCAATCATTCTGAGTAATGTCGTTTTCCCGCATCCCGAAGGTCCTAAAAGTGTGGTGAATTCACCTTGTTTCATCTCAATTTGTAACGGCTTTAACGCTTGTACTTTTCCAAATGATTTTTCTAATCCACTAATTTTAATATCCATCGTTTCACCTCTCTCCCCTCACTCTTAACCTGCTTTCATTCTATATGGAAGATTTATACTGAATGTTAATGTACTGTAAAGATTAAATTAAAAAACTTCTAATAAACTATTTATTTCTATAGATTTTTTCTATAGTTAGAAGAAAAAGGGGCAACTTGCCATGAATCTCTTAAAATTAGAAATCGTAGTGCTTATTAAGAAATACAAAAAGCTCACGATTGTTGCAGAACAGCTTGGTGTTAAACAACCTACTATTACATTCCATATAAAAAGCTTAGAAGAGGAACTCGGTGTACCTTTATTTGAATTACGTTCTGGAAGATATTTCTTAACAGAGGCTGGCGAGGCATTGCATCATTATGCTTGTAAAATAGATGCGCTTATGAAAGAAGCTAGGCGAGTCACGCAAGAGTTTAAAGATTTTCATAAAGGAGCTATAACAATTGGCGCTAGTTATGTACCAGCGACATATCTTTTACCAGAAATTGTTCATCAATTTCAATGTGAATTTCCAAATATAAAAATAACACTCATGGTAAAAACAGCTCCTGAAATTCGAACGATGCTACAAAATCATGAAATTGATCTCGGTGTAATTTCAGCAGCACCGTTTGATGAATCATCTTTAAAACAGACGAATGTAATGCCTGATACACTTGTTCTTGCTTTCTCCAAAGAACATCATTTTTCAAAAAAAGAAAATGTATCACTACAAGATATTGAAAAAGAACGTATAATATTGCATCGTAATCCATCTACAACGAGAGATTTACTTACAAAATGGATGTTAGCTCATAACATTACATTCCAATCCGAAATTGAATTAGATTCATTAGAAACGATGAAACAAATTTTAAAATACGGTAATGGGGTTGCCTTTATTTCTAAACTTGCTATTGAACAAGAAGTACAACGAAATGAACTATGCTATATACCCATCCCTGAATTTGAATTTCAACGTAATATTTATACGATTCATCATGAGGACAGATGGAATTCTAAAATTATTTCTTTTTTACTACATAACATCACTTCTTATGCAACAAAAAATTAAAAGACTGTCGTTTTACACGACAGCCTTTTAAGCTATAACTCTATTTATTTTTCTTCGCTTCAATTTTTGCTTGCGCCTCTTCAGCCTTATCTAATGCTTCTGAAACTTTTTTCTCTTTTTCTTTCACATCATCTACACTATCTACAGCTTTAATGAGTTTATCAATTCCTTCTTCTTCTACTTTTCTCCGTTTTGCTACTCTTTCATTTACTTTCTTTTCTACATCTTTTGCTTTTTGAAGCATATTCTCCGCATTTGATGTTACAGCTGTTTCAAGTGCATCGTCTTTTTTCATTTGTAACACTTCATTTGCAATGTCTTTCGCTTCTAAATACTTACCGTCTTTTAATGCTGTCGCTCCGTGATCCATTTTCTCGGCCATTTCTTTATATGATTTCGCTTCATTTCCCGATTTCTCTTTTTCTGCTTTTTCAAACCACATTGTTGCATCACTATATTTTTCATCTTTCAATGATTGCATACCTGTTTCAATATATGTGTCATAATTACTACATCCAGCCATTACGACTAACAGAAAAAGCATAACAAAACTTAATTTTTTCATGCTGTTGTCTCCTTTTCTTTGCCTGCTCACTTTACTTTAACATACATGAAAAAGAGTTTCAAAAACTAAAATACTGATTCGGTCATTTTTATAATAATAAGTCAAATTTTTATTATTTTATTATTTTTAAGCCGACACATCCACTTGCTTTTTCGCCATATGTTGCCTTACTCCAACTAATACAACTAACAATAAACCTCCGCCTATTGTCATCATAACAATGCTAGTTGGTAACATATCTAATAATAATCCATATACAATCATACCGAGCGGTGCGATTGCAGTCGCAATTGTTTCAAGTAGGCCAAATACACGCCCTAAGTAGTTCGGATCTGTCGTTTTTTGCATATGTACTTGCATCGGAATATTGACAACCATAATTGCTATACCCGTTAACATCATAAAAGCGATATAGTAAATAAAACTCGCTACTTTTGGAATAATAACTAACAACGGAAAGACTGTACATAAACTTAAACCCGCAAATAAAAACAATCCAATATAAATAGAACGAAACGGATTATTTACTTCTTTACGCACAGATAAAGCAATCGCACCCATTAGCATCCCGACTGCTAACATTCCCTCTACAGTACCGAGTTGCTTTGAAGATAAATGCAATGTATGGACGATAATGTATGGCAGTGCAACGGTTAGCCCACACGCAAAAAAGTTTACCCACAATGCTATTTTCATTAAACCATATATTTCATGTTGTCGTTTTACATATGAAAAACCTTCTTTTATACTCGTCAAGAAATGCTCTTTACTCTCAGCCACTTCTTTTTTATATAAATCAAATACGATAAATAATTGCAAAATAACTGCTAAAAAGAACGTAATACTATTTAACAAAAAGAACGACTGAATTGAAAAGAAACCAAATACGACTCCGCCAATAATCGGCCCTAAAATATTTGATAAAGAAGCCGCCGTTTGATTTAAAGCACTCGCTTTTTGAATACGTCCTTCGTCTACTAAACTCGGAATAGACGAAGTTAATGCTACAGAATAAAAACTTGCACAAATTGATAATAATGCTGCTGAAACATAAATAAAAAGAAGTGATGGTCCAAATATAGTAGCAAGAATAAACATAATAAGCATCGTTAAGCTACTCAATAAATCAGTACCAATGACAAGCCATCTTCGATTGATGCGGTCAGCTACAGCACCTGCAATTGGGCCACAGATCATCCTTGGAAGTGATCCGCAAACGAGCGTAGTTGCAAATCCCATTCCTGAACCAGTTGTCTTTAATACGTATAATCCCATTGCAAACGTATAAATACCTGCTCCTAATAAAGACGTCATTTTTCCAATCATCATTAAAATAATATTTCTCGTTGCAATCTTCATTCTTGAATCATGTTGTCCTATACTTACATCTTCCATTATGACACTCTCCCTTTGAAAGTTAAATTGTGTTAAACTTATTATATAATCACCTTTCCCATTATTACAACAAAAAGTTTAATTGTATTTAACTTTTTAATTATAAAGGAGCTACACTATGGCAACTCTCGGCGAAAAAATTAAAGCATTACGTAAAGAAAAAAAACTTACACAAACTGAACTAGCAGGTTCAGAACTGACAAAAAGTATGCTTAGTCAAATTGAAAATGGAAAAGCTACACCTTCTATGAAAACATTACAATATATTGCAGAAAAACTTGAATGTGAACCGAGCTTTTTATTAGAAGAAGATGAAGGAGAAGTTGTAGAACTTATTCAAAAAATGGAGCCACTAATAAAGGCAAATGGCGATGAAGTATACAAAACTTTACTACCTATCGTTCAAACAGATTTACCTCCAACTTTAAATACAGCACGTTTATATAAACAGTTCATAACTGGAGCGGCTATTATGAACGATTATAATATTGAATATTACGTTGAAACAGCTGTTTCTATATTTGAAAAATATACTTTGTATCGCGAAAGTACTGAAACGAAACTACTGTTTTACTATATGCTCTTCAAACGTAAAAAATATAAAGAATGTTTACAATTGATCGCCAGAATTCGCGATGAATATAAAACGAAGAATTTAGAAATGGATCTTATTACACATATACAATTATATTTAAAAGAAGCAATTATTTTACTCGCATATGGCAATTATGAAAAATGTGAAAAAGTCATTTTAGATGCACTTGCATTTTCAAAAAAACATCAAGTGTATTATAAAACAGATGAATTTTACCGTATTTTATCTTATCAAAAAATCATTGTAGCTGATAAAGAACGATATTTATATTACATAAAAAAATCTGAGCAATTTGCCATTTTTACAGAAGATACTTTATCCGCTGCAAATATAGATATATTAAAAGCTTATTACTACAATACAATTACTAATGAATATACAATCGCATTAGAACATCTAGAACAATTTCGAGAAAAACTAAAAAATGATCCAATTTTCCAAGACGATGGACTGTATTATCTTGAAAAAGGAAAATCTTTGTATGGTTTAAAACGTTATAAGGAAGCTTTGGAAACATTAAAACACGCTACCATACCAGATTATATGACTCATCCACTTGATCAATCGTGGTTATTAACAGCTGGATCTTATCGTGCCCTTTGCTATATAGAACTTCAAGATAAAAAATCTGCCTTAAAAGAGGCAAAAGAAGCCGTTCAAACAATAGATAGCTATCCTGATTCGATCTTCTCTTCATTTATTAAAGAAACATTACAAATAATACAAAAACTTTAAGAATGTCTCGAAATGGTATATTATTCCTCCTTTTTAGCAAAGATAATAATGATGGGAGGAATATAAATGAATATTCAACGTGCAAAAGAGCTTTCTGTGTCAGCAGAGCAAGCGAATGTTAGTTTTCAAGGCATGCCTGTTATGATTCAACACGTCGACGAGAGCAATGAAACCGCCCGCATATATGAAGTAAAAAACCCAGGACGCGAATTAACAGTTCCAGTTAATAGCTTAGAGGAAATATAAGAAATGCCACTTCATTTTTTGAAGTGGCATTTTTCTTTGTTCTATTTAAGTATCATCATTCTTATTTTCTCCTTAGTAATCCATACAAACCAATACAAATTACAATGAAACCTACTATTCCACAAGCTAGTTTTACAATTATGTCTCTTGTTTCATAACTTTTAACTTCGACTACACTCTTTTTCAGACGTTCCATTTCCTTTTGCTCACTTTCTACTCGCTCCCCATATACTAACAAACGATATTTACTTGATGTATATGGTTCACATGTAAGCAGTGTAACTTTGTCTTTTCCTTTTACTACATTTAATTTATCCACTTGATTTGGATTAATGATTTCACGTCCAATTATTTTATACACGTGCTGCTTTCCAAATACCTTTACATAGAATACATCTCCATCACTTAACTGATCAAGATGACGAAACATCGTTGCCCCGTGATATCCACGATGTCCTGCCAATACAGCATGTGTATCTTTCCCACCAATAGGTAAAGAAGTCCCTTCAATTTGCCCTACTCCTTTACTTAAGTTTTCTTGACTTGCTCCTAAGTAAATTGGCAACTCCTCATTTATTTTCGGAATAGAAATTGTGCCAAATATTTCATCTTTGTTTATAAAATGTAACAGGTCCGTACTTATTTCATCATCCTGTACAAATGGGTCACTCATTTTGAAAGTAGTTTTCCCTAACGATTTATTATATGTTTCCATCTTTCGAAACTTCTCATTTACATCTTCTATTTTTAAATCATCAACCATTTTTTCATAACGTATCACTTCTGTCTTATACACATAATTGTTTATATAATTAGCGATCATTGGATATATAAATAGTGATAATCCTGTAAGAAACAATGATACGCTTATAAATCCCCTTCTCACACACTCACCACACAATACAATACATACTATTTTCGTTTTTTTAAATAGATTATTAGAAGGACGATGCAAATAATACCAATAGGAAAAACGATCATCCAATCTTCTAAAATGAAAGACTTTGTAATCTTTTCTTTTTCACCAGCATCATATGGAACACGGTGTCCTCTCACTAGTAACCTGTGCGTGTTCACTCCATACGGGGTACACGTAATTAATGTTGCGTAATCTTGTCCTTGTACAACTAATAAGTCTTCCGTTTCATTTGGTAATACAACTTTTATTTGATCTACCTTATAAGCAAGTATTTTATCTAATGAATGTATATAAAATATATCATTCTGTTCGACTTTATCTAAATGAGTAAACATTAGTGCTGAAGGCAAACCGCGATGCCCAGTTAAAACTGTATGCGTATTTTCTCCCCCTACTGGTAGTGAAGATTCATTCAGTTGTCCAACTCCACGACTTAGCACTTCTTCCGTCGTCCCTTGATAAATTGGAAGATTCACATTAATTTTAGGGATTTCTACATACCCCATAACATCCCCTATATTTAACATATCTACATATGAACTTTTTTCCTCATCACTCTTTTCATGAAACGGGTCCGAAAATGTTTGCGTCGTATTTTGGACCTTCTTATTATACTCTCGTGCTTCCGTTTCTTTACGATCAATCTCTTCTTTCTCCAACTTCTTTACTGCTTCGTCATAGGTACTTACTTCTGAATAATGTGTTCTTGTTGCAAACCAATTGCTCACAGTTGGATAGAGAAATATACTTAATCCTAGTAAAAAAATACTTCCAAAGATAATATTTCGTTTCATAACATCCTCTTTCACTTCGGATAAAATACGGAAAAGAGGAAAGCATTTTACCTTTCCTCTTTTCCAAACTCAATTATTATAAAATATGAATTAAGAATTCTTTACCGGTTTCTTTCTAAAGAAAATAAACGCTGCTGTCACCATTAATAACAGACCAACTACCGTAAAGAGAATTGTTCCCATACCACCTGTTGCTGGAATAATCCATCCACTCTTATTATTCTCAACTTGCAAATCAATTACATTTTTATCTTTATCTATTTTAATATCAATCGGATCTCTTAATTTTTGATATTGTTCTACTGCACCATCTTCATCTTTATACTTTGGTGCTACCGTTTCGACAATTTGATATTCACCGTACGGGATTTCATTCCATGTAATAATACCATTCGCATCGGTGATATCATCCATTTTCTTTTTGTTTACTGTTACAACATTTCCCTTTTTATCTCGTAATTCGAATCTTGCACCTTCTAATTTCAAATTCTTATTCTTGCCATCTACTTTTTCAATTTTAATATTTCCCATAGTTGGTGTAACCACTACTTCATTAGATGGCTTTCCATCTTTTTCTGATGAAACATCATCTTTATTTACAAAATCAAGTACTGCTTTGTTCGGAATTTTCACTCCAGATTCAACATTACTTCTAATTTTTGCAGTAATCTGTAAGTGTAATTCTTTACCTGTTACTTTCGAAAAATCTTCTATCGAAGCAATAACCTTTTGTCCAGCTACAATCACATTTACAGTACTATCAACAACCTTTTTACCATCAATCGTTACTACTGGAGTCCCAACGATTTCTAGACGATCATCTAAAACATCTGTTACGACGTAATTTTTATACGTTTGAATATCCTCAGGAAGCAATGTTTTAATATCATACGTATACTCTGTTTCACGATTTATTCCCGCATTTTTAGAATCATCATTAATCGTTTTTTCAATTGTAGGTTCTTTAAAGTTTACTACATCTTTTTCTAATTTAACTGGTATATCTTTCTCTCTAATAGAAAAAGGATACTCTTGTTTACTTGTTATATAACCTTTTGGAGCCTTCTCCTCAATAAAATAATAGTCTCCATACTCTAATGACTCCACATGAATCTTACCATCTGTTCCTGATACTAATGGATGAGGTGTTTTTACTTGTGTGTGTGTTCCATCTTCATTTTTCTTAAATAAATGGAATTCCGCACCTTCTAATACACGGCCTCCCTCACCTTTTTTTATTAACTCTACTGAACCACGTTTCGTTTCATTCTTTGGGTAAATGTGAACATCGTAATTTAAATCTTTACCATCTGCGCTCGTCATTGGAATATCAACTATAAACTTAGTCTTATCCAATTCAATACGATCTGGAGCTTTAATCGCTTTTACTTCATAACGTCCTAAAGGAAGATTTGAAAAAAACGCTTCTCCTTTATCATCTGTTACTTTTGTAATGGGACTATCTGTAAGTTCTTTCATAATTTCTTTCCCATCAGAACTTTTTTCAAATGAGGCAATACGTTTAATTTCAAATGTTACATCCTTTAAAGGTTTTGCTCCATCTGGAACACTTTGTCCTTCTTTCCCATTGCCCTCTACACCAGGCTTTGCATCTTTATCCTTCTCATACTTATGAATCGTTAAAGTACCTGTACTTCTTGATTCAGCACTAACCGTCATATTCATTAATGTTGAAAAAGCTAATACACATATTAATAATAAGCTAAAAATCCTTTTCATTATTCGTCACTCCCCTATTGTATCTATCTTTGTTGCAAACTACTAATCTATTTCATAATCTTTCTTTTTCTAAAGAAGAAGAAAGATGTAATGAACATCAATGTTCCACCAATTACATAAAAGACAATTGTTCCTATGCCACCTGTTTCAGGGATAATCCACTCATTTTTATGATTTACTATTTTTATTTTTGGGGCGGATACATCGCTAGTCACATGAATTTCAATTGGCTCTTTCAAAAGCATATATCCTACTGGTGCTTGTACTTCTTTTAACGTATATTTTCCAACTAACAATGGATTTGAAATAGCTACACCATTTTTATCCGTTGTTAATTCAGATACTATTTTTCCATCTTTATCAATTACTTGAAATACTGCGCCTTCTAATTTCAGATTTTCATTGTTCGCATCTACTTTTTCAATCTCAATCTTCCCGAAAGACGGTGGTAGAATAAAGGCTTCATTTGACACAGTTTGCTTTTGATCAAATAGTAACTCCGCAGTATTTCGTATACCACCTTTTGCAGTATATGATTCTAATACTTCCACACCTTTATCTACATTCAACTTTGATTTAATGTGCATCGTATACGCTTGATCAACTAGATACTCATAACTTCCATCTTGCTTTGGTAATTCAATTTTCACCTTTTTCGACTGCTCATCGATTTCAGGTATAACTTGTATCTCTTCATCATTTGCATTTACAAGTCTTACTTGTTCAACTTGTAAAATATCTTCTAAATCATCTTGTAATACGATTTTCTCCAAGTATGCTACATCATTTCCAAAATTATAGTTTACATGCCATGTAAACTCTTCATTCTCACTTTGTAACGTTGCCTTTTCTACTTCTTTTTCATCTGCATCAGAAACTGTTTTTATAACCTTTGGTTCCTTCGCTTCCACTTTCGTTTTTACGTTTGGTTTTTCTGGTGGCAGTTCTTTGCCATCAGGTGTTTTTCCTTCCACAATCGCTATATTTTCTATTTCTTTCGTTTTCAGCGATTCCTTTGTAACTTTCACCTTGAAAGTTACAATTCGTTCTTCTGTATCAAATACATCACCGACATTAAATTTAACTGTATGATCCTCATACGATCCCGCATCTTCATCTATCGCATCAGTTAACGAATTCCCATTCATTTTCATACTACCTGCTATATACTCCACTCCGTTAGGAAGCTTATCGACAATGCGAACATCTTTTATAAGTCCATTTTCAACTTTATTCCGAAGTTTAATTTTATACTCAAGCTCATCGCCTACATGTACTTTTCCGTCTACTCCCCCCGTTACTTCTTTCTTCGCATCTAGTTGTCCGTACAATGGGTTAACTGACGTTTCGACTTCTGGTTTCTCTTGTTCTGGTACACTAATAGATTCTACTACTGCACTATTTTTAATTTTCTTATTTGCCATTTCAGGTTTCACAACGACTTCAAATGAAATTGCTCGTTCTTCATCCCCATTAAGGTCACCAATATTTGCATATATAATTCCATCTTTTATATGTGCACGATCATCATCTTCCGCGTCTGTTTGTTTCTTTCCATCTATCTTCAATGTATCCGGAACATACTCTACCCCTTCAGGTAGTGGATCCGTTACAGTGACAGCTTTTAATATAGAATCGGTTACACTATTTTTAGCTTTTATCGTGTACTCAAGTTTATCTCCTACATTAAGAGTTTCACCATTTACATTTTTAGCTAATTTTTCAGCCTCAAGTTTACCTTGTTTCACATCAAGATTAGGCTTTACTTTTACTACTACTTTATTAGAAGCATTATCTTCAACTTTACTTCCTGTTAGCTCATCTAACCCTCGAACAATAGCAGTATTCGGAATTTCACTTTCTATTTTTCTCCCTCTTAATTTCGCCTTAAATTCAACGATTGTTTCAGGTGTTTTATCTGTATAAACTCCGCCTTTCGAAGCATTTGCTCCTTCACCAATTCTAATCGTTAACTTTCTCGTCTTCTCATCATAATCAACTTGATCATCTAGCGCCTGATCAGTTTGATCACCCGCATTCGGACCAGAAATGATTTTCACCGATCCAGGTATAAACTTTAAACGACGATCTAGAACATCTTCAATCTTTGTATCAACTGCACTTGAATTCGGCTCAATATTTTTGACTTTTAATCGATATGTAACTTCTTCACCTGATTCGTATTTTTCTTTCACATTAACGACTGATTTCTCAATATCAAGTTCTGGCGCTGTTGCATTCACCGCAAAGGCTAAAGTGTTTAATACGTAGTCATCACCAGATGTGTATGCTCTCAACTTAATTTCTTTTTGTCCTGGCTGAATATAACCTTCTGGTAGTTTAATTAAATCCGCATCAATGCCTAAGTTATTTCGATAATCTGGCGCAAAGGTCCCTGGATACTTATCACGCATATGTTGTCCATATTCAGAAATAGTTGAGTTGAATATATTATTAAGAGGATTTAATTCATCAGTGATTTCTTTAAATTTATTTTTACCGTCAATATCAATTTCAAGTTTATCATATAACCAGTACCGATCACCCTGCACAGCAAATACAGATACTTTCGGATCTAATTGGCCACTTTTAGCTGCAATAAAATCTTTTAAGGTAAACACTTTAAATCCTGAACTACCTGCTCTCTTTAACCCGCCATCATACACAGTGAATGCTTTACGTGTTTGTGACTTATCCTTCGTGATAACTAGCATATACCACCCCGCAAAAGAGTAGTATCCATAACTATAGGCAGTATTCGAATTAGGATAAGGAATATTCGCTACAGTATAGCTTCCGCCTTTTGAATTAGACATTTGCAAAAGTTGTGTCACATCTGCATAATTTGAATAATACGTACCATTTATTCCGAAGCCACTTCCTAATTTACTTCCGGAATATGTATGGTTGGGCACAACATTAAAATGCTCCCCAGTTGGAGTTGAAAACTTTATAGGTGCAGTATATTGCTGTGGTGTTAACTCATAACGTGTTGAACTCCAATATAACCCTGCCCATTCAATCTCAGCTTCACTTGGAATCAGAATATATGCCTTTGAAGAATTGGATGTTTCTGGATCATCATCAACATCGATTAATTCACGGTAATATTTTGCTGGTGCCGTGTCCCATGTCACATCATTAATATCAGAATATAAAGCTTTTTCTCTTTGTTTACCTTCAACTTTTATTCCTAAATTCACATTCCCAGTAGAATACATATCACCTTTATGAATGGATTGATAAGTCGGTTCGTTAAAACCTTCATCCTCAGTAATTTCTGCTTTTACATTCTCTGGTGGACTAAAAAAATGTAACTGAGATAGTATTAAAAATATACTCATCCATACTACAATGACTTTTATTATTTTTCTATTCTTTACCCTATTGTTACTCAACGCCTCCACCTCCTGACATTTAATTAGAAATATATTTGTTTTATAGTACTATTTTAGCATAACAGTTAGATTTTCATAGCCGTTTTACTATTTTTATTTTTCAGTTAATTTTACCATTTTTTTATTTTTACATTTTACTAGCATGTTTTTTCGAATGTATCCTCCTTGCATCTATGTACTCTTTATAATCTATCGTTTTTAGCATCATTTCATGGAAGCCGGATAAAGTGAAACTTTAATCAGCCCTCACCAATCGGACTTTAATGGGCAGCCCGCCCCCCACCTAACTTCTTTAATCTCGCTGAATTTTGAGGTGGGGGTCTTACTGCCGATTAAAGTCGGATAAACGGAAAAAAGCCCCATGCTTCTTTTCTTTTTATTTCGTGCTAAAATTCAAACTATGAAATAATTTTTAAGGGGGAATGGGAATGGAGAACACATCACAAAAAACAAGTCATTATTATGCAGTTATATTCACTTCTAATTTATCAAATGATACAACAGACTATAATGCCGCTTCTGACAAAATGGAGGAACTTGCAAAGCAGCAACCTGGATTTCTAGGTGTAGAAAGTGCACGAGATCATTCAGGGCTCGGAATCACAATTTCTTATTGGGAATCACTTGAGGCGATTGAAAATTGGAAACAGAACGCCTTACATAGAGAAGCGAAAAAAAGAGGTCGTGAGCAATGGTATGAAAACTTCCACCTTCGTATCTGCCTTGTTGAGAAAGAATTTAAATTTCATAGAGGTACTTTATAACGATGAAGAAAAAATTAGCTCTCGTTGTTGTTCATGAGATATATGGTGTGAACGACCATATGCATCACGTTACCGACCACTTCACTTCATCTCATATAGATGTATTCTGTCCTAATCTGCTACAATCGCAACCTGCATTTCATTATAGTGATGAAGAAAAAGCATATCATTTTTTTATGAATCATATTGGATTTGAAGATGGAAAAAAGCAAATTGAAACATTCATTACTCATCTTTCTAGTCGTTACACACATATTGGACTTATCGGCTTTAGTGTTGGTGCTACCATCTCATGGCTATGTAGTAACAATCCAAAAATAGATTTTATTATTGGATGTTACGGTTCCCGTATACGCGACTATGTTCACATAAAGCCTACATGCGCTACATTACTTATATTCCCTGAAAAAGAAGCTAGTTTTTCAGTATCCTCTTTCATTCAATCGTTGCAGCAACAAAAAAATCCTTTATTAGAAATCAAACAACTACATGGTAAACATGGGTTTCTAAATCCGTACACTAAAAAATATAACGAGCACTCTACAAAGCAAGCATACAATGTAATAGATGCATTTCTTGTAAAAAACACTTTTATAAAGGAGAGCTAAATGACGCTTACATTATTCTTACTTATTTTCATATTCATTGCTTTTTTCTCAGTGCTAACTATTATTCTAGTAACCGTAAAAAAAGGAGCGTTTTCCAAACGCCCCTACTTACAATCTATTATCGTTTACATTTTATTTTTTACAAATTGGATTTTATATTTAACATCTTTTTATGCGTTACTCCCTGAGAAAATTAGCGAGTTACTATTCCTGCCCATTTGGTTTTTCCTTTGCATATTAGGTTTTATCGCTTTCTGGCGCGAATGGAGAAACAACCGTGTATTCTCCATATGTATCGGTTTTCTTTCCTTTATTAGTTTTTTATTTGGGCTGTTTTTTTTACTTCTTTCAGGGATGTGACTGTTATAAGGAGGATAAAAATCCCCTTTATAACAGTCTTTTTCGTTCCATAACGAAAGGAATTATTAAATAAAGAGCGTAAGCAATCGCCATCCAAATGGTAAATGACATAATTTGCTGTGAGGAGAATTGTGAGAATAGATTAGAAGAATTATATAAAATGTAAGTATCTAAAATTAAACCGATTGCTGTACCGCATATACCTAACTTAATAACTGCATATTTCGTAGTATCTAGTTTTTTGTATAGCCACATTACAAAGTATAAAGCTATAGCCGTTCCTAATTCAAGAAACGTTAATTGTAGAAAAAATCTACTTGAAGTGTATTCCAATAAAACAGAAGAACCGAAAATAACGAAGAACGCTGAGGCAAAAAACCAAACGCCGATAGAAAATAAAATAGTGAGCCAAAGTTTATTATTCACTACCATTACCTCCCTTTTGTAGCTCTATGAACTTTTCCAATAACAGGTGCAAATCACCATATACTTTGTCGCTAGAAAAAGATGGATTGAATAAGGCTTGCAATGCCAATCCATCAATTAATGCATTACATAAAATGCTCCACGTTTCAGTTGAAATTTGAGATGTCATTGTACCTCCTATATTTTTATTTAACACTCTTGTTAATTCTTGATTTTCATAATGTAACAATCCACCAATTTTATTTTTCATCGCATCATTTTGTAATCCACTAGCTACTAATTGAAAAAACAAATGATGATACATTGAATCTTTCACACATCTACTTTCGGCAGACTGCAAAGCCTTTTCTAACTGTACATCCTTTCCTAGTTGTTCCCACGACGCTTTACAAAACGATTCAGTTACTTCCAGTAATAATTGATCTTTCGTTTTAAAATGATAATATACGGTACCTTGTGTAACTTGAGCACTCTCTGCAACTGCTTTTAATGTCAACTTTTCCATCCCATGCTCTGCAATAATTTCTTTTGCTGCTTGTAGTAAATTCTCTTTATTAACAACATTTGGTTTTGCCACTTCTATGACCACCTTTTAAGTTAGTTGGATAACTAACTTAAATTATACAGAAAAATCAGATAAAACAAAAGAAAGAAAAGTCAACTTTCAACTTTTCTTCCTTCTATTTTTACCTTTAGCTTTCACTGTCACTGATTCACAAGGTGTGTAATAAATTTGAGGTGTCGCCTTATCAACAAACATCATAAACGTAATGAAGCCGATAATAAAGAAAATAAACAACGTTAACAAAATTGCTCCTATCGTTAAAAGTATCATAACACCACCCCTATATTTTTCATGTTATTACACCTTTCGGTATTATATGAGCGTAATCCTTTTTAGAAAAAGAAACGTAACAAAATAATCACAATCACACCCGTTAATACTGCACCTAATAAACTACGAGTATATATCGCAACAAGAAATGTTGGAATTGCTGCGATCTGGTAATCCCACTGCATCGTCTCATGCATAAATAATACTTGTGCTAAAAGTGCTGCTAATATCGCGATTGGTATGTAATTTAACCATTTTAAACCCCAGTCTGGAATTTGTAGTTTACTAAATACGAGTAGAGGTAAAATACGTGGCACGAGTGTGACAGCTCCTGCTGCTAATAAAAGTAATATTATATCTAATCTCATTTCCATTTTTCAATCACCACTCCAATCGTCGCAGCTAGTAGTGTTGCGATAATAACCGCTATACTATCTGGCATAAATAAGTGTGAAACATATGCGATGATAATTGCTACAATTGCAACAGTAAGATGAATTGCTAACTTCGGTTTACTACTTATGAGCTGAAGTACAAATAACCCGATAAACATTGCTGGTAATGCATAATCCATACCGTACGTATGCGGATCTGGTATCCATTCACCAAATAGCCCGCCGATAATAGTAGCAAGGATCCAATTTAAATAAGCCGTTACATTTAGCCCAATCATCCATCTTTCGCCTAAATATCCTTTTTGCGCTGCATGCTGTACTGCAACGCCGAACGTTTCATCTGTAATTTGAGAACCAATTAGTAAGTTTTTAAATAGAGGCAGTTTCGTAAAGTACGGTGCAAGCGCAGCACTCATTAGAAGGTGGCGTAAATTAACAAAAAAGACGGTGAAAATGATCGCTGAAGCAGGTGCACCAGCTGCATACATACCAGCTAATATAAATTGGGCAGAACCTGCATAAATTAAAGTCGACATAAACGCAATTTCAATAATGGAGAAACCTGCTGTTTTTGCAATTACACCAGCTGCTATACCGATGCTTAAATAACCAAATACAGTTGGTAAACAATCTTTTACTCCTTGCTGAAATGTATCATCGCTTTGCAAAGCTACATGTGCCTGAGCTTTACTCATCCGTATCATCCTCCATTCCTTCTAAAGTTCGTTTTCCTGTTACGACATGAACTAAATCTATATTTTCACGCCATAACGTATCTAACTTATCAGCTCCAAATTCCTGCGTGATTTCTTCAACCATAATATCGTGCCGCACATACTCTGTAGCAACGAGAACTAGAGCTGGGTCATACGTTGTAACAGCCCATGAAGTGCTATCATTTGAGAAGTTCGCAATTAATACTTCTTCTCCGTCACGCGCAATTACAGTTAAATGACCACCCATTCTCTTTTCAACAACGTGAGGCGTCATATAATTATGGTGAAACGTCGCTCCTATTTTTGTTTCTGGAGCGCCAAATAAGATTGAAAATATATGTACTCCCTCTTCTTCCTTTTGATGAATGTATGGCTCAATTTCATGCACTTGATCTTCCCATACAGAAATCCATAACTCTTCCTTCGCTCTATTAATTATATTGCATATTTCCTTCAAAACACGATCATTTGAGCGAATATGCGAAATTACATCTATTTGTCGCTCTTGTTCTAAACCATTTAATTTCTCATCTAAAAATTCAAAGGATTTTTCAAAGTCTTTTCGCATTCGATTCATTAATTCCGTAGCTGGTACTGGTACATATTTAACTGGTTCAGAAGGTACAATATGTACTGCTCCTTTATCCATTAACTTACCTAGTACCTCGTAAATCATAGAACGAGGTACTCCTGTTTGTTTACTCACTTCATACCCAGTTACTGGGGAATGTTTTAGTAGTCCAATATACGCTTTACATTCGTACTGGGAAAAACCTAGCTTTTGTAATTCCTTTATAATTTCATCCATTAGTACTCCTCACAATCTAAATCGCTCTAACTTCAAAGCGACGATTTTGCTTACCTTTACTTTTTACTTTATCAATAACAAGTGTTCCTATTTCATTCGTATTTTTCACATGTGTGCCTCCACAAGCTTGTTCGTCTAAATTTTCAATTGTAACAATGCGGATTTCTTGTATAGTAGTTGGCAGGAGGTTTATGGCTGTTTTAATCATTCCTACAGCATTTTCTGCTTCTTCGCGGCTCATATAACGAGTGGAAATTTCTTTATTTTGTTTAATAAGTTTATTCACTTCCTTAACAATTTCTTCTACTTCCACGCTCGATAACTCTTGTAACTCATTAAAATCGATACGTGCTTTGTCAGGATAGATTTGATTTCCAGTGCATAGAGCTCCATACTTTTCATAAACGACAGCTCCGATAAGATGCAGTAAAGAATGATGACGCATTAAGTTATGACGTCTTTCCCAATTAATCTCTAATTTAACTGGACCTAAATTTACTTGAGCTCCATCTTTTATATAGTGAACTATTTCTCCCTGCTCCTTCTTTACTTTTTCAACTTCAAATACAGACCTATCTTGTACAATGACACCCGTATCACACTCCTGCCCTCCACCAGTTGGATAAAAAACTGTTTCTTTTACATATACTTTATTTCCTTCTACTTTTATCACTTCTGTTTCGCAACTCGTTTTGTATGCATCTTCTAAATATAATGCCGTTGTCATACTCTCACCTCTTTAGTAGTTATAGTTATACCTACTAATATAAAAAAGAAGCTCCACAAAGTCAATTGATAATTCTGAAATTTAAAACAGAAATAAAAAAGACTTCCGCTAACGGAAGTCCCCTATCTCAATATTTCATTTGCTTCTTTTTCATAAATTTTATCAAATGAAGTCATAACTCGTTGTGATGCTGAAATCATTCTTTGATCTGTCATTAGATCTGCCATCTCTTTCGTCATATCTACATTTGAATTTTCTAGCATATGGTTTTTTACTAAGCCTGTTCCGTTCGGTAAATCAGCAATATTTCCTTCTGCTAGTGTAAAGCTTTTGTTCTCTCGTTGCACAAGACGATTATTCGCTTCTGCATCTACTGTTTTTGTTTGCAACTGCGCAATTACTATTCTCTTAATATCTGGTTTTTGCAACGTTCCATCGTTAACTTCTCTATAAATTTCTCCATTATTAGATACGAAGAAATTAACGTTTTCTGGAATTTTAATACGTTCATTATTTACATCCATAACATAAGCACCAGATGATGTTTGCAAGTAACGATCACTATTGATTGTAAAACTACCATCTCTCGTTAAAAACGTTTCATCGTTTTTAGATGTAACGAAAAATGATGTTGTACCGTTTGCACCGTCATCTAAAAAGAAATCTGTAGCACTATTTGTCATTTGTATATTTCCTTGTACTAAGTTCACATGCGTTGCGGCTGGTACTACAGCGTAATCGACTGAGCCAATATTTGTTACAGCTCCGTCACCGCGGCGATATGTGTCTTGTACATCAAATACTTTAGAAGTCATATTTTCTGCTTTAAATCCTGTCGTTTGGGCATTTGCAACGTTATTCGAATGAACATTAATGCGCTGCATGTAATTCATCATACCCATTGAACCTATATAAAGACCGTTCATACTCGATTGAATAAGGCAGTTGCCTTATTCTTCACCTCTTTTCTATGATGTTTGCAACATTTGTTTCGCTAATTGTTCCGCTGTAGCGATATGTATGTTTTTCTTTACGTCTTGTCCGTCTGTCATTAATACAATGGGAGCTGATGATACTGCTGGAATTTTCAACAATTCCCCACTACTTGCTGTTTCATCAAATTTCGTAAATACGATACCATCAATATGAATATCTTTAAAGTTCGTAATGATTTCAATCATATCTTTACTTTTCATCGAAGCTGATAACGTTAAACAAATATAATCTGGCTCTACTTGTCCCATCGTTTCAATCATTTCTTCTACAGTTTCTGACGCACGATAATTTTTCCCAGCTGTATCAATTAAAATATAATCGACGCGCGCTTCTTCTTTAAAATACGTAAGCGCTCTTGTCATTGCAGCTTCATCACGCACAGCGATTACTTCAAATCCAATTGTCTTTACGTAATCTTGCAGTTGCTGAACTGTCCCAATGCGAGAATGGTCGGTCGTAATAAAACCAACCGT
The DNA here is from genome assembly GCF_020861345.1 of Bacillus pacificus. Classification (NCBI taxonomy): domain Bacteria; kingdom Bacillati; phylum Bacillota; class Bacilli; order Caryophanales; family Bacillaceae; genus Bacillus; species Bacillus pacificus. The sequence continues at coordinate 3,480,208 of NZ_CP086328.1, forward strand.
TTTTTTCTTACCGTGAAACTGCCACGCCATTTTCGCAAGTGTCGTCGTTTTTCCAACACCAGTTGGACCGATTAATGCAATTGTTTGTACTTCTTTTTCAAATACATTTTCCGTATTGAAATGAGAGCTCATATCTTCCAATATATATTCGATTACTTCTTCTTCTGTAATCATCGTTGCATTCTCAAACTTCACTTTTAACTTTTCAGCATATGCATGAATGAAGTATTGTTCTACATCGTTTTGTTCTAGCATGCGAATTACTTTTTGAATAATAAATGGTACAGATTCTTGCTTTTCTTTTTTTACAACCACTTCTTCTTTTTTGACGGGAACGACTTTTTTCACAGCTTTTTGCTTTTTCGTTACTTTCGTTTCTTCCGTCTGTTTCACAACGACGATACCTTTTTCAAACAGCTTTAATAGTTTCTCTTTCTTTCTTGCCCATTCTTCACTATTTCCTGTTTGCATCGCCGCGTACGACATAGGAGTCGTCACGTTTTCTAAATTGTGCAGTACCGATTGAATTCCGTTCGCCTTCACAATTTGTTCTGAAGAATCATTTACAACATCCATTAATTGTTCATGAAATTGAGCTGTGCCTTCGTTCACTTCTTCCTGTTTATCCTCTGGAAAAGCAACTAACATTTCATAATTCTTTTTCCAAAAAAACGGGATATTGCGTTTTACACTTTCATCGACAACGTAATAATAATCTGTACCATATTGGTCAAATAACTTTCGATACAATTCATTTTTCGAAGCTGCTTTTATTCGCATTAACGCTTCTTTCTTTTCTGTACTTTCCATTACTTCACCCCCTACTATTCAATATAGGCAATTTGATCTACAACAATTTCTGGTGCTAATTCGCTAATACAAAGTACTTGCGCTTCTACTTGATAACGCTCAAGAAGTCTTACAATCGCAAACCTGAAATCTTTTCTACGCGTTAATAATACTGGTTCCCTTCCCATTAACCTCGCTTGTTTCAATACGCGTTGTACTTGTTCAACGACTCGCGTTTCTAAATCTAAATCCCAGTTTAATAAATAACCTTGATAAGAATTGTTCACAACGTCTGCATCTAACTCGATTGAATCTGAGAAGAGCGCCGCATATATTTTCCCGTCAGGATTTTTCGCATTTTCACAAATCACTTTTGAAATACATTCACGGACGAATGACGTTACGCCATCAACATGGTTTTGATAAATTTCTTTTCCGTCAATAATACCTTCAATAATGGTTGGTAAATCACGAATAGAAATACCTTCTTTTAGCAATTGCTTAATAACATTTTGAACAAGTGATAAGTCGATTTCTTTCTTCTTAATCTCTTCTAATAAAACGCCGTTATCATTTTCAAGGGAGTTAATTAAATCTTTTACATGTTGACGCTGAATTAACTCATGCAGGTTACGTCTAACGACAACATCTAAATGTGTAATTAATATGCTAAGTGGCTCTAATACTTGATAGCCTTTCATTTGTGCATCTTGTACCATATGTTCTAAAATCCAATATCCATCCTCGCCAAAAATCGGATCTTTCGCTGGTTCTGCATCTAAATCGGCCATTACATTTGGTGTTTTCAGCGCTAATAAGTAACCTGATTTCAAAACACCTTCAGCTGCCTTCGCACCTTTAATGCGAATAATGTAACGTCCGCGCGGTCTAAAACTCGTATTATCTTTAAAGTTAATTCCAGGAACGTTAATACCAAGGTCGGTAATAATCGATTTCCTCATAAGAACAACTTTATCACGAGCTGTTTCCCCGTTAATTTTCTGCTTTACAAGTGCCGCTAAATCTAAACCTAGTTCTACAATAATTGGATATTTATCTGTAAATACGCCAAATGAATCTTCCACTTGTTGCAATTGCTCATCTTCGCCTTGAATCATTTCTAATTCTTTTTGAAGCTCATCTTCTTTTTCTTTCTTCATTCGATTTTTATTTCGAATTCCTAAGAAGATAATTGTTCCACCAACGAGTGCGAACGGTAGAAATGGTAGCGGAGTAAAAATACCCATTGCGATAAATAAACCACCGAGCGCATATACAACGACTTCATGTGCTAATAACTCTTTAAAGATACCTTCTGTTACTGTATCCGGTGAACCGTCAAATACACGCGTTACAATAATACCTGTTGAAATCGCAAGCATTAAAGAACCGATTTGGTTTACAATTCCATCACCGACAGTTAACTGCGTGTAATGAAGAGCCGCTTCACCAAAGCTCATGCCCTGCTGCATCATTCCGACAATTAAACCGAAAATGATGTTTACGAATAAAATGACAATCCCGAAAATAACGTCCCCTTTAATGAACTTTCCGGCACCATCCATCGCCCCGTAAAACTCTGTTTCCATATTTAATTTTTTTCGTTTCGCCTGTGCATCTTTTTCTGAAATAATACGCTGGTTTAAATCAGCATCGATTGACATTTGTTTCCCTGGTAAAGAATCAAGTGTAAAACGAGCTGCAACTTCAGCTGTACGAGATGCACCGTTTGCAACGATAAACTGGAATATGATTAATACTGTAAAAATAACGATACCAATTAATAAGTTCCCGCCAATTACGAACTGGCCGAACTCTTCAATAACATGACCGGCATTTCCGTTTGTCAAAATCGCTCGCGTCGTCGATACGTTAATCGATACGCGGAAAATCCCGATTAATAACAACATCGTCGGAAATGACTTTAATTCATCCCACTCGTTAATACTTGTCGCTCGCATATAAATAAGCACTGACATACTTAGTAGAAAAACGATAATGATATCAAGTATAAATGGTGGAAGTGGAATTAAGAGCGCCACTACGAATGACGCTGCTAAAAAGATAGAAAAATAGGTTCTTGCAGAATCTATCTTAAACAAAGAGATCTCCTCCAAACGCGCTATTACACTTCAAGTTCATTCGTTTGAATTAAATAGCGCATAACTTCAATTACAGCTACGTATAAATCTTCTGGAATCGCCATATCTTCCTCGACTTGATAATATAAAGAACGAGCAAGCGGACGGTTTTCCACCATTGGTATTTCTTGTTCACGGGCAAGCGTTCGTATATATAATGCGAGCTCATCTTCCCCTTTTGCAACGACAATTGGTGCTGCATCAACGTGTTTATTGTATCTGAGTACGACTGAAATATGAGTCGGGTTGTTTACAATAAACGTTGCGCCATCCATCTTCTTCGCAATTGTCCCTTGCAATATAGCGTGCATAAAGTTTTTTCGTTTCCCCTTTACTTGCGGGTCCCCTTCATTATCTTTATGCTCTTGTTTTATTTCTTCTTTTTTCATCTTAATATCTTGTTCGTACTCCCATTTTTGATAAATAAAATCAATGATAGAAAGAACGATTAATATAATTAAAATCGCTAAGAAGATAAATTTAATTTGCCTAATAATTTCAGTAAGTGACGCAGTCCAGTTAAATCCAATCATACTCACGATTGTCTCTAAATTCTTTTTAAAGAGCACATAAGCGACGTAACCGATTAATCCCATATAAAACAGTGATTTCAAAATATCTACTAAACTTTTACGACTAAACAATCTCGTAAAATAGTTTTTTGGGTTAATGCGTGACGCTTTCGGCTTAATAACTTTAGAAGAAAATAAGAAACCGACTTGAATCATATAATTAAATAATTGAAAAGCGTGTACAAGTATTAAAATTGGAACTGATACTTTTAATAATAAAATCCCCATTAAATAAAAATACTCGGTCGAATCTGTACTTTTCCCAATTTGATCAAACAGCACCGCTACAGAATTGGCAATCTCAAACCCGAGCCAATCTCCGAAAAAGTAAACGACAACTGCTAATACAAGAATGGAAAATAAATTATTTAAATCTTTACTCCGGGCAATATTCCCTTCTTCACGCGATTTCTTACGCTTCTGCGGGGTGGCCTTTTCTGTTTTATTATCCTTTGCCATGTGTGTCCCCCTACTTCGTTAAAAAAAAGTTAAATAGTTTTGTATATTCCTCAAGCAATACATCCGTCATATTTTTAAACACATAACCGAGCATCGGTACACTCATCGCAATAAACAAAATACCACACGTAATTTTAATCACATACGCATTCATAAAAACGTTTAATTGCGGAGCATTTTTTGCGATTAAAATTAAAACAAAGTTAATGATGAATAAACTTCCCATAAGCGGAAGAGCAATTTCAACCGCTGATGTAATCGCAAATAATAACGTTGCGAGTAGACTATCTAAAAAACTAGTCGTCAGCAATTTTGAAATCGCCTCTGTATATTGAAACGACTTTAAAATCGTGGCAACGAAATAATTAATGCCACCAAGTGAAATAAAAATAATGAGAAAAAATATATCAAAAATGGTTGATAGTAAAGTAGACTGTGAGCCTGCATTTACATCAAACAAACTTGCTTGTGATAAACCGATATCAAAGTCTAAAATATGCCCAGCCATTTTCGGAATGTTCCACAGCATTTCTACAATTTTTGAAAGTGATAATCCAATTACAATTTGCGTACCTGCATAAGCTGCAACGTCCCAAACTGTCTTTATGTGAGAGACATCCACTTGATCGGCAACTGTAATCGAAAGAGCAAGTCCAAATGTAACCTTCGCCATTGCTGGAATGGATCGACCAGAGAAAAACGGTAAAAAATATAAAAATGAAGTAATGCGGCAAAACGAAAAAAACGTCGCCGCCCATAATTCCATATTCATTTCAGTCCACCTATCTTAGTACGAACGCAATAGCGATGGAATTTTATCAAATAAATCTAAAATAAGCGTCGTTAACTCTTGAAACATCCACGGACCTAAAATGATAATAACGAGTACAATACTCGCCATCTTCGGTAAAAACGTCAGCGTTTGCTCTTGAATTTGCATCATCGCCATAATAACAGCGATGATAATAACGACAATCATACTTACACCGGCAACCGGCATTAAAATCATAACCCCTTTATAAAAAAAGGTTTGAAAAATATCTATAATTGGTGACGTATTCATTTATATGACTCCTATCACATAGCATCAAACGCTTCAGGCGACCGTTTTAAACATAATGTCGACGATTTTTGTATATCCACCTAAATATACGAAAACGAGTATTTTAAACGGTAAACTTAAAATCATCGGCGGTACCATCATCATCCCGAGGTACATTAAAAGTGTACTAATAATCAAATCTATAAATACAAACGCTAAATAAATGAACATCCCTGTTAATAATCCCTTTTGGATTTGCGTTAACGTAAAGGATGGTACGAGCGTAAATAAGGAAAGATCTTTCAAATCTTTCGGTAATTCTTCTCCGCGCACTTTCAGCATCATTTTTAAATCATGCTTATACGTATGCTTTGACATATACTCTTTCATAATCGGCGCTGTCGTTTCCGCAGCTTGGCTTACCGTTATTTTCTCTTTCGTCATCGGATCCCACACATCGCTCTTTAGCTGCCCAAGAACAGGCTGCATCGTAAAGAGTGATAAAAATAAGGCAAGTCCAACGAGCACTTGGTTCGGTGGCAAATTCATTACCCCAAGTCCTTGACGTGTAATCCCAAGAACAATCATAAAATAAGTAAAATGTGTAAATAATAGAACGATAGATGAAGATAATGATAAAAGGGTAACGAGCGCAAATAATTGTACACTTGAATTACTCGTAAACTCTTTTCCATTTTCGAAATTAATAAAACCGTTTTGGGCTGCATACGCTGGATTTACAAAAATAATTGAAAAAACGATAGAAAATACGAAAATAACGGCTAATAACGATAACTGTTTCTTTATTCTCATAATGGATCCTCTACTTTTTTCGTTTCACTCTTCACCGCGTCTTCTAGCGCTTGTTGAAACTGATTTCCTGTTCCTGTTAATTGCACAGACTGTACACCGTTATTACTAATAACAGTGAACACTTGCTTGCCATCTACTTCAAATAAAAAGGCGCTCGTTTGATGATTTAAATAAACGCCGTCTTTCACTTGAATATGGCCATTTTCACCTTGTTTAAAAAACTGCTGTTTGCGCGTCTTCTTCGTCATATAATACGCACCGTAGCCGAGCGCCCCAAACAGTAAAACGACTTGAAATAAGGTCGTCATATACGACATATGACTCCTCCTCTACTCTTTATCTTGCATTTGACTTTGCGCTTTCATAAGCGCAGCTTGCTTCTTGTCAGCTTCAATTTCAGAAATGATAATACCGAACTTCTCGTCCATTACGATCGCTTCTCCAATGCCGACTTTCATATTACTTAAATACACATCTACTTTATGTCCTAAGTTTTTCTCTACTTCCAGAACATCGCCCACTTTTAACTGTTTCACATCACCGAGCGTAATAGATGTTTTCCCAAGCTTTACACCAAGTTCAATCGAAATATCTGAAACAGTATCAATATGTGCTTTACTTGCTTCATTTCGCTTTCCTGCAAATTCTTCTAATCCCATTAATGACACAGGAGATACTTCATGCTTCATATGGATCCTCCTACTCTACAAAACTTTTAAATAAGAGCGCCTTACGCGTTCCATCTTTTCCAATAAAACAATTAAATTTATGCTTTCCATCTACAAAACCAAGCAACTCATCCGAAACTTTCGTATGAAGCGGAATAATATCGCCTTCCTCAATTTGTTCAATCTCGCCCATCGTCATCTTCTGCTCACCAATCGCAACGTGAACTGGTTTATACACTTGATTTACTTTCACTTCCACTTCAGACGTATACTTCTTACGTTTATCCGAAGAATGTTCAACAATATTTTCAGACGTTAACTTATCCATAATTTCTTCAACAGATAAGAACGGAATCCCAATACGAACTGTCGTATTCCAAAAATCCGTTTTCATATTTACGTTCAGTAATGAAATAATATCGCTCGCTGTCGTAATCTTAAGTGCATTCGGATCTGTCTCTGTCGTTACAAATGTCGGTTTAATTGCCACAACACTTTCAAACGATTGCTCTAAATTTTTGCATAAAAGCGCAAAAATATTATCAAGCGTTAAAAACTCGAATGCGGTTAACGGTCTACGCATCGTAAAGTTACGCTTACTATCACCGCCAAGCCAGCACTCATGAATGTAAATAACAAATGCTAAATCAATCTCAATAACAATTTCTCCAAGCTCTGGAAGTCCGAGATCAATGACGCAATATAAATAATAATCTTTCGGCATTTTCTCCACATACTCACTCGTAAATGGAACTTGCTCCACTGTCGAAGGCTCTAGTTCAATTGGAATACGCATACGCGCAGATAACGACTGTGACGTCTGTTTTCCAAACGTAGAAGCAATCGCTTGCAAACTACGTAAATGTTCAACACCGAACTTCTCCGGTCTATTAAAATCATACTCTTGAAATTTATCTTGCTTCCCTGCTTCTTGTGCGAAAGCTGGCATTTCCTCGCCTTCATTTACCGCCTTCAGCAGGGCATCAATTTGCTCTTGGCTTAATTTATCGCCGCTCATGAAAATCCCCTTCCCTACCTTTTCAATTCAACGATTTCAACGTACATCTTTCCATTCTTCGTCAAAATCTTTCCGGTTCCAATCTCTTCATTCTCAAGCATAAGACGCACCGTATTTTTCGTTGAATTTTCAAGACGATACAATGTACCTTTCGTAATATGAAGCAGATCTTCAATTTTCTTTTTCGTATTTCCGATTTCAAAATAAATTGTTAACGGAATATCATCTTGTAATTTCAATCTAGCCACTCCCATATCATGTTCACGAAAATTTCATGTTCTCTCTATATAATGAAATCTCTTATTTTGAAACGTCGATATTTAATATTTTTTTAATATATCCTTGCGTTTCTTTAAATGGAGGTACACCTCCGTACTTTCTCACATTACCAGGACCAGCATTATAAGAAGCAAGCGCTAAAACTAAGTCACCGTTATTTTTCTTTAAATAACCGCTTAACTCTTTCACGCCGCCTTCAATACTTTCAGCTGGTGAAAATGGATTTTTTATACCCATCTCTTTTACATTCGCTGGCATAAGCTGCATAAGTCCCATCGCCCCTGCATGCGACACCGTTTTCGGATTAAAATTAGACTCTACTTCAATCATTTTTTGAATTAACGTTTTCGGAATTCCGTATGTACGACTTACCCTATCTATAATATCCTCATACTTCCCTTCATTTGAAGAACGTATTTTTTGAATATTATACTTCTTCGTTAATTCCCACGTATCAACAGCCTCATTTTTCGTTTCCGGGAAACGTCGTTCAAACTCTTTTTGCGCAACTTGCACGTCATCGACTTTCTTCGTTTCAGGCTTTTCTTCCGGCTTACTCGCTTCCTCTACTTTATGAATAGACTCTGCTGGTTTATTCACAACCGCTTCTATTTTCGTAGATTGTACCGGCTGACTCATATCCTCTACTTTTGCCGGTTGCGTCGTAGCCTTCGTCTCCTTCATAGGCTCGCTCTGCAACTTCTCTTGAAACCTACTACTAACGAACGCCTGCGGACTACTTAACTTTTGCTGAAACTGTCCTTTTTTATATGCAAGTACTTCTTTTACTATATTTCCAATTACCATAATATCACCTTTTCGGTAAACAAAGATAATCTAATATTAGAGTTTTTTCGTAAAGTTTGCAATAATCCTTTGTAATTATATTGTAATAAAAAAACGACTAAATTGTTAAACTGTTATTTTTTTATATTTATTAATTCAAATTTTCAGTTGACACCCATTATAGCAGGGCTTACAATAAATTCGAAATTGTTTTTTTTGCATATTACCGTTTTTCAATTTGCAGAAAACTCAATATAAAAAAATGGGGGTTCTTAACATGAGAATTAATACAAACATTAATAGCATGCGTACACAAGAGTACATGCGCCAAAACCAAGAAAAAATGAACGTTTCTATGAACCGTTTATCAAGCGGTAAACGTATTAACAGTGCAGCTGACGATGCAGCTGGTCTTGCAATCGCAACTCGTATGCGTGCAAAAGAAAACGGATTAGGTGTTGCATCTCGTAACACTCAAGACGGTATTTCTATGATTCGTACAGCTGATTCAGCAATGAACTCTGTATCAAACATCTTACTTCGTATGCGTGACCTTGCAGTACAATCTGCGAATGGTACAAACACAAACGAAAACCGTGGCGCACTAGAAAAAGAATTTTCTGCATTAAGAGATCAAATTGATTATATCGCTCAAAACACTCAATTTAACGGAAAAACTCTATTAAATGGTGACAATACTTCTGTTAAAATCCATAGCTTCGATGACGGTCAAGCTACTACAACAAAAGGAACTGTTCAAAAAGCAGCTGAAGATAATACAGAAACTGAAGGTAATAAAGAAACTGAAGGCAATAAAGAAACTGAAGGCAATAAAGAAACTGAAGGCAATAAAGAAACTGAAGGCAATAAAGAAACTGAAGGCAATAAAGAAACTGAAGGCAATAAAGAAACTGAAGGCAATAAAGAAACTGAAGGCAATAAAGAAACTGAAGGCAATAAAGAAACTGAAGGCAATAAAAAAACTAATGGAACTATCGATATTACATTAGCAAATGTTTCAAGCGCTACTCTAACAGGTAATGGAAAAACTCTTGACGCACTTTCTATTTCTAATAAAACAGTCGGGGCTGCACAAGCAGCAACAAAAGGTGTTGATGGTGCAGTAGAAGATGATACACAAGCAATTCAAAATGCTAACGAAGCAATTAAAGCTATCGATGGCATGATTGCATCTATCGCAGGTAGCCGTGCTGACCTAGGTGCTACATTAAACCGTCTTGACTTCAACGTAGAAAGCTTAAATAACCAAGCTTCTAACATGGCATCTTCTGCTTCTCAAATCGAAGACGCTGACATGGCGAAAGAAATGTCTGAAATGACTAAGTTCAAAATCTTGAACGAAGCTGGTATTAGCATGCTTTCTCAAGCAAACCAAACTCCACAAATGGTTTCTAAATTATTACAATAATCCATTTGAGAAAAATAACCCTCTCCGCTTGCGGAGAGGGTTATTTTTTATAAAACCTTCTTTTTTTTGGATGGAAGAGAGCATCTGCGGTGCATAGAAGCGGTCAGTGCTTATCTCGATCCCCCCTCTTATGTTAAAACACAAATAGCAAATGAGCATAAGCCTTTTAATCTTTACATGACCTTTTATTGGCTTTGGAACACTAACTATATCAATCTATAAGGAGTGTCTATTATGCGTATTGGTACGAATGTTCTAAGTATGAATGCTAAGCAGTCGTTGTATGAGAATGAGAAGCATATGAATGTTGCGATGGAACATTTGGCGACTGGTAAGAAGTTGAATCATGCTTCTGATAATCCAGCAAATGTTGCGATTGTAACTCGTATGCATGCGAGAGCGAGTGGTATGCGCGTGGCGATTCGAAATAATGAGGATGCGATATCGATGCTACGTACAGCGGAAGCGGCACTTCAAACTGTGACGAATGTTTTACAGCGTATGCGTGATTTAGCTGTTCAATCTGCAAATGGTACAAATTTAAATAAAAACCGTGATTCACTAAATAATGAGTTTCAATCTTTAACAGAGCAAATTGGCTATATTGATGAGACGACTGAGTTTAATGATTTATCCGTTTTCGACGGTCAAAACCGGACTGTTGCGTTAGATAGTATTTGGTCATACAGTAAATGTAACGAAACATATCTCCCCTTCCCCTACACAACATGACATCAACATTTCAACAGAACAAGAAGCAAGAGTGGCGATTCGTAAAATTGAAGAAGCTTTACAAAATGTATCACTTCACCGTGCTGACCTCGGGGCTATGATCAACCGACTGCAATTTAATATCGAAAATTTAAATAGCCAAAGTACAGCGTTAACAGATGCTGCTTCTCGAATTGAAGATGCAGATATGGCGCAAGAGATGAGTAATTTTTTAAAGTTTAAATTGTTAACTGAAGTTGCACTTAGTATGGTTTCACAAGCAAATCAAATTCCGCAAATGGTTTCTAAATTACTGCAATCATAATTGTCATTCTACTCTTTGAAACGATTCCATACAAAATAAAAGGGAAATACATATACACTATGTATTTCCCTTTTATTTTGTACCCAATACTTCTATGGTGCTACCGTCATAACTTGTCCTCTACGGTCGATTCTTATTTTCATCTTTCCGTCTTGTGCGTTATATAAACCTAGCTTATTTAATTCTATTTTGCATTCTTGTACGAAGGTTGGTAATTTACGAATTTGATTGACATCCGAACTTTTAATAAAACTAATTAAATGTTGCGTCATATCTTTCACATCTTGTACAAGCTCTTCTTTTTCTCGTTTTAACCTTTCATTTTCTAATTTTAACGCTTGCAATTCACTCTCCAGACTACTTCTATTCGACTCTTCTTTGAAATGCCCTGCAGCCATGTTAGAAAGCTTATAAATCCCTTCCATAAACTGATGCAGTTCATCTTCTTTTCTTTCACTATGTTGACTAATTGTCTCAAAGTTATCAACGATACCAGATATAACTGTTACGAGGCTTTTTTCACTCTCTTTATGCTGTACTTCCTCTTTTAATACTTGGTTGTTTTCTTTTTTCGTTGCAACATTTGCTTCTTTTACAGGTATATATTTGCGCTTGCGTCCAGGTTTTTGTTTTTCAATATTTTCAAACGGTATTTCACGTTTTTTTAATTTGTAATACGTATTTTGTAATTGACTTTCTGTTTTCGGGAAAAGATTTAGTTCATTTTTACTAACATATTTTGAAATGTTAATAATGTTTAAACCGTGACGTTGGCAAAATTGATACACTTCATACAGTAACTCTAGTTCAGACTTGAGCCATGTGATCGTTGATTTTTCATATGCTCGCATCCCGCCATGTTTTTCTACATCTATTTGAAATAATACCATTCTATTATGTAAATCAACTAGTTCTTCATATTTTACTTGGAATTGTTTTTCTATTTTTTTTAATTCCGCTTCTAGTTGCATATCGTTCATTTTATTATTTGACATGTTTTGTAAGAGACTTAATACATTGATTGCTGTGTGGTGATACATAATCTGTGCCACTCCCCCTCATCCTTTCACAATTCTCATCTGACTCCCATGTCTTTTCAGAAAATAGCAATTTTTACATATCCATATTATAACATTTCGAAATTGTCTGTCAAATAATAAACATACAAAAATGTATAGAAAGTATAGAAATAGAAAAAGATTTTTTCATTTATATGCATAATTGCATATGAATCACTTTTAATTATATTATATGGTATTTAGAATGTAATTTCACCGAAAAAATTTGCGTTATCACGAAAAATTACTAAAAAAATCCAAAGATACATTTTTATATTTTTAAATCAAAAATCTTTAAATAAAGATTGTTCATACATACAACCACAAACACTCCAAAAACGCTCCATCTTTCCACCTATACAGAATATAGAACAGTAAAAAGGAACTAACCAATACTACACACGGTTAGTTCCCTTCTCTCCACTAAAAGAATAGAGTTATAAATAACATCTACAAAACTTCAATTGAAATCTCACATCGTATGGGGCCCTACTAAGCACTGACCGCTATCACACGCGGCTAGTTTCCTATTCCAGAAAAAAGTAGAAAATTGTTCACCAGTTCTTCTAAAAAGCTCTCGGCGATCCACTTCTTCCATTCCCCCTAAAGCCTGCTCGACATCTCTGTTCTGAACATGGCATGGGACTCTAATAGGCACTGACCGCCACCACGCATGGCTAGAGCTTCTATTCCAGCTAAAAAAAGCTTTTAAATCTCTTTTACAGTACTAACTTATCTACTAAGCCGATTAACTCTTGAATATCTGGCTTACTTACTTGCGCATTTGCTCCTACCGCTTCGCCTTTATGGAATAATTCATTTGTAATTAAGGAAGAGAAAATAACGACTGGTAAACGATTCATGATTTCACTATCTTTAATTACTTTCGTTAAATGGTGTCCATCCATTTTCGGCATTTCAATATCCGTAATTAACATGTGAATATGTTCAAACATTTTTTCTCCTTGCTCTTTCGCTAGCTTTTCAATTTGCGCTAACGCTTCTGCACCATTGCTGAAGAAGTTCATTTTCGTATATCCAGCTGATGATAATGTTTCTTCTAATATTTGACGAAGCATTGCTGAATCTTCCGCAATATAAATAATTTTTTCACCGCGATCTGTTTTTTGTTCTAATTTTGAAAGTGATTTATTATCATAACCAGTACCGCTAATTTCACATACGATTTTCTCGTAATCTAATAGTAAGATGATTTTTCCATCTAGTTTTACAATACCAGATGTCGTTTCTTCTAGTCCCATAGATAATGAAGCTGGTTCATCAATTTGCTCCCAAGAAATACGTTGAATACGATGCACTTCATCAACGCGGAAAATCACTTTCATTTGGTTTAATTCTGAAATGATAAATTTCGTTTGATCAAGTGGCTTTGTTGATTTTAAATTAAGAGCTGTCGCTAAGTTAATAACTGGTAAAATTTCACCGCGTACTTGAACAACACCTTCAACTGCATGATGAGATTCTGGCACAGTTGTAACAGGGAATGGATTAATGATTTCACGTACTTTCATTACGTTAATACTAAATAGGTTTTCACCAACAGTATATGTAACAATCTCTAATTCATTTGTTCCGCTTTCTAATAAAATACTTTGTGCTTGTGACATAAAGGTGTCGCTCCCCTTTCATTATTTCCGTATATCTAATTATTAAGCTTTATTAAAACGAAAAAGTCAACTACCTATATAAAAAATATAGATAGTCGAACGATTCATTTCTTTATTTGAAAAGACAATTACTCTTGTATAAACGAAGCAAGTGCTTCTAATAGCACTTCTTGCGCTCCTACAATTTCTGTCGGCATCGCTTCCCATTTTTTCGAAAGCTCTGTTTCTACTCTTATTCTTAACTCTGCATTCATTACTTCTAGCACATATTCTTTCGTTGCTATATCAACATCCAGTAGCGCAAGTGCATATAGTTCCGGATCATTTATTTTTTCAAATAATCGCTTTAATACTGCCGGTGCTATATGTTTTAATTTTTCAATATGAATCTCTTTATCTGAAAATAGCAACTCATATTGAATGAATGTAACATTTTCTTTAATCACTTTAAAATAGCAATTATTTTTTTTATCATTTACAAAATAACCGTTAGGATCTGCAATAATACTCTCTACTTTACGAATTAAATCTGGCAAACTACTCGCTGACATTACAGTCCGCTGCTCAACCTCACTCGGCGAAATGAATGTAACGCGATACTTATTCTGCGCCATCCTCCTCACCTCTCCTTTTATAGAAATCTATCGCCACAAATAAACTTATTAGTCCATCAAACACGTTAAGACCACGAGCATTATTCATACTACACTTCACTTAAATCTATTTAAACTACCCTAGTAACTCTACATATCTCTGGTCTTCAAACAACGGTCGAGCACCACATAAGCCCCAACCGCTACCACATACGGCTCGACCCTCTCTCAAAACCTAAAAAAGAGCTTTTAAGAGCTTTTAAAATCTTTTTTAAGATCTTTTCAGTAACTCGATGTTATTGAACCAGAATGCTATCTGCTGATCCGCGATATCTGGCAACGTAACAAAAAACTCACGGCACTTCATTTCATCTTTAAACAGTTGATACTTCCACTCGCCCTCACTACCAATACTTACGAAATAAAATTCGTGAATACGGCCAATGATTGCTTGTTTTTCACCAAATGAATAGGGAGGCACTTGCTTAATTTCAAATTGATCTGGTAAATATACATGCTCTTCTCGTTCCATTTTTAACACTTGCTCAGCAAGGTCACGTTTATTTTCGAAAAAAGGCAATTGTAAAATTCGTTCTTGTCTTGTCATACGAATAAAAAACCCCTTCTACTACATTACAATTTTTCTTTATTATATATTATCGAATTAAGTTTACAACTTCGTTTAATACTTCATCTGAAATTTTAATTACTTTCGCATTTCCTTGGAATCCACGTTGGTATAGCATTAAGTCAACGAATTCTACAGATAAATCTACGTTTGCACCTTCTTGTGCAGCACCACGTATTTTACCTGCACCGTTTTGACCAGATGCACCAAGTGCTAAAATACCAGTTGTATTCGTCGCTGTATAGTTACCGTTACCTGTTTTCATGAGTCCGCCTTCGTTCGGGAACATCGCAACAGCTAATTGACCAGCAGCTTTCATACTTCCATCAGAATATTTTACCATCACATATCCACCATCAGCAATGAAGCAATCTTTAACAGTCGCCGCTGCTCTACCATCTACGCCTGTTACTGATAATGTTTTATCTGTCGGATGATTCGTTAAATTACTTAAGTCTAGTTTTACATTGCCGCCATTAAATGGAATATTAGCTGCTTGCTCTTTCGGACTTGGATTTCCAACAGCATCAAATGTCACATTACCACCTGCACCTTGAACATCCTTAAACTCTTCTTTTTTCGAATCATTGCGCATCTGTACTTTATATGAATAATTATGTTCACTCGTTTGTGTAAACTCCACACGCATCGTCCAAGTGTTACCAGCATTATCATATATAGGTATCTCTTGTGATATTGCTTTTGCATCAGCTGGAATATTCCCTCCAACTACTCCTTTTGATGTTCGAATACCACCAATTGCAGTTCCCATTGGAATTTGTAACGGTCCTGGAATACCAGATAAATCAACTTCACCAGTTGCTTCATTTGCAGGGTATGCAAATACGTATTGGCCTTCTGTATTCGTAATATAGTAATCTGAAGATATCCCGAATGTACCTTTTCGAGTAAATTCCATATTCCCACCTTTTGAATCACCTACAACGAAGAAACCATTACCTTCCATTGCTGCTTGTGTTTTCCCACCAGTTAGCGTAATGGTACCATCACTATAATCTGTAACTGTACCACTCATTTTCACACCGTTACCGATACTTTTCGGATTCGTTCCTGCGTAATTACCATCACCTTTTGCACCAATTGAGTTATTATATAGTAAATCATCGAACATTGCTTTTTGTTTTTTATAACCTACTGTTTGTGCATTGGCGATATTATTTGAAGTTACACTTAATGCATTTTGTGTTGCATTCATTCCTGTAATACTTGTATATAACGCTTTAATCATAACGTATGGACACTCCTTATGAATTTATAGTTTTGACTTCTTCCGTTACTTCTTCAGTACCTTTTTGCTCGTCTTTCTTTGCATCTTCTGGATTCGTTTCTCCAATTGGTTTATCAGATACTCTCTCAACGAAACGAAGAGATACAACTTTATTATCAATAACGAGCTGTACCTCATTATTTTCTGCGAGGCGAACAGTCTCTACTTGACCAGTCACTTTTTTCCCATCACCGTCAACACCTCTTACGTATTTCCCTAAAAACTTCATTCCACCATCAAGCGCTGTTGAATACATTGTTGATTGCAGTTTATCTACCGCTTTCGTCATATTCTGTACTTGTTCCATAAGAGATAATTGTGCTGTCTGATTCATCATTTGATTCATATCCATCGCATTAAATGGATCTTGATGTTGAAAGCTCGCTAAAAACAATTTTAGAAAATCATCTTTCCCCATTACACCAGGAGTCTTTTGTTCTCCTGCTGATACTCCATTCATTTGCCCTACTGCCGGTTGTGCACCGTTAACAGATGCGTTCCTATTCTGTACTCCTGCTTGTAATGGAATATGGTTTGTACTCGTTGTATTTAATCCAACTGTTGGCACGCTTTATTCCTCCAATAATCCCGCAAATTCTTTTGATTCTTGTTTCTCACGTTTCGTACTTGCTAATTGCTGCTTTTGTCTTTGCTCTTGTTCTCGCTGCTCTTTACGATTTTCATCTTTATCTGCATAGCTAATTTGAATGTTGATTTCTTTTTCTTTTAACTTCAATCTCAATTCATCAAAAATGATTTCCACACGTTTTTTCGCATCGTGTTTTTCCATTTCTACGTGAACATCAATTTGATCTCCATGTTTTTTCATAAACACTGTTAATGTACCGAGTTTTTCTGGATTTAACTGAAATAACACACGTTCTTGTTTCACTACAAACTTTTGCAAGGCTTCTACTTGTGCTTCCATTTTCTTTCCTAAGTCAGGCAATGAAACTTTCTCAGCGCCACTATTGGATTTTCCTATTTGATCAGTACTCGTCGCTTTATTTAATAACTCCGCACCGGCAGAATTCGAATCGTTGAATACATCACCTTCTGGCAACTCTACCTTGATATCTTCACTCTCAGCTTTCGGAAGATCTCCATCTAAGTCTTTAGACTCTTCTTGTTTCTTTGCAATATTACAAGTTTCTGTTTCTACCACTTTCAATACTTGCATCATTTGCTCTGGCATCTTCACTTTGTCTAATACCATTTGCATTGTATCTTCTAAACATATAGCATTTTTGATATTCATATTGGAAAGAAGTTCTTGTAATTGTTGTAATTCACCTGCGGGTAATTCGTTAAGTTTTATATTTCCATATTCTTTATATAGCTCTTGTATTTTTTGTATGTATTGATATAACAATTCTGGCTGCACGCGTAATTGCTCAATTGCAACCATTTGCTCAGATACAGCTAACAATAACTGTTCTGTCTCTTTTTTTTCTTCTTTCTTTACACTTGGCTCTTCTTTCGTTTCCGGTTTTTTAGAAAGAATGTTTTCTTTTCTATCTTCTGGTGCATCTTCTCGCTTTGTTTTCTCCGTTTTCGGCTGCTTTTTGTTTTCCATTCTCATCGCATGATCGAATGAAGAATCTTCACTTTTAGATTGTACTTCTAGCCCTTTTTCTTTTTGCGGAGGTAAACTTTGTTGCACCGGTAATACAGACTGTATCACTACATTCACCTCATCCATTCATACACATTTTTAAATCAAGAAGCATTTTTTCTTCCTGCTTTTCTCGTATTTTCGCAAGCTTTCTACAATCTTCTTGATACATCTCATCAATGACACGTTCTTTTTCTTTTACTTGTTCTAAAAGGCTTTCATTTTTTTGAATAAAATCTTCCGTTTTTTTAATTTTCCGATTCCATTCTTCTATTCTTTCAGGTGAAAACGTATGTGACGAAAGCATGCCAGCCATAATACGCTGTCCAGTTTGTACGACTTTACTACGCGATTTTACAACATATAAATCATATTCTTTTTTTTGTTCTATTTTTCTTTTTTCAGCTGTTAATTCATACACTTCTTTCAAAATCTGTTCTTTTTCTTGATTTATTTGCAATTTTATCGTATCGTACTGCTGCTTATCCACCTGTTTTTATAGCCCCTTCCTATTATAACGCTCTCTTTTTCTATTATATAGTTTTTTTCCAAAAAAATCTGTGAAATATTAAAAAACAAAAAAATAAGACCTGCATGGCGCAAGGTCTTATACTATATGGTGCATTGCTTCAACAATATCAGCAAATTGGAAACGATCTGATCGACCTTGTTTTAAAAATGTATTTATACCTTCTACTTTATTTTTACATTCAAAAATATAAGCATTTTCTGCATTTTCCTGAATCGTTCCTAATTTAAAATACAATTCATTTTCTTTATAAATAGATAAAATTTTTCTCATTTCATTTGCAAGTTGCCAATGATTTGGTGAAACGATTTCTTCCATAATCCTACTTACTGAGTCTAGCACGGAAATAGCAGGATAATGACTGAGCGTTGCAAGTTCACGTTTTAATACAATATGTCCATCTAAAATACCACGTGCTAAATCTGGTACAGGACCATTTAAATCGTCTCCATCAACGAGTACAGTGTAAATACCTGTTATAGACCCCTTTTGTGTTTTCCCAGATCGCTCTAACAGCTTCTTCATATAACTTTCCATTAAAAGTGTTTTACCACCAATCGGTAACTCTTTAACAGCAATATCAACACTTCTACGCGCATCTGCAAAACGAGTAACAGAGTCCATCATAAGTAGTACGTTATTGCCTTCGTCTCGGAAGTATTCCGCAATAGATGTCGCAAGCTTAGCAGCGCGAAGTTGCATAAGGTGACTTTCATCTGACGTCGCTACGACAACGACGCTTTTCCTCATACCTTCCTCGCCTAATTCTTTTCGAATAAAGTCTTTTACTTCTCGGCCACGTTCTCCTACTAAACTAATAACGTTTATATCCGCTTTTGCATTTTTCGCAATCATGCCGAGTAAAGTAGATTTCCCAACACCAGATCCAGCGAAAATACCAATTTTTTGACCGATACCAATTGTTAGCATAGAATCAATGGATTTAATTCCCGTTTCAAATACGTCAGTAATCTCTTCACGTTCAAACGCATGAATAGGCGGAGCATCTAGTTTTATTTTTTGCAGCGGAATGTTTTCAGCGTTCTCATTTAACACTGCGCCATTTGCACTTAACACTTTTCCGAGTAAATGATTACCACGAGGTATAACAACATCTTCTGCAATTAATGTAACGGAATCTCCGTAACATACTTTTTCTGTCTGTTCAAACGGGAGTAACATATTGTTCTCTTTTTCAATTGCAATTACTTCACATAAGACGTTATGTTCTCCAACGAGACAAACATCACCGATTTTCGCCTTCGGTCCCTTCGCTATGAAAAACTGCTCTTGCACACTATGAACTTTACCGACTTTCGTATAAAACGGTGTTTCAATAAATGTATTCCATTTTTGGTTTTCATTCATTAATAGTCGATTCATACATTTTGCTCCTCAAATAACTTCTCTTCTTCCCATTTCTGGCGAAGTTTCGCAAATATAGGTGCAAACTTAAATTCAAAGAACTCTTTCTCCTCTTCTAGAACAAATTCACCGAACTGTAAGGAGAAATCATATTTCCATTCTACTAATTGTAGCAACCAATATTCTTTCGTATTTTCCTTCTCTTCTTGAATACGTTCAAACGTTTCTGGATGTACGGTAATAACTAGTTTTTCAAACGAAGTAGGTAACGTTTGAACGATGCCAGTTAAAATAGGTAACACATCAAGCAATCTAGTATCTACTGCTTGATTCACAATTTTTTCTGCTAGTTGGAAAGATTGATCCCATAATAATTCTGTCCATTCGTATGCAGTTTCTTGTTGCTCTTTTTGAAACTGCTGACGTGCCGATTCTATTTCTTTCATCTGCTGCTGAACGTGCATTTGAAATTGTTCTTGATCATGTAATAGCTGCTGACGCTCTCGCTCTAATATTTGCTGCTCTTGCCTTAACTGATTTAGTTCAACATGTAACGATTGTTGCTGCGCAAGAAGTTCTTCATGATCTACTTGTATTTCTTCTACGTGAACTGGTATTGGTTTTGGAAATTGTAATTCATACGTTTCTTCAGAAAAAGAAACAGAATTCTTCGGAATTCTGTTTTTAAATAAGGACATCATCTTCACCTCTTTGAACGATAATTCTTCCTTCTTTCTCTAGCTTTTTCACCGTACCTGTAATCATTTGCTGCGCTTTCTCAGCATCTGTCATCTTAAGTGGTCCTAAGCCATCTAATTCTTCCAGAATCATCTCTTTACGGTTTGAAGACATACATGTAAATAATTTCTCTTTAATTTCTTCTTTTGCAATTTTAAGCGCTTTTGCAATGACACCGTTATCTGTAATTTCCTCTAACACACGGCGAAGCGCAAGATCTTCAAGACCAAGTAAGTCTTCAAAGACAAACATATTTTCTTTAATTCTCTCAGATAACTCATAATCAACTTCATCCAGCTTTTGAAAGACTGTTTTTTCAACGCCTCGTGAAACGTTATTTAAAATGTTCACAATTGTTTTTAAGCCATCTGTTTTATTGATTGCACTAAATGCCATATTATTTAATTTTGCTTTTAATAGCTCACCAATTTGATTAATGAGTTCACCATCAACTTGTTCTAGTTTCGCAATCCCCATTACCGTTTCTACTCGCTTATGATCTGGCAATCTCTCAATTAATTGAGAAGCAAGTTGCGGTTTAATGTAAGAAGCGATAATTGCAATTGTTTGTGGTGATTCATCATTCAGCACTGTAAGAAGTGGCTCTAAATCTGTCAGTGAATTTAAAAATTCAAATGGATTATCTTTGTTATACCAAAGGTCTTCCAATAATTTTTCAAGCTCGTCTTCTGGCATATTTTTAAATATGCGACGAATGTACTCTTTATCTGGAGTGACTAAATTCAATTCTTTTACATTTAGTTCATATAAGAACTCCCCTAGTACATTTTCTAACGTTTCTGGTTTATATACACGAAACTTCGCGATTTCACGAAGCAACACTTCTTTTTCCTCAGCCGTCATATATTCAATGACTTTCGCTGCCACCTCTTCATCTAATGTACGAATGAGGATGGCAGCTTTTTCTTTGGAGGAGATTTCATCTAACATCGTTGTTCCTCCCTTACTGTCCGTTTAACCATTTTTTAATTACTTTTGCAGTACCTTCTACATGTTCTTTCGTAGCATCCTGCACTTGTTCATCTAACGTCGGTTCTTTCGGTTGTTCTGGCTCAGGTTTTGGCTCTGGTACTATTTTCTCTTCAGGAATTTCCATAATACTTTCACTACTTGCAGCAACTTCATCTTCTGCTAAGTATTCTTCATATTCCTCTTCTTCTTTCTTTCTCTTACGTCTAGCTAAGAAGAACCATATTAGACCAAAGAGCGCTAATAAGCCACCTGTAATACCACCGAATAACCACCAGTTTATACCACTTTCTTCTGGCTCTTTCTTCTTCTCTTCTTTCGGCTGATCAAACTGAACAGTTACAACGTTAACTTGACCATTTGTAAAGTTTCCATTCGGGTCAGCTTGAAGCCCAGCAGCTGTGCCGATTGCTTCTTTGAAAGTTGTCATATCAATTCTTCGTTTTACTAACGTATCATTATCTACCCATACAACAACATTTGTTTTCGTTAACTCTGGGTGTTTCTTAATCGTTTCAACTGTTTTATCTATTTCATAGTTTTCGATTTTGTTACCATTTTTATTATCGTAGACAATTTTGCCATTTTGATTATTGTTCGTACCGTAATTTGGTACTTCGCCGTTCGCTGTAATACCAGCGCCTTGCTTCGTATCTGCACCTTCTTGCGCAGTAGAGCTTTCCTCTTGCTCTTGTTTACTACGAAGTACACCTTTATCACCATATTTTTCAGACTGACGTGTAACTTCATCGTAGTTTACAGATACTTTCGTATTCACTTTATATTCATTTGGTTTAAACATCGTCATTAATGTTGCATCGATATCTTGCTTTAATTTACCTTCAATTTGGTGCTGCATCTCTACTTCTTTCTCATAAGAAGAGGAACTAGTAGCATGTGCTTCATCTGCCCCTTTTGAGATAACACCTTTTTTACTATCAATCACACTTACTTCTTCTGCTTTTACACCAGGAACTGCTGCACTGATCATTTGCTGTATACCCGCAACTTGATCAGCCGTTAATAGTTGACCACGCTTTACACCAACCGTAATTGCAGCTGTTCCTTTTGCTTTTTCTTCATCAAAAATTGTCTCTTTTTCAGGTAATGTAATTTGAACATTTGCCGTTTCAACTGTCGCAAAATTTCTTACAATGTCTTGCTCTAATTGCTTTTTCGTACCGACAATTTGCTTCATTTTTTTATCTTGCTCACTTGAACCGAGCGAGCTTTCTAATAAAATTTCCTCACCGCTTTTTGAGTTAAACGGTAATCCCATTCCATTCATTTCTTTTCGAACCCATGGAGCATCATTCTTTTGCACACGAATCGAACCATCGGCTGCTAATTGGTAATCGACACCTAGCTTCGATAATTCTGCTGTAATCTCTTGCTTGTCTGCATCATTTAAATTTTGATATACAACAACATATTTATCTGGCAAGGTGAAGTATAAAAGTGCTCCTGTTACAATTGCTAAAAGCGCAGCACCAATGACTAACTTATGCCACGTTTTTAACGATTGGAAAACATTTTTTAACTTTTCCATTTAAACACACCCGTCCATTTTCCTAAATTTGCATATTAATTAGTGACTTATAATTTTCAATAAGATTATCACGTACAAGAGCAGCCGTTTTCATTTGAGACTCAGCCTTCTTTTGCTGAATTAAAACGTCATGTGTTTCTCCTACTCCTTTTGTTAGTAAATCATATACAGCTGTTTGCGCATTGTTTTGTGTTTGATTCATATCTTCCAATAAATCGATAAACTTCTTCCCCTCGACTACAGATGCTTGCGTGTTCTTCGGTGCACCAATTGACTGAATCGCGCCAAATGGCTGTGTATGTAACATTGGTTGGATTTTCATCTTCCCATATTCCCCCTTTATCCTCGGCCGATTTCTAAATCTTTATCCAGCATTTTTTTATTCGCATTTAATACACTTGTATTTGCTTCGTACATTTTTTGAGCAACCATTACATTCGTCATTTCAGCAGTCACATCAACATTCGGATACCGTACATACCCTTCTTCATTTGCATGCGGATGCGTCGGATCATACACTAAGTTTTCAGTTTTGTCTGCCTCAATACTTTTTATTTTCACCCCGTTAGTCGGTGCACTGTCTAACATATTCGCAAAACTATTATTTGATTCAAGCACTACACTACGGCGCTCATACAAATCTGCCCCCGGAGCTGCCGTTGTATTGGCATTTACAATATTATTTGAAGTAACTTCCATCCATTTTCTCGCTGTTGTTAGCCCTGATCCACTTGCATTAATTGCCTGAAACATCGTTGTCTCTCCTTCTACTATTAACGTCCGCGAGCTGCTTGGTTAATTGCATATTGTGTATTAATTGCGTTAATTGAAATCCCATACAATTGGTTTGTTTTCATTAAATCTAGCATTTCTGTCGTTACATCCACACTATTTCCATCTTTATTCGTTTGCATTGACTTCGTTTGAATCTTCGCATATGTATTTTTCGTATTTACTGTCGGTAAGTGCATTTCATTCGTTTGATATAAATCTGCATTAGTCTTTAAATCCGCAGTATTACTCTTATATAATGCACTACTTTTATTCATTTGCTCAGCAAATGTAACGTCTTGTGCTTTATAGCCAGGTGTATTCGCATTTGCAATATTACTAGAAACAGTATTTCGTTTCGTCACTAAATAATTCATATAATGGCTTACATCAGTCACTAAATCTGGCATACTCCACACCCTTCCTTTTTAACTTATCATTTTGGCATAATAATCCACTGATGGAAGTTTCACTTCATTATTTAATTTCTTATATGTATTTATTAAAATATTAACTATTATGTACCCTTACATATTTTATTCCATTTTTACATTGTTGTCTTTAGAAAAATACAAAAATATAAAAAAGAATACAAAAAAACTGTATACGCGTAGTAATCTATATAATATTTCAACATATTTACGACTAGCTGCAGATTATTTTTACATTATTTAGATTACTTCTATTTTTTACAGTCATAAAATGAAACCTCAATCAGCGGAATTCTTCATTTACATGAAGGAATGGATCCCCTTTTAATAAGGGGGATCCGTTTCCACACTTTATAATTAATATTTACCGTAAAATGAATTTGCTTTCATTCGCCCATCATTTGTCATAATCATTTCTTCCAAAATCTTTTGCTTATCTCGAATATGCTGCGCTGCCTTAATAATAAATGGACTTACTTCTGCCGCAACTTGTGCGCGCGTTTCTTCATCCAATGTCATCATCCAGCGATTTAACATCGCGCTCTTCTCAGCAAACTCTTCATCTGACACTTGCAATTCACCGATTTCATTAAAACAACCGACAAATGCTCGATAAATATCATTGTTCATTTTCAAGCGCTCCGCGATAACCGTCTATTAAATCTTGTAACACTTTCACAATCGCATCAATATCTTTCGCTTCACGTGTTACTTTCATCGTTTGAATTTGAACACTAATCCAATCATATAAACCATAAAGACTATCATATAAATCTTTCGTAATCTCAGGGTTTAATTGAAGCTTTAATTCTTCAAAAATACGTTCTAACTTCTCAAGAAGCGCATCTCCCTCTTGTAGTTTAAAAGTATGTAAAAGCTCTTCTAAATTACGAAACTCTACAATGCATCTTTCATAAATAAAAATTGTATTTTTAATCGGATTACTCGTCATAATATCATTTTGCATATAACGTTGCCATGCTTGCATACGATCACTTCCTCAACTTTCATTAATCATCACTTTTTTGTTTTGTCATTGCTTTAATTGTTTTCAGTTGCTGATCTAGCATTGATAACTGCTGTTCTAATTTTGAATATTTATCAATAATGGTCTCTTGTTTTTGTTTATTCAGCTT
Organism: Bacillus pacificus; assembly: GCF_020861345.1. Taxonomy (NCBI): domain Bacteria; kingdom Bacillati; phylum Bacillota; class Bacilli; order Caryophanales; family Bacillaceae; genus Bacillus; species Bacillus pacificus. Next base: position 3,505,559 of record NZ_CP086328.1, read on the forward strand.
ATCAATAGCATCAATTTTTTTATCTAATTCTTTTATCTGCCCTTCTATACTTTTAGACCTCTGTCCAATTACACCTTCATCGCCTAAAATACCATCTAATTTCTTTTCTATCTCATGCCCCAGCCCATTAAATCCAAAGAAAAACTGTTTTGCAGTTTCTGGACTCTCCTTAAAAGCCTTAGTTAATTTCTCTTCATCAAGAACCATCTTCCCTGTCTTATCAACTTCAATTCCAAATGAAAACATAAATTTATCATCTTGTTTATATCTAAATACACTTGTCATAGTATTACTAATAGAAAATGCAACATTGTTACCTTGCATAGCTCCGTTTTCACCAGCGAACAAATCCAGCGTCGAAACAGCCTTATTGTATTCATCTCTCATTTTCTTTATCATATTAATCGATTCTTTAATGTTTGAATCTTCAATTGTAACTTTAATTGGTTCAGTCGTTTCTTTTTCTAAATTAATAGTTAGCCCTGGAATTGTATCAATTTTATTAGATGAACTACTATCCGCTATACCATTAATTGTATACTGAGCATTTTGGGCTGGTGTCACTTGATTAGCAATTATATTTTTTCCCTCTTTTACTTCTGAAGTTACCAATCCAATATCTTTTAAGAGTCCTCCTTCTCCATCAACTAATTTAATTTCTCCATTTTTACCAGCAGTTGTTGAAGTAAAGAATAATTGTCCACCTAATGAATATACAGACACTCCATAATTTCCATTATTCATTTTATTAACAAAATCCTTATACGTCATATCTTTAGTAAGCTTAACTTCTTTATCATTAATGAGAAATGTAGCATCTTTTCCAATTTTAGAATCTAAATCAATAATATTTTTGGGATTCTCAGGATCTGATTTATCAATGAGCCTAGTTGTAATCTGATGTCTTTCTGCTACTTTGTTAACATTAATTGTATATGTTCCCGCAATTGCCGTAGCATCAGCTTGAACATTAATAAATCCCTCTTTAGAGACTCCAGCTTTTTTCTCATTCCCTTTAAACGCATACATATCCTTGAATACTTGCATAAAACTACCGAATTCTTTTTTCATACTCGCATATATATTTCTTTCAGTAGCTAAAGTTTGTTTTTGATTATTATACGGTGTTTTTTTCATTTCTAAAGCTTGTAACTCTAAATTTACTAGGTTTGAAGTGTCAATTATATTATTACCAAGATTCCATATCTGTTGACGACCGCCTAAATTCGATACTGAAGTTCCCATCTGAATTCACTCCTTTTTACATATAGTCTAAAATGCTAGTTTTACTCATTGTACTAATTGCTTTTAACGTCGCTTCATATGTAGCGTTTATATATGCTAAATCCGAAATAGCTACTGCTAAATCTACATCTTCTATTTCTTTTCTGTTTTCCTGAAGAGCTACGTTTTGTTCGCTTAAGATTGTCTTAAATGTATCCATCGTATTTAATATTGATCCTACTTCAGTGGTACGATTTAAGACATTATCTATACTTTTTTTATTCTCTCCCATTACAGATCTTAAGGTATCTTGATCTCCATCTTGCATGGCATCTCTTATTTTTGTTAATGTTTTTATTGTTGGTTCTAATAAATCTTTACCATTACGAAACATCTTTACTTCATATCCATCATTTAATTTCCAATTCACATCATTTTCTCCACCTTGATATGTACCATCTTCTGCAAATGGTGGGTGAGAAGCGCTATCTCCTCCGAAAATATATCTTCCTTGTTCTTGCTTATTTGCTAAATATACTACTTGCTTTAAAAGTTGATCCACTTCTGCCGCACTTGCTTTTAATTCATTAGAACTATTGGTTCCATTTACTGCTTGTAAAGTTAATTGATCCACTCTCGTTAAAGACTTCACAATACCTTGCAATGTATTTTCCGTCTGACTTAACACATTTTTTGAATCCGCTATATCCTTTTGCATTTGTTCAATATTCGCCAACGAATGTTGAATTGCAAATGATTTACTTGCTGCAAGTGGATCTTCACTCATAAGAAGATTTTTCTTCCCTGAAGTTACTTGATTTCGATGATATTGCTGTTGGGCATTCAAATCCATTAACTGGTTCTTTGCCCAGTTTGCATTTTGAAATGTAGATACTCTCATTTATATCTCCTCCTTTATCTATTGAAAATTGATTGGAAGCTGAAACCGGAACTATACTCCGCTGGCTCTTTCTTCAAACATAAAAGAAAAAGGTTTCGCTTTCACCTCTCATTCATCGTTATACAAAAGGTGCTACAAAGCGTTCCATTCTCAAATCTAGGTCGTTTCCTCTTCTACTTTATCTGGCACCCGCTCCATATCTCTGGTCTCACACCGATAGGTCCTCTATTAGGCACTGACCGCTTCTACACTCTGCTGGCCCTCTCTTCAAACATAAAAGAAAAGGGTTTTGTTTTTACCTCTCATTATCTAATGATTGAAAACAGACTATCAAACACTTCATTCATTGTAGTAATAGCTTTAGAATTCGCAACGAAGTATTTTTGGAAGGCCATTAAATTAACCATTTCTTCTTCCATATTCACGCCTTCGATACTCATCTTTTCTTGCTGAATACCTTCTAATAAGTCTCCATGAATTTTTTGATAACCGTTCACTTCACTTTTATCAGATGCTACCTTCACTATGAATTGGTCTAATGCTTTTTTATATGAAAGACCATCTTTATAATCTTCATCTGTAATTCCTGCCAATTTATTTGCAGTTTCAGCAGATATTTTCATTTTCGAAAAATCATTCGCAAATTCTGGATTTAATTTCAACTCTTTCGCATAATCTCCAACGAAGAAGTCTTTTCCCATCACTGTATTTACTTGATTTTTCACTGAACCCATTAACTCTTCAAGATTTTTCTTATAACTAGCAATCTGCCCTTTCGTATCAATTGCAGATTTTATTGCCCCACTAGTTAAAGGAATTTCCGAACCGTAAATTTCAACAGACATAGGTTCTTTCGTTTTATTTAATTGCAATGGATATGTATCTTGTCCATTCACTGTTAAAACGCCATTCATTCTAACACTTGCGATATTAGGATTCATAGATTCATAAGATACTTCTATATTGGCATACTTAGACATTTCTGTAACGATACGGTCACGTTCGTCTAAAAGTTGATTTGGCACTTGTGTACCAGCTTGCCCAATTTTTTGATTCGCTTCTGCTAAACTGTCAGCAAGACGATTAAATTCATTGACATGCGCTTCAATATCTTCTGTCGTCTGCGCTTCTACTGAATCTAAATTTTTCGCAAGTTTATTTACCTGACTTGTAAACTTCCCAGTTTCAGAAATTAGCGTATCATAATAGTTTGATTGATCTGGATTTTTTGCAACTTCTCGAAAAGCATTAAAGAATCCATCCATTAAACTAGATAGTGAGTTTTTGCCTGTCGTTCCTACCATAGACTCTACTCGTGATAAAACCGAGTTCTTATAATTATAGTAAGAGAGCTGAGATAATTGGTCGTTAAACTGTTTCGTCTTCACTTCATCTGTAATACGATCAACACCTAACGTTTGTACACCATAACCAATTCTCTGTTCTGGCGTATGGCCATTGCTCGCTCCAACAGATCCGTAATTCACCATTTGGCGCACATAGCCAGGTGTATGAATGTTTGATAAGTTTTGTCTCGTCGTTTGTAATCCCATTTGGGCCGCTAACATACCCGATAACGGGGTATTGTAATCAGATAATCTCATAATGCTTCACTTCCCCTTTACAATAGTTCATTCATAAAGATTTGCGAATTATTGTTTCGTTCTAAGTTATATTCAGAAACTGAATCCACAATACTTTCTGTAGTTTTTAATAGTACGTTTAAGTAATATTGATTTTTCAAAAGAAGCATTTTTACATTTTCTTCTAATCCAATTAAGTTTTTTTGTATTTTTTCCATTTTCTCAATTTCTTCTTGAGAAAAATACGAAAATAACGCACTTACGCGAAATGATTCCACTCCCTGTTCTTTACAAAACTGAACAACCATTTCTTCAAATGATCTCGATAATTGTTTTAAACCTTCAATGTACTGCAATTGCTCTACTTGTAACTTTTGAACTGCATTTACATTTTTATTTTTTAAATTCTCATATATTTGTTCTCCAAGCGTTTGAATGTTTTCATATGCTTTTTGAATAATAACGAGCTTTTCATATAATTGTATATACATATAGCTTCCTTCCCTTTTACAAGACTAAATTTACAATTAAACCGTGGATTTCTCCAATTTGATTTAACATTTCTAAATGTCCTGTTTTTGTATTAATTAAGTTCATAACATCTTCTAACTCATTCAATCCCATTTCCGCCTGTTTTACAATCGTCATTTTCTGTGAATAGCCATAACGCGGATGACGAGACATGACATCTTTATATTGCAATACATTATCAACGTAAAAATTCAAAAATGATTTTACTGTATTTTTGTATTCCATTACGTTATCAAGTGTTAATTCCATTTCGATTTTTTCTTTAATTTCTCCAATATTATCAACAAACGCTTCCATTTGTTCTAACAACTTATCTTTTTTCGGATCTGCATGCAAATTATCCGAAAATGCAAGTCCAGTCCTGACATTTGCTTCTTTCGGCATTTGAGTAGCAGGCGGTATATGCGATAAGATTGGATTATGCGAGATTGAACGCAGCATATATATCACCTATTTATTTTTTTATTTCTTCCAAAAGTTAATCGTAAAATCTAGTTATTTATAATTATACTCTGAACACTAATATTTTGCAGTTATTTTTTATAGAAGATATGTTACAATTTAGCATGAGGTGGCACAATTCTATGAATATTTTTCTTTGTGGTTCAAATCAATTAACAGCATTAGATCAAGAAGAAATCAAAAAATTTTTAACTGACTATGCTCACAAACATAAAATTTACATATTATGTTATAAATCTATTGAAAATGAGGTACTTCGTTTTTTCGTTGAAAACGAAAGACTCGCTCAAAATTTATGCCTTTACACGCTCCAACCGTTACAAGCAGTAACAGATGAATTCCAAGAAATCGTAGATTATTTAAAATCACACGGAGCCGAGTATGTTGCTTTTGATCACCCTTCCGACTCTATTTATCGATCTGATTATATGTTTTTTGTGAAACAAATTATTGAAGATACCGATTTAGTTCTCTGTTTTTATAACGGAGACAAACATACATCTGTCATTCCCGTTGACATTGCAAAAGAAGCTGGGATTGATGCTGTCATTTATGATTTACCAGGTTTACATGAAAAACAAATGAAAAAAAGCTTTGAACAAAAAATTCGTATGATGTAAAGGGGGCGGCACAATATCGTTATTGTGCCCATTGTAAATATGATAATTGAACAAGATTATGATCATTTTATCGCGAGTTTTAAACAACAATTCAATATGGATATCGCTTCGTATAAACAAGATAGGATGCGCCGTAGAATCGATGCTTTTATTTCAAGAAAAGGCTTTGAAAACTACACTACGTTTTTAAGTACTTTACGTGTTGATCAAAACTTATTTTTAAGTTTTATTGACTATATTACAATTAACGTTTCAGAGTTTTTTAGAAATAAAGAACGTTGGCAAACGTTAGAATCGAAAGCACTGCCAAAATTACTCGAACAAAATAACGGAAAATTAAAAGTATGGAGTGCCGCTTGCGCTGCTGGCGAAGAACCATATACACTCTCTTTAATTTTATCGAAACATCTCTCTCCATTTCGCTATGAAATACTAGCAACGGATCTTGATTTTCATATTTTAGAAAGTGCAAAACGTGGTCAATATACGGAACGTTCTTTGAAAGAATTACCTAGCGATTTGAAAGAACGTCATTTCACAAAAGAAGATGATATATATTCATTACATCAAAATATTAAGCAACACGTCACGTTCAAACAGCATGACCTATTAATGCAATCGTTCGATACAAATTACGATTTAATTGTTTGTCGTAATGTAATGATCTATTTCACTGAAGAAGCAAGAGTCAAGCTGTATGAAAAGTTTAGCCGTTCTTTACGAAAAGGCGGTGTGCTATTTGTCGGTAGCACAGAACAAATTTTAACACCTGAACGATTCAATCTTCAGCGTTTTGATACATTCTTTTATGAAAAAATATAGAAAAAAGCAGGATTATTGCACCCTGCTTTTTTTGTATTTATTTACTAAAATCATAACGAAGAATTGCGTGATTCCGTTCGTTTCTTATATAACTCGAATTAAAATAATACAAGCAACCCATATAACGAGAAAAAGAAACGTCATTGACCATTTATGTTCTTGCACCGTTTGTTTCAACGCCTGTGATAATTGTGTCATATTCATTTCTGCAAGTGCTCTCCATACACTTGCATCCCGCTCTTTAGCTGTGCGATCCGTGACGCTAATTAAAATGGTTTCGTTAGACAATTTCGTGATATACGCAGTAATAACCGTTACCATTAAATTTATATTTCCTTCTGATGAATCACTCTCCACGCTAGAGAGGAGTGCACTTACATCTAATAACGGAATGTGTACCTTTCTACCAAATGATAGTTGTACTTCAGCGAAATCATACGTTCCATCTAACAAAGGAAGTTCTTTTATATGCGCCTGCTTAACAAGTCCTTGCAGGCTTCTCATGACTTGTTCAAATATTTTATCTGTTTGCTTTCCTTCTCCAGATAATGTATGTAACTTTTTAAAGAGTTGTAATACTGTATCCATCTCTTTAGAAAGCATTTCCTTCATAACCTTTCCATCACCTAAACTCGCAAGTAAAATCCCGATTTCATTATTTTTCGAAATAATCTTAGACTGTCCAGTAAACACTAGATTACTATACTTTCGTTCTTTCTGGATTTCATGTTCCGAAATAGCTGCAGGCTGTTTTAATGGTTGTAGCGTCTTATTTTCAATTGTCGTACGTTTAATTTCCATTTAAGCGCCTCCACTATGATGAAATAATTAGCCCCATTCTTTATTACTCTTTAACACTAAAAATAGTACGAATAAACCTGACATAATAGCAAATACATTAGAAGCTTGTATTCCATGGTCACTTTTAGTTTCTTTCTTATCTTCTGGCTCTTCTTTTTTTTCTTTCTTTTTCGAAATGACTTGATTGTTATTATCTTTATCTTTTTGAGCCTTCGTATTATTTACTTCCTTGTTGTCTGTGAGAGGCTCTTTTATAACATAAGTAATTTTTTCTTTCTCTTTCAATGGTTCTTTTATAAGGTCGTTTACTTTCGCTTCTTTTTTCGGAATTTGAACAACTGGCTGTTTTTCTTCCTGCAGCGGGATTTCTACTTTCGTGTCTTCCTGCTTCTCAGTTTCTTTCTTATCTTCTATTTTATTTTTTAATTTATCTTCTTTCTCTCGTTCTTCTGTCTTTTTATCATCTTCTGTTTTTTGTTCCAAAACAGAAACGACATACTCACTTTCTTCAACGAGTTTATTTCCAGCCGCATCTACTACCTCTACAAGTAGCTCGTATGTCCCATTTGGCAATGCATCCGTTATTTCAAATACTTTTTGCCATTCCATGTCGCGCTTATTGTAATCTAATAAAAATGTAATCTCTTTATTTTCTTTTCCTTTTAATGTAACACGAACTTCTTTCACAACCGATTCCACGTCTGCCGCCTTCACTCTTACACGTATAGAATCGCCTCGTTTTCGTTCGATTACATTCTCCGTCGCCTCGTCAATAGTGACTTTATGCAACTTCGGCATCTCTTTATCTATTGTTGGTGTTTCATTATTTATACGAATAAGAGGAACTTTCACTTCATTTTCTATAAGCTCTTCTTTCTCATTTTCTTTAAAACTTTGAATAAGCTGAAGGTTCCAATCACCTTGCAAATCAAAAATCCCGACCTTATAGTTAGCAATCCATCGCTTCGTCTCTTCTTCATAGTCAAAAGGTATCATTCTTTCTTGCTCATACAGATTACTGTTTTTTGGCAAACGCAACATACCTTTTATACTTTGAATATTTTTCTCTTTTGGCTCTACAATAATCCGTACTTCTTCGCCAATCTTTAATTCTCGCTTATTTATTGTAATAATCCCTTGATCCGTCTCTATCTTTTTTTCGGTTTCTTGCTCATTCTTCACTTCTTGTTGTTCCTCTTTATCTTGCTTCATTTCCACTTGTTCTGGCTGTTCTTGAACTTCCTTATTCTCTTCTTGTACATTCACTTCATTTATATTTTGTTCTGGCACATTTTGCTCTTCCGCCTGACTTTGCAGCGGGAAGAGCAAGCACACATGTATGCATAGCCAGCAAATTAGAAAAAACTTTACGCTTTTCATCTACTATTTCAACGCCTTATAGTGATTTCGTCACTTTTACTCCGAAAAATCCATCTACATTTACAAGTTCACCATACGCCACCAATACATCATTTACATAAATTCGAATTGGTTCATCAATATCTTCATCTAATACAACGGCTTCATTTTCTTGTAAACTTAATATATCTTGAATCGTTTTCACTGTACTTCCAAATACAAATTTCACATTCATTTCTACATTTTGTAGAATAGATGTATCCATATACACTGGCTCAATTTGTTTCACTTCTTTAAATTCAATAGGTTGTACAACAGGTTCTACAACCTCTTCTTCCATTTCTTCCTCTGCAATCTCTTCTTCTGCTTCCACCATTGGATATAGCAGTCGTCTTACCATTTCTTTCGCTTCTGAAATCGGTAAAATTTGATACATTTTCGATTGAAGCAAGTCGCCAATTTCAAGGTTGAACGTAATTTGAACGAGTTCATCCACTTCCATTGACTCTCCCAAATATTCCATTTCTTCTTTTAACGTGACAAATTTAACGTCTGGCGGCGTCATGTCCATCTTCTCTTTAAACATTTCTGACATCGCTGTTGCCGCATGCCCCATCATTTGGTTCATGATTTCTTTAATACCGCTCAGCTCTAATTCACTAAGCTCTTTCTCTGGATCAATCTCCCCTGTTCCCATCATCATTAAATCTACCATTGTCAAAGCAACATCTTTCGTAAATACGAATACGTTCTCATTCTTTAAACCTTCAACAAAATCGACATTTAAAATCACAAAGGGAACCGGTACACCGTCATAATGACGCACATTAATCGCTTCTACATTGGGTGTACTAATCGTAACCGGCTGATTTAAAAGCGTTGATAATACCGTTGAAGCTGAACCGATGGAAATGTTGGCAATTTCCCCAAGTACATCTTTCTCTTCTTGCGTTAACTGTTCTTTTTTAACATGTTCTTCTACAATTTCAGCTTCCGCTACTTCAGCTGGCTCGTCTTGCTCTTCTACGCCACCAGATAATTGTAGTAATTTATTTATCATTTGTTTCGCATGTTCAACTGAAACAATTTGTACGAGTTTAGAGTTTACAAGATTATCTATTTTAAGGTCAAACGACACTTTCACAATCGTGTTATTTCCAGTTATTCCAGAGATTTTCTCCATCTCTTCTAATAACTTTACGACTTTAATTGTCGGCGGTGACATGTCTACTGTATCTTGGAAGAATTCCGACATAGACGTCGCTGCGAATCCCATCATTTGGTTCATCGCTTCTTGTACAGCACTTAGCTCTAATTCACCAAGTTCTTTTCCCTCTTCCACTTCACCTGTTCCCATCATCATTAAATCAGCAATAGATAAAGCAACATCTTGCTGAAGGACAAGTAGATTTTCCATATCTAATCCTTTTGTAAAATGAATATTTAATACAACATGAGGAACCTCAACATCACTTGTATCGTATAAATCCACTAACTCTACATGAGGAGCAGTTATACTTACTTGCCTATTTAAAATCGTTGATAATACTGTCGAAGCAGAGCCAAATGATATATTTGCAATTTCGCCAAGAATATCACATTCTTGAGGCGTTAAAAGCTCCTTTTCTTTTTCTAGCACAATTGTGCTCGTATCCCCTTTTGTGTGTTGCTCAGGCATTTTCCCTGCCTCCTCATTTTTGTTTTTCTATTAAATGAATACACTCATTACATTTTAACAAACTTATTACGTAAATCGTGAACATGTATTTATTTCCTGTTATATATATTAGTATGTAGTTAACCAAAAAGCTCCCCAATTGTATACAAGTGGGGAGCTTTCCTTCATTCCTATTATAAACCTTCTGGGTTTAAAATGAGGACCACTCGTCCATCGCCGAGAATCGTCGCGCCAGAGAAATAGTTCGAACTCTCTGCAAAGAAATCACCTAATGACTTTAAGACTATTTCTCTTTGGCCGATAATTGTGTTTACAATAAGTCCATAGCTACGATGTGTATTACGAACAATTAACACAGGAACCATTTGACTTTCATATGATTCAAATGCCTCATCTACTGTTTTTTCACCAAATACAGTACTTAAATGCTTCACTTCAATAATTTGATCACGATAGTTTAACACATCTTTTCCTTGTATGGATTGGATGTCTTCTCTCTTAATTCGAATTGCTTCAACAATATTACCAAGAGGTAAAGCATAACGTTTATCATTCGTTTGAACAAGCATAGATTGAATAATGGACAACGTTAATGGAAGTTCAATTCTAAATGTACTTCCCTTTCCTTCTTCTGAATCAATAATTAAATGTCCACCTAAACTATGAATTGTATGTTTTACAACATCTAATCCAACCCCGCGCCCCGAAAGATCCGATACTACTTCTGCTGTACTAAATCCTGGTTGGAAAATGAGATCAAACACTTCACGATCCGTTAATTTATTTGCCTCAGATTCTGTTACAACACCATTTTTAATCGCTTTTTCTAATACTTTCCCTTTATGAATTCCATTTCCATCATCCGTAATTTGAATTACGACATGATTTCCACTATGGAACGCTTCTAATTTAATTGTACCCGTCTCATTTTTCCCTGCATCACGACGTTTTTCAACAGTCTCAATACCATGATCAATTGCATTACGAATTAAATGAACGAGTGGATCACCGATTTCATCAATAACAATTTTATCAACTTCTGTATCTTCACCCGTAATTTGTAAATCGATTTTCTTCCCTAAATCTTTCGCTAACATACGTACCATACGCGGAAAACGATTAAAGACTGTTTCAATCGGCACCATACGCATGTTTAGAAGTACATTTTGAATATCTTTTGAAATATCGCCTAATCGATTTAAATGCTCAATTAATTCTTTGTTTTGAATTGCTTGTGCCAATTCATCTATGCGACCACGCTCAATTACACTCTCTTCAAACATGTTCATTAATCGTTCAATTTTCTCTAGCTGCACACGAATGGAACGATTCTCACCTTTAGCATTTTTCGTTTTTGCAGTGCTTTTAGTTGGCGTAGTACTTGCAGGTTGCTTCGCTGTCTCAATAGGTGCTTCCACCTGCGCAACTACAGATGGCTGTATCATTTCTTCTACTCGCGTAGTTTCTTGCGTAGCAACCATCGAATCTACTTCCTGTAATGATTCTCCTTGTTTCACTACTACTTTCTCAATTTCAGAAACGTGAAGCACTACCTGTTTCAATTCTTCTTCACTACGATCCGTATTCATAAATACTGTAAACTCAAACCCGAAAGCATCCGCTTCGATTTCTTCAATACTAGGAACCGTTTTTTGTATATCGCCTATATTTTGCAGTGCTTCAATACACATAATGGCACGTACTGCTTTTAAAATAGCTTGCTGTTCAACGGTTATATGCACTTCATGCGAAACTGCATCATCATTGTTTATAGACTCTTGCTCTACATGTTCCATAGAAGTTTCTACATTTCCGTTCAATAACGCTTCTAATTTTTGCTTCGTTGCGACTACATCAATATTACCCATTCCGCCTTGCTGCACATCTGCAACCATTTTCTCTAAATTATCAATGCATTCAAAAATCACATCAATAATATCCGCATGTACTACTATATTCCCATGACGAATTTCATCTAAAACGTTTTCCATTTTATGCGTTAAATCCGCCATTTCCGTAAATTCCATACTCGCAGACATACCTTTAAATGTATGGGCTGAGCGGAATATTTCTCCCACAACATCCATATCAGTGGGATTTTGTTCTAAAGTTAGCACATTTTCATTTAGCGACTGTAAATGTTCTTCCGATTCTTCAAAAAATATATTTAATAGATCTGTTTGCATTTTCATCCCCTACCTGTCTAACAAACATTTCATTTATGTATAACAATTTAGTGTTTTAAAATGAGAAAAAAGGGGCCACACATCTATCCGTTATCACTGTTTTGATTCCTTGTGGCACCCCTTTTATATTAGCTATTTGCTACTTTTGTTAAAGCTTCGATTACGCGATCTGCTTGGAATGGCTTTACAATAAAGTCTTTTGCCCCGCCCTTAATTGCATCTAATACCATACCTTGTTGTCCCATTGCTGAACAAATAACAACCTTTGCACTTGAATCAATTTTCATAATTTCTTTTAATGCTTCAAGTCCGTCCATTTCTGGCATAGTAATATCTAATGTTACAATATCAGGTTGAAGTTCTTTATATTTTTGAATTGCCTCCACTCCATTTTCCGCTTCTCCGATTACTTCAAATTCAGAATTACTTTTTAATAAGTTTTTAATCATTGTTCGCATGAACATCGCATCATCTACAACTAAAATTTTATGTGCCATTCTTTTTGATTCTCTCCTTCTATGTATAAATATATCTTAATATTTCACCTTATCATTCTCACTCATTATACAAAATAAAACGATAAAATTTAATATTTTTTTAAAAGAATTTCTGCATTTTAGTATTTTATTACTAAAATACTAAAATACTATTCTTTAATATAAATGACAACGCGACGGTTTTTCTCCCAATTTTGCGGTGAATCATTCGGTACAACTGGCTTTGTGTCTGCATATCCTACCGCAGCTAACCTTTTATCCTCCACATTATACACTTCAATTAAATGGTGGATCATATTAGCTGCTCGTGCTGAAGATAATTCCCAATTAGAAGGGAACTTTTCATTATGGATCGGTCTACTATCTGTATGCCCCTCCACAACAATTGAGTTTGGTACGGATTGAAAAAATCCGACTAATTTGCTAATAATTTCTTTTGCTTCAGGCTTAACGTTCGCATCACCTGTATCAAATATTAAATTATCTACTATAACAACGCTTACCCCTGTATCTTCTCGATATACATTCACTTGACTAATACCGTTATTATCTACATATGCTTTTAACTTTTTGTACAAGTCGTCCATTCGCTTTTTTGAGACCATTTTTTCATCATTTTTTTCATGTGAAATATCTGGTATAGTATTTTCCATTACTTTTGCATCAACTTGCTCCGTATCACTAAACTTTTCAAGCATCTTTGACAATTTTACTGCATCCTGCTTTGAAGTAGCAACTAGTAATACAAAGAAAGTTAATAATAACATCGTTAAATCTGTAAAAGTCGTCATCCAACGAGGCGATCCCTTTTGCGGTCGTTTTATCATCACCATACCACTCCTTGCAATATTAGGCTGCTCGTTTTACTTTTTTTATCTTTGTTTCGTATACATACGTATCGAGTTTTAACTTTAATTTAGACGGAATTTGTCCACGATACAATTCTGAAATTGCTTCAATAACAAACTTCTTCTCTGTATATAAATCTTCAATACCACGATACACTTTTTCAGCAAGAGGGATTGCAATCATATTTGCAAGTACTGATCCATACAATGTCGTTAACATCGCAACTGCCATCCCTGTACCAATTTGCGATGTGTCTTGCAAGTTTTGAAGCATAATGATAAGACCAATTAAAGTCCCTATCATACCCCAAGCCGGAGCGAAATCGCCAATTTTATCTAATAATACTGCCCCTTTTCTTAATTCATACACTTCCGTTTCAACATCTTTCATTAACACTTCTTTTAATTCCTCTTCATCGTAACCACTTAACATTAATCGAATTCCTTTTTGAATAAAAGGATTGTCCACCTGCTCTCCATCAACCTCTAAAGAAAGCAAACCGTGTTTTTTAGATTTTTTTGAAAAATCAACAAACAAATCCGTTAACTGTTCTAAATCTTCTTCTTTTCTATGTAAAACAGTAAAAATACTTTTCGTATATTTTTTTATTTCTCCAAATCGATATGCCACAACAATTGTCGCAGTTGTTCCCCCTATGACAATTAAAATAGATGAAACATCTAAAAAGTTTTTAAAAGCTTTTATTCCGCCTCCACCAAGCATAATTGCCGCTATCACTATAGCAAAACCTACTAAAATGCCAAATGGGCTAGAAATGTCAAACTTCCTTTTTCTTCTTTCTGGTCTAGCAAATCCTTGATTTTTGTCTCCCATATTCCTGCCCTTTCCTTTTCATTTTTGTAAAACATTTTTTTATTTTAATAATGCGTTTTCACATATAATGCTTATTATACGCTCGTCATCTATTTATCGCAATATACTCATAAAATTGACACATTTCATTTCCATATTAGAATTATAGTATGGAAATATGAGGAGGATCACGATGGAACATAACATTTTACAAGTCATTGCACTAGCAGAAAAACTAAAATATGAAATGCGACATAGCTGGCTTTCTAACGGACGTCAAGAAAGCGTTGCTGAACATACGTGGCGCATGTCTCTAATGGCCATTTTAGTTGAACCTTATTTAGATCAGAAAGTAAATATTGAAAAATTACTTAAAATGGTTATTATTCACGATCTAGTCGAAGCAGAAGCTGGTGATATTCCTGCTTTTGATACAATGAATAGTCATGAATTACAATTACAAAAACAAATAAATGAACAAGAAGCAATTTTAAATATTAAACGAACATTAAAAGGTTCTCTCGGCGAGGAATTATATGATTTATGGATGGAGTTTGAAACGAAAGAAACATACGAAGCAAAAGTTGCTAACGCACTTGATAAGCTTGAGGTAAAAATTCAGCATAACGAAGCTGATATTGATACGTGGCTGCCAATTGAGCATAAAATGACATTCCAAGTAGCAAAGCATACAAACTTTGATTCTTTCCTATCTAAATTACAAAAAATCATTGAGCAAGATGGTGAAAAAAAATTATTAGCTGCCGGCATTGACGTTGAAGCTTGCAAACAATAATGAAATAAGACACTCAGTACGAGTGTCTTATTTCATTATTGTTGATACAGCCTGCTTGTAAATAAGTTGTTGTTTTCCATCAACTAACATTAAAACGGTAAATTTGTCTATTGCAACAACTTCTCCTACTATTCTAACGCCACTCTTTAAAAAAATTGTAACAATACCTTTTTCTTCTTTTATTTGTTTATATAGCTCTTCTTGTAAATGTTCCAAATATATCTCTCTCCTCTTCGTTGAATATCTTAATATAAAAAACTACAAATTATTTATGTACTTTATCTTTCACATTCATAAACTTATTAATAAGTATATCTAAATCTCGGCTAAATAACAAAACTTTATCATGATCCAATCCATGTCTAGCAACAAGTTGAATTAGCTCTTTCTTTTTAGTTTCTATTTTATTTTGTAGTTGTCCCATCTCCATCTCTTCACTAAAACTCCCTTTTCCCATAATATTACTTGTAAAATTATAGTACAAATCCTCTCATAAAAAAATATAAAAATGGTTTTTTTTACAATTTTTATATTTTTTATGAACAAATCGCGAAATATATAATGATTTCTTCACATACCCCTAGCTCCATATACAATCAAAATGACCATACAGGCGTTTGTCTAATTAAAAAAGAGACTGGCTCCTTTTCCATACGAAAAACATACTGTATACAGTAGTCCATGAATTATATAGATTAACTTACTCAAAAGGAGGAAAACATATGAGTTATGGTGGAAGTTGCGCTGGTTTCGGCGGTGGATTTGCTTTGCTTATCGTACTATTCATCCTTCTAATCATCATCGGCTGTAGCTGTTGGGGTGGCGGCGGATACGGATACTAATATATCCTATCCTTAACAAATGAACGAAAAACTATAAGAAAACAGCTCATATTTGAGCTGTTTTTTCATACTTTCGTATGAAGTTATGTCCCTCCTTTTTCTGATTTCAACTAATAAGAAAACGTTTACTATGAAATAAGAAATATTTTTACTTAGGAGGATTACAATGATTAAAGGTCTTTACGAAGCACATTTACCCGTCCGTAACTTAGAAGTGTCTATCCCTTTTTACGAATCACTTGGACTGAAATTATATAAAAGAGGAGACGATATTGCTTTCTTTTGGATTAAGGAAAATGAAAGTTGGCTCGGCCTTTGGGAAGGCACAGAATACAAAGTGAATTATCACCCCTCTTTACGACACATCGCCTTTCAAGTAAGTTTACATGATTTAAAAAATGCGATTCATTGGCTAAATCAAAAAGGAATTTCAGCACGAAAAGACTTTGGAATGGAACCAATTGAACCGATTGTTTTTCCAGAATTAGCGCATGCCGCCATATACTTTAACGATCCTGACGGAAATAGTTTAGAATTGATTGCACAATTACCTGTTGGACTCCCTACAGAGGAGAAAGTGTATTTAAGTGAGTGGAAAAAACAAGTTCAAGCATCATTATTACATAAGGATTAATCTTTTATGTCAGTTTCTTATTCCGCGCTTCTTAAAACAAATAATAACTTCAAAAAACTATTTTATGGGCAAACATTAAGTGTGCTTGGAGATTGGTTTCATACTGTAGCTTTATTAACGTTCGTCTATAGCATAACGGAATCTCCATTTATGATCGCACTCACCTTTATAAGTAAAGGTTTACCTCAGCTTCTGCTTAGTCCTTTCATAGGCGGAGTTGTAGATCGGTTTTCTAAAAAGAATATTATGATTTTTACCGATATTTTACGAGGCATAATCGTCCTCACTTACTTATTCGCACTATATAAAATTGAGATTATTTTCATTTCTAATATATGTTTATCCGTACTTTCTTGTTTATTTGAGCCGGCTAAACAAGCAACCTTAAAAAACATCGTACATCAAAATCATTTTGTAACTGCTAACTCTCTTTCTAGTACAATAAATGGTTTTATGTCTATTATGGGGGCCTCTCTTGGCGGGATTATTGCACAATCTTTACATATTGAATTCGCTTTTTTAGTAAATAGCCTATCATACTTTATTTCGGCCTATTTTATTTATAATATGAGTGTTCCCTCTTATGATACTTGTAAGAAGAAAAAAGCATTTTTTACTGATATAAAAGATGGTTACACATACATATTACAAACAAAAATCATTTTAATATTAATTCTTGTAGGCATTTCATGGGGGCTTATTGGAGGTGCTTATCAGCTACTTCTAACAATCTATGCCGAAAAAATTTTCCACACGAACATTGGGATTTTATATACGGTTCAAGGGGCTGGGCTTATGATAGGAAGCCTTCTCGTTAATCTTTACATATCCAGCAATAAAGAAAAAATGAAAAAAGCATTTGGTTGGGCCTACTTCCTACAAGGCGTTTTCTTTCTTGGATTCATTCTATCCGATCAACTTATTTTCGGTATCATTACATTGCTCTGTATGCGCATAGCAGGAGGAATCATCGTTCCACTTGATACGACATTACTTCAAACTTACACACACGAAAATATGATTGGTAAAGTTTTTTCCTTTCATTACTCTATTTATGGTTCACTTATACAGTTATCTATGTTCATTACAGGATGGCTATTAGAAATCCTTTCTCCTCAAATAATTGGTAGTTTTCTAGCTACATGCTGTATATTTGTAAGTTTTATATGGCTTTACCTGTTTTATCGCGGGAAACTTAATGAAGAATCTACTATTACTTAATAGCATGTTTATGTACATGCTATTTTTATTTATGTCGAAAAACAGAGGAAAAAGGCGATTTATTTTTCTTACGTTCTAATTTTTTAGAATGTACAATAAATTTAGATTATAAGAAAGGGGATATTATAATGTTTGAAGATAGGCTTACTATTTCAGCTGAGCAGCAGAAACTTATTTCCAATGCAACACGTATTCAAATTCTTCACCTTTTAAAAGACGAAGCACTCACTGCAAAGCAAGTAGCTACTAAACTAAATAAATCTGCTGGTAGCGTACATTATCACATTCAAATTTTGTACGATGGAGGGTTGCTTGAATTAGTAGAAACGAAGGAAAAACGAGGGATTATTGAAAAATATTATAAAGCAAAAGCAGCTCACTTCTATATTGAAGAAAGCGGCACAGAGGGAACGAATACAGATAGTCATATTGTATCTCATCTATTTTTAACTCCAGAGGAATTACAACAGCTTACTTGGGAGATTACACAAGTTTTATTACGATGGGAAAACAAAACCGCTCGTCACTCAAACTCTGAAGAGGAATACGCTATTTCCTGCAGGCTAAAAAAACAATGAAAGAAAGGACCAGCTGCTCATGAAAAATAAATTATTATTATTGTCTGGAACAGGAATTTCTCGTTTAGGTGATTTTATGTATCTCATCGCCCTAAACGTAATGGTGTTACATAGCACAAACTCCCCTGCTGCTGTAGCAGGATTATGGATTGTCGGTCCAATTGCGACCGTTGTTACAAAAATATGGTCTGGTAGTATAGTAGATCGATTAAACAAACGGTCTATTATGCTCATCACAGATATAATTCGGGCAGCTCTTATTGGCTGCGTTCCACTATTTGATTCTATTTGGGCCATTTATATTTTTATCTTTTTAACTCGTATCGCTACATCATTTTTCGATCCAGCTTCATTTTCTTATAAAACAATGCTTATACCTGCTGAAGAACGCGCTCAATTCAACGCTTGGAGTAGCTTTTGTACAAGCGGGGCTTTTATTATCGGTCCAGCTCTTGCTGGAATACTTCTCACCACGCACTCAGCATCCTTTGTAATTTACTGCAACTCACTTTCCTTTCTACTTTCTACTATTCTCATTTATTTCTTACCTAATATTACGTTACAAACAAAGCAAAGCGAAGAAGTTGCAAATACTTTCGTACAAACATTACGAAGTGATTGGAAACAAGTTTTTTCATTCGCTCGAACTGAAACGTACATTATTCTCATATTCGTTTTATTTCAAGCGACTATGCTTGTCGCTATGGCACTTGATTCACAAGAAGTTGTTTTTACAAGACAAGTACTGTTTTTAACCGATATAGAATACAGTATGCTTGTTAGTATAACTGGCGCTGCTTACGTTTCCGGTTCATTTCTTGTCTCTCTTTTTGCCAAACGTTTACCAATTCAATATTGTATCGGATTAGGGACAATTTTCACAGCAATAGGCTATGTAATTTTCGCCTTTTCAAATTCATTTATCGTCACGGCAGGCGGTTTCATTTTACTTGGCATTTCTTCATCATTTGCTGGTACTGGCTTTTTTACATTTTATCAAAATAACATCCCGGTTCATATGATAGGACGTATCGATAGCGTATTTGATTCCATAAAAAGTTTTATCCAAATCTTTTTCATTTTAGCAATTGGAGCATCCGCACAATTTCTTTCCGTTCAAATGACTGTAATAAGTAGCTCGTTACTCATCCTTTTCCTTTCCTGTTTATTAGCAATCCGAGTAATGACTCCTTCACGAGAAAAATATTTTAAGGCTACAGGATCATCATTGGAATATTAACCGCAACATAACAAGCGGCGATTTGCTAGGTAGTAAGCCCTCACTGATTAAAGTTTTACTTTATGTTAAAATATTAATGAAATTTGATTATGTAGGGGGGCTTTTTTGAATACTATATTCATGTTCATTTGTATTATATTAGTAGCTTCTATTTTACAAACGAGTACCGGTTTTGGCTTTTCTATTATGGCAACACCTTTCTTACTCATGTTATTTCTACCACAAGAAGCTATACAAATAAATATCATTTTATCATTCATTATTTCTATATCACTCATTTGGAAAATAAGAATGGACATTGATTGTATTCTACTGAAAAGATTAATTGTCGGCAGTATAGTTGGTGTTCCTTTTGGTATTTTCATTTTCGTTTCCATTAACATCAATACGTTTAAATTAGCAATTAGCATCTTGCTCTTACTATTAACGTTGATGCTAATCTGTAACTTTAAGATTCAATCAACAAAATCTAGAGATTTCTTAGCGGGAGGATTATCCGGTCTTTTAACGACAAGTATCGGTATGCCGGGACCACCTCTGTTACTGTACTTTACAGGAACTGATACAAAAAAAGAGAAGCTGAGAGCAACTACTTTAGCTTTTTATCTATTTATATATTTCATTAGTCTACTAACGCAAATACTCTTTACTGGCACAAACAAAACAATTTGGGAATCAAGTTTTTACGCTATTCCAATCGTATTTCTAAGTTTGTATATAGGTCAAATTATTTTCAAATGGCTTAATCAACGGATTTTTAAAATATTTACGTACATCCTTTTAAGTTGCACGGGCATGTACCTTCTTATTGAAAGTTTGCATTCGTTATAGAAGGTGCTTTAGTTTGTGTCATAACGGATAAGTTTTCAATATTTTTAAACGTGATAACAATAAAAAGCGGCTATTATGCCGCTTTTTATTTTCAAATTAAATATTTTAAAACTAGAAACCCACCTATCGCTATTACAAACACATTGAAAAAAATCAGCCAACTTTTTTCAAACTCTTTATATCTCTCTTCTTTCACCCCTCGTTGTTTTAGCTTCTCAATTACCGTTTTCAATTCTTGCTCATGCTCGGCACTTCCTAATTGTATATAGTTATTATCTATAGTAATTCCATATACATTCTTCATTTTTTTATGTCTCGAAACTGCTTGAATTGAACTAATTAGCACATTATACTCATTTATTTTTTTGAAATAACAATCTAACGATTTAATTCGTAATCTTGTATTTGTTAAAACAATGTAATAATAAAAAGTAGCCCCTGCGGTTACTATACTTGGTATAACTTTAGAATTTACAAGGCTCCCCTCTTCTACTAATATTTCACATTCAATTTCTTCTCCTTCTTGTAACTCTTTCCGAACTGATTCTTCCAACATTTGCACCGTTAATTTCTTCAATAATTCTCCGTTTTTCACATAATACTTATCTACATTTATAGTCTCATCCGCTTCTTTCTCTAAGCGTGCAATTTCTTCGTCTGAATATTGGAGCTCATTTAACATAGATAATAATCTTTTATCCATATTACACACTCCCTTTCCATAGTTTTTGAATTTTTTTCTTCCCACGAGAAATTCGATTGTATATATAATCCGCCGTTACCTTTAATTCTTTTGCAATGTCGTCAATGGAATATCCATCAATATACCTCTTTAAAAAAATATATCGATCCTTCTTGTTTAAATCTTGGACTATTTCCATAATCTCTTCTTCTTGTTCTATATCATACCTATCATGGACACCTGTATCTATCTCTACGTCTTTATCGACTTTATTCTCTTTATATACTTTCTTTTTATATTCCAATGCCTTTAATTTAGTAATACCAATCATCCAAGATTTGAAGTTTCCCTTTTCCATATCAAATTGTTCGATATGAAACCAAATAACAGTAAATACATCGTTATAACAATCATCCACATATTGTTTTTCAATAGGGCTACTTAATGATTTATGAATAATGTATAAAATTAATTTTCCATATTGATCAATCACTTCTTTCAAAGCATCTTGATCACGTTTTTTCATAGCTGTAATTAAATCCACTTCAGAATCGAAAATCATAAACATCTTCCTTCCTCAATTCCCCTTTAGCAGCTGCCTTTACTTACTATTGGCATTTCACTCTCATTTCCTATCACTTTTGTAAAAATTTTTTAATTTTTATGTATATGATAACAAATAAAATACCTAAGTTCAGAAAATGGTATCTACATTCTGAACTTAGGTATTAGCAATCAAACTATTCACTTAAACTAACATTTCATCACAAATCTCTGTTACATTTTTAAAATATTGCAAGTTCTCCTTCGCTTCAGATCTGCCTTTTTACTCATTTCTTATTAAATCCTTTTTCACTTAAAAACTCTTTCATATGCATTCTTTTTTCTTTAGACATAAATGAACTCATCGATTCCGTCCATGTTGCGTTTTTCTTATTTGATGATCTTTCTTTATAATACGCGCTCATCGTTTCATCGTATTCGTTTAGTAATTCATCATATTTCTTTTCATCATATCCATTTTCATGAAGGATTGCTGCTACTGGTAAGCGTGGTTTTACTCCATGATCTTCATCTGATACACCGACTGTCATTCCGAATACAGGATATACTTTATCTGGTAAATGAAGCAATTCGCTCACTTCTCTCGGATTATTACGAATACCACCAATATAACAAATACCGTATCCTAACGATTCTGCTGCTAACGCCAAGTTTTGCGCAAAGAGTGAAGCATCTACCGTTGCTACGATAAAGTCTTCTACTCCTTCATGCTTTATCTCTGTACCATGTTTTTCACATGCCATTTCAAGTCGTTTTAAATCTGCACAACAAACAAAGAATGCTGCGCAGTCCTTCACATGACGATTTCCGGATAACTCTGCTAGTTTCGCCTTTAAGTCTTGATCGGTTACATATATAACAGAGTAAGCTTGTACAAAATGCGAGGAAGCAGCATGCTGCGCAGCTTGCACCATTCTTTCTACTACATCTTTCGGAATGGATTCTTCTTTATATTTACGAACTGAAACGTGTTGCTCCATTTTATGTATCATCTCATTCATGAAAATCACTCCTTTTTTCTCTTCCTAATGAAAAATTAACATATCTTTTCCAATATTCACAACTTATAAGCACAAAAAGAGCAATTCTTTTTGAATTGCTCCTTTTAAAAGATCTATTAATACGGTAAATGAAATTATATCGACGATTTTTTCAATATATCAACGATTCCTTGCACTATATCGACGATTTTTCAAATATATCGTCGATTCGACAAAGGATATCGACTTACCGACAAATAACGACAAATTAACTCCAAATTATCCCTTATCTTATTACGCTGTTTTCAACACTTTAACACCTTTTACGATATTCCAAATGAAGTAATAAGTCCCTACAAGAATGAACACTGCATATGTGATCATGATCCCAATTCCAGCACCGTCAGATTGATTGAATCCTAAACCGTATATTCCTGATATCGCTACCCCTCCGAATAAAATTGCATACGGGAAAATATGTGACCAAAATGCTTTTTTCGCGTGATATTTCACTTCATCCTCTGCAACGAAGTACACGATAATTGGTAGTAAAAATGGTGCAAAAAAGATACTAAAGTAACATAGTGAAGATAATATATTATTTCCTTTCATCCGATTCACCTCTAAATAGTTTTTGTTATCTTCATTATGTCAGGAATCCATTCTAGAAACTATCGCTTTACCTTTCATTAAGATGACATATTTGTAAGATTCCCCTCAAAAAATCCCGCCTAGAATGCTAGGCGGGACCACGTCCACTATATTCGATTCATAAACCAATATTGCGTAATGGCTAAATATTCACGTATATTCGATGGAATGACAATTCGCTTTGGTGTTTCGGCCGGAAGACCTTCTAATTGTAAACCTTGCTTAGCTGCTATTTTTTTCGCTCTAAACATATGGAAGTCATTTGTTACGATCAGTCCTTTTTTCATATTGTCCGGAATTAAAGGTTTTGAGAATTTAATATTTTCATCTGTACTCGTTGACTTATCTTCCATTATAATGCGGTCTTCTGCAATTTTTAGTTTTATTAATTCATTTTTCATTGCTAATGCTTCTGAAATATCTTCCCCTTTTCCTTTTCCTCCAGACACAATAGCAATTGCTTTCTCATGTGCTTTCAAATACTCAGCTGCTTTATCAATACGATATTGCAATGAGTACGATGGTTTCGTTCCGTTTACTTTCGAGCCTAATACAATGATATAATCAGCTTCATAGGTCGCATTCATTTGCCCATGCTTATAAATGTTATATTGTAAAAATCCCACATAAACGGCGCAAACCATTATCATTCCTATCATATACTTCATTATTTTTTTCTTTCTCATATCTCTATACTCCTATGTTCTTTGCTTCTTTCATGATAATATCCATTTATTTGTTTGTATACAGACAAATTCCAATTCAACCTAATTTACCCTCTAGAAAGTAATATTTATATTTCTTTCGGGAACAGTAAGTACAACTTTGCACGAAGGAGTGTCTCTATTGCTTTTCTTTTTATGTAACGTATCGTTCTTTTTTATCTTATTTTTACTATCACTTAAGATGCTCGGTAAATCAGCTTTAGCACAACTAACGCCTCATGATTTTGGTGCTATTATCTTTTTATCTTATTTAGCTTTTCAGGCCATACCAGTCTCTGGTGCTTTGCAAGCTTTTCTCGGTATGGTCGTTATTACATGTTTGCATTTAATCCTTACAAAATTAAGCCTATTCAACAAACTAAATCGTTTCATTCTCGGGCACCCGATTATTTTAATTAAACATGGTGATATTATTTTTGAGAACTTACAAAAAAGTAGGTATCCCATTGCTGAATTACTTTCTAATCTTCGCGTCGCAGGATACCCAAGTGTTCATGAAATTGAATACGCTATTTTAGAAGCGAATGGAGCCATTAGCATTTTACCAAAGCGTGAACTTGTCCCATTAACTCCGAAAGATTTGAACATAGATGTTAAGTATGCTGGATTACCAATTGCCCTTATCGTTGATTCACAAATTCAATACGATAACTTAAAGTTAATTCATAAGGACGAAAAGTGGTTATATAAAGAATTAAAAGAAAAAGGCATCACAAATATTAAAAACGTTGCCTTTGCGTCTGTTCAAGAAACGGATGGATCTTTTGCTATTAGTTTAAAAGAATAAAAAATCCCCTTACTTGCTCAAGGGGATTTTCTTCATCATATTGCTTCTTTCTCGCCTGCCATGTTTAATGGCACAGGATGTTTCATACGATTCATCGTAAATACGATAATCGCTGTCAATACTTCCGCTACTGGCATAACGAGCCAAATTCCGTTTATCCCAAATAATTTCGGCATAATCCATAATAACGGAATAATAAATAGCAGCCCTCGGCTCATTATAATAAGTACTGATTTTGTCGTTTGTCGCACTGATTGGAAGTACTCTCCATACACAATGTTATAGCCTAAAAATACATATTGGATAAAGAACAAGCTCATACCTGTTAATGTTAACTCCAATAACTCTGGAGATTGGACATCAAATAGACCAATAATATATTTCCCGAAGAATAATCCGACAATTATTGCAACGCCTCCAAGTACAACTGCAATTTTCACTGCAAACTGCAATCCTTCACGAAGTCTCTTTGCTAAATTTGCACCATAATGGAAACTAGCAATCGGTTGTAATGCTGCACCTACACCAAAGAATAATAGTAATGTCATTGCATGAATACTATTCACCATCGCATAAGAAGCGACTCCTACTTCTCCTGCATATTGAACGAATGCAATATTAAAACCAATCGTTACAATCGCTACTGTACTTTCTGCTGTAAAGCTCGGGAAACCGATTATCATAATTTGTTTTACTGTATCCCATTCAAAATGGAATTTCGTCCATTTTAAAATACTACTTTTTCTAAAGAAATGCGTTAATAATACAAGGAAACCAATCGCTGCTGAAAGAATAGTTGCTGAAGCAGCTCCTGTCACGCCCCATTTAAAGATGAAAATAAAGATATAGTCAAACACTATATTTAATACAGCTGTTACAACTAAACCTGCCATTGCTAAATTAGGATTTCCATCATTTCGTATAAATGTACTTAAAATATTTTCTAAAACGTATATCATTCCAAATGTTAATAATACGTGTAAATAGTCTAACGCATACGGTAAAATTACTTCATTCGCACCGAATACGTATGCTAAATCTTCTATTCTCCATAAGCAAATTGCCGCTAAAACGCCTACAATAATGACTGCTACCGTCATGGATTGAGTAAAAATAGACCTTGCTCTTTCAATTTTATTTTCACCTAATGCAATGGAATATAACGTTGCCCCGCCCATTCCAATCCATAATGAAATAGAGAAGAAAATTGAAAACGCTGGAATAGCCACGTTTACTCCTGCCAATCCATTTGCTCCAACTCCCCGACTAATCATTACCGCATCAATTACAATATTAACCGACATTAATACCATTCCTAGAACAGCTGGTATTAAATAAGAAATAAATAAACTTTTTATCGGTTTTTCTCTTAATTTTTCTGTTGCTTCCATACTATTATGCTCCTTTTTTCAACTCTCTTTTCTTAGTTTAAACCTTCAAGTAACTTGAAAGTCAATAGAGAATTTAAAAAATAGGTAACTGAATTATCGTATTTAATACCCATTTGTAATGATACGAGTGCTACAGCTTATTGTTTTATTTTTTCATGATAGGAATTTGAATTTCTGTTACTTGCTCCTCTGGATTTTCTGTTACAGACCAATCGATTAATCCAATCTCAATCGCATCTCCACTTACTTCATATCCTTCTTGATCAATGTATGCAAGTAATTCCTTATACGTTGCATCTGTTTCTTCATACGGTCCATGATGATAAGAACAAGCATATAAACCTTCCTTAATCTCATCTGAATTATGCACTTCATACGGCATATAATCCAAAAGAATAAACACGCTACTATACGCTTGAAACTCATTTTGCATGAATCCTTTTTTCGCAACTGTTACACCAATATCTCCAGAAAATAAACTATCATCCATTTGCCTCATATTTTTTTGCAACGAATGAATGTAGTACTCAAACATATCATCCGTCGTATTCGGAGCAACCGCAATGGCTGTTATTTTTCGCCGCGGGATCTCTTTTATTACCATTTGTTTAGCTTTTGCTTTTGTTGCTTCCTTAATCAAATGAATTCTATGCTCCATTTTCGCCAAAGCATACTCAATTTCTCTTTGTTTTTTCAACATCATTTCTTGTTGTTTTTCCAACAAATTGAGTGCGTATGCTGGATTTCTTTCATCAATATATTTCTTAATTTCCTTTAATGGAATATTTAATTGGCGTAAAAACTTAATCGTATCTAATAGTGAAAATTGATCGATTGTGTAATAGCGATAATTTGTTTGTGGGTCCACAATGGACGGATGAAAAATTCCTTTTTCATCATAATAACGTAAAGTAGATTCCGCTATATTATGCATTTTTGCCATTTCTCCAATTGTAAAGCGCTTGTTTAATAACATCTTTTATTCCCTTCCATTTCTATTTATTTCATTATATGTTCATTCTATCTTCAAAACAAAAAAGAATTCCCTTAAGAGAATTCTTTTTATTCATTATTACACCTCTATAATTATAGGAAGAATCATCGGTTTTCTTTTCGTACTCGTATATATATACTTCCCTAAAGCTTCTCTTACTTCTCTTTTCAAAATACCCCAGCTATTCACTTTCTCTTTCTTTACATTATTAATCGTAATAACAGCTAATTTATTTAATTCCTTCAAAAATTCTTCTGAATCACGAACATAGACGAATCCACGAGAAATAATATCAGGACCTGAAATTATTTCTCCATCCACTTTATTAAAAGTAATAACTATAACGAGCATTCCATCTTCTGAAAGTTGTTTTCGATCACGTAATAATGCATTTCCAACATCACCAATTCCTAATCCATCTACATATATATTTCCTGCTTGTATTTTTCTCGATTGAATTGCCACTTGATTACTTATATCTACAACATCTCCATTACGAACGATAAAGATATTTTCTTTTTCAACACCAATTGATTCCGCTAGCAAGCTATGGTGATGTAGCATTCTAAACTCTCCATGAATGGGGATAAAATATTTTGGCTTCATTAATGTGAGCATTAACTTTAATTCTTCTTGATATGCATGGCCAGATACATGGACTCCAGTAGAACTGCCTGATCCGTAAATCACTCTTGCCCCTAATGCAAATAAGTTATCGATAATTCGCGAAACATTACGTTCATTTCCTGGAATAGGAGTCGCAGCTATAATAACTGTATCTTCTGGTAAAACATCTACTTGCCTATAGTTTCCACTAGCTAAACGCGCTAAAGCTGCCATTGGTTCTCCTTGACTTCCTGTACAAAGTATTGCGACCTGCTTTGGATCTAAATTATTTACCTCATTTGCTTCAATTAGCATACCATCTGGAATATTTAGATACCCTTTCTCTAGAGCAACTTCTACTACATTTACCATACTTCTGCCGAGCAAAGCCAGTTTTCGATTTGTTTTTATACAAGCTTCAACTATTTGCTGAACACGATTCACATTAGAAGCAAAAGTAGAAATAATCACTTTCCTATTTGCTTTCATAAATATTTCCTCTATCCGTTCCCCCACCGACCTTTCTGATGGGGTAAATCCAGGTCGTTCTGCATTTGTACTTTCAGATAGTAAAGCTAATACACCTTCACTACCTATTTTAGCCATTTTATGAATATCAGGATGTTGATTATTAACTGGTGTCAAATCAAATTTAAAATCACCTGTATGTACTATAGTACCTTCTGGTGTATGAAAAACAATACCGAGGCAATCTGGAATACTATGATTCGTTTTAAAGAAAGTTGTCTTAATAGCACCGAAATCAATTTCTGATTCTGAATGAATCACGATTAATTCTGTATCACCTTGAAGGTTATGTTCCTTTAATTTAATTTCAATTAAACCTAACGTTAACTTCGTCGCATAGATTGGTACGTTTAGTTGTTTTAAAAAATATGGTATTCCGCCAATATGGTCTTCATGTCCATGCGTCACGACTAATCCGCGAATTTTTTCTTTATTTTCTTGTAAGTAGGTGACATCTGGAATGATTAAATCAATTCCTAATAAACTTTCATCTGGAAATTTTGATCCACAGTCAATAACGACAATATCATTTTCAAATTGAATAACATACATATTTTTCCCTATTTCATTTACTCCACCTAAAGCAACGATAGACACGTTGTTTTTTAATGACTTCAAACTATAAACCCTCCCTTTCACAGTTACAACTCGTGAAATAGTATTTAAGCTTTATTATTCGTAATGAAAAAGGACTTCATACTATTTCATACATATAAAATTCACAAGCTACTCTTATACCTATATCCCCTATAACACAGGTTCTCCTTAAAAAAGCCCCATTTTTTCATTGATTTTTTGTAAAATCTATTATATATTAATTACAGGTTCAAATTACGAGTTCAAAAGAACTTGTAATCAGACCCTTTGTTTAATGGGTTTTACATATTTTCATTAGGCAAATTCCGAGAAATCGTATGATAAAAATAAAAATAATAAGGAGAGGATCCGATGGAATTCGAATTTTTCTTTCAAATTGCACTTATTTTATTAAGTACAAAGCTTGCTGGTGATCTTAGTGTTAGATTAGGTCAACCTTCTGTACTAGGTAAATTAATTGTCGGTATCGTTATCGGTCCAGCTGTATTAGGTTGGATTGAAAATTCAGAGCTTCTAACACAATTAAGTAATGTTGGTGTTATTCTTTTAATGTTTATGGCAGGACTTGAAACAGACTTAGAGGAATTAAACGCAAATCGTAATTCTTCTTTAGCTGTTGCACTTGGAGGTATCATTCTTCCATTCGTAGGTGGTTACGTTTCTGGTCTTATTATGGGAATGGAACAAGGAAATGCTGTATTTTTAGGATTACTTCTATGTGCGACAAGTGTTAGTATTTCCGTACAAACACTTCGCGATTTAGGAAAGATGAAAACACGTGAAAGTACAACTATGCTGGGCGCAGCTGTATTTGATGACATTCTTGTCGTTATTTTATTAGCATTTGCAATGAGTTTCCTAGGTACAGACGATGTTAACTTAACAATGATTATCTTGAAGAAAGTTGTATTCTTCGCTTCTATTATTTTAATCGGATGGAAAGGTGTTCCTGCGATTATGCGCTGGTTATCACCGCTACGCGTATCTGAGTCTATCGTGAGCGCGGCTCTTATCATCTGTTTCTCATTCGCATATTTCGGCGAACTATTAGGAATTGCTGGTATTATCGGTGCTTTCGCAGCTGGTATCGCAATTTCTCAAACGAACTACAAACATGAGGTAGAAAAGAAAGTAGAACCAATTGCTTACGCTATGTTCGTTCCAGTATTCTTCGTAAGTATCGGTATGAATATTACATTTGACGGTATTGGCGATCAAATTTGGTTCATCCTAGCATTAACAGTAATCGCTGTATTAACGAAACTAATCGGTTGTGGCTTAGGTGCACGAATGACTGGATTTGACGCTAAGTCTTCTGCAATTATCGGTTCTGGAATGGTTTCTCGTGGTGAAGTTGCACTTATCATCGCAGGAACAGGACTTTCTTCAGGTCTACTAGCACAAGATTACTTTACAGCTATCGTTATTGTCGTTATTTTAACTACAATGATTACACCACCAATGTTAAAATACACTTTTGGTGCAAAAGATAAAGCAATGAAAGCAAGTAAATAAGTTTAATAAAAAAAAGCTTACTATCTTATAAGATAGTAAGCTTTTTTTTCGTTTTATCTTTAAACAATCCCGTTCGTTTTTAACCATTTTTCAAAAATAATTCGCGCTTCATCATCATCAATATCATTACGAAATGAATACACCATAATGCCATAATCATCTACATATTCACCTAGCTTCATTTCCTCCACTTTCTTATAAAAATCGTCTACCTCATAGTGTGGAATATAAGCATCCCAAACTGGTTCATGTATTCTTTTGTACGCTGTCACTTCTAAATCATATCCATCTTCATAATATCCGATGTGATAATCTTGACTAGGATCATATTTCTTCATAATAATTTCCCTCCCTTTGAAAACGTATCATATTTCACCTAATAAAGTGAAACTTTAATCAGCCCTCACCAATCGGACTTTAATGGGCAGCCCGCCCCCCACCTAACTCCTTTGCTTTCGCTGCATTTTGAGGTGGGGGTCTTACTGCCCATTAAGTGGGATAAACAAAAGCGAGCTGTAATCACAGCTCGCTCGATTCATTAAATGCGTTCCATCGCTGTCTTCAACGTTCCAACAACAAAGGCAATTTCTTCACTTGAAATAACAAGTGGTGGCGCTAATGTTAAGACGTTATTATATCCTGCTGTTGTCATACCGTTTCTACCTATAATTAACCCTTTTTCTTTGCAAGCATTTACAACACTTGCAATTTTGTCGTTATCAATTGGCTCTTTCGTCTCTTTATCGTTTACTAGTTCAATTCCCACTAGTAGACCTTTTCCTCTAATATCTCCAACAAGTGGATGCTCCCCAATTTCTTCTTTTAATTGCTCTAATAAAAGAGAACCCATTTGCGCAGATCGCTCAATTAAATTTTCATTTTCCATAATTTCTAAGTTTTTAAGTGCTAGTGCACAAGCTGCAGGATTTCCACCAAATGTATTAATATGACGGAAGAATTCATATTCTCCCTTTCCTTTAAATGCTTCATATATTTCTTTTTTCACAGCTGTTGCTGATAATGGTAAATATGCACTCGTAATGCCTTTTGCCATTGTAATAATATCAGGCTTCACATCATAATTCATAAATCCAAATGCCTTTCCTGTACGTCCAAAACCGCAAATCACTTCATCGCTAATAAGCAGGGCACCGTGTTTTTGACACGTTTCATGAACAGCTTTCATATAGTCTTGTGGCGGCATTAAAATGCCTCCGCCTGTAATAATTGGTTCCATAATAAAAGCTGCAATCGTTTCACTTAGTTCCCATGTCATGACCCGATCTACTTCTTTTACACATTCTACATCATAAATGTTCTCTCTTTCTATTCCAGGCATACGATAACAATCTGGCGGCGTTACATGTAAAAATCCTGAAGCAAATGGCTCATATTGATATCTACGCTGTGCTTGTCCCGTCGCTGCCATCGTTGCCATTGTATTCCCATGATAGCCGCGGTAACGTGACATAAATTTATAACGATGTGGTTCACCTTTTTGCGCATAGTATTGTCTCGCTATTTTAAAAGCTGTTTCGTTCGCTTCCGAACCACTATTAGAGAAGAAAATAACATACTCTCCTCCAAGCCATTCATTTAATTTTTCTGCAAGCTTTATAGCCGGTTCATGTGATTGTGACATCGGAAAGTATGATAATGTTTGTAATTGCTTATAGGCCGCCTCTGCAAGCTCTTTTCTGCCATATCCACTATTCACACACCAAAGACCACTCATACCATCTAAATATCTTTTTCCTTGTATATCTTCAACCCAGCACCCTTCTGCTTTTGCCCCTACCATTGTATTATTTGGACTAAAGGGACGCATTCCGTGCCAAACATATTGCTCATCTTTTGCTAATAATTCATCAGTCTGTTTCGTTTTCATCATTTCTTCCACCTTCCATAACAACTTATTTTTCACAAAAGCTGCGCTGGTACCATGATGATTTAAATTTCTCCCTGCTTATTTTCATTCCACAAAATTAAGACAAATCCTACTTACAAAGCAGTATTATTTACAAGAAAATGACAAAAGAAAAAGGAGCTTTTCTTATCTATCGAAAAGCTCCTCTTTTTTAATGCGAAGACGCGTCACTAATACCATGCCCAGTATTAGATTTCACGAGAATTTCATCAAATTTCGCTGCATCTTCTTTCTTACTAGATAAAACAGTTCCTAAATACGCTGCAAGAAATCCGAGCGGAATCGAAATAATTCCAGGTGTCGTATATGGGAATATCGCTTCCCCAACAAATATAGCTTTTCCAGCTACAGGGTTCCATACATTTGGGCTTAACGCTACAAGAACAATAGCTGATACAAGACCAGCAATCATACCAGAGATGGCACCTGTTGTATTGAAGCGCTTCCAATATATTGTGAATAATATAACTGGCAAGTTTGCACTCGCTGCAACTGCAAATGCTAACGAAACTAAAAATGCTACGTTCAATGTTTGAGCAAATAACGCTAGTATAATAGATAATACAGCTACTCCAATAGACGCATAACGAGCCATGGATACTTGCTCTTTTTCCGTTGATTTCCCCTTACGGATAATTTCATTATAAAAATCATGTGCGAATGCGGATGCTGCTGTTAATACAAGGCCTGCCACTACAGCTAAAATCGTTGCAAAAGCAATTGCTGATACGAAAGCAAATAAGAAATCTCCGCCCAATGCTTTAGCTAATAAAGGTGCTGCCATATTACCAGCTGGATTTGCTTTAATAATTGCCTCATTTCCTACAAACGCTGCTGCCCCAAATCCTAAGAAAATCGTCATAATATAAAATGCACCAATTAACCATGTCGCATATACAACAGATTGACGTGCCGTTTTTGCATCACGTACTGTAAAAAAGCGGACAAGAATATGTGGTAACCCTGCTGTACCAAGAACTAGTCCTAAATTTAAAGATAGCGTATCAAGACCATCTTTATACTTTACACCGGGATTTAAAAACGACTCTTTTAACGGAGTAGCTGTTTTCATTTGCGCGAACATTTCCGTCACACTGAAATTAAATTTGGCGAAAACGATTACAGAAATAATAAATGTACCAGCCATAAGTAATACAGCCTTAACGATTTGCACCCAGCTCGTCGCAGTCATACCACCAAAAATAACATACACAGTCATAAGTGTACCAACGATTAATACAGATGTTGTATATTCGATTCCTAATAATAATTTAATAAGTGCACCCGCACCAACTAATTGTGCAATCATATAAAAAATGGATATCGTCATCGTATTAAGCGCTGCAACTCCGCGAACTTTTTTCGCATCAAAACGCGCCGCAATCATATCTGCTAATGTGTATTTCCCCAAGTTTCTAAGCGGCTCTGCAACTAAGTATAGTACAACTAAATAAGCAACTAAGAAACCGATACTATAGAAGAAACCATCAAACCCAGTTAACGCGATCGCTCCCGCTATACCAAGAAAAGACGCAGCAGACATATAATCTCCCGCAATGGCCAGACCATTTTGCCAACCAGTTAATCCCCCTCCAGCTGTATAAAATTCACTCGCATTTTTCGTTTTCTTCGATGCAAAATAAGTTATGACGAGTGTACCAAGTACGATGATTAAAAATAGTGCAAAAGCGGTTGTATTCAAAGTCAGCCCCTCCCTTTTTGCATCTCTTGCAGAATGTTTTGTGAGATTTTATCAAAGGATTCAGCTTTTTTGCTGTAAATCATACATAATGACCACGTCATAATAAATTGTGCAAAAGCAAATATCCACGCCCACGTAACATCACCAAATGCCGGTGTATTGAGTACCTTTGAATACGATGTTAAAATAGGTAACGCAATAAAAAAACTTAAAAAGAAAATACTCATTGGAACGATGAACTTCTTTTTCGTATTTAATAACAATTGAAATTCTTCTGACTGAACAACCTCTGTATAATTCACCTCATTTTGTAACTTACGTGCTGACGTATCATCTCGTTTCATTCTCTAATCCCCTCTCTTACTGAAAGTACAATTCCCCCTTGTATACCCAAAAACTAAATTTTATAAATATTCAGAAACTTATTTTCATTTTAGACAATCCATACATTCCTGCAAAGATTTTTCGATAGACATTTTTCGGCATTTTCCCCTAAATTTTTAATATACTTTTTCAACATAAAATTCACGTGCCAGTGCAGCTTTCATACTCATTAAAACAAA
Source organism: Bacillus pacificus (assembly GCF_020861345.1). Taxonomy (NCBI): domain Bacteria; kingdom Bacillati; phylum Bacillota; class Bacilli; order Caryophanales; family Bacillaceae; genus Bacillus; species Bacillus pacificus. Next base: position 3,540,239 of record NZ_CP086328.1, read on the forward strand.
AACAGAAGTAATGCTTATCCCACCACTTCTGTTTTTTTCTCTTTTTCTAAATTACGAGCTGTTTCGCTTAATTCAACGTCTTTTCCATCTTTAAGTGTTCCAAATATGAAATCGAATACTGGATTTGAAACACCAAACCAAAATTTTTCATTTTTATAATGGTGTAATATGTGCTGTTTTTTTAGCCACCTACCAAACTTGGTGACGGGACGAATTGGCTTATGTGCAATATAATGTTTCCATTCATAAACGAGAAGCATAATAATCATTCCGATTCCGAATGAAAGTGTAATGGTAACACTTTTTGTTATCACGTATGATATAAGTAAATATATAGTAAAGCTCGGTATACTAAACCATACAGGCAAAAATAAAAGTTTTAAATCATCTGGATATACGTGATGGTCATAATGTAATCTTCTTAGCATTTTTAATAAAAATACGTTTTTAGGTGGTTTTAAGTGAAATAAAAACCGGTGTGTCATATATTCGTTTAGCGTATAAAAAATAATCCCAAACAAACATGCTAACAAACCGATCCATGTAAAAAATTGCATTTTTAAAATAATAATAAAAACAAATAAAATACTATACATAATAACGATATCATGTTGTAAAAAGAACTCTTTCCCCACCCTCTTCATCTTCCTTCCCCCTTTTCAAAAGAAATAGTCGCAACATATCGTTACGACTATTTCTTTTCTATATCTTATTCTATACGCTTTACAAATTTGCCTGTTGCTCTATTGTCGAGAAAAAATTGTTCGGTCCAAATATATTTTGCTTTGGAATAATATGTTCTACCGCAAACACTGTTACTTCTCCTCTTTGTACCTCTCCAATGATAAGTCCAAATATTTCATGATTTACAGCAAACGTTGGTTGCTTTGTTTGTAGTAATCTTGCTGCATTATGAAATACCGCTTCATATAGTGGATTTCTATCAGTAATTTCTTTTCTAATTTTTGGTGCTAACGTAATAATGATTTCTTTTCCGTCAATAGTGGTTCGATACATAAAAATCTCCCCTTCAATCTTATGTGAACAACTGTAAAGCTTTGTATGCAAAATGGATAGAATATCCTACTAAAATAATACCTGCTCCGGCTGTTATATAGCCAAGTGCTTTTTGCTTTAATAATGTTCTGCCAAAATGGACAGAAAAAGCAATATTTACATTCCATAAAATAATACCAACGATAATACAAAGACTGTACAAAAAGGCTTCTTGTTTCGTTACCTTCGTAAGCAATGAGCTAAGTGTACTTCCGTATATACCAAACCAAAAAACAAGATTTAATGGATTGGATATCGCAATTAAAAAACCTGCCATAAACGATTGTTTAAGGCCGCCTACCTCTTCTTTTTTATATTCCATATTCGATTGAGAAATTCCTTGTTTTACACTTTGAAATCCTAAATAAAATAATAAGAAAAACCCTGTGCAATACATAAAAGCTTGTACATATGTATACATAAACAGAGAAGATAAACCGAAATAGATGAGAAGCATAAACAAAATATCTGCTGTCATTCCACCAATTCCAACAACCCACGCATGCCAAAAACCTCGTTCAATTCCTCGTTTTAACATTTCAATATTAATCGGACCTACTGGCGCAGCTAATGAAATACCTAATACAATTTGTTGTATAATTGCTCCAAACATCACTCTATCCTTTCTACTTCCTTTACTATTAAGTAATGATGTAATAATTAAAAATAGACTAGCTTTCCTCAAAATATTTACTACTAAAATACCCTTTTTTATCCAAAATATGCAAAAGAGCCATCCAGATGATGACTCTTACTTTTCTATCTTATGAAGAAAAGGACATTTTCCTTTTAACGGTTCTACATCGTCTCCTATAAAGTATTGTTTCCATTCACGATGATCCGGATCACCATAATGACTAATGTTAGGATGTTTCGGCAGCTGATCCCACTTTTCAACTCGCTCACGGACCGTTTGCCTAGAATATGCTCCTTTAGGACGATCCCCTTCTAATCCATCAAATATAGTACGTGGCTGAAATCCAATAACGAGAGAATTTCCTAAATGCCTAGTTTTTCGTTGTTTATAGGCTGGTGCGTTTCCAAATGCGAATATCGGTTCCCCGCCAAATGAAAATTCCCATAAGTAATGATCTGGGTCTTCAGGAATTTGCTTTGGCCATGTTTCCTTATCGTTTTCATGTAAATATTGTAGTACTTTCCAAAAGTAATCACGGTAATATTCCAGTGATTGCTCCTCACATTCCGGTTCTACAAAAAGAAAAAAGCCTCTTCTTACAATTGGACGCTCTTTCATTAACTCTAAAAAAGATAACATTGTATGTGGCAAATGACTCCAATCATTATGAGAGAGAAATGAATAACGAAGTTCGTTCTTTTTTAAAGCTGTTAAGCCGAAATAACACGGAAAAGTTGGTTCTAGCACAACACTCGAAAAATTTTGAAATTCCTTTGCAACCCAATTCGGTATGTCGTTTCTCGTTCTCATTCCTTCATTATCTAATAAATAAGACTCATTCATTCTTTCACCTCATTATGTATAGCGTTCAATTAAGACTATTACATACTCGGCCTGTCCTATACCTATTAAAAAATTTGGCTAAAAAATTATTTAAAAATACAAAAAAATAAAATCGCTTACTTGACTAAATTCTCCCAATTCGTGTATATTTAAATTAATCATTTAGCAGAATATTCAAGATTATAGCATTTTTAGTTTATATTATCTTTTCAAATGAATTTCACTAAATGAAAAAACGTAAATGTTTTCTAGGAGGAATTGTAACATGCAAGGAAAAGTAAAATGGTTTAACAACGAAAAAGGTTTTGGATTTATCGAAATTGAAGGCGCTGACGATGTATTCGTACATTTCTCTGCTATTCAAGGCGAAGGCTACAAAGCTTTAGAAGAAGGTCAAGAAGTATCTTTCGATATCACTGAAGGAAACCGTGGACCTCAAGCTGCTAACGTAGTAAAACTTTAATCCAACATATGACAGGAGGTTACCTTACTTGGTAACCTCCTTTGTTATTCCTTTGTATATTTCCGTTTTCCAGAGCAAAAACTATGTGAAATGCGCACTATACAAAGGAGGAATTATTAATGGGATCAGAAGTAAATGATTTTGAAGAAGTGAAATTCCGTGTAGAAACAGCACAAAAAATGGTAGGATCAGCGACAATTTCAATGGATCCAGATACATTAGAGCATGCGACTACTGCTGTAGAAGCAGCTCGCTCTCAGCTTGAAATTATGAAATCTGTTGCAACAGATTTAGACGAGCCATTTTTAATAAATGAGGAAAAGAAATTAAGCGAGTGCGAGCATCAATTAAATGAAGCGAAGCACTAAAAAACATCCAGAGAGTTTTCTCTGGATGTTTTTTCATGACAACTGTTCCCCATATTTTTTCAATGTTTCTCCAACTGTACATTGTCTTATACAAAAGGAATGAGCATAATACTTACTATTTGTCTTTCGATTATGTTCTCGCAAAAAACATCCTTCACAATACGTTTCTAATAAGTCATTTACCTCTGTAATGAGTTGCTTTTTATCCACTCTTGCACCTCTCTATTCGGTTATTTCTTTATGACTATCAATCACTGTTCCTTCTAATGCTTGCGTAGCTAATTGATGTGCTTCTTTATTTTGTTTTCTTGATATAGGCTCACATACAAGTTTTAATTTCATTTGCTTCGCCTTTTGCTCAATTTGATCTAAATAATGATTTAAATGTTCATCATAACAAGGCCATTCTCCAGCCAATTGCTGCAGTACAACTTGAGAATCTCCGCGAAGCGTGACCGCTTCATACTTAATCCCTAATTCCTCGAGTATATTCATGCTATATAGTAATGATGCATATTCCGCTTCATTATTATCATATATGCCTTCTATATATGCATTACGGCGAATTCGGTAGTTTTTATTTCCTTTTTTATAGTACACACATATACCTACTCCAGCTTCTTTCGTCTGTACATCATAACCACCATCAAAATAAACGAGTATTTCTTGGGGTTCTTCCTCCACTTGTTTGCTCAGCTTCTTCATTTCCTTTAATGACCATTCTGCATCCATTTCATCATAAAATAATAATTCTTTCACTCTTCCTGTTTTCTCGAAATCCTCTGCAAATTGAAGTACTTCTTCTATGTTCATATAATCTGTCGTTAAGTCCGTCTGCAAACCGCGCTTTGTTTTATACAACCAATGAATTTTATATTTCATACTAGATTCCCCTTATATAAGACTTCTTATATGTAGCCAGCTAATGAAAGCCTCACTTTATTTTATTATATTTTATCAAGAGTCAAAGAATTATATTCAATATTATCACATGCAAAAAGAGCTATCCCTTTAGGAATAGCTCTTTCATCTATTACATAAATCTTTCAAATTGTACTCGTTTATTAATCCAGTACATTACAGGCATACCAATCGCCATAACAACAAATTCACCGATTGCACATGTTAACCAAGTCAACATAAATGGTAAATCAAATGCAAGATGAAGTTCAATTGCAATCATAAACATTGTAATTGTAAAAATAACTGTATTAAAAATCATACGAGCCCAAACACCTTTAATAAATCGCATAGAAATAATCGTTGCAACTAATGCAAGAATAGATTGCCCTACTCCAAATACTAAATCGTAAGCGATCATAGGTGAGAAAAAGAGATTCGTTAAAAATACACCTAATACAATTCCGTAAATTGCTTTCTTATTAAATACAACGAGATGATTAAACATCTCTGAAATACGAAACTGTACATTCGTAAAGCCAAATGGCTGAATAAGCATAGAAACAGCAATATATAATGCCGCTAAAATACCATTACCGACTAAAGTTCTAATATTCATGACAAAATCTCCTTAGTTTTTTTACGTGGGATGGTTTCGAACCACGTTATTCGTTTTTTTAGCAACAAGATTATATTTTACGCGGTAGCCCCCCTTTCGTCAATAGATTCCTACCATGAACTACCCTTTTTCTTTTAGACAACGTATAATGAAATATATGAAAGATTTAGGAGGTTTTACTTCATGACTGCAACAATTCAAAATGAAAAAGTGATCGTTACCATCTCTGACAAAGGTGCAGAATTACAAAGCGTTCGCTTAAAAGAAGACAATACAGAATACTTATGGCAAGGTGATGCTACTTATTGGGGACGCCGTGCACCAATTTTATTCCCAATCGTCGGCCGATTAGTAGATAATACATACTACGTAGATGGTAAACCTTATTCTTTAACACAACACGGCTTTGCTCGTGATCTTACATTCTCTGTAGAAGAACAAAGTGAAACGAAAATCACCTACATTGTAACTAGTAATGAAGAAACATTAAAAAAATACCCATACGAATTCAAATTACTCGTTTCTTATGAACTAGACGGACAAACCGTTCATGTAACATACGAAGTAAATAACCCTACTTCAAAAGAGATGTTCTTCTCAATCGGGGCGCATCCTGGTTTCAATTTCCCGTTATTAGAAGGCGAATCATTTACAGATTACCATCTATCATTTAATGGTTCTGAACGCTTAGAAACAAGTGTATTAGAAGGACCTTACCTTTCAAATAAAAAGCAATTAATCGCTGAAAGTACAAATGAATTACCACTTACTTATGATCTATTTAAAAATGATGCGCTTATTTTTGAAAATATGAATACGGATGAAATCTCTATTCGTTCTCATAAACATAATAAATTTGTAAAAGTAGAATTTGACGGATTCCCATTTGTCGGCGTATGGACACCAGGCGAGAATGCACCTTTCTTATGTATTGAACCTTGGTACGGAATTGCTGATGAAGTAAATCCAGCAAAAGATTTCAAGGAAAAAAAAGGAATTCAATCTTTACAAGCGAATGAAACATTTACATGTCGTTATAGTATTACAATCGGCTAAGTTACTCTATCCCCTACTTCAATGAAACATATAGGTAGGGGATCATCTTATCATTTGGAGGTTTCTCATTTTGATTGAAGTATATATTGATGGTGCATCAAAAGGAAATCCTGGTCCTTCTGGTGCAGGCGTATTTATTAAAGGGGTTCAACCCGCTGTACAATTATCATTCCCCCTTGGGACAATGTCCAATCATGAAGCGGAATACCACGCTTTACTTGCGGCATTAAAATATTGCACGGAGCATAATTATAACATTGTCTCTTTTCGTACAGATTCGCAACTTGTTGAGCGAGCTGTCGAAAAAGAATACGCAAAAAATAAAATGTTTGCACCACTATTAGAGGAAGCACTGCAGTACATAAAAAGTTTCGATCTCTTTTTTATTAAGTGGATTCCAAGTAGTCAAAATAAAGTTGCTGATGAATTAGCTAGAAAAGCTATCTTACAAAATTAACGGGGGTATGAGTGTGAAAAAAGATTGGATTGCTCCTCTTGCTTTATTATTTGTGTCTTTTATTTGGGGAGCTACATTTGTCGTCGTTCAAAATGCTATGTCTTTCGTTGGACCATTTACTTTTAATGGTATACGCTTTTTGTTCGCTGGAATCATTTTATTATTCGTTCAAATGATTTTCTCAAAAAAAACTTCAAAACAAGATATAAAACAGAGTAGCCTCGCTGGATTAACCGTTGGATTCTTTTTATGCGTTGGCTATGTATTACAAACATTCGGCTTACTTTATACAACTTCTTCAAAAGCTGGTTTCTTAACAGGGCTTAGTATCGTTATGGTACCAATCTTGTCTTTTATCTTTCTAAAACAAAAAGCTACTATTTTTATCGTAATTGGCATTGCTGTAGCAACAGCGGGTTTATATTTATTAACAGCAGGTGATTCTTTTCAATTAAACATTGGAGATATACTCGTTCTCGGTTGTGCAGTTGCTTTCGCTGCTCATATTCTCGTTAACGGCTTCTTCTCTAAAAAAATATCACCTTTATTGTTAAGCACATCGCAAGTATTAGCTGTCGGTATGTTTTCTTCTATTTGCGCCTTTTTGTTTGAAGATTGGGAAAAATTATTTTCAGTAGCACTATGGACGAATTCTTCCTTTTTATTTGCTCTATTTCTAACTTCCCTGTTCGCGACATCCATTGCTTTTTTCATTCAAACATCAGCACAAAAACATACGTCTCCAACGAGAGTAGCAATTATTTTCGCAATGGAGCCCGTGTTCGCTGCCTTAACAGGCGTTCTCGTTGCAAACGAACAACTTTCTATTTCCGCTATTATCGGATGCCTCTGTATTTTCCTAGGCATGGTTTTTGTTGAATTACCTTCTAAAACAAAAAAAGAAGCGCAGGCTGCGTGAAGTTACGATTGTAACTTCCGCATAAAAGCCTTAGCGCTTTTTTTATCTGTAATCTCTTCTTCTTTCAATCGTTCTAATAACGCAACAAAATAACTGCCATCAAACTGCAATTGATGTTTAATTGTCGCTTCTATTGCTGCGTTTACAATGCCATCAGATGCACCCGTATATCCTTGTCCGAACATAATAAACCCTTGCGCTTCCTCTGATAATTTAAATCCTTTCGTATGTAAGAATGAAAGATAATCTTCTACTGTTTGCATGTTATTCCCACCTACTCAAAAATTCTCCACTTCCTATCATACATGTTTTTATACGCCATGAGAATGAAATTTCTTTGACAACTTTGTAAATCAATCGTCTACTTCGCTTATAAATGGAGGATTTCTTTACAATATGAAGGAATATGTACCGTGGAACTTATTTCATATTAAAGGGGAGACACGATGAAACAAGCACTATTAATTATCGATGCACAGCAAGAATTAATGGATGGTAATGAACAAGAAAATGAAGTTTTTCGTAAAACTGAGCTATTAGCCACACTAAATACAGCCGTGCAGAAAGCAATAGATGCCAATGCCCTTATTGTTTTCGTAAGAGATATCGATGTTGCTTCTGGTAGCGGCGTAGGCTTTGAAGTACATAATAAAATCCAAGTACCTCAGTCTGCAATCCTTATTAATAAAGCAGCCACAAACGCATTCTATGGCACTTCTTTACTTGAACTTTTAAAAGAAGAAAAGATTAACCATATTGTTATCGGTGGATGTAAAACAGAGCATTGTATTGATACTGCTGTGAGGACTGCAACTGTACAAGGCTTTGATGTTACATTAATTAAAAACGGTCATTCCACAACTGATTCTGACGTATTGTCTGCAGAGCAAATTATTGGTCACCACAATAAAACTTTACATGGGCATTATAACGTTGATCATTTTTCTATGGTGAGAGATGTCGAGGAAGATCTCTTTCAGCCAACTCATGACCAATATCGTGATTAAATGAACTAAAAAAGAATCCTTACGTGAAAAGGATTCTTTTTTAGCCAAAAATTTGCGCTGCAATACTGTATAGTTCTCCATTTCTTTTCAATAATTGATCACTATTTTTCAACATAATGGGTGGTATATTCGCCCTTTTAAAACCAGCAATCTCTAACTCTTTCAGAAAATCGTCCTTTCCTTCTGTTACATCTATTCTTAATCTCCCATTATGGCCCCTTGCTAAATCATGTACAATTCTCATTGCCATCTCATCATTTTTAGCAACAACCGGTCCTATTATTTTATTTTCTGGTGTTTGTATGCTTAAACCGTAACCTAATACATTTTGTTCCTTGTCCTTTACAACGATACACTGTTCACTTTGCATAATTCTTTTCTTTAAAAACTCTTTTCTATTTGTTCCAAACGCATATTCATCTATTTTTATTATTTTTTCTAACTCACCCTCTTCATAATTCATCACATAATCTTCATTTCTTACACAATAATCATTCGCATTGTATGAGTTACATATGTATTTAGAAACATAACTTACTGCCCTAAATCCTAATTTTTCATATAAAGGTTTCCCTTCATCCGTAGCAATAAGCATAAATGGAGTTTGAGCTGATACGCTATTCATGCATGAATTTGTAATCATCTTTCCAATTCCTCTTCCCTTATAATCTGGATGTACAATTACCATTCCGATAGATGCCAACGCCTCCCCATATAATATTATTGCTGCGCTAGCAATAAGTTCCTTTCTCTCATTCCATACGCCGTATACAATACCTGAGTTAAAAATTGTTTCAACTTCTTCCCTGTTATAATCCCAACCAATATAAGATGATAATGCTACAATATCGCCTATTTGTTCTTCCCTAAGACGCTCCACGCTAAATTCCAATTCAATCATACTCCATCCCCTTATCTAGACATTTAAATCCATCTTCCCAATTCAACTTGTACATGTTACCCTTTATTTGTCACACACATATCCTATTTTGACCAAGACTATATTGTAAATGAGGTGACAACATGCCCATTACGAATCGATTTTCTACCACCACTAACGGCGCACTCGCTATTACAGGAAATACTTTAGGCTTAAGTAAAATTAGTAATCAAAACCGTGCTGGTACAATCGGGGCAATTGGTGCATTCGCAACTACGAATACTGCTTTACAAGTCCCTACTTTTCCTGCTGGTACAACGTTAAACTATACACAAAATAGTTCTACCGCTATTTTAAATATACCTGCTGGTAGTACGATTCTTTACGCAGAACTCGTTTGGGGTGGAAACTATTTATCTCGTGATCAAAACATTACAAGTGTTTTAGGAAACCCCGTTTCTTTTACAACACCTGTTTCAACATACTCGATTACCCCTTCATCCGTTACAGCTTCTAATCAAACATTCGTTTCTGGATCAGTCACATTTGGATTTTATACGCGTTCAGCAGATGTAACATCACTCATTCAAGCTGCAGGAAGCGGTTCTTATACGACTGGATCTGTCCCTGGACTTGTGGATCCTTTAGATGCTTCTAATGGGGCGATTAATTCAGCTGGATGGACGCTTATCGTTGCTTATCAGAACGGAACATTACCCGCAAGAAACTTAACGATTTATGTAGCAGGAAACCGTGTTTCTGCAGAAACTGGTAGTGCCGATGTATCTGTTTCAGGATTTTTAACACCTTCCGGAGGACCTGTAAGCGGGAGATTGTTTTTAAGTTCTACCGAAGGAGATGCTGATCTAACTGGGGATCAAGCTTTGTTTGGACCAAATTTCAGTTCATTAAATGCTTTATCTGGGCCAAATAATGCTGTAAATAATTTTTTCGGTTCTCAGGTCAATAATGCGGCTGGAAATTTAGATACAACCGGGACATTTGGAACACGAAATCAGAGTGCTTCTACAAGCACAAATATTTCCGCAGGTCGGCAAGGTTGGGACATTACTTCTATTGATATTTCTCCTTATTTAACAAACTCTCAAGTGTCCGCAGCAATCCGTTTAACAACTAACGGAGATGCATATATGTTAAATACAGTCGGATTACAAATTAATATAAACTCGCCTAACATACAAGCAACGAAAAGCGTAAATAAAAGTGTTGCGGCAATTGGAGACATTCTCACTTATACAGTTACTATCCCTAACACCGGACTACTTCCTGCTAATAACGTTACTTTTACAGACATACTCCCTAACGGTACTTCCTTTATACCTGGCACTGTAACAGTGGATAATGTCCCGCAAACAAATGCAAATCCGGCTGCTGGTATATCTCTTGGAACAATTAATAATAGTGCTTCTCGTACAGTAACTTTCCAAGCAACCGTCGTTTCTCTTCCAAGTCAAAACCCTATCTCTAACACCGCTACTATCACATTTCAATATACACCAATTGCTGGAGGAACGACTTTTAACGGTCTTGCAACAAGCAACTCTGCAGGAACACAAATTAACCTCGCAGATATGAATGGAACAAAATCAGTTAACAAAATCTTTACTGACATTGGTGAAACATTAACTTACAGTATCGCCTTAACTAATATAGGAAATATCACTGCAACGAACGTTATATATACGGATCCGATTCCTAGCGGGACTACTTTCGTTCCAGGAAGTGTAACTGTTAACGGAATTACGCAAGCTGGAGCGAATCCCGCTAATGGTATATCAATTGGGTCTATTGCTGCTAATTCTACAACTACTATTTCATTCCAAGTACTCGTTCCATCTATCCCCCAAACAAACCCCATATTAAATAGTGGAACAACAACATATCAATATACTCCTATACCAAATCAACCGGCAGTAAGCGGGACTGATACGACGAATATTGTCTCCACTCAAGTGAATAATGCTACTGTAACAATGACGAAAGTAGTAGATAAAAATTTTGCAGATATTGGTGATACACTAACGTACACCGTTTCCTTTACAGGTACAGGTAATACAAGTGCAAACAATGTTATTTTTACAGATGCCATTCCTACTGGAACAACTTTTGTTCTCAACAGTTTAACAATAGACGGAACGACACAAGTAGGCGCAAATCCCGCAAACGGTGTGAATATTGGATCGATCCCAACTGGTACAACAAAAAATGTTTCATTTCAAGTAGTAGTAAATACAATACCCGCGTCAAATGTCGTATCTAATGGATCAAACGCTTCTTATCAATACATCGTCAATCCTAGCCAATCACCCGTTACAAAAAATATTTCTTCTAATCTCGTTTCCACTCAAATTAATAATGCGAATGTAACAGTAACAAAATCAACAAATAAACAATTTGCTACAATCGGCGAAACAATTAGTTATACAATCCTTATCTCAAACAGTGGAAATACAGCTGCAACGAACGTACAACTAACAGATCCACTTCCAAATGGTACAATATTGACTCCAGGTACTGTAACACTAAACGGTGTTTTGCAAAATGTAAATTCTCTCGTTGCTTTTCCTATTGGCACAATTCCCAGCGGAGCTACTTTTACACTTTCTTTCCAAGTAACTGTCATCAATATTCCCGCCCAAAATCCTATCATTAATAATGGTTTCGCTTCTTATTTATACACTGTAAATCCTGGTCTGCCACCAACTTCAAAAACCGCAAATTCTAATTCTGTTACATCAACAATTAGATTAGCAAACCTTCAAGCTACTAAATCTGTAGATAAAACGTTTGCAGAAGTTGGAGATGTATTAACCTATACCTTAGCTCTTACAAACAACGGAAATGTTACGGCAAACAATGTATTACTATCCGATTCAATAGCGAACGGTACTTCCTTTGTACCGAACAGTGTTATAGTTAACGGTACTACTCAGCCGGGCGCAACACCAGCTAGCATCAATATCGGTAACATCAATGCTAATACTACACTTACAGCTTCATTCCAAGTAGTAATCACTAGCATTCCAAACCCAAACCCGATTTCAAATAGCGCCTCCATCTCTTATAACTTTATTGTTGATCCAAATGCTTCACCTGTAAGTAAAAACACAACTTCAACTACTACATTTACGCAAGTAAACGATGCAAATGTCATTTCAGCCAAAACAGTGGATAAAGGGTTCGCTACTGTAGGGGATGTATTAACTTATACCGTCGTTTTAACGAATGCAGGAAGTGTTTCTGCTGATAGTCCTACTTTCGTAGATACAAATCCAAACGGTACTACCTTTATCCAAAACACTTTCCTTATTAATGGTGTACTCCAAAATAACGCCGATCCAAATGTCGGTGTTCCGTTACCTTCCATTCCTGCTAACGGCTCACTTACCGTCTCTTATCAAGTAACTGTCACCTCTTTACCAACACAAAACCCAACAATAAATTCATCTAGTACACAATATAGCTTTATTCTAAATCCGGGCGATCCACCAACTATAGAAACATCTTTAAGTAATACTGTAAGTACACAAATTAATTTAGCAAATGTAGTTATTGTTAAACAGGTAGATTTAACTATTGCTGATGTTGGGCAACCAATCACATATACCATTTCCCTAGCTAACCCAGGAAATACTCCAGCGAATAATGTAGTTGTTACCGATATACTCCCTTCTGGCACAACTCTCGTACCAAATAGTACTTTTATAGGCGGTGCTTTACAGCTAGGTGCAGACCCAAGTACCGGTCTTCAAGTTGGGACAATTCCTGCTGGCGGATTTACAACGATTGTTTTTCAAATAAGCGCAAGTAGTTTGCCTACACAAAATCCAATTCAAAACAGTGCTGCACTGCAATATAACTTTATTGCTGATCCAAATTTACCTGCTGTTGTGAGAAATGCTACTAGCAATATAGTAACGACTCAAATTAACACCGCTAATATTGTTGCTACGAAACTAACAAGTACAAATTTCGCTGATGTTGGCAATGTCATAACTTATGCAACGATTTTAACGAATAATGGAAATATCCCTGCCTCCAATGTAACGTTTTCAGATATCATTCCAGCCGGTACCCTCTTCCTTCCTAACACTGTAACAATTAACGGTGTCCCCCTAGCTAATACAAACCCTGCTAATGGCATTTTAATTGGTACAATAGGAGCGAATTCATCACGTACTGTTTCATTCCAAGTTTCTGTACCAACTATTCCTAGTCCAAATCCGATTACGAATCAATCGAGCACTACATTCCAATACACGTACGACGCATCCAAACCAGTTGTAACGCAGATGGTGGCGTCTAACACCGTACAGACGACTATTAATAATGCTACAATTGCCGCTGTAAAATCGGCAGATAAACAGTTTGCTAACGTAAATGATATGATTACGTACACAACTACTTTAACGAATAACGGGAACACACTTGCATCAAATGTAATTTTTACAGATGTAATTCCAAACGGAACATCATTTATTCCTAATAGTGTAACAGTAAATGGGAATACACTCCCTAATACAAATCCAGCAAGTGGGATTGCAATTGATCCAATAAACCCTAATACAAGTGCAACAATCTCATTTCAAGTAATAGTAAATTCCATTCCTAGTCCAAATCCAATCCCGAACCAAAGCAATACAGCGTACCAATATGTCATAGATCCCAACTTACCTCCAGCATCTTCCAATGCGTTAAGTAACGTAATAACAACTCAAATTAATAATGCTACAATTGTCGCTACGAAGTCAGTAAATACACCGACAGCTGCAATTGGGGATATCGTTACTTATACGATTGCAGTTACGAACACAGGAAATATTCCTGCTAGTGCTACAGTTTTAACAGATGGACTTGGTGCCGGCGCGTCCTTTATCCAAAATTCAGTAACTATCAATAATGTTCCTCAGCCAGGGTTAGATCCATCACTTGGTATTCACTTGGCAGATATTCCGCCGGGAGATACTGTATTGATTACTTTTCAAGCCCAAATTTTAGCTATACCACCTAGTGGCACATTAACAAATAATGCTCTTGTAAATTATGAGTATACCGTGAACCCAAACCAATCACCTGCTGTTGGTAGCACAATTACGAATACGACGGTTACTCCAATTATTGATGCTACTTTAGTTTTAAATAAAAATGCGAGTACAACTTTCGCTACAATTGGTGATACGATTACATTCACTTCATCTGTTACAAACACAGGAAATACTACTGCAAACAACATTGTTTTTACAGACACAATTCCAAACGGTACTACATTTATCCCAAATAGCTTTAAGATAGATGGTGTAACCGTTCCGAATGCAAATCCACAAAACGGTATCAATATCGGTAACTTGAATGCAAATGCATCAATTACACTCAGTTTTCAGGTAAACATTACAACGATTCCAAATCCTAATCCAATGCCTAACAAATCATCACTTCAATATAGCTTTATTGTAGATATAAATGAACCGCCTGTTTCACGAACAGTTCAATCCAATAAAACTTTTACACAAGTAAATACTGCTTCCGTTATCGCAACAAAAACTGCAAGCAGCGCATTTGCTGCTGTTGGAGATACAATTACGTATACGACTATCCTCACTAATAGCGGAAATACTACCGCAAACACACCTGTTTTTATCGATATATTACCACCCGAACTTTCATTCGTTCCTGATAGTGTACAAATTAACTCCAGCCCACAACTTGGATTTAGACCAGATAGCGGAATCTCTTTAGACGCAATTCCAGTTGGAGGAACGATAACAATTAGCTTTCAAGCTATCGTTGGCTCAATACCAGCTACAAATCCAACATTGAACCAATCTAGCACAACATACTCTATCATTGTTGATCCTAACCAGCCGCCGGTAACAGAAACAGCTACAAGTAATCCAACTTTAGTGCAAATTAACGAAGCGATTATTCAAGCAACGAAAAGTGTGGATCGACTATTCTCTGACGTCGCACCTGGAAATTCCTTTTTAACGTATACTGTTTTATTAGAAAATATAGGGAATGCAACTGCTACGAATATCATTTTTACAGATCCGATTCCAAACAATACAGTATTTATAGAAGATAGTGTTCGAGTAGGTGGGGTTTTATTGCCTGGGGTAAATCCAGCGAACGGGATACCAATTGGGGATATTATTGCAAGAGATTTTATAAACGTTACCTTCCGTGTGCAAGTAGTTAGCATTCCAAATCCAATTTTCACAATTGGACCTGGGGGGCCAAATTCACCGGTTGTAAACGGTGCTTCTATTGATTATCAATTTATGACAGGACCTAATTTACCACTTGTTTCACGAAATACGACATCCAATTCTGTTTCAGCACAAATAAATTCTGGGGAAATCGCACTTGTTAAATCTGTAGATAAAACTTTCGCAACGATTGGCGATACAATTTCTTATACAATTACATTAAGTAACCCTGGAAATGTCACTTCACAAAATATAATTTTCACCGATATTTTGCCTGATGGAACAACATTTATATCTGGTACTCTTGTAAATGATTCTGGTACGCAGCAAATCGGAAATCCAGCTAATGGCATACAAATTGGAAATATAAACCCAAGCGGAATGGCCGTTATTACTATTAATGCACTTGTTATAAACATTCCAAGTATAAATCCAATCTCTAATTCTAGTTCTGTACAATTTCAGCATATTGTTAATCCAAGTCAACCAGTTATCACTCAAACCGCTTCATCTAATACCGTTACTACGACAATAAATAGCGCCATATTAACTACTACAAAAAGCGCTGATAAATCCATTATTTCTGTCGGTGATACGATTACGTATACAACCACGATTACAAATACAGGAAATTCGACAGCAAAAAACATAACATTTACAAGCGCTATTCCAGCTAACACTACATTTATACCAAATTCAATCACAATCAATGGTGTTCAGCAACTTGGTGCACAGCCAGCTCTTGGAGTAAATATACCAAATATCGCTCCTGGTGAAACAGTAACCGTTACTTTCCAAGCAAATGTTCTTTCTGTTCCCTCCTCAAGTTCAATTATGGGTAATGACACAATTTTATATTCTTATACTGTCGATCCAAACGGAACTCCTGTTACAACTTCTACTTCAACGAATATCGTTACAAACCCTGTACTAGATGCTATGATAACGATGGTGAAATCTGTAGATCAAACACTTGTAACACTAGGTGATACCATTACCTATACGACACTTTTGACAAATACCGGGAATACAAACGCTACGAATATTACGTTCACTGACCTTATTCCAGACGGCACATCATTCGTTTCTGGTAGTGTCACAATAAATGGCCTCACACAACTTGGCCTTAATCCTAATACAGGTAAATTGGATCAATTGCTCCTAACAGCTCAATATCTATAGCATTTCAAGTTACCGCTACTTCTACACCACCCCAAAATCCTATTGCCAATTCCGCTACTGCTTCTTACACATTTATCGCTGATCCAAATGCACCAATTGTTTCAAGAAATGTTACTTCAAACACAACATTTACTACAATTAATACAGCTACCATTCTTTCATCTAAACAAGTTGATAAAGCATTTAGCCATATCGGAGATACACTCACTTACACTGTCACTTTAACAAACAATGGAAACTCATCCGCACAAAATGTTATTTTCTCAGATACAATACCGAGCGGAACTACATTTATTACAAGCACATTTTCTATTAATGGAATTCCCCAAATTGGTGCGGATCCATCCAATGGTGTAAATGTCGGGACTATAACAGCTGGGAATACAATAACAGTTTCATTCCAAGTTACTGTAACATCATTACCAACCGAAAACCCAATTGTAAATTTCTCATCAACATCATATCAATTAGTCTCACCACCTGATCCAGAAACTTCAATTAGTAATCCTGTTTCCACACAAATTAAAGAAGCTATATTATCTATGACTAAAAACGAAAATATATCCTTTGCAGATATTGGGCAAACTGCTTTTTATACTACTTCTATTTCGAATATAGGAAATACGGATGCGACTAGTATTGTATTCACGGATGTATTACCGAGTGGACTCACATTTGTTCCTAATACATTAACCGTTGATGGTGTTTTACAACCTGACGCGAATCTGAATACTGGTGTATCGCTTGCAACACTTCCACCAAATGAAATATATAGTATCGTCTTTCAAGTTACAGTGAACAGCATTCCCCCTATTAATCCAGCACCGAATACAGCGTCAACGACATATGAGTTTATTGTTGATCCTGTTAACCCTCCAGTATCGAGTTCAGCTACTTCCAACACGACGCTTCTTCAAATAAACAACGCAAATATTATAAGTACAAAAACAGCAGATCTTACCTTTGCGGATGTTGGTAATACAATAACATTTACACTTAACCTCCCTAATACCGGGAATGTGGCTGCAACTGATGTTACCGTTATCGATATACTTGATAGCAATTTAAGTTTCGTTTCAAATAGTTTCACAGTTAATGGGCAAACCATTCCAAATGCTGATTTATCTACTGGTGTAAATATCGGTTCCATTAACGGTGGTGATGCGGCAATTGTCACATTCCAAGCAACTGTTACTACACTTCCAACACTGAATCCTATTTCTAATTCTACTTCTATCACATATCATTATGTCGTTAATCCTAGCCAATCACCTATTACAACTTCTAATCAATCTAATACAACGACTACACAAATTAATAGCGCTATCCTTACTGCACAGAAAAATTCAAATGTGTCAACAGTAAATATTGGGCAAGATATTATCTACTCCGTTACCATTACAAATAGCGGAAATGTTAGTGCATCAAATGTTATTTTCACCGACCTTATTCCAGATGGAACTTCCTTTGAACCGAATAGTTTTACACTTAACGGAACTAGCATCCCAAATGCAGATATCGTTACAGGGGTTCCAATTGGTGATATCGCGCCAAACCAGTCTGTCATCGTAGCATTTCATATTAATACCAATGAAATTCCACCTATAAATCCAATTACGAATCAAGCTAGCGTTAACTTCCAGCATATCGTTAACCCTGCTAATCCACCAGTTTCAAAAAGTATTGCTTCTACTACTATTTCAACAAAAATCGAAAGCGCAATTTTAAACACAATTAAAATTGGAGATAAAGCTTTTGCGACGATTGGTGATACGATTACGTATACAACTACGATTATGAATACAGGAAATATTCCAGCTAACAACGTTGTTTTCTCAGACCCTTTACCTTCATGGGCACAATTTGTTGCAGGATCAGTTGTTGTTGACGGTACTTCATTACCATCCGCTTCTATCATTAACGGTGTTGGCATAAATACAGTCAATCCAAATCAAACTGTAACAATCATATTCCAAGTTCAAATTGTAAGCAATCCAACAACATTCACTCCTGAACTCCAAAACTTAGCATTTGTGAACTTCCAATATAACGTAGGCAATGCATTACAGGCTCAGCCTGGCAACGTGGAAACGAACGTCTTTGTTACTTCTATTAATACAGCAATACTTTCAGCTATAAAAACTGCTAGTACAGCCTTTGCAAATATTGGCGACACGATCACTTATACAGTTTTAATTCAAAATAGCGGCAATACGAACGCTACGAATGTAAATTTCTCAGACCTCATTCCAGAAGGAACTACCTTTATTGAAAATAGTTTTGCTGTAAATGGAAGTACCATTCCAGATGCAAATCCAAATAACGGAGTTAACATCGGAACCGTTAGTACGAACAGTTCCTTAATCGTTACTTTCCAAGTCATAGTTACATCTACTCCACCTTCCAACCCAATTACAAACGTTGCATCTATTCAATACGAATTCATCGTTGATCCGGCATCTCCTCCTGTTACCGGCACAATAACTTCTAATAGCGCTTCTACACAAATTAATAACGCTACTGTTACAACGCTTTTAGAAGCAGATCGAACAATCGTATCTATTGGAGATATAATTACGTACACTGCAACATTAACAAACACTGGAAACTTCCCTGCAAACTCTGTATTACTCATTAACGGAGTTCCTGAAGGAGCATTATTTATTCCAAATAGTGTTACACTCAACGGGATTTCACTTCCCGATGCAAGTCCAACTCTTGGCATTCCCATTGGTATTGTCGCACCAGGTAATTCTGCTACTATTACGTTCCAATTTCGTGCAAGCTCTATTCCACCGCAAGGAGCAATTATAAATCAAGCACTTACAAGTTACACGTATACTGTCGATCCGAGTCAACCTCCAGTTACAGCAACCTCCTCATCTAATACGGTTAGTACAGCCGTCGTTGATGCATCGTTATCCGTAATTAAAAATACAGATTCTCTCGTACAATCTACTAACGGTACAATCACTTACACTGTCGTCATTCAAAACAACGGGAATACAACTGCAAATACGGTTACTTTAACAGATTTGGTCCCAGAAGGAACTGCATTGATTCCAAATAGCGTGATCATTAATAGTATCTCAATTCCAGGTGCCGATCCAAACGTAGGAATACCAATAAACTCCATTGCGCCGTCAGAAATCGTCACCGTCACATTCCAAGTTATCGTTCAATCTATTCCAACCGCGAATCCAATTTCTAATATAGCCCGTATTGACTATACTTTTATCGCCGATCCAAACGCTCCTATCATCTCTCGAACAATTGCGTCTAATCCAGCTTTCACACAAATTTCGGATGCGAATGTCCTTTCTTTAAAAGCAGTTAATGCACAACAAGCAACAACAGGTGACATTTTGACCTATACGATAACACTAGAGAATACCGGAAATATTCCAGCTACAAATCTCATATTTTCAGATACTATTTCAGAAGGGACTACATTCATAGAAAATAGTTTTACACTTAACGGAACAGCTATACTTGGTGCAAATCCAAACGCAGGGGTTACTTTACCTAACCTAGCAGCAAACGCTACTCACCTTATTTCGTTCCAAGTTCTTATTAACGATCCATTCTCGCAACAATCGATTACAAATCAATCTAATACAACATATACAATTCAACCAGATCCAGAGCAACCGCCTATTACGGAAACATCTACTAGTAATATCGTCATTACAAATTTCGTGCAAGCACAATTGACAATTACAAAAACATCCAATCCAACAACTGTAGATATTGGCGGAACGATCCTTTATATTTCTGAAGTGAAAAATCTCGGCAATGTTGACGCAATAAATATTATTTTTACAGATTCTATTCCAGCTGGGACTACATTCGTTACCGACAGCGTCACAATTAACGGTGTACTTCAGCCAGGTGTAAACCCTGAAAACGGAATAGCAATTGGAACGATTCAAGCTAACAGTTCCAAAACAATACTATTTCAAGTACAAACAAATAATCCACCTACTGAAACCGAAATTGTAAATCAATCTTCAGCAACGTACCAATATGTAAGTATTCCTGCAGCTCCCCCAGTGAATCGTTCTGTAACTTCTAATATCGTTACAACATCGCTTCAAAATGCAAATATTATTTCTGTTAAACAGGCGAACGTTACTTTCGTATCTATCGGGCAAAATATTACCTACACAAATACACTACAAAATATCGGAACTGTTCCGGCTAACAATACAGTGTTCATTGACAATATTCCAGAAGGTACGATATTTATTAAAGATAGCTTATCAATAAATAATGTGATTCAGCCTGGTGCGAATCCTGAAATTGGCATAACGCTTGACACGATACAACCAAATGAAACAGTCACTATTTCATTCCAAGTACAACTTACAAGTATACCTCCTGACAACATAGTCATTAACATTTCAGACACTTCGTATGAATATCAAATTGAGCCTAGTTCCCCTATTATTCAGCGTAGATCGTTATCAAATGCAGTAAATACTGAAGTCCGTACAGCAAATGTTATTGCAATTAAATCCGCTAACAGATCTATTACACGCATCGGTCAAATCATCACATATACAGTCGCGATTACAAACACTGGTACAGTACCTATTACAAATACTCTCCTAATTGACGCAATTGCTGCTGGCACTACATTCGTTCCAAATAGCATTCTTGTAGATGGCATACCAAGACCTAACGAAAATCCAATTACCGGTATCACCCTTAATATTATCCTTCCAAACAATACAATTATCGTTACATTCCAAGTAAATGTAGTCTCTATACCTTCTCAAAATAACATGAATAATATCGCCGTCATCCACTATGAGTATGAGCCAGATCCAAGCTTACCACCAATTTCAGAAACGGCATTTTCCAATACTACCAATATACAATTTATTGATGTAATTCTTACCGCTACAAAATCCGCTAATACAGTATTAGCTAATATCGATGAAACCGTTGCATATACAGTCTTTATTCAAAATAACGGATCCACTACAACTAACTCCATCTTTTTTACAGATACGATAGAAGATGGAACAGTATTTATTCCGGGAAGTGTAATAGTTAACAATACTGTGCTTCCTGCAGCAGATCCGAATATCGGCTTTTCCATTCCTAATATCGCATCAGGTCAAATGGCTACAATAACCTTCCAAGTTTCCGTTACGAATTTACCTGATGTAAATCCAACACCTAATACTGCAAACATCATCTACGACTTTGTTTTCACCCCTGATTTTGCACCAATTCAAAAATCGACTACTTCCAACACTACTTTTGTTCAAATTAATGATGCTGATATCGTTTCACTTAAAACTGTTGATTTAACTTCTGTAGCGATTGGTGACATTTTAACTTATACAACAACTTTAACGAATACAGGGAATACAGATGCCACTGCGGTTGTATTTACAGACAACATTCCTGGTGGAACTACCTTTATTGACGGTAGCGTTTTAATAAATAATATTCCGCAACTTAACGCCAATCCAAGTACCGGTATACTTGTAGGAACGATTGCTCCTAACATTTCTATCTCAGTCACATTTTCTGTTACCGTCATAGCTCTTCCAGCTACCGGCCATGTTCAAAATCAATCAACTTCTCGTTATACAATTAACGTGGAAGAACAAATATCGACTAGCAATATTACCTTCACTGAAGTTATTTCCGCTAATGTAATTGCGACAAAAACAACACCTATCCAATATGCTGACTTACAAACTATCATCCCTTATACAATTTCCATCATAAATAACGGAAATATACAAGTCGAAAACATTATTGCTACAGATATTATCCCGGCAGATACGAGCTTTATAGAGAATAGTGTTATCGTGAACGGCAACGCTCGGCCAAATGACAACCCTCTTCACGGTATACAAATTGATACCATTCCACCTAATACGACAGCAACTATTCTATTCCAAGTACGTGTTACTTCGATCCCACAAACAAATCCAATTTCTAACACGAGTACAATTGAATTTCAATACACGTTACCAGATCGACCACCTATTACAGAAACTATTATTTCATCAGCTGCCGTAACAGAAATTAATCACGCGACTTTAAATAGTAATAAAGCTGTTGACCTGGCATTTGCAACGGTTGGTGATACGTTAACGTATACGATTACACTCAATCAAACTGGTAATGTTGCAGCAAATGATGTAGTCATTCAAGATATGATTCCTCAAGGTACTACGTTTATAGAAAATAGCGTTATTGTAAACGGAAAAACGCTTCCGGGAGTTAATCCAGTAAGCGGTATACCAATTGACACTATAATTGTTGGTGGAGATGCTATCGCTTCATTCCAAGTTTCTGTGACTTCTATCCCAACACCAAATGAACTCAACAACAATGCAATTACTACCTTTAACTATACCGTCAATCCAAATAACGCACCTGTTACAAATACAACCACAACAAATACTGTCACAACGACTGTCCAAAATGATAATGTCATTGCCATAAAAGCTGTTGATTTCACGAGTGCCTTACCTGATCAAACTTTAACGTACACCATTACTATTACTAATAGTGGTAATATCACTATTGAAGATCTTCTTTTAGTAGACACAGCACCAGTAGATACGACATTCGTTATTGGTAGTGTTACAATTAACGGAATCAATCAACCTAATACGAATCCTGAAAATGGTATTACGTTAGGAACTCTTGCTCCTAGTGAATCTGTTATTATTACGTTCCAAATAACAATATCTTCTTCTACTCTTCAACCTACAATTAATAATGATGCTTCTGTTTCCTATACCGTTATCATCGATCCAACAAAACCACCTATTACAATTACAAAACAAACAAATACCGTTACAACGACAGTCATTGATCCGATGGTTCGTATTGAAAAAACAGCTGACAAATCTATTGTCGTTATTGGAGATATAATTACATTCACATTAGCGGTATTTAATCACTCCCCAATTCCGACAATCAATACTTCTGTTATAGACACTATTCCGGCTGGTACAACATTTATAGAAAATAGCGTAACAATTAACGGTACTCCGGTACCAACTGTCCGTCCAGACACTGGTATGAATATCGGCGCTTTACCTGCAGGCTCAGTAGCAACGATAACATTTCAAGTGCTCGTAACTTCCATTCCTTCAAACAGTACAATTATAAATTCTGCAACAGTTACAGCCGCTTTCCAATTGACACCACAGGATCCGATTATTACTTTCGTTGTTAATTCGAATATTGTTCGTATACCAGTTCAATTTGTAACTGCGACAGTCACGAAAAACGCTTCCGTCAGCTCTGCTTATTTAAATCAATATTTTGATTACACGGTGCGTATTACGAATACTTCGGAGATTTCACTCTTAAATATTTCTTTACAGGATACTATTCCAGCAGGTTTACAATTTATAAACGGCACTGTCTCCATTAACGGTGAACACTCTCCACTAGCGAATCCGAATATCGGTTTCCTAGTCGCTACTAATTTGGAACCAAACGAAACAATTATCGTGTTATTCACAGTACAAGTAATAAGTCCACCTGTTACTAATGAATTTAAAAATACGACTACTATTTCGTTACAACTTCAAGTCTCGCCTACGGACCCACCAATTACAGTATCTGTTATAAGTAACGAAAACATCGTCACCTTTGTTCCAGAAAATCCAGATGAAACACTTCCAAATTTGAATTGCTTCTTTGACGGTGAACGCTTCATACGGATTACTCCTCGAAATGTACGAAATTACTTTTGGGCTTGGATTTGGTGGAAGTAATACAAAAGAAAAAGCTTGTAGTTTGGATAGTCTCTAAACTACAAGCTTTTTTCATAGGAAAAATTATTATACTCAATTACTAGCAACTTGATATGCTACATGTCGTTTCTCAATTCGTTCCTCAATTTCTTTCATATTTTCTTTATTATTTAATAGTGATTGTTTATTTTCAATTAATAATTGTTTAAAAGATTTTCTCACTTTTTTTCTCATTTTCATTGTCCTCCTTGGGGGATGATTTATATAAAGTGAAACTTTAATCAGTGGGGGTTTTCTTCATCCCCCACTGATTATTAGTTGAACCAATCGGACTTTTATGGGCAGTTGATCCCCCACCTAACTTCTTTGCTTTCGCTGAATTTTAAGATGGGGGTCTTACTGCCCATTAAAGTGGGATAAAAGATAATGAATTATCTGGTTGTTCTTATAATAATTGATTGTTGTGAATTCTATTTGAACTTCATATGAAAATTCCGTTTATTTTCTGACAACTTTGTGAACACTCAAAAAAAGAGATTCCCCTAAAAAAGTCTATAGTTGTTTCATTCAATTACATCAATCGCCATTTGCATCATCTTATATCGGTTTATATTATCTAAACGTTTATATATCACAATCTAAATTTCATATATTTTCACTTATTAACATACTGTTTTCCAAATTAAAAAAGAAGGTGTCACCTAGTCTAAGTTCGACTTATGCAACATCCTTCTTTTCAACTATTTACAGCATATTGATTAATATTTCAGGTCTTCCCCAATTCATTTCTTCACAAACGAATCGTAATTTTTCTTCATCTATTGTGTGTAATCCTTCTTCTAGTGAACATGAAATAGGAACTTCACAATGAATTTGTGCCAATTGTAATGAAATATTTAAATTCTCTAAATCACTTTCAATCTTCGTACGTTGCGCTTTCGTTAATGATGTTATGTTTTCTAGTACAGCTGATACTGTTCCGTGTTCTTGAATAAGCTTATACGCTGTTTTTTCACCAATACCTTTTACACCTGGATAATTATCACTTGTATCTCCCATAAAAGCTTTCGCATGAACAATTTGCCACGGTTCTACACCTTTTTCTTCCATAATTTTCTCCGGTGTGTAATACTCGTAATTTCCAATTCCTTTGCGCAGAAGCATAACTGTAACGTTCTTATCAACAAGCTGAAGTAAATCCGTATCACCTGTTAAAATATAAACTTCCGCTTCATTGCAATATTGTTTTGCTAGTGTACCGATACAATCATCCGCTTCATACCCTTTCAGACCGATAACTGGAACAGATAATTTTGCAGTCATTTCTTGCACTAGATCAAATTGCGGAATTAATTCTTCAGGCGGCGCTGCACGATTCGCTTTATAATTTGAGAACGATTCTGTTCTAAATGTTGTACTTCCCATATCCCAGCATGTTACGATATGTGTCGGTTCAATTGCTTGCATTGCCGTTAATAAATGTTTCATATAACCATGAATCCCATTTGTAGGGGTACCATCTTGTCGTTTCATAAACTGTCCATAGACACTTGTTGCATAAAAAGCACGAAATAATAGTGCCATACCATCAACTAATAATACTTTTTTCATAATTCCTCTCCTACCAAAAAAATAATAACCTCACGTCATCACGTAAGGTTATATAAATAGATTACCATTCTACGTTTTTCAACTTTGTCTATTATACATTGTTTTTGTATATTTAGCATCAATTACATATTAAGACGTTCTACTACAACAAGTATGAAGAATCCCTGAATACGTATTTTTCCCAGTTGAAACTACTACAGCCTTTGCATTCCCGCCAACAATATACGTCCCTTTGAAACATACATTTTCAAGTTCAAGTGGATTATAGTCTTTCATTCTTTTCAAAGGAATAAATCGTTTGCGTTCAAGATGATAGCAACTTTCAAATTTCTCAATACTCGCATCGTTTCCTGTTAGCACAGATTCATTTACTAATAGATCATTTGCATAAATGATACGTACATCTGCTGGTACTGTATCACCTTCTGAAAGGAAAATGATATCACCAGGAACAAGCTCTTGTACTGGCAAAGTCATCATTTTTAATTCACCGTTTACACCTGTTACACTAGAACATTCTACTCGAGACACCGTAATTTTCTCACATTGTAATCCATCTCTCACATGTTGTTTTGAAAAACCTGGGATCATTCCACCTAGCTTCATCATCACTTCTGCAATACGAGCTCTTTTTGAAGTTAATTCATTTCGGCCGTATACTTGAATACGTTTTTGTGCCTCTTTCACAGATAATCCATCTCTTGTTGTTTTAAAATACGCAAATACAGATTTTACATCTCTCGTTGCGATTTCAATTAATAAATCTTTATTTTTTTGAAGCAATGTTTGTTCTTTCATTGATTTTTTGCTTAATTTATATGACGTGTTACCCACAGTTTTGTTTGCATATAACATATTATCGTCTCCTCCTTTACAACATAGGAAGAAACGCTTTGTTTCTCGATTTATCCACTTTACTGTAAAAGTGTCTAGCGCTTAAACATACATATAAACGCTACATAGTGATAAATATAGAGGGAGGAACAAGTCGTTTCCTGCCTACATCATATATTTTTGATTTGAAGTATATGGGTAACGGAACCGAGTCAGAATTTGACATGCTCCTCACCTCCTCGTTTTATTTTATAGTTTATACTATGAAATGACTCATAGCTTTGTAACAAAAAGACCCTTACTCCGAAAAGAGTAAAGGCCATGACATACACAAATAAGCGATTCCTAATACAATTAGAAATCTACGGACCTCTCCCTCGCCGAGTTTTAGCACTGTATAGCATAGGTACATTACCAGCTACGTTAAGAAAAACCTTAATTCGATCATTCCTGTTGACCCATTGGCGTCTCTCGACATTTTTGGGCAGTAGCATTTCTCTATACAGGAGCCTCACCTAACAGAGACTTATTTTTATTACATAGAAAATGTTACTCTTATTTAAAATAGATGTCAACACCTTGAATGGAATCTTTTCCTTATTACAACAACTCCCTCTCATATACATACTATTTCTCTTTCTACGTATTAAATGAATGAAGCACATATTTTAAAATTAGTAAAAATAAAAACCTTACGTTTAAACGTACAGTTTTCAATAAGTTATACAACCAGCAATTACAATCCCAATGGAAAGCGATAAAAACATAAGAAAAAGACCGACCGCTTGATTATCTTCTTCAAGACTTTTATTTATATTAAAGCGTGGTGTAAGCCACTCAGCTAAATAAAAGACGATAATTTGAGCCAAAATCCCAACCGCTCCCCACGAAACCATATCAAGAAGTGAAATGGAATTAGCTGCTGTTGAATATAAAACAATAGCTAACCCAAGTAATCGCCCTCCAAGTACATAGCTTACTGCCTTATTCCCTTGGGCCATTAACTTAAATTCTTTTACTTTCGTTGTCACTTCCATCAGGAAAAGACCTATGCATAAAAGACCAAGTGTTACTGCTAAATATAATAAAAAATTAATCATATACTTCCTCCTTTTTTATACCTACTGGTAAATAGTACGATTCATTCCCCGTAATTTTTTTCACCAACACGCATGACTTGTGAATATTTTATAAAAGATAAAAATACATATGTTGTCACTGCAACCTCAGTAGATCCAGACGGAACAGCAGTTATATATATTCAACAAGAAACTTTCTATAACGATCCTTCAGATCCTACTTACTTCCACATCGGTTTTGAAATTAGAGAGCTAAAGAATACAAGTTCAAACTTGATTGAAAGTAAAGATGTATGGAACTATGAAGAAATTTTACCATCTCTTCATTCAGATATTATATATATTCAGCGCGACGGCATGCATATGGAGTTTACTTTAGATTCAAGAGAAATTGATGAAGACAGAAAATGCTATATTTATTACGGAAACTTCACAGGTGAATCGAGATAACATGGATATATGTATGCAACAAAAAAACCTTACGTATAAAACGTAAGGTTTTTATATAGCCCCACATATGCCGTTCTCTCTAGATGTCCATAAACCTGCTCTCACAGGTGGATGCTCTCACAAATGTTTGTAACTTCCTTCTTAAAAAGATGGCATGTTAGCTACATTTAAATATTGAACTTCCATATTAAACTTATTGGTTTAAGACATGCATAAGCTACGTACACCGTAGGAATTTTATATAATGTTAGTTGAAATAAGACCCCCGCACGTGCCGCTCCTCGTAAATGTCCAAAAACCCGCTACTCGCAGGTGGATGCCCTCACAGTTACCGTACATCTTCCTCCACAAGGAAGGCTTGATGATGGTCGCTAAATATTGAGCTTCCGTATAACTAACATCGGTTTTAGACATAAATAAGTTACGTACACCGCAGGATGTATTATTTACTTGTCGTTATATTATCACATTGTTTCCAATGTGTAAAATACAAAGTTTTTCGAGCAATCTCTTGCTTGTGACCTTATTTTAATACAAATTATTTTTGCATGCAAGTGATTAATCTTCTTCTTTTGCAATTTGATTTTCTGGATAAGAAATCCAATCACTCCAGCTACCTGCATACAATTTAACATTTTGGAATCCAGCTAATTTCAATGCAACGATATTTGGACATGCTGTAACACCAGAACCACAATATACAATTGTTTCCTTATCTTTCGAAAGATTTTGGAATCGTTCTTGTTGCTGAGCTTCATTCTTAAATTGTCCTGATTGCAGCATTCCATCCTTCCAAAAATAATTTACTGCTGTTGGAATGTGTCCTCCTTTCGGATCAACAAGTTCCTCTACACCAGCATAACGTTTTGGCTCTCTAGAATCAATTAACGTAACATCTGCACCTGCATAAATATTCTCTCTCACCGTTTCCATCGTTACAAGCATATGATTTTGTACATTTGCTTTGAATGCTTTTCGTTTAGTAACAGAAATTTCCGTTGTTACCGGTAGTCCATTCTCTTTCCATGCTGGAAATCCGCCATCTAATATATATACTTTCTCATGTCCTACATAGTTTAATAACCACCAAAGACGAGAAGCATTTGCACCCGCTTCACTGTCATATGCAATCACTTTCGTATGTTCATCAATACCAGCTTGCGAAAGCTTGTCTGCAAAATCCTCAATATTCGGTAACGGGTGGCGACCACCATGTTCTGTTATAGGACTTGATAAATCTACATTCAAATCAAAATATAATGCATGAGGAATATGTTCTTCCTCATACTTTTCTCTACCCCAATTAGGATTCGCTAAATCAAAACGACAATCGATTATACGGACGTTCTCATCTTCTATATGCTCACGTAACCATTCGACTGTAACTAACATCTTTAACGACCTTCTTTCTCTTTCAAACGACTTACATACTCCATAACCATTTCTTTTGTAACATATTTACGCTCTAGTGTAACACCATTTTTTGCAAGAGCATTAATTTGCTTCGTTACAACATTAATGACATCAACCGAAAATTCTTTCCCATTTGACGCAAGAGATACGGCTGCTTCAATAGCTGCTTCACGCTGCGCATCTAATTGTAAACATGCTTTTACACTTTCATTTTGTTTACGAGAATGTGCTGTAATTGCTTTATGTACTTCCATCTTCTCTTCCCCCTAAATAAGTTATACGTTCTGATTTAATTCCATTGCAAGCCGAATCATATCACGGCATACAATCCCATTTTCAATAATCTCTTCTTCATAATGCTTCGAAAAGTAATCAAAATCAATAGAAAAAATACGAAATCCACATTTTTGATATAAAGCAAGTTGTGAAACACTAGAATTGCCTGTACCAACTTCAAGTTTTGACATACCATATCCTTTAGCAGTTTCTATAGCATGACTTACTAGCTTCTTTCCAATGCCTTTTCCTTGCAAATGCTCTACAACCGCAATATTCATAATTTCCATCGTCTTCGGCCTTGTTTCCAAAATCACATATACACCGATTACATTATCCTCTTGCTTAGCTACGTATGTTAATCCTCTTTGTACATATGCACCAATTTGCTGTTCACTTGGATCGGCAAGTAGTAATAAAGACTTCGGTATAGCTTCTTTTGAAATACGTTCTATTACAACAGTCATAAAAAATTCCCCCTTCTCTATTGTTCTAAACCCTCCTTGTCTACCATAAGTAATAGAAAGGAGGGATTCACCATGGACAACAATGAGAAAAAATGCAACGTCATCTCTATTGATGGAAAGAAGAAGAAGAGCGACACGTATTCCTATCCAAAATTAGTAGTAGAAAACAAAACATATGAATTTTCTTCGTTCGTCTTATGCGGTGAAACACCAGACGGCAGACGACTCGTTCTTACTCATATGATTTCTACCGATGAATTTGCTGGGTTTGTCAAATCTTTAGATACTGTACTACAAAAGAAAATCGAACGAATCTTTTTCTCATAACGACTACATCACATACATTTCTTTTTCAATCTCTACTAATTGCTTTTGCAATTGTTCTTTACTTTGTTCATATAGTGATACATCAATTGTTTCAGCCAATGCAAATAATACACTTTCATAATAATTCATCACATCTTGCTGCATCACTTTTTGGAATAAGTTCCATTTCAAATCCCACTCTTGCTTATAATGATGAACAAATAAATCTTTTTCATCAGCTACATAGTTTGATACGAGAGGTTCTAATACAGATTTAACGTCTTCTTGCATAAAGGCTTTGTCATTCTTTTCAAAAAAGCTTTTCTCGTTTTTAAAGTGTGCCAATGCTTTTTTGAAATCTTTTATTTCAACTGAAGGGAACGGTTCTTTATGTGTAATATCTTTATATTCATATTCCACTGTTCCATTCATAGAAATTGATTCATTTTCTACTTTACAGTTCACCACAATTTCATTCTTTGCACGCTTCATCGCTTTATCTATCCATTTTTCAAGGCGTAATGATGTCGCACGCATTTCTTGTAATAAATCATGCTGAATAAATGCTACTAATTCCATAACACACTGCTGCAACTGCACTTTCACATTTCCATCCGTTCGAAGCGATGCTGGATTAATAAATTCAGTAAACACATCGTTATAGCGTAGGAATAGACGTTGTTGCACGTAATAAAGCAATTCTTTCACTTCATTTTGCATCGCCTGTTCTTCAGCAAGCACACTATATGATGAAATAATATGAAGTAGTTGATCACGCTCTGCTTCATATTTTTTCGTTTGCTTCTCTTTCTCTTCATTCCCCTGCTTTGCACCATTTATCATATTTACTAACAGCTGATCTGCCCCTTGCAATGCACCATATAAAGCATGAACAGATACGAGCATTAAATCTCTCATCATAAAGGATGTAAATGATTCCTCGAACTTAGCAATCCCAGAGTTTTGTAAAATACCGTACTTCTCTTTTTCAATATTTTTCCCTTGTTTCTCTTCAAGCGCACATAAACTTGAAATTGCAAATAAACGCGGATTCCTAATACCGTATTGCAGTAGCTGATCTGCGATATAACCTTTTACCATTTCAAGCTCTTCTTCAGACTCTGCTAAATCGGCCGCATTAATTAAGAAGAACATTTTATCAAGAGCAAAAGTATCCTTTACACGACCAAGCTGAATTAAAAATTCACGGTCAGCACGAGAGAACACGTGATTATAATACGTGACAAATAAAATAGCATCTGCGTTTTTAATATACTGGAACGCAACGTCTGTATGGCGGGCGTTAATAGAATCCGCTCCAGGTGTGTCTACAAGCGCTACTCCTTGCCTTGTTAATGCACAATCATAATAAAGCTCCATGTACTCAACAAAACAAGATTTTTCTTCATTCGCTACATAATCAGAAAACTCATCTAATGTAACTTGTACTTGCTCACCTAAATGCGCAGAAACCGTATCATACCCTTTTTGTACCGCTCGTAAAAAGCTAAATGTTGTTTTTTGCTTTCCAGTTGGTGAAGGGTATTTCATAACTTTATCAATCTGTGCTAACGCTTCATCTAACGTAGTAATCTCATAATGAAACAGCTTATAAACAGCTTTCATATCTTCTAATAAGGCTTGCTTTGATTTAAATTGAACCATTACTGTTCCGTGTGGTTTTTCCTCTGTAACTGGCAAAATTTGATTAATCGTTGCCGTCGTCGGATTTGGTGACACAGGAAGTACTTTTTCACCAAGCAATGCATTGGCAAATGATGATTTCCCAGCACTAAAAGCTCCAAATAATGCCACTGTAAATTGTTTCGTTTCCACACGGCGCCTTTTTTCTATTACCTCTTGCTGTACATGTTTTAGCGCTGGCAATGGCTCTAATATCGTTTCAGCTTTCTTCACTTTCTCTAATATACGCTGAATATTTAAAGCTGCCGTTCCTTTTATCTCTTCCTCACGAGCCGCTACGTTATCATTTACAATTTCCTGCTCTTGTAGTGTGAATTTCTCACTAACAATTTGTTTTTTACTTTGCAATATTTCCTCTACTTGCAATCCTTCTGGTGTAGCAACACGATCATGCCAAATATTTTGTAAATAGCCTTCATATGCCTCCAAATTGTTACTGTATTGCAATTGTGTTTCTTTCGCAGTTTGCAACATCGTATATGTTTCAATCTCTTCTTCAACACGATCAACTGCTTCTTTTACCTTTTGCTTTAAAACGACTGCACTTTTATCAAAAATTTGCTGTGCTTTTGTAAAATAACGTTTCTTTAATTCATTCGCTACATCCGCTGTATAAAGAAGTAAGTAATCACCTGTGAAACCTGCACCTTGTTTAATTACTTCCGCTAACATTTCTGGTCCAAAAGCAATTTCTAAAGCATATATGTCTTTCCCAATCTCTTCTGTAAACAACCCTTCTTCTTTTAAGAAGGCAACAATAAATTCTTTCACATGAAAATCAAGTTGCGTTTCGACAGTCTTTTGCAAAGCAGCATAAAAAGCATCTAAACGTCTCTGTTTTTCTTGCTCAGTCTTTCCTTTCGCAAATAGCAAACCAACTTTAAATTTTGTTAATTTCGTTTCTAAGTACGCATTTGCCAATTCTCTCATTTCAAATGGCATTAAATACGCGTTATCTAATATAGCTTGTAAACCTTTTATAAATTCATTTCTCATTTGAGACTCTTTATTAGCCTCGCGATGTTTCATTTCCGTTAGCTCTTCTTTCTTTTCAACTATTTCTGAAATGGAAAGCGGTGATGCTAACTCTTCCTCATATTTCAAAAGAGCTTTTTCATTTTCAGAAAGAATAAACGAGAAATGTTCCCCCATTAAATATTCTGTTTCTCGCTCCATTCCATCTCTTACATACTGCTCTTTTTCTTTCATAATAGAAGTAATTAACGTTTCTAGGTTTTCAATTTCATTATGTGGATGGTTCATCATTCGTAATGATGTATAATAAACTCCATCTACTTCAATATCCCAGTTAGAGAATGATTGTTTTACACTATCTCTATAATCCGCAAACGATAATTCATTTTCTTTATGTTTATCTATTTGATTTACAACGAGATAAACCGTTTTATTACGTTGTTTCAATTCTTTAACAAATTGTAAATTCACTTCCGATTGGACGTGATTATAATCCATCATATAAAAAATCACGTCTGCTAGATGCAGCGTTGATTCTGTCGCTAGTTGATGGGCATCATCTGTTGAATCAATCCCTGGTGTATCAACTAACATAACACCTTCAGGAATTGGCGCATCATTCCGATAAATATGAACACCAATTACTTCATCGCCATCTTTACAAATTTGTTTTAATTCTTCTGCTGAATATGCACCGTCATATTCGTACTGCTCTCCAGATTTAATCGTTACAACAACACGATCAAATCCCTTTTCAATTTTAACGACGTTAGCGCTTGTCGGAATTGGACTTGTCGGTAACAACTGCGCTTTATATAGATGATTCATCATCGTTGATTTCCCTGCTGAGAAGTGACCGCAGAATGCTATCATAAGCTGCTCTCGTTTATATTTTTGAATTACTTCAAACAACTTTAAGCTATTCTCTGCATCGCCGTGTTTTTGCCACTCTTCATAAAAACAAACAAGTTTTTTCATACCGTTTGTCTGTACTATGTTTGTCATCCCCTTGTTCCCCTTTATCCAAGATGTATATGCTATTTGCAAGCCAATAACCAGTGAGAAATGCACCTACTCATTGATTATCTTTTCACTTTACTATCATACTAAATTTTCAGCATATTCTCATTAAAAATAAAAAATCCCTTTCATTCTTTTTACAAATGAAAGGGATTTTATGTAATATCACTCATTTTGCTGTTCCTACTCCATTTAAAACATACTTTGCAATAACTGCATATACAGCGACTGTACCTGCTACTAATGCATATACCATACTCATGCACCAACCTTTTTTGATAATGATTATCACTTTTGAATACATTTTATCATTAAAGAGAATCATTATCAACACTTTTTCATAAAGAAAGCCCCTTATAAGAAGGAGCTTCACTGCCTGTTTTGAAAAAAGGTAAAACTTGTTGTGCACTCTTATTATATCTCATCTTACATAACTTAATAGTTAAAAAAAATGGAAATCCACCCTATACCCTCCATCTTACATTTTGTATAATAAAAGGGAATTACTTAACAAGGAGGAAAATAATGACACAAAATATTTCACAAGGCGAGAGGATACACTCCATCGATATTATTAGAGGAATAGCTGTACTTGGTATTTTTCTTGTGAACTGGCCTGTTATCGCCGGGATTGACTCACGTGATATTACAGGAATTTACGAAGGGATAGACAGCTACATTCGCCTATTTTACGATATGTTTATTCAAACAAAGTTTTATACTATCTTTTCGTTTTTATTCGGCCTAGGATTTTACATTTTTATGACTCGTGCTGAAGCGAAAACAGATCGACCAAAAACTTTATTTGTTCGTCGCTTACTTATTTTATTATTATTTGGTTTCTTACATTACGTTCTTTTATGGGACGGAGACATTTTACATACTTATGCAATTACCGGGTTTTTCTTATTTTTATTTTACAAAAGAAAGCCACGTACTATTTTAATATGGTCAATTGTACTATTAAGTTTCATGCAACTGTTCTCATTATTAGGTTCTCTTCTCATGTTAATCGTGCCAGTAGAGGAATTAGGCCTTTCCACAGCAATTATGCCGTTAGAAAACTGGGGCTTACAAATCACAGACCGATTCCATTCTTTCTATTCTGAAGCAATACGTAACAGTCTTATTATGCTTCCTGAAACACTAGGATTGTTTTTACTCGGATTATATGCCGGTAAAAAAGACATTTTCCGCCGTGCTAAGGAATTAGATCCAAAACTTAAAAAATGGCAAATCATTATGTTCATTTTAACATTACCGATGTGGTTTATTATGGTTTACTTCTTTATGAACAATCAACCATACACACCATTTTCACTTATGGGTATTACGATGATAAGCGGAAAGACATTATTCATATTCTACATTTTCACGCTCATGCGTTTATTACAAAAAGAAAAATGGCAAAAGATATTACGTCCGTTCCAGTACGTTGGTCGAATGGCATTAACAAATTATATCTCGCATACAATTGTTACGTTGCTTGTATTCGGAATATTGTTCAAAAATGATTATCTTGCTCCATTATGGGTAGGACCACTATTTTGCATCGGTTTCTACACGCTGCAAATCTTTATTAGCCGCTGGTGGCTGTCACGTTACCAATACGGGCCACTTGAGTATATATGGCGCCTTGGTACGTACGGAAAGATGATGCCACTTAAAAAGAAAAGCAAGGTCTCGTAAGCAACACAAAAATAAAAGGTTCAAATCGCATGCGATTTGAACCTTTTATCAATTTTACGCTTCTCTTACCGCACTTTGTATCGGAACTGGTTCATCCTTTACTTTCACTTTACGCTGCGGCACCATATTAAATACGATATTTAAAAGGACTGCTGACGCACTTCCAAGTACGATTCCGTTATCTGTTAAAATACGAATACTTTCTGGAAGTTGTGAGAATAATGTAGGAACGACAGTAACTCCTAGTCCAATTCCGACAGAACATGCAACGATTAATAAGTTTTCTTGTCTTCCAAAATCAACGCTACTTAACATTTTAATACCATATGCCATTACCATACCGAACATCGCTAACATCGCACCGCCAAGTACTGATTTCGGAATGATTGTTGTAATAGCGGCGATTTTTGGAATGAACCCAAGAACGATTAACATACCACCACACGTGTAAATAATCACGCGATTTCTTACTCCAGTTAATTGAACAAGCCCTACGTTTTGAGAGTATGTTGTATACGGAAAAGCGTTGAAAATACCACCTAACACCATCGCTAATCCTTCTGCACGATAACCTTTTGTTAATTCTTTTTCACCAATCTTTTTATTGCAAATATCAGATAATGCAAAGTAAACGCCTGTCGCTTCTACAATCCCTACGCAAGCAACGAGAATCATCGTAATAATTGGCGTTAATTCAAATGTTGGTGTACCGAAATAAAATGGCTGGATACCATGGAACCAATCCGCTTCTCCAACCGCTTGCAAGCTTACTTTCCCCATAAATGCTGCAACGATTGTACCGAACAATAGACCTAGTAAAATAGAGATTGAACGAATAAATCCGTCAAAGAAACGATACATAATGATAATAAATAGTAACACACCAAATGCTAATGCTAAATTTTCAAGACTACCAAAATCTTTACTTCCTACTCCACCAGCCATATCATTAATAGCGGCAGGAACAAGTGTAACTCCAATTACGGTAACGACAGATCCTGTTACAACAGGGGGAAACAGCTTTACAAGCTTTCCAAATAATTTCGCAAAAATAACAACGAATAACCCCGCAGCAATAATCGCTCCATAAATAGAGGATACGCCGTATTGTTTCCCGATTGCAATCATCGGGCCAACCGCTGTAAATGTACAACCAAGTACAACTGGAAGTCCAATACCGAAAAAGCGATTTGATAATGCTTGTAAAATTGTCGCAACGCCGCACATTAATAAATCAATTGAGACTAAGTACGTTAACTCTTTTTGATTTAAACCAAGTCCGCCGCCCACAATAAGCGGAACGATAATTGCACCAGCATACATTGCAAGCATATGCTGCATACCAAGTGATGCGATTTTAAATGGATGTTGCTTCATCGCTTATTTCACCTCCGCAGTTTCATGCTGTACAAATGTAACTGTGCCGTTATCAAGTGATGCAATTTCTGCTAGTGATTCAACACGAACTCCTTGTTCACGAAGCTTCTTTCCTCCATCTTGAAATGCTTTTTCAATAACAATACCAATACCTGCAATACTTGCTCCGGCTTGCTCTACTAAACTCATTAAACCTAAAGCAGCCTGACCGTTTGCTAAAAAGTCATCAATAATTAAAACGCGATCACTTTCATCGATATGATTTCGAGATAATGAAATTTCATTCGTTTCTTGTTTCGTAAATGAATATACGTTTGCCACATACATATTATCTTGTAACGTTAACGATTTACGCTTTCTAGCAAAAATTACTTTTACACCAAGTTCTAATGCAGCCATAACCGCTGGTGCAATACCTGAAGATTCAATCGTCACGATTTTTGTAATGTTCTCTTCTTTAAAACGTTTAGCAAATTCTTTTCCGATTTCTTGCATAAGTACTGGATCAATTTGATGATTTAAAAAAGCATCTACCTTTAATACGTCACCAGATAAAACCTTTCCTTCGTTCAAAATCTTTTCTTGTAATACTTTCATGTTTGTTCCCCCTCTTATGCAATAAAAAAACTCCAAAAGCCGCCACCACTCGTTACAAGTGAGAGACGCGCTTTTGGAGTTTCGCAAAAAAAGAATGCTAAACAAGCAAATATATTCGTCCTCACTCATAGTCAAAGTATTTACGGTACTTCGGTAGAAACTTGCAGGCCATATCCCCGCGATTATATGAGTGTAGCTAACTATTTATTTTATAGAAGGATTATAACGTACTTTTTATACTTTGAAAAGCTTTTATTAATAAAACACGGACAAATTTTATAAAATCATCATTTTTGTTCGAGTTTTGTAAACTCTTTCATTCCAAATTACAACTTCGTTAAAATGATCGGTCCATCTTCTGTAATCGCAATTGTATGCTCATATTGAGCTGATAATTTCCCATCCATCGTTTTCGCAGTCCATCCATTTAAATCTACTTTCGAATATCGCATACCTACATTGACAATTGGCTCAATCGTAATTACCATTCCCTCTTGTAACTCAGGCCCTTGTCCCGGCTTACCAAAATGAAAAATTGCTGGTTCTTCATGAATCTCTTTACCAATTCCATGTCCCGTAAAGTCTCTTGCGACAGAAAAACCTTCACTTGCTACATAACTTTCAATCGCATAACCAATATCTCCTACATGATTACCAATTATCGCCTGATCAATGCCTTTATACAAAGCATTCTCAGCTACTAGTAACAACTTTTCTGCTTCATCAGAAACTTTTCCAACTCTATACGTCCAAGCAGAATCTGAAAGACCACCATTTAAGTTTACTACCATGTCAATTGTTACAATATCACCCTCAGTTAAAGGAACATCGGCCGGAAACGCATGACACATTTCATCATTTACAGATGCACATATCGCATATGGATATCCGTTGTACCCTTTCTGCTCAGACGTTGCACCATGCCGTTCTAAATATGCTTCCACAAACGTATTAATTTCTTTTGTTGTAATACCTGGTTTCATTATTTTCGCAATTTCTCTATGACATGAAGCAAGTAACTTTCCAGATTCATGCATTACATCTATTTCATTTTTCGTTTTAATTGTAACCATTCTACCTCTCCTGACTAAACTTCACATTTACTACTGAAATTCAATCATACACATCCTCTATCAAAAATTCAAAGCACCCAATTACAAAAATATTATTTATTTCTGCATCAAAATAAAAAACAGAGGAGATTCTTCTGTTTTTAATCATTTTTACATATATAGTTCATTTTCAAAAACTCAAAATAACTACCGTTTGTTTTCTGTATAAACGTCCCAACTGCTTCAAACCCTGCCCTTTTATACACTTTAATTGCTCTCTTATTAAATGTAGCTACTGATAGTGTTATATACTTGCATCCGTATTTTTCTTTACTAAAAGCTAGTCCAGCGTTTACGAACTGTAATCCAAATCCATTTCCAGTTATATTAGGTTTCATTCCAAGACCTATATCAACCGTCCCATCATTTATTTTACAAACAGTAAAATAACCAATGAGAGTGCCATTTTCCTTCACAGAAAAGGTATGATCCCCCCTACTCTCATCATGTAAAAATTCAGCTAAATCTTCTTCATCTGCCTCTATATCATAAAAGGAATATTCCCCTTCATAATGCCAGTTGTATGCAATTTCTTCTGCTTCTTCTTGCGTCATTACTGTATATGTATAATCCATTTTTCTCCCCCCTTTAAAAAAAGAGCTGCAAGTAAGCAGCTCTTTTTATAACTCGTAAATTTCTTTATACTTCGCTTCTAAATAATCTGCTAAGTAATTTGCATTTAATCCTTCACCTGTTACATCTTCTAAAATTTCAAGTGGCTTTTTCGTTTTACCGTATTGGTGAATATTTTCTGTTAACCATTCACGAATTGGTGTTACGTTTCCTTCTTCTAATAATGCATCAAAGTTCGGAATGTCTTTTAACATTCTTTGCTTAAATTGCGCTGCATACATATAGCCAAGCGCATAAGATGGGAAGTATCCAAATGAACCACCAGCCCAGTGAACATCTTGTAATACGCCTTGTGCATCGTTAGCCGGGCGAATTCCTAAATATGCTTCCATCTTATCATTCCAAGCGGCTGGTAAATCCTTCACTTGTAATGTACCATCAAATAATTCTTTCTCAAGTTCATAACGAACCATGACGTGAAGCGGATATGTAAGCTCATCTGCTTCTATACGAATAAACGACGGCTTCGATTCATTAATCGCATCGTAAAACTCATCTACTGATAAATCATTGAATTGACCATCGCTATACTCTTTTAATAAATCATAATTTTTCTTCCAGAATGATTTATTACGACCGATAAAGTTCTCAAAGAATAATGATTGTGACTCATGAATACCCATAGATGTTCCACTACATAGCGGTGTACCTTCAAATTTCTCTGCAATATTTTGTTCATATACAGCATGACCACATTCATGAATTGTGCCAAACACAGCCATACGGAAATCTTTTTCGTCATAGCGTGTCGTAATACGAACATCCCCTCTATTTAATGTAATCTCGAATGGATGTACCGTTTCATCAAGACGACCTGCTTCAAAGTCATAATTTAATTGCTTTAATAGCTCTAATGTAAAGTTTTTTTGTTTTTCTTTTGAAAAATGTTCTGATAAAGCACTTGTCTTTAGTCTCTTTTGTGACTCCGATATTTCTTTTACGAGCGGAACGATACGCTCACGAAGCTGACCAAATACATGATCTAACACTTCTACTGTAATACCTGGCTCATACATATCTAATAATGTATTATATTTATATGTTTCGTAACCCCAATATGTAATGAATTTCTTTTTATATTCAACTATTTGTTCTAAATACGGACGGAACATTTCGAAATCAGATTTTTCGCGAGCCTCTTCCCACACACTTTCCGCTTTCGCTTCTAATTTCACATACGCTTCATATTCTGCTTGTGGAATTTTTTTATTTCTATCA
Organism: Bacillus pacificus; assembly: GCF_020861345.1. Lineage (NCBI taxonomy): Bacteria > Bacillati > Bacillota > Bacilli > Caryophanales > Bacillaceae > Bacillus > Bacillus pacificus. Next base: position 3,581,356 of record NZ_CP086328.1, read on the forward strand.
TATTCTTTACGACATTCTTCAACCATTTTCTTCGTCGTTTCAGAAAGTTTATCTTCACGTATTAAAGCTTCAAGCTCTGTTAAATAGTTCCCCATCTCATCTGAAGTCGACATAGCAAATACTTCTGATGAAAGCATGCCAATTACTTCTGAACGCTGGTCTACACCTTTTTTAGGCGCACCTGTTCTCAAGTCCCAAAACATTAAGCTTAATGCTTCTCCATAATTCTGTATCTTCTTCACATATGTTAAAAATTGTTTTTCCACTTCATATGTAGCTACTGTCATCCTATAAAAACCTCCTTTTTCTACCTCAAACTTAATTCGACACGAAAATCCAAATTCCTTTTATAATAGAAAAAAAGCTTGGCAAGCGCCAAGCTTTCTCCTTATAATTCTTTACCTTCTACTGGTAGTACGTTTTTCACCGCTTCTACCACTTTCTCATCTTCTGTATCAGATAAGAAGATTGATATAGCACCTTTATCCTCGCTCGTACGAATTAAACGGCCAATCCCTTGACGAAGACGTAAAATCATATATGGTACATCTACATCCCAGAATGGATCATTTACGTGTTTACGCTTCGCTTCAAACACAGGATCGTTTGGAGGGAATGGTAATGACCAAATAATAACATGTGATAATGATGAACCAGGAATATCTAAACCTTCCCATAAATGAACGGCACAAAGTACAGTCTCTTCTTCATTTTGGAAACGAGAAACGAGCTGACTAATTTCTTGGTCCCCTTCATATAAGAACGGAACTGACATTTGTTCTTTACTTACATATTCTTTAAACGCTGCAAGTTCTTGTGTTGTACGGAATAATACAAGTGTACGTCCATTTGTTTTCTGTATATTTTCAAGTGTATATTGACACTTTCTTTCCCATTCATTTTCTTTCGTATGGAATAGTAAGTTTACTGCCATTTGCTCCTCATAATCAAACGGTGAAGCAACCGAGAATGACAAGTAATCTTTTACTCCTAAGCTATTTGCTGTAAATGCGAATGAATCGTTATTAGATAATGTAGCAGAAGAGAAAATATACGGGATTTTCTTCGAGAATACTTTCTCTTGTAATACTTCTTCAACTGCACGTGGCATAATCACTAACGTGAAGGCTCCATCACCTTCTTCACCCCATGTAATTACATTTTTCTCGTGCATGAACAGACGAAGTGAATGTTCTAATACATCTAAATGTTCATCAACGATATTTAAGTCATACGTGTTTACTGTATGCATTTCACTTTCAAATACTAATGCATCACCGACTTCACCAATTTTCGCATAAAGTCGCTTCGCTTCAGCAGTTACTTTTTCTGTCACAGTAATTTCTAAACGATCAGAACCGGCAATTTCTTTTTTATTTTCTTGTAACACATCAAAGAATCGCTCTGTTTGCCAAATTGTTTCTTCTACTAAATGCGCAAACTCTTCACGAATATCGTTTTGCAACAATCTTGTTAAAAGTTGCTCCATCATCGTTTGCTTTAAACGATACGTTAAAGCTTTTTGAGCTGCATATTCTACAAGATGTCCTTCATCGAATACAACGCAGCTACTTTCTGGTAATAACGGAATTTGCCCTTCACGTTTACGTGCATCATACGTCCAAATATGATCCATATAGAAATCTTGAGAACAAATAATTAAATCTGCTGCTTTACGATAATGTTCACGAGAAAGGGTTTGACCACAACGATGACGAGAATCACAAGTGAAGCAATCTTGGAAGTAATCCCAATTTACTTTTGACCATTCCTCATCATTTAAAAGAGGAAATTCTTTTCTGTCACCGTAGTGAGTAAAGTTTTGCATCGTACCATGATCAAATACAAACTGCGGTAATTCGTAGTATACATCTTCAATTACTTCTGGAGCTCGTCCACTCATAACATCTTCAAGTTTACGTAAGCACAAATAATTATCCATTGATTTCGCAAGTCTTACATCTACCGATAAGCCTAATGCCTCAGATAATTTAGCAATGTCCCCTTCTTCTTTCACAAGCTGCTCAATTAACGTTTCATCAGCACAAGCGATAATCGCTGGTTTTCCAGTATAACGCGCATAGCAAATTGCATATAGAAGATATACAATTGTTTTCCCTGTTCCTACACCCGCTTCTGCGAACATTACTTTCTTTTCTTGGAAAGCACGTTCTAATTGAAACGCCATAAAAATTTGTTCATCACGCTCTTCAAAACCTTTTTCCGGAAGGATGTCGTAAAACACATCTCCAATCCACTCATTCAACTTATCATAAAAATTATCTTGTTTCCCTACTTCAAATGGTAATCTCTTCTCAGTAAACATCCTTAGCCTCCAACCAAAAAGTTTTTCTATAAAAGATATAGCAACTGCTACTCATATGTGCGCAGCCACTTTCCCCTGTTGCAATACATGGAAATACACGAAAAAAAATTTTCCTTTCGAAAAAGGAAAATTTTCTTCTATATTAATGACTTTAAATACCGTTTATCTATCGCTGTTTCATGCGAAAGAGCTAACAAATATTCTTCTTGTGCTTTTTGTATTTCATCTACAATCGCACCTTCGTTATCCACTTCTTTTCCGAGCTCATCATACGTACGGTGAATAGCTTTTTGAATCATTGATAATTGGAAACTATCCATATCAGTTCCTCCTTTACGCATTACATAATAGCCAGTATATGCGCGCTAAAGGAGTTTTATACTATGAATTACGAGGTGGACGTTTTCCGAAGTATTGGTAGTAATCTGTACGGATAAATCCATTAAACAGTTTACGTTTCTTCGATGCATCTTTTCCGTAGCACTTCTCAAATGCTTCGTAACTTGTTAATACATACGTCGACCATGTGTCTAATGGACGGAATACTTGTCCCATTTCTTTATACAGTTGTTCAACAAGTGCTTTTTCACTTAAACGTTCTCCGTATGGAGGATTCGTTACAACATAGCCATAATCCTCTTTTGTTGTGAAATCTTTTACTTGCATTTGTTTAAATGTAATTAAATCACCTAAACCTACTTCTTCTGCATTATCTTGAGCAACACGTATCATACGATGATCAATATCTGATCCAATGATTTGCAATGGTTGATCATAGTTCGCTAAATCTTCTACTTCTTGACGAGCTTCACGCCAGTTTTGTTTACCAACCCAGCCCCACTCATCCGATGCAAAACCACGGTTAAAACCTGGTGCGATATTTTGTCCAATTAATGCTGCTTCAATCGGAATTGTACCTGATCCGCAGAAAGGATCCACGAAAGGACGATCTGGCTTCCAGTTTGTTAATTTAATTAAAGACGCAGCTAATGTTTCTTTTAAAGGAGCTTCCCCTTGATCCACACGATATCCACGTTTATGAAGTCCAACACCGCTCGCATCGATTGTTAATGTTGCGATATCTTTTAACATTGCAATCTCAATACGGAATAACGGGCCATCTTCTTCAAACCAAGTTGTACGTTTATATGTTGTTTTTAATTTTTCAACGACAGCCTTTTTAACGATACGTTGGCAATCCGAAACACTGAATAACTCAGATTTTAAAGATTTACCGATAACAGGGAACTCACCGTTCTCTGGAATATAATCTCCCCAGTTTAATGCTTTCGTTTTCTCAAACAGCTCATCAAATGTTGTCGCTTTAAATTCGCCAACTTTAATTTTCACACGGTCCGCAGTACGTAACCATAAATTCGTGCGACAAATCGCCTTTTCATCTGCTTCAAATGTTACTTTGCTGTTTTCTACTTGGCATTCATAACCTAGATCACGAACTTCTCGGGCAACTAAAGCTTCAATACCCATTGCCGCTGTTGCGATTAAAGTAACTTTTCCCATTTGCATTCACCTCTTATGTATATTCAAACAATAATTAATAGCTATTTCTCCTATTAATTATTACATTTTACGAAGAATTTTCTCATTAACCATTTTAACTCATCATTTATAACTTCATACAAATAAAAAGCCCTCCTCTAACAAAGGAGAGCTGAGTTATTTCATAGTTGGTTCATAACGTTCTGTAAGCCATGTTCTGTTCCTTTGTACTGCAAACGGCCCACGCCTCGTACTCCGGTGGCAATCATCTATCTACAGGTTATACAACCTGTCCTTTCCCATCGTTCATTTCCTTGGAAAAGATTCCCCTACCATTATTTGGGTTTCTCGCTCGTGGGGTTTACCTCGTTCCACTCCTATCATTTCTTCAAGGACTTCGTCACTGTGGCACTTTAAAGGTAGTCAAACCATATCCGAAAGGACTTAGGTTTTTTCCCTGCCGTTAAACCAGCCTTACAGCCAGAATACCCTAGCTTATGAATTGGCTAGGCACGAACACTACAGCCATCTCAGGCCGTGCGAGCATGGACTTTCCTCTACAACGTTGGCGTTGCAGCGATTACCCAAACGTTATGACATCCATTAGTATAGTGGAAACAAAAAGATTTTGCAATGTTTTTTTCTATGTAAAATGCTTTAACCTTTTTATCACCAGAAATTATTCGTATAACTTGCTTCCAAATACAGCTTTTTCTAAATTCGATAGACGTTTTAAAATGTCCGTATTCGTGTTGTTATATACTGGTTGCGCAACTGGTGTTTGTACAGATTGTTGCGGAACTTGCGTTGCTGCTAGCTTTTGTTCTTCTAGTTCACGCTTTAAACGAGCATTTTGTTGCTTTAATTGCTCAAATTCCTTGTGGAAAGCTTCATAATCTTTAATGATCATATCAAGAAACTTGTCTACTTCTTCTTGTTGATAACCTCTCATACCTGTTTTAAATTCTTTTTCTAAAATATCTTTCGCCGTTAATTTAATTTTATCCGAAATCATTTTCTTCACCTCAAATTTTTGCCAAAACTTTCATTAACTAAATTTTTTCAGAAACAATGCTTTTTGTCAATCATATATACGAGTACTATATTACATATTACTCAGCATTATTCCACTGTTCCTCTTCTATTATATCTTGTAAATCGGAAAAAAGAATGAAATAACTGTGATAATTTTCTATTTCTCCTTTTTTCTTTGCTGCTTCTACAATATATTTAGGACTCCCTGGTTTTTCTTCATCATATACAGCTAAAAGCGCATCACTTTTTTCAATAAAAAATTGATTTTTTAATTTAAATTGCTCTGGGCTTTCGTACTTACGTTTCGTGATACTATCAACATGGTCTGCTTGAGAGAGAATAAACTCGTAATATTCACGGTTATCTTCCTTCCAACCCTCTTCTTGTTCTAAAAATGGAGTAAATACCGCTAATTTTAAATCTGGATATTCTACTTGTATTTCAAAAACAACTTCAGCAGCCCATAATTCTACACCTAACTGGCCACTTATTATAACCCACTCTAAACCATCTTCTACAAAAGCAGTTAATTTACGACGCAACGCCTTTTTTATACATTCTACTCCTGGATGATCATTTTTAAATATTCCAAGTTCAAATGGCTTATATCCTGTTACTGCAATAACTTTCATATCAACACTCCAATTACAAAAAAAGAACTAGCATTTCGCTAGTTCTAACATATCATTTACTTTTTAAATATTCCACCAACGTTTGGTCCAATATTTGGTCCAACTGGTGATACATTGTTTGGTAAAAATGGTGATACATTAGGTCCTGGTCCAAACGGTGATACATTCGGCCCTGGTCCAAATGGAGATATTTGATGACCGTGGTGATGATGTCCATGACCACACGGTCCACATCCGCCGAACCCTGGATCGATTGGGTCTACAACATTTACATTTGAGTTTGTTTGTGGGAAGAAGTTTTGGTTTTTAATTTGTTGATGGTGTACATGTGTTGTATGCGTTGGGAAAATGTGTGGCACCACCGTTGTTGAAAAAGAATGTGTTACGCATTGTTTCGTCGGATGAATGACAGGAGCAGTCGTACAAATAGGTCCTGTAGGCTTATGCCCTCCAAAGCAAGGATGACAATGATGCATAGTTTTTTCTCTCCTCTCTCATAAAAAAAATCTGATTACACTTTACAATATGAGAAAAGAGGTTAAGCCGCTTGTTATATATACCCATTTATTCTAAGGAAATTTGTCTAGACCTTTATTTCGTATACAATGTTTTTATAGCCAACCCTCCAAAATTACTTACCAAAAAAACCTCCCACTTGCTTTACAATGCCTGTTACTTGATTCATTGCATTCATCATTTGTCCAGCTGTATTCATCATTTTATTTACATCATAGTTACCATCTGAATTTTTAAATTGGGAAACGAAACTAGAAAATTGACTTGGTTGTTGCTGTTGCTTTTGTTTATTTTGCGTCGGGTACGGTTGTTTTGGTGGATAAAACATCGCTTGTTGATTATAGGGGGATGGCGGTGGCATATAGTATTGTGAATTCATATAAGGTTGCGGTTGTTGGTTCATATAAGGTTGCTGCGGTTGATTCATAAACGACACTTCAAATGGCTGGTAATAATTTTGATTTCCATAATGAGGCTCGAAAGGATACATATTATAACGTAAATATGTATCCGTATTATATTGGTACATATTTTGCTGTGCATATGGATTAGATTGCTGATATACGTTAGATTGTTGAAACATGCATTCTCTCCTCCTTCACATAAGTTTCTACATATATAATATGTACTTGTAAAATAATTTGTGTGACGGATTATCTGTCTATTTTTGTCGGAAGTTTAAATTTTTAAAAAATTATAAAAGAAAACCCTTCCATGCTATGATAAAAAAGAAGAAGATTCTCATGGGGGAGGAATCAACATGGTATTAGGGGATTTAAAACAAGCGTTTTCTCAAAAAAAGGGGTATTACACAGAGAATGTAAATGAATTGTTAGACTTTGCGAGACATTGGTATCTCGAAGGAAAAATATGTATTTCAGATTACCGAACATTAATAAAAGAATTAGAGATAAACGGCGCAACAAAGCCTACAACGATGACAGAAGCATAAAAAACAAGAGGGTTTCCCCTCTTGTTACTTACATTGCTCAATTATATTTTGCAAAGTATACGAAATGGCTTGATGCGTTTCAAAGAATCGCTTACCTTTTCCTTTATTTACAAAACATTGCAACACATTTGTTTGTAAATTATCGTACACTTGATCAATTTGCTGTACATGTATATACTTTGGTTTTTCTTCCTTAATCCATTCATAAGCTAATTCTTTCCACACTTTTAATTCCTCATCTACCATATCTACAAACGGTTTCATATCCTTATAAAAATCGTATTCAATCATTTCTCTTTTTTTCACATTTGCTTCATTATTATGTTGCATAAGTTTTTCCGAAGACTGTATTAATGCTTCATACTTCATTTTATTCCCACCTTATTATGCACTCACTACGACGTTTTGAAATGCCTTCACCCAATTCCCTTTTTCTTCGTGATGCACTAATTTATTTTCCATATGCTCAATATGCATTTCTGTTATTTCTATCTTGTTGCATATTTTTTCACTCTTATCCTTTAATGCATGATTCATTCTAATCCCTATATTCATTTCCAGCAAATCGAGAGAACTTAACATTTGATCCATTGTTTTCATTACATCTTCCTTCTGAACCATCGCCATATACAAAACGCCTCCTTCTTTGCTTTTCCTTTGTCATGTAATTTCGCCGAATGATTTCACACTCCTTCTCACATGACAAAACTAGTTGTTATTCGTCAAAGAAATCATTTTGTATGTCATTTATAGAAATGGTAACAATACAAAAAGGAGGTGCATGAAAATGGCAAAGAACAAAAACGAAAAAAAGAAAAAACAAAATAAACAAAATAAACCCGAAACTGGCAACCCAAAATTAGATGGTCCAAACTTCCCTGCTACATAAAGTAAAACTTCTTTAATCTCTTATATTCATTACGTTTTGAGATTAAATGTTTAGCACGCATAGCAGGGTTACTTCACATTAAGAAGTCCCGTCTTCATAAATGAAGACGGGACTTCTTTTTTATTATATCACGAACTCATCTATCCTTTTAACAAAACGATTTACGGTGGAAGCAATATAGATTTGCTCCCTCTTTCTTTTATACCATTCTGTTATATCAACTTCACCCTTATACTCTTCTGGTAAAAATAGTTCATTTATTTCCGTATCTCTACAAAACCAATCTCTCATACTTATTTCATCATGTGCAACAGCAGGATAAACTTCTCTAAGAGCTGGTGTACAAGATTTTCTAGCTTCTCTTACATAACATTCATAATCTGCTCTTGATCCTGTGTGTATCGTTTGCGATGCAAACCTATGGAATAAACTTTTATACTTCCAATGAAATAGTAACGCTGCTAATTTCTTTCCTAGTTCTATACGCTTCTGTAACGTTTCAAATTGATAAATTGAAAAACCATACATCTTCCCTTCAACGGTTGGGAATATAACGGCACTAATATGAAGCATTTCTTGTAATTTAAAAAGCGCTGTATGGAATACATGTTTTTTAAAATATGCATTCTCAATAACTGGTTTTTGAATTTTATTTTGTTCATTTATAATAAGCGCTATCATAAGTCTATTTATATCTTTTTTCTCCCAAAAATATATCCATTCCTTTTCCATAAAAATGGATACGTTAAAATATTGTAACAAATGGAATAGTGGCACCTGCCTCCTCTTACTTTCTTCATATAACAACAGCTGAGGAAATGCATCTAAAAAAATAATCCAATTCGCTTCTTCATAAGTCAAAAATAAATGTTTTTTTACTGTTTGAGGTAAAACAGTAGCATAATACCTCCCTTGTAAATCAGTCATATTCCATCCCGCATTTCTCGAGACCATACTCGCTAAAAAAGCCCACCTAATTTCACTATTTCTTACATAATATTCTTGATAACACTGCGTTCGAGAAATGTTGTCCATATTAGCTATTTCTATTTCCCTCTTCATGTTGTAAACCATTGTTTTTTCTTCCTCTGTACAGACCGTATTTTTACGATATTGTTTAATTTTTTCATAATCATTCCATGTAAACATGAATAAGTCATCATACCTTTCTTCAAAAAGGTCACATCTTTTTTCATTTTTTGTTATAATCACCTTTGTAAGTAATTCTTAGCAAGTTGGGAGTGGACACACTATGACCATTCGTTACCCAAATGGAAAACGGTACAATCAAGCTTCACAACCTCATAAAACACCAATAAAAAAACATACTTATAGTAACAGAGGTATGTCCCTTGAAGAGGAATTGAATGAAACAAATGAATATTACTTAACCCATAATATTGCATGTGTACATAAAAAACCTACACCTCTTCAAATTGTAAAAGTAGATTACCCCGCTCGAAGTGCTGCAGTGGTAAAAGAAGCGTATTTTAAACAACCTTCTACAACAGATTACAACGGTGTATATAAAGGGAAATACATCGATTTTGAAGCGAAAGAAACAAAAAATAAAACGAGTTTTCCACTTCAAAACTTCCACCTTCATCAAATTGAGCATATGAAGCAAGTAATCGCTCATAATGGAATTGCATTTGTCATTATTAAATTTACACTTTTTGATGAACTTTATTTATTAGATGCAAAACATATTATTGCATTTTGGAATCGTCAAAATACTGGTGGACGAAAATCGATTACGAAAGAAGAAATAGTAGAGCATGGATCTTTATTATCATGCGGTTATCACCCTCGGATTGATTATATCCGTGTACTAGACACGGTTTATTTTTCGTGATAGAGTCATCACTAAGGCTCTTTTTTCGACTTTTGGGGAGAGAATGAAAGGTAGGAGAAAGTATAATGTCAGATAATTATCGTTCTCGTACAGAACGAAATCATGTAAAAAATCAAAAGCAAGAAACAAATACAGAGAAAAAACCAAAGAAAAAAGGCTCCTTTTTTAAAAAATTCCTTATAGGTTGTCTACTTCTTGGTATCGTTGGTCTTGTAGCTGGCGTTTCCGTTTTCTTTGTTATGGTGAAGGACGCTCCAAAATTAGACAAATCAAAACTTGTCAATCCTTTATCAACAAAGTTTCTTGATAAAGATGGGAACTTTTTCTATGAATACGGTGCTGAAAAACGAACCCACGTTACGTACGATCAAATTCCAAAAGTAGTTGAAAATGCATTCCTTGCAACTGAGGACTCACGTTTCTATGATCATAATGGAATTGATTTTAAACGAACTACAAAAGCAGTTATGGAAAATGTCACTGGAGGTTTCGGATCTCAAGGTGGTAGTACGATTACACAACAAGTAGTCAAAAACTATTTTCTAACGATGGACAAAACTGCAAAGAGAAAAGTACAAGAATGGTACCTATCTTACAAATTAGAGCAACAATACTCTAAACATGAGATTTTAGAAATGTACTTAAATAAGATTAATTTAGGTAACCGTTCATATGGTATTGCGACAGCAGCGCAAAAATATTATGGTAAAGATTTGAAAGACTTACAGTTACATGAAGCTGCTATGCTCGCTGGTTTACCCCAAGGTCCAAACATTTATGATCCAACCAAAAAGGAAAATGTTGAACGAGCAACAAATCGTCGTAATGTCGTATTGTCATTAATGAATCGACACGGTTATATAACAAAAGAAGAAATGAATAATGCAGTTAAGATCCCAGTAACAGAGGGTCTTCAACCGTCTTCCGAAATAACTGAGATGAAGTATCAAGCATTTTTAGATGCGGTTGTAAAAGAAGTTGAAAAAGAATATCCTGATGTAAATATCGGTTCAGATGGTTTGACGATTCATACAACACTTGATCAAGATGCTCAAGATTATGCTGAAAAAATTATGGATGGCAATCTTATTAAGTATCCGAACGATCAATTCCAAGGATCATTCGTATTTATGGATACACAATCTGGAGAAGTTCGTGCAATTGGAGCTGGGCGTAAAGAAAGTAAGTCTACTTTCAAAGGTCATAATATGGCCACTGATTTAAAACGCCAAGTCGGTTCAACAATGAAACCAATTTTCGACTACGGACCAGCAATTGAAAATTTACAATGGTCTACATACCATCAATTAAATGACTCAGAGTATACGTATTCCAACGGTAAAAAAATACGAAATGCAACAAATAGTTACAAAGGTGACGTTTCACTACGTGAAGCTTTGAAAAAGTCATTAAACATCCCAGCTTTAAAAACAGCTCAAGCGGTTGGTCTTCCAAAGTCACAAGCGTTTGCTGAAGGTTTAGGTATGACATTTAAAGACGGCAAAACATTTGAATCAACAGCAATTGGTAGTAACGATAGTTCACCATTACAAGTAGCAGGTGCATATGCAGCCTTTGGTAATGGTGGGAACTACAATAAACCGCACTTCGTAAAAGAAGTTATCTTCCCAGATGGGAAAAAGAAAAGTTTTAAACCGAAAGAGCAACGTGCGATGCAAGACTACACAGCTTACATGGTGACTGACGTTCTTCGTGACGTAGTAAGACCTGGTTCTGGCGGTACTGGTCCAACAGCATACGTTTCAGGTGTTGATGTTGCCGGTAAAACAGGAACACAAAACTTTGATGAAGACGTTATAAAAAAATATGGTATTCCAGCTGATGCAAACAGAGATAGCTGGTTCGCTGGATATACACCGCAATATACAATGGCAGTATGGACTGGTTACGAAAAAAATGGCCCAGAAAACTACATTAGTGATCGTTATACTAGAATTGCACAGCAAATGTTCCAAGTAATGATGAGTAAATTCGCTACAGATAAAACTCGTTTCGAACGCCCTTCTTCTGTACAAGAATTAAATGGTGAATTGTACGTAAAAGGCGCTAAAAAAGATGCAGTGAAACAAATTAAAGTAGATGCACCTAGTGGTCTTAATGTCACTTTCGATGGCGCTAGCACAGTTACACTAAACTGGTCTGGACCAGCAGAAGTTGATGCGTATGCCGCAAGCTATAAAGCGACTGACGGTTCAAGTGGTAGTTTATCAATAAAAGGTACGACAGCTACTCTCGGTGGTATTAAACCAGGCGTTACTTACAGCTTCTCTGTAGTAGCGAAAAAAGGTACTGGAACAAGCCCAGCAGTTGGAGCATCCTTCACTGCGCCTGGAGGAACTCCAGACGCGAAGAAAGCTGAAGATGAGGCTGCTAAGAAGAAAGCTGAAGAGGAAGCTCAGAAAAAGGCTAATGAAGATAAATTAAAACAAGAAGATGCTAAGAAAAAAGCTGAGGAAGAGCAGCGTAAACAACAAGAGCAACAGCAGCAAGAACAACAACGTAAACAACAAGAAGAAGCTCAAAAGAAAGCTGAAGAGGAAGCTAGAAAAAAAGCTGAAGAAGAAGCTAAAAAACAACAAGAACAACAACGTAAACAGCAAGAAGAGGCTCAAAAGAAAGCTGAAGAGGAAGCTAGAAAAAAAGCTGAAGAAGAAGCTAAGAAACAACAAGAACAACAACACAATACCGGTGAAGATACACCACACGCAGACGGAAATGTTGTTACAACAGAGTCTTAATACAAAAAAGAAGTCCTTTTCTCTTAACAAAAAAGAAGTCCTTTTCTCTTAACGAGAAAAGGACTTCTTTTTTGTTATCATTTTCTTTACATATAACTTTTCTATTTCAATATACAACTGCGCTAACTGAATATAAGAATGATAATTATTCGGTTTCTTTATAATGAACGAATAGCGCTCTATAAAATTCACTGGTTGTACTTCCAACATACTCGTGTAATCTTCCATTTCGTTCAAACTATAAACAGGTTGTTCATTTAGCCAATATACAATTGATAACAAATGTGCTGCAAAAAGAATCATTGGGCCTTCAGCTTCTTGCTTATTTCTGTTTCGAAAAAGTGTCGCAATGTCTTCATGCTTACTTTTCCATACATTCAACATTACTGGAATACTATTTTCAATTTCATTCCACGGCTCATATTGTCTTTCCATATCATATATAAAATAAGTATTTTGTATTGTTTCTTCAAAAGACTGTTCTGTATAATACACAATCGAATTTTTACTTTCTTTAAAAAATGGTAAGCATCGAAATTCTTTCGGTATTTCTATCACTCGCTCCATCCTTTATTTCCCCTTCATTCGCTTCTTTCCTTCACGACATACTTCTAGTAAAGGGCACTCCTCACATTGTGGTCGCTGCGCTTTACAGTGATAACGTCCAAAGAAAATCATACGGTGATGTGTGACGCTCCATTCATCCATCGGAATTTTCTTCATTAATGTCTTTTCTACTTCTAACACCGAATCTTTCCATCTACAAATCGCTAACCGTTTACTCACTCTTTCTACATGCGTATCAACAGCAATTGCCGGAATACCAAACGCTACCGAAACAACTACATTTGCTGTTTTTCTCCCTACTCCTGGCAAGTTCGTCAACTCGTCACGGTCTTCTGGAACTTTTCCGTTATAATCATCCAGTAACATCCGGCACAATTTTTGAATGTTTTTTGCTTTATTTCTATACAAACCAATAGAACGTATATCTTGTTGTAATTCTTCTAGCGAAACACTTAAATAATCTTCTGGCGTTTTATATTTTTGAAATAAATTTTTCGTCACTTTATTTACAAGTGCATCTGTACATTGTGCAGATAACGCTACCGCGATTACTAGTTCAAACGGATTATCATGAATTAATTCACAATGTGCTTCTGGATACATATCCGCCATTGTGTCTAAACAATAGCGAATTTGCGTTTTATTTAACATATACTTCCTCCTACATTACTGCTCCAACCAATTATAAAAAGGTACTTTTCCAGTAAATTTCGTCTCTTGTTTTGTCGTTTGCTGCGTTCGTTGTTGATTTGCTCTAAATTTTCGTCCTTGGTTTTGGGCTTGATCTACTGTTTTAATACCATTCTTTTTCCATTCAAATAAAATACGATCAATATATCGGAAATTAAGCTTACCACTCATTACAGCTTCCCTGAGGGCCGCTTGAATTAAATTCGGATGATGTTGATCTTGATCTTCCCACATTCCCAACGTTTCACATTCAAATGGAGAGAGTGGTCTTCCAAATTCTTTTTCAAATACTGTATATAAATTTACTTGCAGTTGCTTTATTTCTTTTTGTTCTTCCTCTATTGATTCATTCATTAAGAAATGCAATATTTTTTCCCATAGCGGTTGTAAAGAATAACTTTCACACATCATCGCTTCTGATTTTTGTCCACCTTCTAGTGATAAAAAACCTTTTTGAATCAATGCCTGAATAACTTCCATACATTTCATTTCGGTAATCGTCATCCGTTCTGAAATCTCTGACGGAGTCGGAAACGAATTGCCCGATTCTAAAAATGTATGTACATGAAGTACAACCATAAATTCCGTTTCATTTAACCCTAATTTTTTATAATGCATCATAAGTAATTTTGGAATTGCAATGCTTCCCTGCTCAAACCACTGTAACATCATTTTCTTTTTCATCACCAAACACCTCGCTCTCTAGTATAACACACCTTTCGCTATTTCTTTTTGCCACAATTCGTCAAAAAAACCTCCCTATTATGTAGGAAGGTTTTTTTGTATTACGTTAATAAAATATACAATTAAGCTTGCACTTTACTTTTCATAAACGTATGAATACGTTCTAATGCTTTCTCCACTTGTTCAAGAGATGTCGCATATGATAAACGAACGTTATTTGGAGCACCAAATCCTGTACCTGGTACAAGAGCTACTTTTTCCTCTTCTAATAGAGCTTTTGCCCAATCATCAACAGTTTCGTATCCTGATAAAGCTACTGCTTCTTTTACATTAGGGAATAAGTAAAATGCACCTTGTGGTTTAATGCAAGTAAAGCCAGGGATTTGAATTAATTTATCATAAATAATGTTTAATCTCTCTTCAAATGCTTGACGCATTGTTTCTACAGGTTCTTGTGAGCCTGCATATGCCGCGATTGCGCCGTATTGAGCGATTGAAGTAGGGTTTGACGTACTATGACTCGCTAAGTTCGTCATCGCTTTAATAAGCTGCTTATTTCCTGCTGCATATCCAATACGCCATCCTGTCATAGAATGAGATTTAGATACACCATTAATAATAAGTGTTTGTTCTTTTAATGCATTAGAAAGCTGGGCAACCGAAGTATATTCTGCTCCACCATAAATTAATTTCTCATAAATTTCATCTGAAACGATTAAAATATCGTGTTCTAAACATACTTCTCCAAGCTGTTGTAATTCTTCTTTGCTGTAAATCATTCCTGTTGGATTGCTCGGTGAATTAATAATAACTGCTTTCGTTTTCTCTGTAATTGCCTCACGCAGCTGCTTCGCTGTAATTTTGTATTCATTATCTTCAAGGCCTTCTACATAAACTGGCTTACCACCAGCAAGTTTTACTTGTTCCGGATAACTTACCCAGTATGGCGTAGGGATGATAACTTCATCTCCTTCATCAAGTAACACTTGGAATAATGTATATAATGCATGCTTTGCACCGTTACATACAATAATTTCAGACGGATTATACGCAATTCCTTGATCGCGAGTAAACTTCTTCACAATTTCTTGTTTTAACGCTTGTAATCCACCTGTTGGTGTATACTTCGTATGTCCTTCTAACATCGCTTTATGTGCAGCATCCATAATATGTTCTGGCGTATTAAAGTCAGGTTCTCCTGCCCCTAATCCAATTACATCATGACCTTCTGCTTTTAATGCTTGTGCCTTTGCTGTAATTTCTAAAGTTGCAGATGGTGTTAAAGCAGCTACTCGCTTTGCTAATTTCATTTGTAGTTCCCCCTACATCTATTTTTCAATGCTGTAATGACCAGCATAAGCCCCATTTTGAAACTCTAAATAATAATACGTATAACGATCTTCCTGATCAATATATGTAATTTCCCACAACGGAATATCATTTTGAGCACCTAATTTTACTTTTATAATTTCTTTTGGCTTTGGCTTCGGCTCATCGCCTTTTCCTGTAGCTTGTTCAGCCAACTTTTGCAAAGCTTCTTTTTCAGGAATACCTTCACTCTTTTTCTTCACAAGGACATTCCCTTTTTTATTAGGCACCCAAACAATAATTTGTTCTCCTTTTTCGTCTACACCTTGTACGACTGTATATGAAGAATTTCCGTTATAATAATCCACAGATTTTACTTTTACAAGCTTTGCTTTTTCTTTTGCAATTTCTACAGATTTTGCCTCTTTAGGGATTTTCTTTTCCATTGCTTTATTATAAACATACGCCCCATATATTCCGCTAGCAACGATTACGATAACGATTGCAAAGATCCACTTTTTCATTGTATCACTACGTTCTGTAAATCGTAAATACAGCTGTTTCTTTATCTTTTTCGTCTAATGCTAATCCGAACATGAGGTCCTGCTCTTTTAACGTACGATTCAAACTATCAACGATTTTATACAAGTCAGACGAATATTTAATACGCGTCGTTGATAGGACTTCGATTTTCTTATCCATGAAAAAACTCCTCCGTTACACAAAAATTTCTAATTATAGAAGAACGCAATGCGGTTACAATAAGAGTACATTCTTTACAACCCCTGCTTCATCACCCATCTATTATAGCAGGACATGTACAGCAAAAAAAGGTTTCAAGTCGAAAACCAATACATTTTGTATACAAGAAGTAAGAAAAATAAAATTCCTCCTACCCACATTTTTTACGCCTGAAGTTTACATGCACTTCAGGCGTATTTTTTCTTCCAATTTTATTCAATTGGCCGTTCCTTTAATTGTTCTAACAATTCTTCTAAAGGGCCTTCATAGAGTGGGACATTGGGGATTGATTGTAAAAAATGTTTCCCATATGAAGAGCTTGTCAAACGACGATCTAATACAAACACCGTCCCGGTATCTGTACTTGTTCTAATAAGACGACCAAATCCTTGTTTGAAACGCAGTATTGCTTGCGGGAGTGCTAACTTAGCGAATACGTCCTCTCCTTGATTTTTTAACCACTCTCCTTTTGCTTCCATCATCGGTTGATGAGGAGGCGTAAAGGGAAGGCGGACAATAACAAGACAACTAAGGGCATCTCCAGGTATATCTATCCCTTCCCAAAAACTACTTGTTCCTAATAAAATTGATTTGTCGAACTCTTGAAACTTACGAATGAGGCGACTTCTGCTCTTATTATTCACACTTTGCGTTAATAATAAATAGCCTTCTAATTCCTCATCATTTTTCAAATTCGTATACGCTTCTTTCAACATTTCATACGAAGTGAACAAAACAAGCATTCTACCTTCTGTAGTTTTCGCTATTTTTGCAATATGAGCCGACACAGATTCAATATATTCTTCATTACTTGCTTGCTTAATAAAAGGCACATCCGTTGAAACCATTAATTTCATCTGTTCTTCAAAATGGAATGGTGATGGGACCTGTAATGTATTTGGAGCAAAATCATGTAAGCCTAGCTCTTCTTTTATATAGTCAAATGAATCGTTTACTGTTAGCGTTGCTGATGTGAAAATAACACTCTTTTTCTCTGTTAAAAATTCATCAGCAAATCTTTCACCAATACGAACAGGTTGTCCATATAAAACAGTTGAATGAATGGT
Source organism: Bacillus pacificus (assembly GCF_020861345.1). Classification (NCBI taxonomy): domain Bacteria; kingdom Bacillati; phylum Bacillota; class Bacilli; order Caryophanales; family Bacillaceae; genus Bacillus; species Bacillus pacificus. The sequence continues at coordinate 3,598,877 of NZ_CP086328.1, forward strand.
TCCCTTCGTTTCAGTTTCCATCCATGTCACATATGAATTTTTTTCTAAAATGAGTACTTGTAAAGATTGCGCCATCTTTCTCAACAACTCAATTAAATGCATAAATTCACCTGTGACAACATGCATTTCCCATTCTAATTTACTTTGCAATATATCAACTTGCTTCTCAAGTGTAGAGAGTAATTTTCTTACATCATATACAAAGCGATTTGTTAACTCGGTAATACTATCCCATAACTTACCTTTCTCTACTTCCGTGTTATATCGATAAATGAGTGGCATATTGCTGATCCCTTGTTCCTGCTTTGTTTGTTTAAAGATGAATGCACGTAACATTTGGAATAGCTCATCCGCATCAAATTTCAACTCCTTCAAACTATGACTTACCATGCGGAAAGTAGAACGGGAGGCTTGCTCTGATTTTTTCATCATTTTATATACTTTAGAAAGCACATCATCTGTTTCTAGCGTACCAAGACGAGATAAAACTAGCTGGAAATACATACAGGAGAACTGTTCACCTAATGTTCTACTCGCCGCTTCCTCAATATGATGAGCCTCATCAAAAATAATATGTTCACATGACGCAAACAGGGGTTCTTCACTTGAAAAATCTTGAAATAATAACGCATGATTTGTAATAACGATATCTGCAAATAATGCTTTATTCTTTGCTCGTTGATAAAAACAACGACTAAACCAGTTGCTTTGCATCCCGCCTGGACTATGTACATCACTACAAATCCGGTTCCAAAGTAACTTTCCGCCCTCAGGAATATTTAATTCATCACGATCGCCCGTTTCCGTTTGCAATAACCACACTAAAATTTTTGCCTTCGTGAGCGCCATATCATAATTTTTCTCTTCTTCTTGCAAAGCATATTCAAATTTATGTAGACAAAGATAATGCTTTCTTCCTTTTAGCAGAGCTACTTCAAATGAAAATGGCATGATTTTCTGTAATAATGGAATTTCTTTTTCTAGTATTTGTTGTTGCAGTTGTACAGTTTGGGTACTTATGATGACAGGTTCTTCTTTTTTCTTTGCAAAATAAATACTTGGAAGCAAATATGCAAGAGTCTTCCCTGTTCCTGTTCCTGCTTCAATTAGTGAAAACCTAGAATCTCTTAGCGCTGTATATATTTCCTTCATCATACTCTGTTGGCTTTCTCTTTTTTCAAACTTTGGCATATTCGACTCAAGTTTATCAATTGTCTTATGCAAGAAAGCATCAAATTTAAATGCACATGTTTCACTTAAGTTTAAAGAATAATTCCGTTTTCGAAGTGCAATATTTCGATACACTTCATATCCCTCTGCTCCTTTTTTACCATGCATCATTTTCTTTAAAATATTTTCAGAAAGCACATCCGCTATATCACTTTGAAACACATCACTCAATTCATAAAGCGATTGCAAAGTGACAAGGGGTAACTTCTCAATTTCATTTAAAAATTGTAAAAACAATTCCGCTGTTGCAAGAGCATCACTATCCGCACGATGCGGTTGATCATGCTCTAATTCGTGTTGTTTAGCTAAATCACGTAATTTATAACTATCAGCCGTTGGCAAAAGAATTTGCGCCAACTCAACTGTATCAACTTTTGGACAATGTATTTCTGTATATCCAGCCTGCCTTAATTCTTCCGTTAAAAAATTCCAATCAAAATGAACATTATGTGCAACGAAAGCTGCACCTTGTAATAGCTCAACAACCATCGGGGCTACATCTTGAAATAACGGGGCTTGCTTAACCATACTCTCATCAATCCCTGTTAACTCTGTAATAAATGGCGGAATCTCTCTCTTCGGATTAATAAAAGATGAAAAAATCTCTAATATCTCTCCATCTTCCACTACAACAGCTGCAATTTGGGTAATTTTATCTTTCCCATCCTTCCAGGAGTTCCCTGTCGTCTCTAAATCCACAACGACATAACGCTTACTCATATATGTAACACCTCAATTTCTTACCTATCAAACAGAAAATTATATAATGTTACTATACCACGTTTTATCTCATCTTAATGAAAAGATGCACAAAAAAGCTATCTCCGTAATAGAGATAGCCTTCTTACTTATAGTATCGTTCCTGCTTTTTCAGCACCTAACATTTCAATAATTTGATTATTATCGTCTAATACTGCAATTTTCGGCTCTTGTTTATGAATATTTTCTTCTGCCACTAGACCGTAGCAAATAATAATAACTTTATCTCCTGGTTGTACAAGCCTTGCAGCTGCACCATTCAAACAAACAACACCGCTACCACGTTCTCCTTTAATAACATATGTCTCTAAGCGAGCACCATTATTATTATTTACAATTTGGACTTTTTCATTTTCTACAATATTTACTGCATCCATTAAATCTTCATCAATTGTAATACTACCTACATAATTTAAATTTGCTTCTGTTACTGTTGCGCGATGTAACTTCGCTCTCATCATTGTGCGAAACATAGATGCTCCCCCTTATTTAACCGTTAATGTTATATTGTCAATTAATCGTACATTGTCAAATTTAACTGCAATTGCTAAAATGATTCGTCCTTCAATTTTATCCACTACTTGTAGTGAAGGATACGTATATAAATCAGCATAATCTACAGTGCCTTTCGTATACGTCTCAATATACTCTTTCACAAGAGTTGTAATGATTTCTGCATTACGTTCTCCTGCCTCAATTCTTTCTTTCGCTATACATAGACTGCGGTATAAATGAGGAGCCTCTTCACGCTCTTCTTGTGACAAATACACGTTACGAGAACTTTTCGCTAATCCATCTTCTTCCCTTACAATATCCACCGGTACGATTGTAACCGGAATATTAAAATCAGCGACAAATCCTTCAATGACAGCAACTTGCTGTGCATCTTTCATACCGAAATAAGCACGTGTTGGCAATGTAATATTAAATAGTTTCATTAGTACAGTCGCAACACCAGCGAAATGACCAGGTCTTTGCTTTCCGCATAACACATCGGTACGCTTCACAACTTCTACTGTTGTCGTTTGTTCTGCTGGATACATTTCTTCTACGCTCGGATAAAATAAATAATCTACACCGTTTTCTTTTGCTACATTTTCATCTCTATCAATATCACGAGGGTATCGATCTAAATCTTCATTTGGTCCAAACTGTAGCGGATTAACAAACACGCTTAAAACTACAATTTCATTTTCTTCTCTTGCCTTACGTAATAAAGTCGCATGACCTTCATGTAAATAACCCATCGTTGGGACAAAACCAATACTTTTTCCACTTGCACGTAGTTCGTTTGTAATTTGCTGCATCTCTTGTACTGTAGTTACGATTTTCATTATTGTTTTCCTCCGTATAACGCTAAACATTCTTCCTCTTTCATTGTGAATGAATGTTTTTCTTCCGGAAATTGACCTGTCTTTACTTCAGTAACGTATTGTGAAATCCCTCGCACAATCTCCTCTTGAACCGACGTATATTGCTTCACAAATTTCGGAACACGCTTTACACCATATGAGATAAGATCATGATAAACGAGTACTTGCCCATCCACTTTTTGTCCTGCTCCAATTCCAATCGTTGGAATTGTTAGTTGCTTCGAAATGAATTCTGCTAGCTGCATTGGCACACATTCTAATACAAGTGCTATCGCACCAGCTTCCTCACATCTCTTCGCATCTTCTATTAATTTTTTTGCACTTTCAGCATCTTTTCCTTGTACTTTATAGCCACCTAACACTCCTACAGATTGAGGAGTTAAGCCTAAGTGTGCCACGACAGGAATTCCCGCACTCGTCAAGTAATGAATAGTTGATATCACTTCTCCTGCACCTTCTACCTTCAGTGCATGAGCACCACTCTCTTGAACGATGCGGCGTGCATTCACCATCGTATCTTGAGGCGACACATGATACGACATAAATGGCATATCAGTTACAATAAACGTCTCTTTCGCTCCTCGGCGTACAGCTTTCGTATGATGAATCATATCCTCTACTGTTACAGGTACTGTTGAATCATAGCCGAGCACAACCATCCCAAGGGAATCTCCAACTAAAATCATATCAACTTCCGCTTCTTCTGCTAACTTAGCAGATGGATAATCATACGCCGTTAGCATTGTAATCGGCTCACCTTGCTCTTTCATTTTCAAAAAATCTGTTTTTGTTTTCAAAAACTACTCCTCCTTTATACAGGAGAGAGGAGATGGCCGAAATCATATAAAAAACCCCTCTGGCCATAAAAGGGCAGAAGGGTTGTGTGTTAGTCGGCATTATTCATCCCTCTGTCCCAGTCCGTTATTGGATCAAGGCAGAATCCAAGTTATTATTTTTCGTATTGCATCGAATCATGGTGCAGTTCGCTCTGATACTGCCCACATTCGAACTAATTATAGCAAACTCTAAAAAGGAATTACTACATTTTTTTGAAAAAATAATTTTTATCCTTATTACGGTATGTGAAATTTTTAAATAACGTATGCATAGAAAGATAAACAGATTTGTTTACATGCATAGTATAACTCTTAAAATAATGATGCAGGTTAATTGAGGAAACATACTTACAAAAGGAGAATTGCTAATGTCTATAAGCACATGGTTATTTCGATTCATCGGTTTTCTTGTGATGCTTGTGGGAGTAACAACTTTAAATTCCCTCAATGTATTTGCATCAATTAACGTCGTAACACAACCTGTTGAGTCTGCCAAAGTGATTGAAGTCGAGCTAAACGATGATTACTTTAAACCGAACGTCATCACGATTCCAATTGAAGAATCAACAACATTGCTATTGAAAAATAAAGGCAAGAGCGAGCACACCTTTACAGTAAAAAAGCTCGGCATTGACGTCGTAGTCGAGTCAGGACAAGAAAAAAATATTACCGTGAAACCTAAAAATACTGGTACATATGAATTAATATGCCGGTATCACCTTCTTAAAGGAATGGAGGGAAAAGTAATCGTCAAATGACAAGTAAATACTAAAAAATTCATTATCGCACCGCAAACTCATTTCAAAAATATTAAAATAAAAAAGAAGTTCCAAAAGAGGAACTTCTTTTACTTAATTTCGATATCCGCAGAATGAATGTGATGTACTTTTCCTTCATGATCTTCTAGAAGCAATACACCATCCTCTGTAATTCCTTTTGCTATCCCTGTAATTGTCTCTCTCATCGTTCGAGCGTTAATTTCTTTCCCGATGCTCACAGCGTAACTTTCCCAAAGAATTTTAATGACAGAGAAACCATTTTGTAAATACTCTTCATATAATTTTTCTAGTTGTAAAAAGATTTGTTGCATAAGCTCCGCACGAACAATTGGCTTACCAGATTCAATCGCTAAAGAAGTAGCAATATGCTGAATTTCCTCATCAAAATGTTCTTGCTTTTGATTCGCATTAATACCAATACCCATAATGACAGCATTAATTTTATCAGGATCAGCTTGCATTTCTGTTAATATACCTACAGCTTTTTTCCCCTGAATTAAAATATCATTCGGCCATTTTATTCCTACATTTACACCTGTGCACTTTTCAATTGCTTGCGCAACGCTAACAGCGGCTAACAAAGTAAGTTGTGGTGCATGATGAACCGGGATTGATGGACGTAAAATAATACTCATCCAAATTCCTGTTCCTTTTGGTGAATGCCATTTTCTGCTTAAACGACCTCTACCCGCTGTTTGTTCTTCTGCCACAACAATCGTTCCTTCTTCTGCCCCTTCATAAGCGAGTTTTGCTGCAATATACTGCGTCGATTCAACAGACTCTTCAAAATACACTGTTCTACCAATATGTTTCGTTTGTAATCCTAACTGAATTTCATTCGCAGTCACTTTGTCTGGCTTACTTGCAATTCGATAGCCTAATCGACGCACAGCTTCAAGTTCATACCCCTCATTCCGAAGGTCCTCCATATGTTTCCACACAGCAGTTCTTGAGCAACCAAGTTTATCACTAATTGTTTGACCAGATACAAACTCGCCATCCGCTTCCGAAAAAACTTGCAATAACTGCTTTCTTATAGTAGATTGCATTCTTGCAGCCACTCCCTTATACACTCTTTCTCATTCACTACATTTCCTTGTACGATTGCTTCTTCAATTTTTTGAATCATTTCAGCAACCCACGGACCTGGCTTTTTACTTGCCCAGTTTAACAAATCATTCCCAGTCACATTCATCTCTTGTCGATTCTTGATTGGCAATGCTTGAAACAACGTTTGTACTCGTTTCACAGATGTATGATCATAGCTTTCAATCATCGCTTCATATACTCTTTCTGCCATTTCAGCTATATGAATTCCCGTTTTATAAAGAAGAACTGTATCCCAATCCTTTTCCTTTCTCTTACGGACTGTTAATAAAACTGCGACGATATCTTTTATTTTTTTATTTGAAAACTTCCATTGACGTAAAAAGACAGCTGGATGTTCTTCCCCGATACAATATAAGAAAAAGGCCCATGCCTCAATGTCTGTTTCAAAAGAATCCCAGTTATACTGCGTAGCTTTTAACAATCTCTCTTCTGACATCTGTAAATATGGTAGATGAGAAAATAGTTTCGTTTCTACTAATTCTTTGAGAGCCTTCACACAATATGTGCCAGTTAACAGTTTTTCAAACTCCACTGTAATTCTCTCAATTGCTATATGTTCCAGCAAATGTCCATATGTTTCAATTGCTTGTTTCGTTTTCGTCTCTAAAGAAAAACCTAACGTACTTACGAACCGAATACCACGCATCATTCGCAGGGCATCTTCTTGAAAACGATCCGCAGCATTTCCCACTGTCACAATTTCTCTCTTTTGAATCGCTTCCTGTCCAGCAAATAAATCAACCATTTCGCCTTCTTCTGTCATAGCAATTGCATTCATTGTGAAATCACGACGTTTTAAATCCTCTGCTAATGAACGAACAAATTGAACACTACTAGGTCTTCGAAAATCTTCATATTCGCTCTCTGTTCGAAACGTGGTTACCTCATAAGGTTCACCATTTTCTACTACAATTACAGTTCCATGCTCAAGACCAACAGGAACATGTCTTGGAAATATAGCCATCACTTCTTCTGGTAAAGCAGATGTGGCAATATCAATATCTCCAATCGGCCTATCGATAATAAGATCGCGTACGCTTCCGCCGACAAAGTAGGCCTCATGCCCTTGTTGCTTTAAAGTCTCAATAATAGAACTAGCTTTTTTAAATCTTTTCATTTTTGTCATCCCTTAGTACATCATAGTAAATCGTTTCATATTGTGAGACGATTTTTTCAGAGCGGAACTGCTCGTAAACACTTGCTCTTGCTCGCTCTCCCATAATACGGTGAAGTTCTTCATCCTTTAATAGCTGAATAGCTTGATTGGCCACTCCTGTTGTATCGCCAACTTCACATAAATATCCTGTATCACCATGTTGAATGACTTCTGGAATACCTCCAACCCTTGTTCCGATACAAGGTACACCACACGCCATCGCTTCTAATAAAACAAGACCAAAACTCTCTTTCTCTGATAGAAGTAACATTAAATCACTCATCGCAAGTAACTCTGCAACATTATCTTGCTTCCCTAAGAATAAGACGCGATCTTCAATATGTAAATTTTTCACCAACTGTAAAATCGTGCAAAATTCCGGTCCATCTCCAACAAGAAGCAACTTCGCATCTACTTCTGTAACAATTTTAGCAAAAGCCTGCACAACATCTTGCACACGTTTCACTTTACGGAAATTTGAAATATGAATGAGTATCTTTTCACTTTCACTTATACCGTATTCTTTCTTTAATTGAGTCATATCACGCTTGAAATATACACGTTCGTCTATAAAGTTATATACCGTTTGAATGTCTTTATTTGGTTTTACAAGCTCATGCGTTTCGTTAATTAATGAATGCGAGACAGCCGTCACAACATCGGATTGCTCAATGCCAAAACGAATTAAATTATTTAACGAAGGGTCGGAACCTAACACAGTAATATCTGTACCATGCAAGGTTGTAACAATTTTAATACGCTCGCCAATCATTTGTTTTGCTAAATAAGCACAAATGGCATGTGGTATTGCGTAATGCACATGTAAAATGTCTAGGTTTTCTCTTTGTGCAACCTCTGCCATTTTACTCGCTAACGCTAAATCGTACGGTGGATATTGAAATACAGAGTATTGATTTACTGTCACTTCATGAAAGTAAATGTTTGGATACACTTTATTTAACCGGAATGGTAAACCCGATGTAATAAAATGAATTTCATGCCCGCGTTCCGCTAATTGCTTTCCTAATTCTGTTCCAACAACACCAGAACCACCTACAGAAGGATAACATGTAATACCTATTTTTAATTTCATTTACATCCCCCTATTAAATCAGCATGTAATAAAACCGGTTTCTTACTCATAAACCCTTCGGCATATAAAACTCCAACTTCTTTTCCAAACATTTTCTCACGAGCGACTACAGTTTCAACGTAACCTTCTGTTAACGGCGTTTTCACACCATCACTCCCTGTTGAAAACTGACTTTCATACGCTTCTAGTGCTTCCACTTTTTGCGATACGTATTCACTAATATCTATACAAAAATTCGGTTTATGAAAACCATTAATCATATAATGATAAAAAGACTCCACACGATGTGGTGGAACCTCTGGCATATATTTGCGAATTCCCGCTGAAAAAATAGCTTCTTCCACAAGTTTTGCACAATTTGCATGATCTGGATGACGATCTTCATAATACGGTGCAAAAACTAGTTTTGGTTTATATGTACGAATTACTTTTACAATTTCACGTATATACTCTTCTTTCATATACAACCCACGGTCTGGCATCGCTAAATTTAGTCTCGTTTTTACTCCCATTATACGAGCTGCCGCCTTTGCTTCTTCTTTTCTTAACTCTATCGTTCCGTTAGAAGAAAGATCAGCTTCTGTTAAATCACAAATACCTACTTCATACCCTTGCTTCGTATATTTAGCAATGGTACCAGCCATGCCGATTTCAACATCATCGGCATGAGCACCAAACGCTAATATATGTAATCCACTCATAATTGTTCCCCTCATTTTCTTAACTTGCGGTAATCTAAATCTCCTCGCTCTAATGCGTGCATTAACATTTCAGCACTTGCCATATTCGTTGCAAGTGGAATTGCATATACATCACATAAACGAAGCAATGCATTCACATCCGGTTCATGCGGCTGTGCTGTTAATGGATCGCGGAAGAAAATTACCATGTCTAAATCATTTTTCGCAATCATTGCACCAATTTCTTGATCCCCACCAAGAGGACCAGATTGATATCTTGTTACAACTAAACCGGTCGCTTCCATAATACGAAGCCCTGTCGTTCCTGTTGCAAATAATTCATGTTGTTCAAAAATTGGTTTATATGCGTATGCAAACGAAACCATGTCATTTTTCTTTTTGTCATGTGCGATTAAGGCAATTTTCATCCGTTGTCTCCCCTTTAGTCGATAATATTTTCTAAACCGTACACAAGATGATCTAGATTCATTACTGTCTCAATTGATAGTTTTACACCAGACATAAATGATGCACGATTGAATGAATCATGACGAACTGTTAACATTTGTCCGTCTCCACCAAACATTACTTCTTGGTGTGCAATAAGTCCTGGTAAACGTACACTATGAATGTGAATGCCGTCTACATTTGCACCACGAGCTCCTTTTAGTTGCTCTACTTCATTTGGATGTCCTTGCTGCTTTGATTGGCGATTTTGACGAATCAATTCTACTGTTTTTACCGCAGTACCAGATGGTGCATCTAATTTTTGATCATGATGCAATTCAATTACTTCAACATCTTGGAAGTACTTCGCTGCCATTTGTGAGAATTTCATCATAAGAACTGCACCAATTGCAAAGTTTGGAGCGATAATTGTTCCTACTGCTTTTTCTTTTGCAATCTCGGTTAATTGTTTTAGCTCTTCTTCTGTAAATCCAGTTGTACCAATAACAGAACGAAGTCCACGCTCAACTGCTAGTGTAACGTGTTGTTTTCCAACTTCTGGCGTTGTTAAATCTAACAACACATCTGCTTCTACTTCCTCTAAACAAGTATGTAAATCCGCGTAAATAGGTGTATCTAACGCTGGCATTCCAGGTAAATCAGAGATTTTCTCTCCACCATGCTTATAATCCACTGCTGCTACTAAATTAAAATGTTCCGTTCTTTCCATAAGAAGAACTGCTTCATGTCCCATACGTCCTCTTGGTCCAGCGATAATTACTTTAATTTCTTTCATTATTCTTTCTCTCCCTCATCAATACGTGTCCAGCGATCTTTATCGCGAGTATTAAATTTATTCATTACAATGTTATGTGCTGTTTCTAAATCAATATTTAAACTATTTGCCATACAAATCATAACAAATAATACATCTCCAAGCTCTTCTTCAATACTACGTTCTGTTTCAGTTGTTTTCTTCGGTTTCTCACCATAATAATGATTAACCTCTCTTGCAAGCTCCCCCATTTCTTCCGTTAAACGAGCCATCATTGCAAGTGGACTGAAATAACCTTCTTTAAACTGACCAATATATGCATCTACTTCTTTCTGCATATCCTTCATCGTTTTCGCTTCCATACAATTCACCTCTAATCCTTCCTCTTTCATGTTAGCCAATTCATCGCGATTTGACAAATATTATTCCCCGCCAAACACCTATTTGCGACCCTTTTTGGGAAAGATTGTAATAAAGTGAAACTTCTTTTGCATGCTTTTCGCAAAAGATTAGTTGAACCAATCGGGTTCCTACGGCTGGTTTTCACTGCTTCCTTGCTTTATTCCCTACCAGCCGTTGGAGCGGGGTAAAGTGAAACTTTCTTTTGCATTTTTGGCAAAAGAGCAACCTAAACCAATCGGGTTCCAACGACTGGTTTTCCCTGCTTCCTTGCTTTATTCCCTACCAGCCGTTGGAACGGGGTAAAGTGAAACTTCTTTTGCGTTTTTACAGCCTTCACTATTTTCACTAGCAACTAGAAATTACTTATCATTATGTTTTACCGTTTCAGCGGAGCAATGCCATTTACATAATTAGGGGGATTTCTATATGACATCAAATTTGAAGATTCGAAATATCATTTTCATTTTAATCGGTTCCGCTATTTTTTCTTTCGGTATTGTGAATATCAATATTGAAAATCACCTTGCAGAAGGTGGATTTACCGGTATTACACTATTATTGTATTTTCTATTTAAGTTTGACCCTTCTTATTCAAACTTACTTTTAAATATCCCTATATTTTTTATTGGTTGGAAATTACTTGGAAGAACAACATTTATATATACACTAATCGGCACCTTTAGCGTATCTTTATTTCTATGGATTTTTCAGCGTTACGAAGTTCTCAACTTACATGTAAACTTACAAAACGATATGACACTTGCTGCTTTATTCGCCGGAGCATTTATTGGTATCGGTCTTGGGATTATATTTAAATACGGCGGAACTACTGGCGGTGTAGATATTATCGCGAGACTCGCTCATAAATATGTTGGCTGGAGTATGGGGAAAACGATGTTTATGTTTGATGCTATCGTCATTATCGTCTCTATCCTTACATATTTATCATATCGCGAGGGTATGTATACGTTAGTTGCTGTTTTTATCGGAGCGAAAGTGATTGATTTTATGCAAGAAGGAGCCTATGCAGCAAAAGGAGCAACGATTATCTCAGATAAAAACGATGAAATTGCTGCCAAAATTTTATCTGAGATGGAGCGCGGAGCAACCTTTTTAAAAGCTGTTGGGTCGTATACAAAAGTGGAACGGAACGTATTGTATTGCGTTGTTGCTAAAAATGAAATCGTGAAACTAAAAAACATTATTACTTCTGTAGATCCTCACGCCTTTGTTGCTGTAAGTGACGTACACGATGTAGTTGGTGAAGGTTTTACATTGGATGAAAATAAAAATCCGTTACATACATAAACGCAACTAGAAAAGCTCTTTAGCTTTTCTGGTTTTTTATTACATATTTTTCAAGTTTATCTAAATCCTCATAAATAAGCTCCAATAAACTTCGATTATAAAAAATGGAAGCAGGGTGAAATATCGGAAAAATATGATATTCTTTCTCTGACCATGTAAACTCTGCACTTTGCATATCCTTTAACTTTTGAATGGGCTGTTTTAATAATTGTCCGTGTACGTCTGTGATTTTTTTATCTTTTCCTATTAAACGTTGAAGACCGATATTGCCAAGCGTGACGATAAGCTTCGGATTTATTTTCTCTAATTCATAATCTAACAAAGGCGCATGGGCAACTATTTCTCCTTGATTTGGCGTTCTATTATACTTTTTTTGTATGATTTCACCATTTCGTTCTTTTTTCTCTCGCCATTTATAAGGTCTACTCCGAACAGCGCTCGTAATATATACTTCTTCCCTTGTAACGTGAATACGTTCTAAAAACCCCATTAATTGTTTTCCCGCTCTCCCGCTAAACGGAATTCCATTATGAATTTCTGTTTCACCAGGCGCTTCTCCTAACAACATAAATTTTGGATTTTCAGGACCTTGTCCACTTAAAAAGCCTTCTAGCTGATAAGGAGCACTACGTTCTTTCACTTGTTTTACTAAATGACTTGGATATTTCATTTGCCCCACCACCTTTCCGCATTACTTCTATTATTGCTACTTGCCATATATTATATAATTCAATTCATAAAACAAAAAAGACTATCAAAATTGATAGTCTTTAGTCGTCGCTACGCTGCATACCAGTATAAATCAATACAAGACGTAATAATTCAAATACCGCTACAGCTGCAGCTGCTACATATGTTAATGCTGCCGCATTTAATACTTTACGAGCTTGCCCATATTCATCGGTTGATACGATACCTAACGCTTCAATTTGTTGCATTGCACGCTTGGATGCATCAAATTCAACGGGTAATGTAACAAGTTGGAACACAACACCTGCTGCCATTAAAATGATACCTAATAACAACAAACCAGACATTTGTGCAAATATACCGATTAGGACGAAAATCCAAGACATATTCGAACCAAAGTTTGCAACTGGCACTAACGAATGACGAACGCGCATAAAGTTATAATCTTTTGCATCTTGAATTGCGTGTCCTACTTCGTGTGCTGCAACTGCTGTACCAGCAACTGAATGACCGTAATAGTTATCTGTTGATAATCGAACTGTTTTTGCAGTTGGATCATAATGGTCTGATAAATGACCTGGTGTTTCTTCAACGGCTACGTTGTATAATCCATTCTCATCTAAAATTTTCCGAGCCACTTCTGCTCCTGTCATACCTGATGTTGAGTAAACTTGTGAATACTTGCTATAGGCACTACGTACTTTTGACTGTGCGTACAACGGTATGATCAAAATGATCGCGAAGTAAATTAAATAAAACATCATGAACCTCCATTGAAGTTTTAATTATAGTACTTCTCATTCTATTTTCTTCTGCCACCATTGTCAATGAATAAACCTTACAATCCGTATCTTTATTTATTACATTATCTATTCTTAGAATGTACATTACTTTTTCTTTTTTCTCTCTCCCCTTTATACTTTCTCCATCCAACATAAGTTAATGTGAATAAAATAAGACCTCCAGTAATTGTCATAAACCAAATGAGAGAGGGTGCAATTTCGTCTTTTTTTACTGTATGAAATATCTTTTGTAAATCCCCTTTAATGATTCCTACTTGCATTTGCCCACCTTTCGTTTTTAACATAACGTTACGGAATTCATCCAAATAAGATAAATGGGCATTTACACGCTGCACTTCGTTTTCTGGCAGAGCTATCATTAAGCTTGGATAAATAATATTAAATTCATGTAAAAATGTGTTTAACGTTTGTTGAAACTGTCCCGTATCTTCTTTTGTCATCGCTTTTTCCATTTGAGAAAAGGCATCCATTACTTTTCCTTCTCTTTCCATCCAAAGTGGTTGGTACTTCGATACTTGTGCATCAACAGCGAGCTGCAGTGCTAGTACATTATCAATTTTAACTTGTTTACTTACCTCTTCTTCCGCGAGAGATTGTTTCGCTTTGTCGTAAGCTAAAGAAATAACTCTAACTTGATCTGGCGTTACTTCTTGCTTCTTTTCATTCCCCTTTATGACAAACTGCTCCGAGAAATGTTGTAATACTTGTACTGCTTTTTCATCTTCATTACGCTTCACTAATTGTAATGAGTCATCCAACAAGCCTGTTAGTTCACTCCACTCTTCAGCATATATACGTAACGGAAACATTATAATTAGAAATGCTATCAATCCAACTAATGTTCTCTTCATCACGGTCCCCCCTATAACTACTAGTACAAAATATGTTAATTTGGACAAGAATAGAACAGAACTGGACGGAAAAATATATTATCGTTTTACAAACAAAAAAATTCTCTTTAAACAGAGAATTTTTCTTTTGAAATCCTTTTCTTTTTTACAAAATATTTATACAAGCTATAACAAATTATGCTACCACATAAAATAAATAATAAAATAGCACACGCTGCATGCATAAAGAACTCTTCTGGTAACATTAATATAATCGGATCCGTTTCAATATCAAACATCCAATAATCATTACTGAATAAAAGCTTATGGAATAATACAAAACTCTTTTCAAAATTAATAGCGATTGGTAACACAAGCGCAATCGGAAAGATAATTGTTACAATCGATCCATGCAGTAAAAACTTTTCATTTTTCTTTTTTAATAAATACATGCCGCCTACTATTGCAATCATAATTGTCGCATACATTACATATTGTATCTTTACTAAAATATTTTTAACATCTACAAAATGAATACGACCATTTGTAGACATATCTAATGTGGGCAACTGTAATGCACCGTCATAAAACGGAGATAAATATGTGATAAGCACATCATAATTTCTTTTAATATCATCCTTCGTCATATCTGCTAAATCTGGAATGTTTAAAAAATCAATTTCAAAATAATATAGCCATTTTCCGTATACAACCGCCGTTGTTGCGAGTGCAAATATAGAAAATGCTATGCTATATGAAACAATTATCGTAATCAATCGATCCAATATTTTTGTACCACTCGTATTTTTCTTCATTTTCTCCCCCTAATGTTCTAACGATTATAAAGAAAACTGTTTTCGATTCTCACGTAAGCAATAATAATATGTCATACAAAGCACAGCAATGCTTAACCAGAACGTAAAATAACCAATTTCCCCTACAAACAAATGCATAATTCCGTATCTCGGCATTTGCCAAAACAAATAATCAATTGCATCGTTATGTAATGTCCATATAGCTGCTACTGCAAAATGCCATTTTTTTATACGGTAAAACGGTGCATATAGCACTGCTTGTACTGCCATCGCAAAATGTGAAAGCATTAACATATACCCGATAAAGCCAATAGGACCTTTTACATAGATCATAATCCCATTTACAACAACAGCCCATATTCCATATTTTATTAAAGTAACAATCGCTAGCGCCTCTATTAATCCCCAATTTCTTTTTATTAAAAAAGCAATTAAAACAAAGACAAAAAAGAGACTTGCCATAGGACTATCGGGTACAAACGGCCAAAATATAGGTGAAGTTTCTTTTAATTGATTTCCATACCATATAAATCCGTATATTGTACCTAATATGTTAACAACTAATAAAAATAATAATACGGAGCGTTGTCTTAACATTGCATACAAATAAACCAAGTTGTATGTCCAACACCTTTCATTCTTTCATCAAACTCTACTCTATTATATAGTAAACTTTCTATCATCAAAATAAAAAGCTGACTACAAATTTTGTAGTCAGCTTTTTATTATTTTTTATTATACTTTGCAACGAATTCCGAAAGCTTCTTCAGCTCCTCATCTGTACCTTTAAATACACCTTTAGGCATGGAACCTTTTCCCTCTTTCGCAATTTTAGCAATTTCTTCTGGCTTCAAAGTTAAATTTTGCAGTGCCGGTGCTGCTGCTCCGCCCTGTAAATTGTCACCGTGACATGTTAAACAAGTATTTTTTTGCATTAATTTATAACCGTCATCATTTTTATCAACTGGTGCTGTTTTTACAATTGCTCCTTGTTTTTTTGCAGCTTCCCAGTCGTGGTGTGCTACAGATTCCCAAGTTAAAAAGATAATCGATGCAATTGCTAAAAGCATAAATCCCGTTGCTACAGGACGCTTCAATGGGCGTCTTTCTGGGCCTCGATCAAGAAATGGAGCTAACAGTAATGCGCCAAACGCAATCCCTGGCATAATGAACGCTCCAATTACAGTAAATGAGCCAGAAGCATAAGAATACTTTAATAACTGATACAAGAATAAGAAATACCAATCTGGAAGTGGTATATACCCAGCATCAGTTGGATCCGCCATTCTTTCAAGCGGTGACGGATGCGCCACTGTTAAACATAAATAACCGATTAAAAAAACTGCACCAACCATCCATTCTTTTAACAAGAAGTTCGGCCAAAATGCTTCTGTTTTCCCTGGGTATTCCGAATAGTCTTTTGGAATGTTTGGTTTCCGAGCTACTGGTACCCGAGAATCTCCTACAAACTTCATCCCTTTGCCGCGATGCATAATCTCCCTCCTTTAGTTCTTTCCCCTTTAATTTAGCAATCTCTTATAGTGGACCGGAAATACCTTGTTTGCGAATCATGATGAAGTGGAAGGCCATTAAACCTAGAAGTGCTGCTGGTAAGAAGAAGACGTGAATAGCAAAGAAGCGAGTTAATGTTTGAGCGCCAACAATTTCGGAATGACCAGCGAGTAATGTTTTAATGTAAGGACCAATGAGCGGCGTTTGCTCTGCAATTTGAATCCCTACTTTCGTAGCAAATAACGCTTTCATATCCCACGGTAATAAATATCCGGTAAAACCAAGACCTAACATAACAAAGAAAATAAGAACACCAACAATCCAGTTTAGCTCACGAGGCTTTTTATACGCACCCTGGAAGAAAACTCTAAGTGTATGTAAAAACATCATTACAATTACGAGACTAGCACCCCAGTGGTGCATACCACGAACAATTTGCCCATATGCAACTTCATTTTGCAAATAATAAACCGATTCCCAAGCATTTTTAATATCAGGCACATAATACATCGTCAAAAACATTCCAGATAAAATTTGAATTACAGTAACGAAAAAGGTAAGTCCGCCAAAGCAATAAACGAATGCAGAAAAGTGATGTGCCGGGTTTACATGTTCAGGTACTTCATGATCAGCGATATCACGCCATATTGGTGTAATATCTAACCTTTCATCTACCCAATCATAAATTTTATTTAGCATCTACTTTGCACCCCCTCTTGGCTTCGCTTTTCCTAGATACAACGTTCCATCTTTCACTTTAGATTCGTATACATCAAGTGGAGCAAGGGGCGGCGTGCCTTTAATGTTAATTCCGTCTTTTGTGTAACGGCCCCCGTGACATGGACAAAAGAATTGATTCGGATGTGCTTTGTCCGAATTCCAGTTAACTGTACATCCTAAATGTTTACATACTGGAGAGAACGCAACAATGTCTCCGCTTTCATCTTTATGAACCCAAGCTGATTTTGGCTCTTCGGACTTGTACCAACCATCAACCTGCTTCACCTTAAAGTCGAAACGTTTCGGCTCTGTTGTAATATCCTTTACTTGTGCAACAGCAACCATATCCGTTCCCGCTTCTTTTCTTAACACCGGATCAAGCGCAAATCGCGTCATCGGCATTAAAATACCCGCTGCCATAAAGCCTCCTACCCCTGTAAGGGTGTAATTTAAAAACTGTCTTCTTGACACACGATGTTCTTTCTCGCTCACGAAAATTTCCCCCCTCTATCAGAAATTGTCCCCTCGTGATAAATTATATAAAAAATAAAAACTAGGACACTATCATGATATAATACGCTCATGCACAGGTCAATATCATACTACTCATAATAATAAGAACTTTCTGTTTATTATTGTTTTCCCCATTTTTCTTCTAACATTACCATTATATTTTTTATATGTGCATGAATCACTTCTCTTTTCGCTTGATCACTAAATTGTTCTAACGCTAATGAAGGAAACCAAAATAAATCTCCCTGCAATTCTTGCATATCTTCTTTCCATGAAAAATCACTTGTAACATAAGCAATATGCTTAAAACCTTGCTTTCTCAAATGATTTGTCCATTCTTGCAAACGGCCTTTTTCGTTTTTTTGACTTTCTACTAGATACGTAAATGCAGGTAGTAAAAGCACTCTTCCTTTATATTCTCTTTCTAGCTCCATACTCAACAATTCGATAAATTCGCCTTGTTCTACTACCGTTTTCATTTCTTTTGCTGCTGAAATTGATAAAAGTGGTATAACACCCGTATCTACATATTCTCTTGCTTGCTCAAACTGCTCCACATCTTTTACAATCCATTTCAAATTTCTTCCCTCCCTCACCTGGAAATGACAGAACTTTCACTTTATATATATTAAACCATACTAAAAGAGGTAAAAAAAGAAAAACTACCTATATTAAGGTAGTTTTTCTTAAAAAGTCTGAAATTTGTAAAATTTTATGAATCCAAATGAATTTTATAACATCTTTAACTCCGCTGTTAACCTATGAAACGCTTCCTTATCTTGCTTATCCAGCGCTTCATCAATTTGCTTTAGAAGACGTTCTCTTCTAAAAGAAAATACACTTTCTTCTAAAAACCTTTCTGCAAGTAAACGATCTTTTTCATTTACTTCAATGTGCTTTGGTAAATACGGGTTTTCTTCTAATACAGCTACATAGTTGGCATTTTGAAACGATGATTTAAAATTGAGTTGAATATAAATATCCTCATCTCGATTTAAACGAATATCATGAAACGATTTTTCAGCATCTGTTGTCATAACATTTTGTTTAAAAAAGTGAAACGGTGTATCTTTTACACAATTCGCGGACATTACTAAGCCACGCGGACAATATTTTGCATGCTCTACGAAGTGGACTTTATGCATCAATTGGTCGTGACTCATTAAATAATTCAAAATCCATACACATTCACGCTGTTTCAGTTGGTAATTATTCAAAAACCATTTTACAAAATCCTTCTTCTCGTTTACAGAAACAGGGGTATTCATAGCAATTAAGTCCCTCCTCTGTCTTTCTCTTTTCTTTTTAGATTCAAGAAGCGGCATTCAGTTTCCTTCCAACTTATGAAAAATCCTCTAAATTATATAACAATTCTTCAATATGAATTTGTGTCGGGTCTAGTTGTATTAACTGAGTAAATACTTCTTTCGCCTCTTTTCGCATACCTTCTTCCAATAAGAAATAACCGTACTCTTCCAAGAAGTCTGGATGATTCTTAAAAGAAGTATATGCACTTTCATAGTGTTTTAATGCATCCGAATACATTTCTAATTGTTTTTTTGCAAATGCAAGATCCCAAAGTAGTTGTGTATCTGGTTCTCCGCTATCAATTGCACGCTCTACAACAGCGATTAACTCTTCATATTTTTCTTGTTCCTTTAAGATGTACGCATATTTTAATGTTGCACCTAAATGTCCTGGATCTAACTCAAGCGCTTTTTGAAGTACTTCCTCTGCTTCCGCAATTTTCCCTAATTTCGCTGCAATGTTTGCTAATTCTACATAAAATGGTACAGAAAGCTCATCTACTTTAATTCCTTCATGAAGTGTTTCATAGCTTTCTTGAAGCATCCCTTCTTTTTCATAGCTTTTCGCTAAATACATGTAAAGCGATGCATACTCAGGATCTAATTCTTTCAGTTCTTGCCAAGCACCAATTGCTCGTTGGTATTCTTCACCTTGGTATAACGTGAAGGCATATCCAAATAATGAGTGAATATCTTTTTGTTCCTCTAAACCTGCTTCGTAGTAAGAAATCGCCTCTTCCCAATTTCCAATCGCGCTTAACGTTTCTCCAAGGCGTAGCGCAATGACAACACCACCCATTACTTTATGTTCCGCTAATAGCGACTCATAATAAGTGATTGCCTTTTGTTCTTCACCTTTACTACTATATAACTCTGCTAATCCAAACGTAATGACAGGCTCGTCAGGCATCATTTCTTTCGCCTTTAATAGTTTTTGTTCTGCTACATCATCGAAACCTTGCATTTGGAATAAATCCGCAACAAGTAATAACGATTGAACATATAAATCATCATTTTCTGGAATATCATGAAGCACTTCAATCGCTTCATCTTCTTTGTCTAGATCAATATATAATTCTGCTAAAAATACAGTGAATTCACTTTCCTCTGGATACAATAAACGTAAGTCTTCTGTAATAGCTAACGCTTCATCCGTAAATCCAAGTGTATGATAATAGCGAGCGATATCATACTTCTCTTCATCATTCGCAATTTTTAATTGTTCTTTTAATAATTGTAATCCTTTTTCCGCTTCACCATTTTCAATATATGAAACAACTTGTTCAAACTTTTGCATAAACGTCTCCTTTAATTCTAAAAAATATTCTTTTCTGTTCATTTCCCCCGCTATTAACGGGCAGTAAGACCCCACCTCAAAATTCAGCTAAGGCAAAGAAGTTAGTTTTTGGGTCAACTGCCCGTAAAAGCCCGATTGGTTCAACTAATAATCAGCGGGGGATAAACATCCCCCTACTAATTAAAGTTTCACTTTATCATAAGCAACTAGGTGTAAGAACGCAACCTTTAGAATGAGCATACTTCTTCTTGTACTTTCACTGATAACGATTCAAATATGACACCGATACCGCATTACTACTTTCTATTGTACCGTTTTCTTTTATGACCGTGCAAATAACTCCCCTTATGAATTATTAGCCCGCACGAACTCTTTACAGTTCTTCTTTATTTAAATAAAAAAGACTCCTATATTAGGAGCCTTTACAAACTCTTAAGAGTATGTTTCTTCTTTCTTTACTTGCTCGTTTACAAGCTCTTTCAACAGTTCTATAATTTCATCATTTTCTTCTTTCAAACCGACAGTAATACGAATGCCATCATGTATACCAAATGCAGCACCAGAACGAACGATATAGCCTTTCTTCATTAATCGTTCGAAAGCCTCATTACCAGGAATACCGAGCTTTAAGAAAATGAAATTTGTTTGAGATGGATAATAGAATACGTTATATTCCTTACAAAATGCATAATACTGATGTAAACCTTCTTCATTCTTTTTCACACATTCTTGTAAAAATGCTTGATCTTCTAAAGCAGCGAGTGCTACAGATTGCGCTACAGTCGATGTATTAAATGGTAACCTTGCTACTTCTAATTGCCCAATTAACTGCTCATTACCAACCGCATACCCAATACGGAAAGCGGCTAAACCGTATGCTTTTGAAAACGTGCGTAAAATCATAAGATTTCCATACTTTTCAAGAAGTGGCAACGTTTGCGGATAGTCTTCCGCCCCCGCATATTCATAATATGCCTCGTCCATAATAACGAGCGCTGACTTAGGAACTGATTCTAAAAATGAAAGTAATTTTTGTTTCTCTACATATGTACCTGTCGGATTATTCGGATTACAAATCCATACGATCTTCGTTTTATCATCTACTTGCTCTAGCATCGCATCTAAATCATGAATGCCATCTTTAAGTGGTACTTCACGAACTTCTGCTCCTTCAATAACAGCATGGTGATGGTATTGCGAGAATGTCGGATTCGCCATTACAACATTTGTTCCTTCGTGTAGTAATGCACGGCTAATCATTTGAATGACTTCATCTAATCCACTACCAAATAGTAGTTGTTCTGCTTTTACACCTAAATGTTCCGCTACTTTTGTCCGAAGTTCAAAGGCATATCCATCTGGATAAAGGGCATATTGGCTCGCTAAAGAAGTTAATGCTTCTGTTACACGCGCTGAGCAACCGAATGGATTTTCGTTCGATGCTAATTTCACAATTTTTGATAATCCATATTCCCTTTTTACTTCTTCAATATTTTTCCCAGGCACATACGCTCTCAAAGTTAACAATTGTTCTTTTACTCTCATTTTTCTTCCCCCAGTCGTTTTATTCAATTCGATTACAATGAGGTTATAATCTCTCACTGCAATCGTTTATCTTAACCGTCACTATTACGAGGACACCTTGAAACAAGCACTCCTTAGCTCTTAAACCATATCCTTTTGAAATGCCTCTAACGCAATATGAACAGTCTCATCTGGAATAGATACGACATTCACTACCCCATATTCCTGCATAAGTACCATATGAATTGCTCCAGCATTCGCTTTCTTATCTTGTTTCATCAACCCGACGAGGCGTTCTACATTCAAATCACTTGGCATTTTTGGATAACCGTACTTTAAAAACCACTGCTTCATCTCTTCATAAGCAAGATTAACCTTATACACTTGCTCACTTAAGAATATAGCAAATAACATTCCAACCGCTACTCCGTCACCGTGAGTAATATTTCCGTATCCTAGTTCTTTTTCAAGAGCATGACCTAACGTATGTCCAAAGTTCAAATGAGCACGTACACCTTTTTCTGTTTCATCTTGTGCTACAATGTTTGCCTTTACAGGAATCGCCTTCGTTAATATGTGGATTAATTTCTCATCACGAAGATCTGCTAATGTTTGCACTTCTTCTTTTAGCCAATGATATAGTTTTACATCACCAATTAGAGCATGTTTTATCACTTCTGCATAACCTGAGCGCCACTCTTTTTCAGGAAGAGACTGTAAAAACGGTGTATGATATACGACTGCTTCTGGTTGATGGAATGCACCTATCATATTTTTACCTAACGGATGATTGATTGCTACTTTCCCACCTACTGCGCTATCGTGAGCTAATAAAGTCGTCGGAACTTGAACAAAGCGAATTCCACGCATAAATGACGCAGCAACAAAACCAGCTAAGTCTCCAATCATCCCGCCTCCAAGTGCGATAATTAAAGAATTTCTATCTAATTTATTTTCAAGAGCTGACGTATGAGCCGCATAGAAATTTTCAAAGGACTTCTCTTTTTCACCACTCGGTACAACGAATGAAAATACTTTTTGCTCTATTTGCAACGCATCTACAACCGTCTGTAAATGTAAAGATGCAACAGCTTCATCTGAAATAATCATGATGTTTGATACAGATGGCTTCATATTTTGAACAATCGTTGTCAAATGTGACAACGATTCTTTCCCTACATATACATCATATTCTTTTGATTTCGTTTGAATATGTATGTTTCCCATTAAAATCCCCTCGCATATTCATTATGTCTCTCAATATTTTCACGAATAAGGTCCATACGATCTAATCCGAATTGTTCTATTAGAGCTGTGGCTAATTCCCAAGCTACAACCGCTTCTGCAACGACACTAGCTGCTGGAACAGCACAACTATCTGAACGTTCAATACTTGCTGTAAAAGGCTCTTTCGTATCAATATCGACACTTTGCAACGGTTTATATAGTGTAGGTATCGGTTTCATCACACCGCGTACAACAATTGGCATTCCAGTCGTCATACCGCCTTCTAAGCCACCCGCGTTATTTGTTCTTCTTGTATATCCATGCTCTTCATTCCACACAATTTCATCATGAACTTCGCTGCCCGGTCTATGCGCTGCTTCAAAACCAATTCCAATCTCAACACCTTTAAAAGCATTAATGCTCATCATTGCGGCTGCTAATTTTGCATCTAGTTTTCGATCATAATGCACATAGCTTCCTACTCCAATCGGCATTCCTTCCACAATTACTTCAACGATGCCACCAATTGAATCACCATTTGATTTCGCATCATCAATTGCTTTTATCATTTGATTACCAGCTTCTTCATCTAAACAACGTACAGGTGATGCTTCTGTAATACTTTTTAATTCTTCAATTGAACGATACGTAGTCTCCTTAGCCTGTACACCACCAATTTCAATTACATGGCCTGCTACTGCAATACCAAGTTCTGCCAACACTTTTTTAGCAACCGCACCAGCAGCAACACGTACTGTCGTTTCGCGAGCCGAAGAACGTTCCAGTACATTTCTCATATCTCTATGACCATATTTAATCGCACCATTTAAATCAGCATGTCCAGGTCTTGGTTTTGTTACTTTCCTTTTCATTTCTTTTTCTTCTTGTTCCGTTAACGGCTCTGCACCCATAATTTTTGTCCAATGTGCAAAATCACGGTTTTCGACAACAAGCGCAATTGGAGAACCTAATGTCTCTCCATGTCTAACACCACTTACAATTTGCACTTGATCTGTTTCAATTTGCATGCGTCTACCGCGCCCATATCCCTTTTGCCTTCTAGCTAACTCTTCATTTATATCATCCGCTACTAATGGTAGTCCGGCCGGAACACCTTCTATAATCGTTGTAAGTTGTGGACCATGAGATTCACCAGCTGTAATATATCGCATACGTTATTCCTCTTTTCGTATATGTATTTATCTCGCTATATTAAGCAATAATATTATCTTTCATTACTCTAAAAATATGAAAGAGTTATGAATACATCAGCCATTCGCTTATTCTCCGATAGGCCGTTACTTTACATATCAATATATCATAACAGCTCTAACTTCGTAACTAATAGAAATAAAAAAAGTGCAAGAAGAATACCCCTATTCTCCTTGCACTTTCTACTATTATCACAGTGATTAAAGCGTTTACAAATTATTTCAAAATAATTAGTAAATCCATTCATTCATTAATTTTGAGTAGTCAACTAATTCTTCTTCTTTAAAGAAAATAGCAATCTCGCGCTCTGCACTTTCTAACGAATCAGAACCATGGATAATATTTTTCGCAACAGTTACACCGAAATCTCCACGAATTGTTCCAGGAGCTGCTTCATGTGGTCTTGTTTTACCCATCATGTTACGAGCTGTATCTACTACACCTTCACCTTGCCATACCATTGCAAATACAGGGCCAGATGTAATAAAGTCTACTAATTCACCAAAGAAAGGTTTCTCTGTGTGCTCAGCATAATGTTGTCCAGCAATTTCCGGAGTGACTTGCATTAATTTTGCACCAACTAATTGAAAGCCCTTCTTCTCAAAACGAGCTACAATTTCCCCAATGAAGGCACGTTGTACACCGTCTGGTTTAACCATTAGAAATGTTTTTTCCATAAAAAATCTCTCCACTTCTGAATTATGTATGTAATTGTATATCCCCACACACATATTAACACCCTTATCACAATTGTGCAATAGTTTTGAAATAGAGAGATTATTTTATTTTTTAGAAAAAACACTAAAATTTTCGTTTCCCAATATACTTTGCTACATTTTGTAATGCATACTTTGCTTGTCCACGTGGGAGTGGTTTTATAATTTCTAATGCTTTATGTAAATAACGTTCACTAAACGCAAATGCTTTATCAATAGCATCACTATTTTTTACAGCCTCAATAATTTCTTTCATTTCGTCCGCTGTTGTATTTTCATGTACAGATTTGATTTTCTTACAAAGAACCGGATCTTCCATAGCATATAGAGCAGGAAGCGTAATGTTTCCTTGCAATAAATCACCACCAGCAGGTTTTCCAAGTTTCTCTTCTGTGGAAACGAAGTCTAAAATATCATCAATAATTTGATACGACATCCCTACGAAATAGCCATACCAAAACAGACGACTTACTGTATCACGATTAGCGCCAGCAGCAATTGCTCCTAGTTGGCAACTTGCAGCAATTAATAATGCGGTTTTTCGCTTTATTCTTCTTAAATATGTTCTTAAATTTTGGTCATAGTCATACTTATCTTTAATTTGTTCGATTTCACCTTTACAAACTTCTAAAATGGTATGCGATAGAGCCTGATGTGCCTCTGGAATTTCAATATTCGTTATACATTCAAGAGACTTAGCGAATAAATAGTCCCCTGTATACATGGCAATACGATCTCCCCATTTCGCATTCACAGTTGCACTACCACGTCGTAAAAACGCGGCATCAATAACATCATCGTGAACAAGAGAAGCCATATGAATAAGTTCTAACGCAACAGCTACATGCTTAATTGCGTCTAACTTATAATCTCCAAATTTCCCTGCAAGCAACACAAATACAGGACGAATTCGCTTCCCACCAGCTTCAATAAGTTGTAATGCCGCCTCTTCTACTAATGGCTGTTCAGAAGCAACTGTCTTTTTTAATTCTTTTTCTATCACATTAATATCCGATCGTAAAAAAGAGTACATAAGTTGTAACTTCATATTGTTCACCTTAACCTAAAACTTCTTTTTTCTATTTTGATTCTGGTTTCATACCTAAATGCATCGCTGCTACCCCAAAAGTAAATGGCTTCACTTGCACACGTTCAAGTCCAGCTTTTTCGAACATATTAGCCAATTCTTTCATACCTGGGAATGTACTAGCAGATTCTTGCAGCCATGAATATTCTTTATAACTTTTCGCAAATAACTTTCCAAATAACGGCATGATATATTTAAAGTATAAAATATAACCTTGTCGAAAACCAATCATTGTTGGTTGAGATGTTTCTAAACAAATTACTTTTCCACCCGGTTTTACTACACGCGTCATTTCTTTTAATACGTGCATATAATCCGGTACGTTACGTAAACCAAATCCAATCGTTACATAATCAAATGTGTTATCTTCAAATGGAAGTTCCATTGCATTTCCGTGTAGAAGTTCTACTTGTTTTAATTGTAAAGCCTCTACCTTTTGCTTACCAACAGATAACATATTTTCACTGAAGTCTAAACCAACAACCTTGCCCTGTTCACCCACTGCTTCAGCTAGCGCAATTGTCCAGTCCGCTGTCCCGCAGCAAACATCAAGCGCTTTACTACCTGGTTTTACATCCATAATGCGCATCGTCTCTTTACGCCACGCTTTATGCCTTTGAAAACTAATTACAGAATTCATTACATCGTATTTATCAGAGATTTTCTCAAATACATCATGTACTCTTTCTTCTTTTGATTGTTGCATGCTCGTACCTTCTTCCAATGTAAAATTGCTTATGTCTTCGATTTATCTCTTAACACAGAGTTTATTTCGCTTATATCTGTGTGATTTTCTAAAAATTGATTTTCTTTCTTTCCGAGTTCCATCATCCATCCATTCATAACTGTTTCTGCATCCGCTTTATCGTTCAAAATCTCTTGAACCGCTTGAAAAACAGGTGAATGCTGTTTTTCAACATGTAATTCACATTCTTTTTGGAGACGATTTTTCCCTAATACATATGTTATAAACGATTTCCAATGCGATAAATGAAAATGATCACATGTTTTTTGCAAAAGTGCAGACTCAATCGTTACTACACTTTCCAGTATGTCATCCATCGTTTTATGCGCTTTTTGATATAACATTATTTTGTGTTCATTAATTTCTTTAATTCCTTCAGCAAGCGCACGAATTAAAACAATATCACGATTCATAGATAATAAGTAATAATATAACCCGCTATAATAATCACCAGCAAGCACTGTTAACTGGCGGCGCTTATGCGATTCATTCGCTTCTTCCCCTACTTTATTCGATACTCTTTCATGTGTATCAAGCGCAATTTGCACAAGCATAATCGTCACTACATAATGCTCAATTTGTTTTATATGTAAATTTGCACCTTTTAAAGCACCATATAACAATGCTATTTTCTCTTCATCAATAAATGGTTCTTCAATATAGTTTATAAAATAAGGATGGCGTAATTTCACCATCAATTTCTCTCTTATACCCGCATACCCTCCGTAGATGTCACACACAAAAATCACCCTTGTTTTCTAATTCATAAAACTTATTATAACACATACACTCTATTTTCTATAACCAAAACTTGGCTACTCTTTCCAAACTTCTATCGAACTACATAACATCTTCTATTCTTTTAAGTAGCCTTTCTATTCTCACTCTGCCTTGCTAAAACTATATCATTTATTAAAAAAAAAAAAAAAAAGAAAAGCAGTTTCCCACTTTTCTTTACTTCGTTTTAATAAAAGATAAAATTTCACTACGTGCTGCAGCATCATTTTCTAGTACACCACGTACTGCTGTTGTTACTGTTTTTGCACCTGGCTTTTTCACACCACGCATCGTCATACACATATGTTCCGCTTCTACTACTACCATTACACCATGCGGCTCTAGTACTTCCATAATAGAGTTCGCTACTGTTGATGTAATACGTTCTTGCAGTTGTGGACGACGTGCAATTGTATCTACAGTACGAGCTAATTTACTTAACCCTGTCACTTTTCCGCCTTGCGGAATATATGCAACGTGAGCAACTCCATAGAATGGAACTAAATGATGCTCACACATCGAATAAAACGGTATATCTTTTACTAGTACAAGCTCCTCGTGATCTTCTCCGAACACTTTGTGCAAATGTTCTTTCGGATCTTCATGCATACCTGAGAACACTTCTGCGTACATTTTTGCAACACGCTTTGGTGTATCAAGTACTCCCTCACGATTTGGGTCATCTCCGATTGCCTCTAAAATAAGACGTACTGCATGTTCAATTTGTTCTAAATTAACTTTTGCCATCCGCTAGCCCTCCCGAAAACCTAAAAGTGATACGAACACATTCTAGCATATTTATGTTTTTAAAAGCAAAAAGAAGAGTTTCCTAAAAGGAAACTCTTCTTCCCTGTTAATATGTAAGGATTATTTAACCGCATCTTTTAACGCTTTACCAGGTTTGAATGCAGGTACTTTACTTGCAGCGATTTCAATCTCCTCACCTGTTTGTGGGTTACGACCTTTACGAGCCGCACGCTCACGAACTTCGAAGTTACCGAATCCGATCAGTTGTACTTTATCACCTTGTTTTAAAGCTTCTAAGATAGAATCAAAAACAGCGTCTACTGCTTTTGTTGCGTCCTTTTTAGAAAGGGAACTTGCTTCTGCAACAGCATTGATTAAATCTGTCTTGTTCATGCCATTCACCTCCTCCCAAAGATAAGACTGTATAATGATCATAAAATGAGTCTTACTTTCATTTGTAGGCAATTTTTACAAATTCTATACTACAAAGATGTAGATAAATCATTATCAACGCCTATATTATACGATTCTCCTTTATAATTCAATATTTTTAAGGAAATTGTTACTCTTAAAATGTGAAAATCTGATGAAACTTGACAATTTACAACAATATATTAGATAATGGCTGTTTATTTTCCTATTTTGTATGCGAAAATTTAAAAAATCCCTCTACGATGAGAGGGATTTTTTCTTATAATATAATCGCGATTAATCCGCCAGATCCTTCATTAATAATTCTTTCTAGCGTTTCTTTTAATTTATATCTCGCATTTTCTGGCATTAAAGATAGTTTCGCTTGAATACCTTCCCGAACAATCGAGCTCAGCGAACGTCCAAATATATCAGAATTCCAAATTGATAATGGATCATCTTCAAAATCTTGCATTAAGTAACGAACTAGTTCTTCACTTTGTTTTTCAGTACCAATAATTGGCTCAAACGTGGACTCCACATCAACTTTAATCATGTGAATAGATGGTGCTACCGCTTTTAATTTCACACCAAACCTTGAACCGTGACGAATAATTTCTGGCTCATCTAAGCTCATATCAGCTAACGCAGGCGCCGCTACACCATATCCTGTTTGTTTTACCATACGCAGGGCATCCGCCACTTGATCATATTCTATTTTCGCATGAGATAAATCGAGCATAAGCTTCAATAAATGATCTTTCCCTCGAATTTCTACCCCTACTACTTCTTTTAAAATTTGATCATATAATTCATCTGGTGCATATAGATCAATCTCTGCTACGCCTTGCCCCATATCAATGCCAGCTAGGCTCGCTCGATCAATAAATTCATACTGACTAAACTGCCATACGACACGGTCTACATCACGAAGACGTTTTATATCCTTCACAGTCTCTTGAACGGCTTCTTGATAACTTTGGCGTAACCAATGCCCTTCATTTAGCACCATTACCCAGCTCGGAAGGTTCACATTCACTTCTAAAACAGGGAACTCAAATAACGCCTCTCGAAGTACATTGTATACATCTGTTTCTCTTAAACTTTCAACACTCATCGCAATGACTGGGATATCATATTCTTCAGATAAGCTTTGGCGCAATTGCTCTGTATCTGGATGATACGGCTGTACAGTGTTAATGATCATAATGAAAGGTTTTCCGACTTCTTTTAGCTCATTTACGACGCGTTCTTCTGCCTCTATATAATCTCTTCTTGGAATTTCACCAATCGTTCCATCTGTTGTAATTACAACACCAATTGTTGAATGTTCTTGAATTACTTTCCGTGTTCCGATTTCTGCAGCTTCATGGAATGGAATAGGTTCTTCATACCAAGGAGTATTAATCATGCGCGGGCCATTCTCATCTTCATAGCCTTTTGCTCCTGGAACTGTATATCCGACGCAATCTACTAATCGAATATTCACTTCAAGACCTTCATCTACTTCGATAGAAACCGCTTGGTTTGGAACAAACTTCGGTTCCGTCGTCATGATTGTACGGCCAGCAGCACTTTGAGGTAGTTCATCCTGCGCTCTTTGACGGTCAGACTCATTTTCAATATTAGGAATAACTACAAGTTCCATAAATTTTTTGATGAATGTTGATTTCCCTGTTCGAACAGCTCCTACAACTCCAAAATAAATATCACCGCCTGTGCGTTCCGCAATATCTTTAAAAATATCTACCTTTTCCAAGTGATTCCCTCCCTCAATATTTTTGGGAATAATTCCACGTTTATAGTCAACTAATACCTTCTCTAACGTTGCCTATAATATCTGATATAATATAATGGTATTCTAGAAGTTCGGACAATATATCATATAATTTTGTCCAATTTCATATGACTATTAAAAAAATACCTTTTGTTTGCATCGCAAGTTGTGTAACATAAAAAACCTTTCTTCTAGAACTTATTCACTAAAAGAAAGGTTCATGACTTATGATTTTAAAAAAATTGGTTCTCCATTCTTTACCGTATACGGTAAAGAATACGCAGGTACAAACGGAGAATCTTTCGAAAGTATATTCCGAATATCTTCCCCCTCCTTAAATTGTCCTTCGTTTTTTTTCAGCGCTTCATATAAGTCGATTCTATAATCAACATAAATTTCTCCCTTTTCATTAATTACAAACGGAAGTCCTTTACCAGAATACGGACTTGTCACTTGCGGTACATCTTCATATCCAAGTTTTTTGAAATCTAATTCATACACACCATCTGAAATTACCTTTTTAAATGGTGGATATTGATGTTCATCTCGATACATCCTAAGCTTTAATGATAATTGCTGAATTTGTTCAGCCATCCTCACATCAATTAACTTTACTGTCGGGTTTGTTTCAACGTCTATTAATACGTATTGATATACTCCCCCGCTTTCATAGGCATTCCCTGGCGCTTCTTGTATGTAACGCGGAGAAATCTTTTGAAAATCGATTGGATATTTTTGATAAATAGGCGTATTCATATCCCGCGTCTTAATTGGCAATATCCCGTCATTTTGCTCCTTAAATGTCGCAACAGCTTTTTGAACGACCTGCAGCTGATCTTCATAAGGCACAGCATTTTGTTTCATATTTTCTTTTGGATACAGACATCCTGTTAAAATGCTCATACAACAAAATATTAAAATAATATGGACTTTTTTCACTAGCAATCACCTTTTCATACTAATATAACTCGCTCCGTACCATTCCCTTTACTGCTGTACAGGTCCACTAAATACAACAAGAAAAATAACAATTCCTGATACAATCATAAGGGTGTACGCTACCAACGCTGTAATCCCTTTCAAAAATTTATTCTTTATTTTATATCTGCTTAGCAAAATAAAACTTACTGCAAAAAACATAAATCCAATTGCCCCTAGAGCAAACCACATTTTTATAAGCCCTTCCGACATATACACACCCCCTTTTTATTAATCTATTTTTATACTATTTTAACAAATTAAAATCTTTAAACAAATACAAAAAGAACATTTTACTACAAATCTAGATAAAGTGAAACTTTAATCAGTAGGGGGGTTCTTCATCCCCCACTGATTATTAGTTGGACCAATCGGGCTTTAATGGGCAGTTGATCCCCCACCTAGCTTCTTTGCTTTCGCTGAATTTTGAGGTGGGGGTCTTACTGCCCATTAAAGCGGGATAAAAATAAAACCGAAGCGAGTGATACACTCGCTTCGGTTGACCAAATATGCCCAAAACAGCTCTATTCCCATACTTTCATGGCTATCATATGCAATCTACAAACTCTTTGTTTCTCATATTTTATTTTTTAAACATTTTGCTTAACGAGCCAAAATCTGTCGGCATATTATTGTTAATAATCGCTTTTACAATTTGATCCTCTTGTTCTTTCGGCACTTCACGTCCTGCCATAAGAGCCACTTGATGAATCAATTGACGAAGTACAGTCTCATCACGTAAATTCGCATTTTGTACAGATGATGCTAATTTAAAAATATCTTCTTTATTCACTTTCGCTTCTTTTTCAATGTTATTAAAAATGTTGTTATCCATTCTTTTCACCCTCTCCTCAAGTTACTCTTCATCCTATGCAAAAATAAAAAAATGGTGAAAAGACCCAAAAAAATAAAAAGCGACAGAAGTACAATTGTACTTCTGTCGCTTTTCTTTAAAGTAAGTCAGGTATAGCTTCCACTTCATGTTTTCGAACACGCCCCATTAATGAGCCTACTGCATCTTTTACATTATTCCCATTGAATAAGACGTCATATAAAGCAGCTGTAATCGGCATTTCCACTTCCATTTTCTCTGCCAATTCATGCGCAGCTTTCGTTGTTCTTACACCTTCCACAACCATACCCATGCTTTCTAACACTTCTTCTAAAGAGTGTCCTTTTCCAAGCAAATTCCCAGCACGCCAATTTCGGCTATGGACACTTGTACAAGTTACAATTAAGTCCCCCATACCAGTTAGACCAGCAAACGTTAACGGATTTCCACCCATTTTTCTTCCTAAACGAGCAATCTCCGTTAAACCACGCGTCATTAATGCCGCTTTCGCATTATCACCTAATCCAAGACCATCAGTTATCCCAGCAGCTAATGCGATAATATTTTTTAACGCACCACCAAGTTCAACTCCAACGATATCTGGATTTGTGTATACACGGAAATAACTATTCATAAACAAATCTTGTACTTCCTCAGCCGCTTCCATACGCTTTGCTGCAGACGTAACAGTTGTCGCCTGACGTAACCCAACTTCTTCAGCATGACTCGGTCCAGACAGTACAACAACATCTTTAATTAAATCCTCTGGAATTTCTTCCTCAATCACTTCCGAAATACGTTTTGATGTACCAGGTTCAATTCCTTTACTTGCATGAATCCAAGTAGTCGGACCCGCTACATATTTCTTCATATCTTGTAGTACTTCTCTATACGCTTTCGTTGGTACTACAAGCAGTACTACATTTACATCTACTAATGCTTCTTCTAAAGAAGAGTAGGCTACGATTGTGCTTGGCAATGTAATCCCTGGAAGGTATCGACTATTCTCATGTTTTGTATTAATCTCATCCATAAGTTCAGAACGATTTCCCCAAATACGTACATCATGCCCATTGTCAGCTAATACCATCGCTAACGCTGTTCCCCAGCTACCTGCTCCAACTACTGTGATTTTTGTCATAAAATCACATCCTCTCCATTAGTCTCTTGCTCTAGCGATAATGTGAATCGGCGTTCCCACAAAGCCAAATGATTCACGTAAACGATTCTTTAAGAAACGCTCATATGAGAAATGCAATAGTTCTGGATCGTTTACAAACACAACAAATGTTGGTGGTTTTACCGCAACTTGTGTTGCATAGAAAATCTTCAGACGACTACCGTTATGCGTTGGCGTTGGATTCATCGCTACCGCATCCATAATTACATCATTTAATACATTCGTTTGAATACGGATACTATGACTTTCATTTACCTCATCGATAACCGGTATTAGCGTTTGTGTACGTTTTCTCGTTTTCGCAGATAAGAACACAATCGGTGCGTAATCTAAAAATTGGAAATGAGCACGGATGTTTTCTTCAAATGCTTTCATTGTTTTCTCGTCTTTTTTCACTGCGTCCCATTTGTTTACAACGATAACGACAGCTCGCCCTGAATCATGAGCGTATCCAGCGATTTTTTTATCTTGTTCAATAATTCCTTCTTCACCGTCTAAAACGACTAAAACAACGTCAGAACGTTCAATCGCTCTTAGTGCACGAAGTACACTATACTTTTCTGTACTTTCATACACTTTCCCTTTTTTACGCATACCAGCTGTATCGATAATTACATAATCTTTCCCATCTTTACTATATGGTGTATCGACCGCATCACGAGTTGTTCCTGCTACATTACTAACAATTACACGCTCTTGACCAAGAAGAGCATTTACAAGTGATGATTTCCCTACGTTTGGACGGCCAATTAAAGAGAAACGAATTGTATCTTCATCATATCCGTCTTCTTCAATCTTTGGAAAATGCTGTGCAGCTTCGTCTAATAAGTCACCTAATCCTAATCCATGTGTACCTGAAATTGGGAATGGCTCACCAAATCCTAATGCATAGAAATCATAAATATCACTGCGCATTTCCGGATTGTCCACTTTATTTACTGCAAGTACAACCGGTTTATTTGAACGATATAATATTTTCGCAACTTCTTCATCAGCTGCTGTTACACCGTCACGACCATTTGTCATAAAAATGATAACATCCGCTTCATCAATTGCTACTTCAGCTTGTTGACGAATTTGTGTCAAAAATGGCTCGTCTCCAATATCAATTCCACCTGTATCAATAATGTTAAATTCATGATTTAACCATTCTCCAGCGCTATAAATACGATCGCGCGTTACACCTGGAATATCTTCTACGATTGAAACTCTCTCTCCAACAATTCTATTGAAAATAGTAGATTTCCCTACGTTCGGGCGGCCTACTATTGCTATTACTGGTTTCGGCATATACTTTCATCCTTTCAACTTGCTTCTGTTTATTATGTAAAAAACCCTTCTTTGTGCAAGAAGGGATTTGCATTCCAGAATATTTCTCAACGTATCAAAACACCTCACATTATAACACACGTTGCTAATGTTTCACAATAATATATACATTCTCTTGTAAGCGATGCGCAATGCCATCTAGAATTGCCTCTAAATTATTTGCAACAAATTCTAATTCCTCTTTAGATTCACAAGTAAACAGAGGAGCACCACCAGCAAATTTCTCCGGGGTCGTTGTAATAACTGCAAGAATTACACTTTCTAACATCATCTCTTATCTCCCCTTCCTTTCGGAGCTTCCGATGACATATGAACAGCACTTTCTAACGTCGGCACGTTCCCTATGACACCTATTGCTTTCTCCGCATCTTGATCTTGTGGCAAGACAAAGATTCCAACCCTGCCATCCTCTAAATCACGCTTTGCTAACGGTACAAGTGCCGGCGTACCAGAATCTCTATAAATTCCTAAAGCAACAGAAACATCATGTAAAATAGCTTGTCGTTGTCCTAAGTTAGAGATTGTCACCATCGCATCAATTGATTTCGGTCTTAAAATAAAACCCATTCCATACTTCATAATTTCCTCTTGTCTTGCTGGCAATCCAATATTCATAATGTAAATATTATCAATATACAGCCCCGCTCCTTCAAAACGAAGTGGAACATGCTCGATATCAACAAGATCATGCAGCCTCTTACCAGACATTAATTTTTTCGCGATAAAAAATGCGATGATAGCCATAACTACTCCAGCAATCCATGAACGGAACCCTATATAAGCAAACGTCGTTACAAACGACGTTAACATCGCCAAATAGTTGCGACTTTCAAAAACTAATGCAATTCCTTCAATATATGTATTCCCACGCGGTACAAGCTCATAACCATCTAATTGTTGCAATGTATTTCTTTCCATATTACGCACATCACGAAACTGTGTTGCTGCTAACGTAAGAAACGTAATGGCAGAAAAATCTTTTTTCAATATAGACGGAATCGCAATCGCTCCTAAAGCTGCCGCAATTAACCCCATCGCAATATGAATAATTTTCCCGTGGAGCCTCGTCGGATATTGCCGCGTATCTGTCCGGAGCATAAGCACTCTCGTTACTGTCCCTGCTATTACGCCGCATAAAATGGCCGGTGTATATTCAATCATGTATTACCCTCGCCTTTCTTTTACGTGTTTTCCTCTTAAACTGTTCCATGTGTACGGAGACCTTCGCAATCCAAAATAAAATTGCTATGAATAATGTAGAAACAGCAACGATATCAAAAAACGCTAAACTACCGTAATCGTAAGGAAAATGCAGTTTCCGAAAAATAATTGTCACAAACAATTCTCCCTGCAACATTCCTATATAAAGAGAACATAGTCGTAATATGCGATCCTCATGTAATAAAACGGATGCATATACAAGAGCACTACTTAACAAAAACAACCTGTCCACCACAATCCAAATTGGATCATATACTTCTAACAAATGAAAACTTGTATATAACATTGCAATAATAAGTGCCGAAAGTAAGCTATATAATTTTTTCCAAATAGAATAGAGCGTGAGTCCTATAAAAGCTATACCAGAAAGTAAAATTGCATTTACTGATACCGTGAATGAAGCAATCGTTACATGTAACGGAGAACAAATAATAAAAATCAATATGCAGGCGCTTATCTTCCACCGAATAGAGTCCTTTTTCATAAAAAATGTTACGACAATCCACCCTATCCAAGCTACAAAATAAAAAGTACTCCCTTCCATCATTTCACCTCCTATGTTTTCCATTATGGGAACTTTTTATGAAAGTTAATCCACTTTCTTCGCGCATAGTTTTTTCATATAACAGCAACACTTTTAATAAGGAGGTGCTATTCATTATGGGTAAAGATCGTCAAGAACGAAAACTAAGAGAATCTCGCCGCGTTGAATCTGATCGTGACCAATCACTACAATATCCGGGTGCAACTGGACTTGATACACCTGAGCAAGCTCGTAAGCAAAATCAGCACTAATGAATACAAAAAGACGGTTTCGATATTGTACGAAACCGTCTTTTACATATCCCTCATATTTTTTATTTATATCAAAATAATATTTCACATGCGAATCTTTCTACAATTTATTTCTATTCTTCTCTCTTTTCCCTTGGCAAAATTAAATCTTATTCAATAATTAATTAGCAAACTTTCCACATTTTTAATCAAAACTTATTTAATAAAAAATTTATATATATTAACAATTTTATTTTTATAGAATATTAATTCTATCCCTCACCTTATATTACTAAAACGAATAGAATACAAAAAATCAACCGTTCGGTTGATTTTTTATCTCCTACTATAATGCGTCGTATCAATACCACGCTGTGTTAACCAATGATACGTTTCGCCCTTTACAACAAGAGGTACAGATTGTAACTCTTCTATCGTCTTCGCACCGAGAGCTGTCATAATAAATTTCAAATCTGTATGTAGAAGATCAATTTCATCCACTAACTTCTCGATGCCATCTTGCATTAAAATGCGTAAAAAGTATCCAGCAAAAGCAGTTGTATTCGCCCCTAATGCGATTGCTTTCGCTACGTCAAGCGCTGTTTGTATACCCCCAGATGCAATAAAAGAGAGGTTATTATTTGTAGAGGTTGCTTCAACAATCGAGGTTGCTGTTTGTATGCCCCAGTTATTAAAATAAGAAAGCATTCGCTGTCTTCTTTCATTTTCAACAGCAGCAAAATTCGTACCACCTTGTCCGCCAATATCAATTGCCGTTACACCTATGCTCGCTAACTGTTGCATTGTTTCCTTGCTCATCCCAAATCCAACTTCTTTCACAATGACAGGAACTTTACTATTTAAAACAATTTTCTCAATGCGCCGAAGTACACCAGTAAAGTCACGGTCTCCTTCTGGCATCGTTAACTCTTGTATGACATTTAAATGAATTTGCAATGCATTCGCTTCAATCATATCAACAGCACGCTCTGCCTGTTCGATAGTTGCCTCACTACCTAAATTAGCAAAGAAAATACCATTTGGATTTACCTTTCTGATAATCTTATAAGAAGCTGCCTCACTTTCATCTTTTAACGCCGCCATTTGCGAACCTACAGCCATAGCAAGGTTATGATGTTTCGCTACATATGCTAATTGCTCATTAATATGTAACGTTTTCTCTCCTCCACCACCAGTCATCGCATTGATAAAAATCGGCGAACTTAGTGAAAGTTCGCCGATTTTTGTTTCACATGTTATTGTGTCATAATTTGAATTTGGCAAGCTTTGATGCACAAAATCAATATCATGAAAGCCATGCGTACGAGACTGACCAGTAGAAAGAGCGTATTCAATATGATCTAATTTACGTTTTGCCCTTACCACTTGTACCCCTCTTTATTTCTTTAATTTTTTCAGTTGTTCACCAATAATGTCACTTAATTGGAAAGTGGCAGAATCAGCATTCGGTTCATACTGACTATAATCTTCAGTTACATTATTTTCCTCAAGCGCTTCTTTTATACTTAAAGAAATACGTTTCTCTGCTACATGAACTTCAAGTACTTTCACTTTTACTTCTTGTCCCATTTCCAATACTTCATTTGGATTTTTTACGTGACGATTTGCAATTTGAGATACATGCACAAGACCTTCGACGCCAGGTAAAATTTCAACGAATGCACCAAATGTAACAAGACGTTTTACTATTCCCTCACGAATATCTCCAGCTTTTACTTCACCAGCAATATTTTCCCAAGGTCCTGGTTGAG
Source organism: Bacillus pacificus (assembly GCF_020861345.1). Classification (NCBI taxonomy): domain Bacteria; kingdom Bacillati; phylum Bacillota; class Bacilli; order Caryophanales; family Bacillaceae; genus Bacillus; species Bacillus pacificus. The sequence continues at coordinate 3,637,621 of NZ_CP086328.1, forward strand.
CTGCTTTAATTGATAAAGAAATACGTTGTGTATCAGCATCCACAGATAACACCTTCACCTTTACCTTTTGACCTTGCTCTAATACTTCAGAAGGTTGCTCTACACGTTCGTGTGAAATTTGTGAAATATGAACTAAACCGTCCACACCTCCAACATTAACGAAAGCACCAAAATCCGTTAGTCGTTGTACTGTTCCTTCCACAACGTCTCCTTCTTTTAATGAAGAAATTGCTTCTTTCTTCTTAGAATCTAGTTCTAATTCTACTACCGCTTTATGCGAAAGAATCACGCGATTTTTTTCACGGTCCAATTCAACAATTTTCACGGCTAATGTTTTCCCTTTATAGTCAGTAAAATCTTCTACATAATGTACTTCTACAAGTGAAGCTGGGATAAAACCACGAACACCAAGGTCCACAACTAATCCACCATTCACGATATCTTTTACGGTAACATCAAATACGTGACCAGAAGTAAATTTCTCTTGTAATTCTACCCATGCTTTTTCTGCATCAACAGCACGTTTAGATAAGACAAGATCATTTTCTTCTAATTTAATAATCTTTAATTCTAGTATTTGATCTAATTCTACAACATCGCTTGCTTTTTCAATATGAACGTTAGCTAATTCACTAATTGGAATTACGCCATCTGTTTTGTATCCAACATTTACAAGCACTTGTTTCTCTTCAACTTTCGTTACAGAACCTGTAACAACGTCACCAACTTGTAATTCTTTTGAATCCATAACTTCTTCATTCATTTTCTCTACCATGGAAATACCTCCCTACAGAATTGACAAAGCATTTTTTATGTATATACGAAATGAAAACAATTGTTTTCATTTGCATGTTTAAGAATTTATCATCACATACGTAAGCTTCATACATTTCACTAGAAAATATATTAAACCTATATAAATAGTATACAGCAAAATCATCTTGAAGAAAGTATGTTTTGAAATATAATAGCGAATATATTCTGAAAGTTTTATCCTTCTTTTATTAACTTCTTACAAATCTGATTATTTGTCAAGGAAAGAGACTCACAATTCACGTATCCTTTACATTTCATAAATAAAAAAAGAAAGGGGCTATGCCCTTTCTTTATTTCGCAAACACTCCTGAAACAATACTCATAATCTTTTGGACAACTTCTTCAATTGATAAAGAAGTTGTATCTAATTCCAATGCATCATCAGCTTTTTTTAGAGGAGAAACTTCACGTTCTGAATCTAATTTATCACGCTGAGCAATTTCTTCTTTTAACTGCTCTAAATTAGAATCGAAGCCTTTATTCATATTTTCTAAATGTCTTCTCTCTGCTCTTTCTTCAACAGAAGCAAGCATAAAGATCTTCACTTCAGCATCTGGTAACACATGTGTACCAATATCACGGCCATCCATTACAACGCCGCCTTTTTCTGCTAACTCTTGTTGACGACGTACCATTTCTTCACGAACAAGGCGATGTTTTGCCACAATTGATACTCGATTCGTCACCTCAGGTGTACGAATGACTTCCGAAACATCTTGTCCATTTAAAAATACAAGTTGTGTATTTTCTCCTTGCTGAAACTCAATTTTTACATTTTTTACAACTTCCATTAACTGCTCTTCATTTTCAATGTCCACTTTTTGCTCAAGGGCTGCATATGTAATTGTACGATACATTGCGCCTGTATCAATATAAACGTAAGAAAGCTTCTTCGCTACAACTTTTGCAACTGTACTTTTTCCAGCAGCTGCTGGACCATCTATAGCAATTGAAATTCGTTTATCCATTGTAACACCTCATTTTTTCACTTATAAAACAAAACGAAAAGCAGGTATTCTCCTGCTTCTTCTCATTTGCTTCACGTCATTAAATCCTCAATTATTGTAGCATAATCCTTCATAGAAGAAAATGAAAACTACCTATTCACCCGTAAGATTTCTGCTTTGTTTTTTACCATGACACCTTCATAATAAACAATTTTAGATAAATATTTCACTGATGACTTATGTATAAATAACAATTGCACAACAGAAAGACAAATGAATTGTATTATTAATATACGAATAAGCATTCTCTCCATCTTTTTCAACGTAATAGCTCCCTCCTATACTGTATTTGCACATTTCGTTTCGTAATTTTATACATCGTACATATAGCATTTCATTTTATTGTCATTTTCGAGGCATACTTTTATACATTTCCATTGTCGAATTTACTCAAAACATGTTATGTTCTAAATGTATTTTTTTACTTGAAAGGGGTATAAGCATTGAAAAGAATCCTAGTTTTACACACAGGTGGAACAATTGCAATGGAGGAAGATAAAGAAACTGGGGTCGTACAACCAGGTGAAAAAAATCCTCTTTTAAAATTCATTCCGGATTTAGAAGGCGATGTTGATTTAATCGTTGAAGATGTGTTTCATCTACCATCTCCTCATATGACACCGAGCGAAATGTTACAATTACAAGTCATCATTGATGAAAGAGTAAAACAAGACAACATTCATGGCGTAGTCATTACGCATGGTACGGATACATTAGAAGAAACAGCCTATTTCTTAGATTTAACAGTACAAGCAACTATTCCGATCGTTGTAACAGGCGCAATGCGCTCTAGCAATGAATTAGGTGCTGATGGTCTATATAACTTCTTATCAGCTGTAAAAGTCGCTAGCAGTAGTGAAGCTGCCGAAAAAGGCGTTTTAGTCGTATTAAACGACGAAATTCATTGTGCTACAAACGTAACGAAAACACATACAAGTAATGTAGCAACATTCCAAAGTCCACAGTATGGACCAATTGGTATGGTAACAAAACGTGGTGTTGTATTCCACCATGCTTTAGTACATCACGAAACATATTCAGTAAATAAGGTTTCTAAAAATGTAGTCGTTCTAAAAGCGTACGCTGGTATGGACGATACATTGTTAGCAGCAATTGAAAATCTTCCGGTAGACGGGATTGTTATTGAAGCGCTTGGACAAGGTAATTTACCTCCAAGAACACTTCCTAGTCTAGAGCGACTAATAAATAAAGGAATTCCTGTCGTATTAGTTTCTCGCTGTTTCAATGGCATTGTTCAAGATGTATATTCATATGAAGGTGGCGGCAAACAATTAAAAGATATGGGTATTGTATTCACATACGGTTTAAACGCTCAAAAAGCACGTATTAAATTATTAGTTGCATTAGAGAATACAACTTCTCATGAAGCAATCCAAAACATGTTTATGCACGATTAAAAAAGAAGCTGTCGAAGTTTATTTCGACAGCTTCTTTTTATATTTCTCTTGTTGCAATGGTTTGCGCAATCGCATCCCCATGAAATCGACCGTTCTCAATAAATATTTCATTTGCATTATTTCCAGCAGCAATTACACCTGCAATGAAAATATTTTCAGCGTTCGTTTCCATCGTATCCTGTGCATAAATTGGACGTCCTGTCTCTTCATCAATCCGAACACCCATCTTTGTTAAGAAACTATGATCAGGATGGTAACCAGTCATCGCAAATACAAAATCATTTTGGATTGTATATGCTTCGCCATCAACTGTATACGTTAATGTATGTTCAGTAATTTCTTTCACATGAGCTCCGAAATGCATGTCAATTGTACCATTTCGGACTAACGCCTCAAACTCTGGCAAAATCCACGGCTTTATACTTGGTGAATACTCACTTCCGCGATATAAAACCGTTACACGCGCACCAGCTTTCACAAGCTCTAAAGCGGCATCTACACTCGAGTTTTTCCCACCTATAACGACTACATCTCGATCAAAATAAGGATGTCCTTCTTTAAAATAGTGAGCTACCTTCTTCAATTCCTCACCAGGAACATTCATATAATTTGGATTGTCATAATATCCAGTTGCTACTACAATATATTTCGCTATATATACTTCTTTACTTCCGTCACGCTTTGTCGTCTCAACCTGAAAAGCTTCTCCATCTTTTTGAACGTTCTCCACTCGTTCAAAAGCATTTACACGTACAGATTTACGTTTTACTACTTCGCGATAATACGCAAGCGCTTGATTTCGAACAGGCTTACGATTTTCTGTAATAAAAGCTACATCACCAATTTCTAATTTTTCACTAGAGGAGAAAAATGTTTGATGAGTTGGATAATTATAAATTGCATTTACAATGTTTCCTTTTTCAATTACTAACGGATTTATCCCTACCTTTTGCAACGAAATTGCTGCTGCTAATCCGCACGGACCGCCTCCAATTATAATAGCTGTTTCTTTCTGCATACTCGGTTCACTCCTAGTCTTCTACCAATACACTATTTATAAAAACAAGAAAAAACCTACTTACAGCAGTAGGCACCTATCTTTATTGTATTCATTTTTCATATATTTGTCATCTAAACGAAACGTACATCCGATAGACATCTGCTAAAAACTGCTGAAATTTAATACCTTGTTTCCCTAATACATTTTCAGGATCAATCTTTCTAGCTGGGTCAAGTGTTTTATGTGATACGATATCTTTTTTCGGATTCAAGCCGAAGTTTTGACATAAATACGCATGATACCACGTAAAACGGGTATATGCTTCCCAAAAGTTAACATCACCGCCATAACAAAGCTCCACTCCAATGGCAGCCTTATTGGCATCATATCCATATAAGTCATTATCTGTCGGCACACCATATCGAACATGGTAGGCAACTTCATTTATAGGAATAATTTCTAATATCGTTTTGTCATCTATAAATGTATGTGCCGAAGCTTTCGGCTGTATTTCATTAAAATAATCCCGATTCCCAATCGCATTGCTACCAGGATTCCCCGTATCATGACTTACAATAAACCTTACTTTAGAAAGAGGAATACCCGGTCGTGAACTTCCATATCCAATATAGTTACGCTCTATAGGAAACATCGCCATTACTACCAACTCCCGCTTCAGAAGATTACCTTACTTCTTTATATATGTATTCGGTAGCAATGTCCTTATAGCATATTTCTTACGCAAAGAGAAAATCGAAAATATTTGATGTGAACACCATAAATAATAAAATACTTACAGCAACTCCATAAAAACCGTAAAACCAAACACAATCTTCTTTCGTATCTAAACCGAAAAATTTATTTACTGATTGTAATAATGTGCCGCGCTTACTTTGTTTGTTTCTTAATACTTCCACTCGTTCTACAACATCTGCTGGCATCATAAATCTTTGGTCTACTGTCATTTTCATCATTTATCTCTCCTTAAAATCATTTCCGTTTTGTTTATCTAAGGAGAGTATAGCACGTTTGTTCGTGTAGAACAAGCGTTCTTTTTGTTTTTATTTTATTTTTCAACAAACCAATTAATAATTACCAATATAAAAGCGATAATCGGCCCTACTACAACCGCACCAAATATTAAAAATAATAATCCTTCTCCGAACACCCGAGCGGTACTTGCTTTTCGATCTTGCTTCGTTTTTACGAGTTCTCCCTCTAACCTCTTAACCTTTTCTTCTAATTGTTCTACTCGTTCCATCATTTCATCTCCCATTTACAACACCTCACTCTAATACTTCAACAAAAAAAACGTGATTCCCTCGAAAGGAATCACGTTTTCTCACAATATAATATTATACCCAACCTCTGAAGCGACTTGCTTCAGCCATTTTACGAACACCGACCATATACGCTGCTAAGCGCATGTTCACTTTACGAACTTGTGCTGTTTCATAAATAGAATCAAATGATCTTACCATTACTTTTTCTAAACGTTGTTCTACTTCTTCTTCAGTCCAGTAGTAACCTTGGTTATTTTGTACCCACTCAAAGTAAGATACTGTTACCCCACCAGCACTCGCTAATACGTCTGGAACAAGTAAAATTCCGCGATCTGTTAAAATTTTAGTTGCTTCTAATGTTGTTGGACCATTTGCAGCTTCAACAACAATTTTCGCTTTAATATCATTAGCATTTTCTTCTGTAATTTGATTCTCAATTGCAGCTGGAACTAAAATGTCACAATCAAGTTCTAACAATTCTTTGTTTGAAATTGTATTATTAAATAGTTTTGTTACTGTACCGAAGCTATCACGACGGTCTAATAAATAATCAATATCTAATCCATTTGGATCATGCAATGCGCCGTAAGCATCTGAGATTGCAATAACTTTTGCACCTGCATCATGCATAAATTTAGCTAAGAAGCTACCAGCATTACCGAATCCTTGAACAACAACGCGCGCACCTTTAATATCAATGTCGCGTTTTTTTGCAGCTTCGCGAATACAAATTGTAACACCTTTCGCTGTTGCTGTTTCACGTCCATGTGATCCACCTAATACAAGTGGCTTACCTGTAATAAATCCTGGCGAGTTAAATTCATCAATACGGCTATACTCATCCATCATCCATGCCATAATTTGAGAGTTTGTGAATACATCTGGAGCTGGAATATCTTTCGTCGGCCCTACGATTTGACTAATTGCTCGTACATAACCGCGGCTTAATCTTTCTAACTCACGGAATGACATTTCACGTGGGTCACAGATAATTCCACCTTTACCTCCGCCATATGGTAAGTCGACAATACCACATTTTAAACTCATCCAAATTGAAAGTGCTTTCACTTCGTTTTCTGTTACATTCGGATGGAAGCGAATTCCACCTTTCGTTGGACCAACAGCATCATTATGTTGTGCACGATATCCTGTAAATATTTTAACAGTCCCGTCATCCATACGAACTGGTATTTTCACTGTCATCATACGAACTGGTTCTTTTAATAATTCATATACTTCGTTTGGATAACCCAATTTTTCTAACGCTTCACTGATAACAATTTGTGTTGAATTCAATAGTTCAAAATGTTGTTCCCTTTGTTGTTGTGTTTTTGTTTGAGTTCCCTTTTCGGCTACCATAGTAAGTAAACCCCCTGTAATTTCACTTGTTTAGTAAACCTTCATTGCCTAGTATACACCGTTAAATTTGGAATGCAATAGAAAACGCTAACAAATATATACAAAGTATTTTCTGTTGCAAGCGTTTTCACTATCATTATAGTCCTTTTATTACTTTTAGAAAAGTAAAATACTTAAATATTTAAATATTTTTTATTTTATTCATGTACAGCACTTTGAAAAGATACATTTAAGTACAATAAAAAAAAAACCTTAGGTTATATTAGCTAAGGTTTTGTTTTTTCACAAAGTAATTGTGTATTTGTTCAATTGCTTGAGAAGCCATTAATTCTTTACCATACTCCATTAGACGATAAATAGTTGCTGTAGACGGATTACCATATTCCGCTAAAATAGCTATAAAATCTGCCTTCAGTAATTGAATTTGCTCCTCTTCTTCCATCCAAAGATAGAAACGCCCATCCCACGTATATAATTTTCCGCCAGTTACATCAAGGTTATATAAACGATTCGACAGGTTAATTACGTCATCTAGTGTAGCAAATTCATAAAGGATATGCTCGCTTTCATCTAGAGTCACTTGCATTTCAATAAACTCGTCACGGAACTCATCATCTGTATCCGCTTCTTGATGTTCTTTCGTTACAATTACGACCATTCCTTGCGCTTGTAGAGAAAATACTTCAACTGCAATCGGACCATCCGCTTCAAATCCTAATTCTTTATTTGCTTCTTGCATCATATCACGAAATAATTGCTGTACTTTCGGTGCATTTCTCCACAAATCTTCTTTCGTTAATCCTCTTTCAGATAAATCATCAAATGTTAAGAAAATTTTTATCTTATTGTAATTTAATCGTTCCAGCCTCATATCATACCCTCCCTACGCAACCAATGAATATAATTTTTATTATATGAAATAGAAAATAGATGGTTCTTTTCGAACAACTATTCTAACATGTTTAACCAATTATCCCATTCTTCTTTCGTATCACCAATTAGGCTTGTTTGAATGTTCAACTGATCTCGAGCACCTATTTCTCCTATAATCCCAACAGAAAGGTTCTCATTTTTTTCTTGCAAAAAATCCACATAGCTCATTACGTTCTTCCGTTCTCGTCCGTCATCAAAAGAGATTACTACATATTTAGGTCTTATTTGCTCAACAGCTAACGAAATACTATCTTCCGCTACGCTTGCCCGAATATATATCACATCATATCCTTTTAATCGTAAATACGTTGAGAAAACAAACCCTTTCAACATATTACTTTCTAACACGACAACTTTGTGTATAGAAGAAAACGATGATGCATTATGATATACCATCCCTAGACGCGTTTGTAAAAATGATACGACATATTGGAATTGCACCATTGTAACTTCATTGTTATTTTTTAACGTTAACAATTTATTTGACACTTGAAGAACAATACTTGCTATAACTTTTTCTGTTGCATAAATACTAAAAGCCTCGTTTAACAATGCAGAAGTTGTAATTTCATCAAATTTTAACAAAGCTTGTAGTATATCGTCCACTAAAACAACTTCTCTATCGTAATGTATTTCATTTTGAACATTATTCTGCAAACGATTCCCTTCTAATAATTGAACTGCTTGTCCAATCATCATGCCGGAAGAAACCTTGTCCATTAACCATTTTAAAATTTGAATATGCTCTTCTGTATATAATCGATGCCCCGCATGATTCCGCTTTGGGGCAATCATTTGATATCGTCTTTCCCATGCACGAAGCGTACTTGGTTGAATTCCAATTATATTCGAAACAGCTTTTATATTATATTTTCCGTTTAGAGTTGGCATCATTTCCCTCCGCATAACGTAATAATATGTGTTTGAGCAGGTGCTCGGAAGCGAAGTGGAACCAACGTTGTTCCATACCCATTACTAACAAAAAGAGTCATATTTGAATGCTTATATACGCCACCTTTTAAATATTTTTTAGATGGGAATAATCGAATCTGTCCTCCATGTGTATGTCCACTTAACACAAGTGAAATTTGTTCTTTTCCAGACATTTTATTTATTATATCAGGGTTGTGGCTAATTAATATGCGAAAACCATCTTCCTTACAATCAGCCAACGCTAAATCTAAACGATCACGTTTCAAACCAACATCATCTACACCGAGCAAACAAATTTTCTCTCCTAATTCAGACTCAAATACAACTCTTGTATTATCTAAAACTTTCACATTATTTTCTAATAATAAAGCATCCAATTCATGATATTCAATCTCATAATCATTATTTCCCCATACAAAATATACAGGAGCTATCGCTCTTAACTTTTGTATATTTGCAGAGATTTTCGATAAAGGGACACCTTTTTCCGCTAAATCACCACCAATAATTACAAGATCTACTTTTCCTTTTACTTGTTCAATTAACGAATTCGAAATGCCCCTTCTATGAATATCTGATATAAAGAATATATTTACTTTTTGAAAACTTTTCGGAAATTCTTCAAATATTAAAGTATGTTCTAGCACCGTATTACGCGTTGCTTCCGTATACATTACAAGAAGAAATATAATACCAATACAAACGAGAGTACTTAATAAGATAATCCATATCATATATTTTTTACTCCCTTCCTCATAAAGATAATTCCCAGTTTTTATAGTAAGTATTTTACTAACTCTCTCGCTTCGTGGACTTATCTTTTATCGGAATTTTTAATTCTTGACCTACATTCACTTCATCTTTTTGTAAATCATTATACTTTTTAATCACTTCGATCCCAGTTTCATCTGAAAAATATTGCTTCGCTATACTTTCTAAGGTTTCTCCCTCTTTCACCGTATGTGTGACAACTTTCTCAGATGATGCCTCGGACTGAGATTTAGCTGAATCAAAGAAAATGACCTCAAATGCACTTTTTCCAGCGTTATTACCATCACTTTTCACCTGAATATATTTATCCGTATACCATAAAATACTAATTGGTAGTAATATGAATAGAAATGTTAAAACTCGGACGAAAATATGATTCATTTTAAACTTTTGTTTTTTCTCTTTATTTCTATGAATTTCACTACGCGGCGGTAAACCTTCTTTTTCTTCCACTCGCTCAACTTCTAATTCCTCTTCAAAATCAGGAATTCGTCTTCTCATGTTGTTCACCACCACCTTCCATTTATTTTCTTAATTGGAGCCCCATTATAAAATCAACAAGAAAGTGTGCAAAGATTGTTATAAACAAATTTCCTGTCCATTCAAATACATAGCCAAAAACAAAACTAATGAAACAGACGAAACAAAACAAAAATGGCTTTTTTATATACCGAATATGTAATACTGCAAATACGAAACTCGCTATTACAATTCCAAAGTGCGTCTGCACTACACCTCTAAATAAAAATTCTTCTGCAAAGCCGATAATGAATGTAATAACAAGTAGATGCATAACTGACATCCCTTGAAACATCCTATCATTAATACCACCATCATCAAACCAAGACTCTGGAAATACTCGCATTGCAACATAATCTAATAACACAATACCAATCGCTAACAAGCCACCTATTATAAGTATAGACACCGGTTCCCATTTCCACAGACTATACACCGACTTTATATCTCGGAATAGTATATATGCTAGTAAACAACCGATACCGATAATAATGAACTGTGTGATATACAGATTCAACCTTATTTCTTTCGGACTCATATCTTCAATATTATGCCTTTGAATGTTCATCATTCCCCCATCTTTTCTAGACCGAAAAGCTTTTGTAACTCTGTTTCCCAATTATAGTCGAAATCCGATTGTTGCGCTTGTCTTTTTTTATAATCTGTTTTTGTAATATGACAATAGTCGCAGCAATTCTTTAACTCGCCCTCTTTTCTGTAACCGAACTGTCGCAGCAAATATTCACGTCTACATTCTTTCACTTGTATCCATGATTTCATGTTTTCTAGCTCACTATATTTATTACGTAGCCTGATTTCTACTTCAGCTATTAATCTTGTCATAATTTCATCTGACAAGCTCTCTAATATTAATTTTCTCTGTTGTATGATTCCAAGCTTTTCAAGATGATAGCGGATGAAACGCCAATATTGTTCATTAAATCTTGCTGCATTATAACAAATTTCTTCTACCTCTTCTATTGGTAATTCTTTCGTTTGAAACATTCTTTCCTGCAGTAAAGAAAATAAAAATTGTATTTGTGACTGGCTTGGCAATTCATCTTCAATGATTGAAATTGGTAAATCGTGATCTAACGGACTGCATAGTAAAATAGCTATACTAGGTTCACCATCTCTTCCAGCTCTTCCGATTTCTTGTAAATAAGAAGCTATATTAGTCGGATAGTGGAAATGAATAATATATCTCGTATTTGATTTATTTACTCCCATACCAAAAGCACTTGTACATATTACAAGCTGCAACTGGTCATTCATAAACTGCTGTTGAATTAACATGCGCTCTTCATGTTCCATACCACCATGATAGAAAGCGACACCAGTAACGCCTTTTCCTCTTAAATATTCCGTTAAACGTTCTGTCCATGCTCTGCTTGAACAATATACAATCCCCGGCCCTTGTAAATACATCACCTGTTCCAAAAGCGCCTCTTTCTTCTCTTCTATCGTCTCCACAAATTGTACTTCCATTGCTATATTTGGACGATCAATAGAATACACATGCTGCGTCACATTCTCCAAATTCAAACTCTCTGCTATATCTCGGAGTACATCTTTCGTCGCTGTTGCAGTTAATGCTAGCACCGTAGGAGACCCGATATTTTCAATAACTACATTTAGTTTTTTATAATCTGGTCTAAAATCATAACCCCATTGCGAAATACAATGAGCTTCATCCACAACAAATAATGAAATATGAACTTTCTTCAATTCTCTTATTAACAATTCCGACTGCAACATCTCAGGTGAAACAAAAATAAATTTATAGGAAGCTAACCTTTTCATTGCTTCTCTTTTTTCATGTAATGTCCGAAAACTATTAAATGCTATCACTCGGTTTTTCACAACATATTTTAATTGTGTAACCTGATCTTCCATCAAAGATAATAATGGTGATACAACAAGTACTGTCCCTTCTTGCATGAGCCCTGGAAGTTGATAGCACATAGACTTCCCTCTTCCGGTCGGAAGCATCGCTATAACATCTTTTCCTTCCAATAAATCTGTAATTACCCCTTTTTGACCTGGACGAAATTCAGAATATCCAAACCACCTATATAAATATTCCTCAAGTTTCATTTATACCCTCCATCCGCGCCAATACAAGACGAACTTCAAAATAAGAGATACCCTCTCCAACAGCTTGTTTCAACTCACGCAACTTACGTGTTTGTAATGCATCAATTACTTCTGTTACTTTATCTATTTTGTCTTTTTCCATAAACATCTCGATAGAAAAATCTCTTTCACGCAAAGCAATTTCAACAAAATGATCTTCTATCGTTGCAACCTTTAGATTTCTAATTGTCGCTATTTCTTCTAATGAGCGCCCTTGTCTCCAAAAATTATATGTTTTTTTCGTTGATAAACTAAATAATTCAGCTCTCTCATTTGGATAAGAGATAATCTCAGCTAATAACGGAAATTCATTTTCTTTATCGCGAACTTCTTGTATAAGGAAATGAATTGTACCCCAAAATAAGAAATATACCCTAAAAATATCTCGTTTCGTAATTTCCGCTAACTGCTGCAATGTACAACCGATACGTTCATATCCTGTTAATCTATATGTTACAATCGTCGCTTCTATCACATCACATTTCCCTAAAAGATTATGTATTTCTTTCCATAATCTTTTCGCCAATTCACTTCGCCTATACGGCATACCTGTTAAAAATCGCTTCACCCACACCATTATTTCTGTATCTTGTTGAATAGGAATAAACTTCGTATTATTCTGTTGTAAATTAGATACAGTTTGAATAATTAAAGATAATCTTTTCCAAAACGTTTCACCTAATTCACCATAGTGCAAACCATGCAAATGGGCTGGAAAAGCATACCCTTCCTCCCATGTATGTAACTGCATTTTACCTTTAGGTGTTAACAAATATGTATTTTCATGTATTTCTTGAATCAAATCTGCTTGCAACAACTTTGCAACTTCACGATCATATTCATTTCTATTTAACGATTTATATATTCCAAACAAAAAAGAAATTCGGAACATATTTCCATCTTGTAACGTTTGCGAAGAACGTTTTCCCTTTAATAAATAATAAATAGAAGAAACGGTTCTTTCACCATTCAATTGTTTTAAACAATACAATACAGTATATTGTAGTTGCATTACCGCTTCCACCTTTCAATCTAACTTAATTACTTTTGATATGATTGCGCCATCTACCGTTACTCATTAAACTTATCATATGGGCAATATATACTTGTATATATTATATTGTACCAAACGAAATAACATTTACGTATTTTGAAAATCTTATGACATAATGCAAAAATTAGTTGACACTCTAATTGATAAGGATTATCATTATAATTTTATGTTGAAAAGTTTTAAAAACCGTTTTACAATAAGGTTATAATTTTTATGGCGAGCTTTTCACATACATATTATCAGGAGGGAAAAAAGATGGCAAAATATACAATCGTTGATAAAGATACTTGTATTGCATGTGGTGCTTGTGGCGCTGCTGCACCAGACATTTATGACTATGATGATGAAGGTATTGCATTCGTAACATTAGACGATAACCAAGGTATCGTTGAAATTCCAGATGTATTACTTGAAGATATGATGGATGCATTCGAAGGTTGTCCAACTGACTCAATTAAAGTTGCTGACGAATCATTCGACGGCGATGCTTTAAAATTCGAATAGTCTTTTATTAACTTCAAAAAATACCCCTCATTCATTTGAGGGGTATTTTTTGTTTTCTATTTTCAGTCTCCTTAATAAAAAACCATTAGTAGTTGTATACTACTAATGGTTTTATTTTATATTTATGCATTTTTCATTTTTGCAAATACCCATACTTTCAGGCGTGAGAATAACGCTACAAATACAATTGTTACAACAATTCCTTTAATCAAATTAAATGGTAAGATTGCCGTTACAACCGTTGTTTTTATCGCTTCGCTAGACATAGCTGGTGAATTTAAAAACCAAGTGTAAGCTGGGAATATGATGATGTAATTTAATACACTCATAATGAGCGCCATTGTAATTGTCCCTAGCATTAATCCTGTCGTTAAACTCTTAACAGTACGATACTTCCTAAATAAGAAAGTTGCTGGTCCAATAAATAAACATCCTGCAATAAAGTTAGCAATTTCTCCAACTGGTACTCCCGTTAAACTCCCTTGAATCCCGTAATGTAAAATATTCTTTATCGCTTCTACAATTACCCCTGCAACTGGCCCAAAAATAATCGCAGCGATTAGAGCTGGCACATCACTAAAATCAATTTTTAAAAATGGCGGAAGCCCTGGGAATGGGAAATCCAACATCATCAGTAAATATGCAATACTACTTAGCATTGCTACACTCACCATCTGCACTACACTGTTTTTTTGTTTCATCTTTCTCTCTCCTTTTCCATCGATCATCTCATGGAAAGTGGAAAGGTTCTGCTATGCCTACTTTTTCATAGAACGAAAAAACCCTTTGTGTTTTACACAAAGGGAGAATTTAAGGCACATCAAACAGACGTTCAAATACCTATCTTTTTTGAACGCTTGAACCTCCATCTTCTCCCATCCAGACTGTACTGTCGGCTTTGGAATCACACCAAATCCTGCCTTAACGGCTCGCGGGCTTAGAACAAAATCACATATAGTTCATCACCGCCGGTCGGGATTTTCACCCTGCCCCGAAGATAGACCGATATTCTATTTTCTACTTCATTATACAACAACATGATCGTATTGTGAACAAAAAAATCGTAACTTATTAAAAATAAGTTATTGATTTTACATAATCAAAATCATTCATTATATTTTACAATACACTCCATATTTTTTAGTATTCGGCATTTCTCCTATGAATCCCCTAGTCATATATAATTAAAAGTGATAAGATGTTGAATTGTTAAGATAAGAACATTTTCTGGATTATGGAGGAAATGTCATGAAGAAAGAAAAGAGACACTCTATTCGAGAAACAATGAAAAAAAACTTAAGGAAAGAATACTTTTACTTAAAAAAAGAATTACTTTTCTACTGTCCAATTGATTTAGGCACATTCTCAAGCGAGACATACTATGCTGCTTTCGATGAAGATGGCATCAGTATTTATCAGTATGATAAAAATTCAGAAAGTAAATTAAAATTATGTGAGCGTCATCCATGGAAGAGTTGGAATAAAGTAAAGGTTGATCATTATTTGACAACTTCACAATTTATTTTTCAAGGTGAGCGAAACTGGATATTATCCCTTTTCCAAAAAGGAAAAGAAGCTCAAAAAATAATAGAAGAGCATACACCTTTACAAATTGAAGTTGTTTCCCGCTCTTTCTTAAAAAAGCTTCCTGGTTTCCGTTCTAATGCACCGTTGAATAAATACATCGGCAGCATTTGCTATACTGCACTCATTGCATTTTTATTAAAATGGATGATTCCATTTCAAGGACCACAAATCGCCCTGTACTCTATTTCAATCGGTTGTATGCTTCTTGGTTTACTTTGTTTGACAATTGGTTTAATTGAACCGACTATTGTACTATTTCGAACAAACGAAAAAACAAGAGCGAAAGTATTTTACTTATATAGCTACTTAGCTATTTCTGGATTTATATGTGTCTTTATTTTTTGGTAAAAAAGAGCTAGCTTTAACTAGCTCTTTTTTTACTTTACATATAATTGTTGATTTGGATAAATCAGCTCTTGTTGCAACCCATTTTTTTCTTGAATTTCCTTAACTGACATTCTAAATTTCCGCGCAATGCTAACTAGAGTGTCGCCTTTTTGGACGACGTATAACGATGAAGAAACTGCTTCATTTCTTTGTTCATGTAAAACAAGCAATGGATTCATCGCATTCTTTTTTGCCATCGTCCATCTTCCTTGATGAACTTCTAAATGTAAGTGTGCACCTCGGGATTCTCCTGTATTTCCTACTTCTCCAATTATTTCTCCTTTTGAAATATAATCCCCTTGAACTACATATCTCTTATTTAAATGTGCATACACAGCCTCATATTCTCCATGTTTAATAAAAACAACGTTTCCATAACTACTTGAATAATAAGACTTTGTTACCTTACCTTCTTGAATAGCTGACACAGGCGCGCCGATCGGTGCCGCTATATCTATACCGTAGTGTTTTCCGTGCCTTGTTCCAAAATAATCACTTATCTGTCCTTCAACAGGCCATGCCCATTGATTTCCCTCTGCGTACACATGTAATTGAGATAAAAATAGTACTGTCAATAACATGACGCCATATTTTAAAGCTTTCATATACATCCTCCGTTTTCTAATTACGACCATACCTTCTCTATTTTGGTATATTACAGAAAAAACTATACAAAAAAAGAAAGTGAATCACTCCACTTCCTTCTTTTTCTTATCACGAAAAACGATTGCACTGCGATTATACTCTACATCTTTTACTTGTAATCGAGCGTTTATTACTCTAGCTACTGCAAATAAATAATCAGATAATCTATTTACATACTTTAGAACAACTTCATTTATTTCTCCTTCTTTTTGCAGGGACACGATACATCGTTCTGCTCGCCTTACAACTGTACGTGCAATATGAATAGCAGCTGCCGATTCGCTTCCACCTGGTAAAATAAACCGTTCTAGCGGCGGTGCTTCTTCTATATACGAATCGATCCTACTTTCTAAGTTTTCGACCATTTCAATTTTTACTTTATAAGGAATTTTCTCGCCTACTATCGCCAAGTCTCCCCCGCAATCAAATAGTTCATGTTGAATATTTTCAAGTTCATTATAAATATCTCCGAAAGACCTGCCTTGTAGTTTAGTCATCGCATATCCAATATGAGAATTCGCCTCATCTATTGTGCCATATGCTTCAACTCGGATATTATCTTTATCCACTCTGCCGCCTATTACACTTGTTGTCCCTTTATCTCCTGTTTTTGTATATAATTTCATCGCTTTACGACACCCCTCTCATCATTCTTCATTCGACTAAGTTAGAAAAAAAGTTCTACTATTATTTATTTAATTGATTTTACAAAAAAATAAACAACAGTAGAACTTTATTCATTATCAACTTTTAAAACGTATATTTAAATTATACGATTCGGTAAATATACAGAGAATGTAGTTCCCTCTCCAACAACACTTGAAACAGCAATTTTTCCATCATGGCCTTGCACAATATTTTTTGCAATCGCAAGCCCGAGTCCTGTTCCACCTTTTTTTCCACGTGTTCTTGCTTTATCAGCTTTATAGAAACGATCAAATAAAAATGGAATATCTTCTTCTGGAATACCAGCGCCCGAATCTTGTACTTCAAAAATAAGACCATTATTTTTCGTATCAATTACAAGCGTTACATGTCCACCTGCGTTCGTATGACGTATTGCGTTATCAATTAAATTCGTCAATACTTGTTCCATACGATCTGCATCAAACGGGTATTGCTCAATTGGATTTTTGAAATCAACCGTTAACGCGACTTCTTTATCCTTTGCAATTCCTTGGAATTTACGACCTATTTTTTCAACGAAAGGATGAATATCAACTTCACCTATATGTAACTCTACATTACCACTTTCCATACGCGCTAAATCTAACAATTCATTTACAAGTTTCCCTAAACGAACGGATTCATCATAAATGATTTGAACAAACTCGTTAATTTCTTCTTTTGTTTGCACAATATCATCTAAAATTGCTTCACTATACCCTTGGAGCATGACCATCGGTGTACGAAGTTCATGTGATACGTTCGCAATAAAGTCTTGGCGCATTTTCTCAAGACGGCGTTCTTCCGTCATATCACGCAATACAGCTACAGCCCCACGAATTTTCGTTTGATTGTAAAGCGGCGTCATAAGAACTACATAGTTACCTTTTTGTAAATTAATTTCAACCACTTGTTGTTGTTCGCTTTCTACAACGAGATGGAATAGTTCAACAAGTTCAGAAGGTAGTTTTTTACTGAGCTCTATCTCTTTTTCTTCTTGCCAAACTTGTAAGAAATGTTCAGCGGGCGGATTGATTACAACGACTTCACCCTCTTGATTTAATGTAATAACCCCATCTGCCATACTACTTAAAATACTAGCTAACTGTTCTTTCTCTTGCTGCAGGGCATTCATATTAAACTTCAACTGTTTCCCCATTTGATTTAAGGCTGTTGCAAGCTCACCAATCTCATCTTGGGATACCATAGGAGCTTTTGCATCAAACTTCCCACGCGATACCTCAAAAGCAACCTCACGCATTTTACGAAGCGGTGCTGTAATTCGAGTAGATAAGAAGAATGCAAAGAAAGTTGTTAATATAATCGCAATCCCTGCTGATAAGAATATAAAATCAGTCGTTCTTTCCATACCTTGTATCGGCACTTGTAAAGATTCGTATACAAACACTGCACTTTGATTTTTTGACTGTACTGGTTTTCCGACAATCATAATATCATTTTCAGTATTTTTATTCTTTCTACTATTAGAGGCTTTTCTAATGTTATTCTTAATTTCTTTTTTGTCTGTAAACACAGCCGCTAATTCTTTATCTTCTTTTAAGTCATCCATTGTAAGAGTGACTAATCCTTCTTGTTTCGGTGAAGAAGATATTTCTTTACCATCTTCTACAATAATGATCCTTGAAAGTGGATCAGAGAATTTGTACGCGATATTCTCAATCGTTTTTACATCGGCACCTTCCTCAATTAACTCTGAAACACTTGTTGCAACTTTTTGAAGCCTAGCTTCACTCATATCAACATAATATGTTCTAAAAAACTGTGAAAGTAAAATCGCAACAAATCCAAGCACGAACGAAACGAGAAGTAATATGGTCATCCATAACTTCCCTACTACACTTCTCCAAAGCATCAGTCGTTCACAACCTCAAACTTGTAACCTACTCCCCAAACGGTAACAATCATCTTCGCAGCATCGGGTGATTTTTTACTTAACTTCTCACGTAAACGCTTTACATGCGTATCAACTGTACGTAAATCTCCGAAGAATTCATATTGCCATACTTCTTTTAGCAATTGCTCACGATCGAATACTTTATCAGGCGCTTTCGCTAAGAATAATAGTAATTCGTATTCTTTCGGTGTTAAGTTCACCTCATTACCATCTGCTGTAACACGGTGTGCATCATTATCAATTGTTAAATGAGGGAATACAGTAACATCTTTTGTCGTTGTATCTTGTGTAAAGAATGTTGTTGGTACAGAACGGCGTAAGACCGCTTTCACTCGAAGCACTACTTCACGTGGGCTAAATGGTTTCACAATATAATCATCAGTTCCTACCTCAAACCCTTGTACTCGATTTACTTCTTCACCTTTTGCTGTCAACATAATAATTGGCGTCGCTTTCTTCTCACGAACCCCTTTACATACTTCGATACCATCTTTACCCGGCATCATAAGATCTAATAAAATTAAATCATAATCATTTTGCAGCGCCATTTCTAAAGCTGTATCACCATTGTCTGCTTCTTCAATTGTGTATTGTTCTCTCTCTAAATACATTTTCAACAAACGACGAATACGATCCTCATCGTCTACAATTAAAATTCTTGATTCATTTTCCATTTCTACCCGTTGCGTACTTTTACCACAACGGTTCACACCTACCCTTCTATACTATTATGTTGCGCTATTCTCGTTTATTTAAGCAATCTTCTAAATGTTTCACTTCCCATATTATGCTTCACAAGAATAATAAAGTTTGTTCAATTTTTTTCCAAAACTATGTATTTTTTTTGAACAGTATATAATGTCCTCGACATCATTTTACAAAATCAACCGCTACTTTGTCATGTTTTTCTCAAAAAAGAAGAAAAGTTGACAAAAATAAAATAGGAAAGTGACATACACTCTCCTATTTTATTTCTCTATGCGTATGAATGTAAACCCGCGATAATTAAGTTTACTACAATAAAGTTAAACATAATGATTGCAAAACCAATTACCGCTAACCATGCTGACTTCTCTCCGTGCCACCCTTTTGATAAACGTAAATGTAATACCGCCGCATAAAAGAGCCAAGTTATAAGTGCCCAAACCTCTTTCGGATCCCAGCCCCAAAAACGTGTCCACGCTATTTGAGCCCAAATCATGGCGAAAATTAATGCACCTAATGTGAAAACTGGGAATCCAATTGCAATAGAACGATATCCTATTTCATCTAACAAATCGCTATTCGTATTTTTCACTAACGGCTGAAGTGCCGCTGATACTCGTTTACGTAAAATTAGCCTTAATACGATATAGAGTAACGTTCCGACTAACACTGACCAAATAACAGTATTTAATTTTTTCGCATTTACAATCGCCGGAACTTCAACTGTCGGCTCTAATTTATTTTCTGTCAGTAACTTCCCTTCATGCGGCCCCACTAAAGCCGGAAGATTGTATTTCATTTCCACTTGTTGTTCATTTTTATCAATCCATTGAAACTTCGCTTCATATTTCATACTAGAATATACCGTTGTTACTCCAATAAACCCAACTGTACAAACAAGTGTGAATACTACCGTCTCTAGCCAAAATGTACGTTTACTTTTCACTGATTGATCTACATTTTTCAATAAATACATAACGCCCGTAATAAAACTAATTGCTAAAATTGCTTGTCCTGCAGCCGCAGTCGTCACGTGAATATGTAACCAATTACTTTTTAAAGATGGAATAAGCGGTGATATTTCCCTCGGAAACATACTTGCATAAGCAATTAATAAAAGCGCAACTGGTAATGCAAATAGTCCGATTATACTTACGCGGTACATAAAGTACATGACAATAAATGCTCCGACAAGCATCATGCCGAAAAACGTACCAAATTCAAAAAAGTTACTAACTGGCGCATGACCTGATGCGATCCACCTTGTTACAAAATAAACTGTTTGTGCAATAAACCCTAAAATTGTAATCGTTATTCCTACGTTTGCCCATTTATGACCCTTTTCTTTAATTGCTCCCCCAAAAAATAGAGTGGCAATTAAATATAAAATAAATGCGGTAAAGAGAAAGTTACTACTTATTTGCACCATATCGTTTCCCCACCTTAACTAATTTTTTTATCGACTACTTTATCATTTGGTTGCGGAATTGCTGTACCTTCTAGTACTCTTTCAATATCTTTCTTTAAACCGAACCAGTTTTTATTCGTATGTCCTGCAATCCACCATTCATCATTAACGCGTTGTATCCAAATACGGCGATGATTCCAATACATTCCTTGAATGACACCAACCATAAATATAAATCCTCCAATACCGAGAATCCAAAGCGTTAAATCTTTCCTTACAGTAAGTGCTGTTGCATTTTGCATTTCCACGCCTGCAAACGACATTTTATATTTGTTATTCCCATCAGGTTCTATATTTTGCTGAATACCAACAAAACTCACTTCACCATCTGGTGTTTCAGGCGTAAACATTTTAAATACAAATGCAGGGTTGTTTGGTAATTTTGTTTTTGTATTTGGCCTTCCATTCTCATCAAAATAAAAATCAGGGAAATAGCTTAATAGTTCTAAAGAATAACCATTTCCTAAATCATATTTTTCTGCAGGGTCTGTTAAATCAACTTTAATCGGTCCCCACTTTTGATTATTTTCTTTATTTTGCAAACGGAAGGACATACTTTTAAATTCATTTTCTCTATAACTCAATTGATAAACAGCAAATTGATCAAATTTCAGCGGTTCATTTACTCGAATTTCAACTTCTTTTACTTTTTCCAATTTTGGTTTTTGTCCAGCTATCTTTTCACCTACCGCTTTATATAATACGGCATTCGTTTGGAAGTTTTTCGCAATCATTTTATCACCTACACGGTCAATTGCTTCATCAAAAACTTCCTTGTCCTTACTTTTATCATAAACTTCCTTTATAAACTTCTCACTTTTTAAATAATATTGGCCATCCGTCCCTGGTATTTCTTTCGTTTCACCATCACGTAACCAAAGCGTTTCATCTACATACATACTCGGTAAAAAACGAAGCATCGCACCGAATAAAAAGATAATAAGACCGATATGATTTACATATGGACCCCAACGCGAGAAACGTCCCTTTTCTGCTAAAACGTTTCCGTCTTCCACTTTCACATTATAGTTCGTTTTCTTTAAGTTCTTTTGAACTTTTTCAAAATCTCCCTCTTGCGGTGTACCAGTGCCATATAATCTTTGTCTCTTTAAAAAGCTAGGGTGTCTTTTTACCCCTTGCTTCTTTAAAGCTTTATAAAGTGGAATGACACGGTCTAAGCTACATATCACAAGAGAAATACCAATTGAAGCAATTAACATCATATACCACCATGAACCGTATAAATTATTAAAGCCTAATTGATAGTATAATTGCCCTAAAAATCCGTATTCTTGCTTATAATATTCAGCTGGTGCAATTCCTGGAGTTATGTACATTTCTTGCGGAAAAATAGTCCCTATCGCCGATGCAGCTAAAGTGATTACAATGAGCCATACACCTACTTTTACAGAAGAGAAAAAGCTCCAAATTTTATCAATAATCGTTTTTGTTTGCGTGAGAGATCTCCGAGCACTCCCCTCATAGCGCATATCCAATAGTTTTATATTTTCATTGCTTTCAAATGGTTTCCCACAAGCTTCACAAAAAACAGTTCCTATCGGGTTCACATGTCCACATTCACATTTAATTTCTTTCAACACTCTCACCGCCCCTGTATCTATATGTACTATTGTATATTCTAACCTCAAGTTACCGCAATACTCAGAATTTTTAAACCGAAGGCACTATAGGT
The DNA here is from genome assembly GCF_020861345.1 of Bacillus pacificus. Taxonomy (NCBI): domain Bacteria; kingdom Bacillati; phylum Bacillota; class Bacilli; order Caryophanales; family Bacillaceae; genus Bacillus; species Bacillus pacificus. Next base: position 3,660,420 of record NZ_CP086328.1, read on the forward strand.
AAGCGCCTTGTATGTAAAGGTTTTCTTTATTACGGAGTGATTTTCTTTAAATACTCCTCCAATTGTTCCTTCGTTTGTTCACCTTTAATCTCTTGAATCACCTTACCATCTTTATCAATCAAGAAGCTTGTTGGTAATGGTATTACTCCATACGTTTTTATAATTTCTCCACCTTTATCGATTGCAACGGGGAACTTAAGATCGTATTGTTTCACAAAATTCTTAACAGCAATATCCGTTTCATCTGCATCTAACGCAATGATTTCAACGCCTTTTTCTTTATACTTTGGATATAGTTCATTCATATAAGGCATTTCTTTCTCACAAGGTTTACACCACGTACCCCAAAAGTTTAAAAATACACCTTTTCCCTTAAAATCTTTTAGCTCAATTTTCTTTCCTTCTAAATCTGCCACAACAAAGTTAGGTGCTTCTTTTCCAATTTCCATTTTCTCTTCTTTAGAGAAATATCCTTGATAAAGTGTAAATCCTACAGCACCGCTTAAAATGAGCAGAATAATAACGCGAAATAATAAGCGATTTTTTTTCATATTGTTTCCCCTCTCTTCGACGAGTGATGAATATATGTATTTTTAATAAATCACCAGCGGAGCATTCCACTGGTGAAAGTTTCACAATATCGATTAGCGAGGCTTTGTAGAAGCCAATGCACGTAATTGTTTCACCTCATGCGGTGTCAATTCTCTTGCATCACCAGGTCGCAAGCTACCCACTTCTAAAAAGGCGTAGCGTTCACGCTTTAGTTTCACTACTTTACAGTCTAAAGCTTCAAACATACGACGTACTTGACGGTTACGACCTTCATGAATTGTTAATTGTACAATCGCCATTTCTTTACGCTTGTCCCAAGAAATGATTTTCACACGCGCTGGTGCTGTTTTTCCGTCTTCTAACATAACACCGCGTTCTAACATGCGAATTTTCTCACCTGTTAGAGGACCTTTTATTTTTGCAACATATGTTTTTTCAACTTTATATCTAGGGTGCATTAATACATTTGCGAAGTCCCCATCGTTTGTCATTAATAATACGCCAGACGTATCATAATCTAAACGTCCAATTGGGAATAAACGTTGTGTAATTTCCGGGAAAAAGTCTGTTACAACACTTCTTCCTTTATCATCTGATACACTTGAAATTACGCCAGTTGGTTTATATAGTAAAAAATAAACAGGTTCTTCTTTTTCAAGAGGAATGTTATTTACTTCTACTTTATCTTGAGGAGTTACTTTCGTTCCTAACTCCTTCACTATTTTTCCGTTAACTTTCACTTTTCCTTGCTGAATTAATTCCTCAGCCTTTCTTCTCGATGCAATACCTGCTTGCGCAATCACTTTTTGTAATCGTTCCATTTCTTTTTTTCACCTCGAATTTATCTTACCTTACATTAGAAAGACTTGGCAACCGCATACACTTAACGGCTTTTCGCTTCCTCTTACTTAAACAACATAGCGATGATAATAAACATATAAAGGTCAAATCATGATTTTACCTTTTATTATTGTCCATATTTTTCATATTGCTCACAATAAAAGTTCATTATTTTGTCAAAAATACCGCATAAAAAAACCACTATTAAGCAACACCTTAATAGTGGTCGTATACGTATTATAAGCGAAATAGCATAAAAAATGAATAGTATTACTTAAACATTAAAGAAACAAACACAATCGAACAAATAATTCCGATTAAATCAGCAAAAAGTCCTACTTTTAATGCATCTCCCATTTTTCTAATTCCAACAGCTCCGAAGTATACTGTTAAAATATAAAAAGTCGTATCTGTACTCCCTTGCATCGTAGAAGCCAATCGCCCAATGAACGAGTCTGGCCCATATGTGGCAATTAAATCGGTCGTAATACTTAAGCCAGCAGAGCCCGAAATAGGGCGTATAAGTGCCAGTGGAACAATTTCTGCTGGGACATGAATTAAATCTAACATCGGCTTCATTACTGATATCATTGCATCCAATGCACCTGAAGCTCGAAATATAGAAATAGATACGAGCATTCCAACCATAAACGGTAAAATAGAGATTGCAATTTGAATTCCTTCTTTTCCCCCCTCAACGAACGATTCATACGTCGGCACTTTCTTTATCGTTCCATATAAAAGAATAAAACCAATTACACAAGGGATTACCCATAATGATATCGTATTAACAATACTCATTTTTTCCGCCCCTTCCTACTCCTTCTTCGGTAAAAATAGCGATCAATCCAAATCGCTCCGATCATAGAGAGTACTTGTGCAATGAATGTTACCCCAACAATTTCAGTTGGATTCGCTGATTCATACGTCATTCGAATCGAAATGACAGTAGTAGGAATTAAAGTAATCGCTGATGTATTTAACGCAAGAAACGTCACCATAGAACGGCTCGCCGAATCCTTTCCCCCATTTAACTCTTTCAATTGTTCCATCGCTTTTATACCAAGAGGGGTCGCAGCATTACCTAACCCAAAAAAGTTAGCCATCATATTCGATAAAATAAATCCCATTGACGGATGGTCCTTTGGTATTTCTGGAAACAATCTTTTTACTATCGGCATAAAAAGTGACACTAACTTTTTTAACAATCCTGCTTCTTCTGCAACTTTCATTAAACCGAGCCAAAATACTAAAACACTAATGAGTCCTATACAAATTGTTACTGCGTCTTTTGCTCCATCAAATACTGCTTTATTGATTGCTTCCATCGTTCCATTTATCATGGCATATACAATCCCTATGACTGCCATCGCTACCCATACGAGATTAACCATCGCTTCCAACACCTATCATATGAGAAAAAATTTCTTTCACATTATTCCAATACACTCCCGTTGTAGCTACTAACTTTCGTTTACTATAAAATAAATTTCGTTCTCCAACTTTCTCATTGCCAACATAAATTTCTGTCTTTCCAACCTTTACTCCATCCTTAAGTTTCGCACTTTTATCGAGTTCAACTTTTAATACGACATTCTTTCTTTCCTGCTCAGTTAAAGGTACCGCAAAACTATTTTTCGTATAAACATGATTGGCATATTTCTTTTCAGTTATTTCAGCAAGAGCTCCTTGTCCTACAACGTTTGTTTGTTTGAAACGTTCAAAACCTTTATCAAATAAATTCATATGATCATCCCAATCGCTAGAAGCGCTCAAAGTCACGACAATTAAATCTAGTCCATCTTTTGATGCTGTTGTAACAAGCGTCCGTCCTGCTTTCTTCGTAAAACCCGTTTTTCCTCCTGTTGCAAATTCATAATAAGACGTCACAAGTTTATGTTTGTTTTTCCACGGATAATCCCACGAATCTGATTTATACGTTTTTGTCCCAAAAATCTTCTTAAAGGTTTCGTTCCCCATTGCATACCTTGTTAAAAGTGCCATGTCATAGGCCGACGAATAATGGGATCCATCTCCATCCAAACCATGTGGGTTTGAAAAGTGAGTATCTTTCATTCCAATTTGTTTCGCCTTTTCATTCATTAAATATACAAACCCTTCTATACTCCCTCCTACATTTTCAGCAATTACTTGTGCTGCATCATTACCAGATCTAAGCATGAGTCCGTATACTAAATCCTCTAATTTTACTTTCTGTCCAGGCTTTAAATAAATTGCTGAGCCTTCTACTCTCACTGCTTCATTACTAACCGAGACCATTTCTTTCATTTTTCCTGACTCAGCAGCTAACAAGGCAGTCATAATTTTTGTTATACTAGCAATCTTTTGCGGCTCATGTTCTGCTTTTCCGTATAATACGCGACCTGACTGTTGCTCCATTAATACAGCATTTCGAGCACTAACATTGCTGGTCATCTTTGCATATGTAGGAATTGGTATAACGCTTGCGTACATAATAAGAAGCGTAATGATTACACAAATTCGTCTCATATTTCCCCCCACGTCCTTTTGGCACTTTTTGTACAAGTGTATGCTTGGCCTTTTAAAATATGAACGAAATCTCCCTCTCCTACCAATAAAAAAGACGCAGAGAATCTGCGTCTAATAAGGTGTCCATTCTATTTGTTTTGCACTTTCAAATCTTTTTTCTACATCCGGCCAGTTTACAACATTCCACCAATTTTTAATATATTCATCTTTTCGATTTTGGTATTGTAAATAATACGCATGTTCCCACACGTCTAGTACAAGGAGCGGTATCGTATCCCATTGTGTAAATAATTGATGAAGTGTACTCTGTAAAATTTCTAATCTTCCCGATCGCGGAACCCAAACGAGAATTGCCCATCCTGAACCTTCCACTTTAGAGGCTGCTTCTGTAAAATGTTTTTGAAAACGCAAGAAACTTCCAAAATCTTGTTCAATCCGGTGTGAAAGAGCCCCTCTTGGACTTCCGCCGCCACCTTTTTTCATGTTATTCCAAAATATTGTGTGCAAGTAATGACCTGATCCATGAAAAGCAGCTTCTCTTTCCCAATGCTTAATTAAATCAAATTGATTTGTTTTTCTCGCTTCTTCCATCATCTTCTCTGCCTTATTTAATCCTTCCACGTAACTACGATGATGTTTATCATGGTGTAACATCATAATTTCTCTAGAAATATACGGTTCTAACGCATTATATGGATATGGTAGTGGCGGGAGTGTATGCCCTCCAATTGGAACAGCTCGTTCACTATCCCCTCTTTCACATAGTTCATATTCCTCTTCTCCCTGGACGAATACTTCCTGCAAATGATGCTGAATATGTTCTACATCATCACTTATTTCATACATAAACTCTGCATCTGTATCATACTCATGCTCTTTCATACGATCTAATAACGTTTGAATTTTATAAGCAAGCATATGGACATCATACACTTCCATTGCACGGCTATCTAATACGTGAAGAACACTTTCACACCAGCTTTCTACTTCATGAAAGTAATCTGTGAATACACCTTGCTGACTCATGTTACACCTCCTTAATGCTATCCCCTTAAATATATTCAAAGGAAATCTCTTATATAACTGTGCAAAAGGAAAAGAAGCTAAGTACCCTTAGCTTCTTTTTCACAATTAATATTTGTGTAACATCTTTGTTTGGTAATCCGTCTCATAATATTCTAGTTCTTCACGCATCAATTGAAATTTACCTTCTAAATTCTTCATTACTTGCTCTATAGATGCAGGTGGCGTTTGTTGAAAAACGATGGAGTTTTTCCCTGTATAAGCAGATCGACTATTTTCATACCAATGATCACTCTTTGGTGAAAAAAACTCTGCAATTACTTGATGATAAATTTTATATAAAATCTTTTCAGCTGCTGTCTTTCGAAATGGCTGGCTATTTAACAAAACAAAACACGCATCATGCCCTTCTTCACAAAAAACGAGAAGACGTCTTATTGACGCTAATAACCCTTTATAATATTGTTCGTTTCCTGCCGGTGTCTCTTCTAATAAAGAAGGCAACGTATGATAATTTACATAATTGGTTATCAAATGAATAACATCTTCTAAAAACATAGAAACTTGTTCTGTTTGATTTTCCACCATTAGATTAGACATTTTTCCCTCTCCTTTGCCAGTTCACGCTATTTCTACTCTTTTATTTTTATGTAATTCAGCCAATATTTCTTGTACTTTCACGACTATTTCCTCATCAAAATATTGTTGGAATTCTTCTATATTATTTAAATACAAACGTTTTTGCATGCGAAGCTCATTCTCTTTCAGTAAACAACAGATCGCTACAATATCCCGCAAATATATGTCTTGATTTTCTACTTTACATACCGGATTTCCTTCAAAAGGAGTAATTTCTTGTAAAACTTCTTCAAAATATCGAACATATAAAACAGAAAAGGTTCTTTCTTTATCATTTAATATATATGTCACTTCAGATCTATTAAAGAAATCTTCTGATGTATTAGGTTTTGCTTTCTCTAGCTCATATCCCGCATAACCTATTATAATCATCTACTTCCCCTCTCTTCCTTCTTTCAATTTATTTTAACTTAATTTTCTGACAAACGAAATACTCTTTTAAATATAATCCCTATAAAAAAATAGCTTCCTCATACAGGAATTTACCTTTTTATTTTTCTTGAAGTTTGTCATAATAATATTATTGTCTCAGTTTTCTTATACAAGGAGAGTTGTATTTATGTCGTTTTCATGGAAACGTTTCTTACAAATCGGGAAAATTATCTTCCCATTTGTTGTATTAACCATTGTATTCTTTCAAGCAAAAAAAGAATTAGCAGGCATTTCTTTTTTAGAAGCAATCAATACAATTAAAAACATTCCAACCGGAGGAGTCTTTTTAGCAATTACACTTGGTGCATTTGCCGTATCAACAATGTTCTTTTACGACTATGTTATGCTTCGTTATTTAAAAGCTGATATACCTGTCCAAAAGATTTTTCGTATCTCATGGATTGCTAATACCTTAAATGGATTTATTGGATTTGGTGGTCTCGTTGGAGCGGGTGTACGTACGATGCTTTATCGTCCATACATAAAAGAAAATGGCAAGCTGATTAAAAGTATCGCCTGGATGACAACTGCTTTTATTAACGGACTCGCTATTCTTTCATTCCTCGGCCTTATTGGAATATTAGACACAAGTTTTATTTTGCATGAAAAACCGTGGCTATGGCCTGTTTTGATCTTCTTCGCCCTTTTCGTCCCTATATACATCGGCTTTTCTAAACTAAAAAATAGAAAACCAAAGCAAACCGAAGGACAAGATGAACGAGAAGAAGAGAAAAATCCAACTGTTTTATACTCATTAGTTTCATTAGTTGAGTGGGTATCTGCTGGCATTGTTATGTACGTCATACTAATATTATTTGGCATTGATATCGAATTTCAAAAGTTTTTAGGTGTGTATGTCATTGCTGCTTTAGCTGGTGTTGTTAGTCTTGTACCTGGTGGACTTGGTTCATTTGACCTTGTCTTTTTAACTGGGCTCGGACAATATGGCATTGATACAGGCGTATTACTACCTGCTATGTTATTATATCGCCTCGTCTATTACATTTTACCATTCTGCCTCGGTCTTATTTTTGCAGCTTTTGAAATGACAGGCGTGGCCATTAAAAAGTTTGAAGACAAACCTTTTATTGCGCCTGCATTAGAAACAACTGGTGTTATATGGACTTTGCAGCGTGATTTTCTAGGAAAACTAGGTTCATGGGCCTCTGCTGCTTTAACAGTATTTGCTGGATTAATGGTTATTTTATCGACCATTCTACCGACAAGTATAAACAGAGCTCACGCCTTACATATTCTAGCTCCAAAACATCTTATTCAATTTTCTTTTAGCTTATCACTAACATTCGGTATTCTCCTCCTGATCCTTTCACGAGGCATATATTATGGAACAAAGCGTTCTTACTATATGACGATTATTTCTTTAATCGGAGCAGCTATCTTTAATACGCTAAAAGGGATTGATATTGAAGAAACGTTTATTTTATTAATTGTACTCGCTGTATTATATATGCTTCGTAAAAGATTTGTACGCGAGAAAATGGAAGTCTCACTTTCTGATATCGTAAAAGTTTTTATATTCTTACTTATAACTTTATATTTATATAAAAACTTAGGTATTTTATTTGCAGGTGCAAAAGAAGCTTTTAAACCTGATTTTGTCGTTCGTAATATTACGCAAGTAAAACGAAGTGCATTAGCAGCTGCCTTTTTCGTTCCTACATTTTTACTGATTGGCTCACTCATTGCTAATCGTTATCGAAATGAATTTCCCGGGCAACCAGCTAACGATAAAAGATTGCAAAACTTTTTAGATGAACATGGTGGAAATGTACTTAGTCATTTAGGTTTTTTAGGTGATAAACAATTCTTCTTTAGTAGTGATGGGAAAGCGCTCCTTCTCTTCTCTATAACTGGAAAACGTCTTGTTGTGCTAGGTGATCCAATTGGAGATCCTTCCTCCTACCGTACTGTGTTACAAGAGTTTTTAGCTGAAGCTGACCGATTTGGATACATTTGTGTATTCTACCAAATCGAAAGTAAATGGATGAGTTTATATCATGATTTTGGTTACAACTTCTTTAAGCTTGGTGAAGAGGCTGTCGTTGATTTGAACACATTTACAATAACAGGAAAAAAACGTGCCGGTATGCGAGCGACTTTCAACCGTTTTGAACGAGAAGGCTATACATTCTCTATTCACCAGCCGCCGTTCTCAGATGAACTATTTGAAGAATTAAGAAAAGTTTCAGATGCGTGGCTCGGTGGAAAAAAAGAGAAAAGTTTCTCACTCGGATACTTTGATCGTGAATATATTAGCCGTGCTCCTATCGCTACATTATCTGATGCAGATGGAAAAATCATTGCATTCACGACATTTATGCCCGTATATCAAGACGGATCATTGTCTGTTGATTTAATGCGCTATTATCCAGATGCACCTAGCGGCATTATGGATGCAATTTTCATCCACCTATTCCAGTGGGCAAAAGAAAATGAATACCACTCCTTTAATATTGGTATGGCACCACTTTCAAATGTAGGTTTATCGACACAATCTTTCTGGTCTGAACGGGTTGCTGCTGCCATCTTTAATAATGTTCGTTACACATATAGTTTCAGCGGGTTACGACATTTTAAAGAAAAATATAAACCAGCATGGAGCGGTAAATATTTAGCATTTAGAAAGAATCATTCTTTACCAATTACAATGCTCTCTGTAACAAAATTAATAGGAAAAAGAAAAAACAGCTAAATAGTTAGCTGTTTTTTCTTTTTTGAACTTGTACAATAAATTCTTTTTCATATTTCTTACCATTTATATAGAAATCTCCCCATATTTTGTACGTTCCTTCAGCAGGAAATGTAATACGGTATTGTAATTGTCCATCTGTATCAACAGGGATTGCATATAAAAAATTTTCTCTCGTTTCGTCCACAATATAGAGCGCCTCCACTTCTCCTCTCTCTGAATGTAATTTCAATTTTTCACCCTTTTTCGCTTGAAATTGAAATGTTAACGTCACTGGCTCATTCGGATGCAGTGCACCGAATAAAAGAGAAACTTCATACTCCCCTATTTTTTTTGTAAGTACACTATCGATTGGAAATTTTACTTTTTTCTTATTTTTCGCCTCTATTTCCTTCCCAAAATCTTTCTTCGCAAATGATTGCACAGACTTATTTTTGTCTTCATATAAAAATATTGTATATCCTTCATCTTTCGCTATTTTAGAAGATACCTTATATGATCCATTTCCTGCGAATGTAGGTTTCATTTGTTGTACATGTTTTAATTGTCCGTCTACAATAACTGCCCGAATTTGATCATTCACACCACGCACTTCGCTACTTTTATTATTTAATAATTGAAACACAATATCTGCTTTCTCATTTCCTTTTCCATTTGACACATCCCATTTTACTTCCTGAACATCACCTACAGTCTCTGTAGTTTCTTGATACTTTTTTATGTAAAATCCGCCTACTACAACAAATAGCAAAGCAACGAGTCCAATGACAAGATTTTTCAAAACATCACCTACCATTTTTATAGTCTCTATTCATACAAAACTTCTTACATATATATTCTAGATGACAATTTATGAAATCCTTCTGTTTTGCACATATTACAAATAGTCAACTACCCCCACTGAGATAAAACATTTCAGTGGGGGCTTGAGTTAGAACACTAGGTCTTTTCATCTATCGCTAGACAGTTGACGCTCTAGCATCCATGCTACCTTATGGTAACACCCCAAGTATGTTTTTTGTTGGTACTGGCAACGAACGATCGTTTTCCCACTTGCACCACCCTTTCGAAAAAGAGCAGTTCTTCCTTATGAAAGAAGCCACCACTCAGATGAATCTGGCGTGTACTACAAGCCCCGACAAGTCGGGTACACATGGATGGTTGACACACCCACTAAGCTATGCGCGAAGCAACAGCCTTCCGTTTTTGCACTTCTAATAGAATCGGCGTTTTTACTTTGAGATTGCCATCCAATTCTACAACTTGTGATTTTTGCAATGTATTCAGCGCACCATTAATATCCGCATGAATACATGTTCCTGCTTTACTTTGATACAGACCACGAGTAATTCGTTTGCCGCTAAAGCGATACTGCGTCCTATCATCCTTAGACCAAACTGGAACCGGATCTTTGTCTAGGAAACTGGCTTTTGAAGTATAGCTTTCTTCTTGTTTGAAAAATCGGATACCTTCTTTTATACATTTATTCTCAATTGCTGCAATCAGTTTATGGAACGGGATTTGAACAAACTTTTGATTATTCTTTTTCCCCATATGAGAGTTTTGTTTCCAACCAGCGTTATACCCTACAACAATCGTATCTATATCGAATTCTTTCACTTTTTTGAACAACAAACCTACCGTTTGTGCAATGTAACCATGTATTTGTCGTTCTCGTTTATGCCAAAGTGCAGCGATTTTGTTCGTTACAATTCGTTTTGAAAGTCCATTTTCCACATTTTTTTGTTGTAGATTACGTATCGTTTTGTTGAAGTACTGGTTAATGGATTTTAGTTTTTTTCCATCAATTAAGAAGGCATCACCTGTATTGGTCACGCAACTTACTAATCTGTCTACACCTAAATCGCAACCTAAAGCGTTACTCGTAGTCATGGGTTGTTTCTTCATTTGAGAAACGTGCATTTCATATGTGTAATGCACCTCAAAGAACCGACCTTTTTGCTTCGGTACAATCTCAATGTAGGAGATGTTTTTATTTCTTAAGTTTTTAGGCATACGTATTTTAATGGAACCGAATTTTTTTCTGAATGCAACACTCATCGGAATCATCCAAAACCCGTTCTCATCCACTTTTGGAACTTGATAGATTTCAATAATTCGTTTGTCGGTGGAATGAGAATAATTTGGAAACTTCGGACGACCTGTGAACTTCTCAGGATTTTTCTTCCACTGTTCCAATGCTTTAAAAAAGCTCTTCACTTCTGTAAACAAGGCTCTACGAATCGCTTGAACAGAGTTTGATTGAATACCCCAGTAGTTCATATCGGCTTGCATGGCAGTGTCCACTTCTTTTACAGTAGCCATTTTATTGTGGTTCAAATAACTTTGTTTCATCGTGTACAACCCAACATTTCGCAATGCCTTTGAACTGTGTGACATGCGCTGAAGTAAACGAAATTCTTGTGCAGTCAGGCAAGCTCGTCCGATATTTTGCTTTTGCGTGAAACGTCGCAGCGTTTCTCTTTTCTTTTGTTTCCATAATACTTTCACTGCTTTCTTTTTAGCCATTGTTTTCACCACCTTTCTTAAAGAATTAACTTATTCATTCCTTTTGGTGTAAGTAACAAAACGATTATAATTATCCAATTTCGTTATCTTAAGATATATTCCCTCCTTATTTCCGACATATTGTAAGACAAAAAGAAACAAACATTCCCCCTGGGAAAATTGTTATAAGCGAAACAAAAGAGTTCAGCCTTATTGACTGACGGCAATTCATCTCCACCTGAATTGTTGGGTTTCACCCGTAACACAAATCAGATGGAGTCTTCTTGCCGAAAAGGATAAAAAGATTTTAATTAAAAGGATTCGTAGTGTATAATGCAAATGATATTGATTTCTATCAATACATTATAAGGAGGACTTTTCATGAGTGTACATATTGAAGCAAAACAAGGCGAAATTGCTGAATCTATTCTATTACCTGGTGATCCATTGCGTGCAAAATATATTGCTGAAACATTTCTAGAGGACGTTACTTGCTATAATAACGTGCGTGGTATGTTAGGTTTCACTGGAACTTATAAAGGAAAACGTGTATCTGTGCAAGGTACAGGTATGGGTGTTCCTTCTATTTCTATTTATGTAAACGAATTAATCCAAAGCTACGGAGTTAAAAATTTAATTCGCGTTGGAACTTGCGGTGCCATTCAAAAAGACGTAAAAGTACGTGACGTTATTATTGCAATGACAGCTTGTACGGATTCTAATATGAACCGTTTAACATTCCCAGGATTTGATTTTGCACCAGCTGCAAACTTCGATCTTCTAAAGAAAGCTTACGATGCTGGAACTGAAAAAGGCCTACACGTTCGTGTTGGTAACGTTTTAACAGCAGATGTATTTTACCGCGAAAGCATGGACATGGTTAAAAAGCTTGGAGATTACGGTGTACTAGCAGTAGAAATGGAAACAACTGCGCTTTACACATTAGCAGCGAAATACGGTGTAAATGCATTATCTGTCTTAACAGTAAGCGATCACATCTTCACTGGTGAAGAAACAACATCTGAAGAGCGTCAAACTACATTTAACGAAATGATTGAAATCGCTTTAGATGCAGCAATTCAACAATAATACATTAAAGAACTCGTCATACGTCTGTCGAGTTCTTTTTATGTGACTTTTTATTAAAAACTACTTCCAGAAGAGACAGATTTTCTCCTCTACTTTTTTGTAACGTTTGTTATAATAAAGAAACCATTTACAGTATTTCTCACAAGAGGTGACGCAGTGAAAAACAGAAGTATCGTCTTTAAACTATTTCTATTAACATCAACATTATTTACAATCATATTCCTCCTATTTTTCCTAGGACAATCTCTATTTTTAGAGAAATTTTATATTAATAAAAAAGTAAAAACAGTTCAAACTGCTTTTGAAAAGTTCGTAGATACGTACGAAAAAAGTGGGAAAACTTATGAAGAAATTCGAAAACTAAAACAAGAATTTCATGATAAAACAAATGCTGACATGCAATTTTTAAATACGAATGGCATTATTAAAAGCGACAACAATTACTATATTGATGTATTTAATCCTAAAAATAATGAGACATATTCTATTCCTCTCAATAATCTTTTAACACCCGAAGAATATAAGAAATTCGAAAACTTAGGATTGAAAAAAGACGATGTGATAAACGTCGTCGGTTTGCTACAAAACAAAACAATAACACCAATAAAATTGACAACAAATTATAATCGATGGCAAAACGAATATACCAATTCAGATTTTTCATCTATTAATGGTAACCCTTCTAAAAATAGACTTACAAACCGATACAAAACTGTTACTCAAATTGAGTTTACTGGTACGATCTCTAAATTACAGCTTCCATCGAAAGCGGAGGTTCGTCTTGCAAATGATATTGAAACATTGCAAGCCGTTCAATATTTTGCAGAGCTTATTAGAAATGGCACTGCTAACTCGCAGCAATTAAACACTTATATAATAGATAGCGGGGAGAATATAAAGAATAGTATCTTTGTAAAACCTATTATAGAAAATGGAGAGATTACAGAATATGCTTTTGCGATAGCATCTTTGCAACCTGTTAATGAAGCGATGCTCGTTTTGAAAGATTATTATGTCTATGCCTTAATCATCGTATTTCTCGTAATTATTTTGTTATCCTTCTACTACTCAAAAATCATTGTGAAACCATTAATTAAAATGAATCGCGTTACAAAGAAAATGGCCAATTTTGATTTTAGCGAAAAATTACCTGTAACAGCAGACGATGAAATTGGAGGGCTTTCCGGTAGTATTAATACGTTATCTGTAAATTTAAAAGACCGAATCGATCGATTAAATGTTGCCAATACAAAATTACAACAAGATATTGAACGTGAACGTCAATTAGAAAAAACGCGAAAAGAATTCATTTCTGGTGTATCACACGAATTAAAAACACCGCTCAGTGTAATTAGAAGTTTCGCTGAGGGAATTAAAGATGGCGTTAGTAAAGATACGACGTATTACACAGATGTTATTTTAGAAGAAACTGAAAATATGAACAGACTTATTGTTGAAATGTTAGAATTAGCAAAATTAGAATCAGGTACGTACAAATTAGATATGACGACGTTCTCAATCGGTGAATTAATTCAACAAGTCTATACAAAGTTATTATTTAGCATGGAGGAAAAGCATTTACAAGTGAATATAGATGTAGACCCTTCTATATTTGTGAAAGCGAATCGTAGTCGTATTGAACAAGTAGTTGTGAATTTACTTAGCAATGCAATTCGCTATACACCAGATGGAGAAAAAATACAAGTCTCCGTTATGGAAATGGAAGATACAGTAAAAGTTGAAATCGAAAACACAGGAAACCCTATTCCAGAAGAAAGTCTTGAAAAAATTTGGGATCGTTTCTATCGTTTAGATGCATCGCGTAGCCGTCATACTGGTGGTACTGGTCTTGGATTATCTATTGTTAAAAATATTTTAGACCTCCACCATGCCGAGTACGGTGTATATAATACGACTAATAGTGTTGTATTCTACTTTAATTTACAAAAAGTAAAAGAAGTCAAATAATTTGTCTTAATTTCACTAGGAGTTCACATGAAATTCACACTCTCCCTTTATAGTAAGAAACAAGTTAATCCTTTCCTTTACACATATAAAAGAGGAGAGTGCGTGAAATGAAACAAGCAGGACAACCTATTCAAAACGAAAAACAATTAGAAACTATCAAAAATATACTTTTACAATCTTCGAAACGTGATGGCTTATTATTCGTATTAGCTGTAAATTCTGGCTTAAAAGTAAGCGAAATCTTACAATTAAAAGTTAGTGATGTAATCGATGAAAATGAAAATGTTCGCCATTCCATTTTATTTTACAATGAAAAAGTAAAGAAACATAAATGGTTCGCTGTAAATGAAGACTTACAGCACGCGATCGAAGACTATATGAAAGAACGTAAAACTTGGAAACGTAATGAACCATTGTTAAAGTCTCAAAAAGGAACAAAATCTATTACGAGACAACATGCGTGGTACATTTTAAACAAAGCTGCAAAAGAAGTTGGATTAGAAGGGATTAGCTCACATACACTTCGAAAAACTTGGGGATATTGTGCATACAAATCAGGTGTTGATATCGCATTTTTACAACACTTCTTTGATCATAGTACTCCATCAAAAACTTTAAAGTATATCGGTATTGCTTAATAACTCTTATACATAAAAAAGGTTACCATTTATAAATGGTAACCTTTTTTATGTTTCACATTCTCTTTTCTTGTCTCTCCTATATTGTAGTGGTACTCTAATAGTAAGGGGGAGAAATTATGAACACTTTAACAATTGAATTACCGAAAGAAACGGCTGAAAAACTTGATTTATTAAAACAAGCTTATGAAAAGAAAACAGGTGCTTCTATTTCTGAGAGTACTCTTGTTCAAACACTTATCTCAAAAGAATTTATCCAAGCGATAACTCCTTTTGATTTACAACAATTCATCACTAGCAAAGAACAGCATTAATTGCTGTTCTTTTTTTATACTTTATCAGGGGTTTGCCGGAAATCTATCTCGAAACAATTCCTTACTTTAGCCAAACTTCTATTAGGGATCTCCCTATCATTACTACCTCATAAAAATTTTTTTATTTATTTTCAGGAAAACCATTGACAATGATAATGATAACCATTATCATTTATTACGAAGCCAACAATTGATGAATCAACCAAACGCTCAGTAACATTGTTACCCCTCTTTTTCATATAGAAAGGCACTGTACATTCCCCCTGTTTGTACAGTGCCTTTCTTGTTTATTATCACTCAAACAAATTTAATTGCTCAGGCTTTGGCTCACCATATGTAATGTTCATCATTTTCATAAGCTGTTTCGCATTATCAGCCGCATCTCCACCTGAATTATTGTTAAATAGTACGTATATGTCCTTTGTCTTCTTTTTTAATTGTTCTAATCTTTCTACCCATTCTTCTAATTCTTTATTATTGTAGCGATATAAGCAACGAACCGCTCTCCAATTTTCCCCTTTATCAAGCCAGCCATGAACATTTCGGCCATGAAAACGTATTAACACCATCTCTGCATTCGTTACTTCTAATACGAGTGGTACCGAACCCATCCCTGCCTGTGGCTCATCACAAATTGTATGAATCCATTTCTCTTGCTCTAGAAACTTTAACGTCTTATCTCTCATTTCTGGATAAAACCATGTTTGATTTCGAAATTCTATTGCACACGGAAAACCTTCCATTTTTTCTTTCGTATATCGGAGAAAATCTACATTTTTCTTTTTACAATCAAACCATGGTGGATATTGAAATAAAATCGTTTTTAATTTACCAGCTTCAATTAAAGGAAAAATAGATTGTTTATATACATCAAACATCTCATCGAACGTAGAAAAAGGAATTTCACCTTTCATATGTCCTGTCATTCCTTGATATGCTTTGACGATAAAAGAAAAATCTTTCGGTGTTTCCATTGCCCATTTCGTATAGTTTCGTGCAGGTTGCATCGCATAAAATGAACTATCCACTTCTACTATAGGGAAATGCTCACTATATGTTCGTAATTTATTTCTATTTTCATAGGGGTCTATATATAAAGAATCATGATCTCCCCACCCTGTTACTCCAATGAAAAGCAAATATATTCCTCCCTTTTTAACTTCACCTACTATCTATTCTACTCACTTCCTGAACACTTCGACCAATCAATTTCATTAAGTAGTCCCTTCTTTAAGAGTATCCGTATAAAAATATGATATACTAGATGGAAGAATTTTTAAATTGAGGGGTTATTTATTTATGCTTCCAAAAGATGATATTGTGTGTCATGAAAAACGAATAGAAGAATTAGAAAATAAAGTACGTTTTTATGAAGAACTTGTGAATCAATTACCACATCATTTCACATATAAAAATCCACAGATTGGTTTACAAATAAAGAAAACGAGATCAACTCATTCTATTCAAAACATACAAAAAGAGAATAAAGAGGCTGATTTTCAGCTTACTTGCGATTCATTATTTTTATTTAAACAACTTGAAACATACTTTGTTCATATTTTTGATGCTTTTTCACATCATGTAACCTTTGTTGATAATAAAGGAAATATAACTTTATGTAATCAGGCTGCGGCAGATGATTTTGGTGTAGTACGAAATGATATAATCGGAAAACCAATTCAACAATTACTAAAATTACCTGAAGAAAAAATTAAAGCTCTTGAAACATTAAGAACAGGCACAGAAATATATAATGAAGAAGTTTTAGACAAAAACTATGGCATTTTAAATAACCGGATTATTCGTGATTATAACGGAGAAATTTTTAGAGTTATTAGTGTCTTTCATTATTTAAACACAGAACGTGATGCAGAAAAATTTTCGTTAGCAGGGCGAATTGCAGCTGGTATTGCACATGAAGTACGTAACCCTCTTACAACCGTACGAGGTTATTTACAATTTTTACAAGAAACTGTTTCTCCATCTAATAAAGAACTATTTAAAAACTTACTTATTCCTGAATTAGATCGCGCAAATAGTATCATTACAAAATTTTTATCTATTTCAAAAACACGTGAATTTACAAGAGAACCCTTTCCAATTAATACATTTTTACGTGATTATATTCAACAGTTACTAGCTAGCGAAGTCTTTTTACATAACATTTCAATTGATTATAATTTTTCTACCGAATTAGATGATATTTTAGTTCATATTGATCGTCATGAACTTGTGCAAGTTTTTTTAAACTTATTCCAGAACGCTGTCGATGCTCAAGGAGAAAAAAAACTTTCTATCCAAATTACTAGTTACCGCCTAGATAATTTTGTTCGTATTACTTTTACTGATAATGGAACTGGTATTCCATCAGCGATTCAAGAATATATATTTGATCCATTCTTCTCAACAAAAGATTCCGGTACAGGACTCGGCTTGGCAGTAACGAAAAAAATTATTCAAAATCATAACGGTACATTAAAAATGACTAGTAATGAAGATGGTACTACTTTTACTATTTCAATTCCAATCTTACCTAAAACAGCCCTTGAAAGATTAAATCAAGACAAATAAAATCCAATCCACGAACTGCATGTCAATTGTTAAATCCCTTAACAATCGACATGCAGTTTTTTATGTTGAACTTTTCTTCTTTACATTATATGAAACCTTCTCTATATCTTACTTATTTGTTTGCCAAGCGGGCCAATTTCTTATTTTTTTAGAAATGGTAGTTTGTCCATCACGGATTTAGTATAAATTTCATTTTAATATATAGTAATGACTATTGATTCTATGAAAGAAAGGAATGAAAAGATGAACAATAAAAATAAAGGAAAAGTATTTTATGGTAATGACTGTTGCGAAGTCAGAGCTTGTAGTCATATTAACATCTCTAAGTCCGAACTTACAGAATTCGTTAGACTTCTTCAAGCTCTTGGCCAAGCTATTCAAGCTGTCTTTCAAAACCCTTCTCAAAATAATATCGATAACTTAATCGCTGCCCTAAATAACTTACAAAAATTTCTCAATTGCTTAGATTTATCTCCAGCACAAAAACAAATTGGAAATTCTATCATTGCTAATCTATTAACTATTTTAAGAACAACACCTTTCTCATGCGGAGCGTTGTACGTTGAACTACAAAGCCTGCTTAATTATTTATTGTATATCGCTAAGTTATTCAAAGTAGATTGTTGTACGACCGACAAACTAGTTAAACTCATAACAGAGATCCAAGCTATCCTAGTTCAATACGGGTCAGGATGCCTTGGAGGAGGAGGAGCAACTGGTGCTACCGGTGCTACTGGCGCAACAGGTGCTACTGGACCTCAAGGACCGGCGGGTGCTCAAGGTGCTACTGGGCCTCAGGGACCGGCAGGCGCTCAAGGCGCTACTGGACCTCAAGGGCCTCAAGGCGCTCAAGGACCAGCAGGTGTTCAAGGCGCTACTGGACCTCAAGGACCTCAAGGTATTCAAGGGCCGGCGGGGGCTACCGGCGCTACTGGGGCTACTGGCGCTACGGGGGCTACTGGACCTCAAGGCGTTCAAGGACCAGCAGGGGCTACTGGGGCTACCGGGCCTCAAGGTGTTCAAGGACCAGCAGGGGCTACCGGCGCTACCGGGGCTACTGGACCTCAAGGCGTTCAAGGACCAGCAGGGGCTACCGGCGCTACCGGGCCTCAAGGACCTCAAGGCGTTCAAGGACCGGCGGGCGCTACCGGCGCTACCGGGCCTCAAGGACCTCAAGGACCAGCAGGGGCTACTGGTGCTACGGGGGCTCAAGGTGTTCAAGGACCTGCAGGTGCTACTGGCGCTACGGGGCCTCAAGGACCTCAAGGCGTTCAAGGACCAGCGGGTGCTACCGGCGCTACCGGGGCTCAAGGACCTCAAGGTATTCAAGGACCTGCAGGGGCTACTGGCGCTACTGGGCCTCAAGGACCTCAAGGCGTTCAAGGACCAGCGGGTGCAACAGGTGCTACCGGGGCTCAAGGACCAGCAGGCGCAACAGGTGCTACCGGGGCTCAAGGACCAGCAGGCGCAACAGGTGCTACCGGGGCTCAAGGTGTTCAAGGACCGGCAGGGGCTACTGGCGCTACTGGCGCTACTGGGGCTCAAGGACCTCAAGGACCTCAAGGTGTTCAAGGGCCGGCGGGGGCTACCGGCGCTACTGGACCTCAAGGTGTTCAAGGACCTGCGGGGGCTACCGGCGCTACTGGACCTCAAGGGCCTCAAGGCGCTCAAGGACCAGCAGGGGCTACTGGCGCTACGGGGGCTCAAGGACCTCAAGGCGCAACAGGTGCTACGGGTGCAACAGGACCAGCGGGTACGCCAATTCCTGTAACGATCGCGGCAATCGGAAACTCAAATCCACAAACTATATCCCCTGGAACAAACATCCAATTCAACCAAGTGTTTGAATTAACTAATATCGCTTTCAACGATACTTCAGATACTTTAACAATTTTAGAAACAGGCGTATATGATATTAGTTTCTCAGCGTCTACAACTTTCCCAGGATCTTCACCGTTTGGGTTTGGTATTTCGTTCAATGGCCAACCACCTACTCGTAATTTCTCAACTAACGTTATCGGTAGTGCTGTTTCTTTCTCTACAATCGTTACTTTACAAGCTGGTACAACGATTGCTGTACAACCTACAGCAAACACTATTTCTATTCCAAACACAGGCGATACAACTGCAACACTATCTGTATTCCGAATTTACTAATTTTCACTCAATAAGTATATTTATAATAGTATGTATTGTTTAACCGTGCATTAAATCTCTCTTTATATAGAAAGGAGCACTTATTTGGGAGGATAGGTGCTCCTTCTTTACGTTTCTTTACTTCAAATTTACTCTATCTTAATCCTCATTTTGTATGATAAATAGTGAAGTCAAAGATATGAAAGAGGGATGAAAATGAGAGTTATGTCACTAATACGCATTTGGCTTGCACTTATGGTATGCATTATTTTATGTGTAGGATTTTTTTTAACTCTAAAATATTCCACTATATCAAAAGCAGAGAGAAAAACTGCTCCATACAAACTTCTATATACGAAACAAAGCAACATCCCTTATTCCAATGCCACAAAGAATGAAAAAAAAGTTATAAAAGGGATGCTTATTACGAAAGCTTCTAGTTCCGAGGCGTTACTCCAAATTGCTGAAACGATTAAAGATCAGTATACAAATAAAAAAGTCGATGAAATTACACTTTCTATCCACAATGAAAATAGCGGTAATTACGAAGAAGAATTACCTTACGAACCTATTAGTAAAGGCCAAATAATCGTCACATACGATTCCGAATCCTTTGGCAGTACGAATATTATACTTCACGAGTAATATCATGTATCTCAATAGATATGGATTAATAGCTAATGAAGATAGACAAAACTCTCTATCGATTAAAATTTTATGTTGTTTTTATACAAAAAAAGAGGCGAATTTCGTTATTCGCCTCTTTCTTTTACCAAAATGAAGGAATCCATTCTTTCACTTTATCAAGCCACTCTTGTTGCTCTTGTTTTCGTTGTTGTTCCTCTTCTTTCCTTCTCTTCTCTTCTTCTTTTCTTCGTTTTTCCTCTTCTATTGTAGTCAATTGTTTTTTATAATCAGCCTCAGATATGAGCGATAACTGAAATGCTTTTTGAGCTGGATTTGCGTTCGCTTTTTTCATAATATCCCGGAACATTGTCGTCGTAATTTGACTACCACCCGGAACATAATGATCGCTATCGGTTTTATCATATCCTACCCAAATCGCACCTACCAAATCTGGTGTGTATCCAACAAACCATGAATCCTTTGCACCGGTGCTCGGGCCATTTACAATTTGAGTAGTTCCTGTCTTACCTGCCGTATCAACATTATTAACTTTCGCCTTTTCGCCCGTTCCCTTTTCGACAACACCTTTTAATAAATATGTCATTTTTTGAGAAACTTTCTCGCTCGTCACTCGTGTCTCTTTCTTATACCACTTTCCAAGCGTTTCACCTTCAGCATTTTGTATCTCCCTAATTGCATGAGCTTCCACTTGGACTCCGTCATTTGCAAATGTACTGTATGCTTGAGCCATTACAAATGGAGAAGTCCCCACATGCATACCGCCTAAAGCAATCGGATACGTACGATCTTCTGGCACTAATGGAATACCAAATCGCTCTAAAGATTTCAATCCTTTATCTAATCCAATTTGTTCTAATAGCCACACAGCTGAAACATTATACGACTTTGCTACGGCTTCATACATTGTTACATCACCGTGAAAAGTATGATCGCTATTTTGTGGTTTATATTCTTTAATGTTAAATGGTTCATCTTTTAATATATCGTATACTTCATATCCTTGTTCTAACGCTGGTACATATACAGCCAAAGGTTTTAACGTTGAGCCAGGTTGTCTTTTTAATTGGGTTGCATGGTTAAACTGTAAAAACTGATACGGCCCTCTGCCTCCAACTAAAGCTGGTACACCACCTGTTTTGGGATTCATAAGAACTACACCCGTTTGCATGAGTTGGTCTGAGCCACTATCTTTGAAATAACTATCATTATTCACAACGTCTTCTACGGCCTGTTGTTTTTTCGGGTCAAGCTCTGTATAAATACGATAACCACCTGCTAAAATTTCATTTTGTGTTAATTCGTACTTGTCCATCGCCTCTCTAACAATATAGTCTACATATTGAGAGTATTTTCCCTTGTATTTATCATCAACGCCACGTTTTAACACAAGTCCACTCTCTTTTTCTTTATTATACTGTTCGTCCGAAATATACCCTTGCTCTTTCATTAAACTTAATACGACATTACGTCTTTCAATTGACTTGTTAAAGTTTTTATAAGGTGAATACGCAGATGGTGCTTTAATCAAGCCCGCAATCGTTGCTGCTTCTGAAATTGTTAAATCTTTTACATCTTTATCAAAATAAGATTTAGCTGCCCTTTTTATACCCCAAGCACCTTCACCAAAATAAATTTGGTTCATATACATTTCAATAATTTCATCTTTCGTATACGTACGCTCTATTTTTTTTGTTAAAAAATATTCCTTAATTTTTCGAGAGTATGTGCGATCCTGTGTCAGAAATACATTTTTCGCAAGTTGTTGTGTAATTGTACTTCCCCCTGCTACAACTTCTCCTGCTGTAATATTTTTAAAAACTGCACTTATAATTCCACTATAGTAAATCCCGTGATGGTTAAAAAATTCCTTATCTTCTACTGCAACAATGGCCTGAACCATAATATCAGGAATATCTTTCTTTTTTACGCCTTCTGTTTTAGAAGAAGCTAATTTAGTCGCAACTTCATTATTTGCATCATAAATTAAGGTCGGCTGCGGAACAGCCTGCTTTAATTCAGATATGTCTTGAATAGAAATTATTATATTTATAGCAATAAATAGAGTAGCGAGCAAACTTCCTAATACAATTAATGAATTACGAAGCTTCTTCCTCTTGTTGAACCACTCCTGCATTTTTTTTAAGTGAGTGTTCTTCAATTTCATTCGTTCACTTCCTTCGTTTGTTTACACTCTTCTTTTCAAAAGGAAGAATATACCTCCTTTTAAATTTATTATAATAACGTAGTCTTTCCTGTAGTGTAAAGCTTTTCTTTCACATTCATACTTTTTGCAAGAAAAGGACATTCTACAAGTAAGATATTCAATATTGATTATTAATATTATTAATACAACAATAAGAGTTATGTTAAGTTTTTGTAAACTTTTCGATAAAATGTTTTAAAAAACGACAGTTTTTTGTTAGAATTGACTAGCCAATATATTTTACATATATTACTTTTGTGGGGGTAACTAATAATGGTCTTTAAATCAAAAAAAGATAAATTTTCTGAAATGTTAATGAATGTTTCCGAAAATTTAAAAGAAGGCGCGCAGTTTTTCGTGGAGTATAAAATTAAAAATGCTAGCGATTTAAAAGAGTTTTCTATGCGCATGAAAGAGTATGAGTCAAAAGGTGACTCATTTATTCACGAAATCATTATGGAGCTAAACAAAGCGTTTATTACTCCTATTGAACGTGAGGACATCCTACAGCTTGCAATGAGTATGGATGATGTATTAGACGGATTAGATCATAGTGCTGGTCTATTCGAAATGTATTCTATTACAGAAGCTGATGAATACATGATTAAATTCGTAGAAGCAATTAATCAATGTGCGATTGAAATTGCAAACTCTGTTGAATTAATGTCTAACAAAAAATTAGTCGACATTCGTACAAATGCGATTAAGATTAAAGATTATGAATCACAATGTGATGATATTCGCCGTCACGCGATTAAGCACTTATTCTCTCGTGAAAAAGATCCAATTAAGATCATTCAATACAAAGAGATTTACGAAGAGCTTGAAGAAGTAGCGGATAGCTGCCAAAGCGTTGCAAACGTATTAGAAACAATTATTATGAAGAACGCGTAAGGAGTTTGATCATGGATACACTCTTGATACTGACCGTTTTAGTAGTCATTTGCGCTTTAGCTTTTGACTTTATTAATGGATTTCACGATACAGCAAACGCTATTGCAACGGCTGTTTCAACGAAAGCTCTAAAGCCTAGACATGCAATTATTATGGCAGCTATTATGAACTTTTTAGGTGCGATGACATTTACAGGTGTAGCAAAAACGATTACGAAAGATATTGTTGATCCGTTCGCTTTACAAAATGGTTCTCTTGTAATTTTAGCTGCTTTACTTGCGGCAATAGCATGGAATTTGATTACTTGGTACTACGGTATTCCAAGTAGTTCTTCGCATGCAATCATTGGCTCCATCGCAGGTGCAGCTATCGCTGCTGCTGGTTTTAGTTCATTAAACTTTAAAGGATTCATAAAAATTATTGAAGCTTTAATCATTTCACCAATTATCGCATTTGTTATTGGTTATATCGTATACAGTATTTTTAAAGTCGTCTTTAAAAACTTTAATTTAACGAAGACGAACAAAAACTTCCGTATATTCCAGATTTTCACTGCTGCATTACAAGCTTATACACATGGTACGAATGATGCGCAAAAAGCAATGGGAATCATTACAATGGCTCTTATGGCGAATAGTTATCATACTTCTAGCGATATCCCGTTCTGGGTACAATTATCTTGTGCCATTGCAATGGGTCTTGGTACTTCTGTCGGCGGATGGAAAATCATTAAAACTGTCGGTGGACAAATTATGAAAATTCGTCCTGTAAATGGTGTAGCTGCTGATTTATCATCATCTCTTGTTATTTTCGGGGCAACATTCATTCACTTACCAGTTAGTACGACGCACGTTATCTCTTCTTCTATTTTAGGGGTTGGTGCTTCTCATCGTGTGAAAGGTGTAAAATGGGGAACTGCAAAACGCATGTTAATTACTTGGGTTATTACACTTCCTATTTCAGCTTCTTTAGCTGCTTTATTTTATTCTTTATTACACTTAATCTTTTAATTAAAAGTCGTCTTCCTTATTTTTCTAGGAAGACGACTTTTTTGTGAACAAAGCTTTTTCCCATGAAAAAGCGTGTATAATAATTGGTGGATAAGTTATATAGAGGAGTTGGCAATTTTGGAATACATCATGTTACTTTTCATCGGGCTAATCGCCGGGACAGTCGGGAGTCTAGTCGGACTTGGCGGCGGAATTATTATTGTTCCGTTATTAATCGGATTACACAGCCTATCACCACAACTTGCAGTAGGAACCTCAATGGTAACAGTCGTTTTTACAGGACTATCTTCCACCCTTACTTATATGAAGCATAAACGAGTAGATTACAAAAGTGGACTTATTTTATTTATCGGGAGTGGCCCTGGTGGTATCATCGGCTCGTGGGCGAATAAATTTTTAAACCAAGATACATTTTCTTTATATTTTGGGATTTTTCTTATTTTTGTCTCCATTCTTCTTATGTTACGAGACAAATTAAAACCCCTTTCTTTATCAAATATGACTGTAATCAAGCGCTCTTTTACAGATAACGAAGGAAACACTGTACACTATCAATTCCCACCGCTTCTCGCTATCTTTATCGCCTTTATAGTTGGTTTTATATCTGGGTTATTTGGAATTGGGGGCGGTGCTTTACTTGTTCCAGCAATGATGCTACTTTTTGCATTCCCAGCACATATTGCTGTAGCAACTTCGATGTTTATCGTATTTCTATCAGCAATTGTAAGTTCTGCAACTCACATCTCCCTTGGAAATGTCAGCTGGATTTACGCATTAATTCTTATTCCTGGTGCATGGATTGGTGGAAAAATCGGGGCATATATTAATACAAAATTAAGCGGTAACGCCGTAATTAATTTATTACGTATCACATTAATTATTCTTGGGACTAGATTAATCATTACTTCTTTTTTATAACGTGTTCTTTTTAGAATGCGTTTTTTCTTATACACATGAATATAAAAATCCTCCTAAGAGAACAAATAAAATTAAACAAACACATAATAACATGTAATTGGAAATATGTACTTTCTTCACGTTGACCACTCCTATAACTGCGACTGTTACCTTTATGATAGCGAAAAAATAATTTACTTGCAGTTACAAAGTGCTAACAATGCAAAATCATTTATTACAAATTTTATCCTTATATTTCATTTCTTTGTATATTCTATCGTTTTAATAAAAAAAGATGTCATATTGACATCTTTTTAGTGAAGAAGTGACCATCCCATAAAGTCTTCATGTACTTGGCACGCCCTCTTATCATTTCGATCATACAATTCAGCATAACTATCTGTTTCTTCATCATAAGCCATCGTATAAATAATTTGGCCATCCACTTCAACGGATAACACGACTCCACCTTTCATCTCTTCTACATGAATGATGGCATTTGCCGGAATTCTCATATCCGTCATTTTTATCGCATCTAACAATATACTAAACCCCCTACAGCGTATTCATTGCTAGTACTATTACACACTAAATAGTATACTACTGTAATAGCATATATTTCGTCAATGAAATTGCTGTTTAAATAGCATATTGTCTTTATACATATACACTAAAAAATAGAAATGTTTAATAAACGGGGGGCTAACATTGATTCTACACAAAGGAGATGTACTATTCCGTCAAGGTGAGGACGGTCCTTTATATTTTATAAAAACAGGTTTATTAAAAGTAGTAAGGATAGAAGAAGATGGAACACCATTTCTATTTAACATTATCGTTCCAGGAGAAACGATACCTCACCATTCCTTAATTTCACCGAAGGAATATCACGGTACAGCAATCGCTTTAATGAAAACGGAAGTTGAACCTATAATTAGCAATGAGTGGTACAA
Organism: Bacillus pacificus; assembly: GCF_020861345.1. NCBI lineage: Bacteria > Bacillati > Bacillota > Bacilli > Caryophanales > Bacillaceae > Bacillus > Bacillus pacificus. Next base: position 3,686,956 of record NZ_CP086328.1, read on the forward strand.
TCAACTTCAAGCGGATCCTGCATCATATGCAAATATCGCTATGCAATTACAGTCAAAATTAAGAATGATGCAGCAACGTATCGACCAATTGACGACCGTCTCTCCAAAAGAACGTCTTCATCGCTTACAAGAATGGTTCACACTATATTTAGGTGACATTCCTATATATGAAATATTAACACAAACTGAAATTGGTCAGCTCATCGGTATACGCCGCGAAACGGTAAATCGATTATTGCGAGAACAAATAAAAAACGAGGTGAAATAATACCTCGTTTTTTTGCTTCTTCAAACTCCATCTATTGTAAGCTTGCTGCTGGACCGAAAAATTCATAATGAATATGCTCTTGTTTCACACCTAAATCAGTTAATGTAGCATTTATATGCTTCATAAATGCTACTGGACCACAGAAATAAAATTCTGCTTCCGTTGTCGGAATAATCGTTTGCAGCCATTCAGCTTCAATCAAACCTTCTTTATCAAAGTTTTTCATTTCCAGATCTTTTTCAGTCGGCGCCGAATAGCAAGTGTATGCTTTCACTTGTTCGTATTCATTATCTACTGCCTCAACGTGTTCTTTCATTGCATGTGTATTACTATTTAGTGCTGCATGAACAAAACATACATTACGTTTTGAATCTTGTTCAATTAACGTATTTAGCATACTCATCATTGGTGTAATACCTACTCCACCACTAATTAGGACAACTGGTAATGTTGAATCCATATTTAATACGAAATCTCCCGCTGGTGCACTTACTGGTAACATATCGCCTTCTTTTACATGATCATGTAAGTAATTAGATACTTTACCGTCCGGTGTATCTACACCTTTTTCTTTCTTGACACTAATACGATAATATTCTTTTCCAGGAGCATCTGATAAGCTATATTGACGATTATGTGTATATGTTTCACCTTCAATATTGATTTGAACCGTTACATATTGTCCTGGGATGAATGAAGAAACTTTCCCTCCATCTTCAGGTTTCAAATAAAATGACGTAATAACATCGCTTTCCTTCACTTTTTTTACAACTACAAAGTTACGGAAATCTTTCCATCCACCTTCTTTATGTGCCGCTTCTTCATACATCTCTGCTTCAATACTAATGAATGCATCAGCAATGACACCATAAGCTTCTCCCCATGCGTTTAAAACTTCATCAGGTGCACCTGCGACCTCTTTAATTGCGCGTAGTAAACATGTACCTACAATCGGGTAATGCTCTGCTTTAATACCTAAACTTCTATGCTTATGACCAATTTGTTTTACAACTGGAATAATAACTTCTAAATTATCAATGTACGTTGCAGCTGCATAAACAGCATTCGCTAACGCTTGTTGTTGTCTTCCCTTTTTCTGATTTGTATGATTGAAGATATTCAATAGCTCCGGATGTTCCGAAAATAAAATTTCATAAAATCTCGTTGTAATTTCAACGCCTTTTTCCTGTAATAATGGTACTGTTGACTTTACGATTTCAATTGTTTTTTCACTTAACATTGTATCCCACTCCTCTATTTCCTTAACTGTTTTTAGTTTAACCGAATTGTATAATACAGATTGTGATTTTAATCACTATTAACACGGTGTTTTTGTGAAAAATATATGAACATTGCACTTACAAAAGAAAATAAGCTAACTAGAATGCTAGCTAGCTTATCATTTCAACAATATTTTTCTATACATTCCTCGTTGGCAAATGTTCTTGTAAAACCATATACCCTTCATAAGCTGCGTAACCGAGTATAGCCATTAATCCGATATAACAAGCAAATGCTGTCCATTTCGTTTTCGTATCCACTTTGTAATAGTTTTCCTGTTGTCTCTTGTCTGCATCCCATTCCTGTAATTTTCTTTCTGACATTTCAAATGCTTCTCGTATATGAATTGTATGTGTTTCTTTTTCATCTTCATATGGGACGTAATCAAGTGGCTCAAACTTTGGTAAAAGATATTCTAACACTTCAATCTTTTGAAGTTCTCCTGTTTTTAATTCTTTCTCTCTTTCTTTTTGCCTTAATACATTTATTTCATGTTGCATCATATATATATTCCGATGCACTGCACCAGTTTCTTTTAACTCTTCTTCAAGCCTTGCAACATATTCTTTCATTCCATCAATTTTATATCCTAATTCCTTAATTGGCTCATCTCTCTTTATTACTCTATACAATTCCATACAGCCGATAATAAAAATAAATCCGCCCAAAATACTTTTAAAATAAATTGAATACCCAAGTAGTAAAACAAGCCCCGCTCCCCAAATTTTCGTACTTACAACTGAAATAATCCGTCCCCCGTCTAACGGAGAAACCGGAATTAAATTAAAGAAATTAATCATACTTCCGAGTAAAATAATGAGCGCCCAAAACGGCTCTTTCGTTATCATATAAAGTGGAATAGCCGGTAAAAATGAAAGTAATCCGAAAAGAGGTCCCATATAGGCAATATATGCTTCATCTTTTGCATTTTTAGGCATCTCTTTCATCCCAATAAGAGCGCCCATAAATGGAATAAATATTGCTGGCGATGTTGGTATACCTTTTCTTTTCGCAGCCCATAAATGACCCATTTCATGAATAAATAACAAATAAATGAGCGCTACCCCAAATTGCCAACCATATATAACTGCGTACGCACCAAGTGATAGAAACATACTAAATACCGTTGAAAACTTTGCTAATTTAAAAATTGCAAATACCCACTTTAACTTAGAAAGTAAAAATAACCCTATTGCAACAATAATTCCCCATAATCCTTTTTTATTATTTTTCATATTCCTCTCCTTTATCTTTCATTAATGAATGATATACATTCATCAAAGCTTGTTCTTTTTTCTATTATGACATATTTTTTTCTATTGTTAGAAATAATGTTTATATAATCCATTTTTAGCCAAAAATATAAATAAAAGGAGGTGCGCACAATTGAATTTACAATCTCTCATAATAGGTGCTCTATCTTTTTTAGCCTCAACTCTTATTTTTTATACCGTTAGTTACGTGTTACTATTAGATTTGTTGCCCAATCACGTATTTATTGCTCTTATCATCCTTTCCGCTCTTATGATTTCTTTTCTTATTACACGAAAATCAATGAATGAGCCATCTGCAAAAGCAAAGTAATAGAGAGGGGGGGTTCCCCTCTCTATTATCATTTCCTAGGAAAGTTCATATAGAATTGAGGAGTTTATCTCGAATAACGTTTCACCTTATCTTTGTAAATTCATTTTTTCACCATAATCTTTAACAATTTGAATAATATTTTGAAAAACACCTATTTTTTCTTGTTTACTATTTAATATTTTCAAATCATAATTTTCATAATATGTTTCTAATGACTTTAATTGTGATTCTGAAGCACCTTGTACCGGAACAGTAGCATGCAATTCATACTGTTTATATCCTTCCTTTACCTTTTCTCCTAAGATTTTTCCACTCTCTTTTGCTCCAATTAATTTTTGAACTTTTTCTGGAAAAATGACCTGCAAATAGTATTCTTGTTCCTTCTCTAACTTGTTGTATAGTGATTGTGAAATCGTATACCGTACTGTATAATTCACTTTTTGATCGCCCGCTTTAATATGGAACGCGGTAATCTGCAAATCTTTTTTTGTTACTTCCGTTAAAGGACCTGCCTGTGTTTCATCTTCTTTTTGTTCTGATACATTTGGAAATATAGCCAAAAGCTTTTCTGTATCTTTTTTATTCAGCATATACATAGCTTTCTTATGTTGTACCCATCCTCGTCTGTCTTCTCCTCTTAGCCATGCATAATACGTTTCTTTCTTCCCATCTCTACTAATTTGTATTTCATATTCAGGTTCACCAAAGCTACCTGTTATTTCTTGTTTCTCAGCTTTATCTATAATGTCTATTACTACCTTAGCTTCTGATTCCTGTAACTTTTTCTCTTTATGTTTTTTTTGTATAACGGTTACCTCTATTGTTTCTTTCACTTCATTCACCGTCTCTTCCACTTTTTTTGTTTCTTTTTTTTGCTCAACTTGACTACAAGATGCTAGTAACATAACAAATAACAGCAATACATATTTCATTTTCAACTTAATCCTCCTTTTACAATAAGAAACTCTTATAATCTTCATACAAAAAACAAAAACGTGACACACTATAAAATACGCTATACTAAGCATTGAAAGGAGGTCTTTTTCATGTCCATTAATTTTCACGATGCAAATAATAAATACACATACGCACAGCGAAACGCCCATATTTCTTGGAGAGAAATGATAAAAAATATTACAGACGTACAAAATAAACGAATAATTGATATCGGCTGTGGTGGCGGGATTTATACGAAAGAACTTGCTCTTATGGGAGCAGAAAGTGTTGTTGGGCTTGATTTTTCAAAAGAAATATTACAGGCTGCAAAAGAAAATTGTAGCGGATTTTCAAACATTTCTTTCATTCAAGGTGATGCACATAGCGTCCCATATCCTAATGATACATTCGACATTGTTATTTCGCGCGCAGTTATTCATCATTTACAAGACGTTCCTACATTTCTACGTGAAGCTTCTCGTATATTAAAGAAAAACGGTGTACTTATTGTACAAGACCGAACTATTGAAGATTGTACGATCCCTGGAAGTCCCGAACACATCCGTGGATATTTTTTCTCTATCTTCCCAAAACTCATTGAAATAGAATCAAAAAGACGTCCAAAAACCACCACGATACAGCAAGAATTACAAAAATATTTTCTTCACGTTTTCCCGACTCAAACACAATGGGAGATACGAAAAATACATGGTTCTGTACAGGCATTATTGCAAGATTTATCACCTCGAACAGGCCGATCCATTCTATATGAACTAACAGATTATGAACTTTCTCAACTTCTACAACAAGTAAAGACCGCCTTACAAAACGTCTCTCCTATTATCGAAAGAGATCGTTGGACCATTTGGAGCGCCATGAAGTTGTAAGGAAGGAAGCCTCACAAAATAATGTGAGGCTTCCTTCTTTCATAATCTAATTTTGCAACACTCTTGATATCCTCCACTTCTGGCCTGTGCACTTCCACACTTCGGACATACTAAATATCTAGACTGATTTGTCAACAAACTACCTTTTTGAAAGAGTAAAACTTCTGCTTGTTTAAACGAACGCGAATAATATAACCACATAAAAACAATTATAGCAATAATGCCAAATAATACTCCCATCGCAAGCATTTCAGTCACCTCTTTTGGTTTGTTCTTTCCAGCAAGTGGATTGTTGTATTATTCTCTCTAAATTCAAACAATCCCTTCTTTACTCCTATAAATATCAACTTTCTCTATAAATTTTACAATTCTCCGCAAATTTTTACTTCTGTTTTACAATTCAATTTACATCAACTATTCATTCCAAAACAAATAACATTTCCGCATATATATATTTTATTAAAAAATATATTGACTTTCTAAAAAAAAAATGTAACAATACTTTCAGAATACTTGAATAAAAATTCATTGACGAGAACGAGTACGTTATAGGACTGTCCCCCAGAGAGTTGGCGATTTGCTGAAAGCCAACGTTCAGTGCGTAGCCGAAAATCATCTCCGAGAAGTAGAACCGAATGTTATAGTAAGTTCTTACCGGCTGTCCCCCGTTACAAGGAACACGTATCATGTTGTACGTTGCAGAGCCGTATACATATAGAATTATTTCTACATGTATAAATTAGGGTGGTATCGCGGGTAAATATAACTCGTCCCTTTCTTTAGGGACGAGTTTTTTGTGTTCTTACAAATGAATTTTAAAAAAGGAGGAAAAACAATGAACACTGTATCAAAAAAACATATTTTTTTCACGGGTCTTATGCTATTTTCTTTATTTTTTGGGGCAGGTAATTTAATTTTCCCTCCCATGCTTGGACAAAATGCAGGCGAAAACTTTTGGCCGGCAATGATTGGATTTTTACTAACAGGAGTCGGTTTACCACTACTAACAGTTATCGCAATTTCTTTATCAGGAAATGGTATGCAGCAACTTGCAAGTCATGTTCACCCATTATTCGGAATATTCTTTACGGTAGTTGTATACATCGCCATTGGTCCTTCTATGGGTATTCCACGCGTTGCAAATGTCGCTTATGAAATGGGCGTTAGTTCTTTCTTACCAGAAACGATTCGCTCTAGCAGCCTAGCACTTTTTGCATATACAATCATCTTCTTTGCTATCGTATATTGGCTGAGTTTGAATCCATCTAAACTTGTAGATCGTATCGGAAATATATTAACACCTATTTTATTACTCTCTATTTTCTTATTGTTTGTTAAAAGTGTATTTACACCACTTGGACAATCAGGACCTGCAATGCAAGAGTATCAAACTTCTCCGATTTTCAAAGGCTTTATGGAAGGATACTTAACGATGGATACCATTTCAGCACTTGCATTTGGCATTATCGTTGTAAATACCATTCGCTCTAAAGGTGTAAAGGATCGTAAATCCATTGCCATCGCAACAGCCAAAGCTGGACTTATTGCTGCTACTGGCCTCGTACTTGTATATGGTGCGCTTGGCTGGCTCGGTGCAACTAGTGTCTCGCTCGGATATGCAAAGAATGGTGGACAATTACTTACTGTGATCGTACAACAATTATTCGGTCCATATGGTCTGCTTTTATTATCTCTTATCGTTACACTCGCTTGCTTAACAACATGTGTTGGACTTGTATCTGCATGTAGTCAATATTTCTCAACATTATTGACTAAATTTTCATACAAAACATTCGCAAGTATCATTTGTGTATTGGGATTATTAGTTGCCAACTTAGGTTTAACAAAAATCATTTCCATCTCTGTTCCAATTTTACTTGTTGTATATCCAGTTGCGATTGTACTTGTTCTACTATCGTTACTGCATAAATATTTCGGTGGATATCGCTCTGTTTATGTAGGTGCTTTAATTGGCGCAGCAATCGTAAGCGTATTTGATGGATTAAAACAAGGTGGTATTTCAGTTTCATTTATCACATCATATTTTGAATTTATCCCTTTATATAATGAAGGAATAGGTTGGCTAGTACCTGCATTAATCGGAGCTCTTATCGGCCTTACAATCGCTAAGCTAAGCGGCGCGAAAAAAGTTCCCTTACTCACCGAATCTCGTGAAATAAAAGCATCCTAAAAAACTCCCGAAAGGGAGTTTTTTTACATTTGATAAGCAGTATGATTAAAACTGCTTATTTTATACGCTTTCGTATAATAATCGATATTTGTATCCACTGTTTCTACTTTGACAACATCGTAGCACTCTTCTTGCTTTATTAAAAATAAATAGTACTCTTCTGTCGCCTCAACAATTGCAATTTTATCTGTTTCAACATTATATTGTTCACAAAGCGCTTGTAATGCGTTCACATAATCCCCTAGTTTTTTAGACTTATCCATACCGAATATAGTTTGAACTAGCATATACATTCTCCCCTTTGTATGTACTGTTAACAACTTAATGATAACGCTTACATTTATTGGCGTCAATAAAAAGATTTTGTACAAACTAATAACCAGTGGGGACCACCCCACTGGTTAAAATTTCACTTTATCATTTCGTCAATTGATGTCGAAACGCATAAATAACCGCCTGTGTCCGGTCACTTACATTTAGCTTATTTAATATATTGCTCACATGTGTCTTTACTGTTTTGAGGGCAATAAACAACTCGTCTGCAATCTCTTGATTACTTTTCCCCTCTGCAATTAATAACAAAATTTCAGACTCTCTTTCTGTTAACTCCTCATGCAAAGGTTGTTCTTTCTTCTGACGCATACGAGACATCATTTTACCAGTAACTTTCGGCTCTAATACCGTTTCTCCATCATAAGTAGCTCGTACAGCGTCTGCTATATCACTCGCTCTTGATGTTTTTAATAAATAACTTGTCGCTCCGGCCTCAATAACAGGATACAATTTCTCATCATCTAAAAAGCTCGTTACAACTACAATTTTTGCTTCTGGCCATTCTTGAATAATAGCACGTGTTGCTTCAACACCATCCATCTCATCCATGACAAGATCCATCAAAATAATATCCGGCCTTAATTGCAAAGCTAACTCTGAACCTTTTCTTCCATTTTCAGCTTCTCCAACTACTTCAATATCTGGCTGCGTTGATAAATATGCTGATACACCCATTCGAACCATCTCATGATCATCCACTAGTAATACTTTAATCATGATTCTCCCCCTCTCTCAATCATAATCGGTACTTTTACTTCTATTTGTGTACCTTTATTTGGAAAACTAAGTACCTTTAATGTCCCACCAATTTCATGAACACGCTCTTGTATTGACCTTAATCCGTAAGAACCAGCCTTATTCACTCCTACTTTAAAACCTACACCATCATCAATAATTTTCAATATTGCATATTGATCAATTTTTCGAAGACGCACTTCCGTTTTCTTTGCCTTCGCATGACGTAAAGTGTTAGATAGCGCCTCTTGTACAATGCGGAATAAGTGATCTTCTACACCTTTTTTTAATTGAATCGGTTCAATTAACCATTCAATTTTCATATGTTGCTTTCTAGATAGTTCTGTTAATAATTCTTCTATACCTTCTGTTAGTTTCTTACCTTCTAACTGTACTGGGCGTAAATGAAGAAGCAATGCTCTCATTTCTGACTGTGCATTTACAACCATATTTTCAACGAGCTGTAACTGCTTTTTCGTCGTTTCTGGAAATTCAGCTACTTGTTCATTAATAGCCGACATCATCATCGACATTGCAAAAAGCTGCTGACTTACAGAATCATGCAGCTCCCTCGCCAATCGATGCCTTTCTTGGGAAATCGCTTCTTGTCTCATCTCTTCATTCCAATGAGCTCGTTCATTCGTTACCTTTTGAAAGAGTCCAGCTTGCTCCTCTAATCGACGAGCCAGACCGATTACTTTTCGTTCCACTTCATGAAATTCATCATCTGCAGTAAACGAAACATCACTCGGAAAATTCCCTCGCTCTACTTCAAATAGAAACGTATTTAATCCTTGTATACGCTGCTCTATATAGTAACCGATTGCATATCCTACAATCCCCCCGATAAGTAAACTTGTAGTCATAATAAACAAGCCAATTGGAACAGAAGCGATGGATTCCTTCCATAATAAATCATATACTTGTTGCTCGCTTTTCCATACATATACAATTGTACAAATGAGTGCGATACTAACTGAGGACAACATAGAATAACGAATATACATCCACGAAATATTTTTTTGTTTCTTCATTATACTTTCCTCACTTCCGTATCGCCTACGACAAGCGAAGAAATAATTTTAATACGACGAGGAGCCTCTTTATACTGCTCTGTTCTAAATGTAACATTGCGGTTAAACCCTGTCTCCTCATGACCTGGCAAGAGCACACGTCCGACAATAACAGAATGATTTAAAGACAGTTCAATATCATATGGCACATATAAACGAATATTACCAACGACACCCCGAATAACAATTACCGTTTCTCCTTCTGGAATCATAGCAGTTGTTAAATCTATTTCCACATCACAAGCACCATATTGAACATTAATATCCTCAAGTTCATAAATATGATCCATCATTCGTACATTGCCTACAAACATATTTTTTAAATATGGTTCTGTACGATATATTTGCTTCTCTTCGTCTATAATCCCTTCTTCTTTAATTTCAACCTTCATTGCTTTTTGCTGATGCCCTTGTTGAATCAATTGATAACCAATTAAAGCTAAACAAGCAAATACGACAAGAACAAATGCTGCTGATGAAAATAAGAAGAATAAAAATACGATACCACCGACAAATAAAAATACATTTCCCCGTACATAACGATTCTTTTTACGATAATGCCTTCCAAACATAAGCATAATAAATGCAAAAATGAGACCACCTGGTTCAAAATGTCCAAGTATCATATCAAGAAAAAGACCGAATCCAAATATGATGAGGAGCATCCCCATTAATTGTGTCTTTGAAAAATGTTTCTTCATTTCAGCTCCCCCCTTCTTGTCACATATACATAGAAGAAAAGGCATTGCTTTCCAACACCTTTTCTCCTATCACTATATCATAAGCCTGTTTTATAATATACTACTATTATTTTGTTAACTCTTTCGCTAACGATACATCATTCTTTTCTTTCATTTCACGCTCCAGCTTTGCAATCTTCATATCAAATGTGTCACGTTCATGCTCCTCGTTCATACGAGTTTCTAAGTCGCGAATATGATCTTCAATTTCTTCAAAGCGTAAGAATGGATTATTTTCATCCATTTTATGCATCGCAGTATTCATACGACGATTTGCATGTGCCATATTTTCACGTGCCATTAATTCCATACGTTTTGCGTGCATTTCTTTTAATTTATTTTTCATTTCAGAAAGACGACGCTCTAGCTCATCAATTTGTTCTACAACACCTGCATACATTTCTTCTAATCGAGTTACTTGCCCTTCATAATAAGCTACTTCTTCTAATGCACGCTCATGTAGTTGTAGTTCGCCTGCTTCTTGAGCGATGATCGCTTGCTTAGATCTTTTATTCACGAAATAACGTGCTTGCTCAAGCTCACGAGCAAAGTTAGATTTTAATGTTTTATGACGCTGAATTAACTTCTCAATTTTTGTTATTTCACGCTCACTATCACGTAAATATTGGTTTAACATAGCAATTGGGTTTTTTCTTTCTTTCTCATCTAACACATTATGAAAATCTGCTAAAATTGCATCGCGTACACGTCCGAATAAAGATTGTTTCATTATAATCTTCCTCTCTTCTACTTTATAAATTTGATTTGATTGATTTTATATTAGTTTTTCATTAACTTGTTCCACTCATCTTCAAAGTTGCTATATGGTTTAGAACTTTCTGGAGCAGAATCAACAACTACATCTTTTTCTTTTTTCCACTCACGGTATCCGTAGTATAAAACTACTAATGCTGCTATACCGATTAATGCTGGGGAATGAGAAAGGGCGATGGACAAGCCGATCAAACCAACAATACCCCAAGCTAACTTTCCAAAAAATGATTGTGCTCGCACAAATGATTTATAGCTCCAGTACACAACTCCTGCTCCGATTGCGAATCCTACAATACCAGCAAGACTACCAAGAGCAATTAAAGCTAAAATACCAGCCGCGATAAACGCTAGAAATTGTTTCATCTTGTGCTTGCCTCCCTTCGATTTGATACTCTTATCTTAACTATTTTTTCTTTTTTCCATAACGAGCTTAAGAACCGTTTTTAACTCAGACTTAAGACCGAGTTGCATTCAGCCTTTTGTAAAAACATACGGTAGCATGGGATCGTTCACTCTTTTCCCGCACATAAAAAGCCGTACAGAGAACATTCTCTGTACGGCTTTCGTTACTTTTCATACACTTCATTTTCATTATGCTGTTTTATGATACTCTTTTTTTTCCGCTACTTTAGAAAACCTCGGGAAACCAATTAATATAGAAATGATTCCACATACGCCAACTAAGATTGGATAAAACGCATATGGTAACAGTTCAATTGGAGATAACGCCGCAAATCCTGCTGCTGTTAACATTTGCGCACCATACGGAATTAACCCTTGCACACAGCACGAGAAAAGATCTAATACACTCGCTGATTTACGAGGATCAATTTCATATTGATCTGCAATGTTTTTCGCAAGCGGACCTGTAAAGATAATAGAAATGGTATTATTCGCTGTACACATATTCGTCATACCTACTAAACCAGCTATACCGAACTCTGCTCCTTTTTTTGAACGAATGTTACGCGTTAAAATATTCATTAAATATTGAATGCCACCATTATATTGAATCAATTCGACCATACCGCCAATTAAAATAGCAAGTAATACTAACTCCATCATACCGCCCATTCCAGTCGTTACACTTTTAAAGAAACTCTCTAACGTATAACTTCCATCTAAAAGACCGATAACCCCAGATAGTACAGTTCCACCAGTTAACACGATAAGTACATTCCAACCAAGTAGCGCTGTAATAAGTACTCCTGCATACGGTAAAATCTTTATCCAGTCAAAGCTATGCGTTTTAATCTGCGTATCGCTTCCTAAAGTAATGATTACTAATAGTACAATTGTAATAATAGCTGCTGGTAATACAATTAAAAAGTTCGTTTTAAACTTATCTTTCATTTCTGTTCCTTGTGAACGTACAGCTGCGATTGTTGTATCTGAAATAAATGATAAATTATCACCAAACATCGCTCCGCCAACAACAGTAGCCATCGTAAGTGCAATTGAGATATCAGTTTGCCCACTAATACCTACAGCAATTGGTGCTAATGCAGCAATTGTTCCCATTGAAGTTCCCATCGCTAATGAAATAAATGCTCCTATAACGAAAATGCCAGCTACGATAAATCCTTGTGGTAAAATCGATAACGCTAAGTTAACTGTAGAATCAACGCCACCCATCCCTTTTGCTGTTTCAGAAAATGCTCCTGCCAGTACAAAAATCAGAACCATAATCATAATGTCTGGGTTCCCTGCACCTTTAGCAAATCGTTCCACTTTTACATGAAAACTTTCTTTACGATTCATTGCTAAAGCGACTCCTACAGCAATTGAAATTGCTACAAGTATCGGCAATTTATAGAAATCACCTGTAATAATTCCAGAACCAATAAATAGCGCCAAAAATATCCCAAGTGGTAATAATGCCAAACCATTTCCTCTCGTTTCTTTCAAAGTACCATCTCTCCCTAGTTTCAACCTTTTTCTAATGAATAACAAAAGACCTCTTCCAACGAGAAGAGGTCTTATACATCTATAAGAAACGCTCTTCTCATCTTTCAAGCATATGCTTGCTGGATTTGGCACAGCACTCTGAAATCGAGTCCGCTGCCGAGGCATCGTAGGGCCAGTCCCTCCGCCTCTCTTTATAAGAAGGTTTCATATTTATTTTTTAATAATAATTTCTTCCCTAACTTTACTCGCTTACAAAACAAAAGTCAATTATTTTTTGTATAGATTTTTTTGGTAATTATACAAAAATTTGAATACAATAATCATTTTAACTTTTTGATTTCTTCTTCCAATATTGAAATCCAATAAAATTCACTATTTTTTATTGCAGCTATGATCCATTTCGTAGTGTACCAAGCTAACTCATACTCTTCTTTTGTAACATCGCCACTTTTATAAGCATCCTCTAGCTCATCTTCATCGAGTACATACATTTTACCATTCGGTAATAACACTACATCTAAATATAAATCATCAAAATATGGTAAGCCACAGTCATCTATTTCATATTCTTTCGCCACATCGATATAATATTGCACTAATTTTTTCTGATCATCTAACATAGCTGTAATCGCAAAGTTTTTCCCATCTATGAAATATTGAATCCACGTATACTGATTACCAGCAATACAAAGTTCCTTACCATCATATGCTTTAAAACTAGGTTCTCTCACCTTTTTTATTTCCAGTATTCCTAGCATTCCTTCTTCTATTTGCTTAACAGTATAATCCCTCTCTATTAGTCGCTTCCACGAAGAACCGTCACCATATTTACGTTTCATTTCGTCTGCTCCCTTTCTATATAGAAAAGCCCCCACATATTATGTGAGAGCTTGTTCAAATTATAATTAAGCTGCTTGCTTATTAGAAATTTCTTTCAAGTAGGCTTGTCCTTTTTCAGCGTCATACTGACCTTCCCACTTAGACATAACTACAGCTGCTAAAGAGTTACCTACAACGTTAACTGCTGTACGGGCCATATCTAAAATACGGTCAATACCAGCAATAAAGGCTAAACCTTCAGCTGGAATACCTACTGTACCAAGTGTCGCTAATAATACAACGAATGATACGCCAGGTACACCCGCAATACCTTTTGATGTAAGCATTAATACAAGTAATAATGTAATTTGTTGTGTAATAGATAAATCAATACCATACATTTGTGCTAAGAAAATAGCCGCAATTGCTTGATATAAAGTTGATCCATCTAAGTTAAATGAATAACCTGTCGGAATAACAAAAGATGTAATTGCCTTTGGACAACCAAACTTCTCCATTTTCTCCATGATTTTTGGTAAAACTGTTTCTGAACTTGCTGTAGAGTACGCTAAGATCAGTTCATCTTTTAAAATCTTAAAGAATTGGAAAATGTTAATTCCAAATATTTTCGCTGTAAGTCCTAATACGACTACAACGAAGAAAATCATTGCCCCGTATACTACAATTAATAATTTCCCTAATGGAATTAATGAAGAAAGACCAAATGTAGAAACTGTAACTCCAATTAGTGCAAACACACCAAATGGTGCAAATTTCATAACTTGATTTGTTACGTAAAACATTGCATCAGCTACACCTTGGAAAAATTGAAGAACCGGTCTTCCTCTTTCACCAATTGCTGCTACACCTAAACCAAATAATACAGAGAAGAAGATAATAGCAAGCATATCTCCGTCAGCTAATGACTTTACAATGTTTGTTGGAACAATATTTACAAATGTATCTGCAAACGAATGACTTTGCACTTGCTCTGTCGTATGTGTATATTTCGAAATATCTGTCTTTGTTAACTGCTCCATATTTACGCCTTTTCCTGGTTGGAAAATATTCGCAATTAATAGACCGACAATAATTGCAATTGTTGTAATAATTTCAAAGTAAATAATTGTTTTTCCGCCTAGTCGACCTAATTTTTTAACATCGCCAACACCAGCAACCCCAACAACAATACTCGCTACAACAATCGGTACAACGATCATTTTAATTAATCGGATAAAAATATCACCAATTGGTTGTAAATAGCTCACCACTGCCGGATTGCCAAAGAAAATCGCCCCAACTGCAATACCTAGCGCAAGACCAATTAAAATTTGCCATGCAAGTCCTATTCTTTTCATATTTGTTGTAACCCCCTCTTCGATGTTTCACTCTATCTCTCATTCTATCTATCTCTATAAAACTTGAAATTAAGAGTATTACATATTATTCGACAATTCACTACATTTTGTCCCTGTTAAAAATCATAAATCAAAATTTAAAATCTGACAACAAAATAAGTTTGCCCGAACGCAAATAATTTTCTTGACAAAAATAAAACCCATGTCAGAAAACCTAACATGAGAACGATTCCTTACCAGTCTTTTATTAAATGTATAACTAATATTTCACTACATAAAACAATTTTACTTTTTCCTTTATTTTACAAGGAACTCTAAAAATACACCCTTGTTACACAAATATAAAAAATGCATCTGCAGTGAAATTTATCGCTGAAAAATGATAAATTCCGACAAAACTTAGTAATTTTATAAAATTTTCTTTACATTATGGTTACAACGATAGACACTCTTCTTCTTATGATATATAACATTCATAGGGAAAGGAGCCAGACAACCATGAAAAAGAAATTTGTAGCGTTCAGCGTTTTAGCAGCAGGAACGATTTTCGCTTCCCCGTTACTTTCACCCGCATACGCTGAAACGAATCAAGATAAATTATCTAATATTCAATCTGAATTAGAAGGAAAACAAAATGACTTACAAAATAAATCAGCCGAGAAAGAACAAATAGAAAAAGAAATTCAAGAATTACAAAAAAAAATCGACGATTTAACTACTTCTATTAATAAAAACGAAGCTGAATTAAACGATACAAAAAAAGAAATTAGTAAAACACAACAAGTAATTACTGAAAAAAAGAAACATATAGAGCAATTACAAACAAACATAGATACACGTCAGGAAGTTATTAAGCAACGACTGCAATCTATGCAAGAAAAACCTCGCACAAATATCATTACGGAAGTATTAACAAATTCTGCAAACATTGCTGATCTTGTTGATAATATGTACTCTGTCAGTTTAATTTTAAACAACGATACTGATATTGTGAAAAAACAAACAAATGACCAAGATGCTGTGACGAAAGAAAAAGAGGCTGTTGAGAAAAAAGAGCAACAACTGAAAGAATCCGAGCAAAAATTAGAACAAAAACAACAAGAATTACAAAACAACCAACAACAGCAACAAACTCTTATTAGCGATCTACATACGAAAGTAGCAAAAGTAGATTCAGAGATTGAAGGATTAGAAGAATCTAAAGGCATTTTAGAAAATCAGCGTCAAGCTGTTCAAAAGGCAATTGAAGAAGAAAAACGCGCAGAAGAAGCTCGTAAAGCCGAGGAAGCTCGCAAGGCGGAAGAAGCTCGTAAACAAGCTGCTACATCTGCTCAAACAGCTCAAGCGGCCCCAACACCACACGATACAAACATCGGTGGATTTATTAAACCAGCAGCTGGATCAAAAACTTCTGGTTTTGGCGTGCGCTCTATTGATAACCATAAAGGAATCGATATCGCTGCTTCAGGAACTGTTCCAATTATTGCCGCTGCAGATGGCGTTGTTATTCGCTCAGAATTATCATCTAGTTACGGAAATGTTGTGTACTTATCTCACCGTATTAACGGAAAAACATATACAACAGTATATGCTCATATGAGTAGCCGTTCTGTATCGAATGGACAAACTGTAAAACAAGGAACTCAACTTGGATTTATGGGGAATACCGGCCAATCATACGGACAACATTTACACTTTGAACTTCATCTTGGAGAATGGAATGTCGGTAAGACAAACGCAGTTGATCCATCTCCTTATATCGGATTATAAAAAAACTCGGTGCATACCGAGTTTTTTTATTTCCCCTTCACACACTATAGGCATTCCACATAGACTACAACTAAATGCCTATAGTTTACGGGGTGAATTATATGAATACACAATTACAACAAGAAATACAAGAAGCTAGAGAGACTTTTATTGGCCGGATATTTACATTTGGCGGCTCAGTTTTATTTTTAATCGGATCATTCCTCGCAGTCGTCACAGCCTATAAAGCATATAATCGTTTATTAAATACACCTACAACATAATAAAAAGACGGAGATTTCTCCGTCTTTTTATCCCACTTTAATGGGCAGTAAGACCCCCACCTCAAAATGCAGCGAAAGCAAAGAAGTTAGGTGGGGGGCGGCTGCCCATTAAAGTCCGATTGGTGAGGGATGATAATCAGTGCGGGATGAAGAAAACCCCCACTGATTAAAGTTTCACTTTATTATGCAAACATTTTAAATACGCCTATCACATTTAAAAATACAATAATTACGGTTACTGGAATAACATAACGAAGTAAGAAGAACCAAATATTAAATAATGTTTTCCCTTTCGTTTCCGTAACTTCTAATTCTTTCATTAACATTTCTTTACTCATTTTATTTGGTACGAATAGCGAAATAGCTAGTACCCCTAACGGCAGCAATACGTTACTTACTGAGAAGTCGACTAAATCAAAGAATGTTTTCCCAAATATTTTCACATCACTCATAATACCAAACGATAATGCTGACGGAATTCCAACCGCAAAAATTAGAATACCAATTAATAACGATGCTGACGGACGCTTTTTCTCGTTATCTTTCGCAACAGATGCTACTACAATTTCAAGCATGGAAATCGCAGATGTTAACGTTGCAAAGAAGAATAACACCAAAAACATAATGAAGAAAAATTGTCCAAATGGTATTTTCGCAAATACCGCTGGAAGGACGATAAATAGTAACCCCGGTCCTTCAGTCGGCTTAACACCTAATGCGAAAATCGCCGGAAAAATCGCTAATCCTGCAAGTACTGTAATAAAAACAGTTAAACTTACAATAGATGTTGCTGATTTTGCTAAATGTTCTTCTTTCTTCAAATAGGAACTATACGTGACCATTACTGAGGCCCCAACTGTTAGCGAGAAGAATGATTGTCCCATCGCGTATAAAATCGTATCTGCTGTCAGCTTTGAAAAATCTGGTTTTAAGAAGAACTCTACCCCAGCAAAAGCACCATCCAGTGTTAACGCACGAACAATAATTGCAATAAACAAAATAAATAATAGCGGCATCATATACTTACTTGCTTTTTCTATCCCTTTCTCTACACCTTTACTTACAACAAAAATCGTACAAAGCATAAAGACAAATTGCGCTCCAATCGCGCTTACTGGATTTGAAATCGTCTCACCGAATAATTGCCCATAATCAGTCACTCCATTCCAGAAGCTTCCTGTCACACTATAGTATAAGTAAAGTAAAATCCATCCACCTACAACACTATAAAAAGATAGTACACTAAAACAAGTAACAACTCCCATGCGACCAATCCAAGGATATACCTTGCTATTTGGCACTAATACTTTATACGCTGTAACTGCCTCTTTTTGCGTACTACGCCCAATAACAAATTCAGCTAAAAGGAGTGGCATACCTATAAATAAAGTTAATAGTAAAAATACAAGGAAGAATGCGCCTCCCCCGCCATTACCTGCAACATATGGAAATTTCCATATTGCACCAAGACCTACTGCGGCTCCGGCTGCTGCGAGTACAAAGCCTATTTTCGACGTCCATTGCTGTGTTTCTTTCATCATAAATTCTCCTTTTCTGAATTTTTAAACTTTTATTAATTATACACTTTCATTTCATACTCGCACACCTCCTTTAGAAAATAAAAAAGTCCCCTACACGCAAATATGCATGTAGAGGACGATATATGTAATGTTAATACCGTGGTACCACCTCAATTGGATTGATAAATCCCACTTGTTCAAGTACAGGAAAAACTCCGATACTCTATCCTTTTAACGGCGGAACCCGGGTTGCCTACTACAATGTTCAACATACCTCTCGCAAGCCCATTCTGTATATTTTATCGTACCGGGCTCACACCTTACCCCAGCTCTCTGAACGTATCAAATATACATACTCTTCTTGCTCATCGATTTCATCTATTGAAGTTACTTGTGATTATAAATTATATTCTTATAGTTGTAAAGTACAATTTATTTATTATCCTATATGAACTCTTCTCTCTAATTCTTGTAAAAACAATTCTCTTTTTTGTTCATTTTGAACATATATCGACTTCAATACCTCTTGCAACAATATATTTCTCTCTCTTTTCTCTATTTGTAATTCTTTCACTTTTATTCTAACTTCGTATAAAAAATCAAGATACGATTCATACGTCTCATCATATTTATTTGCGATATCATCTCGAATTTTTTTTGCAAGTTTCGGACTCGCTCCTCCAGTAGAAACAGCTATATTAAGTAGCCCACGATGAAACGCCGCCGGAAAATGAACATTTCCACTTTCCGGATTCGTAATAACATTTACCAGCTGATTTTCTGCCGTATCTTCAGCAACCTTTTCATTCAATACGGCATCACTACTCGCTGCTACAACTAAAAAAGCACCATTAATATCACTTTTTTCATACTCCCTTTGATACCAACGAATTTTCTTTTCTTCTACAAGTTTCACTAAATTCGCATCCAATTCAGGACTTACCACAACTATATCTGCACCTTGTTTTAGTAAAGGAATAATTTTAAATCCCGCGACTTTCCCTCCACCAACGACAACAACACGTTTCTTCTCAACTCGCACTGTAAGTGGATACATATTGATCTCCCTTCAATAATTTCTTCGTTTTCTGAATTAACATATACTGAAACGCTTCATTCTTTCCTAAATACGGACTTATTTTTATCTCATCTAGCTCATATTGGCGCACTTCTTTTTCAATATGTTTCATAAGTAAACCTGTAAATAACAAGTAAGGTAGCACAACGATATTCTTTTCTTTTCGTTCTACAACTTCCTTTAACTTCTCCTCAAATTTCGGCTCGGCAGCCGCTAAGTAACAAACTTCTACTTTCTTAATCTTCTCTTCCGTTTGAAATAAAGAAGCAATCCAGTTTATATCTTTTAATACTTCAGGATCACTGCTCCCTCTTGCAACGAGAAGTAACGTCACTTCATTCTTATCTTCCTGTTCAATGCCACTTCCGCTATACACTGATTTTATAAGTGCTTCTGATACACCAAATGGATTACCATAGGTCACTTTTATACTTGGATATTGATTATTTAACTTTTCCAATTCAAACGGGATATCTTTTTTCACATGACCTGCCGCTAATAAAAAAACTGGAATAATAATAATCTCTGTAGCACCACGCTTCACACATGTACGGAACCCTTCATCAATAGTTGGACTCGCTAACTCTAAAAAACAAATTTCTTGAATACTTGCCTCTACACGGTTCATACATGACGTAATAAATGCAACCGCTTCTTCTTTCGCTGCTTTCAAGCGACTTCCATGACATATATATAAGATGGCTTTCATTTTATAACACTCCACTTACTTGATACGTACTTTCTGTCTGTTTCTCAAACCAATGGATTTTTTCTCTAAAACGGACGACTTCTCCAATTACAATCATGCTTGGATTTTGAATTTGTTCTTTTTTCGCAACATCTACAATTGTTCCTAACGTCCCAACAACTGTACGCTGCATAGATGTCGTTCCCCGCTCAATAATAGCAGCAGGCGTACTTTTATCTTTTCCATGCTTTATCAGTTGCTCACATATGTAGGGTAAATTGCTAACCCCCATATATACAGCTAAAGTCTCTACACCTTTCGCTAAATTTCCCCACTTCACATCCTCTTCAGCATCTTCTTTTCTATGCCCTGTCACAATAGCAAAACTTGCACTTGCATCACGATGTGTCACTGGAATACCAGCATAAGCAGGAGCAGCTATTCCAGCTGAAATACCAGGAACGATTTCAAACGGTACACCTTGCTTTGCTAACGCTTCAGCTTCTTCTCCTCCTCTACCAAATACAAATGGATCGCCACCTTTTAGCCTCGTTACAACTTTTCCTTTTTTCGCATATTTAATAAGAAACGTGTTAATTGTCTCTTGCTTCATCGTGTGATAATTTGGTAGTTTTCCGCAATAAATTAAATCCGCTTCAGGCTTTGCATAAGAAAGCAATTCTTTATTCACGAGACGGTCGTATAAAATAACATCTGCTTTCTCAATGCATTTCAATCCTTTTACAGTAATTAAATCTGGATCACCAGGGCCCGCTCCAACGATATATACTTTTCCCATCATCTCTCCTCATTTCTACTATTAAAGTGAAACTTCCATCCTTATATAGGAATGGAAGTTTTCATTTCTTAATATTTCAATGTTCCTTACTCATGAATAACAAAGGCTGCGCTTTTTCGAATCTTCTTTTTTTCAA
This sequence comes from Bacillus pacificus, assembly GCF_020861345.1. NCBI lineage: Bacteria > Bacillati > Bacillota > Bacilli > Caryophanales > Bacillaceae > Bacillus > Bacillus pacificus. The sequence goes on from NZ_CP086328.1 coordinate 3,708,097, forward strand.
ATAAAGCAATCTCCTTTACTTCTGGTAACGGTAAAAAATGTTTTTCAAGCTCAATCTCCGCCATCTTAAATGCCTGTTCTTCACTTTCAGCAACAACAACAATCGGAACAATGCTATTCACTAATACCGCTTCAAATCGATATAAATCCATATTGCCCCTCCTAAGACGCTATTACTTCTTCTAACACGTTATTTAACGCTGTTTGTAATGTCTCTACACCAACACGGCCTACAAAATCATAAAACGTTTCAGCTGGTAATTTATTTTCTTTGAAATAACTTATAAATGATGCGAGTACATCAGGTAGATCCTCGCCATCTATTTTTCCTTTTAACTTTTGATTATAAGCACCACCATCTAACAGCGTTCCACCTACATATATTTCAAATGCTTCAACAATTCCTTTTTCCTTCGTTTTCATTTTCACACCTTGCAATCCAATGTCAGCAATTTGACGTTGACCACATGAATTCGGGCATCCTACCATATGAATACGAACCGGAACATCGAGTGCCATTTGTGTATCTAAGTATTCGGCAATTTTTCGTAATCTTTCTTTCGTTTCTACTAATGCAAGATTGCAATATTCAATACCAGTACAAGAAACCGCGTGACCAATAAACGATTTCGGATTTGCTGATATCGCTTCAAACAACGGCTCATTTAGCAAGCCAGTTACATTTTCTGGCGGAACATTCGGAATAATGAAGTTTTGTGAATTACATGTACGAATTTGTCCATTTCCATATTGTTTAGCAATTCTTGCAATCTCAAACATTTCTTCTGCATGTAGGCGTCCTACTGGCACATTAAAACCTACATATTTTAGTCCATCTTGTTTTTGGTCTTGGACACCATAAAAGTATCCCGCATTCCAGCCTTTAAGAGCACTTTCTCCTTTACTTTGTAATGGTCCTGTATATTCTATTAGTTTCTCTTTAAACTTCTCTGCTCCCCAGTCTGCAACAAGAAATTTCAAACGGGCTAAATGACGTTTTTCACGATATCCAAAATCACGGAATATCGTAGCAATCGCAATTGCTACCGCCTTCACTTCTTCTGGTAAAACGAATACATCTAATTCATCAGCTAAATATGGACGGGCTGATAACCCACCGCCTACTTTTATATGAAAACCAACTTTTTTCTCACCATCTATTTCTTTCGTTGCAGGTGTAAATGCAACACAGTTAATCTCTGCGTTTGCTGAATTATAAATGTTAGAACTAATAGACATTTTAAATTTACGTGGTAAGTTAGAAAATTCTTCATTATGTTGGAAATAATCATATACCTCTTTTACAATGCCAGTTGTATCAAATAGTTCATTTGCATCAATACCAGCAAGTGGATTCCCCGTAATATTACGCGTTATATCACCACACGCCCCAGCTGAAGATAACCCAACCCTTGCTAATCTTTTAAAAATATCTGGAATTTGATGAATTTCTAACCAATGAAACTGAATTGCCTGTCTTGTCGTAATATCTATTACGTCACGTCCATAATCCTCAGCGATAGAAGCAAGCACTTCTGCCTGTGCATTCGTAATAATGCCAGAAGGGATATTTACACGCATCATAAAATAACCAGCTTCCTTCGGTCTTTGTAAGTACAACCCTGCCCATTTGAATGCGTCCCACTCTTCTTTCGGAATAGATTCGAAGCCATTCTCTGCATAGTAAGGAATATCATTAAAGATTTCCAATCCATCTTTTTTTAATTTATTTTTCTCAGTTTGATTTAATTTTTCATTGTTAGCCCATACTTTTTCATAACTCATTTTTTATCCCCCTATATAAAACTACGCTCTTGTAAGTACTTCACGATTTGTTCTGCACATTCTTCAATAGAATACTTGTGCGTTTCTACAGTTAATTCCGCTTGCTCTGGTTCCTCATACGGTGAATCGATACCTGTAAAATCTTTAATATCACCTTTTCTTGCTTTTTTATAAAGTCCTTTCGGATCACGTTTCTCACACTCTTCCATTGGACATTTTACAAACACTTCTATAAATTCATCTGCAGCTAATAGATCTCTAACTTGGTTTCGGTCTACTCGAAACGGTGAAATAAACGCTGTAAGAACAACAGTCCCTTGATCTACAAATAGCTTCGCTACTTCGCCAATTCGTCTTATATTTTCCATACGATCACTTTCAGAGAAACCTAAGTCTTTATTTAAACCGTGACGTATATTATCTCCATCAAGTACATAGTTTCCAATATTCTTTTCAAATAGTTTACGAGCAACCGCGTTCGCTACTGTAGATTTACCCGAAGCTGATAAACCAGTAAACCAAATGACAAAACTATGATGCCCATTCTTCACTCTTCTCTCATCTTTTGAAACAGAAGCTGTATGCCAAGTAATATTCGTATCCATCTCATTCTCTCCCTATTCTGTTACTACTTCTTTTTTCAAACCTTTAATTAGTACCTCTACTACCTCTCTACGACTAAATGTACTTGGCGGAACCTCACCGTTTCTTAATAGTTCTCTTACTTTCGTACCAGATAAGATGACATGATCCTCTTTTCCATGCGGGCATGTTTTCGTTGAAGCCATCGCTTCACATTTCGTGCAGTAAAAACTATGCTCAAAAAATAACGGTGTAATCCCTAACTCTTCTACTGTAAAGTTTGTAAAAATTTCTTGTGCTTCATAAGTACCGTAATAATCTCCTACTCCTGCATGATCGCGTCCTACAATAAAGTGGGTACATCCAAAATTCTTTCTGACTAATGCATGGAATATCGCTTCCCTCGGTCCTGCGTAACGCATTGCTGCAGGAAATACACTTAAAAAGACACGATCTTTCGGATAGTAGTTTTGAAGTAATACTTCATAACTTTCCATTCTTACATCAGCAGGAATATCGTCCGACTTCGTTTCCCCAACGAGCGGATTTAAAAAGAGGCCATCTACAATTTCAAGAGCAGATTTTTGAATATATTCATGAGCACGATGTACCGGATTTCTCGTCTGGAATCCAACTACTGTTTTCCAACCACGTTTTTTAAATTCTTCTCTCGTTTCAATTGGATCTAAATGATAAGAAGGAAACGGATTATTTTCAAAACGTTTCGTCAGAACAATAGCTCCTCCGACGTAAACGTTCGGTCGTTCGTATAATTTTTTCACTCCTGGATGAGCCTCATCCGTCGTTTTATACACTAGTAACGCTTCTTTTTCCTTATCAGGCACAAAAATATCTTCTATTTGAATGACACCATATACATTTCCACCGTTAACAAGTTTTACTTCCTCTCCAACTTTTAGCGTCTCTGCTACCTCTTCTGTTACTGGTAATGTAATAGGTATACTCCAAACACTTCCATTATTTAAACGAAGCGTTTCTACAACCGAATCATAATCTTTCCTTCCTAAAAAACCAGTAAGCGGGCTATATCCCCCTGTCGCTAATAGTTCTAAATCACTTAATGCAATGTTGTCTAGCCCAATTTCTTTTTCAATTTGTGATACGTCGTATGTCTCGTCTATTCGATTTATTAATCCGTTTCTTGTACTCATTTTCTATACCCTCTCTTAGCTTTATTTTCAAATTCACCTTATTGATAATGAAGGCCACATTCAGTTTTTACTTTCCCGGCCCATCTACCATCTCTTGAATCGCCACCCTCTCCTACAGGTAACGTACACTTCTCACACCCAATACTTGGATATCCAATGTCATGTAATGGGTTATACGGCAAACTATGTTTGTATACATATCGCCATACCTCTTTCCACGTCCAATGAATGAGCGGACAAACTTTAATAGATCGAAAGCGATGATCTTGATTTATAAACTTTGTATGCTTACGGGTTTCTGATTGTTCCCTCCTCAGTCCCGATATCCACGCTTTTTCATTCGCTAATGATTCTTCTAAAGGCAAAATTTTTCTAATCTTACAACAGAGATTAGGATTGCTCTCCCATAGCTTGTCACCATGCAATCCGGCTTGTTCATCAAGTGTAAGTTTTGGCTGTTTTTCTATAATATTTAATGAAGGAAATCGTTCCCGCACTTTTTGAATTAATTCATATGTTTCTTGAAAATGTACGTTAGTATCTAAAAATACAACTTTAGCAGATGGATTTACTTGGTTAATAAGATGCAGCAGTACCATCCCTTCCACTCCGAAGCTACATGCGTATACAATTTCACTTTTATATTCTTTATAAGCCCAACTTAATACAGATAACGCGCCTTTCGTTTCATCTTCTTCTGAAAATGAAACATCATTTTCTTCCCACGTTTCATACGTCAACATGTTTTTTCCCCCTGTAAAAGCAAAAAGACGGTTTTAACCTAATGAAATAGGTTAAAACCGCCTCTAGTTTTTCTAGTCAGCGCTTTTTACTTTAAACGTACTTTTTCACTTTTCTCTAATTGAATGACTTTTCCATCTTGCACAACAATTGTAATTGAACCATATTTCATATCAGCAAGCATCGCTTCAATTTTCTCAGATACTTCCTCAAAATGTTCCCGTACGCTCACGCGAACAGCCCCCCTTTTTATTCATAAAAAAAATCTTTCCCATTTCGAAAAGACTGTTCGGTAATATATTTTACCTTATCTTTCAAAATGGATTCCATTTTGCTGGATTTAGCACCTTGCTTTCTATAAGCAGGTTGCCGAGCTTCGCCGGGCCAGTTCCCTCCGCTTCTCTTGATAAGCTTTGTATTTGTATTTTATCACAATTCTGATTTTTTTCAATCCTAGTTTTCCGATATATTTTAATTATTTTATTTTATAAAAAAGGAATTGCCCATCCGAACAACTCCTTTTTCCTCATTTAAACAAGTTCTTTAATACGTATGCGATCGTTCCCAATAATATTTTCATATGTTTCGCGCTCTACAACAATTTGTGATGTACCACCTTTCGCGAAGACGACAGCTGGTCTACGAATCCGATTATAATTATTCGCCATCGAGTACCCGTATGCCCCAGTACAAGAAATTGCTAGTAAATCCGCAGAAGCAACTTTCGGTAGATTAATATCCCAAATTAACATATCTCCACTCTCGCAGCATTTCCCTGCAATCGAAACAACTTCCTCGTTCTCATCATTCCCTCGATTCGCTAACATCGCTTCATAACGAGCGTTATATAAAGCAGGTCTTAAGTTATCAGTCATCCCACCATCCACTGATACATATTTCCGAATACCAGGAATGTCTTTCACAGATCCGACTGTATAAAGTGTCGTTCCAGCATCCCCTACAATGCTACGACCTGGCTCAACCCATATTTCTGGCAATGGATAATTACATACTGTAAATTGTTCTCTCACTGCACTTGTTACAGCTCGCACATACGTCTCAAGAGTTAATGGTGCATCGGACTCTGTGTAGCGTATTCCGAATCCTCCCCCTACATTTAGCACTTTTACTACATAGTTTGTTCGCTCTCTCACTGCTTCTAAAAATTGACGAAGAACTTCAATCGCTCGCACAAAGCCAGCCGTTTCAAATATTTGTGATCCGATATGTGAATGAATTCCTAACACGTTATAATTTGATTTTTGTAAAGCAAGCTCAATTGCTTGCATCGCTTGACCATTTGACACGCCAAACCCAAATTTTGAATCATCTTGACCTGTTGTAATATATTCATGTGTGTGCGCCTCTACTCCGGGCGTTACACGAATTAATATGTTCACAAATTTCCCATGTTGCACTGCTAAATCATGCAAAATTTCTAATTCTAAGAAGTTATCTACGACAAAACAACCAATATTCGCCTGAAGAGCCATCACAATTTCTTCATCTGTTTTATTATTACCATGAAAATGAATGCGCGATGCCGGAAATCCTGCTTGTAGTGCAGTATATAATTCTCCTCCAGAAACAACATCTAATGACATATTCTCTTCACGAGCTACTCGGCACATCTCCATGCACAAGAACGCCTTGCTTGCATATGCTACTTGATAAGAGAACCCACTTTCTTTAAAAGCACGATGAAACGCGCGGCACTTTCCTCGAATTGACTCTTCATCGTATACATAAAGTGGTGTTCCGTATTGTTTTGCTAGCTGCGTCGTGTCGCACCCTCCAATTTCTAAGTGTCCTTGCCCATTGATTCGGCTTGTGCCGTGTAAATACATTTGAATTCCTCCCTTATTTCCTCTAAAACTCATAACCCCAATCTTCTATTCATTGCAGCACGCTTTTAGATAGACAAAAAACGCGCGGAACAATGTTCACACGCGTTTCTTATTAGGAAAAATATATATTGAAAAAATAAACGAGTTGTTATCTCCTCAAAATAAGAAACCGCATCAACATCTCCAAATAGCTCTCCATAAAATAAATCTTATGACAGTACTACATTTATTCAATGCAGTCCCAATATATGAATAATATGGTTATTCTTATATTTCGGCAATAGTCCCTTTCAACCTATGATCACAGATTCCATTAAATCTCCCATAGCTTACTCTTTCCTATCGCGGCCTCTACCTTTGAGAGTAGATGAGGTAAGTCTATTTAATTTTCAAACATCTAATTGTTGCTATTAACAATACCAAAGGACCATTTTATTTGTCAAACAATTTTTTATATTGCTTTTTTACAGTTTAGTTTCGTATCGTTTGGTAAGCGCTTTACTGAAACCTTTGTCACTTCCCATTCGCCTTCTTCGTTATTAAATGTAATCGTTACCTTCTCAAATGGTGGCGCAATTTTCCCTGCAACACGTTCATACTTTGTCACTTCAATAACTGCTTGAAATAAATATGTACCGCTATACACTTTTTTTAAACTAATAATTTTCGGGCATTGATAAGGCTTCAAGCTCCCATATTGTTTTTCGATTGCTTTATTTATTTTCGGGAATAACACAGAATAAAGGGCATCTTCCATAAGAGGTGCATCATATTGAGCTACCGACACACTTGGTGAAGCAAAAAGTATAACACTACTGCATACTATAAAATATAATAATTTTCGCATTATAACCTCCGTATTGTTACACGATTCTTTCCGCGCACGATAATAATCATACATAGAAACTCCATTTTATTGTCTCCTACTGCCCTTTTTCTACTCAATTGTTATAAAAAAGTCCACAACTCTCTTTTATTTTCGTATAATGATACTCATAGTATAATAAACATAATAATAAAGGACTGTTCGTATATATAAAATGAGGCGCTAATCAAATAGGCCCACAAGAACCGTCATGCTTTTTAGGAGAGGAGTATATTATGCTACAACGTCTGTTTCCAAAACTGCGATTCGCACTCGTTGCAGTCGTTTTATTATGGATAAAAACATATATTGTGTACAAGCTAGCGTTTGATATTAAAATTGATAATTTCTTTGAAGAATTTATGCTTTTTATTAATCCACTAGCTGCGTTACTTTTATTTTTCGGTTTTGCTTTATTTGCATCTAAACACCGAAATCGCATTATAGTTGGAATTAGTTTTATACTATCATTCATTTTATTTGGAAATGCAATGTTTTATGGTTTTTATAACGATTTCGTTACGTTCCCAGTATTATTTCAAACAAATAATATGGCTGATTTAGGGACGAGTATAAAAGAACTCTTTACGTATAAAACATTACTGTTATTCGCAGATGCGATCATCTTAATGTTTCTTTCGCGTAAATTCCCATCATTTTGCGACAAAACGCCGCTTTCTCGCTCTGAAAAGAGAACTTTCTTTAGCGGTGTAACAGCTCTATTAGCACTACAAATTGTTGTTTCCATTATTTATAAACCACAAATGTTCTCACGCTCGTTTGACCGTCAAACTGTCGTGAAAAATTTAGGGTTATACACATATCATCTATTTGATATTACACTTCAATCTAAATCTTCAGCTGAACGTGTATTTGCGAGTGGGGACGGGTTCTCTGAAATTAAAAACTATACAGACTCAAAAGATAAGCAAGTTGATAAAAACTTATTTGGAGCTGCAAAAGGCAAAAATGTTATTTTAATTTCAATGGAATCTACACAAAGTTTTGTTATTAATAAAAAAATAAATGGAAAAGAAATTACTCCATTTTTAAATGAATTTATTAAAGATAGCTTTTATTTCGATAACTTCTATCATCAAACAGGACAAGGTAAAACTTCTGATGCTGAATTTATCGTTGAAAATTCACTTTATCCGTTAGACCGCGGTTCTGTATTCTTTACTCATGCAACAAATGAATATACAGCTACACCAGAACAATTAAAGAAATACGGATATTCTTCTGCTGTCTTCCATTCAAACGATAAAACGTTTTGGAATCGTGATGTAATGTATCCTGCACTTGGATATGATCGTTACTTTAATTTAAATGATTACGTAGGCACAGAACAAATGTCTGTCGGTTGGGGATTAAAAGATAAAGAGTTCTTTGAACAATCTATTCCAAAGCTAAAATCTTTACCACAGCCGTTCTATACAAAATTCATTACTTTAACAAACCATTTTCCATTTCTTCTAAATCCAGAAGATCAATATGTTGATGAGTTTAATTCAGAAAGTGGTGTTGTAAACCGTTACTTTCCAACTGTTCGTTACACGGATGAAGCTCTTAAACAATTTATTAAACAATTAAAAGAAGAAGGTCTGTATGATAATTCCGTTATTGTCATTTATGGAGATCATTACGGTATTTCTGAAAACCATAACGCAGCTATGGCTCAGTTCCTTGGGAAAGACGCTATTACACCGTTTGATTCTATGCAATTACAACGTGTCCCTCTCATCATTCACGTGCCTGGTCAAGAAGGTAAAGTCATTTCTAAAGTGTCTGGTCAAATTGATATTAAACCAACGCTACTTCATTTACTTGGTATTAAAACAAATCAATCAGTTGAATTTGGAACTGACCTATTTATTAAAGAAAAAGACCCTCTTATGGTAATGCGTGATGGTAGCTTCGTTTCGGAAGATTATGTGTATACAAAAAACATGTGCTATAAACGAAACACAGGTGAAGAAGCAGACATCTCATTATGTCAACCGAATATTGAAAAAGCAAAAACAGAATTGAAACTTTCCGACAAACTCATTTATGGAGATTTGTTACGTTTCGATCCTAACAATCGGTATAAAACTGGAACTATGACAACGAACTTTGAATAATACAAGAAGCAACTTTATAAAAGTTGCTTCTTTTTTCACTTATTTTTCCAATCATTCTTCTATGAAATCTTTCACAAATTGGGAATTTCTTTCGTATGAGGAAGAAATTTATGGTATGATAAAATAAGTAAACTTTCATACACTAATTAAGAATTTATTACAGAAAGCAAGGGATCAGATTTTGTATAGAGCAGCTATTCCAAACTTATTTACGCTCGGAAATTTATATAGTGGATTCTTGTCAATCGGCTATGCATCTTTAGGATATTATAAATCAGCTGCTATTTTAGTACTTATCGGGATGATGTTAGATAGTCTTGATGGGCGTGTTGCTCGTTTATTACGTGTTGATTCACAAATGGGAAAAGAGCTTGACTCGCTTGCGGATGTCGTAACATTTGGTGCAGCACCTGCTGTTCTCATGTATTACACATCTTTCTCTAATTATGGAATCATCGGACTATACATAGCGGGGCTATTCCCTCTTTTCGGAGCATATCGTTTAGCACGATTTAATGTAACACCATCTTCTACTTCAATGAAATACTTCACTGGGGTACCGATTACAGCAGCGGGAGGGCTTGTTGCTTTCTTAACATTATTTTCACATACCATTCCAAAAATCGTTCTTATTACAGTATTTGTAACGTTCGCATTTTTAATGGTGAGCCGCATTCGTATCCCAAGTTTAAAAGATGTACCAATTCCACGATATAGCATCATTATTACACTATTTTTAGTGGGCATCATTATCACAATGTACCAAACAGGATTCGGTAATTTTTCTGTTTTCTTATTCATTGCTATTCCACTATATATTTTGTACATGCTATCTCAATTCCTTAGACAACGACCATCAAAAAGAGCAAATAAAGAAAAATAAAAAGAAACCTTCCGGAATCGGAAGGTTTCTTTTTATTTTGTAACGAATACTTTTTGATTGACAGGCGTTACAGGTTCTTCGCCATTTAATACAGCTAAAATATTTCTTACCGCCGTTTCGGCCATCGCATCACGCGTTTCGAATGTTGCATTTCCTACGTGAGGAGCAAGTACCACATTCTTTAATCCTTTTAGCTCTTCAGTAATTTTCGGTTCAAATTCAAACACGTCAAGAGCTGCCCCTTCAATTTCATTCGTTTTTAAAGCATGAGCAAGTGCCGCTTCATGCATAATTGGTCCACGTGAAGCATTTATAATATACGCTGTTTTCTTCATCATTTTGAACTGTTCCTCATCAATCATATGATGCAATTTCGGATTATACGCACAGTTAATTGTAATAAAGTCTGCTGTTTGTAATAATTCTTCCAATGTTACATATGTTGCTTCCAGTTCACTTTCAGCTTCGGGCTTTCGATTTGGTCCTGTATATAAAACATTCATTCCAAACGCTTTTGCACGCTTTGCAACTGCCTTTCCAATTTCTCCAAGGCCGATAATTCCAATTGTCTTACCATGTACTTCGCGGCCTAAGAAAAATAATGGAGCCCATCCGTTAAATCCAGTTGTACGGCATAGCGTATCACCTTCAGGAATTCTACGTGCAGCTGCTAAAAGAAGTGCAAATGTTAATTCCGCTGTCGCTTCCGTTGATACTTTCGGTGTATTCGTTACCGCAATCCCTTTTTCTCCGGCATATGAGTAATCAATATTATCGTAACCAGCACCGTAGTTTGCAACAATCTTTAAATTAGGTGCCGCATCAATCACTTCTTTTGTCACCTTTGTAGAAAGTAAGCTTAACAATGCATCTTTATCTTTTACACGTTCTGTTAATTCATCTAAAGAAATTAACTCCTCTTTATCATACATTTCTACATCATGATCTTTTAATAGTTCTAATCCGATTGCTGGAATTTTTCCTGCTACTAATATTTTTGCCACTATACTAACACCTCTTCTATACAAAATAGGATAGCTCTTATCTTTCATTGTAAGAAATCCACATATAAAAACCAAGGAATTTGATTATAGTTTTGAAAATCGACACTTTTCCACAAAAAAAGAGGAGATGCAAGTCTCCCCTCTTTTTACGCTTTTTCTTGCGATTGTTTTCCAAGCTTCACATCAATTGTTCCTTCTGCAACTGTATCACTAATTTGCTCCTCAATCACTGATTGAGATGTAGCATTCGTATCAGAAGTATACGCTTGTTGCTGTGCATCTTGTACATTTTGTTTATTTTGTTGTTTCACCATTTCTTTACCCTCCTTTTTATTCTTTCTTATTTTGAACAAAAAGATGGGTTTTCATGAAAAAATCGTGATCATTTTGAAATTGTTACTTCTTCTAGTAATCTCATCGTTCGGACTCGTTTCGTAAATGTAGCTAAGTGAGCAATATCATGATTACGTAACGTCTTTATATTCTCTTCCACATATTTCCCTAAATCATTCGGATAATGAGCATCTGAAGAAAGTGTAATCGGAACTTCGTGTTTAGCTAATACTTGTAAATATAGCGGACTCGGACACATTTCGCGCACAGGATAGCGATAGTACAATCCCGCATTTATTTCCGTTGCTGTATTTGTTTCTACTAATGCACGCGCAATTTTCTTATAATAAGAAATTTGTTCATTCTCATCTAACCGATAATTAAATACTTTTATGTTGTCAAGATGAGCAATAATATCAAATAACTCAGAACGAACTGCGCACTCAACCGTTTTGAAAAACGTATCATATAAAGCATATAAGTCATGTTCCTTAAAATATTCTTTCGTATCTGGATTATCAAATCCCCAGCCATTTAAAAAATGAACAGAACCAATTACATAATCAAAATCTCCTAATGCAAGTAAAGATTGTAATTGTTGTTCACCACCAATAAAATAATCTGCTTCAATTCCAAGTTTAAGCGTAACACCTCTTTTACTCCACCGTTCTTTCGCCTCTTCAATTGCCTTTGTAAAATCATGTAGTGAAGCTACCCTTACTTGGTCTAACCATTCCTTTTGTAAACGTCCAAGCCCCGAATCACTAATATCAACATATTTTTCATAGTATTCTTTCGCTTCATAAAAACGGTATAAATGATCGACAATACCAACTTCTTTTATCCCTTTTCGCAAAGCTTCTTCTAAATATAAATCAATCCATTTCGTTGTAAATGGTCCTTCATTCACACGTCTTTGCAGGCGTTCTTGTGTTTTCACAAGCCATTCCATAGAATGTTTTTCTTCTTTTAGCGGTTCATAATGTTGTAATGATTCATTTATTTTAGCTAGCCATCCTATTGAATATGGCCCTTCTTCTAAATGAATGTGATAATCCACCTTCATACGTATTCCCCCTATAATGTATCTATTTCTCTTCTGTCCCCTACTCTCGAAAGCTTCCCATTTCTTTCTGTCACTTCCTCCATAATATCTTCTAATGATATATTTTTTTCGGCTAATAACACGAAGCAGTGATACAATACATCAACCATTTCTTTCACTAGCTCTTCGTTATCATTATTTTTGGATGCAATAATTACTTCCGTACATTCCTCACCAATTTTCTTTAAAATTTTATCTTCTCCTTTTGAAAACAAGTAATTTGTATATGATTCAGGAAGTGGATTTCTCTTTCGTTCTTCAATTGTTTCAAATAGTAATGTAAAGGCGTTTTTCATATGTATCCCCCTATATAATTTTGTAATGAAAACATGTTTTTTCTCCCGTATGACATGCAGGTCCTACTTGCTTTACGACAACAACAATTGAATCTTGATCACAATCTAAATAAAGAGATTGCACATGTTGGACATTACCTGATGTTTCTCCTTTATTCCATAACGACCTTCTTGAACGAGAATAAAACCATGTTCTTTTCGTTTCTATTGTTTTTTCATATGCCTCTTCATTCATATAAGCTAGCATTAAAACTTCTTTTGTATCTTCTTCAATTACAACTGCTGGTAATAGTCCTTTTGAAAAGTTAGGTTTCATAGCCGCACCTCAACATTTGCATTTCTTAACTTTCTCTTTACGTCCCCTATTGTCGCCTCACCGTAATGAAAGATTGATGCCGCTAATGCTGCATCAACTGCTGTCTTTTGAAACACTTCTATAATGTGATCAGCATGACCGCACCCGCCTGACGCGATGACAGGTACGGAAACACTTTTTGAAATTTCTTCTGTTAAACGAAGGTCATATCCGTTTTTCGTTCCGTCTGCATCCATACTCGTTAATAAAATTTCGCCTGCGCCTAGCTCTGTAACGCGCTTTGCCCACCTGATTGCATCCATTCCCGTATCAACTCTTCCGCCGTTCACATATACATTCCACTTATCTTCTGCTACTTTTCTAGCATCAATTGCGACGACAATACATTGTGAGCCAAAATGCTCTGCCCCTTCTCCGATTAATTTTGGATTTCGCACTGCTGCTGAGTTAATTGAAACTTTATCTGCTCCAGCTCTTAGTAAATTGTACATATCTTTCACATTTGAAATTCCTCCGCCAACTGTAAGAGGAATAAATACTTTTGAAGCCGTTTTTTCTACAACATCTACAATCGTTTTTCGTCCTTCATGAGTTGCCGTAATATCTAAAAATACTATTTCATCTGCTCCCGCATCATTATATAAAGCTGCTATTTCAACAGGATCCCCGACATCTTGTAGTCCTATAAAATTTACACCCTTTACGACTCGCCCTTCTTTCACATCTAGACATGGAATAACGCGTTTTGCTAACATAACTTTGTTACCTCTAGCACTTCTTCTAAATCAATCGTTTTCTCGTAAAGAGCCTTACCAATTATGACGCCGTATATGTTCATATCATTTAACTTTTTCACATCTTGAATAGATGCAATTCCTCCAGAAGCAATAAGTCGAGTAGAAACGCTTTTTTGTAGTAACTCCAATTGTGCTATATTCGGTCCTGCAAGTGTCCCGTCTTTCGAAATGTCTGTAAATACAATTGTTTGAACACCTATATTCTCCATTTGTTTTGCTAAATCAATGTAAGAAATTTCAGATACATCAAGCCAGCCTCTCGTTGCGACGAAACCATTTTTCGCATCAATTCCGACGATGATTTTTTCTTTATATAGAAAAACTGCTTCTTCTAAAAATGGCTTATCATAAAGAGCAGCTGTTCCTAAAATCACTTTATCTACCCCTACTGAAAATAACTTCTCTACGGCTACAAGTGATCGAATTCCTCCGCCAACTTGCACTGGAATACGTACTGCCTTGCAAATTCTTTCAATGACGGACAAGTTTAACGATTCACCAGCAACTGCACCATCTAAATCAACAATGTGCAACCGTTTCGCTCCAAATGTTTCAAATATAATCGCTTGCGCAACCGGATCTTCATTCATTACTGTTTCTTTACTAAATTCCCCTTGATACAGTCTAACGCATCGTCCCTTTTTTAAATCGATAGCTGGGAAGATTTCCATGATTCTACCACTCCTTTAAAATTTTTCAACATTTGCATGCCTATATCACCACTTTTTTCAGGATGAAACTGTGCGCCATATATATTTTCTTTTGCTACAAAACCAGGTACTTTCACTCCATAATCACTTATTCCATACACAATTTCATTTGGACAATCTGCGTAATAAGAGTGGACATAATATACGAAAGAACCGTCCTCTACTCCATTCCAAAGCGCTATTTCTCCTTCTTTCTTTAACTCATTCCATCCCATATGAGGAATTTTATAAGGAACCTTTAGCTTTCGAATAACGCCTGGCAATAAACTTAGCCCGTTACAGTCTTGTAGTTCCTCACTTTTTTCAAATAAAAGCTGCATTCCTAGGCAAATACCTAGAAGTGGTTTTCTTGAACGCCCGATTTCTTGTAACACACGCACTAAATCTTTTTCTTCCAATACATCCATCGCTTTTGGAAATGCACCTACTCCTGGTAAAATCACTCCATCACTTCTAAAAATCTCTTCTTTATCACTCGTTACAATGTACGCTGCTCCAATATGCTTTAATGCTTGTTCTACACTACGAATATTTCCCATTCCATAATCTATAATGGCAATCAATTACAACATCCCTTTCGTTGAATTTACACCAGTAATGTTGGCATTTCTTTCGACTGCTTCTCTAAGCGCTCTACCAAACGCTTTAAATAAGGCTTCAATTTTGTGATGTGTATTACTTCCGTATAAAATACGAGCATGTAATGTAATATTGGCAGCATGAGCAACTGCTCTAAAAAATTCTTCCGTTAGTTCTGTATCAAAATCCCCAAGCTTCGGATTCGTTAATTCTCCTTGAAATACAATATATGAGCGTCCACTTATATCAATTGCAACAAAGCCTAAAGACTCATCCATCGGTACATATGCTGAGCCGTACCTGTTAATCCCCTCTTTACTGTGCAATGCTTCTTTCAAACAATTTCCGAGTACAATTCCAACATCCTCAACTGTATGATGCGCATCAACGAATACATCGCCTTCTGCCTCCACTTGCAAACCGAATCTTCCATGCCTTGCAAATAAAGTTAGCATATGATCAAAAAAACCAACTCCCGTTCGTACAGAAACATTCTTCCCATCATCAAGCTGTAAACTTAATTTTATTTTTGTCTCTGTCGTCTCACGTATTTGACTAGACTCACGCATTATTCTTCCTCCTCAAATCTTATTTGAATTGCTCTCGCATGCGCATGTAATCCTTCTTTATTGGCAAGCTCTACAATATGATGTTGGACATCTCTTAATGCTTCCTCCGTATAAGACAGAAAGCTTGATTTTTTCACAAAATCATCGACTGATAACGGTGAGAAAAACCTTGCCGTTCCACTTGTCGGTAACACGTGATTCGGTCCTGCTAAATAATCCCCGAGCGGTTCTGGTGCATATGGTCCAAGAAAGATAGATCCTGCATGTTTCACATAAGCTAAAGCATTCATCGGTTCTTTTATATGTAACTCTAAATGTTCCGGGGCAATTTCATTCGATAACTGTAGTGCCTCATCTATAGAAGGAACGATAAAAATGGCTCCATTTCTATTTATTGATTCACGTGCAATTTCGCTTCTTGGTAATGTTTCTAACTGCCTTTCTATCTCTTTTTCTACTTCTTTTGCTAACTCTATATTTGTTGTAATACAAATCGCTGTCGCTCTCTCGTCATGTTCTGCTTGTGATAATAAATCAGCCGCAATATATTTTGCATTGCCGGTTTCATCCGCAATAACTACAATTTCTGACGGTCCAGCAATCATATCGATATTTACTATTCCATATACTTCTCGTTTCGCTAGAGCGACGTACAAATTTCCTGGTCCAACTATTTTATCCACTTTCGGAATCGATTCCGTACCGTATGCTAAAGCAGCAATTGCTTGCGCACCACCTATCGTATAAATTTCATCTACTCCCGCAAGGCTTGCAGCAACTAAAATATGTGGATCAATTCCTCCTTCTCTTGGCGGTGTTACCATTACAATCTTTTTCACACCAGCGAGTTTTGCTGGCAATACATTCATTAATACTGACGAAGGATACGAAGCAGTTCCGCCTGGCACATATACGCCTACATTCTCTAACGGCCGAATGATTTGCCCTCTAATGATGCCTTCACTCGCACAATCGAACATCGATTGTCTTTTTTGCTTTTCATGGTACGAAATAATGTTTTTCTTCGCCTCTTGTAACGCTTCTAAAAATGAATTCTCTACAAACATACTCGCTCGTTTTTCTTCTTCTTCACTTACACGAAACTCTTTTATCTTTACACCATCAAACTTTTTTGTATAAAAAGATAAGGCCTCATCCCCACTCTCCCTTACATTTCGAACGATTTCGCTTACATTTCTTTGAACAGTTTCTTCTATTATATTAGCGTTTTCTCGTAGCAATTTTATTTTCGATAACGCCTTTTGAAAATCTTCAAAAACGATCTCCATTACAAGTCCCCCTATTTTCCTGACAAAATTTCTTGCTCCATCATATTTATAATACTGAATATTTCGTCTTTTTTAGTTTTTAATGCAGCCTTATTCACAATCATTCGAGCAGATATAGAATACATTTCCTCAAATACAATGAGTCCATTTTCTTGTAATGTTTTTCCTGTTTCAACAATATCAACAATCGCATCTACCAATCCAAGAATAGGAGCGATTTCTACAGACCCTTCTATTTTTATGATTTCTACATCCTCTCCTTTATCATGAAAATAGTTAGAAGTAATATGTGGATATTTCGTCGCAATACGTTTCTTCCGGTAGCTCTTCGGATTATAAGTAGGAATAGAAGCAACACAAAACTTACACACACCTACTCCTAAATCCAACATTTCATAAATATCTTTTTCGTTTTCCATTAAAACGTCTTTTCCAACGACCCCGATATCCGCTACTCCATGTTCTACATAAGTAGCAACATCTACTGCTTTCACCAAAATAAATGAGATATCTGTATTTTTACTTTGAAAGACAAGCTTTCGTCCTTTATTTTTAAGCTCTGAACAATCGATTCCAATCTGCTCAAAGAGTGGAATCACATGTTTTTCTAATCTTCCTTTCGTTAACGCAATTTGAATGTTACGCATGAAGTTTCTCCTTCTTTCTGGACTACCCATTTCTCGTTCCATACATATTCCACTAACGATTCGTTCTTTGCCTCAACAACCGTCACTATTTGATTTTTTCTTGCAAATTGAAAGGTGTCATTTAAATTAGAACATAAAGATATCTCTACTTTTTTCCCGTCCTTTTGAAGTAAATTTCGTAACCGTTCCGCTTCTGCTAATCTATTTAACTCGTAATGAATCATAATATCTATTCTCTTTCGTTCATACGGTTCTTGCTGCTCCTGCAGCGCCTTCACAATTTGATTAACTTGCACCGCGAGTCCAACAGCCGGCAACATTTCTCCAAAATTTCCAATTAACTCATCATATCTTCCGCCACTAACAATTTCTTCTCCAATTTCATATATATACCCTTTGAAAATAACACCTGTATAATAGTCCAAATGTTGAATCATACCTAAATCAATTGATATGTACGATCCATAGCCTAGCTTGTCAATTGCTTCATATATTTCTTTCACTCTTGCAATGGCCATTTTCATTTCATTACTGGAGGCGAGTTTTTCTGCTTCCTCAATCACTTCTAAATTCCCAAATAACCTTGGTAATTTCTCCAGTAACCTTACTGTTTCATCACATCGATCTAATTTTTTTTCTCTAATAAAATTTGATAGAGCAGCATAATTTTTACTTTCAATATATGTTCTAAGAACTTTCTCTTCTTCCTCATGAATGGAGAGCTTTTTGACAATACATTTATATAACTGCACTTGCCCAATCTCTATTGTAAAAGATTGCACTTTCAACTTTTGAAGTGATTGAATGACACTTATAACACATTCAATTTCAGCTCTTACATTATCAATACCGATAATTTCAATACCACTTTGCACGATCTCATTATATTTTCCAGTAAGGGACTCATTCGCTCGAAATACATTTCCGCTATACGTCACTTTAAGTGGTGTATCACACCTCTGCGTTCCGATCACTCTCGCTAAAGGAATTGTCATATCTGGACGCAATACGATAATCCTTCCCTTTTCATCAAAAAATTTATACATCTTTTCTTCATCTATCGGCCTGCTTTGAAAGGCGAACACATCATAAAATTCAATTGTTGGTGTCCTTATTTCTTCATAACCTCTCTCTAAAAAAGTACGCCTTAATTTTTGCTCCACTTCTTCAATTAACGTACCTTCTTCGAATAAATAATCTCTCGTTCCATTTGGATTTGCCCGTTTCCATTTTGTCATCGAAATTCTCACACCTTTCCCTTTCTAATGTATGCTTATTTCATGCACCTAAACCGAAAATAAAAAGAGCCTTGTAGATAAAATATACCTACAAGGCTCTTTAGTAGCGTGTAGGTACAACGGGAATAACCCTTGCACCTACACGTTTTCACGCTAGGTTCAAGGGCTTTATGTATGATGATGTAGTTGTGTAAGCATTTTAATAGATTGCATTGTTTTCATAATACTTACTCCCTTTCTCCTCTAATTTTTACATAGTATATAATACTTAATTCTGAATGTAAATACATTTTAAATATTCCGTTATCTTTTAATATACAGCTACCCTTCTTTCATACTCCTTTATTTCTTGTTCATATTGCATTGTAATACTAATTTCATCTAAACCATTTAATAATTTCTCTTTCCACATTTTCTCTATTGTAAAATGAAACCTGTGCGTACTTGCTGTAATTACTTCATTCTCTAAATTTACTTCTATTTGTTCTCTTGCATCCGTTTTGGCAAGCTTTTCTCGCATTTCTTTATCCATTACAATTGGTAACATACCATTCTTCATACAATTCATATAAAAAATATCTGCAAACCCTCCCGCGATAATTACGCGGAAACCATAATCAGCAAGTGCCCAAGGTGCGTGTTCTCTTGAGGAACCACATCCAAAATTATCACCTGTAATTAATATACTTGCTCCTTTTCTATCTGGTGCATTAAGTGGGAAATTAAGGTTTTCGTGTCGTTCATTATCATACCGCCACTCATCAAATAAATATTTTCCAAATCCCGTCCTTTCAATTCTCTTTAAATATTGCTTCGGAATAATTTGATCTGTATCAATGTTATCATTCATAAGTACTGCGGCAGTACCTTTATGAATACGAAATGGCTCCATCATAACTCTCCTTTCTAATATCAACAAAATGACCATATAACGCAGCTGCTGCCGCCATTGCTGGGCTAACTAAATGTGTTCGTGCTCCTTTTCCTTGTCTCCCTTCAAAATTACGATTTGAAGTGGAAGCGCAATGCTCTCCTTCAGGTACTTGATCTGGATTCATTCCAAGACACATGGAACATCCAGGTTCTCTCCATTCAAATCCTGCTTCTTCAAATATGTGATGTAGTCCTTTTTGCATCGCCGCGTCCCTTACTCTTTTCGATCCAGGCACAACGAGTGCTCGCACACCTTCTTTTACCTTTCTCCCTTTCACAACAGATGCAGCAATTTCTAAATCTGAGAGCCTGGAATTTGTACAAGATCCAATAAAAACATGTTGAACTGGAATGTCATACGTACTTTGTCCAGGGCTTAATCCCATATAAGAAAATGCTCTTTCGTCATTTACATCATGCTTTTCTGGCAATTTCTCATCAATACGAACTCCCATACTCGGATTTGTTCCCCACGTAACGTATGGCGCTAAATCCGTAACGTCTATCGAAATATGTAAATCATACATTGCATCTGCATCTGTATAAAGTTCAGACCATTTCTTCTCGAAAGTTTCATAGTCTTTCGGTGCATATTTACGTCCTTTTACATAAGCAACTGTTTTTTCATCTGGCGCGATAATACCCGCTTTTGCTCCTCCTTCAATCGCCATATTACAAAGCGTCATTCTCTCTTCCATCTCCATAGCCTGAATCGTCTCTCCGTAAAATTCCATTACATATCCCGTTCCAACTGCTACACCGTACTTTGAAAGGAGATGCAAAATAATATCTTTTGCGTAAACGCCTTTCTGTAATTTTCCTTTTAACTCAATGCCCATCGCTTTCGGTTTTCTTTGCCACAGCGTTTGCGTTGCCAATACATGTTCCACTTCACTCGTACCAATACCAAACGCTAGCGCGCCAAACGCACCGTGCGTTGCTGTATGACTATCACCACAAACAATTGTTTTGCCTGGCTGCGTGAGCCCAAGTTCTGGTCCGATAACATGAACGATCCCTTGCTCTTCATCTCCGATATCCGCTAACGGCACCTGAAATTGTTTACAATTTTCCCGAAGTGTATCTAGTTGCTGCTTCGCAATGCGATCAGTAATATTCCAAACATCTTTCGTTGGAATATTATGATCCATCGTTGCGAATGTTAAATCTGGTCTGCGTACCGTTCGATTTGTAAGCCGCAAGCCTTCAAAGGCTTGCGGTGACGTTACTTCATGAACAAGGTGCAGATCGATATATAATAAATCTAATCCATTTTCATTTGTCGCAACTACGTGTCTTTCCCAAAGTTTATCTAGCAACCTTTTCCCCATTATCTTCCTCTCCCTACTAGTGCTTGCTCTTCCATTTCTTGCATTACTGCCTTCGTAAATGAAGTTGTCGTTTCAGTCCCGCCAATATCTGCTGTACATTTTCCTAATTTAAGGACTGCTGAAATCGCTTCTTCAATTGCACACCCCTCTCTCGTTAATCCGAACGATTGCCCAAGCATCATGGCAACAGAGCGCATCATCGCAATTGGATTTGCCTTATTTTTCCCGGCAATATCCGGCGCTGATCCGTGAATAGGCTCGTATAGCGAAGGGCCCTTTTCCGCGTGACTTGCTGATGGAAGCATTCCTAATGATCCAGCTAATACGGAAGCTTCGTCACTTAAAATATCCCCAAATAAATTTTCTGTTACAATTACATCAAACCGTCCTGGATTCCGAATTAACTCCATAGCAGCTGCATCTACTAAAATATGTTCTAGTTCAACATCTGGATAACGAAGGGCTACTTCTTCTGTTACAGTTCTCCATAGTTTACTAGATTCTAAAACATTCGCCTTATCAATAGATGTTACTTTTTTCTTCCGTTTACTCGCTAATTGAAAGGCATAAGAAACGATACGTTCAATTTCATGGCGATGATACGTAAGTGTATCTGTTGCTACTTCGTCGGTTCGTTCTTTCGGATAAGAAAAATAAATCCCACCTGTTAATTCACGAACGACAACGAAATCAATTTCATCAGCCTTTTTTAATGGCGATAAATGTGCCGTTGCACTTTCTACCGTTACAGGGCGAACGTTCGCAAATACACCGAGCCCTTTTCTTAAAGCTAATAATCCTTTCTCTGGTCTTTCTTTCGCACTATCCCACCTTGGTCCACCAACTGCTCCTAGTAAAACCGCATCACTTGCTAAACAAGCGGCAAGCGTTCGTTGTGGTAATGGTTGCCCATTTAAATCGATAGCACTCCCGCCAAAGTACTCATCTTGCAAATGAAAATGATGACCATATAACCTTTCTACCATATGCAATACTTCCTTCGCACTTTCCATAACTTCCGGTCCAACACCATCACCAGCTAAACAAACGATACGTTTTTCCAATTTCAACACTCCTTTTTTACTGAATTTTCAGAACATTAATTTGACAGGTGAGAATAGTCCCTCTCACCTATCAAACACTTATTTCACAAGCTGGATAAAAGATTTCAATTTCCCCGCTGCGTGGACATATGCTCTCGCCGACGCTTCCAATACGTCTTGCGCAACACCAAAACCTGATACTTGATGTGTTCCTTCTTTTAATTCAACATGAACATGAGCCAGTGCATCTTGACCTTGCGTAATAGATTGTATGCGATAATCCGCCAATTCACATTCTAATCCTAAAATTCTTTGGATTGCATTATAAATTGCTTCAATACTACCAGAGCCAGTAGCTGCATCTTCGAATACATTTCCTTCCTCATCTTTTAGTACAACTGTCGCACATTGTGTACTATTTGATACGAAATGTACTTGCAGTTGCGTAATATTATATTGCTGAGCCGCAAATGCTGCTTCACCAAGCATAAGTGCTCGTAAATCTTCCTCAGTAATTTCCTTCTTACGATCAGCTAATTTTTTAAACGCTTCAAACACTGCATCTCGTTCTTCCGTTGTAAATTCATAGCCAAGCTCTTTCATTTTTTCTGTAAACGCGTGACGTCCAGAATGTTTTCCAAGTACAAATAGGTTTTGAGATTCGCCTACTAACTCTGGTTCAATAATTTCATACGTTGTCACTTCTTTTAATACACCATCTTGATGAATTCCGGATTCATGAGCGAATGCATTCGCTCCAACGATTGCTTTATTTTTCGGTACAACCATACCTGTTAATCTGCTTACTAATGTACTTGTCGCTTTAATTTCTTTTAGCGTCATAGAAGGCTCTGCTTGATAGAAATCTTTTCTAATATGAAGAGCAACTGCGACTTCTTCTAATGCCGCATTCCCTGCTCTCTCTCCAATTCCATTAATTGTTCCCTCTACTTGCAATGCTCCCCCTTCAACCGCAGCTAGCGAATTTGCTACAGCCATCCCAAGGTCATCGTGACAATGACAAGAGAAAATTGCTTTTTCATATGAAGGAACGGATTCTTGTAAGTACTTAAAAAGAGAATAATACTCTTCTGGATTCGTATATCCAACTGTATCTGGAATATTAATTACATTCGCTCCTGCACGAATCGCAACTTCTACTGCCTCAGCTAAAAAATCTCTTGCTGTTCTTGTCGCATCTTCTGCAGAAAATTGTACTGTTGGAAATAATGATTTTCCAAGTGTAACAGAACGATGAATACTATCTAATACATCCTCTTTTGACATACAAAGTTTATATTTCATATGAATATCACTTGTAGCTAAAAATACGTGTAAACGAGGAGATACCGCACCTTTCACAGCTTCATATGCTCTTCGAATATCGCTTTCTTTTGCTCTAGCTAAACTCATAACTGTAGCATTTTGAATTGTATTCGCGATGCGTTTTACCGATTGAAAATCCCCTTCGGAAGCTGCTGCAAAGCCAGCTTCCATAACATGGATCCCTAGTCTCTCTAATTGCCTTGCAATTTGCAATTTCTCTTGTTCATTTAAATTCACTCCTGGTGATTGTTCGCCATCACGTAGCGTCGTATCCATGAACAAAATCTGCTTCATATTATTTCATCCCTACCTTTACTCGCGGCTGTACGAAAGGCATCATTTCACGTAATTTACGTCCAACTACTTCGATTTCATGTTCATTCTCTTTCTCATTTGTCGCATGGAAATTCGGTCTTCCTGCTTTATGCTCTGCAATCCAACCTCTTGCAAATGTACCATCTTGAATTTCTGCTAGCACTGTACCCATCGCTTTCTTCGTATCTTCCGTTACAACGCGTGGCCCTGATACGAAGTCGCCCCACTGCGCTGTATCTGAAACTGAATATCTCATATTTTCAAGTCCACCTTCATACATAAGGTCAACAATAAGTTTCAGTTCATGTAAACATTCAAAATATGCAAGTTCCGGCTGATATCCCGCATCAACTAACGTTTCAAATCCAGCTTTTACTAGCGCAGTTACTCCGCCGCAAAGTACAGCTTGCTCTCCAAATAAGTCTGTTTCTGTTTCTTCTTTAAATGTCGTTTCTAATACACCAGCTCTCGTCGCTCCAATTCCATCGGCATAAGAAAGTGCCTTTTCAGTCGCAACTCCTGTTGCATCTTGGTATACTGCAAATAATGCTGGAACAGCGCCACCCTCACTAAATGTACGGCGTACAAGATGTCCTGGACCTTTTGGCGCTACTAGAAATACATCTACATTCGCTGGTGGTTTCACTTGATCAAAGTGAACATTAAATCCGTGTGCAAAAACGAGAGAATTTCCTGCTTGTAAATTTGGCGCAATTTCCGCTTCATATACTTCTGGTTGCAGTTCATCTGGCAGTAAAATCATTACTACATCAGCCTGCTTTGCTGCTTCCGCTACTGTATATACTGAAAATCCATCTTCTTTCGCTTTATCCCAAGACTTCCCTTTTCTTAAACCTACTACTACATCAAATCCGTTATCACGTAAGTTTTGCGCATGCGCATGACCTTGCGAGCCGTATCCAATGATTGCTACTTTTTTTTCCTTTAATACATTTACCGTTACATCTTTTTCATAATAAACTTTTGCCATTTTCATTTCCCCCTATATTTAAATGATTATTGAATTAACATAACTTGCTTATCTTGTTTTTTCATACTACGCGTAAAGGCTGTTACCCCTGTTCTTGCAATTTCTTTCAAACCGTATGGACGAAGTAATTCAATTAATGCTTCTACTTTCTCCTGTGTACCTGTTACTTGCACAACTATGGAATCCTTTCCAACATCTATTACAGCGGCTCGAAACGGTTCAATTAAACTGTATAATTCCGCCCTCGCTACCGAAGTGGCTACTTTAATAAGTGCAAGTTCTCTTGCAATCATCGCTTCTTCTGTAATATCTGATACTTTCAAAACATCAATTTGCTTATGCAGTTGTTTAATTAGCTGCTCAACTTGCTGTTCATTTTCAACGTGTACAACAATCGTCATCCGCGATATGTCCGATGATTCCGTATGACCTACTGAAATACTTTCAATATTAAAATGTCTTCGTGTCATAACACCTGTAATTCGGTTTAACACACCACTTTGATTTCGAACTGTTGCTGTAACAATTCTCTTCACCTTTTTTCCACTCCCTCCATTTGGTGAACACCTTTCCCTGGCGCAACCATCGGCATTACCTTTTCTGATTGAAGTACACGGCAATCAATTACGACCGGTTCTTGTAATTCAATTGCATGCTGCAATTGTTTCTTCGCAAGAAGTGGATCATCTATGCGAACTCCTTTTATGCCATACGCATTCGCAAGAGCAACGAAATCTGGTTGGCAAGGTAGTAAAGAGTGCGAATATCTTTTGTTATAAAATTCATCTTGCCATTGTCTTACCATTCCTAAAGCTTCATTATTTAAAATAAATACTTTAACAGGTAAAGAGTGTTCTTTTAACACACTTAATTCTTGCAGTGTCATTTGAAATCCAGCGTCACCAACAATTGCAATAACTAGTTCTTCAGGCTTTGCAATTTGTGCACCAATTGCTGCAGGAAATCCGAATCCCATCGTTCCTAATCCTCCTGAAGTTACCCATTTATCTGGATTTTTTAGCGGATAATATTGGGCTGCCCACATTTGATGTTGCCCCACATCTGTTGTTACAATCGCTTCTCCTTTCGTAATTTCATATAACATATCAATTGCATATTGAGGCTTAATACTTTCAGAATTTCGTTTATAAGAGAATGGATACTTTTCTTTTCTATTCTTTAATAAAGAGATCCACTCATGATGATTTTCTTTCCTTCCTTCTGATTGAAGTAATACTTGGAGCGCTTGCTTAGCACTTGCAACAATAGGAATTTCAGTCGGCACATTTTTTCCGATTTCTGCTGGATCAATATCAATATGCGCGACAGTCGCCTCCTTAGCAAAATAAGCTAAATTTCCAGTAAGACGATCATCGAATCTCGCACCTATATTAATGAGTAAGTCGCATTCATATAACGCCATATTCGCTGTGTAAGAACCATGCATTCCTCCCATCCCTAGAAAAAGCTCTTCATCTGGCGGAAAGCCACCAAGACCAAGTAATGTATGCACAACAGGAATTTCGTATTTACGAGCAAAACTTGTTAATTCTTTCGAAGCTTTCGCATGCAATACACCTGCTCCAGCTAAAATTAATGGCTTGTTTGCAACTCTAATTGCTTGTAATAATTTGTTTATTTGAAGTAGATTCGGTTCATAATTCGGGTTGTATCCTGGTAAATCCATTTGCGCATCACTACATCGTTCGCCTTGCTCTACTACCATATCTTTCGGAAGGTCAATAACGACTGGCCCTGGTCTTCCTGTTCTCGCAATATGAAATGCTTCTTTAATAATTCGAGGTAAATCTGAAGCCTTTCGCACTTGATAATTATGTTTTGTCACCGGCATCGTAAGTCCCATAATATCGGCTTCTTGAAAAGCATCACTTCCAATTAATGTTGTCGCTACTTGCCCTGTAAATACAACAAGTGGTAACGAATCAATCATCGCATCTGCTAGACCAGTAATCACATTTGTAGCACCCGGTCCACTCGTTGCAATGACAACCCCTGGATTGCCAGTAATTCTGGCATATCCTTCAGCAGCGTGAATAGCACCTTGTTCATGCCTTGTTAAAATATGCGGAATTTCACAGTCATAGAGTGCATCATAAAGAGGTAAAACAGCACCACCAGGATAACCAAAAATCACTTCTACTCCTTCCTTTTCTAGCGCTTCTAACAATAGCTGTGCACCAGTTGCCAGTTTCTCTTCCGTTTTTGAAGACATTGTTCTTATAAGCCCCCTTTTAAAAACTTTTATCAATAAAAAAAATCCTACGTCCACACTCCAGCTATGTGCTGAAGGGACGAAAGATTTCGCGGTACCACCCTTCTTTGCAAGAATACTCTTGCCTCAGTGACCCATAAAATGAGTCTAGCTAGTAACGGAGCTACCGTCTAAGCCTAGACAAATGCTTCAGCTTAGCACTCAAGGGCGATGTTCGTCGACGTGAACCATCGGTTTCCAGCAACCACCGACTCTCTGTGAGGCTTCACAATCAACTACTCCTCCCTATCAACGCTTTCTTATGTTATAAAAAGTTGTTATCCAACTTTATTTTCTTCGTAAATTTTCTCTCCATCTTCTATAACTAACTTTCGGAATTCTTCTAGTAAACGATTCGTATGTGGACCCGTTTGCCCTAAACCAATCGTTCTACCATCTACTGTCGTAACAGCAATTACTTCAGCTGCTGTTCCTGTTAAAAATACTTCATCAGCTACATATACGTCATGTCTTGTAAATAACTCTTCTCTAACGTCATATCCAAGTTTTTCACCAATTTCTAAAATAGCGTTTCGTGTAATGCCTTCTAACGCTCCAGCAGAACTTGGTGGTGTAATTAATTTATTTCCCTTTACAATAAATACGTTATCCCCTGAGCCTTCAGCTACGTATCCTTGATCATTTAACATAAGCGCTTCTTGTACTCCAGCCAATTTCGCTTCGATGCGAACTAAAATATTGTTTAAGTAATTTAAAGATTTTACTTGAGGCGACAATACATCTGGACGGTTTCGGCGCGTTGCAACTGTTACAACTGGAATCCCTTTTTCATAATATTCTTGCGGGAATAAAGATAGTTGCTCTGCAATTACTACTACATTCGGTTTTTTACAAGAATCAGGATCTAACCCAAGATTTCCTGCTCCTCTCGATACAACTAGGCGAATGTATCCATTAGATAATTTATTTTGTCGAATCGTCTCAACAACAATATTCGTTACTTCATCTAAAGAATATGGAATTTCTAACATGATGGATTTTGCTGATTCATATAACCGGACAAGATGCTCTCTCAAACGGAAAACATTACCGCTATAGACTCTAATTCCTTCAAATACTCCATCTCCATATAAATAACCATGATCATATACTGATACTTTTGCCTCGTCTTTTGGAACAAATTCTCCATTTAAGAAAATCCATTGCTCGTTCACTGGAAAGCGCCTCCTATGTTCTATGAATTTTTTATTGTTTCCTAGTTTACTCTCCTTTCTAAATAAATCAAGTGAATTTTTAGAAAATTTATAATTTTTATTCGTACGTACATCTTTAATTATATTGATTTAACAACATTGTTAACGTTTACAAAAAGTCAAAAAATTTTTTTCGTCAATTTCCATTAAAAAAATATTTGTTTAAAAGAAGGATTTTCGTCAATTGATACGAATCTATTGTATTCAATAAACGGACGTCCGTTTTTATAAATTCGGGAATATACAACGACTTTTGCTGAAAAAGGGGGGAAATAATAAAAATAACGCTGTCTAAAAATAACATTCATATTTTTCATTTCGGAATCATAATCCTATTTTTAAAAAACAATTTGTCAAAATGAAGGAGGAAATCAATATGGCGTGTGTACAAATTAAAGGAACGAGACAAGAGGTAGTAGAAATGCTTCAACTATTCGATCTAATGGATACGAAAGGTTTTTGTAAATTCGATAATTATGTAGAGGTAGAACCAAATAATAAAGAACATAACAATTTTATTGCTTCCATCGACATCCATTCAAATACTTCTTCCGCCCAAGATACTTTAAACGATCAATTCGTAAGCCAAATGCTTACTGGTGTATATAACGACTAAATAAAGTCGTACTTTAATCAGACTACCCGTAAATAACAGATAAATATATGCTTCCTACCGTCTTTGTATAAATATATACGATGAACTTGAGCATACTAACAACTAGATGGTAGGAGGTGAGAATTATGGCTAAAATTGGTGTTGAAAATTCGTTAACAGATGTCCAACAAGCTCTTCAGCAACAGGGGCATGAAGTCGTTACAATTAACTCGGAACATGACGCACAAGGATGTGACTGTTGCGTTGTAACTGGGCAAGATTCTAATATGATGGGTATTGCAGATACATCAATAAAAGGATCGGTAATTAACGCCCACGGTTTAACAACAGATGAAATTTGCCAGCAAGTTGAGAGCCGCATTTAAATTCCATACAAAAAAGAAAGAGGACTCCTTCTGAAAAGGAGTCCTCTTTTTTATATTCACCTAACGGGAAAGTAACATATACTGGATGAAAGCCCTACCTCTCTCTCATCATTACGGTTCCACTGACCGCTCCTTGATTCACTAGTATACCTATAAAGCCTATAATTATAATTTATAGGGTTTGTTCACAAAAGTTGTTGGTAAAACTACCCGATCTTTCGCAAACTTTTCGTATTATATTTATAAGATTTATTTACTTTACACTAGCTGTAACCGAGACACGAATTAAAATTTTAACATCAATATAACAACTTGTCAACATTTTTCACAAATTTAAAACAGACAATAACGGTTTGTCTGTTTTAGAATGGAGCTTTTTCTTTTATTACATATACAACAAAACCGCTTACTAACATACATAAGCCAACTACTAAGTTTTTGATATTAATCATAAATTCCTCTCCCTTATTCCACACATCATATATATTTACAGTTCAATTATTCCGATCATCCTAAAGCGCACTTTTTCTAATATATCATAATTCCTAAAAAATGCAAGTTCACTTTTAGCGACCATTTACAAATTTATCTACAGTGCTTGGTACGGTATTTAAAGCTTTTTCAATTAAATGTGTACTACTATTGAGATGTAATACTTGCACACCGTTAGAACCAACTACTAAAAAAGCAACTGGGCTAATAGAAACCCCAGCCCCGCTTCCGCCTCCAAATGGATGACTTTGCTTATTCTCTTTATGCTGCCCTTGTCCATTATTATGTTTTTCGGAAATAAATTCACCTTTAAAGTCACTTCCTCCAGCTCCAAAACCAAAGGCCACTTGAGATACTGTTAATACTACATTTCCGTCAGCTGTTGAAACTGGACTTCCAACAATCGTATTTACATCTACCATCTCTTTTAAATTTGTCATTGCTGTTTTCATTAAATTTTCAATTGGATGTTCCATTATGTATTGCACCCTTTCCTCATTATTCTTTTTTATACTTTCCAAAATAGAGGAAGTCATACTAACTTTTCCTATTTCAAAAAAACAATCTTCACCTTTTAAATGGATATTACTCCCTGTACATACTCGGATAAAAAGGAAAAAGAGATACATACTACTATTGAACCTTGTTATGAAAGGAGTCATGACTTTGACTGAGAAATTTGATGAGTATAAAAAAAGAGATAGAATAGATAGTGATTATAGTGACTATAAAGAAGAATATGCAGCTGAGGTTGCACCACAGCGCATTGATTATGATTACGATGAGAAGGAACATAAAGATGATGTAAGATCGTCCGCTGCTGGATCAACGGCTGGCTTTATCGCTCTTGCCTTATCTATCTTATCACTTTTCACCTTCCCAACATTATTCGGTCTTGTTTCTGTACTACTAGGTATTTACGCTTATAATCGCGGAGCTACTGTAACTGGTGGTATCGCTGCGATTGTCGGCGGAATTGCAGCACTCATTGCAATTTTATTCCGAGTAGCGCTTATCGGCTTATTGTTCTCCCTCTTTTAAAAAGAAAAAGGTATCTCGCTTATGCGGGATACCTTATCCTGTAAATACATCTTCTGACGGATATTTAATTTTTTGTTTTGCTGGTCGCGCTAAAGAAAATACAAGTGTTAACGGTCCGATTAATCCACAAAACATAACAAACATAATCATACATTTTCCAAACGCTGATAACTTTGCAGTAATTCCCATCGTTAATCCTACCGTTCCAAACGCTGAAATTGTTTCAAATAGTAACTGAATAAAACTGAAGTCTTCTGTAAGCATTAACATAAATACTGCTGCAAAAATAAGGATTTGACTAGCAACGGCAATTGCTAATGCTCTCGTTACTGTCGACATTTTAATTGTGCGCTGAAATAATACGATTTCCTCTTTCTTTCTAAAGAAAGAAAGAACAGATGTAACTAAAATAACAAACGTTGTTAATTTAATCCCTCCACCTGTTGATACACTTCCTGCACCAATAAACATTAAAACCATCGTAAATAATATAGATGATTCTTCCATTCCCCCGTAGTCAACTGTATTAAATCCAGCCGTACGAGGAGTAATCCCTTGGAAAAAAGAAGCCCATAACTTTTCATTTAACGGTAAATTCCCTAACGTCTTCACATTATTATATTCCAATACAAAAATCACAATCATCGCTATCACATTTAGCGCTACCGTTCCAATAATCATGATTTTGGAATGAAGCGATAGTTTTCGAAAACTCCGGCTATACCATATATCAATTAGTACGGTAAATCCGAGACCACCTATTACGATTAAAGAGCAAATCCCAATATTAATAATCGGATCGCCTACATACCTTGTTAAATTATCCGGCCATAGAGCAAATCCAGCATTATTATAAGATGCGATCACGTGAAAAATACTATAGTATAAACCTTTTCCAAAGCCAAACTCTGGAATAAAACGAAATGATAAAAAGATGACTCCAATAAACTCAATACAAATTGAAAATATAAAGACACGTTTTACTAATTTTACGAGACCACCTATATTTGTCTGATTAAACGCCTCTCCAATTAATAAGCGATGACGTAATCCGATTTTTTTACCTAATACCCAAACAATTAAAATGGCAATTGTCATAAGACCTAAACCGCCCGTTTGAATTAAAAACATAATTACAATTTCGCCAAACATCGTAAACGTACTTGCAGTATCTACTACTCCCAATCCCGTTACAGTTGCTGCTGATGTTGCCGTAAAGAAAGCATCTACCCAACTAATATGTACTTTCGTTGCGAATGGTAACTTTAATAACAAACCGCCAACCACAATTAAGCAGAAAAAACCTAATGCTAATATTTGTGGTGGATTTAATCGTATAAAACGATTATACAGCCTTTGTCTTTTTGTTACTTCCATATTCACTAGCTCCCTTTTTCCCCTCATAACTAAAGGCTTATAAAAAACCTTAAATAGCAGGATAAACCTTATATTCTTATAATATAGTTGAGCATAATCCTTTTTTTCATAGTTTTCAACTGTTATTTATACTCGAACTTCACTTCATTTATGAAAAGACTCTTTCTATTATAAGTATCCTTACTCTATAACTCTCACAACAATCATTTTATATGTATCATTCCTTAAATCCTCATACCTTTCACTCTATGTTCACATAGGGGTCACATCTATCTTTTATAGTATATGTATCGGAGCTGTTCCTCCCTAATTTATAAGACATTCCCCAGTGTCTTGAACAGCTTTCCATCCCTAATTAAATTGACATAAATTGTCCCCTTCCTTTGGCCATCCTGTGTGATGGTCTTATTTTTTGTCTTTCTATCTTCTATTTAAAACTCCCTCTCTCTTTCACTCTATGTTCACACGGGCGTCACATCCACATTTTATAGTATATGTATCGAAGTTGTTCCTCCCTAATTTATAAGACATTCCCCAGTGTCTTGAACAACTTCCATCCCTAATTAAATTGACATAAATTGTCCCCTTCCTTTGGCCATCCTGCGTGATGGTCTTATTTTTGTCTTTCTATCTTCTATTTAAAACTCCCTCTCTCTTTCACTCTATGTTCACACGGGCGTCACATCCACATTTTATAGTATATGTATCGAAGTTGTTCCTCCCTAATTTATAAGACATTCCCCAGTG
The DNA here is from genome assembly GCF_020861345.1 of Bacillus pacificus. Classification (NCBI taxonomy): domain Bacteria; kingdom Bacillati; phylum Bacillota; class Bacilli; order Caryophanales; family Bacillaceae; genus Bacillus; species Bacillus pacificus. Next base: position 3,741,040 of record NZ_CP086328.1, read on the forward strand.
TCTTGAACAACTTCCATCCCTAATTAAATTGACATAAATTGTCCCCTTCCTTTGGCCATCCTGCGTGATGGTCTTATTTTTTGTCTTTCTATCTTCTATTTAAAACTCCCTCTCTCTTTCACTCTATGTTCACACAGGCGTCACATCCACATTTTATAGTATATGTATTGAAGTTGTTCCTCCCTAATTTATAAGACATTCCCCAGTGTCTTGAACAACTTCCATCCCTAATTAAATTGACATAAATTGTCCCCTTCCTTTGGCCATCCTGCGTGATGGTCTTATTTTTTGTCTTTCTATCTTCTATTTAAAACTCCCTCTCTCTTTCACTCTATGTTCACACAGGCGTCACATCCACATTTTATAGTATATGTATCGAAGTTGTTCCTCCCTAATTTATAAGACATTCCCCAGTGTCTTGAACAACTTCCATCCCTAATTAAATTGACATAAATTGTCCCCTTCCCTAGACCATCCTGTGTGATGGTCTATTTTGTTTTCTAAATAGTTTATTTAGCTTTTTCTGCTTACTTTCGTAAAAGCAATCTATATTTAAATAGATACTTTTCATGCAAAATATTCAGAAAATATTGTCAAAATAGGTAGTTTTTCGGTACAATTAATGTAGAAAGTAATTTCACAAAAATAAGGAGGGGGTTTTATTGAAACAAACAAAAGCAATCTTAATTGCATTATTTCTCGGTTTAGTTGTCGGACTCACTTTAAATTTAGCTGCACCATCCATTTTTGAACCATTAAATCAATATGTGTTCAATCCACTTGGTCAATTGTTTATTCGCCTCATTAAAATGCTAGTTGTCCCTGTTGTATTCATTTCTATCGTACTTGGAGCTGCTGGTCTTGGGGACCCGAAGCAACTTGGAAGAATCGGTTTAAAATCAATTTCATTCTTTCTTGTAACTACAGCCGTTGCCATCTCTATTGCAGTTACATTTGCACTGATTATACAACCAGGATCTGGTGGTAATTTTAAAACCGAAGGGCTTAAATATGAAGGTGCAAAAACCGAAACATCTTTCGTCGATACATTGCTAAATATCGTACCAGATAACCCAGCAAAAGCGATGGCTGATGGAAACATGTTACAAATTATTGCCTTTGCCGTATTAATTGGACTTGGTATAGCTATTTTAGGAAAACGTGTCCAAAGTATTCATTCATTACTTGAACAGGGCAACGAATTAATGATGTATCTCGTTAATCTCGTTATGAAATTAGCTCCAATCGGAACATTTGGGTTGCTTGCTTCATCCGTCGGTAAAATGGGTCTTGCAGGCGTCGCTGCGATGTTCAAGTATATGATTGTCGTTATGCTAGTACTTATTATTCACGGTGTCTTCGTATATGGTGGCTTATTAAAAGTATTAGCAAAAGAAAGCATTCTCCGTTTCTTTAAACATTTCGGACCAGTAATGGCGATTGGATTTAGTACATCTAGCTCTAATGCATCTCTTCCATTTGCAATGAAAACCGCACAAGAGAAGCTTGGTGTTCCAAAAGCAATCAGCTCTTTTGTACAACCACTAGGTGCAACAATTAATATGGATGGTACTGCCATTATGCAAGGTGTAGCAACTGTATTTATCGCTCAAGTATACGGCGTTGAACTTACTATTTCCCAACTAGCTGTAGTCGTATTAACTGCTGTACTAGCTAGTATCGGCACTGCTGGTGTACCAGGTGTTGGGCTTGTAATGCTGACGATGGTTTTAAATCAAGTCAATCTACCGGTAGAAGGTATTGCCTTAATTATCGGTATTGACCGCATTCTAGATATGTCAAGAACAGCTGTAAATATTTCTGGTGATGCAATTTGCGCAATGATTGTCGCAAAATCAGAAGAAAAATATAATACAGATCAATCTGCCGCATCTTAAATCAAAAAAGGAGTGAAATGATTCACTCCTTTTTTGATTTACTCCCCTTTTTCGAACGATATTCTTTTCCTTTATTATCGTTACCAGTTTCAAATTCTGCACTAAACTCTTGTTGAAATTGCCCTGATTTCGGTGAGCCTTGATTTCCGCTCCCTTTACTACCATTTCGATTTGTCATATTTCTGCCCCTTCCTTTATTAGTAGTATGTTACATATTTTCTTTTTTATAATCTTTTACATACGAAAAAAGACCTTCCTCATATAAGGAAAGTCTTCTTTTTCGGAGTGTAAGCGTTTTCTTACTTATAATGACTTAAATAAGTTTTTTAGAAATAGATATCATTATATTCATTTCTTCTTCTGAGAGCGTAGAAAATCTTTCTTGCAAATATTGTTTTTTTGCACCTTCCATTTTTGCAACTAAATCTTTTCCTTGTTCAGTAATCTCCAAATATACAACTCGGCGATCTGACGTAGAACGTGAACGAGTTACAAAACCTTTATTAATTAATTTTTCTGTAACAGCTGTAATATGACTATTCGACACATTTAACTCATTCGCCACACGTGATACCATTTCTTTATTCGTACGATTCAATATTCTAAGAACGATGAACTCATTCCACGGTATGTAACCACCAAATATTTTTCCAATATCATTACGCAACGTGCGGAACATAGCAAAAACATTTGTCGATAGTTCTTCCATTAATTGCTCTCGATTTTGAGACAACTTTGACAGCCCCTTTTATTTCATTTGATTAAATAAAAACCTTATTAATAATTTTACATGAAATCTTACTTTTTGTCACCTTATTTTCCCATAATTCGTAGTTTTTTAATAGATATTTCATGATAAAATGAAGTTGAATTTCCAAAAAAAAGAGTTGGGATAGTGGGTGAAGAAGACAAATTTTCGAATTTCAATCTAAAAGATAAAACTTTGATTATTGGTTTTGTTATTCTGTTCCTCATTGTAATTTTTGCATTTATATTTTTTATATATGTAGGAATCTTTCATATTACTGGTGTAGAGTATCGGTCGCGCACTGCCTTACTTCTATTTTTTTTATTAATTACTTTCTTAGACGGTATGATATTTTTCATCTTCGGTTTCTTCAAGGCACTGCTATATCCAATGACACAAAACATGCCAAATTGGCTTTCTATTACTCTTTTCGCAATCATTGAAATTACGCTAGATTGGTTCGTCATTCATACCGCTGACGATTGGATAGAGAGCGTGCAACTATCCAACATAGCTGAATTATGTGTCGTACTATTCTTTTTCCTATTAAGTAAATTATTAAGTGACAAGAAAGAGTAAGAATACAAGCTTTTCTATATAAAAATTGGTACAATGAAAACAAATCATACGAAAGAGGTGTTACTTATGAACTTACAACAATGGGCTGATAAAGGTATGTCCTTTGATACATATGTGAATGAAATGAAAGTAAATCAATACGAGCTACTGCACATTTACAATAACTTTTTAATTCCAAATGAATTACTTCCTGTATTAGAAGAACGTCAAAATGATGGCTGGCGTGTTATCGTATTAACAGCTGATTGGTGTGGCGATGCTCTTTTATGCGTGCCTGTTATGAAACGAATTTCTGAAGTTGCAAATATTGAGATGTCATTATTAATTCGCGATGAAAACTTAGAATTAATGGATCAATATTTAACAAACGGAACAGCACGTGCGATTCCAATCTTTATTTTCATTGATAAAGATGGAAACGAACAAGCCGTTTGGGGACCACGTGCTCCAAAAGTACAAGAGTTAGTAACTTCAATGCGCGCTACATTGCCTGAAAAAGAAGATCCAACATTCGAAGAGAAACAAAAAGAAATGTACGCTAATTTCCGTGCCACATTAGCTGATGACACTTCTCTTTGGGAACATGTAATGGAAAGCATGATGGAAAAAGTAGTAAAATAAAAAAACTGCCGAACTCGGCAGTTTTTTTATTACATAATGAAGAAATAGAATACCGCAGCTAAAATGAAACGGTAGTAAGCAAACGGTGTTAATTTTACACGAGATAATAATTTTAAGAATGAAACAATTGCAAGCATTGCAACAACGAACGCCGTAATAAACCCTGTTGCAAATAGCGGTATATCAGCCGCACTTAATATATCCCAGCTTTTAATTAAATCTAAGCCACTTGCAGCTACCATCATTGGTACTGCTAAAATGAATGTATATTCAGCTGCCGCTGTATGTGACACGCGAGCTAATAAACCACCACTTATTGTAGAACCAGAACGAGAAAATCCTGGCCAAAGCGCTAAACATTGGAACATTCCGATTGTAAATGCTTGCTTATATGTGATTTCATCTAATGTTCTTGCTGTACTTGGTTTTGAAAACTTCTCAGCAACAATCATTAAAATACCACCAGCCACTAAGCTAATGACAACTGGGCCTGGCCCAAATAAAACTTCTTTAATCGCACTATGGAACAATACGCCAAGTACGCCGGCAGGAATCATTCCGATAATAATATGTAATAAATTTAACGATGGTCCGTCTGTTACTTTCCCTATACCTACTAAAGACCATAGACGCTTCCAAAATATAACTACAACTGCTAAAATCGATCCCAATTGAATAACAACTTCGAAAACTTTCGCTCTCTCATCGTCAAATCCAAGTAAATGACCTGTTAAAATCATATGCCCTGTTGATGAAACTGGTAAAAACTCTGTTAACCCTTCAACAGCACCCATGATTATTCCAATTAACCAATCAGCCACGAGTAGTGCCTCCTTAATAACTAATAATATGTAATTTTTTCATACCTTACCATAATACCTTATCCCCTTTCAAAGTGCATCCTTTTTTATAGTCAAACCGTAGTTTTAATAAGCTTATTCCTTTTCTATTTTTTGATTAAATTGTATGATAGTAAGAGTTTTCTTTTTTACGTAGAAAGGGGATTTTATGAAAGAAACTAGTACATTCTCACAAAAATTAAAGCAATTTGTATTACTATTTTTCCCGATTTTTGTTACGCAAATGTCATTATTTGCAATGAGCTTTTTTGATACAACAATGTCAGGACATGCAAGCCCTATTGATTTAGCCGGGGTTGCTATCGGAACGAGTATATGGATTCCAGTTAGTACGGGATTAACAGGTATTTTGATGGCTACAACTCCAATTGTTGCGCAACTCGTTGGATCCAAGAAAAAAGAAGATGTTCCCCAAGTCGTCATACAAGCAGTCTATTTAGCAATTTGCGCTAGCTTCGTCGTTATGCTTATTGGATTTTTCGCTGTTACACCCATTTTAAATGGCATGCGATTAGAAGAACCGGTAGAACGTATTGCAGCACAATTTTTAAGTATTATCGCAATCGGAATTATTCCTTTATTTACTTACACTGTTTTACGTGGATTTATTGATGCATTAGGAAAAACTCGCACAACGATGATTATTACGTTACTATCATTACCTATTAACGTAATATTAAATTATGTATTAATTTTTGGGCATTTCGGTTTTCCAAAACTAGGTGGTGTCGGAGCAGCAATTGCTTCTACAGCAACCTATTGGTGCATTTTAATTATTACCGTTATGATTATTCGTACGAAAGAGCCTTTTGCATCTTTCCATATTTTTAAACAGTTATATCGCCCTTCTCTTTCTAGTTGGAAAGAGTTCTTAAAACTTGGCGTCCCTATCGGATTTGCTATCTTTTTTGAAACGAGTATTTTCGCTGCAGTAACACTTATGATGAGTAATTTTAGTACGACAACAATCGCAGCTCATCAAGCAGCTATGAACTTCGCTTCCTTGCTATATATGACGCCTTTAAGTTTAGCAATGGCAATGACTATCGCTGTTGGATTCGAAGTTGGAGCGAAACGATATAATAACGCAAAACAATATGGGTTTATTGGGATTGGCTTAGCACTTGCATTCGCCCTATTATATTCCATTCTTCTTTACTTCTTTGATGATGAAATTGCTTCTATTTATACGACAGATATACAAGTTCATCATTTAGCAAAAGAATTTCTTATATTTGCGATTTTATTTCAAATTTCAGATGCAATTGCAACTCCTGTACAAGGGGCACTACGTGGTTATAAAGACGTAAACGTTTCCTTAATTATGACATTAATCGCTTATTGGGTAATCGGTCTCCCTCTCGGTTACATATTAGCAACGTATACGGACTGGGCAGCAAAAGGATATTGGATTGGTCTTATTATCGGTTTAGCATTTGGCGCCACCTTCCTTCTTATCCGTCTCTTTCAAGTTCAAAGAAAATATACAATAGAAAACCGCCGCTCACGATAGAGGGCGGTTTTCTTTATGCATATTTTTTCTTTAAACGTATAACATAATGAAAAAGAAAGGTGGATACATATGGACGAAAAAGAAAAAAAGCAATCATTCGACGAAGAATTCGCCCCTGAAATTTCACCTGGATATCGGCAAGATGTACATAAGCCACCTAAATATAAAAACACTTCGTTTTTAATGGGTATTACCATTTTTGCTGCTGTATTACTCGTGCTTATCATTTTCGTTTATTTTTGATGAAAGGTGGTTTATTATATGAAGAAACAAAATTCCAATCGTTCAAAAAGAATTGTGAAAACAGAAAAAGGGTATGCAGGTGATTCGGTTCTTACTCAGAAACAAGTCGAGCAAGGAAATTTATATATTGCTCAAAAAGAAATTGGTCAACAAAATGAAAACCTTTAGAATCCCTCGAAGAACTGGGGGATTTTTTTATACCGCTATTTATGGTACTGGTTCATATTTCTCTTTATTGTACGTACTGTTTTTGTTCTAACACTTTAAATATATGATTAACCTTTACAATTTTCATTTCATAATTCAATTTCATTTCGCTTCTCTTACCATTTTCAGTACCCGCCACGTACGCTACAGTTTGATAGAGAAAACTTTCATCCGTCACTTCACGTATCTCCTCGTTTGTAAATTTATACTCTAAATCCTGAAAACGATTTGGATAATAATTTTTTATTAATTGCTCATACCCTCTATTTACAAATATTTCTTCACCTTTTCGTTTCACATGTTCTTTATTATGAAATTCAAAAACTGATAGTTGTTCTGCCGCAAAATGTTCTCCTACCTTTTTCATTTCATTATGAGTTAAAACTTCTATGCTTTTGTTCTTTAATTCCTTATTTAATCCGTACTGATCAATCGGTTTATAGCTAGCAAAAACTTCTTCTTTATATGACCAAAACAGTCCAAAAACGATACATAGAGAAATGATTACTATTCTTTTCTTCGTAATTCTCCCGCCCTTCTTCATAATGATAGTTATATTTTAACGTATAGAAAGAAAATTCTGATATCATGAAGTGGAATAACTTAACTTAGAAACGAGGAACAATTATGGACTCTTACAAACAATATATTAAAGAAGCTCTACCTAATCTTTCTATACATTCCTATAAACAAAATGAGGAAGGATGGGATAATGTAGCGATTATAGTAAATGATGAGCTACTGTTTCGTTTCCCGCGAAAACAGGAATATGCAATGCGAATTCCATTAGAAAAAGAACTATGCACACTTCTCTCTTGTTCACTACATGAAATTGAAGTTCCAAAGTATCACCTATTCTATGAAAAGAATACTGATGCTATTCCGCTTTGTAGCTACTATACTCTCATTCATGGTGAACCTTTAAAAACAGAAATAGTTACTACACTAGAAAAACAAGAACGAAAAGCACTTATTACACAATTAGCAACTTTCCTTGCTGCTCTACATAGTATTCCTTTAAAAAGTGTTACAGCGTTAGGATTCCCTATTGAAAAAACACTTACCTACTGGAAAGAGCTACAAGCTAAATTAAATGAGTATGTTACTAACAGTCTAACTTCGTTCCAGAAATCAACCTTAAACCGTTTATTCGAGAATTTCTTTGCCTGTCTAGCTACATCTAAATTTCAAAATACAATCATTCACGCCGACTTTACACATCATCACATTTTATTTGATAAACAAAATAAAACCATTTCAGGGGTTATCGATTTTGGTGATGCTCAAATTGGAGATCCTGCCTTTGATTTTGCTGGGCTATATTATGATTTCGGACATGAATTTACTACATCAGTATATGAACAATACAGTACACTTACTTCACACCATGATCCATTACTCATTCACCGCATCACAAGTTTTTATCAATACAGTCCTTTACTACATAATATGATTTATAACTTTGAAACAAAGAATGAACTTGAATTTCTAGCAAGTATAGAACAACTGAAAGTAATACTGCAGGGATGAGATTACATTCTCTCCCTATATTCCCTCTCCTCATACATCATTAACTTTTTATCCATTTCAACAATGACTTTATATAGTTGAAATGCTTGTAAAATTTGCAGTTGAATCCCAAAAGGAGCATTCTGTTCTTTTAACCATTGAAATACTTGCGTTTCATCTTTCATTGATTATTCCTCCCTTTATTAAAATCTGCTACAAATATACGGTACATGATGAAAAGCTTTTCATGTCAATAACAAAAAAGAATGCAACATTGCATTCTTTAATGTACGATATTTTTCTTCTGTTTCGCTTCTTTCTTTACTTCTTCCCCTTGGCATTCACTACGAAATGCACAACTTATACACTCAGAACGAAAATGACGCTCTGTATAATGCTCAGGTTGCTGTAACATTTCTTTCATTCTAGATAAATGAGCCATTCCAGTTATAATATCTTCCTGTTTCGGAATGTAGTCATACTTAGTTCCTTCTATTAAATTAATAACTTCAATTTTCCCTGGAAGAATGCCGAAAGCTTTATAACTGAATACTGTCATTAACTTTTGACAAAGAGCAAGCATTTCCTCATCCGCATCGACAACATACTTTTTAATTACAAACGACTCAGTACTCCACTCACCAACTTCTAATGTCAATGACATGTGGACACCTAACTCTTCCATATATGTTTGAAATTTTTCATATAAAAATAACGGCGGTGTCTGACTATCATCTCTTTCAACAAACTGTAATAAGTGATCCGTTAGCTTCGCTAACACAATGTAATACTCCATCTTCGAAGCAAACATATTAATCCTTACTTTTTTCCAATACTTTTCTATTAATATTAAAAGTACAATTTTCGTTTGTTGGCCTGCCGGTAGTGTGTAATATTCGTTAATAATTCGATTCACAATCATTTGTGCGATTTGTTGCCATTCAAACGAAGAAGGTTCTCTTCTTTTTATATGACGAAAATAAAATTTATGCGGACAACGCATAAAATCATACAAATGATAATCTGTCATCGTTTTAATTGCGATTTTCTCATGCACTTGCTCTTCATCTCCCTTCTGCCATTAAGAAAGGTGTTTTACAAATTCAGCTCCAAACTGTAAACATTTCTCTACATCTTCATCTTCTGGCGTTAATTCTACTTTTAATCCTTCTAACACAACTTCTGCCCCGCGTTCTTTTAGCTTTTCTATTAAAATGTCAACTGCCACGCCATATTTTGGATAAGCCGAATCACATGATCCGAATACTGCCGCTTTTTTCCCAGTTAAATCAATAGAATCCATTGCGTCATAAAAATCTAAGAAATCATCAGGAAGGTCACCATCTCCCCAAGTGTATGCACCTAAAATAATTCCATCATACTGTTCTAACATAGAAGCTTCTGGTGAATCCATAATATCAATCACTTCAATTTCATTTTCAGTTTCACGAATCACGCCGGCAATATGATCAGCCATTTCCTCTGTATTTCCACTCATACTTGCAAAAATCATTACTAACTTACTCAACTGAACCTCTCCCTTTACTTTGTATCTCTTGTTCTGTTTGAATGCTCTTCTTCTCATCTACATATTCAGAACGAATTACATTTCGTTGCCATTCCATATGCTGATCAACTTCTTTATTTTTATCTTTTAATCCCCTCCGTAGAAGGTGAAATTTTTTTCTCATTAACATGTCGCATCCATCCTATTGATAATAATTATCAATTTCAACTACTTTTAGATTAATTGACATTGATTATCACTGTCAACAACTTTTTTAAAAAAATGATTAAAATGTACAAGCTTGTCCGTTAGCTATTCATATACTATAAATGAGCATAGTTCTTTCTCAGCCCTCTCTGACGGAAAGAAATAAAAGCAACTGCGATAGAGCGCAGTTGCCTTTTTTTTATCCCACTTTAATGGGCAGTAAAACCCCCACTGATTAAAGTTTCACTTTATACTTTTCTATGATTTCAATAATCTCATTGTTGTCTCTAAAAATAATTCCACTCCATAAATGAGAGCTGATTCATCTACATCAAATTTTGGATGATGATGCGGGTAGCAAGTATCTATCTTTTTATTACCAGTCCCTAATTTAATAAAACAACCAGGTGCTTTTCTTAAATATGCCGAAAAATCTTCTCCTCCCATAGAAGGTTCAAGCTTCACAACACGCTCACTTCCAAACAAATATAGTGCACTTTCTTCTACTACTTTCGTAATATATTCATCATTAATAACCGGATCATATCCATATCGATACGAATATGTATACGCCCCTCCATGTGCTTCTGTAATTCCTTTCACGATTTTCTCAATTTTCTCTTCGGCTTCTATCCTTAATGCTTGATTAAATGAACGAACAGTTCCCATTAAAGTTGCTGCACTAGGAATAATATTATCAGCCATTCCCCCATGAAACTGCGTAACCGAAACGACTCTTTGCATAAAAGCACTTGTATTTCTTGATACGATATGTTGTAAATTTGTAATAATCTGTGCTCCGATAGCAATAGGATCTATCGTTTCTTCTGGCCTCGCCGCGTGCCCTCCTTTCCCTTGAATTTCAACTGTAAATACGTCTGGTGCAGCCATCATCGGCCCATACGCAATGCCTATCTTCCCGCTCTCAAGTCCTGACATAACATGTAAACCTATTACATAATCAACACCATCCATTACGCCTGCTTCAACCATTTCTTGTCCCCCGCCAGGATACACCTCTTCTGCATGCTGAAAGAATAGACGAATCTCACCCGCAAAATTTTCCTTTATATTTGCTAGCACTTCTGCTGTACCCAACAAAATAGCCGCGTGAGCATCATGCCCACATGCATGCATTATACCTTTATTCACAGACGTATAAGATTTACTTGTTTCCTCTTGAATTGGCAACGCATCTATATCAGCTCGAATCGCAATCACTTTCCCTTGTTCGGTTCCTCTTTTAATTGCTAGTACACTATACTTCGTCGGTCTCGTTACTTCAAAAGAAGAAAATGAGCATACTGTATCATATATAAATTGCGAAGTTTCTTTTTCATGAAACGATAATTCTGGATACTTATGGAAATACCTTCTCCATTTCACGATATTTTCTTCCGAAATTAGATTCTTCCACACTCTATCCATGATAATTTCCTCCTTTTTAAAAGGGCTAAAAATGTAAAAGTTTACTTCGTCTCGAATGACTCATAAGCACAAATACTATATTTTACGTATTCTTCTAGTCCACTTTTATGTATTCACACAATCCACTTCCTATTTACATATCAAATCCATTACAAATTGATGCTGAATGTAATATAATTGCTAAGTTAGGGATTTTCTTTTTTAGTATTTAGTGCTAATATCAGAAAAGAGCCTTTTGACTTATTTTTACCTAAAATGTGGAATTTTGTTTTTTTCACAATAATGTAGGACATGATACCTACAAAGAGCTATTATTTCATTAAGAGAGGGAAAGACATGGAAAGATTAAAAGAGATATGGTCTCGACCACTCACACAATGGGTTGCAAAGACGGTTTATTACCTTGCAATTTTATTTGCATTACTTTGGTTGTATGGATTCCATGATACAAACACAAGTACATTTATTTACAATGAATTCTAGGGTGGGAACGTTATGAAGTTATTAGAACAAATTGAAAAGTGGGCTATTGAAACGCCTGATCAAACTGCTTTTGTTTGGCGAGATGCGAAAATTACGTACAAACAATTAAAGGAAGATTCTGATGCGTTAGCACATTGGATTTCTTCTGAGTATCCAGATGATCGTTCACCAATTATGGTGTATGGCCATATGCAACCTGAAATGATTATTAACTTTTTAGGATGTGTAAAAGCTGGACATGCTTATATTCCTGTAGATTTATCTATCCCAGCTGATCGTGTACAACGGATCGCTGAAAATTCTGGTGCGAAACTACTTTTATCAGGAACTGAAGTAACTGTAACTGATTTACCAGTTCGCATTGTAAGTGAGGACAACTTAAAAGATATTTTCTTTACTCATAAAGGGAACACTCCAAATCCTGAACATGCGGTAAAAGGTGATGAGAACTTCTACATTATTTACACATCAGGAAGCACAGGTAATCCGAAAGGGGTTCAGATTACTTATAACTGCCTTGTAAGTTTTACAAAATGGGCTGTAGAAGATTTCAACTTACAAACGGGGCAAGTATTCTTAAACCAAGCACCTTTCTCATTCGATTTATCTGTCATGGATATTTACCCATCATTAGTAACAGGTGGTACACTTTGGGCAATCGATAAAGATATGATTGCACGTCCAAAAGACTTGTTTGCTTCTTTAGAGCAATCGGATATACAAGTATGGACTTCCACACCATCTTTCGCAGAAATGTGTTTAATGGAAGCATCTTTCTCTGAGAGTATGCTACCGAACATGAAAACATTCTTATTCTGCGGTGAAGTGTTACCAAATGAAGTAGCTAGAAAATTAATTGAGCGTTTCCCAAAAGCAACAATTATGAATACGTACGGTCCAACAGAAGCTACTGTCGCTGTAACAGGTATTCACGTTACAGAAGAAGTGCTTGATCAATACAAATCACTTCCAGTTGGCTACTGTAAATCAGACTGCCGCCTTCTTATTATGAAAGAAGATGGAACGATTGCACCTGATGGTGAAAAAGGTGAAATCGTAATTGTCGGTCCAAGCGTAAGCGTTGGATATTTAGGAAGCCCTGAATTAACAGAAAAAGCATTTACTATGATTGACGGTGAGCGCGCCTATAAAACAGGCGATGCTGGCTATGTTGAAAATGGTCTTCTATTCTATAATGGTCGTCTTGATTTCCAAATTAAGCTGCATGGTTATCGAATGGAATTAGAAGAAATTGAGCATCATCTTCGTGCGTGTTCTTACGTAGAAGGAGCAGTTATCGTTCCAATTAAAAAAGGTGAGAAATACGATTATTTATTAGCGGTTGTTGTTCCTGGAGAACATTCATTTGAAAAAGAATTCAAATTAACATCTGCAATCAAAAAAGAACTCAATGAGCGATTACCAAACTACATGATTCCACGTAAATTCATGTATCAATCTTCTATTCCAATGACACCAAATGGAAAGGTAGATCGCAAAAAATTATTGAGTGAGGTTACAGCATGACCGCATATGGATCATTTTATTTTTTCGCTATAGTGGGCATTTTATTAATACCTACTATCATAGCTGGATTAAAAGGTAAAATGTTGCGTAAATATAATGCAGTATTAACATTAGTCATGATTGCTATTATCTTCTCAGATAAACCGAAGCAAGCGATTATGTTAGCCGCATTTATTATTTGGCAATATGCCCTAATTAAAGGCTATTTAATTTTAAGAAAACAAAATAATAGTACATTCATGTTTTGTATAGCTGTTATTTTATCGATTTTGCCACTTATTTTGGCGAAAATCGCACCATTTGTACCTGAATTGCATTTTATTGTTTTCGCAGGTATGTCTTATGTAACATTTAGAGCTGTACAAATGGTCTTTGAAGTTCGTGATAATTTAATTAAAGAACTTTCCTTCTTTAATTTCTGGGAATTCGTTTTATTCTTCCCTGCGATTTCAAGTGGACCTATCGATCGTTATCGTAGATTCCAAAAAGATATCCAAAAGCCACCTAGTGCTGAGGAATATCAAAATTTACTATATACAGGGCTTAATCGTATTTTCCAAGGTTTTCTGTATAAGTTTATAATCGCGCACTTGATAACAACATACCTTGTAAAGGCAGTATTCGCCAATCAAGATACACTTTTATCTAATGTGATTTTTATGTACGCTACTAGCATGCAGTTATTCTTTGACTTTGCAGGTTATAGTGCGTTCGTAATTGGTATCAGTTATATGATGGGAATTAAAACTCCTGAAAACTTTAATAAACCATTCCTTAGTCGTAATATTAAAGACTTCTGGAACCGCTGGCACATGAGTTTATCATTCTGGTTCCGTGATTTTATTTACATGCGTTTCGTCTTTTTTGCAACGAAGAAAAAGTTAATTAAGAACCGTTACACTATTTCGTATATCGGGGCATTTTTAAACTTCTTCATTATGGGAATTTGGCACATCCAAGGAAGCGCTGTTGCGCAGTATGTTATTTATGGTCTATATCATGCCGCACTGTTTATTTTATTCGATATTTTTGAACGAAAAAACAAGAAGCATAAGTTTTGGCCAAACAATAAATTTACACACGTCCTTGCGATTGTAATTACGTTCCACGTTGTATGTTTCGGTTTCCTCATTTTCTCTGGACACCTTAACAGATACTTTTAATGCACCCTTCTTATACCATTAAGAAGTTGCACATATAATATATTTCGGATATAAAGGAGATTTTAAAAATGGCAGAATTCAAAGAGCAAGTATTAGATATTTTAGAAGAAGTATGTGAAAACGATATTGTAAAAGAAAACTTAGATGTTCAATTATTTGAAGAAGGTATTCTTGATTCTTTCGCTGTAGTATCTTTATTAGTTGAATTCCAAGAGCGTTTAGATATTGAAGTTTCTATTTCTGATTTTGACCGTGACGAGTGGGCTACTCCAAACATGGTTATTAAGAAGTTGGAAGAAATCCGATGAACAAAGCAAAATTTGGTCCGATGCTTTTAGCATTGGCCCTTTTTGCTGTATTCTTACTTATTCCAACGCGCTTCCTACTTCCACTTTTAAGTGATGAAAAAGTAGAACAAGCTGCCACTTCTTTAAAAGAAGAAAAGATTCAAAGTATGATTTTACAGCAAAAGATGTTAGCAGACTCGAAATACCTTCCGATGTATGGTTCATCGGAATTCGCACGTATGGATGCTTACCATCCATCAAATTATTTCAAAGTAAAGCCTGAAGGATTCACACCATTCCTACTTGGACGTGGCGGAACACAAGACCTTGTACATGTATTAAACTTTGCATCTACGATGGATCAATTGAAGGATAAGAAAATGGTATTCGTTCTTTCTCCGCAATGGTTTGTGCCACAAGGTATTGATGAAACACACTTTGCACCTAACTTTTCAAAACAACAAGGTTACCACTTCATTTTCAACGATGATGTAAAACCTGAAATGAAAAAGCAAATTGCAAAGCGTTTATTAAACTTTGAGATCGTTAAGAAAGAAACTTTACTTGAAATTTCGCTTGAAGGTATCGTTTACGATGATACAAAGCATAAAATAAAAGCACTTGCTGCTAAACCTTTCGCTTATATTTATCGTAACATTTTAGATCGTAAAGATTTATTTACAGCTATGTTTAATATTAAACCGCATAAAGAAAAACTTGACCCGTCATTAAAACAAATGAGCTGGGAAGAGGCTCGTAAACATGCAGATCAAACAGGTGCAGCAGAATCTGGATCTAACAATTACGGTATTGAAGATGGTTACTTCAACAGCAAAATCAAGAAGAAATTAAAGCAACGTGAAGGTTACTTAAAAAATGATGCTTATGATCAATCGCCAGAATATGAAGATTTACAAATTGCACTTGATTTATTAAAACAATCTGGTGCAAAACCACTCTTCATTTCTGTTCCTGTAAAAGGTCCTTGGTACGATTACGCTGGCTTCCCGAAAGAACGCCGAGAATTGTACTATAAGAAAGTTCATGAGCAAATTGAGAAAGCTGGCTATCCAATTGCCGACTTCTCAAATCATGAGTATGATAAATACTTCTTAAAAGATCACATGCACTTAGGTTGGAAAGGCTGGGTTTATATTGATGAAGCCATCCAACAATTTTATAAAGCAAACTAAAGAAAAGACCGCTTGAATTATTCAAGTGGTCTTTTTCTATATACATTTTGCAATTGTTCAATTACGTTATCTGCTTCTTTCATCACTCGCTCCACTACATGCTGAGCTGATTCTATTCTTGCTAATGATGACGCTTGTCCTGCCCAAAGTGACATATATTCTCCATTATTTTGCTTTGCTGCTTGTTGGCGTATTTTAGAGGTTAATACATTTTGCACCGGATACATCGGAAGGTCTTCTTCTTTCCCTTCATGCTTCTCTATAAATTCATTACGAATACCTCGTGCATATTTCCCGGAAAACGCACGAGTCACAGTTGTACTCGTATCTGTACTACGTAAAACCGCTTTTTTATACACGTCATGCGTAATACTCTCTTCACTCGTTAAAAAGGCTGATCCCATTTGAACAGCTTCTGCTCCCAGTGTAAATGCCGCAACAAGCCCTTGCCCGTTCATTACACCACCTGCTGCAACAATCGGGATATGCGGAACTGCTGCTACTAACTGCGGAATTAATGCGAACGTCCCAATCATAGCGTCCTGTTCTTTCCCGATAAACGTTCCTCTATGGCCCCCTGCCTCACTACCTTGACCGACAATAATATCTACTCCTAATTCAGCAAGTACTTTCGCCTCTGCCACATGAGTAGCTGTTCCGATGACTTTTATTCCGCTTCTTTTCAAGTCATTTATTTCTTCTTTTTCTAACGTTTGAAATGCAAAACTAACGACTGGCACGTTTTCTTCTACTAACACTTGTAATTGTTCTTTATAACTTTTTGGAAGCTTTAACTGTTCTTCTTCCTCTATACCGAATTCTCTATTCACTCCGCTAAGTAATCCCTTGGCCAAGTTTATCTTCTCTTCTTCTATTTGTATCTCTTTCGTTAATAGTAAATTAACACCGAAAGGCTTATCTGTTCGTTCCCGTATTTTATAAATCGCTTCACGAATTTGTTCTGGGCTCATATAGCCTGCTCCAAGCGTTCCTAATCCTCCGCTATTACTCACAGCTGCAACGAGTTCTGGCGTTGTAATCGCACCCGCCATACCGGCTTGAATGATGGGATACTTAATTTGTAATGTATCTATAACTCGACTTGTAAACATCATTTCTCCTCCTATTCCCTTTATATCTTCTTTATTTGACAAACTTTCCCCTTCTTTTACAAGGGTTGAACTTCCTATGAAGCGAATATATTGAAAGTGAAGGAGGCTGAAAACAATGATATATCCAAATGCATTACAACAAGGTGATACAGTAATGATTATTGCACCATCCGGGCCACCAACAATTGAAAATGTATTAAAAGGTGTAAAGGTATTACAAGAAATGGGTTTATCTGTAGTAATCGGGAAGAGTGTCTATGAGAAATATGGATATTTAGCTGGAAGGGATCAAGTCCGGCTCAATGACATACATGAAGCATTTTCAAATCCTGAAGTAAAGGCTGTTTTCTGTGCACGAGGTGGTTACGGTAGCGCTCGTCTCCTCCCTCACATTCAATATGAAATCATTCGGCAAAATCCAAAAATCTTTTGGGGATATAGCGATATTACAGCTTTACATACTGCCTTTTCACGTTATGCAAAGCTTGTTACTTTTCATGGCCCAATGGTAGAAGAATTAGGTAAAGGTGTAGATTCTCTTTCTTTATCTTCTTTCAACCAACTATTTCACCCATATTCAACCATCTTATCTGCTTCAGAATGTATCGTACCTAGCTCTTCCCGTACAGTTACAGGCCAGTTAGTTGGAGGCAATTTAGCGGTGTTAACGAGTATCATTGGCTCCTCCTACGAGATAAATACAGCCAATAAACTTTTATTGCTTGAAGACATTGGGGAAGAACCATATCGCATTGACCGTATGTTAAATCAGCTACTTTTATCTGGAAAGTTTCATGAATGTAGTGGTGTTATTTTTACAAGTTGTCATGACTGCACTCCTTCTAAACCATCTCAATCATTGCAAACAATACTATATGAATATTTCACTTCATATGCTATACCTGTCCTATTCGGTTTACCGATTGGACATATAAGCCCAAACATTGGGATTCCTCTTGGAGCTACAGCGACAATAAATACAAATAATAAAACACTCTCTATTTCTTCTGGCGTAGCCACTCCGTGTTCAAATTAAAAAGGAAAAGCGATTATGCTTTTCCTTTCATCCCACTTTAATGGGCAGTAAGACCCCCACCTCAAAATGCAGCGAAAGCAAAGAAGTTAGGTGGGGGTCGGGCTGCCCATTAAAGCCCGATTGGTTCAACTAATAATCAGTGGGGGATGAAGAAAACCCCCACTGATTAAAGTTTCACTTTATTTATAATAGTTAAAAATTCGTCCAGATGCGATATCTGCAATTTCTTCTGGAATAAATGTTTTACTTATATCAGTACCGACATTTAATACTGCTGTAGCATCTTTCTCAATACTACTAAATAATTCTTTCCCACGTATCGTAATAAGGGGTGTTCCTTCTGGCAACACGTCTTTTACAAATTCCATTTGTGTAAAGAACGGAACGATCCATCTACCCTCTCCTTGGAAATGACGCAAGCGAAGTATTCCTTCTGTTGCCCCTTCCTCTGCTTCTAGTGAGCCAGCAACATAAAACTCAGTAGATAAGAGCAATTCATAAAATTCCTTTTGCTTTTGTTTGTCATCCCCTGCTACAACAAGTACTTCTTCTATTCTCTTTACCGGAATTTGCTCCATATGATGCCACCCCTATTTTCAAAATGATTATACTTAAATTATACGAAATATTCTTATTTTTTTCTACATAATTCGCAATTATTTTCTTAAAATAATTTTAATGCTTCGTTTGGCTGTAATTGAAATAGAAAACCAAGTTGTTGCGATGCAGTAATAAAACAAATATAAGCGCAAAGCTCTACAATTTCTTTTTCCGTCCAATATTGTTTCAATACATGAAACATATTATCATCTATCGCCTTTTTGTCATGAATAAATGTATGCGCAAAAGTTACTGCTACACCAATTTCTTCTACCTTTTGCATATCATCAGGCCTTCCCTTTGCCATACAGTACGGGCATTCATTCCCGTACGCTAATGTTCTTCTCACTTGTTCCTTCAGCTCTGCTGAAAGAGTTCCTTTATTGTACAGTGTATTTTCTAATGTACTCCACGAATGTAATATTTCCGGATTATGACCTAATAACTTTTGAAACTTTGTATCTCCTACATTTGATAATGAAATTCTCTCCATCATTTCCCCTCCTATTTCCTTCTGTTTTATTGTAAAATAAATAAAGCTCATTTTACATTTCATATGAATCTTAATTTATATTTTTTCTTTACAAAAATTATTATTTTACTGGAGGTATATTTACAAATGCAACTAGACCGTGTTGACCGAAAAATTTTAAATGAATTATATAATGATAGTCGCCTTTCCATGCGTGAATTGGCGAAACGAGTAAACTTATCTGCTCCGTCTACTGCAGAGCGTGTTCGTAAACTCGAAAGTGAAGGCGTGATCCAAAAATACACAATCGATATCGATTATAAAAAAGCAGGACTTGTTTTAGACTGTATTTTAGAAATCACTTTAAAAAACGGGGATACAACACGTATGCAACAGTTTATTCAGTCCTATCCATCTGCAAGTTTTTGTTACCGCGTAACAGGAAGCTTATGCTACATTGTAAAAATTTCTGTTCCTTCACTCGTTGAACTTGAAGAATTTATTAATGATGTTTCTTCATATGCAACGACTGTTTCTCATATCGTATTATCAGAAATATCTCTTACCCCTGATATTGAACATATCTTCCCAGAAGATTAATTAATTTTTATTCATAAAATATATAAAAACCTCTTACAATAAGAATAAAAATAATATATTATGTATTAAAATACATAAAGTTCGAGAAAGGGGCTTTACATTGAAAATCTGGTTTTATGAAAAAACGGGACAATTAGATGACTTGCTTGGCATTTGGGATAATGTTCCGACTATCCCTCGAATTGGTGAAAAAGTTGAGATTTTAAAAGCAGTTCGTACTGTTACAGATATTAAATATGTAAAGAACGGCAATAATTTTCGTGTAGAAATTATTACAAAGTAAAAAGTAGCTCACAAAGAGCTACTTTTTACTTATCTATTATGTGCTTTCTTTATAACGATTTTATCGTCTTCTACAGATACTGTTACATAATCATTTTCTTCTAATCGGAGCTTATTTACAGCCTCATCTGGTAGCTCTACAGCCATCAATCTATCTGTTACAATCACTTGACTATACACTTCATTTCCTTCTGATGCACTCACTACTTTTTCCTCATGTATGAAGCGCACTGGTGGCACACCCACTTCTTTTACCATACGCCATTGTTTCCAAACATAAGGAATTAACCAAAGTAATCCAACGACTGTAAGACCGATACCGATCCATAAATTACTTTGCGCTTGTAATTCAGGAATTGAAATGGCGCTGCTCTCTTCTCCGCCGACAAATTGCATACTTGTTGCAATGAAATTATTTAGAGCGTGCACAGCAATATTCGTCCATATATTTTTTGTCTTTATGTATAAAAGACACATAACAACACCAAACATAAACGCACCAATAACATCAAAATGTCCTAAGCCAAAAATAATGGAAGATATAATGACAGCTTTTTTAATTCCCCATTTATAAGCCATTCGCTGTAAAAAGAAGCCTCTAAAAATAACCTCTTCCATAATTGGTGCTAATACACATGCTGAAATGAAAGTAAATATCGTCATATATATGTTACTCGTATTAATAACAGTTCCGTCTTCTAACATAGTAACTAAGAAATTCGGTAACGTATGTGCTAATATATAAAATTGAATATGAGATATACCAACGGAAAAAATCATTCCCATTATCGTTGCTAACACAATTAATCCCCACGGTAAACGTCCTGGTTTATCAAAAAAACTGTTAAATATAACATTATTTTTATTGGTTTTTACGTATAACCAAAATAACGGAAATACAAAAAACACAGTTATTTGTGAAATAACCTCCGTCGTATTCTCAGAAACATTTGATAGACCTAATGGGATCATCGTAAGGAACAGCCCTATAATCATCCATCCAAAAAAACTGCGTAGTCTTATGCGTGAAAATGCATCGTGCATATCGAACACCTCCAAAGATAGTAAAAGTACATGTTCAGATAACTAAATTATAATATGAATATAGTTGAAATTCTTCCTATTTTTCTCAAATACTTTTGAACACCATATATAGTAATCATTCTTTTCTTTCGGTTGAAATATACGAGAAAGTTATGTAATAAAAATCCCCGTTTTTACAAGCGGGGATTTCTTTTATTATAATACGTCACGTTTTTGGAATAATGCACTTGATGCTACAAGTAATACAACAAAGTATGCAGCTACAAGTAATAATGAAGTTGTAAATGTAAACTCTGTAAATGTTGGTTCTATTCCGCCACTTACTAGCTTATTGCTATCGTACACACTTAAATTTAAATGGAAGAACACTACAAACTTCGCTACACCTTTTGCAAACATCATCAGTACCATATTAATTGGTCCTTGTAAAAAGAAGAGGAACATCGTAATAATTAATGGTAAGACAGACTTTCTAAATACGTTTGCTAAGAAAAATGCAAGCGTCGCAAAGAAGAACGGTGAAAGTACTTGATATAAAGTAGATTTCATTACGATTCCTATCGTTAATTCTGTTTTACTACCATCCATTGCAATTCCGCCAATAATCATTGAAATAATCGTGTTAGCAAATATGATAAATACTATAGTAAGTAACACTGTAATATATTTAGAGAATAAAACTGTCATTCGTTTTCTTGGACGAATTAATAACTGCTTAATTGTACCTTTTTGGAATTCATCCGTAATTATACGAGAAGCAATCGTAATGCCAAAAATCGTTGCAAACAAAGTAATTAAACCAATCTCTGAACTTGCAAAATCTAAATATGATCCTTTAAATTCAGTTCCATCTCCCCATTTCAGCATCGCTAAAACTCCCAAAATTTCCAATACTGCAATAACACCAATTAAAATATACATACCTTTTTTCGCATGCAACTTTAAAAATTCATTTTGAATTAATTTAAACATTACGCTTTCACTCCCCCTGTAATCGCTAAGAACTCATCCTCTAACGTTTTATTTTGAACGGTAACTCCGTATACAAGCACATCTTCATTCACAAGTTTCTTTACAAGTTGTGGAATTTCTTCTTTCTTTACAGATACGACAATGACATTTCCTTGCGCCTTACCTGTAATGATTTCATTTGCTTTCTGAACTTCATCTACTTCAAACGCTACAACTACTGTCTCATCATGTTTTGCTTGTTCATGTAAGTTGTATTCTTGTACAAACTCACCTTGCTTAATAATAACGACGCGATCACACATAAGTTCAATTTCACTTAATAAGTGACTTGATACGATTACAGCAATATTCTCTTCTTTCGCTAAACGTTGTAAATAATCACGAATTTGGCGAATACCAGCTGGATCTAATCCATTTGTCGGCTCATCTAAAATTAAAATTTTCGGCTGATGCAGTAATGCCTGTGCAATTCCTAAACGTTGTTTCATACCAAGTGAATATGTTTTCACCTTTTTATGAATTGCATGCTCTAATTCAACCAGTTTTACAATTTCAGCAATGCGCTCTTTACTAATTGGTGTAATTGCCATGTTCGCAAAATGCTTCAAGTTTTGCATTCCTGTCATATAATCATATAGTTCAGGATTTTCTACAATCGCTCCAATTTGCTCTAGCGCCTTTTCACGCTCCGTGCGAATACTCTGACCACAAATTGTAATATCGCCCTCTGTCATTGAAATAAGACCTGTCATCATACGAATCGTTGTTGTCTTACCGCTACCGTTTGGTCCAAGGAACCCGTATACTTCCCCTTCACAAACTTCAAATGATAAACCACGAATAATTTCCGTTCCACCAATCCTTTTTCGAACATTCTCTAACTTTACTACTACGTTTCCCAATGCTGATTCCTCCTTTAGACTTCTAGTTTTTTATCGATTATGCGACCTGTTATATAAACAAGTAGAATAAATATTCCTATAGAAAAACTAAGGCTATATAAATTCATAAGTTTTTCCGGATAGAGAAACACATCCGCTCCTGATGATTCATCTATATATACTAATTTTTTTATTAGAGGTGCAGCAGGTGCAAGACCGCCCAACATTCCATATATAGTACCTAATAATTTTGTTACTAGTAAAAATAAGAAAAATACCATTGGATATTTTAACTTCTTCTTTTTCAAAGAAAACACTTTAACGCTTGCTACTGAAAAAAGTAATACTAGCAATATGCTAGATAAATTAAATACATATAACATAGTACTAAAGAGGTGCTTTAGTGGATTGAATACACTTTGAGTAAATAATACTTCATAGAGCTCTGTACCTTTTATTATTTTCATAGAAATACCATATAAAAAAATAGAGCCTATTAATTCAAAAATAAGTAAATAAATTACAGCGTATAACAATATTGCTAAAACAATCTTTTTACCGGATATCGATGTTAACCGAAATAATGTGCTTTCAGTCATTTTTCCAAATGCAGACACCGCCTGAATAACTATCATTGCTAAAAAAGTTATATATACTAGAATAACGAAAGCAACTATAATTGTTTGTCTTACTTCTCCTGATTCTTGTTTAATATAATTTCCCAAACTTACGAAAGCTACAGCGACAACGAATATAAATGATAACAAAGAAATAATTATTTGTTTTTTATTTATATTGTACATATATATTAAGCTCGGCTTCATCTACTAAACACCTCCTTAAACACATCTGTGACCGCTTTCCCTCTTTGAAAACGTAATTCTTCTACATTTTCATACAATACAATTTCCCCATCTTTTAAAAAGATTACTTCATCAAAAATATTTTCAACTTCATTTATTAAGTGCGTCGAAATTAGTATCGTACAATCTTCGCGATAAAACTGTAAAATAAGTTCCAGTACGTGTTCCCTAGAAACGAGATCAATTCCGCCCAGTGGTTCATCTAGTACGTATAACTTCGCTTTCCGAGAAAACGTTAAAATAATTTGTAGCTTTTCAACCATCCCTTTTGATAAAGCTGTAACTTTTTCTTCTAACGGTATTTTAAACTCCGCAATCGTATCTACCGCTTTTTGCATATCAAAGTCCTTATAAAAATCACGATAGAAAAATATAGAATCTTTTACTGTCATCCAATCATCAAATACTGGCTTATCAGACATAAAAGAAACAATTTCTTTCGTTTCTAATCCTACTTTTTTACCAGTGATTGTAATACTCCCTTCGGAAGGATGCTGCAAACCAGCAATCATTTTCAATAACGTCGTTTTCCCGCTCCCGTTATCTCCAACGAGTCCAACAATTTTCCCTTCCGTAATCTCAATGCTTAATTCGCGGATTACTGCTTTTAACCCGTATCTCTTCCATAAGTTTTCTATTTTTAATAGCTCTGTCATTCGCTCTCCTCCCTTTTCTCATGTAATGAAGAACGAAGGATTGTAAGAATTTCTTCTTCTGAAAACCCTAAATTGTCCATTCCATCTATAAAAGAATGAAGTAATTCTTTCGCCATCTCTTTTCGCAGCTCCATAATTTTCTCCCCTTCATTCGTTACATATCTTCCCATTCCTCTACGTGTTACAACAACCCCATCTCGTTCGAGCTCTTGAAATGTACGCTGGATCGTATTTGGATTTACTTGTAATTCACTCGCTAATTCACGCACAGAGGGAATTTTATCACCAGGCAATAAATGTCCCGTTACGATTTCTTTTTTTATGTATTCCATTACCTGAATGTAAATTGGTATATTTGGAGAAAACTCTATTTTCATTTCTTCCCTCCTTTTGTATTGGTGTACTAGTTAAATAATACACCGATACAAAAAGATTGTAAATACCCATTTACTTACAAAAAAAATTCTATCCATTAACCGGATAGAATTTTTCAAACGAAAATCGTTATACAAAAATAATAGTGTTATGTAAACAAAATTATAAAGAAAAGCTGTCTTATTCATTGATAAGACAGCTTTTCTTTATGATCATATATTAAAAATTAAACACGAAGTCATCATCAGATAACTTTTCAACGTTCGTTGCTTTTACGTAACCATTTCCCTTTACAGAGAAGAAATCATGGTTTTTCGTATCTGTACGTAAACCATTTAAAACGATTGGGTTAATTTCTTCTTCTTCAAACTTCGGCTCTAGTCCTAAGTTCATAAGTCCTTTATTCGCATTGTAACGAACGAAACGATTTACATCTTCTACAAGACCGATAGAAGTATAAATTTCTTCTGTGTATGCCATTTCAATTTCATATAGTTCCATTAATAACTCTTGCGTTTCTTTTTGCACTTCTTGTTGATCTTCTGCAGAAAGTTCCGCGAAGATTTGTTGTGCTAAAATACCGACGAATACGCCGTGAATTGACTCATCCTTTACCTTCACATAGATTCGCTACTCCTATGCCGTTTACACAGCTTACAGTTTCCTGCAAGAAGAGACTATATCATCTACCTTCTCAGGTAGCCCTCCATTTCGATTTAAGGGATTCTCACCCACCGCTTGGCCCTACTCCTATTGCGGAATTTCACCGCCATTGGGATAGTCGTTGAACGTTCCTTTATCTACGTATCGCACCCACCACTGTTTATACAGTTTTCGGTGTCTAATACTTCCGTACATGTTATCGCTAGATAAAGGCTTCGCTGCTGATTGCCCTATCAGCTATTCTCCTTTCCATCTATTGATAGTTAGAGAATAACCCGAATGTATATATTCATCAATAATAAAACAGATAAATTTACAATAGGGGTTCCCAGCAATTAAAAGGGTTTTTCAATTGGTATCTCTACCAAAAGCCGCTATTAGTTAACGGATAATAAGGTTAATAATCTCACCACTTGCTGTTAGTTTTCCTTGACCAGCTAAGTAAAGTGGATAGAAGAATCCACTATAGAATAGGTAACTTTCTAAGAATACACTTGCTACCATTGCCATATATAACTCTTTTTTCGTTACTTCAGGCTTTAATAAACGACGATAGTAACTTGTAATAATACCAGCCTTTTTCTCAAGTAACGGATGATTGTCTACCCAGTCAAAAATCTCATCGATTTCTTCTTCAGTAGCTAATGTTGTAAAGATATGACTGTAGCTCTTCGCATGTACTTCTTCCATAGCACCCATGAAAGCTAATACACTTTTCGCTTGTAAATTTTCAAGATGAACAAGTACAAGTGGCATCCCTTCGCCGCCTTGTTTCGTATCTAAAAGTGTTAAACCACCTAATACACGCTTATAAGCAATTTGCTCTTCTTTCGATAATTGCACCCAAGTATTTTTGTCAGACGAAACCGCAATTTCTTCTTCTGTCCAAAACTGAGCGATGTTTTGCTTCCAAAACATTAAACTGAAATCGTCTTCTTTTTTATTCCAGTTAACAGCGCGCATTGAATCACCCCTATATCTATTATTGTTCTACTGAACGGTTAAATTTCCATCTAATAATGAAAAGCTAACCGTTTAGTAGAACAAACCAAGTATGAGCAGGGTTCATAACCCTGCTCATACTGTTGGGTTATTCATTTAGTATGGCAATATGCCATTAAACAGTACAAGCCACACACTCTTCCACGCTTAATTTACGTGTTCTCGTATAATACAGACTCTTTAAGCCTTTTTTATGTGCATAGATGTAATAACGTGCTAATTCACGTGTTGAAATATCACTATTAACGTAAAGAATTGTACTAATTCCCTGGTCAATATGTTCTTGAATTTCTGCGATTAAATCAATTAATTTAAACTGATTCATATCGTAAGAAGATTTATAGTACCAGAACGTATCTTTTGATAAATACGGCATTGGATAATATGTTGTCGCATTCGCATACGTTCTTGATTCAATTTGACTTACAATCGGCATTACGCTTGAAGTTGCATTTTGAACGTAACTGATCGATTGCGTAGGAGCGATGGCAAGACGATATGAGTTGTATAAACCATTCTTCTGCACTTGCTCTTTTAAACTTGTCCAATCTTCTTTTGTCGGAATATGAATTCCTTCAAATAATTGCTGAACTTTTTCAGTTACTGGGCTATAATCTGTCGTTTCATACTTTTCAAAGTATGTGCCGCTTGCATAATCAGACTTATCAAAGTCTTTAAATGTTTCGCCTTTTTCTTTAGCGATTTCCATACTTTTCTCAATAGAGTAGTAATTTAACATCATAAAGAATGTACGAGCGAACTCTTTCGCTTCTGCACTTTCATAAGCGATTTTATTTTTTGCTAAATATCCGTGCAAGTTCATTGCGCCAAGCCCTACTGAATGAAGCTCATCATTTGCTTTTTTCACAGTTGGTGCATTCGGAATGATTGTCATATCAGAAACAGCTGTTAAAGCTTCCATTCCCGCATGAACTGCTTCACGAATTTCTTTATTTTCCATTACATTTACGATATTTAACGATCCTAAGTTACAGTTAATATCACGACGGATAATGTCATCTGTACCATAATCATTTATTTCAGAAGTTTCTTGAAGCTGGAAGATTTCTGTCTCGAATGTTCAACCGAGTTCGCTATTCCTCAGTCCGTTGCTCATGCAACTGCTGTATGTCACCATACAGGACAGACTATATCATCACCTACAGCATTACCTGATTAGGTGCTCCGCTTTTCGAACGCCAATCGCTTGCGCTCTACTCCCATAAGGGATAGTCGTTAGGCTTTTACTTATCTTAATCTTTCAGAAAGTCTCTTATAACTAGGATGTTTCTCACTATCTAAACGTCTTATTACAGTAGGGGATGATATACCTAAGGACCTAGCTGCATCTTTAATGCTCTCATACACTATCCCATCGACAATTAGCTTACACGTAGGATTATTAGACTGTTTTTGAATATTGTTTTTCTCTTTAATCCTTAGCCACTCTGGAAAGTTATCACTATTCAACCGATAGTTCACAGTAGTTATTCCTAAATTTAATACTTTAGCCGCCTCTGTTTGACTTTTATAATAAATCCCTTCAACAATAACAGCTCTAGAATTTGCTTGTTTTACTGCTTCTATCATTTTGATAGTCTTAGCTTTCCCATATTGATGATTTCCTTTTCCACTCATCTGCTTTCTTCTTATTTCACGTATTTCCTCTTTACGAGGATTGTTTGTGAAAATATCTCCGCCAATTGCAGTGAGTTTCACATTATAAAATTTTTGAGAGTTTACAGCATCAAATTTTAGGATATATTCTTCCTCTAGATTGTTTAATTCTTCTTCAGAAAAAGCTTCTATCAGTATGTGCTTTTCAAAATTTTCTTTCCCATACTTTTTGATAGCTCTTTGAAGGTATAATCCAGATCCTAGATAGTTACACCAATTATTTTGTCTTTTATAAATACATTTTCCAATGTATTTCATCCCATTTAACTTATTTACTGTCATATAAATAAAACCATAAGAGACTTTCTGATTCATTTTACCTCGCCATCCTCTGTACTTTAATTCCCAAAATACATTTTACAGAAAGCGACTCATTCTAAGATAAGATTTAGCACGGTAGGTTACCTCAAATTTGAGGCTTTCCCCGTTTAACGGAGTTTTCGACTAGCATTTCTACTAGAAGGTGCTACATATTTAACACAAGTTGGACATCTTCACAGTTCCAATATCCTTCAATGGATGTTGGTTATTTGCATTTGATTTAAACATTAAGTACGGATAACCAGACTCAAGCTGAATCATAGCAATTTTAATAAGCATATCACGTGCACTAATATCTAGCGGCTTCTTCTTCACTTTCGGATTGCTCATTAATTCATCGTACATTTCATCGATATCAATATCATCTAAATGCTTTCCGTATTCTTTATACACTGTATAAGGCGCGAAAACATGGAAAGGTTCGTTTTTCTCAGCAAGCTCAAAGAACTTACTTGGAACGATAATTCCGATTGATAGAGACTGAATACGGCTCTTCTCATCGGCATTTATTTTTTTGGTCAACTCGTCTTCATATTTCTATGAAGGTTGGACTATATCATCAACCTGCAACTGGTTGCCTTGCACTTCGACTGGTACCTATTTCCAGCCTACTCTACTAGCTTTCGTCTAATGACGTGCGTTCGATAGTCTCTACACCTTCTTGAAAGTATTGATAATTAGGAAAGTTATTAGAACTACCAATATAAAACTTCCTGTTTTCCTTATTAATTATCAAATAAATTCCACAGTTCATGGAATCTCGCCTCCGGTGAATATAAGATTCCACTTCACCCAAGTAATATTTCTTTCAAGCTTGGCACGGTATTACCTGCTATCCACGTACATGGACCGTAGGCTCTCTTAGTCAGCTTCTTCGCGGGTTCTTTTTCTTTTACCCCTTATTCAACTGATACCGTTAGCCGCTAATGCGACACCCTATTGGTTAGGTTCACAAGGTTTTCTCATACACATTACTGTATAGAGGGACTACCAATTAATCCAAGAATTCAATAATATCCCAATGGAAAATGTTTAAATATACTGCGCCAGCACCTTTTCGTTGGCCAAGCTGATTCGCATATGAAAACGAATCTTCAAGTAATTTCATAACAGGTACTACACCACTTGCAGCGTTGTCGATACCTTTAATTTGCTCACCGCGTGCGCGTAGCTTAGATAAGTTTAAAGCTACTCCACCACCGATTTTTGATAATTGCATTGCAGTATTAATGTTAAAGCCGATTGAATTTAAACTATCATCCATCTCTAACAAGAAACAAGACACCATTTCTCCTCTTCTGCTTCTTCCCGCATTTAAAAAGGTTGGTGTCGCTGGTTGGTAGTTTTGTTTGACAATCATGCTTGCGAATTGTTTTGCCTTCGCAACATCACCGCGTCCTAAGTATAATGACACAATTGCTACACGATCTTCATAGCTTTCTAAGTATTGTTTTTGATCATTTGTTTTTAACGCATAATCTTTGTAGAACTTAGATGCTGCCATATAAGATTGGAACTCGAAGTTTTCACCATAAGCGATGTTATATACCTCTTCTACTTCCTCCAAGTTATACTCGTCCAGAACGTTGTAATAGTAATCATGTTCTTTCATATACTCCATTCGCTCTGCCACGCTATTAAAATGAACGGTATTCTCTCTAGCTTCTTCCATAAAGACTTCTAATGCCTCTTTATCTTTATGAAGCTGATAAAAACCGTCCTGCATTTGCGTGATTTCATTATTCAGTTCAATGTGTCGCAATCTCCCGCACCCTTTCCTTAAAATATTCTACATCGTTATTTGTTCCTGATAACTCAAATTTTGATACAATAGGCACTTCATATTTAGCAGAAATTTTGTCAGCACTTGCACCGAACATGTCTCCCCAGTTACGATTGCCGCTTGCAGATACGCCTTTTAATTTTTCATTATTGCGCTCTAAAAATTCTAAAACACGTTCTGGTACATTGCCAAAACCTGTTGTATACGTAATTAAAATAAAGTCTTCATCTATTACTAGATCTTCACCAATTTGAACGGCCGGCATATTTAATTTGTGGATGAAACGCTTCACGTTTCCTGTCATAGAATCATATGCAACTAACATTTCCGACCCTCCCTTTTCAATCTATACTCTCTGTATGTTGTTTCTTGATTTCTCTATATATTGTATTACGTTTCAAAATAAGACACAAGATATATGTATAAATTCTTTCTTTTTTTAACTTTTACTTTTCGACAAGACCGTCGATTTTTTTCAATACAATGACTATGAAACAACATTCTAAAACTCATGTCAATAAAGTGCTTTTCAAAAAAGTTGTCAACGAATTTAACCTTATTTTAAAAAAAGTTAACAATATATTTTGTCATAAAACGGCAAATGCTGGAGGAATATATTTCTCCAGCATCACGCAAAAAAGAACAGACATGAAACGATAATCTGTTCTAAAAAACGATTACATTTATCAACTTTGCTTTATTCAATATTATACATATACTTTCAGTTCGCGTTACATACTAAAAGATAACTATTATAGAAAAAGATTATCATTATGGAAATTCAACTTATTTATGAAAAGATTATTCAGAGTGCTCAATACGCAAAATATCTTTTACAAATATATGATGTGGATTTTCATCTTTATCAATCATTGTACATACAGGAGCTTCTTCATCAAAGTACACAATCATTCCTTCAACGTACTGATATGTATGTTGAACTTGTACAGTTACTTTAATTTCTACAGCCTCTTCATATGCTCTTTTTATTTTCTGAAGCATTTTTGCCGAACACTTTCGTTTCTCTGGATATATGACCATCCCCATAAATCGATTTCCGGCTCTATCTTTCCACATATAATCCCAATGCGGTAATATGCCTTGTTTAAAATCGCCCATAAGTCTCCTCCCTATATTCTTTTAGTTACGAACGTGGCGTTTCTGAATATGTATAAATGACCTGTCCGCCGCGCTGTGCGTTACCAATGAAATGTTTAAAGTCTTCTCGATTTACTAAAACTTCTCTGAACGTATAAAATACATCTTTCGTAACAACATACTCCTTTATTTCACCATTTTTCAGCTGATCCAAAATTGTATTTGCTAATTCTTTATCCATGTATTTCACCTCTATGCAATATTTTATTTTATCTTATATTCTATAGGTCAACAACTGTAAAATTATCCAGATGCTATACCTTCATTTCATTTTCATTATTTTTCAAAAAAGATATCGTTAGTAGATGTCCACTAAATATCATATACTAACATAGCTACTTCTCTATATCAATCATTTCATCATTCCATTATGCAAAGTTCCATACCACTATGCTACAATATATAAATAGAACTAGGAGGGATACTATGATTCGGAAAGCAAAAAAGACAGATGCGAAACTGGTAGCACCTTTATTGTATAACGCTCTGCACGAAATTGCTGAAAAAATCACAGGTAGCACAGTTGAGACAGAAGTATTACTAGGACTTGAAACATGGTTCTCAAAAGAGAGAAATCGACTGAGCTATGAAAACTGTTTTGTATATGAGCAAGACGGGGGTGCAGTTGGAGTTATTGTCGCTTATCATGGTAGTGAAGCAACAAAGCTTGATGCACCAATTGTACATCACTTAAGAGAATTACATAAAGATGAATCGATTACGTTAGAAAAAGAAGCCGAGCTTGATGAATATTACATTGATACTTTATCCGTTTCAAGTGCATATGGCGGAAAAGGAATTGGTTCTAAATTAATTGAAGCTGCTGAAATACATGCAACTGAAAAGGAGTATGAAAAAATCGCATTACTTGTTAATTTAGAAAACAAACGCGCTTATTCACTATACGAAAAACTAGGTTATAAAAAAGATCAAATCGTCATGCTTGTAGGCGAACCTTATGCACATCTCATAAAGCCATTAAACATCAAAATTTCTATATCTTAAAAAAAGCACACGATTTATATAAATCGTGTGCTTTTATGTTAAATTCGTATTCAATACATTTCCATTCATCGCCTCATGAAACGTATATGTTGTACATCCCCATGGCTCTCTGTGCAAAATAGGAGAACCAGACCATCCCATCGCTCTCAGTTCGGCACCAATCATTACATTCACATAATTATGACCTACAAGAGCAATACTTCCATGTACGAGAGCATAACGATGTAATAAGTAAGCCGCTTGTCTTGCCCTCTCTCTTACTTCCTTATAAGACTCCACATCTTTATGGTAACCAAGTATCCATACTGTTCGTCCGATAAACATCCATACGTTAGGTTTACACTTCAACCATTTTGGAGCATAAAAACTCGTCGGAACTTCTGCTTCCCTAAATAGAGTATTTTGCATAAAAGATAAAGAATCCGTTAATTCAGCTGCTGACTGTACAGCACACCTTTGATCACTCGTTACAATCAATTTTGCCGCTTCAACCGCTTCCCTTGTTTCCGTTGGTATAGGTGCTTTTTCTGTTATAGTATGTAAGTCATATCCTTTCATCCATTCACGAAAGAATGTAACCGTCATTGGTTCTATAGTACGGTCTAAGCGACCATGACGAATAAAAGAAATCTTCATTCTTTCCACTCTCCATTCATCACTTACGAACTCTATTATGTACTATTTTTACATATCATACCACGCAAAAAAAGAAAGTTATACACCTTTACATATCCACGCCACTCTCATTTGTGACCCCAGCATGTATCCCATCCATCCCATCAAAATATGTAGTCGTTTCATGATGACGGATCTTTTTTAAATGTATATAAGAAAATACAAATAAAATTAATGCTATAACACTCCCCACAAATTCAAACATCATTTTACCGCCTCTAATTTCTCCCACTTTAGTAGGTTATTGTATATTTTTATTATACCCCTATATAAAGATATCTGCATTTAAACCCTTCTTTTTTTCTAATAACATGACATTCTTGCATATTTTCTTACAAAAAGTGAATGTTTTTCGAATTTTTACTTTGGAAACATTTACAAAATGGACAATATGGTTCAAAATAGGAAGAAATAAAAAACCAAAATTATTCTTTTTTGGGAAAACTGTAACAAGGAGAGTTGCTTATGCAGATCGCAGAAACTGGAGATATCATTGAATTTAAAGGTGGAATGCAAGGCCGTGTTCAAAAAGTAAATCAAAACTCCGTTATTGTAGATATAACAATTATGGAGAATTTTAGAGAACTAGATATGGAACCTCTTACAGTTGTTAGTCATAAAAACTATACTGTCATTAATCAAAATGCATAATATAATAGAAAGAAAGGATCTGTATGTTATACAGATCCTTTCTTTCTATTATATATTAACGATTATCAATTGTTTCTGGATATAAATCATGGTTCATCATGCGGTAGTCAGCCATTTGTTCATACTTCGTTCCTGGGCGACCGTAGTTGCAGTAAGGATCAATGGAAATCCCTCCACGTGGTGTGAATTTACCCCATACCTCGATGTAACGTGGATCCATTAATTTAATTAAGTCATTCATAATAACGTTCATACAATCTTCGTGGAAGTCACCATGATTTCGGAAACTAAATAAATATAGTTTTAAAGATTTACTCTCTACCATTCTTTGTTCTGGAATGTAGCTAATATAAATTGTTGCAAAATCCGGTTGGCCTGTTTTCGGACATAAGCTTGTAAATTCAGGGCAATTGAATTTAACAAAGTAATCACGGTTTGGATGATTATTATCAAAAACCTCTAAAATTTCTGGGCTATATTCAAATAAATATTTTGTATTTTGATTTCCTAACAATGTTACATCTTTTAAATCTTCATCTAATCTTCCTGCCATTTTAAACATCCCTTCTCATTATACTCCGCGTTTATTTCCCCATACTAACGCATGAAGCTGCGGCAATACTTTTGCATTATTCATTTCTTTACGATTAACTGCTTTTTCAATTAACCACTCATACTTATCTAATAGCTTTTTAATCAACATCGCATCATCCACAGTTTTTGTATCATCATTTCCTACTTGTAAGAAAAATGGTACATGTGGATAACGTTCGTGCATCTTAACTGCATACTCGAAATCATAATCGTCAAATACTACTACCTTTAAACTAATATCTTTTCCTGCTAGTTTCTGAATCATAGCATCTAACTTCTGAAAATCAGTTTTCATTGTCGAACTTGGTGGTTTTGGAGAAATCGTTATCTCATCAATTTGAAGTAACCAATCTTGCCATTTACTCCCTTGCGTTTCGATTGCTGTTCGCATTCCATTCTCTTTTAATATAGAAAGAAGAAACTCAATATTTTTCAGCAATGCCGGATTTCCACCTGAAATCGTAACATGAGAAAAATTTTCGCCGCCAATTTCTACAAGCTCATTCCAAACGTCTTCCGCTGTCATCTGTCTAATTTGATCTTTAGCAGATCCATCCCACGTAAAAGCTGAATCACACCAAGCACAGCTATAATCACAGCCAGCTGTACGGATAAACATCGTCTTTTGTCCTACAACCATTCCTTCACCTTGAATAGTCGGACCAAATATTTCTAAGACAGGGATTTTACTCATCTAGCATCCACTCCCGTCTTACTTCCGCATAACTAGTTGGAGTCTCAAACAGCCGAACAAATTCAACACGAGCTCCTTTATATTCGTTCGCACGATTATCTTTTGTTAACGCTTCTGCCATCTTTTCATAAATCCAAACGACCATATTTTCAGCAGTTGTATTCATCGCTGGTAACGTTTCGTTTAAATAACGATGGTCTAAATAAATTTCTATTTCATTCTTCCAAATTTCTTTTATATCTCCAAAGTCAATTGCAAGACCGATTTCATTTACATATCCACTAATCCCAAATACAACTTTATATGTGTGACCATGTAAGTTTTTACATTTCCCTTCATAACAGTGTAAATGGTGTGCTGCATCAAATGTAAATTCCTTGCTGACCATTACTCTTTTATTATGATATTTAAGCTGTTTACGCTGAATATCCTTGTCCATTTTTTGCAAACTTTCTACAATGCGAAATCCAAAGAAATTATCCATTAGTTACTCGCCCCTTCGCGTTCTTGTAGGTACGTATCTAATCCTGCTTTACGAAGTTGACATGCTGGACATTCACCGCAACCATCACCAATGATTCCGTTATAACATGTTAATGTTTTTTCTCGAACAAACTCGAATGCTCCAAGTTCATCTGATAATTTCCATGTTTCCGCTTTATCAATCCACATAAGTGGTGTATGAATCACAAACGGATAATCCATGGATAAATTTAAAGTAACGTTTAACGATTTCACAAACACGTCACGGCAATCTGGATAACCACTAAAATCAGTTTCACATACACCCGTTACAATATGACGTGCTCCAACTTGTTTTGCTAATACAGCAGCAAATGACAAGAATAGTAAATTTCGTCCATCTACAAACGTTGATGGTAATTCACCTTCTTCATGTGTAATCTCCATATCCGTTCTCGTTAACGCATTTGGAGCAAGTTGATTTAATAGACTCATATCTAGTACCGTATGTTTAATTCCTAGCTCTTTTGCAATTTCCGCTGCACAATCAATTTCTAGCTTATGACGTTGATTGTAATTAAACGTTACAGCCTCTACTTCTGCAAACTGCTCTATTGCCCAAAATAAACATGTCGTACTATCTTGTCCTCCACTAAAAACAACAACTGCCTTTTCTTTTTTCATTTCACTCATTCTCCTTCTCTACTACGAATAAGAAGAAAGAACGTTCTTGAACTGTCACAATAAAAAAACAAAACAATACCTAAAGATATTGTTGTTTCCATAGTTTTTTATAGAGGGAGTTCGCGAACCTCTCCCGTGCATTACACGGAATTCCTTCTTTCATTGACAAAGCTTATTGTAACATATTGTATACTACCAGAAAAAATTTCTGATTTTTCCGCTATTTCTCATTTCATTTCTTTCATTTTATAGTATGATTAATCTAATGTGAGAAGAGAGGAGGCACTCCGCTGAAACCCTTTATTATTTATCTCTTTTTAAATATATTATTCATCCTTGTTACAATGCTCGTATACCATTTATTTTGGAATCAAAAAGGGAAACGTTCTCCTAAATTAAATTCAACTATATTTATTACATTATGTTGCCTCGCTACCATACTATGTATTACTTTCGGAGCAAAAACAAATTATGGATTTCAATTTGATATGCGTCATATCGTATTAATTGTCGGTACATTAACAGGAGGTCCTATTGCCGGTGGATCTATATTAGTTGTACTAAATATATACCGCTTCTTATTAGGAGGAATAGGTGTTTTCCCATCGCTTATCGGTTCTATCCTTCTATTTATTGTCCTACTATTTACATATAAAGTTTTCAATCGAACCTCTAATCGTATAAAAGTAGCACTTGCTATTATCTACAGTCTCACATACGGATTGAGTTGGATACCTTTCTTCCTTTCAAAGGTTACAAATAAGACTGATTATATACCACATATTATTGTGTATGAGTTATGTACGATACTTGGCACGATACTTATTTTATATTTACTACACATATTACAAACTCAAGTTCGTCTTCAAAACGAACTTATGAATGCTGAAAAGTTTCATTTAATTGGCGAAATGGCAGCATCCATCTCTCATGAGATTCGCAATCCGTTAACTTCAACAAAAGGATTTTTACAACTTTTGCAGTCAGATACATGCACTGAGCAAGAGCGAAAATTATATATTGACATAGCCATCAACGGAATCGAACAAGCAAATCACGTTCTTACAGATTATTTAACCTTTGCAAAACCAAGTATTGAAAAAGAACAAACATTACAGTTAGAAGAAGAACTACTGCATGCATTATCGTTAATTACACCGCTTGCTAATTTAACAAATGTGCGTACACATTATATAAAGCAAAGTACTTCTTTTTTTATCGCGGGAGAAAAGCAAAAACTAAATCAATGTTTGTTAAATATTTTAAAAAACTGCATTGAGGCCATGCCAAAAGGCGGTGATCTTTATTTCACATTAGTTCCTGATCATAAGCATATTCAATTATATATAAAAGATACAGGAGTTGGCATGGATCAAGAACAAGTAAAACGCCTTGGATCCCCTTTCTACTCAACAAAAGAAAAAGGCACTGGTCTTGGAATGATGGTCGTATTCAGTGTTGTGCAAGCTATGAACGGAAAAATTGATATTATAAGTGAAAAAGGTACAGGTACAACTTTCTTATTAACTTTTCCACTCATACAAAAAACGTGATGAAATACTCATCACGTTTTTTCTGTTCCTTCAACTAATTCAGCAAAAGCTTTCACTTTGCCATGTGGTTTTTGATTTTCTTTACGTGCTTTCCATGCGCGCTCTTCTTCTTTCTTTTTCTTGGACATACTTTTCAACTCCTTCTTATCTTTCTTTCTGTAGTATTCCAAAATAAGAAGAAAAACTATGCACATACGAAAAAGAAGTGGTCTCCCACTTCCTTCTAATTATCGCTGTAAAATTGCGTGTTTCGCCTCTTTTAACTGCGTAAGATGTCTTTGTTCATGCAAATCAAGAAATTGAACCCACTGATACAAATTCAAATCATTAAAAACAGGATGCTTTAATCCATTTTCAAATAGATCTTTTTCATCTAAAACACTATGAAGCGTGTGTAATAGTTCTTGTCGTGAATGTTCTAGTAATTGAATTCCTTGCTGTTTTTTCATTAGCGTTTCTGTTGGTTTCATTTGCTGAGGAGCTTCTCGTTTATATGTGCGATCCAGCGTAAGTTGGAGGTCTTTAAATGGAGTCGTGTTTCTTTCGTTTTTTTGTAAAGCATATGCAAGGGCAGACGTGACAGATTGTTCAACTAAATGCAAGTGATGCAAAATTTGAATAATACTCCATTTATCACGACGTGGCTTTACATTCACTTCTGTATCATTTAACATTTCAATTTCTGATAATAGCGTGCTTCGGGTAGACTGTAATGAGTTCACCAAACTTTCTAAACTCACATCCATATTAGATTGAAGCATACTTCTTTCCCCCCTTTTGTTGGTGAAAAGAGGTGCTCCTTATTAGAAACACCTCTTTAGTATTCTGAATTTTCTTTTATTATCTCATCATTTTCTCGTTATGTCGATGTTAAACATGTGAAAAAAAGCGCATGTTTTTTACAATTTTGTGTCGTCAATTGCTTGTAGCCATGCTTCAATTTCTGTAATAACACTTTTCACACAGCCTTCAGCAAATGGTGATGTTAAATTTGCAACTTCTACTAGTTCCAAGAATGATTTACTTCCACCTTGTTGGCACAGATTCACATAATCTTCCCACGCCTCTTGTCTATTATCTCTTGCACGTTTCCAAAATTGCAGTGCGCAAATTTGTGCTAACGTGTAGTCAATATAGTAGAACGGGGAGCTATAAATATGCCCTTGACGTTGCCAGAATCCACCGCGCTCTAAATAATCATTATCTTCATAATCACGATGCGGTAAATACTTTTTCTCTATATTACGCCATGCTGTCTTGCGCTCTTCTGGTGATGCTTCAGGATTTTCATATACATAATGTTGATATTCATCAACAGATACACCATACGGTAAAAACAGAAGTGCTGAACTTAAGTGAGAGAAATAATATTTATCTGCATCTTCTTCAAAGAATAACTTCATCCATGGCCATGTGAAGAATTCCATACTCATAGAGTGAATTTCACACGCTTCATATGTTGGCCAATTATATTCTGGAATTTCAAATTTACGACTTTCATATACTTGAAAAGCATGGCCTGCTTCATGTGTTAATACGTCAATATCACCAGACGTTCCGTTAAAATTCGAGAAGATAAACGGCGCTTTATAATTCTCAATATATGTACAATATCCACCGCCAGCTTTTCCTTTTTTCGCAACTAAATCTAATAAATCATTATCTAACATGAAATTGAAAAATTCATCTGTTTCAGCCGATAACTCTTTATACATCGTTTTTCCATGATTAACAATCCAATCCGCATCTCCTTTTGGAGTTGGGTTACCTGTTGGAAATTCAAAGTTTTCGTCGTAGTACGCTAACTTCTCTACACCGATACGCGCTTGTTGACGTTTTCTTAATTCCGTTGTAACGGGAACGATATAATCTAGCACTTGCTGACGATAATTCGCTACCATTTCCGCATTATAATCTGTACGGTACATTCTTGCATATCCAAGTTCAACAAAGTTTTTGAAACCTAAAGATTTGGCGATTTTCGTTCTCACTTTAACAAGCTCGTCATAAATACGATCTAACTCTTCTTCATTCTCAGCTAAAAATCCGTAATACGCCTCACTTGCTGCTTTACGTTCACTTCTCTCTTTCCCTTGCATAAATGGAATAAGCTGTGATAACGTTCTTTCTTCTCCTGCAAAATCAATTTTTGCAGATGCTAATAACTGTGTATATTGTGAAGACAATTTATTCTCTAATTGTAAATCCTTCACGACTTCATCAGAATATGTTTTTAAATCACACTCCGCAAGAGCAAATAATTGCTTCCCATAATACGCTTCTAATTCTTCACGGAATGGAGAATGAATTAACGCATTATAATACTTTGTACCATATCCTTGTACAACTGGAGAGAATTCATCAAAGAAATCTTGCTCTTCCTTATAAAAAGCATCTGTTGTATCAACAGAATGACGAATGTAACAAAGATTCCCCATTGTACCAAAATCGTTACGAATTTCGTTAATTGAATGAATGACTTGTTTTTGTTCCTCTACAGTTTTTGCGTTATCAAACTTCTCTAAAGCAGCTGTAAACTTCTCTTTTAATTCTTCAATATTTGGCCTTTTATATTCATAGTCTTTAAATGACATGAACGAGCCTCCTCTCCATTATATGCATCCTTACTATAATTCAATGCTTACTTCCAAATCTCCTCTTATTCTTCAACAAAATATGGCATATACTGCCATCATTACATGTAAACAAAAAAGCTTTGGATTTCTTTATCCAAAGCTCCTTTGGAACATATTATTACTTTTCATACTTTCCAATCTTTTTTAATAGATCAAGTAATTCGTCCTTTTCCTCTTTCGTTAACATTTCAAAAGACTGATGAATAACTTGCTCATGCCCTGGAAAAATAGAAGCAATAAAGTTCTCTCCAGATTCAGTTAATTGTGCATAAATAACACGTCTGTCATTCGGACACGGAATTCTTTTTACTAGTCCCTTTTTCTCTAACTTATCTACAACATATGTAATGCTGCCACTAGCTATTAAAATACGCTCACCAATTTGCTGAAGTGGTTGACCGCCTTTATGATATAGCAGTTCTAATACAGCAAACTCAGTTGGATTTAAACCGTTACTTTGTATAGACTTATTTGTAGTATCCATAACAGAACGATGTACACGAGATAATGCAATAAATACTTTTAAAGATTGAGAAATATCTTCTCGTTCATTATTTGATGTCATACAACTTTCAACCCTTCACTTAAATTCTCAGTAATAAAAAGAACAAAATAGTACTTCATATAAATTCCGAATGAGTATTCACTCATTCATTACCTCTCCCCAAATATATTATGAATGATTCTTGAATAAAAACATGACAATTTTAACATAGTTTATATATAATGATAATAAAAAAGAAGGAGTACCAAATTTGAAATTCAAATTCCACAGCATAGTTATATATATATTGCTTGTTATCCTACCAACAATAGGGATTGGTGCTACATTTTATTCATATCATTC
The DNA here is from genome assembly GCF_020861345.1 of Bacillus pacificus. Classification (NCBI taxonomy): domain Bacteria; kingdom Bacillati; phylum Bacillota; class Bacilli; order Caryophanales; family Bacillaceae; genus Bacillus; species Bacillus pacificus. Next base: position 3,782,311 of record NZ_CP086328.1, read on the forward strand.
GTATAAAATGAAACAAGAAAATAAACAAGTTGCCCATACGGTTCTCTTTTTATATAGAGACTATTTAGATCACCACCTTGGCGAAGCAATTTCTGCCCTAGAAATGCTCGCAAAGGTCGTAGGAACCGAGACTGGAAATATTAATGGAATGAAAGAAATTGTACATGATACGGATGGAAACGATGCACATTTTTCTGGTCTATATTACGCTACACCAGAAGGTATCATTACAATCGCATCGGAAGGTGACCGACCACCTGTTGATGTCTCAGATCGTAAATATATTCAAAACGCATTACAAACTAAGAAAACAACTGTATCATCCGTCATTACAGATCGTGTTCTTGGCCATCAAGCTATTATGATTGCTTCCCCCATTTTCAATAAACAGAAGGAGCTCTCAGGCTTATTGTTAGCAAGTTTACGCTTTGACTACATTTCATCATCTTTAAATGCCATTAAGCCACAATACCATTTTGAAGTAACTGATAAGTATAATGTAGTTTTTCTAAACGATGATAATAACGAAACAAGTGATGCTCATTCTAATATGCTTACTACTCCACTCCAAAGATTAGATTGGAAAGTCTCTGTTTCTCCGTTACCTATTCATCAAAAAACTTTAAACCAGTGGGTTGCCATAGAATGTATAGCTACTTTATTTTTAATGTCAATTTTATTTTTACTCGCTCAATATATGTTGTTAAAACGACAAACAAAACTGGAAAGACAACAAAATGAACTACAAAAAATTGAATTAGTTGGAACTTTTGCAGCTAGTACAGCCCACGAAATCCGTAATCCACTTACCGGAATTAAAGGGCTCGTCGCTCTATTAAAAGAGAAATATAAAGCTGAACAAGATCAGTTCTATTTTTCCATCATCGAACAAGAAATAGAACGAATTAATGAAATTGTAAGTGAATTTCTTATTCTTGGAAAGCCAACTGCAATCATCGAACAAACATATGATGTGAGAACCATTCTAAATGAGGTAGCATTAATTATTCAATCTGAGGCGAATCTACATAATATTGTATTCCATTTACATTTGCCAGACCGTCCTGTTCATATCCGGTGCTCAAAAGACCATATGAAACAAGTGGTTTTAAACATTACAAAAAATGCAATTGAAGCTATGACTTCTGGCGATACACTAACTATTTTCGTAACAAACAATGAAACACACGCACAATTGCAAATTATAGATACTGGAAAAGGGATTCCAAAACATATTCAAAAACACCTCTTTCATCCGTTCTTTACTAATAAAGATACTGGAACAGGTCTTGGACTTGTCATATGTAAACGAATTATAGAGATGTACAACGGGCATATTTTTATTAACAGTATAGAAAACGAAGGAACGACAGTTCATATCGAAATTCCGTTACACATAGTATAATTATCCTTATCCCTAAAGGGTAATTATACTTATTTCATAAAACCAGCCACAAGCATTCGCCAAAAATTACTTGATTTCCCTTCATACCCAATTTGAAAAATAGGTACCTTTATAATTGATAACCATTTTGGTGTTTGTTTTTCTTTATAACACTGGTACTGTAAAATAAGCTTGTCCAATTCTTGACTCACTTGAATCGTCTCCGTACTATTTAACCCACTCGTTAAACCTAATTGAATCATCTCTTCACGTTTCATATGAATATCACGTGAAAGCTTTTCTAATGTGTACTTCCTTTTTACAGTAAACATTCATATCCCCCTTATTATACTTCCATGCTCTCTACTTCACTTCTCCATTGAACTTTTAACTGCTTATCATATTTGAATTTGAAGAATCAGAAAATTCAACATTTTCTCCCTGTAATTTACAAATCTTTACCCTCACTTTGAGAATTATTACAAATTATTCTATCTTTGTAAATACATTCGCAATAATAGACAATTTTTTCATCTTCTTTTTTTACAAACACCAATTAAATAGCGGATTCCCTATTTTCCATATACTTTTCTTCGACATTTTTTGTTTAATTTATATAAAAACGCAAACCATAATGGTGATTGATAATATAGAAAGGAAATAGTTATATGCGCAAATATACGATTGCATTGCTTATTTTGACTATGTTTTTACCATCTTTCTTGTTTCCTGTTGAGACCAAGGCTCATACAAATAAAGTAGCTATTGTCATTGATGACTTCGGCAATAATATGAAAGGAACTGATAAAATGTTATCACTTCCTATTCCACTAACTGTTGCTGTTATGCCTTTTCTTCCTTCCACAAAGGAAGATGCGATAGCGGCTCATAAGAAAGGACACGAAGTTATTATACATATGCCAATGGAACCGATTAAAGGTAAAAAAGAATGGCTTGGACCAAAAGCAATTACAACTGATTTAAGCGACGAAGAAATAAATAATCGACTCGAACAAGCGATTCAAGAAGTGCCACATGCAATTGGGATGAATAATCATATGGGATCAAAAGTGACTGCAGACGAAAGAATTGTACGACTTATACTTGCAGCTTGTAAAAAACACGGTTTATTTTATTTAGATAGCAAAACAAATCCTAAGAGTGTCGTCCCAAAAATCGGGAAAGAATTAGGAGTGCCAATTATTGAAAATCAATTATTTTTTGATGACGTGTACACAGCGGCACATATTTCAAAACAAGCCCAATTACTCATTAAAAAACTTCAAGAAAAACCGATTATGGTAGCTATCGGACATGTTGGGCCTCCAGGTGAAATTACATCACGTGTTATAGAAACCTCTATTCCTAAAATTCGTGAACATGCAGATTTTATTTTTTTATCCGATTTAGCATTATCTCCGCCTCCTGTTTCAAAATAAGATTCATGACTCAAACTAAAAAAGAGAGCAATCTGCATATAGCAAATTGCTCCCTTTCCTTTTCATCTTAAATATAATCTACATGACTCACCCTGAATCCTTTTTTCTCTATTTTTTCGATTAATTGCTTTAATCTTTTTTCATTTAACTCATCTGTTATATTGACAATAACGCGGCGAATATATTGATCGCCGTTATCTAGCGTAAATAGTCCACCGATATGAAATGCTTTCAACAATGTCCCAAGTTCTTTAATCGTTCCCTTACAATCTTGTGTTGCAATCGTTAATATATAACCACCCGTCCGCATACCAAATGAATCCTCAATAACATCAAATATATTGGAATGAGTTAAGATGCCAACAAATTCATTATAATCATTTAGTACCGCTAAAAACGGCAAACGACGAATAACATAAAATGCTCTGAAAAAAGAGTCCTTTTCAAAAATAAATGCAGCGGAATCTTCTAGCATATGTTCCGTACTTAATTCCTCTAATCCACCATTACACTTCTTTTCTAAAAGATCCACTTTATAAATAATCCCCATGAATTTCTTTTCATCTTCTGCTAATACAGGGATTGCTCGAAATCCCGTTTCATTCATAATTTGCAGAGCCTTCTTACCTGAATCGTTCATTTTGCAAAATGTTACTTGCTGTTTTGGCAGAAAATGATATTTAACTCGCAAAATATGTTCCTCCTTACATGTCAACATGTAATCTATATATAATAAGGAGACCTATATTTTATGAGTAAAATTATTTTTAAAACGCTTTCATTCGTTTGTGGATTTGTAACGAAATCACAAACATTTCATATAACAGAACTCTTTGCGCCTTTTATCATTAACAATTTTACATGGTAGTTCATTAAATATTCTATACCCTCCAACCATTTTTTCGCGTATTCTGGAGTTTTTCCCCACACAATCATGCCATAATTATGAACGAGAACTACTCCTCCACCTTCACTAAAATTCGGCACATTATTTTCTAATAAATCAGCGAATTTTTTCTCATCTTCTACAATGGGAATTGTCATTTCTGTTATACCTTCTTTTCCAAAAACACGTTCCACGCTACGTTTATCGAATGTTACTTCCCCTTTTTCTCCATACAACTCTGATATTAAATGACTATCTACAGTCTGTACTTGTAAAATACATTCTGCACTACTTTTTTTATAAATATCTGCATGCATAAATGATTCCGCAGCTGGTTTTTCTTCATTTTCAAATACTGGTTCACACATACAGTTTACAACAATAAAATCTTCTTCTGAAAATAACCCTTTATCTCTTCCTTCAACGTTTACTAAAAAAGTTAACGGCTCTTTTGACGTACAAAGTGATAAGCTAATTTTTGTACCATAAAACCAATCACGAAGTGCTAGTTCAGATTTCACATCTTTTAATTCATTCCATTTCTTTAGAAAAAATAACATTTCGTCACCCCCGGCGTAATATTCATATAATGTTCGAATCCTTTCTATGTAAAAGGAGTATTTTTTGATTATTCTAAAAATTTAATTGAATTATCACATGAGAACGCCTTTTTGTCAATATAGTTTCACGTCTCTTCTTTAAAAAGGGCTATTCATATGTCTATACTCCTGTATATTGACTATTTCATTTTATACATAAAAAATACGTTATTCTTTTTCAATCAAAGAATAACGTATTTTCTCATCTTTTATTTCATTATTGCGTTATATAAGAACTGTGCATATTGTTCACGTGTTACAAAATCATCACCTAAAAAGTTTCCTTTTCCATCACCTTTTGATATGTTATTGTCCGCTAACGCTTTCACATATTCTTCTGCCCAATGACCAGTTGGTACATCATTAAAGTTCACTTTATTATTTTCATCTTCTTTTAGCTGAAATACTTTATATAATACTACAGACATTTCGTATCGAGTTAATACTCCATCTGGACGAAACTCCCCAGTACCATCTCCTTGCATAATTCCAGCTTGCGCAACTGTAGCAATATCTTGCTCAAACATATGTCCTTTCGTATCTGTAAATCTCTCTTTCTGCTCTACTTTATTTTCTAATTTCAAATACCTTTGTACTAAAGACGCAACTTGTCCACGAGTAATACGATCCCCAAATCCAAATTGTCCATTTCCATATCCCTTGAAAATATTTTCTTTCGCTAAATAATGAATTGCTTCCTCTGACCAATGTCCTTTTGGTACATCTTTAAATTCTACTACTTCTACTTTTTCATCTTCTTTAGAATTATTGTCTTCTTTACTTTCTACCACATTTTGAATCACAGATCCTGTGAAGAAGATTCCTGTATCCGCAAATGGATCTTTTACACCAAATTCATATACTTTCTCACCTGGTTTACTCCACTTAACTGCATCATTACTATACGTACCACCTTCGCTCTTTAAACGAATTTTTGTAGAGATTTTACCATCTTTCTCGTATATAGGTACTTTTACTTCTTTATTTACTTCTGTTTCCTCTAAAAATACTTTTTGATTTTGAACATTGATATAGGCTGTTTTACTTAGTTCTATAACTGGTCGAACATCACGAATTTCATTTGCAACAAAACTTAAGAATACTAACTTTTTCAAATTGCTAGCTGGTGTTAAGTCTGAAATATAATTCGCTTCTAAATCAAGCTTTTGTAAGTTTACTAGACTTGATAATGGAGTAATATCCTTTAACTCATTGTTAGGTAAGTGTAATTGTTTTAACTGTGTTATCTTACTTAGAGGAGTAACATCTTTTATTTCATTTTTCCCGATCCACAATTCTTCTAATGTCTTCATTTGCTCAATACCAGATAAATCTTTTACTTTATTACGTGTTAATACTAAGTCTTTTAAAGGTAATGAATATAACGGTTTAATATCTTCAATTTGATTACCTGCTAAAGTTAAGTATGTTACATTTTTCAACGCGCTTAATGGCGCAACATTCGTAATTTTATTATTTGCTAAATTCAAGTAATCTAGTTGTTCCATTTTCGCTAATGCTGTTACATCTTCTATTTGGTTGCCTGATAAATATAAACTTTTTACATTTTTCATTTCAATTAGTGGTGCAACGTTCGTAATTTTATTATTACTTAAATCAAGAGAATCTAAATTATCCATCTTAACAATTGGTGTTACATCTGAAAATTCATTACCACGTAAAGCTAAATGTTTCAATTGTTTTAAGCTCGTAAAGAATGATGGATCTTTTATCTTCGCATTCGCAACTGTTAAAGATTTTAAATTTGGCATATATTTTAATGCACTATAATCCAGTATCTCATTCGTATTTAAAAACAAATCCTTTACTTGTAATAACTCTTCTTTCGTGATTGGTGTATTTAAATCTTTTCTATTAAATACCTTTTTATTAACAAGTTCTCTTAATTTATTATCTGTTATCATATTTTGATTATCAACTGGATGATCCGTCTCCGTATTGCCGGAATTAGAGTTATCATCTGGTTTCTCTGTTTCTTTGTCACCTACAGTTGGATCTTTAATTTCAAATTGAACTTGATATTTGTGATCATATCCAATAGCCGGAATAAGTATATGCATTTGCATATTGTGCTTCTTCTCAAACTCGCCAATTTCAAATTGAACCACTTTCGTTCCATTCTTCCTCTTATCTTCTGACAAAACTTTTACATCATGAAATACGCCAGGTTGGTTTTTATCCTCTATTCTAAGGTATTGAAAATAATCGCTATCTTGCATTGTTACAGTTACAATTTTTTTCCCGTCCGCAATCGTTACTTTAGGATCTTTTATATATTGAGAAACCATAGATGGCTCATCTTTTTGATCCTTATATATTTTAATCTCAGTATCGTATGTACGTTCACTAGCTGCCGCTACCGATTGGTTTGCTTCAATTTTTATTGCTGCTAACGTTGGAGTAGAGTATGCAGCAAATGGAATTGCTAATGTTGTCGCTACTACTAGCGCCTTCATATAATTTTTTTTCAAAATAATATCCCCTATCATATATAATCTTTATAATTGATAAGCATTATCAATTAATCATAAATAAATGATAATGAATATCATTATCGATGTCAACGAGAATATTACATTAAATTTATATTTTTAAAGGTAAAAAATATAAAAGCCCTTTATTCAAAGAGCTTTTTTACCTATCGTATGAAGAATTTCATTTTTTTCCTTCTCATTGATGACACCAATTTTTTGCAAAATGTTTGCATACAAGACAAGTTTATTATATATCCGTTCTGACATACTTCCCCTTCTTTCCTTCGACCAACTTTTTTTGTATTGGTAAATTATATGAAAGAGATGGGAAAATGTGTCCACTTTTTTTGCATAAATACAAATCTTTTATCCCGCTATTTGCAGGCAATAAAACCCCCACCTCACAATCAGGTGGGGGTTCTACGTATTTAACAAATTGTCCATTGAATATTATGCCTTTTAACTTCCTCTTCAAAACTATAGGGCATTTTCTTATCACAAATTACATGTTGAATGCGCGAAAACGCTGCTATTCGGTAATTTCCTTTTACGCCTACCTTTGTATGATCACATAAAATATATGTTTTCTCTGCTAATTTCATCATCGCTTCTGACAGTTTCGCCTTTTCTAATTCAAAACTAGAAACTCCAAAACCAGGTAATAATCCATCAATCGAAACAAATGCTTTATGAAAATGAAATTGCTGGATAACTTGCTGCGAAATAGATCCTGATACGCGTGAATGTTTTGGAGATACTTTTCCACCAATAAATAAAACTTCACCGTGAAACATCTTTTTATTAATAGAAGAAATTAATTGTGTCGCTACTGGAAATGAACTTGTTACAATCGTTAAATTTTTGCGATGTACAAGATATGGTACCATTTGAAGTGGTGTACTTCCGTCATCAATCGCAATAACATCTCCATCTTCTACAAATGTTGCTGCTTTATACCCAATTCGCTTCTTCTCTTCTATATGTAGCATCTCTCGTTCTAACATTGGTGCCTCTATTCCAGCTCCCGGAAGTTGGACGGCTCCACCATACACTTTCTTCAACTTCTTTTCACGATCCAATTCTTCTAAATAACGACGAATCGTCTCTGTTGATACAGCAAACTCTCTCGCTAATTCTGAAACTTTTACCTTCCCTTTAAACTCTACCTTCTCAAGAATGGTTCGCTTTCTTTCTTCACCTACTACAGACATAACCTCACCCCATTGATTTCTACCTCATACACTGCCTTACTTATACAAAGTTATAACTTTCCTTTTCAACGAAAACTTCCTCGTGAATATGAATACCACGCTTTTTTAGTTCATCAAAAATAATTTGTGGTTTGACAAAAGCTTCCTCGGGTGTCACAACACCAACTTTATTTACATTCCCTTTTGCGATTAGCTCTGTAGCAATCCCAAATGGAATACCGACGTTTCTCGTATAAGCTCTTAATTTTTCCCATCCTACAACAGATCCATCAGATAACGGGTGTGTATGATATAATACACGTCTTTGTTTCTCATTATTTTTCATACCTATTACTTCTACATGAAGTGCATAACCGTAAATCTCTGTTTCTTGTCCTTCTTTCGATTGCAATAAATACTTCGCAATACAATCCATTATGCCGATTTCTTTTCCATTTATTTCAACTTGATCATTACGCAATATACCGTAATCATACAATGCACGTACGAGCTGCATATTTTGCTTTGGCCAAGTTCCTCTCGTCTCTATTAGTTTAACGCCTTTATTTTCTAATGCTTTTGCTAACGTAATCGTTTCAGAATGCGGTATGATATACTGCGTTGTCTTACCATAAGGCGCCGGTAATTCAATTTCTCTTGGTCGCGCAAACGGAGGCACTTGCTTAAACTCACCATCTTCATACACTGTACGCGATGGCAAATGTGGATCATATTCATATGTCGTTGTTTCTGTAATGGATGCAGAAAAAGCAATGGGACGATACGAACCATGACTTACACGAACTGACTCTACAGTATGTAACTGATTTGCCGCATACATCGCCATCATTTGCGTTACACCTGGCGTCATACCAAACCCAGGTAAACATGTTTTTCCGTTTTGAACAAATATAGAATGCGAATCATTTTCTTCACCAAATCCATTTAAATTCACACCGTGACAACCTGCTTCTGCAATACATCGAGTAGATAATCCATTTAACTTAATTGTTGTACCATCCATTACAATGTCATAGCCCTTCATTTTTGCAACCGTATCCTCATGATTCGTTACATCTACTTTCACAAAATCAACGCGAGGATCGTTGAGCCATTCTACTACTTTAAGCCCCTCTTCTTCGTTAAAATCTGCTACTGTAATCGTCTCAAAAGATGAAAATTGCACTAAATCTAAAATTGCTTCACGACAAATTTTACCTGCTCCACCTAAGCAAAATACTTTCAACCTATAACAACTCCTTTAGCGATACTATCAACTAAGCGATTAATATCTGCCTCATGTACATCACCGATATTTCCAATGCGGAATGTATCTACTTTTGAAATTTTACCTGGATATATAACAAATCCATCACGCTTTAATTCATTGTATAATTGCTCAAAATCAAACCATTCTTCTGGATAAATGAAAGATGTAATAATAGGCGATTGATATTTTTCATCTACTAGTGGCTTAAATCCGATTTCTCTCATTCGATTCACTAATACTTTTTGATTGTTATCATATCGATTGTAACGTGCTTTTACTCCGCCCTCTTTTTCTAATTCAAGTAGTGCTTGATAAAAAGCGTGTACAACATGTGTAGGTGATGTAAAACGCCATTTTCCATTTTGATTTTCCATCGTTTCCCATTGATCGTATAAATCTAAAGATAATGAACGTGCCTGCCCTTTACATTTCAACAATTCATCGCGCTTTGCAATAACAAATCCGAACCCTGGAACCCCTTGAATACATTTATTCGCACTACTAATTAGAAAGTCAATTTGCAACTCAGCGATATCTATTTCAATACCACCAAAACTACTCATTGCATCAACTAGTGTTACTTTTCCGTATTTCTTCCCTAATTTACATACGTCTACAATTGGATTAATAATACCTGTCGTTGTTTCACAATGGACAATTGCAATATGTGTAATCTCTTTATCTTGTTGTAATATCTTTTCTACTTCTACAACATTAGTAGGCTCCCACTCTTCTGTTTGACTTACCACCACATCTATATGTAACATCTCTGCCATTTGTACAATTCGCTTACCGTACGCACCATTTGTACAAACAAGCAACTTTCCATTTTTAGGAATAACAGAACCAATTACTGCTTCAACTGAAAACGTACCGCTTCCTTGCATAAGAACAGTCGTATATTTCTCTTCTTCCTTCGTTGCTAACGATACAAGTTTAGCTCTTACATCTTGCACCATCGTGTTATATTCAACATCCCACGTACACCAATCGTATAGCATAACTTCTTTTACTGTTTTTGTTGTCGTTAATGGTCCTGGCGTTAATAATAAGTAGTGATTTTCAGTCATGATCCTCTTCCCCTTTTATGAAATAATAAGTTGTTGTTTCTCAATATGTTCCATTACGGTTTCAAGTTCTTGCATCGTTTCAATCGTAAAGTGCGCTCCATTTTCAACAAAGCGATTACGAACTACTTCTATTTTTTCTCGAAGCTCTACTGGATCCATATTCTCCACTTCCTCTTCACTTAAGCCGAGTTCGCTACTACCAAGAATTACACCAACTGTCCACATACCAGCATTTCTTCCCTCTTTCATATCTGATACCGTGTCTCCAATTTTTATCATATGATTCATCGGGTATACACCAAGTTCCATCGCATTTTTATAGCACATCCACGGATATGGACGCCCAGCAGGAACATCATCTGGTGTTACAAGAAAATCAGGTTTATATCCTTGTAGCGCTGCTTCTTTTGCTACAATGTCCATCATCTCTCTCGTATAACCAGTCGTTGAACCAATTTTAATTCCTCTTTCACGCAAAGAAGCAATCACTTCCTTTACCCCATGAATTGGCGACGCATAGCGCGGTAAAATAGTGAAGAGAATCTCTTCAAATTCTTCATACATCTCCTGAATGTCTGTTTCTGTTGGTAATTGTCCAAAAACGCGATTCCACTCACTCGCAATACGAGGCATTTCTGTTAGCGCCCTTACATGATCAATTTTTAATAATCCCATTGGTTTACGGGCTTCTTCTGCTGTAATTACCACACCGCGTTTATGGAAAATCTCCATAAATACTTCCAGTGGTGCAAAACATCCGTAATCAACTGTCGTACCTGCCCAATCAAAAATAACTGCTTCTATTTTCATACAATCCATCACCCTTCTTATTTATCCCGCGTTAACGGGCAGTAAGATTTCCCCCTCAAAATTCGGCTGGAGCAAAAAAGTTAAGTGGGAGATCAACTGCCCGTAAACGCCCGATTGGTTCAACTAATAATCAGTGGGGGAGGAACCCCCCACTGATTAAAGTTTCACTTTATCTTTTTTGCCATTGTGAAGTTCGGTCGCGAAGTGCTTTCGTTCCCCATTCATATACAACTCTTACTACAATATTTGTAACAACAATAAGTACACTCATTGCAGCTGCTGGCGCTACATTTCCTGCATCATCCATATTTACGATTGATACGGCCGCTAGTTTAAAATCAGCTGCGTATAAGAATACAACCGCTGACACAGTTACCATCGAATTTACAAAATAGTACATGACCATTTCTAAAATTGCTGGTAAGCACATTGGTACCGTTACTCTAAAGAATGTTTTATAAAACGGAATGCCCATCGACTGCGAAACAAGCTCAAACTCTCGGTCTAATTTCTTTAAAGCAGTCGTTGCCGTAACGAATGTTACAGAATAAAAATGAATGATATTGACTAGTACTAACACAGCGATTGTTCCATATAAAGAATGAAACGGATTCGTTACTGATAATCCAAGTATTTGAATCGTTGGTTGACTAAAGAAAAAGACGTATCCCAATCCAAGTACTAGACCTGGGATTGCTAAAGGTACAATTGAGAAAAAATAGCCTGTTTTTCGGAAAAACTTTAGCTGATTTATTTTTTCAATCGCATATGCGAACATAAATGTTAAAATTGCCCCAATAACTGCTGTTACCGCTGATACAATTACACTATTTTTAAACGCTTCAAGTCCATCTCCTGTTAAACTCGAAAAATTAAAATGTTCAAATGTAAAACTCATATTATATGGCCATACTTTCACACTTGCCGCAATACCAACTGCCACAAATAAAAGAATAATCATAAATGTAATCACACTACAATATATGAACGAGGCTACATCTCTTTTCTTATTAGCCGTTATTCTATATGGCACTGCTTTTGAAGATAAGAAATTTGCCTGCTTTCTTTGCGTAATACGATCAACTGCAAACGCAAATATAGCTGGGATTAATAAAATCATTCCGACAGTTGCACCCATCGGCATATTTTGTTGTCCAATTACTTGTTTGTATACATCAGTAGCAAGTACATTATATTGCCCACCAACAATTTTTGGTGCACCAAAATCAGTAAAACTAAGTGTAAACACAACAAACATCGCACTAATTAATCCATACTTTACACTAGGTAAAGTAACAGTGAGAAATTGCTTTGTTTTACTCGCTCCCAACATATTAGAAGCTTCGTATAAACGATAATCAGAACCTTGGAAAGCAATTAATAATATAAGAAATGCTTGCGGAAATGTATACATGACTTCAGCCATTACAATTCCTACTGGTCCATATAAAGGGATTTGTATGCCTTCAAATAAACCAAACATCCCTTTCGTTACTAATCCTTGATTACCAAATAAATATGTAAGTGCGATACCATGCATCATCGTTGGTGCGAATAATGGTAACAACGCGACATATTGAAATACACGCTTTCCAAATACATTCGTACGAGCGATTGCATAGGCGTAAGCGAAAGCAAGTGCCACTGCAATAATTGTTGTCACGCCCGAAATCCATATCGTATTTTGTAATGATTGAACTAATGTTGGGGTTGTGAAATATTTACTGAAATTCGCAACACCAATGAAAGCTCCATCTTTATCATAAAACGCTTGTGTAAACAATTGTAATAGTGGCAATACAAGCATAATCAAAAAGGCAAGAATCATACCAATAATTAATAGTCTTTGTATCCATTCTTCTTTACCGATACGTCTCTTAATCTTTTTTTTCGTACTTTCTACCTTTAAATTTTCTAACATCTCCATCTATACAACAACCTTCTTTCCATATGACAACATATGATTTTCTGAGAAAGAGATTTGAATCGGCTTTCCTTTCCTAATAGCTGTTTTTTCTACTTCTGATGCCAATATATCTACAACGATTTTCTCATTATATAGATGCGTTTCCTCATCTATAACGCGCACTTCTGTCCGGTATACAGATCCGCGAAACTCCATGCTTTCTACAATTGTTTTCATACCATTATTTTGTACGACTGTTACATGTTCCGGACGAATTGCATGTTCTTCGTTATTTTTCGAAAAGAAATTAATAGAACCAATAAAATCTGCCACAAATGGATTGGCTGGCCTTTGGTAAATCTCCTCTGGTGTGCCAATCTGCATAATTTCCGCATGATTCATTACAACAATTTTATCAGCCATCGTTAATGCCTCTTCTTGATCATGCGTGACCATAATAGTTGTCACTCCTACTTTTTCTTGCAAATCACGCATTTCTCTACGTAACTTTTCACGTACTTTTGCATCTAAAGCAGATAACGGCTCATCGAGTAACAAAATATCCGGAGACAGAGCGAGTGCACGTGCAAGTGCTACTCGCTGCTGTTGTCCACCAGACATTTGAGCAGGATATTTATCTTTTACATTCAGTAAATCAACTAGTTCTAACGCCGATAGCGCCTTCTCTTTTACTTCTGCTTTTCCATACTTTTTTGTCTTTAAGCCGTATTCAATGTTTTCAAGTGCTGTTAAATTCGGAAATAACGCATAGGATTGAAACACCATTCCGAAATTCCTCTTTCCAGGAGGTAATGCTGTAATATCTTTTCCATTCACAGCTATACTACCTGTTGTCGCCTCTTCTAGCCCTGCTAAAATTCGAAGCAATGTTGTTTTCCCACAACCACTTGGGCCTAATAAACATACAAACTCATTTTTTTTCACAGTAAAAGAAATATCTTTTAACGCTGTAAATGCATCAAACTGTTTTTGAATGTGTTGAATTGATAAATATTCGCTCATTTTTTCTCTCTCCCACTCACTTACTTTTTCGGTTCTGCTTTTTGGCCAAACTCTTTTTCCCATTTTTCTAAAATTTTGTCACGATTTTCTGCTGCCCACTTAAAGTCGTTCTTTTTGTATAACTTTTCCGTCACATCTTTAGGGAATCCGTCTGGAAGTTTATAATCATTTTTAATTGTCGCAAATCCATTTTTCTCGAAGTATAACTTCATTACATCATCAGTAATTGCCCAATCTAAAAATGCTTGCGCTAATTTTTCATTTTTTGCATTATCTTTTTTAATAAGTGCGTTCGCTTCTACTTCCCAACCTAATCCTTCTTTTGGCAATACAACTTCAACTGGTGCACCTTTTTGTTTCTCTTTCAAAGCACTATAAACCATCGATACACCAACTGGATATTCACCCGCACCCGCTAATTTCGCTGGTTTTGAACCTGAATGAGTATAAGTTGCCATATTATCATGAAGTTTCTTCATGTAATCCCAGCCTTTATCTTCACCCATAATTTGTAACCATGCAGAAACTGTTAAAAATCCTGTTCCAGAAGATGCTGGATGTGGCATAACAAGCGTTCCTTTATACTCTGGTTTCGTTAAGTCTTCGTATGATTCTGGCATCGGTAAATTTTTCTTCTTTAATTCTTCTTTATTTATAGCAATCCCCGTCATAAATGCAGTATTTCCTACCCATTTTTCTGGTTGTTTATCATCTTTAAATTGCGGTAAAACGCGATCCGCTCCTTTTGGAGAGTATCCTTTTAACATATCTTTTTTATCTAAAGCTAATAGACTTGAAGCTGCAGTTCCCCATACAACATCTGCTTGTGTATTTTTTCCTTCAGCTAGCAATTTCGCTGTAATAACTCCAGTTGAATCACGAACAATATTCAGCTTCACATCTGGATATTTCTTTTTAAAAGAATCAAGATAAATTGGTACAAGTTCTTCTTCAATTGCTGTGTAAACAGTTAATGATCCAGATAATTTATCATCTTTTACTTTTGCCCCAGCACTTTCTTCTTTCTTTGCACCACACCCCATTAATAACGAAAATACCATTCCAGTTGCTACAGCTTTAAAGATTGTTTTTTTCACTGTCTCTCTCTCCTTTTACAAATCTTATGTACAACTCAAATATAAACAACTAGTGTAAAAGCAGTATTAAACCAACATTAATCTTTTGTTTGTTGTTTGTTTTTGTGTAATACGTTGCTACTTCTATGTTTTTTCGCATTTTTCTGCTAATAATGAACACTAAATTTACAAATAATTAAAAAAACCTTTATAATCCCACAAAAAAGTGAGGCGTTTGTAAAAAACGCCTCACTTTTGTTTACCTTTTTTTGAATTACGATTTGCATACTTCGCGCTATTTTCTCCTTCATACTCTAATGCAAATTCTGCATCTGGTAAGCTTTCTTTCGGAGTTTTATTATTGTTGATTGCCGCATTTTGTTTCACTTTTCTTTTTACCAATACATTCACCTGCTCTCAAAAATTCACTTTCTACTCTAGTTTGAAGCAAGCTAAAATAATTATTACTGGCAAGTGTTAACAAGTACATAAGAACTGCTAGATGGAAATACTACATATGAAGAAATCATAATAAAAAGGAGCTCTTATTTTGAAGAAGAAAGATAAAATCCAGTCACCCATTTTAGATGAAACGCTCCCGCATCAAATGAATTTCCCATCTTTTAAAGGAACAGGAAAGAAGATGCAACAACCTTTCATAAATCAATATGACGTCGTAATCGGGGATAGTAAATATGATTCCGAGAACAGTCCACTTCACAATTGGAGTGATGATGTAGACCCTGCCATTATGGCTGGAGAAGAATGGATCCATCCTACAAATGATATTGGGTGGATTTCAGAAGAAAATCAAGAGTTACTAAAAAAAGAAGGAGATAATAAGAAGGATACTTTTATGCATCCGCAATTTGGCATTAACGACTAAAAAACCATTCTACCTAACATAGGTAGAATGGTTTCATACTATCCAATAATAATTCTCTCTTTCGGGTATTTATAGCGAGGTGGCTGTTCTCTTCCACCACTAGCTAGTATAAATGTTAAAATACCTACACGCCCGATAAACATAAGTACAATGAGTACAAGTTTACCAACAGTTGTTAAATCTGGCGTAATACCTGTCGATAGTCCTGTCGTCCCGAAAGCAGAACAGACTTCAACAATTAAACTCATAAGCGGTACATTTTCCGTAATAGATAAAATAAATAGTGCTGTGGCACATAATAAAATCCCCATTGTCATAACGACAGATGCTTTCAGCACGTCCTCTTCATGTAGCTGACGTTTGAAGACTCTAACCGTTCTCCCGCCTCTTGCAAAAGTGTATAGTGACAATATACTAACAGCAAATGTTGTTGTACGTATCCCGCCCCCAACCGAACTTGGAGATGCTCCTATAAACATTAATATACTCATAAATAAAAGCGTCGGTTGTGACAATTCAAGTATATCCATTGTAGCAAGTCCCCCACTTCGCGTCGTCACAGATTGGAATAGTGTATAGAAAACTGTTTCATGCCATGACTTTCCTGCTAAAAAATGATTTCGTTCTAGTAAAAAAATCATAATCGTTCCAACGACCACGAGCGCAAAAAATGTTGTTGTCGTCAATTTTGTAAATAACGAAAAACGAAATAGTTGCTGTCTCCTTTTACTAAGGAATTGTTTCACTTCCATTAATACAGGGAAGCCGATTGCTCCTAAAATAATAAGTAACATATGAATCATTTGAACAATGTAATCTTTTTTATACGGAATTAGCGATTGTCCTGTTAAATCAAATCCGCCGTTCGTAGTTGCACTAACAGCTGCAAAAAAACCGTGAAAATAAGCTTCTTGCCAAGTTGGAAAGTAAAGTAAGAATCTTGTACCTAATAATATTGCTCCAATAAGCTCTATTGAAATAATTACAATTAAAATAGAACGCATCAATTCTACAAGACCTGATAAATTCCCTTGGTTATGGTCTGCCATAATCAGTCTTCTTCTCTGCAAACCAATCTTTTTTCCTGTTATAATCCAAACGAATGTACCTAGCGCCATAATTCCTAAGCCGCCCAATTGTAAAATAAGGGCTAAAATAATAATTCCTGCCGTAGTAAATGTATCTGAAATCGTAACAACAGACAGTCCCGTAACACTTACCGCACTAACAGATGTAAAGAGGGCATCGATAAATGTCCATTTCACATCAGCCTTTGTAACAAACGGTAAACTAAGTAATATTACCGATACAACTACTGCTAATAAATAAAACAAAACAATGAGTTGTACAGGACGCAATTTTTGTAAAAACTTTTTTATATCTCTCATTCCATCACTTCGCTACCTTTTTTCTATCGATTAAATAAAGAAAAATCTTCACTTTCTTTATTTGTAAATAACTGCTCAAATATTTTAGCAAATACCATTCCATACACAGTTCCATTACCTCCATATGGCAATGCATAAAATAAATTATGTATCTTATTATCTTCTTTTAAAATAGGGAGACCATCATGACTACCGCCAAATGCTGCCGCCCAATAATACTCCGCCTGTATATCTTTATACTGCGGGAACATCTCTTTTATAATGTTAATAAGGACATCACGCTTATGCAATAATTTCGTATCACCGATTGTTTGAATTTTCATTGCTTCATCCAATCCACCTACAATAATACGCTTTTCATACGTCCTAAAATATAAGTAAGGCCTTGCTGTTTCCCAAATTAATGATTGCTCATACCAGCCTTCAAATGAATCTACCTTATTTGTCACAACTGCATATGATGTTTCCACTGTTGTATTTTTTTCTTTCTTTCCGAAAAGTGCTTCATAACCCGTCGCCATAATAATATTCTTTGCTACAATTTGATTTCCTGTTTTCGTATAACAAATTAAATCATTTTGACGTTTTTTTATATGTATGGCCTCTGTATGTTCATATATAGTAGCACCCATTTGATTTGCTTTATGCAAAAGGCTATGCGCTAATAAATACGGATTTACCTCAGCATCACCATGTGTATATAATGCCGCTTGTCTTGTAAAAGGATACCGTTCCTTAATATCAGATGCTGTAAAATACTCAACTGGAAACTCATAATTCTGTAACGTTTTGTATTCTTCTTGTAAAAATGAGACATCTTCACTTTTACTTGCATAATATAAACTACTTCGCGGAATAAACTGGGGATCAATATCGAGAGTCGGTACAACTTTCTCCATTGTTCGTAACGCTTCGTAACAAAGCTTATATGCTCGCACCCCTTTTTCTTCGCCAAATGTATGGATAAGTGAGGTTAACGATTTATCATGAAGAAATTGTAATAACCCTGTATTAGCAGCTGTGCTACCACATGAAATCATATTTTTTTCAATAAGTGTAACGCGCATTCCCATTTTCGCTAACGAATACGCTATTTGAGCACCTGCTTCGCCACTTCCAACTACAAGCACATCACATATCATATCATTTTCTAACGATGGATAACAAGGCATAGAAGCTCCTGTATCCCAAAACAACTTACCAATCATAAGCTTCATAATTATACTCCTAAAATATAAATTTCTCCTTCCTATGTTTTGTTATTTTACATAAAAAAATCCAACTAACATATGCTAGTTGGATCTTTTTATTTTTACTTAGAGCGCTCGTCAAGCCAATCTCCAATCGTCGGATACGTTTGTTTTACCGCTGTTCCACCGTAAACAATCGACATATGTCCCGTTGGTAAACATACATATTGTTTATCTGTGCTAGAAATATGATCTAGCAACGCTTCTACTTGGCATGGCAGGGCGATATGATCACGTTTCCCTGAAATATTTAAGACATTCGCCTTAATATTTGCAAGGTCTACCTTTTGTCCGCGAATAACGAGTTCACCCTTAACCAATTTATTGTTTTGATAAAAATCACGAATCCACTGTCTGTATGATTCACCTGGGAACGGAATGCCATCGCCAACCCACTTTTGAACTAACCTCCAGCTTTCAACGAAGCGCTCATTCTCTGAACGATCTACTAAAGCAACATATGGACCAACAAAGTTCGTAATTGGTTTTAACATTTTGTTTCCGAAATCAATCATTTCTGGCGGAATATTTCCAAATGTATCAACCGCTTTATCTAGATTGAAGTATTTCTCATCTAATAAAGGACCATATAATCCTGTTTCAGAGAAATCAAAAGGACTTGTCATAAAGATTAGGTTACGAATTGGCATATGTGGATGAAGTGCCGCATAAATAGAAGTTAGCGTTCCCCCCATGCAATAACCAAGTAAAGAAATCTCGTCCGATTTTGCAGTTCGCATTACTTTTTTCACTGCTTTTGCAATATAATCAAACACAAAATCATCAAATTTCAAATGACTATCTTCTAAACCAAATGTGCCCCAATCAAGCATATACACATCAAAACCACGGTCCACTAGATATTCCACTAAACTATTTCCAGGAGTTAAATCCATAATATATGGTTTATTAATAAGAGCATATATTAATAGAATTGGAACTCTTTGTGTTTTTTCTTGTTTTGGAATGTAGCGATAAAGCTTCGTCTTATTCTTCGTCCAAATAACCTCTTTCGGCGTTAATCCTACTTGTGGCTCTGGTTCACGTAATAAAATTTCACTCGCCCTTTTCACTCGGCGATATGCTTTTCGGTACTCTTCTGGGTATAGCTCTAATTGCTTTTCCCATTCTGTTGCGAATGTAGTCATTTTTCTATCTCCTTTTTGGTCAATTTCCTTCTAAAAAAAGAAGTGCATTCCTGCTATGGATATGCACTTTTTTCTTACTTCATTACATATATAATCCGCCGTTAATGTTTAATTGCTGACCTGTGATATAAGCACCGTCACGGCATAGGTATACTACACCTTTTGCAATTTCATCAGCTTGACCAAAACGTTTTTTCGGGATTTTCGCAACGATTTTTTGGCGTACTTCTTCTGGTACTTCTGCTACCATTTCAGTATCAATAAATCCTGGGCAAATAGCGTTTACAGTTACATTTGTTTTTGCAAGCTCTAATGCTAATGATTTTGTAAATCCTAGCATACCTGCTTTTGCTGCTGAGTAGTTTGTTTGTCCAAATCCACCCGCTTGACCAATAATAGAAGAAATGCTAATAATTCTACCTTCTTCCGCTTCCGTTATGTATGGAAGTACCGCGCTTGTCGTATTAAACACACTGCTTAAGTTCACGTCAATTACGCGTTCCCAATCTTCACGATTTAACTTTTTGAATGTACGATCTCTTGTAATACCAGCATTATTAACAAGAATATCAACTTTACCAAAATGATTCACTGCTTCTTCTACAAGTCGGTTTGCGTCTTCTACTTTAGAAACATCTGCTTGAACTGCATAAACGTCATGTCCTTCTTTTCCTAGTTCATTTACTAAGTTTTCAGCTGCTTCTTTACTGCTGTTATAGTTAATAACAACTTTTGCGCCCTCTTGTGCTAACGCTACTGTGATCGCTTTTCCAATCCCTTTTGCCCCACCTGTTACGATTGCTACTTTTCCATTTAATTGAACCATTTCTTTTCCCCCTTAAATGAATTTGTGAACGACTATTATGAATCATTTTGGTACTCATACTATGGAGTCCCTATATAATTATGTTTCGCTGTTTATACATAGAAAAGAGATTCTCCCTTTCTCTTTCATATGTTATAAACAAGCGCTATTATCACTTTTTATTTTCTGGCTTATTCGTAGGTTTTACTTCTTCTTTTACAGGTTCTTGTAGTTTTGCTAGTACTGCATTTTGCTTTTCTAGCAATTCTAAAATTTGATCAACTTTCGTTTCTAATGTGCGAATATCTTGTTTTACTTTCGTAACATCGCGCTTTAATGTAGGAGCTTGTCCTACTGACTCTACCTTATCTTCTAGAAACTCCTCAATGTTATCCACTTTATTTTCTAAGTTAATAACAAGCGTAGCCACTCTAGCGATATCCTCTTTCGTAGGCACATTCACCTGCTCTAAATAATTTTTTGTCGTATCATTTAATGCTTTTTGATAAAACAAATTCAAATCTAGAACGCTGCCCATCCAAGCAGAATATTCTTCTGTTTTAATTGTTTCATTGAGCGCTTTTCCCCAAAATGTTTCGGTTTGTTCATAAGCATTTTTCCATGCTTGTAGTGGATCGAATTTTTGATCAATCACTTTACCTACACTCCCTTTTTCGTTTTTGAAACAATTCAACCTATTCATTATTTTCTAATATTCTGAATAAAACTTCAAGTCTATATTTTATTTTTTTCTATTTTCTAACAAATGTATTGACTTTAAAAACAGATAGGTGTAAATTGCACTTATAAGCAAAAAATTCCATCTAACTGATTCATGAGGTGATGCACAATCATGCTACATAATGAACCAGAACAACGCGAAAGTTTGGAGAACAACCAAGCAAAACAACCAAACTCCATGCCAAAAAACTTCTTAGTTCCCTTCTTACTTCTATGTCTAAAAGACTGGAGTCTTCATGGTTACAAACTTATTCAAATGCTAATGGATATCGGCTTTTCTTCTGTTGACCAAGGTAATGTCTATAGAACACTACGCAAATTAGAAAAAGAAAACCTCATTTCTTCTACTTGGGATACAAGCGAAGGAGGGCCAGCAAAAAGAATTTATTCTTTAACTGAATATGGAGAGAAATATTTAGCAACATGTGCAACTTCTTTTGAGCATTACCAAAATATGCTGCGAACGTTTTTCACGTTATATACGAACGCATTCTTTCCATTTGCCACTTCTCCAGAAAAGGATGAAAAGGATTCTTCATCTTCACCTGGTGGTACAGCAGAGTAATCTGCGTTCACAATATGCAAAAAAACATTTGGGGGTCAAACAATGGAAACTAAACCATACGAATTGGTCGATGCATTTTGGAAAAACTGGTCTCAATCTCTTTCCCTTTTCTCTTCAGCTGGGAAACAATTAGAGCAACTTACTTTAGAAACATTAAAACAACAACAAGACGCTTTGCATAAATTAACATCAGGAGTAGATGAACTGGAAAAAGAACTGCAACAATTCACTACTCAATTCAATAATCAATATACAGATTACGTGAAGCAATTAACAGGAAACTCCTTAAATGATCAAATTAATGAGTGGCAAGACAAGTGGAAAGAACTTTCTGCTCATATGCAACAGCTAACTGTTTCTCCTACAAAAACATCTTTGTCTATCCTTACTCAAACAAGCGGTCAATTTGAAGAAACAACGAAGCAATTTATTGAACAACAACAATTACAACGTGAAGAGGCTCAAAAACAGTTAGAAGGTTTTTTGGAAGATTTCAAGACAAAACAGTTGGAACTCGCAAAAAAGTTCGAGGAAAACTCAAAAAATCTATTTACTTCCATCAAGTAAGAAAAATGTGGGAGCTAACTGCAGCACAAACAAAACTCTTTCTTCCTCCTACTACATCAAGATGGCTAGCATTTTTCGATATGGAAAAGAAGGAGGACAAAATGAATCCATTTCAAGAAGCACAAACCGTCCCGGAGCTTCGTTATGATGAGATTCAAGTCGGTGATCAAGCATCACTTACAAAAACGATTACGGATGAGGACGTTATCAATTTTGCAAAATTGACTGGAGATGTGAATCCTATTCATATTTTAGATTCTTTTGCAAAAACGACAATGTTTAAAGAACGTATTGCTCATGGTATGCTCGTTTCAAGTTTTATTTCTACCATCCTTGGAACGAAACTCCCGGGTAAAAATACGATTTATTTATCTCAAAACGTTTCATTCCGCGCTCCTGTCAAAATCGGCGATACACTTCGCGTTGTGGCAGAGGTCATCAAAAAACGTGACGATAAAAAAATCATTACGTTACAAACAAATATATATAATCAATCGGATGATATTGTCGTGGAAGGTACAGCGACAATACTAAAAAAAGAGTAGCAAAAATTGCTACTCTTTTTTCTATCCAATAACTTCTAATCACACCGATTACTTCCGCGTATGAGCACGCCGGTTCCACATAAAATAACGGTACCAGTTCAGATACATACTTAGCTGAACTGGATTACTCATAAGGATGTGTATCATCATGGCAAAAACAAACAAATTACTAGTTCCAGGTGCTGAACAAGCACTTGATCAATTTAAATATGAAATTGCACAAGAATTCGGCGTAAGCTTAGGGTCTAATACTGCATCACGTTCTAACGGATCAGTTGGCGGTGAAGTAACAAAACGTCTTGTTTCTTTAGCTCAACAACAATTACGTGGATAACAATATAACATATGGCTTAGAGGCAGATATTCTCTGCCTCTTTCTATTTTTAACATACATAATGGTGCTTTTTCACATACTAGTAAAAGCAAACTGAAAGGAACGATATGTAACATGAAACGGATTAACATTCACATGAGTCCTCCCCGTGTTCTTACTTTGTCTTTTATTATGTTATCAATTATCGGTACATGCTTATTAAAATTGCCAATTGCTACAACGACGTCTATTTCATGGCTCGATGCTTTATTTACAACCGTTTCTGCTTGTACGGTTACAGGGCTTGGTGTTGTGGACACTGGGAAAGTATTTACCTTATTTGGCCAATGTGTCATTTTAACACTTATACAAGTGGGCGGACTTGGCATTATGAGCTTTGCTGTTTTAATTGCGATTATGCTTGGCAGAAAAATTGGCCTTCAAAACCGAATTTTACTACAACAAGCATTAAATCAAACGAATATAGGCGGTGTCATTCGTCTTGCCAAAGCATTATTTTTATTCTCTTTTACAGTCGAATGTATCGCTGCTTTCATTCTTTCTTTTGAATGGGTACCGAAATATGGGATTGCTAAAGGGATCTATTATAGCTTTTTTCATTCCATCTCTGCTTTTAACAATGCAGGTTTTTCTGTTTGGAGCGATAATTTAATGTCCCACTCTCACAGCATTCTTGTCAATCTCGTCATTTCCTCCCTCATTATTTTAGGTGGGATTGGTTTTACAGTAATCGTAGATATAAAAAGAAAGAAAAATTTTAAAAACCTTACATTACACTCAAAACTTATGCTCTCTTCTACTCTAATCATCAATATTATTGCGACTGTTTTTATTTTTATATTCGAGTTTCACAATTCTCTTTCTATGAGAGGCTTTACCCCATTTGAAGAAGGCATGGCTGCTTATTTCCAAGCTATTTCAACGCGTACTGCCGGGTTTAATACAGTTGATATTTCCGCATTATCAAAGCCTTCCCTTTTATTAATGATGCTTCTAATGTTTATCGGAGCCGGTAGTGCTTCAACTGGCGGTGGGATTAAATTAACAACCTTTTTAATCATGTTTTTTGGGGTATTTAAATTTTTACAAGAACAAGACGATATTGTCGTGTTTAAAAAATCCATTAAAGATACTCTCATTGTCAAATCATTGACCATCGCTATTATTTCTATTTCATTTATTTTTTTTGCTATTTTAATTTTAAGCATTACTGAGCGAGTTCCTCTATTGATGAGTGCTTTCGAAGTATTTTCAGCATTTGGGACTGTCGGTCTCAGTATGAATTTCACACCACACTTAACGATGATTGGAAAAGCTATTATTATCTTTATGATGTTTTTTGGGAAGATGGGGCCTTTAACATTAGCTTTTTCATTTGCACGTAAAAAGAACCGGAAAATAAAATATCCGAATGAAGACATTTTAACAGGTTGACAACCGTATAAATTATCCATATAATGAGAGTACAATAGCATATCTCCAAAGGGGAGTAGCGTCCAAGAATATTTCTTGGAAACAAAGTCGTCATTACGTAGAACTTAGTTCTTCCGGCTTTGTTGGCATTTTCATTACATATGTCTAGCAAGACCTTTGCCTATTAACGGCAGAGGTCTTTTTTGCATCCATTTCCAAATTCTTCTAAAGTTAATAGGCAGGAGTATGGGGAAACTAAATAGTGGGGAATTCTTCACTTATTTAGTACTTATAGAAATGAGAGGAGAATGTACATGGATGTATCATTATTATTGGAGTATGGTTGGGTATTACTCATCCTAATTGCACTAGAGGGGATTTTAGCGGCTGACAACGCTCTTGTTCTTGCAATTATGGTAAAACATTTACCAGAAGAAAAAAGAAAGAAAGCACTATTTTATGGATTAGCAGGGGCATTTGTTTTCCGTTTCGGATCGTTATTTATGATTTCGTTCCTAGTGGACGTATGGCAAGTGCAAGCAATCGGTGCCATTTACCTTATGTTTATCGCTGGTAATCACTTATTTAAAACGTATGTTAAAAAGAATACAGATGAAGAAACAGAAGAAAAAGAAGCAAAGAAAAAACAAGAGAACTTTTGGTGGACTGTATTTAAAGTTGAAGTTGCAGATATCGCCTTCGCAGTTGATTCTATTTTAGCTGCTGTTGCATTAGCAATGACTTTACCAAAAACAGGATTAGGTACAATTGGTAGTCTTGATACTGGGCAATTCGTTGTTATCTTTGTAGGTGGACTTATCGGATTAATCATTATGCGATTTGCAGCAACTGCTTTCGTACAAATTTTAAAACGTAAACCAGGACTTGAAACTGCGGCATTCTTAATTGTAGGTTGGGTTGGTGTGAAACTAGCAGTTTATACGTTAGCACATCCTGCATTAAATGTAATTCCGCATTCATTCCCAGAATCTACACCATGGAAGCTTACATTCTGGATTGTATTAGTTGGAATCGCAGCTGGTGGTTGGTTCTTCTCAAAAGAAGTAGAAACAAAAGTAGAAAAGAATTTAGACGAAAAAGCGCTGTAATTACAGCGCTTTTTCTTTTTACCCTTCCCCCACTCAATGTCCAGAAAAAATTCTATTATACTATTTTTTGTAAACGTTTTCTTAATATATGTATGTCCTTTTTGTGAAACATTGCACAAACTTATTGAAACTAAGACAGAATCGATGTACTTTATTCATATAAGGAGTATTTATCCCGCTTTAATGGGCAGTAAGACCCCCACCTCAAAATTCAGCGAAAACAAAGAAGTTAGGTGGGGATCAACTGCCCATAAAAGCCCGATTGGTGAGGGCTGATAATCAGTGGGAGATGAAGAAAACCCCCACTGATTAAAGTTTCACTTTATAGATGATGTACTAAAGGAGCGTATTACTCATGCTAGAACAAGGATTAGATTATGTTGTCAAACTGGCTAAGAGCAAAAAACAAATGTTAGATACAAACCCGATGCAATATTTCATTCGTGCCGCACTTGCGGGTATTTATATCGGTTTTATTATTGTACTATGTTTTAAATTAGGTAACTTTTTTCACATTGCAGATTCACCAGCAACTTATTTAGCTGCTTCTATGTTTTTCGGAATTGCCCTCGTACTTATTATATATGGTGGTGCTGAATTGTTTACTGGAAACACAATGTACTTCACTGTAGCAACATTAAGAAAAGAAACAACAATATCTGATACACTTCGTAACTGGGTTACTTGTTATGCAGGCAATTTAGCTGGCGCTTTATTCTTTGCCTTACTATTTTATGCCACTGGAATTTTCGAAACAATTGATCACGGTCATTTCATGAATAAAGTCGTTGAGGGAAAAATGAATACACCTACAATGCAACTATTCTTTAAAGCAATTTTATGTAACTGGCTTGTATGTCTTGCTTGTTTCTTACCTTCTCAAGTTAAAGGTGATCCAGCAAAAATTATGATGATGATGATGCTCGTTTTCACATTCTTCTTATCTGGTTACGAGCATAGCATCGCAAACTTATCGCTGTTTGCTTTATCTTTAGTTTCACCGCATCCGGAGACAATTTCTTTTGCAGGTGCTATTCATAACTTAATTCCAGTTACAATTGGTAACATTATTGGCGGGTCTATATTTGTCGGTATGGTATACCATTACTTAACAAAGAAAGTACCTGACGTGAAACAAGAAGAAACTGAATTAGGAGCAGCTCAACAAGAAGAAATCATTCCGTTGCAAGCACATATGAAACATTAAAAACTCCAAAGTTTTACTTTGGAGTTTTTAGCTCCCCACATATTTAACAACAAGATTAGGGTTAATCTCTCCCTCTTCCTTTCCCTTATTCATTCTCTGTTTCATCTTATGCATACCGATAACATCATTCGTATGAAAGTGTATTTCATTTACATATAGACCCTCTTTACAAAAAGTCTCTACAAAATCTAATCCACTTTTTTCTCCCCATCCCATATTGAAATCAAGGGAAAGAACATTCACCTCATAATCTCGTACCATTTGCAAAGCACATTCTACTGTAGTTGCGAGCACGTAACCGTACGGACAACTTCTTTGATCATCCATATATACATTCATTTTCTATCCCCTCTCTATTTTGCATACGTGACCAACATGTAACATATTGCCCCAAGACTAATAAAAGGACCAAACGGTATTTGAGTCCTCATTTTCATACGTTTTAATACGAGACCAGCTCCAAAGAAACAAAGACTAAAACAAGATGCTAAAAATAAAACGATAAAAATCCCTTTCAGTCCCACTATAAATCCAAGTAACGAAAGTAATTTTATATCCCCTCCCCCAAGCCCTTCTGGATATATCTTTTGCATGCAGTATAACAAAATGAATATAACGCAACTACCAACTATACTATCTATCCAAGTAACTAACGGTATAAAAACACATTCTAAAATGAGTAAACAAGCAAACCAAGCTAAAATACGATTTGGAATTAACATATATATGTAATCTGTAACTGAAATAATAAGAAGTAACGAAAAAAGTGATAAAACGATAATAAGCTCTCGTTCCACCCCAATCATATATACAGTTAGAAGACATATCATTCCAGTTATAAGTTCAAATACTACGTACAAAATTGAAATTTTCCTCTTACAATTCGTACAACGCCCTCTTTGCATACAAAAAGAAATGATTGGAATCAATTCTTTTGGCTTTAGCACATACTTACAATAATGACAATATGAACGCGGGGTTATGATAGACTCCCCTAGCGGAACTCTCATCGCAATTACCATAAAAAAAGAACCAAACACCATCCCCGCTAACAATGCATATACATAAGTGAACATCCCTTCCTCTCCTTTCCAGAAGAACATAGCAAAAAAAGGAGAGAACTTCTACTTCATATTATCTCTATTCTATTAAAAAAGCAGGCCATTTTCTGGCCTGCTTTCCCCTATTTTATACGATGAAATATACTGCTTTTAATGGTCCATGTACTCCGACAACAAGATTCATTTCTATATCTGCCGAGTTACTAGGTCCTGTAATAAAGTTAATACAAGATGCCACTGTCTCGCCATTTTCTACACGCTTGTTCATATCCTCAACTGCTTGTGTAATACGAGGTACAAGTGTTTCACGTGGAATAATAGCAAAGTATACAGTCGGTAAAAAGTGTAAAGAACGACCTTGGCCTTTATGACTTTGTACAACGATCGTACCAGATTCAGCTAAAGTATAATCACTAAATACAATTCCAATATTCGCTCTTTCCGCGATACGCATATTCTCTTCTTTTTTCTCAGAATCCCATACGTTCACTTCAACATTTTGCTTTGGAAGTTCTTCTTTAAATAAAGAAGTCAATCCATAAGAATCAAAACGTTCATCTGCCGATAACATAATAGGTCCCCCGCCGTTTTCAACGATTACTTTTTGAATATCTTCACGTAAACGGTCGTTTGTCGTTTCCACAACAGTTGTATGAATGTTTGTACATTGATTTTTAAATACTTCTAACAATTCTTCTTGTGAATAATTTTTTAACGTTTCTTTATTCACATTATTTTTCCATACTGGACGTTTTACACCATCCGTTTTACGCGCGCGTCCAAGTTCTTTTGCAATATTCTCTAGAAAGGACTCACGGTTTTGAATTAATCCTGTCATTATTTGTCCCCGCCTTTCTTATGATCTTTATACCAATCACGGAATCGTTCTTTACTTGGAGCCGGGAATTCACGAATATCTGTCCAGTTTTTAAGTGGCCCAACACCTTTTGATACACGGTTACCAGATGTAAATGGACTCATTGCTGCTGGCGCCATCTTTGATCCCATTTTATATAAAGCTGCTGAAGATGCACCCATACTAAACATTTTCATTGCTAATTTTTCTGCAAGTGGAGCACGCCCTTCTTGCTCAACGATAACTTGACGATGTTTTAATAATAAATCATGCAATGGAATTTTTACTGGACAAGCTTCTGTACACGCTCCGCATAAACTAGAAGCATAAGGAAGCTCTTTGTAATCATCATATCCACCTAAAAGTGGTGTTAATACCGCCCCAATTGGTCCTGAGTATATAGAGCCATATGAATGTCCACCAACATGTCGATATACAGGGCATACGTTCACACAAGCAGCACAACGAATACATTGCAACACTTGACGGAATTCAGATCCAAGAATTTGAGAACGACCATTATCAACCACAACTAAGTGGAATTCTTCTGGGCCATCTACTTCCTCTTCTTGAATTGGTCCCGCTACCGTTACATAACTTGTTAACTTTTGACCTACTGCACTACGACATAGTAAACCAACTAAAACATCTAATTCTTCCATTGTCGGAACCATACGTTCCATACCCATAACCGCAATTTGTGTTTTTGGAATCGACATAACAAGGTCAGCATTACCTTCATTTGTTACTAAACAAAGAGAGCCAGTATTTGCAACAGCGAAGTTACAACCTGTCACACCAATTTCTGCATCCATAAATTTTTCACGAAGTTGTTTACGAACAAACTTTGTCATTTCGTATGGATCATCAGAATTTTCATAGCCAAGCTTTTCTTTAAATACATCACGAATTTGCGTTCTATTTTTATGAAGAGCAGGCGCAATAATATGTGAAGGTGGATCGTTATCTACTTGCAAAATATACTCTCCTAAATCACTTTCTAACACTTCACAACCGATTTCTTCAAGCGCATGGTTCATACTAATTTCTTCTGTTACCATTGACTTTGATTTTACTACCTTTTTTGCCTGCTTCTTTTTTGCAACGTCTTGAATATACTTTGCTGCTTCCTCTTTCGTTTTCGCAAAGTACACATGTCCGCCTCTTTTTGATACATTTTCACTTAACTGCATTAAGTAATAATCAAGATTTTCTAACGTATGTTGACGAATTTCTTCACCAAGTTCACGCCATTCTTCCCAGTTTCCTAATTCATCTGCTGCTTTTAAACGATTCGTATATAAGCGTGTTTGTGCAGAAGATACTGCTCCGCGCATAAACGAATCTTGAATTCCATCGCCAACGCGATCATTAAATTTTTTCTCACTGATTTTCATAGACATAGCTTATGTTCCCCCTTCATGAGCGACTATTCAGTACCTCAGCAATATGCATGACTTTTATTTCTTTTCCTAAACGCTCAATACGTCCGCCAATGTTTAACAAACACCCACAATCTGCACCGATTAAATAATCAGCGCCTGTTTCCATTGCACTATCTACCTTTTCATCTACCATTTGCTCAGAAATTGGAGTCATCTTCACTGAAAACGTTCCCCCAAACCCGCAACAATTTTGCACATTTGGTAACTCTCTCACTGTTAACCCTTTTACATTAGATAATAAAATTCCTGGTGCCTCTGTTACTCCAAGCATACGTGTCATATGACATGATTTATGAATAGTAGCAATCCCTGGTAAACTTGCACCAACATCAGTAACCTTTAAAACGTCTACAATAAATTGTGTAAATTCATATGTTTTATCAGCAACTTTTTGTGCACGTTTAGCCCACTTCGGATCATCTTTAAAAACATGCGGATACTCATGAAACATTGTCGCACAAGAACCAGATGGCGTAACGATATATTCTGCATCTTCAAAAGTTTCAATCATATGTTTCATCGCTTCTTTTGCCGCTTCTACATGGCCGCTATTATAAGCTGGCTGGCCGCAACAAACTTGTGCTTCTGGAAATTCAATTTCACAACCTAAACGCTCCAACACCTCAACTGTTGCTTTGCCGACATTTGTTTCAAACATATCGACTAAACAAGTAACAAATAAAGTAACTTTCATAATTATTACTCCCCCTTTTTACAACTCCACCAACAAACATATGGTCATCAGATGACTAAGGAGAGAAGAAATAGGCTCAACCATGGCCTATCCTCTCCCTCTTCTAAAGAAAACGCTTACTTAATCTCTCTCTATTTTATCAGAAAATTAGATTTTTAAAAGATTAAATTAAGAATTTATATCGTTTCTACCTGTGACAATATGTTCTACATTTGTTAAATGATCTAGCATTGCTTGCTGCGCTAATTCTACATCTTGCTTTAACACTGCATCATATATAACTTGATGCTCTTCTATAAGTCGTTCTGATGTTGTTTGTTCACCATATAAAATAATGCGTCTTGATTCACCAATCGTTTCAGCAATCATCTCTGAAACATGATTCATAAGTTCAAGCAAAATGTTGTTATGCGAAGACTCTGCAATTCCCATATGGAACTGAAAATCTGCTTTTTCACCAGCTTTTTCATCTCCAACGCTCTTTGCCATTTCATCTAACCAATGCTTCATATTTTGCAAATTATCTTCCGTACGTTTTGCCGCAGCTGCTCGAACTGCCCCCACTTCAAGCACCTTTCGTACTTCTAATAAATTCAAAATATCTTCTTTCTTCATCAATAATCTATTGTTTAATGATTTTGTTAATGAAGAAGAATCGAAGTTCTTCACATATGTACCTTCTCCTTGTTTCATCTCAATTAAGCCCATTGCTCTTAGTGCACTTAGCGCTTCACGAACAGCAGATCTACCAACTTGAAACTGCTCAGCTAATTGATGTACAGGAAGTAGTTTGTCACCAGGTTTTAACGTACCATTTTTAATCATTGTTAAAATAGCTTCAGATACTTCTTCGTAAATCTTTTTCGGTTTAATAGATTTGTACTCCAGTTAAATCACCTCAGTATCTTCCAAACAACAATTGAAACGATTTATAAGAACTTTGCATCATAACTATTTTAGAACGAATTAGTAAGAAGTACAAATGTTTTGTTCATAAAATCGTCAAAATTCCGATATTTATTACATATTAATTTATATCTTACGTATAATTATTGTCTTCCATATAAAGAGCATGCCCTAAAAATTAGAACATGCTCTCCTCATCCTGTACTTTCAATTTAATACTAACCGTCGTACCGTTCCCTTTTTCACTTTCAATCCGCCACTGTCCGTCATGTATATGAACAATTTGTCTTACAATTGCCAGGCCTAAACCTGTTCCACCATGTTGACGACTTCTCGCTTTATCAACTCGGTAAAAACGCTCGCCAAGGTTTTCCAAATGCTCTGTATCAATACCGATCCCCGTATCTTTTATGTTCAATTCACAATAATCATCTATCTGTCTGAGCGTTACCATAATATCCCCGTTTTGATTCGTATACCGTATCGCATTATCTAACACGTTATGAAGCACTTGTTGCATACGATCCTCATCAATCATTACAATGATTTCTGGATTTAAATTTGTTGAAATACGAATTTTCTTTTCTATAAACTTAATCTCATACGTATCTAACACATCTTCAATTAGTTGTGAAAAAACGATAGGTTGTTTCTTTAACGGAAAATGTTCCCCTTCTAATTGTGCCAAATCTAATAAATCATGAACGAGACGCTGCATACGATCTGCTTCTTTATGAATAAGCTGTGTTACTTTTTCCTGCTGTGGTCCCTTCGCTACACCATCTAAAATAGCCTCGCTATATCCTTTTATATAACTAAGCGGTGTTCTTAGTTCATGCGAAACGTTAGCTAAAAACTCCTTACGCTTTACGTCTTCTGTCTCCAAAGAATTTGCCATTTTATTAAATGCTTTTCCTAATCGCCCAATTTCATCTTCAGAAGAAATTGTAATTCGTTCTGAGAAATCCCCCGTAGCCAAATGATTGGCAACTCGTTCCATTTGCGAAAGTGGTTTCGTAATAGCAATAATAATTTTTCTACCAATCCATATTGTCAGTAAAGTTATAGCAAGTGCTAACGGTGCTAAAATAAGACCCATATCATATATTAAGTCTTTTATACTTTTTAAAGGAATATAAGAATATACAATACCAACTAATTTTTTATTTTCTAAAACAGGGATGACAACCCCCATAATATTACGGTCAAAATGTTCCTCGTATCCTATCTTTGTCACAGTTTTTCCATCTAATAATGCTTGCCTGTCCCCTTCACTTATAAGAGAATGATGGTGCACATCAAATGGTAAACATGCGCTTAAATCACGTGGGTTCGATACGAAAAGAACGTCTGAACTAGATATTTGATCAAATGCTCTTACTTTCTCTTCAAAAATTGATATTCCTTCGCGCTTATCATATTGCGCAGAAAGACGCTTCCCTTCCATTACTAATGAATCTTTTAAATTATCAACGTATAGTTTTTCATACGAGTATAAAGATACGAAATAAAGAAAAGAAACTGTTACAAATACTGCACATACTACTGTCAGCCAAAGCTTCTGTACCATCGTAAACATACGTTACACCTCAAATTTATAGCCTACACCCCAAACAGTTTGAATGTAGTTTCCACTTTCTCCAAGCTTCAAACGCATCGTTTTCACGTGCGTATCTACGGTTCTTGTACTTCCGGCATAATCATATCCCCATACCTTTTCTAGCAATTGTTCTCGGCTAAATACTTGTCCCGTATGTTGGCAAAGAAAATAGAGTAAATCAAACTCTTTTACTGTAAGAGAAATTGGCTCACCATCCACCTCAATTTTCCTACTTTTTTCATTAATAAGGATCGGTCCAAACTGAAATTCCTCTTGTTGCTCTTGCTTTGTATAACGCCTTAATACAGCTTCCATACGAGCAATTAATTCACCAGGACTAAATGGCTTTACAATATAATCATCTGCTCCCATACGTAAGCCGTTCACCCTATTCCACTCTTCACCTTTTGCTGTTAAAAATATTATTGGTACATCTGACGTTTTTCTAATTTCTTTACAAACTGAAAGTCCATCCATCTCTGGCATCATAATATCTAATACAACGAAATCATAATGGTCCGTTTCTAATTTTTTTAGAGCCTCTTTTCCATTTTCAGCTTCTCCCCACTCGTATCCGAAATTATCTAAGTACATTCCAACAAGTTGCCTCATATCACTTTCATCATCTACAACTAGCACCCTATATTTACTCATTGTCCTTCCCTTCTCTCTCTATGAGTTGAAACGGTCCTTTTCCGACTTTAATTGTTTGTTTTATTTTCAAATTCTTCATATCCATGACGCACACTTCATCACTATCATAGCTTGCTACGTATCCTTCTGCTCCGCTCTTCAAAAATGCAAATGGGTTCGATCCTACTTCTACAGAAGCCACCTCTTTATACGTGCTAACATCAAACTTTCTAAGCGTATTCGAACCGTGACTTAATGCATATACATACTTATTATCCTTCGTAATATTCACAGGCATAAACGGAGCGTGTAAAGAACGTACCATTTCTCCGCTCTGCAAAGAATACACTAATACTTTCTCATTTACCTGATTTCCATCACCATGTCCGCCAATCCATATTTCTTTCCCATCTGGACTAATTGTCGCTCCCGTTGACGCTGGTGGAATCATAAAGGATTGCATCACTTCTTTTTTCTTTGTATCAATTGTCGTTAGCTTCGTATCATAAAAGTTTAATACAGATAACTGGTTATGGTACTCTACCATCGTTATTGGTCCTTTTCCTGTCGAAACATTCCCTGTCTCTTTTCCATTAATCGTAAAGAACCTTACCTTTTGGGCATTTTGATCGGCAGCAAATAATTGCTTTTTATCTTCTGATACGACTACATTTACAATGCCTTTTCCTGTTTTATATTTTCCCACTTGCCTTCCTTCTGCTAGTGAATATACATACATGTACTCTAACTGCTTACCATATACAAGTATGTCCTCACCATTTGGAAGTAGTGCAATCCCTGCCATTGGTTCGTTAAGTTCCCATGTCGTAATTAACTTTTTAGTATGTTTATCGACAAAACTAATACTACCTTCTTTTATATTCGTTGTTATAATAACACTTTTATCTTTAGCAATCGATGTATAGGAACTTCCTTGACACCCTACTAATAGAAATAAAAAACAGAGAAGAAAAACATACTTTCTCAAAAGATCCCCTCCATCTTCGGATGATTTCGTTATAATTGTAAAATAACAAATAAATGTGTGGAAAGTGTGAAATTTCCCTTTCCTACTTCATTTACATATATAATGTACAACAAATAGAATTTGAGGTGTGCCAATTATGCTTTTTCCTGATTTAGCGAATAAAATTGTACGAGAAGTACGCAGGCTAATTAAAGAAAATATTATTATCATTAATATACAAGGCGTTATTATCGCAAGTACAGATATAGAAAGAATCGGCCAATTTCATGAGGGCGCACTCCGCTGCGCAAAACAAAAGAAAACTGTCATTATTACAAAAGAGGATGAACGACGTTTGCAAGGCGTAAAGGCAGGTATGAATCTCCCTTTACTATTCCATGACGAAGTAATTGGTGTCATTGGAATTACAGGCGAACCTGAAAATATTTCACAATACGGAGAAATATTACGTAAAATGACCGAACTACTCATCCATGAAAACTACTTTTTAGAACAACTAGAACTTGAACACCGTTCTTATGAGGCATTTGTCTTTGATTGGCTTCAAAATACAGACTGGTCTCCAAGCTTTCTCGATCGTGCCAAAACACTTGGTATTGATTTATATAAGAAAAAACAACTTATTTTGTTCTCTATCGATCGAAATGACACGATGCTTCAGCGTAAGGTTTGGCAACATGTACGCAATCTATTAACAAAGGAGCATTTATTTATTCGCTGGGGAAATGATCGATTCATTTTATTTACAGCCACAAACTCCAAAGAGCAAACATATCAATTTTTAAAACGATTAAAACAAGACTGTGAAACTTTGTTTTCTGTTCCTTTATATATCGGGATTGGACAATCCGTTACGCCAAGCAATATGAACTTATCATACGAACAAGCATTACAAGCTCTTTCCGTATCACTCGAAACGAAAAACATTGTATTTAATGAGGATTTACGTTTAGAAATGTGCTTACAAGATATTTCTGCTGAAACGCGGGAACAGTTTCTAAAGCGCACCATCGAAAACTTACTATCATCGCCTGAACTTATGCACACTTTACGTTTATTTATTGATTATAACCAATCCTATAAACAAACAGCGGAGCAATTACATATCCACATTAACACATTGCATTACAGACTAAAAAAAATTGAGGAGTATACAGGACTTGATCCGAAACAATTCAAAGACTTAAACATTTTATACTTCTCGCTCCTCTTATTAGATAATCATACAAAAAAGAATGATAAAATAGATTAATCTTTAGATGATTATACATAGAAAGAATCCTCCAACTTTTTTATCATTATAACGAAAGCACTGTGACAACGTTTTTTATGATGACTAATTACGTTAACAGTTTGAGGGGGATTTCCAATGTTAGAAAAACAAATTATTGATTCATTCGTATCCATTGTTGGCGAAGATAATGTGGATACATCCAATATGGGGCGTTTAACGTATAGTTATGATGCCACTCCAAACTTCCAAGCAATGCCTGATGCAGTCATTGCTCCTCGTAATACAAATGAAGTAGCTGAAGTGTTAAAAGTATGTAACACTCATCATATTCCTGTATATGTTCGTGGTTCTGGAACAAACCTTTGTGCAGGGACATGTCCACTTGAAGGCGGTATCGTCCTTATCTTCCGCCATATGAATAACATTTTAGAAATTGATGAAGAAAATTTAACAATTACTGTACAAGCTGGTGTCATTACCCTTGATATTATTAAAGCGGTGGAAGAAAAAGGTTTATTTTATCCACCAGATCCAAGCTCAATGAAAATTTCTACAATTGGCGGTAACATTAATGAAAACTCGGGTGGATTACGTGGATTAAAATATGGCGTAACACGTGATTATGTGATGGGTCTTGAACTTGTCTTACCAAATGGTGATGTGATTCGTACTGGTGGTAAATTGGCAAAAGATGTAGCTGGTTACGATTTAACTCGTTTATTTATCGGTTCTGAAGGAACACTTGGCGTCGTGACTGAAGCGATATTAAAACTTGTTCCTATGCCTGAAACGAAGAAAACGATGCTAGCACTATATGAAGATATTAACGAAGCTGCACGTGCTGT
This sequence comes from Bacillus pacificus, assembly GCF_020861345.1. Lineage (NCBI taxonomy): Bacteria > Bacillati > Bacillota > Bacilli > Caryophanales > Bacillaceae > Bacillus > Bacillus pacificus. The sequence continues at coordinate 3,819,679 of NZ_CP086328.1, forward strand.
TTCTTCTATTATTGCAAATAAAATCATTCCAGCGACACTTGAATTTTTAGATCAGCCGACCATTGAAGTAGTAGAAGAGTTCGCACAAATCGGTTTACCAACTGATGTAAAAGCAATTTTATTAATTGAACAAGACGGCCCGCCTGAAGTTGTGAATCGAGATATTGAAAAAATGGCTAACGTTTGTCGTTCTATGAATGCAGTTGATGTTCGCGTTGCAAAAGATGAAGCGGAAGCCGATGCGCTTCGTACAGCTCGCCGTAGTGCACTGTCAGCACTGGCAAGATTAAAGCCTACTACAATATTAGAAGATGCAACGGTACCACGATCACAGATTGCTCCAATGGTTGAGGCCATTAATGCCATTGCTAAAAAATATAATATTCCTATTTGTACGTTTGGACATGCTGGCGATGGTAACCTACACCCAACTTGTATGACAGATGCTCGTAACGAAGAAGAAATGCACCGAGCTGAACAAGCTTTTGCTGAAATATTTGCGAAAGCAATCGAACTTGGTGGCACGATCACTGGTGAACATGGTGTTGGTGCAATGAAAGCTCCGTATTTAGAAATGAAATTAGGTAAAGAAGGTATTGCTGCTATGCAAGGAATTAAACACGCCTTCGATCCAAATAACATTATGAATCCAGGAAAGATGTTCGCGAAGGACACTCGCAAAAGAGTGGTGGTTGAGCGATGACAACATTAAATAAAGAAAACATTCAAAAAGAATTTAAAGAACGATTAAGTGAAGATGAACTACTAAACTGTATGCGATGTGGTTTCTGCTTACCAACTTGCCCTACTTACATCCAATCTGGATATAAAGAATCACATTCACCAAGAGGACGTATCGCATTAATGAAAGCGGTCGTTGATGGTTTAATTGAGCCAGATGAAGATGTTGAAAACACATTAAATGTTTGCCTCGGCTGCCGTGCTTGTGAACCTGTTTGTCCATCTGGTGTGAATTATGGCCATTTATTAGAAGAAGCCCGTGATATTATAAATCAAAATAAAAAATTCTCAGTGCCAGTGAAAGCCATTCGTAAAGTCGTTTTTGAAGGACTATTCCCGCATCAAAATCGAATGAGAACATTAACCGGACTAATTGGTTTTTATCAGCGTTCTGGTTTACAAACGCTAACACATAAAACAGGGATTATGAAGTTATTCCCTGAAACACTTGCAACAATGGATCTCGTTTTGCCTAAGGTCCCTAAAATGAAAGCAATGAAAGATCGTCCTGAATTTTTACATGCTGAAAGTACGAAGAAGAAACAAGTTGCATTCTTCACAGGTTGTTTAATGGATACAATGTTTTTAGAAACAAATAACGCAACGATGAAACTGCTTCAGTTAGCTGGTTGTGATATCGTTATTCCGAAAACACAAAGTTGCTGTGGGGCATTACATGGGCATGCTGGTGAGAAAAATGGAGCAAAAGAATTAGCAAAACGCAATATAAAAGCATTCGAAGATTTAAACATCGACTATATTATTACGAATGCTGGTGGTTGCGGAGCTTACCTCGTAGACTACGATTACCTGTTAAAAGATGATCCACAGTGGGCTGAACGTGCAAAGCAGTTCGTTTCTAAAATTAAAGATATTACTGCTATTCTAGTAGAACTAGATTTCCATAAACGTAATGACTTACGAGTCACGCCGCAAGTTATTACGTATCAAGACTCTTGTCACTTACGCAATGTTATGCGAACATCTTCAGAACCTCGTATGTTACTAGAAGCAATTCAAGGCGCAATATACCGTGAAATGAAAGATGCGGATCGCTGCTGTGGTTCTGCTGGTATTTATAACATTGTTCATTCAGAACTATCTATGGAATTTCTAGATTACAAAATGGACCGTGTGCATGAAACAGAAGCAGCAACCATTGTTACTGCAAATCCAGGTTGTTTATTACAAATGAAATTAGGCATTGAACGAGAAGGTCTTTCTCATAAAATGAGAGGAATTCACATTGTTGATTTATTATTAGAAGCAATTGAAACCAACTCGTAATAACTCGTAACATACGTAATAATAGGAAAACGGCTATCTCCTTCGTCTATGTAAAGAGATAGCCGCTTTTTTGTCCGCTACAACATTAAAAATATGTTACTTTATTATAAAAAAGAACAACAGAAACATTACAGTTTTGTAAAAATCAATCCAGTATATTCCTCAAAAAAACGCTCAAACCATTGATACAATAGGATTCTTCATTTTCAATATAGGTACATTTATCCAAAAACCCCCTCTTATAACCACGTATAAAAATGTTGAAAATTCCTTTTATACTCTATGTTTCTCTTATTTTTCCCCCTTTCCCTTCTTAGGATAAATTAGGTAAATTTTAAGTCTATGAATTTTTTTCCATCTTTTTTCTCGTAAATTGTGTGCTACGATGAATTTGTCAGTTAGATGGCTGGCAAAAAAATAAATAAAAAATACACAATATGGGGGCAAACATCATGAAAAAACGTGTTCTATTATCTGTAGCTGCTGCAACAGCACTTACTTTAGGAGTATCTTCTTTAGATGCACAAGCTGCAACAGTACAACAATCTAACATAAAGGTTCAAAATATTCAGCATTCTAAAGTAATGATGAAGCAAATGAGCCAACAAGAATTACAAGCATTCTTACAATCTATGGGCGTTGAGTCATTAGCACAATGGCAACAAGGAAATTTCCAACCAAATTGCATTATTCCTGGTCAACAACCTACTGAAAATGTTGTAACTGAGCAACCAACAGCTAAGCCAGAAACTCAAAAACCTGCTGAGCAAAAACCTGCCGAGCAAAAGCCTGCTGAAGAAGTTCAAAAACCAGAAGCTCAAAAGCCTGCTGAAAACAACAATACGCAAAAACCGGCTGAACAAAAACCAGCTGAGCAAAAGCCTGCTGAAGAAGCAAAATCTTTAAGTGAGTTCGAACAACGTGTTGTTGAATTAACAAACGCTGAGCGTGCAAAACAAGGTTTACCAGCTTTAAAAATCGACACTGAATTAAGCAAAGTAGCACGCATTAAATCTGAAGATATGCAAAAAAATAACTACTTTGACCATAACAGCCCTACATACGGGTCTCCGTTTGACATGATGAAGAAGTTTGGCATTTCTTATACATCTGCAGGTGAAAACATCGCCCAAGGCCAACGTACACCTGAAGAAGTAGTACAAGCTTGGATGAACAGTGCTGGACACCGTGCAAACATCTTAAATAACGGCTTCACTCACATCGGTGTTGGCTATGTAGAAAGCGGCAACTACTGGACACAACAATTTATTACGAAGTAAATAGATTAAAAGAGTCTCCTCATAATGAGAAGACTCTTTTTTACGTTTCATAACTTTCTATTATGTATGAGTATAAAGCATAGAACATAAACAAAATAGAACCACCACTTATTACACTAAGTAACACATAAAATCCCCATTTCAAGTTCAAAAACAATGAAAACAATATACTACATGCCATCACTTGAAAAATCCGTCTACTCACTAAACGGATCTTTGTTAATTTGATTGAGTCTTTTTCCATACTCTGAACTTTTTTAAACGCCTTACTAAGCATAAAAAGAAACATACTAATCCCTATTGTTAGTCCTGTTTGAAAGGATATCACGCTTCCAAAATTAATAAAGAGAATGAGCATATGGATAAACAACATAAATAAAGTAATCGTCTTTAGAAATCCACTTATAATGACATGCTCGTCTTCATTAAACTTATATATATTATGTGAAATAATATACATCAATCCATGTAAGAAAATAATAAGACAAGGAATAAGTGCTATAACAACTTGTTTACTCATAAACTCGTTTGGCCGACCATTTACATCCCAATGTACCGCCAAATGCTCTGGTAAATATGGATAGAGACATAGAGTCACTAAAAGACAAGCAAAAAATATTCCTAGTATATATTTATATTTGATCAAGTGATTCTCACCTCTCTTTTCTCTTAACGGCTTCGCTTCTTTTAGAGAAATTCCTGCAAAAATCTACTTTTCTCAAATTTAAACTTACACTTTACGCATTCACTCTTTGAAATTCTTTCATTGTGTCATTTAATTTTGTAGGAAATGGTGCATCAACTTCAATCTCTTCTTTCGTAATTGGGTGTAAAAAGTTTATCTTCATCGCATGTAACGCTTGCCTAGACATATATTTCGTTCCTCCACCATATAAAATATCCCCAACTAACGGATTACCATTATAGCTCATATGAACACGAATTTGATGGGTTCTACCAGTTTCTAATTGTAACGTTACGAGCGTAACATTTTGTTTTTTAAAATACTTCTCTACTTTATAATATGTGATTGCTTGATCCCCCTTTGGAGAAACACGTCGTCTCGTCGCATGATGGCGATCTCTTCCGATAGCCGCGTCAATTGTTCCTTGCTTCTTTTTCACTTTCCCTTCTACAAGAGCCGCATATGTTCTTTTAATTTTTCGTTCCATTAATAAACGATCCATAATTGCACCAGCAATTCTATGTTTAGCAAACACGACACCACCTGTCGTATCTTTATCTAACCGATGAATATGACGAACCTTCGTCTCTAAACCTTGCATTTGAAAATGAAAGGCAACAAGATTTGCAAGTGTTCCCATCCCGCCTTTTTCAGCAGGGTGCGTATCCATCTTCTCAGGCTTATTGACAATGAGTACATGATCGTCTTCATATACTACATCTAATTCACCATATTCAGGCTCTACACCGTATTCTTCCTCCATAAACATATGAACTTGTAACTTTTCGTCCTCTTTTAAAAGCTCATTCCATCTTCTCTGTTCTCCGTTAACAGTAACACCTTTTTCCATACGAAGCTGATGTAACAACTTTTTCGGTATTTCCCATTCTATTTTTAATAACGACTCAATGCTTATACCATTCCATTTCGCTGGCACAGTAATTTCGCACCATTCGCCCTTCTTCTTCGTTTCCATACTGTATCACCTTATTTCTATTGATTCTCTCATTGTAACGGAAAATACACTTTGATGCACCGTCAAAAATAGAGGACAGTCTTATAATAGACTGCCCCTCACGCTCTACGCCTTCTCATTTCCTGCAACACTTCTTCCGCTTTTTGTTCATACGATAAATCTTTAAAGAAATCCGCCAATCTCTTATAATCGTTATACGTATCTAATAAGTCATCCATCTTTTCTGTTTTCATCACTTGTTGTTTTTGCTTCATTTTTACCGGATAACGATATCCCGATACTTCTTGTATTTTGTAATACTCATCCTCTACTTGAATAACCTTTACAAGTTCCTCTTCTTCCGCATCCATCGTATACCCATCAAAATCTCTAAGCAATTCATAAATGATATGAGTCCACTCATCTTTTGGATAAAACCCTTTTTCTAACCGATAACCGACAATGCGATACATATGCCCATCATTTTCTGCAAACTGTACTGTATCATTTAGCTTAAACTTAAAATAACGAAACATTGCCTTCACCTACTTATATGTAATGTTCTTATCACATACTATTTGCAAAATGTAGGTCTTGCTATTCATAAAAAATACTCATCTTATAGATGAGTATTTTTTATAATGATTTTTCTCTTTTCTTTCGAAATGGTAACCACCAGTTCCAGTCTCCAAACAATTTCATTAAACTGGGTACGAGTATAAGACGGATAATTGTTGCATCAAGAAATATCGCTAATGCAACGCCAAGACCCATTTGCCGTACTGGTAAAATATCAGTAAAGGCGAAAGCACCAGTTACAACAATCATAATTAATGCAGCTGATGTAATAATTCTACTTGTTGAAACAAGTCCTTCTAACGTCGCTTGATCGTTATCCCCTGTTTCTTCATACAGTTCATGGATACGCGAAATAAGAAATACTTCATAATCCATGCTAAGCCCAAAGACGAGGCCGAAAATGAAGATTGGTAAAACAAATAGAACTGGACTTGCTTCTAAACCAAAATGACCACCTTCGAATAGCCAAACAACAATTCCAATTGTTGCGCTTAAACTAAGTATATTCATAATAATCGCCTTAATTGGAATGAGTATAGATCGAAATGCAAATAATAATATAACAAACGTCGATCCAAATATAACAGACATACCAATTGCAACTTTATCTTTAATTTCATCTTCTAACTCTTGTTGGAACGTCGTCATTCCGCCTAGATAATATGTAACGTTCGTTTCTTTATAATTTTGTTTAAAATCACGAACCCACTGTTTAGCAGTTTCAGTACGTGGTTTTGTATCTAAAAAGACTTCGATTGTTGTCTTATTTCCTTTCGTATACACTTCAAATACCGGAGCTATTTTAGCAGCTTCTGGCGACTGTAACATCCCAGCAACTTGATCTGATTTCATTCCATTTAAACTGTCGTATAAACTTCTTACTTCATTTACTTTCTTATCATCTTTTAACTTCCGAACGACTTCTTCTAGCTTTTGTAAACTTTCTTTTTCTTTTATATCTTTTTTCGTCTCTACGACTAACGTAACATCAGCATGTGTTTTTGCAGTTTCATTAAATGCCTCTTCGTACTTCTCATATGCAATTCTTGTATCACTTTGTTTAGGTAAAGCCTCCACATCAGGGAACTGCAAATTAGCTGTACGTAATGGTAATAAGCAAATCACAATAAATGTTGTAACAACAATAATCATCACAATTGGATGTTTCATTACAAATTGTGCAAATATACGCCACGCCTTTGCCGGTGTATGTGCTACTTGATTCTTTTTTAATATTCGTTTACCGATTAAAGATAATAACGCTGGAAGAAGTGTGAGCGAGAATAAAATACTCATAATCACAACAATCATTCCACTAATTGCGACAGACTGAATATAATCGATTTTAAAGAAAAACAAGCCGGATAGGCCAACGAATACACATAATCCTGAAAATACGATTGCCCGCCCTGCTGTCTGATATGTAATTGCTATTGCTTCTTTTACCGTTCGCTTTGCAACTTCCTCTCGAAAGCGATTTACAAATAATAGTGCAAAATCAATAGATAATGCAAGTCCAATCATCGGTGCAACATTTAACACAAAGATAGATAGTTCCTTATCGCTACCTATAAAATATAGTATGCCCATCGTACTAATAACACTAAGTGCCCCATTTACGATTGGTAAAATAGATGCCAAAAGGCTACCGAATGAAAATAGTAATACGAGAAATGCAATTGGTAACCCAATCATCTCTGCTACTTTTAAATCATTTTGCGTTCTTTCATTAATCTCTTTGTTAATTTTCGGAAACCCTGTAGGTGTTACTTTTAATGCTGCATTACTTTTCTTTTCGATTTTATCAGCAAATTGTAATGTCTTTTCCATTCGTTCTTTATTTGTTTTCCCGGAAAATAAAATTGTCGCATAGCCGATATCATCTTGTAACATTTCTTTATTTTGCACTGGATGATGAAAAGATTCATATATCTCTTTTTCTTGTACATTTTTTACAATCCCCTCTACTTGCTTTTGAAATTCCTCATGTGAAACGCCCTTATTTTTTTCAAAAACGAGTAGAAGTGTATCTTGAGACCTCTTAAAATCTTTATCTAAAATTTCTTTCGTTTTCTGGTAGTCCCCTTCCGTTTGGAAGCCATCACCACCTAATATGCCTGGTAGCTTTGGTGCGAATATACCGAGTGCTATCGCAACCAATAGTAATGCTACTATTACTGTATAACGGAACTGATACAAAAAAGCTCCTAATTTTCCCCACTTATCTACTTTATGTACATTTGTTTTCACACATTTCCACCTACTTTACATCATTCAATTGTCACTTATACTGTATCACATCTTCATACAAACAAAAAACGTCTAGAAAAACTATAATAATAGTTTTTCTAGACGTTTTTCTATCTCTCTTTATTAAGACCAAACCTCTCAGTAAGTAAACGATGGTAATAAATCGCCATAATTAATAAAATACCACCTACGCAGTAGCCTGCTAAAATATCAGTTGGATAATGTACATTTAAAATGACTCTACTTAATCCAATCGATACAATGATTATTCCCATCAAAATGGTTATCATATATTTCCCTGTTACACTCTTCAAATTTGCCGCAATGATATAAGCAAGAAATCCGAATGTCATAATAGATAACATCGCATGTCCACTAGGGAAGCTATATCCAAGTGCATCCAACGCTTCATTTAGCGACGGACGATCCCTTTTCATAATTTCTTTTATCCCTTTATTCACAAGATGGGTTATTAAGATGCCCACTGGATATACGATCATCGCAGCATAGTAACGTTTTCTCCAAAAAACAAGTAAACTTATAACGAGCGTAGTTACGATCCCAATGGCAGACCCTAATTTTGTATAGTGTGAGAAAAATGTAAGCGAACTTTCAGTTTGTAATCCTTTTACTAACCCTCTGACATATGTATCCATCACTGTAACACCACCAGCATGTACTCTCCAAGCAACAATGCCAAATACAGCAAATAATAAACCGATACACATTACCTCATATTGATGCAACTTCTTTTTCAAACGATTTCCTCCTACTATGAAAAAATGCGATTTCTACTTTAGAAACCGCATTTTCTCACTTATTTACCTTTTGTTTTTAACTCTGTCCAGTAACGATCGTAGTCTTTTAGCTTATCGTCTACATCAACAAGCCATTCAGTGCGATCTAATTCTTCTTTCGTTAAGAAGATCATGTGGTTTTCACGATATTCTTTACTATGAAGAGGGTGAGCTTTTTCATTTGGATTACTGTATCCAATTGACTCGTAGTTTTTCACACTTACTTTTTCATCTAATAAGTAGTTCATAAACTTCTCTGCAAGCTCTTTGTTTTTCGCACCTTTTGGAATTGCTAACGTATCAGCCCAAATTGTGCCGCCTTCTTTTGGCACAACGTACTCTACATCTTTATTATCTTTTGCGATAAATGCTGCATCCCCAGACCAAACTGTTCCGATCCAAGCATCTTCTGTAATGAATTTTTGTTTAATATTATCTGTATCAAATGCTAATAAGTTTGGAAGTAGCTTCTGTAAATCAGTTGCTGCTGTCTTTAACTGTGCATCGTCTTTCGTGCTGTTTGAAAATCCATGCTTCTTAAGACCCATTCCTAACACTTCACGAGAATCATTTAATAAAGTTACATGCCCTTTATATTTCTCATTCCATAAGTCAGCCCAGCTTGTAGGTGCTTCCTTCACATACTTTTTATTGTATGCAATACCTGTTACGCCCCAAGTATATACTAAAGAATATTTATTCTCTGGATCAAATGCAGGTGTTTTGAAATTAGAAATCATGTTTTCGATATTTGGGATATTCTTTTTATCTAACGGCGCTAATAAATCCATTTTCGCCATTGTTTTAACCATGTAATCAGACGGCTGAATTAAATCATACTTCGCGCCACCTGCTTGTAATTTCGCAAGCATTTCTTCATTACTTGCATACTTATCATAGTTAATTTTCACGTTATATTTCTTTTCAAAATCTCTTAACACTTGCTCATCAAAATTGTCAGCCCAGCTATAAATGTTTAACTCTTCTTTTTTTTCACCACAACCAGCAAGTACACCAGCAACAAGGCTAAAGCTAATTGCTGCGCCTGCTAATCTTTTCATTAATTTCATCGATTTTATTACCTCCTCGTACTTTCTATATCGTTCGTATTATAAAGGAAGGTGTCCTCCAGAGTTTTCTTCACCATCTGCACCTTTGTTACGGAAGATTTCAGATAGAACCATTAATCCTACGATAGCCACAATTAAAATTGTAGAAAGTGCATTAATTTCTGGTGATACTCCGCGCTTAACCATACTGTAAATGTATAATGGCAATGTTGTTGATCCTGGTCCTGATACGAAGAAACTAATTACAAAATCATCAATTGATAATGTGAATGTTAATAATGCAGCAGAAATAACTCCTGGTGCAATTGCTGGAAACGTTACATAACGAAACGTTTGCCACGGCGTTGCTCCTAAATCATTCGCAGCCTCTTCTAAATCACGTCCCATACCAGAAAGGCGTGCTGCTAAAATAACGACAACAAATGAAATACTAAATGTAATGTGTGCAATAATAATTGTTGTTTTACCAAGCTCCATACCTAATTGACTAAATAAAATAAGTAAAGATAATCCCATTAAAATATCAGGGATTAAAATTGGTAAATATACAAGACCGTTAATCGCACCTTCATAACGATATTTATAACGATGTAATGCAATTGCGAAAATCACACCAAGAACTGTCGTTACAATTGTCGTTACGACCGCAATCGTCATACTATTTACAAACGCATCAATAACATCTTGTTTTTGAAATAAATCTGTATACCAATGGAATGTGAATCCTTCCCATTCCGCATTAATGCGAGAATCATTGAAGGAATACACCATTAAAACCATCATTGGAAAATACAAGAACAATAAAATTAACCAAGAATAAGAAACTAAAAACTTCTTCATCTTTGCCTATTCCCCTCCGTTCCCATCATATTTATATACTTTCGTTGCACGATAATATAAGTAAATTAACAGAACAGAGAATAGAACAACAATCATAGATAACGCAGATCCAAACGGCCAATCACGCGCTCCTAAGAATTGATTTTGAATTACGTTTCCGATTAATGCTACTTTCGATCCACCCATAACGTCTGATACAACAAACATTCCGATAGAAGAAACAAACACTAAAATAGAACCGGTAGCAATCCCTGACATCGTCATTGGTACTGTAACATTCCAAAATGCCTTTACTGGTGTTGCCCCTAAATCATAAGCTGCTTCTAGCTTACGCTTATCAAGCTGCTCAATCGCTGCATACACTGGTAAAATCATAAATGGTAATAAAGAATATACCATTCCGAGTATGACAGAAGGTGTATTATATAGTAAATTTAAAGGTTCACTAATAATACCTAGCTTCAATAGCAATGTGTTTACAAGACCTTGTGAACGTAAAATAACAATCCATGCGTAAGAACGAACAAGGAAGTTAATCCAAAACGGGATCGTTGCCAATAATAAAAGAATCGAACGATATTTGCGATCAACAATTGTAATTGTATATGCAAATGGATAACCGATCAGTAAACATATTACTGTGGTAATAACCGCAATTTTCACTGTTTCCCATAACGTCCCCATATATAATGGGTCAAATACACGTGCTATGTTCTCTAATGTAAATTGCATTTCCACTGTCCCATATGCTCCGCGCTGCATGAAGGCAAATGCCAATACAAACAGAAGGGGAATTAGGAAGAAGATTAACAGCCATGCGACTGTAGGTAGTGCGAGTAATTTCCCTTTTTTCAATTTAAGGTCACCTCGTCCTCTTGCTCCCAGCCTACGTATACATTATCTCCAATGCTCCACTGTGCTGCTTCTTCAGCAGTTTGATATGCCATTAGTAATTCTGATGTTTTCTCATCACGTACATAAAGCTTTTCCATATTTCCAACAAACTCAATGTCTTCAATATGGCCAAGGTGGTATTCTTTTAAAATTGGCTCTTCAACCGAACGCACTTTTACATTTTCAGGGCGAATTGCTACATAGCCTTCCCCGTTTTTCACAATATTATTTTCACCGATAAATGTCGCAACGAACAACGTTTTCGGCTTATTATAAATTTCTTTCGGCGTTCCGATTTGTTCAATATGGCCTTTATTCATAACAACGATACGATCACTCATGCTCATCGCTTCTTCTTGATCGTGCGTTACGTATATGAACGTAATTCCTAAATTACGTTGTAAGTTTTTTAATTCACGTTGCAAGTCTTTTCTTAACTTAAAGTCTAACGCCCCAAGTGGCTCGTCTAGTAATAATACACGCGGGTTATTTACAATCGCTCTCGCAATTGCTACACGCTGCTGCTGTCCACCAGAAAGCTTTGCAGGTTTACGATTACGGAACTCAAGTAACTGCGTTAAACGCATTGCCTCTTCAGCACGCTCTTTCTGCTCTGCTGCCGGTACTTTCTGCATTTTCATACCGAAACAAATATTTTTCTCCACATTCATATGTGGGAATAGCGCATAATGTTGGAACACTAGGTTCATATGACGCTTATATGGTGGCAAATCGTTAATCTTTTCATCATCTAATAAAAGATTCCCTTTAGTTGGCGTTTCAAATCCTGCGATCATACGAAGTAACGTCGTTTTCCCGCAACCACTCGGCCCTAAAATAGTTAAAAATTCCCCTTCTTTAATATCTAAAGAAAGCGGTGGGATAATCACTTGATTTCCAAAATGTTTTTCTACTGCTTCAACTTTAATAATCTTTTTCATTTTCCCGTCCTATCTACCTCAAATTTAAATTTTTATATTCATGAATAAATATTTATGTTCTATAGACTATTTTTTGTTTCGATCCAAACAAAAATGGTTATTTAGCAAGCGTTCACTTCTATTCTTTATGTAGTATGTTTGATTCATTTTCGCATGATACATAATGTCGAACAGAAAAACCCCTTCCATTCCGAAGGGGCTATTATCATACGGCTACGCCTACTGATAAACACCATCATCATTTTAACAACTTTCGTATGAATTTTAAAGCACTTTTTGTAGAAGAGTAACGAATTTTCATATCGAATGCCGTAGATTGGGCTAAAATGCTTTTATAATGTGAAAAAGTCCGAAAACTTTCTTCCCCATGATAACTCCCTAATCCACTACTTCCGACGCCCCCAAAAGGTAAATATGGCGTTGCAAGATGATAGACGACATCATTAATACAGCCTCCGCCATACGAAATATTACTCGTTACTTTCTTTTGCACTCCTTTATCTTCAGAGAATACATATAACGCTAACGGCTTCGGGTGTTGCTGAATCGTGTCAATTACATCTTCTATGTTGTCGTATTCTATAATTGGTAAAATCGGACCAAAAATTTCGTCTTCCATAACAGCACTTTCCCATGTAACATTAGTTAACACTGTTGGTTCTATATGTAAAGTTTCTTTTTTATAGTTCCCGCCAATTACAGTTTTACCATCTTTCAAAAACGTACATAAACGTTCAAAATGACGTTCACTCACAATTCGTACATAATTATCATTGTGCAGCGGCTCTTTTCCGTACTGCTCCTCAATTTCATGTCGCAACGCTTCAATTAACTGTTCTTTCACTGAAGCATGCACATACATATAATCAGGCGCTACACACGTTTGCCCTGCATTTAAAAACTTTCCCCACACAATCCTTCTTGCTGTTACATCTATTTTTGCATCTTTATGTACAATACATGGACTTTTCCCGCCAAGTTCTAACGTAAGCGGCGTCAACTGTTTTGCTGCTGCTTCCATGACAACTTTCCCAACGCCCACACTACCTGTGAAGAAAATATAATCAAATGGTTCCTTCAGCAAAGCTGTACTCTCTTCAACGCCGCCTTCTACTACCGCTACAAGCTCTTCTTGGAATAATTCTTCTAACATCCTCGTAATCACTTTGGAAACGTTTGGCGTTAACTCCGACGGTTTTAAAACGATTGTATTTCCGGCTGCTAGCGCTCCTACAAGCGGTGCAATTGCTAATTGAAACGGATAGTTCCACGGTGCAATAATAAGTGTCACACCATACGGTTCAGGCACTACTTTCCCCTTTGATCCAAAATGAGTGAGCGCTGTTCGAACACGCTTCGGTTTACTCCACGATGAAATATGCTTCAATTGAAAAGAGATTTCTTTTAATACATATCCCACTTCCGTTGTAAATGACTCATGAACTGACTTATTTAAATCTAATTTTAACGCCTGAAATATTTCTTGTTCAAAACGCTGAACGCCTTCATAAAGCTTCTTCAAATTATTCTTTCTCACTTCTACACTTCTCGTATAGCCATTATAAAAATATGCCTTTTGTTTATTTACAATAGAAGAAATACTCATTCATTCACCTTCTCCCACTATTTTTATCCAATTCTTTCATTATTTATATAGACTTCATATACAATAAATTTCTATTCGTAAAGTTACATTATATATAATTTCTTTTTGTATATAAAATTCATTGCTCACAAAAAAACTACCGAAAGAAAAATCTTTCGGTAGTTTTACTGTATTAACGATATAAACGAACAGCACCTGCAGAATTATCATCAGCTTGTCCTACTACTTCAAATTTCAAACCAAGCTTCGGTAAAATACGTCCTGCATCTGGAATCTGTTGATTAATATACGTTTTAGAATCATCAAACTTCGGTACGCCTGCTAAGCCATCATACGTAAATGTTCCACGCGTTGGAGATACAACTTTCCAAGCTGGCGTTTTATCAAATGAGAACGCTGCATCAGCGATTTGGAATCGTGTACTACTCTTAACTGTCGGTTTACCATTTAAAGTTCCTACAATTGCTTCTGGGTGAGAGTCAACTACGCCAAGGAAACCGTGTCCTGGATGTACACCAACCCAGTTATCTGTGTAAGCAGAGTCCGCATACCATACGACCATACCAGTGTTAAATACTGGACCGCGTGCAAATTTCAATGCATTATCTGCACCAGCATAATTTCTCCACTCTACATAATAGTTATGTTTTTTCTTCTCAGTTCCATTAGATACAACAAAGCCATCTAATTTAAATTGTGGTGTACCTTCTGCATCATCAGAGAATACTACTTTACCATCTACTGTTAATGAAGCATTATCAAGAGCAAATCCATTTAATGCTAAACCACCATCAGTAATGTAATCAAATGTTAATTTTACTTTCTTACCTTTGAATTGGCTTAAGTCATATGATTTGTCAATCCATTTTCCATTTGTCGAATCTGCATTTCCACTATTAGCTTTCTCCCCAAGTCTTTCAATTAACGTTTGTTTACCATCTTCTGTTACAGCATGTACTTCAAGGAAGTCATACTCTGCTTCAATTTCATATAACGATTTGAAATCAAATTTCGCAGTCGTTGCATTCGTTAAATCAAACAGCGGTGTTTCCATCTTTGTATGAAGATCGTCACCTTTTGTGCTGTAATAATACTTCTTACCAAATGCTGGTTCAATTGTTTTAACATCTTTATCCGGTAGGTTAACACGAATCATACCTGGACGATCTGACTTCGTTACACTTTGATCTAAATACGTGGCTAGACCGATACCTTTATTTAATTTCTCGTAATCTACTTCTACGATATTTGCCCAGTTACCACCGATTGTTTTTTGGAAAAATTCTTTATTTTGTGGCGAGAAACTCGTTGGCGTTGTTCCAGCAATCTTACCAGCCCAGCTTCCACCACTCATAATAGACCAAGCTTCAATTGGCTCACCTTGACCACTATACTGTGTATCATATTCATCTGGAAGACCTAAATCATGACCGTATTCATGTGCGAATACACATGCCCATCAACTTAAGAATTTTCACTACCCCCAAGTGACAAAAAACGTTATTCTTTCTAAAAAGCTAGCTAGAAAGGGTGACATTTTTTATGAATCTTTCGATTCAAGATGAATTACAACTATTTTCTGAAGAACTGTATCGTCATTTAACCCCTTCTCTTTTGGAAGAACTCGCAAAAGAATTAGGTTTTGTAAAAAGAAAACGAAAGTTTTCTGGAAATGAATTAGCTACCATATGTATTTGGGTAAGTCAACGTACAGCGAGTGACTCGCTTGTTCGACTATGCAGTCAATTACATGCGGCTACAGGCACTCTTATGAGTCCAGAAGGACTCAATAAACGCTTTGATAAAAAAGCGGTTGAATTTTTGAAATATATTTTTTCGGCATTATGGAAAAGTAAAATCTGTGAAACATCGGCCATTTCAAGCGCGGCGCTCACGTATTTTCAACGAATTCGTATTTTAGATGCGACGATTTTCCAAGTACCAAAACATTTAGCCCATGTATATCCTGGATCAGGTGGTTGTGCACAAACAGCGGGTATCAAGATTCAATTAGAATATGACTTACATAGCGGACAGTTTCTAAACTTTCAGATAGGTCCAGGAAAAAATAATGATAAGACCTTTGGAACAGAATGCTTAGACACATTACGTCCAAGCGATTTATGTATCCGTGATTTAGGTTATTTTTCATTAGAAGACTTAGATCAAATGGATCAACGAGGTGCTTATTATATATCCAGATTAAAATTAAACCATACCGTGTATGTAAAAAATCCGTTTCCAGAATACTTTCGAAACGGAACCGTAAAAAAGCAATCACAGTATATCCAAGTTGATTTAGAACATATTATGAACAATTTAAAACCCGGTCAAACATACGAAATAAAAGAAGCTTACATTGGAAAGAATCAAAAACTATTCACACGTGTAATTATCTATCGTTTAACAGACAAACAGATACAGGAACGTAGAAAAAAACAAAGTTACACTGAAAGTAAAAAGGGTATTACATTTTCAGAAAAGAGTAAACGATTAACGGGTATCAACATATATGTCTCAAATACGCCTGAAGGAGTTGTTCCGATGGAACAAATACATGACTTTTACTCCCTTCGCTGGCAAATAGAAATTATTTTTAAAACGTGGAAATCCTTATTTCAAATTCATCATTGGCAAACTATCAAAAAAGAGCGATTAGAATGTCATGTGTATGGAAGACTTATTGCCATCTTTATCTGTTCTTCTACGATGTTTAAGATGCGTAAACTTCTTTTGCAAAAGAACAAAAGAGAATTAAGTGAATATAAAGCCATTGGGATGATTCAAGATCATGTATCGCTGTTATATCAAGCGATACAGAGAAACACCCAAAATCTAACAAAGATTTTAATCCGTTTGTTCGACCTCCTACAGAAGAATGGACGGAAATCTCATCGATATGAGAAGAAAACTATCTTTGATATTATGGGTGTTGTCTATGAGTATAATGGGTTTGGAAAACAAAAGAAAGCTGCATAATTTTTAAAATGAAACTCGTTAGAGTTTATTTGGTGTGTGTACTTTTCAATACCAAAAGTACATTACGTGTTTTTTAGTTTGTTTGAACGAAAGTTCATTTTGTTTTCGTTCTTAAGTTGATGGGCATGTGTGCGAATACACCAACTGCGCCATCTTCTGGTTCAATTGTATAGTCGAATGCTGCCATTTTTCCGCCCCAATATGGAACTTTCGCTTGTGTGCCTTCAATTGGGAATGGTTTTGGTCCAACTGTCCAGCGATGTGACCAAATTGCATCGTCACCTAATTTACCGCCGCCAGCTTCTTGTCCAACACCTGCATGGATAATCATTAAGTGATCGATTAAACCATCTGGTTGATTTTGATTACCATCACCATTTACATCGTATTGATCGAATTGGTCGAACTCAGATAAATCAATACCGCTATCTACAGCTGCTTTTAATGCATCTTTTACTAAATCACGTGGTCCTTTTGGTCCTTTATTATCATGACCGCCGCTTGCAGCATCTGCACCGTAATCAGCAGCTTTACCAGGAACTGTTAACCATTTTGTAACCGTTCCATCCACTGTGTAACTACCGCCAGATTGCTCTTCATAATATTGTTTAAACGTTTCGATTTTACTTCCATCATCTAATGTGAATGGCTCATCACCGAATAACATTTTTTCATAATGTTCTTTGTTAAAATCGTTAGAATACATATAACCAGGTTCTTTATCGATATTGTTATGTTTAAAGTCAGCGTACTCTACAAGTAAAACGAGTACTTTATCTTTACGCACATCACCGTTATACGCTTTTTGCTTTGCCGGAGATGTTGGTACTTTACCATTTAAGCCGCCTTTAACTGGGCCTGTCGCAGTAGGTGTTCCTGTTGCAGGTTTATCTAACTTTTCTTTCGTATCTGCTTTCGCATCTTTCACTTTCTTTAAAAAGTCAGATGCTTCTTTCGTAAGTGGGTCCCCATTTGTTACTTCTTTCCCAGGATTTTCACCTTTTTTGTTCTCTACGTATTTTTCGACAGCTTTCTTTGTTTCAGTCTCTGAAGCCTTCGAATCAATTACCCCACGTTTTTTTAGTGCATTTGCTAAACGTTCTTCTGGAATTAAATGATCATCAACTGGGCTCGTTGCTGTCTTATTCACAGGCGTTTCAGCGTATACAGATTGAGTACCAGCTCCGAACGAAAGGCCTAATACAGCTGTCAAAGCGATTGATGATAAAACTTTGAACGGTTTCTTGCTCATCCCTTATTTCCTCCCCTAATAAATAATATGTATTACAAATTGAATTTTATTAAAAATTCAATATTTTTTCAACATTCAGTCATATTATGTAATGTTTTTAATATATTTGTAAAAATTTCATAGTTAGCATACGAGTATATCACAATTCAACAATGTTTTCTGAAAATATTGAAAATATTTGTCAGAAACTTTATAATCGCCATAGAGGGAATTTAATGGGGATTTTATCTTTGTTTTATCTACAAAATATTTGATAATTCACTACATAAATACAAAATCCGATTGCATTATCACGTATTCTGTAGCAGCAGTTATGACCGATAATTAGGGAGGAATTACATTTGTACAAAGATAAGACTGACGCATTGGATCAAGAATGGATTGATTTAATACTTGAAGCTCTAGACGCTGGCATTGCACTACAAGATATCGAACATTTTTTCCAACGTATGAAACCATCTAGTCAGGCTCAATAGGTTTGTTCTTTTTAGCGAAGTTTATGTTATAATAATGACATCATAAGACGACGACATATTGATAGAAAGGTGCGCAAATATGATTGGAGAACGTATAAAACGCCTTCGCTTACAAAAAGGTATTTCATTAACTGAACTTGCCGAAAAAGCTGGTGTTGCTAAATCTTACATTAGTTCTATAGAACGAAATTTACAAAAAAACCCTTCCATTCAGTTTCTTGAAAAGATCGCAGCAGTTCTACAAATTCCAGTTGATACTTTACTTCATGATGAAACAACAAGGGAAAATCACTTAGACTCCGAATGGACACAACTCGTTAAAGATGCGATGAGCTCCGGTGTCTCCAAAGAACAATTTCGTGAATTTCTTGAATTTACAAAATGGAAGCACGATCAAAAATAATAAATAGAAAGAAGTGCTTACAACCGGCACTTCTTTTTTCTTTATGACGAATTGTATAATAAAAAAAGCGGGGGGGCCCCGCTTTTTTTATTATTTTTCAGTGCCTTCTTCTTGGCTAGCATTGAATGTCCATTCTAAATTCAATGAATCACCTTGGAAAATATTTTGATCTTTCCCGTTATCTTCAAATTCAAATTGTACCCATAAATAGTCTTCTGTTTGTGGTAATAAACCACCATTCTCAGCCCATTCAGGAGCAAAGACGTCTTTAGCTATAACATCTGGATCCGTATTTTGTAAATCTGCTAGAGTTGTTTCATATACAGACTCACTTTGTTTATCCCAGTTCCAAAGGAATTTCACTTTAATATGCTTACCAAGATCTTCACCAGCATTATCTTTTTTTACATCATTCACAGTATACTTTGTCGCTAATTTAACGTCTTTAATTGTTAAAGAACCATCGTTCTTTAATAAGAACTCCTTCTTAACAGAATCCCCTGGTTTTAAATCTTTAATATCCACAAGCGTTTTAGGGTTTAATGTAAGATCTAACGTCCCAGCTGCAAATGTATTATTTGATACTTCTTTATCGCTAAAGAATGCAAACGTTCCTCCACCAATTAAAGATAACCCCAGTGCTGCTGATGCAACTCCCATACCTAATTTCTTTTTCAGACTCACAATCAATTCCCCCTAGCTGTTTTTTTATATTTTTGTCTCTTATTTTTCAATAAGAGATATAAAGAAAACTATATTAGCTTAGCTAATGTTCGTTCTCTTTTAGAAATCCTAAGTTCATTATAACGAACAGAACTCTATAAATACAACAAATATTTATTAGTATTTTCAATTATTTTTATTTCTCAATATTTATTTGTTTTTTCTGAATTATTACGTTTATATTTTAAGAAACACAATAAGTGCGAGGGCAAGTACTCCCTCACACCCATATACATCATTCTTTTTCATAACATTCGTCAGTTTATTCTGATTTTTTTCTCATTATGATCAATGGCCGTATCCTTCTCATGAGCTCCTTGTTCAGGTTTTTTAGCTGTTTCTACTTGTTTCTGTTCTTCTACTTTTTTCTGTTCTTCTACTTCTTTCTGTTCTTCTGCTTTTTTCTGTTCTTCTGCTTTTTTCTGTTCTTCTTCCTTTTTCTGATCCTCTATTTTCTTCTGTTCTTCTACTTTTTTCTGTTCTTCTACTTTTTTCTGCTCTTCCGCTTTTTTCTCTGTATCTATTGCATCTTTTAATTGTTTATCAAGAGCCTGAATTTGTTCATCAATAGCTTGCAAACTAACTTCTTTCACAATATAATCTCTTTTCTCTTTTATACTGCGAAAACCTTCATTCACATATAGGGCTACTTGTTGAATCGATTCACTTTTATTCACTTTTAATTCTTCTTGTATTTGATTATAAGGAGCTTCTATCGCAGTATATACATTCTGTAAAGCTTCCTCCTCAGAAGCAATTTTCTCACGTCCTTGTTGCCATACAACAATTGCCTGTTCTATTTCTTCGATAGAAGTTACTACCAACTTCTCCTTCATTTCTCCATACTCATGCTCAATAGACTGTTTATGTTGCTCAGCTTCCTCTTTTAACGTATCAACTGTTTTTGGAAATATAATCGCTGTAGAAAGAGCGGCTTCCACTTTCGTTTCATGAATGAATGCCGCTTCTGTATGCGTCATAATTTGAGATCCTAAATAAAACGTAATAGAGCACATACACGGCAATATAAGCATCTTTTTTAAATTACGCGGTCTTTTCAGCATCTTAATCTCTCCCATCGAACATTACGTTCTTTATACAGAACAATATCTTTATTATAATAAAGAACGATACAAAATGATAGCTATATACTAGAAAAATAGAAAAAGGGCTATCTATTTGATAGCCCTTTTTTATTATTATTTTGTTTCACCTTCTGTTTGCTGTGCCTCAAACGTCCAAGTTAGATTTAATTTATCGCCTTGGAATTGGTTTTGGTCTTTTTTATTATCAACAAACTCAAATTTCACTGTAAATTTATCAGACTTACCTGCAGAAATACCTTTTTCATCCCAGAACCAAGCAGATAGATCATTATCTACCGCTGTAAGTGTGTCACCTTTCAATTTATCTAGCGTTGTTTCTTTTACGATTGTTTCATGCTTGTCTACATTTTTTAAGAATGTTACTTTAATATGTTTACCAAAATCATCTTTATTATCTTTCTTCACATCTTCTACATTGTAATCTGTTTTCAATAGAACTTTTTTAATATCTAAAGATCCTTTATTTTCTAGTTTAAAATCTCTTGTAATTGTATCGCCAGGTTTTAAATTTGATACATTAACAACTGTTGTTGGATTGATTGCTAAATCAAGTGTACCTGACGCAAATGTATTGTTTGACACTTCTTTATCACTGAAAAATGCAAATGTTCCTCCACCAACTAATGCTGCTCCTAGTACTGCTGATGCGATACCCATCCCTAATTTTTTCTTTAAAGTCATGTCCATATCCCCTTATTCTATATATTTGTCAACTTCCTAACCGGAAAGTATAACCAAACGAACTAGACGGATTGTTCTACCTTTTTCTCTTTCTTTTCTCCGTCAATACTGCGAATCACACTAAAAATAGAAATCGCGGAATAGCCTAATAAAAAGACTCCTGGAATAATAAGAAGCAAAGCAGCTCCAGCCTTTGAACTAGCATAATTTAATGCATATCCTGCATAAGGAACTGTAATATCTGCATATTTCCCAATTACATTCTCCGCAAGTACTGGTTCTAAATCTGGGCCATTATTGTTATCCCCTTTTGTTTCATACATGACTTTTCCATTTGTATCTTTCACACCGATAATACGGTGAGTGATAATTTTTTGATCTTTCTCTTTAAAGGTAATCACATCACCTTTTTGATATTTAGAACCATCTTTCTTTGGCTCTATCGCAATGATTGATCCTGTTAAAAAAGTCGGTTCCATCGATCCTGATAACACTGATTTAAATTGATATCCCATCACCGTTGGATCCCCACCACTTGCTTTTGACGAAATAACCACAAAAGCTAGAAAAACCATCAATGCAAATAAAACAAATGAGATAACGTTGCTAATAATCTTCCAAACGAATTTCATAGTTTCTCTTCCTCTCCGTTGTTTTATATTATTTGAAGTATGTAATATTCAGTTTGTTCTTTAACAAGAACACAACTAAATAATATAACGAACAGAACGGAAATGCAATAAGAAAATTTACAATTATTAGTTATTTTAAATATATAAAAAATAGACTGTGACAAATTCCCATCACAGCCTTTTAACTAGTAATCTATTTTTCTTCTGACTTCATTCCTTTTGTATTTCGGCGTAGCACTACAAATAAAATGGCTCCAAATAGTACAGCAGCGCCTATTCCAATACTTATTATTTTCACATTTGATTTATTTACTTCAGGCTCAGCTGTATCTTTTTTAGGCATCGCAAAAGTAACATCTTCTTTAGAAAGAACATTTACCGTCGCAATTGTTTGATTATTTTTCGTAATATCAACTGCACCAACTACCTCACCACGATGAATTCCTTTATGATACAAAGAATCTTTATCTAATGAAGCCGCACGGAAAATCGTCCTCACATTTTTTCCTTCATCTTTCTTAAGCATCACTTCTGCACTTTTTTCAAGCTCGCTATCAATATCTTTATTTAAATACGTTGTCTTTTGATGCCAACTATGTTTATCTAGTACAGTTTGCTTCACAAATTGACCAAAAGAATAGTCCGCCATCTGCTTTAAATCTTCATAAATTTCAGGTCTTTGAGAAGCCATTACTACATTTATAATACGATTTCCATCCTTCTCATTTAATAGAACGAGCGTATTGCGCGCTTCATTTGTAAAACCTGTCTTACCGCCAATACTAAATGGATTTTCAAAATAAGTAGATTTATTAAAAATAGACACCGTCTGCCTAGATGTCGTAACTGTCGTCCTTTTCGTATTCATCGCTTGCAAAATCTCAGGGTACTTTTGCACACCTCTCGTAATCATAGCCATATCATATGGTGTAGTATAATGGTTCGGATCATGCAATCCATTTGGTGTTACAAAATGACTATCGGTAGCCCCTAATTGCTTCGCTCTCTCATTCATCATATTAGCGAAATTCTCAACACTTCCGCCAATACGCTCTGCGATTGCATATGACACATCATTCGCACTTAGCACCATTAAAATCATAAGTGCAGTATTTCTATTAATCGTCTCACCAGGTTGAAACTCAATTTGATAATTACTCTTCTCTTGATCTAATGCTAATTGTGAAAACGTAAATTGATCCTCTGGCTTCGTATGCTCCATAAGTAAAATCGCCGTTAACACTTTCGTCATACTAGCCGGAAATGCACGATGATGTGCGTTTTTATCATACAAAATATCTCCAGTTTTCGCATCAATCGTAGTTGCAAACTGACTAAAAACATTTGGCCCTTCCTTAGGTGGTGGTGCCACTTGTTCTGGATTCACTCCAACATTCGTCTCAGCACGTAACGTCATAGGTGTCAAAAAAAATAAACAAATAACGGTAATAAAAGCCAAAATTTTCTTAAGATTTACCATATGACTCTCCCTTTTCACTATACTCTCACAGCTTAAAAACTGAATATACCAATCTATATGTAATTTGTATTAAATTGGAAGAATATTCACTGTTTTTTACTATATCATACTTTTACGATAAATAACATAAATATACAATAAAAAATAAGAAAGAATTATTCTTTCTTATCCTTCTCATCAATTAATGAATCTATTAAATTTTGACTAGCTTCCTCAGGTGTAATCTCATCTGTCATCCCCATAAACGACCAACCTTTAGAATCGACCCACTCAACAAACTCTTGCAAAAACTCATCATGTGTAACATCCACATCAAGAATTGAGCCATTAATTGAAATCGTTCTATTTTTAGATACGCGCATCTTGAACGTTTTCCTTACCATTACAATAATTCTCCCTCTACTTCTGAATAATTATAAAGTGAAACTTTAATCAGTGGGGGGGCTTCATCCCCCACTTAACCTCTTTGCTTTCGCTGAGTTTTGAGGTGGATCTTACTGCCCGCAAATAGCGGGGTAAAATAATCTTGTATCTCTGTTATACATGATTTTAAGTAAATTGTAAAAAGGATATATTGGCCAGTTTGCATATTGAAACTGAAAATCTATCATCCTGCAAAAATAGCAAACGATATGTAAAGGATCATAAATAACTAAATAAACTCACATAAAAATAAAACAAATTACATTTTATCACACCAAATACAAATGACTTTCGTACAATAGAATGGAATATACTAGAAGAAAACTTATAATGAGGAGGAACTCCATGGCGCGTTGTACGTATTGTAAAACGAAGTGGAAAGTAAAAGATGTATGGTCGATACTCTTGACATTTGAAAAAGATTGTCCCTATTGTTTTGGAAGGCAATATTTATCAAAGAAAACCATAAACGCTATGCCAGAACTTTTAAGCTTACCTTTACACTTCTTATTCCCTTTTCTTGTTGATTTGAGTGATGAAGGTCCTTTAGATTGGTATCGAAAAAAATAATATAACCGCTCTATTTGAACCCACTTTTCATTACATTCTCTACCTACATATTCCTTAATACACTACTAAATTAACTCCAAATTCTTCCTGTTAAAAAGATTACTATAAAAATATTGTAAAATTTCAGTTAATTATATATAATTGCTTTAACATAATGAGTAAAGATTCTATTACATACGCATTTTTGAAGATCCCGTAGCTCAGCAGGGAGAGCGCCACCTTGACAGGGTGGAGGTCGTGAGTTCGAGCCTCTCCGGGGTCATATCCTTTTGTATCAACTGTTGATAATTTCATATTTTGACCAAAACTAACGGTGAGTACCGCTCAAGTTTTGATCGAAACTCCTCCTTTAACTCTAAATGAGACTGAAGGAGGTTTTTTTATGTCTTTAACATACTTCACTGAAAAAGAAATCGTAAAAAAACGACAACCCCACAAACGAAAAACTAGCAAAATTTCAAAAGAAAATTCTGTTGAACGTGTATTTGAAAGATTTGTTGATAGTAAAGTAAAACAGAATTTACGCCCCAAATCGTTAAATCAATTCCTTCTTATGTTTAATAGCATTAAGGCATTTCATGAAACACAAAATGCTCATACATTTTATATGACCGACATCACAACAAACTTCATTTCTGACTGGGTCTACTGGCTGAAAAATGAATATGTACGCTTTGATGGTCATGCTTATGTACCTGAAAGTGCTCAAACTGTTGGATTAGCGGATGAAACGATTTCCAGTAGAATCAAACGTTTGAAAACATTCATCAATTGGTGTTTGCGACAAGAAATCATCAACAAAAATCCATTCAATAAATTCGAGGGATTTCGTAAAGATAACACACAAATTGATATTCTCTCAGTTGATGAATTGAACAACTTATTAAAGGTGGCAAAAGCGTATTCTAATAAGAGTTTCAAGCACTTTCGTGATTATGTATTGTTACATCTTCTCGTTGATGGCATGTTTCGTATCACCGAAGCATTGTTATTATCGCCATCAGATATTGACCATACAAATCGAGCGGTAATTATTCAATCCAATAATGCCAAATCACGCAAAACTCGTACTGTACCATTATCAAATAAAACATATCGTTTACTTATACAATTGCTCGAAGAAAATGAAGCGTTTGAAGATGATGTTGATGATTTAATTTTTCTATCATTGAGCGGTCGTATGCTAAGTAAAAACAATGTGTTACGTGATATCCGAAAATACGCCATCGAAGCCAAAATAAAAAAACGCTTCTATTTACATTTGATACGTCATTCAGCCGCCACCCATTATTTATCATCTTCTGGTGACGTTGAATCGTTAAGGAGAATCCTTGGACATGCTGACTTACGAACAGTGCTCATATACAGTCATTTAGCGGATACTACCGTTCAAGAAAAACATGCTACTCATGGATTTTTCGGAAGTGAAAATGTAATTAATCGTAAACGAAATAATAGAAGAAAATAAAAATAAAACCGTCTACTCCCCCACCGACCAAAGTTTGGGATTAAACGGTTCAGTACAAATCCGAGAAGGACTTGCTTATTTAATTGTAGCAAAGTTTCTTCTCCATGAAAAGGAGAATACTCATGTGTATTAAGAGCGAAATCAACCACATTCAGAAACGTTTGCTTGAACGACTGAACGTTAAAAATGGATCGACGTTGTTTACTATTATCGAAGCAATTTCCCAACAAGCGTACGCAAAGGGCTCATTCGTGGTGTCACAAAAAAACTCAACATTGGCGGTTAAATGTGATGTTACAACTTCTACAATTTCACGCAACCTCAAGAAGATTAAGGACAAATGTGCTGATTTACTACAAATTGAACAAAATCGTAATGTATCAGAACAGTTTGCTTCACTGGTATTTACGTTCATTCCGCAAGAAGAAAGAAGTGGTGAAATACTGCCACCTGTAAAACGTCAAACGGATATGTCAAACGGTGAACAAACGGAACAAGTCAATGATGATACGGATTTTCACGGTATTGCTGAATCGCCTTCTAGAAGTTTTTCTAATCATTCCGAAGTATATATTTCTAATCAAAATAAAGTTTTTAATACTAGTACTGTTAACAAAGAAGGTATTATACAAAACGATATTATTCACGAGGAATATGTATTTGCACGTAAAAACGCAATCAGCAAAAAGATGTTCTTCAAGGTCATTGATGAAATCAAAAATAAAAATAACATCAGCAATTTAAAAGCATATATCCGTGGAGCAATTAATAACATAATCAATCACATATCATTCCGTAATGGAACACGAACATTTGAAAATCCAATGAGCCAATTGTTTTATAACTGGTTAAATGATGAAGGACACGAAACGGTATAGATTTTGAATTTCTATTAATAGTTTTATAAATAATTGCCGTTTGCTGTCCGTGAATTAAATTTAAAAATCTAGATAAAAATTTTTGAATATTAATATTCAAAAATCTCCTATTCTATATTTTTTTCACTAGAAAAGGTTTCTAATTTCCTTTATGTGGTAACACTATATTTGAACCATATTTGGAAGGAGAGATTCTGATGAAAAAAATAATTGAAAGCTTAAACAATGACGGTGTAATTAGGGTGTATAGTATTGTGCTTGAAGTATTAAGGAGTAGAAAAATTATAAGAACAAATAACTTCGTAGGAGAAATCGGTGAATATAAAGCGATTGAATTTTATAACGAATCACCATTATTACCAAATTTAAAAGCGGTTGAAGTAGGAACAAAATGTGTAGATGCTATAAATGATAATAATGAACGTTACAGTATAAAAACAACGACAACTAAAGGAACAGGTGTATTTAACAAATTAAATGATAAGGGTTCGGATCTACCACAACAAAAATTATTCGAATACGTTATTATCGTGACATTTAATGAGAACATTTCACTAGAAGCAATATATGAGCTCGATTGGGATACTTTCTTATCGCTCAAAAAATGGAATGCGTCGAAAAGAACTTGGTATTTAAACATCACCGAGAAATTAAAACATAGAGCGAAAATATTGTATGCTATTGATAAAGCAGTATAATTTCTTTGCAGACGCGTTCTGTTAATTCAATTCGTGTCTGCAAAAAAACTTTATTTATGGAAGTAATTTAATCGAAACACCAAAACAGTAAATGCTCTTATTTCGCTCACCTTACAAACTACATATTAGCTTTTCATTACAGTACTGAATTTATAGTAAAATAGTGTTTTTACTAGTATTTTAATTTTTTATAAGTAATTTTTAAAACATTTATCTGTTTTAAATTTTAGTATATATTACTATTATTTAGACATGGATGCAGAAAATTCTTATAATATAATTATACATTTTTATATTAGGCGGTGAGCTATCAAATGGACTTATGCTATTTACTCAAAGAAGAATCAAAAAAATTATACAACACTATGAAAGCAGCACAAGAACTTGATATTAAAATTCAAGAAGAAACCTTGACAGAACTTATGCTTATTAATTTAAAGGCTAGTATTCAGGCGAATACTGAGGAGAACATTCAAAAAAAAGGCTTGAAGACTATAATAAAACATTGCAATAAATCAGCTGAGTTTAATCTCGGTACAGATTTTCTATGGTTTGTAGGCTCTAATAAGAAAAATAGTTGGGTTGCATTTTATATACAAGCAAAAAAGATCAAAGATAATCAAAAGTATTTTCTAAAACATAATTATAAAAATAAAACCGGGAATGAATCTACACCTATTCTTAGACAGGTCGATAAACTAATCACAGCTGCTGAAGATATTCATTTAGGATATAAAGACATACGTAGAGCCATTCCAATCTACTGTTTTTACAATTATTTAAGTGATGAAACTCTAAATGCAGCAGACTACTTAAACGACTTTCAGAAAATCCCTAAGGAAAAGAAAGATTTCAGTTTTACTTATTCTTCTGCATATCATGTGAAATTTTTACTAGATCAGACTCATTCTGCCAAACAGGGAACCACTAAGAATACCTTTTCCTTTAACGATCTAAAAGGACTTCCAATCTATACACTATTCTGTGATACAAATACGAATCAATCATTGGCTAATCGCATATTGAAAACATATAAAGGTTATCATGAAAAACTTGTCAGTGACAGAGAATCTAAATACAATTTTTTTTTAAATGACCACAAATATATATTCAAAGAACTTCCGCCTGTTGTGGAATCTTTAATTAAGGACTCAACGGACACTTCAGATAAATATGCTGGGACAGATCTCCCGTCATACATAATGGTTACTTATGAAGATTAACATCAATTCTTAAAATAATCACTGTACAAAATCTAATTCAAAAAGACAGAGAACTGTACGTTGCACTCTGTCTTTTATGTAAATCACCTATTTTATATTATTAAAGAATTTGTTGAACCTGAACTATTTGCTTTTTCAAATAATTTGGCATTTCTAAAGCATTTACATCTAAAGATTTTAACCACTCTAAATAATAATTTGGATCTTCCACCCTATGGTTTTTACCAAATTCTATATCTAACCTTATTGCTGCCTCTCTTGGAAGTCCTATTGCCATAAATTCAAGTGCAGGAGTTGAACAAGCTCCAAATTCTAAAAATGAAGATATTTTAATTAATCTTTCTGCTTCTTCTTTTTTATTTATGGATTCTAAAAATACTTTTAAGACATCAAGATATATTTGAAAATACTTCACCATTTTATATCTAATTGTGTCATTTAAAAAATGAATTTGTTGCTTAACAAAGCTTGTTAATTTTTTTTCTTTTAAAGAATATAAAGATGGTTTATAAAATATAATAGTAGATAATGGATAACCAGTCATCCATTTATATCCTGTAATAGATATTTTTTGAATGAATTTATCACTCCAAATAGTATTATTCATAAAGATTTGGTTTATCGATATAATAATTTTTTCAAACCGTTCAAAACCTGCATCATTTAGATAAACTGGATACAAAGGGATTAACTCTTTATACTCAGATTTATTTTTTTCGAAAAACTTCCAAAGGTCATTTATTCGATCTGGCATGACCCCTTGTACATCTTTTAAAAGGGTGTGTGGAGGTATAAAATCAGTAATAATTCTTTCAGTTATAAAATCTATTTCATTTAAATCCATTTCATTCAAATTTGTTTTATATAAAGAATCTGCTAGTTTGTTTCCTAAAATTCTATCTCGAACCACCATCGATACCAACTGCTCATTATAGTCATCTATTCCAGATGGCTTATTCCTATCATTAATATAATCTCGGAAGTTTTTAACATCATTAATTAATTTTGACTCAGAGGAAGGAATAATAGGGAAAGATCGAACACCCATTAAAGGATTTATATCCCACTGTTCAAGATCTATAAGTATTATATTACCTGAAAAATCATTCCCCATCCTACCTGCTCGGCCAGCTAAATTCCAGAAATTAAGTTTATCCAATGGTTTTTGCCCCGATTCAGGTTTATACATAAATATATTTTTTGCGGGCATATTTACACCTTCCAACAATGTAGAAGTGCAGCTAACAATTTTTAAGGCACCTGATTTAAATAACTCCTCAATACCAGACCTAATTATTGGCGGTAGGGCTCCAAAGTGAAATGCTATCCCACATCTAATAAAATGAGCCAGCTCATAATCTTTTGAAATAAACTCTTCGATAAAATCTGCGAACTCATTTAAAGATTCATCATTTAACTCCGGAAATTGGCCACTGTTCACTAATTCTCTCGCCACATCTGTTGATAACATAGGTTCACTCGAATAAATTATTGAGGTATTATTATTCCATAACTCAAGAGCAATATTTGCAAGAACTTTTGCTTTTGCCTTACTTTTAAGTTGAAAAGGAATTTCACAAATCTCTATTTCTTTATCTTGATAAATAACATTAATATGTAATTTCTTAGATTTTTTATTAACTTTTATGATATTTTGACTAACTAATGGAAAATTATTTTTTTCTTTATTTCCGTTTTCAATATTAAATGTAGTTAAGAACTTTTCTGGATTACTAACCAACGGACTTGAAAACAATAATTTTGCTTTAGGAAATATAGCTTGTACACTCTTAAGCGCGCTTTCTAACAATATCCCTCTACCATCACTTTGAATATTGTGCGCTTCATCAGTTATAATCAACTTTACATTTAGTTTTTCAACATTTTCTTGTGTACAAAGTTGAAATAGCCTTTCTTGTGTTAACACCAATATATTAGATTTTTCTGGATATTTCAAAACATTTTCAATCTCTGAAGAACATCCAATATATATATTTTTTAATTCTAAATCCATTACTTCTCCTAACAAATCGTTCATAACTTGATTAATTAGCGCTCTTGTTGGGACAATATAGATAACCGTTACACTTTTCTTTTCGGCGTTAATAAAATTTAAAATATTTTTAATAAAAATAAAAGATTTTCCAGCAGAAGTTGGCGCAGAAACACTAAATCCATTATATGAATAAAAATTGTCATAAACAGCATTTTGAAAATCTGTGAATAAATATTTTTTGTTAATAACTTCCCTTTCATTAAAGCTTTCAAAAATATATTCTTCAAAAGCGGTAATGCCATTTAAAAGATCTTTATACTCACTTATTCCAGTTATATCTTCAAGTAATTTTATTGCTGGAAAATTCCCTAGTTTTCTTAATGTTAGAAACGAACATAATAAGACCCCTTTACTGGACATTACTTGAGGCAACGAAATAGCAATCTCTAGAGCTTTTATTTTATCTTGGTCATCACTAGACATTGCTAGCATGTTTGCAGCTTCCGCCAATATTTTTATTTCCGATTTTGAAAAATGTTCTGTTACATTTGAGAATAAATCTCTTTGAACTTGTATTTTTTTTAGCCTTTCTAACAAAATTAATAGAGTTTCCCGATCCAATTGATTTATTAATTTTTCAGTATTCATCCCATTCACCTTCTTAGGTAATTTCAGTAAAAAATAGATTTTCAAAAGCTTCAATTGTGTTAAACGGAATTGTAAACCAATTAATTTTTATATTTTTAATAGGAGAATTTTCCGTTAACATTTCACATATAATTTGTTCGTTTTTTATACATTCTTCTATATATTTTTGTTCAAGAAAAGCCTCCGTATGTTCTTTAGGTAATCCCCTTTGTTCAATTTTCTTTAATAAGTCTGAGTCATATCCCGTAAAAACAGTAAGTTCTAGTACAATATCATCCCAGCTTCTATCAAACTTGTTAAAATCACTAAGTAACTTTTTAATTTCACTTGAATCAATTTGGTCGTAAAAATAATCATCAAGATAAAAAATATCATTATCCATATTCATAATTTTGCCTAAAGATTGAATCGATTCATGAACTGCTGTTTTTAAATCACTCTTTAACTTACCCTCGCCCAAATATAAAACTAATTTATAATCAGTATTCATTCCAATATGCAATTCATTGAAAACATCATGTTCGTCATCAATACTTATTCGCTTTAACCCCTTAGGTGCACCTAGTATGCCTTCAACCAACATCCAAAGAATTATAGCCCCCAATTTTTCCTGACCTTGAATTTGTCCTATTACTTGATTTGTCCTTTTAATTATAGGAAGCGGTTTAATAATGCGCTTTTCTAATTTTTCTAAATCGGCAAGAGTACATGCGTAATCTGAAATTGAATCTGCAAGGTATTCTGAAAATTGTTTCATTTGAGAAGTACCATCTTTGCTATATTTCAAATAATATGCACTAATTAATAAATCAACATCCGGCTTGCTTCCATAATAATCAACCTTCTTAAAAAGTTCTTCACATTTATTTCTTTGAGAATCAAGCCGACTATTAATTAAATTATTCTTAGGTCCAAATGAACTATTAAATTTGATTTCATATTGTTCAAGAAAATTCACTATTCTATTAATACTGATTGACTTAATTGGAGACTTTATAAAACTATCTTCTTCCACTACAACAATTGCTTTAATTTCACCATTAATCATGACAGGGGATCCAGATAATCCCTTTAGACTCTCATCCCAGCCATCATTTATATATGTACCATCCAAATGCAAATCATATTTAACCAATTGCTCAAAGCTAGAATCTTGATATATCCCTCCTTTTATGTAGCAAAATCTACTTCCTCCTTCTCCAGAATCCCACTCTACAGGAAAACCCACACATTCCCAATTATCTTCAAGATTTACTTTCTGACTACTTAAATTAGGCCAAGATTCTAATGATTTTACTGATTTCTCTAGACGTAAAATAGCCACATCGTATCTTTTACTTTCTCCAATAATTGATGCAAAGACCTCCTTTGTTTCCTGACCTTCAGATAATCCATAAAACTCCAATCTAATAGGTGTTTGATTTTCAATATTATCTGTAACTGCATGTCTTGCTGTAATAGCTGTTTTTTCGTTAATTAAAAATGCAGTAGCTTGCTGTTTGCAAAACAACTTTGCAGTGATATGATATAAAATTTCACTCATGCTTATATTGTTCCTCCAATAATTATTTAGTCACTGTTAATAAAACTACTTAATAATAATTTTGGTAGTTTCATTAATAACCCCTTTTGTTGAATCATTAGTGTATTCTATTTCAAAATTATAATTATCCTGTAACTCTTGATTATTAATTCTGTTAAATAAACGAGTTGGTTTATAATTAAAAATAATTTTTTTCTTTTTTTCTTTATTACTACTAATAATTCTATACAATGTTTCTATATCTGGATGATAGAAATTCTTCCCTCTTCCATTGGTTGAAATGATATAGTTCTTTGTCTCAATCAAATTTAATAGTTCCTTACTAGTATTATGTTTACTCCCATGATGAGATATTTTAACAGCGTCAAAATACATTCTTTCTTGCCCACTCTTTGTTAATATTTCTTTTAAGTATTGTTCAATCGCTTCCGAATGAGAATCTCCTAAAAAAAGTATTTTCTTTTCACCTAGTTCTAATATAAACGCTATTGAACTTCCATTCACTGGCTTATGATCTGGCTCAAAATCTTGATTAGCAATAGCATCAATATCTACTTCTCCAGAAACTTTTTTTACTTTACGTGATTTCTTTTTACTATCAACAAAATTTGCCATATATATTTCAAAAGCATCTTCCATTAATTCGTTACTTTCTATTTTATCTTTAAAGCCCAATTCAACCAATTTTGATTCCCACGCTTTATCCAGTTCCTTTAATTTTTTTTCATCAGGTGAAAGAATAGTTATTTTAACTTCGTCATTAATACTAACTGTTCTTAAAGTATTATCACTCTTCTCTACTGAAACCGCTTGATTATTAAAGGTTTTATTCCATCTGTCTGTATATCCATTTTTGCCAAGTGCCCCTACCAATGTCCAGGCTTGTTCAAAGCTTATGTCTGACACTTCTTTTACACCGTTTTCTTTACCATGACCTTTTTGAATTATTTTAGTCAACATTTCTTCTGAACTTTCTTTCATTTCTTCTTTCTCTTGAAGTAGCTTTTTTTTCTCAAATTGCAAGTGTTTATAGCTATTGTGCCAAATTTCATCAACTTCGATTACCTTTGGACTATTCACATCTCCATTTTCCTCTAGAAACTTAATCCCACCTAAAATGTGATCTTCATCGACATGTGTAAAAACCAATAAAGATAGTTTCCCACCTTCTTTACTGATCTCTTTAAGTTCCTTTTTTATTGTCTTATTATATGTACCCTTAAAACCCATATCTATTAATATATGAGTTTGTTTTTCACCTTTACAAGTAACTAAAAAACTATCTCCATATGAAGCAGGAAACATTTTTATTTCTATTTCGTTCATCATAAGCACTCCATCCTTATTTAATTAAAGATAATATCAAAATATAATTCCGTATTTTTATTTAATATATTTATACAATCCTTATCTATTATAAAAGCTTAATTTATTCCTATTATGCCATAAATTATAAAGTTTTATTGTTATATAAATCCATTTTTAAGTTTATATAATAAATTTGATTAAATTTTAAGCTCTTAAGTATCATGATAATAACTTTATAAAATCAATATATAACTATAAAACATGCAACTTTTTATAGTTTTTTGCATAAAAACCGCACAAAAATGACATGAAAATTGCATATTTTTCATCCAAGTGGAGGATAGAAACCCATTAGTGGTGCGGTTCTACGCAATTTTCCATGTTCAAAAGTCGTCATTTTCTGGATTTTTTTAGTTTTAGGGCTGAATTTTTTAGTTTTGGACCACCTCCCTGTCCTTTGACCCTCCTATCAAAATAAAAATGAGGTACAGGGGGCTATATTTCTATTTATTGCTATTCTTGACATTTCTATATTTTCCGTATTTTTCATTTATACTATATATATACATTTCTCGAGCACTCAAAGACATAGTTATTTAATTTACTATTTGCATCTGCATTCAATTAAATGCTCACATGCTTTACAATGCTTTGCTTCATATATGGTTAATATGTGATATGTTTCATCTGTATGTGAACCGAATCCATAGTTACCTGCATATGTTAAATAAACTTCTTCCAGTGTTCGGTCATCGTATTTATTCTTGATTAGACCTCGTGAGAATAGTTGTTCCTGTTTTACCTGTTGTCGTTTGATACGTCGTTTATGCGAGCACTCAATTACAAGATGTTCGTAACGAGTGTTGAATATATCATTCGGCTTCTTTTCATATAATAGGTGTGCATAGAATTCATCTACTTGATTATCCAACAGATCCTGTAAATAACCGTATTTCTTTTTTAATCGGGCAATCTTTCTACTTTGTTCAATGCGCTTGGTACGTTCACGTGCTTCTTTGCTTGCTTCCTCGGATTCCTCAAATAATCGTATAATCATATAATCTTCTCCAGAGTCAATATTATATTTATCTAGTATCGCAAACACTTCTGTAATTTTATTTGCCATCATTGCTTCACTCATTGCTAATTTAACGTTTTCTTCCATGATCCATTCTCCTTTTTATTACGGACAGTAAACGGACATGCTTTTTAAAAAGTATTAATACAAATTCAAAAAATGTCCGTCTTGTGTCCCGTACGATTTATGTTCTTTCAATCGTCCAAATTGTTGTTTTTTCTTTATGAATCGTTTTACGTATTCGGTTGACTTTAAAACCATGTTCCTCTATAAATTTGTTGATATTCGTAAAACTTGCTAATCTCTCACTCTTTTTTGACGCTCCAAAGTAATAACTGATTTGTGCTTCAAAATCTCGCTTGATTTCATTCATCAGTGGGATGCCTTCAAGTGATCCCAAGTACGGTGTTAATTCAGTTGCTATACGATTGTTAAATTCTTGATGCTTTGCATCATAAGTGCTTGACCATAACAACTTGGATAAGCGTCCGAACAATTCTTTTACTAGAGTTTGATAATTGCGTACAATGGGCTTTTTCATAACAGATTTTGAAGCTCCTGTTCCATCTGTTTCTTCTATTTGATGTTCCATTAATAACGGAGTGATATATTTTTTTTGGAATGTTAGTAATCCCACATAATGCTCATTTTGTAAGTGGTGACGATTCAATTTTAATGCTACGATTCTTTCTTCCATTTCCTCGTCTTCATATTTCTCCAAGAACATCTTGTACACTTTCTCCAAAGTTATTTTTTCTAATTTCTCGGCGGTGAACTCTACTTCATTCATTTCAAATTCCACCTTAGTTGAATATCGGAATTTATCAATCATATCATCGTGATAATTTTTGTATTTAACACAAATGTCGATTGCATCGTTTAATTTTTTGTATGTGTTGCTTAAAACTGGTTTCTTCTCAGTCGTGAACCAAACTGTTAATCTGTCGTCCTCGTCGTCTACATCAAATCGCTTGCGCCCTATCATCTGTTGTAATTGCACATGGTCAAATTGATTTAGGAGGATGATATGTTTCAAGTCCTTGTCCTTTAAATCAATACCATTATCAATCGCTTTATTTGCAAGTGCTCCTTGAGTTGTAAATCGTTTATCTTGTACCAACAATCCGATTTTATCCTGCATTTCTTCATCTTTTTGACCAGTAAATTTACCATCACGTGTTTGGATCCACATCGAATGATAATATTCCACATTATATCCTTCTCCGTTTAATTGTTCGCATAATCTTTTTATCATTTTTCTGGATTTGCCATCTTCCACAAACACTAGCCATTTTTCACCTTTAGGAATGTCCTTCAGGATTTCCTTTAATGGTTTGTTGGAGCAAATGAAGTCCATTCTGTTTTCCCAGCCAAGTTCTTTGCGGTAATCCAAGAATGTATTCAAATGGAGACTTCTGAACTTGAAATATTCGAAAATCAATTGTGGCGTTGCGGTAAACAGGATAACAGGTTTTGTTTTTGCTACTTCAATAAGTTTTAACATGATACGAACAGTTGTTAAATTCCAAGCGTCTGCAATGAAGTAATGCGATTCATCGCATATAATAACGTCTGCTTCGTCAATATCATCAATTGTTTTCTTTGTTGTTGATACCTTTTGATAACTGTTTACATCGACACTAGACGATGAGAAGATGCCCATTTTTTCATATAAATTCGTTACATCCTCTTCGGTCTTAATCCGTACCGCTGTTCTGTTAGAAAGTAACAATGAATTTGCGCTGGCGAAATCGTGATACTTTCCGCTTCCAAATCCGTACGTTTTATTCCTGAACATCGGTTTGATTAAATCCTCGATGATAAATGTTGATTTGCCTGTTCCTGTGGGTGAGGCGATTAGGCTGAATCCTGGTTTTAAAATATCTTCCACATTTTCTTTGGTTATAACATCTGTAATGTAATTTTTTTTCATTATATATATCCTCCGTCTATGGGACAGTAAACGGACAAAATTTAGATTTCTATTAATAGTTTCTCAAACTCTTGGGCGTTTATTGTCCGTGTTGTTTAAAATTTTTCCGTTTCGTTTTTACATAACACCGCTATTATATTGAGAAGTTTTGCGATGTAAACTTAGCCACGAATTTTTTTCGATTCTTATTTAAGAATCACCCCAAATGTATTACAATACATAAAATGGAATGAATTAGGAGTTAAATTAAAAATGAAAAGACAAAATGTTCATTCAGCAATAGGAGCACTGACGACTCTATTTTATGTACATCAAGACACAGAAATGGGGAGAAATACGAATGAAAAAGAAAAAACCACCATTGAAAAATATATACAAAAAAACGCTCGCTATGGAGTTGATAAAAATGGGACACGATTTACATCATACAATGCGTAGATTCCAAGTATATGCTCTAGTAGAAACACCTGAATTGATAAGAGACATGATTGCCATAGTTGAGCGTGATGAAAGATTGTATCAAGAAAGACACGGAAAATGAAAGAACATCGGATTCAACGAGAAGAATGGTTAAAGGATATGAAGTGAAAAGGTAGTCGGTAAGCACTACTTCCTTTTTTTATTTTCTTGGAGGAATTTATAACCATTTGTCGAATAGAGGTAGGGTTGGAGGTGATAAAATGATTGAGAATGAGATCAAAAGTTTTCTTCATATAGAAACAGTAGAACAAACTAGTAGTATGGTTGTCACATACTATTGGGAAATAAAATTAGCATACGTTGATAAAGTAGGTTTTTATGGGTATGCTTACACAACATTCAATAGAGCAGAAATAAAATGGAGTCACCTTGATACATTTTCGGAAGATTCGGCTATTGAATTGATGGTAAATAAATGTAAAAAAGAATCTAAATAAAACGTCCTTCGTGGCGTTTTTTATTTTATTTGAAGGAGTTTACCATTATTTGTCGAAATCAAGAATGTAATCATATGGAGTTCAAAAAAGATATTATTAATGATGATTAGTCTCATGGGCGAATGAGACTAAATGAGGTGAAAATGATGACGGAAAATGAGATATTAATACATTTAATACGACAAACAGGATATTTGACGAAATATTACATTCCCTATCTTTATTTAGGAAGACAACCAGAGCTTGCAAAAAAATTAAGAGAATTAAATTACACATATGATGATGATGGGAATGAAGAATTTACTGACAAAGGAAAAGAATTGTTGGGGAGCTTTTATCAAGATAATGAAGAGCGAATCATTGAAAAGTTAAGATCATTTAAGAGTCGATATACAGGGTATTTTTCATTTAGTTATTTTTGTGAATCACTCGGTTACCAATCCGATTGTGAAGTTGAATATTTGCTAGAAAAGTTGAAAGAAAGGAAGAAACTTAACTATCGTTGGAGGGAAAATATCGAAGATATAGATGAAGAAGAAATGATTAAGATTTTAACAATTGTATAATACGTTTCAAACTGTTTCTATAATGAAAAATATTAGTATAAAGGACTTGACAATATGAAACGAAATATGGAACTTGTACGTGATATATTGATTCAAATTGAAGAAGATAAATCAAAAGGTGGATTCAGTTTTGTCGCTGAAGAAGGTGGAAAATTTTCAAATGATGAAATCGAATACCATTTGGAATTAATGATTAACGCAGGTTTGATTGATGGGAACGTAATTCATACATTTGATGGAGCCATTATTGATATAACGAGTTTAACATGGCAAGGACATGATTTTTTAGATGCTGCTAGAAGTGATAAAGTATGGGAAAAAGCGGAAGAAACAGCAGAATCTAAGGGACTGGATTTAAGTAGTTTACCATTAGAAATTGTAAAAGATTTGTTAGTTGAATCAGCAAAAGCGCTAATCGGATTTTAAGAACACTCCTACGGGGGTGTTTTTTCATTTCCATAAAATGTATTGAATATTAATATTCAAAAAGATAGGTATCTAGTTCAACGCTAGATACCTATTTTTCTTATACATATGAAGAAACTCGTTTCAAAAAAGTTTTTTAAAAAAAATTTCATTTTTTGGTTTACATCAGAAAACTTTACACTACAATAGCCGTGTAAAGAAAAACGAACGCTAAACGATACATTACTATGAAAGAAAAAATAAAAATGAGAAAAGTCTATTTGGCTGCCTTACATTTTTTACTACATCAATATAATAGTTGTGTGATAGACGAAATCACAAAAAATAAAACAAAAAATGAAATGGAGATAGGTTAATATGAAAAACTTAGAAGTGATGGAAGCAAAATTGGAAAGAAAATATGAAGGACAAATGAAAGCATTTAAGGAAATGGCATTTTTCTTAGAACTTGAAAAAATGGACTATCTGGTGAGCGCTTATCGCAATACTTCTTTATATGTCGATACAAATGATGATATTACATTCAACATTTGGGTTGAAAATGGGCAATATGTTCTTGAAACAGAATTTTACAGAAGTGGATTGCGTGACGAAAATGGGCGACATATCGGTTTGGTCTTCCTCGATAAAATTAAGCGTGTGGGAGCAAAAACAATCGTGAATAACATGATTCGTATTTGCAATAACATTGATGAATTGGTGCTTGCAAAGTTGGAACAGAAAGAAATGTGGAAGCGTGAACGTGAACAAAGTGCTGAACGATACAGACAAAAAATTCGTGAAGAAGTGATTGCGGAATTACAAAAAGAAGCCAAAGAACCTGCTAAAAAGCGTACACGAAAACCCATTAAAAAGACTGAAAAAAAAGAAAAGTTACCTATGATTCCTGAAGCACCACCAATACCAATGATTGATATTGCACATGAAGATGCACCTGATTTCTAAAATACATGACCACCGACCTTAGCGGGTTGGTAGATACTATGAAAATAAAATTATATGAAACCAAAAGGAGAAATAACAATGGAAAAATTAACAAAGAAAACACAAAAATTAACACAAAAACGAGTGGACGAGCTTTCAGATGTGCTTGATGTATTAATGGGGCGTGAAGGTTTAAATTTTGAAGGTGTTGCGTTCGGAAAAGGATTGCAGTTAATCATGCACAAAAAGTTTGGGAGAATCAACGTATTATTACTTGCAAAAAACAATGGACTTTATGATATGGACGTATTATTTTCTATGGATGCGGTTGAAGAGCATGTTCCTTTAGTACATGAGCATGACAGTTCGGATATTGAATCAATTGTTGCAAAAATCAAACAGGTAATTCAAACGGTAGAAGATATAGAAAAATCAGTTGCTTAATATAAATCATGACCGTTGACTCCATGGGTTGACGGTCAATAAAAAACAAATTATAAAATGAAATGGAGAAGATCGAAATGGAAAAATTATCACCAATCGTTGAAACATATAAAACCCCAGAACATTGGATTTTAGAAAAAAAAGAAGAAATGGTGCTACACATCCCAAATGTAAAATACGCTAAACAAAATGATTTGTTGGAAACATCAAGCAAAATGTCGATTGAAATAATGATTAACAATATGAATTTGTGTGGTTTTGAAATTGTTTCTACAGGAGCAATTTTAGGTGTACGGTCTAAAATTACAACAAAATGTTGTAACGTTGACTGCAATGATACATGCGAAAAAACATATCATGTGTATATTACAAATGAAACGTTGCCATTGTGCCAATCGTGCGCCCGATTCAAAAGGAGTATAAACCAAAGTAAAGACAGCAAACGATTGATTGTAGCCATTAGGGGCTCTAAAAAAATTGAATTTCATTCTATTGCTGATGTTGGAAGAAAATTTAATATGACAGATCAAAATGTTTACAATTATTTAAGAAAATGTAATACACATAGCTCTGGATATCATTTTAAATACGTTGATTGATTTAAATATATCAAACGGACGAGTATTGGATTTTAATGTATTCATGATAAATAACATTAAAATGAATTTAAAATACGATACAGCCGAATCTGAACGGTCAAATTTCGGAGGAATAGAAATGAATAAAAAGAAACATCCATTATATCAAACATGGAAGAATATGAAGGATAGATGTTATTGCAAAACAAACGGAAATTACAAATATTATGGTGCTAAAGGTGTTACGGTTAATAAACCTTGGCATGATTTTGATAACTTCGTTTATGACATTGATAACCGAATGCTCAATGGGCATTTATTATATAGCTCTGATTATCATTTAGATAAAGATTTAAAAGGCGGAAAAATGTATTCACTTCAAAATTGTGTTGTTATTTCCAAAGATGAAAATTGGAAAATGGCATATCGAAAACAACAAAAACGGATTGTTGCAATGAATGAACATAAAGAAATCATGTTCCAATCCATCTCCGAGGCAAGTCGACACTTGAGCATTCCACGGAATACGATCCAATATTATTTAAAAAACAGTAAGCGACACCCTGCTGGTTATCAATTTAAATATTGTTGTTAAAATCCCTTGTAGGGTGTCAATCAAATATGTATAATTGTGTTAATAGAGTTATCGGAAAAGTAGAGTTATCAACAATTATACATATAATGATACCCCACATTCACTGTC
Organism: Bacillus pacificus; assembly: GCF_020861345.1. Taxonomy (NCBI): domain Bacteria; kingdom Bacillati; phylum Bacillota; class Bacilli; order Caryophanales; family Bacillaceae; genus Bacillus; species Bacillus pacificus. The sequence continues at coordinate 3,861,660 of NZ_CP086328.1, forward strand.
ACACCTTGACAGGGTGGAGGTCGCTGGTTCGAGGCCAGTCGGGATCATATGCCCCCTTGATAGTCAAGGGGGGGTCTGTTGCGCTTACTTTTCGGCATTTCTTCATTATAAATAAAAATTGAATAGATAAAACAGAGCAATATCGATATACAAATACTGTAATTATAATAAATCCATCTTCACCTGTATACAAAAGCACACTTTTCTTTGCAGCTATTACAGTCTATTTATTATTTATAAAGCCAATATAATAGAAGTTGTTTTTATTTCTAGATTAAAAAAGCACGATTTAGCGAAAATTTAACAATAAATATGAATTATTATATACATTACTTTGTTTCAAGATAAATAATTCTTAATAAAGCTCAATTAAATCTGTTCCACCTTCAAATAAGTATGAAAAGTGCGATTAATCTAATACCTTTTTAATTTATCTGTTCTGATTGATAATTTATCAGCTAGCTTATCAATATAATTTGATTGAAGCATTTCCAACTGTAATACTCGAACCATCCCTCTATAAATTACCTCTTTTTTTAAAACTTATATTTGGCTGTTTTAATTCATTAAACTGTATACTCATATTCCATGGTTTATATGTTTTAAACCCCTTTTTAAATCGTTTCCTTTCAGTTTTTATGTAAGGGTTTTCTTCCATGAGTAAATTAAAATTCTTATCTGTTAGTCCATTCTCCTCGTATACCACAAACTCTTTTATAGTCGAATATGATCTCAACTGATTTCCAGAAGTTTCGAAAACTTTAGGGTAAACTTGTTTAAAAAAGTTCCTCATTAGAATACCTTCAGTAACGTTAATTTCGTTTCTATTGATTGTTTCACCTAAAAAAGGCGAAATTACAATGATTCTCTTAATTTGGTCTATGTCACTTACATTCAAGTTTAAATATTTACACAAATCCAAGAGATTGTCTGCTTGTGTATAAAAATCAGAAATACGTTCCATTTGATTGAGTGCTTCATCAATTTTAAATCTCAGTTTATAGTATTCATACGAATTAATTATATGGGAGAAATTTTTTATTTCACACAGATACAAGGTTTTTCCCATATGAAATACTCCATCAAGTTCGTATTTATCATCAGTATCCTTAATGTTAGTAAGAAATCTTAAATTAGTATTTTTCTCTACTAGATTCCTCAATTTTTTTTCATAACCATAACCCTTTTCACTTAAGATAGATTTTTTAGACATTAGTCTCATTATTGAGCTAGTTATATTTAATGTAAACGTTATTTGAGGAATTATAGCATATCTATTTTCATCTATTTGAATAAGAGGAGTTTCAAAAATGCTCTCAGATTCCTTAGAGAACGTAATTAATCTAATTAATTCACTAATTTTCCCCCTAGATATTCCTTTTGAATCTAAAAGATTATAGATTTCATTATAATGACACACTTTTATATTACGTTCAAATGAGTCATTTCTTAATTCCATGTTTCTCTCAAAAGACACTTTATGCTGGAATGCTAGTTCTTTTAAACTAAAATAAGTCTGACATAAATCTTCTAAACTTATCCCGATAGTATTATCCACAATTTGTGTAGGATTTTCTATGTTTAAAAAATGTTTAATAAATTCAAGATCATTATCATAGTTCAAGTATAGATCTTTTAAAAGCGCTCTTGTTGTAGAAAACCCTTTTGAGTAACTTTCTATGGCTTGCCTGGACATCTTAGCTTCTAATGTGGTTAAGTATCTGTTTTTTGCAATATCAACTTTCATTTTATCATCTGATATTCTAATTTTTATTTTTTTCTTATCTCTAAAAATCTTCGTGCCAGCAAATTGCCAATCGTCTATCAAATTACCAAGTTGAAAATCGATAGCAGCATTAGCAAGTATTGTCTCCATATGATTATCTATACTTTCATAGTAATCAAAATTACTGGTTATCCTCGATTTCTTTTTAAAAAGAACATACCATAATACCTTCGAATAAGCCTCTATCCCTATTTCATATACGCCTGAAGTAAAGACCGAACTCTGGGATATTACGCTATTGGCCATTCTTTGCCCCATAACAAGTAGATTGGCAAGTAAATGTTTACTCTGAAAAAAAGAATAGTTCATCACATCATTCATTGACTGAATATTTTTGTCAATCAACTCTTGAAATAACTTGATTTCATTTTCTAAGTTTAATATCTTTTCAATCTCAGAATCACTTAATAGTCCTTTCAATTCATCCAATATCTCTTCTAGATATTTCCTATACTTATTTTTTCCGTACTTATTCAAACAAATTCCCGATACTTTTATGTAATCAATTGTATTGTCTAACCCTTCATTTTGAAACATGAATAGCACATCACATTTGAATTTTTTGTTATTTATAGACTTATGTATTTCATCTAAATTATAATATTTTCTCATACACTCCACCTTATTTAAATGCTAATTTTTTGCTACTACATATTTGAATTATAAAACACCTCATCAGCTTCTGAATGTTTCTCCAATTTTCATTTTATTCACTTCAATTAATTAGCCCTTATTCTCACCGATACACTCACTTTATGAATTATGGTATAGAATTTAGCAACCCTATTTCAAAAAGATTCAATATAAATACCAAAATAAAAACCAACACCTTCAAGATTGCTGGCCTATCTCTTATTCATATTCGAAACACTAATAACAATTGCTCCAAGCACATAATGCCCCGCTACCATCCACATACTCCGATCAAAAATCATAAGCGATAACCAAAGCGATATATTAATAGCAGCAAATAATACATATAAAATGAAGTCTCTCTTTTGTAGTGCTTCTCTATTCCTCAAAATATAAATAGCGCCGATTGGTGGAAGGATGAAGCAAAGGAAAAAAACAAACATTTTTCTTAATGACCATGGATATGAAGTTACTGTTTGCATATAGATCTCCTTTTTATTTTATAGTACCTTTAACATCGGTCTTACTACTCTATACTCGTCACTATAAAGCTCCTTTATGATTAAGGGTGAGTGAGGATTCCCCTCTTCTTCTATCATTGTGAATACTTCTGTTTTTTCGCTTAATACGTTGGATTCACTATTTTTAATAGGTTTTTCACTTGTTTCAATTTTCTTTGTTATTTCTCCTAGCCTTTGTCCCACTTCTTCTGCTTTAGCCGGTTCATTTGTTATGTAGTATTCTTGCCCCTCCCATACTAACATAGGTGGCACTTGTTCTCGTTTGTTACATATTATATAAGTAATACTAGCTATAAGTAGTAGGCATGTTAATAAAAAGAAGATAGTTTTTTTATTCATATACTCTTCTCCCTATCTATCATTTTATTAAATTATATAATATCCATTATATACAGTAAATGGATTTAGTAGGAATTTTCGGATTTTACAAAAAAAGAGAAAAACCTTACTGCTGTAAGGTTCCATTTTTATATTCTATAGTGACCGATTTATTAAAACGATCATGACGATAATCGCTATAAACATAACAACTAAACAGCCGATCATTTTATAAAAGCCTCGTTTCGTTAACGTCCCACCTTGCACGTCTTTCCGAATAAATAAGAATACGGCTAAAAATAATACAAGCCCAATGCCAAAAGCATACATCATTTGCATATGTTAATCTTCCTTTCTCTCTTCCATCTTAATATCTTTTTGCCAAAACAACAAACGAGATAAAGACGGTACTCATCGTGAGTGCCATAAGTATGTTCAGTAGTTCAACTGCAGATAGTGTAATAACATTTAAGTTTAAGCCAATAGAGAAAAAAAGATAATACGCTGTTAATGCAAAAAAGCTGAAGAACATGCCTTTATAACGAATTAATTTCATCCGCTCGTCTTTTTCTTTAAATTGCGGATGTAAGTAGCTTAAGCAAAAGCACATGATCATCATCGCAAGCACTGTATAAGTTGGAGTTGGTGGTGCAGAATGCGTCATTATTCCTGTTAGGATCATAAATCCACTCATAAATAGAAAGATAATCCCCATAATTACGAAGTACTTTTGTGAATAGTTCATCTTTATTCCTCCCCTTCTTTTCCTTCATAAATAAATACATGTTCTATCGTCGTCTGAAATGTTTTCGCGATTTCAAATGCTAACGGAAGTGACGGATCGTATTTTCCTTTTTCAATTGAAATGATGGTTTGTCTGGAAACGCCAAGTTTCTCAGCCAATTTTTCTTGAGATAGTCCAAATTTTTTTCGGTATTCGACCATTTTATTTTCCAAGGAAATTTCTCCCTCCTCCCTTATACCAAGTATATACGTAAAGGAAACTTTACGTCAAGTTTCCTTTACATTCATTTTAATTATTATTCACGCTATTTATATAGAAGAAACTTTTTCAATTTCAGCACGTCTATTTTGTAATGAAACATGGAACAATGTAAATAATTGTTACTATATCTCCACCTCTCTTTTTTAAAAATTTAATATCTCCATATTTGTTTTATCCTTTTAAAATATTTCATTTATCCCTTTATTCCACGAAATACGTTATTGGTTTTACGCTGTTTTTCGTCATATTTATAGAAACTAACTGTTTATGAAGCATTTTTTATGTTTAGCAACTTTTTTTGTAGAAATCCTTCACTTTCCTTTCAATATTTAACACTATCTAAATAAAGTTTACGATAAATTCATAATTTTTTATTTTTTATACTATATTCCGTTATATTGTTGTATAATATCAATGAAAGCGCTTATTATTTCAATATACATAATTCGAACTTATTTTTATCGAAACATTCTAACTATTATACTTATATTTACATGCAACAATTTTAGTTATTTGTATAGGTATACCAAATATATCCACCCTATTTTTCTGTAAAATTACTTTATAACATGAAAGATTAACTTGGGTGATAAGTTATTGTGAATGTTTTTTTACAAAACAGATAAGTAATAGTGTTTGGTATTATGTAAATTATTGTAATAACATAAGAGTAAAGAAAAACATTTACATTGATTATTGGTTCATCAATTATTGAAAAGAGCAAAATGCACCTTTTTGTATGGAAAAAGGATTATATGCATTGGGAGGTTTAAACAAATGACGAGGAAGAATACAACGACAAACCCTTGGGCCAAGTTCCACGGTCCGAACCTTGGTTATGTTATTGAACAGTATGATCTTTACGTAACTGGAGCAGGTTCTGTTGATCCGGAATTACAAGAGCTTTTTGAAATTTTTGGAGCTCCTTCGTTTCAAGATGATGTCGTAACAGGGGACAACACAGCAACACATTTTTCTCCTCAAAACACAGGTAACATTGAAAAAATTCTTAAAGTCGTTCAACTTGTTGAACAGATTCGTTCTTTCGGGCATACGTTGGCTCACATCAATCCGATGGAAGATGCTGCAAATGGACAATCTCTTCTTGAGAAAGCAATGAACGAACTGAGCGATGCTGATTTGAAAGCGATTCCAGCAAAAACAGTATGGCAAGATGCACCAGAAGGTATTCACACTGCACTTGATGTAATTCATAGATTAAAAGAAGTGTATACACAAACTTTAGCTTATGAATTTTCTCATATACAAGATAGTGAAGAACGCGCGTGGTTGCATCAAATGGTGGAATCAAATTTATTGCGTCAACCACTATCAAATCAAAAACGAACTGCTCTTTTAAAACGTTTAACAGCTGTTGAAGGTTTCGAGCAATTCTTGCATAAAACATTCGTTGGGCAAAAGCGTTTCTCTATCGAGGGCGTTGATATGCTTGTACCCGTTCTAGATGAAATTGTGCTAGAAGGTGCTAAAAACGGCGTAGAAGATGTCATGATTGGTATGGCTCACCGCGGTCGTCTAAGCGTACTTGCACACGTATTAGAAAAACCATATAGTCACATGTTTGCTGAGTTCAAACATGCAAAAATAGAAGGCGCAGTAGCAAATTCTGGCTGGACTGGCGACGTAAAATACCATTTAGGTAGAGAACAAGTCGTTAGTAACGAGGAAGTTAGCACTCGCGTTACATTAGCAAATAACCCAAGTCACCTTGAGTTCGTTAATCCCGTTGTAGAAGGTTTCGCACGTGCGGCTCAAGAAAATCGTAAAAAATCTGGTCTTCCAGAACAAGATACTTCAAAATCATTCGTAATTTTAGTTCACGGTGATGCTGCATTCCCTGGTCAAGGAATTGTATCTGAGACACTAAACTTAAGCAGATTGAACGCGTATCAAACAGGCGGAACAATTCATGTTATTGCAAACAATGCAGTTGGTTTTACGACTGATAGCTATGATTCTCGTTCTACGAAATATTCAAGTGACCTTGCAAAAGGTTTCGATATCCCGATTGTTCACGTCAATGCTGATGATCCAGAAGCTTGTCTTGCTGCTGCTAATCTTGCAATTCAATATCGCATGTTGTTCAAAAAAGATTTCTTAATCGATTTAATTGGTTACCGCCGCTACGGTCATAACGAAATGGATGACCCAGCAGTTACACAACCACAAGTGTACAAAAAGATTAAAAATCACCCAACTGTAAGAGCAATTTATGCAGATCAATTACAAGCTGCTGGTGTTCTAAATGCAGATGAAATTGAAACAATTACACAGTTTACGCAAGAGCAATTAAAATCTGACTATGCACAAGTACCGCCAGCTGATACGAGCGATGCAACAATTCACGTTAAAGTGCCTGATGTTGTTGCAAAGGGCATTCAGTCAATTGATACTGGTGTTGAGCTTGATTCACTTCGTGCAATTAATGAAGGTCTACTATCTTGGCCAGAAGGCTTTAACGTATATCCGAAAGTGAAGAAAATTCTTGAGCGCCGTAAAGACGCTCTTGAAGAGAACGGTAAAATTGAATGGGCACTTGCTGAGTCATTAGCATTCGCTTCTATTTTACAAGAAGGTACGCCAATTCGTTTAACTGGTCAAGATTCACAACGTGGTACATTCGCGCATCGTCACATCGTATTACACGATACGGATACAAATGAAACATATTCACCATTACATCGCTTACCAAACATCAACGCTTCATTCTCTGTTCATAACAGTCCGTTATCAGAAGCTGCTGTTGTTGGTTACGAGTATGGTTATAACGTATTCGCTCCAGAAACGCTTGTTATGTGGGAAGCGCAATATGGTGACTTCTCAAATACTGCGCAAGCATTATTTGATCAATATGTTTCAGCTGGAAGAGCAAAATGGGGTCAAAAATCTGGTTTAGTTCTTCTATTACCACACGGTTATGAAGGTCAAGGGCCAGAGCACTCTAGTGCACGTCCAGAGCGATTTTTACAGTTAGCTGCTGAGAACAACTGGACAGTTGCAAACTTAACGAGTGCGGCACAATACTTCCATATTTTACGTCGTCAAGCATCTATCTTAGGAACAGAAGCTGTTCGACCATTAGTATTGATGACGCCGAAGAGTTTATTACGTCACCCACTTACGCTTTCAACTGCTAATCAGTTAAGCGAAGGACGTTTCCAACCTGCTTTAGAACAAGAAAACCTTGGTACAAAACCAAACAAAGTAAAACGTCTTGTTTTAAGTACAGGTAAAATGGCGATTGACTTAGCTGCAGAAATTGAGTCTGGTAAACACGAGTACAACTTAGATGAAGTTCATATCGTTCGTATTGAGCAACTGTACCCATTCCCTGCTGAGAAAGTTCAATCTATTATTAAACGCTTTAAAAACTTAGAAGAAATTATTTGGGTTCAAGAAGAACCTCGTAATATGGGCGCATGGCATTACATGGCTCCAATTCTGTTCGAACTAGCTGGAGATAAAGTGAAAACAGGTTACATCGGACGCCCAGATCGCTCTAGCCCATCTGGCGGCGATCCATTCGCTCACAAAGCTGAGCAAGAACTAATTGTTGCACACGCTTTAGATGTGAAGTATAACTTCCGTCAAGATAAACAAGAAATTGAAGTTTACAGCAACTAAAAAGTAACAATGAAGGTTTCTAGCCCGCCCTGGGCAGAATATCTGCCCAAGGCGAGCTAACAAATGGAGATTACCGAAGACAAAAGAAGAAAAAACACACCGTTAGGCAAATAAGGGGAGGACATTTAAAATGATCGAAATTAAAGTACCTGAGCTTGCAGAATCTATTACTGAAGGAACTATCTCACAATGGCTTATCAACGTAGGCGACAAAGTTGAGAAAGGTGGCAGCGTTGTTGAGCTTGAAACTGATAAAGTCAATGTAGAAATCATTGCAGAAGATTCAGGTATTGTATCGAAGTTACTAGGCGAACCTGGGGATACAGTTGAAGTTGGCGCAACTATCGCAATTTTAGATGCAAACGGAGCACCAGTTGCAGTAAGTACGCCTGCACCGGCTGCTGAGCAACCGAAACAAGAAACAACTGAAGCACCAAAAGCTGCGGCACCAAGTGCTGAACAAACTGCAGCTTTACAAGGTTTACCAAATACAAACCGTCCTATCGCATCACCAGCTGCTAGAAAAATGGCTCGTGAATTAGGAATCGACTTAAACGACGTACGTAGCACAGATCCACTTGGACGTGTGAGACCACACGATGTACAAGCTCATGCTGCAGCACCAAAAGAAGCACCAGCTGCTCCAAAAAGTCCAGCTCCTGCTCCAGTTGCAAAAACTGAATTTGAAAAACCAGTTGAGCGCGTGAAAATGTCCCGCCGCCGTCAAACAATTGCAAAACGCCTTGTAGAAGTTCAACAAACATCTGCAATGTTAACAACATTTAACGAAGTTGATATGACTGCAATCATGGAATTACGTAAAGAGCGTAAAGACGCTTTTGAGAAAAAACATGATGTACGTCTTGGTTTCATGTCATTCTTCACAAAAGCAGTTGTTGCAGCATTAAAACAATTCCCATTATTAAATGCTGAAATTCAAGGTGACGAGCTTATCATTAAAAAATTCTATGATATCGGTATTGCAGTAGCAGCTCCAGATGGATTAGTTGTTCCAGTTGTACGCGATGCGAACCAATTAAACTTCGCTGAAATCGAAAGCGAAATTCGTGAATTAGGTAAAAAAGCACGTGACAACAAACTTTCATTAAAAGAACTACAAGGTGGTACATTCACAATTACAAACGGTGGTGTGTTCGGTTCTCTAATGTCAACACCGATCCTAAACAGTCCACAAGTTGGTATTTTAGGAATGCACAAAATCCAAGTACGTCCTGTTGCTATTGATGCAGAACGTATGGAAAACCGTCCAATGATGTACATCGCTTTATCTTACGATCACCGTATCGTTGATGGTAAAGAAGCAGTTAGCTTCCTTGTTGCTGTTAAAGATATGCTTGAAGATCCAAAATCATTATTATTAGAAGGTTGATAGATTAATAATCTATTATATAAAGGCTGTAGAATACATCATTCTACAGCCTTTTTTTCGTTCATACGGGACAAATCGCATGACATAAGCTAATAATGTATGCCTATAACGTAAGGAGGATTAAAATGAGTAACCTTCCAATTCATGCAAAATTGAAAGCAAATAAAGATACCTTCTTCCTTCCCGACTCAAACGGGGGTGTCTATTTTCGAAATAACGCCAGTTCATTTCGTATGGACGGTGATGGAATTTATAATTGGATTGAAAAATTAATGCCGATGTTTAACGGTAATTATTCTTTAGCAGAAATAACGGATGGTCTCCCTCTTCCCTATCAAAATCGTGTACTTGAAATTGGAGAGATTTTATATACAAATGGCTTTGTCCGTGATGTAAGTCAAGACGCACCTCACGAATTAAACAGCGCATTACTTGATAGATACGCTTCGCAAATTGAATTTCTAGAAGCAGATTCTCATTCAGGCGCATTAAAATTCGAAATGTACCGCAAAGCGAATGTCCTTATAATTGGTTCTGGAGATATGCTTACTTCCTTAGTTTCTTCTTTATTAGAATCCGGATTACCTACCTTTCATTACCTTGTGACAGATTATGAAGAAACGAATTACGACCGCATTCATGAGCTAATAGAAATTGCACATGAAGTGGATGATACTGTACTTGTTCAAGAAATAGATACGACAATTGATCGTCCTCTGCATGAAGTGTTCGAGCCTTTCGACTGGATTTTGTACGTTTCTCAAAATGGAGATATTGATGGCCTAAGAGCAGCTCACACGATTTGCAAGGAAGTAGGAAAGAACTTTATACCAGCCGTCTGTTTATCAACACTTGGTATAGCTGGTCCTGTCGTAATGGCTAATCGTGAAGAATGCTGGGAATCCGCATGGCATCGGCTACATGAAACGACTTTACAAAATGAAAATTCATCAGCCGCCTTCTCTCCTATTACATCTGCAATGCTAGCAAATATAATCGTTTTTGAATTATTTAAGCACGTTGCTGATGATTCACATCGAGAAAAGGATCCACAATTCTTTTTATTAAATTATGAAACACTCGAAGGAGCATGGCATCCTTTTATAAAACACCCTCTCGCAACTGATGAAAGTTTTACAATTGATACGATAGAAGACCTTTCTGAACAACTTGAGCATCGGTCTAGCCAACATACTTCAACTGAATTATTCCGTTTTTTCGATTCATTAACTTCTAAAGAAGCTGGTATATTCCATGTATGGGATGAACAAGATTTATATCAATTGCCATTATCACAATGCAATATTCAAGTAGCTACACCGCTATCAGATGGTCCAACTTCCCTCCTGCCTCTTATGACTTGCGCTGGTTTGACTCATAACGAAGCGCGCCGAGAAGCTGGTTTAGTAGGAATTGAAACATACGTAGCAGAAATTATGCACCGCCTTATCCCTGAACATACCGATATCGGTATTGGCGCTGGAGAAACGATGACAGAGGGGGTATACCGAGCACTACAACAACATTTAAATCACAAATTGTATGAACGACAATCACATATGCTAGAAGAAATTACGACGGTCGACTTAACCGAAATTCATGATAAACATTGTAGATTTTATTACGATGCCCTCGCTACAATTCACGAAACACCTAAAATCGCAATGGGTGAAGATATTCTCAGCTTTCCAGTCGTTTGGGTTGGTATACATGATCGATGGTATGGTGCATCTAATATTAATATGACGTTAGCGTTACGAAACGCACTACAACTATCGCTTCTTCATATTCAAAATGAAGAGGCTCCTTACAGAACTAATATTTTGCCTGAATCATCTATTATTTTATATGACACGGATTCTTTTAGAGTGGAAATACAAGCGGAAAAAGAAATTCCAGGTGTGCAATCATTACAGCTTGCCTTGCAACATTTAGAAGAACATCATTTTTATCCATTCGTGTTTGATTTAGCGATTGAATCATTTTTGAAAGAAAACTTAGATGGTGTGTACGGGGTATTAATTGCAAAGGAGGATAGTCTATGACTCAAAATATATTACTTATAGGAGATGGCCTTCTTGCAGACTATGTACATGATCAATTATGCAAACAATATTCCATCATTCGCCAACACACAATTGCAGACGAAATCCCTGAAAATATCGACCTCGCTCTCGTATTACACGACGGCTCTCCTTCTACGATTCATCATGACGCTGAGCTAACTTTCCGGTCAAATCATATTCCGTGGCTACGTGGTTTTACTTCATTTGGTGAAGGGGTTATCGGTCCTTATATTCATCCTCTTGCAGCGGGATGTACTCATTGTGCCGATGGACGACGCTTTATCGCTGGATTTGATCAAAAAGAAATGTGGGAGCTACAACGAAAATATGCGGTAAAAGAAGAAAACGTAACGAGGCGTGATGTACGTGCCACCCAAAATGGCATTCTGCAAATGTGCCATCTTATTTGCGCAGAAACAGAGAAAATATTAACTCATACTCATTCTTCTTTAGAAAATGAACTCATTTTACTAAACTTACAAACACTGCAATGTACGCGGCATTCTTTTCTTCCAGATCCGCTCTGCCCTGTATGTAGCAATTTACCTGATGACACGGCAGATGCAGCAGCGATTTCATTACAACCGAGCTTAAAAACAAATGATGCAACATATCGCTGTCGTTCCATTCATGAACTAAACACATTTTTAACGAGAGATTATTTAGATTACCGCGTCGGTATGTTGAACGGAAAAATGCAACATTCTTTACTACCATTTGCTGACGTTATTATAAACATGCCATTAATGTTTGGAAATGAAGGGGTTGCAGGCCGAACTCTTTCATTTGCAATAAGTGAAGCAACTGCCATTTTAGAAGGTTTAGAACGCTATTGTGGTATGTCACCTCGAGGAAAAAAGACAAATGTGCATGGTAGTTTTCATGATTTAGAGGATTATGCACTAAATCCCCTTACGCTCGGTGTACATACAAATGAACATTATAATCGTGATGGTTTTCCATTTAAACCGTTTGATCCTGACTATGAACAAAACTGGGTATGGGGATATTCATTGTCACAAAACCGGACGATTTTAGTTCCTGAATCAATCGCTTATTATAGCCTCGGTCATCGAGATGCTTACGTATATGAAACATCAAATGGCTGTGCCATTGGTGGTAGCTTAGAAGAAGCAATTTTTCACGGCATTTTAGAAGTTGTAGAGCGTGACGCCTTTTTGCTCACTTGGTATGCTGAATTACCTCTTCCCCGCCTTGATCTTAGTTCAGCAAATGATACAGAATTACAATTAATGATTCAGCGGCTGTACACGATTACCGGTTATGAATTGCATGCTTTTAACGCAACGATGGAACACGGTATCCCGAGCTTATGGGTAATTGCGAAAAATACGCGTGAACATGGAATGAACGTTGTTTGTGCTGGAGGCTCTCATTTGGATCCCGTCCGTGCTTTAAAGAGTGCCATTCACGAAATAGCAGGCATGTTACTCATAACAGACGATGAGCTCGAACAAAAAAGAGAGCACTACGAAAACTGCTTACAAGACCCTTATCTCGTTAGCCAAATGGGAGACCATAGTATGTTGTACGGATTAAAAAAAGCAGAAGAACGTCTTCACTTCCTTTTACGTGACGATGCTCCGGTGCAATCGTTCCAAGAAATGAATGTATTACAATCAGTTGATCTAGATTTAACATCCGATCTTCATCAACTTTTAAACCGTCTAGAGCAAACTGGACTTGAAGTAATCGTTGTAAATCAAACAGTACCTCTTATAGAAAAAAACGGATTACATTGTGTAAAAGTCATTATTCCAGGTATGCTACCGATGACGTTCGGTCACCATCTCACTCGGGTTACAGGACTGGATAGAGTGTATACTGTACCGATGACACTTGGGTATACAAATGAACCTTTAACGAATGAACAATTAAATCCACATCCGCATCCGTTTCCATAGTAAAGGAGGGGATTTTATGCAGCTAGATACTTTTTTACATCATCTCCATTTTTCTATCGATAAAATTATGCCGAATCAGGAAGTGGACTGGGAAGATGCACCGCTTCCTTATAAACTATATCGAAATGTACCTATTATTCCTCTCTCTTTAGAAATCCCATTATCTTTACCTAACTCTTCTACTACACCTACTTTGAATGAGATTGGTCATTACCTTTGGTGCTCATTTGGTTTAACACAGTTATGTCAGCTAAATAGCGAGAAAATTTTATTTCGAAGATCTATCCCTTCAGGCGGCGCTTTATATCCAAATGAATTGTATATATATTTAAAAATTGACGATTATCCAGACGGCATTTACCATTACGACGCCGCGCATCACCGACTTATCTTACTACGCGAAGGAAATTTCGATTCTTACCTTACAGAAGCACTCGGCAATCGTTGTAACTTACAATCTTGTTTTGGTGCTGCATTCGTATCCACCATGTTTTGGAAAAACTTCTTTAAATACAATAACTTTTCATATCGACTTCAAGGATTAGACAGTGGCGTTCTCATCGGACAATTACTTGAATGTGCCAAACAATTCGGTTACACAAATGGCGTATACTTTCAGTTTCTAGACCGGGCAATCAACCATTTACTCGGACTGTCAGAAAGCGAAGAAAGCGTGTATGCTGTCCTTCCTTTCAGTACAGAACCGCAAACAAATTGGTTTCACAATGATTACCGTGAAATTAAAACAGTTACTTCTCATGAGCTATTACAACAAATTCCGCCTTTAGCACATGAACATTTCGTTCGCTCAAAGCATGTAAATGAGTATCCGATGATAACAAAAATAAATGAAGCTTCTATGATCGAATCGACAGCACAGTTCCAAACACTAGCTCATGAAGAGCACTTTCAACATCATGCGCACGCTGTACAACTGCCGAAAGTAGAGCGTTTATCTTATGATTTCTTACAACTTTGCAGAAAACGGTATTCCCCTGATGCTGACTTTATTTTAACGAAATGGGATGCAGCCGAGCTCGCTACTTTACTACAAGAAGCGAGCCTCTCCTTCCCTTACTACAACGACCTTGATGGGCAGTATGTAAATGAAAATGCGCGCGTTTCCTTATATGGATGTTTTTATAACGTAAAAGATATAGAAAACGGCGCTTATTCTTATAATAGTAAAACGCATTCCATACAGCCACTTCGATATGGAGACCTTCGTTATCCCCTACAATCTAGTATGACGATGGATAATGTAAACCTTTTTCAAGTACCGCTTTGCCTACATGTAGTCGGAAAGAAAGATTACTATACAAATGCATTAGGCTACAGAGGATACCGTATTCACCAAATGGAAGCGGGTATACTCGTTCATAAACTCGTTTTCGCCGCGACCGCAATGGGGATGGCTGGGCATCCTTTACTTAGTTTTGATACAAATTCATGTGATCAGTTGTACGGGATAGAGGCTGGGAATGAAACGTCACTTATTCAAATTCCTGTTGGAGCTTATCGGGCGCGGAATTGGTTAAAAGGGGATTTGCGTAATTAGAAGCACGCCGGCTATCGGCGTGCTCTTTTAAAGGACTTAATTTATAAAACGCGAAATAAGTATATATTCTTACATAAAAGGAGAGTTTAACTTGAGCATTTTACAACGATTAATCCAGCAAGCAAAAAATCCGCGCGGGGCAATTGGTTCTTCCATGCTTTGTTTTATGAATGCCGCACATACGAGACTAACAAATTGGTCTTTACAAAAAATACATATACGTGAAGATGCAATTACTTTAGATATTGGTTGTGGCGGTGGTAAAACAATACATACTCTTTCAAAACGAATTCCGTTTGGGAAAATATACGGAATTGACTATTCGGAACAAGCTGTTGAAAACTCAAAAAAAGCCAATATACAGGACGTAAAAACAGGGAAAGTAATCATTCATCAAGCAAGTGTCTCCTCTATTCCTTACAATACAAACTTCTTCAACCTCATTACCGCTTTTCAAACACACTACTTCTGGCCTGATGTGGAACAAGATATAAAAGAAGTATTTCGCGTCCTACAGCCGAACGGATCCTTTTTATTAGTAGCTGAAACTTTCAAAATTCAATATCATATGGAGAAATATAAAACGACTGAAGAATTAATAAACTTATTTTATAAAACAGGATTTAAAAGTGTGAAGTGCTATGAAGAAAAAGGATGCCTTTGTGTAATAGGAACCACGTAAAAAAAGCAGGCCCTTTGAGGTCTGCTTTTTTTACTAGATTAATTTGAAAATGCTCTTTATTTGTCTCGCAAATAACCAGTTTTTCGTACCGTAGTTATCATTTAAACTATCTAAATTGATAGTTTGTCCGTTAGCAAACTTTAATTCTAGCGTTGTATTTTTATCGTTTGTTTTTAAGTTACTATGTGTAATGGCATCATACTTTAATTTTTCAATTTCAACATATTCGTCTTTTTCTTGTCCGATCACGACATGGTCTTGGAAGAAGAAAAAGACTTCTACTTTCTTACCGAAACAAAATACATTTTTCGTATAAATTAATGTCGCATTATCAAGTCCGACGCATACTTCTTTCATCTCTTCAATAACGTGTCCAAAGTCTTCTTCATGTCTTGTGTTTGATTCAGCAATCCATTCTTCGATTGTTTTCATATTAATTGCCATACTGTACCCCCTGGTTCGTTCATTGCTTTGTTTTAAAGTAAATACTATATGACAATATAAGCGATACATACTATGTTTTCAAGGGTGAAAGATATATTCAAAATAAAGTTAAATTTCAAAGTAATATACTAAAAGAATCCATTTCATTATATTTCAAACGTTTGAACGAGACATTCTTCATCATCGATTAACTGTATTTTCTCATCAAATTCAATGTTTAGCTCCCTATATACTTTCTTCCAAAAAGAAACAGCTGGTACATTTTTCACAAGTTCGATAACGAAATATTGTCCTCGTTTCTCTTTTAGCAAACTCTCAATAACTTGTTTACCGATTCCTTTTCCTTTGTACTGATTCAATATGAAAATGTCATTTATACCAAAATCGTTTTCCTTCTTCAAAAATGGACGTTCCAGTAGTAATAAAAATCCTACAATCTCATTATCACTTTTAATAAAATACGGAGTGATTCCATCATTTACCCAAAACATATGTAAATCTTCGTATTCAAAAAATCCATTTGCCCCAATCGTTATATTAGAAGTGAATGTAGAAAGGTCATGAAGATATAGTGCATACAAATTACGTAATATTTCTTTTTCTGATTCTTGAACGGTTTGAAGTGTTACAAACATTTTTAATAATCCCCTTCCCCATATGTAACTATTTCCCAACCCTCTTCATTCGACAAAAATGATGATTACCCTTTAACGAAAAAAATAGCACTAGAAAAAGTGCTATTCCGCTCGTCTTGCCGCTTGCTGAATTGGATCCCAAACGCTGTTATATGGTGGTGCGTAACTTAAGTCGACATCTTCTAAATCGTGAATGCTCATTTTATTGAAAAGTGCCATCGCGATTACATCAATACGTTTATCTACACCTTCTTCTCCAATTACTTGTCCACCTAATAATTGTTTCGTGTCAGAACGATATAGTAATTTTAAGTAAAGTGGTTTCGCATTTGGATAATAGCCCGCCATATTGGTCGAATCTACTTTGACTGTTTTATACGGGATATGTAGTCCTTTTGCTTCTTTTTCATTTAAGCCTGTTCTTGCGAGCGTCAAATTCATAAATTTAATAATGCCTGTACCTAACGTTCCTTTAAAAGCTCTTCGTTTATCTAGCATATTCAGTCCAGCAAGTCGCCCTTGTTTATTTGCAGTTGTTCCAATTGGAATATGATCATGGATTTCTTTTATCACGTGATAATGTGTCGCACAATCACCAGCTGCATATACGTCTTGCACATTCGTTTGCATATATGCATTTACCTCGATTGCCCCTTTATGATTTGTACGTATATTCGTTCCTTCAAGAAAATCAGTATTTGGTTTCACTCCGACAGATACTAAAACAAGATCTGCTTTATACGTTCCTTTATCCGTTTCAATCGCTTCTACTCGTTCATTCCCTTTAAATGCTTTTACATTTTCATTCGTTAAAATTTCAATATGATGTTTATCTGCTTCTTTATGTATATATTCTGCCATATCTGCATCGTAAATTGTACCGATATGATCATTTCTCTCAATCATTCTTACTTTCTTACCTAGTTCGACGAATGTTTCTGCCATTTCCAGCCCAATTGCACCGCCGCCAATAATGGTTACATCTTCAACTTTATTCGTTTCTAGCGTTTTTAATATGCGCTCAGCATCCGGAATTGTTTTTAAAAGGTGAACACCTTGTAAATCTCGGCCTTCCCATTCTGGCATAACAGGACGTACTCCGGTCGCAATTAATAAACGGTCATACGAAAATTCAAAAACATCTTTCGTCTTCGTATGCTCTGCGTATACTATTTTCTTTTCCGTATCTACTTTCGTTACTTCATGTCGTACTTTCGCATCAATTCCGTATTTATCACGAAACGTCTTTACATTACGCGCGATTAACTTTTCCGTTGAAGCGATAGCACCACTAATGACATACGGTAATCCACACTGCGCGTACGAATAAATTTCACCTTTTTCTAACGTCACAACATTTGCATTTTCATCGTTTCTAACAATTTGCATAGCTGCACTCATACCAGCTGCATCTCCGCCAATAATGACATAGTTCACTTTACCACTCCTTCTTTTTTACATACTCTTTACGTTTTCCATATTTTATAGAAATAACACCTACTTCCATTGTAAAGAAAGAGAATTTCATCTTCAAATTTTGTGCACAAACCTATGCCTGAATAGGTAGCCGTCGTGTCTTATAAACACTATGTTTAATATGCTATTACAGTAACAATTGAAAGTAGGTGAAACATACATGTGCGCCGGCCTTCTCGTCCAGCTCCCAGAAGAACCAAGAGAACCAAAACCCGCCCTCCCGCTTGAACAAGAGTTTACCATTAGTACAACTTTATACAGCGCTCGCGCTTGGTTATCTGACAATGACACTTTCCCACAAACTATTTGGAAATCCTCTCGTTTCTCTTCTGCATCACACGCTAATAAGTCCATCTTTCCAGTCGGTACAGTTAAAATTATAAATTTTTCTGATGATACAATAACAGTTACTATATCCTCAGAATCAGATGATACTCTAAAAATAATCGTTCCTCCTCATTCTGAAGCTGCTTTAACGTCTAGTTCTTTATCTGATGTGCAAGCAAGTACATCAGGAGGAGCAAGCAAAGTCACATTCCTCTTTCACATCTTTTTCTCAAGGGATCCTGGTCCAGCTAAATAACTATAGAAAAGGTACAGCTGTGCACTGTACCTTTTTCATATGTTCTATTCTCTTGATTTATTCAGTTCAACATTATAAGATTCAATCTTCAAACTGAGTCCCACACTTTGTACATACATTCATCCACCTTTTCTTTAGAGGCCAGTTATTCCCTGTGTAAAGGTTTGAATTATCGTGCTAATGTAAGACCACAGCACAATGAATGTTGCAATTCCGATTAAAACATTTGCGATAAGAAGTGTATAAATAAGGTCTAATCCGCCGTTATCTAGCTTTACTATAGCGACAATTATACTAATTGACATATACGTTGTGGCCAGCCCTAATAAGATTGGTAAGAAAAAGATTAATAAAAAGCTAAACAGAAAAGAAAGAACTAATATAGCAATAGCTGGCGTCGCTATCGTTCCCCATATACCGAATACTTCAAGAAACGAAAAAGATGATTTCATCATCTTCCCACTGACAAAAATAATAAATCCGACAAATAAAATTAAAATGAGTAAAAATAAAAAGACTGTTATAGAGTCTCCAAAGAAAGAAGGAGTAGATAAATCTGGCGCTAACGTTCTCGTAAGTGCTGCCCCAGCACTCATCATTCTATAAAAAATACATGCCCCTAAAAAACAAATAAGAACAAGACTTACAATTCCATTTTGTACTTCAACCTTGCCACTTTACATAATAGCTGTCGGTGCTTGTAATGCGTGTTTAAAAAACTGAAAATAGCCACTTGCAAACTGCTTCGCTTGCTCTACCGTTTCATTTGGTCGAGTTTCCTTTGCTTTTGCTACACGTGCCTGTTGCTCACCTTCTTCCTGTGCACTACTCGCTACTGCTCCCTCCGTTAACGAATGTCCACAATTCCCGCAAAATTTTGCCTCTGTTGCATTTTCTGTGTGACACGCCGGACATTTCATTCTCTCATCCCTCCTTAACCATATACCGTATAGGGTGTTACAAATTCAATATATGACTTTGGACATAAAACATGACTACAAGAAAAAGATTATGAAATCCTTCTTTCAAAAGAAATATATGTGCTAGCAATCTTGAAAAATAATGCTATTATGAAACAGAACAAATAACATTTTTAACAGATTGGATGAAAGACGATGGAATTGGTAAACTCAATTTTTCAAATACTCCTTACAAGCGTAATCCAATTATTTTCTTTAATTGGCGTTATCATTGTAATTGGATTTCTATTAGGCTATTTAGAATCTCTCACACGAATGTATTGGTCGAGAGCTTTCGGAAGAAAAGGATTCCTTTTAACGGCGTGGATTGGCGTTCCTATTCACGAACTTGGACATGCCATTATGTGTGTACTATTTCGTCATAAAATTGTAGCAACGCAGTTTTTCCCAACAGATACAAGTCAAGGCGCTTTAGGCTACGTACAACATCAATACAATCATAAAAGTGTATATCAACGAATTGGGAACTTCTTTATCGGCATCGGGCCTATTATTTCTGGTATTACCGCACTAATCCTTTTAATGCGCTATTTCGTACCAGATTCATATTTTTTATTTCATACAACTCTCGAAAAAACAATCACTTCTACTTCTATTAATGTAGAAATGGTTCAAAACATGCTCTTGTCGACATTCGTATTATTGAAAAGTTTATTTACAATAAATAATGTATTGAATCCTTCCTTTTGGCTATTTTTATTTATCGCCATTTGTATTTCTGCACATATCGCTTTAAGCAAACCAGATATTAAAGGATCAATAGACGGCATTATCGTCATGTTTATCGTGTTATTTTTATTCAATATAATAGCAGGGCTGTTTCAGTACGATAGTAACCAACTAATTGGCAAAGTGATGAAGTATAATATGTACCTCATTGCGTTTTCTAGCGTGGCACTATTGTTCTCTTGTCTTTCTACACTTGTTAGTTTTGGTTTTTATAAAATAAGAGGAGGGCGTTCTATTTGAACGCCCTCCTCTTATTAGTTATTTCTCTTATAATCACAATGCTCAACCGGCACACGAGCATGTCCCTCTTCATCCGTACACCATGACTGCGATTGGAAGGCAAGAAAAATACCGACCCATTCTTCTTCCTTTTCAAATTGAATAAGTATTCCTCCGTCTTGCCATATACCATTATCACCTTTCCATTTCTCTACATTCCCTTGATTCATGTGAATATCATGTATCCCGTTTCCTGGTTCGAAATGAAAGTAAGAATCAGGTGTATTTTCTTCTGGTCCCCATCTTTCACCAAACGCGTAAATAATTGCTTTTTCTTCTATTGCTCGTTTTATATAACGTTCTATTTTTTCATTTAAATCATTATCCACTCCTGCTTTTTCAGCAGGTAAAGGAATCATTTGTTTCGAATCAAATACATTACCTCTTACGTAGTCTAAAGCTACTTTCGGTTCATTGTTTTTTATTTCTGTAAAACCGAATGGTAATGTCGGTAAAATATGAATCGCCTCTGACTTAATATTGTTACTCGCAAAATATAAAACTTCTGACGGATAACTTTGCGATTTTACGTTAATTGCAATACGATAATCTACTCCTGTCTCGCCCTGTAAATGAACTTGATAATGAGGTGTTTTCCCTTTTCCAATCTTTGATTGTATAACTGTACCTTTTAACACACCGTAGTTTTTTAGGGGCATACATTTCATCTCCTATTCATCTAAAATCGGCAAGGATACCCCCTACTTCAATCGTGTGAAGGGCGATAGCCCAACGATAAGTGGGGGAGGATTTGCCGGCAGATACGGTATGGTACGTTAAAAATCGTAAGATTCTGTACCACATCAAGTATCTGAAACTTCCACCTTGCCTCCTACTTTCTCTACTTAAGTTGTTTGCTTTCACTAAAAATCTGTTACAATTTAATTAGTGAAAGGCGGTGAAAATAATGCCTACAATTACTGCAAAAATACAAATCCATGTTTCCGATAATCAAGCTGAAAGTCTAAAGATAACAACGAACGCTTACCGCAAGGCTTGTAATTGGTTATCAAAACACATATTTGAAACAAAGAACCTTAATCAAGTAAATCTCAATAACTTATATTATTCTGATTTGCGAAATCAATTTAGGTTAAAAAGTCAAATGGCTCAATCTGTGATGAAAACTGTAATTGCTCGTTACAAGTCGGCTAAATCAAATGGACATGAATGGTCTTTGATTGACTTCAAACTTGCAGAATATGATTTAGTCTGGAATCGGGATTATTCACTAACC
This sequence comes from Bacillus pacificus, assembly GCF_020861345.1. Classification (NCBI taxonomy): domain Bacteria; kingdom Bacillati; phylum Bacillota; class Bacilli; order Caryophanales; family Bacillaceae; genus Bacillus; species Bacillus pacificus. Next base: position 3,883,553 of record NZ_CP086328.1, read on the forward strand.
AAAAACCAATTTAGTGTAAACACGCTTGAAGGTCGCCTAAAACTAAATTATGAGCGTAAGGCTATGAAGAAATACTTCAACAGCACTTGGAAATTTGGTACTGCTAAATTAGTGCATAAGTACAACAAGTGGTTCTTACATATCCCGATGACAAAAGAGTACCAAACATTAGATTTCGCAGATGTAAACAACATCGTTGGTGTTGATTTAGGAATCAACTTCCTTGCAACCACTTATGATAGTCAGGGCAAAACAACCTTCTACAACGGAAATATTGTTAAACATAAGCGTGGTAAATTTAAAGCTACTCGTAAGCAATTACAAACACGACAAACACCATCTTCTCGTAAGAAAATAAAACAAATTGGCTCAAGAGAAAACCGTTATGTAACTGATGTAAACCATCAAATTACAAAGGCACTCGTTGAGGCATACCCTAGAGGTACTATGTTTGTTTTAGAAGACTTAACAGGGGTTCGTTCTGCGACAGAGAAAGTACGAGTGAAAAACCGCTATGTTTCTGTATCTTGGGCTTTCTATCAGTTCCGTCAAATGCTTGAGTATAAAGCTGAATTGAATGGACAAAAGGTAATTGTGGTAGACCCCAAATATACTTCCCAAACTTGCCCTAAGTGCGGAAACATTGAAAAAGCGAATCGTAATAAAAAGCTACACACTTTTAAGTGTAAAAATTGCCAATACCAATCAAATGATGACCGTATTGGTGCGATGAATCTACACCGTAAGGGAATTAAGCATATCAGTGTAGTTACCACAGGAGTATAGCTCTTGTGGTAGGGGCGAAGTCAACCGTCCTTATGCTCCACCATACTAAGGTAGGAGAGCATTGCTCGTTCGTACTACTGGGTAGGAATAAGCGTAGTTGCTCTCTATGAGGGTAGAAGCACTGTCGAACTCCGACAGACGCAAGCCCCCACTTCAAACGACCCGTAAGGGTGTTAAGTGGCGGGTTGTTGACTTAGTAGAAGCTTTTCATGTTTAAAACATTATCCAATTATAAAAAAAATCCTCCTATGTTAGGAGGATTTTTAATTTCTCAACATATACCAGAAAATAACTTCCACTACTATAAGTAATACCGCACCAAAAATCATTAACGTCGTCTTCTTTAATAGTTCATTTTCACGATATGGTATGTTACATAAATACGCCCCTAGCGTAATCCGTGACGGGCAAGCGATCGTCGCTACTGATGATGCGGTGTTTTGAAGTGTTGTGACATATTGCCACGGGAGTGCTACGTTTTGTGCGGTTTGCATTTGTAGTTTTATAAACATTGCATTTGATCCTGCGTTACTACCTGTTAAAAATCCACCAATAGCGCCAATAAACGGCGCAACGAAAACGAAAAAGGTTCCAAATGTATCACCAGCTGTCTTTGCGAGTAATGCATGCATACCAGATGCACCCATTAGTTCTGAAATGGCGATAAACATTGTCGTCGTAATCGCAAAGGGAATCCATTGTTTTATCGTTTGCGAGAGTGATTGTTTAATAATATTTGATGGAATTCGGAAGAAAATGATTGTAAATAAACAAGTCATACCTAGCCAAAAACCTGGCGAATATAGTAGCTCTAGTTTGTAAGAGTATGATTTTAAATCAAGAACCGCATATGATCTAAATACATCATGCAATGCTGGTACGAGACGAGAAAGTAAAATACAAACGGTTAAGAATATATAAGGGCTAATAATTTTTATAATAGATACTTCTCTTTCTGTTGCCGCAGCATGTTCTGACATTAGATTTTGCTCACTTTTTCCTTTTAATTTAATGATAAGAAAGCCAAATGTAATGGTAACGATAGAACTTAATATACCTGCGAGTTCAACACTTACGTATGCGTTAGAAAGATAGATTCCGAGAGAAAATAATAGAAAGAAGCCGATTCCTTCCTTCCACTTTTCAATAACCGCCTGCCAGCCACCAACAACATGTAAAGAAAGAATGACAAAATAAGCAAACATCGGGATACTTAATAGCGCTGTATTTGTACCGAGTGTTGTAAGCGGCATATTGATAAGTTGCGAACCGATAATCGTACCAGTTGCCATTGCCCCCCATGAACTAGCTAGTAAGCCGATAAACGAGAGCAGTACAGCTTGAAACGGTTTATAGCCTAAGGAAAGAAAAATAGGTGCTGCAACCATAAAGCCAATTCCAAATCCACTTACTGATTCAATTAGTGGGCAAATACCAAAACACATAAGAAGCATTTGTAATAAACGATCGTGCGTCACTTCTTCTAGAAAACGTGCTACTTGATCGATGTACCCCATTTTGTTCATGAGGTGAAATAAAAAAATACCGAAAAACAAAACGTACCCAACAATAAAACAAATTAACCATCCTTTAATCGTTGCGTGCACAGTTTCACTTATCCCTAGTTGAAACGTTGGAGAGAGTAAAACGATTCCAACAGACACCACGTAAGCAATTAAAGAAGACCTTAATGACGTTTGTTTAAATAAAAATAAACAAATGAAAATCATCATAATTGGGATAAGTGCCAACAATATGGCCATGTTATCATCTCATTTCGTTTAAAATACAATTTTTAACTATTATATAACAGATGCTATAATTTTCAATTGTTTTTAAAACAGATTCAAAAAAGGAACCAAACGGCTCCTTTTTTAATCACTCCCATTTTCTATTATCCTGAAAAACTGTCTGCTGTCCGACCATTTTATCTAACAGAACAAACACAATATAAGCACATATGACTTGCAATACAACATTTCCAAATTTCATGAATTCAAATGAATGGATCCATCGGAATACTTCATTTAATAATACAATCGAAACGATACTAAATAGTTCTATACTAATCGAAAATATACATATTTCTAAAATAGATTGCTCTTGAATGCGATTTAAGTTAGAAAAGATGAATACATATCCTAAAAATAGAGCCATCAACTCTATTTTCGTCATGCTAATGAGCCAAGCGTATAGTGGTACAGTTAAGAGAAGATATAGTAGTTTACGTCTTAGCATGCTTTCTCCCCCTCTAAATTATATGTATTTTCTGTATATTTTAACATTTATTACACAAAACAAAAAGAAGAGACTTATGCCTCTTCTTTTTGTTTTGTTGCCTGTATGAATTCACATATTTCTTCTCGTTTTTCATTTTCTAACAGCTCAATCACTTTACTTCCAACGACAACTCCGTCACATATTGTAATCATGTCTTCTACATGTTCCTTCGTTGAAATACCGAACCCTGCCACTACCGGTAAATGCGTATGTGATTTTACTTTTTCTAAATAACTATGAATCTCCTCTTTAAAATTTTGACGTACGCCTGTTACGCCCGCTACTGTAACGGCGTAGACGAACCCTTCTGATTCACTCGTAATTTTCTCGATTCGCTCAATTGGGCTTGTAACGGTAACGAGTGGGATTAAAGCGATATTTGCAGTTCGGAGAAGCGGTGCAATAATGTCTTGTTCTTCATACGGTAAATCTGGAACGATAATACCATCCACCCCTGCTTCTATACAATTTTCGATGAATTGTTCTTTTCCGAATGCGAGTACTGGATTTAAATATGTCATAAGTACAAACGGAATTTGTACTTCTTTCCTTACCTCTATTAATGCTTGAAAAATGCCTTTTACTGTTACACCGCTATCTAGTGCTCGTTTCCCTGCCCTTTGAATTGTTGGGCCATCTGCAACTGGATCTGAAAATGGGATACCAATTTCAACGATGCTTGCTCCTGCTTCATCTAGAAAACGAATTCTTTCTTTTAACTTTTCAAGGCCACCATCTCCGCCCATTACGTACGGAATAAATGCTTTCTTACCATTTTCAAATGCTGCTTTAATTTTTTCTACTCCCATCTTTTACACCTCTTCCATATAACGTTTTATACTCTCTACATCTTTATCACCACGGCCAGATAAACAAATGACAAGCCCTTCGTCTTTCTTCATTTGCGGCGCTAATTTTAATGCGTATGCGACAGCATGTGAACTTTCTAACGCCGGGATAATTCCTTCTTTTTTCGTTAATAATTGAAACGCTTCTAACGCTTCATCATCTGTAATGGAATGATAAGAAACGCGGCCAATATCTTTTAGTAAACTATGTTCTGGACCAACCCCCGGGTAATCAAGTCCAGCTGAAATGGAGTGAGCTTCTTGAATTTGTCCTTCTTCATTTTGCAGAAGGTACATCATCGATCCGTGGAGAACGCCAACGCTTCCTTTCGTTAAAGTAGCTGCATGCTGTTCTGTATGAACTCCTTTTCCAGCTGCTTCTACGCCGTAAAGAGCAACTTCTTCATCATGCACGAACGGATAAAACATGCCCATCGCATTACTACCACCACCAATACAAGCAACAACAGCTTCTGGTAACTTTCCTTCTAACGCTTCATATTGTTTTTTCGTTTCTTTCCCAATTACACTTTGGAAATCACGAACAATTTGCGGGAATGGATGCGGTCCAAGAACGGATCCCATAATGTAGTGCGTATCATGCACGTGTGAAACCCAGTAACGAAGCGCCTCGTTTACCGCATCTTTTAATGTACCGCTACCTGCCGCCACACTTTCTACTTTCGCTCCGAGTAATTCCATTCGGAACACATTTAATTTTTGACGTCTTACATCTTCTTCTCCCATAAAAATGACGCATTCTAATCCGAGAAGGGCACATACAGTAGCTGTTGCAACACCGTGTTGTCCAGCCCCTGTTTCAGCGACAACTTTTTTCTTACCCATTCTTACTGCAAGAAGTGCCTGACCAATTGTATTGTTAATTTTATGAGCTCCTGTATGGTTCAAATCTTCACGTTTTAAATAAATTTTTGCACCGCCGCAATACTTCGTCATATTTTCAGCATAATATAGCGGTGTTTCTCTTCCGACGTACGTTTTTAAATAATGATTTAATTCCTTTTGAAATGCTTCATCTTCCATCGCCTCTTTATATGCTTCTTCTAGTTCTAATACAGATTGCATTAACGTTTCTGGAACGTATCGTCCTCCGTATATACCGTAGTGACCTTTTTCATCTGGATATGCGTAATTCATTTGGAACACTCCTTCGTTTTTATAATAAATTGTTTTATTTTCTCTACATCTTTCTTTCCTTCTGTCTCTACTCCGCTGCTCACATCGACCATATATGGCCGAACAGTTCGAATTGCTTCTTCTATATTAAGAGCGTTTAATCCACCAGCTAATATCGTTTTCTCTCGCAACTCTTTTGACATATGCGCGAGTAGTTCCCATGAAAATTTCTTTCCATTTCCTCCATGAAACTTTTCTTTCGGGCTATCAAATAATATATAATCTGTTTCATACTCTTGAGCGTTTTTCATATCACTCTCTGAAGTTACTCCTAGTGACTTTATAGACGGAATATTCAATCTTCTGATTTGATAATTGTCTTCATCCCCATGTAGTTGTACATGCGTTAACCCGCATTCATCTGCAATTTTCTGGATCATTTCTACTGATTCATTTACGAAAACACCGATTTTTAACACGTTGGCTGGAAGCTCCTGAATGATTTCTTTCGCTAGCCCTGGAGTAATTTTTCGCTTACTTTCTGCAAAAACAAATCCGAGTGCATCTGCTCCGTATTCGCAAGCACGTTTTGCTGTTTCCATATCAGTGATGCCGCAAATTTTCACTTTCATATGTTCACCTTACAATCTTCAAAAAAGGTACGAATAGAAGATGATGTCATAAGTGCTTCTCCAACTAATACACCTTTTGCTCCGGCTCGCTTGACGCGGATCATATCTTCTTTTGAATGAATTCCGCTCTCACTAATCCAAAGTAATTTCTCCTCATTTAATCGTTTTCCAAGCTTTTCTGTTTGGCCTAAATCGACTTCGAATGTTTTTAAATTACGGTTGTTAATACCGATAACGTGCGGATTTAATTCGATTGCAATTTCTAGTTCCTCTTCATCATGAATTTCAACAATTGCTTCTAACCCTTTTTCTAGTACGTAACTATACAGCTCTTTTAACTTCTCTTTCGGTAACGCTGCTACAATTAATAAAATAATATCTGCGCCAGCCTCATACGCTCTATCAATTTGAATCTTATCAATTATGAAATCTTTACATAAAAGCGGAATGTTACTTTCTTCTCTCGCCGTTTGTAAATCATAAAACGACCCTTTAAAAAATTGACCGTCTGTTAAAACAGAAACAGCACCCGCGCCGCATTCTTCATATGTTTTCACTTGTTTTCTTACATCAACGTGTAAATTGATATCTCCTTTTGATGGTGATGCTCGCTTTACTTCTGCAATAACAGTAAACTGCTGTAATGATTCTACGAGTGAATGTGTCTTTCTACTTTCTTTTATTGGTGTATATGTTTCATATAATTCCGCAACTTCCTTTTTCTTCTGTTCTACAATTTTATCTAAAATCGTCCCCATTTTAATTCACCCTTTCTAATTTTTCGTTACTTGCTGCAATTAATAAATTTAGTTTCGCTAATGCTTTTCCAGAGTCAATGCTATATGCCGCGAGTTTAATTCCTTCTTCAATCGTTTCCGTTTTTCCATTTGCGAAAAGAGCTAGACCTGCATTGAATAAAACTGTATCGCGATAAACACTCTTTTCTCCGCTCAATACGCCGAGCGTAATCTTTGCATTTTCTTTTGAATTCCCCCCTCTAATTTCTTCATTTTTCACTCTTGAAAAACCATACTTTTCTGGATCAATACTCATTTCTACTATTTCATTATCTTTTAAAAGGACTACGTGATTTTCCCCTTGTAATGACGCTTCATCTAAAAAACCACTTCCGTTTACGACAAGCGCTTGTTTCCGGCCTAACTTTTGTAATACTTGCGCAACTGGTAGTAACATATCTCTTTTATAAATGCCGACAAATTGTGTTTCTAAATTCACCGGATTTGTTAAAGGGCCAATTAAGTTAAAGATTGTCGGCACGTTTAATTCTTTTCTTATTTTCATAATGCGTCTTAATGCTGGGTGCATCGCTGGTGCGAATAAAAATGCGATTCCGACATGCTCTAATAAATAATCAATTTCGTTTGGCGTACTGCTAATATTTACACCGAGTTCTTCTAATAAATCTGCACTTCCTGTTTTACTAGAAACAGCACGGTTACCATGTTTTGCAACCTTTACACCAGCTCCTGCCAGTACAAATGCCGATGTTGTACTAATATTAAACGTTTGGGCACCGTCACCACCTGTCCCGCAATTGTCCATTGCTCCTTGTATATGATTCGAAAACGGTAATGCCTTTTCACGAAGAGCTCGGACGAGACCGTATATTTCTTCTGCAGTTTCACCTTTCGCTTTCAGTAAGACTAAGAAAGCTGCAATTTCACTTTCCAATATGTTTTCATTTAATAAAAGAAGTCCTGCTTTATACATTTCCTCTTCTGTTAAATGTTGCCCCTCCACTAATTTACGAAGATAGTTATTCATACTCTTTCCTCCTCTTTCACTTCGCCTAAAAAGGCACGTATTAACTTTCCGCCTTCTTCTGTCGCAATTGATTCCGGATGAAACTGTAATCCAAAGAGTGGATAATAATTGTGACGAACTGCCATAATTTCTCCATCGTCCATCGCTGTCGCTAGTATGTCAAAACACTGCGGCAAGCTTGTTTGTGCTGCAACAAGAGAATGGTAGCGCATCGCTGTTAGCGGTTGTGTCACATACGAAAAAATTGACGCTCCGTTATGTTTCACACGTGATGTTTTTCCGTGTTTAATGCGCTCTGCTCTTACAATATCTCCTCCAAATGCTGATATAATTGCTTGATGACCAAGACAAATACCTAATATGGGAACGTTCTTATAAAAATGACGAATCACTTCCATACAAATTCCAGCATCCTCTGGTTTTCCTGGTCCTGGTGAAAGCACAATTCCTTTCGGCTTCATTTCTTCTAATTGTTCTATCGTTATTTGATCATTTCTTACGACAACAATTTCTTCTTCGTATTCGCCTAGTAGTTGATACAAGTTATATGTGAATGAATCATAATTATCGATAAGTACAATCATTTCATTACCTCCAAGAGCGCTCTCGCTTTATTTAATGTTTCTTCATATTCAGCTACTGGATCTGAATCGTAAACGATGCCCGCTCCTGCCTGAACGTATGCTTTTTCATCCTTTACGACCATCGTTCGAATGGCAAGCGCCATATCAAGATTCCCTGAAAAACTAACGTATCCAACTGCACCGGCGTACACATTTCTTTTTTCATTCTCTAGCTCATTTATAATTTCCATCGCTCTAATTTTCGGAGCACCTGATACCGTCCCCGCCGGTAAGCAATGCGCTAATGCATCAAATCCGCTCATTTGTTTTCGCAATGTTCCGTAAACTTCAGATACAATGTGCATAACGTGAGAATATTTTTCTACTTTCATATATTTATCTATCGTAACTGAGCCGATTTCACTCACTCTACCAATATCATTTCGCCCAAGATCTACAAGCATCATATGCTCTGCTCGCTCTTTCTCATTTTCTAACAGCTCTTTTTCAATTTCCGTATCTTCCTGCTTTGTCTTTCCTCTCGGCCTCGTACCAGCAATTGGATTTGTCATCACTTTATCCTCTCTTACCGATAGCAAACTTTCTGGCGAAGAACCGAGTACAACATAATCTTGAAAATCGATATAAAACATATATGGTGATGGATTGGCAATTCGTAGTTTTCGGTATAACGCGAATGGATCACCAATACATTCACTTTGTAAACGCTGGGATAATACGACTTGGAATATGTCCCCGGCTCGAATGTGTTCTTTCGCCGTTTCTACCATTACGCAAAATTCTTTTTCCGTTATAGAAGAAGTGAATGATAATGTTGATCTTATTTCAGTTACTTCCGCTTCTTCTCCCTGTAGCACTTCCTCTTTGTATACTCGCAGCCTTTCGTATACTTCTTCATAATCTGCTGCATCATCTTCCCTGCATACATATACAAACGACAACTTTTGGCGTAAGTGGTCATACACGATAAACTCACGGTACAGTAAAAGGTGTACCTCTGGAATATTCAATGGATCGTGTAAATTTGCTCCAATGTTTTCATATTGCCGAATAACGTCATAGCCAATATAACCAACTGCTCCTCCGCAAAACGGAAATGGACTGTCTACTTGAGCTGACGCGATTTCTTCTTCTAACACTTCTAGTACGTTACCTTGCAACTTTTCTGCCCGGCCGTAAATCGTTCGTTCCACTTCCGTACCGATACTTTTCACTTCCCCATACGGATTACACCCTAAGTAGGAATAGCGTCCTTTATCTTGATGAAGCTGTGAACTTTCTAATAAGAATTTCTTCTTCCCTTTCATACGTCTATATAAAGAAATTGGCGTAATGCTATCTCCTTCTTCTTCAGTGATTACTAAAAATGTCTTTCTCTCTCTTTTTTGTTTTATAAATTCTTCTTTCGTCATCATGTCCTTCACCTCGTCCTGAAAAATAAAAAAGTCCCCTACATATCGAAAATATGTAGAGGACGATAAATATACCGCGGTACCACCTCGTATTGGATGCAAAAGCATCCCGCTTTGTTCAGGTACAAAATATATACCTTATCCTTGTAACGGCGGAACCCGGGTTGCCTACTGAAAATAATTGTTCAGCATACCTCTCGTAAGCCCATTCCGTATATGGCACCGCACCGGGCTCCCACCTATTCCCGGCTCTCTGTAACGTCTCCAATATACGTACTCTTCTTACTTAAACGATTTCATTTATTTAATTTTTTATACACAAAAAGGGAGTACTCATCCTATAGAAAGGACGGGTACTCCCGTGGTGCCACCTTAATTCGTTACGAATGTAACGCACTTTACCGTATCAAAAACAATACGTGTCTCTTGTATCGATGAGATCATGTCGCCAAAGCCTACTTCTTTCGTTTCGGTTTGGAAGCTCCGAAGCCCATTCCACATCAATTCCATACTGATTCGCACCAACCATCAGCTCTCTGACATGTTCATCATGTGTACTCTTCTTCATCAACGCTTGCATTTTTTTAAGTTGCACTCATTATAGACCTTACTTTTTTCATAAGTCAATACTTTTTAAAAAATTTTATTTTTCTCTCCTTTCAATATTATATTGACAAAACAACCTCTTTTTATGTAAATATAATAAATACTCTATTAAAAATAAGGTTTTTTGTATGAATATTATATATTAAAAAAGTAAAATGATGTCAAAAAACGCTTACATTTCTGAAAATTCATATTTCTGTATGGATTTTTCAGAATAATCATGATAGATTATAAATATGCATAACGCATCAAAAGATATGACAAAAGGAAGGGGAACTACATGAGTACGCAGATGTTAACTTTAACTTCTATCTCTATTTACATGCTCGGGATGTTAGTCATTGGCTATTTCGCCTATAAACGAACGTCCAACTTAACAGATTATATGCTTGGCGGGCGTACACTAGGCCCCGCAGTAACAGCATTAAGTGCTGGAGCATCCGATATGAGTGGTTGGCTTTTAATGGGATTACCCGGTGCAATGTTTAGCGTTGGATTAAGTAGTAGTTGGATTGCGATCGGCCTGACATTAGGCGCATACGCAAACTGGCTATATGTCGCTCCTCGCTTACGTACCTACTCTGAAATTGCAAACAACTCTATTACTATCCCAGAATTTTTGGAACACCGTTTCCACGACAAATCCCATATGCTACGCTTAGTATCTGGACTTGTTATTATGATTTTCTTTACTTTTTATGTAGCTTCAGGACTCGTTTCAGGTGCTGTATTATTTGAAAATTCATTTGGTATGAACTACCACGTTGGATTATTCATTGTAGCTGGCGTTGTTGTTGCTTACACATTATTTGGTGGTTTCTTAGCAGTAAGTTGGACAGACTTCGTGCAAGGAATCATTATGGTAATTGCTCTTATTCTTGTTCCTACTGTTACAATTATGAATGTAAATGGACTTGGTCCAGCATTTAGCACAATTAAATCAATTGATCCAACATTATTAGATATTTTTAAAGGTACTTCTGTATTAGGTATTATTTCATTATTCGCATGGGGCCTTGGTTATGTTGGACAACCTCATATTATCGTACGCTTTATGGCAATTTCTTCTGTAAAAGAAATTAAAAGTGCGCGACGAATTGGTATGAGCTGGATGATTTTCTCTGTTGTTGGAGCTATGTTTACTGGTCTTATCGGTATTGCATACTACTCAGACAAAGGATTAAAGCTATCCAATCCAGAGACAATTTTCCTTGAACTGGGGAAAATTTTATTCCACCCGCTTATTACTGGATTTTTATTAGCAGCTATTTTAGCAGCGATTATGAGTACAATTTCATCTCAGTTACTCGTTACTTCTAGTGCTGTAACGGAAGACTTATATCGTACTTTCTTTAAACGTTCTGCTTCTGATAAAGAGCTTGTATTTGTCGGCCGTATGGCTGTTCTTGTTATTGCACTAGTTGGGTGTGCATTAGCGTTTAAACAAAATGATACGATTTTAGCTCTTGTTGGATACGCTTGGGCTGGATTTGGCTCTTCATTCGGACCTGCTATTTTATTAAGCTTATATTGGAAACGTATGACGAAGTGGGGCGCACTTGCTGGTATGATTTCTGGTGCCGCTACTGTTATTATTTGGACGCAATTCAAATTCTTAAAAGAATTCTTATATGAAATGATTCCTGGTTTTACTATTAGTTTACTAGTAATCGTAATTGTTAGTTTACTAACACAATCTTCAAAAGAAGTTGAAGAGCACTTTGAGACTTTTGAAAAGCAACATAGTCATAATCTATAAAGAAAAAGCTCTGCTGTTATCGTATCAGCAGAGTTTTCTTTTTCTCAAAGTTCGACAATCTTCTGCTCGAATTTAACAATTTCTTTATGTTTCATTAAATTAAACGTAACACTACTCCTTTATAGTAGTACTATCAGCACTTATACAGAAAGGGGACTCCAACATGTTAGCAGCTTTCCAGCAACAACAAACACGAAAATTTTCACCTATCACAAATACTTCTGCGTCTTGTTTGAACATACAACCTAATCCACCCAAAATTTCAATTGCTCCTTCTGTTATTCCAGTCATTGGTGTTCATATGGAAAAAAATAAGTTAAAAGTAAGAACGGGACAAAGCACTGGGTTATCAGCTTCTGTTTTGCCCGTGCAAGCAACGAATCAAGAACTTATTTGGACAAATATGAATGCTGATGTTATCACACTGTATCCAAAAGGTGATACAGTAACGATTACTGGAAAAAGTGCAGGTAGAGCAGTCGTAATTGTTACAACTGCTGAAGGAAAATTCAGGGACCTATGTATCATTCATGTACAACCTTATATGACAAACCCAAAGTAAAAGAGTGGCTATGAAGCCACTCTTTTACTTTATTTCAATGTGTAGATTTTTACTTGTAACAAGATTGATAAATTGCTCTTTATCTTTAGGAGAAATAATTTCTGTTTGATGTGTATCGTAAACAATTTCAAGTCGATCAAGTGACAATGCATAGGCTGCTACTGGATTTTTCGTATTTGAAATTTGTTTTATATCTCGTATCAATATGCGCTTTTTCACGAAACCGGATCTAATAGTAATTGTTTCTTCTCCAACAATATATTTTGTTGAAAACCAACTCCACATCAATAAGATAGCTAATGGGATTGTGAAAAACAAAAGAAAATATTCTCTTCCTGCAAATATTGGAGCAAAACACGCTCCAATGACAACGAAAAAAATTGGATATAACCATGCATCTTTTTTTGATAGAAACTCCATTTCCCTCCCCCTTCTACGCCCGTATTTCTATAAAACAAAAAGAGAAGTATCACAACTTCTCTTTTCTCTCTTAACATTATAATTCCTGTGTATAAACAGGCTCGTTTACGACATTTTTTGCTGTTCGTTTTTGTTGCTGCAATAAGAAAACAGATACACCAAACAATACGAGTATGCTACCGATTATTTGCATAGCATTTAATCTTTCCCCAAGTAAGAAGAACGCTAGTATTGACGCTCCAACTGGTTCACCTAAAATACTCATTGAAATTGTTGTTGCATTTACGTAGTTTAATAGCCAGTTATTAATGACGTGCGACACTGTCGGCACGACCGCAAGTAAAAGAAAAATGGTCCAATCCCACTTTGTATAACCTGTAAAAGGCACTTGCAATGTTATATTATAAATCCCCATAAAAATACCTGCGAATGCAAAAACTGTAAAGCTGTAAATCCAGTGTGATACTTTCTTTACTGTCGTTTGGCCGATAAATAAATAACCGACAACTGCTATTACACTTAAAAAAGATAATATATCGCCATAAATTGCTTGTTCACTTAGTCCTAAATCTCCCCAACCAATACACACTACACCTAATATCGCAATTGCCATTGTCGCAATGGCTGAGTATGTTGTTCTTTCTTTAAATAAGAAAAAACCTCCAACTAAAGATACGATCGGCTGAAGTGCTAATATAATCGTCGAACTCGCAACTGTTGTATGCTTTAAAGATTCAAACCATAAAAGAAAATGAAGTGCTAAAAAGAATCCAGACCCAATTAAAAATCCCCAATCTTTTATTTGAATCTTACTAAACTCTTCCCGTTTTTTCAAAACAATAGGCAGCATAAGAAGTACGATAATCCATAATCGATACATACTTAATATGGAAGATGGTGCCGAGGACATCTTTACAAAAACTGCTGCGAATGAAATGGCTATAATGGAAATAGCTAATGGTAGCGCGATTGACCTTTCTTGTTTCAAATTCCGTCTCCCCTCTCACCTGTCAAAAATCCCACTTCATTATATCCGTTTTCTTCCCTAACTTAAATACTAATTTTTTAGATTCTTCGTACCATTATGGTAAAATAGAAACGAAAGCACCTATTAGTGAATATTTCTTTCTTTTTCACTACAAGCGTCGCTCTTACAATCATTACAGTAAATTTTTATTTAGGGGGATCTACATGAATCAAACAATTGGGAGAATTGAAGAGATTTCATTTTATAGTGCATCACTTCAAGAAGATGTTACACTTCTCGTTTACTTACCGGTAAATTACACACCGCTGCACAAACATACAGTGGTCATTGCACAAGATGGAAGAGATTATTTTCAGCTTGGTAAAGCACACCGTGTAATTGAGCGCCTTCGTGAAACTGAAGAAATTGACCGTACAATTATTGTCGGTATTCCATATAAAAATGTACACGATCGTAAAGAAAAATATTTCCCAAACGAAGTAAAAAACGCTGCGTATATTCGTTTCCTTGCTCATGAACTTGCACCATATATCGATGAAAATTATCCAACGTACCAAATGGGAAAAGGTCGTGTGCTAATTGGTGATTCTCTTGGCGGAACAGTTTCCTTTATGACCGCACTTATGTATCCGCATACATTCGGTAAAGTTGTTATGCAATCACCATTTGTGGATGAAACAGTGATGAATTTAGCAAAAGAATTCAAAAATCCGGAGGCGCTAGAACTTTATCACGTCATTGGAACAGAAGAAACAGCTGTAAAGCGCACGGATGGACAAGTATCTGATTTCGTAGGGCCGAACCGTGAGCTTAATACGCTTCTGACAGATAGAAATTTCATTACACATTACGAGGAATTTGAAGGTAATCATACGTGGAAATATTGGCAAACTGATTTACCGAAAGCTTTCTCTCATATGCTATCAATGAAATAATAGAGAGCAGTATTCAGAATAATTTGATATAATAGAGTAAGAGAGGTATTTTCTCAAAATCTAACTAGACTTACAAAGGGAGGAATTGGAACATGAAATTAGGCATTGTAATTTTTCCATCTAAAATGATTCAAGATAAAGCGAACGGATTGCGTAAACGTTATGATCCGCACTACGCATTAGTTCCGCCACATATTACATTGAAAACACCCTTTGAGACGCAAGATGAACAATTAGAATCGATTGTAAACGAGTTACATACAATCGCAAGTAAAACGAACCCTTTCACCCTTCATGTTGGAAAAGTTGGTTCATTCGCACCTGTTAATAATGTTATTTATTTTAAAGTAGAAAAAACACCTGAACTTACTTTCTTAAATGAGGAAATGCATAGCGGATTCTTTACACAAGAACGCGAATACGCTTTTGTACCTCATTTAACAATTGGACAAGGCTTATCAGATGCAGAGCATGCTGATGTACTAGGACGATTACGTATGAAAGATTTCTATTACGAACAACCAATTGACCGCTTCCACCTTCTATATCAATTAGAAAACGGAACATGGACTGTACACGAAACATTCCGCCTTGGAAAGGGGAACAACTAATTTGCATGCACAGATCGTACAAACGGACGAACAACTAAGAGATGCATTCTCTGTACGTAAGCAAGTATTTGTGAAGGAACAGCAAGTTTCTGCCGAAGAAGAGTATGATGAGTTTGAAGAAACTTCCATACACGTTGTTATATATGATAATGATGTTCCCGTTGGTGCTGGACGTTTTCGCACCATTGATGGAATAGGAAAAATGGAACGCATTTGCGTACTAGCTTCCCATCGGAAAAAAGGCATTGGAAAAATTGTTATGGATGCACTTGAAGCATATGCGAAGGAAAACTCGCTACCAAAATTGAAGCTGCATGCTCAAACACATGCCGAAGATTTCTATAAGAAACTTGGATATGTAACGAATTCTGATGTATTTATGGAAGCAAATATTCCTCACATCGTTATGATAAAAGAATTGTAATTTGAAAACAGGAGGTATCCCCTCCTGTTTTTTACATTGCTATTTTCTTTTTCTTCCGCTAAAGTTAAATGTTGATGCTATAGTTTTGAAGGTGAATATATGACACAAGAAAAATTTTCACAAAAATCATTAACGCACGCTGATATTCCACGTGCAACATATCATATTCCAAAAACATCTACCCATTTAATTATGGAAGAAGATGCAGATGCAGCGTATTTTCGCGCTCTCGAACAGCAAAATGTATTTTTAAACGAAAAACAATTAGAAGCCGTACGAACGACAGAAGGACCTGTTCTTACACTGGCTGGTGCCGGAAGCGGGAAAACATCTGTTTTAACGACTCGCGTCGGCTATTTAGTAAATGTAAAACAAGTTCATCCGCGAAATATTTTATTGCTTACATTTACACAAAAAGCGGCTGAAGAAATTCGAAATCGTGTAGCGAATTTACCAGGCATGAATCATGCCGCAAGTAGCTATGTTGTTGCTGGTACGTTCCACTCTGTCTTTTTAAAATTACTTCGTAGTCAAGGATATAATCAGCAAATTTTAGCAAACGAAAAACATAAACAAATTATGATAAAGAAAATTTTAAAAGAATTGCGTTTAAAAGACGATTATGATGCTGAAACGATGCTCGCGATGATTTCACTTGAGAAAAACAAATTAAATCGTCCGAAAGATGTAAAAGCAAAAACACCCGTTGAACAAGAATTTAAAGAAGTATACGAGCGTTTTGAAGAAGTGAAACAACGATATAATTATATTGATTTCGATGACATCTTATTAGAAACATATTATATGTTAGAAAATAACGCTCCTTTGCTTACCCAATTACAACAACGTTTCCACTATATTGAAGTAGATGAGTTCCAAGATACATCGTATGCTCAATATGAAATTGTAAAATTGTTAGCTTCGCCAAGAAATAATTTATTTATCGCAGGTGATGACGATCAAGCTATATACGGTTGGCGAGGGGCAAGTCACCAAATTATTTTATCTTTTCCAAAAGAATTTGATAACACTACGATTATTGCCCTTAATACGAATTATCGATCCAATCCTTTTATCGTCGGACTTGGAAATGAAGTTATCAAACTAAATCAAGAACGGTTTGATAAAGAGCTATATTCTGTTCGTGAAGAAGGTGTACAACCTTTTTATGCAAGACCGGCTACGACTCTTGATGAAGCAAATCAAATTTTGCAGCTCATTCAAGGAAAAGTAGATAGTGGTGAACGAAATTATAAAGATTTTTGTTTGCTGTATCGCACACATTCTGTAAGCCGTTCGTTACTGGATCAGCTTACCATTCATAAAATCCCGTTTATTAAGCACGGTGCGAGTCAGTCATTTTATGAACATTCGTTAATTAAGCCTGTATTGGATCATTTACGACTCGTAATTGAACCGTTTCGATTAGAATCACTTTCAAACATATTGCCAACGATGTATATCGGGCGTGATGATTGTATTTCATTTATTGAACGTGAACAATGGAAATATGGCGAAGGTCGTTTCCCTTCTCTTCTTCATTTCTTATTATTAAATCCGAACTTAAAACCTTTTCAAGTGAAAAAGGTAAATGAGCGTATCGATTTTATTAAATTTATAAAAGAATTAGAACCGAAAAAAGCATTAAAAGAAATTATTCATGGTAAAGGAAAGTATTTAGAGTACTTACAAAGTAACGATCGTTCTTCCTTTACGATGCATAAAGATATACAAGAAGAAATGTTAGAAGAATTAATGGAGTCGGCAAATCGCTTCACCGACATTCCAGCTTATTTACAATTTATTGATGAAGCCATTCAAGGTCAAAAAGAAATGGAAGCATTAAAAACAATGCCGCAAAAAGATGCTGTTTCACTTATGTCTATTCATAACGCAAAAGGCCTTGAATTTCCATGTGTCTTTTTACTCGGAGCGAGCGATGGTATTCTGCCCCATACTTCTTCTTTAAAAGATGCAAATGATCGTGTTACAGAGACTTCTGAAGCTTTAGAAGAAGAACGCCGACTACTTTATGTCGCAATTACACGTGCGAAAGAAGAATTGTACATTTCCTCTCCGCAATTTTTTAGAGGAAAAAAATTAGATATATCTCGCTTTTTGTATACTGTGCGAAAAGATTTACCTGAAAAGACATCCACGAAATAAGGATGTCTTTTTTTATATTGCAATATGTACATCCCTCCTATATAAATTCCCTCTTTTTATCATAAGAATTAACGTAATATCAACCATATCCCACTCATATTGTAATAGTGTATGTCAGAACTCACGAGAAGGAGTGAACATAATGAGCTGCAATTGTAACGAAGATCATCAACATGATTTTGATTTCAACTGTGTATCTAATGTCGTTCGTTTTATACATGAACTACAAGAATGTGCAACGACAACATGCGGATCTGGTTGTGAAGTACCCTTTTTAGGAGCACATAATAGCGCATCAGTAGCAAATACACGTCCTTTTATTTTATACACAAAAGCCGGAACACCATTTGAAGCATTCGCGCCATCTGCAAGCCTTTCTAGCTGCCAATCTCCAATTTTCCGTGTCGAGAGTATAGATGATGATGATTGCGCTGTATTGCGTGTATTAACTGTAGTATTAGGTGATACTTCTCCTGTGCCACCTGGTGACGATCCAATCTGTACGTTTTTGGCTGTACCAAATGCAAGATTAATATCGACCAACACTTGTCTTACTGTTGATTTAAGTTGCTTCTGCGCTATTCAATGCTTACGTGATGTTACGATTTAAAACTAAATAATGAGTTAAGCATGGATTGGGTGGCAGAATTATCTGCCACCCAATCCATGCTTAACGAGTATTATTATGTAAATTTCTTAAAATTGGGAACTTGTCTAGAACATAGAACCTGTCCTTTTCATTAACTGAAAGTAGAAACAGATAAAGGAGTGAAAAACATGTTCTCTTCTGATTGCGAATTTACGAAAATCGATTGTGAGGCGAAACCAGCTAGTACACTACCTGCCTTCGGTTTTGCTTTCAACGCGTCTGCACCTCAGTTCGCTTCATTATTTACACCACTACTATTACCTAGCGTAAGTCCAAACCCAAATATTCCTGTTCCTGTAATAAATGATACAGTAAGTGTCGGAGATGGCATTCGAATTCTACGAGCTGGTATTTATCAAATCAGTTATACATTAACAATTAGTCTTGATAATGTACCTACTGCACCAGAAGCTGGTCGTTTCTTCTTATCATTAGGTACACCGGCTAACATTATTCCTGGATCAGGTACAGCGGTTCGTTCTAACGTTATTGGTACTGGTGAAGTAGACGTATCCAGTGGTGTTATTCTTATTAACTTAAACCCTGGTGACTTAATTCAAATTGTACCAGTCCAGTTAATTGGAACGGTAGACATCCGTGCTGCAGCATTAACAGTTGCACAAATTAGCTAGTAAAAAGCGGTATTTCACCTTTGAAATACCGCTTTTTATGTCTAATAAAAAACACTCACAGTAGCATGAGTGAAGTGACCCCCGAAAACGGGACACCAATCAAAACACCTAAACCACTTGTTCCCTAAATTTTTTAGGGGATAGGTGGTTTAATTTTTCTTGAATTCGCACACAATTGTAGTAATGAATGTATTCTAGCACAATCTTTCGCACAGTTGCGTTGGATACTTTTGTTATCTTTTGTGAATAGAAAGCTTCACTTTTTAAATGACCAAAGAAGCTTTCCATGACGGCATTATCATGGCAATTTCCTCTCCGGGACATGCTGGTGATAATGCCGTTTTCTTTGGCATACGCTTGAAATTCTTTTGCTGTATAAATACTTCCTTGATCTGAGTGAAGAAGGACATCTTTTACTTTTCGCCCTCTCATTGCTTGTTTTAATGTCTTCATCGCTAATGTCAGTGTTTGTGATTCGCTGATGACACAACTAATAATTTCACGATTAAAGGCATCCATAATCGTTGATAAATACAAAGTACGCTCTCCAAATAAGAGATACGTCACATCCGTAAACCATTTTTCATTTGGTCTGGATGCATCGAATTGGCGCTCCAATCGATGAGGGGCTACCATTGGCTCCGCACCATTGATATATTTCTTTTTCTTTCGACGTACTTTTGAAAGAATGTGATTTTGTCTCATGATTCGTAATACTTTTTTATGATTGACACACAGTCCCATTTTACGAAGAGTAGCGGTCACTCTTCGATATCCATACCGGAATTTATGCCTAAGACAAACGTCCTTTATTTTCTCTTCTATACCATCTTTCAAATCTTCCGTTCGTTGTAACCAACGATAAAATGTGGAACGGGGTAATTCTAATACGTTACACAATTCTTTTACCGTTATTTTTGTTTTTACATTTTCCCATAAAGTAACTACAGTTTCTGGTTTCAGCCCCTTTCGATTTCCAGATACTTTCCCCATACAAGTAATTTTGTTTTTAGATGTTTATTTTCTAAACGTAGCTGTTCTAATTCACTGAGCTCTTTTGGTCCTTTTCCATAAGAATATTGTTTTCCTACAGGTTGTTGAAAACGATACGTTTGATCTGTACGATACCATTTCATCCATGTCTTAATTTGGGAAACATTTTTAATTCCGAGTTTCTCCATAATTGTACGATTTGAATAGCCGTCTTTCTTCATTTCAATCACTTTCCACTTTGTTTCTTCTGGGTAATGAACTCTTGTCTTCAAACGAAAAACACCTCCATTGAATTTGCATACTTAGTATGCGAATTCAGGAGGTGTTTTTTTCATGTACCACTATTCGGGTTCACTTCATGAGTGTTTCATTCTTCATAGTGTTTTATTGTATTCTTCTTTTTCCCACAATTGCATCCTTTTTTCTTCACAAATCCTTGTTGTTGCAATTGTTCTTGATATGCCTGTTGTTGTGCATGGTGCTGTTGCTGTATGTTATACCATTGCTGCAGGTCATATGAATTTTGCCTTGGATTATTGCTCACAGCAAACATCTCCTCTACTGTCAATTCTGTCTATTTACTATATGAACAACTCTTTATTTCCGTTCCCTCATTCTTTTAAACTCCGCTTTTTCTCGTATTATGAAAATATATTATTCTCCCATAAAGTATCCTGTAATCGTTTCAATGATTGCTGCTGCTCCTGCAATAGCTAATAACGCAAGTAACGGTTCTGCAACGATAGGGATCCAATTATATAACACTAATAAAAAAGCACTAACCCATACACCTGTACACCAATAACAGCTTAATAATTCGCCAATCCACTTTCTTAATCCTTTACCTTTTACTTTTGTAAAAGTTGATACACTTCCATCCGGCTCCGTAATCTCTAATTCGTCAATAAACGGTCTTCGCAAAAAAGCTGTAATTTTATCATAAACAATTAAACGGGTGAGCCTAAATGCCGCTAACGCGAAAATAAAAAATAAAAGCCAACTTGTAAACAGCATGATTCCACCTTCCCTTATCTTCTTTCGCCTATTTAAAAAAAAAGGTCTTGAGATTGTGACCAAATCTCCTCGACTCCAATATCTTATTAATGTAAATACAAACAAGAAGATAAGGAGTGACATTAATGAGTTGTAACGAAAATAAACACCATAGCTCTTCTCATTGTGTAGTTGACGTTGTAAAATTCATCAATGAACTACAAGATTGTTCTACTACAACGTGTGGGTCTGGTTGTGAAATCCCATTTTTAGGTGCTCACAACACTGCATCAGTAGCAAATACACGCCCTTTTATTTTATACACAAAAGCTGGAACACCATTTGAAGCATTTGCACCATCTGCAAGCCTTTCTAGCTGCCAATCTCCAATTTTCCGTGTGGAAAGTGTAGATGATGATAGCTGTGCTGTACTACGTGTATTAACTGTTGTATTAGGTGACGGTTCTCCTGTACCACCTGGTGATGATCCGATTTGTACGTTTTTAGCTGTACCAAATGCAAGATTAGTATCGACATCTACTTGCATTACTGTTGATTTAAGCTGTTTCTGTGCTATCCAATGCTTACGCGACGTTTCTATCTAATAAGTGAAGTAAACTAAAAAACTATTGGGGTGGTAGAAGATTTCTACCACCTTTACATATTTAAAAGCCGGCCATACTAATCGACTGGATATCATCTATAGACAACTTAATATCTCGCATACTATTTGGCGGCATAATCGCTACAATTCCATTACGATACGATACGATATGATTGATCCAACATATGAGACTGTAGCTGTTTTTATTCTGCACCTTACTTTCGGAATGTAATGAGGGCGATTTAATAAAAAATGAATTTTCTCTTCATTATTCATATCCTTAAATGATTTATTATACGGGACAGTTCTCACTGGTTCTTTCTGTTCTTGTTCCTCTTCTTCTATTTTCTCTTCTACTTGTTGCTCTTCTTGTTCTTCTATTACCTCTTCCACCGCACTACTTACAACATTTTCGTTTCTATTACTTTCCTCTTTTTGATCCTCATTTTCAAAGTTTGTTAAAATAATTCTTTTTATTTTCGGTGCAGCAAGTTCCAAACTTACTTGCGCAATATATAACAACGGTTTTCCAACTGTTGAACTTTTATTTTTATTCTTCACACTCGTCCCTCCCACTTCCATACGTAGCTGAATAAATTGTGTACTATTATAGTTATATTCATCACATGGTAAGAACTTTCGTTAAAAATCGTTCTTTCCAAGAACAAATAAAAAGGACAATCTCAACATGTAGAGATTGTCCTTTAACAGTTCATATTATAATTATCCTAAGATATGATACCCTGAATCAACGTGAATGTTTTCTCCTGTTACGCCGCGTGCTAAATCACTGAATAAGAATACTGCTGTATCCCCAACTTCTTCTGGAGTTGTTGTACGACGAAGTGGTGCGCGCTCCTCAATTTCTCTTAAGATTGAGTTAAAGTCGCCTACACCTTTTGCAGATAACGTACGAATTGGACCTGCAGAAATAGCGTTAACGCGAATGCCATGTTGACCTAAATCGTTCGCTAAATATTTCACGCTCGCTTCTAATGAAGCTTTTGCAACGCCCATAACGTTATAGTTTTTCACAACGCGCTCGCCGCCAAGATATGTTAACGTTAAAATATTTCCGCCTTCTGTCATTACTTTCTTCGCTTCTCTTGCTACAGCTGTTAAGGAGAATGCACTAATATTTTGTGCAAGTAAAAATCCGTCGCGAGAAGTATCTACAAATTCACCTTTTAAGTCGTCACGATTTGCAAAAGCAATACAGTGGGCAACACCGTGAATTATACCAACTTCTTGCTTGATTGTTTCAAAACAAGCGGTAAGCTCTTCATCATTTGTTACATCACAAGGTAATACAAGTGATTCTTGTCCTTCTAATGTATCCGCTAATTCACGAACGTTTCTCTCTAAACGTTCTCCTGCATATGTGAAGATTAATTTTGCACCTGCATTATGCAAAGAGCGAGCAATTCCCCATGCAATACTTCTTTGGTTCGCAACGCCCATAACAACAAATGTTTTCCCTTGTAATAGTTCCATGATATATCCTCCCAGAAATACTTATACTTGTTATTAGTACCTGATACTATAATTATAGTAACATAAAACCTCTTAAAGGCAAACAAAAAAGTCATTAACTTAAAATTGTTAATGACTTTTTGTTTCTATAAAAAAACGCTCTAATCCTTCTTCCCAAGAAGGCATTTGTAAAAAACCATTTAATCGTAGCATGTTATGTTGGAAAATAGAATATTTTGGTCTCGCTGCCGCCGCTCCAAATTCTTCAGTTGAAACCGGTAATACATCCACTTTCATATTTGCATACGAAAATATTTTCTTTGCAAATTCAAACCAAGAACATGATCCTCTATTGGATACGTGATACGTACCGTATAAAGAAGTATGAATGAGCTTATTAATCATTACATTTAAATCCGCCACATACGTAGGAGAACCGATTTGATCCGCTACAACAGATACTTCTTCCCTTTCTTTCCCTAATCGCATCATCGTTTTCACAAAGTTATTTCCATACTTACCATATAACCACGATGTACGAACGATAAAGTATTTATTATGTAACTCTTTGACGAACTGCTCTCCCGCATATTTAGAAGCCCCGTATATATTTATCGGCGCCGGATTATGAAATTCATCGTACCCTTCCGGTCTATCACCTTGAAATACATAATCCGTACTAATATAAACTAACTTCGCCCCCACTAATTGTGAGGCAACTGCTACATTTCGAGCCCCTATTGCATTTATTCTATAAGCAAGATCTCGTTCTTTCTCAGCTTGATCAACCTTCGTATACGCTGCACAATGAATAATGATATGTGGCCTTATTTCTTGTACTACTTGCTGCACTTTGGATATATTTGTGATATCTAGTAACTTTTTATCAAATGGATATATGTCATATTCTTCAGGATTTAACTCTTCTTGTAGTTGCTTTCCCAATTGACCATTTGCTCCTGTTATGATAATCCGTTCTCTCATTTATATGCCCCTTACTTTTTTAATGGTTTCCACCATTCCTCATTCTTCTCATACCATTGCACCGTTTCTTGTAACCCTTGCTCAAACGTATACTTCGGTTCCCAATCAAATTCATTCTTCATTTTCTCTGCATCAATCGCATAACGGCGGTCGTGTCCTAAACGATCTGTCACATATTCAATATCCTTTTCCGTTTTTCCTAAGAGAGTAATAATTTGTTCCACAACATCTATATTTGTTTTTTCATTATTTCCACCTATATTATATACTTCTCCTATACATCCCTTATGCAAAACAACGTCAATCGCACGACAATGATCCGTTACATGTAGCCAATCCCTTACATTTAATCCATCGCCATATAACGGTAATTTTTTTCCTTCGAGCGCATTCGTAACCATTAACGGAATTAATTTTTCAGGATATTGATACGGCCCATAGTTATTGGAACAACGTGTTACGATAACTGGTAATTGATATGTTTTATAATAAGATAAAGCTATCATATCGGCGCTCGCTTTGCTTGAAGAATATGGACTATTTGGAGCTAACGGGGTTTCCTCGGTAAATCGCCCTGTTTTTCCTAAAGAGCCATACACCTCATCCGTTGATACTTGCACGAGTTTAATATGCGGATATTTTTTTACTAATTCTAATAAAGTGACTGTCCCAATTACATTTGTATCATAAAAAGGGATCGGATTTTCAATACTACGGTCCACATGTGATTCAGCTGCGAAATTGACAATGACTTGCACATCACGTTCCTGAATAACATGCTCCAGTAGCTCTCCATTTTGAATTTCCCCTTTTACAAAATAGTAATTCGGGTGATCTTGAATAGACTTTACATTATTTAGGTTTCCACTATATGTTAATGCATCGAAATTAATAATTTTATATGTTTCATAGCTTTGTAACATATAATGCACAAAATTACTTCCAATAAATCCTGCTCCACCTGTTACTAATATATTCATAAACAACTCTCCTACTCAAAAACTATCTTCACATTCCTGAAGTGATGGTAATATTCGATCTTTGTCAGACAAAATAGGACTTGTTACCGGCCACGGAATTGCTAATTCTTTATCACTCCAAAGTACCCCTGAATCATGATCAGCACTATAATACTCATCTACTTTATACATAACAATCGTATGCGGAACAAGTGTACAAAAACCGTGCGCAAATCCTTTTGGTACTAATAATTGCCGATGATTATCTGCACTTAAAATATATCCTCTCCACTGCCTAAATGTTGGGGAATCTTTTCGCAAATCGACGATAACGTCATAGATTGCTCCTTGCATAACTTGAATAAGTTTCGTTTGTGCTTTCGGATTTTTTTGAAAGTGTAATCCCCGAATCGTTCCCGCTTCCGCTGAATATGAAACATTATCCTGTACAAATGAATACGTAATCCCTAATGTTTCTAGCACCTTCTTATTATAACTTTCAGTAAAAAAGCCACGCCCATCTCCAAATAACCTCGGTTCTAACAATTTTGCGTCAGTAAAGTTTGTTTCTATAACTTTCATATTCTCACCTATTCTCCGTTAAACTGTTTACCAAAGTTTATATCCCGCGCTAACGTATTCGCCCTTTGAAGAGAAATGTGAGTTCCTGCATCAGTCCACCAACCGCTCATTTCATTATAAGTAAGTACCCCTCGTTTTAAATACCAATTATTAATATCTGTAATTTCAAGTTCTCCCCTTGCGGAAGGTTTTAATTCTTTTATATAAGAAAAGACTTTCGAATCATACAAATAAATTCCTGTGACTGCATAGGAACTTTTCGGCTCTTTCGGCTTTTCTTCAATTTCAATTATTTTGTCGTTTTGAATATGTGCTACGCCAAATCTCTCCGGATCATCTACAGATTGCAGCAGTACTTTCGCACCCTCTTTTTGATTTGCAAACTCTTCAACATACGGACGAATATCATCAGAAAAGATATTATCTCCTAATATAACTACCATACGATCTTTCCCGACGAAATCTTCACAAAGCCCTAATGCTTGCGCAATTCCGCCAGCCTTATCTTGTACACGATACGTAAAAGACACGCCAAACTCTTGACCACTTCCTAAAAAACTAACAACATCTCCCATATGCTCTTTACCTGTAATAATCATAATATCTGTAATCTCGCACTGTTTTAGCTTATATACCGCATGATAAATCATTGGATAACGTCCAACAGGAAGCAAATGTTTATTCGTTACTTTCGTTATTGGATATAATCTCGACCCAGTTCCACCTGCTAAAATAATTCCTTTCACCCTGCATCTCTCCCTTATAATGGAGATAATATATCTTTGTAATGTTCTACAAACACTTTCCGCTCCTTCTCATATGTATCCGCATCAAACTCATCCCCGTTGTAGTGAATACACCATACATTTGCTTGATTAGGGATACCAATTAAATAACCTGCCTTTTGAAACTCTAAAGACTGCGACACATCATAAAAGTGGAATCCTTGAAATAAGTCTTCACGCCACGGAATATCATATTGCGTGGCCATCAATAAACCATCGATTGCCTGAACTGACAAAAATGGTTGATTCCCATAAAAAACTTGATCTAAATTTAATAATTGATAATTCTGTCTCCTGTACTCAATCACTTTCCCTACTAAATTTTTTCCTTCCCACCATATCCCGTTGCTCGGTAAAAACTGAGCACCAGCTACTCCAATTAAACCTAGTTTTTCGTTATCTTTAAAAAGAGAAATGAGTGTATAAAGCATCTCTCGATTAATAAGATAAGTATCTTGATGTATATAAACCTTATACTTCGCGGGATATGAAAGTGCTCGGTTATATGCACTCGCCATACTTTTCGCATCTCGTATCGGAAAAATTTGTACGACATAACCCGGGGGAACAAAAAGGTTTCTTATTTGTCTTTCGCATTGTTCAAATAGCTCTTCATTATTTATACAAACAACGACTAATATTGTATGATCTTTCATTTTGTAGCCCCTCTATTCGTCTTGATTTACATCTGACATATAGTGCTCTACAAATATCTTTCTATACTTTTCATAGTTGGTCATATCCACATCGATATGATAGTGAATGCACCACGCATCACGCTGTACAGGAACCCCAACTGTATAGCCCGCTTTTCTAAATTCAAACGATTGAGACACATCATAATAGTCAAACCCATCAAACAAGTCTTCCCGCCATGGAATATCGTATTGTGTTGCCATTAATAAACCGTCAATACATTCTACAGGCATAAATGTTTTTGAGTCATGATACGGCTTTTCTTGACTTGCCATATAAAATAAATCATTCATATAACCAATGACTTTTCCAACAACTCCTCTGCCTACATTCCATATTCCATTTGGAGGAACATATTGGGCTCCAACCATACCAATCATTCCAAGATGTTCATGTTCTTGAAACAATTGAAGTAATCCGTATAAAAACCCTACATTTACAATGAAAACATCTTGATGTATATACACTTTATATTTTGCCGGATGCGAAATTGCTTGATTATATCCGCTCGTCATACTTTTCGCATTCCGAATCGGCATAAACTGTATCGTGTATCCTGGAGGAACTGGCAATTGTAATATATGTCGTGCACATTGTGCATACATTTTCCGATCATTTATACACGTAACAAATAATATTGTTTTATCTGCTGCACTCATAATTGTGATTTTTCTGCTTCAATAATGTATTGAAATACAACCGTCTCAGCCATGAAGCCACTTCCAAGACGATATTTTTTACAAATACCATATAATTCCTCAATAAGCGGTTCATACATTTTATGATCAACATATACACGATCTACTTTACTAATTGAATAGCCTGCTTTTAAAAACATTCGTAGCATTTCATTAAATGTAAAGAAACGAATATGTGTTTTATCTAATAAACCATATTCTGTATACGTCCAATTTCCAGCAAGTAAGGGAGCTAATACTGAAATGTGTGAAACATTCGGTATACTAGCCAAAATCACACCATTTTGCTTTATATACGGTTTTACTTTTTCTATTACCGCCCACGGATCAAATAAATGCTCTAATACGTCACCAAATATAACGCAATCAAATTGCTCCTCCTCATACGGCATATCCATTGTTTCTATATCGCCTAAAACAACATGATCTAGTTTTTCTTTTGCTTGTTCTGCCGCCTCTGGGAATGCCTCAATTCCAGATACACGTGTGCCATTTTCTTTTATGGCAGCTCCAAGTGCACCACTCGAACAACCGATATCAAGAACTTCTTTCCATTCCTTTTTTATATGTTTTAATACATTCGGATTCACTGCATTATAATAATGCCCAGACTTTTCTTCATATAAAGAATTTTTTGGAGAATTCATTTTACACACTCCTTATGCAAATTGAATTTGAAATATAAATCTCGTCTAACGTCTATAGATGTAACCAATACTTTACTATATAGCCAATCTATTAGAGTTAGAATACCAATAAGCCATTTCTAAAAAAAGCAACCTATAACGATTTATATTGTTTATCAAAAACACTCCGAAAATATTTGCGGTTATATTCAATTGCAGCATTATTCGGAACATAAGAAGCTGCTAATTCATTGTAATAATAAGCTTTATCTTGCTCACCTAACTTGCTATAACAAATACACATTTGTAAATAAGGAAGCCATGTGTAGCTCGCCGGACTATGAAACGGACTCTCCGTCGCCATTGGTACTTCCGTTGCAAGTTTAAACCAAAATATCGCTTCGTTATACTTTTGTTGTTCCATATATATATATCCTATTCTTGTACAATTCTCTCCTCTTGGAACATCATATCGAAACGACTTCACGCAAGATTCAATTGCCTTTTCCCATGATCCAAGCTTTGCATAGCAATCTCCTAATTTACCACATGCATAAATTTTCTCTTCATACCAACCCTCTTCTTGATTAAGAAATGTTTCATATAGTAAAACTGCATCATCATATTTTTGATTATCCATAGATTCATTCGCATAATAAAACAAATCTCTCGGACTCAATTCTTCCCCAGCTACTACAGCATCTTGAAAAATTTTCAAATTACGATTCGTTACTTTCTTTTCTTTTTTATGCGTAATCGCAACATTACTATTAAAAATCTCACCAAAAATAGCTAAATACTCATGCACCTTTCCAAACCATTGAAATTGTTTTTCACGCTTTACAAGTCGATATCTTCTTGTACAATATAAAGGTTTCCCGTTAGAATCCATTACAAGATGATATGGCATCGAAACGGCATCCACATTAGGATCTAATTCTCTTTTTAATAAGTTCAATGCCTCTTGCGCATCTTCTAATAACACATCATCAGCATCTAACCAGAATATATATTCTTGCGTTGCTTTCGAAAAAGAAAAATTTCTAGCTGCCGCAAAATCATTAATCCATGGAAAGTCATATATGTTAGAAGTATATTGAGCTACAATTTCTTTCGTCCGATCAATGGAACCTGTATCCACTATAATAATTTCATCAACAATTTTTTCTACTGCGTCTAAACATCGACCGATTGTATCTTCCTCATCTCGAACAATCATACATAAACTAATTGTAATTCCTTGCTTGGTCAACATAATCACCCTCTTCCAAATCATTCATATGTTATACATACAATAAACTTTCCACTTTTTTAACTTGCACAAGCAGTTTAAGATTTCTTTTCAATAATTCAAATGTCCGTGTCATTTTCTTCCGGTTTTGCATCTACTATATAATGAACGCTTTATGGAGGTGAATTTATGTCAAATAATAATTATTCAGATGGATTAAATCCCGATGAATCTTTATCAGCTAGTGCATTTGACCCTAATCTTGTAGGACCAACATTACCACCGATACCGCCGTTTACCCTTCCGACTGGGCCGACTGGACCGACTGGACCGACTGGGCCAACTGCACCAACTGGGCCGACTGCACCAACTGGACCGACTGGACCAACTGGACCGACTGGACCAACTGGACCGACTGGGCCGACTGGACCAACTGGACCAACTGGACCAACTGGACCGACTGGGCCGACTGGGCCGACTGGTGCTACTGGTGCTACCGGCGCTACTGGGCCAACTGGTGCTACTGGTGCTACTGGTGCTACTGGTGCTACTGGACCGACTGGGCCAACTGGTGCTACTGGCGCGACTGGACCAACTGGTGCTACTGGTGCTACTGGGCCAACTGGGCCAACTGGACCTTCTGGGTTAGGACTGCCAGCAGG
Organism: Bacillus pacificus; assembly: GCF_020861345.1. NCBI lineage: Bacteria > Bacillati > Bacillota > Bacilli > Caryophanales > Bacillaceae > Bacillus > Bacillus pacificus. Next base: position 3,914,055 of record NZ_CP086328.1, read on the forward strand.
ATTGTATGCCTTTAACTCAGCTGCAATTTCTGTAGCTCTTGGAATTAATGATCCAGTACCATTTAATACCGTTGGATCTCAATTTGGTACGGCAATTTCTCAAATGGATGCCGATACTTTCGTAATTAGTGAAACTGGTTTTTATAAAATTACGGTTATTGCTTATACAGCGGCAGTAAGTGTATTAGGAAGTCTTGCAATTCAAGTTAATGGGGTTACTGTGCCGGGAGCGGGCACAAGTTTAATTTCACTTGGAGCTCCTATCGTTATCCAAGCCATTACACAAATTACGACAACACCATCACTCGTTGAAGCAGTTGTTACAGGAATTGGATTATCACTAGCTCTTGGTACAAGTGCATCAATTATTATTGAGAAAATTGCTTAATTTTGTACTTAGCAGTAAGACTGGTATTAGTCTTACTGCTTTTTCATTTGTAAATTCAATCATTAAATCTTTCTTTTCTACATAGTCATAATGTTGTATGACATTCCGCAGGAGGCACTTATATGGAAAATAAATCAGCTGTTCAGCTTTATCTTGAATTATTAAAGAAAACAATTTTATTTGAAATATGGTTAGAATACGAACCATACTTACCTGCTTCGTTACATATATCTAAAGAGCTATCATATGAACCAGTTACTGTTCCGCTTCCTTTATTTCTTAAGCAGTACGTAGAAAATCACAATTTAAAAATCGTTGACCCTAACGTTTCAAAAAGTGAGCGGCAAGGCGGCAAAGATTGGCCAAGAGCAGCACATAGTATGATTGGCCGAAAACGTATGAATCAATTACACGAAGCTATGGAAACTGTTGTCCGTGAAAATATAGAAGGTGATTTTATTGAAACTGGTGTATGGCGCGGAGGATCATGCATTTTTATGAATGGTTTTTTACAAGCAAACAACATTACGGATCGTACTGTGTGGGTTGCCGATTCGTTTGAAGGTCTACCAGCACCTAACTTAGAACAATACCCAAAAGATTACGGTGATTACTTGCACACATTCGATTACTTACGGGTTTCTTTAGAAACAGTGCAAGAGAACTTTAGAAAATATGATTTATTAAATGATCAGGTAAAATTTTTAAAGGGTTGGTTTAAAGATACATTGCCTTCAGCACCGGTAGAAAAAATTGCAATTGCTCGTCTTGATGGTGATATGTATGAATCAACGATGGATAGTCTTGTAAACTTATACGATAAAGTGTCAACAGGTGGCTTTATTATTATTGATGACTACGGATTAGTAACATGCGCAGAAGCTGTAACAGATTTCAGAAATGAAAGAAACTTACAAGCTCCTATTACTAAAATTGATGATTTCGGTATTTATTGGCGGAAAGAATAGAATACAAGTTTATTTTTTTGAGAGGAACTTTATACTACTTATTCATAAGAACCACTCGTGTAAAGTTCCCCTCACTATAACTGATGAACTTATACACAATAGAAATCCCCTACTTTACTATAAGGACGGAGTGAATGTATGAACGAAAACGAGAAAAAATCCACATTAATTCCACCTCCAGAACTCGTTCAATATGTAGGTGGTGACTTTGAAGAAGTTGGAAAAGAGTTTATGCAGTATTTTATTGAAATTGGCAATGTAAAACCAAATGAAACAGTGTTAGATATAGGTTGCGGTATCGGCCGGATGGCGGTTCCATTAATGGATTATTTAAACGATGATGGTACTTATTATGGATTTGACTTATTCACTAAGGGAATTACATGGTGCAAAAATAACATTTCAACACGCCGTAACAATTTCCATTTTGAACATGTCGATATATATAATCAATTCTATAATCCTGATGGAAAAGAAGATGCTTCCCAATACAAGTTTCCATATGAAGATGAATCATTTGATTTTATTTTTTTAACGTCTATATTTACCCACCTCCTTCCGAAAGAATTGGAACATTACTTAAGTGAAATTTCTCGAGTTTTGAAAAAGGATGGGAGATGTTTCATCACTTTCTTTTTAATTAACCCTGAATCTTCCTATTATTTAAATGCAGGTCTAAGTACGTTAGGTTTTTATCATCAAATTGACAATTGTTATGTTCTAAATAAAGAAATTCCGAATTTCGCAGTTGCCTATCTTGAGAAAGATATTCTTACCCTATTAAATAAGTATGGACTAGAAATGCAGACTCCTCCCCATTATGGCTCATGGTGTGGCAGAACTGAGCATACAAGTTATCAAGATATTATTCTTACACAAAAAAATTCTGAAAGGTAGTTGTATATGAATAATATAAAAAATCTGCCGCTCGTTTCCATCCTTATTCCCACCTATAATCGACCACATTATTTTAAAATTGCTCTAGAAAGTGCATTAGCACAAACGTATTCCAATATTGAAATCATTGTAGGAGACGATAGTACAAATAATGAAACAGAAAAATTAATATACCGACATTATTTACATAAGCATAAAAATATAACATACATTCGAAATACCACTACTCTAGGGCAATTTCATAACGCACTTATGCTCTTAAAACAGTCAAATGGAGAGTACATAAATTTCTTAATGGATGATGATATATTTTATAGTGGTAAAATTGAAAAAATGATGTTTTATTTCCAAAAAGACTTAGATCAAAATCTCGCACTTATTACATCTTATCGTACTTGGATTAATGATGATGGAGAAATAATTGAACAACATCCCTCCATGAAAAGGTTATATGATGAAGATACTCTACTAAACGGGAAAGATTTTGGAAACCATATGCTTATATTGGGACAAAACATTATTGGTGAACCTACGACTGTACTCTTTCGAAAACATCTATTAGCAGAACCTTTCGGCACTTTAAATGGTAGAAAATATGGTTGTAGTGTTGATATGGCCTCTTGGATCAGTTTACTGTCAAGAGGTGATGCGATGTATATAACGGAGCCCTTAAGTTCATTCCGCCTTCATACGGGACAGCAAGTACATCACAAATTCCTTGAAGGCTGTGAAGATTTTTCACATCTCGTTTTAACCTCCAAAAAATATGGTTTCTTACAAGATAGCACCCATTATAAATCGAGTCTGTTAAAAGCTTGCGAATGGCACGATGATGCCACGAATTTTTACCGATTATTCCCAGATCTCATTCCAACTTCCGATACACATGCCCGTCTCTCCCATTGTTTAAATATCATTACAAAAGAACTCCGTGCCATATAGTCCATCACACGGTAGGCACTACTCCTTCCGTGTGATGTATGACTTCCCACAAATAGTGGAATAAATGTATGCATAGTCTGCTTGTATATTATTTTTATCATGACATGATCCATATACTTACTAGGCGATAGAAAGGAATACACACATTGAAAGATTCAAATTCTCAATATCAAATAGACTACGTATTGCTATTCATTTTATTTGCCATTGGGATTGTTAGTTGTTTTGCAATTGCAAGTGCACAAGCCTCTTTACCACCATTTTTACAACATGTAAATTTTGTATTAAAGCAAATCCAGTGGTACTTCATTGGATTCATAGCCATTGGTATGATTATGATTATCGATTTCGATCGTTATCAAAAAATTGCTTGGTATTTATATAGCTTTGCATTGGTACTACTTATTGGACTAGAATTTCAAGTACCAGGTGCCGTTACAATTAAAGGTGCGACTGCTTGGTACAGGCTCCCAGGCATCGGAAATTTCCAGCCTTCCGAAATTATGAAATTGTTTTTAATTATTGTCATCGGACGAATTATAGCTAATCATAATGACAAATATTTTTACCGAACAATACACGACGATTTTCTATTACTCGGAAAAATATGCGCAACAAGTTTGCCGCCACTACTACTGATTGCAAAGGAACCTGATTTAGGAAACACGATGGTAATTTCAGCTATGCTCGCAGCAATGATATTAGTTTCTGGTATACGTTGGCGTTTTATTTTCGGGTTAGTTTCCGGTATCTTTGTAGCTGGCTTTACATTAACGTATATTTTTTTCACTCATACAAAATTCTTTAAAGCACACATTTTACAAGAATATCAATTAAATCGCTTCTACGGCTGGTTAGCGCCATACAAATATGATGCGCAAGGCTATCAATTAAGACAAGCTTTCTTAGCTACCGGATCAGGAGAAATGCAAGGAAAAGGTTGGGAAAATGGACAAGTATACTTTCCAGAACCACATACAGATTTTATTTTCACGAATGTCGCTGAGCAATTCGGATTTTTAGGCGCAAGCGTCATTATTGCACTTTTTTTCCTACTTATTTTCCGCATGATTCATATCGCTATAGAAAGTAATGACCCTTTCGGTAGTTACATCTGCGCTGGTACAATCGGCATGTTTACTTTTCAAGTATTTCAAAATATCGGGATGACAATCGGATTACTACCTATTACAGGCATCACACTACCCCTTATGAGCTACGGAGGAAGCTCCTTACTCACATACATGATAGCGATTGGATTTGTTTTGAACGTCCGCTCAAGAACGAAAATCTTTATGTTCAACTGAAGCACAAAAACGGTATATTTTTATCTCTATCCTTTTTTAGATATACTAATGAAAAATATGATGGAGGTTTACATATGAAATATGACATTATAGGGGATATTCATGGATGCTTCCAAGAGTTTCAAGATTTAACGAAAAAACTCGGATATAACTGGAATAGTGACTTGCCGATTCACCCTGATCAACGCAAGCTTGCTTTTGTTGGCGATATCACAGATCGCGGTCCTCATTCATTACGTATGATTGAAATTGTATGGGAGCTTGTCATAAATAAAAAAGTAGCGTATTACGCTCCGGGAAATCACTGCAATAAACTATACCGATTTTTCCTTGGACGTAATGTGACAATCGCTCATGGACTCGAAACAACTGTTGCCGAATATGAAGCACTGCCTTCTCATCAACAAAACATGATAAAAGAAAAATTCATCACACTTTACGAGCAATCCCCTTTATATCATGTACTCGATGAAAAAAGGTTAATTGTGTGTCACGCCGGCATTCGGCAAGATTACATAGGAAGACAAGATAAAAAAGTACAAACCTTTGTATTATACGGCGATATTACAGGAGAAAAACATGCTGACGGCTCTCCTGTCCGTCGCGACTGGGCGAAGGAGTATAAAGGAACAGCTTGGGTTGTATATGGACATACACCCGTAAAAGAACCTCGCTTTGTAAATCATACAGTCAATATTGACACTGGTGCTGTATTTGGTGGCAAACTAACTGGACTACGTTATCCTGAAATGGAGACTGTTTCCGTTCCTTCCTCCCTGCCTTTTGTCCCTGAGAAATTCCGCCCAATTTCATAACCCATATGTAAGGATTACCGTATCATTTAGGCGTCTCTCATATAAAAACTGGGTAAAGTCATTAAAAAAAGATGCAATAAAGTGCATCTTTTTTTAATGACACGGCATATACTGTCGCAGGAGGTGACAGAATGAAGAAAAAATCTTCTAAACAAAAAAGAAAATGCCCGCCTTTTTATCTGCCCATGTACGGAATTAACAACTGGTGCAGCATTCGAGCTGCAGCTGTAGAAGAACTGGAAGAACAAGAGGCTTCCACAAAAAACAAAGATAGACCAAAATATGTCTCATTACAGAATGCTGTAATGAGCCGCATAATTGATAATAGAAAAGCAAAGATGCAGCAAAAAAATAAACCTCTCTCTACTCATATTGAACAGATTGTGCCTTCTGAGCAAGTAGAGAAGAATACAGAAGAAAACAGCCCTGTAGCAATAAATAAAAAAGCGGAAGCAGAAATTCCAGCTGCTATTATAAATCAAGTGAAAAAAATTAAAGAAGCATTAGTACCATCAAGTGATATACAAACAGAAAAAACGATTATCATTCAGACCCCTACATCTGAAAATACAAAAGTAAAAAAAGATGGGCGGTATGCATATGCAGAGGGTCTTCACTCTCATGCAGAGGGTACAGCTTCACATGCAGAAGGACTTCTGACACATGCAAAAGGTTCTTTCTCACATGCAGAAGGATCAAAAACGAAAGCAACTGGACATAGTTCCCATAGTGAAGGAAGTGAAACGACAGCATGTGGCTCCTATTCTCATGCAGAAGGTAAACATACAATCGCTTTAGGCGAAGCAGCTCATGCAGAAGGAACCGCGACTATCGCTAACGGATTTTCTTCTCATGCGGAAGGTAATCATACATCAACAGCTCATTTTGCAGGTAGCCATATTATGGGACGATTCGGTACAGCAGATGAATCCTATTCTTGGTTTATTGCAAACGGCACAAATGAAACCGATCATAATATCGGTGCAAAGTGGCTTGCTCATAATGGAGAAATGTACATTGATGGCGCTTCTTACAATGCAAGCGGAACAGATTTTGCACAAATGTTTGAAACAGTAGACAATACTTTTATTGATGTAGGTTATTTCGTTACATTTAGTAGCGAAGAAAAAATTCGAATCGCTACTTCAAACGATTCATTCATCTTAGGAATATCTAGCGCCACCCCCGCTCTTATAGGAAATAGCGGTGCTTTAAGTTGGCAAAAACGCTATAAAACAGATAGCTTCGGAAAACGTCAATATGTACGTACGGAATCGCAAGACATACAACCTCTTTTAAATACAGAATGGGATCCAGCTTGCAAATATATAGCAAGAAAAGACCGTAACGAGTGGCTTCCTGTTGGATTAATTGGACAAATGTTAGTACGTGATGACGGCACTTGCGAAACGCATGGATATTGTCGTCCAAATAATGATGGCATTGCTACAAAATCTGAAAGTGGCTTTTTCGTTATAAAGCGCACGGGTGAAAACCAAATTTTAATATTATTCCGCTAAGAAAAAAGGGAACAAAATTCTTCGTGACATAAGAATTTTGTTCCCTTTTTAAGTATGTCTTAATACCGCTTGCATATCGCTTGGAATCGGTGTAGTGAAAGACATTTCTTTCTCTAAAATAGGATGATAAAACGTCAAGGATATACTGTGAAGCGCTTGTCGCTTCATTTCATCTCTTTTTCCACCATATAAATTATCGCCAAGTAGCGGATGTCCTATGTGCGCCATATGTACACGAATTTGATGCGTTCTCCCTGTATCGAGCTCAAGCGATACGTGCGTCTTATGATTGACGCTATCGATCACTCTAAAATGAGTAACGGCTCTTTGCCCATCCTCACAAACGGTTCGCTCAATAATGCTATCCGATTTTCGTCCAATCGGTGCGTCAATCGTTCCTTCTCTTTCTACCATCTCACCGTGAACGATCGCTTCATACGTTCTTTTCACAGCTTTTTGTTGATGCTGTTTCGATAAAAGATGATGTACGAAACGATTTTTTGCAATAAGCATAAGCCCTGAAGTATCACGATCTAACCTCGTTACGATGTGCACCGTACTTGCAAGATATTGCTTATCATAATGAGATAAAAGTGCATTTGCAACACTTCCAGCCGGATGTTCTCTAGACGGAATCGTTGACATGTTCGCCTCTTTGTTTATGACAAGAACTGCATCATCTTCGTATACAATACATAAAGGGATATCTTCTGCAATCATCCCTTCACTTCTTTCCTCCACTGGAAAAAAGACACGTAATTCTTCACCAGCTTGCAACTGATGGCGAACGCTCGCATGTTGACCATTTACTTCAATAGCTCCGCCGTGAAACTTTATATCCGTTAATGCGGCTTTGGAGATCCCTTTTGTTTTTAAAAATTCTCTAACCAAAGTTCCTTCCTCAGCCGAGTCTATATCCCATTTCAATGTAAATCTGTTCAAATATATAAACCCTTTCTATTTATCTGCAACAAACGAGTCACGAACTCGTTTCCAGAACGGAAATGGTCGGAAACGAACAAATCGTACTTTCTCGTTTGCCACGCGATACTGAATTGATTTCACATCTTGATGAACCATCGTTAAATGGTCCACCGTAATTTGTAAGTTCATTCCTGCAGTCGGCTTCAGCACGCATGTATGATGTTTCGGCAATACGAGCGGCGAACCTACCGTACGAAACACACGGTTATTAATAGATGCCATTTCCGCAATTTGAATCGCTTCAATAGAAGGGTGAATAATTGCTCCGCCAAGCGCCTTATTATACGCAGTACTTCCCGAAGGAGTAGAAATACAAAGGCCATCCCCGCGGAACGTTTCAAAGTACTCTCCGCGTATTTCCACTTCTGTTACTAATGTACCTTCTGCACTTTTCACAGTCGCTTCATTCATCGCTAAATACTGTGACTCTTTACTCCCATTCACATAGCGAATAATCACTTCTAAAAGCGGATATTCCACCACTTGGAATGGTGTTTTAGCAATTGCAATTACTAATTTCTCTACTTCTGTCGGTAACCAATCTGCATAGAAACCTAAATGCCCTGTATGTACACCAACAAATGCTGTTTCATCCAATCGATTATAATAACGATGAAACGCATATAAAAGCGTTCCATCTCCCCCAACAGAAATTACAATATCGGGTTCCTGTTCATCCATTATAAATCCAAAATCTAGCAAGTATTCTTTCATCGTGCTTGCCAGTGCATCTGATGATTGATCTCCCTTTGACATAATTGTAAATTTCATCGCCCAACACCCTTTAGTTTATGATTCGGAATCTTTCGTTTCTTGCTTTCTTGAAAAAGCTTTCTGCGCTTCTTGAATTTCAAGACGGATAGAAGACATTTCTTCATCTAATAAAAATGCTGCTTCCGCTGCACGTTGCAAGCGTATTTTAATATCTTCAGGAAAACGCCCACTATATTTATAATTTAAAGAATGCTCAATTGTTGCCCAAAAGTTCATTGCTAGCGTACGTATTTGGATTTCTACCAATACTTTTTGTTCACCTTGAATCGTTTGAACGGGGTAACTAATGACAACATGATAAGAACGATAACCGCTATCTTTCTTCTGCGTGACGTAATCACGTTCTTCCACGATTTCAAAGTCATTTCGTTTTCTAAGATATTCTACAACAGGCTTAATCTCATCAACAAATTGACACATCATTCGAAGGCCCGCGATGTCTTGCATATCTTCTCTTAGCCTGTCTAACGGTACATTTCTCTTCTCCGCTTTATCAATAATACTTGCAACCGACTTTACCCTTCCTGTTACAAACTCAATTGGAGAATGCTCTGTTAACATTGCAAATTGAGTACGCATTCCTTTTAGTTTCACTTTCAGCTCTGCCACCGCTTGGTGGTAAGGTGCTAAAAACTCTTCCCAATTTCGATTCATTTCAACCACCACCAAAATCAATCCATTTGCTTATAGAAATACTTTTTCTACAGCAGTTACTAGTTCTTCTCCGTAATTTGCATTACCTTCAATATTTTCAACTAAATATTCTACTTCTTCTTTTAAACCTTCTAATTCCATTTCAATGTCATTCACGCGAACAAACATAACCACGTCGTTATTCATCGCTTCATGCATTGCTTCCCAGCATGTATGCGGAATGCTTACATAAATGAAAGATGATTCGTTTTCTAAGATATATAAAAATGATAAATTATCTGAGTCTACAAGTACGTGATTACGCGCACTTAACTCCTTTACCTCTATTTCACTATTTTCCGCACAAAAAATAAGAGCATTCTCTCTCTTTTCTACGCTCTTAACTTGGATTTTATTTTGCATGCTCTAACTCCTCCATCTCAACTTCCTGTCTTACTTAACAGTATTATTGTATCATAACATGGACGCAAACAAATAAAACATTGAACCAAATTTGTGAAAAAGCGATAATGTGTAAAGAATTATTTTTCAAAAGGAGCGCGCATACAATGACACAAGAAATTGAAATTGAATTTAAAAATATTGTTACAGAAGAAGAATTCAATACATTATGTAAATCATTCTCTATTGAAGGATTTACGAAACAGGTGAATCACTACTTTGAAACACCGAGCTTCTCATTAAAAGAAGCTGGCTCTGCACTTCGTATTCGTCATAAAGGAGCAACTTATACATTAACATTGAAACAACCTGCAGAGGTTGGTTTATTAGAAACACATCAAGTCGTAACAGAAGAAGAAGCAAGAATGATGATGGCGACAAACGTAATCATTCCAGGGGCTGTAACGGATCAACTACACAAATTACAAATCCCTGTTTCTGCTTTAACTTATATGGGTAGTTTAACAACTGAAAGAGCCGAAACACTATTTGAAGGCGGAACGCTTGTCTTTGATCATAGTTTCTATTACAATCACGATGATTATGAAATTGAATTTGAAGTGCAAGATGAAGAAGCAGGCAAAGCTTCATTTATTCATTTGTTAAAGCAACACGACATACCAATCCGTCATACAAATAATAAAGTAAAACGCTTTTTCCTTGCCAAACAAAACAAAGCACGCTAAAGTGAAAATTCCACTAGTGAATACGTTCTACTAGTGGATACATCTCACTTTTTGAAAAAGAAAAGATTCTTTTACATCTGTAGAATAAGCAAAGAACGTTATGAAGGCTGTTTATTTGCCCTCCCTAACATTCCATTGCTACAATAGATATACATTTCATGGAAAAAGGAGTTTAAAAGGATGAGCAAGCAACCGATGACACCATTTGAAGCAATTGGCGGTGAACAATGCATTGCAATATTAGTAGACACATTTTATTCCTATGTCAGTAAACACCCTGACCTATCTCCCATCTTCCCGGATGATTTAACAGAAACAGCTAGGAAGCAGAAACAATTTTTAACACAATATTTAGGTGGTCCTAATTTGTACACTGAAGAACATGGTCATCCTATGTTAAGAGCACGCCATCTCCCGTTTGAGATTACTCCAAAACGAGCAGAGGCTTGGCTATCGTGCATGGAGCAAGCAATGGATGACACAGGAGTGCACGGTCATATAAGAGAGTTCGTTTTTGAACGTTTAGCATTAACTGCTCAGCATATGGTTAATACTCCAAACGAAACAGGTGAAATATAATGGATAAACAGGAAGCAAAGCATATCAATATGCCATCTCCTTCCGCATGTGAGCATAAGTCTGTAGAAGCATATTTATTTATTGATCCACTTTGTAAAGATTGCTGGGAAATTGAGCCCTTTATTATTAAACTATGGCTTGAGTACGGGAAATACTTCTCTATTCGTCATATCGTAACAGGAAAAGTGGACGGAACGAACGCTTCCTCACACAAATGGAATAAACCTGCTAATATTCGATTTGTGTGGGAAAAGACAACAAGTTTACAAGGTTTTTCATGTGATGGAAAGGTACATATGCAAGAAGCATCGTCAACACCATATTTAGTTTCGATGGCAATTAAAGCAGCGGAGTTGCAGGGCCGAAAAGCAGGTTCGAAGTTTTTGCGAAAACTCCAAGAATACATTTTCCTTGAAAATGTATCAAATCCTGACTGCGAATTATTACTTGCATGCGCAAAAGATAGCAATATTGATGTAGAAGAATTTAAAAAAGACCTATATTCCGCTAGCGCAAAAAAGGCTTTCCAATGTGACTTAAAATTCACAAATGAAATGCATATTACAGAAATACCTTCTCTCGTATTCTTTCATGCAAATTCAGATGAAGAAGGTATTAAAATCGCTGGAACGTATTCCTACGACGTCTACGTACAATTATTGAAAGAACTTGTAAAATGTGAAATCGAGCCAGAGCCATTACCACCTTTAGAAGTATTACTGGAAGCGACACAATTTATCTCTTCAAAAGAAGTAGCATTTATATATGACTGCTCGAAGCAAGAAATTGAACGTGAACTAAAAAAATTACAACTGAAACGAAAAGTACAAATGATTGACGTAAAATGTGAGCGTTATTGGAAATGGATAGCAAAAGAAAAAGACCTGATGTAAACACCAGGTCTTTTTCTTTACGGCTTATAAAAATATTAAAGGGGATGGGAGAAATTTTCACGTTCAAACAAAGGGGTATATGTTTGTATGTGAATTCGTTCACGCTTATTATATTACAAGATTCGACGTCAGATGACAACCCCTTTTGTCGAATTTCACACTTTTGTCACATTCTAAACGTTTTCATTTTTGAATAAGCTATAAAAAAGCTATTTTGGAGGTGTTTTGTATGAAAAAAACGTATATTTTACTTATCCTTCTAGCTATCATTGTTTCTTTTTTCTTGTACATCCTCTCCCTACTACAAGCTTTTCCTAAAATGATTGCCTTTCCTCTTTTATTCGGAGTCATTGTCATCGCTCTCTCTTATTTCAACCATAAAAAACGATTTAAAGGGTTTTAATGAACTGTAAAACTGCCTTCTAGTTTAGAAAAGAGAAGACAATTCGATTTATTTTCTCGACAAATATCGACAAAATGACATCAAGAAAAAGACGAGGCAAATTCCTCGTCTTTTCTATTACTTCTCTTCAAATAATAATGCTTCTAATTCATTTAATTTCTCTTCAAATACTTGCAATGCTTCTTTTACCGGTTCTGGAGATGCCATATCTACTCCAGCTTTTTTCAGCACTTCAATTGGATAATCTGAGCTTCCTGCTTTTAAGAACTCATTAATGTAACGTTCTACTGCTGGTTGCCCTTCTTCTAAAATTTGTTTAGATAGAGCCGTTGCTGCACTAAATCCTGTTGCGTATTGGTATACGTAATAGTTGTAGTAGAAGTGCGGAATACGAGACCACTCTAAACCAATTTCTTCATCAATTACTAAAGCATCACCGAAATATTTCTTATTTAAATCATAGTAGATCTCCGTTAGCATGTCTGGTGTTACCGCATGTCCCTCTTGTACTTTCTTATGAATAATATGCTCAAACTCTGCGAACATCGTTTGACGGAATACAGTACCACGGAATCCTTCTAAATAATGATTTAATAAGTATAGACGCTCTTTCTTATCTTCTGTCGTTTTTAATAAATAATCGTTTAGAAGCGCTTCATTACAAGTTGATGCTACTTCCGCAACGAAGATTGAATAATCCCCGTATACGTGCGGCTGCGTTTTTCTTGTGTAGTAACTATGGACAGAATGGCCAAATTCATGAGCAAGTGTAAATAAATTATTTACATTATCATGCCAGTTCATTAAAATATAAGGATTTGTTCCATATGCACCAGATGAATATGCTCCGCTTCGTTTTCCTTTATTCTCATACACATCTACCCAGCGATTTTCATATGCTTCTTTCAAAATATCAACATACTCATCACCCAGTACATGTAAAGACTTTAATAACATGTCTTGCGCTTCTTCATACTTCACATTCATTTTCACTTCTGGTACAAGTGGTGTATATAAATCATACATATGAAGCTCATCAAGCCCTAGTGCACGCTTACGAATATCAATGTAACGATGTAGCAAGTGTAAATTATCATTTACAGATTGAACAAGTTGATCATACACCGCTTCAGGAATATTATTATTACTTAATGCTGCTTGACGTGCAGAGTCATATTTACGAACACGTGCATTGAAATTATTACGCTTTACAGCTCCGCTTAACGTACTTGCAAATGTGTTCTTATATTTTCCGTACGTTTCATATACAGCTTTGAATGCATCTTCACGCACACGACGATCATCACTTTCTAAAAACTGAATGTAACGGCCATGTGTAATTTCTACTTCTTCTCCATCCTCACCTTTAATAGATGGGAATTTCAAATCCGCATTATTCAACATACCAAATGTATTACTTGATGCACTCATTACTTCAGATGCTTCTGCTAATAAAGCCTCTTCCGCTTCAGATAATACGTGAGGGCGTTGACGCGTAATTTCTTCTAACGCATGTTCATATACACTTAATTCTCTATTTTCTTTCAAGAATGTTTGCAATGTATCTTCTGAAATCGATAAAATTTCAGGCACAATATATGCTGTGCTACTAGATACTTGTGAATATAAATTTGTTGCACGGTCATTTAACGCTTGATACACAGAGTTTGTTGTATCTTGATCGTAACGCATATGTGCATATGTATATAGCTTACCTAATCGCATTGAAATTTCATCTTCATATTGCAATGCTTCAAGTAAATTGTTCGCAGAGTCACCAAGTTTCCCTTTAAATTCAGTTAACTTCGGTAATAGCTCTTTAATAGCTTGGAATTCTTGTTCCCATTCTGCATCTGTTTGGAAAATATCTTCTAATCGCCACGTACTTGATTCTTCAATCTCGTTACGATCCGGTAATGTTTTTGCTGTGTTTTGTTCAGACATGCTTTAAGCCCTCCTTTAAATATCTCTACTTACATACAATTCGATTTTTCTTATGTAATTCCTTCACGATCAGTCTTTATTATATCCGCTTTTCCTTCTCTCATGTTGTACTTTGCCTCAAATAAAGATAAGGCATACGCTAAACTACTTTCATCATATTTCATAACTTCCTCCTCTGTTTTTACCATAACTATCCCCCGTATTTTCTGGTACTTATAAGTCCCTACTTTACGTAATACACCTGTATAGCATAAAAATGTCATATACTCAGTAACTGCTACTTTCCATATATGCTGTGAAAAGTACGGGAGCATACGCCTTTTCGTATACTTTTTTATATAACTCCACACGTATGGAAGGGAAATATAATCCCCTACCGCAAGCTCGCCTATACACTTCATATATAAAAAAGCTTGCCATATAAATGGATTTGTTTGAAAAGCAAATGAGGACGGAAGCGGCACACCAATTTCAGAAGGGAAATTTGCTGGGGTACATTTACAGTGATATAAGAGGCGTAATAGTGATTTATGATTATAATTCCAAATAGGCAAAGCATTTTTTCGAAAATAGTCCTTTCGCTTCTTCCATTCTCGTTCTAATATCTCCTTTTGAAAAGGAACAGAAGAAAAGAGCATTTCAAAAGTAGTCGTTTCAATTGGTAAGTATATAATATGTGAGAAAGAGACGCTTGTAGAAAACGAAGTGAGAAACGCGCATTTCATAAATGATTTTTGTTTCGAACAGAAGAAAATAAGAAGTGGTTGAGGATAAGATTGTAAGGAGAAAGCCATAAGGGAGGAAAATTTCACCCAATAGGCAGAGTGCTTTTTCAATTGATTTCCACCAATAATCCAAATGACCTGTATACCAGCTCGCCAATACGAATAGGTTCGTTTGTACAGCTGTTCTATAGAGAGATTCGCGCACTGGTATTCAATCGAAACTTTTCTCCCTGCTCTCTCTATGAAAATATCTGGTCGCTGCTGAATCTCTGGTAAATAATGCTCTATATCTACATGAAAGTTTTGACGTTTGAACCATTTATATAACAATTCTTTACCGTGCCTATGATACATAGATTCTGCTTCATAAAAGGCTAAACATGAATCTTCTTTCTTATGAGCAAAATGCCACTTTTTTTGTTTTCCTAATCTCATTAGTACTTTTTTCCCACAAGCTATGCAAAAGAAGCTTTCCCTTTTCCGCATACGATGTAAAATCTCTTCATCATGATGATAGAGTAGATGAATTTTCTCTCCGTTTTCTCTTTTGGCAATAAACATCGGAATCACACCCTTTCAGCTCCTTATATTCTACAATTTATTACAAATTCCTTTTAAAAAAGAGATGTCCCAATTTCGGACATCTCTTTTTATAATAATGGCGATAATAACCGATACGTTGATTCAACAATTCTTCTATGCAGACGCCTTTTATGAAAACGATCGACGTGAATTTCACTGGATTCTTCTAAATCGTCTTTAAAATCTTGAACAAGTTTTCGAATGCTATCTGTATCATATAAAAAGGCATTTACTTCAAAGTTCAAATGAAAACTTCTCATATCCATATTTGCTGTCCCAATTGAAGCTAAATCAGAATCGACAATGACAACTTTACTATGAAGAAAACCTTTTTCGTATTCATATATCTTTACCCCTGCATCTAAAAGCTCTGGGAAGTATGACCTTGATGCATAAAAGACAGTGCGCTTATCAGGCTTACTCGGCATTAACAAACGAACATCGATACCAGCAAGTGCCGCTACTTTTAATGCGGACAAAATATCATCATCCGGGATGAAATACGGCGTTGCAATCCAAATGGATTTCCGCGCAGAAGCAATCATGGCAAAATATAAATGTTTAATTGTTTCCCATTTATTATCCGGTCCACCTGCAACGAGCTGCACGCCTCCCCAATGCTCCCCCTCAACTGCTTTCGCTTGTAAATATTCAGGGGCTAGCACAGCCTCACCAGTCATATAAAACCAATCTTGAAGGAAAATAAGCTGCAAACTTTGCACAGCTTCACCACGTAAATATAAATGTGTGTCTCGCCAAAAGCCGAAGTACTTATCCTTCCCTAAATATTCATCACCAATATTTAATCCACCTACAAATCCTTCATTTCCATCAATAATAACGATTTTTCGGTGGTTTCGATAATTAATCTTATCGTTTAAAATCGGAAAGCGTACAGGGAAGAACGGAATCATTTCGACACCTGCGTCGTTTAATTCTTCAATATATGATTTTGATAATTTAAAACTTCCAACCGCATCATATAAAAAACGAACGACTACGCCTTCTTTTGATTTTTGTATTAAAATATCTTTAATTTCTGTTCCAAGCTTATCATCACGCACAATGTAATATTCCATATGAATGTGATGTTTCGCTCGTTTTAATCCATCTAAAATAGCCTGAAACGTTTCATCTCCATTTGTTAATGTTCTCGTTTCAGTTTGAAATGAAATATTTAAAGCGCCTAAGCGATCCGCTAAACGAAATAACAGCTCTTGATGCTTATGATTGCGCAAAATCCGTTCTTCGTAATCTTCATGCCCCTTATATTGTAAAAACGCTTGTTCATCGAGCAACGCCTTCTTTTGGAACATTCTCTTCCTCCGAAAGTTCTGTCCGAATAATAAATAAGCGAAAAATCCAAATACCGGAAAAATCCCTAACACAATGAGCCATGTAAGTGTTTTTGACGGATGACGGTTCTCTAAGAAAATAACGCAGCCAATTAAAAATGCAGATACCGTAAATAAAATACTAATAATACCTAAAATCGAAACATCTTTTATCCCAATTACATCCGAATAAAACGCTACATCAATAAACATACGTAATGACACAAATAATGCAAACAATAGTAACACAAAAAAAATCAACTTTAACGTATTTTTCATCTCTTACCTCCTTACTAAGAAAGCTTTCCTATTCTTCATATAAAAAGCCGATTTCATACTACAGAAATCGGCCTACGTTTTAGCAGGAAAATTATTGCGAATTGTTTCAAGCGCATGCTCTTTCACAATTTGTTTCCCATACTCACTTACACGATGAATTGTTAAAGTTGATTCTTCCCCGTATTCTAAAACAATGCTTAAAATGCGATCAATTTCTTCTTCATCATGTAGCACTTCATCGAATTCCACATATACATAATAGCGGTCCTCAAATGAATACAGCTCATCTTTTATATCTTCAAAGATAAGACGGTGGCTTAATGAAATGACATCTTCAAAATCATTAAACTTAATTAAAAAGCCAAACGTACCATCTTCGTTAAAGTTTGTACCTGCTTGTTCTTCTACCTCTTCCACTACTTCTTGCTGGAATAATGATTCAATACCTTCATCTAGAGGAATGTCTATAATTTTATCTACACCTATTGGTAGTTCTAGCTTTTGTCCATCCTTTGAAAGTTCTGCTTTCGTTACAAGTACTTCAATCCCTTTATCGACTGCTTGCACTTGAATCCATAACGGCCCATCAATAAAGAAATCGTCATGATCACGAGCTTCGTCCATCATTTCCCAAAAGAGCTCTTCGCTTCTTTCGCGGTCATACCAAATTTCCTCACGATTAAAGCCTCTGTCCTCTATATCAATGTACGTAATAAAAAATTTCATCGTATGATCATTAATTCTTTCAATATCCAAAATACAACTCTCCCTTCCTGCTTAGAATTGTTATGAAGGGATTCCCCACTCATATGACAAATCAATAGATTCTTGTACTCTCATTTTATGATAAGATTCTCCAGAATGGAAATAAAATCGATTTATTTTACAAAAATAGTTATATACCTATCTTCATTCAATGGTATACACAAATATATCATTGTGGCGATTACTCACTTATAAAAAATTTGGACATACATTTCCATCTTCCCCCGTACACTGTAATAAAGTGAAACTTTTATTAGAGAAGATGCTTTAGTCCTTTTCACCACATACATATAGTTCGCTTATTAAAACATCATAAATGGAGGCAGACGAATGGACTTAGAGTTTTTAACATCTGTACTAATGATTGTCGGTATCGATGTTGTATTAGGTGGTGACAACGCAATTGTCATCGCACTAGCTAGCCGAAATTTACCTGAATCGAAACGAAATAAAGCTATTTTGATCGGTACTCTTTTAGCAATCGTACTAAGAATTATCCTTACTATACTAGCTGTCTATTTGCTCGACATTCCATTTCTGCAACTTATCGGGGGCATTTTACTTACATTCATTGCAGTAAATTTACTAACTGATAATAGCAACGATCTTTCTTCTATTCAAGGAAAAACAACTTTATTTCAAGCTGTGCGTACAATTGTATTCGCGGACCTTGTTATGGGATTTGACAACGTTATCGCCATTGCAGGGGCAGCTCACGGAAGATTTTTACTCGTAATAATCGGTTTACTCATTTCTATCCCGATTATTATTTGGGGCAGCAAACTCATTTTAATACTTATGGAACGCTTTCCATTCCTCATTTATTGCGGGGCAGCAATTCTCGCTTATACAGCAGGAAAAATGGTCACACATGAAGACAGACTGGCAACCTTTTTTCATAACAACCCAAGTTTCACTGCAGGCATTCCTTACTTATTTATTTTCACCATCTTATGCATCGGTTTTATCGTTCAACGAGTTCGATTACGAAATGTGAAACATTAAAAAAAACCTTCTACTATATAATAGGTAGAAGGTTTTCATATTATTATAATTAATTTACAAGACGCTGTGCTTCACGTAATTGGAACGTTCTTACTGTACGTGGTAAGAAACGGCGGATTTCGTCTTCATTGTAACCTACTTGAAGGCGTTTCTCGTCAATCATAATTGGACGACGTAAAATCCCTGGATAGTCACGAATCATCTTATATAAATCTTGAAGTGGTAAAGACTCTAAGTTTACATTTAATTCTTGGAAAACTTTCGAACGAGTAGAAATAATCTCATCCGTTCCGCTTTCTGTCATGCGTAAAATCTCTTTAATTTCCTCAATCGTTAACGGATCTGAGAAAATATTACGTTCTGTATAAGGAATATGATTTTCCTCTAGCCATAATTTCGCCTTTCTACAAGACGTACAGCTTGGAGAACTATATAATGTTACCATACAAAGCTCACTCTCCTTAAAGAGTACAAATTCTGTACTAATTACAGTTTAAATTTCTTAATTCAGCAATTTTTCGCGATACCTTGTCTTAAAACAAAGTGCAAAAATTGCTTTTCATGTAAGCAACAACTTTTAGTAAACAACAATTACTTTTAATAAGTAACTTCTATAATCATTATACAATAGATTTTGCAAGAAATATACAGTAAATTTCCTTCTAATTGAGAAAACTCTTCCGTGTATTTCACTGCTATGTAACATAATTACACTTACTTCATCTGTTCTTTAACAATAATCTTCAACCCTCTTAACGCTTGCTTTTCATAGATTTTTCATATGATTTATAGTTATTTCCTCATAATCTTTTCTATAAAAAGGAGAACGTTTTCTTACCTTTTTTTGATAAATCAATTAAGAAATGTAAGACTATATAAGTGAGAATTAAAGGAACGTTTGTTCTTATTTTAACAAACATTCTCGTTCATGTCTATACGATTTCTAAAATAAATCAAATATTTTTCTGACATTTCTTTCTTTTTCATCTTTTATCTCATACAATAAAAATACAGACAGGCAAAGGGGGAATTTGCAAATGATTGCTTTTTTTATTGATTTTGTCACTGTTGCTGCCCTCATCATCGGAATAACAGCATTGATTGGTGTCATTACAAATAGCATTGGTGAAAAACTCTTTGGCGGAAAAGAAAAGATGAAGTTTGTTAATAAAAGTTTGGATGTACAATCCGGCTGGAACGAGGTTGGCGGGAAAGGTATTTATAAGAAACGTACGTATTAAAAAAAGCAGGCAATTACCTGCTTTTTTCTTATTTCTCTACTGACGCCCATTTAAAGCTTAAATCGCCGCCATATTTATGGTTGTACATATTTTTAATGGAATCTCTTTGTAAGTATGCTCTACCACGTTGATATACCGGTACAATCGCAGCGTCATCAAGTAACATTTTCTCTGCTTCTAGTAAGCTTTTCCAACGAGCATTTACATCGCTTCCATCTTTTTTCGCTTTCATGATGATCTCATCATATTTCGGATTAGAATATTTCATTTTATTTTGTGATCCATCAGTTACAAACATATCAAGATATGTAATTGGATCTGGGAAGTCTGCACTCCATCCAGAGAATGACATGACGAAATCGCCCGCATCTTCCAATTTTAGTTTTTGCGCGAATGGTTGTTGTTTAATTTTCACTGTTAAACCTGGTAAATTCTTTTCTAACTCACCTTTTAAATATTCCCCTGTTTTCTTCGATAATTCAACATCTTCGTTTAATAACTCTAATTCGATTTCATTTTTACCAAGCTCTTTTTTACCAGCTTCCCAATATTTCTTCGCTTCTTTCACGTTTGGTTTTACAATATCTCCATTTACAGCACGGAAGTCCTTTTTATCCGGTCCTTTAATGAAGTTATCAGGAATTAATCCTGTTGCTGGCTTAGAACCGTTATTTAATAATGTATCAACGAACGGTTTACGTTCAAAAGCAAGTGAAATTGCTTTACGAATATTTTTATTTGCTAACGCTGGATCTTTTTGATTTAAACGAAGGAAGAATACAGATGTATCTTCTACTGTTTGGAAATCTGGTTTTCCTTTATATTTATCGATGAACTCCGCTAATAACGTCGCTCGATCGACTGCGTTTGTTTCATATAAATTAATTGGTGTAGACGTATCTTTAACAATATTAAAGTTTACTTCCTCAATCTTCACTTCTTTATTATCCCAATATGACGCGCTCTTTGTCATTTTAAAGCTACGTTCATGTTGCCAATCACTTAATGTAAATGGTCCGTTATAAAGTGTTGTATTCGCTTCTAAACCAAACTTCGTACCTTGCTCTTTCACAAACTTTTCATTCACAGGATAGAAGATTGGATATACCATTAAATCTACAAGATATGGAATGGAATTATCTAATTCCACTTCTAATGTATAATCATCAATCGCCTTTACCCCTAATTGGTCTGGACTCATCTCTTTTTTATTAATTTTCTCTGCATTTTTTATATCATACATAATGTACGCTGATTTCGCAGCTGTATCTGGATTAATCGCTCTTTGCCATGCGTATACGAAATCTTTCGCTGTCACAGGCTCACCATTTGACCATTTTGCGTCTTCACGTAATGTAAATGTATATTTTTTACCGTCTTCTGACTTTTTGAATTCCTTCGCTACACCAGGAACTAGCTTATCATCTTTTCCTAAACTGTATAAGCCTTCCATCGTATTAGTCATTACTCTTGAAGAAACTGCATCAGCTGATAACGCTGGATCCATCGTTGGAATCTCTTGTGTTTCAATTAAGTTAATAACTTGCTTCGCACCGCTTTTCCCGCTATCTCCTTTTGCGTTCGCTTGCGGTTCATCTTTTTGGTAGCTACATGCCCCTAACATCATGCTCATCGCTACTGTTGATACTACAAAAACTGGCATCTTTTTTTTCATATTTCCACCCTCCACAAAAATGTTAGCCCTTTCATTTTCAAACAAATAGAAATATATATATGTTCCAATAATTCATATTATACACACAAATATATTTTTTGTATATTTATATTTCTATTTTATTAAAATTTTCTGTTAAAAAATAAACCTTTGTAAACGTTTCATATTGCTGATTTTCCTTACTGAAATGTCAGAAATAATTATTTTTATATTTTTTCTAAATTATTAGATAAAAATAAATTTTATATTCTATAATACTTTCTGCATAATTATCCTTCTGTTTTTATCATAAAATAGCGCTCCCTTCATAATAAAGATATGTAGGTTAAAATGAGTGCAAAGGTTAAGAAAGTATGTTACGATACACTTTGCTAAAAATAGATATCGGTAAAGAGGGGACGGACATGACAGCAATTCAGGCAAAAAACGGGCCCACTGAGAAATTAAGTTTATTCTTATTAACATGGCCTATTTTTCTAGAAGTTTTTCTATTTATGTTAATGGGGATCGCTGATACTTTCATGTTAAGTGCATTATCAGACGATGCTGTATCTGGGGTTGGTGCAGCGAATCAATATCTCCATATCGCTATTTTGGTACTAGAAGTCATCGGGAACGGCGCAGCTATCGTCGTATCTCAATACCTCGGTTCCAAACGTTTTATGGAAGCATCTAAAATATCAGCTTTAGCCGTCACATTAAATTTAGTGGTCGGACTCGTTATAAGTGCTGGTTTTCTTTTATTTTCAAAACATATGATGATGGCGATGAACTTACAAGGCGATGTACTTATGTATGCACAGAGCTATTTATCTATCGTCGGAGGAGCTATTTTCCTTCAAGCTATTATTAATTCATTAGCCGCAATTATCCGCGTACATGGCTTCACAAAGCAAGCGATGTTTATTTCACTTGGAATGAATATTATTCATATCGCTGGAAACTACGTACTCATTTTCGGGAAATTTGGTTTTCCAGAGCTTGGTGTACAAGGGGCTGCCATTTCTTCTGCTGCCAGCAGGCTAATCGCGCTTATCGTTTTCTTCTGGTTACTGTACCGCGTTATGGAGTACCGTGTGAAATTACAATACTACTTCACCTTATCAAAAGAATACATCGGAAAAATTTTAAAGATTGGGATTCCATCTGCATTTGAGCAGGTTATGTATCAAGCTTGCCAAATTGTCTTCTTATACTATGCAACATATTTAGGAACGGAATCGTTAGCGGCTAGACAATACGCTACGAACATTTCTATGTTCACTTATTTATTCGCTATTGCAATCGGTATGGGAACTGCAATTATTATTGGGCGCCTCGTTGGCGGTGGTGAAAAAGATGAAGCGTATGAACGTGTATGGAAAAGTGTAAAGTGGGCGATTGGTGTCACTTTATGTATGGTTGCTCTCGTTATTACATTCCGCACACAATTAATGGGACTATTTACAGATAATCCGCACATTATTTCGTTAGGTGCAAGCGTTCTTTTACTAAGTGTACTACTTGAAACAGGACGTACGATGAACATCGTCATCATCAATTCACTTCGTGCAGCTGGTGACGCAAAGTACCCAGTTTTAATCGGCGCATTTTCTATGGTGTTAATGAGTTTACCACTCGGCTACTTTTTTGCCTTCCATTTAGATATGGGGCTCGTTGGTATTTGGCTAGCAATTGCTATTGATGAATGGACACGTGCCATTATTATGTTCTTCCGCTGGAAAAGTAGAGCGTGGGAGCGTTATGCACTTGTTAAACCTGAAGAACAAGAGGAGATTGTTTCTGTTCAGGCGCAGTAGCACTCCTTTAATCGAGATGCAGTCATTTATAAATGAAATTCGCATTGGAGAAAAGCTGTTCCAACAAATTGTTGGAACAGCTTTTTTTAATTATACTTTTCAATTTCTATCTTCAATTCGTCAATATTCTTATTAGAAATCGTATCCGATATTGTATGATCCACTTGATTTTTTAAAATATATGTTTGGTTATCTTGTTTCTTTTTAACACTTAATCTCTCTTCGTCTACATGTAATAAGTTTGACTGTAAATACGCTATATCATTTTCATCAAACATTATAGAAAATGGTTCAATTGCACCAAAGTAATGATTCATATTTTCATCTTTTTTCAAAAATAACATGTATTTCTTCCCAATCTCCGGCTTTATATAAAGAGGGTCTTCATTTACAACCTTACTATTCGAATCATCGATTTCAATTTGTTCTGCGTATCGATAATTAATTTTCATTCTACCTTGTAAAGGGTCTCCTTTTAAAACTTCTTTTACGTTAAAATTGTATAAATGCCCCTCTACATAATTCTCCTGATCTTCTTGACTAATGTCTTGTGGATTACGCGCCATATTCCAAGTTGAATCAAAGCCATCATAATTGCCTATTGCAACTACATCGGCTTCCTTAACCATGTCTTCTAATCTACTTGTGGATGGAAAATCTTTAGTTATTAAAATTATTTTATCTTCGACTTCTTCAAAATAAATACTATATCCCCCTATACCTAAGAAAATTGCGAAAGGGACTGTCAACAAAATGAATTTCAATTTTTTATTCATTATATATCCCCCCTTACTTTCACTTATAAATTGCATTTACACCATTCACATCATCTTTTTGAGGAACATGCATTTTGGTACGATCTCTATCACTATTCATAATAGATGTCCCTGTATTATGATCGAGTCCTAATGCATGTCCTAATTCATGAACAGCCGTACTTTTAGCAACATTTGATTTCGTGATATTTGTATTACCTGCATTAATGTCTCCAGAAAACTTCGTAACAATTTTATTATTTAATTGAACACTCATTCTTCCATAATATGTGGACGAGGATTCATACCACGAATTTAATGTGTGTACCGAAGATCCGTGATAAAAAAATTTGGCATTAGCCGCACTATTTTGCCAAGATGAAATAGCATCCTGCCAACCACTCTTTATTACACTGCTTCCCAATAAACGGTCACCCCATTTAAAACTCTGATTTTTTGTCGATAATTTGTATCCTGTCTTTTCATACGCATGTGACACATTAAAACTACTACCTACTATGAATACTATCCCAATAGCGACGAACATCGAAATAATTTTCTTCAGCAAATTGCTTCCTCCCCATTATTTTTAATAGATACTCGTTCTCTTTCATGATTGTATAAATCTTTTCGTTTACTTTACAAAAACGCTTTTATTTCAAAAACACATCATGATGTATATCTACATATTAGTACTATCTCTTTCACCAATCAAAATAATAAAATCAGCTTTTCCTACTAAAAAACACTTATTTTTTAGTCTCGAAATAGAAATAAACTTATGGAAAATTCTTTTTTATAAGTTTAAATTAAGTAACAACAATTGAGATAAACTAATTTTAAAACCAATCTATCCTGTCATCCCTTCCATCAATAAAAAAGCCATTCTTCTGAACTGCACCTCCAATTGTTAGACACAGTCTAACAATTGGAGGTGCAGTTTTTTGTATGACAAAATTTACGAAGGATTCAAAGGTAACGCTCGTTCAAGGATTTAATCCAAAAATAATTTCTCAAACCGAATATGTAAAACAGATGCATGTTACAAAGGCACAATTTCAATACTGGTTGCGGCTATATTCACGATTCCTTCTTTTACAACGGTTTATCAATGGAAGAAGCAATTTGAAGTAGGTGGCTTAGATGCCCTTGAACCAAAGAAAAAGGGGCGTCCATCCATGAAAAATAAAAACACAAAACGGATAAAGGCAAAATTAAAAGTGAGCCCGGTACAATACCGGGCTCACTTTTATCAAGCTGCCTAATGAAATAACCGTGTCTAACTTTTAGGGGTCACTTCAGGAGAATGGATTTTTTATTATTGATAAATCTCTTTATATTTCTTATACTCCGCTTCAGAACATAATACGAAATGTCCTGGGCGAATTTCACGCATTATCGGTTCTTCACTACCATAATTGTGCTGAGATGGATCGTATACGATACGTTTACGATTGCGCTCATAATCTGGATCTGGAAGTGGAATTGCTGATAATAGTGATTTTGTATATGGATGAATTGGATTTGCATATAACTCATCACTTGTTGTTAATTCAACGATTTGACCACGATACATTACGCCAATGCGGTCACTAATGTATTTTACCATTGATAAATCATGGGCAATGAATAAGTATGTTAATCCTTTTTCTTTTTGTAACTTTTTCAGTAAGTTTACAACTTGTGCCTGAATTGATACGTCAAGTGCTGAGATTGGCTCATCGGCAATGATAAATTCAGGTTCTACAGCAAGTGCACGAGCGATACCGATACGTTGACGTTGTCCACCTGAGAATTCATGCGGGAAACGGTTTGCGTGCTCTTTATTTAAACCAACTGTGTTTAATAATTCATGAACACGGTCCATACGATCTTTTTTGTTTTTCGCTAATCCGTGAATATCAATACCTTCTGCAATAATATCCCCTACTGTCATACGCGGGTTTAATGATGCATATGGATCTTGGAAAATCATTTGCATTTTACGGTTGAATTTCTTCAGTTCTGCGCGTGATTTTTTACCATGTACATTCTCACCATCAAACAATACTTCACCAGCAGTTGCATCATATAAACGAATGATCGTTCTTCCAGTTGTTGATTTACCACAACCTGATTCTCCTACAAGACCAAATGTTTCTCCGCGGTAAATATCAAATGAAATATCATTAACCGCTTTGACAACACCACCACTCACGTCGAAGTGCTGCTTTACATTTTTTACTTCAATTAATTTCTCACGTTGTTTAGTCATGTTGTTCACCTGCTTTCATTTGAAGAATACGTTTTTCAACGACTGCCGGCGGTTTTACTTCTGGAGCTTGCTCATGAAGTAACCAAGTTGCCGCATAGTGTGTATCACTTACTTTAAATAAAGGTGGGTCCATTTCAAAATCAATTTTTAATGCCTGTGGGTTACGTGGTGCAAAAGCATCTCCCTTTGGCGGCTTCAATAAATCTGGAGGCGTTCCAGGGATTGCATATAACTCTTCTTCTGAACCATCTAAACTTGGCATAGATGCGATTAAGCCCCAAGTATATGGATGTTTTGGGTTGTAGAAAATTTCATCTACAGTTCCGATTTCAACAACTTTACCAGCGTACATAACTGCTACGCGGTCCGCAACATTTGCCACTACACCTAAGTCATGCGTAATGAAAATGATTGCTGCTTCTGTTTTTTGCTGAATGTCCTTCATAAGCTCTAAAATTTGCGCCTGAATTGTAACGTCTAGCGCTGTTGTCGGCTCATCCGCAATCAATAATTTCGGGTTACAAGCTAACGCCATCGCAATAACTACACGCTGCCTCATACCACCAGAGAATTGGTGCGGATATTGTTTTAAACGAGCTTCTGGATTTGGAATACCTACAAGGTCGATTAATTCCAACGCAACTTTACGTGCGTCTGCTTTACTCATCCCTTGGTGTTTAATAAGGCCTTCCATAATTTGATTTCCAATTGTCATCGTTGGGTTTAATGATGTCATTGGATCTTGGAAAATCATCGCGATATCTTTACCACGTACTTGCTGCATTTCTTTTTCTGTTAATTTCGTTAAGTCACGACCTTCAAATACGATTTCACCATTTTTAATGCGTCCAGGAGGATTCGGAATTAAACCCATTAACGCTTTAGAAGTAACTGATTTCCCAGAACCAGATTCTCCTACAATCGCTAATGTTTCCCCTTTTTTCAAATCAAAAGTAACGCCGCGTACAGCTTGTACTTCACCTGCATGTGTATCAAAGGAGACTTGTAAATCTTTTACCTCTAACAATGTTTTCATCTTTGCCTCTCCCCTCTTTTACTTACGCATTTTTGGATCTAACGCATCGCGTAATCCGTCTGCCATTAAGTTAAATGCTAAAATTAATATACTGATGACAACCGCAGGAATGAACATCATATGCGGATACGTTTGAATTGATTTATAACCGTCATTTACAAGAGAACCTAGTGATGCGAATGGTGGCTGAATACCTAAACCGATGAAGCTTAAGAACGCCTCACCAAACACCGCTGTTGGAATTGTAAACATTGTCATTACGATAATTGGTCCCATTACGTTCGGGATTAAGTGTTTTACAATTAATTGTGTATTTGTTGCACCTAATGTACGAGATGCTAATACGTATTCTTGGTTTTTTAATTTTAAGATTTGTCCACGAACGATACGCGACATCCCTATCCAACCTGTAATTGCCATTGCGAGTGTAATTGACCATATACCAGATCCCATAATGATTACCATTAAAATAACGATGATTAAGTATGGAATACCGTTAATAATCTCCATAATACGTTGCATAATGTTATCTACTCTACCGCCATAGAATGCTGAAATACCTCCATATGCAACCCCAATTATTAAGTCAATTGCTGCTGCTAAAAGAGCGATATATAATGATACGCGTGTACCTTCCCATGTTCTTGTCCATAAATCGCGTCCAAGATCATCTGTACCAAACCAGAAATACTCTTTAATATCACGTTTTTCATATTGGTCAACACCATATTGATCTGTACCGTCAAATGGTAACCAATGAACATTTTCAATAACTGGAATTTTCGGTGGCAATTTTGCACGTCCTAAATCTTGCTCTTTATACGAGTGCTTACTTACCATCGGTCCGAAGATTGCTAGTAAGATAATAAGCGTTAATAAAACTAAACCGAACATTGCTCCTTTATGTTGGAACAAACGTCTTCTTACATCTTGCCAAAACGTTAAGCTTGGACGGGCAATGACTTCATTATCCACATTATTTTGATTAGCTTGTTGAAATAAGTCTGGAGATAATTTTTGTACATCTTTCATCATTTTTTCCCTCCCGCTAAACGAATACGAGGATCAATAATTCCGTATAAAATATCAACAATGAAAATAACTAAGATGAAGATCGCACTATAGAAAATTGTAGTTCCCATAATAACTGTATAGTCATTCACTGTAATAGATTTAACGAACTGTTCCCCTAGTCCTGGTACAGCATAAATTTGCTCAATAACTAATGTACCTGTAATTAACCCTGCAACCATTGGTCCTAAAATTGTTACAACTGGAATTAACGCGTTACGAAGGGCGTGTTTGATAATGATAACGCCTTGGCTAATTCCTTTCGCTTTCGCTGTTAAAATGTAGTCAGCTTGCATAACTTCAATTAACTCTGCACGAGCGAAACGTGCGATTGTTGCGATAACTGCCATCGATAAAGCGATTGTAGGCATTACTGTAAACTCTGGTCCTTTCCAGAATGCTACTGGGAACCATCCAAGTTTTACCCCTACGAAATATTGTAGTAATGCGGCAAATACGAACGATGGTACCGACATCCCGAGTACGGAAATAATTGTCGCTCCATAATCGACCCACGTATTGTTACGAAGTGCCGCAACGATTCCTAAAATTAAACCGATAAATGTTCCTAATATAATCGCTTGTAAACCAAGTTGTGCTGATGGTCCAATGCGATCCACAATCATGTCTGTTACTGGACGGTTATCATATTGGAATGATACCCCTAAATCACCTTTTGCTAAGTTACCTAAGTAACGTGCGTATTGAACTGGTACTGGATCATTTAAGCCATATTTTTCAAGAATGATTTCTTTTTGTGCCGGTGATAACTTCTCCTGGTTTTTAAGCGGAGAACCCGGAAGTAATTTCATTAAAAAGAAAGTCAGTGTAGTAATTAAAAATAATGTCAAAGCCATGTACACGAAACGTTTTAATACATAACGTCCCATAGTCAAGCACCTCCCCGTTTTTCTCAAAAGCAATAAGATAGTTTTAAATATTCTTACTTTTATTTTTTTAAAATAAGAGTACATGCCCATCATAGGCATATACCCTTATTCATGATGGAAACCATTTTTAGTTTTTGAGTTCAACCCACTTATAGCTAAATTCCCCGCCATATTTATGTTCTAATAGGCCAGTAATAGATTGGCGTTGTAAATATGCTTTTCCAGGTTGATATACTGGAGCAATTGCTGCATCTTCAAGCAGTTGTTTTTCTGCTTGTAATAATGCATCCCAACGAGCTTGTACATCAACTTCTGTTTTTGCTTTTTTAATTAAATCATCATACGCTGGGTTTGCGTAATGTACTTTGTTTTGCGCATTACCTGTCGTATACATTTCAAGGAATGACATTGGATCCATATAATCTGGACTCCATCCCGCATATGACATTGCATAATCTCCACTTGCTTCAAGTTTTAATTTTTGTGCAAATGGTTGCATTTTTGTTGGAACTGTTAAACCTGGTAAGTTCTTTTCAAATTGTCCCTTTAAATACTCTCCGATTTTTTTAGCATCATCAGTATCAAAGTTTAATAGCTCTAACTCTACTTTGTCTACACCAAGTTCTTTTTTACCAGCTTCCCAGTATTTTTGTGCTTCTTTCATATCCTCTTTTATAAGCTTTCCGTTTTCTTCACGGAAGTCTTTTCCATTCGGACCTTTTGCTAAGCCTTTCGGAACAAAACCATATATACCCTCTGAACCATCGTTTAAGATTACTTTTCCGATGTTTTCACGTTCAAAGGACATTGCAATTGCTTTTCGGATATTTTTATTTGCTAAAAATTTATTCTTTTCATTTAAGCGAATAAATTGTGTAGATGGTCTCTTAATCGTTTTAAAGTCAGCATCTGATTTGTATTTATCTACAAACTCTGATGTTAAGACTACACGATCAATTGCTTTCGTTTCATATAAATTTATAGCAGTTGAACGATCCTTAACAATATTGAAGTTTATTTCCTCAAGTTTTACTTCTTTATTTTCCCAATACGTTGGATTCTTCTTAAGCTTGAAACTTTGTTCATGCTTCCATTCATTTAATACGAATGGACCATTATAAAGTGTCGTATTGGATTCTAATCCAAATTTTGCTCCTTGTTCTGTTACAAACTTCTCATTCAAAGGATACAATGTTGGATAGACTGTTAAACTTACAAAATAAGGAACAGGGTTATCTAATTCCACTTCAAGTGTATGATCATCAATTGCCTTTACACCAAGTTCTTCAACTGGTAACTCTTTTTTGTTAACTTTCTCCGCATTTTTAACATCAAATAGTATGTAAGCAAACTTGGCACCCGTGTTTGAATCTACAGCTCTTCGCCAAGAATAAACGAAGTCCTTCGCTGTTACAGGTTCACCATTAGACCATTTCGCATCTTCACGTAACTTAAACACATACTTTTTGCCATCCTCTGATTTCTCATAAGATTTAGCGACACCTGGAACAAGTTTATCATCTTTCCCCAGACGATATAACCCTTCCATTGTGTTATTCATGATGTTAGAAGATGTTGCATCTGTTGATAACGTCGTATCCATAGTTGGGATTTCAGCTGTCTCAGTTAGATTTAACACTTGCTTGTTTGAGGATTTTTCTTTCGCGCCTGCTTTATTATCCTCTTTTTGGTAACTACAAGCTCCTAACATACTGACAGTCAACGTCGATGCAAGTAATAACGGTATCTTTTTCTTCATGTTGTGTTGCCTCCCCTAATTGCACTTCCTGTACCCTCACTTGTAAAAAAGTAGAATTGAAAGAATAATCTCCAAGTTTCTACAATTTTCATTATACATATAATATAACAATTGTGAATATAGTTTTTTGTTTTTTTGTTAAAATTTTTAATAAAATGTTTATATTTTTATTTTTTTGTAAAGGGATACGTTAACATTGCTACCATCATCTTGCAATCAGACCTTTAATTGCGTATAATTTTCAAAAAATTAGTTCTAGTACATATTATAGCTTTTATAGTATAATAATTCTAGTAATATTTTGACGGAGGGGAACATTTTGAATAAAGTTTTTTTTCATACTTGTATACTAATTTTCATAGCGATAATCGCTTCTAGTATTGGTGCATTCCTCGTTTCATCGCATTTTTTGTTGAATTTTGTCAACATCTCGTTTTATATTGCACTATTTTTTATTCTTATAGGCGGTTTTTTATTCATATTTCAAAATGGATTTTTTAATGTAACAATTTACGCCTTCCAAAGAGTATTTGGTACGAACAAAAAAATTGACTCTTTAATTGAAGAAGTAGAGGAACCTGTCGATAAGAAAGAACGTATTTATAAAACATATTCATTCAAATGGACGTATCCAATTTGCATTACCGGTATCATTCTTGGGTTGTTCTCGACCTTCATTAGCTTTACTATTTTGATGTAGTTTGCAAACACTATCCCATATGATATAATAATCAGCAAAACATTTTGTTATAAAACTTTAGTTCTTTCATATTTAAAGAGCTCAGGTAACAATAAATAAATTTATATGTATGCGATGATAAAGAAGAGTACATATTGAGGCAATTTCAGAGAGCTTGTGGCTGGTGTGAACAAGTAATTGTACAGTATGGAATGGGCTTTTGAGCTCCAAACCGAACCGAAAGTAGTAGGCTTTGGCGTTATATCCAAACGTTATTATGGATTAGAGAGATTTCACAGTAGTGAAATAATTAGGGTGGTACCGCGGTCCATTCGTCCCTATAGTTTTTTGGGATGAATGGGCTTTTTTTGTTTGCCTTCTCTTCCCCATTACGCATTCAAATTTAGGAGGAATTAATTATGTCAGTTATCTTTTCTGGTATTCAGCCAAGTGGAACGATTACACTTGGAAACTATTTAGGAGCTATGAAGCAATTTACAGAGCTTCAAAATGAACACGACTGTTATTTCTGTATTGTAAACCAACATGCGATTACAGTACCTCAAGATCCTGTCGGGCTTCGTAAAAACATCCGCAGTCTTGCTGCACTTTATGTAGCATGCGGTATCGACCCTGAAAAAGCTACGTTATTTGTACAATCAGAAGTACCGGCACACGCTCAACTAGGATGGATTATGCAATCAGTTGCTTACGTTGGAGAATTAGAGCGTATGACGCAATATAAAGATAAAGCGTCAGGTAGAGATTCAGTACCAGCTGGATTACTAACGTATCCACCATTAATGGCTGCTGATATTTTACTTTACAACACTGAGATCGTGCCTGTTGGTGATGATCAAAAGCAACATATGGAATTAACACGTGACCTAGCAGAGCGTTTCAACAAACGCTTCCGTGAAGTATTCACAATTCCTGAAATCCGCATTCCAAAAGTAGGAGCTCGCGTTATGTCACTAACAGAGCCTACGAAAAAAATGAGTAAATCTGATCCGAATCCAAAATCAATGATTAGCATGCTTGATGAACCAAAAACAATTGAAAAGAAAATTAAGAGTGCTGTAACTGACTCTGAAGGTATCGTGAAATTCGATAAAGAAAACAAACCTGGCATCTCTAACTTATTAACAATCTACTCTTCATTCTCTGGAAAAACAGTTGAAGAAATCGAAGCAATGTACGAAGGAAAAGGATATGGCGACTTCAAAGGCGACCTAGCACAAGTAGTCGTAGAAGCGATTCGCCCAATCCAAGACAAATATAACGAACTAATTAACTCACCAGAACTAGACGAAATTCTAGACAAAGGTGCCGAAAAAGCAAATCGCGTCGCATTCAAACAACTACGCAAAGTAGAAAACGCAATGGGACTAAGCAGAAAACGTAGGTAACATATAAAGCGAAGGGCTAGGAGCCAGAGCTGGATTTCATATAAAAGCGGAGGCAGCTCGTTCAGTTCTTAGACACGAAGAGCTTGCTGCTGAAGATAAGTTACACCAAATTAAAAAAACCGCCAATCGGCGGTTTTTTTAATTTACCTTTTGCTCGTTTTCCATTTCCCATAACTTTTCAAAAAATGGTTGCCCTTTTACGAGACGCTCGCATAATTGTTCGTGCTTCTCAGACCAACCTGTTTTCGCTTCCTCATACAGCTTAGCCCAAATATCTTCAAATTCCATATGTTGAACCATTCCGTATGCTGATGGATCCCACTCTGTGAACCAATAGCGAATTTCTGCTGTGTTTTTCGTTGTATGTAATTGATCTAACGCCATAAATAATAATTGTTTAAGCTGTCTTTCTTTACGAGTCAAGCCATTCATAATGAATGGTGATGGTGATAAAATATGATGTTCTTTTTCTATTTCTTCTACTTGGAACTCATACTTTTCTGCTTGTACGTTTTCTACCATCTCATATACCATCTGCTCTTGGCGCGGTATAAGTCTACTTTTTCGAATCGGTACATTGTAACCAATTGTGTCAATCGCAATAATTCCTTTTCCATCTGTAACTACAAAGCAATACTCTTGCTGCAAACGTTCATGATTTTTACGAATATAAGCCTTATGATGTACGTCTTCCAACATTTTTTGCGGAAGCTCTAACAATTCGTTCTCGATGTAATGATATAATGTGGCATCTACTTTTAATAATGGCACTTGATCTAATAGCTCAATCGTATCATCTTTCCGCCATTCGTAAAAATGACAAACGTTATACCCATTTTCTTCACCTTCAAACCAATTTACCCATACATCATGTAGATATAACATTCACTACCCCTCACTTCACTACTGTTTGTATCCATCATTATGTTCAATTTTTCTTAACTTTATTCCACCTAAGGAAATATATTCTAATTATTATTTTTTCTTCTATTAATACTAAAAAAACAGGAAAGAGAGCTCCTGTTTTTTTATATATGAAATGTATTTGCTTTATTCAATATTTCTTTCGCATCTATAGGCAATAAAGAAAGTGTATCTTCTCCTTCCAAAGTTACACAATCTTTGACAATATGAAATCCAAGCGCATAGCCAAGCATCTTCGGATAAGAATGAAATCCATTTAATAAGATGTCGTGCTCCCTTGTTCCTCGCTTTATACTTATTCTTTCATGCACAACATTTTTCCAATAATATATAGCCTCTTCTTTTGAAAGATACGTCGTCCACGGTGCATTGTTTTTTTCTGAATATCTTTCCGTTACCGCTTGCTCAGCCAAACCTTCCATAATCATCGTATCAAGTAATGTATATTCCGTTTCTTTCGTCTCAATTTGATGTAACCTGCATATGTGATGATATTCATGCGCTAGTAACACTTTTAATTCTTCCACCGAATTCCGTCCACATACAAATAAGAAAATAACGTGACGCATAGATAATCCAGCCCTGCCGTTATACTCTTCTTGTACCGTTCGATTATAGGAATCTGATAATAAAATAAAGACAGGGACATCTGGACCTTTTAGCCAATCTTTCAGCTTCTCATATTCTGCACGTAACTCTTTCCAAACTTCCTTTTTCTCTAACTCTTTAATTTCTCGTTCTCCTCGCATAACGGGGCGATACATACCTTTAGAAATTAAAAAGCGATACAATCTTTCTTTTGGTAGCGGGATATACTTCGTAAACTTCTCACACAGCTTTTCTGGCCGTCCGTAATATAGATGTAACCACTCAGCAGTTTCAACAACCCCCATCTTTATCCCTCCTTTTTCTTATGTATATGCAAAAGGAGAAAAAGGCGTAAAAATAAATAAGGAGTTTTTTCGCAATATGTTACGAAAAAACTCCTTATTTCATCTATTATTTATACGCTTTAAATACTAATACTGCGTTATGACCACCGAATCCTAATGAATTACTTAACACTGCGTTTACTTCTTGATGTCTCGCTTGATTCGGTACGTAATCTAAGTCACATTCTGGATCTGGTGTCTCATAGTTAATTGTTGGAGGAATTACTCCATCTGTAATTGATTTAATAGAGAAAATCGCTTCAACAGCACCAGCTGCCCCTAATAAGTGACCTGTCATTGATTTCGTTGAGCTAATCGCTACTTTATACGCATGCTCACCGAACGTTTCTTTAATTGCCATCGTTTCATACTTTTCATTCGCATCCGTACTTGTACCATGCGCATTAATGTAATCAATATCTTCTGGCTGTAGACCTGCATCTGCTAAAGCTTGACGCATTGCGCGCACGCCACCTTCACCGCCAGGAGCCGGCATTGTAATATGGAATGCATCACCAGTTGCACCGTAACCAGCGATTTCTGCATAAATGTGAGCACCACGAGCTAATGCGTGCTCTAATTCTTCAAGAATTAAAATACCCGAACCTTCACCCATTACGAAACCGCTACGGTTTTTATCGAATGGACGGCAAGCTGTTGCTGGATCTTCATTGAATGTTAATGCTTTCGCTGAGCTAAATCCTGCGAATGCCATACTTGTTAACGGCGCCTCTGCTCCGCCTGTAATCATTGCATCAGCATCACCTCGCTGAATCGCTTTAAACGCATCACCAATTGAGTTTGCACCAGATGCACAAGCCGTTACAGAACAAGTGTTAATTCCTTTTGCTCCTGTTGCGATTGATACTTGGCCTGCTGCCATATCTGGAATCATCATCGGTACGAAGAATGGGCTCACGCGGCGCGGACCTTTCTCAGTAAAAATCTTAAATTGTTCTTCGTATGTTTCCATACCGCCAATACCAGAACCAATCCATACACCAATTCGAGGTCCGTTTTCTTCTGTAATCTCAAGCTTTGCATCTGCAACTGCCATTTTCGCTGCCGCTACTGCATATTGTGTAAAGCGATCCATACGACGCGCTTCTTTTTTATCAATATATTTCTCGACTTCAAAGTCGTTAATTTCTGCTGCTACTTTTGCTGGAAATAGTTCCGGATCAATTCTTGTAAGTCGTCCGATTCCAGATACACCTTTTTTAATGTTTTCCCACGCTGTTTCAACATCTGTACCGACCGGTGTAACAGCTCCTAATCCTGTAATTACGACCCTCTTTTTTTCCATACAAAATACACTCCTTTTTTTCTCTCAGTCCTTATTTACCCCAACGAAGAGCGACTGCTCCCCACGTTAATCCGCCGCCAAAACCAACAAGTATAATTAAATCACCATCTTGAATACGTCCGTTTTGCAATTCCTCTACCATCGCAATCGGAATGGAAGAAGCTGATGTATTACCGAACTTCTCAATTGTCATACTCATTTTTTCTTGTGGTAAATTTAATCTCTCTCTTGCAGATTCCATAATACGAATGTTCGCTTGATGCGGTACTAAGAAATCCACATCTTCTTTCGTAAGACCAGCTTTATCTAAAACGCGAAGACAAGAATCCCCAAGTTGACGAACGGCAAATTTAAAGACTTCTCTGCCATTCATCATAACATACTCGTCTTGATAAAGATGCTTACCGCCACTTCCGTCCGCTCCTAATTCGAAAGATAGAACACCTTTACCTTCTGAAACAGCTCCCATTACGATCGCACCAGCTCCGTCTCCAAATAGTACTGCTGTATTTCGATCGTTCCAGTCTACAATTTTAGATAGTTTATCACTACCAACTACTAGTATATTTTTATAAGTTCCCGTTTGAATAAATTGCTGCGCTGTAATCATTCCGTACATAAAACCAGCACACGCTGCACTTAAATCCATTGCAGCTGCATGTTTTGCGCCAATCGCTTCTTGAATAACACAAGCTACTGCTGGAAAAGCACGATCTGGCGTTACTGTTGCTACTAAAATAAGATCGATATCCTCTCCGCTAATCCCTGCATCTTCAAGTGCTTTTTTAGAAGCCTCTACGGCCATATATGAAGTATCTATTGTATCATCGGCAATGCGTCTTTCCGCAATCCCTGTTCTCGTACGAATCCATTCATCGGATGTATCCATTATTTTCTCTAAATCGTGATTTGTGACTACTTTTTCCGGCACATATCTTCCGATCCCTAAAATGCCCACGTTCACATCGCAGCCCTCCGTTTTATATCAATTATTATGACTTGGTACTAATTTTAAAACATAAATGTATTTTTGTCTAGAATATATTTCAGCTAAAACATAAAGCTAACGCATTATTCACCTTATTGTTCATGAAAAGAAACGGAAACATACCTTTCTCTGTTCTTTCGAAATATAAAAAGGCCCGAACCGCTTCTACTTACGGTTCGGGCCTCTCTTCCGTCTAAAAAAATGCTTTTATTCTTTATCTGCTTTCCCGAGCTCATATGCTTCGTTCATAACTTTCATCAATAACTCTAATACTGGTTGAGCTTTCTCCATATCAAGCGCAATTCCATTATCATCTAAAATGGCCTTAGCTTCTGGTAAATGCTTCATTGCGATTTGTAAAAATTGCATGCTTTTCTCATTCATATTACGTTCTTCCTCTCCATTAAAACTTTCACATACATAGTGTAACATGCTCTCTATCCTTCGTATAACTCTTTATATTTTTTCATATGTGCCAATTGTTTATTTAAACCGTATTCTAACGGAGTATTTCTTTTTATTAAAATATCCTCGGCCGCTCCATCTCTTTCTTCCGCATTCTCTTTATTCACTTTATCCTCTGCACGTAAAAGGTTCATACCTTTTTTCCATAATGATTTTTTGCCACTAAGTAAATTATATATACCGAGATGCTCCTCGTTCATTCCATTTTCCCATAAGTATTCACATACATCTTCAACGTACAGTAGATCACTTCCGTTTTCCTCACCCGCATAATGGCACTCTTTCTCACCCAGTTCTGATAACATGAGCTGATGATACATCATAAAAGGTGGTTGCCATGGACCATATAATGTAGGAACTCGAAATACACTATATTGTACCTCTCCTTTTTTCAATCCTTCTTCCACTTTCGAAAATAAACGTTTATTTTCGGACTCATCTGCGTTTCCTACTTCAATAGAAGAAATTAGATTTAACTTCACTTTATGTTCTTCACACAGTCTTATCATTCGCTTTAAATACTGTAATATAACTCTTTCATTTCGAAAGCCCCTTTGTTGATTTGGTTCATACAGACAAAAGTAAACGGCATCAAATTTCTCTTCCTCTACGGATCTCCATCCGTCTTCATCTCTTATCGAATAATACGTAAATAACGCATTTCGCCCAATTAACAATAACTTCTCTTCATTAATTTTTGTCATACTATCAAATTCATCAAAATCAAGACCATATACTTCTACTTCTTCTGCAATCATTTTATTCACAAGGTGATAACCTACAAACGTAAGTGCACCTATAATTAGCACGCGTTCCATACCACCAACCCTTTCCCCTTGAAACAAATAGCTCCTCATTTATGTATATGGGAGCTTCACAATTCTTCTTCATATTTTTTAAAGAAATCAGTCGTTTGCCTAACCATTTTATATTTCACATCTTGCAGATGGAATAAGACAGAAGTATCGCATTGGTTCAATTGCCTCATTTTCTCGTATTTACGTAGCAGCTGTTTTCTTCCTCTTTTTTCTTGTGTTGATACAAAAATTTTAACAGGTACACAAGACGGAAGAAGCGTAAATGACTTCTTATTTATTTTCGCTTCTAATTCTTCTTCTTTAGCATCATACGCCAAACTTAATTCCTTCAAGAGTCTCTTGTAAAAAAATTTATGCTCTTTCTCAAACTCCACATATTCTGGTAAATCTAAACACGGATTTAACATAATGACAGAACGTATACATTCAGGGTATTTGTTCATCATTTCAAGCGCAACAAGTGCCCCCATACCATCTGCCATAATGTGCATTTTTGCATTTAATGTCTCTTTTCTCAACACAACGTCATATAGACGTTTCGCTAGACGAACAGATTGGTCGTTTCCCCAATGTCTTCCGTATAAATTAGAAGAAAAGACCGTATAGCCTTCCTCAATAAGGCCATGTAAAAAATAAGATCTACCTGTATGCTGTGTCCATAAACTTGTACCATTCTCAATAAAGTAGTTGTAATCACCAAGAAGCATGACAGAAAATCCATTTGGCTTCTCTGGTAAATAAATAACGCATGGTTCTTTTTCTAAGTAAAAAAAACGTTCCGTAATACTCATTTTTCCCCCGCCTTATTTTCTAAACGTATAAAAGTACTCTTTTATAATGTATGAACGGAATGCAAATTTGCGTTGAAAAATCTACAAATATTTTTTCTATATTCTTTTTTCAATTGTGTTACAATAAGGACAGATTGAACGAATAGAGGTGTAAAATATGCGTTTCATTTGGGCATTAATTTGGTCGTTCTTGCTTGTACATATGATGAGCTACGTAATCGGCTCTATGACTGGCGGTACATACGATTTTAACCAAGCGTCTATTTTCTCAGTTGTTCTTGCGGTATTCGTACTAGCAATTTCAGCTGCAATTCCAAACGAGCCAGTAGAACAACA
Source organism: Bacillus pacificus (assembly GCF_020861345.1). Taxonomy (NCBI): domain Bacteria; kingdom Bacillati; phylum Bacillota; class Bacilli; order Caryophanales; family Bacillaceae; genus Bacillus; species Bacillus pacificus. Next base: position 3,954,068 of record NZ_CP086328.1, read on the forward strand.
CTAAAAAAAGAGTCCGGATTTTATCCGAACTCTTTTTTACATGGATAAAAATCCTTTATTATCCTTTAACGGTTAAATAACTAATATAAGGACAAAAAGCACTATTCTCTTATTAAAAAAGATTATATCGTAATATAAAGGAGTAATGTTATGGATTTCAAAGATTATAAGATTTGCAATATTTACGGCCAGCAAATGTGGCATGATCAAGCTATAATTATCGGTAACAAAAAAGGATTAGAACAATTAAGGGATATGATTGATGTAGCATTAACTGAAAATCAAAGTGAAGATATTTTCTATCCAACCGATTTTGAAGGATACGAATTGAAAATTATTTGTCTAGAAGATGAAAAAACATTGGAGCACTTAGCTTTGCCCTACCACGATGAAAATTACTACACTAAAACCGATAATGAAGTTGCACCAGAGTCTATAAACAATAAAAAAAGCACTTAAGAGTGCTTTTTTTAATAGACTGTGGAGAAATCCTCCTCCACAACCTATTTTCATTTCACATGAACAACTAACTCGTTATTTTCTACATCAACCACTACATGACTATTGTCAATAATCGTACCTGCAATTAATTCTCTCGCTAATTTCGTCTCAACTTGACGCTGTACATATCTTTTTAATGGACGGGCTCCGTACATCGGATCGAAGCCAGCTTCGACAACAAACTCTTTCGCTGCGTCTGTTAATTCTACCGTAATGTGACGGTCAGCTAAACGACCTTGTAATTCTTTTACAATTTTATCAACAATACCTTTAATTTCATTCGTTGTAAGAGGTTTGAATAAAATAATTTCGTCGACACGGTTTAAAAACTCTGGTCGGAAATGTCCTCTTAATTGTCCCATAACAAGCTCTCTTGATTCCTCTTTAATGGAGCCATCATCTTCTAATCCATCTAATAAATGAGCAGATCCAATATTTGAAGTCATAATAATAACTGTGTTTTTAAAGTCTACTGTACGTCCTTGCGAATCTGTAATGCGACCGTCATCTAACATTTGTAATAAAATGTTGAATACTTCTGGATGTGCTTTTTCGATTTCGTCTAATAAAATAACCGAATACGGTTTACGTCTTACCGCTTCTGTTAATTGACCGCCCTCTTCATATCCAACATATCCAGGAGGCGCACCAATTAAGCGTGACACAGCGTGTTTCTCCATATACTCAGACATATCAATACGAATCATTTGTTCTTCACTATCGAATAATGACTGCGCTAACGTTTTTGCAAGTTCTGTTTTACCAACACCAGTAGGTCCTAAGAAAATGAAGGAACCAATCGGACGGTTCGGGTCTTTAATACCTGCGCGCGCACGAAGAACTGCGTCTGATACTAAGCTTACCGCTTCCTCTTGTCCAATGACACGCTCTGATAAAATTTGCTCTAAACGTAGTAATTTCTCGCGTTCACCTTCAACGAGTTTTGCAACAGGAATGCCAGTCCAACGTGAAACAATATCAGCAATTTCTTCTTCACTTACTTCCTCACGTAATAAACGATTTTCTTGTTTATTATGCGCGCCCATTTCTTCTGCTTCTTTTAACTCTTTTTCAATTGCAGGAATTTTTCCGTGGCGAAGTTCCGCTGCTTTATTTAGATCGTAATTCCCTTCTGCTTCTTCTAATTCACGGCGCAGACGCTCTAAATGTTCACGTAAGTCACGAACTTTGTGAATATCTTCTTTTTCTTTCTCCCATTTGGCTCTCATACCACTTGCAACTTCTTTTAAATCCGATAATTCACGTTGCAACGTTTTTAGACGTTCTTGGCTACCAAAGTCCTTTTCTTTTCCAAGAGCCGCTTCTTCAATTTCTAGCTGCATAATGCGGCGCGTTACTTCATCTAATTCTGTCGGCATAGAATCGATTTCTGTACGAATTGTTGCACACGCTTCATCGACAAGGTCAATTGCTTTATCTGGTAAGAAACGGTCCGAAATATATCGATCTGATAAAACTGATGCTGCTACAATCGCGCGGTCATGAATATTTACACCGTGATAAATTTCAAAGCGCTCTTTTAAACCACGTAAAATGGAAATTGTATCTTCAACAGTTGGTTCTTCTGCTAATACTTGTTGGAAACGTCTTTCTAGCGCTGGATCTTTCTCAATATATTTACGATATTCATCTAACGTCGTCGCCCCGATACAATGCAATTCACCACGCGCAAGCATCGGTTTTAACATATTCCCTGCATCCATTGCGCCTTCTGTTTTACCAGCGCCGACGATTGTGTGAAGTTCATCAATGAATAGTAAAATACGACCTTCACTCTTTTTAATTTCATTTAATACAGCTTGGAGACGCTCTTCAAATTCACCGCGGAATTTCGCTCCAGCTACAAGCGCACTCATATCTAATGCAAAGATTGTTCTATCTTTTAATCCTTCAGGTACATCCTTTTTCACAATACGCTGTGCTAACCCTTCAACAATTGCTGTTTTACCAACACCTGGTTCACCAATTAAAACTGGGTTGTTTTTCGTTTTACGTGAAAGAATGCGGATTACGCGGCGAATTTCACTATCGCGGCCGATAACAGGGTCAATTTTCCCCGCTCTTACTTCCGCCACTAAATCACGACCATATTTTTCTAACGCTTCATAAGTTGCTTCTGGATTTTGACTAGTCACTCTTTGATTCCCCCGAACTGTCATTAAAGACTGTAATAAGTTATCTTTCGTAATATGAAATCTTGTAAATAATTGGTTTATATCGCCTTTTTCTTCAGTAAAAGCAAGTAATACATGTTCAACTGAAATGTAATCATCTTGCAATTTTTCTGCTTCTTTTCCTGCTCTTACAAGCAGTTGTTGCAAAGCACCTGTTATATATAATTTACCTGCTTCTGCACCGCTTCCCGTTACAGAGGGCTTTTTCTTAATTAAACCTTCAGCACCTTGTTTTAACGCTTCTATATCGACATTCATTTTTTGAAAAATACGTACTGCTAGCCCATCTTGCTCTTCTAATAATGTAAACAAGAGATGAACAGTATCTACTTCTTGATGATGATGAGATACCGCTAAAGATTGAGCACTCATAATCGCCTCTTGTGTTTTTGTTGTCATTTGATTTAAGTCCATCTTTACAGTCCTCCAAATGTTTGACTTTCTTTGACCTTTGATTTGATTATACGCCAACTGACTTTTTTATACAATAATTTTGATTATGTATTTTCAAACTTATTATTAGAAAAAGAAAAAGGGAGCATGCATGATACGACTGAAAAATATACGGTAAATGAAATTATAATGTGTAACGACAAAAAAGCCGCAATAATAATTGCGGCTTCTATTACGGTTTTCTTTTATATGTCCACTGGCGGTTATGATTTGTGTTATCTGGAAACTTTTCACCAGCAGTTAGTTTTACCATTTGCGGATCTTTCACCATACTTCCCGTTTCACCAATTTCTACGTAAATGCCATCATTTGGCGCTTTTTGTCCAGAACGAAACCTACGATTTTGTCCCATTTCCATTCTCCTTCCATGACGTCTTTGCCTCATTAGTATATCCATTTTAAAAGAAAGCTTGTCTGTCATGTTTAGGAAACAAGTACTACATTTCATTCTTGCACATATACATGAATGACACAAGCTTAAAGCAGGGATTTCTTCCCTATTTGTAGAAAAAAAAGAAACCAACCTACTATAGGCCAGTTTCAAAGGAGAGTCAAACATATACGAGAAGATTACATGTTCATTATAAGCCTCATCCTACGAACAATGTAACCCTTTTCACAATTTGTCCATAATGAAAGAAACATTGTTTGAACTTTCTAAAAAGATGTTGACTTTTCTTAATTTCCAGCGAGAAATAGTAGACACCGCAACACTTTGCGACGTAAGATGGATATATAGTGAAGTTTCCATCTTTGGTGGTCTCACCCAGCTTAACCTCTTATTTCTGCATATTAAAACGGAAATACAGATAGAAACAAAAATAAATTATTATAAGAGGTGAAATTATGAACAAACAGCATTTAATCGCACTAGACTTAGACGGCACTTTATTAACAGACAACAAAATAATTTCCACTCGAACGAAACATACAATTGCAAAAGCAAAGGAACAAGGACATATTGTCGTTATTTCAACAGGACGTCCATTCCGCGCTAGTTATGATTACTATAAAGAACTTGGTCTGAATACACCAATCGTAAACTTTAATGGCGCTTACGTACATCACCCTCTTGATTCAAAGTGGGGCACACATCACTCTCCTCTTGAGCTAGCAACAGCACAAGAAATTGTCCGAGCTTGCTTTGATTTTGGCGTGAAAAATATATACGCTGAAGTAATGGACGATGTGTATGTTCGTGAAATTGATGAAGATAAAAAACATATTTTTGAATTCGGTTCTCCAAACATTTTTACAGGAGACTTATTAAATATTTTAAACGATCATCCAACTTGCTTATTAATTGACGCACATGACGAGCATTCCAGTGCAATTCGTCAACATTTAACTGATATGCATGCTGAAGTAATTGACCATAGAAAATGGGGCGCACCTTGGCCAATTATTGAAATTGTAAAAAGCGGATTAAATAAAGCTGTCGGACTACAAAAAATTTCTAGTCATTACAACATTCCACAAGAGCGAATTATCGCTTTCGGTGATGAAGATAACGACTTTGAAATGATTGAATTTGCTGGTCACGGCATCGCAATGGGAAATGCCATCCCTGAATTAAAATCACTCGCAAACCATACGACGCTAACGAACGAAGAAGATGGCATTGCACTATATTTAGAAGAGGTTCTTGGGTTGTAATCTAAAAATTCCCTGCTTATAGTTTCTCGCCAAACGCTCATACTATCATTAGACGCAAAAGTTAGCGCGTCGATTGTTTTCAGCTAAATAAAGGGGGTTTTTCGAATGGGTAAAAAGAATAAATCAAAACGTTTTATCCAACAAGGAGCCGATGCTGTTATGAAGCATGATGCAAGATTCCCGTACCGAGGTACATTAGCTGAGGCAGAAAAAGCGAGAAGTAACTCTTCTTTTGGAGGGGTCTAAATGGGGAACTTACTATTTCAACAAGCTAGAGATGCTGTTGCAAATGCCGTATCTTGTTCAAGCGGTGCCGAGCAACAAGATCTCGTATATAGAGCAAAAAACGCTTTGCACTCTGCATACGCAAACTCTTCAACAGCTGAAAAAGTTCAGCTACGTGAAATGCAAGAGCAGTTGCAAAACATTACGAATGCACATTAAAAAAGAGGACCAGCTTTGGTCCTCTTTAATCTTTTCGAAACAATCCGAATACCCCAACCGTTTGCAGTACGTTTGTAAATGCACCTGGGTCCACTTGTTTAATAACCCTCTCTAATTCGTACAGTTCGTAACGAGTAATAACAATCATTAACATTTCCTTATTTTCATTCGTATAAGCACCAGTTGCTGGTATAGTTGTAATCCCCCTCACTAAGCGTGAGTGAATCGCCTTTCGTACATCCGCCCCATTCTTCGTAACGATTAACGCCGTAATCTTCACATGACGCGTATGAATTGCATCGATGATTCGCGTTGACACATACAAAGTCACTAAAGTATATAATGCTTTTTCCCATCCATACACATAGCCGGCAGCGATAATGATCAGTGCATTAAAGAAGAAAAAATACGTACCGACAGGCTTGTCTTTAATCTTTGATAAAATCATGGCGATTATATCTAAACCACCTGTAGAAGCCCCCCACTTCAACGCAATCCCTACCCCGATTGCTGAAATAAGCCCACCAAAAATCGCATTTAATATGATGTCGTTTGAAACTGCTCTAACTGGGATAATTTCTAAAAACATAGTCATAAAGATAACGCAAAGAAAACTAAAGAAAGTAAAGGCCTTTCCAACCTTTTTCCAGGCTAAAATAACGACTGGAATGTTAAACAAGCTAAATAATACCCCGGTTGATATGTGAATAGATAAAAAATCACCTAATATTTGTGATAGCAATTGAGACAATCCAGCAAAGCCACTTGCATACACTTTCGCTGGCGTTAAAAATAAATTCATTCCAATCGCATTTAACAAACCTGCGACCATTACAACGATTAACTTCTTTATAAGTTCGGTATAATTCAACTTCAAATCCATTTCCAATCCACCTTCATTATTCATGAGTACACTGCTATACATAGTCTTTACGAAAAAGGAAATGATAAACGTACAACGTTTAGAAATGGAGTTGATACATATGCCACATACGAGTGATAACGACAAAAAAGCACGCGATAATAATGCAAAACGCGCGCAAAAAAATGAGCAAGAACAAAAGAATATAGAACAAGGTAAGCGTGCCTATTCTAAAAAGACTGATCACCTTTGATTCCATCGTACACCGACAATATTGTTGGTGTACTTTTTTTACAGTTTACAGGGAAAAAACATTAAAAATTCACTTCATGTTCACTTCTATATTCTACAATAGCGATAACATATTCGGATGAGGTGTTAGCATGAGAGGGAAACACATTTTCATTATTACTGCACTACTAAGTATATTAATGCTATCTGCTTGTGGACAAAAAAACGACTCAGATACAGTCGCTACAGCAACAGACTCAACCATTACGAAGAGCGACTTCGAAAAACAGTTGAAAGATCGTTACGGAAAAGACATGCTGTACGAAATGATGGCGCAAGACGTTATCACGAAAAAATATAAAGTATCTGACGATGATGTAGATAAAGAATTACAAAAAGCGAAAAATCAATACGGAGACCAATTTAAAAACGTATTGAAAAACAATGGTTTAAAAGATGAAGCTGATTTCAAAAATCAAATTAAGTTCAAACTTGCTATGAATGAAGCGATTAAGAAAAGTATTACAGAAAAAGACGTGAAAGACCACTATAAACCTGAAATTAAAGCAAGCCATATTTTAGTAAGTGACGAAAATGAAGCAAAAGAAATAAAGAAAAAATTAGATGCTGGTGCTTCATTTGAAGAACTAGCAAAACAAGAATCGCAAGACCTACTATCAAAAGAGAAAGGCGGAGACCTTGGATACTTCAATTCAGGTAGAATGGCACCTGAATTTGAAACTGCTGCCTATAAACTAAAGGTCGGACAAATTAGCAATCCCGTTGCATCACCAAACGGTTATCATATTATTAAATTAACTGATAAAAAAGCTTTAAAGCCTTATGATGAAGTGAAAGACTCTATTCGCAAAAACTTAGAAGAAGAACGTATCTCTGACCCTATATTCGGCAAAAAACTATTGCAAAATGAATTAAAAAAAGCAAATATTAAAATAAACGATAGTGAGTTGAAAGATACGTTCACTCTTGTACATGAGCAAGGGAATTAAAAAAGCACCACCTTATAGGTAAAATATAAGGTGGTGCTTTTTATTTCCTTTATTTCTTAAAGTACGTCCAACCTTCTTCTTGGTAAACCTTTTCTTCTTTCATCAACTTACCAAGTGCACGCTTAAATGCAGCTTTACTCATATTGAAACGCTCTTTAATGTCTTCTGGATAGCTCTTATCCCAAAACGGCATTGCTCCGCCTCGTTCTTCCATATATGCATAAATCACTGCAGCATCATCTTCCATTCCTTCTTCTTTACGAGGAAGAAGGGAGATGTTAATTGTACCGTCATCTTTTACATCAATAATTCGTCCCGTTACACGTTGACCGATGCGAACTTGCTCTTTTCTTTCTGTGTGATGTAAAAATGCACGGAAATGCTCATCTGTTAATACAAACGAACCAACTTGAAGTGAACGATACACACGTCCGTTTACGTTTTTATTACGCATAGATGGTGTCGCATCTACAACGATTTCTTGCATATCACTATCTCTTGCTGGAAGAGCAATTAAACGATCACGATTCGTTAATTTTAACGTACAATATAATTCGTCTCCAACTTCTGGCCATACTGGCATATAAATTGGGAATTCATCAGCTGGAATTAGTATATCTTTTGATACACCAATATCAACAAACACACCTAGACTAGGAATAACTTCTACAACCTTTACCCAGTTCCAATCATACGTTGTAATAATTGGTTCCTTCATTGTTGCCGAAATACGATTTTGGTGATCAAGATATAAGAATACATCAATCGTATCGCCTTCTTCAATTTCTCCAGCTACTTCATTTTTATGTAGGAAAATTTCTTCTTCTTCATTCCCAACCATATATCCGATTTCCGTTTCGCGTAAAACAGTTACCTGTTCAATCGATCCTATTTGTAAATACATATTTTTTTAATTCCCTTCTCTATATATAAAATGAACTTTTTTAACTTTTTATATTTTTATCATTCCAAACAAAAGTTAATTATAACACGATTTTCTCTTTATTTGTCCAACTGCCCAAAATTCACTATAATAAAATGAGGTTACATCATTATAAGCATGAAAACACTTAAGTCTAAGCTCGTTTTCAGCTATACTTTAGTATGTACAGTACATAAAAAGATTAGAAATTTATTTGGAGGTGCTAACTATGGCAAAAGATAGTTCTTTTGACATCGTTTCGAAAGTAGAATTACCTGAAGTAACAAACGCAATTAATACTGCATTAAAAGAAATCCAAAACCGATATGACTTTAAAGGAAGTAAAAGTGATATTAAACTTGAGAAAGAAGTACTTGTTTTAACTTCTGACGATGAGTTCAAATTAGAGCAAGTAAAAGACGTTCTTATTTCTAAACTCGTAAAACGTAACGTTCCAATTAAGAACTTAGATTACGGAAAAGTTGAAGCGGCGGCTGGTAACACTGTTCGCCAACGCGCAACACTTCAACAAGGTATCGATAAAGATAACGCAAAAAGAATTAACAATATCATTAAAGAAATGAAATTAAAAGTAAAAACACAAGTACAAGATGATCAAGTACGTGTTACAGCGAAAAGCCGTGATGACTTACAAGCAGTTATCGCAGCAGTTCGTAGCGCTGATTTACCAATTGACGTACAATTTATTAACTACCGCTAAAAAGAAAAACATCCTCTGCCTAGAGGATGTTTTTCTTTTTAGCGGGTAGAAACAATATGACGAGGACAAGAAGGTATTTGCGGTGAAAATTGCTGAGCGAACAGTGTTTATTCATGCGAATATCTTACAGGTGACCGCGTCGTTAGACTAGGTCTCATTGTAGAATTTTTTTATACATGGGATTGAGGATGATCTTTTAAAAATAAGGAAAAGACACCTTAGAACATTTCCCTTCAACTTGAAGCACTTTCTTTATCAATTGAATCCCAAACCAAAATCCCTCTCCTACTCAAGCGTAACAATTTATGAGTATAAGAATATTTTCCACCCTTCAATGTAATGTAAAATTAACAAGGAATCTTATTCCGTAAAAAAAGTTAATTATAAAAGAGTTAGAAGTGGTTATTTGAAGAAGTTAATATTATGTTTTTTATTGGCTATACTCTCTCTACATATGACAGGATGTTCTAATAATGTAACTACACTAAATGATAAATCTAATTGCATTCACAAAGCTTGGTACAAAAAAACTACGTTATGTAATAATTTAAAGAAACACTAAATAGTTGATGATAAAGCTCATAAAAAAACACTTTAAGTTGCCTTCCTCTTACTTGAACCATCTTAATTTTAATATGGAAGGAAAAGAAGTATAAAGTGTTAATAAGGATGCAGATTTCAAAATAGAAAGTACGTTAAGTAAACTTTCATTAAAAAATTCATATTAAGTAATACTATTTTAGAATCAAGTTTATAAAAAATATTAAGAGGTTTTATTGTACTATAAGTAGTTATTTAGCAATTATGTTTTTCGAAATATCCTTCTTTAATTATTTGTAATTTTTTTTCGTTTTTTGTTAATTCAAATATAAATAACGCTGTTTTCATGTTATCAGCAACTTCTTCTTTATTAGATTGTTCAAGCTTTAATAAATTCGAACCTTTTTCATAGTATAGTTCACCCAATAAGTATAAAGTATTTAGATTAATAGCTAATTTGATACCCTTATCAATGTATTTTTTTGCTTCTTCGTATTGATATGTGTAATTTAAACATTTTGCTAAATTATAAATAATTTTTAATTTAATTTCTTTATCTCTAGGAAAATCTAACTTATCAAAATTATTTAAACATCTTTTTAATATATTAATACTCTCTTTATATTCTTTATTTTCTGCATGAAATATAGCCATTGTCTGCATAATATCTATTTCTCTCTCTGTTAAAAAATCAATATTCGTTACAGTTATTTTTAATGCATTATTCAAAAGAGTTAAAGCTGTTTTTATTGAGTTATTCACACGATATATAGCAATTGCTTCATGCCATATTAGAAATTGTTTATCTTCTTTCATTCGAAAATTATTTAAGTTTTTTTCTTTTGTTACTATTTCATAAAGCTCTTTATATTGATGTTGTCTTATGCAGTCTTTCATTACACATTTTACATTTTCTATATATTTTAATTTTTTGTTTTGAGTTAGTGCAAATATATTATTCGGATCAATACCAAGCCTTTCTGATAATTGATATAACAATATGCTAGATGGATAAATCACACCTTTTTCAATCTTGCTAATTTGACTTTGTGAACATATTCCATGACACAATTCGGATTGTGATATATTTTTTTTAATTCTAAGTTCTTTAATGGTAATACCCAAATCGTAAAATTCCATTTTCGCTCCTCAAATATAACCCTTAATGAGTATAAAATTATTTTTCATCTTTTAATGTAATGTAAAATTAGTATAGTTGCAATTATTGTTTCTTCTATTGTTCTTTTCACTTCTTTGCTCAGATGCATTTCGAGGCGCGAGTCTTACTTCGCAGAAAAACAGGTTAAGGAGAAAGTCTTCTCTTTAACCTGATCCCCTATACTTATTAAGAGCAACGCCTTACCTTAAACTGAAGACGAGATACTAAAGAAAATCGTTACTCATTTCCGTCTCTTTTTAACCGCAATTAAAAAAGCAATAAACAATACGTTCACACCAACTATTAAGGAGATAAATAACCAATTCACACCTGTTTCTCTATTAACTTTATACACATTTGATTCTTCACGCTTTAAAACGAGATAAAACTTTCCATTTTCTTCTCTTATAATTTCATCTTCTAACAATCCTCTTAACTCTTGTTTTTCACCAATCGTACTTGCAGGTAAAGCAACTTTTTGCGTCTCTTTCGTATTATTAATCGCTACTAATGTGACTTCATCTTTATACTTTCTCTTTAGTACACTCATTCCATCTTTATCGTATAGAAGCTCAAACGTACCGCGGCGTAAAGATGGTCTCGCTTGTCTAAGCTCACCAAGTTTCGTTATGTGTTGCATAAACTTTTCATCTGATTTGAAGTCCATTAATCGTCTATTATCTGGCGTACCTCCTCCATCCAATGCAATTTCAGTTCCGTAATAAAAATTCGGAATACCTGGTGTTGTTAATAAATATGTAAGAGCTAGTTTCAAACGAGATGGTGGATAATTCATATTCTCTTTTGCAATACGAGCAAATCTTTTTGTATCTTGATTATCTAAAAATGTAGCGGCTGCTCCGTCTTTTTTACTCACATCATATAAAGGTTTCACCGATACGTCCGCTTTGGAAAACGCATCTACTATTTTTTCGTTGTATTCACTATCTTCTTTTGTCATAACTCGAAAATCTTTCTTTATCACTTGCATATCTTTTTGCACATCATCCCAAAAAGCAGGCGACTTTTTTTCACTATGTATTACATAACTTGCATCTAAATCAACTTCTTTGATCCACCATTTCATCGAGTCAATTACTTGTTGTTCGTTTTCTCCAAGTGGAAATTGAAATACAACTTTCATTCCTTTTGCATGAGCTTCTTGCACAAGTTCTTTCACATCATTTTCTGTTCCGAAATGTTCATTTACCTTCTGAAAATTGCGCACGTCTAACCCATCGTATTTTACACTTTCAAAAAGCGGCGAAAGCATAACAGTAGTAAATCCCATTTCTTTTATGTAATCCAGCCTTTTTATAATACCTCTTATATCTCCACCCTGATATCCTTCTAAATTGCCAACTTCTAACTGTTTGTCATTTTTCGGTTCCCCATTATTAAAACGATCAATCATAATGGAATATATAACTTCGTCTCGCCACTCTCTTTTTTCGTCTGCAAATGTATGTATTGGTACAAATAAAACGACAGCTAAACAAAAACAAATGAATAGTTTCCTAGTATGTATTTTCCCCACACGCATCCCCCATGTATTTTAATTGTAAGAATATTATACCAATTATCCGAACGAATCGCATACGTTGATTTCATTCTTATTAAATTACTCCATGTTAGATTTTCTAACATTACATATAAAGTTTTCTGAATTTTTAGTTGATTCTTCTCTTTATTTCGAATATGATATGAAACATAACAAATTGATGTTATTTTTTCTAACATTATAGGAGGAGAGAGAATGAATACAGGAGATACGGTTTTTATGTTTGTAGCGACAGTAATGGTCATGTTAATGACACCAGGATTAGCACTTTTTTATGGAGGTATGGTTCGCAGTAAAAACGTACTCAGTACGACAATGCATAGTTATAGCGCAATGGCTATCGTTTCGATTCAATGGATTGTAATTGGTTATTCTTTATCATTCGGACCCGATTGGCACGGACTTATCGGCACATTCAATTGGTTCGGTTTAAACGGAGTTACCTACGCACCAAATCCAGACTACTCATCTACTATTCCTCACAATTTATTTATGATGTTTCAACTCATGTTTGCTATTCTAACCCCCGCTCTAATTTCAGGAGCATTTGCCGAAAGAATGCGATTTTCAGCTTTCCTTATTTTCATCCTTCTATGGACAACAATCGTTTACAATCCTGTCGCTCATTGGGTATGGGGCGTTGGCGGATGGCTAAGAGAACTTGGCGCATTAGACTTCGCTGGCGGTAATGTCGTTCATATTACATCTGGCGTGGCTGGCCTCGTATTAGCTATTTTCCTTGGAAAACGAAAAAACATAAACGGTTCGTCTCCTCATCATTTACCATTTACGATGTTAGGCGCTGGGCTGCTATGGTTCGGCTGGTTCGGTTTTAACGTCGGAAGCGCATTATCTTTAAATGATGTAGCTTTAACTGCATTTATTAATACAAATATAGCTGCCGCTGCCTCCGCATTAACTTGGATGCTTTCAGAGTGGTTCTTCCAATCAAAACCGACCGCGATGGGAGCTGCTTGTGGCGCCGTTTCCGGTCTAGTCGCTATTACACCAGCTTGCGGGTTCGTTACACCTTTCTCAGCTCTTCTTATCGGAGCAATTGGCGGCGTATTATGCTTCGGAGCGGTCTTTTTCTTAAAAACAAAATTCGGATACGACGATACACTCGATGCATTTGGATGTCACGGCATCGGCGGAACTTGGGGCGGCATTGCGACAGGACTATTTGCAACTACTACCGTAAACAGCGATGGCGCTAACGGATTATTTTACGGAAACGCCGCGTTGCTGTTTAAACAACTTGTAGCAATCGGTGCAACATATGCGTTCACAATTATAATGACGTACGCGATTATTAAAGCAATTAACTTCTTCCTCCCTGTCCGGGTAGATGAGCACGAGGAACATATGGGACTTGATATTTCAATGCATGGGGAGAAAGCTTATGAGTATGTAGAAAAATCGGCTAATTAAAACGAAAAAGGTGTACTCCGTTCTAACACGGGGTACACCTTTTTCGTATATTCATAACGATACAATTATCCCAAACTATTGGTATATAAATATCTTTATCTATCTATTCATATAAACATCTTATCTTTTCATTAGTGCATTTAAAACGAGTTGTACCGCAACCGCATCATCTAAATAGCCGATTGGAAATATATAATCTGGGATTACATCGACCGATAATATAAAGTAAATGAGCGCACTTCCCATTAAAGCAAGTTCTGCAGTCGTTCCTTTCTTCTTCGAAAATCTCTCGTACAATTCTTTCAAATCATTAATAAATGGGCCGATACTGCTTACCTTTTGAATCTTTTCAAGAAACCCCTTTTCAATTGTTTCTTTCCCTTCTTCTGTTTGCGAATATTGTTCATAATTCGCTAACTGCTGCTCTACATTTGATATACTAAACTTTTGATCATATAGCTGAGCAGATTCAAGTAAGTGTTCAATATTATTAATGGAAACGTGAATATCAGATTGCTCCTCCTGTTTCGTGTCAATAGAATAACCTGCCGCTACAAACAAATCACCTACCGGAACATCAAGGCTCTCTGCGAACTTTTGCAAATGCTTCGGATTCGCCTTTCGCTTACCATTTACAATCATTGAAATTGTAGCGGTATCAATATTAGTGAGCGCACTAAGTTTTCGCATCGATAAAGACTTTTCCTTAAGTAATTTTTTCAACAACAATCCAAGATTACTTTTTTCATTATCTTGAGACATATCTCATTCCCCTTTATTCACGAGAATAACCATAGTTATTATATAAAAAATAACTACATCACTATACATTTTATATTAACAAATTTTTCTGACCATTTACAAGATAGAAGTCCCTTTATATGTTTACATTTTACAAACAAAAAAGCTATCTTCTATTCAAGATAGCTTTTTAAAATCATTTTAACCATTTCCGCAATAATACAAATACACTACCGCAAATTATATAAGAACTCACGAATATGACGATGGCCATAAAAAATGAATGATGTAGAGAAAAGGTTAGTATCATCAATAAGAAAGATACAAAGAATAAATCTAATAAAATAAAGTACCCTGAAGTTAAAACACTTTCTACTAACTGCAACTCCGACTCTAACTCCGAGTACTTTAGCCTTTTATACAGTAATCTCAATTTCACTCACCTTCTATGAATTAATCAAAAAATGCAGCAAACGCAATAACTAATAATAATGTTCCACTAATCAATGTACCAAACTGACCTAAAGTGAACTTACCGATACGAACGTGAGCAATCTTTCTCCCTAACGCAACTCCGCCCCATACTGTAATAAAACTACCCACTGCAGCGGCAATACAAATGGCAATTGGATTCAAACCGAACAACCCTGCTCCTAAACCATTCGTTAGTGCATTCGCAGACAAACCAATTCCAAGAAAAATAGACTCTACAAAACCGATTTCACCACATTTACCGATATTTTTCGTTAAACCATTTATTTCTGTACTTGCCACTTCTCCCTCAGTCTCTTGCACCGGAACTTTACGAGGAATTGCTAGTAAAATAATTCGGAGACCAATTATCACTAATAAGAACGAACCGATTACAACAGGCATAATCCCAGGTAAAATTTTTGACAGCCATAAGCCAAAATATATTCCTACTACACTAAATAAAAAACAAATTATCGAAATAATAAAGTTTGATAGATGACTAATTTTTATATTTCGAATGCCGTAAGAAATTCCTACTCCTAAGTTATCGATACTTGATGAAAATGTTAATGCCAATACCATTATCCACGCTGCCATTTCGTTCACCCCTTCATATTGTTGAACATTCCGGAAACTAACGTGACATACATAGTACGGAATATGGATAAGGGAGACAAAACTCCCTATATCCCTTCCAATTAACGGCCCTGTTTACAAACGTGGTAGCGTGAACCACTTCATTATATTCATGCGATTCACCTTTCCTTTTTCACGAACAGATCGAAAAATTTCTCCTGTAAAAGACCCCATTTTAGTAGCAATCTCTTTTTGCATCTCTTTATTTTCTGATGCTACCTTTACACTCAAGTCTAACGCCTGTTCAAAATGCTCTAACGCTTTTTCTAAATGGTAATCTACATTTTGTTCAACAACTTTATGCGTCATTTCTTACTTCCTCCTTTTCCTCAACCTTTGCAGCCGCTTCTATTACCTCTTGCTCTTCAGCATAATCATCTTCAACATAAGAAAGTTCTTTCTCAAATTGTTTTTGCATTCTATCCATTTTCGCTTCTACAATAATATCTTCTACTTCTTCTTTAATTGTTTCAAAAGTAGATTTCACAACTTTTGTACCTGATTCAGCAAGTGGACGAAGTGTATTTCTTACAACAGGTAATAAAGCGGCACTCGCTAACGCTAAAGTAGACCCAATAACAATTTTTCGTATCATCTTCATTACTCCTTTACACTGTTTTTAATAATGCTAGTTCATTAACTGCCAATTTTTTCGTATCATCATTCTTATATGAAACTAAATTAATAATAGGTTTTGAAATTTGAGATACTGTGCCCGCTACAAGAAGAACAGGTACCCATTGCATAAATGTCAATGGAACAGTATGGAATATACGAGCAAACGGCGGAACATATATAGCTGATAATAATACAAGCCAAGACGTTCCTAATGCTGTTACAAAGAAACGATCTTTTGACCAATCACGCATCGTTTCATCTGACCCTTCTTGTCTCCAAGAAAATGTTTGAATAAGTTGACCTGCAACTAATGCAGCAAATGCTGATGTTTGCGCTACCGCAAGAGGCACGCCAGCCGCTAAGCTCATACCGAATAAAGCAAGTGAACCTGCTCCAAGCAGTATGCCTCGCGTTACAACCTTTTTGTATAGCTCTTTATCAACAATATCTTGACGTTTCGTTTGCTTCGTTTTGTTTCCAGGATTTACAGCTAAAATCATCGCTGGTAAAGCATCTGTAATAAGATTCATTAATAAAATTTGAATTGGCACTAACGGAATGGGCATTCCTGCAATAACTGCTGCACTTGTCACTAATACTTCAGCTAAATTTCCCGTTAATAAACACCCAACCGCTTTTCGAATATTACCAATGATCGTTCTACCTTCTTTTACCCCTTCCACAATGGAACCGAAATGATCTTTTTTCAATATAAGATCGGCAGCCTCTTTCGTTACTTCTGTTCCCGTTTGCCCCATTGCAATACCGATGTTCGCTTTCTTTATAGCAGGCGTATCATTCACACCATCTCCAGTCATCGCAACAATTTGACCGTCAGCTTGATATGCAGTTACTATGCGTAATTTATGGGCTGGTGTTACTCGCGCAAACACAGACGTGTTTTTCACGATATTTTCCAACTCTTCATCTGTTAAATTATCAATTTCTATCCCTGTTAAAACACGATCATCACGATTCCAAATGCCAGTCTGCTTCGCAATAGAGATCGCCGTAGTCGGATGATCCCCAGTAATCATGACTGGTTTTACACCAAGTTCAATCGCTTCACGAATACTCTCTTCCACTTCAGGTTTCGGCGGATCAATCATACCAACTAATCCAACAAAAATAAGGTCATCATTTTCACCATTACTATACGCAAACGCTAATACTCGCAGCGCCTGTTCTGCAAAACCTTCATTTTGTTGTAAAATCACTTCTTTTTCCTCATCACATAACGGATAGATTTCGCCATTATGTTGATACCATTTACATCTAGTAAGAATCGCCTCTACAGACCCTTTCGAAAACTTATAGATTGATTCATTTTCCTTACAAACGACACTCATAATTTTCGTCTCAGAGTCAAACGGTTCTTCATGATGTCGTTCAAATGATTTCATATCTTCATGTGACACCCCCACTTTAGAGGCCAAACTTAACAAAGCTCCTTCAGTCGGGTCACCTTTCACAATCCACTGATCCTCCTCTTGTTCTAATTTACTATTATTACAAAGAACACTAATTTGCAGAACGCGAACTAAATCCGGATGTTCTAATGGTGTATTTTCACTTTCATGATAAGTCACTTCTTCTACTTCCATCTCTACAGCAGCAGCGACTTTAGATGACGTTACATCCGAAATCTTACCAACTGGTTCATATCCGTCACCAGATACACTCCATACACGATTTGGCGTAGCGATCACTTTAACCGTCATTTCGTTCTTCGTAAGAGTACCTGTTTTATCAGAGCAAATAACCGTTGTTCTACCCAACGTTTCTAAACTGGAAAGCTTCCGAACGAGCGCATTTTGCTTCTGCATACGGAATATCCCTGCGCTTAAAGCGATTGTAATCATAATCGGCAAACCTTCTGGAACAGCTGATGCTGTAAGGGCAACCGATGTTGTAATCATTTGCGTAATTGGTAAACCACGTAGTAACCCCGCTACAAGTACAATACCACCAGCTACAAAAGCCCCTTTAATAAACGTTTTACTAATAGACGTCACCTTTTGCTGGAGTGGTGTAGGTTCTGTTTCTTCTCCTTTCATCAAGGAAATCATATAGCCCATTTCTGTATTCATCCCTGTTTCCACTACTATAGCTTTCGCCTTACCGCGCGTTACAGACGTACCCATAAAGAGCATATTATTCCGCTCCGCTAACGAACATTCTTCTCCTATAGCATCCACTTTCTTCTCAACAGGTAGAGACTCCCCCGTTAACATTGCTTCATTCACTTCCAAATTCCAAGAATGTATAGTACGAAGATCAGCAGGTACACGGTCTCCAGCCTGCAGGCAAACAATATCACCGGGAACAAGCTCACTACTTGCTATTTCTACTTCTTCCCCTTCTCGAAGTACTATACAATTCGGCGCACGGAATTGATTTAAAGCTTCCACTACTTTTTCGGCCTTCCGCTCTTGAAGGGTTCCAATTACCGCATTGACAACGAGGATTATGCCCATTGCTAATCCGTCAAACACACCGCCTGATAATACAGACAATCCAGCTGCTCCAAGTAAAATAAGCGATGTAAACTCTTTAAATTGGCCCATAAATGAAACAACCCAAGGAACAGACTGCTTCGGTTCAATTGTATTCACCCCATACTTTTTTTGTCGCACTTGCACTTCTTGCTCACTTAATCCTCGCTGTTTCTCCACTTGTAAATCATTTATTACATCTTCTTGCGAGAGTGTATACCATTTAGTAGAAGGTTCTCTCACTGACGAGTCGTTCTTATTCCCTATCTCTTTATTAGAAAAAATCTTCTCACTCACCCGCTTTGCTCTAGATAAAAATGTTAAAGATAGAGCATTCGCCATTAAAGCGATGACAGGTGCAGTAAATATAGACCAAACAGCCAACATCTCTCCAGCAATATTCCACATTTTTGCTACTCGAAAATGTTCCTTCACTAGCATATCTATTCGTTTTGCATACGCTATTGATTGGAAAATATTTTTCATTTCATAGTGAGCTACTGACGGAAATTCAATCTTTTCCTCACATACAAATAACACTTCTTCCCCATTCAAACGGATACGCTCTACACGTTCTACAACATCGCTATGTCGCCAGCTTGTATCTATACCGTATTGCGTAAGAACATCCTCATTTATATTTAAACTATTTCCCATAACAGCTATTGCCCATTTATTTTCGTTTAACTTATGAAAGATATGTGCAAACTCAGGAACAATTGTTATTTTTGATCCAACTAACAATCCGAGGCATTTTTGACCCTTTGCTACAAACTGAATGTTAAACCCTTCTTTGCTTAGTCTCTTCGCTTCTAACTCATATAGGCTTATATCTACACCATTTCGTTCTGCAAATTCTTTACTACCGACAAAAGATGGCATACCTTGTATTTCACCTTTTATCCCTTCATCATCAGCTTCAACTTCAAAAGCTTTCCTTAACGTTTTTCTTGTTTGCTTCGCTCGTTGCACAACCTCATCTTTCCAATCATGCTCACTTTTCTCTAGTAACGAAGCTGCCGTGCACAAAACTTGCCCTTCATCTTCTGAAACGCAGCTAATCTCCGCTTCTTCATTACGGAATATACGAGACACATCGTCAAATACGACCGTTCTCGTTCGAGACAATTGAGATAATGACCCTTCATTTGGAATAACGTATCCTCTTTCTCGCGCAACGAGATCCCCTTGTCGCCACGCATACTCAGCAGATGAAACAGCAGGTTTTGGATTCGCAGCTAATAAAACCGCCATTCCGCGTAACGGATTTCTCGTAAATGCCCATGTTGCTCCGCCAAAAAGCATACCCCATTTCGATTGTCTTTCACTGTATGCTTTAATCTCCGGGGATAACATCCTTTCTTTGTACGAATCTGTTTCTTCATTTATATTCGCCTGACTACGCTTCCAATTTAAATAGTTTAATAGACTAAGTCCCGCTAATACGATAATATTTTCTCGCGCAAGTGCTAGCGCTAGCGTTCCTATGCCAAGCACTAAATCAGAATTCACTTTTTTGCTAGCAACCATTTTTTTGAATCCTCGTTTAAGAAACGGATATCCTGTTACAACGGATAAAGCACCCGATACATAAAAAAGCCCTGGACTTCTAGCTAAAGCTGACCTTCCCATAAATAATTGCTTTATACCAAATGCACCTAATCCAGCAACAGAAAGCGCTAACGGTAACGGGACACCTTCACCTTTTTTCTCGTAAGAAATTACACTAGATGAAGAATCTTCTACTTTCTTCGTTTCTTCCATATTATTAAGGTTATTATTTTTTGTAATTTGTTCTTCTAGGAGTTTAATTATTTCACAAATTGTATGTAGAGAGGTCTTGTTGATATCGTAAGTAATAAGGGCTCTTCCCGTAGAAATAGAGGGACTTACTTGATAAATACCTTCCACGTCACGAAAACGTTCTACTATCAAGTTCGCCATATTTGTATTGTATTTCAGTTTATATATTTCAATTCGAATTCTTCCAGGTAACGATCGTATAAATCTCGTTTTCAATGATTTACTCTGCATCATCATCCTCCTTATTCTTGTAAATGAAATAACATCACTTACTATTTAAGGAGTAACAGGTAGGCTTTCATAATCTACACTCTCATTCGAATGATATGCATTTACACGAGATGCCCATTTTTCCTGGAATTTAGAAATTGTAATCGGCACTGCTTCTACCGCTCCGATAATCGGTGATACTGTTTTTACCGCCGCTTTTCGTGCCGCTTCTTTAACTTTCGGCAGAGCTTCTTCCATTTCTGAACCAGCACTTTTTATTTGTTCTTTTGCCCCGAGAAAAGCAGATACTGTTTTTACCGCTAATTTTCTTAACCCCGTTCTCGCTTTCGGTGACGCCAATATAACTGCTGCTACCCCAACAGCTATACCGATTGGTGATTTCATAAATCGAAACATGTACATTTCTCCTCACTTCATTATTTTTGAGTCTGTAAACTGAATCAATCCTATCCAAGCTAAGTAAACGTGTAATCCATTTTGTCACATCCTTTTTTTGTAAAAAGTATATATCGAGTATATATTTTCATTTGCATTATTTCAACAATTTATTAGTTTTTTGTAAATTTTATGTTAATTCAGAAAAATGTTTTGTGAACTTTTCTATTCTTATGCAAGTATACAGGTAATATATTCCACATTATTCTTGCTCAATTATTGAGATTATATTGAGAATTCGTTTTATTTTTTTACAAATCACAAACTAAGACATGCACTTTTACAAAACAAATTTTATATACTATAAAAAATGCCTCAGGGAGTGATTTTCATGAGCTTATCCTATTGGAAATACGCAATTCTTAATCATATCACTACAAATTTCCGCACCTTCTTATTTAATATCATTGTCGCTATTTTAGGTGAAATCGCACTTTTCCTCGTCCTCAGTTTTGTCCCAAAAAGATTTCATAAATTTTTCGCATAAAAAGGCCTGAGTTCCTATCTATTGTAGAACTCAGGCTGCTTAGCTTTATTGAATGTAGGGGAACCTTTACATATTGTTTATATTCGCATCTTGAAATACCCCATCTAGTATTTGGTAGAATATATCGGCGATTCTTCGGATATATCGACGATTTTTCAAATATATCAGCGATTATTTCAATATATCGACGTTTCGACACAGGATATCGATTTACCAGCAAATTTCGACATGACTTAAACGTAAAATACCCCGTGTCACTCACGAATCACCATACTTACTTTTATTCAAACTTAATATAATAAGAAATGCAATCGCTATTACAGCTAAAAAACGAACTGGATTAAACGGTGTTCCTACCGTTTCATTAAAACGATGATAAATAAAAGGGATCATCTCAAGTACCATTAGCCCCATTGCAATTTGAAACGTCTCAGCCATCGCTTTGTTTTTTATAAATACAGCACGCTCATCACCTTGTTTCCCAATCGCTATAAACATCTTTATAATAGCAAACACTACAAATAAAAAGACACTTAACGCAATAATAAAAATCAAAACATCCATCAAAATACACCTCTTATATGTAAAACTTATTTGACAAGAGTATAACACCTTTTACCCATCATGTAAAATATCTTTTACACAAAAAAAGACGACCGTTTAACAGTCGTCTTTTCCAATTTATTTCGGAGCATTTCCTACATATTGCGTAATATCAACATTTAATGATTGCGCTAAACGCATACCGTACTCTTGATCTGCACGGAAGAAGTTACAAACAGCTAGTAATTTCGTGCGTTCATTTACGTCTTTTAAGTCATTTGTTAAGTTTGCAATTAAGTTGTCTTGCTCTTCTTTAGAGAATGAACGGTAACGCTCACCAGCTTGTTTGAAGTCATTTGGTTTGTCAATTTTCTCACGAGATACATAGCCTTCTACTTTCATAGTTGAATCACGGTAAGCTGGGTCTTCAACTGGATTTTCAGCATGACGGCTCGGCTCGTAGTTGATTGTAGATGGGTTTTGATTGATTTGCATTGCACCATCACGTTGTTGGTTATGAACAGCTGCATATGGGCAGTTTACAGGAATTTGTAAGTAGTTTGCACCAAGGCGATAACGCTGTGTATCTGGATAAGAGAATAAACGACCTTGTAATAATTTATCTTCAGATGGTTCAATACCATTTACAGTTGCACTTGGAGAGAACGCCACTTGTTCTACTTCAGCAAAGAAGTTTTTCGGGTTACGATTTAACGTCATTGTCCCTACTTCCATTAATGGAAAACGATCTTCTGGCCAAACTTTCGTTGGATCTAACGGATCGAAATCTAAAGAATCCGTTTCTTCTAGTTGCATCACTTGTACGTGTAAATCCCACTTCGGATAATTTCCTTTTTCGATTGCATCGAATAAGTCACGAGTTGCATGGTTGAAGTCTTTTCCTTGTACTTCTTGCACTTCTTTTGCACTTAAGTTACGTACACCTTGCTGTGGTTTCCAGTGATATTTAATGTAGACAATTTTACCTTCTGCATTAATCCATTTAAATGAATGTACACCGAAACCTTCCATTTCACGATAGCTCGCTGGTGTACCGTAATCAGAAAATACCCATGTCATCATATGTGTAGATTCTGGACTTAACGTCATGAAATCCCAGTAACGATCTGGTGTTTGAATATTTGTATCAGGTGCTGGTTTTAAAGAATGCACCATATCAGGGAATTTAATTGCATCACGAATGAAGAAGACCGGTAAATGATTACCTACGATATCATAGTTTCCTTCTTCTGTATAAAATTTAACAGCGAACCCACGTGGATCACGAGCTGTTTCTGGAGAACCTTGACCATGAATAACCGTTGAAAAACGAACAAATACAGGCGTTTCAGTTCCTTCATTTTGTAAAAATGCTGCTTTCGTATATTGCTTCATGCTATTTTTCGTAACGAATACACCATGAGCACCTGCACCACGTGCGTGCACAACACGCTCTGGAATACGTTCACGATCAAAGTGAGCCAATTTTTCTACTAAATGATAGTCTTCTAATAATACCGGTCCACGGCGACCAGCTGTACGAGAATTTTGGTTGTCTCCAACCGGAGCACCTTGGTTTGTTGTTAAACGATTATTTGGATTCATCTAGGGGGATCCTCCTCTTTCTTTCATAGTAATTATTATTTATTTAAAATTATTATAATCTAATTATTATTCAAAACTAAATCTTTGTCAACTACTTCTTTCATTTTTTTGGAAACAATTTCAGTTAAGCAATCGATAAATATAGATTGTGAATTTGGCATATTCGGTCTAAAATACGCAGCATTTATTTCATCCGTTACAACTCTACACTCGTAATCGTTGTCATATAAAACTTCTAGATGCTCTGCGACAAAGCCAACTGGGCAATATATGAAAGATTCATATCTATGCTCCTCAAATAAATCTCTCGTTAAATCTTGCACATCCGGTCCAATCCATGGATCAGGTGTATTTCCGGCACTTTGCCAACCTATTGTATAATTTTGAATGTTTGCAGCTGCTGCAATTAAATCCGCCGTATGCTGCAATTGCTTCACATAAGGATCACCCGCCGCAATAATTTTCTCTGGTAAACTATGCGCAGAAAAAATGACAACTGCTTTTTCTTTATCTTCAATCTTTGTAAATGTTTCTTTTATTTGATCTGCCCAATACGAAATAAATTTTGGTTCATCATACCATTGTTCAATTGGTTCAATAACAGGACCACCAATTTCTTCCGAAAGACGAATAGCACGGTCATTATACGCTTTAATGCTAAATGTAGAATAATGCGGTGCTAATACGATACTAATCGCCTGCTCAATCCCATCACGCTTCATCTCTTCTACTGCATCTTCTATAAATGGGGCTATATGTTTTAATCCTAAGTAACAATTAAATTCATACTCTGTAAATATATTATTCATTGAATCTGTTAATTTATGCGCTTGCTCTTTCGTAATTTTTGCAAGTGGTGAAATTCCGCCAATCGCTTTATAACGCCCAATTAAATCTTGGAGTGCTTCTTCAGAAGGTTTGCGCCCGTGGCGAATATGTGTGTAGTACGCTTCTACATCCTCTAATGATTCTGGCGTTCCATATGCCATTACGAGTAAACCTATTTTTTTCTTTGCCATCTATATAACACCTCAATTTTATAAAGTGAAACTTTAATCAGTGGGGGTTCTTCATCCCCCACTGATTATTAGTTGAACCAATCGGACTTTTATGGGCAGCCCGACCCCCACCTAACTTCTTTGCTTTCGCTGAATTTTGAGGTGGGGGTCTTACTGCCCATTAAAGCGGGATAAATGAGAATCTTTTTCAAGAACATTTGTTTCCAATTATAACAACTAATAATAAGTACGTCAAAATAATTATTCTAAATAAGTATTTTTTATAATATGATTTTGAATTTTATATGACAATTTCTTTAATAAAAAGCGACTTACATATAAAGTAAGTCGCTTTTCTTCTATTCTTTAATATTTACCCCGTATTCTTTAAACCAAACATGAATTTGCGCTAAATGAGCTAAAAGCTGAGGCCCAGTCATTAATTGACCGAACCAAGGTGTTTGAAATGCGCTGCCGCCTGACTCAATTAATCCGCTCAGCTGTTCTTTATCAAATAGTTCGTGTAAAATCGAGCCTTTATCCGTTAATAAATCTTGTAGCCACACCGTTACTGCTTTCGTATAGTGCGGATTATGCGTTTTCGGATACGGGCTCTTCTTTCTATATAAGATGTCATTTGGAAGTAATCCTTCTAGTGCTTTACGCAATAGACCTTTTTCGCGATTTTTATACATTTTCATTTCCCAAGGAATATTCCACGCATATTCGACAAGTCGGTGATCCGCAAATGGAACGCGTACTTCTAAGCTTGCGCCCATACTCATACGGTCTTTTCTGTCTAATAATGTTGTCATAAACCATACCATATTTAAATAAAATAATTGTCTTCTCTTTGCTTCAATTGGGCTTTCTCCCTCTAAAATAGGAACTTCTTGAATGGACTCTTCATAGCGCCTTTGTACATATTGTTGTAAATTTAATTTATTTCTCCATTCTTTCTTTAGCAATTGTTCACGTGCTTCTGTAGAACGCATCCACGGAAATGCACTCGATTGTAAATCATCCTCTCTATAAAACCACGGATAACCACCAAATATTTCATCTGCACATTCCCCAGATAAACCGACGACAAAATCTTGTTTAATTTCACGACAAAACCATAATAATGACGAATCAATATCTGCCATACCAGGCAAATCACGAACGAGTACAGCTTCTGTTAAATACTGCGCCAATTGTTCATTTGAAATGACGCATCGATGATGAATCGTTTGAAACGTCTCCGTCATCAAATGAATAAATGGTGCATCTGAATTTGGCTGGAATGCATTCGCTTTAAAATATTTGTCATTATCTTCATAATCAATCGAATATGTGTGTAATTGCCCTTTTCCTGATCTTTCGTATTCTTTCGCAGCAATTGCTGTAATCGCACTCGAATCTACACCACCAGATAGAAAAGTGCACAGTGGTACATCAGAAACGAGCTGCCTTGTAATCGCATCTTGTAATAAAAAGCGTGTTTTCTCTACTGTTTCTTCAAAGGAGTCTTCGTGCTTTTTACTTTCTACATTCCAATATCTCCATATACATAAACCGTTCTTTGAAAATGTCATCGCATGACCTGGACGTAATTCTTTTATACCAGCATATATACCGTGACCAGGCGTTCTAGATGGTCCAAGGCCGAATATTTCGGATAATCCTTCTAACGTCACTTCCGCCTTCACATCTGGGTGCGCCAATATCGCTTTTAACTCTGAACCAAATAGTAATCGCCCACTATCATATTTATAAAATAGTGGTTTTACACCTAATCGATCACGCGCGATAAACACTTGTTCTTTCTGTTCATCCCATACGGCAAACGCATATATACCGTTTAAATGATCGACACATTCTTCTTTCCATTCCATATACGACGCTAATAGTACTTCCGTATCAGAATGACCTTTGAACGTATATCCCCTTCTTAATAGTTCCTTTCGAATATCTTCCGTATTATACAGTTCACCGTTATAGCAAATTGCATAATTCGTTTCACCTTTTAAACAAGTCATCGGTTGTTTCCCACCTTCAGGATCAACAACGATTAACCGTTTATGTCCAAATGCAACATTGCCTTTAATCCAAACTTTATTATCATCTGGACCACGCTTCGCTAACGTCTCAGCCATCTTCGTAACGACGTCCCGTTCTCCTTCTAATGAGCGTTTATAATCCACCCATCCTGTAATCCCGCACATATAAATCATCCTTCCATCTTATTTCTTTTCTTGAACGTGCAGTAATCCCCACCCTAAGAGTGCGGATTTAAAAATAAAAAAATTGCCGATAACCTACTATCCACATATGGAATAGCATCTTCACTCAGTAAAACGTGTTTTATTGTATGCCCACCTATGTGTAGATGTGTCTAGTTATAAAGAACGCATGAACTGTCTATAACAGAAATAACTACTTTTCATAAAGGAGAAATCGTGTATGATACAACGTAACCATATTTTATATAACCAACCTCGCGCTCATACAGTCGGTAATGTAGAATATATAAACAATGAATGGGTATTCTTTGATGATGAAAATGAGGAAGCATTTTTATTAGAAGATATTGCCGGTGATGGCTTTGAAATTTTATATAATAACAACTGGCTACCAGCTCGTTTCTATGAACAAGATATATTACAAGTCGCCAACGAACAGCACCACCTGCAAAACGGGGAAATGATACGAATTCGAAAAAAATTACTCCTTAGCTATACGGAATGGCTTGAGGAATTACCTGACTCTGTCTTTTCCTTATTAACAGAGGCATTGCAATCACTTCATTACTCTTTATATGATTGTATGTATTGTCATAATTATTTATCCTTTTTACCGAAAGAGGAGGCATGCGAAGGAGTAAATATTCTTTTGTTTGATAACGAAGAGATGATTTGTACACTACAGCACCATTTCGTTCGTCACGCTACATCAAATAAAAATATGTTTCGTTTTACAAAAGTGAACGGAGAAGAGTTGCATATCGATGCGACATAAAATAAAAAACCACCTTATCTCCCAAGTCTTTGAGATTATAAGGTGGTTTTATTTTCTTTATTAGAATACTTTCCAACCAATCGGTAATTTCAGTCCTAGATAAATTACCGCTACTAGCGCGACAATAAATAAGCCCCAAACCGCCCCTGTTGGTTTGTTTTTGCTCATTTTTACAAGAACCATTTCCATTCCACCGATTACTAATATACCAGCTAACATTTTTAAACCGTACCACATGTGCATGCTACCTGTTGCTGTTTTCACAATACTCATGTACAACATGAATCCCGTCACAATAATGAAGATATACATTAGGCGAAGCCCCATATGTACACCTTTACCTTTTCTTCCTGCTGAATAAAGTGAATACGCAACGAAGAATAAAATTAAACCTAACGCCCATGCTGTAATATGCATATGTACCATCGTATCCCTTGCCTCCTCTTTTCACACTTTTTCATTCTATATGATAACATGTTCATTTATTTTCAGGAAATGTTTCGCTTTTTTACATTTAAATGCTATAATATTTAGAGTATTTACAAACTTCTTGTAATAACAAAAGGGGGAACAATCATGATTCAAACTAAGGATATTATCGAACTTACAGACACATACGGGGCAAATAACTATCACCCACTTCCAATCGTTATTTCTAAAGCAGAAGGCGTTTGGGTAGAAGATCCTGAAGGAAACCGCTATATGGACTTATTAAGTGCATATTCTGCAGTAAACCAAGGTCATCGTCACCCAAAAATTATTAACGCTTTAATTGACCAAGCTAATCGTGTTACGTTAACTTCTCGTGCTTTCCATAGCGATCAATTAGGTCCTTGGTACGAAAAAGTTGCGAAACTAACTAATAAAGAAATGGTACTTCCAATGAATACAGGTGCAGAAGCTGTTGAAACTGCAATTAAAACAGCTCGCCGATGGGCTTATGATGTGAAGAAAGTAGAAGCAAACCGTGCTGAAATTATCGTTTGTGAAGATAACTTCCACGGACGTACGATGGGTGCTGTTTCTATGTCTTCAAACGAAGAGTACAAGCGTGGATTCGGTCCAATGCTTCCTGGCATCGTTGTAATTCCTTACGGTGATTTAGAAGCGTTAAAAGCTGCTATTACACCAAACACAGCTGCATTCATTTTAGAGCCAATCCAAGGTGAAGCAGGAATTAACATCCCACCAGCTGGTTTCTTAAAAGAAGCTCTTGAAGTATGTAAAAAAGAAAACGTTTTATTCGTAGCAGATGAAATCCAAACTGGCTTAGGTCGTACTGGTAAAGTATTTGCTTGTGACTGGGACGGTGTAACTCCTGACATGTACATACTTGGTAAAGCACTTGGCGGCGGCGTATTCCCAATCTCTTGCGTTGCAGCAAACCGCGACATTTTAGGTGTATTTGAGCCAGGTTCTCACGGTTCTACATTCGGTGGTAATCCACTTGCATGTGCTGTTTCTATCGCAGCTCTTGAAGTGTTAGAAGAAGAAAAATTAACAGAGCGCTCTCTTCAATTAGGTGAAAAATTAGTTGGACAATTAAAAGAAATTGATAACCCAATGATTACTGAAGTTCGTGGTAAAGGCTTATTTATCGGTATCGAATTAAACGAGCCAGCTCGTCCTTACTGTGAACAACTAAAAGCAGCGGGTCTATTATGTAAAGAAACACACGAAAACGTAATTCGTATCGCACCACCTCTAGTAATCTCTGAAGAAGATTTAGAGTGGGCATTCCAAAAAATTAAAGCTGTATTATCGTAATAATAGAGAGGTTGTCCTACATGTTGGGACAACCTCTTTCATTTTATATTGATTTATACTAAAAAATCGTAATTTTCTGTATCTTAAAATCACAAAGGAGGTGCGATATGTTATTAAGATACGGCAAACATATTAACTATTTAGCTACAACTTTTCTTTTAGTTACATTCTTCGGCTTCCTACTTTCCGTAACATCGCTTAGTCACTACTCAACTCCCACTACATTCACACTACTGAAAGCATCATTTTGGACTACTGTTATTGTTACTATCATTGGTTTTGGACGCGAAAAAAGCGCACTTACGGTTATACTATTTGGCATTTGTACACTTGCAGTCATTGGTCTTTACACTTTTTCCGTTATCGATTACCTCTATCACCCAAGACCATAGAAAAGAGCTATCTATTTATAAGATAGCCCTTTTCTTCACTTCACTACATTTCGCAAAGTACCAATTCCTTCTACTGTAATGACTACTTCATCACCGGCATGCAAAAACTTCGGTGGTGTGAAACCTTTTCCAACACCAGCCGGGGTTCCTGTTGCGATAATATCTCCTGGTTCTAATGTCATTCCTTTACTTATCGTTGAAATGATTTCTTCTATTGAAAAAATCATTTTATTTGTATTTGAAGTTTGTCTTACTTCCCCATTTACTACCGTTTCAATGTGTAACGCATTTGGCGCACTAATCATCGATTTATGAATTAAATACGGTCCCATCGGACAAAATGTATCGAAACTTTTTCCAAGGAAAAATTGTTTATGCTTCCTTTGAATGTCGCGAGCAGTTATATCATTTATAATGGTATAACCAAAAACATGCTCAAGTGCTTTTTCTTTTTTTATTTGTTTCCCTCGCTTACCAATGATGATAGCTAGTTCTCCTTCATAGTCTAGTTCATTCGTTGCGTGGGGATGACTATTAATTTTTTCATCCATGCCAATAACTGTCGTTGGCGCTTTCGTAAAGATCATTATATTTTCTGGAATTGACTCTACTCCGCCCATTTCTATCGCATGCTCACGATAATTTTTTCCAACGCACAAAATATTCTTCCTTGGCCTTGGAATTGGTGCTAATATTTTCACCTCAGTTAACGGGTAATACGCCGTTCCTTCATTTTCCTTCGCCCAATTGACAATTTCACACATTTTTTCAACACATTCGGTTCCTCTTTCAATACACTCTAACATTGTAATTGGAATCGTAACCTTTTCCCCTTTTTGTCTTTGCGCTTCTCTTACATGCAATACCTTTTCTTCCTCTTCATCCACAATACCTACAAATACCTTTTCATCTTTTTTCGCCGTTACCAAACGCAATATTTCCACTCTCCATCCTAAAACTCATACACTTTAATTGTATTCGCATCCGCAAGAAAAAAACCTTCTCATACACGCTAATTTTTACAATATTCTTCTCATATCCGATTCGTTACTCCTTTATCATTTGGCATAAAATGTAGAAATTTTACTTTTTTTAGCGAATGCATTTCTTTTTTATGTTTTTTTTGTATAATATGTACTACATATATACTAAAAATTTCATTTAGAGATGGAGCCGATTTCAATGTTTGAGCAAGCGATTGAAAAAAAACGTGAAAAAATGATTTATTTTGCTGAACGCTACGGAATGACTTCTCAAAAAACAGTGGATTGTAGCCAAGAACTGGACAGGCTCTTAAATGCAATTTGGCATGTACATACGGATTTTCACCCTAA
This sequence comes from Bacillus pacificus, assembly GCF_020861345.1. Classification (NCBI taxonomy): domain Bacteria; kingdom Bacillati; phylum Bacillota; class Bacilli; order Caryophanales; family Bacillaceae; genus Bacillus; species Bacillus pacificus. Next base: position 3,985,313 of record NZ_CP086328.1, read on the forward strand.
TCAAACACTCGATACACACACGCAATAACGTGTGTGTTTCTTTTATTTCAAAAAAACACACATTTTATTGAAAACGCCCATACAATAGTAGAAAAGAAAACTTTAAAAACGAAAGGTGTTTTGTATGCCAGCTATGGTCGGACATATTCGTATCGTCAATATTGGATCAAGTGGTATTTTTCATATTGGAGATGTATTTGCGATTAGGCCTATTAGTTATTCACGTGCTTTCGCTGGGGCCGGCTCTTTTAATGTTGGGGATAACGTTTCTGTCTACAATTATCAAAGCGCAACGACTGTCAATGATTCAGATGTCATTGATCAAGCGATAATTGGTTCAACTTAGAGGAGGCGATTGTATTGAATTTTTATGTAAACCAAAGTATCATCATTAACAGCATTAAAATTGATAGCATTACAACCTCTTCTGTATTCCAAATTGGTACTGCTGGAAGTATTAAAGCACTATCTAAATTCTCAAATACTGGCGGATTTACAGAGCCCCTTCGCCCATTACAGGCGAAAGGACAAATTATTTCTATCAAACCATCAACTAGTTCTTCTTAAGACATCCTTGTCATAAATATATAGCAGGAATATATTTACCCTCCCTATTGAAAAGGAGGTTTCACAAAATGAATCAAGATATATATACTTACTTACACCAACTTCAACAAGCTCTTCAAGCACAACAAACAGCCATCCTGAATTTAGAAGATCAAGTACGTCTATTACAAGAAGAGCTTAACGAATTAAAAAATCGCCCCTCCTCTTCTGTAGGAAAAGTGGAATACAAATTCGATCAATTAAAAGTAGAAAATTTAAATGGCACTTTAAATATTGGTTTAAATCCGTTTTCAGCAAAAGGACAACAAATTGAAGATTTTCAAGTAGATACAGAAACTTTGAAGGTCAATCCTGAAACCGACACAAATCCAGATTTTTACCAAAGCATCCTTCAAGAAATGCATCGTTACTTAGATGAAGAAGCATATAATCGAATTCTCCATTTTGAACAAGAAGAGAGAACGCCGCTCGATGAAATGTATCGACAAATGATGGTTGACGACATCAAAAAACAGATGGAGCATAGACTCCCTTATTACTTATCACAAGCGCAATCACATGAAGGGATTTCAACAGATCCAGATTATTTACGAGATATCATTATTCAAGCTATGAAACATGATATCGACAAGGCCTTCCTCTCGTTTATTCAACACATACCGGGCAATTTCCGAAAGGAGTAAGTATGTATGAATGTTAACGTTGTAAATCGTGAATTAAAAGTCGGACAGATTAAAATGAACGGTGTATCGTCGTCCGCACTCTTTTTAATTGGGGATGCAAATTTCCTCATACTATCTTCTATTCTTGATACACCATTCGAAACTGTTACAGAGGGGCCATTTGTACCATTAGTAACAGATGTCCCTCCTACTCCAGGTTAAGGAGACTGAGAAATTATGTTACATCATGTGTCTGTTGTCCAAAATGTTTCTATTATTTCTTTAGGGATTTCTGCCGTATTTCAAGTTGGAGACGCCAATCAAATGGAATTAAAAAGTAGATCTCTTGCCGTCCACCGGGAAATTCCTTGTTATATAAAAGACGAAGGTCGCTTAGACGCATTTGAAATCTTTACAGATGAACACATCACAATCCCAAAACGAACGACCGACGTAACATTAAACATTGTAAATGAATGCCCTTTTATTGAAGTGAATGACGTTGAATTACGAACACTTTTAAATTCCGGTTGCTTTCAAATTGGAAATGTTGATTATGTTTTTAATAACTCTCGTATTATGCAAATTCGCCAATATATTACGGATGAACCTTCCGCTCCATAATTCATATAGTAATTAAAAAGCTTAGTAAAGTAGGTGGATGGTATGCCTTCCGTTGTTGGAAATCTCGTCGTTCAAAACAGTAATGGTTCTTTCAATTTAGGGGATTTTTATAACGTGTCTCCGAAAGAAAATACGAAAGCTTATAATGGTTCCGGAGCTTCCAATGTTGGATTTGTCGTGAATACGTTTAACGGTGTTAGTGCAACAAATACATTTGATTCTGATGTGGCGGATCAAGATCAGATTGGAACAGCGTAAAAAAAGTAGGAGAATATCTCCTACTTTTTTCTTTTACCTCATTTGATATTATCAAAATCTCCACTGTTTACTGTTTCATTTTATTTAAATGCTAACCCTCTCTCCTCCAAAGCTTTTCTAAGCTTCGGCAAAGACGCAGGTCCCATACCATGCAATTTTAAAATTTCTTTCTCACTATACTTTGAGAGTTTTTCTACAGTGTAAATTCCATGATGTTCTAGCGCCCTTCTTGCTGGTGCTGAAAGAAGAGCGAGAAAACCTTCTTTCGGCGCTCTCTCGTTCTCACAGGTTGGGCAAGTTGGACAATCGCTACTTTTGTAGTATTCATGTCCTTTTTCACACGTTCTTAACGTTTTTTCTGTTGCCATTTTCAAGTTCCTCTATTCTTCGATTTTTACAACATGATTACCATCAAAGAAGTATAAACATTTCTCTTTCACAGGGTGTTGTAAGCTTTTCTCGAGCGCTTTTGCATATAACGAAAGTTGCACTTTATATCGCTCTTCTAAAATTGGTTTCGCTTGATCAAATCCGCCTGGGAATTTCCCTACAATCGTATCCGTTTTGAAGTCGATTAACGTAATACCATCTTCCTCTTCGATCATGCAGTCAATAACCCCTTGGACAAGAATGGATTCCCCGCTCTTCCCTTGCCAATCTTGATATGCTTCTTCTGCTGCAAGCATCATCGTAAATGGTACTTCACGCTCAACACTTTTCGCCGCTAATACCCTTTTACCTAGGTCACTGTCAAAGAATGAAATCACTTTTTCAATTGCAATTTCTTCCGCCTGCTCGAATGTTAATAATTCTTTATTTACCATTCCAGCAATTTGCTCCCGAATCACTTCTTCTGTAATCGGCTTCTTCAAATCAACATGCTGCATAACAGCATGTACTGCTGTTCCGCGCTCTGCGTATGTTAATCCCTTTTTCTCCATAAAACGAGGACGCGTTTGAATTGGTGCACGTAATTTTTTAATAAAGGCGTTATCGCTACCTTCTTCAGATTGATAATTTCTCTTTATTTCTGTAACAGACTGTTTCGCACGATGAGATGTCGCTTCCTCATATCCGTACTTCCACATTAATCTGTCATACACTTCATCTTTTCGTTCACTTTGCAGGGGAACAGCTTTTTTCTCACGAAGTGCTTCTAACAATTCTTGTTTCTCTTCTTGAACGGGTTCTGGCGCGAGTAACGTGTTACCGTCAACAACTTCTACTTTCCAGCTCGTGTCATACCCATAAATTTCATCTGGAACGCTTCCTTGTCCTAATTCAAGAAGTATTTCACTATCACGATGTCTATATAAGGAAGGTGCAATCCAGTCTAAGTAGCAAGACGCTCCGGCACGTATATGATCTGGTAATAACCATTCACTATGCTCCCTCGCATCAAGCCATTTTTCCATTTCTTTATTTGCATCCTTAACCGTTCCAATTAAAATTAACTTCTCTTTTGCACGAGTTAACGCTACGTATAATACGCGCATTTCTTCCGCAATTAATTCCATCTTCATTTTACGCTTAATCGCAAGTTGCGATAATGTCGTATATTTAATTCGTTTACGAGGATCGATAAATTGCGAACCAAAACCGAAGTCTTTATGCAGTAAGAAACGCTTCATTAAGTCTTGTGTATTAAAGCGGCGACCTAGTCCAGCTACGAATACGACTGGGAACTCAAGTCCTTTACTTTTATGAATTGTCATAATGCGAACGACATCTTCTTGTTCACCTAAAGCTCTCGCCGTACCCATATCATCACCGCGTTCTAAAATACGCTCAATAAAGCGTAAGAAGCGGAATAGTCCTCTAAACGATGTTGCTTCATATTGTCTTGCGCGGTCATATAGTACACGCAGGTTTGCTTGCCTTTGCTTTCCAGCTGGTAAACCACCGACAAAGTCATAATAACCTGTCTCACCGTACACTTTCCAAATTAAATCAGAAAGAGACTGTTGGCGCGCGAATTCACGCCATCCTTGCAGTAAGTTGTAGAACCATTCTAATTTGTCATGTAGTTCTTTTTCTTCTTCAAGCGGTGCCCCTTTTAAGAAGGAGCTCATTACTTCATAAAACGAGCCTTTCTTCCCATGAGCACGAAGCGTTGCAAGTTCTTCATCATTTAATCCAACGATTGGTGAACGAAGTACTGCTGCAAGCGGAATATCTTGCATCGGATTATCAATAACGCGGAATACGTTCATCATTATATTTACTTCTGTCGCTTCAAAGTAACCAGTCGCAAGATCAGCGTATACTGGAATTCCTTGCAGCTTTAACTCTTCCATAATTTGTGGCGCCCACGGCATAGAGCGCAGTAAAATAACGAAGTCACGATATTGTACAGGGCGCATACTATCCGTTTTACGGTCATACACTTCATAACCTGAATCAACCATCGCTTTAATACGCTGCGCCATAAGTCGAGCTTCAAGCTGTGCTTTTTCTACTTCCGCACCTTCTTCACCGTCTAACACTTCTTCTTCTGTTTGCTGAATACATAGTAGTTCAGCCGCTACATCTTCACCTTCTGGATAGGTAGCACCTAACTTTAATTCAGCGTCAGCATCGTAGTCAATTTCTCCGACTTCTTCGCCCATAATTTGTTTGAAGATAAAGTTCGTACCTGCTAATACTTCATGACGACTACGGAAGTTTTTCGCTAAATCAATCTTCATTCCGCCGCCTAATCCTTCTTGCGTGAAGCGTTTATACTTTCCTAAGAATAATCCTGGTTCTGCTAGTCGGAAACGATAAATCGACTGCTTTACGTCACCTACCATGAACAAGTTTCCTTCACTCTCAGAATCTTTCGTTACGAATTTAATAATCGATTCTTGTACGAAGTTCGTATCTTGATATTCATCGACTAATACTTCAGCAAATTTATTACGATATTGAAGTGCTACAGCTGATGGCTTCATTTCACCTTCTTCACTTTGTTCGCTTAAAATTTGTAAACAGAAATGCTCTAAATCTGTGAAATCGACCATTCCTTTATCTCGCTTCATCGCTTGGAAACGCTCTGTAAATACTTTTACAAGCTGTACTAGTTTTTCTAATACAGGATGCATATCTTGAAAATCTCGTAAGAAACTTTCAGGTTTGCGGCTAAATAACTCTTCTTGTAATTTCTTCACTTCATCTTTCGCTTTATTACGAAGAGAGTCTACTTGTTTTACAACATCTTCATTGTAATCACTTTTCTTAATACGCTTTAACGTTTGCCACGATACGTTTTGCATCGCTTCATACACGCTTGTCCACGATTCACGAGCAGCTGATGATAACGTTCCAAGTAGAGCTAAATCTGCTTGCAGTGTTTCAACGCGAGGCGCTGGACCGTCAGGAAGCATTGCGAGTTCCGTCGCTTTCCGAATATGCTGTTCCGCTGTTTCAAGCTGGAATCTCACATCTTCTAATAAATAAGAAGCATACACTAAATCTTCAATTGTCTTTCCTTCTACGTCATATGCTTCTACTAATTTATCAAGCCATTTTTCCGGATTTGGATGCGCTCTTGATTCTGTATGAAGCGCTAAAATCATACGTTGTAAATCATCGTCACTACGGTCACTCGTATAGCGATCAACGAGTTCAAAGAATATTGTATTATCTTCTATCCCATACTCTTCTTCTAATATGTCATCTAGCACTTCTTCTTTTAACAATTCATTTTCGGTTTGATTCGCAATGCGGAAACGAGGATCAACATCAAGCATGTAATAATATCCTCTAATAACTTGTAAACAAAATGAATGGATCGTTGAAATGGAAGCTTTATTTAATAAGCTCAGCTGCTTTCGGATGTGCTGAGAGCCAGGCTCATCAATTAATACTTTTTCTAATGCTTCCCCAATTCTGTTTTTCATCTCTTGCGCCGCTGCATTCGTAAATGTTACAACGAGCAGGCGGTCGACATCGACTGGGTTTTCTTCATTAATAATCTTTTTAATAATACGTTCAACTAATACTGCTGTTTTCCCTGAACCAGCTGCTGCCGCGACTAAAATATCACGCCCGTTCGCTACAACGGCTTTCCACTGGTCATCTGTCCACTGACTACCTTCTGGTTTTTTAGGCCAATTTTCTATCATTCTCCGCCAACCTCCTCTCTAATTTTCTCCATCGCTTCGCTATCTTTCATATCTTTTAGCGTACGGAATTGGTTATCTTCAAGTGATTCATCGAACTGACAAACCGATTTGAAGTTACAGAACGTACACGCCGCTTTATTCCCCTTTTTGTAAGGAGCAATATCGATAACGCCTTCCGTAATGTCTTTTCCGATATTTTCAAACGTATGGTGTACATATTTTTGGAGGACGTTAAACTCTTGTTCACTTGCAATACTTGAACGCGCACTAAAGCTACCGTCTTTTTTCAGACCAGCAGAAATAATATCAGAGCTTCCTGTTGAAAGTTTATTATCCATTAAACGAACAACGTCAGCATCTCCTAGTACGAGACCTTTCATTTTGAATTTCTTTAAAATTTCTTTCTCAATTTCTGCTTCAGATGCGTCACCTTTTACCTCCACAATTGGGTTATGAATGTGGAAATACAATACACCAGCTGGTGATGCCGTGCCGCCTTTTTTCATCCACGTATGCGCATTTGAAGTAACAACATCTAAATACGTTAACATTTGAAGTGCTAATCCGTAATACACTTCCGTTAAGTCTAACGCTTTTGAGCTTGATTTATAGTCAATAATACGTAGGAATGTTCCGTTTTCATCTTCTGCCTTATCAACACGGTCAATACGGCCAACTACTTCCATCTTCACACCATTTGGTAATGAGAATTCCATTGGCGGAAGCGATCCTGTACCGCCCATACCGAATGGTACTTCTAAATCAACTGGTACGAAACCACTCGATTTCGCGTGCTCACGAAGAATGATTGACGTACGGAAAATGATTTGTTGTAGTTTTTGTTTTAAATAGAAATGACGGTTTGAACTTAATAAAATTTGTCTTTGTAATAACGGTGCAATTTCTTCTATTACTACAGCAGAAAGATGCTCACACTCTTTTATTGATAAATCCGCCCAAGTACGGTTTTCACGTAATAGCCTGTCCGCAATTCTCTTCAGTGCTGCATGGAATAGTTCCCCAATATCTGGCGCATCCAGTTTGAAAATATCACGCTCTCTTAACGATAAACCGTGCTGCGCAAAATGAGCGTACGCACAACGGTTAAATAATTCCATACGAGAAACGCTTCCTTTTATTTTGTCTCCATATAAATCTCTACTTACAGCTGTACTTAGCTTTTGCGCACGATTTCGGTAGAATAAGCTTGATAATACGCGGCTACTTTTTTGCTTCCATTCATCTGAAGTAACGTAGAAATTATATACATCCCACCAAAAGTCTAAGTTGCCTTCAAATCCATATCGCTTCCACGTTTGAAGTTGCTGCATAACATATGACAACGTTACTTCTGGTGTTGCTACATATGAAATTTGTTCCGAACGTGATAAATCATTTACGTCGTTCGTAATAAATGTATCTTTCACATCAGGGAACATTCTTTTTATTTTCTTAATAAAGCTAGAAGCAAGTAACGTCTTTCCTTCCTCATCTGCAAGCGGGCATGAAATGTATAATTTCTCAGTTGCTCTCGTTACCATTTGGTACATAACAAACTGTTCTTCTAATAAAGTTTGTCTCGTCGTTGGTGCGAGTTCAATACCTGCAGCGCTAAGAACATCTCTTTCTTCATCAGAAAGCATACCTTCATCCATCGGTGCTGCTGGAATCACACCTTCATTCACTCCAATGACGAATGTTGCTTTCACATTTGATAATCTAGAACGATCAATATTCGCAATTAACACTTGGTCTAATGACGGCGGAATGTTTGCGAATTGAAGCGCCTCAAGACCTGTCGACATAACGTCTGTGAACATAGAAAGTGACATTTTTTCTTCGCCAAGCATCTCAACAAACGTATCAAGAAGACTCATTACTTCTTCCCATACTTGTTCATGATCTGTCGCAAATAAGAAATCTCCGCTCTCTTCTGCACGAATACGTAATGCTTCTAATTTTTTCGGAACGTCAAGCTCTTCTAAAAATAAGTAAACAGCTTCGCACATTTGCATAACCGTTCCCGCACGCTTCAGTCTTTTTTGCATACGAATAACGGGCGTTCTTACAACGTCACGCAATCGATTTATTTTCTCTTCCATTTCACGTTCGCTGTCTGTAATCATCCCGTTCGTATCGTCAAGAGAACGATAGCGGCGATACATCCACGGATCCTCAGAAGTCCATCTTTTCCCTTGTACACCGTATGCTAAACAGTAGTTTTCAAACTCATCCATCTCTTCGCGCATCGTTTCTTTTCTTACGTCTAATGGATATAAAAGCTCTGTTTTCACGCAGCGAAATACTGCATCATAACGCCAATTCCCGCTAATAATCTCGAGTGCAGAACGAATACATTCTACTAACGGATGATGTGACATCGGGCGTTTTTCATCGATAAAGTGCGGGATATTATAATCTGTAAATAGAGTCCGCATTACATCGTAATAACTTTCTCCGTTACGAAGAAGAACTGCAATATCTCGGTAACGATAGTCTTCATCTGCCACAAGTCTACGAATTTCACGAGCAACACCTTCTACTTCCGCTCGTAAATTCGCGGCTGTATGAATCGTTACACTTGCTTCCCCGTTAAATTTCTCATTCGGACGCGCTTCATAATGAGCTTCTAAATGCGCTAATGCTGGAGAATGAAAACGCGGTTGTTCCATAAGTGGAATCGTTTTTTCAATTTCTATCTTCTCTTCACGTGCTACTTGTTTTATTTTTTCATACGTTAACGTCGTTTCATAAAATAAATCTAGTTCATTTACTGGCTGCGCTAACGTTTTTTCATCTAGCGTTAACGTGATTGTCACTCTCGCTCCGCAAATCATAAGCTGTCTTACAATTTCTAGTTCTTGCGGTGAAAACGAATGGAAGCCATCTATATAAATTTCAGCTCCCTTTACATATTCAGACTGCGGAAGCTTTTCCACTAGCAATTGCAGATAGTCTTCTGAATCTAAGTACTTTCCGATTAAAGCACGTTCAAAATCATCATATAATAACTGTAAATCATACACTTTATTCGCTAATAGCTTTTGTTCGGCGCTGCTACTATGCGCATCTAATTGTTGCCACATTTCATATACGTTTGATGGCGTCACGTTATATCGTTTAAACTCCGCAATCATACTGCCAAGATGTTCAAAGAAACCATTTTGCTCCGCTGCTTTTTGGAATACCGATAATCCATCTTTACGAGACTCTACAATTTTACGAAGTAACATATGTACGCCCGCTTCATCAATGTGAAGACGACTCGCTCCGCCAACTTCTTGCAATACTTTCCACGCTAATCGTGAAAAACTAAAAACTTGTGCCCGAATAGAACCTCTAACATCCTCACTACCAATTAACGCCTGCTGCGTTTGGAATGTCATCTGTTCTGGCACAAGATATAATATTGTTTCCCCTCTTGGGCGCTGCTTTAACTCTTCTTGCACTTCGTGTAAACAAAGTGTACTTTTTCCACTTCCCGCTCTACCAATCACAAATCGAAGTGACATGTAACCCCACCTTTCACTTACATAACGAACGTTAGTTTGCTACTATAATTGTATTATAGGACACGAAAAAAGACAAACGGAGTAGTTTGTCTTTTTCTATACTTCTACCTATTATATCAACCTTTTGAAAAATTCGTTTGCACCTCTTGAATTGGCCAATATCGTAAATCAACTTTACCGACAACTGTATCAGCTTTTACAAAACCAAAATGTCTACTATCCCAGCTCCCGAGGCGGTTATCACCTATTACAAAAATATATCCAGGTGGCACCGTTTTTTCCTTCGTTAACTCTTCTAGCGTAAAATCACCTGTTAGTTGTCGTCCATTTATCTCTTTCTTATATTTCTCTAGATAAGGTTCATCCACGAATTGTCCGTTTATATATAGTTTATCATGCTTATATTCAATATGGTCCCCAGGTAAACCGATAATTCGTTTTACGTAGTCCTCTTTTTTGTTCGCATGAAATACAACAACATCAAACCTATTCAAGTCCCCCACTTGATAACTCACCTTATTTACAACGAGCATATTGCCATCTTGCAATGTCGGCATCATTGACTTCCCCTCTACAACATACGTTGAAAAGAAAAACGTTCGAAAAAATACAGCTAATAATACACCAATTAAAATTGTTCGTATCCACTCTATGCCTTCTTTTTTCAAAGTTTTCTTCATCCGCTTCTCCCCTTATCCTTTAATAATGAAGCTTTCCTTTACAAAGAAGACTATTCTTAATGCAGTTCTAACTTTACTTCAATTTTCTTGCCGACATACCATAAAATAAAAATACCAATCGCTACAATGACTGATTTCACCGGATTATGAATAAATGACATTAAATCATGACCGATATACGTTAAAATAAAAATCATCACAAGCTTTCCGAACGCGAGCGCAAGGCCAAACTGTTTTACACTAATACGTGATAGACCAGCGACAACATTTATAAGCGCAGACGGTGTAAACGGAAAACAAAAGATGACGAAAATCGGCGCGAACCCTTTCCTTTCAATCCATCCCATTGCCTTTCGTACTTTCTCATGCTTATTCACAAAAGAAAAGAAACGACTTCGGCCAAAATGGCGGATTATGAAAAAAACAAGTAAGGCACCCATTACTGATCCAAGCCAAGAATAAAGAAAACCGAGCCAAAATCCAAATGCAACAGCATTCGCCAGTACAAATACGATAAGTGGCAATGCTGGAATTAGCGCCTCTATCATCGGTAGCCCAATACCAAGAAGTGGTCCGAACGCTTTATAACTTTCAACAATATGATCCATATTTTCTGGTGAAAAATACTCTTTGATTGTCTGAAAATCCATTCTACACTTTACCCCTTTACTCTAAGTACTACCTCTACTGTATCATTGCCTATATGAAAGAGGAAATGGTAGATACGACATATGGAGATGTAATTATTAAGTTTCCATATCTTTCATGAGAATTCCTTCATTATTATGCTATGATAATCTATCAATATTCGACAGGATATGAAGTTAATTTAGACAACGTACCCAGATTATCACTCAATGGTTATTATAAAAAAGAAGAAGATACAAAAAGTAATAATGAGTCTTTTTCATAAGAATAACCCTACTGCAAGTAAGGTTATTTCTACCTATACGAAAATAGGTAGCAGCGGATAATTATTTTACCTTCAAACAATTCCCCTTTTCTATTGGCTATTTCTTACAAGCAATCTTTTTAGCAAACGTACACTGTCAATCACAGTAAGTATTAACAAATACATAAAAGATAGTATTAATACTGTACTCCGAATAGGTAACATTCGAAATTTGTATAGAAACTTATCAATCATATATATATCTTGCTCATTCGTTATAGTTGCAGGAGTAAACATAAGATAATCTTTCCAATTATCTATCCAAGTTAAACTAACTGCGGAAAATTGTGTTATCCCTAACCATAAGTAAATAAAAATTGAGATAAGAATCATATATTGCAAACTATGCAATATCTTTCTTTGCTTCTTGCATTCAATAATTTGAAAAACAAGCAGTGTCAGTACGTACACAATCGATAGAAGAAATACTATGGTGACAACTGGTTGAATTGAAAAAGAAAATAGTAATTTATCAATTTCACTAATTTGACTATATTCTGTAGCATTTTGAGGCGTAAATATAAAATGTCGTTTGTCAGCCCCTATCATTAACTGACTGCCAACAAAACCAGTAAACATAAAGGTAAGCAATAATATAGGCACAACAAGAATATATTGCGCCCAAAATAACATAGTCCTTTTCAACATACCATCTCCTTTTTATACAGTATGAAAAAAATATTATGTACTTCACAAATGTAACATGATATATGTTCACACTATATTAAGTACATAGAGGAATTACCATTATATTGTAATTTTATATTATCGTAAGCCCTTAGAGAACAAAAAGTTTGTACATTTCTCTCGTTTTGTTTATAAATCTTACAACGTAAACTGGATATATATTGAAATCAAAAAGGATGAGTCACCCCATCCTTTTCCTCTCATACATCCTCTTCTCTAACAAAATACACTTTCTCATAAGCTGGTCTTAATGTTGATTCATCCCTTTGATCAACCTCTTTAAAACAAGGATTCCCTTGTTTTTTCCTACGATCTTCATACTCCGTCCGCAATTTCGCAGTACGATTTTGTTGATTTTCAAAACTAGTTTTTGATATCTCTAACTTCACCGCAAAGCCATTTATAAATCTAATAATAAGGTTTCCATCTTTTAATTCTTTATTGCTTTCAATATAAAAATGAGATAACCACGCGCACTCTTTTCTAGAATACGAATAGGTAGGGAAAAAATAAAGTTGATCGGTCGGACTAATTGCAATTGGTGCTTTATGTGTAATATGAGTTAACTCTTTCGTTCCTTCTTTTCTGCCTAAGAAACTAGAACCATGCTTGCGACAACTTCTTTCTATAATATCTAGAGGTTTTTGAAATACGAAAAAAGAGTCTTGCACCTCAACAACTCGCGTAACAATTTTCTTTTCACTGAGAATTACAGGAAGTAAGGCCATTGTATTTTTATTTACAACATAGTTTTCGACGTAGCGTTCTACTTTACTTTCCATATTCCACTATCTCCTTTTTTCTATTTATATTAGCAGCTGCATGTATAATTTTAGCATCTATGAAAAGGAAATGGCTTACAGATTCCGCTTTTTTACAATACTTTATTATTTGTCAAATACCTTTTAAATTATAAAATAAAAATATATCGCTTTTATAATAATAACCTATACAAAATATATTTATACTACCTATAAATATATACAACTACTTCCTCATTTCGCATCATTACGACAATTAACTTTGCTATAATAAAAATAAAAATCCACTATATGGAGGTCCACTATGGAAGAAAAAGAAAGCCAGCCAACAATTCAAATGAAAAATAGTAGTATTGTGATTGTGAAAAACTCAGCTAGTATTATATTTGGGCTATTTTTCATTCTCTTATTCTTTGCAAGGCCTTTTCGTAAATCGAAATGCTCTGAATGTAAAAAACGAGAGAAGAAAAAGGTTGAAAAAGAAAAGTAAAAGGCTTTCCATTTCGGAAAGCCTTTTACTCTTCTTCATATTTTCTTCCAAGTGTCCCTACACCCCTTTATTTTAATATTATTACATAGTAAAAATATGATAAAAAATTATCGACTACATTAAAAATACTTGCACGTGTTACCCGTTTTTATTTTTTATTTTTTATTAAGAACTTCAACTTTATACATCACTAGCAACTTTTTAACTCGTTAAATCTGCAATATAAGTTTTGTATATAATTCACTTCAAAACACAAAATATGTAAGTGATTATTTATGATTACATTAGTTTTTTATCTAATTCCAAAAAGGAGCTGTATAATATGGAGAAAAAAAGTCTATTAAGCCAACAGATTAATAGCGTCCCATCAGATGCTCTGAATACCCCTAGTAAGGAGCAAGAACAAATGTTAGAAACATCATCTCAAGACGAACAAACTTCTAACAACAACAATGCTAACAAAAAAGATGTTACTCAAAGCCTATATGGCGCAGATTTACCCATTTCAGATGTAGACAGAACAACAAATAAAGTGAACCTTTAATCAGTGGGGGTTTTGTTCATCCCCCACTGATTATCAGCCCTCACCAATCGGACTTTTACGGACAGTTGATCCCCCACCTAACTTCTTTGCTTCCACTGAATTTTGAGGTGGGGGTCTTACTGCCCGTTAACGCGGGATAAAAAATGAATTGTAAAGAAAAAAATTAAGAACAAATAAACTTAATACTTTCTTATTTATAAAGTGAAACTTTAATCAGCCCTCAACAATTGGGCGTTAACAGGGAGTTGGTCTCCCGCCGAATTTTAAGATGGAAAGACTTTCTCCACAACAAAAAAGGATGGCAGCTGCCATCCTTTTTCCATAATAAACTATAAAATTATAGTTTGATTACGTTTTTAGCTTGAGGTCCACGGTTACCTTCTTCGATTTCGAAGCTAACTTTTTGACCTTCTTCTAGAGATTTGAAACCTTCAGTTTCGATTGCAGAGAAGTGTACGAATACGTCGTTTTCGCCTGGAACTTCGATGAAACCGAAGCCTTTTTCGTTGTTAAACCATTTTACTTGTCCTGTTACTGCCATGATTATTTCCTCCTAAGAAAATACATTTTTTAAAATTTTTAGTTTTCCTATCTAAAAAAAGAATCCACACATTATCAAATACGAAACATAAACTAGTTCTCACATACTTTTTCTCGTTCGTTTTCAGCACTTGATAATATATGGATTGCTTAATTTAACTATTCAACTGACACTATCATAGCATACTTAAAATAAAATGTACAATCTTTTTTGAAAATAGAATTTCTAATTTTTAGTATTTCTTATAAAATATAATTATCTCTATTGTTGGTCTATTCACTATTTGGAATTGGATTTTTTAATCACAGGGGGAATTTTCACATGTCAAACTACGCCAAAGAAGAAAAGCTTACAGGGGGAAACGTCTCAAACGTATATCGTTCTAAAAATACTGTTCGACGAGAATTGAAGCCAGACAGTGCAAAAGTTCATAAGTTATTACAGCATTTAGAAAACAAAGGTTTTCATTACGCACCAAAGTTTTTAGGTATAGATGAGAAAAATAGAGAGACTTTATCTTTTATTGAAGGAGATGCTGGAAATTATCCTTTAAAAGAATATATGCGATCTAATGATGTGTTAAAAGAAATAGCAAAGATGCTTCGCCTTTATCATGATGCGGTAAGTGACTTTCCGTTATTAGATGATTGGAAACCTATGGACCATACCCCAAATAACATTGAGGTTTTATGCCACAATGATTTTGCCATATATAACATTATATTTAATAACGAGAAACCAGTAGGTATTATTGATTTCGATGTTGCTGCTCCTGGCCCAAGAATTTGGGATATCGCTTATACGCTTTATACTTGTGTGCCTTTAAGTAGAGTGTATTATACGGAATCAGGCGAGGCAATTCGTTATGAATCAACACAACATGCTGATCGTATAAAAGAAAGAGTGCAATTGTTTGTTCAGTCCTACGAGAAAAGTATGGACGAAGATTACTTAGGAATGGTACTACTACGCCTAGAAGCGTTATGTACGTATATGAAAAGAAAAGCGCAAGAAGGCGACTTGAATTTCCAAAGAATGATTGATGAAGGACATTTAGAGCATTATGAAAAAGATATGAAGTTTATTCGTGATCATGGAGCTGAGTGGATTTGATCATATTGTCTTTTTTTGTCGGTAAGTCGATATTTTTTGTCGAATCGTCGATATATTTGAAAAATCGTTGATATATTTTCATTTACTCTCGAATCGTGCGAAAAATAATAAGGGGCATCCTTCAAAAAGGGGCCCCTTCCTTTTATTTCGTAAATTGTGCTTCTTCTGTAGATCCTTTTAATGCTGTCGTTGATGAAGTACCACCTGTAATCACTTGTGCTACTTCATCAAAGTAACCTGTTCCTACTTCTCGTTGATGGCGAGTTGCAGAGTAGCCGTGTTTTTCTGCTGCGAATTCCGCTTGTTGTAGTTCAGAGTACGCTGCCATGCCGCGCTCTTTATAGCCGCGTGCTAATTCGAACATGCCGTAGTTTAATGAGTGGAATCCAGCAAGTGTTACGAACTGGAACTTATAACCGTAAGATGCGATTTCTTTTTGGAAGCTCGCAATTGTTTTCTCATCTAGTTTTTGTTTCCAGTTAAATGAAGGTGAACAGTTGTATGCAAGCAATTTCCCTGGATGTTCTTTATGAATTGCTTCCGCAAATCGTTTTGCATCTTCTAAATTTGGTTCAGACGTCTCGCACCAAACAAGGTCTGCATAAGGAGCGTATGCTAAACCACGTGCAATTGCTTGATCAAGGCCCGCCTTCGTACGATAAAATCCTTCTGGTGTTCTTTCTCCTGTAATAAACGCTTTATCAACCGGATCGATATCACTCGTAATTAAATCAGCTGCATCCGCATCTGTTCTTGCAACGATAATTGTCGGCACTCCCATTACGTCAGCAGCAAGGCGTGCTGAAATTAAATTACGTACCGCTGTTTGCGTCGGTAGTAATACTTTTCCGCCTAAATGCCCGCATTTTTTCTCTGAAGATAATTGATCTTCGAAGTGCACACCTGATGCACCTGCTTCAATCATACCTTTCATCAGCTCAAATACGTTTAATTGTCCGCCAAATCCAGCTTCTGCATCTGCTACAATTGGCACGAAATAATCTGTATCACCGCTTCCCTCCATATGCTGAATTTGATCCGCACGTTGAAGCGTTTGATTAATTCGTTTTACTACAGCAGGTACGCTGTTCGCTGGATATAAACTTTGGTCTGGATACATATGTCCAGAAAGGTTTGCATCTGCTGCTACTTGCCATCCACTTAAATAAATTGCTTTTAACCCAGCTTTTACTTGTTGCATCGCTTGGTTTCCTGTTAATGCGCCAAGTGCGTTAATATAATCTTCCGTATGAAGCGACGCCCAAAGCTTTTCAGCACCGCGGCGCGCTAATGTATGCTCAATATCAATTGATCCACGCAGGCGAATTACATCTTCTGCCGAATATGGACGTGTGATCCCTTTCCAACGCGTATCTAATTCCCAGCTCTCTTGTAATTTCTCGATTCTTTCGTTTTTCATTTGTTCCATCCCCTTTTCACTTTTTATAAAATTTCATAACCCGGTAATGTTAAAAATGGTACAAATTCATCATTCCGAACGAGATTTGTAAATAACGTTGTTGCCTCTTGGAATCTCCCTTTCTTAAAGGCTTCTTTACCAATCTCTCTTTCTATTTTTGCTAACTCTTCTTCTTTTAGCTCTTCCATTAATTCAAGTGTAATATTACGACCATCATTTAATTTTCCACCTTCATGGCGAATCCATTGCCATACTTGTGCCCTAGAAATTTCCGCTGTTGCTGCATCTTCCATTAAGTTATAAATTGGTGCTGCTCCCCGGCCGCTTAACCAAGATACAATATATTGAATACCTACGCTAATATTCAGACGAAGACCCTCTTCTGTAATCGTTCCCACTGGTACTTCTAATAAATCCTTTTCTGTAACATGTATTTCTTCACGTTTTCTAAAAATTTGATTTGGCGTTTTCATAATGTGATTAAATACTTCCATCGCGACTGGTACAAGTCCCGGGTGGGCAACCCAAGTCCCATCATGACCGTCTAAAGCTTCGCGCTCCTTATCCGCACGCACTTTTTCAAAAGCTGCTTCATTCGCTTCTGGATTGTTTTTAATCGGAATTTGTGCTGCCATCCCTCCAATAGCTGGTGCATTACGGCGATGACAAGTTTGAATGACTTTCAAAGAATACGCGCGCATAAACGGCGCCGTCATCGTGACTTGCGCTCTATCAGGAAGTAAAAATTCATTATGATTACGGAAAGCTTTTAGAAAACTAAAAATATAATCCCATCTTCCGCAATTTAATCCAGCAGAATGATCTTTAAGCTCATACAAAATTTCCTCCATTTCAAACGAAGCGTGAATCGTTTCCAGTAACACCGTTGCTTTGATCGTTCCATTTGGAATACCAATATATTTTTGAGCAAATACGAAAACATCATTCCATAATCTTGCTTCTAAATAGCTTTCCATTTTCGGTAAGTAAAAGTATGGACCGCTTCCTTTTTCTAAAAGAGCTTTCGCATTATGGAAAAAATAAAGTCCGAAATCTACTAAACTACCAGACATATTTTTTCCATCAACTTGCATATGTTTTTCTTCTAAATGCCATCCCCTTGGACGCACAATTAATACAGCTGTTTTACTATTTAAACGATATTCTTTTCCGTTTTCATTTTTATGTGAAATCGTTCCCTTTACTGCATCTCGTAAGTTTATTTGACCTTCAATTGCATTTTCCCAAGTTGGTGAATTCGAATCTTCAAAATCCGCCATAAAAAGATGTGCTCCTGAATTTAAAGCGTTAATAACCATCTTTCTATCTACTGGACCAGTAATCTCTACGCGGCGATCCTCTAAATCTTTTGGCAATTTAGCAATTGTCCAATCCGCTTCACGTATGTGCTTCGTTTCTTCTAAAAACTTCGGAAACTCTCCTGCATCAATTTTCTGTTGTTTTTCCACACGTTTTTGTAAAAGTTCTATGCGGCGCTCATTGAAATTTTCATGTAGTTCCTTCAAAAAACTAAGCGCCTCAGGTGTCAATATTTCGTTGTACGCTGGTAACATTTCTCCCACGAGTGTAACCCGTGAAGTTTGCGTCGACATATTAGCATCCCCTTCTTAAACTGTTTTATAACAGATTTGATTTTATGTTTTATATTATATAACAAATCTTCAGAAAAGGAAGTTTTTTTTGAAAATTCATTTCATTTTTTTTCAAAATGCCTTTCTTTCGCGCTTTATTCCATACAAAAAAGACCACTGTTATACAACAATGACCTTTTTATACATTCTATTTTACTTATTTAATTATTGCTGTTCTTCTTTAGCACCATGCAACATTGCTTTGTATAAAAACTGTGCGTATTGTTCTCTTGTTACTTTCATAGATGGGCCAAATTTATTATCGCCAATTCCCGCTGTAATACCATTTGTTTGTATTGCACTAATTGCATTCTTTGCCCATGAATTTGCTGGAACATCATTAAACGTATGCGATCCCTTCGCCTGTAAATCAAAAGCATTCGTAAGAACTTGCGCCATTTCTGCACGAGTTAACGTTGCTTTCGGTCTAAAGTTTCCATGCTCGTCTCCCATGAAAATTTCTAGTTCCGTTAAAGCTAATATCTCTTCAATAAAGTTTGTTGAATTTTCATCAATATCTCCATATGGGTTTTCATATTCATCTTGTTCTTCTATATCAAACACACGATAAATTAGAGCTGCAACTTGTTCACGTGTTACGTCATCTCCAAAACCGAAAATTCCATCCCCATATCCAAATATAATTTCGTTTGCCGCTAAATTATGAATTGCTTCTTCTGACCAATGTCCTTTTGGTACATCTTTAAATACAATTGGATTTGTATTTTGTAGCGGTGCACTTTCCGCTTTTACATAATTACTCTCTGCTGAGAATAACACTCCACCCATAATTGTTAATGCCGTAGCTGTTTTTAATAATTTTTTACTCATCAAATTATCTCCCCAATATGTATATGTTTTTTAAAAAATATACATAACAAATGATATAGTGACAATAGATCTTTCGACAAATTTCGTGACATTTCTGTGAATCATATTACACATCATGTCTTTTTTACGGAGTTGATTATAAAGCTTATGTACAAAAATAAAAATACATAAAAACGAATAATAATTCTGATACGAACAAACAAAAAAGCACAAATAGTTCTATTTGTGCTTTCCTATTTCACTCTATTTCCAGTCCTCTTTCAAATGATAATTAATAATCGCATTGTTTATAAACTGAGCATATTGTTCTCTCGGTACAGGGCGATTTAAGTCATACATACCTTTTCCAGTTCCTGTCACAACCTGATTGGATTGCAGTGCACTAATTGCCTCTTCTGCCCAATGTCCTTTTGGTACATCTTTAAATGTATGCTTTTGTTTTGCTTTGAAAGTATATGCCTTTTGAAGTACTACTGCCATTTCAGCTCGAGTAATTGGCGCTTTCGGTCTAAAGTTTCCATTTGTATCACCTTTAAAAACGCCACGTTTTGTTAACGCTAAAATTTCCTTTTGAAAATCAGTTGAACTGCCAGAAATGTCTTTGTATGGATTCGCTATTGCCCCTTCGTCTTTCATTTCAAGTGTTTTGTAAATAACCCCAGCTACTTGTTCACGTGTTGTAAGGTCTCCAACACCGTACTTTCCATTTCCGTATCCAACTATAATTTTATTATAAGCTAAATCTAAAATAGCATCATATGCCCAAAATCCGTATGGAACATCATCAAATACAATCATTTCCGGATATTCTTCCGCTTTTACAGGGGCCACATTCGTCCCTGCAAATATACCACCTGCCATTGTCGCAATCATCATTACACCCAATATTTTTTTCTTCATTGTCCTCTCTCCCTATTTCCATTTTATGTTAAATAGAAAAATAATAGATAATACGAAGTTATCCATACTACATATGTAGTATTTTCAAATAAAATGAACTTCATTATTTCAGGAGTATTAATTTGTTGGTGAATGTAAGATAAAATGCACATCTTCTAGAAGGAACATTTCGATTACCTTTCTGCTTTATACCTCCTTCTTTCTTATTTCAAAAAGGAAGCTGTCACATCTAAGGTGTTATATATTAAAAATTCTACAATCTCTTTGTGAACTCCTTTACATTTTTAAATTTCACTTTATTAACACAAAAAGACGCAAATCGTATATAGTTGCTTCTTTTCAACATTATGAATTAGCACTTTCCTTCATCGATAATTCCTTCTCTGTTCCCTTGCGAAAAGTTAGCGCCATTCCTACAAATATAAGAACAATTCCTACTACTTGCATACTAGTCGGTCTAAACCCAGTAAAGACCGTATCTAATAGTATTGCAACCGCAGGATCTAAAAATACTAATACAGAAATCATTCTAGTAGATAAATCTCTTAAACTGTCAAAAAATAAGTAATATACAAATCCAGTATGTATAAGCCCTGTCGCTGTAATCATCATCCAGTTCATCTCTGTTAATCCTTGAAACTTGCCAAAATCTACGAATGGCAGCAATAAAAATATACCTAAAAATGTTTGTAAAAATGTCATCGCATATGCGCTCGTATGCTGAATTCCTTTTCCTAGTAAAGTAGTAAAAGCATAAAATAGTGCCGCAAGTAGTGCCCATACCATGCCAGATGACATCAGTTTTTCAAGTGATAAACTTCCATCTACTCCAGCCACTAACACTGTACCGATAAAACAAATGACAATGGACAAAACAGCAAACATTGTAAGTCTCTCTTTAAATACGATACTACCAATCATTAATACGATAATGGGTGCTAGATGATAAACTGAAATTGCAATTGTAATCGACATAACTTCAAACGCTTTAAATAGAAATACCCAGTTAAAAACGAGAAATACACCGCATGCTAATATTTGCATGATTTCTTTTTTATTCCATTGCTCACTTTTATATTGTCCTGTTACGAGCCAACATAATGCTAAAAATATAGTCGCACAAATACAACGAACGAATACTAATTCAAAAGACGGTAAACCTGTTTGAACAGAGAAAAATCCAATTGATCCAAAAATAGACATCGAAAGGATCATTTTTATAGCCGGCATTGATTTTGAATGAAACAAAATATTAACCTCCTAAATATTTAACTGAATATTCCATATATTATACACTATAATTTTCCAAAACTCGAATAACGCATAAAAAAAGAAGCAGTACACTACCGCTTCTTTTCCCTTTCATATTGTTCAAACGTATGAATTCTTTCGAAAATTGGTGGATGTGTGTATAAGAAAAACTTCACTAACGCAGGAGGATTTACTTGGCTTAAACTCGTTTTTGATAAATATTGAAACGTTTTTACACCAGATTTCCCGTCCTTTGTCATGTCTAAAGCGTATTGATCTGCTGCTCGTTCTTCTATACGAGAAACGTAGTTTGTTGCTGGCTGTGATACAAAAGAGAGGACAGAAGAAATTAAGAAAAATAAAGGTAAAATTGAGAAACATGCTGCTTTTGAAATTTGCAGCGTATCCCCCCATTTTCGAATACACATATTGATAATACGACTAATGAGGTACATCCCTATAAACGATAGCAACACATAACTCGCAACGCCCCAATATATATGTTTCATAACATAATGCCCCATTTCATGGGCCATTATAAATAAAATTTCTTTATCTTTTAATTGCTTAAGCGTCGTATCCCACATTACAATACGCGAGTTAAGTCCTATTCCTGTTACATATGCATTTAACGCATTCGTTTTTTCCGACATATTGACTTCATATACATGTTTTGCTGGAATATCAGCTTTGTCTGCCATCGCTAAAATTTTTGTTTCTAATTCTTTATCTTTCAGCGTCGAAAAGTCGTTATACAGTGGATCAATCACGACAGGCTGTATGAATGTTAAAAAGATTGTAAACGGAACAGAGAGTGCCCAGCCTGCTAACCACCATCTCTTCGGGAATTTACGGATAAGCCAGAGAAGAACCGTAACTACAATTAACATAGTTGCATAACTTTCCCAAAAACCGATAACATGATCTTTTATCCAGCTTTGTGTACTTTGCGTTGAAATGCCGTAATCAACGGAAACTTTTCGGCTAATCCATTGCATCGGCAAGGCAAGAACTGTTGTAAGTAATGATAAATAAAAGAAATAAATCGCAACTTGCAGGACACTTATTTTCGTCGTTTCCTTCGACCATTTCTCAAACTTTTTTGAAATACCGAGCACAAGTACAAATAATAAAATAATCCATTCAAGAGGCGTCGCTAAAAAATACAGTAAATTTTTCACGCGCGAATAATCTTGGCTTAGCGTAAGCTCTCTTGCATTCATAAACGTTTCTGGATCTGCACTCGTTCCTTTGTACATGTCAGGAATTAGTTCATGATTCCATCCAAATAAATACCAATATATAAATAACGCAAACCCAACGTACAAAAAAAGCGACCACCCGATAACCTTTCTCACGCTATTCCCTCCTCTATGCTGCCTGTCTATTATTATTGTAAGTTCGTACATGCTAAATTAGAACAAGCTTATTACGCGAATTGCTCGAGATCCTTTTATTTACATAAAAAAACTCTTCTACAAATAGAAGAGTTTTACCTACCTTTAGACGTTTTCTTCGGTTCATACTCTGGGATAAGAGACGTACTTACAACCCAGCTTTTATATAGCGTATATATTCATAGTCTTGAAAAAATAAAGTCGTTACAATAAGCGTAAAAAATACAATTAAAACTAGTACATATCCTATTTGCTTCTTAGATAACATAACGTGCCTCTTTAAGGAAGTACATCCATTAATAAGCTAAAATCTTGTAAAGAAAAAGAACTATATTTCATAATACCTTGTACAGCTAAAAGTAAAATAAGACCGGTCACACACATATAATTAACGCTTTCTTCACTCTTTTTTTCAGCAACTACGCCGCCACTAATACATAAAATCCCTAGCAAATGAAGTGCTAAATACATAAAGAAATAAGCTTCCTCCCAGCGAAGAATAACGTTGACTGTCGTTATTAGCACAATACTAAGCACAATCAAATAAAAAAACTTATTTGATGATATTGTTTCATTCATATAATTTTATACATCCCTTTCAAATTTAGAATGAATGATGCTTCAAAGCTATAAAGTAAATGATTGTTTTCATACTATAAAGTGAAACTTTAATCAGTGGGGGTTTTCTTCATCCCCCACTGATTATTAGTTGAACCAATCGGACTTTTATGGGCAGCCCGCCCCCCACCTAACTTCTTTGCTTTCGCTGCATTTTGAGTTGGGGGTCTTACTGCCCATTAAAGTGGGGTAAAACAAAAGGAAAGCCACTATTACTTTCTCGAATATTTTATGAACCCACATATACTTCTCTTCATTTTTTCTGAAGATGCGCTTCATCATTTCTTCTACTATTAGACCAAATATTAGTAAAACCCCTAGCACAATAAGAAGAGAAATACTCCGGAAACACAATCGTATCTACTACAGGTTGAAGTCAATGACAAACGCTTTTATCACACATATCTGTAATAGACGTAGCATCTATAATGTCTTTCAATATTTTTTCAACCGTCTTCTTCATCTCATTTACTCCCCACGACGTCTGAAAAGCTTTTTTCCTGCTCTACATATATAGCGGGCATTTCTTTACTCCAATATTTGCGGTTAACAAATAAAAAGATGAGTACTAGGTTTAATCCTGTTATAAAAATAATAAGTCCTGGAAAGAACGTCGTATAATTTGAGAAATCTGCAAAACTCATTATCTCTTCTTTATTTATTAAAAAAGAAGCACCGATTACAAATGCATTGTTTAACATGTGAATAGCAATTGGCATGAGTAAACTATTCGTACGAATATATACGATTGATAGTACAACGCTAAATACAATTGCACCTAGGAAATCAACGTGTAACAATGCAAACAATATTGCTACAACAATGATCGCTATACTCGTTCCCCATTTTGCTGCGAAGCGTTGCAGTAAAAATCCGCGAAAAACAAATTCCCCAATAATTGGTGCGATGAATACGACCATAATAACTTGATAAACATATCCCCCAGTGCTATCCATAATCGGTTCGCGTAATGCGTTCATAATAAATGTCGGTGTAATCCATGCAAAGCTATACATGTACAAAATAAGATATCCATAACTAAACACGCATAACATGATCGTAATGTATAAAACTTGCATCAGGTTAAATGTTTCATTTCTATTAATAAATAATGAAAATGCAACACGGTGTTTTTTATACTCAAAAAAAATCCACGTAATCGGCAGAATATAGAATATAAGAATATTTATAAAAGTAGAATTTTGCATATGAAATGTATTTTCTATCAATTCATTACTGGCTCTTGCAACTACAGTTAATAGTGCAAATACAATTAAAAAATATCTAGCTCGCATCGTTTGAAACGGATTCACACTCATCTCCTCCCCTATGTTACTTTTATCATATCATTTGATTCTTAATTTTTTGAGAAAGAAAACCTTAAAATTTCCTTAAAAATTCCATAAGTTACCGAAAAATGATATGATATTCGAGGAAATTAGGAGGGATTTTTTATGTATGAAGCAAATATTTTGCTCGTTGATGATGAAACAGCAATTTTACAATTACTAACTACCATTCTTGAAAAAGAAGGTTTTTCTCATATTACAACTGCAACATCAGCTGAAATAGCTTTATCTCTCACAGAGCAAAACGATTACGACTTAATTATTTTAGATGTCATGCTTCCTGGACAATCTGGTTTTGATATTTGTCCCATCATTCGACAGAAAACAGATTGCCCTATCTTCTTCCTCACAGCTAAAACATCTGATTTAGATAAAATATCTGGATTTTCACATGGTGCAGATGATTATATTACGAAGCCATTTAATCCACTTGAAGTAATAGCTCGTATGAAAGCACAACTCCGAAGACATATGAAGCAAGTAATGACACATGAACAAAAAGCACACTCTAGTTCATTTGGTAGATTTGCAATTGATCGCGATTCCGCAGAACTGACAGTGAATGGACATGTTGTCGAATGTTCTGCTCAGCTATTTCAGCTATTACTCTTCTTTTGCGAGAATCCAAACTACGTCTTTTCGAAGGAAGAAATATACGAAAAAGTTTGGGGAGCACCTGCCTATAATGGCGATGACAATACCGTTATGGTTCACATTCGAAAACTACGTGAAAAAATTGAACAAGACCCAAGTAAACCAGAATATATAAAAACCGTTCGCGGACTTGGCTATAAGTTCATTACAAAGTAGGGTGACGATATGAACTTTAATAAACGACTTATTATCCAGTTTATTCTGCAACACGTATTTGTTTTAGTTACATTACTAATTGCTGTAGTAGCTGCTTTCACTTATTTAATTTTTCTTGTTACTAGTACTTCATATGAACCGAATATTCCAGATGCTGATAATTTTATGATTGCAAGATATATCTCTTCAGAAGATGGCGATATTTCGTTAAAAACTGAAGTAAAAGACTTAATGAAAGAGAAAAATGATTGGATTCAAGTTGTAGAGGAAAACGGAAAAGTTCTCTATCACTTTAATACACCTAGTGACGTACCGACATCTTATACGAAGGCATCTTTATTCTCATATATACAGAATCACATAGAAAGCCCTTATACATTTACGTATTGGGAAATTGAATTAGAAGACAAGAATGTGCTTGTTATTTATGGCAGTATGTTAAAAAGCAATGAATTACTAAAAACAATCCAGAAAACGCACCCTTCTGTATCTACAGATTCGTTCACATTAACAGAAGAAGAACAGCATTTACTTACTAAAGAAAAAGCAACACTTCAAATCTTTAATAGCGTTGGCGAAGAAGTATTCTCCTATCCAAACGGAAAGAAAAAAACATTTTCTGTTATACAAGCCGCTCTTAGTGAAAAAGAACCGTGGAATCATAAAGAAAACACGTCTAGCTTTTATGACACAAATAGCAATCATCTCCTTGTTGTAACTGCCAAAAATGAGCACTACTACCCAGATGATGAAATAGAAGATGTATTTACTAAAAAGTTTCTAATTGGATGCGGATTAATCCTTCTTATCGTATTTGTTTATTTAGTTATTCTTTCTATTTGGTACGGTAATAAATTTGGAAAACCGTTATTACATGCGATGCGCTGGCTTAAAAACATAGCTGGCGGAAAGTACGAAGAACCTGTTAGTAAAAAAGGGAAACCTATCAGATTCAGGCGATCTGGTAAAGAAAAATGGTCATTCCGCTTGTTTCGAGATGTTACAAGTTCACTAGAGCACCTTTCTATTACACTCCAAAAAAATGATGCGATGAGGCAAGTACTGCAGCAAACACGTGAGGAATGGATTACCGGTCTCACACATGATTTAAAAACACCACTAAGCTCTATATACGGCTATGCTTTATTACTAGAATCACAGCAATACAACTGGACTGATCGTGACATTCAACAATTCGGTAGTGTTATGAAAGAGAAATCTCAATATATGACGACATTAATTGATGATTTAAGCTTAACGTATCAATTAAAAAATAACAGTCTTCCTGCGCAACACGTAAATATTGAAATGAATCAATTCGTTCAAAAAGTATTATTACAATTCATTAATAATCCGACACTTCAAAATCAAAATATTGAATTTGTACCAAGCTCAAACAAAATTCAATATTTCATTGAAGAAAAATGGTTCCAGCGTATTATCGAAAACTTACTCGTAAACGCGGTAAAACATAATAACGAAACGACTAATGTCATCGTAAAACTTTCTCAAAATGAAAATTCATTTACACTATCTATTTCCGATAACGGAAAAGGAATGGATGATAAAACGAAAGAGCTTCTATTTGAGCGATATTACAGAGGAACAAATACAGAAGAAAGCAACATCGGAACGGGACTTGGCCTCGCTATTACGAAACAGCTCGTTCATGCTCATAACGGAACGATTTCTATCGATAGCGAACTAGGAAAAGGAACAACAATTATACTTGTGTTTCCGTTTCGTTCATAGAAAAGACGCTATGTGGCGTCTTTTCTTTTTTCTATTCTGGGAGAATTCAGCGATAAATGAAATGATGTAGACCATCTTTATGAGTTATTTTAACGGTATATGAAATGATGTAGACCATCTTTATGAGTTGTTTCAGCGGTATATGAAATTATATCGGCGATTTTGCGAATATATCGGCGCAACTCGAATTATATCGGCGATTTTTCAAATATATCGGCGCAAATCAAAATATATCAGCGATTTTCTGAATATATCGACTTACCGACAAAAATCGACAAAAATAGCACCCCATCTTATATGCAAAGCTCCTGAAAAACAACGATTCCGCCCGCGCCAATTGAAATTTCACGAAATAAAAAAGCGAGCCATTTCTCAATGACTCGCTCTCAATCTATTATTTCTTCTTCACCGGTATCCAAAGCTCTACTTGAGCGAACTCACTTTTATCTTCGTGGCAACGCTCATCGTATAGTTCAAACTCTGTAAAGCCGCAATGTTCATAGCCTGAATGCGGGAACCATTCTGAGAATACAGCGTTCCACGTTTGGTGAATAGACGATACCATTTCTTCATGAGGAACTTTCGGCGTTGTAAATACTGCATATGTTGCTGCTGGGAACGTACGCTTTGCAATTTCATTTGGTACATTTTCAAAGCCTGTAACTTCCATTCCAATAATATACGTGAAGTCCCCTGTTTCTAAATTAAAATCAGTACATAATCCAAGCTCTACCCATTGGCTCGTATCTTTACGATTCGGAATTGTCGTTCCAAGATCTTTTTGTAAATATTCTTGCCAAAATGCTGGAATGTCTTGATGGTTTTTCCCTTCCTTACTTGTCGTCTTCAGTTCATAACCCGCCACTAAAAATTCTGGTTTATTTACAATACGATATTCCATTTGTATGCCTCCTAAATACGGATTTAATTTTCTTTGCTTTACATTCACACTGTAATACATCGGTGTTTCTATTTCTTGCTTTCGATATTCACTCGGTGTCATTTGAAATAATTTTTTAAAGGCTCTCGTGAACGTTTCGTGAGATTGAAAGCCATGCTCAAATGCGATATCAATAATTTTTTCATTCGTATGAGAAAGTTGATAAGCTGCCCGGGCTAACCTCCTCTTTCGAACGTACTCCATTACTGTATCACCTACTAACGCCTGAAATACACGATGAAAATGCGATTCAGAAAAACCTGCAATACGCGCTAAATTACGCAGCGTCTGTTTTTCCATTACATCTTCCTCAATATAATCAATGGACCTTTGAATTTGTGTTTCATAGCTTTCCATCTCTGTTCACCCGCCTTATATGTATTATGATAAAAGAGAATCTTATCCAATTCTTGACGTTTTTTACTATAATTCCATAAAACATTGTAACTTTTTTATATGTATTTCGTTGTTATTTATGAAGGGAGGGAAATTAGTGAAACGCAAACAATCATTAGAAGACATTTATACAGAGCATATGCATGATTTATTTCGCTATCTTCTCTCCCTCACCGGAGATTCTCATTTTGCTGAAGATCTCATGCAAGAAACCTTTTACCGAATGCTCGTCCATATTGACTATTATAAAGGAGAAGAAATTAGGCCGTGGTTATTTACGATCGCCTACAACGCCTTTATCGATTGGTATCGAAAAGAGAAAAAATATAAAACAACTACAGTAGAAGAATTCCATTTACCAAACGTGCCAAGTACAGAGCATGAATATTTTGTAAAACATGAGATTGCTAGTTGGTTAGACAGTTTATCTTCTCTTCCGCTTGAAAGACGAAATGTCCTGTTACTACGAGATTACTACGGATTCTCGTATAAGGAAATAGCAGAAATGACCGGTCTCTCATTAGCGAAAGTGAAAATTGAATTACACCGCGGACGGAAAGAAGCAAGAAACATAGAGGAGTGATACAGATGGGTTGTGCAGCATTTAAAAAATTATGGGAGAAGTACGAAAATGGAACGCTCACGCATGATGAACAGGAGCTGTTAGAAAGTCATATTGAAACATGTGAAGAGTGTGAAGCTTACTTAGATGAGTTGCTTTTGAAGAATGAACCAATAAAGAAAAAACTACCACCACAAAATCTGAAAGTCCCGTTTTGGAAAATAAAATGGAAACAACGTTGGCAAACCGTTAGTTTTGTCCTTGCTGTTTGTATAGCAATCTATTTTGTCGGTCATTTTTCGTCTTCTCTTTACTTCTATAATATGAAAAAGTTAGCTGAAGTAAATGAGATTCCAGCACTCGCACTAGAAGCAACCATTCCAAATAGTCGTTCCGCTGGAGGCAGTACAAAAATCAAACCCTTTTTCCGTACAGAAAATGAAATGAATTTAGTTAAAACTGTCGGCAAAAAAGAAGTTCAATTCGGTACCGTAACAACGAAAAGCTTCTTATCGTCTGTAACTGTTACAAGTAAATCTTGGGCAAACAAATTGAATTACTCTAATCTTTATTTTGTTCATCCAAAAATAAAACAAGGTGATCACTTAAAAGAATCGTCTAAAAAAGTTTGGGATACACTTGCAAAAGTACATGATGGAACCGTTGCTGAAGTAGCTATTTCTTTTGACAAACCATATACGTTAAAGGAAATAGAATCCATACTATATAGCGTATTTGAAGCGCAAGAAATGCCACCAACTCCTGTATGGTACGCTTTAGACACAGGACAAGAGAGAATAGATGAGGAAGATTTCATCCTACATGGCGGAGAGGCTATCGGATTTCCAGAACATATAAACCTCCCTGATAGTGAAGCAGAACGACCGAAGACAAAAGAAGATGAAGTAATCGAAATGATGCGCATTCTTTCTGAGCATAAAAAAACTGTAAGCAAAACTACTTGGACTCCTGAAAAAGAGCTGAACTTAGATAAACGTTATGAGTATGTAAAAGATAACGGCGTAAAAGTATATGGAATTGTCATTACAGGCCCGTCGAAAGAGTTATTAAAATTACAAAACTCGCCTCACGTTCGTTATGCGACTCTTGGAGATATTGAGGTTTGGAATTGGTTTGATCAGTGATGTAGGAAAAGTAGAGCATCTAGAGGTGATGCTCTACTTTTTTAATCCGAAACCACCTTCACATACATCCCTCTCACCGCTTTTTCATAAGCAATCTCACTCATCTTCCTTATGTTTTCTGACACAACAGACGATGGAACGACTTCCCCTTCACGAAGTAACGACGGATCAATAAGACGGACTTTATTGTTCTGATATAAATCATAATCATTTCTATCTTCTTTTACTTTTACATTCGGATGAACTTTGCTTACTAAAGCATGTACTTCCGGATCACTACATTGCTGCAATTTCAAAATTAGCTCATCATCTTCAAGAAGAAAATCATCTGCATGAATAACCTTTTTGTGTAGAGCTAACTTTAGCGTTTTTGCTAACATATCATTTCCGTAACTATTCATTGGTTGCATAAAGAAATCAATGACTTCTTTGTAATATGTTTCTGTAAACCACTCTGCCATTTCGATGTTTTGAAGGACCATTTTTCCGTTTACTTCAATTACATCCTCTAAAAAACTGTGAGCTTCTTCTAAAGAAATATACCCATATGTATACATATCTCGTAACGTATAATCCACTCGATCTGCGCATAATTCGGGCGCTGACCTTTCCAATAACGTCCACTTTGAATCATCTAACAAAATCTCTTCATAGTTATAGCCATACTTCGCAAGAATCGCTGGAATTTCTGAGTGTTTCACAACAGAACTAAATATCTCTTCATGATAACTTTCATTTCTATTATCAAAAACGTAATCAATCACATGGGAGAAAGCAGTATGCGATACATCGTGCAGTAAACCTGCAATTTGCTCTTCTACTGAACCACCTAGCTTTTTAACTAACAACATAACACCAACTGAATGATCAAAGC
This sequence comes from Bacillus pacificus, assembly GCF_020861345.1. Classification (NCBI taxonomy): domain Bacteria; kingdom Bacillati; phylum Bacillota; class Bacilli; order Caryophanales; family Bacillaceae; genus Bacillus; species Bacillus pacificus. The sequence goes on from NZ_CP086328.1 coordinate 4,016,707, forward strand.
GCGTTACATTCCATTCCTTGTTCACTAAATAACTTGCGCCAGTTTGATGAATACCTTTTAGTCTTTGCACAGACTTACTTAAGATTAATTCTTCTACTACTGGATCCACTTTAAATTCTCCGTATAGTATATCTGATATGATCACTTATAATCCCCCTCTATCTTAGCCGCCTCTTATAATCGTACCTCTTTTATAAAATCAACACTAACAAAAGTTTTAAATCCTAATATATTGATATTAAATTAAAAATATTGTATATTATACATGTCTGTTATTTGTTTTAATTCATTTATTTTTATTGAGTGCTCCTTATATGGAGCCTTTTTTATTTGTAAAAATAGAGAGCCATTAGCTCTCTATTACATACACTTATTCAAACGTAACATCCACCTGTACAACCTCAGATCTACTTCCAAGTCTAAGCGGCGGTCCCCAAAATCCGAAACCAGAAGAAACAATTGCGTGGAATGCACCTTTTTGTGCGTATCCCCAATCTAGTTCGTACATTCTTCTCGTTACAATATGATTGGGCGCCATTTGTCCGCGGTGCGTATGACCGGATAATAGTAAATCTACGCCAGCATCCGCTGCTTGTTTTAACTCGAATGGTTGATGATCCATTGCGATAACTGGCATCGTTTTATCTACCGTACTCATAAGATTTTCAAAACTTTGGCGATCTCGCTCAGTTTTATCTCTTCTTCCAACGAGATAAAACTGATCTTCAATTGTAATTACTTCATCTAATAAAATGCGAATATCAATCTTATCCATCTCTTGTATAAATTCTGGAACTGCTCGCCCGTAATATTCGTGGTTTCCTAACACACCATATACGCCTAGTGGAGCTTTCATCTGTTTCATAATATGTCCCATATTTTTTTGAATGAACACACCTGGATGATCATCGATAATATCTCCTGGCAGTAAAATAATATCAGGCTCCATTTCATTTACATGATGGACAAGTCTTTTTAAATGCGAAACGCCAGATAGTTTACCAAAATGCATATCAGAAGCCATCGCAATGCGTAAGCTTTTACGTCCCTCTACTTTTTTCGGTATGTGCACCTCGTATTTTCTTACTACCGGGCTATATGCGTTGAATACTCCGTACGCAAAGATTAAAATAAATGCAGCTAACACAGCCGCCCCTGTCCAAATAATTGCCGCTTCTTGCTCCACTGAAAACTGTAAAAGAAAGACCATAATATTAGCTAAAGGCAATAGCATAAGCGCGTATTGTATAACCGCAAACCAAATCGAACCTATCGTTCGTAGAAATGGCAAAAACTTAAACACTTGCACGAGAATGTACGCATATGACATGAAGCCAACAACGAAAGCGTAATATCCCCAAGACTCCCAGCCAAATACCGTATGAAGCCAAACCCATCCGTTCCAGCCGATGTAAAACATAAGTAGTGTGTATACAAGTAACATAGTAAATATATTGAAATAACGACGATTCTTCACAGCGCGCCTCCTTATGTATTTCTTCTATTATATCTTGTTATGCACGTTAAACGTAAATATTAAGCACTGCAATCTTCACAATAAAAACCCCTAATTGCTAGACGCAAATCTAACAATTAGAGGTGCAATGCAAAACAACATTCCTTTTATAGATTTTCGTTATAGAAACTTGTTAATTTTTCAACCGCAATTTTTACTGGTTCTGGTTGATCATATAAATCGTAGTGACTCGCACCTTCCACAACAAGTAAATCTTTCTTCTCTGAAGCTGCTTTCTCATAAAGCTCATGACCATCTTTATAAGAACCGAATGCGCCTTGCTTGCTGCCGACAATAATTTGCAGCGGCTGCGTTAATAACGTATCTGCTAAATGGAACGCATCAAAACCAATTACCGATCCCATACTCGTAAAGTTTAATTTGTTTGGAGAGTTCACACTTTGACCTCGCGGCGTTGTGTAATACTCAACCGCTTCTACAATATCTATATCCGTCATACCTGCTGCCGCTAACTCTTCCTGATTTTTAGGAATCCAATTTGTAATCATTTCTTCTGCTCCGCGCGCTTCAGCAGTACGTTGTTTACCAATTGCCTCTAACACACCAATCGGGTTAGACTCACGATTTAAACGGCCGATATTTGCACCAACAACTGTACCAACCGCTTTAATGCGGCGCTCTGTCATAGCAGCATTTACCGCATAACCACCGCCTGCACAAACCCCTAACACACCGATACGTTCTTCATCTATATAAGGTAGGGTAGTTACATAATCTACCGCTGAGCGAATATCCTCAACACGCGCAGCTGGTTCCTCAATATATCTCGGTGCCCCTTCACTTTCACCTTGATATGATGCATCGAATGCAAGCGTTACATAACCTTGTTCTGCTAACTTTTCCGCATACAATCCTGCTGTTTGATCTTTACAGCTACTACCTGGATGCACACAAACAATCGCTGCATTTTGTTTCTTTTCCTCAGCACCTTCGGGAATGTTCAAAATACCTGCAACTTGTAAACCTCTTGCATAAAATCGTACATTTTTCTTCGTAACTGCCATATATAAAACCACCTTTATCTCATTTTTAATTTTACACTTGTGAGAGTTATTACTCACGTGTATATTTATAATAAAGCGAGCAACCACTTGTTTCAATGACCACATTTACGCATTTGGGTCATAATACACACATACAGAAATATGTGTATCAACAACGGAGGAACCCATATGGAGAAAATCGATCGAAGAATTATAAAATCACAAAACGCCATTCAATCGGCATTTATAGAAATGTTAATTACAGATGGTTTCGACGAAATTACAGTAAAAAACATTACCGAAAAAGCAAACATCGGGCGAAAAACTTTTTACTTACACTATCTAGATAAGTACAATTTATTAGATAAAATTGTGGACGATCATTTAGACCAATTAAAAGAAATATGCTATGAGAAACAAAACAAAGGGTTTATAGAAGGAACGATCATATGGTTTGAATACTTCAAAGAACATAAACCATTTTTCGCGGCGTTATTTAAAAGTAACAGCACATTATCGTTTCAAAAAAAGTTATTAACTTTCATCATGGGTGAAATAGAGAAGAAGTTAAACACAAACACATCAATAAATAAAAACATCGATAAACACATCATTTTAAAATTTTTAGGAACGGCTGTCATGGGCATTTTAGAATCTTACGTGTTAGACGAAATTGATAGTGATGTTGCGTTTGTTGCGACGCAAGTTGGGGAGTTGATGAAGAGGAATATATAACGGTTATGAAAAAGCGCACCCAGATTGTTGAGTGCGCTTTTTTATCACCTCATATATTAATTGTATCAACATAATACAGCCTATCATCCATCTGAAAATACATAACAGATCCGCGGCTATAATAAGCAACAAATTGAATCGGTTCTCCTAGTTCATTACGAAGATTCACATCATGCACATGATTATTATTTAAATCATAAACAACCAACTTTTTATCTTAAGTAATGAACACTACTTTATCTTGAGCAACCGCAAAACTTTCTGACCATATTTCCATAGTTACCTTTATTTCATTCCACGACATATGAAATTTTTTATCTTTCATTTGAACTAAAGGATATTCTGAATAATAGAGCCAAACGTCTCCATCTAACACATTTATTGCATAACAATCAGCTATATAAGATATTTATAAAAAAGAAAAGCCGATATCAGCTCTTCTTTCTACAAATTATTTTTCATTTAATTTTCACCATCCATTTCCTCTGCTGTCCCAGGTTAAAATTCTTTTAGTTTTTTTCAATATCTCTACTTTTTTCTCCATATAAATATCCCTTTTTACTAAAAAAGATGTTTTACACTCCCCTCTAGAAATATATTGCTCCAATGCTATTTGTCATCATAGAGTGTAAATGAATTAGCGGGGAATTGTTGTGTAAAATTAGAAGTATTGAGTTGTTCTATTGGTTCTTGAGATGTTTGTTTCATGTGTCGTTTTTCAAATGCTAATTGTATCCTTTGTAGCATAATATGTGCTGTAATAATAGTCAGGATGAAAAATGTAATAGGAACCATTGGAATCCAAGGTTGAACGGAGAGGGAACGAAAATAGAGACCAATTAAACCTGACCATTCATTGCTAACTGACTCAGCTTCATTTCCGTAGAAAAGAATTGTACCACCAAAAAATAATTCTAAAATACCAAAATGAGAGAAAATGATTAAAGTTTGTACAAATTGTTGCATCATGACAATGATTAGAATAGGAAATATATTTGGAAATATGTGTTTTATAGCGAGATGAAATTTGCTTCCTCCTAATATTGTAGCAGCTTCTATAAATTCTTCGTTCAGTATCTTTTTTGTCTCTTTTGCAAAATAAAATATAAGAACGGGTAAAGCGAGAATGACTAAGACTACGATTTCAAAGGATGCTCGTTCAAAGAAAGAGGGAGCTGGAGACCCGTTTTGAAAACGCAATACTGTATCAAGAATAAAGTAACCAATGAGGGTCATTGGAACAACTGTAAAACAATCAAAGAGAGCTTCAAGTGTCTTAAAACTTTTTCTTACATAAAAAGCGAAGAATAATCCAATTGCTAGCCCGATAAATGTTCGTAGAAATGCTATCAATAACGATATACCAATGGTCCATTTCGCTCCATCAACTACTCTATGTAATAAATCAAATCCCTTCATATCCGTACCTAACAGAAAAGTGAAAGAAGGGGGAAATGGTGCCGCTTGTACATTACCACTTTCATCATATAGAATAGATGTTTGGCGAACTTTCCCATCAAAGAATATGGAATTTCCAATGCTTACTATGATTAATAGAAGCAAAAAGGATATACAAATTATGAAATACTTATCTCTTTTTAAATGGGCCCACATGTTAAGATTCTCCTTTCAATTCATCAGGTATGAAAATATTGAAAAGCTTAAAGACAATAAAGATAGGAATGTAAATTAAAAACAATGTAACGCAAAATATTTCAGGTGCTGGTTCTAATTCGGTATTATACGTTTTTAAAAATGTGAAAATACCTTGAACATTGAGTAAGTATTCAATAATGTATAAATTAGATAACATATACCAAATATTTGTTTTTGAGAAGTAGAGAGTACTTAAAAAGACGTTTCTCAGAACGTGACGATTGAGAATATAAAACGTGTCAAATCCTTTGGCACGTGCTAGCAAGGTATAATCTTTTTGTAATTCATTTTCAAAACGTAGCAATAGTAGCTTGTTAAACATAAGAATAGTTGGAAAACTTAAGCAAATAATTGGAAATAGTAAGATTGAGTTGTCTTTTGTACCAGCTATATTTGCGATTAAAAAGTTTGTCTGTTTATAAATCCAAACGACAAGTAATTGGAGACATAAAATAATAAAAATATCAGGAATTGCTTCTAATAGTAAAAAAAATGATTTTATTCTTTCTCTTTTTTTTACAGGGAGTAGCAACAAGGCATAAACAGTCATAAAAGAAACTAATACGGAAATAAGAAGAGCAGCTAAAAAGATAATAATCGTGTTTCCATATTGAATTAGAATTTGAGGAAATAGGGGTTTTGCAAATTTCGTGTAAGTTAATGGATCCCACCCTATTAATTTAGAGGTGACGTCCGTAAGTGTGTGCAGGTAATTGTTAAAGTCAATCTTCATCCCAATAAATAAGTGCGGTAACGTGCCGATAAATATAATGATAATAAACGATAAGAATAAGTGGAACGGTATCGTTAAATATGTTTGTGCAAAATTTTTTTTCATGTTAGCCTAACCTTTCCTATAAAGTGAAGCTACCATCAGTAGAGATTCTCTACTGACGGTAGCCTAATGAACTAGTTTTTACAACAAATTCAGGAAAAAGAAACACTTCATATACTTGAATTGAAAGGGAAAAAATTTTTATTCCTTATTTATTAGGGATGCTAAATGTTTTTATAAACAAACTAACAACCTCTTTTCAAATTATTGGTAATACAATGAAAATTTTAACAATAAAATACAGAATATTCAATATAAAATTTTTTTCGAGTTTTTTCAATTTATAGCACATTAATTATAAAAAGAACCAGTTTCACAATTGTTTCTTTTCCTATTTGCTAGTAGAGAAGACATTAAATTACAGCAAAATTATTCAAAAAAATAGTTATAATTCATTTTGAATAGAAAGATTTATAAATTTCTTCAAGTTTTTTCAGTTTATAGCCCATTAATTATAAAAAAGAATCTGATTCACAATTGTTCTTTTTTATTTGCTAATTTACTGCTTGGAATATGATATCTTTCGAACATCTTTAATTTCTGTAATTCTCCCTTTAGATAAACTATCAGGAATTCCGGCCCATTACCTTTTTTGTATTTTTCGCTAACCCAAATTCTTTTAATACTTTCTTTTCAAAGCTTCAACAATAGACTTAAAACTGATTAACTCTTTACATACGATATCTTTCATATAAATAAAAACCCTCTCATTGATTCTAAACATAAAAAATAAGCGTCAAACTCCCTTAATTCTAATAAGTTTGACGCTTACCCTCCATTATAATTTTATATACTTCACCTTACTTACTCCAAGAAAATGTTAAATCCCATTGTTGCTTTCTATAATTTATTGGACTCATCTTTTCAAATGTTTGATCTTGGATATGAAAAACTATCTTCTGTATATTTGCTTTTGGATTGAATAAAAAATCTCTTAAATCGATATACTCTTCATTTATAAATACAGCTCCTTCTATAACAGAAAAAGTCTGCGCTATTTGGTCTACATCTATGTTTAAAATACATTTATATAAACTATTATCGTCCTTTAATAATAAGTCTGCTTTTATAAAGACATCCATATTATCTATTTCAAATATACTCTTAACAGTTGATGGTCTGACCCAAGTTTCATCTTGATACTCAAAGCTTTCATTTTCTAAGTCCCATTCCCAAATGGATGAAACAGAAAAATCTTCAAGATTTAGCTCCTCTATCGGTTTTCCATTAGTTGAACCCACCGGTGATTCTGCCTCTTTAACTATTTGAGGAATAAGATTACTAAAGTACATATTTCTCTCACTCGTTACTAATTCCTTAATAAGGGGATATAAATATAAAGTAGCCATTGTTCTTAAACCATTACTCGCTTTTAATTCTAATTCCATTGCTATAGAAAAAGTCCTTATTGATAAATAACTAATTCGAATGTTTCCATTAAGGACCGTAAAAGTTTCTCCCTCTATATTAAATTCCGATTCTTGAAAATTAAACTCTCTATAGTAATAACTTTGTTCCTTATGAATAAAATCAGGGTACTTATTTAAATATATATCTAAATAATCATCTTCTACTAAAGTCTTATATGTTGGACATACAATTTTAAACTGTAACTTTCGAGATTTAGAATCCACAACAATAAAGTTATCCTGTATGACACAATGCACCCAAGGTATATAAAATTGATTCCCCTCTATTATAAGCTTTGAAGGCTCTCGTTTTAACATTGATACCACCTCTTTTATACATCCTAACGTAACTCAAACCATTGATAAAAGTTCTATTATCACTTATTCTTTTTCTACATTTATAAATGGTGCTCTCTCTTCTCAATCAAATAAAACTTCCATGCAGAACAAACTCAAGTGCTCTGCATGGAAGTTTGTATGATTAAACATTCTTTACATAGATAAAAATATAAAAAACTCTCTCCTATTTGAAACGTTATTCCTCCTGTAAGTTCTCCTTCATTCCCATAATCTTCTCCGGTCAACATAGCCACATAGTTCATACTGTTCGAGCAACAAGGACACGTTGCCTCTATAGAATCTTCTATGTATAGGGGTACTCCAACTATTCTACAAATATAATCTCTTCCCATCGCATCAAAAGCTTGGTCATTTTCATCTTCATCACAAGGGACATCATAATTCTCCATCGTTACTAATTTCATATCATATTTCGGCAAAGGAACTGGTATCTTATCAATTAATTCATACTTCCAATTAAACATCTCACTTTGAGTAATGGTATGTATAGAACGTTCCATTATATTTATTTTGAAGTTTTGCACATCTTCATATAAGGAACAATTTAAACAAGTAATTAATGGCAACTCTCTTAATTCTTCTATCTTAAGTTCCTCTAATCTAGAATCATTCAAATCAAAGGTAAATATTTGATGTGCTTGTTCATTACATTGCGGACATATAGGAACTTTCCAAGTGTCTCCACCAAAATAATGACCATATCCCTCTTCTCCGCAAATAACTCTAAACCCTAATTTATTCATACATTTGCCTCCACTTTATAAATTGTAGGTTAATTATACCTCATATGTAATCCTCTATTACTACCTGTCTCGTATAAATAGTTGTTTAATTTTCGATATAACATATAACAATAACGTCGTTTCTGAAGTGTTTAAAGCAATGTGAGAGGAATGAAAAACACCAAAAAATTAATTAAGAAAAAGCACTGCCAACATTTTCAGCACTGCTTTTCTATTAAACATATCATAATAATAAGCATCTATTTTCTTTTATTCATGAGTACTTTAGGTTCATATATTTACTTTAATTTCAAGATACGCTCTATTTCCTCCACACTCAACTTACTTGCTTTTGCAATAGTTTCAAGCGATACACCAATTTCATACATCCCTCGAATCATCTGCATCTTACCTTGTTCAATGCCTTTTTCCATGCCCTCTTGTTCTGCATGAGCTAACTTAGCTTGTTCATCTAAAAGTAATTTCTCTCGAGCTTCATATGCTGTTCGGAAAGAAGAATCATGACTCATATTTTCCCATTTATTTATTGCCTTTTGTAAAATTGGATCTTGATTCATCGCAATCTCCTCCAATGTTTGAGTTAAACGTTCATCTTCATGTGCTGGTAATAATAACATCCAACGAACAAATGTATTTTCCCACGGGTTTACTTTTTCTTCACGCCATTGTTTTACCAATTTTGGTATTTCTACAAAATGAATTTCAATGTCGTCACTTAAGAGTTGCTGCATTTTAGTATTCCATAATTGTCCGATAGTATGAAATGCATCATCCTGAGAAAATAAAATAAAATCTAATAAGTTAATAGTAATGGTTTTTCGAAGTGAACGATATGGCATTCCTTCTTGCATCTGAGATGTATAAAGTTTACTCCAGTAATATAAAGATCGCTTTACCATATCATGTGTATTCCTAAGCTGAATTTCGATATTCACTTGCGTTCCATTACCTAGCGTTGCTAATAAGTCTAAAATTGATAGCTTATCATCTTCATAAGATTTATGGAGATGTGGATCGTCTAGTTGTAACGATGTAATAGGTGCATCTAAAGATTCCTCTAAAATTGCATTTAAGAAACCTGCTAAAATTTCCTCATTTCCTTTCGTTCCAAATAACTGTTTAAAAGCAAAATCAATCCGTAAATTTACTAATTTAGTGGACATGGATTTTCTCTCCCTGTCTATATCATTTCTTATCCTTATTGTACATAAAAAAAGATAGAACATGCAAACAGACTCTTATGTTATCAGCTTGCCTAAACCTATAAAAACTTGTGATTCCAATGTGTAAGATTTACTTGTTCCGTTTGGCAGTGCTTCATTTAATAATTGGTTAATCGGGTCATAGACAAAGTTTGTCTCTGTTACTTTTCCGCCTCAGCTATCTGTTGCGCTTGTGACACGGTCTGCCTTGTCATATGTTTTTGTACGTTCTACGCCATTTGTGGTTATTATTAATTCAGTTCATATTTTCACAATAAAAAAGACTACCTAAAATTTAATTTAGAATAGTCCTTCTTTATTATTACTCTACAACCTGTGTTTCCCATCCGTCATAACTATCACATGTTCCACTATATAGAATCGCTAACTCAGCCATTTGCTTTGTTTCTTCCCAAACATTTTCTTTTGTTGGTATACAATTTTTCCCCACTATAAATACATAGAAACTTAATCCGTCTTCTGATACTTGTTCAGATGGTTCATAAATATCATAGCCTTTTTCATGTAGTACATCTGCAATTTTCTCAGCCATCTCTATTGTATCTACTAAAAAGTAATGTTCTAGATAGTGCACTTTCGTTAAATTAGATCCTGCATCCTTCAAAGCTGCTAGCGTTTCTATATCCTGATTTTCTCGTTCTTGTCTTTCATGAACTGTTTCTGCCATTTATAAATCTCTCCTCAAATTATTTTATAATACGGATAAAAATTGCTATCCTCATTTATACTCGATTACAAAATTTTTATTAGCGGATATCTCTTCTACAAACTTTTGTTTCTCTTCTAACTTGTATTCCATGCAGAAATCTACTAAATGAGAAGTAGACCAAGTCACATTTCGAACTGGATTTCTCCTAGTGTTTTCGGTTATTTCTCCCATTATTTCCATTTCAAAAATAACCTTAAGAGTATAATCGTCAAATACCATTCCATTAAGCATCAAAGCTGTTAAAATGTTAGCATTATCGATATCCTCTTTAGTAGGCACTGTTTTCAAATGCCAATCAAATATAACACATAAAGGAAACACGTCTTCCATCAATTCAACAATTTGTCCGAAAAAATATGTTTCATTTGGTAAAGGGATAGAAAATACATCCCCAACTTTCCATTTTTGTTTTTTAGGTCGTTTCCAAGATCCTATGAACTGCTCATACTCTCTTTGATTCGTAAATGTAAATTCTTCGTCTATAAGTTCATTCACTAAAATCGCAACTTGTAACATTGTCTTTCCATTTGTTGAATATATCTCTACACAATCGCTCTCTGAATCAAAACGGACTTTACCTTTTATTCCCGCTTCTTTAACTTGATTTCGTATAAAAACCATTGCATCATAATTTGTCTCTAAATCTAAAAGCCCGGCTAAATCCTCAAAAATGATATATTCTTTTGAACTAAAATCCGGTATAAACATACGAAATCTCCCGACCTGTAACGTATAATTTAATTTATTAAATAATACTGATTCCATTTATTCTCTCCTATAACACACTAACTATTTTTCATTGAAATCATTTTCTTCTAGTAATAAAATCCTCTCATTGATTCTACACATAAAGGTTGTAAAAAATGCACCCAAAAATTCAGGTGCATTTTCATTCTCAATGTAGAAACTTCATGTTTTGCGGCTTCATTCTAATCCATAATACGTTCTTCCGCATAACAAACAAATACTTGCTTTTCCGAACGTAAAGATACTAAATAATACTCATCTTCAAAATGCCCTACTATATACCCCATTTCCCCCGCCAGTTCAATTGTTTCTTTATTGAAATATACTCTTGTCCGATCAAAATTTATATGTTTTATGATACTCTCTAACTCATTATCGTTTACTTCTTTTTCAGAGAAAAGGAACATGAGGCTCCCTTCCATACATACAGGAGAAATCACATCGAAAATATCAGTTGCAGGATCATACTGGTTTATTAAAATTGTGCTCTTCACAATCGACTTTTTCCAGTTTAACTCTTTTAATTCTTTTTCCCAAATGTAATTTTGCACCTTTGTTAATTCCTCTTGAACCCCTTCACAATTCACTAAAATATATAAATGAAATTTCGACATCATTGTTTTCATAAATTGTTCCATGCTTGTATCAACATCAACTATATATCTATTAATTTTTGATAACAAATTCAAGATTTTATCATTTTCAAAATTATCATGTTCATCCAACACTAGAAAATATTCGTTTTTTTCCGTTGCAGGTTTGTGTATTTCAATATATTTGTCCATATTTTCTCCTTAAACACAATTTTTTTATTTATTCCGTCTTGGATCCCAATTACTGCGGTAGAAAATATGTTTATTTACAACTACAGTTCCTTTCACTTTAACGTATACATTAAAATGTGGTTTAACAGTTCTGCCATCTGCAAATTTATGCCCCCATTTATCTTGAGCAACTCTTACACCAGATCCTCCCTTATTAGCAAAACTTCTGGTTTCCCAAGTAGGGCGAACCTGTCGACTTTGTTGTCCATATGGATGTCTTGATCCTGGGTTATAATAATACTGTTTTTTCGATTTGTAATTATTATAATTATTTTTCCCCCATCCTGCAGTCCTAATCGCTAACCTGAAGGCAGTATTACGAGCCTGTTGTTTAGCATTAGCCTCTATTCGACTTACTGATTTATAAGCTTTATATCCATAATAGGCCGCACCAGCTCCTGCGGCAGCTACACCTAACCAAAGTAAAGGTGCAGCTGCCACTGCAAAAATAGGGATTTTCCCATCAGGATCTATTTTTAATACTGGATTGTTATCTACATAAGTATACCCATTCATCGTAACCGGATCATCCTCATCACCCGGATCAGGATCCACTGATAAGAACACACCATGTTCTGGATTATAGTATCTCGCAATCAAGTAATACATACCAATTTCTTTATCATACATGTATCCCGCATATCCAAATGGATTATCTGCTGCGATACCTTTCGTATCACTCTTTACTACGTTACCCCACGAATCATATTCATACGTTGCTACAACTTCTCTATTTTGATCTGTCATCGCAACAACATCACCACGGGGGTTGTAGTGATAGTATAACGTTTGTCCTTTTGATTTCATCGCTAGGCGCGTGCCACTTGTTGAGTATACATATTGACGCAGTACAGTTCCACTACCATCTGTTTCATATAACGGGTTAATACTATCTCCATCATAGAAATAACGTGTTACTTGACCACTTACATTCTTTTCAATACGACGATTGTTTTCATCGTATTTATAAGTTGCGAATGCATTGCTTTCACCTTGTTTTGTGATCGCTACAATTTGATCGTTTTCATTCCATGTATACTTATACTTTCCGTCTGATGTACGATTGCCATTCGCATCATACGTTAACGATTCATTTCCGAATTTTACAAGCTGATTTCCTTCGTTAAATGTTGCTGCTATAGATTTTGTTTCTTTTCCATTCTCTACAACTTTCACACTCGTACGGTTTCCAAATCCATCATATGTGTAAGATTTAGTTGTTCCGTTTGGTAATGCTTCATTTAATAATTGGTTAATCGGGTCATATACAAAGTTTGTCTCTGTTACTTTTCCGCCCGCACCTTCATGTTTAATCTTCGTACGGTTACCCGCTTGGTCATATTCATATCGTTCAGAAAGTAGAATACTGTTTGATGTACCGACTACTAAATCTTTAATTTTGTTCGCGTGGTCATAGTTAAACGTCGAACCTGAACCATTTCCAGCTGTATACGTACGAACATTTCCTTGATCGTCATAATCAAAGCGATACGTTTGAGAACCGTCTGTTACACGAATGTTTTGATCTAACGTGTTGTAGTCATACGATACTTTATTTGTATATCCGCCTTGTGTTACTGTTTGTTCTTTTAGTTTTTCTGTCTTACTGTTTGCTTTGTCGTGATATGCCCAATCAACTTTTCCGCCTCGGCTATCTGTTGCGCTTGTGACACGGTCTGCCTTGTCGTATGTTTTTGTACGTTCTACGCCATTGACATGGTCTTTGACTTTCGGAACTTGTCCATTTTGATCACGTTCAAATGTAAATGAATCTTTTCCATTTCGCTTTTCACCAATGACGCGATCTGCAGTATCATATACAGATTCTAAGATAGAACCGTTTGGCATTTTCGTTTTAATCTTGTTTGCATTTTCATCGTACATATTTTCAATACGACGGTTCAACGCATCGATATACACTGTATTTTTATTATCTACATCATATTCATATTTGTGTGTTTGTGTTTTCCCACCAAACATAACAGATTTCTCTGTTGTGTTTCCATTATGATCATAACGATAATTTACAGAGGTACCATTTTTTAATGTAACCTTCGTTAATAGATTATCTTTGTTGTAATCATATAGTTTTGTATTTCCTTTTTCATCGGTTTCGCTCTTTTTATTTCCTGATGCATCGTATGTGAATGTATTCTTCTGTCCTTCTTCATCATACGTCGCAACAACATTGCCATCGTTGTCGTACTCGTTTTTAATAAGAGCGTTCCCTTCTAGTAAACGAATATTATCAAACCAAACATTTCCTTTATTATTGTTTCTAAAGAGAAAAGACCCCTGCTAAATCTTCAAAAACAATATATTCTTTTGATCTAAAATCCGGTATAAGCATAAGAATTTTCCCGATTTGTAAAGTATAATTTAATTCATTAAATTATATTGATTCTCTCCTATAACACTCTAACTGTTCTTCATTGAAATCATTTTCAAAATTATCATGTTCATCCAACACTAAAAAGTATCCGTTCTTTTCCGTTGCAGGTTTGTGTATTTCGATGTATGTGTCCATGGTTTCTCCTTCTAACTCGTTCGTATGGCTGATTACTGTTATCCCACTTATTTTCAAGCTCCTTTTAAGGAAAAAACGATATATTCACGTTGTACAATGTATTCCCCCAAAAATACCCCATTTAAAAATTAGATGCATACTGTTTTATAAAGATCTTATTTCAATTATATATAATTGAATACTATCGTAAACTGTGATGTACATTCAGCCGTATAGAGCACTTCTAAAGAATATCCTAATTTATAACATATAAAAAAGGAAGAGCTTAAAAGTTTGCAGTGCTCCCTGTCTACTTGACAGGGGACACTGCATTTCAGCTCTTCTTTCTTTTTAAATTCTTATATTATCATCAATAATTATTTTCTCCTTAACCTCTCAAGTACTTACACACTAAGTTATAATCCAAAATAACTATATACATCATAAAAGATCGAATATAATATAGCTACTCCTACACCGATTGAAAATATCTTAAACAAATAAAAACTGAAAGACAGTACGATTGGGAATGGTGTTAATAAAGAAAATAACAGTGAGTTAACACGCTGCTTTTTAAAAGTTTCTTTATCTATTATAATTCCAAAAATTATAATTCCACAGGCTATAAAAAAACATAGTACCATAAAAAAAATGTCTTCCATATATCTCTCCTACTTTATTATTTTTTAAAGGACCTTATCCATTAAGTGAAAAATATATTTTCACTTAATGGATATTATTCATAAACATTCATCTTACTCATAATAATAAAATAACTTCTAACTAATATACTAACCTCAATTTTCTATTAAAAACTATCTTCACCTTTTTTTAGCAGCCTTTTTATTACTTTTTGTATTTTTCTTCTTACTACTTACATTTTTAGTAGAACGATTATCACGATATGCAGTAGCAAAGGTTAATCCTAAATAACCTTTACTTCCAGTCATAGAATATGCTACATCTCGAGCCATACCTTTTCCACTATAACCACTTTGTCCTTTTCTTTGTACACCACTTCCAGCATTCGCTACAGCATACCCAGGTACTGCTGTATGAGTACTAACAAATAAACGAGCTCCTTTGCCTAAATTCCTAGCAACATGACCTCCTGATCCTCCTATAATACCACCGGCTACCCCCCAAAGGAAATCCTTACCCAGTCTTTTATAATTCATTCCTTTTAAAGTTTTATGTTTTGCATAATGCCCTATTACATAACTGCCCACATTAGCAATTCCACCAACAGCTCCAGAAGCTATCCACCATGCAAGATGCCCATCCGGATCCACCTTCATCACCGGATTATTATCACCATACGTATACCCATTCATTGTAACCGGATCATCCTCATCACCTGGATCTGGATCCACCGATAAGAACACACCATGATTTGGGTTATAATAACGCGCAATCAGATAATACATACCAATCTCTTTATCATACATATATCCCGCATATCCAAATGGATTGTCTGCTGCGATACCTTTTGTATCACTCTTTAATACATTACCCCACGAATCATATTCATACGTTGCTACAACTTCTCTATTTTGATCTGCCATCGCAATGACATCACCACGAGGGTTATAGTGGTAGTATAATGTTTGTCCTTTTGATTTCATTGCTAGACGCACGCCAGTTGTAGAGTATACATATTGACGAAGAACATTTCCACTACCATCCGTCTCGTACAACGGATTAATGCTGTCTCCATCATAGAAATAACGTGTTACTTGACCATTTACACTCTTTTCAATACGACGATTATCCTCGTCATATTTATAAGTCGCAAATGCATTGCTCTCACCTTGTTTTGTAATAGCTACAATTTGGTCATCTTCGTTCCATTCTGATGAAAAACTAAGAAGTACAATCCAAGCCGCTACAAATAAAAGTGAATCTTTTAATGGGTTTGCAAAGTGGTTATTCTTTGGCGGTGAAAGAATTATCGCAGAAAATAATCGAGAGCGTCAAAGAAAAGTTATAAAGTACAATCATCTAGTAACAAATTGCTTAATTTTTTATAATATCTTTCAACTCACACAAATTCTTCATGAATATATACAAGAGGGAAATACAGTTGATGAGGACGTCTTATCTGATTTAAGTCCGTATTTAACATTTCATGTGAACTGATTTGGAAAATATAGATTAGATTCAAATCGACGTCCACTAGATATTGAGTTTGATATACCTGTATCACTTACTAAAACTGAAGAGGCAAGCTAATCAAAAACAAGAGAAATGAGTGTGTGAAAACCTCACTTCTCTTACTTTATATTTGTGAGTAGCTCCAAAAAGAAGGAATGGCTGCCGTACCCCAATAGACTTTACTTTTCTTTTTCAAAAATACCAGCCAAGATAAAACTAATCCCCAGAAAAATTACAATTATCACGTTAATTTTGTAACCCAAGAACGACATATATGAGGTAAAACTTACTAGAATTGTATATATGAGACTTACTACTAACACCATTGTAGCTCGATAGTTTTTCCTTTTTAACATAATCACCAATAATGCTACAATAAAAACAACATTATATATACCAATCATTGTATGTGTCGTCTCCATTTTACTAATCTATCTCCTTCTTTTCTTAGAATTAGTTTTTTTCGGCTTATAATCTTTATATCCTTTTTTATACCCCTTATAATATCCATCTACAAAAACCGCCGCGTCCGGAATCAGCCCTATCCCTCCAACAGCTTTACTACCAGTGAATAACGCTCCTTTAGCCGCTGATTTCACTGCATTTTTTAGTATTTGCTGCTTTTGAACGCGCTGTCCCGGCGATAAATTTGCGATTTGTTTTTTCGAGCTACTTCTAGATGATTTCCATCCATAAGTTGCACCAACACCAAAGGTTAGCACCTTATTCATTATATTTCCAAATCCAGAAATTCCTTCATAACTACTTTTCACAGCACTCAATCCAGACTTAACTCCCTTAAAATGTGCATATCGTGTCTTGTTATTATAATATGGCATAGGTGTCGTACCCCAAGGACGATATGCCCAATGTCCATCCGGATCCACATTCATCACCGGATTATTATCACCATACGTATACCCATTCTGCGTCACTGGATCGTCTTCATCACCTGGATCAGGATCCACCGATAAGAACACACCATGTTCTGGATTATAGTATCTCGCAATCAGGTAATACATACCAATTTCTTTATCATACATGTATCCTGCATATCCAAACGGATTATCTGCTGCGATACCTTTTGCGTCACTCTTTAATACATTACCCCACGAATCATATTCATACGTTGCTACAACTTCTCTATTTTGATCTGTCATTGCGACTACATCACCGCGTGGGTTGTAGTGATAGTATAATGTTTGTCCTTGCGATTTCATAGCCATACGTAAACCATTTACGGAATACACATATTGGCGAAGTACCTTTCCACTACCATCCGTCTCATATAACGGATTAATGCTGTCTCCATCATAGAAATAACGTGTTACTTGACCATTCACATTCTTTTCAATACGACGATTATCCTCGTCATACTTATAGGTCGCGAATGGAGTAGTTGCCCCTTGTTTTGTAATCGATACAAGTTGATCGTCTTCGTTCCATGTATACTTATACTTCCCATCTGATGTACGATTTCCATTTGCATCATACGTTAACGATTCATTTCCGAATTTGACAAGCTGATTCCCATCATTGAATGTTGCCGCTATAGATTTTGTTTCTTTTCCATTCTCTACAACTTTCACACTCGTACGGTTTCCAAATCCGTCATATGTGTATGATTTAGTTGTTCCATTTGGTAATGCTTCATTTAATAATTGGTTAATCGGGTCATAGACAAAGTTTGTCTCTGTTACTTTTCCGCCCGCACCTTCATGTTTAATCTTCGTACGGTTACCCGATTGGTCATAGTTAAAAGTAGAACCTGAACCATTTCCAGCTGTATACGTACGAACATTTCCTTGATCATCATAATCAAATCGATACGTTTGAGAACCGTCTGTTACACGAATGTTTTGATCTAACGTGTTGTAGTCATACGATACTTTATTTGTGTATCCGCCTTGCGTTACTGTTTGTTCTTTTAGCTTTTCTGTCTTACTGTTTGCTTTATCGTGATATGCCCAGTCAACTTTTCCGCCTCGGCTATCTGTTGCGCTTGTAGCGCGGTCTGCCTTGTCGTATGTTTTTGTACGTTCTACGCCATTTGTGGTTATTATTAATTCAGTTCATATTTTCACAATAAAAAAGACTACCTAAAATTTAATTTAGAATAGTCCTTCTTTATTATTACTCTACAACCTGTGTTTCCCATCCGTCATAACTATCACATGTTCCACTATATAGAATCGCTAACTCAGCCATTTGCTTTGTTTCTTCCCAAACATTTTCTTTTGTTGGTATACAATTTTTCCCCACTATAAATACATAGAAACTTAATCCGTCTTCTGATACTTGTTCAGATGGTTCATAAATATCATAGCCTTTTTCATGTAGTACATCTGCAATTTTCTCAGCCATCTCTATTGTATCTACTAAAAAGTAATGTTCTAGATAGTGCACTTTCGTTAAATTAGATCCTGCATCCTTCAAAGCTGCTAGCGTTTCTATATCCTGATTTTCTCGTTTTTGTCTTTCATGAATTGTTCCCAAAATCTATAACCTTCCCGTGGATCACTTTGTAATATGGACAAAAGCTACTATCCTCAGTTCCAAAGTTTCTATTATTATTTAAAATATTTTTATCAAACCGTAGATAAACGATTTGGATCACAGAAAGTTTCTGTGTCAATCTCTTTTTCCAGCCAAAGGTCAAAGAGCACACTAATATCTCCATCTCCCTGTTCCATCATATACTCTTTCTCTGCTTGATGAATAGGTAATAACCAAAATAAATCAAGCTCCTTTTCTTCAAAAAACTCCATTAGCTCTGGAGACTCTCCTGCCTCAATAACTGCCGGGCTTACTAAAAGCACATTCATTGAAAAATCAGATTCAGCATCCGCATTAGAAATTGTATCCCCATAATCAAACGAGGTTTCATCTATAAATGGATAATGTGCTAATCCAGCAAGTAAATCAATTATTTCATCATTTTGGTTTGCATTTAACCAAATTAATTCGCCTTTAGCACCATTAGTCATATATTCAGCTGACATCCCTAATGTTACATATGTCCATACTGGTCTATCTTCATTTTTCGGGAATTCTAAAACGTATAGCATTCCTTTTTTCAAAGTGTAATTATCTAATTCTACTCTTTTAGCTCCTCTTTCACCCCATGTATATTCAAGAATCTGACTAGGCTCTCCAAAATGTTCATAGTACTTTTTCTGAATTTCACTTAATTTATTTTTTCGAAAAAAATTCATTTATGCTCTACAACTCCCTTTCTAATAGCTTTTATCTTATTTTACATCGTAGAAGTTATTATGAGTATTACAACTACTTTATATACTCATAATAACTCAGCTTATCACTTTTCTACTCTTCAATTCAAATCAAGAAAAAATCGAAATTATCTCTATTTCCTTTTTCTGTTAATGAATTTTTTATCATATTTTTTCAAAAACTTTTTAACCGGTAAATCCCTCTTTTTACTATTGCAACTCCTACAAGCAGGTGCCAAATTTATAGTTCTATTATATAGATTTATAACTTTTTCCCTTGTATTCACCTTACTATTTTTAGAAAATGTTTCTTTCAGTCTTTTCCATGGTACAATATGATCAATTGAAGTCGCCTTTTTACCACAATAAACACATTGATTTCCCCATTTCTGTTCTACAGCTTTTTTCGTGCCTGTCCTAAATCCAGGACGATTCCACATACTCGCCCCAAGTTTTTTAGCGATTTTTAACGGCTTAACATAATTCGAAGCAACTGCCCATCCGACTTGCTTCCAGTTTCCACCTGCTTTATATGCTTTATACCCATCATATGCTGCAAATCCAGCGTTGACTGCAATCCATACCCAATGTCCATCTGGATCTACATTCATCACAGGATTATTATCACCATACGTATATCCATTCATGGTAATCGGATCATCTTCATCACCTGGATCAGGATCAACCGACAAGAACACACCATGCTCCGGATTATAGTATCTCGCAATCAAGTAATACATACCAATTTCTTTATCATACATGTATCCTGCATATCCAAACGGATTATCTGCTGCGATACCTTTTGCGTCACTCTTTAATACATTACCCCACGAATCATATTCATACGTTGCTACAACTTCTCTATTTTGATCTGTCATTGCGACTACATCACCGCGTGGGTTGTAGTGATAGTATAATGTTTGTCCTTGCGATTTCATAGCCATACGTAAACCATTTACGGAATACACATATTGGCGAAGTACCTTTCCACTACCATCCGTCTCATATAACGGATTAATGCTGTCTCCATCATAGAAATAACGTGTTACTTGACCATTCACATTCTTTTCAATACGACGATTATCCTCGTCATACTTATAAGTTGCGAATGCATTGCTCTCACCTTGTTTTGTGATAGCTATAATTTGGTCGTCTTCATTCCATGTATACTTGTACTTTCCGTCTGATGTACGATTGCCATTCGCATCATACGTTAACGATTCATTTCCGAATTTTACAAGCTGATTTCCTTCGTTAAATGTTGCTGCTATAGATTTTGTTTCTTTTCCATTCTCTACAACTTTCACACTTGTACGGTTTCCAAATCCGTCATATGTGTATGATTTAGTTGTTCCGTTTGGTAATGCTTCATTTAATAATTGGTTAATCGGGTCATATACAAAGTTTGTCTCTGTTACTTTCCCGCCCGCACCTTCATGTTTAATCTTCGTACGGTTGCCTGCTTGGTCATATTCATATCGTTCAGAAAGTAGAATACTATTTGACGTACCTACTACTAAATCTTTAATTTTGTTCGCGTGGTCATAGTTAAACGTCGAACCTGAACCATTTCCAGCTGTATACGTACGAACATTTCCTTGATCATCGTAATCAAAGCGATACGTTTGAGAACCGTCTGTCACACGAATGTTTTGATCTAGCGTGTTGTAGTCATACGATACTTTATTTGTGTATCCGCCTTGCGTTACTGTTTGTTCTTTTAATTTTTCTGTCTTACTGTTTGCTTTGTCGTGATATGCCCAGTCAATTTTTCCACCTCGGCTATCTGTTGCACTTGTGACACGGTCTGCCTTATCATATGTTTTCGTGCGTTCTACACCGTTGACGTGGTCTTTTACTTTCGTAACTTGTCCATTCGGATCACGTTCGAATGTAAATGAATCTTTTCCGTTGCGTTTTTCACCAACGACGCGATCTGCAGTGTCATATACAGATTCTAAAATCGAACCATTTGGCATTTTTGTTTTAATCTTGTTTGCATTTTCATCATACGTATTTTCAATACGACGGTTTAATGCATCGATATACACTGTATTTTTATTATCTACATCATATTCATATTTGTGTGTTTGTGTTTTCCCACCAAACATGACAGATTTCTCTGTTGTGTTTCCATTATGATCATAACGATAATTTACAGAAGTACCATTTTTTAACGTAACCTTTGTTAATAGATTATCTTTGTTGTAATCATATAGTTTTGTATTTCCTTTTTCATCTGTTTCGCTCTTTTTATTTCCTGATGCATCGTATGTGAATGTATTCTTCTGCCCTTCTTCATCATACGCAGCAACAACATTGCCATCGTTGTCATACTCGTTTTTAATAAGAGCATTTCCTTCTAGTAAACGAATATTATCAAACCAAACTTTTCCTTTATTCTCTCTTCTAAATAGAAGATAGACTTCCATACGCTTAATTGGTTTCGTAGCAGGGATTACAACTGCACTACGATTCCAATCATTTGTACCACTTGGGAATTTCGCTTGATAGTTCGTGCCAGTACCATCTTGATAATACACATCTGCCCAAATAGAGTAATCTCTTGAGAGCTTATCTGGTGCGGTATTTTCTACATTTTGAGATTTAGACATTCCTGTTAGCGTAATTGCTTCTGCTTTTTTCTGGTTTAAATGTATATGCTTAGCATATCCTACATCTGAACCGCCATATTGGCTACGTTCTAATACAATAGATGAATGTCCCGTAAAGCTCTCTTGCTGAGAAACATCTTTTGGATCACAGCTTGTTCCATCTCCTCGAATCCATCCTGGAATACAACCTTTTTCCGTCATATTCTCTACACTACTATTTTCAATTGGGTTAAAACTAGAAGAAACTTCACCTTTTTCTAGTTGAATCTTATCAAACCAGACTGAACCACTCGTAGCAGAACCGCCATTTTCTACTTGTAAATAGATTTTTACTTTTCTCGTTTGTTCTGTTGTTTTAAAAGTAACTTGACGATTAACCCAATCCCTCGTTCCTTGAACTTTATTGTGACGAGTATCATGCCATCCACCATCTACACCAGCACCGTTTTCATTTAATAACTGTACATTGAAGAAAGCAGCACCATTGGCTAAATCCGTCTTCATCATACCGCTTAACGTATACGTTGTATTTGGCTCTAATGTTACTTCTTGAATTGCAGCAGTATAGCCCCAATCATTATTCGTTGCTTTCGTTGTAATCTTAAGTGATGACTCTCCTCCAAGGCCACCTGGTGCCGGTGTTGCATCTTTTGTAATAGATCCGGAATTATTCACATTTACTGGTACCCATTTTTCCGTACCATTCATTTCAAAGCTTGGATTTTGAATCAGGTTTTCTCCTGTTCCTAGCTCTCTAGTTGTTGCAATTGGATTTCCAAACTGATCATACTGCATGAAAGATGATGTATTTGCTGCTTGGTCAGTTTCAGACACTTCTGTATTCGCTGCTTTATAAGCAACTGTCGTTTCACGATTCTCATTATCTGTCGCTTTAACAATCCCATTATCTTTATTGTACTCAAACTTTTCTGTTCCCATTTCATCCGTAACAGAAGTTACATTCCCATTACCATCATAGGTCGCTGTTTCGGTTTGATTTTTAGGAGTTGTTGTTTTTACTAAATTATTTGCATTGTATTCATAAGATGTCGTTAAATTCAGACGTCCCACATCTTCAACTGTTTTCACTGGGTTTCCAGCATCGTTATACGTATAAACAGTTTTACGACCTTTAGGATTCGTTAACGTAACTTCTTTCGTATCTGTATTATATGCTAATGTCGTAGCTTTTCCTAATGGGTCCGTTACTTTTACTAATCTATTATTCTCGTATGCATATGATGTTTTATATGGTTTTGCATCTGTATGTTGCGGATCATAAATAGATGTTAGTAAACCATTATCATATCCGTATTTATATACTTTTCCTTCTGGTGTTGTAGAAGAAACAAGTAAATCTCCATCATATTTAAATGTAATCGTTTTGCTATCTGGGCCGATTACTCTTGCTGCTTTTTTATTATTCCCATCATATTGTACGACTAACTCTTTACCAGAAGCGTTCTTTACTTTTGATAAACGTGATTCCCCATCATACTCATATGTCGTCGTATTTCCGTATTTATCTTTTGTATACTGGATACGACCTTGTGCATCTCCAGATTTATAGAAAGTAACCGTTTGGTCTTTATCTTTTATTTCATATCCGCCTGATACTTGTTTAATTTCTAAATATATACCAGTAGGAGCTTGATACGCATTATCTCCCGTTCTAGTAAAAGTAATATTTGCGCCATCGGCAGAAATTAATAGTAAGTTTCCATTTCCTTCAGCCAAAATTCTTTCTTCTAATCCACTAGACCACCCTGTACCAAATAGACCTACTTTTTTACTTTGGCTATTATACGTTCTTTCTACTGATACATCCGGTCCGCGCCCAGATAACGTAATATCTTTCTCACTCATGATAAAGTTACCATTTGTAGCATTTACTTTACCATTTAGTACTGGAACTGATGCCCAGTAATCAAACATCCCTGTAAACCCAAAGTCTTGAGCAAATTTAGGTACAAACTCATGCGAAATTTCACTTTCAGCATGCCCTACTTTACTATACGCCGTTACACGGAACCAATAATTTTTAAAACCAGCATAAATTCCGCCAGAATTCTTATACACAGGTGATGGATCTACCGCTAATTCTGTTCCTTTTTTATCGTGATGAAGTAAATATTGGCCTTTTGCAATTTCATCTTTCGTTGGCCAAATTTTCTCGTTTTGTGTTGTCCAGTTAGTCTTATCTCCTACATCGAACGCTTCATAATCTTTTCCGTTATATACCCAAACTTTATAGCCGGATGCCGCTGGGACCGCATCCCACTTTAATGTGACATATCCCGTTTCCTTATCTGTCGCATTAATATAAGCTGAACCATCTGGCTTTTTCACTTGCTCTAACGGAATAAATGGAACGATTCCATCCGAAAGCGGACTTTCACCAAATGGATACTCTGCTACAATACGAAACCAGTAGCTACTTCTTCCACTATAATCTCCGTACGGACCGCCTGCTTGATAAGCATTTTTATATATTTGTCCTGGGTTAGTAGGTGCTTCTGCCCCTTTTCCGTCATCATGTATCCAGTATCGTCCTTGTGCAATCTCTTCTGGCGTCGGGAATATTTTTTTATCTTTCGTCGTCCAGCTTGTCACATTCCCAACTGAAATATATTCATAGTCATATCCGTTAAAAATAGCTACTTTATACTCGGTTGCCCCTGGGACCGGATCCCATTGTAGATTGAAGTGACCTGAACCACTCCCGCTCCCATTTGAGTAAGCTTGTACTCTCGGTGTATTTGGTTTTGCGTAAGAATATTTTACTTCTAAGTACGGTGCATTTTCTCCATTTTCAGCTGCAATAAACTTTTTCCAATGGCTTTGCCCGTTTCCATTTGCATGTAGTTTAAAACCGTTGTTTGGTCTCGCGCCATCTACCCATGCTTTCACTGTATTCGTTACATTGAACTGGGCCCATTTTCCGCGTCCGACATCAGTTTGTGCAATGTTATTAGAACCTGGTTTATTATTCCAGTTCACACCACCAACATTCCATCCACCTGTTACTTCATCTAACCAAACACCATTCGGTTGATTTCCATAATAATGCCAAACTGCATAGGCATGGAATGTTGCACCTTCAATCTTTGCACCTTTTAAATCTGAAACATTCGGTTTAATAAATGCAAAGTTTGTTCCAGATGAGCCATCATAATACCCAACTTTTAACGTGTAAGCATTTTGACCTGAATCCCACAGTTTTCCTCCTGAATAATTGACAGTTGGATAGGCACTTGCAGCGTATGCATTTTCAAAGTTACCTAGTTCAACAGAAGGATCTACATATACTGGATATTTTCGCTCTGGTGCCTGTAACCACTGCGGGTCTGCAGTAACAGTTAATGTATATGTTTTTTCATCTGTTTTCTCAATAGTGTAACGAACCGCATCTGACGTTACAGCCTCACCTGATTGTTGATCCACATTTGAATCATTCATATACGGTTTCGGTAATGTGAATACTTTTTCTTTTTTCTCATTTTGGAAGTCGATTGAACCATCTTCCTGTAAGCTCGGTGTTAAATCTGTTTCTAATGCAAACGTAAAAATATGATGTCCTGTATATTCACGTAAGACAAAATCTTCTTTTACATTTTCGTTAAACGTCGTGCTCTTTAAATCAACATTTGGGAAGATCCCTTTATACCATACTGTATTATTTTCATGTGTTGCGGTTACTGGTGATGGCTTCACTTCACCTTTTTCACCATTTGCACTCATTAATTTGTACTGAATGGTATGATCCTTTACTTTAAATTGAACGTACTTTCCATCTTGTGTTGTTTTCTCGAACTCTGGTTCTAATGTTGTATTTTCCGTTACAATCTTTGCGTTAGGTGCTTCTACTAATTTCGGTGAAACCTCTTCTAACTTTCCATCCTTCTCAACATGAATTGGTTCGGTATATATCTTTTTCGTATACGTACCATCATTATTATCGAAAACTTTCTCTGTTTCCGTTCTTTCTTCTACAATCTCAGTCGGACTCGCCTGGGCTTTAGTCTTATCCTTCTTTAATTGATCTGGATGTGGATCTGGTAATTCCTTTTCTTCTTTCTTTTCCACTTCCGGACTTTGTTCTGAATTTGGAGATGGTGTAAACGGTGGTGCCGTTTCCGCCAATCCATTGAGTGGTATGGAGGTAACAATTAATGCAACTACGATAAGTTGGATTAAATACCTATACCATTTCTTTGCTCCCATAAACTCACCTCGCTGAAATATTTTTAACATATATAATGTTACATATCACAATGTAAACAAATGAAATAGTAAAGTAAATATCGTTTTAAAGTTTTGAAGATTTTGTGCACAAAATCCGACAATTTAACAACAATTTTATAAATATTATGACAGATATCTGTTTTTATTATATAATTTAAGATTAACAATAATAGATGCGATTATTGTTTGCTAGCGACATGATATAAATATCATTCAACTAACCTTTTATTTTCACTTTCAATTTTGTTCTAATATTCAATGAAGTTAATATACTGAGCTTCATATTCCTGGTGTAAATGTGCCTCCCTTAACTGTAATACCTTTATTTATAGAAGGTAATAAGAATATATTCCTTAATAACTGTTTGAACACGCCCCCCGCGCCTTGTTATATTTCATATGTGAAAAAGTTATCACTACAAATAAAAGAGGAAGCCTCCTAAAACATATTTTAGGAGACTTCCTCTTATTAATAGATTGCTGATTTTAACTCTCTTAAATCACAAAATCCTCTGGAATAAACACCTTCACTTCTTTCGGCTGTACGTATACAACATCACCCGCTTGAATGCTTAGCTGTTTGAACTGTTCTTTACTAATTTCTGCTTCTAAATACTCATCTGTTCCGTCTCGTTTTAATTCTACATATACGACAGGTCCAACTGCGTGAGAATATGATACTTTCGCCGGGATTGCATCTACGCTTTGTTTTGTACGAGAGATAGATAAGTGATGTGGCCTTACGTAAGCTACTCCGTCTACGTTTGAAACGTGTTTATGCTCTGGTGCTTCTAGTTCCACCGATCCTACATTTAGCTTACCTTTATGGACGCGGCCGTGAAATAAATTTACATTTCCTAAAAAGTCGTACACGAACGGGCTTGCTGGGTTTTCATATACTTCTTCCGGCGTTCCCATTTGTTCAATGCGCCCTTCATTCATTACAACGATGCGATCCGCAACGTCTAGTGCTTCTTCTTGATCATGCGTTACGAATACGCTCGTAATTTGAAATTCGTCATGTAGTTTCCGAAGCCATCTTCGTAATTCTTTTCTCACCTTTGCATCAAGGGCACCGAACGGTTCATCGAGTAATAAAATTTTCGGTTCGACTGCAAGTGCTCGAGCTAGTGCGATACGCTGCCGTTGTCCACCAGATAATTGCGCTGGATAACGCTTAGCAAAGCCATCCATTTTTACAAGCTTTAATAATTCTGTTACTTTTTCTTCTATCGCTTCTGCTGAAGGTCTTAAGCTTTTCTTTCTTACTTTTAAACCGAAAGCGACATTTTCAAATACATTCATATGTTTAAAAAGCGCATAGTGTTGGAAGACGAAACCGACTTGCCGATTTTTTACGTGAATGTCTGTTAGATCTTCCCCTTCAAATGAAATAGAGCCTTCATCCGCTTCTTCTAATCCTGCAATAATTCGTAATAACGTCGTTTTTCCAGAACCTGACGGGCCTAATAAGGCGACAAGTTCACCCTTTGGGATATCCAAATGAATGTCTGTCAACGCTTGAAATGTACCATATTGTTTTGATACACCTTGAATTTGAATACTCACCGTAATCCCCCTTATTGTCGTTTTTCCATTCGCCATTCGATCCAGTTTTTTATAACAAGCGTAAATACCGCGATTAATGACATTAACGTCGCTACTGCAAACGCTGCTGAAAATTGATATTCATTGTACAAAATTTCAATATGAAGCGGCATCGTATTCGTAATGCCACGCACGTGACCTGATACAACAGAAACGGCTCCAAACTCACCGATAGCACGGGCATTACATAAAATCATGCCGTATAAAAGGCCCCATTTTATATTTGGAAGCGTAACGCGCCAAAACATTTTCCAGCCACTTGCGCCAAGTGATAAAGCTGCCTCTTCTTCACTTTTCCCTTGCGCCTGCATAATCGGAATTAATTCACGTGCAACGAACGGGAAAGTTACAAAGATTGTTGCGATAATAATGCCAGGAACAGAGAAAATAAGTTTCACTCCATGTTCGAGTAGCCATTCACCAAGAGCCCCCCTCGGTGTGAAGAGTAAAACGAACACTAATCCTGCGATAACTGGTGACACGGCAAACGGCAGTTCAATAAGAGATAATAATACCTGTTTCCCCTTAAACTGAAACTTTGTAATAAGCCACGCGGCCGCTATCCCAAATATCGTATTAAGTGGCACAACGATTAACGCAACGAGAAGCGTTAACCTAATTGCTGAAAATGCTTCTTGATCAGTGATAGCAGCAAAGTATACATCAAATCCTTTTTCAAAAGCTTTCAAAAAAATTGTTACGAGCGGGAGCAATAGAAAGAGAGATAAAAATAAAACTGTAATCGTAATTAATATACTCGGTACAAGTTTAGATTCTTTTTTAGCTGACACGCTTTTTACTATTTTCTTTTCTAATAATGTTGGCTCCACTTTCTCTCCTCCTATTCATTTTTTAATTCATGCCTTCTACTCCAGTTTTGAATCATGTTAATAAGAAGAAGGAAAAGAAGCGAAATGATAAGCATAACAGCTGCTACTGCTGTTGCTCCTGCATAATCATATTGTTCGAGTTTCGTCATAATCATAAGCGGTGCGATTTCTGTTTTCATCGGCATATTACCTGCGATGAAAATGACAGATCCGTATTCTCCTAATGCCCGTGCAAATGCGAGTGAAAAGCCAGCAAGTAAAGCTGGGAATATTTCTGGCAAAATGATTTTCACAAATATTTGGAAGCGTGACGCCCCTAAACTAGAAGCCGCCTCTTCTACTTCTTTATCAATATTTTGAAGTACCGGTTGCACCATTCGAACGACAAATGGTAAACCAATAAACGTAAGTGCAACAATAATTCCGAGCGGCGTAAAAGCTACTTTTATATGAAACATACTAAATATTTTCCCCACCCAGCCATTTTCGGCATATAGCGTTGTCAGTGTAATACCAGCTACAGCAGTCGGAAGAGCGAAAGGTAAATCTATTAATCCATCTAACAATCGTTTCCCTGGAAATGTATAACGAACGAGTACCCAAGCAATTAATAAGCCAAAAATGGCATTTACAACCGCTGCTGCAAGTGAAGTCGTTAAACTCACTTGATAAGAATGCAGCACACGCTCGCTCGTTACAACTTCAGCAAATTTCTTCCAACCTAACTGTGAAGTTTGAATAAATACGATAGAAAGTGGTATAAGTACGAATAAACTCATATATAGCATTGTAAATCCAAGAGATAATCCAAACCCCGGTAAAACACGTTTTTTCCTCATCTTCTTTCACCTCATCCCCCCTTATTTTTTATAAATTTGATCGAATACACCGCCATCATTAAAATGTTTTTCCTGCGCTTTTTTCCAACCGCCAAATAGTTCATCTACTGTAAATAATTGAACTTTTGGAAATTGAGATGCATATTTTTCTGCTACCTTTTCGTTACGAGGGCGATAGAAGTTTTTCGCTGCAATTTCTTGCCCCTTTTCTGAATACAAATATTCAAGATATCCTTCTGCCACTTTTCTCGTTCCTTTTTTATCAACTACTTTATCCACAACAGCTACTGGTGGTTCCGCTAGTATACTAATTGGAGGTGTTACAATTTCAAATTTATCTTTTCCGAGCTCTTTTTGTGATAGTAATGCTTCATTTTCCCACGCGATTAATACGTCACCAATTCCTTTTTCAACGAAAGTTGTCGTTGCTCCGCGTGCCCCTGAATCTAGCACTTCCACGTTTTTATAAATTTGACCGACAAACTCTTTCGCTTTATCTTCACTATTGTTATATTTTTTTAGCGCATATCCCCATGCCCCTAAATAGTTCCAACGTGCTCCGCCTGATGTTTTCGGATTAGGCGTAATGACAGACACACCTTTTTTCGTTAAATCATCCCAATCTTTAATTCCTTTCGGGTTTCCTTTTCGTACAAGAAATACAATTGTTGATGTGTACGGAGTGGAATTATCCGCAAGTCGCTTCTGCCAATCTTCTGCTAGTTGTTTCTTCTTGCTAATCGCATCAATATCATAAGCTAGCGCTAGCGTAACAACGTCTGCTTCTAAGCCATCAATAACAGAACGCGCCTGACTTCCAGATCCTCCGTGCGATTGTTTTACATTTACTGTTTGCCCATGCTTCTCTTTCCAGTACTTCGCAAAATCTTTATTAAAATCTTGATATAACTCACGTGTTGGATCATAGGAAACATTTAAAAGTTCGACTGTTTTTTTGTCTCCACTTCCTTCAGAATTACTAGTGGATGTTGCTGAACCACACCCTGATAAAAGTACAACTGCTGATAATAAAACACCTGTACTTTTCATAAACGCTGTCTTCCTCCACTGTTTCATCGTTAAATCCCCCTTAGTTTATACAATAGAAAAAGGCACACAATATATTCACAAACGTGAATATATTGTGTGCCTTCAGTTTATCTGATTAGCTTCTAATGTATTCGATTTCTTTTCATTTTAATTCCGTAATTCGCATGTGTCAACTTGGAATTTGTTTTTTTAATAACGAAAAGTCAGTGAGGATTTTCCCTCACTGACTTTTCGTTCACTTTATTTCTTCAACTTATCCGCCTTCGCAATAAATTGTGCTGCTTCCGCACGGCTTACCGCTTTATCTGGAGCCCAGCCATTATCTGTTCCAATTGAAATGTTTTCTTGGATTAAAATATTGGCATACTTCGCACCCCAATGATTGTTTAAGTCAGCAAATTCTTTCGGTAGTTTTATATTTTCATTTCTTTCTAATTTATATGCATTTACTAGCATAGAAGCCATTGATGCACGGTTAATTAACCCGCTCGGATTAAAGTTCCCCCTCTCATCACCTTTTACAATACCTGCTTTTTCAACAGCAGCGATATACGGCGTTGCCCAGTGATTTTGTGCATCAGGGAATGATGGCTTTGCATCTTTCTTAATTTCTAATCCTAAAACAGTTGCTAATATTTTTGCAGCGGAACTACGATCAATATTTTCAGCTGGTGCAAATGTACCGTCTGGCTTACCGTGCACTGCTTCTTTATCTACTAAATATTGAACTGATTCTTGTGCCCATGCTGGTACGTCTGAGAATTTAGATTCCTTTTTTATTGTACTTCCATCTACTTCAAATTGTACTTGGAAGTGATGATCATATTGCATTGCTAGAATCACAATATGTAATTTCATATTATATTTCTTTGAAAAGTCACCCAGCTCAAATTGAATAACTTTCGTACCGTTATTCGCTGCACTTTCCGAGATTACTTTCACATCCTGGTACGTTCCTAATTGATTCGGATTTTCTACTTTGAACTCTTTAAAATAATTACTATCTGTCGCTGTTAATGTAACAATTTTTTTATTACCTTGAATCGTTACTTTTGCATCTTTTAAATATTTTGAAGCGATTGATGCTTCATTTGTTTTATCTTTATATGCTTTAAATACAACGTCATACGTGCCATCTGTTAGTCTACTATTTGCTTTCATTTCAACCGCTGCTTCAGCTTTCGCGATTGGTGCCATAATACCGCTAAATGGAACTACTAACGTTGCTGCTATAACGAATGCATTTACATGTTTTTTCTTAACCATTATCAATATGACATCTCCCTTTATATAAATATATCCAACACAACTATCATATTGATAATGATTATCAATATCAATTAAAAATAATAATATTATTTCCTACATAAGTACGCCTTCCGCTCGTTATTAAAAAGTAAATAATGTGCCGTATGAACTTTCCTCTCTAAATAATCAATAGAATACGAGCTTGATGGATCCACTAAATCACCTATCGCTCCTGAAAGATGATCAATGACTTGCTGCAAAATCTCTAAGTTTTTCTTCTCACTTTCAGCATTCATTTCATCCATAATGTCACAAATAAGGTATTGAACTCTCCGTAAACGTAATTCCTTCTGCTCCACTTATATCTCCTCCTTATTAGTCATATTACGGTTTAAATATATGGCACCATAGCTTAACCAATGCTAAAAAGTAGAAAGGCAACCATCTTCATAAAGATGGTTGCCCCTATTTTTAAACTTGCATCGCTTTTTCTCTCAAAGCTCTTCTCAGCAATTTACCTGTCGTATTCTTCGGCAATTCTGTTAAAAACTCGATACTCTTTGGTACTTTATATTTCGCTAAATGTAACGTACAGTAATGCATCAGTTCTTCTTCTGTTACGTTCGTTTGTTTCAGAACGACGTAAGCTCGCACTGCTTCTCCTAAGTTTTCATCAGGAACGCCGATTACGACCACTTCTGCTACAGATTCGTGTGTATACAATACTTCCTCTACTTCACGAGGGTATACGTTATAACCGCCAACTAGGACGATATCTTTTTTACGATCAACGATATAGAAGTAACCTTCTTCATCCATTTTCGCTAAGTCTCCTGTATACAACCAGCCTTCCTTTAATGTCGCAGCTGTATCTTCTGGCGCGTTATAATATCCCTTCATAACGTTAGGCCCGCGAACAATTAATTCACCGACTGCTCCGACAGGTACTTCTTCCCCAAGTTCATTTACAATTTTATTTTCTACATGCCAAATATTTGTACCGATTGATCCTGGTTTACGCGGACGATCAAGCGGGTTAAAACAAGTAACTGGTGATGCTTCTGATAAACCGTATCCTTCTGAAACGATAACGTCAAAACGTTTTTCAAAGTTTTGCAGAAGAGCAACTGGCATTGAAGCACCACCTGAAATACAAAGGCGAAGTGTCTTCACATCTTCTGCGCTTGCTTCTTCGAATAAATATAAATAATTGTACATCGTCGGTACACCAGCAAAAATCGTCGGTTCGTACGTACGACAAATACGGAATACTTCTTTCGGACTAAATTTCGGTAACATTAAAATCGTTGCTCCGTTCACAATCGGTGCATTGACCGCCACCGTTAAACAAAATACATGGAACATCGGCAGTGCCGCAACGACGCGATCATCAGCCGTATATTGTAAATACGACGCCACATCGCTCGCATTACTATATAAATTTTTATGAGTTAACATAGCGCCTTTCGGTTTTCCAGTCGTGCCTGAAGTGTATAGAATAACCGCTACATCTTCTTCATCTAGCTCTGGGCCTTCGTAAGTTAAATCTCCAGCCCCTATCATTCTAGTAAACGTTTTCATTTTTTCGGTTTCTGTATGGTTAAAATCTGATGAGGTTTCGCATATGATGATGTTTTCTAATGAAGGAAGTCTTGTTGTAAGAGATTGTATAACAGGTAGAAGGACGTCGAGTACGATGATTGTTTTTACATCTCCATTTTGTAAAATGTAATGTATTTCGTCTGCTGTATAAATTGGATTAACTGGAATAACAGTTGCTCCCGCTTTCATTGTTCCGTATAAACCGACCAAAAAATGTGGTGAATTTCCAACAACTAATGCAACATTGTCCCCTTTTCCAATGCCCATTTCTGCTAAATTGCTAGAAAACCTTGTGACCATTTTGTTTAATTGGTCATATGAGACCGACTGATCCATAAATATATAAGCCGTTTTATCCCCCTTCTTTTTCGCCGTTTCAGCCAAAGATTGAACGAGATTCACACAAACCCCACCTTTATAAAATTTAGAATATTTAAAAATTCTAAATTAATTATATTAAAAGAAAATTAAAGTGGCAAGTGTTATTCCATTAACTGCATATAGACAGATCACTTTCTCTTCATTTACTTTGGAAGGATAAGGGAATTTTGTTTGCAAGTAATTTATGAAACTAGACCAGAAATCATTTTAGGATAATATGCACTCATCTTTTCTCTCAGCATTGCAAGTTCTTGTTTATTTAAACTCGTATACTCCCCGTACAAGTTAAGAACGTCCGCTCCATCTTCATGAAAATACACCGTAACATATAATGTTGGTAACCCTGCATTGTCTTCATCTATTGAAAAGACGACATCTGGTGTCTTATTAACAGCGCTGAATGTTTCATTTCTTTTCCACTTCTTATTTTGAAACATGTCTTGTATTTCCTGTATCTTTCGTCTGTTATCTGTATGCGTAAAATATATAACATTATCTTTCGCTGGCTTTCCAATAGATAAAAGTGTGCGACTTTGGGACGTTTCATCGTTACAAGCTGTCATTCCGATGACAAAGCTGAGCAATAATACAACGTACATTACCCTCTTCATTTCAATCCGCCTCCTTTTAAATATATATATTCCTTTATAAGGGGCAAATGTCTTGTGATTTGATGGTATATGAAATTATATCGGCGATTTTTCACATATATCAGCGCAACTCCATTTATATCAGCGATTTTCCAAATATATCGACCGCAACTCGAAATATATCAGCGATTTTTAAAATATATCGACTTACCGACAAAACGCGACAATCTACGCAAAAAAAGAGGCTGCTCGTTACGGCAGCCTCCCTTATTTTTAGAAGAATAAATGTAAGAAATCTTCTGTTGTAATATTACCGAAGTAGC
Organism: Bacillus pacificus; assembly: GCF_020861345.1. Classification (NCBI taxonomy): domain Bacteria; kingdom Bacillati; phylum Bacillota; class Bacilli; order Caryophanales; family Bacillaceae; genus Bacillus; species Bacillus pacificus. The sequence continues at coordinate 4,051,691 of NZ_CP086328.1, forward strand.
GTGCGATATCTACGCCTTCTAAAGCTGCAGTAAATGCATCTTTATCGAATTGTACGCCTGTTAGACGTTCTTCAATATCATGCACATCTAGTGAACCGAAGAAGTCACCGTAAATTTTGCATTCTGTTACTGTTCCTTTTTTCACTTCAAGACGAACATCAACTTGTCCAACTGGGAAGCGGTGTGAATGTTGTAAGTTGAACTTCGGAGATTTTCCGTAGTTCCAATCCCAATTTTGGTAGCGCTCTTCAGAAAGTTTATGGATTTCTTTCCAATCTTCTTCTGTTAATTCATACGTTGGAATTTCTGTTTCCCCTTCGAAAATTGTTTCTAGAAGAAGTTGTCTAAACTCTTCTGTCGTCATTTCTTCGTTCAGGAACTCTGTAATATTCGCAACGCGGCTACGGATTGATTTAATGCCTTTTGATTGGATTTTATCCATTTTTACTTTTAACGCTGATACGACGTGATCGATTTCAGAGTCAAATAGTAACGTACCGTGACTGAACATACGACCTTTCGTTGAGAACTGCGCGTTACCTGAAATTTTTCTACCTTCAGCTAAAATGTCGTTACGACCACTTAGTTCTGCATTTACACCTAATTTACCAAGCGCTTTCGTTACAGGCTCTGTGAATTTTTTGAAGTTACTGAAACTGTCCCCATCATCTTTCGTAATAAAGCTGAAGTTTAAGTTTCCTAAATCATGATATACTGCGCCTCCGCCTGATAGACGACGAACGACATGAATCCCTTTTTCTTTTACGTAATCAGCATTAATTTCTTCTACTGTATTTTGGTTTTTACCAATGATAATAGAAGGTTCGTTAATGTAGAACAGTAAATACGTTTCGTTAATATCTAAATTCTTCACACAATATTCTTCAATTGCTAAGTTTATTCTAGGATCTGTAATTCCTTTATTATCAATAAATAACATCGTATCACCTCATGAGTTCCATACGTAGCCACTATGCGCTAACGTAATATGGCCACTGAAAATTTGTTTTGCTTCTGTTACTAAATCAGCTGGATTGCCTGTATGCGGTAAGTGCGTTAATAAAAGTTCTTTTACATTTGCATCTTTCGCAATACTTGCTACTTCTGTACTATTCATATGCCTTGCTTTTGCAGCCTCTTGATGTGCATACATATTACACTCACAAATGAAAAGATCAGCACCTTTCGTGAATGGAATAAATTCAGGAATATAACTGGAATCTGCGCTATATACTACAGCGTCATTACCTGCTGTAATACGCATCGCAAAGCATGTAACAGGATGAACAGTTTTTAAGAATGAGATCGAGAACGGTCCAACTTGAAGTGTTTCTTCTGGATTGTACGCGATTCCTTTCGTATGCGGTTCATGCGTTAAAGAATGGAATCCACTCTCATCAAACGTATGACCGTATATTGGTAACTCCGGTAGTTGTCCTCTTGTGGCACTCATAATTAATCTCGCATATTGCAATACCCCAATATCTGCAACATGATCGTGATGGTAGTGCGACAGTACAACTGCATCTATATCAGACGGTGTTATATATTTTTGAAGCTGTGCTAGTACACCACTACCACAGTCTACAAGTAAACGAAAACCATCGTGTTCAAACAAATACCCCGACGTTGCTTCTCCCGCTTCTGGAAAGCCGCCCCAAAAGCCGACAACAGTCATTTTCATATGTATCCATCCTTTCTAAAACCGAGTAGAAATGCATGTTTTACTTACATCCTACATTGTTAACTATAATCCATTTCCTAAACTTTTTCATTAATTTTCAATTTTGTTATAAAACAGTTGTTGACTTTTGTTTTTTGTACTAATACAATAATAGTAAGAAATGGAAATGGAGGGATTGACATGATCGATCAACCAATGGAGTTTTTCAGAAATTTACCGACGAAAACTTGTGCGCACTGCGGGAAAGAAATTGATGAGCAGCACGAAGCATACCATAACAAATGTGATGACTGCGTTCACGAAGAATAGTAGTTTGTGAGCATAAAAAAACCTAGCAGACATAGTCTACTAGGCTAATAACATCGTATCCTTCATCGTTGAACCTTTCACCAAGAGCTCCAGTTCAAACTCATACAATTCTTTTTTTCGATAATTTTTCGTATGGATTTTATCCATCATCAGGTCGACAACTTTTCGGGCCATCTCATCGATTGGTTGTTCAATTGTCGTAATACCTGGCTCTGTAATCTGTGATAAAATTTGATTATCAAAACCGATAACAGCGAGATCATCTGGAATACTCCAGTCATGGCGCTTCGCCTCTGAGATAATTCCAGCTGCTACCTCATCGCCTCCTGCCAAAATCGCGGTAGGATTTTTTTTGTCCTTTAATACTTCATGGAATATTCGTTTTCCATCCTCCCAAGAGAAAGCGTTTTCAAGAAAATCAATCGCTTCTACTTGACGGCTCTTCTCCGTTATGGCACGTAAAAAGCCCATTTTTCGCTGTTGGCTAACGACTTTGGTTTCGTTACCACGGCAAAAAATAAGATTACGATATCCTTGTTCTAACACATGCTTAGCAGCTATGTATGCTCCTTGCGCATGATCAAACTTCACTGTTGGAATATTTGCTTCCTCAATATATTCATTACATAACACGATTGGACCGTGTTGTAAGTATGGCTCTACATCTTCCCACGGATTTTCTAGTGAACATAGAATAATCCCATCTACTTGCTTCGTAGATAATAATTGTAAATACTCCATCTCTTTTTCTGGTAAATATCTTGTTTGACAAATAATCAGTTTATATTTATGCTCAGAAGCAGCAATCTCGATTGCTTCAATAAATCTACTGAAGAAAGGATTTGTAATCCTTGGAACTAGCACCGCAATTGTTTCTGTTTTTTGTTTACGAAGCCTTCTCGCCGCAGAATTAGGAACGAAGCCTAAATGCTTCATTGCTAATTGAACCCTTTTTTTCTTCTCATCTGAAACATATGGATGATTATTAATCACCCTAGAAACCGTTGTCCTTGATAACCCCGCTAATTTCGCCACGTCCTCTATAGTCGACACGAAATTCTCCCCCTTTGCATGAAAACGTTTTCTTAAATTGATTATATAGTATATTATTGGAAACTGCAATACGGCTTCTTATGATTTTACTATATTAATATTATACATAGGGAAAAGTATGTTAATGGGAGGGGAATTTATATTCGTTTTAGAAGTTTACAGGAGGCATATTTATTAAAGATAGAGGGAGATACTTCATGAATCGGACGGATCGTTTATTAGCCATATTAATTGAATTACAAAGAAGACAAACTGTTACCGCACAAAGCTTAGCTGAAAAATTTGAGACAAGTATAAGAACGATTTATCGAGATATGGATGCACTTAGTGAATGTGGCGTCCCACTTTTCGCCATGCCCGGCCACGGTTATTCATTAATGGATGGTTATTTCTTGCCCCCCATTCAGCTTACGCCTGAAGAGGCTGTTACTCTTTTACTAGGCGGTGATTATATCGAGAAAACTTTCACTTCTTCTTTTTCTGTACATGCACGATCAGCAAAAGAGAAACTTGAAATTGTTCTCCCTGCTGATCAACAAAAGAAAGCCCAGGAATTACGAGAAACTTTTCGTTTCCTTTCTCCTATATTTTCACATCAGCAATCTGAACAAGAAAAACTAGAAAATCAACTTCTTCTATTGCAAGAATCTATTCAAAAAGAACAAGCTATCTCTTTTTCTTATCGGAAACCGAGAGAAACTACAAAAATAAAGCGGACCGTTCACCCTTACGGCTTAGTCAACATTTCAGGGATTTGGTACATCGTTGCCTACTGTTTACTTAGAAAACAAATACGTAATTTCCGCTTAGATCGAATGGAGGAATTACAGCAAGAACAAGAATTCTTTACAAAACCCGAAGACTTTTCTTTGCAAGAATATCAGCCTGAAAGCAACCGTACTGTGATGATTCATTTATTATTCCCCTCCCATATTGCACATAAAATTATTGAATCACGATATTTTTTTATAGATTCATATGAACATAGAGATAACTATTTTCACGTCTTTTTGAAATCTAGAAACATAGATGAAGTGTTTCAATGGGTATTGAGCTGGGGAAGCCAAGTGCACGTACTTGAACCAAAAATTCTTTCTGAAAAAATTCGTGATGAAGCAAAAAAAATGTTAAAACTTTAATTTCACTACTGACATAATGTTGTCAGTAGCCATCCTTTATATTAGGTATTAACAAATACATTTTCATAAAAGGGAGTTAACAATATGAAGAAATTTGAGGAATTAGCAACGTATTACATAGACGAATTAGAAAGGTACTCTATAGAACAATTTAGGATGAAGCCTTCTCATGAGGAATGGTCTCTCGGTCAAATGTATAATCACTTAATTTCAGCTACACGCATGCAGTTAGATGCAATCGCGAAATGCAGAACTGAATTACCTTCTGTAACTAACAAGAAAACAGATATGGGAGAAAAGGTATATAGGATGGGGGCTTTCCCAGACATAAAAATCAAATTACCAGATCATCCTGGATATACGCCTGAAAACCCAGCTAATAAAGAAGACGTACAGAAACAGCTTCTAGAATTAATTACAATTGTTAAAGACATTGAGCCAACACTTTCTTCTATCCCAAGTGATTGTAAAGTCGAACATCCTGGGCTTGGTTACTTACATGCAGCAGAATGGTTCCAGCTTATTTTTATGCATTTTGCACATCATCTTCGTCAGAAAGAGCGATTAGAGAACGCAATTTCATAATTTCTCATAAAGGGAAAATGGAATCCTCCCACCAATATAGTGGGAGGAAGAATAAAATGTTTTAAAGATGGCTCAGATATTTACCTGGCCATCTTTTTAATCATGACTATTAAAATGGAACTATACAAAGTACGCTACTAATTTGTAAGAACCCTCGTTGAAAAACTGAATTGAGACAATTATATACATTACTGAAAGTGAAAGTTCAAATAAAGTACTATTTTTATTTCTCAACAAAAAAACGTAGGGAATATAACAAATTACGAATATCACGTATTATAACAAATGGTGCGATTAAAGAATAATTTTTATAAAGCCCGCCATAATCATTCCCTCCTTTAATTCCTTAGACAAATATTCACACAAACTGTATTATACATTTCCATATAATTTATCTACACTTAAAAACATAATAACCTTATTTTTCAAACCTATTACAAGCCAAACTTTCTCAACAATTAATTACTAAAATACGATTTACAGCTATAAAACTATCACTTATCATTAAGGGGAATTTTACCATTTAAATAAAATACAGGTAAAATTCCCAGAAAAAAATAAATTGCACAAAGGGGATGGATTATGAAAAAGCTACATGCATTAACATTAACAATAGGGTTACTAGCTTCTACTGTGATTGTACCTACTGCTTCTCTGGCAAAAAGTGATGATTTACCTTACTTAAATGAAATCAAAAAAATGCAGCCCGATGTAAGTACACAAGAGCTAATATCTAGTATTAATGAATTAGCAAACAACACTGGGAATACAAAAGAAGCTGTTTCTGAACAGATTTATAAAGAGCTAAAAGCAGATGAAGAACAAGGCAAAAAAGAAGCAAGTAAAAAAATGAATACTTTAGGAGCTAGTGGTGGTACAGTTTCAGTAGGGAATAGCAATATGGGGGATTTCTTCTATACGGGTTCATACACTGCATACTTAAATCATGGACATGTTGGTATGTATTATAGTTCAAATACAATTGTTGAATCTGTACCAGGTGATGGCGTTCGTACAATTAGTACTACATCCCGTAAAGTAGATAAAGGAGATAAAGGAGATGCGGTAGTAAAATCCGTAAATACATCTTGGCAAAACAAAAATGATGCGGCATGGTGGGCAAAAGATCGTGTAGGTAAAGATTCATATTCTTATAATTTTGCTACAAATAGAAGTACAACCCATTATGGAGCTAAAAACTGTTCTAAATTAATTTGGTCGGCTTATAAACTTCATGGCGGACTAGATTTAGATAAAGATGGCGGTGCTGGTGTATATCCACGAGATGTTCGTGACGCAAAACAAACCTCAACAATTCGTAATATTTAATACTGAAGAAGAAGTGCAACAACTATAGTTGTTGCACTTCTTCTTATAAAAGGAGCTCATAACAGTGAAAAAAATAATCATTCTTATTTTAAGTGTAATTTTAATTGCAGCACTCATCTATTTTTTCTTCTTTAGAAACAGTACTGTAAATTCGATATCTGAAGAAGATATTGAAAAAAAGGATTTTTTAAAAGATAAACAAGCTGTCATATATCTCTCTTCTACCGCCGACCAAGATATGGATGGCAACGGGATTAGTTATGCGATATTCATCGATAAAAACGAAAAAGCACATGGATATAAAATGAATGGTTTAGAACTCGGCGGAATAGGTGTGTCTGATAACAAAAAAGAAATCGTACTAGAAAGTAAAGATAATATTAAATTTATTGGAGAAGATTTTAAAAATTATAAAATGAAATACCAACATACAGGAGATCAAAGGATATATTTAAAAAAACAAGACTTATTTGTTAACATTTACAATTCAGGCAGTAACTCCACTACTGGCAATTATGATTCAAATGTAATGTATGGTAATCAAAAGCAAATTCATAAAGGAAATATCCCTCATTATCTTATTAGTTCTGGCGTTAATACAGATGAAGTTTTAGTTTTAACTCAAGATATAGATAAAAATGAGCATAGTTTAAAAAAATTATTATTTAATGATTCAACTATGCATCTTGAAGATGTTACAACAATTAATCTTGATAAAAACATGTCGTATTCTAGTTACTCATCTATTTTAAGTGACTCAAATTTTTATTATACGATTTTAATTGAGAATGATAATTCAATTAAAGGAAAAGTATATTTATTACGCATTGATAAAAAATCATTAAAACAAGATTTAATTTTACTTTCTTCCGAGGAGAATTCCACAGCTTCCATACCATTTACAAAAAATAATTCCGCTTATCTACATAACAATGAATTATTTTTTATAAATGGACTAGGTGATGTCATAACTTTTAATACAGAAACAAATGCAGTCAATCTTAAATTCAAAATTGATTACCATGTAACCGATGGCGTTAGATATAATGAACAAACATATTTTGAAGACGATCAATTATATGTATTACGTTATAATGAAAAACAAGAACATAAATATTCTATAGAAACATACTCTCTAACAACCGGTAAAAAAATTAAAACTACTACAATCAAAGACATGGATCAAATTGTTACATCAGTTAAAGGTGGTAAATCCATTTACGCCTACGATTTTAAAATATTGCAACCAAATAAATAATAAGAAGCTCTGTTTTCAATAACAGAGCTTTTCATTTTAACTCCTCCCACTTCGTCCAAACTTCTCTTTCATTTATACGATACATATTATCCTCGCGATCCATAAACCCCTGCACAATAAACTCGCGTCTAATTGTACAAAAATCGTCATGATATTGTTTGATGAATGCATTGATTTCTTTTTCCGTATACTGATTCTCCGCATTTAACTTGCTAATTAAATGCTCTAACAATACTAGTTTTTTCTTCTTTTGACCTGGAATCGATTTTAGACGGTCCTCTTTATCGAAAAAGTTACGAATAGTTGTATCCCTGAATTTCATTTCACTTTCAGTCATTTTGTTGTCCTCCATCGATTTTTTCTTTATCATTTTTATTGATTTTTTTACTTAAAAAGTCAATAAAGTAATAACCACCCATTAACACATAGTAGAACGTAAGTATTCCAAATGCATCTCTCATACTTGTATATACTTCTTTATCAAACAATATAGGTGAAAGGGCATAAACAAGAAAAATAATTAGCGGATTTATAATTAAATAAGAAATATGTTTTCTTTTCATCATATCCCCCCTCTACTCTATGTTTCTCTGTAAATTGTTGTAATTCCTATCTTTTATTTAGCCTACACATGAAATATGGTGAAATTAAGAAAAAAAGGGATATAAAACAACCATTACATTATGAAGAAAATATTTTATCCACTTTAAATACAGTTGTACACCTTTCTTACAACTGTATTTCTTTTTCATTTTTACTCCTCTCATCTACACTTCTCTTAATTTATTTATTACTTTTACGTCTGCAACTTTTTATTTAAATTAATAAATTCAATATGGTAAATTATGTTATAATTTAATTATACATACTTTGGAGGGGAAATAGTGAAAAAAGCTATTATCGTATTAAGCATCCTATATCTTATTTTAACCGTACATACAGGAGCTGTTCTTTTAGGAAAAGAGGATTATAAAGGGACTATCAATACATTAAAGAAAACAAAGGAAACCGCTTCCTTCCAATCTGCAAAAGACGGTGTGATTTTATTAAAAGGAACATTAACTACCGCGCAACCTATTACAGAGGAAAAACTTCAAAATAAAGAATTCGCACTCCTTGAAATTAATACATATAAACGACGAAAAGCAAATTGGATAAACATTAATACTGAGCAGCATATTGCAAAGCAACTCTTACTAAACAACGAGACTCTTCCTGTCTTAAAAGAAATCCGTTTCTCAATGGAACCAATTACACTGTCAGGCAAAGATATTTCTGCCGAAGACTATTCACTAAAAAAGAATGATACCCAATTAACAATTAAAGGTAAAGGATACCGATACACCGGAATAGAAAACAAATCAGACGTTCTTATTTTTGGCATAAAAAAAGGAGATACACTTGAAGGTTATAGTGGCTCTGAAATTCTAATAGGAAAAACAAAAGAGGACATTGCCAGCAACATGAAACTATATACTTTTGCTGAAAAATATGGTCCATTTGTTTGGATTGTAGCTACAATTATTCTTATAAGTATTGCTATATACTTCTTCCGTAAAAATAGAAAAACAAATGAAATTTCTCAGCCAATAAAACAAAACTAATAAAAAAAGCACCATTTCGGTGCTTTTTTATGTTCCTTATTTACGCTTCAATCGATTGATTTTCAGCAATATTTCTAAATTGTCGTTTGTGCATCCAAGTTAATGAAGCGATTGTTCCAAGTGATAATACAACGATGAAGATCATGAGCATTCCAATGTTTTGCCACATGAAGTTAAAGTCTCCGCTTGATACGACTGCCTTCAATCCAGATACAGAGTATGTCATCGGTAACCAAGCATTGAATGGTTGTAAAAACTTCGGAATCAATTCTAGCGGGAATGTTCCAGCACTTGTTGTCAGCTGAATAATTAATGTGATGATGGCAATGAAACGTCCTGCATCACCGAATGCTGTTACTAAACATTGAATTAATGCGATAAACGCTAAGCTTGTAACGATGCTAAAGAGTATGAAATACGGAATGCTTTGTACTTCTACACCTAATCCGAATAGTAATATGACATCAGCTACTACTGCTTGAATAATACCGACTGATAGTAATACGCCGAACTTACTAATAAACCAGCTAAACCCTGATTTTGGAACACCAACTGTATCACGTAATGGATATACGATTGATAATAGTAATGCCCCAACAAATAAACCGAGTGATAAGAAATACGGTGTAAATCCAGTTCCGTAGTTTGGAACTTCCGCTATTTTCTCCGTCTTCACTTTTACAGGACTTGCAAACATATCATACGTTTTATCCGTCCCTTTTACTTCACCAGTTTTTTCTGCTCCTTCGCCAAGTTTCTCAGCAAGTTCACCTGAACCGTCGTTTACTTTTACGAGACCATCTGTTACTTTTCCTGATCCGTCTGCTAGTTTATTTACGCCGTCGATTAGCTGGGTTGAGCCTGTTGACATTTTGTTTAGGCCACCATTTAGAGTACCTAAGCCAGTTGTTACTTGATTAGATCCATCTGCTAATTGATTTACGCCACCTGCCATTTGGTTTGCTCCTACAGATAATGTTCCTAAACCATCTGTTACTTGGCTTGAACCATCTGCTAATTGATTTACGCCACCTGCCATTTGGTTTGCTCCTGCGGATAATGTTCCTAAACCGCCTGTTACTTGACCAGAACCATCTGCTAATTGATTTACTCCTGCAGATAATGTTCCTAAACCACCTGTTACTTGGCTTGAGCCATCTGCTAATTTCGTTACACCTACAGATAATGTCCCTAAACCGCCTGTTACTTGACCAGAACCATCTGCTAATTTGGATACTCCTACAGATAATGTTCCTAAACCGCCTGTTACTTGACCAGAACCATCTGCTAATTGATTTACTCCTGCAGATAATTGACCTAATCCTGCTGTCACTTTTTCAGAGCCACTTTGTAATTGCGTTACTCCATCAATTAATTGAACTGATCCATCTTTTAATTTATCGGCACCTATTTTTGCATTATCTAATCCCTCACCAAATCCATGAAACTTACTAACAAATTCATTTTGTGCGCTCGTTAGTTTCTCAATACCACCTGCTAGAGTTTTTATCCCTGCTGGATTTGGTAAGTTTTTTTGCAACCCATTTGTTGTTTGATGTATTTCACCTTTTAATTGTTTCACTTCTTCATTTAATTTATTTGTTCCACCTGCTACTCCGGCAGCTTTTTGCTGAACTGTCGCTGTACTTTTTACAGCACTTGTTACGAATGGCTGTAACTGCTCTTGATATTCTTTTGGTAAACTTTCAATTTGCTTTTGTAAATTCGCTACCTCTTGTGCTGCATTTTTTGCATCTCCTGCTGTTGATTGCGTAAGTTCATTTAACTGATTTACATTCGCCCCAGCTCCATCTATTTTTTCATTTACTGTGTTCAATATAGAAGGAACTTTCGACTGCATTTCCTCTAAGCCTGCAGCAGACTTTTGTACGTTACTATTTAATTCCTGCAAACCCTTTTGAATTTCTTGAGACCCTTTTTCTAATTGGCTTTGCCCTTCAACAAGTTTTCCCATACCATTTGATAGGTCAGTTGTTCCTGTTTTTAATTCACCGGATTTACTTACTAATTTGTTCAAGCCACCGGTCACTTTCTCAGATCCATCACGCAACTCACCCGTTTTACTATTTAACGTATTTAAACCGTCTGTTACTTTGCCCGAGCCGTCTACTAATTTCCCAATACCTGCATTACTATTTAATGCATGTAAACCATCTGTTACTTTGCCTGATCCATCTACTAGTTTCCCAATACCTGCATTGCTATTTAATGCATGTAAACCATCTGTTACTTTGCCTGATCCATCTACTAATTTTCCGATACCTGCATTGCTATTTAATACGTGTAAACCATCTGTTACTTTGCCTGACCCATCTACTAATTTCCCTATACCTATCTGCATTTCACCTGTTTTGCTATTTAGCGTATTTAAACCATTTGTTACTTTCCCTGACCCATCTACTAATTTCCCTATACCTATCTGCATTTCACCTGTTTTGCTATTTAGCGTATTTAAACCTACTGTCACTTTCCCTGACCCATCTACTAATTTATTAGATCCATCTGCTAATTTCTGAACTCCATCCTTCATCTCTCCAGACTTCCCTTGAAGTGTATGAAGGCCGTCCGTCACTTTACTTGAACCATCATGCAGCTCACTTGATCCGTCGTGAAGTTTATTTGCTCCTTCCGCCCCATCTGCTAATCCTTTTGAGACGTCTTGAATGGAATCAAACATTTTCTCTGCATATGTTTTCGTTAACGTACTTGATACTTCACCTTTAATTTTTTCAATGGCTGTTCCGCCAATTTGTGAAGATAGGAAGTTCAAGCTTTCGTTTGGAATATATTCTAAGTTTAATGGCTTCGGATCGTCTTTTAATAACGTTGTAGCGTTACTTGAGAAGTCATCTGGAATGCGTACTAACATGTAATACTTTCTGCCTTCCATTCCTTTTTTCGCTTCTTTTTCACTTACAAATTCCCATTTGAAACTTGTATTATCTTTTAAATTATCAACGAGCCCTTTTCCGACCTCAATTGGTTTCCCATCAAATACTGCTCCTTTATCTAAATTGACTACCGCAACTGGTAAATCATCTAACTGTTTATACGGATCCCAGAAGGCCCATAAAAACATACCTGCATATAAAATCGGTACGAATAAAACCGCGATAATTGGAATTAATATTTTTTTACTTTTTATAATTTGTGTGAACTCTTTACGAAGTAACTGATTTCCTTTCATTATTTCTCCCCCTTTTTAAAATGACCAAAACGTTCAATCGGTCATTTTCACCCAAACAAAAAGGCTATACTTATTCATACATATGCCTTATCCCCGAATTTATACTATGCAACTGTTCCTTAATTTGAAAGCAATATTTCTATTATCCCCCCCTTAAATTGTATATATGACCATTTTGTTCATATGGTCATTTTTTATAATAATAAAAGGATTATCTTAATTTGACAATCCTTTTAATAAATAAAGTTCAAATAATTCTGCGATTTTTTCTTTTTCTAGCGGTTCATGATTTTTTTCCCAATCAAAAATAAGCGATACATATAAGCGAAGCATAATAAATGCTGTAATTTCTGGATCACATTTGCTAATTTCACCTTTATCAATCGCAATCTTTAAATACGATTGAATGACAGAAACGATTTCCACATCTACTTGTTGCATCACTTCTTGTACTTCTTTCGTTCCCATATCACGCTCTTCTTGAATTAACTTAATCATGAGCTGATGTTCTTTTCTGAATTCTAATATGCTATATAATGCTCTATGTACATTTTCAAAAAATGAAACTTCTGAACGAATTGCATTTTCTGCAACTTGCTTCATTTCTGTAATTAAATTAGAAATAATCTCGCCAAATAGCTCTTCTTTATTTTTAAAAAAAGTATAAATCGTTCCTTTTCCTACATTCGCTAACTTCGCTACTTGATCCATCGTTGTTGCTTTATAACCGAATGCTGAAAAAGACTTTGTTGCAGCTTCAATAATAGAACGTTTTCGATCTATCGCCACATCTTCACCTCCAAAAATGACCAATTGGATAATATAGTCAATTAGTACATCTTTGATATTACCACACGCTTACATTGTATACAAGTTCTCTTTTTTATTATTTCCAGTATAAAAAATTCCAGTCAAGTTATATCATACTGTTCATAGTGTATCAAAAAGTATACTTGTATGGAAAGCTGGAATATATTCGTAAATAATTGCTGACTAGATCCCAATAGAAATTTAATAAAATAGACAGTGTTCTTAAAACAAAATGTTTAAGAACACTGTCTATTATTTTGACATAGAAAGTAAGATTTTCTCCATCTCTTTCTTAGTTAGCTCATCATCGATTATCTCTTCGTATATCTTTGTATCTCTTGTAAAAATATCATTCACTATGACAATTTGATACTCACTATTCTTACCTTGTGCTGGTACAAACATTTTGAGTCCTTTTAACTTACCCTCTCCATGAGAAGATTTATTATAGACCATTCCTTTCCCTTCTAAACTATAACTTTCTAGATTCTCTTCTCCAGGCATCATGTAGTGTAGTGGGTCCTTATTACCACCTGCATACATTCTTGACTGATAAATTGTAAAACCATATTTCCCTTTTTTATATTCTGATTTAGTAACTAATTCTATATCTCTTCCAAAATATGAATCAGCCCATTCTCTCTTTAACTCATAACCTTCAGGTATATAAGCCGGCTGCTTAATTTGAAATGGCACATGATTTTTCGCTTCTTCTATAGTATATGTTAAAGATTTCTCCAGCTTTTCTCCAAGCGGTTTTAATGTCTTCTCAATAGTAGCTAGTCTTTCCTGATCAGCTTTCTTCAAGCGTTCAGGTTTATATTCCTTTGTATCTCCATCATAATTTTCAGGCACATTTTTTTTAACCATTGCTTTTTTACGAATTTCTTGGGCTTCCTTAAATAATTGAACATACTGCTCAAATTCTTCTTTTGTAAAATTCTTTTCTGCCAAATATAAAAAATCTGTATTCATTTTATATGACTTTATTGACATCCCCCATTCTCTACTTGCATTCTCCGGTGTGCCTAATACTGTTTCTATCGCTTCTTCAAAAGCCGCTTTAGATTGCTTTTTTTCTACAACCTTTTCTTTCTGTCTTTCATCCCCCTCAGTTATCCTTGCATTTAATAAAAATCCGCCTGCTATAGCTGCTATAGCAATAACTCCAAGTAAAGAAAGACGATACGATTTCTTTTGGAACTTTTTAATCATAACGATTCTCCTTTTTAATGTTCGTTTATTTCTACTTAAATTTGCTAGGCTTGGTACTTGATAGGAATAATGTTCTAGGAGGGTAATAATTGTATGACCGTATGCAATTTGCTCCTCTTTATCTATAAACGTAAGCGCATATGCATCACAAGCTAATTCTTGATCTTCTATCATACAGAAATAGGCGTACCAAAGAATCGGATTGAACCAATTTAATAAGATTAAACTGTACATAATCCAATTTACAGCTACATCGTTTCTTTTAATATGAGCTAACTCATGGTAAAAAACATGTTGTAATTGTTGCTCGTTTAATACTTTCATATGTTTTTTTGATAGTAATACTTTTGGGCGAAAGAAACTAAACACAGTTGGACTCGCAATCTTTCCTGCTAAACGTAATGAAACTACCTTCTTCATTTTCATAGACTGCTTACAGCGATTAAATACTGTAGCGACTTGTTCATCCATAATATCTGGTTGTTTCTTTATGTAAGAATATAAACGTCTATTTGTAATAAACGTTATAACTGCTAATAGGAATACCCCAACTAACCAAACATACATAGCAAGTTTGTATAAAGAAAATGGAGTCTGTTGTTCCAAACTAACTTCTACTTCCGGTTCGCTAGTTTTTGTAACCATTTTAGAATTTGATTCCACTGTACGGTCGCTTTCTATATTCACTATACTCTCCGTAGACGGCATATTTTTAGGAATAACTTCCGATACGCTAGAACGATAGGAAAGTAATGAATAAATGCTATAAGAACTATCTGGTGACCATGGTAAAAGGAGTCTAATCATTAATACAATCCACAGCATATATTGCCACCGGGGTGTTAATTTATTTCTAAATAAAATTTTTATACATAAAATAAAACCCACTAATATGCTAGCCATAAGTGATGTTTCTATAAGCCAATCAAAAAAATGAGGAAGGTATACATTTATAAGCATGTCTATCATTTTTATCGATCCTTCCTCTTATTCTCCTCTGTCTTCTCATCTAAAATGCGTTTTAGTTCATTAATATCTTCTGAAGATAATTTCTCCTCTTTTAAGAAATTAACAAGTAATGGTTTAAACGCTGCACCGCAAAAACGCTTTAGCAAAGATTTCGTTTCCACTTGTAAATAATTATCTTGTGATACTAACGGATAATAAGCATACATGCGTCCTTTATCTTGATGGTAAGAAACGGCTTCCTTTTGTACTAACCGATTAATTAATGTACGGATTGTTTTCGGTTTCCAGTCCATTTCATCTTCTAGTTCTTCTATAATTTCATTCGCTGTTTGTGGAGAATTAGACCAAAGTACTTTCATAATTTCTAATTCTGCTTCGGATATTTTAGGTAATTGATTTGTCATAATATATTTCACTCCCTCGTATTACATTTGTAATCTATAACTAAGATTACAAATGTAATACTTAATTGTCAACCATATTTTAGAAAAAACTAATTTCAACTAAACCTTACTTCCCAACAACAAATTTCTCTTTTTTCAAATAATCAAATAAAAAAACAAGAAAATCTTTACATTTAATAGTAATATAGAAAATAGACAAGTTTATCAAAATAGTGGAGGCTTTTTCAGTCATGATGCGTGCACTTCGTTTAAATATAAAGCAAGCTTTTTGTAATCGTGTTTCTTTAATTATTATGTTTAGTGGATTCGTTCTTATTTGTATTTATCATTATTATTATGTCATTCGTTATTTAGGAGACGCTGCGAGCGGATCTATATCAACAGATATAAAATGGATTGGATTTCGTGATAATGAAATGGATGTTTATTTATTATTAATGCCAGTTATTGCGAGTTTCCCCTTTAGTACAAGTTACAATTCCGATAAGTCAGATAGTTTTAAACCGTTCGTGAGCAAAGGAATTTCTTTATTTCCTTATTCAGTAACGAAATATATCGTTACGTTTTTTTGCGGAGGATTTCTTTATACCTTTCCATTCATCTTATCGTTATTATTTTGCAAATTAACAATTCCAGACGGAACACCTACGATTGGTTCTGGCATCATAAATGAGGATGGAATGTTCGCAAACCTATACTTCGATGCGCCTCTCACTTACATTACGGTATATATTGGAATTAATTTTTTATTTGCAGGTTTAATGGCCCTCTTAGGACTTGCTGCATCTGCATGGTCACAAAAAGACTATATGGCCATTCTATTTCCATTTGCAGTTAACTCCATTCCGTACGTCCTACTAAATACAATATTCCCTACAATAGGTGGAGCACCTATTCATTTATATGATCCAAAGCAACCATTGCAAGGCATGTCACCGTACATTTTAACGATGCAATGTGCTTTCTTCCTTCTCGTTAGCTTACTTATGTATATACAAGGAGTAAAGCGAGATAGAAAAAAATATAAAAGAAGACTGCAAAAAAGAGATCGATGTAGAAAAGCGTTTCAAGTAATTTCAGACTAAATCATTGAACGACTAAGAGCGTAATTCCCTGAGTGAGATTAGAGAATTACGCTCTTATTATCATTACTCATATAATCATCCTCCCCTTTACGACGTACCTGCCAATCCCCATAAAATAACAACCGTTACAAAGTAAATCGCTTTAATACCTACCACTAAACATAACAAACTAATTGCATATTTACTTAGCTCTCTTCTTGCGCCGATTAAAGTAAAAATAACTGCCAAGCTAAACGTTATATAAGATGCTGCTGTTTGTATTAAGTTATATGTAATATCTAAATTTTGTGTAAGTCCTGTTACATCAGCTAGAAATTGAAGCATGACGATTGTACTAAAAAAAATTGCAAGCTGATTCATTATCTTTCCATTTAACCATGCTTGCATCTTTAACCTCCTTACCTTATCAAAAAAACTGAATTATAAAAAATAGAAAAGCCTTTAGTATCAGTAGGCTTTTCTATTCATAACATTTACGGCGTACCTGCCAACATCCATAAAACTACAAAAACAATCATATAGATTATTTGAATTCCTACCGCCGAACATACTGAAATAATGGCATATTTACTTAATTCCTTTTTAATACCCAATATAGTAAATATTACGGCTAGACCGAATGCTATATAAGCGATATTAGTACTAAGCGTGCCTAAATAATACATACCTAGTGGTTGCGTAAGACCTGTTACATCGGCTAGAAACTTAATTATTATGAACATGCTAAAAAAAATCGCTAGTTGGTTCATTAGTTTCCCATTTAGTTGGGATACCATATGTCTACACCCCCTAACAATAAAAATGAATATTCAGTCTATTTTACCATGAAATTCCTAATTATGTAAAAGAACGCTCAGTATATTTCTAAGCGTTCTTTTACAATTATTTAAGAAGCTTTCTTCAAATCAATTTGAGCAAGTACTGGGTCGTGGTCACTTACACGTCCATGTTCTTTCATAATGTTTGAGTTTAAGTGTACTGGATCTACTATTGTGTGTGGTGCAATGTTGTTTGTTACTAAAATATGATCTAACACTTGTGCATTTCCTTCATGGATGTACGTGTAGCGATTTTCTTTCGGCACTGTGTTTAACATATTTTTCAAGATTGTTCCTTCTAACGTTTTTAATGGTTTAGCGAACTCAAAATCGTTCATATCCCCTAACACAACAACTGGTGCATTCGTGTTCTTTTTCTGAATACCTTGTACGAAATTGTTTACTTCTTGTGCTAATTGAACTCGTTTTTCTTCACTTTTTAATACGAGCGGTTGTACTTTTCCAAATGGCGTTGCATCTCCTAGTTTTGAGTTTAAGTGATTTGCAACGACGACAACGTTTTGTCCTTGGAATGTAAATTCTGCCGCAAGTGGTTTACGTGTACTTTCAAACAATGGGTTTTCGTCTCCAATGCGAACGACATTTTTATCAAGTAACTTCGGTACCGCTGCTAATTTCACGCGTGATGGGTTGTAGAAGAAACCGACGCGAATATTCGCTCCTGGCGCTCCACCGTCTAGATTATTATGCGGAGCAATTTCTACATACTCATACTTTGGCCCGCGAATTTCTAGCACCGCATCAATAATACGTTTTGCGCTTAATGAAGCATCTGTTGTACCGTCATTAATCGTTCCATTATTATCTTGCATTTCCTCTACCCCGATAATATCTGGCATTTTTAAATTGTATTTAATAGAATACGCTAACGCCTTTACTTTTTCATCTGTTGTTTCTTTTTTATTCGCCGAGAAGTTTTCAATGTTATATGTAGCAACTGTTAACTTATCAAGACGCGGCTGAATATTGGCCCCTACTTGCTTAAATCCGCCGTCTACTACAGATGGTAATTCCGTTATTGGCGAAATGCGGAACGCACCATAATCATATCCGACTACTCCTGTTATATCTCCAGTGAAAGTATCTCCTACTTTTGCTACATAATCACGAGGTACTTTTACAGAAAGACGCTCTGGATTTAATTGATTTTCATCTAATACAGGTGTGCCATATTTCGTTACGATTTTATTCCCGCCATTTTTCACTGTTACATATAAATTCCCGTTTTTCTGAGGGGCAATAATTTTTGGCGTTGGCATCGTAACGCGCATACCTTCTATACTTTCATAAAAGTCGATTGCATCTTCATTTGGATCAAATAAACCAAATGCATCATTATCGATAATTTGATCAGGAATTTTCACACCGTTTTCTCCAAGTACAATCGGTGCTGGTAAAGCTTGATCTTTTGCGATTACAGCAACGCGGCTCGCTTTAATTTCCGTCGTCGTTAAGTCTGTTTCAAACCTTTCTGCATATCCAGGTCCAACATATTCTTCTACTACTCCATCAACTTGAATAAGATCTCCTACTGCTACATTTGCATCTTTTTTGTATACGTACATACCTTCTGAAGTAGCTGGATCATTATCTGGCTGGTTGTCTTCTATATAAAAACCATTTTTATCAAGTGCTGTTACAACGCTTCCACATTGTATACTTTCTTCCCGTTGTAAGGAGAAATATGTGATTTTCCTTGAATATCATGAATACGAACTGGCTCATTGTTTACGATAATAAATGAAAAAGTTGAAATTCCTGAAGAAGTAAGTCCTTCTTTCTCTGCAATTGCTTTAATTACACTATTTTCATTCACTACAATCTGTCTGTTATAACGAACACTTTTATTTGTAGGGTTAGAACCATCTAACGTGTAATAGATTGTTGCTCCTTCTGTATTCGTTGTTAACGTTACCGCTGTTCCTTTCGCAACTTCTCCGCCACTAGGTGAAGCTACTACATCGCTAACACGGTTTTGTCCTTCTCCTTGAAACTTATGAGCTGTTACTGATTTTAAACCTGGGCTACTAAAATATAATTCAAGCGTCCCTGTTAAACTAACTTTCTTCCCGATATTTTCAGGATGATCTTTTACATTTACTGCCGCTCTCACATCGCCTTTTGGCAACTGAACAGGCATGATTTTGTCTGGATTCGTTTCATTTGGAGAATCGGCAATTGCCACATTTGTGTCGTCAAACTTAGCCGGATCCTTCGTGTACTTAGAAGGGCTTTGCGTATATCCAACGATATATCCTTCCACTGTCCCCTTCGTTTTCCCTTGCTGCTTAAATACTTGAATTGCTTTTTCTACTGACATAGAAGTAGTTTCTTCTGCTTGTACTAAAGTTCCAGTAAATGAAAGCAATAGTATGAATGATAAAAAGACACTTAACAATTTCTTCACAGCCATTTTCCTCTCCCTATTTCATATTTTCTCAGCATTTCTATCATATCAAATGATTCGTTATATAGAATGATATTTCGACAAGTTTTACAAAAAATTAATCTAATTTACTCGTTTTCAAACAATAATACAAAATAATAATTTTACACCTTCTACGAATACGTTTTATAATATGAAAGAAAAAAACAGAAATATCGAAATTTAATTGGCATGTAAAATGGATTCATTTGAATAGGAGTGATTGGATGGAAGTGCAAACAGAAACATACCGCGCAGCTATGAATGGAACATTAGAACGTCATTTTTCAGATATGATTGCTGTTATACCAACTAGAATTACAATTGAGCAGTTAAAACAGCGGCTAGAAACTATCGCTACTAAAGTTGATGAGTTAAAAATTGTTTATAGTGATGAGACAAGCCTTATCGTTGAGTTACATATGGATGAAAAAGTCATACCATATGAACTGCATATTGATGAGGCGAATGACCCAGAAGAATATAAACTGTACAATAGACAAGATTCTACAATCGTAGATCGTCATTTTGAAGATGCGGCTTTCGGTACTGAAATTTTCACCCGTACGCTATTTGTAGGCGATGTGCTAGACTGCTTTTTCCAGCAAATACAGTTTTTATGGAACCTCGCCCCGGATTTGTTATTTGTAATTGATTCAAGTGCCGCAATGAAAGTGATATCTAGAAGCTATATTGAATATCATGTTGAAAATGAATTATTACCTGACATTCCTGACTTATACGTTATTCATTCCGTTTATGAAGACGATAAAGAAGGCGAGCCTACGCAATATTGGTTTCATACACACGGCCTTTTAAGAGCGGGCGTAACAGAAATAGAATTAATTATTCCAAATCGTATTTCTTCCTACTACGGCATTGGTGACCTCTTTCAAACATTTGCGAATAATGCCGTTGAGAATGGACAAGTCCCTATGAATGAGCCTATCGTTATCGCGCATAGTCAGCAAGGTTCTATACATACAGTAGCTGTTCCGTGGGAAAAAGGATTATCTTATATTGGGCATAAAACGAGTATGGATCAATTATCTTCAATTGAGGATGAAGAAGTGAAGCTACAACCTATAGATGCACAAAACACATTCTTAGGCGGGATGGATGACCGAGATGAATACCATCAATCGCCATCTGTTCTCTTGTTCAAATTTGATACTTCAGAAGAATGTATCGAAAGCTTTTTCAAAGAACACGAGGAAGCTACAGGGCTTATGTTCTATAAAACAAATAGTGAAACCGATCGTATGGCTTACAATGCGAAGAATACTTTCGGGTACTTCTGCAACATTTTTCAAATTGAACAATCGAATGAAGATTTTCGTTTTCTCGCTAAGTTTGGTGTTTCCTACGAAGAGGGAAAAAGTGAACATATGTGGTTTGAAATGCAAAACATTACGGAAGAATTCATTCAAGGAATACTCATTAACGAACCATATTTTATAAAAGATATGAGTGAAGGAAATAGTTATCATTTAGATTTTGATGACTTAACAGAATGGGTTATTTATGCAGGAGATGCCGTTATAAAGCCAAATAACTTATATATGTTTATTGGTGAATAAGTAACAAAACGCCTTCAATATGATTGAAGGCGTTTCTCTTTACTGTGCGATTAATTCCGTATCCATTACTTTCTCCAAATGAGCTAGCACACGCTTTGCTGCTTTCTCACCTTGATCAATACAGTCCGGCAGACCAGAACCAGCGTAGGAACTACCTGCCAAGTATATACCTGGCAACTCTTTCTCCATAAATGTTGTGAGTTTCTTCATTCGCTCGTTATGGCCTACTGTATATTGGGGCATCGCTTCTTTCCAGCGGCTTACGACTGTAAACTCTGGATCTTCTGTAATATCCATCGTCTTTCGTAAGTCTTCTAGTACGAGCTGAACGAGTTCCTCTTCTGTTTGTTCTACAACTGCTTCATCACCAGGTCGTCCAACGTAACATCGAAGAAGCATTTTTCCTTCTGGCGTTGTATGTGGCCACTTTTTATGCGTCCACGTACATGCTGTAATTGTATAATCACTATTTCGAGAGACAACAAATCCTGTACCATCAATATCGCGCTGAATGGCTGATTTCGGGAAAGCCATTGCTACATTCGCAACTGATGTGGACGGAATGTTGCGGAAGAAACGAAACTGCTTGTACTGTGCAAACATAGATGGCAATACTTTATGTGAACTTGCCACTACGACCGCGTCCGCTTCTATTTCTTTTCCGTTACTAAGAGTAATCGTATAGCCATCACCCTGTTTTGCAACTTTTTCAATGCGAGTTCCCTTTATTATCGTACCTTCATGCATCTTTGCTTCGAGAGATTCTACGATAGATTCTAAACCTGTTTTCACTGTTTGGAAGATTCCTTTTTTCGGTTCAGCTTTCTCTTCTTTCGGAGCGAGCGTACGCATACCGAGTGAAATACTGCGATGTTTCTGCTCAATTTGATACATTTGCGGGAATGTTGACATTAAGCTCATTTCATCAATATCCCCTGCATAAATACCCGATAGTAACGGTTCTATTAAGTTTTCAACCACTTCGTTTCCAAGACGATGTCTGAAAAATTGTCCGAGTGATTGGTCAGATACTGGCTTTGACCTCGGCATTAATAGATCAAAACCAGCTCTTAGTTTACCAATTGGGGAGAACAGGCCGGAGAATAGAAACGGCGTAATTTGCGTTGGAATTCCCATCATTGATCCATTCGGCATTTTATGTAACCGATTGTTTACGAGGATAAATGATTGACCGGCCTGATTATTTACAAGTTCATCGCCAAGACCTAATTCTTTCACTAATCTAGCTGCACTTTCTTTTCGTGCTAAGAAAGAATCCGGTCCGCGCTCAATTGTAAATCCATCTTTTCGAACGGTTTGAATTTTTCCGCCAAGTTTACCCGATGCTTCTATCAGTAATGTATCAATCGGCAAGTTTTTTTCATGAATATTTTTTTGTAAGTTATACATTGCTGTTAATCCAGTGATGCCTCCGCCGATGATCACAACTTTTTTCCTCAAGCAGGCTCCCCCTTTCTTCTTACAGTACAGATTCTTTTTTCTTTAATACAACATCTGTTAAACAATCAATAAATGCGTCCGACGCATTTGGCATTTCTGGACGATAATATTTCGCACCAATTTCATCCGTTACAACTTTACACTCAAAGTCGTTGTCATATAAAACTTCTAAATGTTCCGCAACAAATCCAACTGGTGCATATACGAATGAAGTATAACCGTGCTTTTCATTTAGTTCTCTCGTTAAATCTTGTACATCTGGACCAATCCAAGGATCTGGTGTGTTTCCGGCGCTTTGCCAGCCTACTGCATAGTTTGCTACTTCAGCTCCGCGCGCGATATAATCCGCTGTTTCATTTAATTGATCTGGATATGGATCGCCCATTGCAATAATCTTTTCTGGTAAGCTGTGAGCTGATACGATTAATACTGCTTTTTCACGTTCTGCGTCTGACATACCATTATATATACCTTTCACTGCATCAACCCAGTACTGGATAAATTTCGGTTCTTTATACCAGCTAGCGATGCCATGAATTGTTAAGTTTCCAAGTTTCTCAGCTTCTTCTTGTGCTCGTCCAACGTATGATTTTACGCTAAACGTAGAATAGTGCGGCGCAAGAACAAGTGCGATTGCATCTTGTATACCGTCGTTATGCATATCTTTCACCGCATCTTCAATAAACGGTTCAATATGTTTTAAGCCAAGATACATATGGTACTCGACTTCATCTTGTACTTCATTTAAACGCTTCTCTAACTTCTTAGCTTGCTCTAATGTAATAGTAGCTAAAGGAGAAATACCACCAATTGCACGGTAACGCTCTGTTAAATCTTCTAGCATTTCAGGACTTGGCTTTCTTCCTCTGCGAATATGTGTATAGTAACGTTCAATATCTTCTTCTTTATATGGCGTTCCGTATGCCATTACAAGCAAACCAATTTTCTTTTTCATACAGCAATTCTCCTTTACTTCGCTAACTGCCCTTTAGAGTATTCATGAATAAATGTAGTTAAACGTTTTAATGTATCTGGATTTACTTCTGGGAATACACCGTGACCTAAGTTAAAGATATAACCCGGCTGTTTCATCCCTTGATCTAAAATACCTTTTACATGTTCTTCAATAACAGACCATGGTGCAAGTAAGAACGAAGGATCCATATTACCTTGTACCGCCTTGTGAACGCCGCGTGCACGTGCTTCTTCAATTGGTAAACGCCAGTCTAAACCGACTACATCAAGCGGTAAGTCGTGCCATTCATTTACTAAGTGTGCAGCTCCTACGCCGTGCATAATCATCGGTACACCCATCGTGCGAACTTCTGCAAAAATACGCTCCATTGCTGGTTTAATAAATACGCGGTAATCTGCTACGTTTACTGTTCCAACCCAAGAATCGAAAATTTGAACTGCTTTTGCCCCTGCGTTAATTTGCGCTTTTAAATATGTAATAACCATATCTGCTAGTTTATCCATTAAAGCGAACCAAGCTTTTGGCTCTGCATACATGAACGCTTTCGTATTATGGTAGTTACGAGATGGACCGCCTTCAATCATATAGCTCGCTAATGTAAATGGAGCTCCTGAAAAACCGATTAACGGTACGTCTAACATTTCTGTCGTTAATAAACGAATTGTATCTAGTATGTACGGCACGTCATCTTCTGGATTGATTTCCCCTAGTTTTTCTACGTCTTGTAAAGAACGGATTGGATTATCAATAACTGGGCCAATACCTGATTTAATTTCTACATCCACGCCAATTGCAGGTAGTGGTGACATAATATCTTTATATAGAATTGCTGCGTCTACGTTATATTGATCAACTGGCAGTTTTGTAACGTAAGCACATAACTCTGGATTATGTGTAATTTCAAATAAAGAATACTTTTCTTTTATCTTTCTATATTCCGGCTGCGAACGACCTGCTTGACGCATATACCACGCTGGTACATAATCAGTACGTTCCCCCCTACATGCTTTTAAAAATGTCTCATTTATAGTTCTTACCAAGACCCTTGCTCCCTTCCTTACCAATGCTTCGAATACGTTCGATATTTATCTTTTTTTACTATACAGCTTGTAAAAACAAAATGCATAATATTATGTACGTTGTTCATTAAATTGACACAAACATTCTTAAAAACGCTTACTATTTTCATAACATTCTTATTATAACACAGAGAAAAACTATGGTTTAGCTACTTTTGACTTTTCTCCTTCGCGATTCGTTTGTGTGTTATATGGCACAACGTAAAAACTCGGTTTTGAAAAGATGTTAACGAACTTTTCCTCATATTCCCCGGCACCGTTTACAGTACCTACATGCGTATGAATTCCATTTTCCACTCTATAAATACGATACATAATTCTTTCATCTGGAAGTGGTGTCCAGCTTAATTTCGCTTTAAATAAACCGAAAGGGCTAAATGCTAATTTCATTTTCACATCTTCAATCTTGCGCAGCCGAATTGGAGCACCGATTGTTTCCACACCTTCTGGTTTCCTAAACTGCTCTTTCTGTTCTACATTTGCTTTCGTTAAAATTTTCTTAAACAATTTTGTTGCTGACGCACTTTCTCCTTGCAACTGATGCTCTTTATCTATGCGGTCATAACCAATCCAAACAGCGCCTACTAAATTTGGCGTATAGCCAACGAACCACATATCTCTCGCTCCATTATCGTCATTTGGTAAGGAAGTTGTACCTGTTTTCCCAGCTAACGCCCCGTTATATACACCAGCTTTCGCTGTCCCTTCCTTTACAACTCCTTCTAACATTTTCGTCATATACCAGGCCGTTTGTTTCGAGAAAATTTTCGTTTCTACTTTTGGCGACTCTCCAATGACTGCGCCGTGTCTATTGAATACTTTATCAATAACGTGCGGCTCAATAATATCACCATTTGCTAAAAACGCACGGTACATTTTCACAAGATCAAATGTTGAAACGCCATTTTTTAATCCGCCAAGCGCTGTACTTAAACCAGCATCAGCAATGTGAACATTTCCTTTCTCTAAATATTGCTTTCCTTCTTCTACCCCTAACTCATTTAATAAAGAAACCGCAGGTACATTTGCTGACTCTAAAATCGCATCGTACATCGTTATTTCTTTCGAATATTCACGGTTATAGTTCCGAGGTTCATAACCTTCAAAAGAATGTCTTTCATTCTTTAATAAAGAATACGGATTATACTTTTTCGTTTCGAGTGCTGGCGCATAAACGATAAGTGGTTTTAGCACAGAACCGGGCTGTCTTTTTGCAAAAACACGATTAAATCCTCTCGGGACGTACTTTCTTCCGCCAATTGCCGCTTTAATTCCGCCTGTACGATTATCCATTAATAAAAAAGCACCTTGCGCTCCCTCTTCTTTCCCAGGGAAATTTCTTGCATCTTGAAATTGGTTATACGCTACCTTTTGAATCTTTTCATCCATCGGTACAACAAACGTATATCCTCCGCGAAGTACTTCTTGATGAGACAATCCGTATAAACGTGCTGCTTCATCTATGACCATATCAATATACGGCATATATGCGAGTTCATTTTCGTCCAAGTTTTTATATAAAGCAATTGTCTTACCTTGATAACGCACGCTTTCTTCGGCAGTCAAATAGCCTTGTTTATGCATAAGTGACAATACGAGATCACGGCGCTCTTTACTTTTCTCTGGGGAGAAATACGGTGAATATCCGCTTGGCGACTTCGGAAGACCTGCAAGCATTGCCCCTTCTTCTACTGTTAAATCTTCTACATTTTTATTAAAATATAACTTTGCTGCAGCTTGAATACCATAAGCTCCATGGCCAAAATAAATATGATTCATATACATTTCAAGAATTTGTTGCTTCGTATATTTTTGCTCTAATTGAAGGGAAATTGCGACTTCCTTCAACTTACGCGTAAATGTTTTTTCACGAGTTAAAAAGACGTTTTTAGCAAGTTGCTGCGTAATCGTACTGCCGCCTTCGACCTTCCCTCCAGCTAACGTGTCTTTATAAAGAGCACGAAATATAGACGGGTAATCAATTCCTTGATGCTCATAAAAACGAGAATCTTCCACCGCAACGAACGCCTGCTGCACGTATTTTGGGATTTGTTCGATTGGTACGAGGTCTCTATTTTCTACGTATAATTTCGTAATTTCTTTCCCTTTCTGGTCAACGATACGTGATGAAGAGTGGAAAACGAGCTGCTTTTCATCCATCATATAGCCACCAGCTAACACGATAAGTTTATAAAGGACAATCGCTAATACAAGCGTTGCTAACCCACCTAATAAAGTCCACTTTACTTTCTTCATACATCGGCCTTCTTTCCAAATGATGGTACATTTATTATTTGAAAAAGAAGTATCTTTATGTATATAATCTTCGAAGTTTTTTAAGAGAGTTGATATAATAGAAACAAATAAGTAAGGGGGCATTAAAATGAAGGCTATTATTTCATACGAAACACCTCTAGAACAAGCACATTTCACTGCAAAAAATGATGAAAAAAATATGTTTTATAAAGAAAATACAGAAGAATCTGTAGAAGGATCTCTTAGGTATGATGTACTAGACGCTGTTGGAGAATTTAAAGGACAGCCTGGCTATATCGTTTGTAACAACATTTCTGTCACAGACGAAGGTCGCCCTGTATTTGAAAACCGTTTTAAAAACCGCGCAGGCCTTATTGAAAACGAACCAGGATTCCAAGCGATCCGCGTTCTACGCCCATTAAGTAACGATACATATGTCATCTTAACGATGTGGGAAACAGAGCAAAACTTTAAAGACTGGACAGAATCACGTTCATTCGAAAATGCTCATAAAAAACGCCCCGCCCAAGCAGAAGGACAAGCTCCGGCGCATCCACATGCAGAACAACAAAAGAGTATTTTCTCTCGTCCGTCTTTCGTGACTACTTTTGATGTGTTAGTTTAGAGTTTTGGAGTTCGAGGGCTACGGTATGTGAAATTATATCGGCGATTTTCCGAATATATCGGCGCAACTTGAAATATATCGGCGATTTTCCGAATATATCGGCGCAACTTGAAATATATCGGCGATTTTCCGAATATATCGACTTATCGACAAATGACGACATAAAAAGGAAACACCGTTACACGCCGGTGTTTCCTTTTTCTTTATACCAATTATATATACAAAGCGCATCTTCTTTTTGCATATGCTTCACTTTGTAAGGATGCCCCGCTACCGATACGACAGCTGTACATAGCTCGTCTTTCTTTTGAAAATACGATTGACTGTATCCGACTGCTTGCACATGCCTTCTTCGCATGATTCCTGTATATTTCGCGAGTCCTCGGTACACCATGACTAACTGATTGTCTCGTATCATATAACCACTACTTGTATACCGCGCGTATGCAAGTAACGTAAATATAATACATAGTGGTATGAGAGTGAATAACGCGATATTTTGTTTAAAATATATACTCGCACCTATGATTGGCACAGCGAGTACGGCACTTGTAATCCAGCCCATGATGACGTAACGACGTAATGCAGCCTTCGGTAAATGAACGATTTCCTCTTCCATTTCATACGGCAACTGTAAATATGCGAGTAACTGCTGCACATCTTTTTTCTTCATAAAAGGATGTAACATCACTTCATTTCCCGCCGCCTCTATACTTTGAATAACTTCTACTTCGACAGAGCAATATCCGAAAGGCTGGCGGAGAATACCTTCTTTCACCGTAATCGCTTGAATACGGTGTAATTTTAAAACAAACTCTTTCTTATCAAATAAACCTTGCACGATACGAACTTCATTTCCATTTCGCTCAATTTTAAAGTTCGCATATTTTAATGCATAACCGGCTGTTGAAATGACCCACGAAACTGCCATTAAAATCGCCGCCATAACGATTAATTCATATACACCGTTATCCATCACATACGCTTCCACTTTATTGATGAGCCATTTTGGAAGAAATTGATTAAACTCTGTGTAAAGGATGACTAACATTGAAAACACTAATCCGAATCTACCAGATGTAATAGATGCTGCTAAAATCTCTTTCGTTGTTAACTGATATACCGTCTTACTTCCTTCTTCCGTAGGCCCTCCTTCACTCACAACACTTCTTTCTTTATGTAATAAAGTAATGAGTTCCTTCGCTTCATCTTCTCTAATACCCGCCAACATCACTTCTGGCTCAGTACCGCCGCCTGCCACTTCAATATTTAATTTCGTCAGTCCGAGCACTTGATAAATGATGTTAGAAGACGTACTAATATTTTGCACACGTTCTTTATTTAAGTAACTTTCTTTCTTAACGAACACACCATGCTTTATATGTAAAATATTACTTTCAACCCAGTACACTTTGAAATACCATTTTATAGCTGAGAAAATAGCCATAATGAATATAATAAACAAGATAAAAAGATAAAATAAATACCAAGGTTTCACTTGTTCTTCCGGTTTAAACATAACAAGGATAATAAGTGGAAATAAACTAGTAATCTTAATACCTAACAATATTGTGATCGGATGTTGCCTCTTATACATCCTCATCACTCACTTTCGCAAGTTCTCCAATTTGTCTTTTCAGCTGCTCTGCTTCTTCTTTCGTTAAACCTGGAATACTATGAGAAGTTGCTGCTGTTGAAATATGTAATTCTGCTAAATTGTACTTTCTCATAATCGGGCCCTGTTCAATCGTTACGTGTTGCACGCGAATCATCGGAATAAGTACGCGTTTTACAACGAACATTCCCTTTTGAATCTCAATCTCTTCTTCATTTAATCTGTAACTATAATAGCGCTGACGTAAATTTGGAAACACAAAATAATCAAGCGGAATAAATGTAATAGCGCCTGTTACTAACAAGCCAAACAACCAACCCCACCAATTAAAATTGATCATAAAAAAGAAATATGCAATTACGACTGCTAGTATAACTGCCGCCCCAATTAAAGCGTGAATTCGCCACACTTTCAGCATATTAGAATGAATCTCCCTTTCTAACGGCTGCATTTCATCACTCCAATTATATGAATTTATTACTTATATATTAGTTGGTATATACATATTTGTAAAATTATCCCGCGTTAACGGGCAGTAGAACTCCCCCAAAAATTTCAGCTGGAGCAAAGAAGTTAGAGGAACGATCAACTGCCCGTAAACGTCCGATTGGTTCAACTAATAATCAGTGGGGATGAGTCTCCCACTGATTAAAGTTTCACTTTATAGTTTTTTACATCGTATCGATTATTTCTTTAAAATTCCCTTCATTAATAGAATACACTTGAAACTGAATGTAATCTATCTCATTCGTATCTAGTTTAGCAAATGGCAAAATGTTAAATTTAGAAGCTGATCTTCCTAACATATCTACAATCATTAGAGAAACATCAATATGGTCGAAATCTACACGGAATACTACCGCTTCCCCTGTAAATTCATAATCTTTAATCGCATCATAAGACTTATTCGCACTAATGAGCATCACTTTTAATAGTTGGTTCAAATTTTCTGGTTTAAAATTAATCATATACGTGGCTCCTTTTCCAACAAAACACTATAAAAATAGTGTAATCTTATACTTTCATAGCTTCACACATCAATTATATTAAAAATAAAGCTAGTTTTTTATAAATTTTTTGATATAATTACTTACGGGAAAAGGGAAGAATTTTGTCTTCCCTTGTGTTTTTATTTGCATCTAGTACTTTTGCTAGATGCCTTTTTTTATGCTAAAAAGGTATCCTCAAACACTTTGAGGATACCTTTCCATTAATTTAGTGCACTTCAACAATTGTACCATCTTCAAATACTTTAAATACGCCAGTAAATCCTGATCCAGCTGCGCCTTCTATTTTATATGTCGTACGCACTCTAATTTGATAATATTTCTTTCCATTCTCTACTTGCGTATTTTCTAGCGTATAATCATAGTCTTCTTTATATTCATTTTTAATATATTCTTTCGCTTTCTCAAAAGTAAATGCATCTTGAGTCTTTCCTGTCTCTACTTTTTGGTTCTTTTCTGCTTCTACCTTTTGATTCTTGTCAGTCTCAGTTGTTTGGTTCTTTTCTGTTACTACCTTCTGATTCTTTTCTGTCTCAGTTTTTTGAGTCTTTTCTGTTGCTACCTTTTGATTTTTTTCTGCCTCAGTTTTTTGAGTCTTTTCTATTGCTACCTTTTGATTCGTTACTGCATTTGTTTTTTGTGCCTTCGCTGCTGCTTCATTCTTTGCAGTTTTTTCTTCTTCATTCATTTTAGTAACTAATCCTACCGCTTTTTTATTATATTCTTCAAGATTCTTGTTATCTTTTGTTTCTGCAACTAGCTTATTTAATATTTCTTTCGCTTCTGCATAATTTTTCTTACTTATTAACTCTTCACTTTTCGTCAGTTGCTCACTATACTTCTTTTTTTGTTCTAAGATAGCTAGTAATGCAGTTCGTTCTTCCTTCGCTTGTTTTACAAGCGTAGTATTTCCATTCTTCATGTTCTCTACTTTTTCAAATGACTTGATTGATTCTTCTACCTTTGTTTCTTCTTTTAACTTCACAGCTTCAATCATTACTTTCGTTTGTTCTACAAGCATCTTTGCATCCGAATCGTCTTTTTTCTCATCTAGCGCTTTTTCAAATGATGATAAGGCATTTTTATATTCTTTATTCGTTAACGCGGTCTTTCCTTCATCCATTGCTTTGTCAAAATTCCCATTACTACATCCAGCTAACATTAAAAATGTAAGTCCAATTACCATTAATAACTTTTTCATTTTTTCTCCTCCTATATATCCCCTAAAACACTAGCTTTATATGTATAAAAGTCTGTGTAGTAATTAGACTGAAAGTAAAGATGTACTTTGTGTGTGGGAAAGGAAGTACATTTCATTTACTATCATTACTTAAAACTCCTAAATAGTTGGTAGTTGGTTTTCTTCTTCTTTTAAAGACAGAAAGGAATTTTAATAATGTGCGCAAAGTTCTCACCAGGCTCTTTACTACACACACTCTTATACACATAGAAAAACTATTTTTATTTTTCAAACTTCATATATCTTCTGACGATTCGATACGCACTTCATTTTGTAACATACCGAAAAACAAAAGAAAACAAACTGCAATGTAAGTTACATTTTGTAACCACTCTGTAACACAAATGTAACACAAGGTTTTAAAACATACAATAGTTTTTTTACATTATTTTCCCCACTTTCTATATTTTAAAGCGTTAATCCGGTTCCAATCCTTAATGTAATACGTATTTTCATAACACTCACGCTAAAAAAAAGAATTTACATTTTTGATTAAATTGAAGGATATACCCCCTTAAAAAGAAAAAATACGCTATTCTTTCCTATGAGCCTACAGGAGGAAAGAATAACGTATTTTTCAAAAATGAGTTCTTTTATACAAACGCTTTAGTTCTATATCACAATTAAAAGGGCAATCAACGCTAATATAGCTGGAAGCCCTTGTTTCACAATAATTGATTTATTAGATGTGAAACCGCCGAACAGAGCTGCTACTACCACACACATTACAAAAAATAATTGAACCATATAACCAATTGAATTGAAACCAAGTATAAGTCCCCAAATGAGACCAACAGCTAAAAATCCATTATATAAACCTTGGTTTGCAAACATAATGGCTACGTTTCGATCTCCTTCTAAATGCTCAGGTAATTTAAAAGCACGTTTTGCCACTTTTGAATTCATAAAAAACATTTCGAGGATCATGATAAATAAATGTTCTAATGCTACGATCCCGACTAAAATAGCTGCGATTATTTCCACAGTATTGTGCCCCCTCTATCTTCGCTTTAATCTTATAGCTTATATAAAAATCCGACATCGTCTGAATAACACGTTTTCAAAAATTCCTCCTTCTTACTTATTAAAACATTAATTGACATATCAATATTTGATATGTCAATTAATATACAACTCCCCTTTTAGTTTTGCAAGTTTTTTTTGTTCAATTTGTTTTATCCCACTTTAATGGGCAGTAAGACCCCCATCTCAAAATTCAGCGAGAGCAAAGAATTTAGGTGGGGATCAACTGCCCATTAAAGTCCGATTAGTTCAACTAATAATCAGTGGGGATGAAGAAAACCCACACTGATTAAAGTTTCACTTTATTTTGTTCCATCATCTTTAAATCAATTCAAATCCTATGTTAGCTCCCTAGAAACTATACTGTTTTTTTAATAACTCCATAAAAGGAATCAGCTATATCGTCAAATTAATAATTCATTGTCTCCAAAAACGAAAATTTTATTTCTTTTCTATTAAGAAAGCTCATTTTTATTATTTTAGGGCCAGTCCATTTTGTAAGCTCTATGGGCATGGGATTACACCAACAAAACAAGAATTTCATACTTAACAAAAAAGCCTACTAATGAAAGTAGACTTAAATTTTTTTAGGTTATTAACTTAATAATTTATCAGTTCATTTTCAGGGGTTTGAATAATAACAGGTTTTTTCCCTGGATCAATCCATCTTAAAATATCAATCACATTTTGTTTATCTACATCTGTACATCCTTCTGTCCATGAAGTAGAAACATGGAAGAAGATTGCACTTACTTTGTATGGTGTACGTGATTCCGTATTATAATTAATTACGAAGCTATAATCATATGCTGGGATATACATATTTTCAGCTGATTTCCATCTACCTCTTACAGGCTTTTCCTGCAGCGTATTATAGTATGGAGATTTAGAATCATCTACCCAAACATGATTTGGTTTTGCTTCCAAACTTTCGCAACGTTATTTTCTTACATAGTATTTAATTCACTTGATTATCAAAAGGGAATCCTATTATTTATGTATATTAGTGTTATCAGTCTTAAACTACAAAATAAATAATCAAAAGGTTTCCTATAAACTCAACCACTAAAAATCCTCCAATCCATTAAAATGTATAATTAATCTTCAGTTTGCTTTAATCGAAATATACTTATTCCTTTTTCCTTAGCCATGTTTTCAAGATTGCTTTCTAAATACTCATAGACTTCTTCAATAGAATCTTTAGACAGAAAAATATGTTCTAAATTCAAAGGATCTTTAACCGTTATACTTTTTTTAGAAAAAAGATTTATGATTTGTGGCAAAATACGTATAGTTTCGCACTCTAAATGTAAACGTCTTCCATTTTCAAAGCTGAGAATTAAGTCTAAACTAATTCTCGTTCCAGGAAGGAAAAGAACCGCGTTGGGCTTCTTAACAACAGAAATTTCTATATCGCTAATTTCGCTGTACATAAACT
Source organism: Bacillus pacificus (assembly GCF_020861345.1). Classification (NCBI taxonomy): domain Bacteria; kingdom Bacillati; phylum Bacillota; class Bacilli; order Caryophanales; family Bacillaceae; genus Bacillus; species Bacillus pacificus. Next base: position 4,085,907 of record NZ_CP086328.1, read on the forward strand.
CTTCTACCGGCTCTTTCTTTTTTTTTATTTTAAGCGCCTCACAAAGGGTGATGGTAATATTATGCTCTCCCAAAGTAGTTATACAAAAAGGGTGTAATTTACTAGCATATGTAGGATAATATCTTCCTTCTAATTCAATAAATGTTGGTAATATTATATTTTCGGAATACAACAAAAATTCTTCCTTTTTCATAACCATTCCACCTTATAAATATATTATTAAAACAACATTTAACAACAAATGCTTAAATATATCACAAATAAAATCTAAAATTTTACTAATCAGGATAAAGTTGGTCTATAATTATTTTACCACAATCTCGAATATATGTATTGTCTTGTCCGTATTTCAGACATTTTTCTTATTTTCACTTATATTTATCGATTTACTGCCAGTATTTTATTTAAGAAAAGAAACACATCCACCTTCCGATTGCTACGTTTATGAACGATCTAATGGGTAATTATACAATCTCTTCTAATCCTAAGTTGGAACAAATACAAACTGCTGATTTATAAACCACCTATACTTCATCATATGAATACTTTTAAAAGAATACTAACGTCCCTATAAGAAAAGTTTTAGGAGCGAACTCCATTCGTCAACTACCCCCACTGAGATAAAACGTTTCAAATGAAACAACATGCGAACATGTTCTTCATCGTAATTCCTTTTGACTCAAGTAGTCGAATTATAATGATAATCATAATCATCGTTTAATTTCGTTGTCTTACAATCCATTCCCTCCTTATCTATGCAGATTATATCGTAAAACGAAAAAAACATTAGCACTGGGAAAATTACTATGAGCGAAACAAGAGAGTTCAGCCTACCTTCTGACAGCAATTCATCTCCACCTGAATTGTTGGGTTTCACCCGTAACACAAATCAGATGGAGTCTTCTTGCCGAAAAGGATAAAAAAACAGCCCGCCTTCCGCAAAAGACGAGCCATTCCATTTAATTTTCACTTATTCTCTTCTTATACCAATCCTGCATTCTCTCCGCATCCTCTACTCTCGTATGCTCTAATTTATAACTTGATGATGCACTGGAAAACTTATACGTACATAAATCCGCGCGGCGCTGGAAATAGGATTGCGTCTTCTCCATTGATTGGACGTGTCTTCTTCTGACAAGTCCGGTATATTTTCCGACGCTGCGATATACAAGCGTAATTTGCTCTCCATTTACACTGTAACCATTTGTTTTAAATGTTGCGTATCCAAGTGTAAAGATGAGAATCGCGAGCGGAATGAGTGCCCACATAATGAAGTGCTTTTCAAAGTATATACTTATTCCAATAAGCGGGATAGCTAACATTGCGAAGAAGATGAAGCTATCAATGAGATAGCGGCGTAATGCTGCTTTTGGTAATGAAATAATATTTGTATTCAGTTCGTATGGTAGTTGTAAATGCGCGAGTAACTGTTGTACTCGATCTTTTCGAATGATTGGATGGAGTGTAACTTTCTCCTCTTTCCCCTCACTTTGAATGACTTCTACTTGCACAGCACAATAGCCGAACATTTGACGGAAAATGCCTTCTTTTATCGTAATCCCTTGAATACGATGTAACTTTAAGACGAGTTCTTTTTTCTCAAGTAATCCTTGTGAAATGCGGACTTCGTCATTTTTTCGATTTACTGTGAAATCTCCATGTTTTAGCGCATAACCGATTGTAGATATAACCCACGAAAGGGCAAGCAAAATAGCTACCATGAAAATCCAGCCATATATGTCATGTTCCATTACATACGACTTTACGCTATTCTCTATCCATTTCGGAATATACTCATCTACTTGGTGATACACGAAAAAGATTAACGAGAATAATAGCCCAAACTGACCCGATGTAACAGAGGCTAATAAAATTTCCTTCCAAGTCAATTTATATTCTGTCGTTTGTTTTTCTTCTGTAATGATTTCTTTTTCTACTGTATTTTCTATTGCTTCGTCTACCATTTCTTCTGCTTTCACTTCTGGAGTTGGCTCATTGAGTAAGGAAATAAGCTCCTTCGCCTCATCTTCCTTAATTCCAGCTAAGCTTACTTCTGCATCATCGCCTCCGCCAGCTGTTTCGATTTGAATTTTCTTTAAGCCAAGCATTTGATATAGCACGTTAGAACTTGTATTAATCGTTTGCACACGTTCTTTATTTAAGTAGCTCTCCTTCTTCACAAAGAGACCTTGTTTCACATGTAATACGTTATTTTCAACCCAATACGTTGTGTAATACCATTTTTCAAACGCTGAAAAAACGGTGAGTAAACCGAATGCAGCGGGAATTAAATACCAAAACGGAAATTTTCCGTTTAAACTAAACATGAAAATAATGAGTGGGATAAAGTCTGTTATTTTTAATTCTAATAACATCGTGATTGGATGCTGCCTCTTATACATCCTCATCACTCACTTTCGCTAATTCTGCAATTTTCATTTTCAACATTTCTGCTTCATACATCGTTAAGCCTGGGATGCTGTGAGAAGTTGCTGCTGTTGAAATGTGCAATTCTGCTAAGCCATATTTTCTCATAATCGGCCCTTGTTCAATCGTAACGTGCTGTACACGAATCATCGGTACTAATACGCGCTTTACGACGAAAAGGCCGTGCTGAATTTCAAGTTCTTCTTCATTTAGTTGGTAGCTGTAATAACGCTGACGTAGTTTTGGGAATACGAAGTACTCCAATGGTGCTAACGCAACTGTTAACCCGATTAACACGTACAAAATCCACGCCCACCAATCAAACTTTATCATGAGGAAAAGGTAAGCTAAAATGACAAGAATACCGATCCCTTCTTCTATTACAGCCCGAACTTTCCACACCTTGACCATGTCAGGGTGAATTTCATTTTTCAATGGCTCCATGTAACCACTCCAAATCTAGTAATCTAATATATAAATAGTCTCAATCTATATTTTACGTAACCTTACAGAAAATTGAAATTTAATCTTCTTTCTTCTCAGGAATAAAATATCCGAACCAAAGTAGCCAAATGAAACCGATTAACTTCATCCAATTTCCATCCGCTTGAAAAGCTTCAATCATACCTGGTATTTTATAAATCCCAATAAATCCAAGAAAACCGAGCCACCAGTTTTTTTGCATTTTCATCTTTATTCCTCCTTCATGACCTTTTTCACATTTCGAATCCAAATTTCTTTATACTTTAACTGAAATCCCATGAGCATGTAGTTGCTCATATTATCGATCACAAGCGCCAACGTATGAGCATTTTCTTCCGTTGCCTGTTGTGACACAACGTCAAGTTCCACACCTTTCTTCAATAAGTCGTGGAAACCATTTAAAAACTCTTCTTGTATTTCAAATAAGCGTTTCTGATACTTTTCATTTCGCGCCGCAGTTACGATAAATTCATTTATGACGCGCAGTATTCCTTCTTGTCCTTCATACTCAGAGAGCATATGTAAACCATCTGCGATTAACTTTTCTGCAAAATTTTCTTTCGTATATTGCTCTTTATCAAAATAACTCACGAAATGATACCCAGAAAAAATTTCTTCAAATAAAAAGTCCACTAACGCTTCTTTAGAAGAGAAATGATAATAAATAGCCGGTTTTGAAATACCTACCTCTTTCGCAATCATGGAAAGGCTCATCTTCTCAATGCCGTGCTCTGCCATAAGTTTAAATGACGCCTCTACAATGTTTTGCGATGTTTGTAAATTCTTTGTCATACTGTACCTCACTTATTTTTACTTACCGGTCGGTAAGTAAATTATAAAATGAAACGAAATGATTTTCAAGTTAGTTAGCGCTTCAGAAGGTATTTATTGGAAAATGAAGAAATTTATAAAGTAAAAGCAATATATAACAATAAGGAGGATATCATATGGGACTTGGTGGTAAAGGCGGTAGTGGTGGCACTGGCGGCGGTGAAGCTGAACAAGCTGGTAAGAACGGATTTTCATTCATCATTGTACTTTTTATCGTATTGATTATAGTTGGAGTTAGCTATATCGGACTTAGCTTCTAAGAAAAGGCGCCCTACATTACACATGTAGGACGCCTTTCTTTTAATCCTTATTCAACAATCGCATACGATAACAATTCATCGTTACTTCTCCAAGTCTTTGCAATAATTGATAGTTCGCATATGCGCCGACCGGGGCACCGATTATTGGTACGAGCTGAAGCATTTTTGCTAAATCGATATAGTCTCGGTACTCTGTTTGGAACTTTTCCCAGTCCATATGATTTTCTTCTTCTGTATCCCACGTTTCGATTGCTTTCCATATTTCTTTTCGGTGGTCGTCACTTGAAAAGGCAAGCTGGAAAACGTGAAAGATAAAAAGGCGCTCTTCTTTGTTGCTCGTATCAAATCCGTACAATGTTGCTGCATCGAATAAAAATTTAATTTTAATACCGAGTAAAAGCGGAAAGTCAGCAAGGCCAAGGAGAATACCGCCTGCTCCCGTCCCTGCTCCTTCTGCCGCTGCTATTTTTTTGTACTCATCCATTTTTTTACGTACTTCGTCGTCTCGTCTTTGCAATGACCAGTTCGTCTCTTTTAATTTCGGCTTTATAAAGTTTGATCCGGCGCTAATCGTTTGCACCATCATCCGAATCGTTTCCGTTAATACTTTTTGTACTTTCGCCGGAATAAGCTGTTGTACTTTCGTCTGCACTTTCTTTGAGAACCGTGTCATCATAGAAGAATCTTTCATGAATGTAGCTTTCCACTGCTCCAGTTCTTTTATAACCTTTTCTTCATATGTAATCATAGGTTCATTCCCTTCAATTTAAACGCTCAATACGTTTTGCCCCGTATTGATAAACGAAACCGATACTAAATACTATGCTTACGACTAATAAAATTCCCGTCATTATGAAATCTTTCGTCGCAAGTACAAATATGATTGTAAAGATAATACTACCTGTAATAAGGATCGCATTTAATAAAGTAAGGAAATCTTTCTTCTTCTCTTCTCCGCCTACTGGGTACAAATCAAGCCAAATTTTCATGCGGTGATGTTTCCATAAAGTTAATAGCTGATAACCAATTAAGTATAGGAAGATAAGGCTTACGATAAATCGTCCATATAAAAACGGAATGAAGTAAAGAATAACTCCTCCAAGAACGAGCAGGCGTACATATAAGCCGAAATAGTTACCAGATCTTAAGAAAGTTCTCGTATATAAGTATAAATATGTACGCTTTTCGCCGATCATTGAAAGAATAAAATCAAGCCATTTTCTACGTGCTACTCTCTCTTTTAATGCTGGTACATCAACGAACATATTCGCGATGCGGTACAACAGCATCATCTTCTTACCTTCTTCAGAAATTAAATATTCCCAGTTTAACGGCTTTCCCTTCACCATTTGATACATAATCGCAAGGTATAACACCATGAGAAGGACGATTCCACCAATAAACATAACGGAAGTACGTTCTACAAGGAAATACACAAATAAGGCGTTTAAAATAAATCGAATGAACCAATCGGCTCTTTGTATATTTTGATCTGTTAAAAATGACTTTTCCCACGCTACAAATAAATTCCACGCTTTTACAATGACAAACGCGATTACAATCCATATGTAAGTCGCTCCTGTTTGCTTCATTTGCTGGAAGTATAACGGGGCAAGCGCTGCCGCTACAATTGCGATTATGTACAACTGAATCATAAACGTAAAAAGAAACGCCTTTGTAAAATATGGTTTTAATTTTTGTTCAACTGGCAGTAAGTAAACGAGATCCGCTTCTTTTAATAACGTTTGAATAGATCCGGCCGTTAATACGAGTCCAAGTAACACTGCCATAACGAGCGCAGTCGGAAATGAAGGTGTTAACGTTTGTAACCATTGCTGGTAATAATACGCTCCTGCGCCGATGATGAATACGAAAATAAATTTTAAATGATCATTAAATACGTATTTACTATATGTACGAACTTCTTGTAGAAAGTGACGAAATCGTTCTTTCCATAACGCTGTGCTATTCATAATCTTCTTCCTTCGTTAATGCAATATAAATATCATCTAACGTTGCACCTGGCATATGAAACTGTGATTGCAGCTCAGATAACGTTCCCTTCGCTCTTACTTCGCCTTGATGCAGAATAATGAATGAATCACAATAACGCTCTGCTGTCGCTAAAATATGTGTACTCATTAAAATACCTGCACCGCTCTTTTTCATTTGATCCATCATTTGAAGGAGTGATTGAATCGCTAACGGATCAAGCCCAACGAACGGTTCGTCCACAATATAAAGAGATGGCTCCACTAAAAATGCACTCATAATCATTACTTTTTGTTTCATCCCTTTTGAGAAATGAGACGGAAACCATTTCAAACGATTTTTCATACGAAATTCTTGTAATAATTGTCCTACACGTTCTTCATATTGTTTTTCATCTACACCGTAAGCCATCGCTGTTAACTTCAAATGTTCTTCTAGCGTTAGCTCATCATATAATACTGGTGTTTCTGGGATGAACGAAAAACTAGAACGGTACGCTGTCATATCATCACGAATTGTTTTCCCATTAATTGTGACAGTTCCTTTTTTCGGTTCCATTAAACCGATAATATGTTTAATCGTCGTACTTTTACCCGCTCCATTTAAACCGATTAAGCCGACAAGTTCGCCTTTATTCACAGAGAACGAAACATCTTTTAATACAGGTCGTTTCGTATATCCTCCTGTAACATTTTCTACACGCAATAACTCGCTCATACGACACCACTTTCTTCATTTATATTCGTTCTATATTTATCTTACCAAAAATTACGCTGTACTACATAGTATCGATGCGTTCAAAAAAAATTTAAATTTGTTCGCATATATTATTACGAAAGCGGACATCATAATTATTGAAGAAGGAACACATTGAAAAAGCGACCACCTATTGATGAGTACAACAACATAGTGAAGTCATCATGAAATGGGGTGTCCATGTTGGACAAAGAAATTTACACATAACCAGATCATTTGTTTCATTTTCGAAACGGGGTGTCTCTGAAAGAGCATATACTGTTTTAAAAAATAAACAATTTCATTTTATAAAAGATTGCAATTCATTTCACTTGAAAATGGGGTGTCTACGGCAGAAACTTTAGCCGATTTACCGTGCATTTCTTAAATAAATGAGGTGTCTGCGAAACGTAAATTACGATAATGCTTTTTCAATCCCTCTTCAGAAAACAGGAAGCTGAGTCAGCTTCCTGTTTTTCGTGTTTGTTCTCTTATGTAATTATGGTAAAATACGGCTAAGGATATTTGAAAGGATGAGATCAATGAATCATACAGCGGACAATTGTATTTTTTGTAAAATTATTGACGGGCAAATCCCTTGCTCAAAAGTATACGAAGATGAACATGTGCTTGCATTTTTAGATATTAGTCAAGTAACAAAAGGACATACTCTTGTTATTCCAAAAGTTCACAAACAAGACATTTTTGCGTTAACGCCAGAAATCGCATCACACATTTTTTCTGTCGTTCCGAAAATCGCAAACGCGATTAAAGCAGAGTTTAATCCAGTTGGCTTTAACCTACTTAACAACAACGGTGAAAAAGCTGGACAAACTGTGTTCCACTTCCACCTTCATTTAATTCCACGCTACGGTGAAAACGATGGTTTCGGTGCTGTTTGGAAATCACATCAAAATGAATACACTATGGAAAATTTACAAAACATCGCAAGTACAATTGCAAATAGCGTGAAATAGTGACACTATAATAAGTAGTCATACATAACAAGCCACTTTCCTAAAGTGATTAAATATGGCACGGCTTGTTTCTCCACTTAAGATGCCAGGGACTATACACTTTTCCCTTGTCTTAAAGATATGCATATTTTTTCACATCATGAATACGAACAAAAAATAAGGAGGTCTCCTTTTATGTCAAAAGCTAAATCCTTTATTACAGGTGTCATTTGCGGCGGAGCAGTTGCTGGACTAGCTGTTCTTTTCTCAACTCCTTCTTCTGGCAAAGACATGCGCGGTAAGTTAAAAGAAAAAGGAAATGATATTAAAAAGACTTTAGCTGATATTACAGCTGATACAAAATTATTAAAACGTCAAATCGTTGAAACTGCTTCAGAAGGTAAAGAAGTGTTCCAAGAATTAAAAGACGACATGCACGATACACTTTCTAACTGGAAGCAAGATATTTCTCAAAACAAACGACATATTGAGCAAGAGATTTTGGACATTCAAAAATCAATTGAGAAACTACAAGAAGCTGTTCCGGAAAAAGCGTAAACAAATTCCTGCTTAGTTTTTTGCATATAACAAATATTTTTTATATAAATTGACCTTAACACGGCATATCACATAGATATGCCGTGTTTTTATGCATTTACAATATATGTTATCACTTAACATGTATGGACAACACATGTATTCATGACTTATAAACCGCTTCCATAGTTATGCATGATTTGTATAGAATGTCGTTTTTTTAAAAAATTTTCACAATTCTCACAAAAATACTTTATTAATTTTTATTTTACTGGCATAATAGATAGTAATGAAAAAGAATGTTAAAGTGGGTGAGTATATGAAAAGTGGAGAAAAAGATTACTCGGTAAAAGAAGCGATGATTTTCAGCCAACGCATTGCTCAATTATCGAAAGCGTTATGGAAATGTGTAGAGAAAGATTGGCAAATGTGGATTAAACCTTATGATTTAAACATTAATGAGCATCATATTTTAACAATCGCTTATCATTTAAAAGGGGCTTCTATTTCTGAGATTGCTAAGTTTGGAGTTATGCACGTATCAACGGCGTTTAACTTCTCGAAAAAGTTGGAAGAACGCGGCTATCTTGTATTCTCGAAAAAAGAAGATGATAAACGAAATACGTACATCGAAATTACAGACAAAGGGGAAGAATTACTACTTCGCTTAATGGAGGAGTATGACCCTGAAAATAATTCAGTGTTTAATGGGGCTCTTGCACTTCGTAATTTTTATGGGAAGTTCCCAGAAAATATCGAACTGATTGCTATCTTGCGTAACATTTACGGACAAGACTTCATCGATATTTTTGAGAAATCATTAGAAGATATTGAAGAGAACTTTACAGAATCCGATCAGAAGTTAGTTAAGAAGTAATCTATTTATTTTTCGCAATCATGCTTAAGAATTCATTCATAAGCGGTTTGAATAAACCTTGTTTTGCTAGCGCTTCCGCAGTTTCGTGTACTTCGAGCTGATGTGGAAGCGCTTTTTCAAATTGATCTAATAGCGCATCGAACAAAAGAAGTCCTTCTGCTTTCTCCGCTACATATTGTTCGTTCAGCTTTTCACAAAGATGTAGTATACGTTCAACATCTTTTTTACGAGCTTTTTTCTTTATGATCAAAGAATAAAATGGACACTTTTCTTCATCAATCATTTTAAATAGTAGGTCTACGTAGTATTCAGCTTGTTCTAATCTTCTAACAACGTCCATTTTCTCCCTCACTTTCTAACACAAAGTCTTCTATTTCTGAATTTTATAACACGAACAAAATATCGTATGATACAATATATAAAGTATATGTATTTTAGCCAAAAGGAGGTCTCGCCTCATGACACTTATAACAGTTGTTTTTGTCGCATTCGCACTTCTTGTTATATTTTACACGAATTTCATGACACATACACTGTGTGAACGAAAACAAATATCTGCGAGCCGCCAACCCGGTGTCTTTCGGGTTATTAATGTATGTATAACAATTTTATTAATTTCTAGTTATATAGAAATTATATTTCATGGAAAGTGAGGAAGGAAAGCCCCTTCCTCACTTTTTTCCTCTATAAGCAAATTATACCTACTATAACCAATAAAATAAACAGTACAAGTAATAAAATAAGTTGAGAATTCATCCCTATCCCCTCCTCTATTCTGTATATGCGGCATACGCCCAATATGGTACACCTTCAAAATCTGACACGTACTGGTTAATTTTTCTTTATCAATATGAAAACACGTCGAAATATGATATATTAAATTTTGTACATATTGCTTATACTATGAAATACATGACACGCATCTTAACTTTATCCTAAAGCCTCGGTAAGCCCTGTTAAGCGCGCTTTACCAACAAAAAAAGCAAAAGTATCAGTGAGACTTAATCGGGCTCTGATGAACTAAAATTCATTGGTATAGGATAAATTAAAAATACATAATAGTAGGAGTGTTTATCGAATGAAGAAAGCTATGCTTGCCTTAGCCGCAACAAGTGTAATCGCATTATCAGCATGTGGAACATCATCATCAGACAAAATCGTTACATCTAAAGCTGGTGACATTACAAAAGAAGAATTCTACGAGCAAATGAAAACACAAGCTGGTAAACAAGTACTAAATAACATGGTTATGGAAAAAGTACTTATTAAAAACTACAAAGTTGAAGACAAAGAAGTAGACAAAAAGTTCGATGAAATGAAAAAACAATACGGTGATCAATTCGATACACTATTAAAACAACAAGGTATTAAAGAAGAAACGTTAAAAACTGGTGTACGTGCTCAATTAGCGCAAGAAAAAGCTATTGAGAAAACAATCACTGATAAAGAATTGAAAGATAACTACAAGCCTGAAATTAAAGCAAGCCACATTCTTGTAAAAGATGAAGCAACTGCGAAAAAGGTAAAAGAAGAACTTGGACAAGGTAAATCTTTCGAAGAGTTAGCAAAACAATACTCTGAAGATACTGGTTCAAAAGAAAAAGGTGGAGACTTAGGATTCTTCGGACCTGGCAAAATGGTTAAAGAATTCGAAGAGGCTGCTTACAAGCTGAAAAAAGATGAAGTAAGCGAACCTGTGAAATCACAATTCGGTTACCACATCATTAAAGTAACAGACATTAAAGAGCCAGAAAAATCATTCGAACAATCTAAAGCTGACATCAAAAAAGAAATCGTTCAAAAGAAAGCACAAGATGGCGAATTCATGAACGATCTTATGATGAAAGAAATCAAAAAAGCTGACGTAAAAGTTGACGATAAAGATTTAAAAGATCTTTTCAAAGAGCAAAAAGCTGACGCTAAGAAAGACGAAAAGAAATAATGAAAAGCTCGGGATTAACCCGAGCTTTTTTATTTGCCCTCTTTTGTGGTACGTTACGTCCGGATTCGATAAATGAAATTATATAGTTGGTCCTTTGAATAAATTATATCAGCGATTTTTCAATTATATCGACCGCAACTCCAATTATATCGGCGATTTTTCAATTATATCGGCGCAACTCCAATTATATCGGCGATTTTCATAATATATCGACTTACCGACAGAAACCGACAATAACCGCGAATCCCTCTTAAAACACAAAAAAACCTTGATCCACGTAGCATGGAACCAAGGTTTATCTTATTATCATTGATTAAATTAAAAAACTATGTTAAATTAGTACAGAAACACATTTTATAAAATACAAAGAACGTATTTATCCGTATCTTAATTTTACACCAAAACACATCTTCAGTCAACCCCTATTTTTCACTTTTAAAGGAGTGCTTACCGTATGAACAAAAAACTTGATTTAGAGCAAAAACGATTGGATACCGTAATAGAAACGATTACGGAGCAAATTGATAAACTGGAAAACGAAACTGGCAGACGCCGGGCAGAAGTAATCAATATTCGTAAACACTTTTGGGATGATGTGAAAGTGAACACGGATACTTTTGATGATTATCTGGAAACAGTTATCAACTTAAGGCAACAAGCTCAGTCACTAGCTGTCACACAAATTACTCATAAGCACACCTTTAATCGACTTGCCGCATTAAGACGCATGCATAAAGCACCTTATTTTGGACGAATTGATTTTAAAGAAGAAGGAGAATCTGCTGCGGAGAAAATTTATATCGGTGTAGCCACGCTTACTGATGCAAGCGGAGAAAACTTTCTTATATATGACTGGCGCGCACCCATTTCAAGTGTGTACTACGATTATCCACCAGGACCGGCTGAATACAGTACACCAGGAGGCGTAATTCACGGTAATGTGGAGAAAAAATTACAATACATTATTCAAAATGGCAAGATTGATTCTATGTTCGATACGAGCCTTACAATTGGTGATGAGATCTTGCAACAAGCGCTCGGAAAAGGCACAAACAAACATATGCAAAGTATCGTTGCTACAATTCAGCGCGAGCAAAATGAAATTATTCGTCACGATGAAGGCCGACTTCTTATCGTGCAAGGAGCTGCTGGTAGTGGTAAAACATCTGCTGCCCTTCAGCGAATCGCCTACTTACTATATAAATATCGCGAATGGCTAAAAGCGGATCAAATTATTCTCTTCTCCCCTAACTCTATGTTCAATAGCTACGTATCTAACGTACTACCTGAACTCGGCGAAGAAAATATGCAGCAAGTGACATTCCAAGAATATTTAAACCATAGACTAAGCAAGTCATTTGATGTTGAAGATCCTTATGAGCAATTAGAATATATGCTAACTGAAACGAATAGCCCTACCTATAAAACGAGAAATGCGAGCATCCGATTTAAGGCATCTACTCAATTTTTCGAAATGATTCGAGCGTACAGAGAATCTCTTGAATCTTCAGGCATGCTATTTAGGGGAATGAAATTTAGAGGAAAGTTAATTGTTTCTGCTAAAGAAATTACAGAGCAGTTTTACAATACCGATTCCTCCCTCCGCTTCCATAATCGAATTGAAAAGTTAACGGATTGGCTAAATAAACAAATAGATGAAATTGAAAAAACAGAACTGAAAAAGCCCTGGGTAGAAGAGGAAATTGAATTACTTAGTAAAGATGAATATCAAAAGGCTTATAAATATTTACAAAAAAAAGGTGAGTTTGACGACAACTCCTTTCAAGATTTTGAAAAAGAAACGAGAGTACTTGGACGTATGATTGTCCGTAAAAAATTGAAGCCACTGCGTAAAGGCGTTCAAACATTACGCTTTATCAATTTCACGGGCATATATAAACAACTTTTCACAGATGCATCATGGGTTATGGGAGAAAAACCGAAAGAATGGGATGACATTTGCTCCTTAACGGTGAACATGCTCGATGAAGGAAAGTTATATTACGAGGATGCGACTCCATTTTTACTTTTAAAAGAATTAATTGAAGGCTTCCAAACGAACAGATCGATTAAACACGTACTCGTTGACGAAGCGCAAGATTATTCACCGTTCCAGTTCGAGTTTTTAAAACGTCTCTTCCCTGCTGCGAGAATGACGGTACTCGGAGACTTTAACCAAGCGATATTTGCCCATGCGAGTGAAACAGTGAATTTCGATACACTTACGAATTTATACGGGCCAGACGAAACAAACGGCATTAACTTAACTCGTAGCTATCGCTCAACAAAACCAATCATTGAATTTACACGTGCTCTCGTACCAGAAGGAAAGAACATTCACGCCTTTGAACGTGACGGCGAGAAACCTACAGTAACGAAAGTATCAAATGATAGAGAACTGCACAAACATATTACTGCCAAAGTTGCTGAACTACAAAAAGAGCAGCACAATACGATCGCAATTATATGTAAATCTGCAGCTGAAAGTGCCGCTGCTTACGAAGCGCTTAGTCATATCGAGAATATTAAACTCGTGAAGAGTAACTCAGCCGATTATGAGCAAGGTATCGTCGTGATCCCTGCTTACTTAGCGAAAGGTATCGAATTTGATGCTGTTATTATTTACAATGCTTCTAAAGATGTATACAGCGATGAGAGCGTTCGTAGATTGTTCTATACTGCTTGTACACGCGCGATGCATGAATTGCAACTTTATAGCGTTGGCGAGGTTAGTCCTTTTATACTTGGGGCTGATGCGGAGAGTTTTGAGCTTATAATGAAAACACCTCGATAATTGAAGTGAACCCCGAAAACGGGACACATATTAGAACACCTCCCGAATTCGCATATTAAGTATGCAAATTCAATGGAGGTGTTCTTTTTATCATTTAGACTTGTAAAATGCTTCGTATTTCTTCTAAACGTAAATTTGTAAACTTTGCAATATCTTCGATTGTCATTCCATTTTTATGCATTCCACGAATTAATTGAATCTTACCTTCTTCAATCCCCTCTTTCTTTCCTTCATTACGAGCATGAGCGAACTTTGCGGCTTCATCCATCAAAGCTTTCTCTCTTGCCTCATATGCTTGTCGGAAAGAAGAATCTTGACTCATACGCTCCCATTTATTCATCGCTTTTTGTAAAATCGGATCTTGGTTCATCGCAATGTCCTCCAATGTTTGGGTTAGTTGTTCATCCTCGTTTGCCGGAAGTAATAATAACCAACGAACAAACAAATCTTCCCAAGGATTTACTTGTTCATTCCGCCACTGTTGCATAAGTTTCGAAATCTCTACGATGTGAACTTCGATATGACTACTCAACATTTTATGTTGTTGGCGATTCCATAAAACTCCTGTTGTATGGAATGCCTCGTATTCAGGAAACATAACGAAATTTAACCAATTGATTGTAATTGTTTTATGAAGAGAGCTGTATGGCATTCCCTTTTGAAGTTGAGCTGTGTATAACCTTCCCCAATAATATAAACTGCGTTTAATCATATCATGATTATTATTGAGTTGTATTTCTACATTGACTTTTGTTCCTGTGTCTAATGTAGCTGAAATATCTAAGATAGATAACTTATCTTCTTCATGTTCCCTGTGTAAATGTGGATTTGCGAATTGTAACGAAACAATGGGTGATTCTAAAGAATCCTGTAACATCGCATTTAAAAAAGCAATTAAAATATCTTCATTTCCACTTGTGCCAAATAATTGTTTAAAAGCAAAATCAATGCGTAAATTCACTAATTGTTGGCTGAACATAAAATGTTCTCTCCCCATCTCATAAGAGGCTTTTCTTTTCTTTTCTTTTCTTTTCTTTTCTTTTCTTTTCTTTTATTGTACATAAAATAGTGATACGCATACAAACAAGCACTTACTTAAATTTCTTAAAATGACCTGTTTTTGCAGGTTATCACATCACTTCTCACGATGCAGACATTCTTACGATTGACGTACTTCTATCCTCACCTTTACTAGATCCTAACACTTCCGAAAAAGATGCGGAAGAATACGCCTATTTACAACAACTAGCTGAATCAATTTCTCATTCTGAATTATGTACTTCTATAAAAGCAAGTGCACTTATTTAAACACGAAAAGAGGGTTATTTATCATAACCCCCTTTTGCTATCTATTTACGTTTGTACTTGATCATAATAATGCATTCTTTTATATGCAACTTATATAAGTATCAAGGTGTTTTTCTCATTCTGAATGAAACACCCTTACGTCTATACACACTCAGCACAATCCCCATTATAAGCGCATGAAATACAGTCGGCGTTAATCCGTAACTAATAAAAGGTAAGGATATAGCAGCAAGCGGCAATAATCCTAGTATCATCCCAACATTATAAATGAACTGGAATACAAAAAGAGTCAATCCACCAACGAGCAGCAATTTACCGTACCGATCATTTACTTTATAAGAGATGACTATTAATCTTGCTACAAAAAGAGAAAGAACGAAGACAAGAATTAACGCAAGCCAATACCCATAATAGTAAGTCAAACTTGCAAATACAAAATCAGTATCCGGAGCAGGGATGAATTTTGTATCTCCAGATGTACCAAACCAACCTGCTGATGACATTACCTCTTTTAATCGTATATACATAAATCCTGCGCCACCTGCATCACTCTCAGGATTTAAATACCCTAAAAGTCTATCTAGGTGGTATCCTGAAGACCATGATACGGATACCTTGATCATAAATAAACAAATAGGTACAATCGTAATAATCAACGACGTTTTCTTTCCTAGCTTACTCCACCAAAGCATAACGAATACCATCGTAATATAGATAAAAATTGACGAAAGGGTGGATACAATTAAAAATAAATACAAAGAAAATAAATATAAAACCACAAGATGTATAATCTTTAACCTACTATCATTAAAAAAAGAAGCCCAAGCTAGAAAAAAGAAAGGCACTGCCATTAGACAGTCAATTGCAATTGGGCCGATTTGTATTAACGGTTCTCCAATCATTGAAGCGTTTGGAAAACAGTATAGCATTAACAGGATAACTACTCCGATTATATAAAACAACCATCCCATTCTCTCTAATTTCCGATAATCAAGTAACATCATCCCAATCGCTGTTACAACACCGAGAATAACAAATATCACCTTATTTATTATTACATCATTCGTATATTCAAAAACTAAAACCGGTAAAAAACCTAACCCCATAGCAGCCACTAATAAAATAAGTAAAAACCAATCCACCTTTGGCTTATGAAGTTTATTAAGTTCTTGCCCTAGTTTAATTGGACTTCCCATTTGTTCCACTGCTTTATTTTCAGCGACCTCCTCACTCAAACCTTTTTCTATCCATGTGTTCTTCGCCTGTTTTAGGTGAAAATCTAGTTCCGTTGCTACAAAGCTCTTTGCTTCATTTGATTTAATATGATTCGTAACTTCGCTTACAAAACGATCCCCTTTTTTATTCAATTCCGCCTCACTCCTGTACTAAGCCTTTTAGTATAAATTGTACCTTCGTAGCATTTTTTTCTGCCTTTCGCAGCATCTTTCTTCCTTTATCATTTAATTGATAATATTTGGCTCCTTCATGATCCCAACTTGATTGAATAAAACGATTCTGCTCTAGACGATGTAATACGGTATATAAAAACCCTTCATTTCCTTCGAATTTTCGAATCCCTCTTCCTCGTAGCAGCTGTGACAATTCGTATCCTGTTTTTTCATTACTGAGGAGTTGTAAAATCGCTAACGAGATGTCCTCTTCCTTCTCGTTCGAAGCATTGATTTTTTCGTGCACCTGCTTTCGATGTTGATCAGAAAAACTCAAATGTTTAAACGTTTTATTCTCCATTGATTTTCGCAGGCCTTTTAATCGATCTTCCATTTGATTATTCCTCCAATCCTTTCTTCAAAAGCTCCTTCGCTTTTTTCAGTCTCGTTTTTATCGTGTTTTCCTTTATCTCTATTACTGTAGCAATCTCTTTAATTGATAATTCTTCATAATAAAATAGATAAATGACTTCTCGATATTTGATCGGTAAATTCATTACTGCAGACGCGAGCTCACGGTCCTCGGCATTTTGCATAACAGTTTGTTCGACACTATCATTTTGAACCCCCATATAAGCAGATTCATCCTCTGTCACGATCACCTTTTTGTTATACCAACTTTTTATATAGTCCTTACATTGATTAATCGCAATTCTCCATAACCACGTTTTCACATTCGACTTCCCTTTGTATGTATGAAGAGATTTATAGCATTTCATAAATATATCTTGCGTTACATCCTCAGCAATTTCTTTATTGTTTACATATGAATACACAAGCTGCAAGACTTCTTGTCCATACTTGTTCATAATTTCATCGATAAGGAGTTCCTTATCTTCTATTTCAAACGCTTCTATCATTAATTCATCCACATCATTTCCTCCTTCCCATATATTAGACGACGCACTGTATGGAAAAGTTTTATAAATTTACAAAAAAATACAGAGGGTAATAACGTTTTTTATAAAACACTTCCTCAGCAACTTACATATAATAAACCGAATAGTCGTTACAATACATTCACCTAAAGAGCGCCTCTCTCCCAAGGCGCTTTTTAGGTTTGTAATAAGGGGGGCTTAGTTTTTCTATCTTCAAGATTCCCCCTCATCGCTAAATGAAAAAGAGAACCGATTTAATCGAGTCCTCCTTCTTTCTAACACTCACTTAAAAAATCTAATATTTCATGGCCATACAAAGATGGATCGATAATATCAAAACCGATACATTCTTCATACAAGTGTAGTATTTGAAGTTCTATACATAACGCAGCTGTTTGTTCTTGTTGATTTATTGCTTTTCTAGTTCTGCCGTGTATTTCATTTGAATGTTGTTATCAGTATCCTTATTTTTTAGTTATGTTTATTTAACAAGAAATAAAGTTGGTTATGACAAACCAACCATTTAAAACTAGGGCTTTTCATCCATTTGTCTTGTTCCCTATTTTAAAACATAATACAATTAAACTGTAACTTAATAAGCTATAACTAGTAGGTGTGGCAATCATCTCTTCCATTTCGAAAAAAGGGGGAGGTGATAATATGATCGCGATGTTTGTAATGAAATTAATGTACGGTATCCTAACCGGAGCTGGCATTGTCATCGGTAGAAGATACGTCGGTCCGTGGCTAATTTCTGTATACAAAAAAGCGAGAACCACCCTGCTTTGAACTGGACCCGAAAAGTTAGACATATATTTAAGCAGCTAATAAGGATTGAATTCTGTATTTTACAGGAGGCAATCCTTTTAATTTTGCCTTAATCCTTTTATTATTGTAATAATAAATATAATTCTCTAGTTCTTCCCTAAAGTGTTCCATACTTTCAAAATCTTTAAGATAAAGTAATTCAGATTTTAATAAGCCAAAGAAATTTTCAATGACTGCATTATCTAAGCAATTTCCCTTACGGGACATACTTTGAGTTATATTATTTTCTCTTAAAATATATTGATATCTATCCATTTGATAGTGCCAACCTTGATCTGAATGAAGGATAGGAGTATCTTCTTTATCCAAGCATTTTAAAGCCTTATCTAACATCCTTTCGACTAGAAGGAATGTAGGGCGTTTCTCAATATTATAGGAAATAATCTCACCATTAAACAAGTCTAGAATAGGAGATAGGTAGAGTTTTTCACCAAACAAATGAACTTCAGTAACATCTGTAACCCACTTTTCATTAGGCTTAGAGGCCTTGAAATCACGCTTCAAGACATTTGGCGCTACCTTCCCAACCTTCCCGCGATAAGAGCGGTATTTAGTGATTCTTACCAACGATTTTAACCCTAATTGATTCATTAAGCGAAGGACGGTTTTGTGGTTAATGGTATAGCCCTGATTACGTAATTCAAGTGTGATACGCCTATAGCCATATCGCCCTTGGTGTTCCTGAAAAATCTGCTTAATACTTTCTTTAACCTCGTTATATTTATCTTCACGACTCATTTGTTTCACCCAGTAATAATATGTACTACGAGCCATTTCAGCCGCTTTAATCAAGTCGATAATTTTATATTCATGCCTTAACTCATATATTATGTGTGCTTTGTCTTTTTCAGAGATTGTTGTTTTTGTTGAATTAAGGCGTGTAACTTTTTTAAATAAGCATTTTCCATGCGTAAGTATTCAATTTCTTTTTGTAAATCATTTTGAGAGTTAATATTTTGTTTTTTCTTAGGTGCAATAGCCTGTTTCTTCTTCACAGTGGAGTACCCCTTACTTGTTTTACGAAGAGCATCTATCCCCTGTGATTCTAGCATTGATCGCCACTTCCTAACGGTACGAGGAGATGGAACGTTGAACATAGCGGCCGCTTGTAGGGGCGAAGCTCCTGTATTGTTCATAAAATTCAATACTTCCATTTTAAACTGAATGTCATACCTTGTACATTTAGAGTTTAAGGACTCTATTCCTTGTTCTCTAGTACGTGCCACCCACTCTTTTAATAACGATATACTGACTTGATATTTTTTGGCAGTCACTTTAAAAGAATCATTTGTATTTAAATAATGTTCAACGGCATTTCTTTTTAATTCGAATTTATATTTTCTAGACATAATAAAACCGCACCTCCAATTGTTAGTTATTTGTCTAACAAATTGGGTGCGGTTCACTTCGTGGAAAAGGTAAGGGCGGTTCTCGGCTAAAACGTTAATGTAATTTTCTTATAACCGCACCTACTACCACCACAATAGCAAGTTAGGTTACAAAGGCAGAAGTTTCTCAGGCTTCTGTCTTCTTTATTTTATGCAAAATTCATACTATATACTTTACCATCATTGTAACACATTTTATTTATTTTTAGTCAAGATAAAAAACACCTAAAGAGTTTCTCTTCAGGTGTTTCTCTATTTTACGCTAATGCAGCTGCATGCTCTTGTTGATCTACAGGAATGACAGCGTCTGTTAATGCTTTTTCTAGTTCTGCTGTGTATTTCATTTGCTCTTCTTTACTCCAGCCTAGTTTTGCAGCCATGTAGTTGATTACTGCTTCTTTCCACTCGTATACCCAGTGGATGTTGAAGAATACAGCGCCTCTGCGGCGTACGAAGAAGTCGACTGGTTTTGCTGTCATTTCGTAATCCATTGCGTATACAAGTGGGATTAGAACGTCTAGCGGCATGTTGTATTCTTTCGCTTCGTCTTTATGTTTTTTCGCTAATTCGAACAGTACGTCTACGTTAGAGCCATAGAATTTCGCGAATTCTTCTGCTTGTGCTGTCGTTAAACCGTATTTCGTACCCTCGCCTGCTTTTTTCGCGATAAATGCTGGTAATCCTTTAGAACCATCTACATGTCCACCAGAGATTGGCATATGTTTCGTTGTGCTCTTCGGATATGCACTATGGCCTTCTTTTTGTAGTAAGTTCGTTACGTAGTCTACTACCATTTCAGCCATTTTGCGGTATCCTGTTAATTTACCACCTGCGATTGTAATTAAACCAGATTCAGAAGTCCAAATTTCGTCTTTACGAGAAATTTCAGATGCACTCTTACCTTCTTCGTAAATTAACGGACGAACACCAGCCCAGCTTGATTCGATGTCTTTTTCCGTAATTTTTACGCTTGGGAACATGTAGTTAATCGCATTAATAATGTACGTGCGATCTTCTGTTGTCATTTGTGGTACAGCTGCGTCTTTATCATAGAACGTATCTGTTGTACCTACATAAGTTTTCCCGCCGCGCGGAATCGCGAATACCATACGTTTATCTGGTGTATCGAAATAAATTGCTTGCCCTAATGGGAAACGTTTTTGGTCAATTACTAAGTGAACACCTTTTGATAACTGAAGTACTTTTCCTTTTTTCGAGTTATCTTTTTCACGAAGTGTATCTACCCAAGGACCAGCTGCGTTTACAATTTTCTTACCGTAAACTTCGTATACTTCACCATCTAGTAAATCGATTACACGTACACCACATACTTTTCCATCTTTATATAAGAAACTATCTACTTTTGCATAGTTAACAGCTTTTGCACCGTGCTCAATTGCTTCTTTCATTACTTCAATTGTAAGACGCGCATCGTCTGTACGATATTCTACGTAGTAACCGCCGCCTTTTAATCCTTCTTGTTTTACAAGAGGCTCTTTCTTCAGCGTTTCTTCACGGTTAAACATTTTTCTGCGCTCGCTTCGTTTTACACCTGCTAAGAAGTCGTATACACGAAGACCAATTGATGTACTGAATGATCCGAACGTACCGCCTGTATGGAACGGAAGTAACATCCACTCTGGTGTTGTTACATGGGGACCGTTCTCATATACGATCGCACGCTCTTTCCCCACCTCTGCTACCATTTTCACTTCAAGTTGTTTTAAATAACGTAGACCACCGTGTACAAGCTTCGTTGAACGACTTGATGTACCTGCTGCAAAGTCCTGCATTTCAAACACAATTGTTGATAACCCGCGTGTTGCTCCATCTAATGCAATACCAGAACCAGTAATACCTCCACCAATTACGATCACATCTAATTCTTGTTTATTTACTCCGTTTAATACGTCTTTACGTTGTTTACTTGAAAATTTCATGGTAATTCCTCCCTTTGATAACGAAAAAAGAGACCACAAACTCCGCTATAGATTTCGCCTCTATAGCGTGTTGTGGTCTCTCCAAATCTCCTACCGAATTATTAACTTGTCACCATTATAACACTGTTTATGATTATTTGAAAGCTTTTGTTGCTTCAATTGCTTTTTTCCATCCAGCATATAGCTCTTCGCTTGTTTCCGCTTCCATTGTTGGTTCAAAGCGTTTGTCCATATGCCACTGTTCTTTAATTTCATCTTGGTTTTTCCAATATCCAACCGCAAGACCAGCTAAGTACGCTGCACCTAAAGCTGTTGTTTCATTGATCACTGGACGCTCTACAGGAACGTCTAAAATATCACTTTGGAACTTCATTAAGAAGTTATTTTTAACTGCTCCGCCATCAACACGTAATGTTTTCAGTTCAATACCTGAATCTGCTTCCATTGCGCATAATACGTCTTTCGTTTGGTAAGCTAAAGATTCTAATGTTGCACGAATGAAATGCTCTTTCGTCGTACCGCGTGTTACACCAAACATAGCACCGCGTACTTCACTATCCCAGTAAGGTGTACCTAATCCTACGAATGCTGGTACAACGTATACACCGTCAGTTGATTCAACGCGAGAAGCATACACTTCACTCTCACTTGCATCTTTAAACATGCGCATTCCGTCACGTAACCATTGAATTGCAGAACCTGCTACGAAAATACTTCCTTCTAATGCGTAGTTTACTTTACCATCTATTCCCCATGCAATTGTTGTTAATAGACCATGCTCAGAAGCTACTGCTTTTTCACCAGTGTTCATTAACATGAAGCAACCAGTTCCGTAAGTATTTTTCGCCATACCTTCACCGAAACAAGCTTGTCCAAATAATGCTGCTTGTTGGTCACCAGCTACACCGGCAATCGGTACATTTTGCCCGAAGAAGTGATAGTCGATTGTTTCTCCATACACTTCAGATGATGGACGTACTTCTGGAAGCATGCTCTTTGGTACTGTTAACATGTCTAGAAGTTCATCATCCCATTGTAAGTCGTGAATGTTAAACATTAACGTACGTGATGCATTTGAGTAATCCGTTACGTGCGCTTTACCACCGGATAGTTTCCATACAAGCCACGTATCAATTGTTCCGAATAATAGATCGCCGTTTTCCGCTTTCTCTCTTGCACCTTCAACGTTATCTAAAATCCATTTTACTTTCGTACCAGAGAAGTATGCGTCAATTAAAAGACCTGTTTTTTCGCGAACCATTTCGCCATAACCTTTTTCTTTTAACTCATCACAAATTTCAGCTGTTTGGCGAGATTGCCATACGATTGCGTTATAAATTGGTTTGCCTGTTGTTTTATCCCATACAACCGCTGTTTCACGTTGGTTCGTAATACCGATACCAGCGATTTGTTCTGGTTTTACATCTGCTTCGCTTAAGCAAGTTGCGATAACTGCTAAAATAGATCCCCAAATTTCTTGCGCGTTATGCTCTACCCAGCCTGGCTTTGGAAAATGTTGTGTAAATTCTTTTTGAGCTGAATGAACAATTTCACCTTTTTTATTGAACAGAATTGCACGTGAGCTAGTTGTTCCTTGGTCTAATGAAAGAATATATTTTTTCATATCGGTTTCCCCCTTATGCTACTTTTCTACTATTTGTATTGCTTCCACTTTTTTTGCTTGTCATATAAGAGATTGCTAGTACAATCACAGTTGCAATAATTACATAAATAAGTGCTGCATTTTGTTTTCCTTCAAATACAACTTGATGGAATAATCCTGCAAGTGATCCACCTAAAATTGGACCTACTACTGGAATCCATGCATACTTCCAGTTTGAACCGCCTTTTCCTGCAATCGGAAGGAAGAAGTGCGCGATACGCGGACCTAAATCACGTGCTGGGTTGATTGCGTATCCTGTCGTTCCACCTAATGATAAACCAATACTTACAATTAAGAAACCTACGATAAATGGATTTAATCCATCTGCAAATTTATTTGCACCAATTGCTAATATACCAAATACTAAAACGAATGTTCCAATCATTTCACTTAAAAGGTTTGCAAATGTGTTCGGAATTGCTGGACCTGTTGCAAATACGCCTAACTTTGTTCCTGGATCTTCTGTTTCTTTCCAATGTGGTAAGTAATGTAAATATACGATAACTGCCCCGATAATTGCCCCAATCATTTGTGCTGCGATATAACCAGGTACGTCACTCCATGGGAACGCTCCCTTAAATGCTAATCCTATCGTTAAAGCTGGATTCAAATGTGCCCCACTAATTGATCCAACCGCATATGCTGCAACCGCTACTGCTAAGCCCCAGC
The DNA here is from genome assembly GCF_020861345.1 of Bacillus pacificus. NCBI lineage: Bacteria > Bacillati > Bacillota > Bacilli > Caryophanales > Bacillaceae > Bacillus > Bacillus pacificus. The sequence continues at coordinate 4,109,863 of NZ_CP086328.1, forward strand.
CCATTGTAATAACAATCCAACCAGAATCTTTCGCAAACGACTTCTTTAAACTTACACCAGCACAAACGCCGCCACCAAGTACGATTAACAACGCAGTCCCTATTAACTCTCCTAAAAATGCTGACATAGTATCCCTCCACAATCAATTTAAACGCTTTCAAATGTGATAGAGGTAAAATGAATGGCCATTCGTTTTTGTCAAAAGAAAAAGACCCACAGCTTTGCACGCTTCTATATAAATTTATATAGAAACAATGAAATGTGGATCTCTTCTTTTCTCCGTCACGTTTATTAACTTGTCTATAATGTTAACCGTTAATGAAAGCGGTGTCAACAGAATTATTTCACATTTTCGTCACTTTTTTTGGTAATGTTTCCATAGTTCGCGTTTTGATGTCGTAATTGCTGTCGCACCAGCATTTAAAGCTCTCTCTACATCATCCACTGTACGAATGAAACCACCTGCTAAAATCGGTACACCAGTACGCTCTTTCACTTCAGCGATCACGTCCGTTAATGCTCCAGGAAGTACCTCTATATAATCCGGTTTCGTCTTATCTAAAAGATTGCAGCTCTTCTCCATTGCACTCGAATCGATTAAAAAAATACGCTGAATTGCCACAACACCTTTTTGCTTCGCCTTCATAATCACGCTCGCCTTCGTTGAAAGTAACCCGTACGGTCTAAACTCCTGACATAAATATTCCGTCGCATGCCCATCACTCTGCAAGCCATGAATTAAATCCACATGTAAAAACACCTTTTTACAATATTGCTTCGCAAGTGATATAACACTCTTCAATTGGCCGACATGAATATCTAAAATAACGATATACTCATACGAACTATGTAATAGCTTTTCCAAATCTTTAATTTGCCTCACTGCCGGCAAAATCTTCTGTTCATGAAATTCCATTCTATACGTCCCCTTCTTTATGTCGTCCTATCCTTTATAGTACACAATTTGAGTGAAAAGAACAGCTGGTGTAGGGGATTTCTTTCATTTTTCTCGTTCTTCTTTTAAACGTTTACTAAAAATCATACTATGTTTCTCACCTATCTACGTCTAGTATGAGCAAATACATGATGATGAGTAAAGCGAGTTGTCGTTGCGTTGGCTGTGCAACTTGTGCATTACAGCTTATAATGGTGCTATTTAGTATGTACATTCTATATGCTATGTTCCAATAATAATTTCCCGAACAATAACCGTGCTTCTTAACATTGTCGTTTTGTGTCGGTAAGTCGATATATTGAAAAAATCGTTGATATATTTCAGAAAATGAAAAAGTGGATAACGACATGTTATCCACGCTCCCATAATTATAATAAAACAGAATCCTTATCACTATCCTGATTACGTTTCTCGCGTTCCTCTGCTAAACGCTTCATATACACTTCGCCTTCTTTTTCAATAAACTCATTATCCATCTCTTGCTCTTTTTTTGAAGTATATAAAACCATGTAGCCACTTAATACGATTCCAACGATTACAAGATACACCCACCATGGTAAAGTTTCCACTCTACTTCATTCCTTTCCTTAGACAAGCCTTATTAGTTTCACTGTATGAGGAAAGAAGTGGATTTATGCTTAAAATTTTATCATTGTGGATTCTTCGCGAAGAACGCTTGTACATATTCCATAAACTCGATTGGTTCCTGGCGAAACGGTGCGTGGTATCCTTTTTCAATAATATGGAACGTGCTATTCGCAAATAGCTGATGATACAGTTCACCATTTTTCCAAGAAACGCTCTTATCATTTCTACCCCATATAATTAAAGTCGGCACCCTAATTTTATCGGCTTCCATCGCAATGCGGCGCTCTCTCATTTTCGTCAGCTGATCATAGTGCTCTTTATCGTCACGACTATTTTTCACTTCATTTTTATTGTAATCCGTAATCTCAGTTACAGTTTGTAAGTCTGTCGATAGCGGCGGCACTTCATAACTTTCTTTTTGCTGGAAAGACTCTATTCCTGTAGAATCCGCTAAAATGAGATGCGTTACTGCATCCGGATATAAATATGCTAAATTGAGGGACATCTCTCCGCCCATCGAATGACCAAGTACTGCGAATTGATCATATCCAAGCTTCTTCATTAACTTATAATATAAATTCACTTGCGCAGGAAACGAATACTCAAAATCAGTTGGTTTAGAAGAACGTCCAAACCCTAAAATATCAACTGCAATAATTGTATGGTCTCTCGCAAGTTCCGGATAAATATCACTAAATCCATCTGAAGAACCACCAAACCCATGCAGCATAAGTAAAGGAGGCTTTCCCTCACCAATTTTCTTAAAATAAATCGTCTGCCCGTCAATTTGTGCCATACTCTCTTTCGTATTCAGCTTCATCATAACAGTATCTTTCACTTCTTCGACCTTCGCAATCGGCTTATCAACGAAGTTACATACGATAAGTAAAACGAGCACAATACCGCTAATCATATAAAACTTAAACCGTTTCAACATTCCCGTCTCCTTTCTCTTGTTGCTATTTAAAGTTTTTACATTATTTGGTTGTTTTATAATTAATTTTAATTGTAACTAACTTAGTTACAATTATATCAAAAAAATATTACTCACTTCTATTAGTGATGGTTATTTTGTAACTATTATAGTTACATATTTAAAGTAAGTCAATTCTTTTCTCTGCATGGCCTAATAACAAAGAAAAGGACCTCGTTGTGAGATCCCTTTCTTTGTTATTATAGTTGGCTTACTCCGCCGCCGTCTCCTCTATTATCTGCTGGTGCTCCTCCTGTGTCACCTCTAGTATAATCTGGTTTTACTGGCGCTCCTCCGTCGCCTTTATTAAAGCTAACATAGTCTGGTCTTGCTGGTGCTCCTCCTGTTTCTCCTATATTTAATGCTTGATTTGTAAACGCACTGTTAACTCCAATTGATAACGCACCTACTAGCGCAATCCCTAACATTCCAAAGTGAATCTTTTTCATTATTTTAGCGCCCCTTTTTTTAATAATTTTTTCTGAGCTTTATGACTCATGTAAAAATAATAACTTGCTTTATTGTGATTCTCTTCTTTATAAAACCTTAGAGCTAACATTTCAGCGTATTCCTGTATACACTCCCATAGCTCTTCTTTTTCAAAATAAGTAATACCTTCTAAAACTACTTGCTCTAAGCTTAATGTAGGTGATTTTTCGTTTACACTTTTCAAAATCATAAAACGATAGTGAAACTCTTCCTTATTTAATTCTTTACAAATATCCAAACCTTTTTCAACCAGATCTGCTGCCAATTGATATTGCCCTAATTTATAACATTCACGTGCTTCAACAAATAGCGCTTTAAAAAATTTCGGCTGTTTTTTTGTAACTTCGGATGCATGGCGAACTGCAAGTTCCGATAAATCTTGACTAGCATACAAAAAGGCTAAATTATGACGCACCATTAAAATATATTTTTCATAATTTACCTTTTGGAAAATATCCATAGCAGCATTAAAGCTTTCTTCCGCGAGTTCATAATTTTTCAAATCTACACAGCACAGACCAAAAGCATTTTCACATAGCGCTATATTTATTTCACAACCTATATGTTTTTTGAACTCTTCTTTCGCTTTTCTCAAATAGTCAATTGCATTAACTTGTTGATATGTCTGATAGTAAAAATTACCCATACGATAATCAAACTCTGCATTTTCTAAAGAATGCGAAACGTATTTCAGTAGTTCATTTGCTTTTTCATAACTTTCCTTTGCATCGCTATATTTAGACATTGAAGTGCAATATATTCCTTTAAAAAAATGATAATAATATGCTAAAAATCCTTTAGTTGGAATTTCAAAAGATTCTATTCTCTCAAAACTATTTTCTTTTATATTCAACCAATCCGTCAGCATTTTATATCTAAAATCTAATAAGGTAAAATACAAAGATAACTCCTGATCCACGTCCAAACCACTAATCTTACTATCAATCTCCTCTTTCATTTCTGTGGCTTTCTCTATATTTTGCTGCAACATTACACGATACCAATCATCTAAAGAATGTTTCATTTGCTCCCTTGTTACTACATCTACTCCCATACACTCGCATCCCCTTTTCTTAAGCTTGCAAAATTAGGATATTTATACAATTATCAAAATTGTATAGTATCACCTCTTTTCTATGTATTGAAAAATAATTGTCAGAAAATTTATAATTTAAATGAATTATACCAAATATTTCTATTTAGAAAACTTGAGAAACATTTTTCAGAAAATTTCGTAGAACAAATAAAGTGAAACTTTAATCAGTGGGGGTTCTTCATCCCCCACTGATTATTAGTTAAACCAATCGGGCATTAACGGGCAGCCCGACCCCCACCTAACTTATTTGCTTTCCCTGAATTTTGAGATGGGGGTCTTACTGCCCTGCCCATTAAAGCGGGATAAAAATAACCTTAGCTCAGCAAATATCCGAACTAAGATTACTTTAAGTACAATGCTTCATGATTCTTATTCTATCTTGGCGCAAGTTAAACAATAGAGTGTATATCAAAAATGGATTTTCTGAATACTTCCGAATTAGAACCGTAAAAATGAGTTTATAAAATTGTACACTTGATTTTCACATAATGAAAAAAGAGCACTGAACAAATATCAGCACTCTTCCTCATCACCCTCGTTATTTACACACAGTTGTTCCGCTATTTCTTGTACCCGTTCCATCGTTATTCCTTCTCTAAATTCCACTGCTAGAGGATGGTCTGTCGGCTCTAGTTCAATATAAGGACGAATACCATCGGCTCTTGGGTGAACCATCGTTTTTAAACTTACTGTTTCCAGCTCATATGGTAAATCTGTAGAAAGCCACCCAAACATTGGCTCTAACAGTTCTTGTTTATCCCAGCATTCATTCACCTTATCAAAATTCGCTTCACTCAACGAAACCCATACACCCCATATGAAATGTTCATTTGTACCAATGATAGGAATTTCAATACTCCCTCGCATAAAGAAGTGTTCTCCATCCATCACGCATAAATCATCGTTCATTTCAAATCTATCTTCTCGCTCTTCAGGTTCAGCATCATAATAATAAACAGGAGCTGATGATCCATAGCTCCTTGGAATTTCTTCATGATATGTACCGCAGCACCTACAAGTATATCCACTTATTTTCGTCATTCTATTCCTCCATCAGTTTTACATTCATTTTAGCAAAATACTTATACAGCGAAAATAAAAAAACAAGCAGTTCCAGCGATCAGCTAAAACTACTTGCTCTCCTACTTATTATTGCTACTCTTTAATAAATTCCTTCGTACTTCTCACTGTATCAATTGGACGAACTAATTTTTCGATTTCTTCACGTTTTGGCTCTAAGAACGGAGGTAATGATAATTTTTCGCCAAGTGTTTCGTATGGCTCATCTCCCATAAACCCTGGGCCATCTGTTGCAAATTCAAATAAGATTTGTGGTGCAACTCTTGCGTATAATGACTCGAAGAAGTGACGGTCTACATAACCAGATGAAGGAAGCCCTACACTGCTGATTCTCTCGATCCATTCTTCTAATACAGCGCGATCTTCTACGCGGAATGCAGCATGGTGAACTGTACCAAAACCTTGTCGTGCTTCTGGAAGAACCGTATTATGTTCTACAATAACAGATGCACCGTTTCCGCCTTCATTTACTTCAAATAAATAGAATTCTCCTTCTTGCGCAACCTCTTTAAATAATAGAACTTTTTCTAGCACTTCTTTGAAGAAGCTAAAGTTTGCAATGCGGATAAATACAGGGCCTAAACCAGTGATTGCATATTCTAATGGAACTGGACCTTTTTGCCATGGTGTTCCTGATTCGATCCCTTTATCAAGTTCATCTGAGATTAATTGATAGTGTTGGTCATCAAAGTCAACGAAAGAAAGAGTTTTCTTACCAAATTGCTCTTTAATTCCTGTATGTTCCACTTCCAGACGGTCAAAGCGTTTTACCCAATACTCTAATGCCGCATCAGTTGGAACACGGAATGAAGTTTTTGAAATTTCATTTGTACCGTGTACTCCTTTTGGAATACCTGGGAAGTCAAAGAATGTCATGTCTGTTCCTGCACTACCTTTATCATCTGCAAAGAATAAATGATACGTTTGAATGTCATCTTGGTTTACTGTTTTTTTAACTAAACGCATTCCTAAAACGTGAGTGAAAAACCCATAGTTTTTTTCTGCACTACTTGTAATCGCTGTAACGTGGTGAATTCCTTTTAATTGGTTCATTTTATATTCCTCCAATAGTTTCAATTTTTATATTTTCTCTTCTATTACTTCTCTTCAATAGGTGCTAATTTCGCTTCAATTTCTGCACGCTGATCTTCTAGGAACGGTGGTAAATCAAGTTTTTCTCCTAAATGTTCTACATCGCCATCAACTGTAAATCCTGGTCCATCTGTCGCAATTTCAAATAAGATTCCGTTTGATTCGCGGAAATATAAGCTTTTAAAATAGAAACGGTCGATGATTCCTGAAGACTGGAAGCCTCTTTGTATCACCTGTTCTTCCCAATAAGCAAGCTCTGCATCATTTTTCACACGAATTGCTAGGTGGTGAATGCTACCGCGGCCCGGTTTTTCAGTAGGACCATCTAAATATTTCACAACGATTTCTCCAAAAGCCTCGCCTTTAATGGACTGAAAAATTGCTTCCTCTTCGCTGCGGCTAACCTCTGTATAACCAAACATCTCTGTAAGTGTACTCGCCATTTTATCAAGTCTACGAACTGTCATTTCCACAGAACCCATTCCTTGAATTTGATGCTTTGCAGGAACTTCTGATTTCTCCCAAGTTTCCCAGTGCTCTACTTTTTCTCCGTTTGAAACGAGTAGTACTAAGCGAAGACCTTCAGCATCCTCAAACTGCAAAGCAGGACGATTTGCATATGTTGTTATTTCACTATGTTTTACATCAAATTCCTCAAATCGCGCTTTCCAGTAATGTAAGCTTTCCTCGGAAGGAACGAGTAATCCAATTCGAGTAATCGCATTCGTACCGCGGTACGTTTTTCCTACTAAAGGAATTTCAAAAAACGATAATTCCGTACCTGGACTTCCTGTTTTATCTCCATAAAATAAATGATACATTGATGGATCATCTTGGTTTACTGTCATTTTCACGCGACGTAAACCAAGCACATTTTTATAAAAGTGATTATTTTCATTTGCATTTTTCGTAACCATTGAAATGTGATGATGCCCTTTAATTTTATACATTCGTAATTCCTCCGTTTCATTTTACTAGTCAAGTGATACCTAAAAAATAATATGCTTCTTAGCTTTTTAATTTATTCTCATTATATTTTTGTACATTCATCTTAGTTTTTACTGAATAAGTTACTTTGTTTTGTAAATCAAAAGCAAGTGAGTGTATGTTTTTCATATGACTCAATCGCTTTCGTTACTATCACTTTACACCTCAAGTGATTAAAAAGCAAGAGATTTATCTCAAATTCGAGATATTTTTTTATTGCATAACATTTTGAACTGGAAAACGATGAATTTCTATATGGGGTAGCGTCATAAGAATGTGGATTTACAACGCTAAGTCTTTTTTATAAACTTTTCCTTACGTTTTCATGTATCCATTTCCGCATCAGCTGTAACGTCCCTCTAACATAATTGTTATCATATCTCTTCCTTCTAATTGGAGCGGAATTTGATAAGAGTGATGCGAACACTGCATCTTCCAATCTGTTTCCCATTCTATTTGTTCATCCGAACGAAACTGAAGAGTTGCTTGAAGGATTGGAAAACGTGCTTCAGTTCCCCTAAATAGGAAGTAAGTATGTATCACGTTTATGATGATTTGAGCAAGGGGATACTGCAAAAGTGGTGCAATGAAAGGGGAATATAAAATAAGAAGATCAATCTAGAAAGAATATCTAGTTCGATCTTCTTTTATTTCTCATTAATGCATTTTTACCCTTAAAATAAAATACTCAATAGGTGGATTATTCTTCATATCCTCAAAATCAGGTCTAATTTTAAAGTCAAATTCATTTGTTATATCGCTCAATGAATAAAGGTTTGTTCCATCTACACTTGTATGAGGAGCAATATATCCTCTTTGATCCCAATTCCCTTTGAAATCTGATGGTATTGTACTTTTTCCGTTTTGTTCTATTTTAGCCCCAGGTGCACCAGAAAAAATAGTTTGGTTTGTAGTGTTATTAATTGTGTACTTCACACGAACTATATTATCAGCTTGTTCAACTTTATGAACTGTAACAATAATCCCATGTTGTTCTAAAGTTACACTTGTAGCCGATTGCTCTTGATTTTGATTAGGTTTTTGTTCATTATTGTTTGAATTATTATTCGAGTTATTACTATTATTAGTGCCCCATTCATTATTTGTATTAGTGTTATTATTACCATTAGAATTGTTTACATTGCTGTTATTGTTATTATTGCCATTAGAGTTATTTGCATTGCTGTTATTACTGCCATTAGAGTTATTTGCATTGCTGTTATTGTTATTATTGCCATTAGAGTTATTTGCATTACTGTTATTGTTATTATTGCCATTAGAGTTATTTGCATTGCTGTTATTGTTATTATTGCCATTAGAGTTATTTGCATTGCTGTTATTATTATTGCTTGAATCATTATTATTGTTTTGTTGTTTACTAGATTCAGCATTTGTTTTTTCTTTGTTATCAGTTACACCACAAGCTGCCATAGAAAATGCCAATCCCGTTGCTAATAAAATTTTTCCCGATTTTTTCTTCAAATATTTCATGGTATCCTTGTCTCTCCCTCTTCAGATCCTATTGTCATTTTAAAAAAGAATACTAGATCCTTCTCAAATAATCCAAAAAATCCCTTTATATGTATATAATTTTACAAGAAGTCACCATTATAGTCAAAGTTATTTGTATAATTAGAAACTTAAATCAATTAGGTGCATATTAAAAAGAAAGAACAAAAAAAAATTTCACGTGAAATGTAACTTATATAGACTTAACTTGATAGAGATGGGGGCTCACCCACATTGTAATGAAAATATACTTTAAACAAATTTCAACATAAAATTTGGATCTTATTTTTAGACCTATTGTAAAGGCTGAAGAGATTCTAACTTTAATATCTGTCATATTCAATCGACACACATCTAAAAAGTTGATACGCTCCCATTCTAGTGGAAAAATATGTTTTATTAGTTCTTCGTTACACCCATGCGTACTTCTTAACTATTTCATTTAATTTCCAATAAAAAAAACAGCCTCACTAAGCGTATTAACACTTAATGAGGCCACTTTATTCACACTATTAATTATGAAACGACGGCTTATAGAACGAACGATTATCAAGAGCAAAGACACGCTCAGTGTATTCACCTGGTTTTGTGCGTCCTAATGCGCGGTCCATCATGTTCATTTTTGCATCTAAGTTATCGATGTAATGCAGAATTTCTGCTTCTTTTACTAATGGTGGTTTTGGGCTACCCCATTCTGCTTTTCCGTGGTGAGAAAGAACGATATGTTGAAGAATTAATACTTCTTCTGCATCGATTTGCAGCTCATCTGCTGCTTTCCCAATTTCGTTCACCATAATCGAAATGTGGCCTAGTAAATTTCCTTCTAACGTATACGTTGTAGAAATTGGGCCAGATAATTCGATTACTTTACCAAGGTCGTGTAAAATAACGCCTGCATATAGTAAGTCTTTATCTAATGATGGATATAGATTTGAGATAGCTTTCGCTAAATCAAGCATCGATACGACGTGATAAGCTAGTCCAGATACGAACTCGTGATGGTTCTTCGTCGCTGCTGGATAGTCTAAAAATTCGTTTTGATGCTTATTTAATAAATGTCTTGTTAGACGTTGAATGTTCGGGTTTCTCATTTCAAATATGTATTGCGTAATTTTCTCAACCATATCTTCTTTTTTCACTGGTGCTTTTTCTACGAAGTCTGAGATATCCGTAACTTCATTTTCATTCGCAACACGAATTTGTTTCACACGTAATTGAATACGGCCTTTGTAATTTAAAATATCACCAGCTACTTTCACGATTGTTTCCGCTACATATTGTTTCTCAACTTCTGGTGATACATCCCATAACTTCGCTTCAATATCTCCACTTGGATCTTGTAAGATTACTGTTAAAAATGGCTTTCCATTGCTTGCGATACCTTTTGTCGCTGTTTTAATTAACAAGAAAATATCGACTTGTTCACCAACTTCATACTCTGCAATTTTCTTTTTCATTCGAATTCCTCCACCAAATCAGTTACTTTTAGTATAGCACACTACAACTCATTTTCTTTACGCTTATGCGTTAATTTTATAATCTGTTTTTCTGTAAAATACGTTAGTAAATGCGCATGGCATGTAAAGAAGATCACTTGTCTATCCTTTGCAATTTCCTTTATAAGTTCAATCGTCCGATTCGTCCTTACCGCATCAAAGTGTACGAAACTATCATCAATAATAAATGGATAATCATGCTCAAATGTTTTCGCTAATGCAAATCTCAGCGATAAATACAACTGCTCAGCTGTCGCTTGGCTTAGTTCATGACTATAAAAACGCATACCATCGTTACGCTCTACAATAAACGGCTCCGCCTCTGACGGTGAAAAGATTTTACTATATCGTCCGCCTGTTAAATAGACGAAATACTCTTCTGATTTTTGTAAAATACGAGGAAGATGTACTTCATGATAATATTGCTTCGTTTTCGTTAACACTGTCTTTGCGGTCGCATACGCAGCCCACTTCTTCACTTGTTCACGCACTTGCGCTTTTTTCATTTCCCATTCGTGCAGTAAATCGCCGTACGTACTACCTTCTTCTAAATTCGCAATTTCCATACGATGTTTCGCAATGCGCTCCGTCAGTTCTTTTTCCTTTGTAAGACAGTTTTGCATGACTGTCATTTCTTGCTTTAATTTTTCATCATAACCATCAGCTTCGTAATGTTCAGCTAATGATAAACTCGTTAAACGTTGTTCTAACAAATCAATTTGTGGTAATAAACGCCCCACTTGTTTCTCTGCATCTTCACGTTTTTCCGCTAGTTTACCTGCCTCTAAAAACATCTCTTCATTTGTAGCTTCTGCGATATGCCATAAACTATCTCGTTCTACTAACAGTTGTTTCAATTGCTCTTGCATGAACACATATTCTTCTTGCCATTCAGCTAGTTTCTCTTTTAGCTGCTTACAAGTTTGGCGTTTTTCTTTCTCATTTTGCATACGGCTTTGCGCCTCGTGCAGCTTACTATACTCCGCACTACCGATAACAGTTTCTAGTTTATGTTCAAATTGCGAAATCATTTCATATAATGAAGATTTTCGTGTGCCTTGCTTCTCTAATTCACGATATAATTGCTGCATTTTTTCCATACGCTCAAACGCCGGCAATATGTGCGCATACGTATAAAATTCAGGGAACGTATAGCGCTTTTTATACGCATTGACTTGTTCGCTCATGCGGAACGTTTCTCCCTCCCATTCCTCATACGATGAAACGACTTTATCATACGCTCGCTCCATTTGCTGTAATTTATAAGACTCACGCTCAAATAGTTTACGTATCTCTTCATCTTTTTCTAACTCATAGCGCACAGACATCGCTTCTTCACTTTGCCTTCCGCCAGCACTTTGCTGTAGAGTAAGAAGTTCTTCTTGTAATCCACTTGACGGATCTTTATATAAAACGAGGGCAAGAACAATCCCTACAAAAACGATGACGCTAATAAATAAGAGCGGGCGATTGTCTATAAATAAGCTTGTGAATAAAATGCCTGTATTAATAAGAAGTAACAGAAGACAAACTCTTTGCCACTGCTTTTTCTTTTGCATAGCCGCTCCTGCTTTTTCCTCATATTTGCGCTTCATTCTCTCAGCGCCTATACCGATAAACGCCGCATCTTGGAACGACTTCTCTTTCTCGGCTAACGCATTTCGCTCTTCATCCGCTAACATTTGCTTCTGAATCTGTCTTATATTTTCTTCTTGTTCTTCTAATTGCTCCTGCGCTACTTTAAAACGATCATCAAGCTGTGCTTTTTGCGTTTCTAATTCGCGCGCCTTTTGCACTGTTTGCGTAATTAACTCTTTCGTTGCCAAACTCATATCAAACGACAGGACTGTTTCTTTTTCAAAAGTAGCACCAATTTGTTGCTCGAGTTCTGCAAGCTCTTCTTTTATATTCGTAATCGTTCCTGTTATATCACGCATTTCTTGGCGTGCATTTTCATACGACATATGCTGCATACGAAGTTCTTCTACATAACTTTCTTTTTGTAAAAACTCTTCGTCTATTTGAATCGATTCCATTTCCAATTGCACTGTCTCTATTTTTTTATGGAGCGAATCAACTTGCAACTGGAGCGGCTCCATCTTCGCCTTAATTGCTTCATAGCGCGCCATTCCGTTTACAGGAAACTGCCCTTTTTCATCTTCTAACACTTTCTCATGCGCACGCTTTTCAATAACGAGAGGCTCAAGCGCCGCTAATATTTCATAATCTTGCTTTCGTTTTTCTGCACTCTCTTTTTCTGCGCGAACAAACACCAATTTCTCTTCACTTTCTTTTAACTGCTCCACTTGCTTTTCATACGTGCCAATTTTTCCTTGCCATTCTTTCATCTTCTCTTCCAGTTTCTTCATCTCTTGCAGTGACACGTTAATTTCTGGCTTACGCCCGCTCGGCTTAAAACGCTGATCCATTTCTTTCTCTAGCTTTTTATCGAGCTGCAATAACGCATCACTTCCGACTGTGCTTGCTGAAAATAAATAATTGCCGATGTCCGCTTCACCAAGCTGATGAATGTTTTGAAGACCGTGCATATCAAATGAAAAGACAGATTCAAATAAGCTCTCATTCATCCCGGTTAATATATCGTGTAAAATTTCTTCGCCGCCCGTTTTCCCGTCTTCAAAATAAACGGTTACTTCACCAGCGGCCGTCTTTGGCAATCGTTCAATTTTCAAACGGCCGTACTTTTCTGTCTGTACAGTCATCGCCCCGCCATACTTGCCGCCTTCTTTCGGTTCATAACGGCGCTGTCCTCTCGTCGGAAAACCGAATAAAATACTTTTCATAAACGAGCGAATTGTCGATTTACCCGCTTCATTTTCACCGTATAACACCGTCAGCATTGACAGATCCATTTCCACATTTTCTAATTTTCCGTACCCATAAATATGGAGTTTTTCCATTCTCATTTCTTATCCCTCTCTTGCTGGAATAATTGTTCTAAAATAATATTTTCTGCTTCCTTTTGAATCTCTTTCTTCTCTTCTTCTGTAAAAGATTCAATACTATTACGCGCTACAGGAGATGTCCAAATACTGCGCAGCACGCCGTCCATATTGGTGAAAGCTTCTAACTCTTTTAGCACGCTACCGACGAAATGATTTTCTTCTTTCAACCGCTCGATTTCCGCAAAAGAAACCGTCTCATTCTTCCACTTCATCGCGTATACAAAATCTTTTCGCTCTTCGCCAGCTGTTAAAATATGAAAAATTTCTTCCACACGTTTTTCATCACGTAAATAAGGAGAAAGTGGCCCCTGTCCTGTAAATACGACAGTTAATAGCGTACCTTCCTCTTCTCTTCGGCACTCATTCATCGCAGTTGACACTGCTGTCATAAGTTCATCAACAGTTTCAAGTCCATCAATACAAACTTCGATTTCATCCCATACAACATCTGCCGTATGGAAAAATGAACATTGCGTTCCTTGTTTCGTAAGTTCAATAAGGTACGCACCCTTCTCGCCTGTTTCCTTACGATGACGACCTTGTATATTCCCTGGATAAATAATGTATGGCTCTTCTGATAAAATTTCACGTTTATGTATATGGCCAAGAGCCCAATAATCAAACTGCTTTTCTTTCAACTCACGAATTTGAAACGGTGCATAGCGATTATGCTCTGCATCTCCTTCCACACTTCCGTGAAGCATACCAATATGAAAAGGCGCATCACTCATTTTCGTATACTGCGCTGTCATATTATCCGTTACCGCTTGCTGCAAATAACTAAACCCATAAATAGAAGCGAATAGCTCACCATTTTTATAAAATGATTTCTCTTCTACATACGGTTCCGTAAACACATGAACATTTTCCGGAAACTCAATTGCTGCCCAGCTTCCTCCTAAATGATCGTGGTTACCGTGAATAATAAAAACAGGGATATCGTACTGCGACAGTCTCTTCATTTGCTCGCGCACAAACACTTGCGCCCTCAAACTTCTCGTCTCCGCATCATACAAATCCCCGGCTAGCAATACGAAATCAACGCGCTCTTGAATCGCTTTATCAACAATACGTTCGAATGATTCAAACGTACTTTGTTTCATTCTCTCCCAAACAGACTGCGGTACATTCATCTCCATCCCTTTAAACGGACTATCCAAATGCAAATCAGCCGCATGTATAAACTTCACTTGTTTCACAAATAACGATCCTTTCTATGTTTCAAAAGTTTCACCTTATTGTAACACGCAATGTCATATATTTCTTTGCATATTCTAGTGATTTATGCCAAAATAGTTATAAGATTCTGATTTCTATTATTGGAGGGAATTTTCATGGGAGTATACGTTCTAACAGTCTTTGAAAAAGATGGTTCTAAAGCATTAGACGAATCATTCGAGGCGGCAACTGAAAAAGAAGCGAAAGCAAAAGGTGAATCTCTTTTACGAGAAAAAGGATTGTATGAAAAAACACATCGCTGCACATCTTCTGCAGGTAAGCTCGTTTTATTCCAGCGCTAAAAAAAGAAGCGTCATCCGCTTCTTTTTCACTCAACTATATCTTCGTCACACCACGTAAACACCACATCTAGAATACGATTACCGATACGTACGCGCTTATTCCATTTTCCTGTTTGGATCTGATGTTGCAATTCCGCTTTCATCTTTTCCGTCCAGTCGTGAATCGTTTCACTACCGTCGTACGGATATACGCCTGGAAACTCTTCCTGCAGTAGATGCAAGCTCTCTGCATCAAAATGAAAATGGAAGAAGTAGTTTGCTGTAAGCGATGGTTCTTGCAATCGTAAAAAATGATCATCAATTTGCTTTCTATTTCGATAGAAAGTAAAGATATTCACTTTACCGCTCGTAATTTGGTCAATTTGAATTTCGTGCTTCTCTATAATCACGTCTTGCCCACCTCGTTATATACTACCTTTAGTATATATGTCTTTTGCAACAAAGTTAACCATTTTCGCGCGAAATTCATTTCCTTCATTATATTACCTGTACCTCCATATGCAATCAAAACAAATAAAACAAAGTTGAAGGGGAGCGATTACATGTATTTCGGAAGCAAAGGTTGGTATGTAAAAGAACTTAAAAAATTAGGTATCCGTACTTATGAGGGTAAAAAACTAGAGTCGTATCGTACGCATGTGTTATCTAGTTTACTTGAGAGAATGAAGAGAGCTTCGGCTTAATAGGTAAATAGGTTATATCCATTGTTAAAACGTAATTTATATTAGTATGTAAAAGAAGCTGTACCAAAATTTCGTTACAAACGAAATTTTTGAAACAGCTTCTTCTTTATTTAACAAAAATATCAAACCAATTTTGATTCTTGCACATTTTCTTATTTTCTTTGTTTTCTTCGTCTTCCTTATTTACTGATTTAATATGATAATTAACTGGTTTTATAATCTCCAATTCCCAACATTTGTTAGATACATATAAAGTTGAATTATTTTCTATGTAATAATTCCCAAATAAATTACTTTCTTTTCCCGACTGATTTACATAAGTAATTTTAATTGGTTTTTCATAAGATTGATTTATCATTCTTATTAATTGTCCACACGATAAAGACAGCCTAGGTAATAATACAAAGGCTAATAATAGTATAAGTCCAATTGCTAGCTTTGGTGCATTATTAGCTTTATTTGAAAGCATGCTATAACATTGAGATATCACATTATAAACAAAACCCTTATTTTCTTTCCCTTCTTTCATTCCCCAATCAATTTTTGTATTAATACTAAATTTCCTTTTAATCTCCGACATTTTTGGTAACCATTTCGTTATTTTTGGTAACCATTTCATTAGTTTTAGAATAATAACATGTAATAGTGGTACTAATATACTCAAAGTTATTATATTGGAAATAAATATTAAATTAAATTTTTCTAATATAAGTAGTAACAGTGAAGAAATAATAAGCGTAATTGGTAAATAACTTATCAGCTTAAACCATTCTTTTCCACAAAAGAAATGAAATATTGTTGTTATAATTAAAAGCGAGGGCACAGAAAAAACAGAAATTATTTTCAAAGTTTCTAACTCTCCCAAAATGCCCATAGAATTAAGTACAAATAACGAAAATGCGAATACTACAATATGAAACACAAATCCTTTTATCGTAACGAAAGTATGCTCCATTGTTTTTATCGCTACATATATATAGCATATTATTAACCCTACAAATCCCCATATCAAACAAAAGCTTATCATACTAGTAAACGTCACTTCATTAGCAAAGAACATTGTTATAGATACATTTAATATTAATGCTGTAAATACGAATATAATAAAAGTGTTCAACTTTATACCCTTTTTTTTAATTATTAGAGAAATAAATATTGAAAATATATAATAAATGCAAATAAAAAATATAGATGTAATAGTCAAGGTTTGTAAATTAAAAGGCATTACATTTGAGACGATACTAAAATTCGAGATTTGAAAAATTTCATTACCACTAAAATAATATCCATATAAAAAGCTATATATAATTAGAAATCCTAAAGATGATATAAGAGTAAAACCGAAAAATAAAAACCTCACATCAAAAAATAAACTCTGAGCATGTTCAAATTTCTTTTCAAAAAAAGAATTAATAAAACTCACCTGTACACATCCTTTATAAAATAATTTTCATTCCATATTTCAATAACACACTTCTAATAATCGATTTATTTGACTGCAAATCATTAAATTTAAAATCCATATATAATTATAATTTAATAATAGGTATTATCCAACTATTAATATCATTTATATTATAAAAATACTCACAAAAAATCTCCTATGAAATAAACCTATAAAGATTATTTCACAAGAAATTTTTTACACATTATTTACCTTCTTCATATAACTCTACTAATCGACTCCCACCAACAGTACGCGTCCCAATCATCTTACGTAATTCCTGCGCGTCTTTTGGTCTCTTAGTAATTAAGCTGGTTTCATTTTCTATCACTGTAAAATCTAAATTTAATTGCACCATATCAATAACTATCACTTCATCATCTTCCTTTTTGTTCAACATAATATCATCCCTCCTTTTACGAAATAATTCGATATATACCATATACTCCGCTACTTCATATTGCCCTTCCTATTTCATTTCCTAATCTATTCCCAATAAAATAACTCCCAAACCAAAAATGCTATAATAAATCCAATCAAACTAAGGGGGCACATTTATGTTGCACAGAACATGCATTCAATTTCACAAGTTTGGCAACCCAAAAGATGTACTACAAGTTGAATATAAAAATATAGAACCATTAAAAGAGAATGAAGTTTTAGTCCGCATGTTAGTTAGACCAATTAACCCATCTGACTTAATTCCAATAACAGGAGCGTACGCTCATAGAATTCCTTTACCTAACATACCTGGCTATGAAGGTGTTGGTATTGTCGAAGATGTTGGCGCGGGTGTTACGAGAGACCTTATCGGTAAACGTGTTTTACCGTTACGCGGAGAAGGTACTTGGCAAGAATATGTGAAGACGTCGGCTGATTTTGTAGTCCCTATTCCAGATTCCATTAATGATTTCACAGCGGCACAAATGTATATTAATCCTCTTACGGCGTGGGTTACTTGTACAGAAACGTTAAACTTACAGAGTAATGACGTTTTATTAGTGAATGCTTGTGGGTCCGCTATTGGGCATCTTTTCGCGCAGTTATCACAAATTTTAAACTTCCGATTAATTGCTGTTACAAGAAATAATAAGCATACAGAGGAGCTACTACGCCTTGGTGCTGCATACGTAATCGATACTTCCACTACCCCGCTTTATGAAACCGTTATGGAGTTAACAAACGGGCTCGGCGCGGATGCTGCGATTGATTCTATAGGGGGACCGGATGGAAATGAATTAGCTTTCTCCTTACGTCCAAACGGGCACTTTTTAACGATCGGTCTTCTATCAGGAGTACAAGTGGACTGGGCAGAGATTGTCACAAAAGCAAAAGTGCACGCGAACATATTTCATTTACGACATTGGAATAAAGACGTACCGCCATATAAATGGCAAGAAACGTTTCGTCACTTAATTCGCTTAGTGGAGAATAAACAATTACGTTTTATGAAAGTACATTCTACGTATGACTTAGCGGATGTAAAAACTGCCGTTGATGTTGTGCAGTCTGCAGAGAAAGCTAAAGGAAAAGTATTTTTGATGAGTTATTAAATACAAAGGAAACGTATAAAAAGGATTCAGTTTAGCTAACAGTATTGATCAGAATCTCTTGCTTTAATTTCAGATACAGATTATTAAAACGTTTTATTTCATTTTGATACTTGTGGAGATTACTATGTCCGCTGTAGGTTTCTATTCCTACTTCGGTTAGTTTGTTAATTACTAATTTCCATTCTTCCCATACTATTGTTTTACTTAGCTTTCCATTGTAAAATGTATCAAATTGGTCAATAAGATAAAAGTTTGATAATATCTCTGATACATCCCTTTTTGTATGTAATGCAACAATGCAAAAAGGGATTATTTGTTGTGTAGTTGGTATAGATTCTTTAGTAAAACTTATTCTCTTTTCTAACCAATGATTTATACCTAAAACACCAAATGCTGTATCAATAGGAATCCATTTTTCAAGCTGTTTGTTGTAATATTCCAGCCATCTATGGTCGTTATGATTCCAACCAAAGATCGAATAGAAATCTCCATGTGTTTCAATTAAATGAAGAGAAAAGTTTTGTCTTTCCATACTTTTGGGATGAGAATTTATTTCCAAGATCCACCTAGTTTCTATTCCGATATGAGTTAATACTTTTTCAACTACCTTTGCCTGTTCAGCGCAATTCCCTGCTTTTCGCGCTAGAATCTCTTCTACTGTCCTGTCCACATAGTCAGTTTGCACCCATTCAAATTCTTCATTTAACCAAGAGAAAATTGTATTCACCTTTTCACTTTCATTTTTTATTTCTCGTATTCTTGCGTTAATTTCATTAGATATTCCAACATGAAATGCCAACTTTAAGTTTCCCCCCTTCCCTTTTTCATCTACAATATTTTAACATATTTTCCAATTTCCGAATAATAAAACCGCATTAATATTCACCAAAAAGGTTAGAGACGAAAGATCTCATCCCCGCTCAATTAAAAAACTGTAAATATATGGTATAGTTTAATTAAAAGGTGAAAGGAGACTCTAACATGTGGTTACTCACGGCAATTGCGCCTATTGTAATAGTTGGAGGAATTGTAGTGTATGTGATTGGAAGGCTTAAACATAAATATAACAACGGCACATTAGGTAAGAAAAAGTCAAAAAACGCTCAAGTTTTATTAGATAGTTTCATACCAATGGGAATGCTCGTTGGCTGTATAATCGGTTTGATTTTCGGCATGTTTTTCCCAGATTATTCACTTCTTGCGGTAAGTTTAGGAGCTGGAATCGGCTATTTATTTGGTTTTTTTGCTTATGAATTTTATAGCAAAGCAGGAAACAATTATTCATAATCCTCAAACAGACGCGAGGACAAAAAAATCCCCTTAAAGCATAAGCTTTAAGGGGTGAGCCTGTTTTTTATTTACTTATATACGTACAGCTGTACCACTTACAGCGACCATTAACATTCCATCACGAACTACTTCGTAATCTACGTCAATACCAACGATAGCGTTCGCGCCTTTTTGTTTTGCAAGTTCTTTCATTTCATCCATTGCGATATCACGAGCTTCTTTTAGTTTGCTTTCGTAAGAACCAGCACGACCACCGACAACATCACGAACAGAAGCGAATAAATCGCGGACAATATTTGCACCCATAATAGCTTCACCATTTACAATATCGATATACTCAATAATTTCTTTACCTTGAATTCCAGACGTTGTTGTTACAATCATGACTGACACGCTCCTAATAATTTGTATTTTGAATAAGCTTTCTTATGTCTTTATTATGACATGGAACAAACAATGAATCTATTGAATTACCTTACAGGAATGTGACAGTTTTGTAAGAATACAGCGACTATTTTGTTTAATAAAGCGCTTTAACATTAGGATACATAAATGATTCTCTATTTTCTCTCCAGTCCTTTTCTATTTCTTTAAAAGTCGGTCGTCCTAATTCTTCCTTGTTTCCCTGTTTACGAAACCATTTCTTCACATACTTCTCTCCATTTTTATTTTGTACTGTACAAAGGAAGCTATTACTACTATCCTTTAATATTTTTACAATCACGACAAGACACTCCTTCTCTCTAAAACTTGATCTTTTACTATAAACCCTTCCTCTCTTATAGTCATACGACTCCTCGGTCGCGCCAAAGTTGTAAGATCAAAAACGATATTTACTTTGTTTACATTTTATTTAAAGAAATCAGAGTTATAAGCATGATGCTTATCAAATATTTTGTAGATTTCTAACTTATCATCTAATTTTGCATCTACTAAAATTAATATATTTCCATCGTAAATATATTCTTCATACTTTTTAGCATGTTCTTCAGGGATTCCTAATCCGATAAATGCTCCTATTAAACTTCCAGCTCCTCCGCCAATACCGGCTCCTCCAATAGCTGCTGCGATAGGTCCCGCTGCTACAATTGGACCCATTCCAGATACGGCAAGTACACCAAGACCTGTTAATAAACCTCCGAGTCCTCCTGCTACTCCTCCTGCTACAAGTCCCGTCGCTGAAAAGATATCCCCTTTATGTGCAGTTTCATGATTCACTTTTTCACCCGATTTTTCTTCCAGATGTTCAATTTCCTTTTGATCTTTCGCAATAGCTGAAATGTTATCTGCCGAGTATCCTTTTTCCTTTAATTCATTAATAACGAGTGCCGCATCATCAATTGTTTGAAAAACACCTACTATTTTTCTATCCACATTCATAACTATTAACCTCCTAAAGTTTTATATAATATATCTTTATTACTCTTCGTTTTTATATACACTAATTTTTTTATTCACATATCCATTCACAAAAAACGCCAATAATAAAAGGATTACAAGAGAACTACTTAACAAGTAAATGAAATCAAATGTAATATCCGTTATCATTTTATCCATATGTAACAGTCTCCTTTTTATTTAAAGTAAAAGTATAAAACCTTACAATTCATCTTCGGTCAATCTCTTTGTAGTATATGTATACCCTCCATAACTCTTTCTAAACGTAAAAAACTATAATTATATTTTTTAAATTTTATAGGTTTAACATTTTTTTAAACGGGTATGTTTATATTGTTATGCTTATTATATGGAAAGGAATATTACGATGAATGCCATTCACTCTACTACTATTCTTTATAATGAAACACCTACAATAACGCAGATTCATCATTTTTATGCTGTAATGACAACATTTCAAACAAATGTATTTATAAGTAAACACGGAACACTTACTGCTATTAAAAATTTAAGCACATTAGTATCATTTTTCCTTACTGTAAAAAAGAGAGAGCTTGTATTATTTATCTTTGAAGGAATAGATGCAAAAAAAGCTTTAAGAACACTCTTTCCTTCTTAAAAGTTTTGTTATCCCCCTATTCCCTCAATTGTTACTTTTCATATATCGTTTTATACTTCAAAATGATTTCTTCTATTCAAAACGAGACCCCCTAATACAATAGGGGGATTTCTAGTTTGGCCCTATGAAAACTGATATAATATATATTACGTTTTTCATTCTTTAAAATAGAAAACTTTTAATAACCTTGAAGGTAGGAATTTTTAATGAAATCGGAAACAAAATTTAGTATTCGCTACAAAATTATGGCTGGTTATTTAGTTATCATTTTGTTCTTACTTATTTCTTTCATTATGCTAAACAATGAGATTTCCAATTTACAAAAATCTCGTAATTTTATTATTGATCACGATTTTAAAGTTCTTAATTTAACGAATCAAGTGGAGAAAGAATTGCTAACAATTGAAAATAAAGCGAAGGGCTTTATCACTTCTAATAACGCGAATTATCTGCAATCTCTTAACTCTGCCGAAAAAGATTATGAAAAACATTACCATGATCTTTTTTCTTTATTAGAAGATAACCCATCTCAGCAAGAAAAATTAAAACAGATTAACGGAAATATTACTAATTGGATAAATAAAGAAATTCACCCGTTAATTGCAAACCATAATAGTAATAACATACAAGAAATCGACACTACCGAAATTCAATCATTGCAATCACAGCTAACTGACTTCCGTAGCACTGAGGAGCAATTAACGAAAAAAAGAGCTGCACAATTAGATACGGAAAATAATAAATTAGAGATTTGGTTATACAGTTTATTGTTCTTACTTTCTTGTATTTCCATTATCATTTCACTCTATATTTCGAATTCCATTACAAAAACGATTAAAAATGTAATTCAAGCTATTAAATCCATTTCTTCTAAAGAAAAAATTACGGAAAGAATTCATGTAAATACACATGACGAAATAAAAGATCTTGCTCATACAACAAATCACCTACTGGACGAAATATCGAAAAGAGAGTGGTTACAAACGGAGCTTGCAGAATTAATTTTAATGTATCAAGGTGTATCCTCTATCGAGATGTTAGGCAACAAAATTTTGAGTGGCATTATACAAAAAACGCAAACTTCTTGCGGTGCATTTTATGTACGTGAAGAAGTTGAAGAAACTGTCTACTATGTAAAGAAAGCTTCTTTCGCTGAGCAAGGTGCTGATATTGGAAAACAATCTATTAAAATGGGTGAAGGTTTCATTGGACAGTCTGCTTTAGAAAAGAAAAGTTTTATTCTGAGGGACATACCTGAAGAGTTTCGTTACGTTACTACTGGATTATTAGAAATACGTCCTAAAAATATACTAGTCATCCCTGTCTTATTTGAAGATGAAGTAATTGCAGTAATGGAGTTAGTAAGTGTAACTGAGATCTCAGACTTACATCAAGATTTCATTCAACAAACTATTGATAATCTAGGTTTAACAATCCATAGTATTATGGGACGTATGCGAATTCAAACTCTTTTACATGAATCACAAGCAATGACAGAAGAGTTACAAGTTCAATCAGAAGAATTGCAAACGCAAGCGGAAGAACTACAAATGCAAGCCGAAGAATTACGAACAACGAATGAACAATTAGAGTCTAGAACAGAAGAAGCTGAACAAAAGACAGCTGACTTACAAATTACGAAATTAGAATTAGAAGAAAAAGCAAGCGAGTTGTTACGTAGCTCAAAATACAAATCAGAATTTCTAGCAAATATGTCACATGAATTACGCACACCATTAAATAGTATTTTACTATTATCTGAAATGTTAAAAGAAAATCATGACAATCATCTATCCGATGATGAAATTGAATTGGCAACCGTTATTCATTCATCAGGAAAAGATTTGCTTACTTTAATTAATGACATACTAGATTTATCGAAAGTAGAAGCTGGAAAACTAGATGTCATTTTTGAAGCAACGAACATAAGTGATATGGCAGCAAGTATGCAGCAAAACTTCTTACATATCGCTGCACAAAAAAATGTAGAATTTACTGTTGAAGACAGTGACACGATTCCTAATCTGTTTTATACAGATGCAAAACGGATTGAACAAATTATTAAAAATTTATTATCCAATGCATTTAAATTTACGGAAAAAGGATCTGTCTCTTTACATTTCGATTCAATAGA
Source organism: Bacillus pacificus (assembly GCF_020861345.1). Classification (NCBI taxonomy): domain Bacteria; kingdom Bacillati; phylum Bacillota; class Bacilli; order Caryophanales; family Bacillaceae; genus Bacillus; species Bacillus pacificus. Next base: position 4,133,735 of record NZ_CP086328.1, read on the forward strand.
AGCAACTAATTTGAGCCATGAAATGCAGTCTATCAGTAATGATTGGATGACCATTTCGGTAAAAGATACTGGTATTGGTATCGCTAAAGAACAGCATCAACTTATTTTCGAAGCCTTTCAACAGGCAGATGGCGCAACGATTCGAAAATATGGTGGTACAGGCTTAGGATTATCTATTTGTAAAGAGTTTGCTAGATTGTTAGGTGGTTGGATTACGTTACAGAGTCATGTAGGAGAAGGCAGTACTTTCACTGTATATATTCCTAACCTTCCAAATGGATTAACTGATATACAAGTATCCAATTTAGAAGTGGCAGCAACGGTAGATGAAGTTATTCCTGCTGAAGTTGTGGAGGAAACTATCGTGATTCCAGAAACTAATAACGTCTTCCAAGAGAAAACCATTTTAATTGTCGATGATGATCATCGAAATATATTTGCGTTACAAAATGCACTAGAAAAACAACATGCTAACATTATTACTGCACAAAACGGTATAGAGTGTTTAGACATACTAAAAAACAATACAAATATCGACCTTATTTTAATGGATATTATGATGCCGAATATGGACGGTTATGAAACGATGGAACATATCCGAATGAACTTAGGATTACATGAAATACCTATTATCGCATTAACTGCGAAAGCAATGCCAAATGATAAGGAAAAATGTTTATCTGCTGGCGCTTCAGATTATATAAGTAAACCATTAAATTTACATCAACTCTATTCAGTAATGAGTGTATGGTTAATAAAATAAGTGAGGTTTCGTTTCAGTGGAAAATAAGTATTATAATTTTGATCCATCAGTAGATACGGATAAGCGTACGAACTTAGAAATTGACTTACTATTGGAAGCGGTATTTAAACTATCAGGATTTGATTTTCGCCAATATGCTCGCACATCTATTTATAGAAGAATTTGTAATCGAATGCAGCTTTCTAATATCCCTACCATTTCAAAATTAATTGAAAAAGTAATTCATGAAGAGGGGGTTTTAGAACAGTTATTAAATGATTTCTCCATTAATGTAACTGAGATGTTCCGTAACCCTATCTTTTTTAAGGCGCTAAGAGAGCATGTTATTCCTGAATTAAGAAAGCATCCTGAAATTAGAATTTGGCATGCTGGATGTGCAACTGGTGAAGAAGTATTATCCATGTCCATCTTACTTCATGAAGAAGGATTAAGTGAAAAAGCTGTTATTTACGCAACAGATATGAATACAAATGTGTTAGAAAAAGCAAAACAAGGCATCCTTCCATTAAATAAAATGCAAACTTATACGAAAAACTATTTACAAGCTGGCGGTACACAAGCATTTTCCAACTATTATTCAACGGATAGTCGCTTTGCTTATTTTAATCCGTCACTGTTACAAAACATTATTTTTGCACAGCATAATTTAGTAACTGATCAATCTTTTAACGAATTTCACATTATACTTTGCCGTAACGTTTTAATTTACTTTACGAGTAAACTTCAAAACCAAGTACAGCAACTATTTTATGAAAGTTTAGGTCACAACGGATTCCTATGTTTAGGAAATAAAGAAACGCTTCGTTTTTCAGATATAATGCCGCATTATATCCAATTTAATCCGAACGAACAAATCTACCAAAAAATACAATAAAAGCGTATGAAATCCTCTGTTTGGATTTCATACGCTTTTTATTTCGCATTCGTTTGTATCATAATGAGGCACATATCATCTGATTGTGCTTTCTTCTGTTCTTCCTTATAAAACCCTTCTATCTCTTCTTCTAAATCTCCCCATTTTCTTTCTGTGAAAGTACGTAATTTCTCTTCAGCCTCAAATTCATCATTTGCTATTGCTTCAAGTACACCATCTGTAAACAATGTGATTTGAGCGTTCTTCTCAAAAGGTATAACTGTCTTTTCAACTTTTATTTCATCAAAAAATCCTACCGCACAACTCCCGCGATTTAGTTCCACTACATTTGTTTCATCAACTAAAACATATCCAGAAGGATGTCCTGCATTTACATATTCAATCGTTCTCTTTTCTGTATCCACTACTAAGTATATCGCTGTAAAATAATATGGAATATTGTCATTCTCATTATGTAAAAGAGTCATATATTTATTTAAGTCTTTCATAACGAGTTCTGGATCGATTAAACTTTTAATCGTTTCACGTAATACAGACGAAATAAACATACAAACTAAGGAAGCTGATACACCATGTCCCATCACATCTAATAATATAATACCGTAGCGGTTTTCATCGATTTTATACCAGTAATACATATCTCCAGCTAGTTTAAATGAAGGTAAGTAACTTGCTTCGATTTTTATGTGTTCTTCTCTTAATGGACTACTTAATAAGTTTCTTTGTACTTGCGTAGCTAAATCTAGTTCATTCCGAAGATTTTCTTCCTGTTCTTTATGCCAATTTAATTCCGATTTCAAGCGTAATGCTACACGCATACGCGCTAACAATTCAACTTTATTTATCGGTTTCGTAATATAATCCATTGCCCCCATATCAAGCGCTTCAGCTAATTTATTTGCATCTTCTAAAGCTGTTACAAAAATAATAGGAACATCTTTAAACTTCTCCTCTTTTTGTAATCGCCTACAAACTTCAAGTCCATCAATTTCAGGCATCATAATATCTAATAGTATTAAATCTATTTCATTATGCCTGGAAGAATCTTTTCCAAAATGGATGTATTCGAAAAGCTCTTGTGCAGAATTCAGCGATACAAGATCCTGATACCCGGCTTGCTTCAAAATTTTTTCAATTACAAAGATATTCACCGGATTATCATCGACAATTAAAATGGACACAAGTTATTTCCCCTTTTCTTATATAAAATGTAAATCGATTATCATTTTCTATTTTTCTAGTATTACATACTCAGTTATGAAATGAAAATTTCCTACTCAAACACATTTATACAGCAAAAGAACAAACCCCCAGAAATGAGAGTTTGTTCTTTCATTCTATAAAGTGAAACTTTAATCAGTGGGGGTTTTCTTCATCCCCCACTGATTATTAGTTGAACCAATCGGACTTTTATGGGCAGTTAACCCCCCACCTAAATTCTTTGCTTTCGCTGCATTTTGAGGTGGGGGGTCTTACTGCCCGTTAAAGTGGGGTAAATTTCCACTTTTAATTTAGGACCATTGCTTTGTCATTTAAAAGACGATCTAATTCTTCCATATGATTTGTTTCATCTGCAATCATGTCTTCTAACTTTACAACTAACTCTGTCATATTTAATTTTGCTGCCTGTTCTTTTCGCTTTTCATAACGCTTAATTGTTTCATATTCTGATTGTCTAGCATATTCTAACATTTCTCTCACATCTTCTGCTTGTTTCACTGGTAAAGGGATTGTAGTAGGTGTACCACCTAACGTCTTAATTTTCTCTGCTAAATATAGGGCATGTCCTTGTTCATCACTAATTTCAGATTCAAAGAAAGGCTTTAACACTTGTCTATATATACCAGAAACCGTAGCTGCATAATGGTTATACATAATAATTGCCGAGTATTCTCCTGCTAAATCTTCATTTAATCCTTCGATTAGTTCTTTCACATCGTGTGACATTTTTATATCTCCTCCTATACTTAATAACTACCCCTTTTCTCATGTTTTAAACATAATTCTTTAAAATTTTTATGTATCTAAAAATGCTGCTTGCTTCAATTTACTTATTGCTTGTCTTTTAATACGAGAAACGTGCATTTGTGAAATACCTAACCGTTCCCCTGTATCTTTTTGATTTAAATTTTCTTCAAATATATAATGAATAACACTTTTTTCTGTCTCATTTAATACGTTAAAAATATCCTTTAAAACGAGACGCCTTTCTGTCTCTTCATATCCTTGCTCTACTTCACCTACAGATTCAATTCTCGCCACCGAACTGCCATCAGATGCATTTTCAACTACATCATCTAAGGAGGATACTCGATAATTATTTTTCGCATCCATAATTTCTAGCACTTCCTCTTCGGATAGTTCTAAATGATCCGCAATCTCTATAATTTTCGGTGAACGTTGCAGTTGATCTGTTAACTCCTCTATCGCAAGTTTAATTTTTCCGCCTAAATCTTTAATTCGCCTTGGAACGTGAATGCCCCATGTTTTATCACGTAAATACTTTTTTATTTCCCCTACTATCGTAGGGATTGCAAACGGCTCAAAAGCATTCCCTATCGAATAATCATACCTTCTTATTGCGCCTAAGAGCCCTAACATGCCTACTTGTATTTTTGGAAAAAGGTCGATGGTGATTCCTTTAGAACCCCATTAACTTCGATTTCAGCAATATATACACCAAAACGATTAGGTGGTGACTCAGTTCCAGGTTTTATTTTTCCGCCTCCCATCATACTCTCATGATGGTACCCACCAGGTTCTCTATTTCTATTAAAGAAGGGTTATTTTTAACGCTTCCTCAAGCATTGTATTAAAATCATTATATGTGTTCATTACCGTACCTGATGGTTTATCAAGTTCTAAATAAGTACCGTCTGATAAACTCTTACAAAACCACGCAATATTTGAATCGCCAAAGAAAAGATACTCTTTTTGAAATTCATTTTCATACCAAATATCATTGGTTTCTATAAGCCCGCAAATTGATTCGTCCCTTTCTGTATCTAACAAATAAGAGTCAACTCCATAAAATACTAGCCCGTTAAAATCTAATCCATTTACATTTTTAAGAAACTCCTCATATTCACTCGGCAGGTCAACATTAAAACTCTCTTTCATGTGTTCTCTTAATTTCTGAACCTCACTATCTGTTGCTGGTGTATTCAGTTTATCATTAAAACTTTTCTCTATTTTTTCAATTTCTAAAATCAGATTTTTCCACATATAAATTTCACCATTACTTCAGCTTGAATCAATTCAAAAATTTCTTTTTCATTTCCCTCATAATTGTTTAACATTCTTAGAACTTCTAAAACCTTTGCATCCATATCACTAACTCCTATCAATTATTTTAGGACTTTCTTTTACATGTTTGCTTCTGAATCCCATACCTCTATAAATTCAAAACCTTTTAAATCACTTTCTAACACTGTATTTCTAAATTCATCTGATACAAAAACGGAAGGAATATGTAATATTTCATTTAAGTAAACTTTAAATATTGTTTGGTTCTTAACCATATTAGGTAAGAATGCGTATTTTTTGAAATCTATTACTAAGCCAGAACGTAGTTTCTTTAGTATAGCTTTCTCATAGTCAATAGCATCTATTGCATTTAAAACGTTAATTATATAATACACTTCTCCCGTCACATCATGAATTAGGGGAAGAAATTCTACATTATCACCAAGTATAGACTCTAAGAATTTTTTAGCTTTCCGACTAACCATTGGTGTACCAACTTCTCCCCAAAAATGAGGCAAATCACTTTGATTTCCTTCTTCTACACATTTAATACGTATTTCTCCCCATGAATTAGATGCTTTTGCTGCCGAGTCAATTTTTCCTTCAAAATACTTTTTAGAATCTTCTTCTAAATTCAATAATTGAAAGGATTCATAGCCATCAAATGAACTCTTTAATTCCCAAATTTTCATTTTTTACTCTCCTTTGCTATTTTTCTAGTATAAATAAGATTACTCTTTCTTCGGTTTATTTAATTTTAATTCACTATTCAATAAACGTTCTCTGATATCATGTTAAAATAAAATTCTATGTTAACTTACAACAAAAAAGAGGAGCCATCTCCTCTTCATAAATAAACACTATTTAATTTGTTCCTTATACTCATTGTTAACAACTACATACCATTTTCCTGTATCAAATTTTTCTTTATTAATCACATAAACTTTATTTTGTCTCTTTACTTCCCCTGGTTTTAATTCCTTAGTAATACTAGATGTCTCACCTTTTTCAACATCATAACTACTAGCTGCCCACACATCACTTTGGTAAGCATTATCATTTTCATCCACTAAATCCACTGATGGTAAAAAGGCTAATTTCATCGGTTCGCTTGTGATATTTTTCCCTTCTGCTTCTACAACAATAAAGACATGTCCATCTTCAGGTTTTTGGAATCCTATACTTTCTTTACCAACCTTATCTCTTTCTACAACTCTTTTTACAGTTACATCAAATTTAGGTGTATGAAAATCCTTGTTTACAGTATACTCTTTTTCTTTTATTTTTGATTTCTCTTTTGTTTGTTCTGTATTTTTCTGCTTTGTATTCTCTTTCGTTTTCGCCTCATCAGTTGTTTGCACTTTCTTTTCTTCTTGTTTAGAATTAGTTTCTTTAGATTCTGAAGAAGTTTTGTCGGATGTATTGCCGCAACCAGATAAATTGAATACTAAAGCGCCACCTAAAATACATGTAGTAAATTTTTTCAACATCTCTTTTTATCCCCCAATAACACGATATGTAAATTCCTTACTTATCATAGCAAAAAATACAATCTTAAATTGTTGCATCTTGTCGAATGATTAAGAGTAATCAATTGTTTTTATTGCATATAAAAAACATGATCTTGATGTAGTACCAAAATCATGTTTTACGTTGGTGTTATTTATAAAATACTTTATCCACATTATACTTTGCTTGAAATTCGTTAATCATATATGTTTCGTAAATTTCTCTTTCCATCGGATCTTCTACAATACATACATCAATACGATATACTTCATCACGATGATTTTTAATACGCTGTCTTACTTTACGTACTTTCCCAACAAAAAAAGTTCGTCATTAAAATTATAGTTAGAAAATAAAGGGAATTATATGATAGGAGATGCAAATATAGACAGTCGCTGACCATTAATCTACAACCAATCCCAATCCCACTCTTTACAAAAATATATCAGCGATTATTCAATTATATCGACCGCAACTCCGAATATATCGGCGATTCGACACAACATATCGACTTACCGACAAATTTCGCAAAAACTAGCGCCAAAACTACCAACCAATCCCACACCAGCATCCACGCCCCCTACAAAAGAAAAAAGCACCAGGTCCCCCCAGTGCTTTCCCCCACTCTAAAACAAATGACAAGCCACCTCATGTCCTTTCGCAATCTCTACCATCTTCGGTACTTCCTGCGCGCATTTTTCAGTGGCGAATTTGCAGCGCGTTCTGAATTTGCAGCCGGACGGTGAGTTTAGTGGGCTCGGTACTTCTCCCTCTAGGATGATCCGTTCTTTGCCTATGTTTGTTGGATCTGGTTCTGGCATGGATGAGAGTAGTGCTTGTGTGTATGGATGTGCCGGTTTTGTATATAAGTCTTCGCTGTCGGCAATTTCTACTATGTTTCCTAAGTACATGACCCCGATTCGGTCTGATATGTGTCTTACCATAGATAAGTCATGTGCGATGAATAAGTATGTGACGCCTGTTTCTTCTTGTATGTCTTGCAGCATGTTTACGACTTGTGCTTGGACTGAGACATCTAGTGCTGAGATTGGTTCGTCACATAAAATAAAATCTGGTTTTACAGATAGTGCACGCGCAATGCTGATGCGCTGGCGCTGGCCTCCGCTAAATTCGTGCGGGTAGCGGTATAAGTGTTCTTCTTTTAAGCCTACCTTTTTGAGCAGGTCTAAGATGATTTCTTTTTGTTCTTCTTTTTCATAAGATCCGTGAATGTTCATTGGCTCACTAATAATTTGGAATACATTCATCGACGGGTTTAATGATGCGTATGGATCTTGGAAAATGATTTGCATTCGTTTTCGATATTCTTTTAGTTCACTTTCTTTTAAACTTGCGATATCTTTTCCGTCGAATAAAACGTTACCTGAAGTAACGTCGTGTAAACGAATGATACTTCTTCCTGTCGTTGATTTTCCGCAGCCCGATTCTCCTACTAACCCGAATGTCTCACCCTTTTTAATTGTGAAGCTTAAGTCATCCACCGCTTTTAATTGCTCCGTTTTTCTGCCGAATAGTCCTTTTTTAATAGGAAAATACTTTTTTAAGTTCCGAACTTCAATTAAGTTTTCTTCATGCATGGGAATCACCTACTGTCTTATCGTTTAACCAGCACATAGAGCGTCTTTCATTTCCAATTTCAAAATATGGCGGACGTTCTTTTTCACAAATGTCCATCGCATGCGGGCAACGCTCTGCGAACGGGCAACCTTTTGGCGGGTTTAATAAGTTTGGTGTTACACCTTGAATGGGCGCGAGTCTTTCTTTTACGCCGTTCGATATTTTTGGCAAAGAGTTTAGTAACCCTTTCGTATACGGATGATTCGGTGATTGGAAAATATCAAGTACAGGTCCTTCTTCCATAATAAGCCCGCCATACATAACGATAACGCGTGTACAGTTTTGTGCGACTATTCCTAAGTCATGCGTAATAAGAAGTAACGCCATGTTCGTTTCGTTTTTTAAGTTTTTCATTAAATCTAGTATTTGTGCTTGTATCGTTACATCAAGCGCTGTCGTCGGTTCGTCCGCAATGAGAAGGTCTGGATTACAAGACATCGCCATCGCAATCATAACCCGCTGCTTCATACCGCCGCTTAGTTCATGCGGATATTGTTTTATCCTTTCTTCTGGTGACGAAAGACCGACTTGTTTTAACAAGTTGATCGCAATTCGCTCTGCTTCTTTCTTTTTTACTTTTTGATGCCGTATAATTACTTCCGTCATTTGCTTTCCAATTTTCACGACTGGATTTAGCGCCGACATTGGATCTTGGGATATAAGTGAAATTTGATTTCCTCTAATAGAACGCAATTCTTTCTCAGATTTAGAAAGGATGTTTTCATTATGAAAAAGGATTTCCCCTTCTTTCACTTTTCCTGGTGACGTAACGAGAGACATAACAGACTTCGCCATTACACTCTTCCCGCTTCCAGATTCCCCAACGATACCAACTACTTCTCCTTTATTTAAGCGAAATGTAACGCCTCGAACAGCTTCTACTTCTCCGCTTTCTATGAAAAAAGAAGTCTTTAAATTATTCACTTCTAATAGTTTTTCAGACACGCTTCTCACTCCTTTCACGTAACACTTTAGTTTTCATTTCCAGCTCCTTTTGGCGCGAAAGCTTTCTTCAATGCTTCACCAATTACGTTAAAGCTAAGTACCGTTAAAAGAATAAGGAATCCTGGGAAGAGTGTTAAATACCAAGCTTCACCAATATATCCTTGCGCATTGTTTAGCATGCTGCCCCAAGAAGAATCTGGTTCTCTAATACCTAACCCTAAGAAGCTAAGTGATGATTCCATTAAAATCGATGTCGCAATTGTTAATGTCGCAGCGATAATAATGGTTGATAAAATGTTTGGAATGATATGTCTTACAATAATTGTGAGTGATTTTTGTCCTGATACTTTTGCATATAAAACATACTCCCGCTCTTTTACGGATAGCGTTTCTGCCCTTACAATACGAGCGGTGTCCATCCATGTTAGTAATCCAATAATAAGAACTAACGTCGTAATCCCTGGTTTTAAATAAGCATTTAATAACAGCATTAAGAAAAATGATGGAATTGACATAAGTACTTCAACAATTCGCATTAAAAAGTTGTCTAACTTTCCGCCAAAATATCCGCTAATTGTTCCAACTGCGGTACCGATTGTAATAGAAACAACCATCGCTAGAAAACCGACCGCAAGTGAAACTCTTCCGCCATATAACGCCCTCGTTAAATAATCCCTTCCGTAATCATCCGTTCCGAAAGGATGACTCATACTCGGTTCTTGTAAACGATCTGGAATCGACATTTTACTAGGATCATACGGTGATACAAATGCAAATATCGATGCAATCGTTAAAACCGCCAGTATAATAACTCCCATTAGTACAAACTTATTTTTCGTAAAACTACTTTTTATCGTTTGAAATCTCCTATTATTCATTCCAAATCACCCCCTCATTCGAATGCGCGGATCTACTACGCCATATAAAATATCAGCAATTAAGTTACCGAGAATTAACATGAAGGACGATAGTAATGTAATTGCCATAATAATTGGATAATCAAATCTAAAAATAGCATTTACCCCAAGTGAACCAAGACCCGGCCATGAGAATACTGTTTCCGTAATGAACGCTCCGCCTACTAAACTTGGAATAGATAATCCGAAAATTGTAATGATTGGTATTAATACATTTCGAAGTACGTGATTAAATAAAACGGTTTTCTTCGAAGCACCGTACGCATATTGAATTTGTACATAGTCTTCTTCTAATTGTTGAATTGTACTGGAACGAATATATCTCATATAAACAGAAACGTTTTGGAACGCAAGCACCATACAAGGTAAAATACCGTGCTGCACAATATCCAAGAAGGAATCTTGACCGACTGTACGCATACCCATACTTGGAAGAAGGTTCAACTTTAAAGAGAATAAATAGATTAATAGTAAAGCGAACCAAAAGACTGGCATTGAGATTCCCACATAAGAAATAAAGTTTACAATGCGATCAAAGATAGAATTCTTTTTCACACCTGTAAGTAGTCCAAGCGGGATTGCAATTACAAATGAGACGAGTAAAGACGATCCCATTAAGCCGATTGTCGCAGGTAACCTTTCTACAATAAGATCTAAAACTGGACGATGGTTTTGAAGTGAATAACCAAAGTTCCCTGTTACAATATTTTTTAACCATAAAATATACTGCATATAAATTGGTTGATCGAGCCCTAAACTTCTACGAATACGCTCAACATCAATTGGACTCATATTCGGCGTGACAAAGTTTCGAACAGGATCACCCGGTGCTAGTTTTATTAATAAAAAAGAGATAATAGAAATAACAAATAAAAGCGGAATTGCATTTAAAAGCCTCTTCGCAATTACTTTATACACAAACTTCCCCCCTCAAGCTAAAGAAGCTGATTTCCACCAGCTTCTTTACTGTTTGTTTCTTATTTCACTTCATAAATCTTAGATAAATCTTCAAACATTGTGACAGGAATTGCTTTTGCTTCTTTTAATCCATCAAACTTTTTATCTACTGCAATAACCGCTTTCGGATACGCAATTGGTAGATAAGGTAAATCTTCTCTAGCTGTCTCTTGAATTTTATGGTATAGTTCTGCTCGTTTTGTTTTATCTGTTTCAACTGCAGCTTCTTCCCATAACTTATCAAAATCAGCGTTTTTATAACGTGCATAGTTGTATTCAGCATTACTTAAGAATAAGCTCTTATATGAATCTGGCTCAGGTCCCATTATGTAACCACCGAATGTAATATCGAATTCTTTATTCTCTTTATCTAAGCTTTTTTCACTTGCTGCACTAGCATCTAATGCATTCAGTTCAACTTCTAAGCCAACTTCTTGTAATTTTTGTTGTGTATAAAGCGCTAAGCTTTCCATAATTTTATTATTCGTTACATACATCACGCGTACTTTTTCTTTATCTTTCACGCCAGCTTTCGCTAATAAATCTTTCGCTTCTTTCTTATCATACTTATAATCTTTAATGTCTTTTGCATAATACATAGCATCCGGCGTTAAAATTGAATTTGCTGGTTCTGCAAATTGACTAGAAACGAATGCAGAGTTAATCATTTCTTTCTTATCTAACGCATGCGCAATTGCTTGGCGCACTTCTTTTTTCTTCATCAAATCTGTATTCATGTTATAAGATAAGTAGAATAATCTACCTTCTGGGAATGTCACCATTGAGAAGTTCCCAGTGCTATCTAATTTCTTAAAGTCTTGCGGCTCAATCATCTTCATGTTGATTTGACCATTTTGTAGTGAAACATTTGCTGTATTACGGTCTTTTACAACGCGGTATACGATAGAGTCTAACTTCGCTTTACCACCTACATAATCATCGAATCGATCTAATGCAACGTACTCATCTGATTTATACTCTTTAAACTTAAATGGACCTGATCCTACAGGCTGTAAGTTTTTCTTACTCTTCGCTAAATCTGCTTCCCCTTCAAATACATGTTTCGGAATTGGGAAAAAATCATTCATCACACCTTCAAAAGATGCGCTTACTTGTGGTAAAACGAATTGAACTGTTAACTCGTCTACTTTTTTCACCTCAAGCGGTTTTCCTTTAAAAACAAAGTTTTCACGACTTGAACTATTTTGCTTCTCATCTAAAATAGATTGGAATGTAAATGCTATGTCGTCTGATGTAATTTTCTTACCATCATGCCATTTCAAATTATCTTTTAACTTCAATGTCCACGTTAATTGATCCTCTGAAGGCGTAAAGCTTTCAGCAAGAACAAACTTTTTCTTACCGTCTTCCATATGATACAGCGGTGCATATAAAGCTTGCTGCACAGTTAACGACACACGATCATTCGCATAAAGCGGATTCATCGTCTCTGGGTTATCGCTAACACCAATCGTTAACGTTCCTCCATCTTTCGGAGTCCCTGATTTACTAGTGCCCGCTTGCTTCGAAGAATCTTTTCCTCCAGAACAAGCCGCTAATGCAATAAGTAGTATTAGGACAAATGGTAATGCAAATAATTTCCGTTTCATCTTTCGGCCCCCTCAAACTAGTTATACCCATAAGAAAACTCGGAATTAATTCCGAGTTTTCTTATAAGTTTTAAATTACCACTACCTCTATATAAAGTCAAACTTTTTTGTAAAACTAGAAGGTTTGAAATCTATTTATGCATTCTTGCGATAAACTATATTGATGCGAAGAGCAAAATAAGTTAAAAAACTAGTATCCTAAAAAATTCCTCTTAAATGATTGTTATATATGATCGAAAATGTAGAATGGGATTAAAGATAAAAAAACACTTTTTAGGAGGTTATCATGACATTTGATGAATTGAAAAAAACCAAACCAACAACATCATGGGTTGAGTATGATGAAGACGGGGAATTTTTCACTGAAGAAAATATAAGTGCAACAAATACGGCCCTTGACACTTACATTAACCATCTAGAGCAATTAGGAAAGAACCCAAACGAAGTCGAAGTAATGCAAGTTGTTAAAGAGGTAGTTCTTAAATTAAATGAACTAAATATCGAACATGACCATTTTATCGAAACAATGGAAAGAGAAGATCTCTATGAATTTATCGATACAGCAGCACGAATAGCTGGCTTAGAATCGGAAGAAGATATAACAGAAGAATGGCGGGAATGGTAAACAGCTACACCTCTAATAATGAAATGCACGGCGGTCTAACAAAGGACACCGTTTGAGATCCTAATCTTAATAGGAAAATCAGCGGATTAGCTACCAATGGCTTCATAAAACAGATGCCAGTGGTAGTTCTATTGGAGTAATCTAACTTATTACCTTTGGTTCTTAAATCCCCAACCAGAGACTAAATAGTTTTGCGTTTTGTTTATTGTAACACGGATTACCTTCTTCTTATCATTTTTAGAATAACCTTCTACATCAATAAAACCCTCACGAACTCCATGTAAAATCTCAGCTTTAGTAACTACAAGATCTATATTTTCTTTATCCTTCATGTGATTTATTGCTACTTTCGAAGCTTTATCTTGCGTAATATTTTTGCTGTACATTGTATAAGATATGTAGCCTATTATTAATAATAAAATTGTTAAAATAGCAATATTCATCCTGTTTTTCTTATTCAATATACCCTCTCCTTAAGAAGATTTATAATATAACTATAAATCTTTTTTAAGACGATGGAAATGCTAGTAGTGGTTATGGCGATACTGTACAGCAGTTATAAAATTTAGAAACCTGTAGAAATAAATGACTCAGTTCTTCATAACACCTAAAATAACTTTGATGCAACTCTTTATTTTTCTTGGAAAGGACCAAATGTTATTACCCCTCAACCCAAAATTAAAAAGACCACCAAAAGGCAGTCTCTCTCAAAACTCAATCCTATTCCCCACGCCGCGCTCCACCGCTCTCTCATACAAATACTTCGCAACAATAATATCCACTACCGCCAAACCAACCGATTTAAAAATAGTAATCTCTTCATCACTTTCGCGGCCTGCTTTTTCTCCGCTTATGATTTGACCAAGTTCGGCGTGGATGTCGTTTGCTTTGAATAAACCTTCCTGTATCGGAACTTGAAGGTCTCCTGTTTCTTCTAATACTGCTTCTTTTGATTCAACTACTACTTTATTTGCGCCCGCGATGACGTGTGATGGTAGTTCTTGCATGTTCGGCCTAAATGAGCCGACGGCGTTTATGTGGACGCCTTTTTGTAGTTTTTTTGAGAAGACTGGTGTGGATGCGTTCGTAGTTGTGACGATGATGTCTGCTTCGCTTATTGCTTCATTTGCACTTGTGTAAACGTACGCAGGTTTATTGAATTTCTCTTGTATATATTGCGAGAATGCATACGCCTTTTCTTCTGTTCGATTGTATAAAATGACTTTTTCAATATCTCTAACTGCAAATACAGCTTCGGCAATTCCCTTCGCCTGTTCTCCTGTCCCGATAATACATAACGTTTTTGCGTTATGACGTGCTAAATATTTTGTCGCTACTCCTGATAAGGCGCCTGTTCGGATCATCGTTAAGTACGAACCTTCTAACAGCGCGAGCGGTTCTCCCGTTTGAAAGTCTGATAGCATCACAATCCCGTTTATCGTTTTCTTTCCTATCTTTTTGTTCTCGGGGACTACTGTTACTACTTTTAAACCAAGTGCCTCAAGCCCTTCTGCGACTGAAGGCATAATTAATGCCGTATTTTGCTCGTTCGCAAATGGTAATGAACCGCGAATTGGCGTGATTGTTCTTTCTGCGGAAAACTCTTTTAAGGCAAGCGCCGCATATGCAATGACTTCATTCATATTTACTAAGTTTCGTTGTTCGTTCGCGCTTATGACTAGCATATCTTTCCACCTCCTCCTTCTATCCTAACAAAAATCCCCGATTCAAATCATCTCTCGGGTCTACAACGAACTGATGAAATCCTGTAATAAATGCATGTCCCGTTACTTTCGGAACGACAGCTTCATATGTATGTACCGCTGTTACCGACAATACTTCTCCCTCGAATTTCCCATCAGTAATGCATTCGTGGACGAAAATTTCTTCCTTTTGTAAAGCACCTTTTTCAAAAAGAGTTGCGATTCTTGCGGAAGTTCCTGTGCCGCAAGGAGAACGGTCTACTTGCCCATCAGCGAAGATTGTTACATTTCGTAACGTTGCGTCTTCCCCTTTCGGTTCATCTGAGAAAATAACGCCGTATATTCCTTTTAACCCTTCTTCAAGTGGATGCTTTACTTCCATTTTACTCTCGATGTAGTGCTTAATTTTACCGCCCCACGTTTGAATAGCAGCTAAGTCTTTAAAATCAACTTTCAAACCAAATTCTTTACTATCCACAACAGCGTAGAATGCTCCGCCAAATGCGATATCTACTTGAAATTCATAGTCATCTATTTTAATAGGAACGTCTTTTTTGTATACAAATGAAGGAACATTTTCAAATGATACGGACTCTACTTCACTCCCCCTATATGTTGCGTACGCAATGACTTCCCCAGCAGGGCTATCAATAATGAACTTTTGTTTCTCACCTGTCACTTCAAACATACCTGTCTCAATTCCAACTGTAATAACAGCGATAATGCCGTGTCCACACATCGTACTCCATCCTTCATTGTGCATAAATAATACGCCAAAGTCAGCGTGAGCACTGGCAGGCGGAGTAATGATACAACCGTACATACCGTGATGTCCTCTCGGTTCATACATAAGAACTTCGCGAAGATGATCCAAATGTTCCATGCAGTATGCACGTCTTTCTAGCTGCGTGTCTCCTTTTATTTCTGGCACACCACCCGTAATAATTCGAAGTGGCTCTCCAGCTACGTGCGCATCAATTGTCGTATACACTTTACTAACCTTCATTTCTATCTCTCCCCTATATGTTGATACTCTTTTCATTGCAAATATCATGCCAACGCATAGGGTATAAAGTGAAACGTTAATCAGTGGGGATTTTGTTCATCTCCCACTGATTATTAGTTGAACCAATCGGGCTTTTACGGGCAGTTGATCCCCACCTAACTTCTTTGCTTCCGCTGACTTTTGAGGTGGGGGGTCTTACTGCCCGTTAATGCGGGATAAATTTGTATATATTGTTTGAAAAAGCATACAGTACTGTCTATTTTTTTATACACAATCCAGAATCCATTTTATGGAACCACTTGATACAGCCAGGCTTATTATTTTCAATGGAAAGTTACTTCCATCCCCAACATATACTGTTCAAAAGCAAAAAGGAAGTGATCCAATGTATTACGGAACAAAAGGCTGGTACGTAGCTGAACTAAAAAAATTAGGCGTGCGTTATCATGAAGGACGCAAACTAGAAAGTTACCGCGGACACATCTTGCGCAATTTACTACTTGCACAACAAGAGAAATTAAAAGAACAGTAATATACTAATGTAACGATATCGACGATTCTCGGAATATATCAGCGATTCCACACAATATATCGGCGATTTTTTAAATTTATCGACGATTCGACATGGAATATCGACTTACCGACAAATTTCGCCAAATCCCTCCTCCATTCCACCAACCAATCACACATCAAACCACCATAAAAAAGGTCACCTATATATTATATTTAGGTCATAGAACTTAAACACAATAAAATCAAAGGTAGGAACATATTTGATATATACAAAATGTTTCTGCCTTTTTATTATGCGGCGGGACTCCACACCTATCAACTTAAGATTTTTTTACACTCATAAAACAAAAAATGTACATTTTCTCATTTTGGGGTATTTGCTTTTCTAAGCTTAATTGTGGTGGGGTAGAAGTAAAGCATCTGTTTACATAATACACCTCTCTTCTCTTAAAAAGATTTATTCAATGTAGTGTTTATACATACTATAAATCACAAAAGAAACCGTTGTTTCAAAATTCATTAAGAACAAGTAGAAGGATTAGAAGCAAGTAAGAAGCGTGGCAAAAGTTATAGGTAGGCCAAAATTAGAAAAAAGCTCTCGATTGCATTACGCATGTATGACTATTAAAGAAATTATAGAAGAAACACAGAAGTAAAAAACTTTGTGTTTCTTTTTTATATATTCTATAGGAACTACTTTGCGCTTCACGGCATGGTTACTCTTTCTACCCCAGTACAATAAATTTTTAAAATAGGTAATAAATAACCCCAAATTCACTGATATAAAGGATCAAAAAAAGGAGGCATACTTTTTATGGAACGATAGAGCAATTCAGATACTGTGACACATTTATATCCATTGTTGTTTAAATACTTCATGATACTTTCTAATGCTTCAACTGTCTGAGATATCTTAGAAAATTCACTACCATTCCAATCATGAAGTAGAATGATATTACCAGGTTTAACACCTTTCGTTATATACCTCGAGATTTTGCTAGCTGCTGGACTCCTCCAATCTTGTGGATCCTGATGCCATGACCACAAGATCACAAGCTTGCGATTTTGTATAGCTGTATTAATAATTAAATTGTTATGAAGCCCTCCAACTGGACGATACAGAGTTGGTTTATAACCAGTGATCCGCTTGATAATTTCATCCGTTTGATTTAATTCTGATGTTAATTTAGCTGCAGTAATGTTTTTATCATAAATGTGAGTATATGTATGATTCGCAATTTCGTGTCCTTCTTTTATTTGTCTCTTTAAAATAGCTGGGAACCTGTTAACTTTATTACCCGCTACGAAAAAAATTGCTTTCGCATTGTATTTAGCTAATATATCAAGTATTTGAGGGGTAAAAACAGGATGAGGACCGTCATCAAATGTTAGTGCAACTATTTTTTCCTTTGTATTTACTTCCCAAATTACTTTCCCTGTTCTTTCATATGCTTTACGACTATCTGTAAAAGCATATATGGATATTGGTTTGAAACAAAAAGAAACCATAAAGAAAATGAGGAATATCCAATTTTTTTTCACAACTAATACACTCCTATGAAATACAAGTAAGTTTAGTTTATGAAGATATTTTCAAATTATTTAAAAAGAAACTAAAAAATGAAAGAGATTGGAAAGAAGGACTATTATTTTTTCATTAGTTGAAACTTCAATTTTTATTGGTAATATTCAGCGTACTGATTTCGTCTTAATAAACCATGCTGTATAATACCTCTAACTGTAAACAGTTATTCTTGTCAACAACGATTCAAATTTCCCCAATTTCAACGAAATGAAATTCCCCATTATGAACGGCTAAATCGTTGTTTGGGCAGGATAAATTCCTGCTTTTTTCTTTTCTCGCAAACGGTAGGAGTCACCCTTGATGTTAAATGTAATCGCATGATGTAAGAGGCGATCCAAGATAGCCGTTGCCAATACATCGTCACCAAAAACTTTTCCCCATTCAAGGTACGATTTATTAGATGTTAAAATCATTGCTCCTTGTTCGTATCGCTTTGAAACAACCTGGAAGAAAACATTGGCGGTTAGTTCATCAAAAGGAAAATAACCTACTTCATCTACAATTAACACGTCTGGACGACTCCAACGATTTACGAGTCGCTGGAGTGTCCCTTTATCATTGGCCTTGCGGCACTGAGCCACTAAGTCGTCGGCCGACAAAAATAGGGCTGTATATCCTTGGGTAATCGCTTCAATCGCAAAGGAGACGGCTAAATGAGTTTTTCCTACACCCGGAGGACCCAGTAATATGCGATTTTCCCCATTGGCAATAAAGCGACATGTTAAGGTTTCCTTGACCCTTTTCTCGCTCAGACTTGGTTGAAATGTAAAGTCAAAATCATGAATCGTTTTGGTGTAAGGCAGCTTTGCCCGTTTCATTCGCTTTTCTAGTTGATCAGAATCTTGTTGCTCCGTTTCATGCAAAACGATAGTGTGAAGAAACTCAGAATATGATACATTATCCTTAGAAGCGTCTTCTAGTAAACTATCAAGTTGGTTGGCTGTATGATGCCAGCCGAGCTTCTTTAAACGCTCCAATAAGAGTTCGTTCATCATACAGACTCACCTTCTTCCAGTGCTGCGTAAGCAGCGAGAGGGCGTTTTTCCACATTTGGAGATGGGGTATGAGAGTGAAGACCGTCGGTCGCCAAATCTTCAACGTTCTTCGCTTTCTGCCCTTTTTCTTTTGTATGTAGCCCATCATAGTGTTCCATTCGGATATGAGTAGTTGCTTTTCCTGTAAGAACCGGATGTTTTGCGATACATTCACGTTCATCGTAAATCTCTAAATGATGATCGAGTGTTTCTTTAATCTTAACCATTTGTCCAGCGTAACGGTAAGGAACTGAATACCTTTTTCCGCGGTACGACACCACACAGTCCCGACTGACTTCTCTGGTTTCCCAATGTGAAGTGGGAAACAGAGGCTTCACTCCCCATATCTGCAGGAACTTCTGTTCCTGCTCAAATCGTTGAAATGGTGACTCATTAGTAGTCTGATTGGTTTTCTTGTTAGCTATCTGATCCAACCATGTACGTACGGCTTCATTTAATGCATGTAAAGTTGGTTCGTGTTTTCGCTGAAAGAAGTTATCTTTCAAATACTTAATGGTTCTTTCTACTTTCCCCTTTGTTTGCGGACGTTTAGGACGACAGGCTTTTGGCACAATCCCATAGTAGGCTAAGAAATCCTCAAACTTGCGATTGAAACGAATCTCTACAGGACTATGCTTGATTACAACGGTTTTCATATTATCATAGAGAATTTGTTCTGGTACCCCATTAAAGTAAGAAAAAGCATTCATATGACACTTCATGAGGGTTTCGAGATTCATGTTGGTTGTAAACTCTACGTACTTCATTCGGGAATAACCTAATATCATCACAAATGCATAAATGTCTTGCAGATTGCCATTCACTAAGTATTTTCCCACGTACGCCCAATCCATTTGGGCTTGTTTCCCTGGTGGTGTTTCAAACCGTAAGGTTGCCTGTTTCTTTGGCTGTTGACGAAGAGGACGAACAAAGTCTCTTAAAATTGTCATCTTCCCCTCGTAACCCATCGTTTGAATTTCCTCTAACAGTACGACACAGTTGGTTGTTCCTTCTTTGACTCGTTGAAGGATGTAGGACTTATAGGGTTCGAGCTTACTCTCTTTCTGCTGCTCGCTTGCCTTACGTTCCGGCAACTGATTGCTTTTTAGATATTTGCTGATCGTTTTACGATCGAAGCCTGTTGCTTCTGCAATGGCTGTTTTCGTCCACCCTTTCTGAAATAACTCTCTAATCATAAAAAACTCCCCAATCTTCAGCACCGTTTCTTCACTCCATCTTTGATGTTTGTTTCGAAACGATTATCTGTTATTTTTGGGGAATTTAAAACCGTTGTTATTGGGTATTTTACAATCGTTGATTACATTCTTAACGAAGGGAATAGGACTCTTTTCTTATTCTAATATGCTAAGCCTGTTTTTTTCTAAAATGTTAGTGATCCCTAGAATTAAAAAGACTATATAAATATCAGAGAACAAATAGGTAACCCTTATGTTACATTCAATTTAAGGATATATTTTTTGTACCGACATTTTTAGGCATGAAATGTCGGTTATTATTATCTATTATGTATTAAATTAAATATTTGAAAGGGAGTAAAATTATGGATTGGCTAAAAAGAATGAATAACGCATTGGACTATATTGAGAATAGTTTGGATGAAGAGATAGATTATAAGGAGATTGCAAAGGCAGCTAATTGCTCTGAGTTTCATTTTTCAAGAATGTTTTCTTCAATCTCAGGTGTGTCGCTTTCAGAATATATTAGACGAAGACGTTTAACACTTGCAGCATTTGAAATTCAAAAAAGTGACATTCAGATCATTGATGTGGCAATTAAATATGGTTATATTTCTTCTGATGCTTTCTCACGTGCTTTTAAAAAAATGCATGGAATAACCCCTTCTAATGCTCGTAATAAAGGAGTACAGTTAAAAGCCTTTCCGAAGATTTCCTTCCAAATTTCTATTAAAGGAGATACCGAGATGGAGTACAGAATTGAAAACCTCGATTTTGAGTTAAGAATTGTAGGAAAGAGTAAACCAGTAAAAACAAGCAGCGCCTTTAAAAAAATCCCTACACTTTGGAACACTGCGAAAAAAGACGGATTTATGCAAGAATTAATAGATATGTCATGGGAAAATCCAAAGTGCACGCTTGAAAGTCTTTTAGGGGTTTGTGGGAAGGAAGCTGCCATAAAAGATGAAGAATTTTCTTATTTTATGGGTGTAAGATATGATGGGGAGGTATCAGCTAATATGGAAACACTAATTATTCCCGCAAGTACATGGGTAGTTTTCCCGAATATAGTAGACGCATGGAAACGATTATATTCCGAGTGGGTCCCAACTTCTGAGTATGAACTTGCCAATTTACCGTGCATTGAATGTTATTACGGTCCGAAACATAAGCCGAGACATGAACTTTGGGTCCCTGTCATCCCAAAATAAGACACGCATTCAATAAAAAAGAGCTGTTTAAGTTGTAATCAAAAAAACTTAACTTAAACGCTTTAGAATTTGAGCTTTTTATATTGTGAGTAGTCACATAATGACCTGAAAACTTACGTTTCCGTTATACAAAAGCTAACTTTCTAGCAAATTCTTTTAAAAATAAAGGGGTAAGATATCGCTCTAATTCTTCAGCAAATAATTAGAGTTCACTTCGAATCGAAAGATCCATAAAAACGTCTTCTAATTTATTTTGTTTAAAGAGAATACTGTTTCTTTATAATTGAGGAAGTTAATATTCTTAAATTGATGGGAGTGTCCTTCTACCTCTATTTAGTAATAAAAAAGAGCACCTCGAATAGTACTCTTTGAAAAAGAACTGTATAAGGTTAAAAATTCAATTGAAACCTTTATTTAAAAACTAACATTGAAAAAGAATACCACGTGATATTATATGTATATTTAAAAGGTATGTCCAGTTTTAGAAAGAAATCGTAATTTTAATAAGGGTGTAGCCCTTACATAATAATAAGGGCTCGTATGGAATGGAATTTTATCTTTACTTGATTGTATCATGCTTTTTCATTTATAGGAATTATAAATATACAAATAAAATTGAACTAAAAAACAAAGCAATTAGCGTGATTAGCTAACTGCTCTGTAAAAAAAGAAAACTGCGCTTATCAAGCACTGGTTTTTGTAACTATAAGTTACAGTGATAGTATAAACTGAATCGAAAACATTATGCAGGAAAGACAAAGAAATTAATAAAAAAATCATTTTGTATGAGTTTAAAACATAAAAAGAGCACTTAATAAAATACTCTTTTAACGAGATCATTCTTTTGTAAAGACTACCTCATTTTATATAGAAAGAAACACAAAATATTATATATGCATCCAGTCCATTGCGTATATTTTTACAAAAAAGAGCAGCTAGCAAAAGCTAACTGCTCGGCTCAAAGATGGCAATCTAGATGCAAGTATAGTATTAACGAAATTTAGATCTTTATTCAAAAGGGGATAAATATTGAATATATAAAATGATATGAAGCTCAGTAAGTAACTTAAACATATCTTGAATCAAATAAATTCATAAAAAACGCTATATTTCCCTACAAAAATATAGCGTTTTTTTTCGCTTTATGAATATAATTTCTTTTTCATTTGAAGATGACCTTTTATCTTCCTCGATGTTTTGCTTTTCGTTTTTGAATTTTCATTTGTCGCTTTTTTTCTAGTAATTCTTCTTTCTTTTGACGCGTAATACATTGTTTCATTTTCTTTTTTTGTTCTAGTTCTATTCTCAATACTTCATAAGATTTGTTAGAAACTCCTTGATTTTTCATTTCTTTGGCGGCTAACCTTATTAATCTTTTGGGATTAATAATTTTACTTTTCCTTTTATCAATAGAGTTTTTAACGCCTGATGTACTTTTTAATAGCGGAACCATATCATGAAAAATAAAATCTAGTATTTCACTATCTTTTGGCTCTGAACCAAAAGTATGTTTACATACTTTCAATTTATTATTTTCAAACATTTCTACAATTCCAATCCAAAATTGTCCATCAAAATAAATTGTAAGTTTCATTGAGAATCCCCCTTGTTTATTACATGAGTGATGGACATCCCAGGGGGGAAGGTTACTGACAATAATTAAATAATTATTGCGTCCGGACTACCAACCGAACTGTGTTTTTTCACTCTAAAGTTATTATATTCCAAATTCTCAATTTGTAAACATTTTGATATTATCAGTTTAGTTAAATTATTTCTTTTAATATTTACAAATACATATTAAACTACTTTTCCTCTAACTTTTTCATCCATCTTCAAAAGTTAATTACCATAATAGTGACAATCATAGCCAGTTTCTTAAAAAATCATTTGTTTTCCAAAATAATTTAATGTGAATAATTGTAAGATTATAAAGTTTTATAATGTCTTTAAAATAAAAAAGTTGTGCACCTTTTAAAAATATAATTCATTTTTATCTTGTATTCTTATTAGTTTGATGGTATGTATGGTGATCTCTTTTAACGGAGTAAAACTCAATTCTTTTCCTATATGAATTTGTTTAGCTTGTTTTTTTAATACTGGTAATCCTCTAATATGTGTGGTCTTGCTTTATAACTTCGAAAAGTAATCAGTAAGCTTTTCGTTTTCTCTTTCGCGTAATCGCTTATTTTCCTCTTCGAGCTCTTTTTTTCTTTTTTCCAGCTTTTCAATCTTTCTTTTAAGAGATGCAATTATGGCTTTTTGATTACTTTCATCTCGTTTAATTCTAGAGTCTACAAATGCTTTTTCTTGTTGATTCCGTAAGAATTTAATACGTTCTTTAAGTTCTGGGTGATTATAAAGCGTAGCTTTACTTACACCAGCTTCTTCCGCCACACTGTTAAAGTTAATTGCCTTAGAAATCTTTGTTAAGCGTTTAATAGCTTCTTCAACTTTAACTTTGGTTGTTTGCTTTCTTTTTTCGTGTAGCTGCTTCAATTGCTCTTCACGGTTAAAATTACCCACGGTTAACACCTTTCCTTTTCTTGTCCTCTAACTGCCTCTTTATACGTTCAAAACGTCCAAAAATGACATTTCCGTTTTTAATCGTTTCATAAATGTTTTTGTATCTATTTAAGTTCTTTTCGTTTGCTTCGACCATATCTTGGCGACCATATTCCTTTGAGACTTCAATTATTTTAATTGTACTTTCTATATGTAGCTCATATTTTTTTACATCAAAGCTTGTCATACCAACCGATAAGTCAAAACAAGGTTTTCCATCGTTTGCTGTAAGGCAAGGGGGCTCTACTGCTAATGGACAATTACCATTAACTCGAGCACGACACGTCCCGTAAGGGTTGTCCAATGCATTTAATTTCTCGTCTTTCCATATCATATCCATAATACCTTCCGGAATGTCTTGAGCCTCTGATACCTGATGAATTTCACCATTCAAATCAAAGCTAAAAACACCTTTTTTAATGACCTCTTCAAAAGCCTTACGCTTCGTGTCATCTAATAAACGGGCATATCGCATTGTCATTTCAGGTGATGCGTGTGCTAATAATTCCTGAACGGTTAAAATATCAGCTCCGCCATTTAACATCTTTACTGCGTAAGTATGTCTAAACGCGTGATTTTTAAAGTGGAAGATATCACCTGTTTCATCCGTAATATTCTTTTTGACTGATAACTCATTAAGTTTTGTTTGTACCCAATACCGGATAAATGGCCGCCCCTTACGTGTACCACTATAGCGGACGAAAATGTATTTGTTGGGATTATTGTCATCATTGCTGCGTTCTTTAGAATTACGGATTAAAATGGCGACTATATTAGCTAATTGTTCATCAATGGGCACTTTATGGTCTTTTACATAAGTTTTTTCAACATCCGTCTGAATCCAGTATTTACCGTTTAACTTAATCAAAGAATCTTGAGTCAAACCAAGTGTATCACTAATGCGCAAACCAGTTTTGTACGCTATCCAAACGATTGGCTGAACATCTGGATGAAGATCGTTAATGTGCGTAAATAATTGCTCCAATACATAATCAGGAATGTAATCAATATCATCATCGGATTTCTTATCTAATTTTGGATAATCTTCGGAATAAAGTAGTCTAGAAGTGGATTTCTTAGGTGCAATACTGTATTCAAAACGTTGGATATCACGTAAAAAGGTGTAAACACATTTTAGACTATCATTTATATGTTGCTTTGGATTAGTTTTTTTATATTTCAAATTATTTTTTGCATAATAATGAAGATACTCTAAATAGTTCTCGATATGTTTTCTTGTAAGCATATTTAGATTACTCCAGTTAGGTTCTAGTTGACTGATAAAATTTAGAAACCTTGAAACAAATCTTAGATAATTCATAGCTGTACCCACCGAAAATTTCTTTCCGCCTAGTAATCTAGTTTTAATATATTTTTTAAAATGCTGTTTAAAAACATCATTATGAATAGTTGTAAAATCTATATAATAATGAGAATCAGAAGTATTATATAAGATCCCATACTTCTTATTTAACACCCTGGCATCCCATTTATCTTTTTCCCATTCTTCCCGTGTATCTGTCAGATAATATAATTTCTCATACATTCTTCGCAAGAAAGTTGCTTGTTGTGTTTTAGTTTTATAATCGCGGTTCTTTTTTGATGAAGTAGTTTTTAATCCCTTATTATTTAACCACAAAACCCACTCTTTCTCAGCTTTATCGATATTTAAATCAAGTAAAGAATGTAGTTGATTGTGTTTTTCATTTAGAAATTGAATCAAATTTTTTAAATGCACGTTGTAGGTGCAAAATACAGTGTTAAAACTTAACTCATCGTTAAAAAGGTAGCAATAGAATACAAATTTCAACTCTTGGGATATTGTAATGCACTTAGTAGCTAACTTTAATACTTTTCTTGTCCCCGTATATTTCTTAAAGCGTTCTTCAAAGTTAGGAATTTGACCAATTTCATTCACGTTCCATATATCATTAATAGAAAAATAATTATCTTTCACAAGTTTTCTTCTTAGTGTTCCATCGCTAGATATTTCCTTCACCTCGTAAGAGATGAGGGTAGAAGTGATTAAGTCCCAATATTCACTTTGCGGAATTAGGTAATTTTCTATATTTTTTTTCAAAGCTTTTCCTCCTACATCACTCGTTTAGTTTTAAATTAAAAAGGAAACGCTTCGTCAGGAATTTCTAAGGCAACGTCGTCCTTTTAGTTATCTATTTTGGGTCCAATTTTAAACGCATGAGCTGCTTTTTCCCAATCCTCCCGGATTGCATCATCAGAAGGGTGAACATATAGATTGATTGTTGTTTGGACTTGCGAATGTCCCAAACGCTCTTGCACCATTTTAATATTTTTCGTTTCGAGATAGTAAATCGTTCCGTGAGTATGACGAAATAAATGTGGAGTTATATAAATACCAGTTTTTCTCTCAATCTCTTTAAAAGTGGCATATACATCCGAATAGGTCATTGGTTCACCAGAATTCTTCCCAAAAAGCTTCACAAGAACAAAGTTATGGTCCGGATTATAGTCATCAATCACTTCATACAGATAGTCATCATATAGGTTCATTAATGACTGAGAAATTTCTAATTCCCGAGATCCTGTTTTTAACTTACCACCATTAGGTAATTCTCCTCTATCTGTTAATTTAAGCTTATGTTTTCTTTGTTTAGCATCAAATTGAAAATCTTTAAGGAATAAAGAGAGAGCTTCACCAATACGTAAACCTGTTTCAAAAAGCAAAAGAACTAGAAATCGATCTCTAATATTCGTAGTTGAATGATAGATGGTTTCAACTTGTTCTTTTGTAAATATCTTTATTTTTTCTTTGGGTTCTTTTAATTTAAGGATATTTTTGGAGTAGGGTTTTCCCTCGTTGACATGATGTAAAAAGCTCTTGTATCCATTTCCACCGGCACCAGTAAACATCTTTTTCATTAGCTTTTCAACTATATCTGAATCGATTAGCTCGCTACGATACAAATAGTCATAAAAGTTGGTTACGGCACTGATGTAGTTATTTACTGTTTTCTCAGTCAGTTGTTTGGGTTCTTTTTCTTTATTATGTTTTTGAGGTATTTTGTAAGGAATTACCTTGTTGTTTCTATATGGGTTTCTAAGCCAGACCACATAGTTAGATAAAATCTCAAAATTAACTTGTTGGTAATCAATTTTTATTTGTTGTAAGTATGTGAAATAGTGTTTTAAAGCCGTACAGTATGTCTTTAAAGTATTACTTTTACTCTCATTGTTATAGAGATGTTTCATATACTTAGCTACTGATACAACAGGTACTCCTTCCGAATTTAGTAGAAGGTATGCCTTTCTATTACCAATACATATTTCTTGAACTCTCATTAAAACACCCTCCCATCCTTTGTCTATCTTTAAGAGTGCCTCTAATTGTTTTTTAAGGTCCTCACATCGAAACTTTGTCCTCTTTCCAAAACCTAACAAACACTTCAAATTACACACCTATATTATACTGATTAAACTAAATATTCAATCTTTATTTCCCCCATTCATTATGTAAATAAAAAAGGATAATCAGCCCTCATAATGGACTAACTATCCTGTAATTTATTATCTTACTTTAACAAACGGGTGACCTTTCTTCCTTATTCACAAACAAGAATTTGTCTAGAAAATGTTCCTTTTTTTGTAGTGCAACGATCTATAATTTCAAATCCTGCTTCATGAATCATATCGTCCATTGTTTCCATTGTGACAACGACTACCTTTTTAGCAATGCGGCGTGCGCTTGAAAGAATGGAGAGCTGATTTTCTGGTGTTGCGTGCGTAAATAAGTCATATGGCATGTCGATAATTGCGACGTCATAGTTCTCCGTAATCTCCTCGATCGGACCTTTCGTTATCGTCCCATCGAATCCGAAGTGCGCAATATTTTCTCTCGCTCCAATCGCAACGAGCGGGCTTATATCTCTACCAACGATGTTAATTCCCATCGAAAGAGCTTCTACTACAACCGTTCCAATGCCGCAGCACGGATCAATCGCTCTTACTCCCTCTGGATTTGGCACCGCAATATTTGCAACGGATCTTGCAACACGTGTGCTAAGAGATGTCGAATAGCTACGTGGTTTTTTTATATGATGGTACCAAACTGGTTTACTCTCTACATAATGTCCAAAATACCAACGTCCGCCTAATGGAACAATACCAAAAGTACGCTCTGGATTGCGCACATCTGCTTCCGCATCAATACAATCCCCAATACGTCGTTCAATGATACGTCTTTCCGCATACTCTATTTTATTTTCTCCCTCAAGATCATTGATTTTCACGAAGATAACTTTAAACGTCATTTCTCCTAATTCAATTTCCTTTACTTGTTCCAAAATACTTTCTAAGTCGTCTCCTTCATACATAACCTCAACGCGTTCTTTCATAAAAGGACTTCTACTCGGGTCAATTTTGACATCACTTTTCAAAATATTAACGTGGGACTCCATTCCAAAGAACGAGCGCATTTCCAAGTAACATAAAGCACGCTCCTCCTCACGAAATGCATACGTATATATACATGCAGGTGTTTTCCTATGATTATTCAATCTATGATCATCCTCTATATCGTTATAATTACAATACTTTTTTGTATAAAATTAAATGATATCACATGCCTGAAATAAAGAGAAACGTTAATAAATAAAAGAGACTGCCTATTGGCAATCTCTTTTAATGTATTAACGGAAAGAAGATACGTTATTACCCTTTGCTTCGTAATAATCTAAAATACCTTGATAAATCGCTTCTGCTGCACTTTGCTTCTGTGCTGGTGTAGCGAGTTTATTTGCATCATCCTTATTATCTACAAATGCTAATTCTGCTAATACAGCTGGCATTGTATTATATTTTACTACGTACCAATTATCCTTTTTCACACCACGATCTTTTGTTCCAAGAGCTGCTACAAGGCGCTTTTGAATTTTTTCTGCTAATAAGCGACTGTCTTCCGTATGTGGATTCGTTGATTTTGTCGGTGCTGCTGCATAATAGAATGTTTCTGTACCGTGTCCATCTTTACCTGTAGAACCGTTACCGTGAATACTTACGAAAATATCACCATTATTTTCATTAGCAAATTCTACTCTTTTTCTTAAAGAATCACTAGAATCTACTCCTGGGCGTGTATCGTTCGTACGTGTTAACTTAACAGTAAATGGTGTCTTTTTCTCAAATAGTTTTTGTAATCGTAAAGATGTGTCTAATACGATTTCACTTTCTTTCTCGTAATACCCAACATTACCCGAGTCAATTCCACCGTGACCTGGATCAATAATAATTGCTTTACCTTCTAAGAAGTTCTCTTGTTTTACTGGGTTTAATTGATTTTTATCAACCCATTGGAAACCACTATTTGTACGGATACGAATCCAGCTATCTTTTTCTTCAATAACCGTTACTGTTTGTGCTCCATATTTCCCTAGTACTTTAGAAGAATGTGACGCTTCTGCATATGTTGTAAATCCTTCATTAATAACTTCTGTTTTTTCTTTTAAAGGTGTCCACTTCTCACCTTTGCTCGTTACAATTTTAATCCATCCATCTCGCTCTTCTTTTACTACAACTTTTTGTGGATCATGCTGCAAGTCAGTAATTCCTGATGATAATGATGGTTGATGATATGTAATGAACTTACGATCTATATACATTTCTTTCTTTGTTTCCTCTGGTTTGCTCGTATTATCATTATGTTTCTTTAGCTTGTCCGCTTTATACGTCATTTGCGCTGCTTGTTCACGCGGTATATAAAGATCTGGGCTCCAAATCGTCTTACCAGTACCAGCAGAAATCTCTAACGCTACTAAAATATTTGCTGCTTCTTTACCGAAATGACCTTCCAAATCAGTAAATTTATTCGTAATTGGGGATTGTACTAACCCTTGTAGTTTATAAGCCTTCACAAGCATAGAAGCCATTTCAGCACGCGTTACTTTTCCATCAGGATCAAATACGCCTGCTCCTCGGCCTGCAATAATATTTTCTTTTTCAATTGCTGCAATATACTGAGTTGCCCAATGATTTTTTGAATCATTAAAAGATGGTTTCCCAGCTGGATCCACTTTTAATCCAATTGCTTTCGCTATAATTGTCGCTGCTTCCGCACGTGTTAAAAGACCTTTTGGCGCAAACGTATCACTTGTCATACCGCTAATTACATCTCGCTCTACTAAATAGTAAATTGCGTCTTTTGCAAATGAGTCGTCTCGAACATCTGAAAACTTCTTTGTTTCTGCTAAACTACTAACTGGATAAGCTAGTAAACTTGCTGCTAACATACCAGCAGCGATTGCCTTGTACTTCATAAAAATTAAATCTCCTCTCAAAATCTCACGTTATACAATTCTCTTAATCAAACTAATATAAAAAATACCAATTGGAAAATAACTCCTATAATAGTTTATAACATTCTACCACTGTAGTAAATACGTTTCCTGCCTAAATTATTAAAGATGAATATATAAGGAAGAATAAATATAAAAATTCAAAAAGCGATTCATTACCCACCAAATGAAAAGCTGATTAAAAATAACATTTTCAATCAGCCCTCTTTATTTTCTACGAAATTATTCTTCAATTAAATGAGACATTACATACGCATATACTAACGCTTCTGTATGAGCAATCGAACTTTCATGTGTACGCTCAAATGCATGAGAAGAATCAATACCTGCTCCAATTAATGCATGCTTCACATCAAATCCAGCTCGAATCGCAGCTGATGCATCCGATCCATAGTACGGATAAATATCTACTTTATATTCAATATTGTTCGTTTTCGCAAGCTCTACTAAATGTTTACGTAGTGCATAATGATACGGACCACTAGAGTCTTTTGCACAAATAGATACTGTATACTCGTCAGATGCTTGTCCATCACCTAGCGCTCCCATATCAACCGCTAAATATTCAACCGTTTCTTCTGGAATGTTAGAGTTACCACCGTATCCAATCTCTTCATTGTTAGAAATTAAGAAATGAGTTGTATATGGTAATGTTACGTTTTCATCTTGTAATCTCTTAATTAATTTTAATAGAATTGCAACACTTACTTTGTCATCTAAATGACGTGATTTTATGTATCCACTCTCTGTAATTTGAACGCGTGGATCAAATGAAACGAAGTCTCCTACTTCAATTCCTAATTCACGTACTTCATCAGCTGAAAATACACGCTCATCGATACGAACCTCAATATTTTTCTCATCGCGTTTCGCTTCACCTGCATCTTTATATACATGTACAGATGTTTGATGCATTAAAATCGTTCCTGTATACGTCTTGCCACTTGATGTTTCAATTTCGCAATATTCCCCTTCTACAGAGTTCCAGCGAAATCCGCCAATCATAGAAAGACTGAGACGACCATCTGGCTTAATTTCTTTCACCATCGCACCTAACGTATCAACGTGTGCTGTTAATAAGCGATGCTGTGCATCATTTTTCCCTTTTACCGTTAAAATAAGAGCGCCTTTATTGTTACGCTTCGTTTCTACATTCCACTCACTTACATAGTTTTCAATAAAACGAATAATTTTCTCTGTATTTCCAGATGGACTTGGAATAGAGACAAGCTCCTTAATCAATTCCATCGTTTCTTTCGCATAATGTGCCATTGTCGTTTCCTCCTCATTTTTCCTATTATTTAGTATACCGAATTTACTATAAATCCTCTACTCATATAGCTTAATTTTCTAAATTATAGTAAAATTCACTTTAGTATATAAAAGGAGTTATACAATATGAATATATCAAAAAAATATGTACACATTGCACTCATTTGGTTTCTAGCATCATTACTTTGTTTACAAGTTTCTTATGCAGTTCATACTACTACTTCTATTACAATTGGCTGGGTATTAACAGCTATCTTCTTCATTATTAGCTTAATCGCAACAAAAAAGCATAGCGTTCGTTAATGAGTAACGCTATGCTTTCCCTACAAATCTATTCTTCTGAAACATCCAACAAGTAAATACCTCTTTCAAACCCACCGCGCTCTATCTCTTTCTGCTTACGAAGACGTTCTACATCTTCAATTGTTGCACCTTCTGCACGCGCTAATGATATGATTACTTCCAGTGCATCCGCAAGAGAATCAAGCGCATGTTCACGCTCTTTCATAGAAGCAAATTCACGAATTTCTTCTGTTCCAATTTTCGCCAAAGCTTGTATGTATGCTTGTCCTGTTAATTTTTGTGCTGTATATGTTTTTCCAGACATTAAAATCTTCTCTGGAACACGATCTCTTACTAACTTGTTATATGCTGACATCATTCATCCTCCTATGTTTAATAGCAGCCGAGCTCTGCCTTATAAAATAACCACTCTTTTTTCACACAAGCACTTAACATATCAATTCCTGATCCGTGCGCCCTTACTGCCGGAAAGAAATAATGCTCTGGTTCTTCTTTCTTCTCTCCATATAAGGTTTTGTACTCATCAGGAATCGCTTCTTTTTTCACATCCCGTTCTTTCTCCACTTCACCTGAGAAAGCAGCAATTGGATGCCCTTCAAAAAATAGTGCAGTCCGTACCGCAAGAGATGGTGTACTATGCAAAGCATAATATGTAAGTAAAATAATAACGATAACGCCAATCAATTTCTTCATTCATTACTCCTTAAAAAAAGTGCTAACACAATTATACTAAAATGTGTTAGCACTTTCTCCCCTTTATCCTAAATTAACCGGCAGTAAAACTGCCACTACACTTTATTCTCCTTTAAATACCGGTAAACGTTTTTCTAAAAATGCAGCGATGCCCTCTTTATGATCTGCTGTTTGTCTCATCGCATATTGGCCGCGTTTTTCAAGCTGCAGCGTTTGTTCTAAATTGGAGCGATTTACTTCACATAAAATTTGCTTCGTTTGAATCATCGCTTTGATTGGCTTTTGTGACCATTCACTAATTTTTTGCTTCACAGCCGTTTGGAAATCTTCGCCGATTACTTCATCAATTAAACCGATATCAAGCGCTTCTGTTGCTGATAATTTCTTTCCTTCCCAAATAATTTGCTTCGTCATATTTTCACCAACGCGCTTTTGAAGGAAGAAATGGCCGCCACCATCTGGAATTAAAGCGATTCCAATAAAGTTCATCGCAATAATTGATGATATATCTGCCATCACATAGTCAGCTGTTAGTGCAATACTTAATCCAAGACCAGCAGTTGGTCCATGAATAGCACTAATAACAAGCTTCGGCATCGTATATAAAGTCACAACGACTTCAGAAATAGTATTCATAATACCATCAAACTTGCTTTCATCATTACTTGAAAGCATCGATTTAATATCTCCACCCGCAGAAAAACCACGGCCGTTCCCGCATAACACAACAATGTGTGCAGAACTCTCCGCTACTTCTTTCAGTTTTTGTAATAACTCTTTTAACGTTGGTTCATCTAATGCATTTAACACCTCTGGGCGATTGACCATAACCGTTGCAACGTGCCCTTCATATTTCACAATGACAGATTCTGTTTTACTTGTTACTTCCATTATATATACCCCTCTTTTCTACACAAAGATTATACTTATATAATTATAGAAAGGATGTGAAAAACCCTTCTTTTTTCTTAATTTTCTGTCTAATAATCTCGTAATTTGTATATCGCCTTGCATAAAACATACAATTTCGTTGAAAAATATAGAAATTAAAGTCGGTTTATCCCGGCTCTTCATCTATTTACCATTACAATGAAATGGTGTATTCTTAAGTCTGATATAAAAATTAAATATAGAAATTCATTCCCCTTCCTATTATATAGAGGGGTGCTGAAATAAAGGAATGAAGAAATGGAGGAACATATGGTTACTAAGTTAAAACAGACGGATAACTACTTCCCGCATTTCCTACTGCTATTCATCGTGTTTCAACCAATTTTAGATTTATTAACGTCTTTTTCAATCTATGTATTACACATGAGCGCAACAGTCGGAATCGTAGTCCGTTTCGCCTTTATGCTTCTTGCATTAGGTTATCTACTTCTTCATCATAAACAACAAGGCGCGAAAAAGTACATTCTCTATTTATGTTTACTCGGAATTGCACTGGCAATCGGTCTTGTAAATAATATGATGGTTAAATCTCCAGTTTCATTTGGAGAAGAAGTTAAATTTATTTTAAAGAGCATATATCCAATTGTGCTACTGTTTGGATATATTATCGTCTTTAAAGAGCTAAAAAATAAAGAATATGTGTTTCATAAAATCATTACATATTTCTTATATGCAACTTTAATTTTAAGCATCACAATGATTATCGCAATGCAAACTGGCACTGATTTCCCAAGCTATCCTCACTCAAAAATTGGCTCAAGAGGTTGGTTCTTTGCTGGAAATGATTTAAGTGCTCTCTTTGCGATTATGTTCCCAATCGTTGTCTTATATTCGATTTATAAAACAACTTCTTTCTCGAAAATATATTACTGGATTCCAACAATACTTGCGATGTATGCAAGTATTATGGTCGGAACAAAAGTTGGATATGGTGCAATTGTGCTAACATTAGGCGTAGCACTTTTCTTCTCGTTCATTGAATATATGATAAACCGTAAAAAAGAAAAAAAAGGATTCACATATCTTGTAAACACCATCGTTGCAGCAGTTGTACTAGGAGGTTTAATTGTTCTTACACCGCATACTCCTATCGCAAAAAATATGGGAATCCACATGCAAATATACGAATACAAAAAATCAGTACAAGAAGAACAGGATAAA
The DNA here is from genome assembly GCF_020861345.1 of Bacillus pacificus. NCBI lineage: Bacteria > Bacillati > Bacillota > Bacilli > Caryophanales > Bacillaceae > Bacillus > Bacillus pacificus. The sequence goes on from NZ_CP086328.1 coordinate 4,168,338, forward strand.
AAAGAAGGAAAAGTAATTAAAGAAAATCCAGAGGATGCAAAAAAACACGCAAAAGGTGAACTAACAGACTCTGAAGTGAAGAGTTTAATTTATAGTGATCGGGACAAATTCTTAAAAGTATACAAACAATACTATAAAGAAGCACCGCTCTCACAAAAACTTTTTGGAATGGGTTACGCTGGTAACTACACAACGAAAGTGAAGCTAGTCGAAATGGATTTCCACGACCTATTCTTTGCATTCGGAATTGTCGGCTTCCTTATGTATTTACTGCCGCTTCTTTATTTCGGTATAAAAATATTCATTCGCTTGATCACAAACTTCAAGAAACTATTTAGCGTAAAACATATGCTACTAGCTAGCACACTCGTCCTATCGCTCGGAATCGGCTTTATGTCCGGCCACGTATTAACAGCACCTGCTGTAAGTATTTTCTTTACTGTCATACTTGCTTATATGGTTGTTGATTTGGAAATTGAATAACATTGAAATGGCATGCCCCTATTTTATGGGCATGCCATTTTTTATACTTGCTATGTTTATTTCTCGTAACAATCAAACAGCATAAGTCACCTGCTCGCAAATAGCTGAATTATATAGAAAAACCCTTTCAGGAATTCTCCTGAAAGGGTTTTTCGTCAATAACAGATATACTATCTATTATTATTTTTGAACAATAGCAGTTGATGCAGTTACGTTACCAAGTGATAATTGGTTACCTGCAGCATCTGTAATTTTAATGCCGTCTGGATTAGCTGAACCTTTTGCTACTACACTAATTGTTGCAGCTTGAGCAACGTTTAGCTCTTTTGCAGTTGTTAAGTAAACAACGTTAGCTTCATCTGCGCCGCCATGTTTAATACCAGCAATTGCAGCATCGTTACCATTTACAACAACTTTTAAGTCATTGATAAATTGAGCGTCATTTTCATTGAATGCTTCAATGTTCTCATCAAATGTAACTTTGATTGTTTTTGAAACGTCAGCTTCGTTATTAGCTTTCACATAAACAGCGCTTGCTAATTTTGGAGCTGTGTTATCGCCGAATTTAATTAAATCTTCAACTGGAGCTTTTGTTTGAGCGTTAGCTACTACTTTGCTTCCAGATGCAGTTAATACGTTTGTGCTAATTGTGAACTTAGCAGATTGATCTTTTGAGAAATAATTTTTTGGTAAAGAAATCTTAACAGTCTTTTTGTTACCAACGAATTCTGCAGTTGTACCTGTTGGTAATGCTTTACCGTCAATTTTGTAATTCTCTACATCTTTCGCGTTACCACTCATGTCTTGTGTATAGTTGATAGTGATTACATCACCAGCGATTGTAATAATTCCTTTGTCCATCTCTACAACAGGTGTTACAATACCTGTTTTACCAACAGTTGTAATAAATGCTTCGTTGCTGTTTGTGTTTACAGAGTAAGAAGCTAATTCATTATCTTTTGCAAACTTAATAGCACCAGCTTTTAATTCTACTGTGTAAGAATCGTCTTTTAATTCAACGTTGTTTTTAGGAGTAACTTTTAATACGTCACCTTCAGCTACGAAAGTAGATTCTACAACTACGCCACCTTTGTCACGTACTACGATTTGTTCTGGTTTATTTACATCAATTTTACCATCGAATTTAACTTCTAAAGTATTTCCGTTGATTTTGTTTAAGCTATCAGTAGCTACTTTTGGTGTAGCAGTATCAGCAGCTAAAGAAACGCTCATATCAACTGGTTTACCAAGTAAGTTTACTCCATCTTTGAAGTTTTTAAGGTTAACACTTAAGTCAACTTTCTTTTCACTACCTGCATATAATGGGTTAAGATCTCCATTTGCATTTTCTTTAATAGAAACGATGTATGAAGTTGGATCTTTTAGATCTTTTGTAAATTGTACTTCACCAGCGTTACCTGGAGTACCGTATCCCGCTGTTTTGAACGTGTAGTTACCTTTTTTCACAGTTACTTCAGGGTGTTGGCTTAACGGCTCAGAGAATGTAACTTTGAAAGTACGGCTGTTAATAGCTTTTAATTCTTTCACTTCTGGTGCTGTTGTATCAGCAGCTACAGTGTATTTTGTTGTTAAGATTGAAGATGTATTAGGGTTCTTTGCTAATGTATCTTTTGCATCGTATACAACTACTTCATGATCACCTTTAGCGAAGATACTATCTTTTCCTTCAACTTTAGCAGTAGTTAAAGTGTATACACCTGGAGTTTCACTTGCAGTTTTTGCTTCTGTAAGCTCAACGCCATCAATTTTAACTTTTGCATCTGTTTGCACAGGTTTGTTGAAAGTTAATTCAACTGCGCCACCAACAACGCGTGCACCTAATAATTCTGGAGCTACTGAGTCAGAGAATGTTTTTTCTGTATCAAGGTATTTTTCTACAGGTTTTAAGTCAGCACCTAATACGCCTGTAGTTGAGTGTACTGCATATTTGTCAGAGTTAGCAAATGCTTTGCCAGCTACTAATTTGAAAGTTACGCTCTTACCATCTTTTGAAAGAACACCTTTCTTATTAGTGTTTCCTAAGAAATCTTCAGATTTTAAGTTAACACCATTTTGTTTGAAAATGTAGTTAGCTTCGTCAATTGCAGTTTTTTCATTTACTGGTTTTGTGAATGTAACTTTAATTTCTTGAGCGTTGATTGCACTTACAGATTCAACCTTAGCTTCTGTTTTTACTTTCGGGCTATATGTCATTGCATTGTAGATGAACTGAGCAGCTTGCTCACGAGTTACAACACCGTTTGGATTGTATTTGCCTTCACCTTCACCAGATACGATACCTAGGCTTGCAAGAGTCTCGATTGAAGATTTTGCAGTTGCCCAAGATAAACCGTCGATGTCACTGAAAGTTTGTTTGTTTTCTTCATCAGCTTTGAAACCGTATGCGTTAACAAGAAGCTGTGCCATTTGTGCACGAGTTAATTTCTCGTCTGGACCGAATTTATTGTCGCCTAAACCAGCCATGATTTTGTTAGCTTCAGCAGCTGCGATGAATTTAGCATAAATGCTGCTTTCTGGTACATCTGTGAATGGAGTTTTCGTTGAACCAGGTTCAATACCTTTTGCTTTTACCATGAAAGTAGCTACTTGAGCACGAGTTACATCGTCACCAAATCCGAATAGGCCATTACCTGTACCTACGATAATACCTTGTGCAGCCATAGCGTTGATCGCTTTTGCAGACCAATGTTCTTTAGGAACATCTTTAAATGCGCCCTCTTCTGCAGATGCAGCAACTGGAGCTACTACGCCAGCCACCATTGCAGCTGTCATTGTACCAGCCATTAATTTGTTAAAAGACTTATTTTTTGCCATTGATTTATTTCCTCCTTGAGAAATATAATACTAGCTTTAGAAATATGTATTTGAAAAACTAGTGATTTACTAAATTCATATATTAATTTACAAACACTTTTTGAAGAATAGTAATTTATTAGCCATAATAAATACTATCTTTTTCCAAAAAGTTAAACCATGTATATAATACGTCATAATTCTTTTTTTTTAAAGAATTATTTATCGCATAATTCGACAAATTTACAATGTTTGTCGAATTATATATTTATCAACTTTTCTAATATGTAAACGTATATACATCGCTTGTATTTAATATACAAATAGCATTATAGCACATAATATAAATGAAATGACAATTTATACTTTTTAAAATTATCGACACTTTTCGACAAAGATACGCTTTATTTTTTGTTATTTTGTCGAATTATTTGTTATAAACTTCTATAAAGTGGGATTTTTTTATTTTAATGTCATAAAATTACATTCATTTATTTTATTCGACAAACAAAAAGACTGATCATCTAGGTGATCAGTCTTTTTGTTTTTTCTTTATTAGTGTTTTACGTACTCTACATTTTCTTTTGCAACGTACGCTTCATTTACAGCAGGATCATCAGAAATGATTTTAACCCATGCTTGTCCATTTATCGTTTCTTCGCCTGTAATCGTAACAACTTTATTTGCCGCTAAGTTATACAGTCGTTCATTCGACGTACGAGGATCTTTTTTCGCTTCCACCTTATTCGTTACACGAGCAAGTTTATATTTGTTGTACTCTTTTTTACCTAAGTACGAATCAAAACGGAACATATGCCCTGCTACTTTTTTACCCCAGTTTGCATCAGATGCATATTTCATATTTAAACCGCTAGCTTTATCACCTGTATATGTTGCAGTATAACGCCAATGACCTGGATTTAAATATCCTTCATTCATATATACTTTTGCAGCATGTTCAATACAATCTTCTTTTGAATTAAATGTTAGACCGTTACCGAATGGACTATTATCTGTTGCATTTAAACCAAATAAGTTATTTTTATCTCTTGCAAGATCGCTTGTTCCATATAAACTTTCATGAACAGCTAATGAATATAAGAATAATGCATTTACATTATACTTACTTTCTACTTCTTTAAATTTCTTCCCTAAACCGATTAGTGGCGAATCTGGTTTTACTGATTTTACATAACTATCTAATTGTTCTGCCGTGTACTCTGTTTTCGTACGTAGTGATAAATAATTAAAATATTGATAGAATGTTTCATTTCCGAATGTTTTTCCATCTACACTATACATTGATTGCCCTTGTTTTATGAACGAAGGGGCTGCGCCGAATCTATATTCTGTATATCCAGGTGAACTTGTATTATACGTGAAATATCTGTGATATAAATATCCATCTGATTTTACGTAATAAGATGACTTCTTCATTTCATTTTCAGGAATTAAAGTAACTTCATTTTTCTTTACATAACCTGTTAGGTCAGAGAGTTGCACTTTCACACGATCTTCTCCAACTTCTAACACTTTAAATTCTGTTCCATACTGAATATATGTATATACTGTTTGTAAATTATCACCGTACACATTAATTGTATTTCCAGGAGTTTGCTTCGCCGCTGCAAAGCCATCTTTAATCCATACGTATTCATTTTCATACTTCACTGTATTGATACCTTTACTTTGTGCAGCTGTAACAGCTTCTTTATATGTAGTGTAACGCTCTACTACTTTCCCTGCATCATTTAACAACACATAATTCTTTGTTTCTACAGGCGTTTCTCCACCACCAATTTTATCAAGCATTAAGTTCAGCATCGCTGAAGCCATACCTCTTGTCGCTGATAAATGCGGTCTAAACGTATTATCTTCTGGATAACCTTTAATAATCCCCGTAGTTACCATAACTTGTACATGTTCTTTATAGTTAATACGATTCGTATCAGCAAATGTAAGCGGACTTACAGTTACGTTAACCTTTTTATAATCTAGCGCCTGTTTTACCATTACGGCCATTTCTTCACGTGTAATCACATCATTTGGTGCAAAAGTCTCAGGACTACGCCCTTTAATAATTCCCGCTCCGAATGCTCTACTTACGCCGTCATATAAGCCATATGATTTTGGCACATCATTAAAATTTGAATCTGCTTGCGGAAGTTGCAGGGCTTTCGCTACTAATGTAGCAAACTCTGCTCTCGTTATCTCTTTGTCAGGTAAATATACATTATTTCCATACCCTGACATGATTCCTTTATTAATAAGAGTACGCATATGCTGCTCAAATAGATGACCTGTAATATCATCACTCGCTGCATAACTTGAAATAGGCGTTAAAAGGAATGCCCCCGTTAATGCAACTGCTGTAATACCTTTTGAAAATTTTTTCACGGTTATGTAATCCTCCTCGTAATCTACGAATTTATCATTCCAACACCGATTATATACTAATTATATAAACATGATAAACAAAAATTAGCATACAACCTTTTTAAAATAAGCATTTTATTATATTGAAATATTATATATCCTACTAATCTTCCTATAAACTCCATTCCTTTTACAACCGCGAAATCCTTTATGATATAATGACGTAGTTATTTCTGTTTATATAGAAATAACTACAAAGATATTACATACTACGGAGGATCATTATGCCTAGATTATATGCATTTGCATTTAAAGCACTGCAAATATTAACATTGTTATTTTTTGTAATGACTCTTATATACTCATTGCAATTTTTAATAACTGAACCGAAGTACGATCATCCCTATTTCCTTATAGTGGCACTTATAGTCATTCTAATCGGGATCATATTCATGTCTATCATCGTGAATCGGTTTTTCACTCAAACACAATTTATCATATTTATTTGTCTACTAGTATTCACACTTCGTCTTGCATGGGTGTTAACAGTTCAAACAAATGTCGTACAAGATTTCGCACAAATGTATAACGGCGCCGTTGATGCTGCAAATAACAATTTCTCATTCGCGGACAAAGCATATTTTACTACTTGGGTATATCAATTAGGCTTTACAATGTACCAAGCTGGTGTGATCAAATTGTTTGGCGAAGGTGTACTAGCAATTAAATTATTAAACATACTATACTGCACTGGTATCACGTACTTTATATATCGCATAGCTACACATCTATTTAACGAATTTTGCGGTAGAGTTGCCGCACTTATTTTCGCAACGTACATTCCTAACATTATGATGACTTCTGTACTAACAAATCAGCATCTCGCAACATTTCTATTCTACGGTGGTTTTTATCTTCTCGTAAAAAAAGGAATCTCGCATTCATATACGTGGATATTTGTTAGTATTCTTATTGCATTTGGCGATATTATGAGACCAATTGGTATTGTTATTTTACTAGCTCTCATTCTTTTCTTACTTATCACTCATATAATTGGTGATAAGAAACTGAATAAAAAAATGGTTGTATCAAAGCTCATTGGTATGATTGGCATTTATTATATCGTGCATTTCATCTTTAGCTATTCATTAATTGCTACAGGGGTTACACAATATCCATTATCCAGTCGAGACCCTTATTGGAAATTTGTAGTTGGATTCAACCCTGAAACAACAGGTGGATTTTCTTTCCCTGACCATAAACTTGTTTTTCAATATCCGATTGGCGAGGAACGTTTCGAAATTGAAAAACAGCTCATTAAAGAAAGAACTTCTGATAAAGGACAACTATTATTGTTATTCAAAGATAAATTTAAAATTATGTGGGGAGATTATGACGCAGCCATTTATTGGGGATTAGAAGGACATCCAAAACCCGAATTATCAAAATTACTGTGGACGTTAGAAAAATTATGTTACGTAAGCATTTGCATATTCGCTTGCATAGCTTCTATCAAAACGATAAAAGAACAACGAAATAAAACGTTACTGTTCTTCTCATTATTAATTTTAGGTTACGCAGGCGTGCACTTCTTCATTGAAATTCAATCGCGCTATCGCTACTTTATCATCCCGACGTTTATGATCATACAAGGTTACGGTGTCTATCTCGTTACACAATATATAAAAGAAAGATTCAGGGCGTAAATAAATACACTAACAAAAAACACTCTACTTTTTCTGTAGAGTGTTTTTTTCTATATGATAAATAATTTTCTTAGCCGCTTGTTCTCCTTGCAGTTGCAGCTCATCTACTCTTCTTTGCAGAGATTGCTGTATCTCTTCATGTTGCATCACTTGCCTCTTCGCAATTTTATATAGATCTTCTGCACTCCAGTCTCCATCCACACTTCCTATAACCGGTTGATTCACTTGTCTTAAAAATGAATCGATTTTTGGATCGTATGAAATTCCAACCATCGGTGTTTTCGCGACAGCCGAAAAAATAAGGGCGTGAAGACGCATACCAATTAAAAGAGAACACTCTGATAAAATAGATATTTTTTCATCAATATCCATTTTATATGGAAGCATATACGTCTCTTCTCCCATTAAATCCACTACATCACGCGAAGCATTTTGATCAAACGGACCATGCATCGGGACGAATAAAATTTGGTATCCTTCTTGCTTTAATTTTTTTAAAGCTATCGCTAACTTTTTTATATAATCTTCTTTTGCATTCCAGTGACGCACACTCACTGCAATTATTTTCCCATGCAAAGAATGTTTTTGTAGCCAATCTGATTGTTTTTTTCGTTTCCATGTTAAAACTGGATCTGGAACAAGTTCAATATCCCTTTTCATGCCAAGTTCCTTTAAGTATAAAAATGAATCCTCATCTCGAACTGATATATATGTCGCTTTCGACAAATGCCATTTCACTAATAGTCGATTATGCCTTTTTGTAATCGGACCTATTCCTTGTGAATAAATGTAATACGGTTTTTTTAACATACGAGCAAACCCCATAATACCCGTATAATATAAAATACTTTTTACACTCGTTTTATCTTGGAGGAGGCTCCCTCCGCCACTAATAAGTCCGTCACTTTTTTTTATTGCATCATAAACCGATTTGATACTCCAACGATCCACCGCTTCTACTCCGTACATTTTCCTTGTATAGTCAGGGTCATTTGACAGCACAACGAGTTCAATATTCGGATTCTCTTTATGTAACGATTCAATAATCGATTGTAGAATAGCTTCGTCTCCAACGTTATAAAAACCATAATATCCTGATAAAACTAACCGCACTCTTAATCTCCTCCAACATTTGGTAACCAACCATTTCATCCATTATTGGCACCAACTCCTTACCTAAAAAAGCATCATCACAATAAGCCCGTCCGAATTCCAATCCTTACATTTCGTAGTTCTATATTTATTTTTTCAAAAATGGTATTTGTTTTTTTGATATCCAGTTTAATTTCAAAGCACATACCGCATACAAAATGATTGCAATAGCAAGTGCTACAACACTATATAATAACGCAATAATTCTTGAAGATGTAACATCTATTATAGTAGATAGTTCATATAGTCCGAATCCTAAAATACAAGATACACCTATTACAATAAAAAATCTTCCTATGTGAACAGAATAGGAAAGATATTTTCGAATGTACAGATGATTTACGATACAGATTAACACATATATAATCAATGTACTATACGCCGCTCCATCTATGCCAAACTTTTTTGTTAATACTATGTTTAATAAACATTTCACAAAACTTGCACCGATAACAATCCACGCAGCTTGGGCAGAGCGGTTAATTCCTTGTAAAACTCCTATTGATAATACCATAACCGATGTGAAATACGAACTACCAATCATAACAGCTAACATACTGCTTCCTTTCGCATCTGTAAACAATCCCACATTTAACGGAACCGCTAATGCAATTAACCATATTGTTAACGGGGCTGTTAGCACATGCATAAGTGAGTTCGTATTTTGGACTGTCATTTTTGCTAAATTCATATCTTTTTTTGCTAGTGCAGACGTTAATAATGGTATTAATGGAAATACAATTGCGCTTGCGAAAACAACAATTAATTGTGTAAATGCAGAACCGCGGCTATATATACCAAATTGCGATTGAATTTCGGCTGACGATCCTTGCAGCACGTGCGGTACTGTTAGCGAATCCACCAAATTTAAAAGCGGCATGGATAAAGCTCCAATAGCAATCGGAATAGATACTTGCAATATTTTCTTTCCATCTTTTTTCAAATCTTGTAGTGAATACGAGTTGCTCTTATATCGGTATGAACTTTTATTGTACGTCATACGTAAATATATAAGTGAACTTATTACCCCAAGAAAAGATCCAACCATGGCCCCACTAGTAATGATAGTACTACTTTCATTCCAATATACTAATATATAAGCGATGATTAACATAAAAAATACTCGTACAAATTGCTCAATGACTTGTGATATCCCTGTCGGCTTCATATCACCGAACCCTTGAAAATACCCTCGATAAACTGCCATATATGGTGCAACGAGTAAAGCCAATGACGTAACCAGTAAGGGCACCCTCGTTTCTTGTCCACCAAGCATACTTGCAATTTCAGTAGAAAATAACACGATCACTAGACATCCAAATGTTCCAAATACCATCCCTATAATTGATGCCGATTTAAATAATTTCGCAATTTCTTTCTGCTTATTTTTTTCATTCAACTCTGCAATCAATTTTGAAATTGCCAATGGGACACCAGCTACTGATAAGGTAAGGGCAATCATATATACAGGAAATACAAGGCGAAAAATACCAAGCACTTCATCTCCTGCAATATTTTGTAACGGAATTTGAAAAAAACTACCAAGCAATTTCGACAAAAAAGTTGTAATTGTTAAAATTGCTGCACCTTTTACAAACTTCTTATTCATGTACCTTCTCTTTTCTTTTATACATATATTCTTAAGCGTATTGTTTTGAATTATAGAGACCATATTCTATCTCATTAAATCATCATACCAAATTTCTTATATATTGAATACTTTCTTTTTTACAACAAAACAAAAGTATCCTTACTCACATAACTCTTTTACACACATCCCCTACCACTTTCCATTTCTACTTTTTTCTAGTATAACTATGCTATAATGTATCTATTGTCAGTAAGAGGAGTGTTACAAGAATGCTGAATTCGGTCAAGAAACTATTGGGAGATTCACAAAAAAGAAAGATTAAAAATTATGAACAAATTGTGAATGATATTAATCAATTAGAATCTGTAATGGAAACATTATCAGATGATGAATTACGTCAAAAAACTGTCACTTTCCAGCATATGTTACAAAATGGAAAAACAGTTGAAGATATAAAGGTAGAAGCATTTGCTGTCGTTCGAGAGGCTGCAAAACGAGTACTTGGCCTTCGTCACTACGATGTACAGTTAATCGGTGGTCTTGTATTACTAGAAGGAAATATTGCTGAAATGCCTACAGGAGAAGGAAAAACTCTCGTTTCTTCTTTACCTACTTACGTACGTGCTCTCGAAAAAAAAGGCGTTCACGTTATTACAGTAAATGATTATTTAGCAAAGCGTGATAAGGAATTAATTGGACGAGTTCATGAGTTTCTTGGATTAACAGTTGGATTAAATATGTCACAAATGAAATCTATCGATAAAAAACGCGCTTATGAAGCTGATATTACATACGGAATCGGTACTGAGTTTGGTTTCGATTATCTTCGTGATAATATGGCATCATCTAAAGCCGAACAAGTACAGCGCCCATTTCACTTTGCAATTATTGATGAGATTGATAGCGTTTTAATTGACGAGGCTAAAACCCCGCTTATTATCGCTGGGAAAAAATCAAGCAGCTCCGATTTCCATCATTTATGTGCAAAGGTAATGAAAACGTTCCAAGACACTTTGCATTACACTTACGATGCGGAAACAAAAGCATGTAACTTTACAGAAGATGGAATTACAAAAATTGAAGATTTATTTGATATTGATAACTTATATGATCTAGAGCATCAAACTTTATATCATTATATGATTCAAGCATTACGCGCACATGTAGCTTTCCAACTAGACGTCGATTATATTGTCGAAGACGAAAAAATTATGCTTGTTGATATTTTCACAGGACGTATTATGGATGGCCGCTCTTTAAGCGATGGGTTGCATCAAGCACTGGAGGCAAAAGAAGGTTTACCGATTACAGACGAGAATCAAACACAAGCATCTATTACTATTCAAAACTTCTTCCGTATGTATCCAGCTTTATCCGGTATGACAGGTACTGCAAAAACAGAGGAGAAAGAATTTAACCGCGTATACAATATGGAAGTTATTTCAATTCCAACGAATCGTCCTATACTTCGTGAAGATAAAAAAGACGTCGTATATGTAACAGCCGACGCAAAATATAAAGCTGTCTGTGCAGAAGTAATGAATATACATAAGAAAGAACGCCCTATTTTAATTGGTACGATGTCCATCCTTCAATCAGAAGCAGTTGCACGTTACTTGGATGAAGCAAATTTGCCTTATCAACTATTAAATGCAAAAAGTGCTGAGCAAGAAGCTGATTTAATTGCCCTAGCCGGAAAAAAAGGGAAAATTACAATTGCTACAAATATGGCAGGACGTGGAACAGACATTTTATTAGAAAAAGGTGTGCATGAACTTGGCGGTTTACATGTAATCGGAACAGAAAGACACGAATCTCGCCGCGTTGATAATCAGTTAAAAGGGCGAGCTGGCCGACAAGGCGATCCCGGAAGTTCCCAATTCTTCCTTTCATTAGAAGATGAAATGATACAACGCTACGCAGGTGAAGATGTCGAGAAGTTAAAAAAGTCACTTAAAATTGATGAGAACGGTTTAATTCTAAACAATAAAATTTATGATTTAATAAACCGTACACAATTAATTTGTGAAGGCAGTCATTTTTCAATGCGTGAATACAACTTGAAATTAGATGATGTCATAAACGACCAACGAAATGTAGTTTACAAACTTCGTAATAACCTTTTAAACGAAGAAGTAAATATGATAGAGATTGTCATTCCAATGATCAAAAATACACTAACTGTAATTGCTAAAGATCATTTATTAGAAGGAATGCTTCCTGAAGAGTGGGATTTCACTAGACTAGTAGAAGATTTAAAAGCAGTTTTATCTACCGAAGAAATTCCAGCATTATCTGCTAATAACGTTCATTCTGCTGAGGACTTACAAGAGCTATTAAAAGATACTCTTACAAGTTATATAGAGCGTGTTAACGCTTTAGAAAGTGATGCAGATGCACAACAAGTATTACGTCAAATTAGCCTTCACTTCCTTGATTCTGGTTGGACAAGCCATTTAAGTGCAATGCAGCACTTAAAAGAAGGTATTGGCTTAAGACAATACCAACAAGAAGATCCGGCGCGCCTTTATCAAAAAGAAGGTTTTGAAATCTTTTTACACACATTTAGCCATTTTGAAAAAGAGGTTGCTTTATATTTAGCAAGATATATAACTGTCCCACAAAATATATAATGAGGTGAATTACATGCTATCATTTTTAAAAAAGGCAAGAAAAAAAGGTAGAGACTCTGTAATTTCGAGTTCTCAATTATTAGGAACCGAAGAAAATAGCAATAATACAAAAAACGTAAAACCGAACTTATACTTCCATCCTTCTTGGAATGAAGTTTCACAAGAACAAAAGTATATTTATCAATTTTTACATAAATCTTTGCCTACCTTACAAGAAAACCAAATTTCGCTAGCCGGAATTGAAAGTAAAAAACATGAAAATGCTTATTATATTACTACATTCATTCGTAGTAGTGTAAAGCATCCAATTCAATTTGAAACTCTTACTCTATCTTTATTAAATAAAAATGGAGAAACATGCGCACGCCAAACATTTGATTTATCACACTTAGAAGGAATCCCATCAAATGTAAATATGCCTTGGACTTTCGTCTTTGAAGAAAATTCAATTACAGAAGCAACGCTATCAAATGAAGACTGGCAACTAGTATTTGAATTACAAGGAAAACATTCATTAGATTTAGATCCTATATGGCAAGAAAAGCTACCTGAAAGTGCAATAATGAAATTACAAGAAATTATTGCTAACCTAGATCCACCTGAAGAAGATGAAATCAACCTCCGAGGGCTAAACGCTGTTGTAGAAGAAAACGGAGATTTGAATGCAACTATTTTAATTCGTAATGGCTATAACAAAAATATAACCCTTGAGCAACTTCCATTGCATATTTCAGATCGCTCTGAATCTACCGTTGCGGAAAGAATATTTGTATTAAAAGATTTTCAAATTAAGGCCAATTCTACAAAACCTTGGACCTTTACATTCCCTGCTGACTCAGTATCAAAAGAGCCAATCGATTTATCTAAATGGAAAGCGTTTATCCCGCAATAACCTTCATTACTCGCTAATCGAGTAATCAAAAACACGTCGTATCCGTTTATGAATACGACGTGTTTTCTTATGTAAAAATTCAACTACAAACGTTCAATATGATACGCTGCTTCCAACTTACAAAAATCATCTATATTGTTTACTTCGTGATCTTTTAAAATTTTTAATTGCTCTTCAGTCGGCTCTTCATTAACAAGCTCGTTAATTTTTTCGTTCACTTTTACTGCTAACGCTTGATGGAAATCTGGATGTTCTTTCAACTTGTCATCTACTTTATTAATCCAAGTTGATTTTGTATATAAATATTGTTTCCACTGTTCAACAAATTGTTGTATGTCAAACTTTTCTTCGTTCCATTCAATTTCCTTCATATACTTCTCAAAAGAAGCAACGATTGAACGTGTAATCCCGACTTTTACTCCATGTGGTAACTGTTTGTACATCAAATATTCCCTCCAGCTTAAAGCGATTTCTTTTTATCGAAAAGAAATCTTAAAATTCTTACACTTATTACAATAGCATACTGCTAATCTAAAATGTTACTATACTGCTAAGATTAATAAATGTCAATAATCGCAAAATATTGCGATATAAGGATATCCCCCCCCCCCTCATATGAGGGCATTTCCTTACATAACATCAGCTTCTACAAACAGTAATTTATCTTTCTGTTCTTTACTCGCCATCGTTACTAACGTCTTTTCAATATGAGCAGGCACTTGCTCTAGCGTCACACTCAATCCTGATTTATCCGACTGCTCAATGAAATTCAATAACGCCATAGCTCCTGACACATCCATATAGTGTGCCTCTTTCATACGTAAAACAACCGGAGATTTTACGTCTTGTAAAGCATAAAAAACACGATCCACTGTTAAAAACGAAAGTGGGCCCTTAATTTTATATGTTGCTTCCTTTTCTTTTACAATAGAAGCTTTACGTTCTTTACATTTCACCATGTATATAATGAATGAAAGAATAATACCGAACGCAACCGCGATCATTAAATCAAACTTCACTGTGACAATCATCGTTACGAGCATAACAACGACATCACCCTTTGGCGCTACATGCATTTTCTTCATGCTCTCCCAATCAAACATGCCAATACCAGTTAAAATTAAAATACCTGATAATACAGCAAGTGGAATGTATTGTACGACTGATCCAAGTCCCATAATGAAAATAAATAATATAACACTATGCATACTTGCTGAAAGCGCCGTTTTACCGCCACTTCTTATATTAACGATAGATCGTACAGTCGCACCTGCCCCTGCTAATCCGCCAAACAATCCGCTCATCACATTACCGATACCTTGTCCGACCAGTTCTTTATTACTTTTATGACGTGTCCCCGTCACGTTATCCATTACGACCGATGTTAACAACGAGTCAATCGATCCTAATAAAGCAATACTAAGCGCTGGTAAAACAAGTTCTGCTATACCTGTTCCACTTAAAGATGGAATATGAAGCGTTGGCATCGCTTCTGGAATCGTCCCAATCTTTTCAATTACCTTATTTAATGACAAATTTCCGATAACCGGTAACTTCACTGTAAGCCCTTCTAACGCAGAAGAAAATAAAGGAAGCATAGCTGTCACACCTACTAATGCAACTAAACTAGATGGGATTGCCTTAATCCACTTTCCAGAAACAATCATGACAATAATCGTTAATACGACGAGTAGAAAACTATTTTGCACATGCTTCATTTCACCTAAAATAATAATTAATGCGATTCCGTTCATAAATCCTGATACGACAGGATACGGAATGTACCGCACGTAAGATCCAAGCTTACATACACCGAATAAAATTTGAAACAGTCCCGCCATCATAAATGCTATAAAACTCGCCTCTAATCCGTGCGTCGCAATAACCCCTGTTGCAATAACCGTAATCGGTCCAGTTGGTCCCGTAACCTGCCCAGGTGTACCACCAAATAACGCCGCAAATAAGCCTGCAAAAATTGCACCATACAATCCGACTAGTGCTCCCTCAGACGTTCCCGTTGCAGCAATACCAAATGCAATGGCAAGTGGCAATGCAACAATCGCAACAGTAAAACCTGCTAAACATTCCTTTGCTATTTTTTGAAACATATAATAACCACCTTTGTATAAAGTCCATTTTCCATTGTACACCTAAAAGGATACATTCGTTAGTCCACTTTTTACAGTATCGTGACGTAAACGCATTCAATTGTAAGCTCCTACCGCATCTTTGGAAACTATTATAACTATGATATAATGGATAAATTAAATCTTTTATTATATATTTGGAGGCACTATGCTAACTTTTGAAGAAAAATTATCGATCATTGAATCTTTCCCAGAATTAGAAAGAAAAAACGTATCATTAAAACGTGTGAACTTTCACTTTGAAGAAAGTCGTTTAGATAAAAAGAACGTTGTATATCATTTACATCCAAATGGAAACGGATTTGTATATGCAAGTGGGATTAAAGGTTACAAAACGGATGATAAAGGTATGGTTAACATCCGCGAATTTTCAGCAGATGAGTTACGTTCAGTAATTGAACAATCAATTGAACTATTATCCCAAGAAGAAATCGTAGTTCCTGCAGAACCTGCAAAAGAAGAAGAATGGCAGAACGAAGACGGTCATATCCTTACTCTTATCTCAGAGGACGATATGTGGAACGTGTACGCTGGTGTAAATTTAGACGGTACATTCAACTCTTATCCAGAAGCTGCGGAATACCTTGATGAAGAAGGGTTTTCACGTAAATAATATAAAAAGCGGAGACTTATCGTCTCCGCTTTTTTCTATACATTTGTTCCCAAACTAAAAACATAAAAAATTAATGCTCTCACATCCATTAATTTTTTTGGCGTCTAAACATGATCGCTCCCAAAATTAATGCGAACATACCTGCAAGAATGGAAGTAGATTCCGATGCCGCTCCACCTGTTTGAGGAAGTAATTTTGATTGCTTATTACTTTCTTTACTAGATGATACTTCATTTTTATTTTGTACATCTTGTTTGTTTTCTGCTTCTACTTTACCTTGAATCTCTGGTTTGTTTGAAACTTTTGGCTGCTCTTTTACTTCTGACTTATTTGGTTCTTCTACTTTCTCTTCTTCTGGTTTCACATGAATTTCCGGCTTCTCCGTAACTTCTGGCTTCTCTAACTCTTTCGGCTCTTCTGTTACTTTCGGTTCTTCCGGTTTTTCTTCTTTGATTTCTTCTGTTGTTTCTTCTTCAACTTGTTCTTCTTCTGGTTTTACATGAATTTCCGGCTTCTCCGTAACTTCTGGTTTCTCTAGCTCTTTCGGCTCTTCTGTCACCTTTGGTTCTTCCGGTTTTTCTTCTTTAATTTCTTCTGTTGTTTCTTCTTCAACTTTCTCTTCTTCTGGTTTTACATGAATTTCCGGCTTCTCCGTAACTTCTGGCTTCTCTAGCTCTTTCGGCTCTTCTGTTACTTTCGGTTCTTCCGGTTTTTCTTCTTTTATTTCTTCTGTTGTTTCTTCTTCAACTTGTTCTTCTTCTGGTTTTACATGAATTTCCGGCTTCTCCGTAACTTCTGGTTTCTCTAGCTCTTTCGGCTCTTCTGTCACCTTTGGTTCTTCCGGTTTTTCTTCTTTAATTTCTTCTGTTGTTTCTTCTTCAACTTGTTCTTCTTCTGGTTTTACATGAATTTCCGGCTTCTCCGTAACTTCTGGTTTCTCTAGCTCTTTCGGCTCTTCTGTTACTTTCGGTTCTTCCGGTTTTTCTTCTTTTATTTCTTCTGTTGTTTCTTCTTCAACTTGTTCTTCTTCTGGTTTTACATGAATTTCCGGTTTCTCCGTAACTTCTGGCTTCTCTAGCTCTTTCGGCTCTTCTGTTACTTTCGGTTCTTCCGGTTTTTCTTCTTTAATTTCTTCTGTTGTTTCTTCTTCAACTTTCTCTTCTTCTGGTTTCACATGAATTTCCGGCTTCTCCGTAACTTCTGGTTTCTCTAACTCTTTCGGCTCTTCTGTTACTTTTGGCTCTTCCGGTTTTTCTTCTTTGATTTCTTCTGTTGTTTCTTCTTCAACTTTCTCTTCTTCTGGTTTTACATGAATTTCCGGTTTCTCCGTAACTTCTGGCTTCTCTAGCTCTTTCGGCTCTTCTGTTACTTTTGGTGTTTCTGGGTTAGTTGGAGCTTCCAGTTCTTCTATCGATTCTTCTTTACCTTGTTCTTCTACTTCTGTTACTTCGTAGATTTTTATATTTGTAAGATCATATCCGTTAACTTTCGATTGATATCCTGATACTGGTTGTTCTTTCACTTCATACGTATGAGCTTTTCCTTCACTATCAACTGCTGGTAACTTTCCAAACTCATATTTCCAATCATTTTCTGCCGTAACTTCTTTCGTTGCAATGACTTTACCATTTTGCAGTAAATCTACTTTAATCGTTTTCGGGCGATCGTTTACTTTATCGCCTTCCCACGTTTTCGTTCCTGCAACAGATGTAGTTTTTAACTTATTTGGAACCATAAGTTTTATTCCATTTGTAGCATCCGTCTTAATTGTGAAAGGAATTTTCGCTTGTGAATCAAACTCTACATAGTTCGGAGCAGATATTTCTTGTACGTAATAATTACCTGGAGTAAGGTTTGGTGCTTCAACTATTCCGTCTCGATTTGTTGTATAGGAATCACCAATTTGCTGTCCTGACTCTGTAAACAATTTAAAAGAAACACCTGGAATAAACTTCTTCTCGTCTCCTTCAATATGTTTTACAATTTGCAGCGTTCCTTTCGCAGGTAAAACCCCTTCAGCCCCGCCGCCAAATGATATATTTTCAACCTTTACACTATTAGATTCAGAAATCGGTTTCTCATATAAAATTTGATAATCAAGCTTGTAGTCATTCTGTAGATGTTTCAACTTTTTCCCACTATCAGTAATCGTTGATGTATAGAAAATGGTAAACGACGTAGCGTTCGCCATATGTCTATAAATTACTACTTCAAATGAGTTATCACTAGTGAGCTTAATATATCCATAACCTCGGTCTTGAAATTGTTTAAGAGATAAATACTCTTTATTATTGATAGTAATAGTAAAACTATCTTTATTTAGCGTTTGTCCTTCTTGTAACGTATCTTTTAAAACGATGTTGTCATGTAAATATTGTTTCTTTAAATTTATATTTAAAAACCAACGCACTTCATTACTTTTGTCTGGCTGAATATCACCAGACTTATAGAAAAAGATCCCCGGTTCTGTACCCTCTCCTTTTGGATGCGTAATACTTACCATTTGTTTTTCTAAATCTGTCCCTAAATTCGTTTGTACATCTTTCGTCTTTCCGGCTTCAACATTCGTACCTTGAACAGTGAAATTAAAGTTCCCTCTAATATTTTCAAGCTTTTCTACCGTATCATTAAATGTACAAACTACATTATTTGCATTAATCTGGCACGTACCAAAAATACGACCCGAATCATCCTTTAATGGAATTGTGCCACTATAACCTTTTAATTCTGGCGGAAGTGCTAACGTTAATGTATCCCCAGACTTCATCTTCTTTCCAGGTTTTTCACTAAAGTTTACATGTATCGTGGTTTTTTCTCCATAATTTAATTTCGTCTTTTCAAATACAAAACTATCAACAAATCCTGTCGTATTTAATTCTTGAGCATGCCCTATGATAGGCATAAAAATTTGTCCAATAAGAACAGTAAAAATAAAACAAATTACCGATATTCTTTTGAAATATGTACTCATAAATCCTCCATCTTTGGTTACTTCATTTTGCTACCCTAAACTACACTTTAAAATAAAGATTATTTGCAGCATCAAACTATCTTTACTTGTCCTTTGGGCAGCCAACAATAAATATTAGTCCTTATAAAAGTGCATTACAAGACTGTTCATCCACTCGATAATTTGTTACTATTACAGTAGTAACTTTTACAAACTAAATGACCGTTTTATTCATAAAGTCATTGGATGACTGACCATTTTTCTCCTTTGAATATACTCCAGCATATTCTCCTCCAATACCTTTATTCCACTTACACTAAAATTATTATTTAAACATCTATAAAATTCACCTGAAAATTTTATCAAACCCTTATCTAAAGTGGATTTCATACATTTATAAGCAAAATGTAATCCCTTAAAAAATATTTTTATATAATAATAAAAACGAGTTTAAATAGAAGTTACATACCATTTTTTCAATCGTTTTCAAAAAAATAAAGCTATCTTTTCTTATGAAAAAAGATAGCTTTATTTGTATAGACGACTGCTCTACTTCCTATTGTTTTGCACCTTTCAACGACTCTCTCAGGACAAACTTCTGTAATTTCCCACTTGCATTACGAGGAAGTTCATCCACAAATAAATAATGACGTGGACGTTTATAATCTGCTAATTCATCACTTTCTTTACAATACGTTTCTAAATCAGCCTCTGTAATTGTTTCATCTTTCTTCACAACAACTGCCACAACACGTTCTCCCCATAATTCATCCGGCTCACCAAGCACCGCAACATCTAATATACCAGGATGACTATGGAGAAAATCTTCAATTTCACGTGGATAAATATTAACGCCGCCACTAATCACCATATCATCCACGCGATCTGCGACGAATAAATAGCCGTCTTTATCGAAGTAACCTAAATCACCAGAGTGATACCACCCTTTATACATCGATTTTGCATTTGCCTCTTCTCGGTTATGATAACCAGCCATCATAGTTGGACCACGTAAAATAATCTCCCCTACTTCATAAGGAGGCAATACATCATCTGGTTCTGCTGGTATATCTTCATTCGGTTTCACAATTCGAATTTCATGACTAAAGCACGGTGTTCCTGCTGAACCTGCTTTCGTAATTTGATCTTCTTCTACGAGAAACGCAACAACTGGTCCCATTTCTGTCATTCCATAAATTTGTACAAGATCAATATAAAGACGTTCTTTACATTCCTTCACTAACGCTGGAGCCATCGCAGCCCCGCCATATATACCAATCTTCATCGAAGTTAAATCGTACTTCGTTAAATCTTTTTGCAACAGCATATTCCACATCGTCGGCGCTGCAAAAAACGTCGTAATCTTCTCTTCTTGAATTGTATGTAATACTGTTTCTGTGTCAAAATGATGTAAAATAACATTCTTTCCACCAACTTGAATGCGCGGTATAATTCCAGCATTCAGCTCACCGCAATGATATAACGGTGCTACAACAAGCCCAATACTATCTCGATTATATTTTAGGAAATACGTACAAATCATACTATGCTCAGCCATTTCGCGATGACGATGTAATACACCTTTCGGATGACCTGTCGTACCGCTCGTATACAGCATAGAACAATAATCCATTTCATCAATTTCGATATCTATTTTTTCAGAAGATGCCGCATTTACTTTTTCATGGTAGGAACTAGCATAAGAAGGTGTATCGTCTTCTACATACCAAAAAGACGAATTCGGAAAATCTCGTTCAACGATAGCCACGGTTGGCTCAACTGCTTTTTCAAAAACAACTACTTTCGAGGATGCGTCCTGGAGAATATAAGATACTTCTTTTGCTTTTAAGCGGAAATTGATCGGGTTAAAGATCGCTCCAATTTTTGCACAGGCTAAGTAAACGTTTACAAATTCACGGCAATTATATAAGTAAACAGATACCGTATCGCCCTTTCTTACCCCTTCTTCTAATAGAGCATGCGCCGTTTTATTTATTTGCTCATCCCACTGTTTATACGTCCAGCGAATATTTTTTTCTGGTTCCACTAATGCCTCTTTATTCGGATACTTACCAACAGATAAATCGAAAATTCTCCCTATCGTCATGTACATGCCAACAATTTCCCCCTTTTCTCTTTCATAAATCTATCATTTCGTCCATAAGTAGACATTGTCCTTTAATGATTTGACTAATTTTTCTGATTATTATCGACATAGTTTTACAAACAGTTCCGCTTTTGGCGGTAAGTGAAATTATATCGGCGATTTTCCGGATATATCGGCGCAACTTGAATTATATCGGCGATTTTCAAAATATATCGGCGCAACTTGAATTATATCGGCGATTTTCAAAATATATCGGCGCAACTTGAATTATATCGGCGATTTTCCAGATATATCGACTTACCGACAAAAACTGACAAGATAAAAAAGGAGCTGTCCCGACTCGGAACAGCTCCTTTCTTTTTATGCAAATAGCTCTTCTAAAATTTTCAGTTTATCTTCTGTATATTTTACGAAGCCATCGTTATATGATTTTGGATCTTTCGGATTCGCAAAGTGCGTAATTGCTCCCGTTTTCGGGTGAACAAATTTACTTGATGCACCACAACCAAGTCCGATAATTGATTGTACTTCTTCCATAATGACAATGTTGTAAATACTTTCTTGCGTCGGCATTGCATAACCAACGTTCTCTAAATTACCTAAAATATTCTTTTGACGATATAGGTAATATGGTACGTAATTATGCTTTTGCGTCCACTCTTCTGCTTCGTGCATCATCGCTGTAATTTCTTCACGACCTGCTACTTTATATTTACGTTTGTTTTGCGTCATTTCAGAAGCACGTTTAAATGATAACGTATGAACTGTTAATGATTCTGGCATTAACTTTTCTGTTTCATCTAACGTGTGCTTGAAAATATCTAACCCTTCACCAGGAAGACCAATAATTAAATCCATATTAATATTGTTCATTCCCATTTCACGAGCTAAATGATACTTCTCAATTGTTTCTTCTACAGTATGATGACGTCCAATTGCTTTTAATGTTTCTTGGTGGTATGACTGCGGATTAATACTAATACGGTCAATGTTCCATTTATTTAACACTTCTAGCTTCGCTGGCGTAATTGTATCTGGGCGACCTGCCTCAACTGTTACTTCACGCACATTTTTCACATCTGGGAACGCTTCATACATTTCTTCATACAGCATATCCATCTCTTCTGCTGTAATACTTGTCGGTGTACCGCCGCCGTAATAAATCGTCGTAACTTTTACACCTTTTTCTTTTAAAAACTTACCAATTTCACGAACTTCATAATGTAAACCACCTAAGAATGAATCAACAGAGCCTTGGCGTCCGTTAATTGCATACGCCGGGAATGTACAATATGCACATTTTGTTGGGCAGAATGGAATACCGATATAAATACTTACTTCCTCTTTCAAACGATATAAATCCGGAACTACCGCTAATTGGCAATCAACGATACGTTGAAGAAGTTCAATTTTCTCTTCATGAATTAAATAACTTTCACGAAGTTCTTGGTGTGCTTCTTCCTTTGACATACCATTTTGAAGCATTTTATGAAGAAGTTTCGTTGGACGAACTCCCGTTAAAATACCCCAGCTTTGTTCCATACCAGTTAGCTGCTGAAGAACAGAAAGATATACATAAGAAACAACGTGCTTCACTTGCTTCATACGCTCTTTTTCATCTGTAAAAGCAGATAAATCTTTTGCGAATGTTTCTTCATACACATTTCCAGTCGCAACATCTGTTAAACGAGCTGATGCTTTCACATTCTCTTCAATGTGTATATCAACGATAAGATTTGCTTCCTCTTGTTCAAATCCAATCGTACTATCTTCAAAAAATAAGCCGCCAATATTTTGTAGCGGACGTAAAAAACGATCATCTTGTAACGTTTTAATTGAAATTAACAACATTATCACCTTTTCATTTGCAAACTCTCTTTAGTTTACTTGAAGGGCGTTTGCAGGTCAATACAGAAGGTTTTACCTTATCTTCTTTCGTTATCCCCTTATCCTATACATGCATCAGCCCAAACGGTATGAAAAAGATAGCAAAACAAAAAAACGTAGCCAAAAAGCTACGTTTTTCTTTCATCATTGCGGTGTATTTTTATGATTCTTCAAAAACGGAAGCGGGAATTGCTTACGGAAATGTTCTTTAATCATATACTCTACACCGTTCTCACTATTTGAACGTGTAATCCAATCGGCTGCTTGCTTTAATTCTATAGGCGCGTTCCCCATCGCTACACCAAGCCCTACATTTTCAATTACTTCTAGATCTTCTAAACTATCTCCAATCGCAACCATTTCGTTTAGCGAAATATTTAAATGCTCTCCAAGCAATTGTAATCCACGTAATTTTGATACATTTTGTGGCAAAATTTCTATTCGTTTTGAATCGCACTCAACATACTCTACATCTTGAAACGCTTTTCTTAATGTATTAAGCCCTCGTTCTTTTTCACCTTTCGTTTGGAAAAGAACATCAATTTTTGGTGCCGCTACTGGATGATCACGAAGCGCATCACCTAATGAATCTACAAATTGAACTGGATAAAATAACGGATCTGCACTCGATAACACAGTACGTGCAATTAAGTTTGGTGTATTTCTCTCACGATTTCCGATTGAAAACCGTTCATGAGAAATGCGGACGTTACAGTCAAAATGCTCTAATACTTGCACAATGTTAAACGTCTTCTCTTCCGATAATCTTCTTTGAACATAAGGCTTATCTAACGTCGCTGAAACGAAAGCACCGCCGTGTGTCACTAATATAGAATCTAATTTTAACGCCTTTGCTACTTTATGAGCGGACTGAAAATTACGGCTCGTAAATAATGTAACGTATACGTCTTTTCTTTTCACAAATTCAATTGTTTCTCTTAATCCTTTTGCAATTTTTCCGTTGTTGTATAGTAGTGTCCCATCTATGTTAAGAGCTAGTAAGCGATAAATCATGTCGCACTCCCCCTCTTCGCTGTTGTACTCTATCCATAATTTATGAAATAAATGTAGCAAATAGAACGAGTTAGAATTTCTACTAAAAATTTGGTTTACTATATACATATACACTCAGTAAAGGAGATAGTACAATGCAAGCACCTCCTTCCTTTTATGAAGGCGATACGTTAGAAGTCGCAAAAAAATTACTCGGACAGAAACTTGTTCATATTGTAGATGGAATAAAGCGAAGTGGAATCATTGTTGAAGTAGAAGCATACAAAGGTCCCGATGATAAGGCCGCACATAGTTACGGCGGCAGACGGACTGATCGTACAGAAGTCATGTTTGGTGCGCCAGGACATGCTTACGTATATTTAATTTACGGTATGTACCATTGTTTTAACGTCATTACAGCACCAGTGGGCACCCCGCAAGGTGTTCTCATTCGAGCCCTTGAGCCGGTAGATGGAATAGAAGAAATAAAACTAGCGCGCTATAACAAAACTGACATTACAAAGGCGCAGTATAAAAATTTAACGAACGGCCCTGGCAAACTATGCCGTGCACTCGGAATTACTTTAGAAGAACGAGGCGTATCATTGCAAAGTGACACATTACATATTGAACTCGTCCCCGAAGAAGAACACATATCATCACAATATAAAATAACAGCAGGACCTCGAATTAACATCGACTATGCAGAAGAAGCTGTACATTATCCGTGGCGTTTTTATTATGAGGGGCATCCGTTTGTTTCAAAGAAATAAATAATATCAACGATTTGACAAGAAATATCGACCTACCGACAAATAAAAGAAGACTGTTCCACAATGGAACAGTCTCTCCTTTTTACTCCGCACCTTCCGCAGTCGCAATATTATCCTCTAAGTTTTCTCTCGATAATTCAGCCGCCATAAAATCAGCTGTTTCTGGAAGTGCTAAATGCATATGAGCTTTTTGACAAATTTGGATCGTACAGTTTTCAACAACATAGTCGAAAACATGTCCGCCTCCGCTTCTTTCATCATCAATATAATGTAAATGGAAACCAGCTACACCAATGCCTTGCGCATAATCTGGTGTCCAAAATCCAGCAAGCGTACCTTCTGTATTTTTAAAGGAAAAGATTGGTTGTGATTTCGTCACTTCAACGAGCGGTGTATACGGTTTTTCTTGTTTTGGAACAGTTCTCGTTCTTACTTCGCGGAATGTACCATCCATTCGAATACCGTAAAATAAGTTTTTACTCGGCATTAATTCATGTAATAATGCTTCTACTTCTTCACGATTCATCGGACGCTCTATCGTATAACTCATTTCTTTTTCAAAAAACGTTACAGTCGCAAACGGTGTTGTTTCTTCTGGCTCTACTTTTTCTGCTGAACCGTCTGAACGTAAATGATAAAATTCGTTATCAAACGCAATCATTTCACCATCTAATTGATCAAATGTGCCGATGCCGAAATCACCACGTTCTTTTAGTTCCTCAAAGCTAATCACACCATCATATATACCATCTAATAGCGCAAGCATTGTAGATGTTTGATATACTTCGTTACTCATTTTCGTTCTTTTTGCATCAATATCGATTAATTGCGCAACCGTCATCTCAAATCTGCCTCCATTAGTTTAATTGATTTGGTAATAATTTTTCGCTTAATTTAATGTTATCACGGTAATCGATTGGAATATCAATAATGACAGGGCCGTCTGCTGCTAGTGCTTCTTTTAATACACCTTCTAATTCATCAGGCGTGTTAACACGAAGACCTAACGCCCCGAAACTTTCCGCATATTTCACAAGATCAACATCCCCAAACTCTGTAGCTGATGTTCTGCCGTATTTCATCATTTGTTGGAATGCAACCATATCATATGTGCCGTCTCTCCAAACAAGATGGACGATTGGAGAATTTAAACGTACCGCCGTTTCTAACTCCATCGCTGAGAATAAGAAACCACCGTCACCTGATACGGAAACTACTTTTTTACCTGGTTCTACTAAAGTAGCTGCAATTGCCCAAGGAAGTGCAACACCTAACGTCTGCATACCGTTACTAAATAATAATCTACGTGGTTCATAAGAACGGAAACATCTCGCCATCCAAATAGAATGGGAACCGATGTCACATGTAACGGTTGTGTCGTCACTAATTAAAGAACGAAGTGTACGAATGACTTGAAGTGGATGCGTAACACCTTCTGAAGGACGATTTGGAATTTCTGCTTGTTCTGATAATTTCTCGCGTAATTGTTCTAACACCGCTTCTGATTTCGTACTTAATACAAGTTTCGGTAATTTCTCCGCGATGCTATTTACAGTTAAAGCGATATCACCAATTAATTCACGCTCTGGTTGGTAATCATGGTCGATATCTGCTTGATGGTCATCAAGATGAATAATCGTTCTGTCTCCAAGTTTATTCCAGAATTTCGGATCATACTCAATTGGGTCATAACCGATAGAAATAACAAGGTCTGCTTCTTCTAGTAAAATATCACCTGGTTGGTTACGGAATAGTCCAACGCGGCCGAAGAAATGATCTTCTAACTCACGTGAAATCGCACCAGCTGCTTGATATGTTTCAACGACAGGAAGTTCTGTATCCGCAATTAATTCACGAACGGCTTTCGTCACTTCATTTGTGCTTGCTCTCATACCGAGTAAAATAACCGGTAATTTCGCTGCTTTTATTTTTTCTACTACGTATGTAATATCATGTGTGGGAGCGATTCCAAGCTGTGGCTTAGAAAGCGCACCGATAGACTCTACAGTCGTTTCCGCAGTCATAACGTCTTGCGGCAGACTGACTAAAGTAGCACCTGGATTTGTAGAAGTCGCACTTCGGAATGCATTTGATAATGCTTCTGGCACATTATCAGGATGCTCTACTTCTACGCTATATTTTGTGATTGGTTCGAATAGTGCAGCATTATCCATAGATTGGTGCGTACGTTTTAATCGATCTGTACGCGGAACTGCACCAGCTAAAGCAACAACGGGATCACTCTCCGCATTCGCAGTAACAAGACCTGTCGCTAAATTTGATGTCCCTGGTCCTGAAGTTACAAGACATACGCCCGGTTTTCCTGTTAATCTACCAATCGCAGCTGCCATAAATGCTGCATTTTGTTCATGACGACAAACAATTAACTCTGGTCCTCTTTCTTGCAGTACATCAAATACAGAGTCAATCTTTGCTCCTGGAATACCGAAAACATGTGTAACACCTTGTTTAATTAAACAATCAACAACAAGATCTGCTCCTTTTGTTTTTGTCTTCACGTCGTTTGCTTTTACACCTGTACTCAAACTAATCATTCCTTTGTTTCATAATTTGTGTAATAAAGATTTTGAATTTCACCTGGTTAATTAATGTGGTGAAGTATTATTTATCATTATATTACAAATGCATTATTTTTCCAACAATATGAATTTGACATTATTTTGACAAACAATAAGGAATACGCTTACAAACCTTTGTTTATCTTAAAATAATATTTTTATATCTCCTCGAAAAAAGCTGAAAAAACCTCCATATCATCACAGTATTAAAAAAACACCAGTACCTTGCAAAGAATAATACTAAATGATATATTTGTAAATAATGGAATACCCATTAATTGTAATTCAGAGCCCCCTTTTCAAAAGATACGATTCTCAGCTTTCATTCATCATTCTATAAAGGAAAGTGATTATTATGAACAAAAGTGAATTTTTAGAACAACTTAGTTCTTCCCTGCGGAATATGCCTAATGCAGAAAAGAAAGATATTATTTTAGAGTACGAAACTCATTTTATTAGTGGTAAACAAGATGGAAAATGTGAAGAAGAAATTGCTAGAAAACTAGGAAACCCTAAAACGATCGCGAAAGAACTGAATGTTTCCTATGCAATAAGCAATGCTGACAAGAAACGCAGCTTCAAAAATATGATAACTGCACTATTTTCTGTTATGAGCTTAAGTGTTTTAAACTTTGCCTTTATCTTTATCGCCTTTTTCGTACTACTCTTTTTATTACCGATTATTCTAGCACTTATCATTGCTACTCCAGTATTAATCATTTCACCTATTTTATTAATAGGGTTAGGATTTTTTAAAGGGTTTCATCAAATTAGTTACTCCGATATTTATAATGTGTTTATCGCTTTTTGCGTCGGTTTACTCATATCCGTCATAAGTTATCAAATGATCAAACATCTATATGCACTTTTAGTAAAGTATTTGAAATGGAATATAGCTATTTTACAAAGACACTAATGCAAAAGGAGATTAAGATGAAAAAGTATATTTTATACCCACTCATGTCACTTACAATTTTATTGCTACCAGCTTGTTCACATGATACACAATATAATAAATTAGACGATGTACAATCTATTAAAGATGTTACAGTTAAAATTCCAGAAACGATATTCACTTCCTCAAAGAAAAATGAAATGATTAATGAAGACGAGATGAAACAAAATATAAAAACTTATTTAGATTACAGCGGGGAGTTATACGAAAACATCGTTCCACTTTCGTCAGCCATGTCTGACGAGAAGGTTACTGAATCCGACCGAGAGAAATTACAAAAACTAATAGATTTAGCTCAACAAAACGATGCGAACTTCCATCATTTTATTAGTAACAATACGATTCCTGCTGATTACAAACAGCCTTCGAAGGAAATTCATGATTACATTTCATCGTCTACGGCACTTTCAGTAGAACTAGAGCAAGAATTAGACAAACTTGCTGAAGATGGCAACTTGTTCAAGACTGATTTTTCTTTTACAAAACGCTTTGAGAAAGTGAATGGTAGGAAGCAAAAAGAAATTGAAAAGTTTTTGAAGAAGAAGGAGATTGAGACGGAGTATTTCCACAAATAACAAACAAAAAAGACGCCCATCCAAGGGGCGTCTTCTCTCATTACGCTTGTTGTTGCGCGCTATATAATTCTTCAAGTGGCTTCATGATAATTTTGTTAACGTCACCGATTACAACGTTTAGGCGTTGCTCAGTTTCCATTAACTTTGTGATTTTAGCATCTTGTTGAATGCGAGCTACAACTTCTTGTGCTTGTTGGTTGTCTTCTTCAGTGATTTCTTGGCCTTGCATCATTTTTTGTTGTAGGCTAAGTTGCATTGTACGGAACTCATCGAATAAGTTCTTTGAAGCAGCATCAGCTTGAACTGCTGCGTAGCTCTCTTTTAACGTTTTGAAGTCATCGTTTTCAGCGATTGCTTTTTGTAATTCATATGCTACATCATGAATGTTTTTTGTCATTTTATTTTTCCTCCTTTAGAAGACTAGCGCTTATCATACGCACTGCCTTTTACGTGCATTTACATACGCACCTCTTCTTACCATATCAAACTATGCAAGAGATGTGAAGAAATTTCACTTTTATTTGTATGTACATATCTTATTATTTAAGAAACAACAGTAATAATCCTTGCACAATTCCAATCATACCGCCTAATAAGGCACCTAAATACGTAATCATTTTTAGTTCATTTTTTGTAATAGACAGCACTAAATCTTCTAGTCTCTCCGTTGAAAATGTAGATACCTCTTGCTGGACAATTTCCGCAAGATGTAGATTGTTTAGAATGCTATCTACGTTTTCCGTCCCCCACTTCAAGCCTTTCGTTACTGCACTCGGGACTACCTTTTCTATCATTGTTTCTCGAACCGGTTCACATACTTGCTGCACAGATTGATTTAAAAACTTACTCACTGTTTCCTCAACTTTAACTGCAGACAATATGGAGCTTACAATCATTTCTTTTTCTACAAACGTTTCTACTTCTTTTACATCTCTTCCTTTTAACTTCTCCCACTCTTTTTGCAGTACATCAGTTAAAAGCTGCTTTGTGCCATCTTGCCCTAAAAACTTAATGACTTCTGGCTGCACACGATCCACTACACTTACATTCCCTAAAAACATTCCGACTAAATTAAGCAATGTCCCGCGAGAAGCAAAGAAATCATCAATCATTTTTGAAAGACGTGTTTTCCCTTCTTCACTCTCAAAAAACTGAGTTGCTCGCCCTAAAATAAATGCCGAAACATTTGGAATCGCACTCTCTATTTTCTCGTGAACAGAATGAGGTAAAGCTTGTTCCCATGTATATGTATAGTACTCTTCTAAAAATGCCTGAATCTTTTCTGTAATTACCTGTTCGATTTTCTCAGTTGCTTCTTTTTCTACATGCGCTACGTTCCATTTTTCTAACATATTTCGCAGTGATTGTTCATTCGTCATTACTTTATCCACTTCTACTTGTGCCCAGTGGATTAAACCTTTTTGAAACTCTTCATTCGTTAACTTCTTTCCGATTCCTTCCGGCGTTAACAAATGCTCTACAACCATTTTCCCTAATTGAACTGCAAGCTCATCGCGGCGCTTCGGAATTAAACCTGGTGTAAATGGAACTTGAAATTTCCCAATATAAATAGGACGGTGAGGACGAAATAACATTTTTATCGCTAAATGATTTGTAAATCCTCCAATAATTGCTCCGAGCCCTGTCGTCGTTAACATACTTAACCATATATTCATTACAATCAACCTTTCGCTTCTCCAAAACTATAGCATATCATCATACGGACAAAAGTATAATGGTATAAAAATGTATTTGCAATATATAGCTTCGCCTATTATGTCAACATTTTGTTAGTAAAGGAGTGATTTCGTTGGTTCTCGGTATTTTAACTTCTCAGCCTCATTATGAGCAAACGTATTACACCGAAATCGCTAAACGCGCTCGGCTTTATCATAATGTCGTTGCACAGTTTACGCCATTTTGTATTGATCCTAAAACAGATCTTATTTCTGGTCTGATTTATGATACAGATACAGGAAAATGGAAAGAGCAAACATTCCCTATTCCTTCTTATATATATGATCGTTCTTCTTTTAACGAGGAAACGGACTTCGACAAGGCAAAATCAATTATTCACTCACTACACAACCGTCCTTCCACTACCTTTTTAAATAACACACTCATTGACTTAAGCGAACTACATGATGTATTTCTCACGAATAAAAAATTATCACCTTATATACCAAAATTTGAAATAGCAACGATACACAACGTTTTCAAACTGTTATTAAAAACAAAAGATATTATTATACGTCCTACTAACGCACATTCCAATGAAAGTCTGTACCGGATCGTTTATAAAAATAAAACATTTCATATTGATACGATAAATGATGCCTATCATATTTCTACTCCCATTAAACGGACCGATGAATTTATTTCTTGGTACAAATCTAATATACGATCAGCACGTTACATCACCCATACAATGCTGCAACCACCAAATCAATTAACATACCCGCTCCATATTCGGACCATTTTACAAAAAAATAAAGAACAGAAGTGGAACGTTATCGGTCAGTTTATACAAAAAAGTTCATTTCCGAATCAACTTTTACTTTCGGTAACCGATGATTCCTCTCTGCACGCATTTTCAAAAATTAAATACGTACTATCTAGTACCGGTGTACAATTATTACAGGACGCTTTACAAGACATTATAAATGAAGTATTTCAAACACTAGATCAATCTTATTCTTCGTTATTCGAGCTAGAGCTTTCCACTATTATGGATCAAAAAGGGGCAATTTGGCTTATGTATGTCAACACGATTCCCCCGTACGAACATTACATCCGCCATAGTGATTCATTAGCCGAAAAAATATATCACGGACCATTACAATTTAGTCGCTTTACACCATAAAGAAAGGGGGTAAGTCTATTTTGAAAGAGCACATATATACATTAAATATTTCAGATGAGCATCCAAATAGTATTACTTTACCTTATATTTTTTCCATCACACCACCAATTACATCCCTTTCCTTCGGCCTACGCCATGTTGCAAGTGAAGAGGTAAAAATTCATTATTCCTTTACTCGCGAAATCATTATTGGAAAACAAATTGCAGAGAAACTTTTACTTCCTCATTCCACTACTATCCATGCATTCACACAAAACCAAACGATTATTTTCGGACCATTAATCGGGATTTTCACAACTGGTTTTAACGATGGCGCTTCTAATCCTTTAGGGAACCGTTCAATTTCTCTTGGCGAGTTACTAACGCCACCATTCACCTTACGACCATTTGTATTCGTTTTTGGTGTGCAACATATAGACTGGGAAGACGAAACAATTGAAGGGTATTTCTTTCAAGAGGAAAAGTGGATAAAGAAAAAAGTCCCTTTACCGAATGTCATTTACGATCGATTACCAAATCGGAAAGCCGAAAGTTATAAACCGATTGTAAGAGCAAAAAGAAAGTTAGAGCATGACTATGCGATTCCATGGTTTAATCCAGGTTTTTTTAATAAATGGGAAGTGCATCAACTTCTTATGAAAGATGAATCCATTATGCCGTTATTACCAAACACAGAAACATTTCAGCACTTCGAACAAGTGGAACGATTTCTCGGAACGTATAAATCCATTTACATGAAACCGATTCATGGTAGCTTCGGTAGAAACATTCATCAAATATTTTATTCCCAAACAGAGAATTGCTACTACTGTCGTTATCGCGAAAATGAAGAAAATAAACTAAGAAAGTACCAATCATTAGAAACGCTTCTGAACCATGTGTTAAAAGGACATGATTTAAAAAAGTTTATCGTACAACAAGGTATTTCCTTACTTCGCTTCGATGGGCAACCTGTTGATTTCCGCATTCATACAAATAAAAATCATTTCGGCCAATGGATGGTCAGTGCAATCGTCGCAAAAATTGCTGGCAAAGGTAGCTTAACAACGCATGTAAATAGTGGTGGCGATACGAAATTGTTGCAAGAACTTTTTCCAGATTCAACGAAACAAGTTCAAATTGAAAATAAGTTAAAACATACCGCCTTACAAATTAGTTATGCGCTCGATGAACAAGTAACCGGAAATATTGGAGAAATCGGTTTTGATATCGGTTTAGACACGCAGGAAAACCCGTGGCTCTTTGAAGCAAACTCTAAACCAGGGCGAACTGTATTCCAAGATGCCAAGTTAAAAGAACAGAGTGAACTAACGCGCCAATTATTTTACGAATATGCCATCTACTTAACTGAACATTCTTTGCGCGATACAAAAGAAAAAATGTCTCAAATAAAATCAGAGACTTCCTCAAACAACGAGCATATCCCGTCCCCTATGATTCACTCACAAATACAAAAACAAAAACTTCCACCTCATTCATAAGGTGGAAGTTTTCTATTTACACAAGTTTTACGACAACCTCTGTTTCCACGTTACATACTCCGCAATAAAAAATATGATTGCAATATTCATTTGAATTATTATGTGTTAATCCATCTACTGCACTCAATAATTCTTGGTCCATATACGCACTATAATCGTCTATGTAATCTACAGCCTTCCCATAATCTTGGAGTATACTTTGGCAATTTTGACAAGAATATGTTTGTGATTCTAATGCGTTACAAAGCGGACAAATTCCCATCACGATTCCTCCATATAATTGTATCTAGCTACGTATAGGAGCAGCTTGCCCCATTCTTACTTACATTCTCCTCAAAATAGCAGGATACAAAAAGAAAAATATATTTCATATCGCTCTTAGTTTTACCTTCTTTCTAAAAAATAAAACGATTACTCTTATTTCATAATTTACGAAATCACTAAGATTTTTTTTACAAAATTTACAAATTATTATTTCGTATATCTTTCTAGGTAACATCCATACTATGAGTACAAACTTAATTACCGATGGATTAGCGCCAAACGGGGCGATAATCTGGTTCAACTCCAGCTAGTCCAACCAAAAAAATTTTTATAACTCTAAGGAGGATATATTCCTATGGCAAACCAAAATTCTTCAAATCAATTAGTAGTACCAGGAGCAACAGCTGCAATCGACCAAATGAAGTACGAAATCGCTCAAGAATTTGGTGTACAATTAGGAGCAGATTCTACGGCTCGTGCTAACGGTTCTGTTGGTGGCGAAATTACAAAACGTCTAGTTGCAATGGCTGAGCAAAGCCTTGGCGGATTCCACAAATAAATATATATGGCAAAAAGGTCTCAAGGCATATGCCTTGAGACCTTCCTTCATTTATTGCAACATTTGTAAAAACTTCTTCGTACGTTCTTCTTTTGGATTTGTAAATACTTCTTCTGGTGTACCTTGTTCGACAACGACACCGCCATCCATGAAAATAACGCGGTTTGCAATTTGATGTGCAAAGCGCATTTCGTGCGTTACAATGACCATCGTCATGCCTTCTTTAGCAAGTTCTTTCATTACTTTCAGAACTTCTTGAACGAGTTCAGGATCAAGTGCTGACGTCGGCTCATCAAATAGTAACACTTCCGGCTCCATCGCAAGCGCGCGAGCAATTCCAACGCGCTGTTGTTGTCCGCCTGATAGTTGGAACGGATATAAGTCTACTTTATCCGCAAGACCAACTTTTTCAAGGAAATAGTTTGCTTTTTTCTTCGCTTCTTCTTTCCCCATCTTTTTCACTGTAACGAGCCCTTCCATTACATTTTGAAGTGCTGTTAAATGCGGGAATAGATTATGGTGCTGGAATACCATACCTGTTTGCGTACGAAGATTGACAATATCTTTCTTCGTTACTTTTTGAGAGAAGTCGAGTTCTTTATTACCGATACGAATATGACCAGCGTTTGGCGTTTCTAACACGTTAAGACAACGTAAGAATGTCGTTTTACCAGATCCAGACGGTCCGATAATAACAACAACTTCGCCCTTCTCAACTGTTAAATCTATATGCTTTAGTACGGTATTATCTCCGAAACTTTTTTGTAAGTGCTGAATTGAAATCATAAAAACAAAAACTCCTTTTGTAAAAGGATTATTTTAATGTGTAGCGTTCTGAACGCTTTTCTAACATCTGTTGTACGATTGATAATAAGAAACAAATAACCCAATAAATAAGACCTGCTTCGAAATAAACAATTAAAAACTCATAGTTCATTGCCGCAATTTCCTGCGCTTTTCGGAACATTTCTGTTACTAAAATTAACGATGCTAATGAAGTATCCTTCACTAAGCTAATAAATGTATTCGAAAGCGGCGGGATTGATACGCGCGTCGCTTGCGGTAAAATAACACGTTTTAACGCTTGTGGGTACGTCATCCCAATTGTGTAAGCTGCTTCCCACTGCCCTTTCGGAATGGAAAGGATCGAAGCACGAATAATTTCAGATGCATACGCACCAACATTTAATGAAAATCCAACAACTGCTGCTGTATATGGCTCAACTTCAATATTAAGAGTTGGAAGACCATAGAAAATAATAAATAACTGTACAAGAAGTGGCGTTCCGCGAATGATAGATACATAGATACGAGCAATCCATTGTAAAATACGACTACCTGAAATACGTGCAAGCGCCGTTAACGTCGCAAGTATAATCCCGATAATAAATGTAATAAGCGTTAATGGAATTGTCGTAAAAACAGCTTCCTTCAGCATAGGCATGAAGGAAGACTGCATAATATCTATCCAAGTAGACAATCGATCTGAAACTAATGCACTACTTAGATACATTTTCACCGAACCATTTTTTCGCTATTTTGTCATACGTACCATCTTTTTTCATATCTTCTAACGCTTTATCTACTTCTTGTACAAGCTTAGTGCTACCTTTACGGAATAAGAATCCACTTTGTGACGCTTCTTTTTCTGTATCTACAATTTTAATTTTTGCATCTTTTTTCGTTTCTAAATAGTTTAACACTGATAATTTATCATTAATTGTGAAATCAACGCGGCCAGTGTTTAATAATTCCGCCGCTTGGCTAAAGCCTTCTACATTCGTAATTTCCGCACCATTTTTCTTAGCAATATCTGCATAGTTACTTGTTAAAGATTGTGCTGCTTTTAATCCTTTTACATCAGCAAATGTAGCAGGTTTATCTTTATCTTTTGCAATAACTAATACCGCTGAAGATGAAACATACGGTTTAGAGAAGTCATATTTCTTTTGACGATCTTCACGAATACCAACTTCATTCGCAACCATATCGAAACGTTTTGCATCTAAACCAGCAAGTAAGCTATCCCATTGTGTTTCTTTAAATACAGGTTTTACTCCTAAACGTTTTGAAACTTCTTCTGCTAATTCAACGTCGAATCCAGTTAATTTATTGCTTGAATCGTGGAACGTAAATGGTGGGTATGTACCTTCTGTACCAATTACAAGTTCACCGCTTTGTTTAATCTTTTGTAACGCGTCTTGACTAGCTGTATCTTTTTTCTCTTCTTTACCGCAGCCCGCTACAATCCCGATTGCTAATGTAGTTACTGCAAGTACTGAAAATAATTTTTTCATGATGATAATCCTCCAAGTATTCTGATAGGAATTTAAAAACTATATTGATTGTATGCAATCTTGAACAATTTTTCAATGAAAATGTTCTTATTTAGTTTATCCTTTTTCTTCATAATCAAACAAAAGGGAAAAAAACGTTACATACAAAAAATAAGTAACATTTTTTAATATAGCATTTATTGTACGAAAGGTAAAATAATACTTCTTATTTAATTCCCCTGATTCATTAAAAAAAGAACTTGTGAAAATCACAAGTTCTCCGCCATACATATTAAGCGCTCTGGTTCCCTTCCATTTGCGTTTTGTACATATCGTAATAACGCCCGCGCTTTTTCATTAGTTCATCATGAGATCCTTTTTCTAAAATTGTCCCTCTATCCAGTACGATAATTTGATCTGCGCTTTTAATTGTTGAAAGTCGGTGAGCGATAATAAATGTCGTTCTTCCTTTTTTCACAACTTCTAACGCTTGTTGAATCATCGCTTCTGTTTCTGTATCGATACTAGATGTCGCTTCATCTAAAATTAAAATGGCTGGGTCAAATGCAAGTGCTCTAGCAAACGATATAAGCTGACGTTCTCCGGTTGAAAGGGTACTTCCTTTCTCCGTAATTTCTTCATTTATATTGTTTGCAAATCTTTCAGCACCAACATCACGCAAAGCTTTTACGATGCGCTCTTTTGAAATGTTTTCATTTTCTAAACTTACATTAGATGCTACTGTTCCGCTAAATAAAAACGGATCTTGCAATACGATTCCCATATGTTCACGAGTTGCTTGTTTCGGCATCTCTTTTACATCATGACCATCAATCGTAAGCTTTCCTTTTTCAAATTCGTAAAACTGAAAGAGTACATTCATAATGGAACTTTTTCCTGAGCCAGTATGACCGACAAGCGCGACTGTCTCGCCTTGTTTCGCTTCAAAAGAAATATTTTTTAACACTTCATCTTTTCCATTATAAGAAAACGACACATTATCAAACTTCACATTTCCTTGTAAGCGAGGCATACGTTCTTCTTCTACTGCTTCCCCTTTTTCCTCTAACAATTCAAAAACACGTTCTGATGCAACGCGCGATTGTTCTAAGTTAGCAAGCTGATTTACCATATTTGTAATCGGTGAGAACAATCGTGTTAAATAATCAACGAACGCATACAGTATCCCTAGAGAAATGACGCCTGTAGCACTTAATGAAGCACCACCGAAATACCAGATTACACCTGTGAAAGCGATATTTCTTAATACGGATACTAAATTATGAGAAGTTGCTGCATTTAAATTCAAAATTTTATTTTGATACTTAAAATAATCTCCATTTAATTCATCAAACTCTTTTTTCGTTTCGCGCTCTTGACGGAACGCTTGAATAATTGGCATCCCTTGAATGGATTCATTCACTGTTCCGTTAATATCAGATAAACGTGAACGCATTTTATGATTGTATACAGACGCATACTTTCTATAAAGAATTGCCCAAACGATTAATATCGGGATAATAAGTAAACATATCGTTGCTAATTTTACATCGAGTAAAAATAAAGCCGCAAATATCCCGATAATATAAATGATACTAGAGACGAATGTCGCAAGTACCGTTACATATAAATCACGAATGGCTTCCGTATCATTCGTTACACGCGATACAATTTTCCCTGCTGGTAAATGATCAAAATAACGAATCGGCAACGTTTGAATATGAGAAAAGACATCTTCCCTCATAATTTGAATAATTTTGTTCGCCGCCTTCTGTAAGAAAAACTGCTTTCCGTATGCAAACAAGGATACGACTACTAATAAAGCGAAGTATCCACCACCAAGTAATAATAGACGGTTTATTTCTGGTTTATAAAACGCAAACACTTCTTCTTTCGTCAATGCTTTCGCTTTATACACTTGCACCGCCTTACCGTTTTGAACGGTAATCATATCACCTTTTACAGTCCGTGACCCTTCCAGATTTACTTTATTCGGTACAAAGTAATATTGAAAACCGACTTGCATCACACGTACTTCTTTTCCTTTTTTCTCACCTTCCTGGAAGCGATCGCTTCGCTTATAAAAGGCGCCATTATACGAAACAGCCTCTTCACTCTTTTCTGTTTCATACCAAGGCTTCTCTATTCCAACGATATGATCGTCAATCATCGTTTTCGCGACGAAAGGACCCGCAAGCTCTGCGATGACGAAAATAAATAACATTAGCATCGCTGCAAAAATCGTCCCTTTCACCTTCATCGCATATTGAAACAATCGTTTTGAAACGCTCATATTTTCACCCCACTATCCGCACTTTCACTTTCCCCTTGTTGTCTTTCAAACTGCTCAGCATACCAGCCTCCACTCTTAACAAGCTGATCATGCGTACCTTCTTCTATTACTTGCCCGTCATCCATAACGAGAATCCAATCCGCATGTTGTACGGCAGATAAACGATGCGTCGTAATAATCGTCGTCTTTCCGCTTCTTTCTGTTCTTATATTGTCAATGATCGCAGCTTCCGTACGAGCATCAACAGCTGATAAAGAATCGTCCAAGATTAAAATTTCTGGATTTTGAATAACAGCTCGCGCAATCGAGATCCTTTGTTTTTGTCCTCCTGATAAAGAAACACCTTTCTCTCCAACGAGCGTTTCTAACCCTTCTGGTAAAAACTCTAAATCCTTTTTAAACGCCGCGATTTCAATCGCTTTCTCGAGTTCTTCTTCCGTCGCTTCCCTATTTCCGAATAAAATATTTTCTCTCGCTGTTTTTGAGAACAAAATATGTTCCTGCGGTACATATCCAATCCAGCCGAGTACATTTTCATTCGTCATTTTATCTAACCTCACATCAGAGACTGCAATATCCCCATCTCCAAGCGGATATTGACGAAGAAGCTGACGGACAAGCGTCGTCTTTCCGCTTCCTGTTTTCCCGACAACACCAAGCGTTTCTCCTTGTTTTAATGTAAACGAAACCTTCTTTAAATTTGTTTCAGTTGATGAAGGATATGAAAAGGTAACATCATCAAACTGAATATAATCCGGCTCTTGTACAACCTTTGGATGTTTCGGATCCTTTACATCTGGTTCATACGCTAACGTTTCATTTACACGGTCTAATGAAGCATTTCCTCTTTGCATAACATTGATTAATTCGCCAATTGCGAACATCGGCCAAATCATCATCCCTAAATACACGTTAAATGAAACGAGTTCCCCAAGCGTCACCTTTGATTGAAATACAAGATATGCACCGTACACTAAACCAATTAAATAACTAAGGCCAACAAGCATTTTCACAGTTGGTTGGAATAGTGCATCGATTCTTGCTACCTTCATATTCTTTTCGTAGACGTCATCTCCTAAATGATGAAATCTTTCCTGATCTGCGTTCTCTTGTACATACGCGCGAATAACGCGCACACCAGCGATCGATTCTAATACTTTATCGTTCATATCACCGAACGCATCTTGCGCAACTGTAAATCTTTCATGCAATTTCTTTCCATATATATTCATCGCATATGCCATAATCGGAAGCGGTATAAGTGCCGCAAATGTAAGCTCCCAACTAATTGTAAATCCCATCATAAAGACAATCGTAAGCATATATAAACTCGAATCCACGAGCGTTAATATACCGAAACCAGCTGTCATAGCGATTGCTTTTAAATCATTTGTCGCTCTCGCCATTAAATCGCCAGTACGATTTTTTTGATAAAAAGTCGGCGTCATCTTAAGTAAATGCCCCATGAATTTAGAACGCATCGTTTTCTCAAGTACGAATGCACCGCCAAACAATTGATGCTGCCATACGAAAGTGAGGCCATATCCAACGATCGTAACCCCAATTAAAATAAGAATAGACTGTATAATAGCTTCGTTTGATAACGTTCCTGTTTTTATATTATCAATCGTAACCCCGAGTACTTTCGGAGGAATAACTTCAACTATATTTACAATTAAAAGTGCACCAATGGCGATACTATATCTCTTCCAATGTTCTTTAAAAAACCATCTTAACTTTAGTAATACTGAAAACAATATAACCTCTCCCTTCTCATTCTCGTTTACCTCTCGTTTCTTTATCCACTATCCAGACCCATCACATTTACATTTCGTAACCCATACAATCTCATCACATTTTTCCACCTTCCAAAATTTTATTTAGTAACATGGAAAATAAACAAAAAAAAGCATACCGCCGCTTGACGATATGCACAAAAATGCATAAAAAGCGTACGTTACGATATACGCAACGTACGCTTTTTATAAGACAAAGATGCCCTATATATCCGTACGGGTTGCGTAATGATATGAATGTTTTCTGCCGTTTAACAGAGCTAAACCCATTACATTTACGATTACAATCATTACGCACACCCCCTTCATTTATTTTCCATTTATAATCTTACAACTTTATTGAGTATTCTGTCAATTACTTTTTTATAGACTGAATGAAAATATACGCTACATCTTTTTGAAATAAGGGAATATTCTGTAAGAAAGGGCATACAAAATAAAAAAGAAATAAGAAATCGTTTTCA
Organism: Bacillus pacificus; assembly: GCF_020861345.1. Taxonomy (NCBI): domain Bacteria; kingdom Bacillati; phylum Bacillota; class Bacilli; order Caryophanales; family Bacillaceae; genus Bacillus; species Bacillus pacificus. The sequence continues at coordinate 4,209,560 of NZ_CP086328.1, forward strand.
CAAACATTTCATTTGAAAAATGTTATCAAACCCCCTACAATCACCTTATACTCACTCTTACAAGTTGCTATTTTAGGAGGACTAATCATGACAACTAGCAATACGTACAAATTTTATTTAAACGGAGAATGGAGAGAAAGCTCTTCAGGAGAAACAATCGAAATTCCATCTCCATACTTACACGAAGTAATTGGACAAGTACAAGCCATTACTCGCGGAGAAGTAGATGAAGCAATTGCATCTGCAAAAGAAGCTCAAAAATCATGGGCAGAAGCTTCTCTACAAGATCGCGCAAAATATTTATATAAATGGGCTGATGAGCTCGTAAATATGCAAGATGAAATTGCCGATATCATTATGAAAGAAGTCGGTAAAGGATATAAAGATGCGAAGAAAGAAGTTGTTCGTACAGCTGACTTCATTCGTTACACAATCGAAGAAGCTTTACATATGCACGGAGAAAGCATGATGGGCGATAGCTTCCCGGGCGGTACAAAATCTAAACTTGCGATTATCCAACGCGCACCACTTGGTGTTGTATTAGCAATCGCGCCGTTTAACTACCCAGTAAACTTATCTGCTGCAAAACTCGCGCCAGCATTAATTATGGGTAACGCTGTTATTTTCAAACCGGCAACTCAAGGTGCAATTAGTGGTATTAAAATGGTGGAAGCACTTCATAAAGCTGGTCTTCCAAAAGGTCTTGTGAACGTAGCGACAGGACGCGGTTCTGTAATTGGTGACTACTTAGTAGAACACGAAGGCATCAATATGGTATCGTTCACAGGTGGTACAAACACAGGTAAACATTTAGCGAAAAAAGCTGCAATGATTCCACTTGTATTAGAACTTGGTGGTAAAGACCCTGGTATCGTTCGTGAAGATGCTGACTTACAAGATGCTGCAAACCATATCGTAAGCGGTGCATTCTCTTACTCTGGTCAACGTTGTACAGCTATTAAGCGTGTACTTGTACACGAAAACGTAGCGGACGAGCTTGTTAGCTTATTACAAGAGCAAGTAGCTAAACTATCAGTTGGATCTCCAGAACAAGACAGCACAATCGTTCCATTAATCGACGATAAGTCTGCTGACTTCGTTCAAGGTTTAGTTGACGACGCTGTAGAAAAGGGTGCAACGATCGTTATCGGTAACAAACGTGAGCGTAACTTAATTTACCCAACATTAATCGACCACGTAACAGAAGACATGAAAGTTGCTTGGGAAGAGCCATTCGGCCCAATCCTTCCAATCATCCGTGTTTCTTCAGATGAACAAGCAATTGAAATTGCTAACAAATCAGAGTTCGGTCTGCAAGCAAGTGTCTTCACTAAAGACATTAACAAAGCATTTGCAATTGCTAACAAAATCGAAACTGGTTCTGTTCAAATTAACGGACGCACAGAGCGCGGCCCTGACCACTTCCCATTCATCGGTGTAAAAGGTTCAGGTATGGGCGCACAAGGTATTCGTAAGAGCCTTGAGTCTATGACACGTGAAAAAGTAACTGTATTAAACTTAGTTTAATCTTATATGTAGAAGCTGATCTTAAATTAGATCAGCTTCTTTTTATACAGTTTAGTTCACGAGTTGTTTTTCCATAGGTAAATTCACACATTTTACAGAAATTTGATATCCTAGCCATCTCTCCGCAATATGTTCAAATGATGAAACAGAGCCTGTTGTAAAAAATCGATGCTCCGGATTCAAATTGTCAGACAGAATTCCTTTGTGCTGCAAAATTGTGCTTAACTCTATTGCTGTTTCTTCTGCAGAACTAATAATCGTTACATTCTCTCCTAGTTCCTTTTTAATATAGGACTCTAAAAGTGGATAATGCGTACATCCGAGAATTAGCGTATCTATATCTTCTTTCGTTAATGGCAGTAAAGCTTGTTTCACTTGCTCGGTTACATATGCTGTATCTTCTAATTGATTTTCTACAACTGTAGCTAAAGTCGGGCACGCATGACTATGCACTTTCAAATATGTATCAAGCTCATGCAATGCTTTTTCGTACATATTAGATTTTATCGTACCTACAGTTCCAATTACCCCGATTTTCCCTTTCTTCGTCACTTTAATTGCCGCTCTTGCTCCTGGATGTATAACGCCAATAACTGGAATAGAAAGTGCTTCTTGTAGCGCAGTCAATGCAGCAGCTGCAGCAGTATTACATGCTACAACTAGAGCTTTTAACGGAAACTGTTTGAGGAACTCAACCATTTCAAATACGAAAGATTGTACCTCTTCTACACTTCTTGGCCCATACGGACAACGCTCATTATCACCAATATAATAAATGCTCTCTTTAGGCAATTGTCTTATAATTTCGCTCGCAACTGTTAATCCCCCAACTCCCGAATCTAACACACCTATTACTGAATGTTTATGACATACAGACATATACTTCATCCCCTTTTCAATCATCTAGCGCCAATAACATTTATTATATTATGAAAATTCAATATCGCATAATAATCCCTCTTACTTTTAATAACAAACTCTTCTCTATAATCTGATTATTACTATATCCATTGACGTATAAAAATTCATTTGTTACTCTTAAATACGTTAAATTAATATTTAAATCCTCATTCGTATCTCGGTGAGGTAGAGGTTGCAGTCATTAAGAGTATCATTTCAGGAGATGTAGTGGCATTGATGAACGAATGAGAAAGGAATGATTGCCGAAGTAAGCCCGTGTCCACCATGCACGCTTGCTGGGTCTGCTATTTAATAAGTGCAGAACTGTCACAAACGTTTCGTTTGTGGAGAGCTATCGAGAGGTATGTCGTGGGTTTCTTATAAGATAGAAAGCATGTAACGGCAAATTACGTGCTTTTTTTGTTTTGTTTGGGACTTCTCTTCCTGACTCAGGAAGACATACATATCTCCTCGCTTGACTTGGTTATACTAACTTTGGAGGTATTTTCTATGCAACAAAAAAAATGGGGCTTTTGGGTACTAACAGCTTTCGTTGTCGGTAACATGGTTGGCGCTGGTATTTTCATGGTGCCAAGTACGTTGGCACAAACAGCAAGCCCTCTCGGTGTCACTTTAGCTTGGTTAACAACAGGGTTTGGTGTTTTAATGCTAGCTCTTGTTTTCGGTAATTTAGCAATTCGTCGTCCTGATTTAACGACAGGACCACAAAGTCATGCATATGCTTTATTCTCAACACCAAAAAAGAAAAAAATGGCTGGTTTCAGTATGGTATGGGGATATTGGGTTGCAAACTGGGCAAGTAACGTTGCCATCATTACATCATTTGCGGGATATTTATCTCTCTTCTTCCCGATTATGAAAGATACACGACTACTATTTTCAATCGGTTCTTTTAATGTAGAAGTCGGAAAACTAATTACATTTACGATTTGTTCCATCTTACTTTGGGGAACTCATATTATATTAACAAACGGTGTAAGCGGAGCTGGAAAGCTAAACTTCTTAGCAACAACAACGAAAGTAACTGGATTCCTATTATTCATCGTCGTTACGTTATTTGCATTCGAAGCTTCTAAGTTTGGACAATGGTACACACCGATGATCGATAAATCAGGTGTATCACATGGCCTTCTTTCACAAGTAAACTTAGCTGCTCTTACGACGCTTTGGGCATTTATCGGAATTGAATCAGCGGTTCTTTTATCAAACCGTGCCGTTTCTCCAAAAACGGTAAAACGCGCAACAGTTGCGGGATTACTTATTACAGTTGCGATTTACTTAGGAATTACAATTTTAACAATGGGTGTACTTCACATTGATAAATTACAAACTTCTGAACGTCCTTTAGCAGACGCACTAAACGCTGCAATGGGTCATGGCGGAGGGAAACTGATGGCATTACTTGCTCTTACTTCCCTATTCGGTTCCATCTTAGGCTGGATTTTATTAAGCTCAGAAGTACCGTATCAAGCAGCAAAAGAAGGTTTCTTCCCTTCCTTCTTCACAAAAACAAACAAAAAAGGAAGTCCAATTTATTCATTACGATTAACAAACATTATGTCGCAAGTGTTCTTATTCTCAACATTATCAGGAACAATTGCGGAAGCTTATACATTCGTTATTACCGTATCAACACTGGCCTACCTCATTCCATATCTCGTTTCACCAATCTTCCAGTTAAAACTAGTCGCAACTGGTGAAACGTATAAAAATGAAACGCGGGCAAGAATTACAGATGGCATAGTCGCAGTGATTGCACTTTGCTACGCACTATGGGTTATTAAAACCGGTGCAGCCGATATAAAAACATTCCTTCTCGGAATTGGTTTATTCGTAATCGGTTTTGCCTTCTATCCATTAATGAATCGTGATCAGAAAAAAAATAACGAAAAGAAAAACGGGCAAGTTGCATAACGCAATTTGCTCGTTTTTTCTTTTGTAAAACATATATAATAGAACAAAGAGGTGAAAAACATGTCAATTGAATCACTATGGAGCAGCCGCTTCCAACAACATATGCAAAATATCATTACATACTTTGCACGTATGATTAACGGTTTACTATATAGCTTTATCTTTATTTCATGCGTTGGTGCATACTACTATGCTCAGTTTCTAAAAGCATCTCCTTCTAAAGGAATATCTTTACTACTCATCACGATTGTACTTACATTCATTATAACGAGATGCCCGATCCGTACATTTATTCAAAAACCTGATGCTGTCTATTTACTAGCACTAGAAGAGAAATTAACATCTTATTTCAAAAAATCTCTTCTATATAATTACATCATTCAGCTTTTCCCATTATTATTTACATTCCTTATTCTCGTTCCACTTGCACTGCAATCATTACAAGTAACTGTACCTTTCTTATGTACAATCTTTATCGTTTTAATGATTACGAAAGCTTGGAACATGTACATACATTGGATGTGGCGTGATAGTCATGAAAACGGCATATGGTTCATTATTCGTATTACTTGTAACGCACTCATCATTTACATGCTGTTTTACTCAGCAAATGTTCTCATATTAGGCGGATTACTCTTACTACTTGCTTTCCTGCTTCTATATACGAAAAAGCAGCCTACAAAACGAATACCGTGGGATTACATAATTGAACAAGAAGAAAAAATGAACGTTCGTTTTTATCAATTTGCTAGCATCTTCACCGATGTTCCGCAACTAAATAAGCAAGTAAATAAAAGAAAATGGCTTACAACTTGGATTGAACCTTTATTACATAAAAAACGAGCAACTTTCTTCTATTTACATACACTAGCTTTTTTACGCGGGAATGATTATTTCGGTATATATATTCGTTTAGGATTGATCGGTGCCTTCGCCTTATATTTTATACCAAACATATACGTAAAAGGCGCTATCGCATATATCGTTCTATATATGATCTCTATGCAGCTCCGTTCCCTATGGAAATATTTTTCGGGAAATATTATTGCAGCATTATATCCAATTCATACTGAGAAACGAATGAATCAATTTCTTCACTTAATCTTTATATTGCTAAGCATTCAACTCATTGTATTTTCAATTGTTATACTCATTGCTACAGGTCAATTTTTACATAGCCTTATCATTATGATTATCGGGTTACTTTGGATCAAATTTATTATTGTACCAAAAACGAAGCAACGCGTTTCCTCGTTTTAACGAAAAGAATTATCTTAAAAGCTAAGGAGAGAATAAATTCTCTCCTTAGCTTTTTATTTTTCCTTCTCAAACAAGAATCACCGATACAATCGATATTTTTATGATTTTTACATAAAAAAATGATAATACATGTTTACGTCCTAATAAAAAGGGTATGTACTAAATTAACAAGGGAAACGAACTGGGGGGATTAGAAATTTAAAAGGAAATAGACAATACGACAAATTGCTCAAAGACGATTCTGGAACCGACAATATAATGTAAGGAGCGGATGAGAATGAGTAAAAAAATTGCTACTTTAATAACAGATTATTTCGAGGACACAGAATACACAGAGCCAGCAGAAGCTTTTAAACAAAAGGGATATGAATTAACAACTATTGAAACTGAAAAAGGGAAAACGGTACACGGTAAACAAGGAAAAACTGAAGTCGTAATTGATAAAGGTATCGATGATGTTTCTCCAGAGAACTTTGATGCCCTCTTCATACCAGGCGGATTTTCCCCAGATATACTTCGTGCAGATGAACGGTTTGTTCGCTTTAGCAAAGCATTTATGGATACGAAAAAACCTGTTTTTGCTATTTGTCACGGACCTCAATTACTCATCACTGCACAAACACTTGAAGGACGCGATGTGACTGGATATAAATCCATTGAGGTCGACTTGAAAAATGCCGGCGGAAATTTTCATGACAAAGAGGTTGTCGTATGCCAAAATCAGCTAGTAACAAGTAGACAACCTGAAGATATCCCAGCGTTTATTGAAGAATCATTGCGTATACTAGGATAGTTATTATAGGTTAGCCAAAATAGCTGTTTAGCTACTTTGGTTAACCTTTTTATTTGTATGAAAAATAAAAAGGAATGTCATTTTTAATGGCCTACGGATTCCCCCCTTCTTCGTCCCCAAATTTCTAATCACTTTTCATAGGCATTTCTCATATAGTGAAAATGACTATACGATTCCTATCCATAAGTTAAATAATAATTTTACACATATATAAATAAAAAAAGATGGGAGCCTTAATCATGAATAACAATCCACCTTCAACGCCCCAAGACAATTCCGAAAACAGTAGCCGTGACATTACACTGCAAACATTAAGGGTCATCGGACTCGTCGTCCTTATTAGTGGTTATATCCTCGTTGCGCTCTCTGAAGTAGGTGAGCTGAAAGTCTTATTAACAAATCCAAATAGCAATCCTGATTTAGCTGAAGTTGATCCATTTTAAAAGCCATATGAAAAGCGATTTCTAGCATCGCTTTTCATATCGTTTTATCCAATCTGAGAAACCTCGCCCTCATACTTCTCTTTCCCTATCGCTTTCATAAATAATAAAATACTGCTCATACCAACGATAAAGTACAGAGCACTCATCCCCCAAGATGCAAGAAATGAACCTAGCATAACACCTAATGCCCCGTTCATTTTTGCCACTTGAAAGACCATTCCGTTAATCGCCATATATGAACCTCTCGCCTCATTTGGCACCATATCTGCCATAATAGATTGACGTACTGGCACATACATCATCTCACCTACTGTTTGGAAAAGTCCTGCAAATAATAAAATCCATAAGCTATTGCTCGTTCCGAGTATTGTAAATCCAATTGTATAAATGAACAAACCTACATATAAGATTTTCAAATCGTTGAAGCTTTTTAGCATTTTAATAAGCAGAGCTGAACATAACACTACTAAAATTGTATTCTCTGCTGAAATCCAGCTCAGCATGCGAATACCTGTTAAATCAAACGTAACACCATTCCCGAATAAAAAGTGTACCGTTTCAAATTCCTTCTGCAAACGTACTCCTAAATAATTATTAATTTGAAACTCTAATGATAATGTACATATACTCGCTGCACAAAAAATTAAAAACGCTCTATCTTTCATTACAACTTTATAACTATCTGCCATATCTTTTAATATATTTTTCTTCTCTACTGTTTTTCTCGCTACATACACCTCTTCCATATATACAGCCATCACATATAAAGTAATAATTGCAACTACTGTTAATACGATAAACAATTGTAATCTATAGTTTTCAAATAGTAGTCCTCCAAATATCGCTCCAATTGCAATGGATAAATTAATCGCCCAGTAGTTAATGCTGTACATCACTTTTCGATTTTCCGGTGTACTCACATCAATTAACATCGCCTCTGTCGCAGGATTCATAAGTCCAGATCCTAGGCTATTCACTAGCATAAAGATAAATGTTAACCACGGTGAATCTACATAATCCGAATTCGCAACTCCCATACAAGCAATGGAAATGACTTGTATACTTTGACCGATAATCATAACCTTTTTACGCCCAAGCCGGTCTCCAACATATCCACCGTATAGACCAATTACTAATGAAGCTATGACATTAATAAGTAGTAACGCACCAGCAATCGCACTACCTAACTTTATTGAAAAATAAATCGCCATAAATGGAAAAATCATCGTGGATACAGTTCGTGTTAAAAACGAAGTTATAATTCTAATTTTTATATTTCGATGCATACTCCAAAATCCCATTGTTTCCCCCTCCTTATGCTTACTTATTTTACTTTGAAAAAAAGGAAGAAAAAGGTTAGAATATTCTAAAGAGTTTCCCCTTTTATGATAGAAGGAAGTGTATATATGAAAATTATGGACTATTACATTAGACTAAGACTACATGCACAAGATCAACAACATATGCGAAATAGCTTACAAGAATTAGCGGATGTTTTATATTGCAGTACAAAAAACGTAAAGATTTTATTAAAGAAAATGAGCGAGGAGCAATTAATTCACTGGACTCCAGGTCGAGGCCGCGGGAATAAAACGGAAATTCTATTTATACATAATTTCGTAGAAGCGATTGAGTCCTATACAGATGAACTGTTAGCTCAAGAAAAATTAAAAGATATCTTTCTTCTTTTAAAAGAACCCCTACCCCTTGCACTTCAAAAAAAGATAGAAAATAAACTACATCATCATTTTGGATACGAACCTTCAAATGATATGTACGACATATTAAAGATTCCTATATCGAGAAAGCTATTCCCATTAGATCCGGCTTTTGTAGCTGTAACTACAGAGAGCCATCTTACGGGTCAAATTTTTGACACGTTAGTCGTTTATAACGATGTTACTGAAAAAATGGAACCACACATTGCGCATACGTGGGAATTAAGTGAAGACGGGCTTACGTGGACTTTTTATTTACGAAAGGATGTATATTTTCATAACGAAACAGTTTTAACTTCTAAAGATGTACAATTTTCATTTGAAAGACTAAAAGAAGTTCACTCTCCTTTTGAATGGTTAACAGAAGAAATTGTTCAAATTGAAACGCCATCACCACTGCAAATTCGATTTCATTTAGCAAAACCAAATTTATTTTTCTTACACTATGTAAGTTCCATACAATTAGCAATTTTACCGCGTGATGTGAGTATCCAAAATCATCATTACATAGGTACTGGACCTTTCAAACTTGCTCATTACTCTGAAGACAATATCGTACTCGAAGCGTTCACCCACTATTTTAAAGAACGCGCATTATTAGACCGTATTGAATTTTGGGGTATTCCTGATCATATACAAATCGATGCTGATTATGAACTACCAAATGAGGAGAAAAATGAAAGGTATAATATACAAATAGAAGAAATAGGTTGTATTTATGCTGGCTTCAACTTTACAAAATCTGGTCCTCATCACGACATTTACTTTCGAAAGGCTTGGAGAGAACTATATGACGTTGAAACGATACTTCGTAGCATAGAAGGCAGACGGACAATTGCTGCATCAAGCTTTTTCCCTGAAAGAAGCCGCAAAAGTCCTACAAGGTCCTACTCTTTAAAAAAAGCGAAAGAGTATTTAAAAAAGAGCACCTATAATGGAGAGACGATACATATTTACTTCTTCGCATTTAAAGATAGTGCAAATGATGCATATTTTCTAAAAGAACGATGTGAAAGTTTAGGTATACAAGTAGAGCTTCACCCCTTTCTCGTTTCAGATTATATGAACCGTTCTATCGATCAACATGCCGATATTATTTTCATGGGAGAAGTATTTGCTACCGATCATGAACTTGCATTCTTAAATGTATTTAAAAATAAAAGTTGCTTCGTAAACCGGTTCATGGACCCGCACTATGAAAAACAAATTAACTGCTTACTTGATACTTTTTTATTAGAAGAAAATAAAGAGAAGCGCTATGAGCTCATGTATGAGATCGAAGAATTTTTACAAACAGAACACATCATTTTATTTAACTATCACGTTTTAAAAAGAAAAACATACCCTTCTGCTTTGAAAAACGTAACAATTGATTCATTCGGCTGGGCAAATTTTGCGAAGTTATGGATACAGCCATCCACGTATTAACATGCAAGTTTTTATAAAAGGAGAAGGTACTACATCCTTAGTAGTACCTTCTTCACATACAAATATAAACTATTATTTAATTACTTCATCTAAGTGATCTTTCAAGTTTAATAAAAACTTCTCAATATCCGGATTCTTCACCACATCATAACAAGCAAAACTCTTTAACGGACTCATTCCAAGAAACTTCTGCACGCGGTGTAAATGACTAAGCGTTGATTCTAGACTTTCCCCTTCAAAGAACTTCGTCTTATCTCCAAATGAATTTTCAGGTGCATTCCAAGTTGTAGAGAACATATACTCTTTCTCTGTTAATAAACCACCTGTTCCATATTCATCTGCACCTTTAAAGAACAAACCGTATTCATACACTTCATCCATATACGTTTTAAATAATCCTGGAACACTAAACCAATAAATCGGTGTTTGATAAATCACAACATCAGCCCATAAAAACTTCTCTTGTTCTTCTTTAATACTATAGCCATCTTGAATCGTTGTTGTTTTCACATGATGCTTCTCACTTAATACCGTTACCATATAATCAACTAACGTTCTATTTAATCGTCCTTCTTTCGTACCGTATTTTTCATGCCCATTTATAATTAATATATTTTTCATCGCTTTTCTCTCCCTTATTTTTATTCTTCAGCTATTAACCCAAGTTGCTGCTTCAGCGTAAGATTATCTTCTAAATGCCAGTCTTCTGTAATCTTTCCGTCTTTCACATGTAAAATATCAATTGCAAAAAAATCGATTTTTTTATCGTTATGCGTTCCTGTAAAAGAAAGACGAGCTGTTACTTTATCACCGACGACTAATAAATCTTCAATCTCGCAATGTATGTTAGGAACAACTTTATGAAAGTTTTGCGCCGCAAACTTTAATCCTTCCATGCCTTGTGGTCGCCCTTTCGGCAATGTATGATCGAAAAAATCTTCAGTAACAGTCTGCGGAATAAGTTCCTCTTTACCTGTATCCCAAAATGCATAAAAACGCTGCGCTGCATGAACCATTTCGGTCGCTTCCTTTTGACTTAGTGAGGGATCAATTGTCATCGCTTTTGGCTTTGGCATTTCTTTTAATAACTGGACTTCCGTTTTTTCTTCCACGCCACATGCTACAAGCACAATGCAAATGACAAAAAAACTAAGGAACGCAAACAACTTTTTTATACCCATGGAAATCACCTCCCCTACTACAAACTCTTTATATTTCTTATTGCTATTGTATATGCAATAGCTTCCCTTTCGGAAGTAGTGATATTTTTTTCATATAGTTACCAAAAAGATAGTTTTGTGATACTATAAAGCAAATTCACTCAAAAAATTTTTATAGGAGGGCTAGTTCCATGAGCAATATAGATCCGGTTATGTTAACGAAAGGTTTACCTGGAATCCCATGTCCTATCGCCAAGACACTTGACGTTATTAGTACAAAATGGACTTTTTTAATCATTCGTGACCTTCTTATCGAAGGAACATTACGCTTTAGTGATTTACAAAAGTCAATGGATGGTATTAGTCCAAAAACATTATCGCTTCGACTAAAAGAATTAGAGTCTCAAGGCATTATAACGAGAAAAGTATATCCAGAAGTTCCGCCTCGTGTAGAGTACACATTAACGGATAAAGGAAAGCAATTAGAGGGGATATTTATTGAATTAAAACGGTTTGGATTAAGCTTATAAAACAAAAACCCCTTACCGTCGTAAGGGGTTTTATTACTTCGCAAAACTTTCAGCTAGCTGTTTCTCTCTCCACATAAATGTAATAGCGAGACCAACTATTAAAACAACTCCTGAAAATGCATATGGATAATGAATGTTCATATCAAATAATATTCCGCCCATCGCCGGTCCTGCTATATTTCCTAAACTCGTATAAGTTGAGTTCATACCAGCAACGAACCCTTGCTCTTTTCCAGCTGCTTTTGATAAAAACGTCGTTAAAGCTGGACGAAGTAAATCAAATGCAAGGAAAATGAAGCACGTAACGAGAAGTACAATCCAATAATTAAAGACTACAGTTGAAACGAACGCTAATACTGCACCTACAATTAAACATATTTGAATTAACACTTTTTCACCGAATATATCAACCAATTTACCAAACATAAATACTTGCACAACTACCCCAAAGATTGAACTAATTGTAATAATTGCTGCAATATCTTTCGGTGTAAATCCAAACTTATGATCAGAAAACAGACTAAACACAGTTTCATACGCTGATAAACCAAACGCAAGTACAAATACGATAATAAATGCGATTGCATACATTGGATGTAATGATTTCTTTAAATCACCAATAAAGCTTGATTCTTTCGTATTAGAAGAAATCTCTGCAAGCTCCTCTTTCGTTAACGGTTCTTTTAAAATAAAGATCGAAATTACACATGCTATAAAAGCAATTGCTGCTGCAACGAAAAACGGCACACGTATACCGTATTCTGCAATAAATCCGCCGATTCCAGGACCTATAATAAAGCCGGTACTAATAGCAGCAGATAAATATCCCATCGCCTTTGGACGTTCCTGCATAGATGTAATATCCGCAACATATGCCGTAACACCAGGCATAATAAACGCAGCACTAATTCCGCCTAACACCCTCGCTGCATATAGCATCCATACATCTGTTCCTAATCCAAAAAGAAGCTCTGAAACACCAAAAATAAATAATCCAATGATGATCATTTTCTTCCTACCGTAAAGATCGACCCATCGGCCTGTAATAGGTGAAGCAATAAGCTGAGCCATTGCAAACACTGCAACGAGATATCCCATCGTCTTACCTGTTAAACCCATATCATTCATAAAGGACGGCATAACCGGAATGATTAATCCAATCCCTAAAAAAGCGATAAATATATTACTCAAAAGAATGACCAATACCATCTTTTGTTCTTTTATCGGTTTCTTCACTTTCAACACCTCTTCCCGTAAGCTCCCCTCAAAAAAATAATGCCCAAGAAGCTTTTTCTTTATCCTGCTATTTGTGGGCTAATCATGAGTAGAGATGCCCCTACTCGTTAGAATTTCACTGTATCCTTCCACACATACATACGCATTAGGTGAATGACTATCATTCAGTTTTCCTCAAAAATGAACCTACCTTCTCAGACAGGTTCATCTCACTATTTCTTTATATGTAATGCATGTGTTAAAAAATCTAGTACTTCTGCCTTTTGTAGCTCAACTTGCTCATCATCTTTATGATCATATAAATACACTTGTTCCGCTGCTGATTCAACAAGAGCGATAAATAACTTCGCTGTTCGCTCTGCGTGAACCGAATCACGAATTTCACCAGCTTCTTTCGCCGCATTTAAAAACTCGCTTAACCACATATAAAGAGGCTCATACACAGCTTCCCATTCTTTTATATGTTCTGTAGATGCAAGACCAGCATACATTAAAGCTTGTATTTCACGATATTCCGCTATGAAGTGAAACACCGCATCTATTACTTGCGTCACTTTACTTGAAAAAGGCGCATCGTTTTGCACTTTTTCTTTCACTGCAAGTATCATCTTCTCAACCATCACTTCTGCTATTGCAGGCATAACAGATAACTTAGAAGGAAAATATAAATAGAAAGTTCCTTGTGCAATGCCAGCTAATTTCACGATATCAGAAATCTTCGTTTTTTCAACGCCCTTTTCCTGAAACACTTCAATAGCTGCATAGACAATTTTCTCTTTTTTATTCATCATCTAAACCCTTTCACACGCGTATTGAATGACTGTCACTCATTTTATAGAATAACTAGCTATACTGTCAATTATCGTGTACTTTTTACGATAAAAATCTCCTAACGACTTGTTAGGAGATACAGTATATCTTTACGAAAGAGCCTTTAACCCTGTCACGCCACATACAATAAGAGCCACACTAATGATACGTGCTTTACTTTTCGACTCCCCAAACAGGAACATGTTTAATAAAACGGCACCTGCTGTTCCAATACCAATCCAAACCGCATACGCGACACTTACTTGTAAAAATAAGAAAGATGTATACAAGAATGCAAAAGATGTAGCAAACCCACCTATATAAAGTGCACCATTTGCTAACGTTTTATCTTTACTATACATTTTAAGACCGATCACACCGACTATTTCACTAATTGCAGCACAAAATACGAAAAACCAACCCATCTTTAAGCAGCTCCTTCCACAGTTTCTTCTTTATTATCAGCTAGTTTTAAACCGATAACGCCGGCTACAACCATCACGATAAAGAATAATTTCCCTACACTGAAACTCCCGCCGAAAAGGAATACATCCATTAAGAAAGTACCTACCGTACCAGCTCCGGCGAAAACAGCATATACAGTCCCTGTTGCAAGATGCTCACACGCTTTAGAAAGGAAGTGAAAATCAACAGCGATAACGCCTAAAATAATAATCCAATGCCACCAAGTATCGGCTGTATTAAAACCAAACACCCAAAAAATTTCAAAGATACATGTTAATATGACATATAACCAAGCTCTATTCTTCATACCTCTCACCTCTTATGACTGACTATCAGTCATTTTTGTTTTAAAAAAATATACTCTTTCATCACTACTATATAAACAACTATCATCCTCATTTACCATTTATATTTGTTCCGTTTTCAAGCAAATGGCATCCTGCTACACAAAATGACTGAATGTCATTCATAAATATTGTACATGAATATTTAAAAAACTGTCAATGCCAAAAATTTATTCCATCCGATTTGTATATTTCCTAATAACCTGTCAATACTGCTAGTAACATAATATTTTCTCCACTCCCCCTTGGAGAGATCCCTTGAATATGAACTGCACCCCAATTGTTAGACACAGTCTAACAATTGGAGGTGCAGTTTTTCTATGGCTAAATTTACAGCTGATGAAAAAATACAAATCGTTCTACGTTATTTGAAAGGAAATGAAAGTTGTCGAGAAATCGGTATAAGTAACACAATCATTCTGAATTGGGTAAACCAATATAAACAGAATGGTGTGGAAGCTTTTCTAAAACGGTGTACAAATTACACACAACAATTTAAACTAGACGTACTAAACTTTATGATTGAAAACGGTATGTCCTTATTTGAGACGGCAGCTATCTTTAACATTCCTGCCCTTCAACGATTTCTGTTTGGAAAAAACAGTTCGAAATACAAGGAATTGATGCCCTTCAATCTAAGAAAAAGGGGCGTCCATCCATGAAAAAAGATTCAAATAAACAATTAAAACAAGCGTTAGCTGAAGGGTCAGTTGAGGCACTTGAAGCACGTGTTCAACAGCTTGAAATGGAAAATGAGTACTTAAAAAAGTTGAATGCCTTAGTTCAAAACAAGGAAAAATCACGAAACAAGACAAAGCGCAAGTAGTCTATGAATTAAGGCATAAATATTCGGTGAAGGCACTCGTGGAGCTAGCTGGTATTCCACGGATTACGTATTATGATTTAGTAAAAAAAATGAATCTTCCGGATCAAGATGCCGATTTGAAAGCTGAAATTAAAGCGATTTATGAGGAAAATGAAGGTCGTTATGGCTACCGTCGCATTCGTGATGAATTAATGAATCGTGGTCAGAAAGTGAATCACAAGAAGATTCAGCGCATTATGAAAGAGCTTGGATTAAAGTGTGTTGTGCGTATGAAGAAATATAAATCCTATAAAGGAAAAGTCGGTAAAATTGCACCTAATATGTTAGAGCGTAATTTCTACACAGATGCCCCGAATCAAAAATGGGTAACGGGCATCACAGAGTTTAAATTGTTTGGAGAAAAACTGTATGTATCACCTGTATTAGACTTGTATAATGGTGAAATGATTACCTATACAATTGGTTCTAGACCGACGTATTCACTTGTTTCAGAGATGTTAGAGAAGGCATTAGAACGTTTACCTGAAAACCACCAACTACTGATGCATTCGGATCAAGGGTGGCATTATCAAATGAGACAATACGTCCGTACACTTGAATCAAGAGCGATTGTCCAGAGTATGTCTCGAAAAGGTAACTGTGACGACAACGCAGTAATAGAGAATTTCTTTGGGATTATGAAGTCGGAGTTCCTCTATATAAAAGAATTTGAAAGTGTAGAACATTTTAAAATAGAATTAAAAAAATATATCGATTATTATAATACGAAACGGATTAAGGCAAAATTAAAAATGAGCCCGGTACAATACCGGATTCCCTTTTATCAAGCTGCCTAATGAAATAACCGTGTCTAACTTTTAGGGTTCACTTCACTTTATAGCTGCTCTTTTTATTTTCATCTTTCATAATCCCAATCGCATGTTCACTTGATTCAAAATAAATATTTACTTATGCAATACTGTCACGATATTCCTCTCTATAAATTCCCAAAAAGCCATTTTGAATTCTTTTTAAATCTGATTTTCTTCGTTCTAAATCAGTAATGAGATGTGTAGCTTCTTCAGATTTCAAGCTATACATTCCTTTCTACAAAATAGCATTTTCACTCAATTATCATTTCACTTTTTTGTTCTACAATTCGATATGCAATATTTCATATTTCATTATTGCAATATCACTTTATTAACCATCTCATTATATAAACGCGTTTCTATTGTGCGTTAAATCAGCATTTGTAATTTAATTCCTTATTTAAAATATCTAGTTTTTATTTTTAAACACTATATTCGGATAATTATATTGGAATTTCTTGCTCTACACATCCAAATACATATTGTGTATTATGTAGGAGAAGAGTAATTAAAAGACTTACTCTTTGCTATTGAGGGAAGAGCCTGAGAGCCATATCAGGCTCTTCTTTGTTTATATGTCATGTATTTGAATTTTACAGTATGAAAAACTAATTGAAATTCTTAACAACATTTCATATTTGACTAAAATATAGATACCCACTATTACATAAATAATAATGGGCCCTTTTCTCCCTGAAAACTTCACCCAACATACCGAATCATCGCTACTTCATCACAATAATCTACCTTTGGACAATGCCTACAATCAATCCATACTTTCTCTGGCAATGCATCTCTATTCACAAAATCAAACCCGCACTTTTGAAAAAATTCCGTTTCATATGTTAAAGAAATAACTTTACTCACTTTTATTTTCGCTGCCTCATTTATTACATGGTTTACTAACATACGTCCAATCCCTTTCCCTGCATATGTATGCGAAACGACTAACGACCGGACTTCTGCAAGGTCCTCCCCTAACACATGTAAACCAGCAACTCCGACGATTTCCCCCTCTTCTTTCACAACATACAAACACTGTAAATATTGGTAGAGAGATAAAAGAGAACGCGGTAAAACCACTCCCTCTTTTGCGTAAATCTCAATGAGACCATAAATTTCTTTCACATCACTCGTAACCGCATTAAAGATTTTCATATTCTATCCCCTTGCCCCTAATATTAATATTTATAATTTAAAATGAATTTTAATACACAATTTTATATAATAATACATCTCTCTTTTCTCCTCGTCAATCACTTTATACAAACAAAAAAACAAGCGATCTAATCGATGCTCGGTCCCTCATTTCGTATCGGTAATACGGTCGAATATTTAATTTCACGAAGTGCTAAACTCGTCTGTATCTTTGTAATACCAAGCTTATTTAGCTTTCTAATAAACTGCTCTAATTCTTTACGATCACGATTTGCAACCTTTAATAAATAATCATACTCTCCTGTTAAGCAGTGACATTCTAACACTTCAGGCATCGCTTCTAATTCTTTTTCCAGCACTTCCAACTTGTCAAATTGATGAATATTCGTACTCATAAAAATAAAGCATAACAAATCAAAACCAAGCTTTTCTTGATTTAAAATGGCTACTTGCTTATCAATGAATCCTTCTCCATCTAATCTTTTTATTCTCGCATGCATCGCAGCTGGTGATAAATTAACACGTCGCGCAAGCTCTGCATTACTTACTTGTGACTCCTTCTGCAATATATCTAAAATTTGTACGTCCAAATCATCCAACACTTTAATAACTGACGACTCCATTACAATTCCCCCTTTTTCTTACCGATGATTATTCGAAAAAACACCTTACAACTTATATAAAACTGAATATCATTTCCAAAACACTATCTAAAACAAAACATTTTATCAACTTTTATTCATTATACAAAATAATATATTACACAATAAAGAAAAATGCTAAAATTATTTACAATTCACATTGATTACAACAAAGGGGATTTTAATATGCCTTATTTTTATGTCTTTTTACTATTACTAACGAGCTTATTATGGGGAGGAAATTTCGTCGTTGGAAAATCACTCGTTGATCACGCATCTCCAATGACACTTACAAGTTTAAGATGGATGATTGCGATCGTTTGTTTATTACCGATGGTATGGTTTAAAGAAAAGAAAATCATTCCACCTCGTGCTGCCATACTTCCTTTAATACTAATGGGGATTTCAGGGGTCGCTCTTTTTAACATCTTTCAATTTCTAGCACTAGAGAAAACATCCGCAACGAATGTAGGGCTTATTTCTACATTAAATGCGATTTCAATCGCACTATTTTCTGTCTTATTTCTAAAAGAAAAAGTAAATACACTTCAAATTTTATCTATGATTCTTTCATTCTTCGGGGTTATCCTCGTCCTATTAAAAGGTAACCTTGCACTTTTATTTTCACTACATTTTAATAGCGGTGATTTATGGATGATTGCGGCTGTTTGCATTTGGGGAATGTATTCTGTTTGTAGTAAATGGGCAACAAAAACAACGACACCACTCATGGCCACATTATACTCTGGTATTTTCGGCGTTATTTTATTACTGCCATTTAACATTGGAAGCTTCACTGTTACAAATATCAACACTTCTTTTATAACATCACTTTTATATACAGGACTCATTTCCACAGTTCTTTGTATGGTATTTTGGAATGTTGGCGTACAAAAATTAGGAGCAACTACATCTGGTATTTTTCTAAACTTTAATCCCATTTTTACCGCTATTTTAGCATTCCTGTTCCTCGGTGAAGAACTAACATGGATACAAATTGTAGGGACAATAATCGTTGTGACAGGATGTTATTTATTTTCTCATTTCAAAACAGTTGCTGTTCAGCCAACTAGAGCTTTAATAAGAAAACATTCGTAATGAAAAAACATCGTCATCTGAGTTGGCGATGTTTTTATTTATTCTTCATTTCTTTTATATACTGCTTTTCCTCTTCTGGTGATAAACGTTCTGTTGCCTTGCCAGTATCTCCACCTTGAAGGCTCCATAAAAAATTGTGCTCCTCAACAGTTTGAGAAAAATCTCCTCTTTCCCATCTATTTATAATAGAAAATAACTTCATTTTATATTGAAAACCTGTACTATTTTCAATATCTCTTTTCACATTAGAAATTTCCTTGTTTGTCATTTCTACAAAACCCCATTTTTCAGAGGATTTTACCTTTTGGTGTACCATTTTGTGCATAGTAGAAATCATTTCACCTTCACTAACTTGTGAAAATTCTTCTGCAACTTTCTTCTCTTTTTCGTTTGCCACTTGCTGGGTTTGAATATTTTTATTTTCTTTTTCCACATATGCAAGCAATTTCTTTCCGCCAACTATAGACGAGAAAATTACTATAATTGTAATGCATATACCTACGCCCCATTTAAAAAGCATTATCTCTTCATCGCTTCTCTAACAAGATGACTATCTACATACTGCTTAAACTTCACAATTTTTCCGTTCTCAAGTTGCCATACATGAACAAATTCTGCTTCAAATGATTTTCCCGTGTCTTTATAAACTCCTGAATACATACCTTCAGCAATAATTACATCTTTTCCGCTTACTTCATGATATGTATTTACACTCGCTTTATAATCATCCCATTCTGATCCTAATCGGCTAAATACATTTTCCATTATTGCTTCTACACCGATATAAGTTCCCCCGTACGGGAACCCTTCCGCCTCTGTCCATTCTACTTTTTCAGAGAGGGCTTCTGCTAAATGTTTTGCATTCGAAGAAGCTGATCCTTCATATGTACTTCGAATAATTTCTAAATTTGATTTAGGCATGTTACTTCCTCCCGTTTTATTTATTTTTTACACACAGTGTAACTACAACTGTTACACTTTGTGTAAAAAAATATTTAAATTGTTGTATTCTTACTCTACACGTTGTAATCATTATAGTTACAATAATGATTCAAGTCAACAATTTATAAATAAGTTTACTTCGTTTTCATTACTTTCTCTTTTAAGAAACGATCTACATATCCTTCTGCTTTTACAACGAATAAATACGCACCCATTGATAATAATGCAAGATCTAATTCATATCCTGGATTCTTTCCATCTCCTAATAAACCGGCTGCTCCATTTACCTTTACGATAGCTCCAGCTAAAATAAGAGCGAATAGCAATCCTACATATCGTACGCCTAAACCGATAATTAATAATATACCACCAACTAATTCAACTGTTGCTACGCCATATGCAAGACCGCCTGGTAAGCCAATGCTTGTAAACCAGCCTGCTACGTTATCGATACCTGATTGAAACTTCGCTAAACCATGTGCAAAGAACGTTACTCCTAACACGATACGAATAATTAAATTACCAATGTATTGATTCATTTTGAACTCTCCTTTTTGTTTTGTTATGGTGAACTTTTATTCACAAGTCAAAACAATACGGTATTTCATTTCATTCGTCAAATACTTTTTAAAGAAAACAAAAAACATTATCCCTTTTATGGATAATGTTTTCCTACAAAGTAGCGCTAATTCAAGCTTTTACTCTATTGCACAAAAAAGTTGAAACATTTTTCCAGCGCCAACATACGGCAATAAAGATATATCCTCTTCTACAACCATGCCAACAACGTTCACTTTCTCATCTGCAGGCAAATCATGTATAGCAACTTGCACCTCTCCAGCATATCTACCGTACAATTCATTATCAATTGTAATGCTGCCTTTCTTTCTTGCAATTGTATGCATCGGCTGTAAAATCACTTTATGTTCTTCTCGCGATTCTACTGAGCGAATAACATCACGAGCTGGATCTAATCGATTCGTATGCACTTGCTCTACCATTTTTAATACTTCTTTATCAGTTATAAACGATTTGTACCGCAGCGGAATAATCCCTCTACCCGCACTCGCTATCTCTTGTACACTTTCTAAACTCGCGCTTATATCCCCGATTAACACTTTATCGACATCACAATCTTGTACAAGTTCTAAATACGCTTCAAGCGGACGCATATTGCGGTGCTTTTCTAACGTTGGTAAGCCTTCATATAGCGGGCCCCGTTTCTCCCCATCCCCTGGAATAAATGCCATCGTTTTTATTCCGCACTCATGCAAATATTGATTTTGCTGTTGCAAGAAGGACTTCGCTAGTCCTGTTTCTGGACGCGGATAAAAATTATGCCACGCTTCTACATTCTTTACTCTTATATTTTCCGAAAGTAACTCTTTCCAAAATGAATCTGTAATTGTACTTGCATTTAAAGCTACTTTCATCTTATGAGATACGCGTGCGATTTCTTTTGGCGCAATGCCGTAGTCCATTCTTAAGCCTGTAATGCCCCAGTCCAATAGCTCCTCCACATTTTCATACGTCATCCCTAAATGGTGTAACGATTTTGGAGAAACATCGACCATTAATTCCATGTCATTTTCAAGAGCTTGCTTCCCAAGTATTTGAATTAACTCTTTATACGTACCAGGGTCATCTTCTGGTATATGAAGTGATGTAAAAATAGATGAAAACCCGTTTTTTTTCGCTACTTTTAGCCATTCTTCTTGTTTCTTTACTCGCTCTTTTGAAAGATAAATTGATACTCCTAGCATATGAATCTCCCTTTCTATGAATAAAAAAAGAGAAAGGAATCCCTTTCTCTATATGTTTTCTGCCATTTCTTCTTTAAATCCAAAGAAGTACGTAAAGATGAATCCGAACGTATATGCCACTACTAATCCAAGGAAATATAATAAATATTTATTATCAGCAATTAACGGAATTAATGATAATCCAGATACACCGATTCCGAGTGCAGCTGTTTTCATAACTGCCTGGAATGCACCGCCGACAGCTGCCCCTAAACAAGCGGTAAGAAACGGTTTCCCAAGTGGTAATGTAACCCCGTATAATAACGGTTCACCAATTCCTAAAAATCCAACTGGTAATGCCCCTTTAATTACGTTACGAAGTCGTTTATTTTTTGTTTTTACAAAAATCGCAATGGCTGCACCTACTTGACCAGCTCCAGCCATTGCGAGTACTGGTAATAAAGGTGTTACGTGCGTTTGATTAATAAACTCCATATGAATCGGTGTTAAACCGTGATGTAATCCGACCATAACGAGCGGTAAAAATGTTCCTGCAAGTACTGCTCCCGCAAACGCGCCACCAATACTTAAAATACCATTAATTCCGCTCGTAATTCCTTCAGATAAGAAACCTGCTACCGGCTGAATGGCTAACATCGTTACGATACTTACGACTAACACAGTAATAAGCGGCGTTATAATAATATCAACTGCATTTGGTACAGCTTTTCGAACTTGTCTTTCCACTACAACCATAAGCCATGCTGCAAAAATAACTGCAAATAATCCGCCCCGTCCAGGTACAAGCGCTTCACCAAATAATTTTACGTTCGCCATCGCCGGATTGAAAATTAAAATACCAGCAATTGCCCCAAGAACTGGTGTCCCGCCAAACTCTTTCGCTGTATTCCAACCGACTAAAATGCCTAAGAATGTAAAGATACCGCCGCCAATAAGTAGTAACATTTGTAGCCATGTTGCATTCGGATCAGCACCTGCGTTTTTCGCAAAGTTAGCAACCCCGTTTATAATACCTGACGCAACAAGACCCGGAATTAACGGAATGAAAATACTTCCTATTTTTCTTAAAAAGTTTTTCACCGGTGTATTATTTTTCTTCTTCATCTCTGACTTCATCTCTTGCCCAAGATCTTCAAGGTGATGATCCGCCACCTCACCAATTCGCAGTCCCGTTAAACCTTCCATCTCTGCTGCTACTTTATTTACCGTTCCCGGACCAACGACAACTTGAAGCGTCTCATCTTCAATAACGCCCATAACCCCTTCAACCTTTTTCAAATGGTCCATGTTTACTTTACTTTCATCATGAAGCGTTAATCGTAGTCTCGTCATACAATGAGCAATGCCACGAATATTTTTTACTCCCCCAAGTTGCTCTGAAATTTCTTTGGCCATTCTCTCTTCTTTCTTCATAATAGAATCCCCTCCCTATTATTTTATAGTGCCTTCTTCACAAACCCTTTTGCTTCTTTTAGTTTCTCCAGTGCTTCCCCATACTCACACTGCAACAACACCATAACAATCGCAGCTTTCACGTTACGTCCTGCTTTTTCATAATGCCCTGCTGCTACTTCATAACTAACCCCTGTTGCTTCCACAATAATTCGTTTTGATCGTTCTACTAACTTTTCATTCGTAGATTGCACATCTACCATTAAATTTTTATATACTTTTCCAACACCAATCATAGAAGCTGTTGAAATCATATTCAGTACTAATTTTTGCGCTGTACCAGCCTTCAACCGCGTTGAACCTGTTAAAATTTCTGCGCCTGTTTCTACTTCCACATTTAGTTTTGCATATTTACTTATTTCAGCATTTTTATTACAGGAGATACTAGCTGTACTCGCTCCTACGCTATTCGCGTACTTCAAACCGCCAATTACATAAGGAGTTCGACCACTTGCCGCAATTCCAATTACAGTATCTTTCTCGTTTAATCCAATACTTTTTAAATCTTCTTCTGCTAACTCTTCGCGGTCTTCGGCACCTTCCACCGCTTTAGTAAACGCTTTCAATCCACCTGCTATAAATCCTTGTACCATTTTATCATCTGTGCCAAATGTCGGGGGACATTCCACTGCGTCCAAAATACCTAAACGGCCACTCGTGCCAGCCCCAATGTAAATTAATCGGCCTCCTTCTTCAAAAGATTGAATAACAGCCCGTACAACCTTTTCAATATGTTCTATCTCTTTTTCAACTGCTAACGCAACAGTTCGATCTTCTTCATTCATACTTTGTAGAACTTCTTTTATGCTCATCTCATCTAAATTCATCGTCTTCTCATTGCGATGTTCTGTCGATAAATTTTCTAACATATTACCACCTGCTTTGAAATTTAATTTCATACTTTTATTATAACTTTAAGAAATTTAAAATCAATATTACTTTATTATTTTATGAAATTTCATTTCTCTTCATGACGAATTTATGTCCGTATGCAAAAAAAAAGATGGGGTCCCCATCTTTTCATTTTAACTTCCGTAACCGCAAAGCTTCTTCTCTTGTCTCCATAAATTGATCCAATACTTTATTACCAATACGATTAAACGTAATGACATATAAAGCATCAATCATATTCAATTGTGTCATTCTCGAAGCAATACTTGCAATACGATGATCTTGTTCTACATCTGGCATACAAAGACGAATATCCGCCTCTTTATATAACGGTGATGACTGGTCAAGCTTCGTAATCGCAATAACTGTTGCACCTTGTCTCTTCGCATATTGCGCCATTTCGAGTACATCTTTCGTACGACCAGATGTTGAAATCGCTACAAATATATCGCCCTCTTTTAAATTCGTCACAAGCGGCAACATCATATGAAAATCAGATAGCATCATTGCAGTAAATCCGAGTCTTGTAAATTTATAAGCCCCGTCCATCGCTGGAGGAGCTGATCCACCGACTCCGTAAAATATAATCTTATCCGCATTTACAATACGATCTGCAGCTTTCTCAAGTTCTTTTTTATCTATAGCCGTAACACTTGCCTCAATTGCAGCTTTATTCACATATGTAACTTTATTAAACAAGTCGTACGGTCCATCTTCCGTATTCATCACTGAAAAATCGTTAATATTATAATCAGCAATCGTTAATTCGCGAACGAGCGCGATTTTAAATGCTTTAAAACTTCCGATTCCAATCGACTTACAAAAGCGAACAACACTCGCCTCACTTGCGCCCGCATTCGTTGACACTTCTTTCGTCGTTAAGTTCGGAACAATCTCTGCATTCTCCGTTATGTACATGGCAACCTTCTTTTCAGCTGGTGAAAATTGATCCATATTACTTTCAATTTTAAATAGTAACGTTGAAGCTTTCACTATTTAACCTCCACTTCTTACGGTTGCGTTTACTTATTTTCTCTTGCTTCAAGAAGGTAAAAACCATCATCGCCAGGAGGATGAAACACATTTACAATGCGATTCCCTTTTTGGTAAACAGTTCTTTCCCCTTCTGTCCACTTCTTTTCCCAACCGTTCATCCAAATCGCAACATCAGGTAAAAAAGCAGTATATTTCAGCTTCTGGTCGTACTCACCATCTGCTTCTTCCGAGAAAATAGAAACCGGAAAATCTTTCACTTTTGATTCTTTCCATGCAGTAAATGGTATGCACAATAAAAGAAGTATAATTACACCTATAATCTTTCCCTTCGTAATCCTCAAACACATCCTTCTCCTTGTCATATCACATACATAGATTTTACCATAATTACAAACCTTTCATGCCACATGACTATTGCTTTTCCAATAAAAAAAGAGCTTACCTACATCAGATAAGCTCTTCCTCTTTACACGAAATATTTCTTTAAAAGCGGCGGCGTAATAATCGTCGTCAATATAACAACAATTACAATCGCTGTGAAATTTTCTTTCGCTAATAAATTCGCCGTAAGTCCATTTGCTGCGATAATAAGTGCTACTTCTCCACGCGACACCATTCCCGCACCGATACTAATAGAAGATTGAAGGTTGAATCCTGTTAACCTTGCTCCTAAACCTGATCCGATTAACTTTGTGAAAATCGCAATGAGCGTCATAATGATAATGAACCAAAGCTGACTTCCAATGCCTTGAAATGTAATTTCCATTCCGATACTTACGAAGAACACCGGCACAAATATCGCATAAGCAATCGGTTCGATTTTATGTTCTACTTCGTGCTTATACTCTGTTTGAGAAATGGCAATTCCAGCTGCAAATGCTCCAATAATACCTGCAATTCCCATCATTTCACTGTAATACGAAAAAGAAAAACAAATAATAAGAGCCGCGCTAATTAGCGCTTCTGTTACACGAAGCGGCACGAGCATTTTCATAATCCAAGGAACAACTTTCCATGCAATAAAAACAATACTAACAAAGAAGATAATTTTCTTTACGATAACAAGTGTTATATTCACATCTTGCGTTCCTAAAAAGCTCATAACAAACGCTAATAAAATAACGACGATGACATCATCAAATACGGCAGCACCTAAAATCGTTGTACTTTCTCTCGTATTCATTTTTCCTAAATCTCTTAGTGTTTGCACCGTAATACTAACTGACGTTGCGCAAAGTAATAATCCTAAAAAAATTGCATGAGATTGTATTAATCCAAACAGCAATCCTGTTACATAACCACCGATGAAAGGAAAAATAATTCCACCGGCCGCTACTGCAAATGATGATTTCAAATTCCGATTTAACTCTTCTAAATCTGTTTCAAGTCCAGCCATAAACATAAGTAGCAAAACACCAATCTCACTCAGTTCATCGATTAATTCAGAACTATTTATAATACCAAGTACAGCTGGACCGATAATAATACCAATAATTAATTTACCAAGTACAGAAGGCTGGCCAAGCCTCACGCTAATATCACCAGCTAATTTCGTACAAAGTAAAATGACGACAAGTTCAAAATAAAATAACATAACATCTTCTCCTACTTTAACTTTAATCAGTGGGTCGTTAACCCTCGTCCATTCCTGCAAGTAGTTTCTCCTATTCATCCGCATTTTATTTGTCATATTTTTATTTGACAAAATATTCTGAATTATATTAAGATTAATCCAGCAATTTTAAAAACTACGCACCATAACTGTACCTCGATTTCCTTACATACTCTTTTCTAGTGGGCTCATACTACATTCGCAGTTATGGAAATGAAAAACGGGGGGAGAGTCCAAAGTGAAATCATTATTACGAAAAAAGGCGATTACTACTGAATCACCACGACAACTACAAAGAACATTAACCGCACTTGATTTAACGTTTTTAGGAATTGGCGCCGTAATTGGCACAGGGATTTTTGTATTAACAGGTATTGTTGCAGCGAAACATTCTGGTCCTGGTATTATGTTATCATTTCTTATTGCTGCATTTACTTGTGCTTGTGTAGCCTTTTGTTATGCCGAATTTGCTTCTTCTATTCCTGTCTCAGGAAGTGTGTATACTTACGCATACATGACAGTCGGGGAAGTCGTCGCCTTCATCGTCGGATGGTGTTTAATGCTCGAATATTTACTGGCAGTCGCAGCAGTAGCTGTCGGTTGGTCTGGTTATTTACAGTCTTTACTACAAGGATTTAACATCCATCTGCCCGCCATAATCGCCTCGGCACCTGGCGTAGGAAAAGGTGGTCTCATTGATTTACCAGCTGTTTGTATTTTACTCATCATTACTGGTCTTTTAAGTTTTGGTATACGTGAAAGCGCACGCATTAATAATATTATGGTTCTGATCAAGTTAGCCGTTATTATCGCCTTTATCGTAGCAGGTGCAAAATATGTAAAACCTGAAAATTGGACACCGTTCATCCCATTCGGATACGACGGTATTATTACTGGAGCTGCTACTGTATTCTTCGCCTTCTTAGGCTTTGATGCAATCGCAACCGCTGCGGAAGAAACGAAAAAACCACAGCGTGATTTACCAATTGGCATTATCGGTTCCCTTCTTATTTGTACTGTTTTATACATGATTGTATCTTTCGTTTTAACAGGTATGGTTCCGTATACACAATTAGATGTTTCTGATCCAGTTGCGTTTGCTTTGCATTTCGTTGGTGAAGATACGATTGCAGGACTACTCGCTGTTGGAGCGATGACTGGAATGACAACTGTTCTCTTAGTCGTTATGTATGGACAAGTTCGCGTTTCATATGCGATGAGCCGCGATGGCCTACTTCCAAAAGCGTTAGCACGTGTAAATAAAAGAGTGAAAATCCCTTTATTAAATACGTGGATTACTGGTGTTGTTGCCGCTTTATTAGCAGGACTTTTAGATCTGCACGTATTAGCGAATTTAGTAAATATCGGTACATTAACAGCCTTCACATTCGTTTGCTGCGCAGTACTTATTTTACGAAAAACACACCCTGACTTGAAACGCGGATTCCGTACACCTTTCGTACCTGTATTACCAGTTGTCGCTATTCTTTGCTGTTTATATTTAATGGCTAATTTATCTAAAACGACATGGATTAGCTTTATAGCTTGGCTTATAGTCGGTTTATGCTTCTATTTCTTCTACTCTAGAAAACATAGTCATTTAGCTACTGAAAAAGCAAACGAT
This sequence comes from Bacillus pacificus, assembly GCF_020861345.1. Lineage (NCBI taxonomy): Bacteria > Bacillati > Bacillota > Bacilli > Caryophanales > Bacillaceae > Bacillus > Bacillus pacificus. The sequence continues at coordinate 4,237,963 of NZ_CP086328.1, forward strand.
GAACAGAAAAAAGCATAACAAAATAGCTCGCCAATAAAACGGCGAGCTATCTTTCTGTATTATTATATTTTTTCGTTAACGATTGTAAAATGAAAAATATGCCGATGCAAGCTGTAAACGATGCCCAATTTCCTATCGGTGTTGAGTATTTAAAAACGCCAATACCTACAAGCAATAGAAAAATAATCACCTGATATATAAGCTTCCACTTTTGCATATATTCCCTCCTTTACTTCGTTCCCTTCTTTTTCTTCTTCCATGCATTTAAACTATCAAAGAAGAAGTTAATAAATAACGTGCCTAAACCCGCTAATAAGAACGTCATTAAAAATAGAACCCATATACTTTTTTCTTTTAAGAAATAATATCCTACAAGGAGCACAACCGCGATCCATACATATTCAAGAATTCTTTTTAACTTTTTCTCTTCCAAATTATTCGCTCCTTCATTCTATGCTACTTTTAGTATAACAAAAAAGAAGCCTATCATGATAAGCTTCTTTCTCTTCTCTCTTATTTGTTTATGCTTTTTTCAACGAGTGAAATCGCATATTCCATCGTACGATTCATCGTTTCTACTTGTGTATCTTTTACTTTCGCATCTTTTAACACAGATTCTGCCACTGTAATTTTTTGACTCAATGATTTCACTGAACCGTCTGTTACATTTGCAGCTTGTGCTTTTTTCACTACTGCTTTTGCAGATTCAATATTCATTTGTAATTTTTCTTTCAATGTTTTCGGTTGTTCTACTACTTTAGATTGTATAAATGTTTGATTTGCAGTTTTTAATTCATTATATGCTTGAACAATTTGTTCTCCCGTACTCGCTACATTTTCAAACACTTGTTTTGCATTATTATAGCTTTTCTCTAATTCTTGAAATGCTTCCTTTGAATATTGACCTGGCTTATCCCCAAACTCATACGTACCAGCTAACACTTCTTTTACTTTTCCAAGTTCTTCAAATAACGCATTTACTTGCTCTAACTTCGTACGGTTATAAAACTCATTGTACGCTGCTAATACTTCTGAAGAACTTAACGCTTTACTATATAATTTCGCAAGCGCGATTTGTCCATTTAACGGAATGCCACCATTTCCATTGCTATCAGGATCCGCTCCAAGTGCAAATGGTACATTTGGATGATACACTTTCCCTGTAGCTGGTTGGCTATTTACTTTTTTACCATCGACATAAATAGCTACTTCACTTCCGTTATACGTTCCTGTTAAATGGTACGTTTTATTTGCCGCTAATTGAACGCCAACACGCTTATAGCTACCGCCAATATGAGCCCATAATTCAACATATCCACTTCCTGTAGATTCAAAACCAATTCCACCGCTCTCTGTATTTTGTAAAATACCTTGTCCGCGGATTTCATTCATTGAAAATACAGTTTCTAACGTAAACGTATTTGCTACTTTCTCTTTTTGTGCTGCTGAAAACGGAAGATATCCAAATGTATTTGCTTTTCCGTTTAGCTTCATAACATTCTTTTTCAATGCTTTATCATATTCAATAGTCACATTGCCCTTAACATCACCTTTTGTACCAAATGATGAATTGTCTTTAAATGTACCATCTGCAAAGTTCACATCAAAAACATCCGCTTTTGGTACTTTCACATTCGGGTCAATATTATCTTTTTTCGTAGTAATTTCTGCTGTTAACGGCTGTACACTCTCATTGCCAAATGAATCAATCGCAACGACTTCTAGTGTATATGCTTTCCCGCCATCTAGTCCTGCAAGTGTAAATGTCAGTTCTTTCGGCACTGGATCACGATAAAACTCTGAGAATGCTAACAATTTATTCTTTATTTCACCTGTTTGCTTATCTCTAGCTTGTACACGGTAAGAATGAACAAGAAGGTTGTCCAATGCTTGTTGGAATGTTACTGTTGCTGCATTTTCTGTTACATTTGATACCGATAACTTCGCATCTTTTGCAAAATAAGGCTTTTCTTTATCACGATCTTCTACATGTGTAAATGTTTCTTTCTTTGATGGTAACTGAATTTTCCACGGTTCGCCTGTCCAAGAATTTGTATGGAAATCGCGGCGATTAATTGTTACCTCTTTATCATCCACTTCTACTAATAAACCTTGACTTAACGTGCTAGCTCCTGGCGGGATAGTCCCTTGTACTTTACCACCTTCAACTTCCATATAACTTACAGAAGATGTACCAACTGATGTAAAGTCTTTTTGATGAATCGATCTCGGATCATCTAACGGATAGTGTGAATGGCCAGAAAACGTAATAACTTGTGGGTATTGTTTTAATACCTCATTAATTTTTGCACTATCTTGCGTTCCCCATTCTTGGCTACCGTATACTGTATCTTTAATATGTTGGTGTAAAAATACGAAAATTGGTTTTTCTGGATCATCCTTTTGTGCCTTTACCATTTCTTGTTTTAACCAATTAATTTGCTTGTCTGAATAATATCCGTGAGTTGTCCCATCCTCTGGAGACATAACTAGGAAGTGATACCCTTTCACCACTTTATGATAGTAAATCGATTCCATACCTGTTTTTTCTAAGAAACGCTTCTGTGCTCCCTCTACAGATAAACCGTTCCAATAATCATGGTTTCCTAGAGAATTCATTCGTACTGCATCTTTATTTGCATTTTCATTATATACTTGCATGAAACGATCATATTGCTGCACTGATCCTGTATCTGTGAAATCACCTACGATAACAAACGCATCTTGCTTTGGTGCAAGCGTATTGAACTGTTCAATCGCTCGTTTCCAGCGAAACGTATCATCCGTTCCACTATTTTTAATATGTACATCACTTACAACTGGAAAAACTATCTTCTTTTCACTTGGTGCCGCCTTTTCTTGCTTCTTCTCTTCCGCTTTGACTGATGTACTCCACGGAAATGATACGAATGCTAATACAAAAACCATTAATAATCCAATAAGACCTTTTACTTTTCGTAAAGCTGTTCTTTCCACATGAATCCTCCTCATATAATAAATTAATTACACTGGTTATTGTATCGAACATATATTAACTTCATTTAAACTAAAAATGTATTTTATTTAAATTTTGTAAATATACAGTCAATTTTATTTTAAATGCCACATTTACATAAAACAAGTACTTTTTGTCTAATAGAATTCTTTATTATGAGTTGGAAGCCTATTAAACAAACTTTCATAAAATTTTTGCCCCTTTATTTAACACAACTATCGTTTTACAACATTTAATAGTAATAAAAAGAAACTATGAAGGGAGGAGCTATTAATGGCTTGTAAAAAAATATCGGCTGTTATGCCCCTTTATCTATCATTTGCCCTCCCTATGATCCACCTACTCCCCCTGACCCACCATCTTGTGAATTAGTCAACAATGAATTCGCTGGTAATTTCTTTATAACAAAAGAAATTCCACCGCCTTCTGAAAGTTCTACATTAATCTTATGGGAAGGAGATGGTATACTTAAAATATCGGGTAATATTTCTGTGTATAATAGCACTAGTAGTACTGAAGCGGTTACGGTTCAAATTATTGGACAGGTGACAAATACTTTTACTGTCTATCCTGGCAACACAATGTCATATACAGGTCAATCATTACAATCTGTGGCAATTATTAATCTCCCAAATAATCCAATTCGGTATATAGAAGGAAAATATTGTTGTCAATTCTCATTTTGCTTTTAAAGTGATTTATGACCTCAACTTACAAACTATAAGAAAAAGCATACCATTTTGGTATGCTTTTTCTTATGAAATTGGATAACGTACTGTTAGACATAATTGCCCTTGACTTACTCCCGTTCCCGTTGTTACGATTTGAATTGTAGTAAAGTATCTTACTGTAAATGACCCACTACTTTGTGGTTGTACAGTAATTGTATTCACTACTGTCGTACCTACTAGAAAGTTTACTGTAACTGGATTTACACCTACATCATATTTTACATATCCAGATGCATATAAATCTTGTGTAATGTTATTCGTATACACTGTTTCAGTTACCGCGCCAGTAGCAGCCCAATCTATACATACCTGATCTTGAACAAGTGTTTTACTGGAACAGCATGATAAGTTAGAATTGCACATCTTAGCCCTCTCCTTTTCTATTATGAAAGTGGATAACGTGTAGTTATACAAAACTCTCCTTGATATGTTCCAGCTGTTGCAGCAGGTAAAGTGACTTCAATTGTCACGAAACGACGGTACGTAAAAGCTATACTTGTTCCTGGGTTTAATGTTTGTGTATCAATTGTAGCTCCTGCTGCATCTAAAATTGTCAGTGTGATTGGAGCAGGTCCGACGTCATATCGAACAAACCCTGTTCCAATCATATTTTGATTAATATTATTGTTGTACAGTACATTCGTAATAGCAGTTGCTACTACAGTTCCTGACCACGGACTACACACTTTATCTTGCACATAATTTTTATCTGGACAACAAGTTAAAGCTGACCCTGAGCACTCACAAGACATAGTTGTTTCCCCTCTCTCTTTTATATTCCCTATATGTGTATGTCCCCCAGAGTCTTTTGCCTGTACTATTCGTCTATTTTCAAAAAATATTCATGTGACTAGATAGATTCCGTTTTGTTTCTTTTTTTCATAAATTTATAGATAAATATACCACCGACAACAATAATCACGACTAATAATATCGGTAGCATATATTGTCCAACAATATCCGCAGCCTTTTCCCAATGTGGACCTAATTTCATTCCAAAATAGACATATAAAGTCGTTAACGGGAACATTGCTACAAATGTATAAATACTAAATTTCCATATATTCATTTTTGCCATACCACATGGAACAGAAATAAGTGTTCGAACTCCCGGTACAAAGCGTCCAACAAATGCTACAACTGGTCCATATCTCTCAAAGAAATCATCTGCTTTTTGAATTTGTTCTTCTTTAATCAAGAAGTATTTCCCATATTTTATTAATAGAGGACGACCACCGTAATAACCGAGTGCATATAACGTTAATGGTCCTGTCGTTCCCCCAAGTGTTCCAGCTAATACAGCTAGCCAAAAATTCATATCGCCCTCGTACACCCAATACCCAACCATAGGCAAAACTACCTCTGCTGGAATAAATTCAAACGTTAAAGCCAATACAACTCCAAAATAAGAAAACTGCTTTAAAAACTCGATTATATCTAAAATCATTTGCTCCATATTTTCTACTCCAACTCCTATCCTACGTTTACGTTATGCTTTTCTTGTAATTGAACTGGCGCCATCTTTACAATTCGGTTCAGAATAAATAACACAATTCCAATATCATCTAAAATACCGATAAACGGTAAGAAGTCTGGAATTAAATCGAGCGGCATCGCTACATAACCAACTAAAAAAGCAATGGATAAGATTTTCTTCTTTATTGAAACCTCTTTTGAAGTAAAAAAGTCAAATAGGAATGGAACAAATCGACGAACATGAAATACAACTCTTAATCTACTAATCAGTTTTTTCATTTTTATTTCTCCTCTCTTTGTATACAAAAAGGCCCCTACCAAATATGGTAAGGGTCCTAAAAAAGACAATAAGGGGCCTTTACCATTGCTGGTAAAGGTCTCACTAACAACGAAACGTTGCCAATAAAGCCGAGGGTTTCTCCCTGTAATGACGACTTTACTGTAATAAGTTACTCCCCTTTATATACACAATTTTATACAATCACATTAAAATATTTTGGAGGGCTTGTCAATATATTTTATATCCCAATCCCTTCCGTAAAAAACAAAAAACGTATAGGAAATTTCTTACTATCTCATAATATACATAATCATTTTTGAACGAAAGGAGATGTTTCATTTGCATACCGTCTGGAAAGGTGCACTTTCACTTGGACTATTAAATATAGGAATTAAACTATATAGTGCCGTAAAAGAAAACGATATAAAATTTTTAAGTCTCCATAAAGAGTGCTTGACACCTATTAAATATAAAAAATTTGCTCCTGATTGTACGGATGAAGAAATTGATGATAAAGATATTGTAAAAGCCTATGAATACGCACCTCATAAATACATTATTATGGATGAAAAAGAATTAGCTGCGTTGCAAAAAGCTCACGAACCACGATCCATTCGTATTATATCTTTTGTCCAAAATGACGAAATCGATTCTGTTCTTTATGACCGCTCTTATTTTATAGGCCCTACCCCAGGACATGAAAAATCATATTTGTTATTAAAAGAAGCTCTTGAACGTACAAATAAACTTGGGCTTATTCATATTGCTATTAGAAAAAAACAACATTTAGCTATTATCCGTAACTTTGAAGATGGACTTATGTTGCAAACCATTCACTACCCTAATGAAATTCGCGATATAACAAATACACCTAACTTACCAAGTAACGAAAATTATCCGATTCAAAAACAAGAACTCACCGCAGCAATTAATTTAATCCATCACCTTACAAACCCTTTCGAACAAGAGTTATATACAGACGAATATAAAGAAGCTCTTACCGAATTAATCGAAAATAAAATTGAACAACAGGAAAAAACGGAAACAATCTCTCCTGCCCCAAACATCATCAATATTATGGAGACATTACAGGCAAGTATTGAACAAGCAAAAATAAAAAGAAACAATAAAACAGAAAAAGAGGCCAAATAAAATTGACCTCTTTTTCTTTAAAGCGGATTACATTTTGGCATTTCAAGTCCAGACGATTGAGCCAATTTTAATAAGTAATAACATTCCTCTCTTGCCATATGGTCTGCCATTCTAGCTGATAATGTACTTAATACTTCATTTGATAACTCCAATTCTTCAACTTCATGTAAAAAATGTGAAAATAATTTCAATTCAAGTGAAACATCTTTTGTAAACTTCTTTAATGCTGGAAAATGATGAAGCTCCGTTCGTAAATATCCAGTCATCTCAACCGCCTTTAAGTAAAATTGTTCAAAATGCTTCGTAAATTCTTCGCTTTTCTCTTTTAATCTTTTTTCAACAAGATCTAGCCCACCAGAAATAGAACCCGCATGACCAGCCGCATCCGTTAACCAAACGAGATGATAGTGCAGTTCATGAAAAACAGGCGGAACTTCCCCTTTCTTTAAAAACTCTAAAACCGTTATATACTCTTCCACTTCGTTTACCATATGATTAATAAAAGTTGGCGTAAAATGAATTGTAATTTTCCCTTCCAACTGTTTCTGTATAATATTTAATTTAAACATTCGTATTTCCTTAGCTGCTTGTTCTGCTTCTTTTGAGAATTCCACCAGATTTACATTCCGAACTTTATTTAACAAATTCGTAAATAGCTCAACAAAAGAAGTAGCTTTTTTTATATCCTCTTTTTCCTTTGGAGCTAACGCATCAAGTAAAAATTGCGCATGATCACTCAGCACTTTTAGCCAAAATTGATGCTCAAATAACGCACTTTCTTCATAATTTCTCTCCACTAAATCCCCTCCTTTTATTCACCCTTCTCTACTACTTGAAGTTTATATCCATCTGGGTCTTGTACTACAATACTCCTCGCACATTCATTTTCTGTATATAAAATTTCATAAAACGCTAGCTTCTTTTTCAATTTCTCTATGTTAGAAATCGTAAATGTTAAAGCCTCACATGAATCTGTAATACTTTTTTCCCGTCCACCTAACATGCGATTCATAACAAAACTAATTCTCGTTGAATCAGCATCATACCAAACCCCCGTTACATCTAATTGCGGTCTTTCTAAACTAGGTTTAATTCCTAAAATCCCTTCGTAAAAATACAACGTTTCCTTTAAATTTTTCACTTCCAATACAATGAATTGTTTCACAGTCTCCACATTCATTCCCCCCGTACCTATTACTTTTTTATATGTGTCATAAATGCCTATTATGTCTGAATACAATACGTAGTAATGAACATGTAAGGAGGTTTATTCGTGAATAAATATATGAGATCATTCGTGCCCTATCATAGTCCTCTCGATCCTTGTCCTCCGATCGGAAAAAAATATTATTCTACTCCTCCTAATTTATTTTTAGGCTTTCAACCGCCAAACTTACCACAATTCACACCAAAAGAAGCACTACAAAAAGGGACTTTATGGCCTGTTTTTTATGACTATTATGAAAATCCTTATAAAAAAGGGCGGTGACTACTGACGTGAATCAATCGCTACCAGAAGAATACTATCAGCTTTTACTGGAGCTCCAAGAACTAGACTTTGTACTAGTTGAACTCACTCTTTATTTAGATACACATCCAGATGACACCGCTGCAATTAATCAATTTAATGACTTTTCCTATAAACGAAGAGTATTAAAACAAAAGATGGAAGAAAAATACGGGCCACTCCAACAGTTTGGAAATAGCTATTCTAATGCCCCTTGGGAATGGAGCAAAGGTCCTTGGCCATGGCAAATATAAAGGAGAGAAACTATGTGGATTTATGAAAAAAAATTACAATACCCTGTTAAAGTAGGAACTTGCAATCCAGCACTTGCAAAATTATTAATTGAGCAATATGGCGGTGCAGATGGAGAATTAGCTGCTGCACTCCGTTACTTAAATCAACGTTATACAATTCCTGATAAAGTCATTGGTCTCCTTACCGATATTGGTACAGAAGAATTTGCTCACCTTGAAATGATTGCTACAATGGTTTATAAGCTGACGAAAGATGCGACTCCTGAACAAATGAAAGCTGCTGGTCTTGACCCTCATTACGCTGATCATGATAGTGCACTCCACTACCATAACGCTGCTGGTGTTCCATTTACTGCAACCTATATACAAGCTAAAGGTGATCCAATTGCCGACCTATACGAGGATATTGCGGCTGAAGAAAAAGCACGCGCAACATATCAATGGCTTATTAACTTATCAGATGATCCAGATATAAATGACAGCCTACGCTTCTTACGTGAACGAGAAATCGTCCATTCACAACGTTTCAGAGAAGCGGTTGAAATTTTAAAAGAAGAACGTGATAAAAAAATATTTTTTTAAAACACGTATCCTAAGGATATGTGTTTTTTTACGTTATAAGTTAAATCCTTCCTATTAAACATATAAATAGTATATTTATTCGATTTAATGCATTATTTTTTAATTTTTTCAAAATTCCCTATTGCTTTCTAGTCATCAGACCTTTAAAATAATAACAGTTACTCGACAAATTGTTTGAATTTTCGACAAAAACACTCAGTAGGAGGATTTTCTTTATATGCGTACAACTTTAAAACCAGCGCAAATACTTTCGATTAGTTTATTACTATTCGCAGTTTTCTTCGGTGCTGGTAATATGATTTTCCCGCCACTCCTTGGACTTTCTTCTGGAGAGAACATGTGGATCTCCATTACAGGATTTATTATTACAGACGTCGGTTTATCTTTACTAGCTATCGTTGCTGTTGCCCTTGCCGGTGGTAGTTTTAACACGTTAGCAAGCCGTGTTCATCCAAAATTCGCAGCAGTATTCGCTATCATTATTTATCTTTCAATCGGCCCACTATTTGTTATTCCACGAACTGGATCTGTATCTTACGAAATTGGGATTGCACCACTTTTCCCAGACCAATGGTACTCTATGTTAGTTTTTAGTGCGATTTTCTTTACAGTCGTCTACTTCTTATCATTAAATCCATCAAAATTAGTAGATCATATCGGAAAAATATTAACGCCCATTTTACTTGGAATTATTGCAATTATGGCAACAAAAGCAATTCTTTCACCAGGAACGTTTGCAGAACCTGTTGGTGACTATAAAGAAATTCCATTTTTCAAAGGATTTCTTGAAGGGTTTTTAACGTTAGATGCAATCGGTGCTCTCGTACTATCAACAATCGTTGTAAATGCAATTCGTCAAAACGGTATACAAGAGAAGAAATCTATCGCAAAATATACAATCATTTGCGGAAGCATCGCTGCTCTATTCTTAACAATTGTTTACTTCTTACTCGGTTATATCGGAGCTTCAAACGGAAACTTAGGGCAATTCGAAAACGGTGGTCAACTATTAGCTACTGTTATGTATCACTTCTTTGGGACAAGCGGTAATGTTTTATTAAGTATCGCCATTATCTTCGCTTGTTTAACGACAGCAATCGGTGTTGTAAGTGCATTTGCAAACTATTTCGCAACAGTACTAACAAATGTTTCTTACAAAAAGCTTGTACTATACGTTTGTATCTTTAGCTTCGTGATTTCAAACTTAGGTTTAAGTTTATTAATCAAAATTACATTACCTGTATTAATTATTTTATATCCAATTACAATCATTTTAATTTTCGTATCATTTATTGATAAATATACGAAACGTAAACCTTCTGTCTACATCGGAGCAATGATCGCAGCATTCATTATTAGCTGTATTCACGCACTTGATAATGTGGAAATGATACCAAGTTTTATTGCGAATATCGTACACACCATTCCTTTTTATAACTTAGGAATTGGCTGGATTATTCCAGCAATCATCGGTGGTATAATCGGTTACTATATTCCCCAATCAGAAGCTGAAGGTGAAGTTTCTACAAAATAAAGAAAAGAAGCAAGCATGAAATACATGCTTGCTTCTTTTCACATCGTATGTTTAAATGTAAACAGCTCTTCTTTTGACTGCACAGCAGATTGTTCCTCTTCTGCAACATCCTTCTTTAGCTCTCCTCCTAACCTTACTTTCATCATCGCCTCTTCTATGCTTTTTACAATCATATTTCCTGAAAAAATAGTAAGTCCAAAAAATGTAATCGGAACGAGAGGGATCCACGGATTCACTGTTAATGACCTAAAGTATACTCCAATTAAACCTGACCATTCATGCGTATAAGATTCCACCTCTTTTATTTGTCCACCAAACATTACAGTCCCACCAAAGAACACTTCAAGTAATCCTAAGTGCAGTAAAATAGTAAGAGTCTGCGTAAACTGCTGAAGAAATACGAGTATAAACGTCATATAGAGGTGCGGAAAAAGATGTTTTATAACAATATGTCTTCTCGATCCACCTAATATGCGTGCGGCATCAACAAATTCTTCCGTTCGCAATTTACGAACTTCCTTCGCAACATACAGTGCAATAACTGGCATTACAAGCAGTACAAGTAATACCACTTGAAACGAAGCCCTTTCAAAAAAGGTTGTTGTCTCCTCTCCGCTTCCAAATGTATTTGCAGATTGAAGAAAAAAATACGCAATCATAACTGTCGGAATAACTGTAAAACTATCAAAGAAAGCCTCAATTTTTGAAAATCCTCTTTTTATGTACGTTCCGAGGACGACACCGAAAAACACACCTATTACCATTCGAAGTGCCGCAATTAAAATAGATATACCAATCGTCCACTTTGCGCCTTCAATGACTAAATGTAACAGGTCGTACCCTTTCCGGTCTGTCCCGAGTAAAAATTGTAATGAAGGTGAAAACGGTGGTACTTGCGGATTTTCATCCGCATCATATTGCAATGTAACTTGTCTAATATGTCCATCATTCCATATCGTATTTCCGATGCTCAAAAGAACTAATAGGAGAAGAAACCCAATGCTTATCCAAAATCTTTTATCACGTTTTATATACGTCCACATATTATAATCTCTCCTTCATCGCAGCCGGAATGAGATAATGAAACAATTTAAATAAAATAAAAATCGGAATATATATAAGAAGCACACTAACAATGAAAACCTCAACTCTAATACCGAAATACGATTTCAAAAACATAAAAATACCACCCGTATTAAAAATCCATTCTATAATATATAAATTAGATAACATAAAAAAGATATTCGTTTTCGCAAAGAATAATGTACTAAGCAACACATTTCGTAAAATATGACGATTTAAAATATGAAAGCGCCCCAGCCCTTTCGCCTTAGCAAATAGTACATAATCTTTTTCTAGTTCATTTTCAAAACGAAGCACGATCATTTTTACAAACATAATCGTAGTCGGGATGCTCAAACACAATATTGGCAACCCCCTAATCGACTCGCCTCCAATTGAAGCAATTTGAAAAGGTAAAAAACCTGTTTGTTTAAAAAACCATACAACTAAAATTTGTGATACTAAAATAAGAAGGATATCTGGAATGGATTCTAGGAAGATAAGAAATGATTTAATTCGATGTTGTATACGCGGTGAACTACTCATAATGACATAAACAATACAAAATGCTACAAATAATGAAATAAAAAAAGCAGCTAAAAAAATAATAATCGTTTCTTTATAATGGACGAACAGCTGCGGAAATAAAAATTTATCTCCCACATATTTAAAATTGGAGATGTCCATTAAATTCACAAACACTTCTTGTAAACTCTGTATGTACTGTGATGCATGCAGCTCAAATCCATAAAATAGTTTCGGCAATGTTCCTAAACAAATAATACCCAAAATTGAAATAAGAAATTGAAACGTCACTTCCATCCCATTCAAAAATACTTTTTTGACCATTTTCGCCCTTCTCTCTCTATAATTTACCCCTTAATTTTATTCTTAATTTTCTGAATTGTAAATATTTAATATATAAAAAATCGCTAGGTTATGACCCTAACGATTCTTTGTGTAACTGTTTTTCTCTTTTCGCAAATGGCATATATAAAATAAAACACCCAATAAGCGCTGCGAGTTCTAATGAAATAATATAGTAAGGATGTGGTCCTAACATATCAAGTAATGAAGCTGTTTCTGGCTTATGAGCTAAAAACATATAATTACCACCTGTTTTGTAATTTACAAACGAAACAATCGGAATCAATATGTTTAAAAATATCATTGTGCGTTTAATAGATTGTACTGTCGGACGATATCCTTCCACCCAAGTCATAAAGAGTGGCGCCCAAATGAGCAATATATGCGCGATAAAATATTCAATGAACCGAAAATGCGGAAAAGCATACTGCAAGTTTGGCGTTAAAATGGCTTGTGATGCACCAATAATTCCTGTAAAAAATACAATCTCATATATACGGTAACTTTTCGTTATGATCATAATTGACGCTAACAACAAACTAATCGTACATAACTCAAACGGTAATGAAGTGGCTAGCTCAAAAATCCCTGCTTTCCACTCCCACATATGAAGTCCAATTTCACTCCCTATAAATAGAAATGCAATCGCATATCGAACCGTTATATTCCACTCATTTTGACGTAATACATCTTGGTATTGATATAAAAAAACGATTCCCACCAACAGAATAAATAATATAATGGCATGTTGCCTTGAGTAGGGAATAAACGGTTTTAATGGATGCGCACTAAAATAAGCTTCCATCTTCCTTCCTCCTCTCCTTCATACAATATTATTGTAAGAAAAAAAACACGCGTCAATTCATTTGCTTACACTGGGACAAGCTCTACCTTACATTTACATATTCATACCTTACAAAACTGTAAGGTTATTGTAAGCTAAAACGATTTGTCAGATTCTTTACCTCTTCTATACTTAATGTAGATACTAAAACGAACGAAAAGGTGATAAATAGATGAAGAAGAAAAATAAAGTGTTAATTACTAGTGTAGTAGCAATCGGAATTGCAGCTGGATCATACTTTGCATTTGCTGGTGGCGGTTCAGAAGTAGCAATGGCATATAGCGGATATAAAGTAACAGAAAAACAGATTGAAAACGCGCAAAAATTTGGCGGTGAAGTCATTCCAAACGGAATTGAAACAATTTCATTTGATCCAACAAAAGGTACGTATGAATTAGCTGTAAAAAAAGGTGATGAAGTGAAAAAAGGGCAACTCCTTTTTAAATATAATGACCCTACTGCGAAACAAGGTGTAACAGAAGCAGAAATGCAAAAGAAAATCGCACAAAAAGAAGTAACATTGTTCCAAAAGCAAATTGATGCTGCGAAACAAAAATTGCAAAAAGATAAAAATGCAGGCCTTCCTGCTGAAGCATTAAAAGCATCAGAAATTGAAGTACAGCAATTAGAATCACAACTTGAAATGAAGAAATTTGAAGTGGAAAAAGCTGATGAGATGATTAAAGCAGCAAAAGAGAAAGTAAACACACTTTCAGTAACGAGCCCTGCCGATGGCGTAATTGATGATATCGTAAAAATCGCTGATGAAAAAACAGGTATGAGCGGCATTACACTTCGTCACGCTGGCCCATTTAAAGTAAAAGGTCAACTTTCTGAATATGAGCTTGCTAGTATGAAAGTTGGGCAAGAAGTAACTGTTTCATCAAAAACGGTCGCTGGTAAGACTTGGACAGGAAAAGTAACAGAAATTGGTTCTACACCATTAAAGAGTATGGATGAAAACAAAACAGTTTCTAACTATCAATTCACTGTCACATTAGATAATAGTGAAGAATTACAAAACGGCTTCCACGTTTACGTAACAAGTAAATCTGGCGAAGCAACTGGCACAATTGTTCCAAAAAGCAGCATCGTGAAAAAAGGTGACAAAAATGTTGTCTTCGTCGTAAAAGACGGTAAAGCGAAAGAACAAGCAGTTACTGTTGAATTCGAAACTGATAGTGAAGCAAAAGTTTCTGGAGTGAAAAAAGGAGAGGAAATTATCTCTAAACCGGAAAAAGACTTAAAAGATGGTATGGAGGTTGTCGCCCAGTGATTAACTTAAAAGGCATCACGAAATCCTTCCAAAACGGTGCAGAATCCGTTCAAATATTACACGGTATTGACGTAACACTGAACCAAGGAGAATTCACCTCTATTATGGGACCATCTGGTTCTGGTAAATCAACATTAATGAACATTATCGGTTGTTTAGATAAACCGACGACAGGTACGTACGAACTAGCCGGTCAAAATATTTCAAACATGTCTGAAACAGAACTTGCACACGTACGTAATAAGGAGATCGGATTCGTATTCCAAAACTTCATGTTATTACCGAGACTTACAGCGCTTCAAAATGTAGAACTACCTCTTATTTACGCTGGAGTCGATAAAAAAGAAAGACGCGAGCGCTCATTAGCTGCTTTAACAAAAGTCGGTTTAGCTGATCGCGCTACTCACTTACCGAACGAATTATCAGGTGGACAAAAGCAGCGTGTCGCTGTTGCACGTGCAATCGTAAATAATCCAAAGTTCATTTTAGCCGATGAACCGACAGGCGCACTTGATACGAAAACGAGTACACAAATTATGGATCTCTTTTACGAATTAAACAAACAAGGCTCAACAATCATTATGATTACCCACGATCGTGAAATCGGGGAAGCTGCAGCACGTCAAATTGTAATTCGTGACGGAAATATCGTCCAAGATTGGAGAGGTTAATTTTGAACACGAGTGAAAATATACGCATGGCCCTTTCCTCTATCTTTGCCCATAAAATGCGTTCTATCTTAACGATGCTAGGAATTATTATCGGTATTAGTGCCATTATTACTATCATTTCAATGGGTGATGGTACAAATGCAAAGTTTAAAGAAGAATTAGGCCAAGGAAAAGATAATGAAGTAACCATTTACTACAAAAATCCCGATTACGGAACAGATAGTGCAAAAATCACACCTGATATGCTAAACCGTCTGCAAACTGTGTCAGGAGTTAAAGATGTGTATCCAGATGTAAGTATGAAAGTGAAAGCATCTGCCGGTTCAAAAGATGTAAATCTTGATTTAAAAGGTGGAACAGGCGCCTTTATGACAGATTCAAAAATAAAATTAGTTCACGGTCGTGAATTAAACGACAGCGAATTAAACCAAGCAATCCCTGCTGTTATATTAAATGAAGAAGCTTTCAATAAATTGTTTAATGGTTGGGAATCAAATTTATACACAGATATAAAAGGAAAGCCGTATAAAATAGTCGGTGTATACGAAACAAAAAACGAATTTGGAATGGCTATGCCTGAAGGTTATACATCACTTGAAAACGCTCCTGTCATTTCAGGAGTAACTGAGTATGACTCTGTAAGATTAACAATGACCTCTCCGACAGAACGTAAAAATGTAGAAAAACAAGCCGTTTCTGTTTTAAACGAAATGAAAGCTCCTAAATTTGAGCACAAATTCGAAGCACAAGACTTAGGTGAATTTACGAAGCAATTAGATGAGTCAATCGGTATGATGAAAATGGTATTCGGTGGTATTGCCGCTATCTCCTTACTTGTTGGTGGTATCGGTGTAATGAACATTATGCTTGTATCTGTAACAGAGCGTACACGTGAGATTGGTATTCGTAAAGCTCTTGGTGCAACGCGTGGTAAAGTATTAACACAATTCTTAATTGAATCTTGTATTTTAACAGGACTCGGTGGTTTTATCGGATTCATGCTCGGCATCTTCTTCGCTTGGATCGTCTCCATCTTTGCTGGATGGCCACTCGTTGTCTCAAAAGAACTTGGACTTCTTGCAGTAGGTATCTCCATGTTAATCGGTATTATATTCGGTTTACTGCCAGCTAACAAAGCTGCCAAACTGGATCCAATTGAATGTTTACGATATGAATAAACAAAAACGTAGGAGTTTACACTCCTACGTTTTTTATTTATCCCGCTTTAATGGGCAGTAAGACCCCCACCTCAAAATTCAGTGAAAGCAAAGAAGTTAGGTGGGGGTCGGGCTGCCCATTAAAGTCCGATTGGTTCAACTAATAATCAGTGGAAGCCCCCCACCGATTAAAGTTTCACTTTATCTATTAAATCGTGTTTCTTCTATTATATATATTTCACGTTATCAACACTTTTAATTATTTCAACCTACTAAAGCTATTATAGAATCCTATTATTGCAAAAATACTATGTGATAAACCAAAATCAAGGCGTAATTTTTTCCATACCTCGACTTATTTTGTAACAATTATAGCGATTTTTTATTAAATTTCACCTTATTTCTATTTCTCCACAACTGAAATAGTTATTTTTACATAACTAGTTACCTGCTCCAACAACAAAATACGCATTTTTTGTAATGTATACGAAACAATTATGTAACACCTAGGAAACATTATTAATCTATTAGAAATTGAAATACTCTTTATTTTATGTATCACATGCTCAAACCTCCCCTGAAAACTATAAGAAAGCGCTTTTAGGATATTACTGGAATTATTACAGAATATTAATGAGCCGTTACGAAAGCTTTGTAATTCTATGTTTTTCGCAAATAAGAAAATAATGGTTGCTATAATGAGGTCAACGAAAACAAATGCAATGGAGGCTATTATGAAAAAATTTATGGGTATAGCAACAGCAGCGGTTTTTGGTCTTGGGATTTTCACAACATCTGCTAAAGCAGAAACAATCGTAACGACTGATGTACTAAATGTACGAGAAAACCCAACTACTGAATCAAAAGTTGTAGGAAAATTATTAGATGGATATAAAGTTAACGTTTTACATACAGAAAACGGATGGTCAAAAGTGAAATTGAATAGCGGTAAAGAAGCTTTCATTAGCGCTGACTACACAAAAGACACTTACTACGTAACAGCTAACGTATTAAACGTACGTGCTGGTGCAAACACAGACTCAGAGATTCTTGGTAAATTGAAACAAGATGACGTAATCGAAACAACACACCAAGTTGAAAATGGTTGGATCCAATTTGAATATAACGGAAAAACAGCTTATGTTCACGTTCCTTACTTAACAGGTAAAGCTCCAGTTAAAGTTCAACCAGTAGTTAAAGCTGAAAAAACAACTACAGTTCAAGATACAGCTAAAGCCGTGGCAACAACTAAAGCTCGTGAAGTAGCTGAAACTCAAGCAAAAGCTAAAGCGGAGGAAGCAACTAAAGCTCGCGAAGCAGCTGAAGCTCAAGCAGCGGCTAAAGCTCGTGAAGCAGCTAAGGCTCAAGAGGCAGCTAAAGCTCAGGCAGAAGCTAAAGCTCAAGAAGAAGCTGAAGCTCAAGCAGCAGTTAAAGCTCAGGAAGCAGCTAAAGCTCGTGAAGCAGCTAAAGCTCAGGCAGAAGCTGAAGCTCAAGCAGCAGCTAAAGCTCAAGAGGCAGCTAAAGCTCGTGAAGCAGCTAAAGCTCAAGAGGCAGCTAAAGCTCGTGAAGCAGCTAAAGCTCAAGAAGAAGCTGAAGCTCAAGAGGCAGCTAAAGCTCGTGAAGCGGCTAAAGCTCAAAAACCAGCTACACAACAACCTGTCGCAAAAGAAACTGAAACAAGTGCACCATCATCTTCTCGTGAACTACGTGTTGTAGCAACAGCTTATACAGCAGATCCACTTGAAAATGGTTATAAAGCAGGCGACCAAGTAAAATCAGCTTTAGGTCACAACTTAACAGCTAATCCAAACATGAAACTAATCGCGGTTGATCCAAGTGTCATTCCATTAGGTTCAAAAGTATGGGTTGAAGGTTACGGAGTAGCAATCGCTGGTGATACTGGTGGGGCTATTAAAGGAAATAAAATTGATGTTTTAATGCCTGATAAAGGTACATCAAGTAACTGGGGACGTAAAACAGTTACAGTTAAAGTATTAAACTAGTTCGTATAAAAAAGAGTCGGTCTCAATGAGGCTGACTCTTTTTTTATGATTCTTACATTCTTTCTCCTTCACTCCCGTCCGATTCTATATACGATAGACTACCATTTCAACAGAAAAAAGAGGATGCCACAGCATCCTCTCCTTCTCTCCCCTATTCCACACAAGTAAACTGCGTCCAAGCTCCTACATAATCTAGTAAGAATAACTCTTCTTCTGCAATTGTACCTACAATATTTTTCCGTTCATCTATCGGCATTTCTTTTAGAATGATTTGTAGTTCACCTTTATACTTACCAAATGAATTGTTTCCAATTACAACTTGCCCTCTTTCCTGTCGTACACTTTCGCGCACCGGGAAGTCATAGTCTTTGTATTTCTTACGTACTTCTGTAGAACGTACCATATATTCTGTTATATCGCCGCGTCTTACATGTAATTCTTGTAGCGTGGCTCTCTTCTCTACTTCAGTCGCCTCGTCTACAAAGTGTACCTTTAACTGTAACATGTAACGATTTAAGTTTCCTAGTTTCTCTAACTCTTCTTCACTTGCATAAGCATTTCCGATAATAACGTCATCAATAAGCCCTGTCGCCCATAAATGTTTCGCTTGTACTTCAATCGGTAAGTTACGATGCTCTTCTAATGTACATAATCCGTCGTTAATATCCCATGGACCGATGTTAGCTGCATGTGACGTAATAAACGCTGCCGTGCGAATACCATGTTTTTTAAAGCGTTCACTACAGCGAATGAAATATTCGTATGGAAGTCCAGTAAATTTTTGCGGATAAAAGTTATGACAACCAATTAAAGCTGACTTATTTGCCTGATGCGAAAGAATATTTTCTAAGTACGCAATATCGTTACTTACGTTTAGCTCAATTTTTAAGCCATACGGGTTATTCGTCATTTTCGCTTCAGTTAATCCGTCAAACCCTAAATCTAATCGAATACCGTCTGCACCTAACTCTGCGAAAAATGATAGATCACTATAACTAATACCAAGCTGATCAAAGACAGCCGGAGCTACATCTAAAATAACTTCCATATTATTATCTTTTGCATGATGAATAATTTCTTTAAATTCAGCTACAATTTCTTCTTTCGGACGATTCACAGACAATAGGCATGTGAATATTCTTGAAAAACCGTGGCGTGCCGCTGCCGAAATGTATGCCATATCTTTTTCCTTCGTTGAATGCTCTGGATAAAGTGAAATTCCTAATTTACGCTCCATGCTTTTGCATCTCCTTCACACGTTGTATTAATGCCATGCTCGTAAATCTATATTTTGCAGATAAACATGTTGCACATAAAATCGTTGGTACAATAATTACGTACGGTGATTGTAAGCTTAGCATTACATAGGCACCCATTGAACTACCGATAAATACAATTGATACTAGTAGTAAAACTAATAAAGATTTACTTTGTACCCATTTTGAATAATGTGCAATACACTGCCCCGCTACAAATGTAATTAAGATGATAATTGCTCCGAGCATTTTTCTTTCTCCTCTCCTGCTAATTGTTGTTTCTCATACATTTTGAAGAACGGATAGTAAATAACGAATGAGATAACAAAGTTAACAAGTACAAGTACACCAGCCATAATTGTCCAGTCCGTACTAATAACCGCTGCAATTGGCGCTAACATCGTAAATGGCAATTTCGCCATCATCATCGGAATCATACCTGAAACAACTGCGAAATATGATACTGTCGTTGTCACTAACGGTGTAATTACGAACGGAATAATTAAGATTGGGTTCATTACAATTGGTGCCCCGAAAATAATTGGTTCATTAATATTGAATAAGCCTGGCACGAATGATAATCTACCTAACTCTTTTAAGAACTTAGATTTAGAGAACATAAACATAATAACTAAAGCTAACGTTGATCCTGATCCACCGATCCATACGAACCATTGAATAAATTGCTCTGTAAATAAGTTTGGTAATTGATGTGCATTTCCTGTAGCTGTGAATACTTCCATATTTTCAAGAATTGCTGAATCCCACATTGGACGAATGATCGGTCCTAAAATCGCAGGCCCATGTATACCGAATGACCAGAAGAATACGATTAAGAATACTGTTAATAAACCGCCGAATAAATTATTTCCTACTAATACTGATTTTAGTGGCGCGATTAAATATGTGATTGTTGTATTTACATCAAATTTCAAACCGTAACGAATGCCCCAGAATAAAAGAATAACTGCTAACGTTGGAATTAATGCTGCAAACGAATTTGAAACTGCTGGTGGTACACTATCTGGTAATTTAATCGAGATATTATGCTTAATCATAAAGTGATAAATTTCTACTGCAATTAAAGCTGTAACAATTGCGCCGAATAAAGATGTTGCACTTAATGTTCCTACTGAAATGTATCTACCTGCATCAATAACACCTGGTACGGCTTTCGTAATTTGAATTGGTTCAACTGATGCTAGTAAAAAGGCGAGTACAGATAATAACCCTGCACTTAACTGATTGAGCTGATAAAAGTTCGCGAGTGAAGCCCCTACCCCAAATGCTGCGTATAACGCCATTAGTCCTACTGTAAATCGGAATGGAATATCTAAAATATGGCGAAACGGTGCAATCCACTCCATATATGCATCAATTGGTAAGTTTAAAAAGATAACGAAAAATGATCCGACAATCGTTAACGGCAATGTAGAAATAACTCCGTTTCGAATTGCTAATAAATGTCGCTGTCCGGCAATCTTTTGTGTTGTTGGCATAATCTTTTGTTCCATAAAACTCATAAAACCATTCATCAAAACCCCTCCTCTTTCTCTTTTCTATGAAAGGATGAAATAAAGTTATAACATTATAATGTTTATATTTAAAAAAATATAATTATGCTAAAACTAATTGTTCTGCTTGTTTCAGTACTTTCAAACCATCACACATGCCATAATCTCGTTGGTCTATAATCGCAACTGGTATATTGTATGAGTTTGCAAGAAACTGTACCGCTGGAAATAAATATTTCACTTGCGGACCAATTAAAACAACATCAGCATTTTTTATTTCCAGTTTCACAAGTTCTGAATCAACTGCTTTAATTTTATAATTCTTCCCTTGTTTCATTGCCTCTTCTTGCATTTTTCTTACAACCATACTCGTTGACATGCCTGCTGCACAACATAATAAAATGTACATCTTATACTGTCACTTTCTCTTCTACTCGTTTATGAAGAGTGATAAATTCTTCAGCAAGTTCTTTCACTGTAATTGCATTCATTAAATGATCTTGTGCATGCACTAACAGTAAACTGATTTCTGCATGATTTCCTCTTGCTTCTTCTTGAATTAAGTCTGTTTGAATACGATGAGCTGCTGAAATTTCTTCCCTAGCAAGTGTCATCTTTTCACTCGCATTCTCAAAATCTCCTTGTCTTGCAAAAGCAATTGCTTCAAGTGACGCGCTTCTCGCGTTGCCACCATGTAAAATTAACGCAAATGGAGTTTGCATATCAGTCATTTTAAATTCCCCCAAGCCATCTTTTTTCTATATTGTTATCTTATTATGAAAACGCATACAATTAAACATAAAAAACTTCCGTTGTGTAACGGAAGTTTTTATATACTTCTCTTATAACGATAATAATATCTCTTGAAAATCTTCAACCACTTCAGCCTGAGCTAATTTCTCTATCGTATTTTGATTAGACATAATATCATATAAAAAATCATAAAGCTTTTGTAAATCTTCATTATTATTGCGCTTTACACTAAATAAAATAATAACTTGTACTTTCTTATCTCCCCAGTCAACCGCTTTATCAAGTGTACAAAACATCAAAAATGTTTTCTCACTTAATAACTGCATCGGATGTGGAATCGCAACTAAATTCCCAACTGCTGTAGGGGATGTATTCTCTCTTTCCATAACAGAGTCATAAAAGCTTTCTGGTACATAGTTTTTCTCAGCAGCTTTCTCACATAAAAATTGGATAACCTCTTCCTTTGTAGAAGCACTGTGATTTAAAAAGATTAAATCTTCCTTCATATATTGCTGCACACTAGTATTCACATGCGCAAATAACTGCTGACCAATTGACTTAATCTCTTTATCATCAAATATTGAGTTTACTTTTATAACAGGCACAGGTAAACCACTTGGTATATGAATCGTACTAATAATACAATCTATCTTTTCTTTGTAGAGATCTTCTACTTTCAATTGATAATAGCCTGTAATCCCTACAATCTCTAATTTATCTCGGAACTGTGATAGAATTTTATATTTCAATAGTTGAGCACTTCCTTGACCAGTCGCACAAACTAATAAACATCTTTTCTTTTGATTCTGTTCCTGTAAACGACTCATCGCTCCGCCGAAGTGAATCGCAATATAACCAATTTCACTTTCCGGAATCGATTCTCCCGTATATTCACCAATTATATCTCCAACAAGAACCGCAATTTCAAAAGCATACGGATAATTCTTTTTCACTTCTGCCAAAAGAGGATTTCTCGTATTTAACTTATACTTCAAACGGTTTAATAACGTTTTTAAATGAACACCAAACCCGAATAATAATTCTTCATCATAATAAAAAATAAGATTCCGTTCTTCCGCTACTTTAAAAAGAATATGTTGCATGAATGCATATAGATCTTTTCCTAATAGTTCTTCCACATTTTCATAACGATTTTTCGCTGTAACAGCAGTACTTAATAAATGCATCGTCACATATAAAACTTCTTCTTCGGGAAATGAAAGATGCAACTCTTTCTCTAAATCCCCTAAAATCTCTTTCGCAATTGTATATTCTTTCTTTATTATAAGTTCAGCTTGCTCTGTATGTAGTCCTTTCATATAATGTTGATCTTCACAACGCTTTAATGCAATTGCAATATGAATGACTAAATTATCAATTTCTATATCTGATAAATATATCGCTCCTCCTTCGATATACTTTAATATAATCGAACGGATAAGCGGTATATGAGGTAACGATAAATATGTATCATTCTGCTCAAATTGCTCATGAAACGGAGTATGGTCATAACGCGGTAAACCATATTGTGATAAACAAGAACGAATATGAAACTCCTCTCCGACAATACGTATACCATAATATGGTCTCTTTTCAATTTGTAATTGATAGCGACCACATATATCTGTCACATCTTTCATAATTAAATTTACAGTCGATTTACTTACATAAATCTCCTCTGCTAGCTGTGAAAGCTTCACATACCCATCTGTCGTTAAAATACGTTGCAGAATGTAAGCTATCCTTTCTTCATAAGAAGTCGGGATTTTTTCTGTCTGTTTTTGAAATAGACTCACGCAAAACTCTTCAAACTTCTTCGCTTGTATAATTTCTAGTTCGTATCCAGTCCCTCTTTGCGATTCAATTTTCGCTCCGTTTTCTTCCAATATATCATTTAATAATTTTATATCTTTTTGAATCGTCTTCGTTGATACATGTAAACGGCTCGCTAAAAAAGCTCGATTTAACATCGATTTCTCTTCTAAAAACTCCTCTAAAATAGAAACTAATCGCTGATGCACCTTTGTCATAGCTCTTCCTCTCGCAATTTATATATAAAAAGGAAAAAGCTGCTGAGGTCAGTAGTTTTTTCCTTTTTTAATTTATCTATTTCTTTAATGTAAATCCGAATTTATCCCATGCTTGTAAATAGTCTAGTAAGAAAATCTCTTCTTCTACAATTCGACCAACTACATTTGTTTTTCCTGTATTCACCATATCTTTTAATGCAATTTGCAATTCACCTTTATATTGGCCATATTGCTCATTATCAATTAAAAGATCGCCGCGCTTAATTTCACGTGTATTATGAGGTTTAAACTCTTCTTTTTTATATTTCACACGGCTTTGTGTCGAACGAATCATATATTCAGATACATCCCCGCGATAAAAATGAGGTTCGTCTAATACGATAATTCTTTCTAATTCTGTCGTTGTATCATATAACTCTATATCAAATGTTTGTTTCTCTTTATTTAATGCACCTAGTGCTTGTAATTCTTCTTCTGATGCATAAGCGTTCGCAATAATAACATCATCAATTAATTCTGTCGCAAATAAATGCTTCGCCTGTGTTGTCATTGGTAGTTCACGATGCTGTTCTAACGTACATAATCCTTCTGTTACGGGCCAAGGTCCATATGTTGCATCAAATGATGAAATAAAAGCAGCCGTTCTCATACCGTAATCTTTAAATTGTTTCGAGCATGTAATGAAATGATCGTATGATA
The DNA here is from genome assembly GCF_020861345.1 of Bacillus pacificus. Classification (NCBI taxonomy): domain Bacteria; kingdom Bacillati; phylum Bacillota; class Bacilli; order Caryophanales; family Bacillaceae; genus Bacillus; species Bacillus pacificus. The sequence continues at coordinate 4,262,606 of NZ_CP086328.1, forward strand.
ATCCAGAATAACGATGCGGATAAAAATTATGGCAACCAATTAAATTTTCACGATTTGGTCTATGGCTCATAATATTATCTACATACTTCGTACCGTTACTCATATTAATCTCAATTTTTAAGCCATACGGATTGTAAGTCATAATTGATTCTTCTAATCCTGAGAAACCAACATCTAAACGAATACCGTACGCACCTAGTTCATGGAAGAATGATAAATCATTATATGAAATACCTAGTTGTTCAAAAACAGCTGGACTAATATCAACTAATACTTGGAACCCTAATGCATTTGCATGAGAGATCGTTTCTTTAAACTCTTCTATAATTTTCTCTTTTTCTCCATCTACAGACAATAAGCATGTGAATACACGTGTAAATCCGTATTTACTTGCTAATGTTAAATATTCCTTATCTTTCTCTACTGTTGAATGTTCTGGATAAATAGAAATACCTAATCGTCTCATATGTACACGCCTCTTTCTTCATTGTTTTGTAAACCTTTTCAAATATATGTAGTGAAAAAGTATATATCCCCTTCTCATTCACTACTTTTTGAATCCGCTTTCTTTAAAGAAAAAATAGTTTCTATCATTCATACCAACTACAAGTCTATACATCTATACTTTACAACTTTTTTTCATAGTTGTGTAGCTTTTACACAAATTTGTCAGTTTTTCACCTCGAAAATTGTTGTACGTTTTCAAGGCACCTTCCTTGACTGTTACATTGGCCAATACATATACTCGAAAGAAAAGAGAAATTTTTTATATAGGGGATGAATACATGGGAGAAGCAATACTCGTAAAACGAGAACCGTTATGGACGAAAGAATTTGTCGCGCTAATTCTAGCAAACTTATGTATGTTTTTAGGATTTCAAATGTTAATTCCTACTTTACCCGTTTATGTGAAAGAAATTGGAGGTACAAGTTCCAATATCGGATTCGTTGTCGGCATGTTTACTGTTGCGGCACTTTTTGTTAGACCGCTAACTGGAAATGCCTTGCAAAAATTTAGCAAAAAAATCATTTTAATGATCGGTACTGCTATTTGTTTACTCGCTATGGGTAGTTACCTTTTCGCTTCAACTGTTTTCCTATTGCTTGCCGTTCGAATTTTACACGGAGCTGGTTTTGGTATTACAACGACTACATATGGAACTGTCGTTTCAGATTTAATTCCGCAAGCTCGCCGTGGTGAAGGCATGGGATATTTCGGTCTTTCTGGAACGATTGCAATGGCGCTCGGTCCACTTATCGGACTTTGGCTTATGCAAACATATAACTTCACGATTCTTTTTTTATGTGCACTTTCCTGTACAATTGTTTCATTAATATTAACGAAACTACTTCAAATCAAAAAATCGCCGCAATCACCACAGCAAACATCTGGTACCTTCCTTGATGGATTTATTGAACGTAAAGCTTTACTTCCTTCATTATTAATATTATGTATTACATTAATGTACGGAGGAATTGGGAGCTTTATTACATTATTTGCTACGGAAGTCGGAATTGCTGATATAAGCCTCTTCTTCTTATTTAATGCACTTGCAATCGCCGTCACTCGGCCGTTTTCTGGAAAATTATATGATGCGAAAGGTCATACATTCGTTATTATTCCAGGAGTTATTATTACGTTTATAGGTATTATTTTATTGTCGTATACAACTACAATTCCAAGTTTAATTATTGCGGCAGCATGCTACGGAAGTGGATTTGGAGCGATTCAACCTGCTCTACAAGCATGGATGATCGACCGAGTAGCACCTCACCGCCGAGGAGTTGCAACAGCTACATTCTTCTCAGCATTTGACCTAGGAATTGGTGCTGGCGCAATTATTTTTGGATTCATTGCACATTTTACAAACTACGCAACTGTATATCGTTATTCCTCTCTACTACTTATTGCTTTCCTGTTCATTTACATCACAAGTGTAAAAAAACAAAAGCACGGAAATAAAAACAGAGAAAAAGCTGCTGGATAATTTCAGTGGCTTTTTTCGTATTTTTGATGTTATAAAACTACATGCATTTTCCTACATATTTTTTTTACTTTCATCAAAAAATATACGATGAACTCGCAGACGCTTTCCTTCATATTCAACCGAACAATACTATTCTAAAAAGTGTGATTTCTTTACAAAATTAAGATTTATACAAGATAAAAACCAATAAAATACAGCCATTTCTTTAAGGAATTGTAAACTTTTCTTCCCTTTGTAAATTTAGTGTAAATTTTACGGATAAACCGTTTACAGTGCCTCAAGGTTCAGTTAATAATTACATCGTACATGAAATTTAAGGAGTGGAATGCGTGGAATATAATGTTCAAGATATGATCTTCCAGTTCATTGGTGGATTAGGTATTTTCTTATTCGGGATTAAATACATGGGCGATGGACTGCAACAAGCTGCTGGAGATCGTCTTCGCGATATTCTAGATCGCTTTACAACAAACCCACTAATGGGTGTACTAGCAGGTATGCTAGTTACTGTATTAATCCAATCAAGTTCAGGAACAACCGCTTTAACAGTCGGACTCGTAAGTGCTGGATTTATGACATTAAGACAAGCAATCGGTGTTATTATGGGTGCGAACATCGGTACGACAGTTACTGCATTTATTATCGGAATTAAAATCGGAGAATATGCTCTTCCAATTATGGCAGTTGGAGCTATCTTACTATTCTTCTTTAAAAATAAAAAAGTACATTCTTTAGGTCAAGTTATATTCGGTTTTGGTATGTTATTCTTCGGTTTAGAACTAATGAGCACAGGTATGAAGCCTCTTCGTTCTTTAGAGTCGTTCCAAGAATTAACAGTTAGCATGAGCGACAATCCAATTCTAGGTATTGTTGTTGGTACAGTCTTCACTTTAATTGTACAAAGTTCAAGTGCAACAATCGGTATTTTACAAGAACTATTCGGTCAAGGTGCAATCGATTTACACGCTGCCCTTCCTGTATTATTCGGTGATAATATCGGTACAACAATTACAGCAGTATTAGCAGCAATCGGTACTTCAATTGCTGCAAGACGTGCAGCATTGGTTCACGTTATCTTTAATATTGTCGGTACAATCATCTTTACGATTTTATTAATACCTTTTACAAATTTAATTCAATATTTCCAAACGTCATTAAACTTAAATCCAGAAATGACAATTGCATTTGCACACGGAACATTTAACGTAACGAATACAATCATTCAGTTCCCATTCATCGCTGTATTAGCATGGATTGTAACGAAAATTATTCGTGGTGAAGATGCTGCTATTGATTTCAAACCGCAACATTTAAATCCAATCTTTATTGAACAATCTCCAGCTATTGCTTTAACAGAAGCACAAAAAGAAATTATTCGTATGGCTGAGTTTTCATTACATGGATTAAAAGAAGCAAACCAATTTTTAAACACACAAGACAAAAAACACGCTGACATGGCTACTCAATTAGAAGGAGCTATTAACAATTTAGATAAAAAGATTACCGAGTATTTAGTTTTACTCTCAGAAAAACCACTTTCACCGACAGACTCTGAGAAGCATTCAGTTCTAGCAGGTGTTGTTGGAGATATTGAACGTGTCGGTGATCATGTAGAAAACCTTGTAGAACTTGTAGATTTCCAAATCTCAAACCGTGTTTCCCTATCAGACGAGGCACTAACTGAACTAAATGAAATGCTTGAGTTAACGATTTCAACATTACAAGACGCAGTTGAAGCTTTAACAAACTTCGATACTGAACTAGCTCAAACTGTTATTGCAAAAGAACGTAAAATCGATCAAATGGAACGTGTTCTTCGTAAACGTCACGTATTACGTCTAAACGAACGTAGCTGTTCAGGTGATGCAAGTATCATCTTCGTTGATATGGTAAGTAACTTAGAGCGTATTGGCGATCACGCTGTAAATATCGCTGATGGTGTTTTAGGTGAACAAGGTAAAGTCAATTTAAAACAATCATTATAATAAAAAAGAGACGCTAACGTGAGCGTCTCTTTTTTTATTTCATATTTACAACCGTTCTTCCTTTTAACTTTCCTTGCAATATAAGTGTAAATTTCTCATCTAATTCTTCTAATGTACATTCTTCTGTATAAGGTCGTAACTCTTTATTTCCCCATTCATTGGCTAGGAGCGTCCACACATCTCTTCTCACATCCACTGGGCATTGCACTGAATCTATCCCTAACAGGCTGATACCTCGTAAAATAAACGGATATACCGTTGTTTGTAATTGCTGGCCTGCCACATTACCGCATGTCGTTACGCACCCGCCATACTTTACCGTTTTTAAAGCTGTTTCTAACATATGTCCACCTACAGTATCGATAACCCCGGCGTATATTCCTTTTAACATTGGTCTTCCTGATTCATCATTCAATTCCGCGCGATACATCACTTTTTTCGCTCCTAGACGTAGTAGCATCTGTTCCTCTTCCATTTTTCCTGTCGCTCCTACTACGCTAAACCCTAACTTACTTAAAATACTAACAGCTACACTTCCTACACCGCCTGTAGCACCCGTTACTAAAACATCCCCCATACTAGGCGTTACTCCTGCTCTAATAAGCTTATATACTGATAAAGCGGCTGTAAAACCTGCTGTCCCGTACATCATACTTTCCTTTAATGACATTCCCTCTGGTAAAGGGACAATCCAAGATGCCGGCACGCGAATATATTCTCCAAAACCACCAGAAGTATTCATCCCTAAGTCATATCCTGTTACAATGACTTGATCCCCTACCTTAATGGTAACATCTTCACTACTCACAACCACTCCTGCTGCATCAATTCCTGGCGTATGAGGATATGTTCTCGTAACACCTTTATTACCTGTAGCTGAAAGAGCATCTTTATAATTTAGTGAAGAATAATGAACCTTTATTAATACGTCTCCCTCAGGTAAACTACTTACTTCTCTCTCGACAACGTTTCTTACAAACTGCTTACTTTCTGTTTCGTTCACAACAATTGCTCGGAATGATGTATGATTCATTATGCCCTCTCCTTTATCCGTAAATTTCTTCTTTATTATATAGAAGAAATAATTAAACCTACTCATTTCTTCATGGCTATATTTCAACAAATCTTACTTCTCTATTACTTTCTCACAATACATATTTTCATTTCCACTAAAACAACTTATACTTATTCTACATCTCAAAAATAAAATATAAAAAATCTGACTTTTTATAAATAAATTGAATTTTTACGAAATGTAAATGTTTTGTAATGTTTTTTTTCGTCAAATTTCATTATAATAAGTGGATATGAGTGTCGTATTTCAATCCAAATGAAGGAGTACAGGAAATGGAGCAAAACCCATCTTTGCAAGAAAATACACGCAGTAAACCGAAAAAAAGTAAGAAAAAAACAAAAATTATTATAAGCGTTATTCTATTCTTTTTAATAGTAGGTGGCGGTTATACTTGGTTTTTAGTAAATAAAGCATCTTCTGCTGTTCGAAATGCCGCACACGATTTAGCACGCGGTGATAAATCTGATTTACGTGATAAAGTTGTAAAACCTATTACAAACAATGTCTCTGTCTTAGTAATGGGTGTCGATGAAAGCGATGTCCGAGGAAAAGAATATGGTGAAGCTATAAGAACGGATGCACTATTACTTGCAACGTTTAATAAAGATAGCAAAACTGTAAAACTATTAAGTATTCCACGAGATACATATACGTATATTCCAGTGGAAAAGAAAAAAGATAAAATTACACACGCTCATGCATACGGTTCTACTAAAAACGGAAAAGATGGTGGACCACAAGCAAGTATTGATGCAGTTGAAAAATTACTAAATGTTCCTGTTGATTACTTTGTAAAGTTTAACTTCAAATCATTTATGAAAATTGTCGACGATTTAGGCGGCATTGAAGTTGATGTACCAGTTGAATTTACGGAACAAGATAGTAATGATAATGCTGATGCAATTCACCTGAAGAAAGGTGTTCAAAAGCTAAATAGTGAAGAAGCTCTTGCTCTTGCTAGAACACGCCACATCGATAGTGATGCAATGCGTGGGCAACGTCAACAGCTCGTTATTGAAGCAATTTTAAAGAAACTAACAAGCGTTGGATCTGTAACAAAAGTTGGTAACATCATTGATGATATTAACGGACAGTTCGTTACAAACTTAACATTCGATGATATGCTTTCATTCTATAAGTACGGATCGGATTCAGAAATTGAAAAATTACAAATTCAAGGTGAAGACTGCTACATGGCAAAAGGTGATGATACTTGTAGCCAATCTGCTGGTGGCGGCCGAACGTATTACTACAATCCAGATAAAAAAGAATTAGCAAAAGTTACAAATGATCTTCGTACTCATCTTGGATTACCTGCATATACAAAAACAGACTCTGATTCGAAAAAAACAAGTACAGAGAAAACAAAAGAATCTAAGTCTGAAAATTCAAGTGAACGCGAATCAAGTAACAATGAAGTGAAAAATAAAAATAGCAATGAAGATACAGAAACATCGTCTAACGACAATGAATAATAAAGAAGCAGTTCTCTATGGAGGTAGAGTACTGCTTCTTTTTATTCCGTCACAATCAAAAATCAGAACTTTCTAACTATCTTTTTTAATATTTTTAAATTATAATAAATAGTAGCAATCTATTCCAATTATCAGGGGGCTCATACATATGAAAGCTGCAGTAAAACATAACATCTCAGATTTTAAAGACTACTTAAAGTCAAACGATATATACATGGAAGAAAATATAGATGAAAATGATGGTTCTGTTCATTTTTCAGTAGGGTTAGAGACAGAAGCTGGCGCAAAAATTCAACTTATCGCTGCTTTCCAAAACGAACATCCTACTGTAGATATATACTGCTTCAATGTTGCTCATGTACCTGATGCAACAGCAACAAATGATATTTTGCACGTTATTAATGAATTAAACACATCTTATCGCTTTGCAAAATTCACATTAAACAAGCAAAATGCAATTGACATTTCAACATCTCTTGCATTCTCAGAACCAAACTTTAATCCAGCACTTGTCTTTGAACATACGAGAATGCTATATAAATTAGCAAATGACGAATATAAAAACTTAATGAAAGTGATTTGGGCGTAAATGAAAGGATGGGCTGCAAGCAGCGCCATCCTTTTATTTCGATATCATATCAACCCACATCTTAATAGCAGTTCCTACAATCAAAATCGATAACATATATTGCAGTGCTTTTTGATTGATCCTCTTCCCAACTCGCGCTCCAAGCGGCGCAGCAAAGATACTTGCAATCGCAACAATAAGGGCTGGAACTACAACTACTTGCCCAGTTATCACTTTTCCAGTCGTAATCCCTACTGAGGAAATGAACGTAATAGCGATAGAGGTTGCTATCGTTGTACGTATCGGCAATTTTAAAATAACTAGCATAATCGGAACTAAAAGGAACGAACCTCCAGCACCTATAATGCCTGATGCTCCGCCTACAATAAATGCTAACAAACTTGCTAACCATTTATTATATTTTACTTCATCACCATTATTTCGTTTCGGTACGAACATCATAATAGCAGCTATTGTTGCTAAAGCTGCATAAACAACATTGACCGTATGTTCCTCTAATATGTTAGCACCAAAACTACCTATGAAACTTCCTATTAATATACTAGCTCCCATATATACAACTAGCGTTTTATCCATCTCATTACTTTTCCGATAGGCCCATGCCCCTGCAAAAGTTGCAAAGAATACTTGCACCGCTGTAATACCACTTACTTCATGTGCAGTATAGCCAGTAAATCCTAGCAATACCGGAATGTATAAGATCATCGGATAATTAATAATCGCACCGCCAATTCCAACCATTCCTGATATAAACGATCCTATAAACCCAATTATAAAGAGTAATACGACTAAACTCACCTTATATCCCCCGCCTTCTAAAAAGAAGGTGATTTAAATGAATAAGTTCACATTTCCATCCGAAGCATCTGCTAAATAAGCTCCTACTCCTGCAAACTCTATCCCTTCCATAATCTCTTCCTCTTTTAACCCTAATAAATCTACTGTCATTTGACAAGCTACAAGTTTAATCCCCTGTTCTTTCGCCAAATCTATTAAATCTGGTAAAGGCATCGCATTATGTTTTTTCATAATACCTTTAATCATCTTTGGCCCCATACCGGCAAAATTCATTTTCGATAATCCCATTTTGTCAGCACCACGCGGCATCATCTTTCCAAATACTTTTTCGATGAAAGTTTTCTTTACCTTCACATGCTCATCTTTCCTTAAAGCATTTAATCCCCAAAAAGTATGAAATATAGTTACCTCTTGATCATACGCCGCTGCACCATTTGCAATAATATAAGCAGCCATCGCTTTATCGTAATCTCCGCTAAATAAAACGATTGTTGTTTTCTTCTGTTGTTCCATGTTGTTCTCCCTCCAATTACCTATAGGGGTATTTTTATTGTTATAAAAAATCGTTTCACCCTATTCTACTTTCCCTTCCCACGCTAACATACCACCTACCATATTGATTGCTTGAAAACCGTAGCTCTCTAAAAATTGAACTGCTCGTGCACTTCTTCCGCCAGAACGACAAACGATGATATACTCTTTCTTTTTATCCAACTCATGCATACGAAACTCCAATAGTCCTAGTGGAATATTACACGCTTCTGGAATTTTCCCTTCAGCTACTTCTTCTACTTCACGTACATCTACGATATTTACTGTTTCTTTACGCAACAATTTTTCTTCTAATTCTTTTGCTGTCATTTCTTTCATTTTACATTTCCTCCTCACAAACCATTCATCCCGCCTGAAACATTGATAACGTGCTGAAACCCTAATTTCTTTAATACTTTTGCTGCTTGCTTACTTCTCATCCCGCTCTGACAAATAACGATTACTTCCTTATTTTTATCTAACTGACTTGCTCTACTAGCTAACTCATTTAAAGGGATATTTTGAAATCCTTTCATATGATTTCCTCTATATTCACTTACTGTACGAACATCGATAAGTTGTTTCCCCTTTTTTCCCGCTATATTCTTTAATTGTTTTCCACTTATATTTTGAACACCTTTAACTGGTAAAAAACGCGACATAACAACTACTACAGCAAATACAATGAAAAGCGTACTTAGTATTGTATTCATATAACCAACCTCTCTATATTTATAAAACTACTACGCCTTCTTAATCCAAAACTTCAGCACATCATCTTCTTCTACATGCTTTACAATGTCATGACCACTTTTATTTGCCCATGCTGGAATATCCTTAATAGACCCTTTATCCGTTACATGTACTTCTAACACTTCTCCCGTTTGTAAAGTATCCATCGCTTTCTTCGTTCTTACAATCGGCATTGGACACGCTAAACCTGTCGCATCTAATACTTGTTTTACATTCATCATCTATTCCTCCATTTTTTATTTATTTCATTATTCGTGCACTGCACAACGATTTGGACCAATCTCCATTTCACGCTCTTTATCCACACTTGGGTGAATTTTACCCATATTGGTTTGACGGATTTCTTCATATGCATTTGGCTGAGGTGGTAAGTTTTCTGTTACAGTTTTACGGAACTCTACCTCATCCTCAATATTTAACCCTGCATTATTCGCAAACAAATCTTTTAATTTTGCGCTAACAATACCACTTTTGGTCATTTCACTTACTTTTGAATAATGAGCTGGTAACACAACTAAATTTTGAGATAGCTCTTTATATCGGCTATACAAAGTATTACGTAAATCACTTACCCAATCTTCAGCCTTCCCAGCAAGATCTGGACGCCCGATTGAATCCACAAATAAAATATCGCCTGATAATAAATAGGAATCATCTACAATAAATGATGTACTTCCAATCGTATGCCCCGGTGAGTATAATGCGTCAATTCTAATTTTAGTACCCCCCACCGTAATAACAGTTCCTTCAACAAGCGGTTCGTATGAGAAAACAACTTCCTCCGCATCTTTTGGCGGTAACCAATACGTACCACCGACTTTTTCCGCTAGCTTATGTCCTCCAGAAATATGGTCTGCATGTAAATGCGTATCCATTACATTCGTAATCGTAACACCATGCTCTTTCGCAAATTCTTCATACGCTTCAACTGTTCTTACTGCATCAATAACTGCTGCTTCACCGTTTGAAACGACCATATAAGATAAACAACCTTTTCCAAGGCGGTTAAACTGATACATACTTCCGCCATTTTTTAAATCTCCAACTTTTATAGGCTTTACATATTCACTCCAAGCCTTCATACCACCAGCTAAATAATAAATATTTTCTAACCCATCCTCTGTTAACTGCTCTGCCACAAATATAGAAGATCCTTCTTTTGCACATACTACTAAAACATCTTTATCTTTAGGCAATTCACTTGCAATATGATCTACACCCTCTAATAAATCAAAGTACGGCACATTCATTGAAGTAACTTCTTTTCCTTCAATTTTCCAATCTTCATAATCCGCCTCATTACGAACATCTAAAATAAACAACTCTCCGAATAAAACTTTCTCTGCAACATCTTTCGCTTGTAACGGTTTAACATTCATTCAATTACCCCCATAGGTATATTTTTATTTAAAAAATTTTAATTCTTTATATTCCCTTGCCACTCTAACATGCCTGGAATGACATTCTTCACATTTACATAACCTTTCTCTTTCAACATGTGGCAAGCTACATCACTACGGTTACCAGTTCGGCAAACAACATAAATTTGCTTCGTCTGATCTAAAGCTGCACTGTCTAAATCTCCTAACGGCACGGAAACAGCCGATGGTATATGACCAAAAGCGAATTCCGCTGCTTCTCGAACATCTAATACAATACACTCTTCATCACTTAATAATATCTCTTCCAACTCCGTATTCGTAATTGTAAGAGGATACTTCGCTACTTCATTCAATTCATGTTCATGTGCTTTTCTAACGTAATGCCTCAAAACATCGCCCTCTTGTTTCGTCCCGATATATTGATGCCCTACTTTATTCGCCCAGCTTTGTATGTCTACTGTAGACCCTTTATCTGTTGCCTCAATCTCAATCACTTGTCCTGACGTCAATCCTTCCATCGCCTTCTTTGTTTTCACAATCGGCATCGGACAAGCCAAACCTTTACAATCTAAACTCATATCCACTTTTATACTCATAGTCGATTCCTCCACAATTTATATACATATACCTGTAGGGGTATGTTAAATGTTTTTGAAAATCTGTCAACTCTTACGTTTGACAGATTATCGGCTTTTTACAAGTAATTGAACAGCTTCTTTAATTAACTCTTCATTTGAACCATTACCTTTTTCAAACTGCTCACGTAAACATTGCTCTAGATTTGTTCCAACAACAAGTCCAATTGTACGATCAAGTGCAGAACGAGATGCCGTTAACTGTGTAATAACCTCTCGGCAATCTTTTCCTTCTTCCATCATACGAAGCACACCACGAACTTGGCCTTCAATACGTTTTAATCTATTTTTCATATCTTGATTGTATTCCACTATAGACCACCTCCGTAATTATAACTATATTATACATTACTTTGTAACTTTGTATAATATCATATACCCTTAAGGGTATATTGTAAAGCGTTTTATTTTTTGAAACCTTCTAAGGTATAGTAAAAATGCAAAAGCTACTGATTGTATTAGCTTTTGCATTTCTCAACTACACTGCATTATTATCTTACTTCTTATAAACTCTTGTTAAAAATATAATCCATTTCTCCACCTAACGCTGCCGCTGTATCACCCGTTTTTCTAAAATCATGTGTATATATTTCTTCAAATGTACCGAAATCTACTTGCTTATAAAATTCAAAACAAGGGAATCCATCATGCTCTCCTTGAACATCGATAGTACCATCCTTTTTCACACAGACATGTAATACATAATCTACAGGAGGTGCATATACATTTAATGGATTACTTGCACTCGCACTCATTTTAAATTGTACGCCACCGGAATTCCATACGATATCAGTACACACAATATTTTCCGTACTCGCTTTTCCAGTTCTTTTATTCACCGAACCATCTGGATTCGTAACCTTCTCTGTCGTAATACCCGTATTCGCATATGAAAACACTTCTTCTTTATAAAAATCCACTACTACCTCTTGCTCCACTCTAGAGCGCATCGTATTTACCGCATGTGGTGTAAATTCACGTGAATCACCTTCAAATTGGATTACTTGTCCTGTTTCCATATCCTTCTTAGCTTCAGTCCAAGACATTGGAATAAATACACTGGCTCTAATTTTTACGATATTAGTCATAAGAAACACCTCTATAATTCTAATTTTATATACTGCATTATTTAATAAAAAATCCACCATTTCAGCTACATAATTAAAGCCTTTCTCTTTTATGTTGGCTACTTCCTTCATAAAAATGGTGCTATATTTTCGTTTTAAAGTTATATTCCATTTCTCCAGCTAGTGCTGCTGGAGTATCATTTGTTTCTCTGAAATCATGTGTATATATTGATTCAAACGAACCAAAATCTACTTGTTTATAAAATTCATAGCAAGGGAAACCATCATGTACACCTTCAACATGCAAAGTACCACTTTTATTAACTCGTATAGCCAACAAATAATCAGCTGCGGGTGCCGCCGCATTTAACGGATTACTTGCACTTGCTCTCATTTCAAATGAAACTTCATCTTCACTCCATACAATATTAGTACATGCGATGTTTTCTGTACTTGTTTCTCCCTTTTGATACTCAATTGAGCCATCTGGATTTGTAATTTTTACAGTAACGATGCAAGCATCTGCATATGTGAAAATTTCTCTTTTATAAAAATCAACAATCACTTCTTGTTCCAATCTTGAACGCTTTGTATTTACAGCGTACGGTGTAAATCCACGTGCATCTCCAGCGTATTCAAACACTCTTCCTGTTGCAGCATCCTTAATAGGCTTCAGCAATGCATACGGTGCAAATACACTCCCTCTAATTTTTACGATATTAACCATGTGAAACCTCCATTGATTCTATATTATATAAATCATTATTTGTTCTACAACATAATATAGTCAATTTGATTGACTATATTATGCATAGTACAATAAGTATCATATATAGTCAACTTAATTGACTACAAATACGGAGGTTATATACATGGATCAAACATTTAACGAGTTAGATCTTACATCGCTTTTATCATTATCATTTAGCACATTAATTACTGAACTACATGACAAATTAAATGAATTGGGATTTGAAGATATTAGGCCAGCACATGGTTTTATGTTCAAACGCATTCTACCTAATGGAGCAACGGGTATAGAACTAGCTGAATATTTAGGGGTTTCAAAACAAGCTGTAAGTAAAATGGTGGATTCTCTTGAGAAGAGTGGCTACGTTACACGCAAAACACATCCTACTGATAAAAGAGGGAAAATCATTGTTTTAACCGAACGTGGTTTGTCAGTATTGAAAGCAAAAGAAAAAATAGTAGCTGAAATAGAGCAACAATGGATTGAAAACATAGGTGCTGAACGAATGCAAATGCTCAAAGAAGATTTAACAACATTCGTTACGAAAGAAAATACAGGAAAATTATCATCAAATATACGACCTGTCTGGTAAACAAAAACTCCATATAAAAACGAATCCATTTTGATTATTCTTTTTCAAAATGGATTCGTTTTCTACAATAATATATTTATTACTCTCGTTTCATCTCTATCATTAACCCTAACTATTTGCGTCTCACTATTTGGTAAAAATACGATATAATTTCCCTTCCTCACATTCTTCCAAATAACTTTCCCTTCTTCATCCGTTTTCCCTATTGAAATCCCAATTTCTTTACTCGGCTCAGGTGATTCATCTTTCATAAGTATAATTTCAAAATCTTTTATTGGCTGTTTTTCTTTATTTTTCACGTGAAAAGTTACAGAATTAACAATCTTACTAAACTTCTTTTCATTATTTGCTATAGAACTAGACATTATGATAATGACCAATATACAACATAAAATCCATATAAACTTATTATATTTATTCAGACCATTTTTTAAGATTATTAAAAACATCATCTGTCACCCGATTTCCAGAATTCCAAGAATTCCTTCCTACTGTATGGGTAGCTATTATTGTTACACCCGTACGAGAATAGTCATGATATACAGGTGCTCCACTTTGACATCCATAAGTGTCCATCTTATATGTTAAAATTCTAGGACTAGTTCCTTCAATTGGTCCATAATCTGTCCACATAGTATATTTTTCATTTCCTACTTTATCACACGGATACCCTGGAACTACTGCAAGTAACCCCTTTGGAGACTCTACATTAGTAGTTCTATATCCTAACCAACCTGTATAATCTCCAGGAGATCCATTTAATTTAATGGCTCCATAATCAAATTCCGAATCTCCATCATCAGTCCATCCACTTACTGAATAAAGCTTTGTCCAACTATAAGGCAAATACGGTGCTTGGTTTCCATTTCTACCAGGAGTCACAATAACATTTTTTGCCCATCCACCAAGCTTTTTATTGTAAACACAGTGCCCAGCTGTAAATACTGTATCTTTACTAATTAGCGCTCCTGTACACCCATAAACCTCTTGTCCATTAAATTGAATTACTAAGTGTACTATAGCCCTATAAGGATACAAAGTTGTATCAGTAACTCTAATTCGATCATGTCTTCCTATTATAGAATGTGTAAGGATATTAGATGAATAATTAAAATTACTGTCTCTTAATAAGTATCCCCAATCTTCCCCACCATGTTTACGCCCTTCAAATGAAGGTGAAACAAGATCTTCTCCCCTTCGATCATTACTATACAAAGATTGTTCTTGAAAAAGTACACGTTCTCCCTCATTGGAAACTGATGTCCACGGTACATCTTCTGCATACACCTTTTGATTCACTAAAAATACTGTACAAAAAAAGATAAAAAGAACACCAAAACTATAAAGAGCCAACCTACATCTTATAGAAATAAAGCTATCCAACATAACTTACCTCCTATACAAATGATAGCGAACAATTGAAGATCCCTTTATAAATTCTAGTTTTTCTTTTTTTAGAAGTCAATGTAATTAATAATGATAATCATTATTAATTACATTGACTTAACAAAATCACACAATTAGTCATATTCTTTACTCTGCGTTCAAAAATCTGTCTCATTAAAGGTTTACTTTATTACATAAACCCGTAACCTTCTTCACAATCAGCTCCGCAGTATTTTCCTCCAGTGGCATCAATAAATTCGTAACCGGTCCATACACTACAGGGCTTAATTCCACTTCATATCCACCATATGCGAATTCTTCTTTCGTTGGTAAGTAACCAATATATCCGTTCGTATATCCACCAAAGAAAGCTAGTTCATTTTGAAGACTCTCTTTCATTTCTAACGCAGTCTCTGAAAAAGGTTCCATCGGTATACCAGAGAATATACCATCATTAATTTGAAACAGTTGCACTTCTAAATCAATACGTAACTGCCGAATACCTTGCTTATATTTTTCTAAAACGATAGTAAGCCATTCATCCGTATTCACGCCCCACTGTTTCTCTGCTAATTGAGCCATGCTTCGTATCTCATTTATTCCAGGAATATCTTTCAACTTCATTTGCATCGTACTCGAAACTGTTCTTAAATTTACAATTGGGCTGTATGTAACTGTTGGCAACATCGTTAATACATGTCCACTAAGCGTGTAAACCATTTGTTTTAACGCTTCCTTTGAACCTCTATACTTCGCATTCACATTACCAGCAGCTCCTTGCACAATCATAACAGGACAGTTTACGATTTTCTCAAGAATCTCTCTCGTCATTCCAGGATAATCTGCTGATAATACATCACTATCACCTTTTAAAACATTCGGATGCGCAGTACAAAATACTACAATACCAGATAGCTCCTTCGTTTCAGCATTTCTTATTGCTAACATGCCAATACGTTTATCTACAACACCATCTATATTTGTTCCCATCTTTGCTCTTCCATCAGATGTTCTCTCTCTTCTGTTTACCCCAATATCACCTGTCGTAACACCCCAGCCAACTTCACATAGCTTCAAGTTGTTATTCGCAGTAACCGCACCGTGCACTACATTATTTACTAAAATCGTTTTATACGACTGTACGAGCGGATTATCACCGACCGTCTCTGGACCGGAATGCGTATGAGTATAAACAACCGTTATTCGCTCAAACGGCACATGAAGTTCACTCGCTACTTGCTCACGAATCATATTCGTATCTTCTACTAACATCCCAATATTATCAATACTTATAAACACAGTTTTCATTTCACCTTTTTCAAATACAAAAACCGTCCCATAAATACGTTCTTCAATATTATTTATTCCTGTCTCTCTATGATATCCGACAAAATCAATACCTATAGGCGGCGTAATATCCACCTTGCATACCCCTATTCTGCTCATTTGAATCGCTCCATTTCTCTATGTAACTCCCTTTTTCAAGAATAGCATATTTGAAAATTTGTTCCAGATGAAAAAGACCGGATATCTATGTCGGGCCTTCCCCAAGGTCTATCATATTAATAGGAAGGCACCGTTAATCAGCTATATATTCACTTCTACCAAATCTATAACAAACCTATACCCCAGGAGGTTAAATATACACTATAAAAACTTATAGTATATCTTACGATTGCACTACATGCATTGCTTTACAATGTAGCTTTTCGTTTCACTTAACATCAAAATATTACAATTTTAGATAGAGAAAGCATTTTCATTGTGATATTATGAATCCATATTATTGAAATTAACGGGAGGATACTATGAAAAATCGCTATTTAAATACTTTATTATTGGGGATTATTGCTGTACTCATCGCAATATTTGTTTTAGGCTATTTTAATATCATTTCTTTACCCCAAAAGAAATCTGTTGTTACAAAACAAATTGATTCAACAAAAGAAACGAATCAACAAAATTCCAACAAGGAAAAGCAAGAGTCCAAAAAGAACAATGAGTTGGCTATAGACGAAACAGAGGTTTCTTTACTAACTAAGAATACAAAAGGAGAAACTATACCACTAGGAAAATCAGATTTAGGCACAGCACTTGACTACGAAATTTCGCCTAGCGGAGATAAAATAATTTTGAATAGCCGTGTATTAGCTGATGAGCCAGGTAAGTTATCCTTGTATGATTTTAAGGCAGACAAACAGACAGTAGTGAAAATAGATTCCAAATTAAATAACTCACAGACTTGTAAGAGCGTTACATGGATTGATAATAATCACTTATTGCTTGTAATAGGTGGAGCTGCAGGAAGTGCTAACCACGGTGGGGATTTATACACTTATAACGTACAAACAAAGGAATTCAAACTCTTTAAAGAACGTCCTAAAAACATTAGTTATACAAAAGTAGTTGGGGATATGGATTCTTTCTATTTTATCGGTATTCAGTACACAGATGACAATTATAATGAATATACTGGTTATGTTGAAACCGTTTCTACAAACGAAATCAAAAATTCTTTATAGTAAATGTGTGCAACAACTTGAATGTGAGTAAGGATTTTTAAGTTTATAGATTTACTAGTATTCTAGTTGTTGGTATAAAAAACACATAATGAAAAACAGATCAAAAAAGCCACTATATACATAGTGGCTTTCCTTATCACACATACTTCCGATGCACCATCTTCCCATCATAAGAAAACACAACACCCTTACTCTCTACGATCGACTCCATATGCACCGTTCTTCCCCATAGCTGATGAAGATATGGCAATACCTTTTCTAAGTATTTTAAATCGAGCTCAATTCCTTCGTAATTATGTTTAATGTACAATTCTCCATTCTTTAAGTAGTCCCCGTCTTCTACTACTAAGTACGGGAAACCACCATTTGTCCGCATATTTACGAGCTGATCACGTACATGCTCCCACTCTTTATCTATTACTTTATATTCTTTTCCTTGACGCTGGAATAAGTACATATCTTCTCTCATTACGAGATCTTTATTTAAGTAGTTTCTTAAAAACGATACGTCCCATTCGATTTCGCGTACTTCAAAGATTTTGTCACGACCAGATCCTGGTTTGACACCTCGTCTTTTCATTTCTTCTGTCGGGTTGTTGTAGCGCTCCTCAATATCTTCAAACATTTTAATACCGAGGTAGTATGGATTAATGCTTGTTTTGGATGGCTGAACGACGCCCGCATTTAATTTCGCAAATTCAATTGCTTCATCAGATGTTAAGTCCATTTCGCGAAGTATGCGTTGATGCCAGTATGATGCCCAGCCTTCGTTCATGATCTTCGTTTCAAGCTGTGGCCAGAAATATAACATTTCTTCACGCATCATCGTTAATATATCTCGCTGCCAATCTTCTAGCTCACGGCTATATTCTTCAATAAAGAGGAGTAAGTCTTTCTCCGGTTGTGGTGGGATTTTCTTCTTTTTACGCACATTGGAGCGTTCCCGCTTTTTATTTCGATTATCTAAATTCCATAAGTCATCGTATTGCGATACCTTTTTCTTTTCTACTTCTTCCTCTTCTAAATCATCAATACTCCATGCAAGTTTTGGACGCATGAGCGACGGATCAATATGCTCTTGAATGGCAAGTACGGCATCTAAAAATGTTTCTACCTCTTCTTTTCCGTACTTATGCTCATACGCTTTCACCCGTTCAGCTGTCGCTGACATACTTTCTACCATATCTCGCTTCGTATTTGAAAAACGAATATTATTTTTAAAGAAATCACAGTGCGCTAACACGTGCGCTACGATTAATTTATTTTGAATTAACGAGTTCGTATCTAATAAAAAGGCATAACATGGATCAGAGTTAATAACGAGTTCGTATATTTTACTAAGACCTAAATCGTATTGTAATTTCATTCTGAAAAACTGTTTCCCAAAACTCCAATGTGAAAACCGCGTCGGCATCCCATATGCACCAAATGTATAAATAATTTCCGCTGGACATATTTCATAACGCATCGGATAAAAATCAAGCCCAAATCCAGTCGCAATTTCCGTAATTTCCGCAATCGCATATTGCAGTGCTTTATCGTCACTTGCTCTCATTATTTTCCCTCCTTACACTTTCCCTTAAGAAAGTGTATGATTGAGAACAAGCTTTCATGAGGATTGATTACATAATAAAAAGACACCCTCGCAAAAACGAGAATGTCTCATCTATTAACCTTCAATAATCTCCATCTTCTCCGTAATCGGTGTACGAGCTTTTCCTTCTGGCGCTTTATCGAAATAGCCAAGGTGAAGAATTCCAACGATGCGTTGACCTCTTGTTAAACCAAGTCCTTCTATAAATAATGGATTGTAGTTTAATCCACCTGATTTCCAAACACAACCTAATCCACGTTCCCAAGCAAGAAGTTGGAAGTTTTGCATAAATGCACATGTTGCAGCGTAATCTTCGTCACGTTGAATTTGACGTGGGTCTTCATTTATATATACAACAATTTGTGCTGGCGTGCTTAAGAAACGATCAGATAAAATTTTACCTCGTTTCGCTCTTTCTTCTTCTGTGAAAGAGTTTAATACTGCATCTACTAATTTCTGACGGCCGTCTCCAATGTATAATTTACAATTCCATGGTTCACGATGTTTATGATTCGGTGCCCACGTTGCGTCGTTTAATAGTTCAATTAACAACTCTTTGTCTACTGCTTTATCTGTAAATGTACGAACAGAACGTCTTTCTTTAATCACATTTGCGATGGAAGTATATGTAGTCATATTTTTCTCTCCCTTATTTTTATCTATATGTATACGTTTATTATTGATATTGATTTTCAATTTCGATTATACCTTAGTTTTTTACTATTAATCAATGTTTTATGTTGGAAAACTCCCAAAAACTTCATTTCATACTGTGAATAAAAAAACTTGATTTGTTCACAAGTATTTCACATTTTATGGAAATGATATGTGTACAGTTTTCCACATCATCTATCTAGGAGGAGTTTATATGTACAAAAAAATCGCAGTAAGTATGACTATGGCAGCATTATTATTCGGTACAACCGTCTTCCCCACTTTCGCTGCTACGCCAAAAGAAGTAACATTGCATCATCATAAACCAATTTCAGAAGAAGAAATGCAATCGCTCGAAAAACTCGGTTATAACAAACATGAAATTTGGAAAGCTGCCCACATTGCAAGAATGAGTAAAAAAAAAATTAAGGACGTTTTAGCTTACTATAAGCAAAATAAATCTTGGGAGAAAACAGCTGAGCATTTCGGGGTAGATCCAAGTAAGTTGAAAAAGCATCATATGAATAAAGAAACGAAAAAGGCACTGCTGCAAGAATTAGCAAATATGCAAAAATCTACACCAGACGGGCTACAACAAAAAATGAAAGAATATAATATCGGATTACGTCAGCTCACGATATTAACAATCATCTCTCAAAAAAGTAATACTCCCCTTGATGATGTGCTAAAAATGAAAAAAGACGGAATGGATATGAAACAAATTGCCGAAAAATTAAACGTAAAAAAAGAAGATATACGAGCAGAAATGATTAAATTAGTAAAGTCTATTAAGGAAAAGAAAACAAATTAATACGCCAAAAAGGAAGAGTTTTTCAATACTCTTCCTTTTCTTTATGAACTTTCAATTTTCAAGTATAAATTCCCGCCTTTCCCAAAAACTAACACAAGTAAATGATATATGTTAGGGGTGAGAAAATGTTCGGTTTATCATCTAAGAAATCCAACAAGACTAATCCAAAAACACTTTGTTCTATTCCAGAATTTATACAAAGCATGAAAGAATCTAGCGATTTTGTCTCTTATAACGTACTTGAAAATGAAACATTATGCTTGTTTTATTATAAATCTGTCGTGGAAGCACTTATTATTAAACAATTTATTTTAACTCCTCTAAAAAAGGAATCGGATCGAATCCAAAACATCTCTGATTTATGTAATATCGTCTCTATTGAAGATATTATTACCTACCCTTCTATTGAAGATATTCGTGAGAAATTATTAGGTGGATATATATTAATACGTTTAAAAAACAATTCGAATTCCGATCAATATGCTTTAATTCGTGCCGAAAGTACTGTTTTAGGAATACGATTAAATAACGATACAGAAAATGAATATAGCGTAATTGGACCTAAAATCGGTTTCGTTGAAAACCTTGATACAAATATACACTTGTTACGCCGAAATATCGTCACGGAGCAACTCATATTTAAAGAAGTTACCGCGTCGGATCTATGTCAAAAACGAAAGTAGCTGTTGCTTATATAGAAGGCGTTACAAATGAACAATTTATCAACACCGCAATACAACGGCTAGAAGACATTGACTTTGATGTCCCATTTGACGCAACTATGATTGAACAATTTATTAGTGATAATAGCAATTCACCTTTTCCTGTTCTATTACCTACAGAACGATTAGATCGAGCTGTATTTGCCTTAATTAACGGGGAAGTTTTAATTTTAACAGATGGCTCTCCATATGCTTTATCAGGACCAACAACGTTACTAGATTTTTTCATTTCACCAGAAGATTATTATTTACCTTGGATGATTGGATCGTTCTTTCGTATTATTCGTTTTTTCGGAGCTATATTTTCTCTTTTTTCCTCCGCCATTTATACAGCGGCTTTAACATATCATTATCAAATGATTCCAGCTGATTTACTAGGTCCTATTATTTTCTCGAGAGCTAACGTACCTTTCCCTCCTATTCTAGAAGCACTTTTTTTAGAAATTACAATTGAATTGCTTCGTGAAGCGGGAGCGCGTTTACCGACAAAAGTCGGACAAACGATTGGTATTGTTGGTGGGATTGTAATTGGACAGGCATCTGTTGAAGCAGCTTTAACGAGTACAATTTTATTAATTGCAGTTGCTTTATCCGCCCTTGCATCTTTCACAACACCGACTGTAAAAATGTCTTCTACTATCCGGTTGTTACGATTTCCGCTTATTCTTTTAGCTGGTGCATTTGGTGGATTGGGTCTTATTGTCGGGTTTGTATTTATTTTAGCTCATTTAATTAAATTAAAATCACTTGGATCCCCTTATTTATTACCTTTATATCCATTTCGGGGTTTAGGTACAGCGGAAGGTTTTCTTCGATTACCATTTAGTCAAACAGCACAAAGACCTTCTTTCCTTAGACCAAAATCAAAATGGCGCTATAATCCGAACAAAGTGAAGCAAAAACGTGATGGTGATAATGAATGAAAAAACTCTTATTGTACATTATTATTATCTTTTTCATTCTACAAACTGGCTGTACACAAACGTATATAGTAGATACGCAGCGTATTATTCATATTGCTGGATTTGATATCACAAAAAACAAAAGATTCCAAGGAACTATCTTATTCCCAGAATACACGCATGGTGTAAAGTCTAAGCCAGAGACGCAATCAACATCTGCTCGTTCACTTGAAACAATCGCGTCAAGATTAAATGCAAAATCTCCTCACAATGTTGTTGTAGGTCAAATGCGTGTCGTCCTATTTGGAAAGACTCTAGGAGAACGTGGAATGGGAGAAATTATTACTAACTTACAACGTGATCCAAATATAGGACGTGATGTACAACTAGCAATTGTAGATGGATCGGCCGAAGAGCTTTTAAATTACGGAAAAAACAATGGTTCATTATATATTGCTGATTTACTCGAGCAAAATATAAGAAATGAGAACATCCCACAAACCGAATTAAACATTTTTTTATATAATTATTACTCTTCTGTATGTGATGCCTATGTTCCTTATATTAAAATGGACGATAATCATTCTGTCGCTGTCAAAGGACTTGCCTTTTTAAAAGGCGATAAAGTCGTCATGTATACGGATAAAAGACATTCTGTTTTAGCAAAATTACTTATTAATCCTACAAAAAATGGCCGTTACGAAGCAGCAATAACAAAGGATAAACATAAAGGTATGGTCGTTATACAAAACTTAGCTGGGAAAAATAAATATGATATAGATCAAACTGGCGACATACCAAAAGTAAAAATCCATTTAAAATTAAATGGTTTAATTAAAAACTCTCCTAATTGGATTGATTTGAGAAAAGAAACAAATATCAACTATATAAAGAAACAAATTGAACGCAATGTTGAAAAAGACTGTGAAGATTTAATAAAACAATTTCAAGAAAAGGGAATCGACCCTTTAGGAATACGAGATGAAATTAGAAGCCATACGAGAAAATGGAGTATAAAACAAATTCGAAATATGTATAAAAATGTAGCGGTGGATATAAATTTAGATCTTAATATTGTACAATCTGGAATCGGGGAATAGTGAGGTGAAATAAGCAATGAATACAATGAATAAATCAAAAACAGTCTCTCCATACTTTGCCTTTATATTATTACATTCACTTCAAATTGGAATAGGAGTTCTTGGGTATCAACGTGTAATTTTAAAAAACGCTGGTTATGATGCCTGGATTTCTCTTATTATTGCAGGGATTGCAACCCATATTGTACTGTTTTGTATGCTAAAAATGTTAGAAAAAGATGGAGATTTAATCAGCATTCATACAACAAGTTTCGGAAAATGGTTTGGCTCTATATTTTCTGTCATTTTCACTCTTTATTGCTTATTGTTTTGCCTTACTGTTCTTCGTACATATATGGAAGTGATACAAGTTTGGATTTTCCCTACCATTAAGTTATGGAAACTGACGCTTATGTTTTTATTAGTCACTTACTACATTATAAAAGGCGGTTTCCGTTCTGTGACAGGGATATGCTTTTGGGGTATTGTACTTCCTATTTTCGTTGTATTCTTTTTGATCTATCCAATGAAATATGCTCATTTCCGTAACATTTTACCTATTTTTACACATTCACCTGTTGATATGCTTATATCTGCAAAACAATCTGCATTAGAGTTTCTCGGCTTTGAAACAATTCTTATCTTCTATCCATTTATTGAAAAAGGAAAATCCTTAAAGAGATGGGCTCATGCGGGAATTTTTTTTAGCACTCTAATTT
The DNA here is from genome assembly GCF_020861345.1 of Bacillus pacificus. NCBI lineage: Bacteria > Bacillati > Bacillota > Bacilli > Caryophanales > Bacillaceae > Bacillus > Bacillus pacificus. Next base: position 4,286,616 of record NZ_CP086328.1, read on the forward strand.
ATGTAGTTTTAGCTATTGTATCTTTTATGTATTATAGTGAAGGACAATTAAATCATACTATTTGGCCTACTTTAACGATGTTAAAAATAATTAAAGTTCCTTTCATTCAACGGTTTGAATACATTATTATTTTTGTTTGGTTTTTAATTATTTTGCCGAATCTTTGTTTAACTATTTGGTCATCATGCCAAACGATGAAGCGTTCCTTTCATATTTCATTTAAATTTACATTACCGTTTTTCATTTTCATCATTTTTACAGCTTCTCTATTCTTTAAAAACCGTGAAAGTATAAACACATTAAACACAGTACTATCTCAAGCTGGTTTATATATTGTATACGCTTATATCCCTATTTTATTTCTATTTCATTCAGTGCGATGGCGCTTCAAAAATCATTCAAAAAAATCTTCAACCGATACACCGTAATCTCTGATACAATTTGATTAATACATTTGTAAAGGGGACAAGCGTATGAAGAAATATGTATTTTCTTTACTTGCAGTACTGAGTTTAATCCTTGCTGGATGCGGAAGTAGTGGTACAAATGAAAAAAAATCATCTGAATCAAAAGAAGAGCACGACCACGCATCGCACACTCAGCAAGCTGACATTCAAGAGAAAACAAAAGGAATCGACACACTTCCTACCTTCCTAGACAAGCTTGATCCACAAATGAAAGACATCTACACTGTCGCTGGACAAAATGCAGAGCTATTAGATTGGATTCCATGTTACTGCGGTTGCGGTGAAAGTGTAGGACATAAAAATAATAAAAACTGCTTTATTCGTGAAATTAAAAAGAATGGTGAAGTTGTTTGGGATTCCCATGCAACGACTTGCGTCAATTGCCTAGAAATCGCAGTTGAATCTGCTTCGATGAAACAAAAAGGAAAATCAACACTTGAAATTCGTAACTATATCGATAATAAATACAAAGAAGGCTATGGCAAACCAACACCTACGCCAATGCCAAAAGCTTAAAAAACGAGGAAACACCTCGTTTTTTTTCATTCACTTTTTTTCTTAACAAATTCTTTCAAGTGTATTTCTCCTTACTTATCACACACTATATATAACTCTCGGTAAGGAGGGTACACAGTGCAAACATATAACGATTATGATAAAGCTCTCTATTACACGTATTGCTGTAATTGGGATAAATTACTCGTTCTCATGGTTCAAACGAACGATCAATTATTTTCTAAGCGTATTGAGCATTTTTTACACGCTTATCAATACAGTAAAGAACTGCCAGAAGTTGATAAACAATTGCAGCTCCTATTTCAATATATTGACCACGCATCCCAAAAGTCACATATAGAAGAAGTAGAGCAAATTCAAATGTAAACTATAGCGCTATTCTCTTCTGGAGAATAGCGCTTTTTTAAAATGTTCATATCAATAAAAGTTTCCCCTTATAAAACTTTTATTGATAAACATATTTTTTCTTTCTTTTCTGTACCACTTCATACTATAATTTAGTATGTAACTATTATAAGAGAGGTATAAAATATGGGACGAGAAAAAAAGCAAGAATATGCTTTATTTACCGCGTGGGGAGCTTCTTTTATCGCTACACTAGGAAGTCTATACTTTTCCGAAATCATGAAATTTGAACCTTGTGTCCTTTGTTGGTATCAACGTATTTTCATGTATCCATTCGTTTTATGGCTCGGTATCGCTGTAGTAAAAAAAGACTATCGCATCGCAAATTATTCTTTACCAATCGCAAGTATTGGTGCTTGTATTTCTTTATATCACTATGCAATTCAAAAAGTCGCAGCATTTTCGGCTGCAGGGGCAGCTTGCGGCCGTGTACCATGTACGGGAGAATACATAAACTGGTTCGGCTTTGTGACAATCCCGTTTTTAGCACTTATCGGCTTTATTACAATCGCTGTTTGTAGCTTTATTGTCATCAAAAACAAATAAGGAGATGAAAGAATGAAAAAAATGCTTATATTTGGCGGTATTATTATCGTCTTATTTGCGGCAATCTTTGCTGTAACTCAAATGGAGAAGAAAAACGCATCGACAGATGAAAAAGGTTACTACTCAAATAAAATTTCTCTTGAAGATCTCAATAAAAATATAGAAGATAAAAAAGAACAAACGATTTACTTCTATCAAACCTCTTGCGTTCATTGCCAAAAGGTCTCTCCTATTGTTGTACCTTTAGCGAAAGATTTAAATGTTGATATGAAAGTAATTGATATTGAAAATTTAAACGAGCCTTGGGATAAATACAATATCCAAGGAACACCGACAATTATTCATTTTAAAGATGGTAAAGAAGTAAGCCGTATTAGCGGAGAACAGTCAAAAGAAAAGTTTAAAGAATGGTTTGAACAAACGAAAAAATAACGAGAAAAGGAAACTCCTTCTACACATGAAATGGACGTAAAATTCCAAACTAATGTATAAGGAGGGGGTTTTATGCCAGAAGTAAGATGCTCTGTTTCCAATTGCTCATTTTGGGGACAAGGTAACTTTTGTCAAGCAAGTGCGATTATCGTTCAGCCAGATGCGGATGAAACGGGTCAAACTGAAAATGAATCGTATACAAGTGCAGTTTTAACGAACGAAACGCTAGAAAGTTCTGTAGCAACAAGTGTAGAGACTTGTTGTCATACATTTAAGCCAAAATATTAAACATAAAAAGCATACGACTAATCGTATGCTTTTTTACATTCCTCTCCAAAAATCATGCATCATAAAAAAATACAAAATAACAAGAACGGCCGTCCCGCATAACGTAATGCGCCGATATATACTCTTCTCTCCTTCCCTCGCTTTCACAAAGGCTAAAATAAATCCGAAGAACAATATTAAATCAACATATGGAACATAAAAAGAAAAAACGAGAAACGCATACAAATACACGATAAATAAACAGGTCGTTACTAAGAAAACTTTAAACGCAAATTCACTTTTCATAATGTAACCGCCCCCTATCTGTACTGTATTATATTCAGCAAAATACAATAGTTGCAGTTAAACTCGAAGTAGAAATAAGCTACCGTCTATCATACGGTAGCCTATTACGGAACATTATATTTCCGTTTATATATATTACTTAAAGCTGAAGAAGGAATTTGCTCATAACGAATTTTTTCTCCTGTTTCATCCACTATATACAAATTGTTTCCTATATAATATATTCCATCTTTTCGTTTTGAGTACACTGCATACCTTTCGTTTGGCAATACCATTTTCACTTTCGTTAGCTGTCCATTCGGTTCTTGCCAATATATATCCACGCGATCTACTAACGTAAGCATACCAATTTGCTCTTCTTCTACTTTACGACCATTCCAGCTCACAACACGATAACCAAGCTTATTCGCTTCATATTCCGGGCTCGTATGAAACCGAGAAATGATTACTTTCGTCTGTAATTGAACTCGGTCATATAACCACTGTATATCCCTGTCATGCATACGAATACAGCCATTTGATTCCCTACTTCCAATTGTCCATTCCCGATTTGTCCCATGAATCGCATATTCATTTTTATCTAGTCCAAGCCATCTCGTACCAAGAGGATTATTCGGTGCACCACCAGCTATTTTCTTTCGATGATATTCTTTATTTTTAAATTTAGTTATAATACAAAAATTACCTTCAGGTGTAGGAGTACGATCTCTTCCAGTTGTTACGGGGAATGTTTTTGTATAATTTCCATTTTCAAAAAAAGATAATTGGTTTGTCGTAAGGTTCACTAATATTAGATGATCTGTATTAGCAAAGGCACTAACCGGTAGGATGAAAAATAATAGTATGACAAAACATAATTTTTTCATCTATATCCCTCCCCTAGCGCCACTATAATAAGTGGAATTAACTTTACTTTGCTCTTATAAATGAAAACTATCCATTTACAATAACGCCCCCATTTACATGTATCATTTGCCCAGTAACATAGGATGAATCATCAGACGCTAAATATACGTATGCTGGTGCTAATTCATATGGCTGGCCCGGTCTTTGCATCGGAACATTGCTTCCAAACTGTGATACTTTTTTCTCATCAAAGCTCGATGGAATAAGTGGTGTCCAAATCGGTCCTGGCGCAACACCATTTACACGAATCCCTTTTTGCACTAATGACTGAGAAAGTGATCTTGTGAAAGCAACGATTGCCCCTTTCGTTGCGGAATAATCAATTAACGTTTCATTTCCTTCGTATGCAACGATAGACGCTGTATTTATAATGACATCCCCTTGCTTTAAATGAGAAAGTGCAGCTTTCGCAACGTGAAAATAAGAAAAAATATTAATACGAAAAGTCTTTTCTAGCTGTTCTGCTGTAATATACTCTAGTCCTTGCTGCGGATATTGCTGCGCGACATTATTTACCAAGACCTGCAAACTACCTAACTGCTGGACGGTCTCTTGAACAACATCTTTACAATGCCGTTCATCACTTAAATCACCTGGTAACAACACACACTTTACACCTTCTTGTTCCACACGTTGCTTCGTCTCATTTGCATCTCCATCTTCATCTAAATACGCAATCGCAATATTTGCTCCCTCTTTCGCAAAAGCGATAGAAACAGCTCGTCCAATTCCACTATCTCCCCCTGTAATTAATACATTCTTTCCTTTTAACTTTTCGCTACCTTTATAATTTGGATCTTCAAACTGTGGTAGAGGATTCATTAATGATTCAATACCAGGTTGTTTATTTTGATGTTGCGCTGGCATTGTTATAAAGTTTTTTTGCTGTGGCATAGCTTCTTTCAACTCCTTTTTCTTATAATGTGCATAATAAAAACTGAAATTCACACATCAAGTTACGATTAATATTCGAATTTAAGACACAAAATATGAATTGTTGTAAACTTTTTATGCAAAACTATTGCAAAATAGATAAAAAACGAATATTATATATAACTGTTGTGAAAATTATTCGTAAACAGAAAGGATGTTTATATGTTTAACCTTTCAAAACATAAAACTTCTATTAAAACTGAAATTATGGCAGGTATTATTACCTTCTTAACAATGGCATATATCATTGTCGTAAACCCAGTTATCCTTGGGGATGCAGGTGTTCCATTTGAACAAGCATTTACAGCAACAATTATCGCTGCTGTTGTCGGAACATTATTTATGGCGATCTTTACAAACTTACCAATCGCAATTGCACCAGGTATGGGATTAAATGCTTACTTCTCTTACTCTGTTGTAAAAGCTCATGAAGGCATGACTTTCGCAATTGCATTCTCTGCTGTATTCGTAGCAGGTATGATTTTAATTTTGTTATCATTCACATCTTTCCGTACAAAATTAATGGAAGCAATTCCTGAAAACTTAAAACATGCAATTACTGCTGGTATCGGCCTTTTCATCGCCTTTATCGGTTTACGTTTAACAGGTATCGTTACAAAAAATGAAGCAAATTTAGTTGGACTTGGTGATCTTCACTCTGCTCCAGTACTACTCGCATTAGCTGGACTTGGAATTACAATTGTCCTTATGTCTTTAAATGTAAATGGCGCACTATTTATCGGTATGCTATTAACTGGTATTATCGCTTTCTTCACGGGACAATTATCATTCTCAAACGGTGTTACATCAATGCCTGGATTACCAGAAGGCATTATCGTTTCAAATCCAATTACTGCTGTATCTGATGTAATTAACTACGGATTATACGGCGTTGTATTCTCATTCTTCCTTGTTACATTATTCGATACAACAGGTACATTACTTGGCGTTGCTCAACAAGGTGGATTTATGAAAGATGGAAAGCTTCCAAAAGCTGGACGAGCTCTTCTATCTGACTCATTCTCAGCAACAATCGGTTCTATGTTCGGAACAACACCATCAACAGCTTACATTGAATCATCTGCTGGTGTTGCAGCTGGTGGTCGTACTGGTTTAACAACTGTTACAGTAGCTGTTTTATTCGCACTAGCAGCATTCTTCGGACCATTAGTAAGTGCCGTTTCTGGTGTATCCGCTATTACTGCACCATCATTAATTATCGTTGGTAGTCTTATGATGGGCTCAGTTCGCCACATCGATTGGGACGCATTTGATGAAGCATTCCCAGCATTCTTAGTAATCTTAAGCATGCCACTTACATCAAGTATCGCAACAGGTATCGCACTTGGATTTATTTCATACCCACTTATGAAAGTGGCAAAAGGTAAGTTCCGTGCTGTTCACCCGCTTGTGTATGTATTTGGAATCTTGTTCGCTTATCAATTGATTTTCTTACCACATTAAAAAAGTAGAGCATCGAAATTCGATGCTCTACTTTTCTTTTATAACAATCATTCAAACTATAACAGTCCCTCCAAAATATGAAGGAGCTTATAACCATTTAATACTTTTCTTCTACCTGTAATTCTTTACTGCACTTTTGAATGAAAACTGATGAAATAATCATTACTATGCCCACACTAAAACCAATAAGTTGATCTAATAACATTTCATCATGAATAAACCAGCGAAGTAAAAATACACCACCAAAAATAAGCATCATGATAAATCCAGTATGTCTAAGCCCTTTATATACATTTTTCATATGTATCACCTCTCCACATACCTTTATCCATATTATACCATAATATAAAAAACGTGTATAACCAACATTCGGTATCGAAACCAATAATAAAAAAGACTGCAGAGAATCCCATCTCCACAGCCTAATCATTATTTTTGCAAAAACGCCTGCAAATCAGCAAACTGTCTCTTTGCATCTTCATAGCCTTGCTCGTATAAATTTTGTAATTTTGCTGTATCTTTTTCCATACGATCTACTTGAAGCGGTACTTCTGGACGAATAACAAATAAATTACCTGCTTGTTCTTCTTTTTCAATGTAGTGAAGTGTTTCATTATACACTTCATAACGATTTAGCATCGTGTTAACAAGATTCGGATATTTTTTATAAGCTTTCGCAGCAATCCACCCAAATCTTGATTTTTTCTTTGCGTAACCGTGATTTCTTGTTAAAATTACGACTGATTTTTTAAATCCATCTTCCTGTGCTTTACGAACTGGAATTGGATCTGAAATCCCGCCATCTAATAATTGTTTACCTCGGTAATTTACTACTGGTGCAATGAAAGGTAATGAACTAGAAGCTTGTAATAAATTTAGTGCATCATCATTCGTTCCTTCTTTTTCAAAATAAACAGACTGTCCTGTTTCACAATCCGTCGTTCCTACAAGAAAACGCTCGGGGCTATTAAAGTATGTTTCAAAATCGAACGGCACATGCTTTTCTGGAATTTCATGAAAAATAAAATCCATATCAAATAGCTGACGTTTTCTCCATAAGTTTTTATACGATAAATATTTCGGATGTGATGCATAATCAATATTTACTGTTTTATTTCTATTTCTTTGTCTGGAAAGATACGACGCTGCATGACAAGCACCAGCTGATACACCGATTACATATGGAAAATATAAATCTTGTTCCATAAAGTATTCTAATATCCCACCCGTATATACACCACGCATACCGCCGCCTTCTAATACTAACCCTGTATTTTCAAGCATGTTACTCTCTCCTCTATATATATTGACCCTTTAATTATTCACTATGTTAAGTATCTGTTTCTATTATATATGAGTTCTTTCAGAAATTATATTTAAAAGACTTGAGAAAACGGAATTTTTTCTTCCAATTATATTTCCAAATGATCGGAAACATCCTTGACGAACCTTTGAATAAAATCTTGTTCTTCTTTCGTATATCTATCTAAAAGTAACAGCCACTTTTCTTCAGCTTGTTTATGCAATTTATCATGAGCTTTATATATTTCATTTCCGCTTTCCGTTAAGCGGAAGAAAATTTCTTTTTGATTGTCTAACATTTGCATCTTCTCAACGAATTTCTTTTGGAACAACTTTGTACAAACTTTAGAGATTGCGCCCTTCGTCATTCCCATTTCTATCGTAATTGCCGTTACATTCATCAGACCATTTTTCCCGATACACTCGATTACATGTAACTCAGATAAAGACATAGCACTTACACCTGTCTCACGAAGAAACTTCTCATTTTGTCCTTTCAAATGTTCTTCTCTTTTATGCAAAAGTGTACGAATGTCCGAAAGTATTTCCATTTGTTTCGTTGTATAATCCAATCTATTCGCCCCCTAAGTTTCCAAAGAAACGATTTAACTATATACCATTTTAAAATTATTTTTTCATATTTACAAGTTAGAAAAACATGTTAAAATAAATTTAGTTTCCAAGGAAACCAAAAAGAAGGAGGTTAACACAATGAAAAAATCCAAACTACATTTCATTTTATATGTTGTCTGTATTAGTGCCTTACTCGGTTCCTTCGCTCAAAATATTTACACACCTATCTTGCCCATGATTCAAGGTTCTTTTCATACTTCTCCTTATCTTGTAAATGTCACAGTTTCACTTTTCACATTCATTCTTGCAATTATGCAGCTCGTATATGGACCTTTCATTGATACAAAAGGAAGAAAACCTGTCCTTATCCCTAGTTTAGTCATTAGTACAATTGGTTCAATCGGATGTGCTTTTTCGGCAAACATTTATTTATTTCTCTTTTTTAGAGCTGTTCAAGCTATAGGAATAGCGGCTATACCTGTAGTTTCAGCAACGATTATCGGCGATTTATTTGAAGGAAAAGAACGAGGAGAAGCAATGAGCCTATACCAAATGTTACTTGCCCTCGCACCTGCGATTGGTCCTCTCATTGGTGGTTATCTCGGCAGTATAAATGGCCACTTATCCGTATTTCTCTTTTTATCTATACTTGGCATTCTCTTATTAATGATAAACATTTCACTACTTCCAGAAACAAAACCAACTGTAAGTAAGCAACCACAATCAAAAAAGAATTACTGGTTTATCTTAAAAAATAAAACTGGATTTTCTATTACTCTTATTGGCTTTATTCAATTTTGTATTTACTTTTGCTTCCTCGTTTTTTTACCGAGCATTTTAACAAATTTATTTCACCTAACTGCAAGTGAAATTGGTCTTATGTTTGTACCGATGTCCCTTTCTATTATGTTAGGAAGTTCTTGCTACAAATTTTTGCAAAAACAATTCACAACAAAGCAAGCTTTATTCACCACTAGTTTCTTCAATATTATATGTGTCACTTTATTCTCTTTCACATATAGCATTAATATCCCATTTATCATTATCGTTACATCATTGTACGGTTTTAGTATGGGACTTTCTATGCCAACTCACACTACTTTATTAACGGAAGAATTCGTACAAGAACGCGCAACTGCTATCGGTATGTACAACTTCATCCGCTATCTTGGTATGGGCACAGGGCCACTTATAGGTGGATTTCTTTTATTTAATCAAAATTACTTTTGGATTTTCTTCATAGGTGCAATTACATTTCTACTTATCATTTTATATGCAATGAAAATGATACATTTTCATGCTTTACAAAAAGCAAAATAGAGCCCCCGAAAGGTCGGCTCTATTTTAAACTCGTTGATCCGCAACAATATGAATATCAATATGCTTCGTCTGTCTCATAATTTCATTCACAATCGAACCTTTTCGAATTTCTTCCCATCGCGTTCTCGCTGATTGCCCAAGTAAAATTTGCGTTACTTGTAATCTTTTTGCAACTTCAATAATAACATCCGCTGGCTTTCTTCCTTTCGCTTCTTCTAATACAAAACTTGCGTCAAATTGATTCGTGAGCGCCTTCCACTCTTCAATTGTCTGCTTTTTTCCAACTGAAAGAGAATCTATATTTTCTCTTTCAACATTTAATACATACAATTCAGCGTTTAACCGATCAGCCATGCGCCAGCCCCGTCGTATTAATTTCTCTGCTGTTGAACTGTACTGTACACAAACGAGAATTTTTTCTTTCACGCCAATTGGTTCTATCACTGTTTGACTAATTTTCTCGTCCATATCGTCAGCGACTTCACGAAGCGATAATTCTCTTAGTGCTCCTAAATTATTAAGCGTAAAGAAATTTTGTAAGCTTTGCTGAATTTTTTCTTCTTTATATATCTTTCCGTCTATTAACCTCTTCCGAAGTACTTCCGGCGTTGCATCGACAAGCTGAATTTCATTTGCTTTTTGTAAAATAAAATCTGGAATTCGTTCTCTTACTTTTACATTCGTAATTTGAGCTACAATATCATGAACACTTTCTAAATGTTGAATATTAAACGCTGACAATACGGATATACCAGCCTCTAACAATTCTTGTACATCCATATAACGCTTCTTATTTTTAGAACTGGGAATATTACTATGTGCAAGTTCATCCACAACAACGACTTGCGGTGCACGCTTTATAATTCCTTCCACATCAAGTTCATAAAACACTTTCCCTTTATACTCTATTTCTTTTAAAGGAACCTTTTCTAAATCAGCAATTGCGTCTTCCGTCTCTTTTCTCCCATGCGTTTCAATTAAACCAATTACAATATCCATACCGTCCTTTTTCATCTCTCTAGCATCCAGTAGCATTTTATAACTTTTCCCTACGCCTGGAGCTGCTCCTACATATAGCTTTAACTGTCCCCGATTTTGCTGACGAATATATTCTAAATATTCCTCTGGTGTTCGCCTTTGAAACGTCGGTTTATAGTCATCCGCATACAAAACACTCACAACCTTTCTTTTGAAACAACGCTACCTCAATCCGTTAGATTGAGGTAGCACTGTTACTATTTCATTAGTTTCTGTAATTCTAAATTTAACTTTAAAACGTTTACGCGGGTCTCTCCAAATAAGCCAAGTGCCGCGCCTTCTGTTTGATCCTTAATCAATTGATTTAACGTTTCTTTCGAAATATTCGTTATTTTAGAGATGCGCTCTACCTGCACGGAAGCTGCCTTCGGACTAATGTCAGGATCAAGCCCTGAACCTGAATTTGTCACTAAATCGATTGGCACTTCTGTAACTGGTACGGTGGGATTTTGTTTCTTCCACTCTTCAATACTTTTCTCTACTCGTTTCTCTAAATCTGGATTAGACGGTGCATAGTTATTTGAACCAGATGCCTCTGCTTTATATTCAATACTAGAAACACGCCCATGAAAATAACGTGGATCTGTGAAATTTTGACCGATTAATTTCGAACCAATCACTTCATTTTTATCATTATATATTAGACTTCCATCCGCATTATCCTTCATGACTGCTTGTGCAATACCAGTAATAATAAGTGGATATACAAGTCCGCACAACACTAAAAATGTAAAAGTAATACGGATGATTGGTGATAGTATACTTTGTTTCTTCGCCATCTTTTTCCCCTCTTCCTTATATGAACAAGCCGACAATTATATCAATTACTTTAATTCCAATGAACGGTACAATCACTCCGCCCAGCCCATAAATAAGTAGGTTTCGGCCAAGTAGTGCATTCGAACTCATCGGTTTATATGCGATACCTTTCATCGCCAATGGAATGAGTAATGGAATAATAACTGCATTAAATATTAATGCTGATAAAATCGCTGACAGTGGTGATGTTAGTTTCATAATGTTCAATGCTTCCATTTGCGGAATCGCAAGTGTAAACATCGCTGGAATGATTGCAAAATATTTTGCGATATCATTTGCAATACTAAACGTCGTTAACGCACCGCGTGTCATTAACAATTGCTTACCGATTCCTACTACCTCAATAATCTTCGTTGGATTCGAATCTAAATCAATCATATTCGCTGCTTCTTTCGCAGCTGTTGTACCACTATTCATCGCTAATCCAACGTCAGCCTGCGCTAATGCCGGCGCATCATTTGTACCATCACCTGTCATCGCTACGAGTTTCCCTTTATCTTGCTCCGCTTTAATAACTGCAATTTTATCCTCTGGTTTGCACTCAGCAACAAACTCATCTACTCCTGCTTCTTTTGCAATGGTTGCTGCTGTTAATGGGTTATCCCCTGTACACATAACCGTTTTAATCCCCATTTGACACAACTGTTCAAAACGTTCACGCATACCAGGTTTTACTGTATCTTTTAAATAGATTAAACCGTAAATACGATTATCTACTGCAACTACAAGTGGTGTTCCGCCCTCTTTTGAAATGAAATCTGCTTTTTGATTTACATCTTTCGGAATTGTTCCACCTTGTGACTGAACCCATTCAATCACGCTACCGACAGCACCTTTTCTCACTTTCGTTCCATCCTGTAAATCAACACCACTCATTCTCGTTTCTGCTTTAAATGGAACAAACTCACCTTGTTCTGCAAGTTCTCTATTATATGATATAGATTTCGCTTGCACATACTCGATAACTGATCGACCTTCTGGTGTTTCATCTAAAACTGAGCTAATCGCAGCCCACTTTCCAACTTGCTCAATCGTTTCATTTCCTACAGGTAATAATGTATGAGCCATTCTGTTCCCGAAAGTAATCGTACCCGTTTTATCTAAAATAATTGTATTAATATCGCCAGCAGCTTCTACTGCTTTACCCGACATCGCTAACACATTAAACTTTGTCACGCGGTCCATCCCGGCAATACCAATCGCTGATAATAATCCACCAATTGTCGTTGGAATTAAACAAACTAACAATGCTACAAGTACAGCTGTATCAATTTGAAACCCTAAATAATTTGTGAAAATCGGCAGCGTCACAACAACGATTAAGAAAATAAGCGTTAAACTCGTTAATACTGTATTTAAAGCAATTTCATTCGGCGTTTTTTGACGCGCAGCTCCTTCTACTAACGAAATCATTTTATCAATAAATGATTCACCAGGATTACTCGTAATGACAATCGTAATCTCATCGCTTACAACCATCGTACCGCCTGTCAGGGAACAAAAATCACCGCCTGCTTCTTTTATTACAGGAGCTGATTCCCCTGTAATCGCAGATTCATCAACAGATGCTAACCCTTTTATTACTTCTCCATCACTTGGAATCATTTCTCCTTGTTTTACAATAACAACGTCACCTTTTCTTAGATCAGTTGCTGAAACTTGGACGATGTCTCCATTTTCTTTTACAACATTTGCAAACACATCTTTCTTCGATTGTTTTAAAGAATCAGCTTGCGCTTTCCCCCGTCCTTCCGCTAATGCTTCTGCAAAGTTAGCAAATAAAACTGTAAATAATAGAATGAGGGAAACTGTTATATTAAACCATCCTGGTACACTACTAGAACGACTTGGAAGAAACGATAAAATGAACGTAATGATAAATCCAATCTCCACAACGAACATAATCGGATTTTTTATCATAACTTTCGGATTCAATTTCGCAAAGGATTGTTTCATCGCATGTTTCACGATATCACGATCCATCGTTTTCGCTTGTCTAACCTCATCTTCTACTGCATGTATGTGTGACTCATTTACTCTTTTTTCTTTTACTACTACCGGTCTCATCATTTACCCTCCATTACTTCAATGTAAGAAATTCTGCAATTGGGCCGAGTACTAACATCGGGAAGAATGTTAATGCACCGACAATTACAATTGTTCCGATGAAAATGCCGCCAAATAAACTATTATCCGTACGGAACGTTCCGACTGTTTCTGGCACAACCGTCTTCTCTTTCAATGAAGCTGCAACAGCTAGCATCGTAATTAAACTAAAATAGCGTCCTAAAAACATAACTAAACCAGTTGTAATATTCCAAAACGGTGTATTATCTGCTAACCCTTCAAATCCAGATCCGTTATTCGCAGCTGATGACGTATACTCATAAACAACTTGTGTTAAACCGTGGAAGCCCGAGTTAGAAATCGCTTCTGTTCCTAAATGTGTAGAAAGAGCCAATGCCGAAAATCCTAAAATAAGCAGTGGATGAAATAGTATCGTTACCGCAATTAATTTCATTTCCTTCCCTTCAATTTTCTTACCTAAAAACTCCGGTGTCCGTCCAACCATCAATCCAGATATAAAAACTGCAATAATCGCATACATAATAATGTTCACAAAGCCTGCTCCAACGCCGCCGTATACTGTGTTTAACATCATATTTACGAGTGGTACTAACCCGCCAATTGGTGTTAACGTATCATGCATCGTATTCACCGCTCCGGTTTCAGCAGCTGTCGTTACTGTTGCGTATAGTGAAGAAAATACTGTTCCGAACCTTACTTCTTTTCCTTCTGAACTTCCTTGTACATGTTCGATACCCATTCCATTTAAAGCTGGATTTCCATGTAATTCAGATGTCGTAATCGTTATAAACCCTAGTAAAAAGACCATGAATAGTGAAACGAAAAGGATGCGACCTTGCTTTTTATTGCCCACCATTCGTCCATACGTAAATGGAAGTGCTGTTGGCAATAACATCATAAGCATCATTTGCAAAATATTACTCATTTGTCCTGGATTTTCGAAAGGATGTGTAGAGTTTGCTCCGAAAAATCCACCGCCGTTATTTCCAAGTTCCTTAATAGAAACGAATGATGCAACTGGCCCGCGTAATATGCTTTGCTTTGCCCCATCAATTGTTTGTGCTGTAACGGCACCGTCTAACGTTTGTGGTACGCCAAGTGCAACAAAGACTAGTGCCGCCATAAATGCGATAGGAAGAAATACTCTCGTTAATGCTCTCGTAAAATCAACGAAAAAGTTACCGAGTTCTTTTCCAGCAAGCCCTCTTATAAATGCCATAACGAGCGCTAAAGTCGTTGCCGGTGCTGCAAACATTAAGAATGTAATTCCGATTAATTGTGATAAATAAGATAAACCATTTTCACCGCTATAATGCTGTAAGTTCGTATCAGCCATAAAACTAATTGCTGTATTAAAAGCGAGCGTAGGCTCCATTCCTTCAATGTGTGCTGGATTTAATGGCAATACTCCTTGTAGTCTGAAAATGAAATATACGACAACAATCATAAATCCATTTAATAAAACTAATGATAATGCGTACTGTTTCCACGTTTGATTATATTCTTTTACACCCGTAATTTTAAAAATAAGTTTTTCAAAAGGCCCGAATACTTTATCCAGCTTTTTACTCCCTTGAAAGGCTTTCTCTAAATAAATTCCCGTTGGCTTTGCCACAAGAATAAACAATAGCATTGTAATAACGACTGCAACCCAGATCATAATGAATGACTCCCCCTAATTAAAACTTTTCCGGATTTAATAATGCATACACTAAGTACACCGTAATTGCTGCAACAATAATTGATAAGGCAATCATCATGATTGCTTCCCTTCTTTCACAACTTTATCTGACCAACTTGCAAGACTTGCCATCGATGCGACTAACACAACAAAAATTCCGATCATTACAACATCTAACATAGCTACCCTCTCACCTTTCTGTAAAAATTTACCATTAAAATATTAAAAAAGAACACTGAGCTCTACTCAGTGTTCAAAAAATGAACAACAAAAAGTAAACCTCCTCTCTAAACGCTTACGAGGTTAGCTGTCGGATTCGGGCCTAAAGAGTAGCCCTACTTTCAAAACTGAAAGATTCACCCCAAGTGACAATGCACAAAATTGGTTCCCCCGCTCCATTTCTGGAACTCAGCGATTTTAGGTTTTTTTGGAAATTTTATGAATGATTTATGAGAGTAAATATACTCCTCTATTTTTCACTTGTAAAGAGCTAAATTACTGAAAATAAGAAAATATCCATCTATTTAAACGCTTACATTGAGTGTTATTAATATTTTTTCATCTGTTTTCTCGTCTTTTCTTTCTTTTTCACATAAATGATCTTTTAAATACGAAATAAAAAGAGCGAATGACATGAAGTGCATAGCTTGTTGCACTTAGCATTCGCTCTTTTTTCATTCACTATTTATTCTCCTCGTAAAAAAGCACGTAAATTTCTCCCGCGAATATAAACTTGTGACAATTCTGCATGTAGCTGCTCATATTCGATAACATCTGTTTTTAAATATAAAGCGTCTTTTGATGGCAATATGATATAGGGCCTTGGAAAAATAGGATCAAGTACGACCAATTCTTGAACTCGCTCTACCGATACCGCCCAACGATTCGCTATATCTCCTAGTAACAACACCTTCATCTTCTTCTCCCCCGCCCTATTCAAAAAATAAAAAAGAAATATTATCACAATTCGTAAACACGACAAATGTAGCTCCAATTGTTTCATAGAGCCTCGCTGGATACCGTTTATTCCTTGTAACAACAGTAATAGGCGCTTGAAAAGAAAAGCGAATGTGTTCTGTAAAGAAGCTAACGATTGGAAGCTCATCCCCTAGTAAAATCACCTTCTTAATACACTCATAAATACTAGTAAAATCCTGCTCCTTACTACAACTATACGTCCAATCAAATCCACAATTCCTCACTTCAGCCGCTATCTCTTCATTTGCTGTAAAAATAATTAACTCATGTTGAAAGGCTACTAAATCTATTAAACTATTTATCTTGCTTTCTTCTCCAACACAAATAAGTGTTAGTTCCATGTACCTCATCCTCCTTAGCATAAAAGAATTCAAACATAGATTGATATTCCCCTATACTAATCAGATCGATGAAGTGATGTATCCATCATGGCACCGTCCTCTCTCAAGACGCTTACGAAGTTAGCTGTCGGATTCGGACTTTGAGAGTAGCCCTACTTTCAAAATTGAAAGATTCACCCCTAGTGACACTGCACAAATTGGTTCCTCCGCTCCATATAATTGGACTCAGCGTATTACAAAAAATATATTCTGGCTGATATATTACTCCTGTATTTGGAAAAAGTAAACAGAAAAAAAGTCAGTTATACAACTGACTTTTTTTCTACTTATACATGTGATTTATTTAATTTATACGCAAAATGATTCGTCGGTCCATGACCACTTCCAATATGCAGCGGCTCTTCAATTGCTATACTAATAAATTGTTTTGCTTCTTGAACTGCCTCTTCAATTGAGTATCCTTTCGCAAGTCCTGCTGTAACCGCTGAAGCAAATGTACAACCGCTTCCATGCGTTTGCTTTGAAGGAATTCGTTCACTTCTAAATTCAATAAACTTTTCTCCATCAAAAAGTAAATCAATTACTTCATTACCTTGATATTCTGCATGTCCGCCCTTCATAAGTACATATTTCGCACCTAATTCATGCAGTACTTTTGCAGCCTCTTTACTATCTTCAACGTTATGGATTTCCAACCCAGTTAACACTTCTGCCTCAGGAACATTCGGCGTTACAACTGTTGCTACTGGTAATAAATATTCTTTTAATGCTTGTACTGCTTCTTGTTGTAATAATGATGCACCGCCTTTAGCAATCATAACAGGATCTAGTACAATATTATTCCAGCCAAATTTATTAATATGTTCTGCTACAATTTGAATAATTTCGCTGCTAAATAACATTCCTAATTTCACAGCATCTGGTGTTAAATCCGTACCAATTGAATTCAACTGTTCCGTAATACCTTCTAATGGAACTGGATATACCCCTTGAACGCCAAGCGTATTTTGAGCAGTAATTGCCGTAATAGCCGTCATCCCATACACACCAAGCTCTTGGAATGTTTTTAAATCTGCTTGAATGCCGGCACCGCCGCCACTATCAGATCCTGCAATTGTTAAAGCTTTATTTACTTTCATCCCACTCATCCTTTTCTATCCAAAATAGCGATGATAAATCGTCTTTGCTTCGCTTATATCTTTCGTTCCATGTACAAGTACACGACCATCTTTAAAAGCAACTAATCTCTTTTCTTCCACAGAAAATGATAATAAATATGGATTTACATTTAAATCATGCACACGATCATTCAGCAGCTCTTTATATCGTTCAAAATCTATTTCCTCTTTATGAGGTGGTCTAATTTGAACTGTATTTCTCCCGCATAACACTGCTGTTTTCAATGTATTATCTTTATTTAAATACGGATACAAGGCATTCTCTCCGCACGAAGGACAATTGTGCTTACGAAGCTTTTGCACATTCATACATGAATATTCATTCTTCCATACATCAAACGATACAAGTCCATCTCGAAGCGATTCGTAATCTTCTACTAACAGTTTAAGAGCTTCCGTTACTTGATGAGAAACGACGAGAGATACAGCAGGTGATATAATCCCCGCTGTATCACATGTCGCCCCGCCAAGCGGAATCGATTGTAATAAACAAGATAAACATGGCGTTTTACTAGGAAGAATTGTGTAAGAAAGGCCGTAACTCCCTACACATGCTCCGTAAATCCATGGAATAGAATATTTTTGCGCTATATCATTCACAATGAAACGCGTTTCGAAATTATCAGTTGCATCAATCATTACATTAACGTTTGTAACAAGCTCTTCTAATTCCTCAGCTGTTACATCTTGAACGAGCGCTTCTACTCTTACTTCACTATTAATCTCTTCTAGACGCTTCTTCGCTGCTACAGCTTTCGGAAGATTATTTTTCACATCACTCTCTGCATACAATTGCTGCCTTTGTAAATTACTCCAATCGACATAATCTCGATCAACAATCGTTACTGTACCAACACCAGCTCTTACAAACATTTCTGCATTTGCACTACCTAATGCACCTGCGCCGATAATAAGCACATGCTTTTCCCTTATCTTTTGCTGTCCTTCTTCTCCAATTGGAGAAAATAGTTCTTGGCGAGAATATCGATTATTCAACTACGCTCATTCCTTCTAAAGGACTACTTGCCGTTGCACAACGCTTACGTGCAATACGACCTGCTTCAAATCCTAAACGGCCTGCCTCAATACTTAATTTCATTGCTTGTGCCATTTTAATAGGATCTTTTGCTCCTGATACAGCTGTGTTTAATAACACGCCATCTGCTCCTAATTCCATCGCAAATGCCGCATCAGCCGGGCTACCGATACCAGCATCAACGATAACTGGTACTGTCGCTTGTTCAATAATGAAGCTCAAATTCAATGGATTTACAATACCAAGTCCTGATCCAATTGGAGATGCTCCTGGCATAATCGCATGCACGCCAAGTTCTTGTAATTTACGTGCTAATACAACATCATCAGATGTGTACGGAAGTACGATAAATCCTTCTTCTAGTAACATTTCAGATGCCTTTAACGTCTCTACCGGATCAGGTAATAACGTTCTATCATCACCAATAACTTCTAACTTTATCATGTCGCAAAGCCCTGAAGCTTTTGATAATTTTGCAATACGAACAGCTTCTTCAGCATTTTTTGCTCCGGCTGTATTCGGTAATAACGTATATTTTTTCACATCAAGTTTCTCTAATAAATTAGGCTGCTTTGCATCAAATATATCCATACGACGTACTGCGAACGTTAAAACTTCAGCCTCAGATACATCAATTGCCTTTTGCTGCACATCAAAATCAGGGAATTTTCCTGTTCCTAATAAAAGTCTAGAATGAAATGAAAATGGTCCAATGTTTAACATAATCAACCGCCTCCTACGAAAGTTACAATCTCAATTTGGTCTCCATCAAAAACAGATGTATCTGTATGATCATCTTTTTGTAAAATATCTTTATTACGCTCTACTACAACAATTCTGTTATCTAACTCTAAATGTGTAAGTAGCTCAGCTACTGTTTTCACACTCTCTGGCACTTCAATTTGATTACCATTAATTTTTAAATTCAAACTTCCATCCCCTTTCTAAACTGTTTTAGAAAGCAATGAATCTAGCAAGTGAGTCTCCTGCTTTCCCTCTATTAAATCAGCCATATATTGACCAGAAACAGGACTTAATAAAATGCCGTTTCGATAATGGCCTGTGCAAGCATATAAACCTTTTATTTCTTCATGCTCTCCCATATAAGGAGCTTCATGATTCGACTGTGGTCTTAATCCTGCCCATGCACTTTCCCATTCAGCTTCTTTTAAAGCAGGCAATATTGTATACGCGCGCTCTAATATAGAAGTAATACTTTCTGGTTGCACAGTTTTATTGAACGTACGAGGCTTCATCGTTGCTCCAATTACGTAACGTCCGCCGCGCTTTGGTGCAATGTAAAATCTTTCTTGGAAAATAGGCGCCTTTAAAAGTGGTTTTCTACTTCTTACCGCTACTACTTCTCCTTTAACCGGATATGTACCCCATTCGCGGTGAAAATAACCTAGTAACTTCGTGCTCCATGAGCCACCTGCAATAACAACTTTCTCGCAAGTGATCATACCTTCGCTTGTCACAATTCCAGTCACTTTATTATTTTCAATACGAATATCAAACACTTCTGTCTGTTCATATATATCAGCGCCCGAAAATGATGCGGAATGTGCGAATGCTTTCGTAAGCTCTGGTGCAATAACATGACCATCTTTTGGATAATATACAGCCCCTATAATTGACTCAGATAGATACGGCTCTTTCTCTCGCAAACGATCTCCCGCCAGAAAGTAAGAATCTTCACCGGTTTTCTGCTGCCAATCCATAATGTGAAGAATTCTTTCCTTCTCCTCTTCATTTTGAGCAATGCGATAAATGCCTTTCTCTTCATACCCAATATCGATGCCTGTTTTTTCACGTAAAACTTCTGCAAGTTGTGGAAATATAGCACGGCTTTCTCTAGCAAGTTCAAATAGCGGGTCATATTCATCCCATTCTGCCTGCACCCCAAGTAAACCAGCGGCTGCTTTCGAGGCTTCAGATGCAATCTGTTGCTTCTCTACAATCGCTACTTTATGTCCTCTTTCTGCTAGAAAATGTGCAACTGAACTACCAATTACACCACCGCCAATTATCGCTACATCATACTTCTTACACATGTTTTTCCGCCCACTTTCTTATTGATTCCTTATAAGACTTCGCTTTGCTATACGGGTTACTACTACTTATAATCCCAGACATAACAGCAATACCACTGACGCCGTTAGTAAGAACATCTCCAGTGTTTTCCGGAGTGATTCCTCCAATTGCTGTAATCGGTATGGATAAACACTTTGCAATGTCTGAAATTTCTTCAAGCCCTCTCGCTGGCACACCTTTTTTACAATCTGTCGGAAATACATGACCATAGACGAGTGAATCCGCGCCATTCTTAAATGCATCAATCGCCTCTTCTAAAGAATGTACAGAATAACCGACATGCAAATAAGAAAACTTTTCTTTCACTGACCTTACATCTGCGCTTCGATATCCTAGCTGCACGCGCGGAATGTTTAATAAAATAGCAATATCAATTCGATCATTTATCACTATTTTTGATGCTGGAAAGCCTTTCTTCAAAAGACTTTCCACACCTTCATACAATTCCTTCGTGCTTTTCTCACGCTCACGAATATGCAAATAATCAATTTCACTTTCAATTTGCATCGCTACATTCACTAACTCTTCGAATGACATGTGACCATTTGAGATTACATGAAGCTCATTTTTCATATTCATTCGCCTACTTTAAAATGTTTTCGAATAACTCATCTGCCGGAACGATTTCTTTCGTCATTCCTTTATCTTTCAACCATTTATTTTGTTTCTCCCATGACTCTTTTGAATCTGATAAAAATGGTTCATCCTTCGTTTCCATTTTCTCTAATAAAATTTTCATACTTTCTTTTTCAACTTCTGGTACAAGTGGGAAGTTTTCTTTTTCCTGATGATTTAATAAAATATTTAATGCTTCATCTGGATTTTTCTTCATGAAATCATAACCTTTTTTCGTACCACGTAAGAAAGCTTGCAACGCTTCTTTATCTTTTTTCAACGTTTTATCACCTGTTACAAATACGAGCTCATGATAATTCGGTACACCGTAATCTGCTGGATTAAAGTATGCTGGTTCATGACCTTCATGACGCATAACAGGTACTTCATGGTTAATGTATGCCCCTGTTACCGCATCCACTTTTTTTGTAATTAATGCTGGTACTAAATCAAAACCAACATCGACTACTTTCACTGTATCTGGATTACCACCAGCTTCTTTTACCATCGTTTTTAAATACATCTCACTTAAAGGTGTTCCAGAATATCCAACTGTTTTACCCTCTAAATCTTTTGGCGATTGAATGCCTACAGACTTCAGCGATACAACATGATTTAATGGTGAACGTACAACAGCCCCAATTGATTTCACTGGAATTTGTTCATTTGCTTTTGCCATGACAACATCTGGCTGATAATATAAGCCCACTGTTACTTTTCCTGCAGCTGCTAACGTTAATGGGTCAGTCGGATTAGAAGGGAATTTAATATTTACCTTTACTCCTTCTTCTTTAAAGTAACCTTTTTCAATTGCCGCATAAATAAAGCTATGTACCGCATTTGGGTACCAATCAAGCATGACCGTTATTTCTTTCTCTTTTTTACTTTTTTCTGATGCTGAATTACTCGAACATCCAGCAATCATTGCAACTAATAATGTAAACACAAAGATGCGCTTTAAAAATTTCATGAATGCTTCCTCCAACTAATGAATTTTTTTTCTACTAACGAAATAAGTATGACGAAGAGAATAGCTAATAATGATAACAATACAATGGGTGCAAATACACCTGCCCCGTCTAACTGCGTCATCATTCTCTTACTGAAATATCCTAGCCCCGCTTGTGCACCGAGCCATTCACCAATTGCCGCCCCAATTACACTAAGCGGTACTGCAATTTTTAAAGCTGAGAAAAAATAAGGAAGAGCAGACGGCAATTTTAATTTAAGAAAAACATCTTTTTTCGTTGCCCCATACGTAACTAAAAGCTCTTCCCATTCTTTTTTCGTACTGCGCAGTCCATCATACGTATTAACCGCAATTGGGAAAAACGTAATTAAAACCGTAACAACAACCTTACTCCAAATCGTATATCCAAACCATAAAACAAATAGCGGAGCAAGCGCTGTAATAGGAATCGTTTGCGAGGCAACTAATAATGGATAAAATGCTCTCTCCATCCATGTACTCGCATTCATTAACATCGCTAGCCCTACCCCAAGTACGATAGAAATAGCCACCCCTATTAAAACGACATATAATGTTGCTGGCAAATGAACTGTAAATAATATGTCTTTTAGTTTCCATATCTTCATTACAATCGCAGACGGTGACGGTAAAATGTACATTTCATCTACAATTCTTGCGCCTACTTCCCAAAGAGCAAGTAAAATACTAGAAAGTGTAAGAGCAGGTAATAGCTCCTTCAACCGGTTCATCATACGAGTACCTGCCTTTGCAACATACTAAGAAGCTCATCTTTCAGCGCTAATACTTCTGGTTTATATAAATCTTTTCTTGTCCGATTATGATCAAGCGGTACAATCCTCTCGGTTAAAGTAGTTATCGGTTGCTGCTCTACTACTAAAATTCGATTAGAAAGAAACAATGCTTCTTCCACATCATGAGTGATAAATAAAATTGTTTTTTCCCACTCTTTCCATTGTTCAAACAACCATTCTTGCAAAGAGGCCTTCGTTAAAGCATCCAACGCGCTAAACGGTTCATCTAACAGCAATATCTCCCCACCTGTTAATAAAGTTCGAATAAAGGATACACGTTGTCTCATACCACCAGATAAATCTTTCGGATATTTTGTCTCATACCCTTGTAAGCCAAATTTATGCAATAGTTCCTTCGCCTTTATTTGTGCTTCTTTCTTCTGTACACCTTGGCACTCTAACGGCAGGGCAGCATTCTCAATAATCGTTCTCCACGGCAAGAGCATATCTTTTTGGGGCATATATCCTACAGGATGGCTCTTTGTCTCTGTCAGCTCTATCTGTCCCGTACTTGCTTCTTCTAAACCTGTAATAAGGCGAAATAAAGTACTTTTCCCGCATCCACTCGGTCCGATAATGCTTACAAACTCTTTATCTTGTATAGAAGCATTTAATTCATTAATGATTGGCTTCTCATCATAATGAAAAGAAACATTATGAAACTGTAGTATGTTCTTGCTCCTCAAATCCCCACATCTCCTTACGGTAGGACATATCCCAGAATAAATATTCAAATCGACTGGAATATAGGAAAATCTCCTCTAATCGATCTAGCTCTTTTTCAGACTTTCCAACTGCCATTTCATTTAATAAATCGATTAACCAAACACAAAGGTTGCCATATTCTTCAGAGCTATAGCCTTGAATCCACTCACCAAAGAACTCATGATCTCTTGCTCCAGGAATATCATTTAAACGCTTTCCAATCTCCCAGTAGCTCCACATACATGGAAGAAGTGCTGCTATTAATTCCGCAAGTGTGCCATTTTGAGATACAGACATCATGTAATTTGTATAAGCTAAATTTTTAGCAGATGGCTTTGCAGACTCTATCTCCTCTATAGAAATTCCAAGTCTTTTTGCATACTGTTTATGAATGGTCATTTCTCCATTTAATATCCCATCAATTTGTTCAGCAAATTTCCCCATAACTTGTGGATTTGTTGCCTTTACAACACCGATCGCATATAACTTTGCATAATCTAACAAGTATAAATAATCTTGAATAATATAATACTGAAACTTATCTTTTTCTAACGTACCATCCCCCATACCTACAACAAATGGATGATTATGACTCATCTCCCAAACTGGTTGTACAGTTTCTAATAATCTATCGCAAAATTTCATTTCTCTATCCCCTTTCAATTTATATATCTAAATAAAAAACCACTTCTAAATAAGAAGTGGTTACAGCAAATAAAATTATAATTTATTCGTTGCTCCACTTCCCTTCGCTAGTATTACCTAGATCAGGTCTGTAAGGGTTAAGGATTATTCCTCTCTCAGCACAACAAGCACCCCTAGTGGTTTCAATATGAAATTTTCAAATAAAAAAGCCCCGTTTCTATACGCAAAGAAACGGGGACTCATTATTAGTGTCCGAATTGCTTCCCTACGCTAGCATAATCTAGATCAGGTAATAAAAAGGATCAAAGACTTAAGGCCTTACTCTCAGCTGGCAACACCAGCTCTCCTAGCAAACTATAAAATTATCACTGTCAGTATAACATCGTAATAAGACATCATCAACTGTTTTAATTTTCTCAATTGTCAACAAAATAACAAAACCATATAATACTTATATTCTATCTTAGAAATTATTATCCTAATGAATTGGATAAAAAGGAATCATTATCCTCAAAAAATTTATTTTTATATTGATTTCATATTACATTTATGTGAATACACCCACTATATTATATCTTTATACTATAATAAAATTACAACTATACAACTAGAGGAGGTCTCTATTATATGAATATGAAAGCTACTGCTTTAACAGCAACTACTGTCGCAATTGCTTCTTTACTTCCTTCTATGGGAGAAACAAATGTACAAACAGCCAACGCTGAACAATTATCTAATGTGAAAACTGGATATGTCAAAGTCGATCAAGTAGCCTTACATACAAAAGATAACGCAAATAGCTCATCAATTGATACAATTCGCTTTAATACGAAAGTGAATATACTTGAAACAACTAATGGCTGGTATAAAGTATCTGTTAATAATAAAGTAGGTTACGTACAAAAAGATTCTATTCTACTAAAAAACAAACTTCAATCTAATAATCAATATATCGTCAATGCCAATGCATTAAACGTTCGTTCTGAACCTAATTTAGAATCTTCAATTTTAGATGTATTACCAAATGGAAAATTCGTTACTATTCAAGAAGAACAAGGTGAATGGTATAAAATTTTACATAATGGCAAAACAGGTTACGTACAAAAGGCATTCGTATCTAATGGTTCACAGCCTTTAGTAAAAGGCATCACAGTTCAAAATAATACGAAATACACAGTTGCAACACCTAAACTTAATGTGCGTAGCAACGCTAGTACAAGTAGTGCACTACTTGGTTCATTACAAAATGGTACACAATTACAAGTAGTGGAAACTGTAGGAACTTGGTATAAAATTCGTTTTGGCACAGGATACGGATACGTGGCAAAGCATTATGTAGTGCAAAATCAATCACAAGCTCAAACGGCTCAACCTACTTCCATTCCAGCAGTTTTCAAATTCCCTACTCAAGGAAAAATTAGCTCAACCTTTGATATGCGCTGGGAACAAATGCATTATGGTATAGATATCGCAGCTCAGGGTAATGTCTCTATCCAGGCGGCGGCTGCAGGTAAAGTCGTGAAATCATATTATTCAGCTAGCTATGGCAATGTTGTGTTCATCGCCCATCAAATAAACGGGAAATTATATACAACAGTCTATGCTCACATGAAAGATCGCACTGTACAAGCTGGTGATCAAGTACAAGCTGGACAATTAGTAGGTCATATGGGCAACACAGGTCATTCATACGGGCAACATCTTCATTTTGAATTGCACAATGGAGAATGGAATTTTGAAAAAACAAATGCAGTAAACCCACTGCCATATTTAGTTAGGTAAATTGTATGCCACGCAATATACCTCTCTTAATTGAATACTTAGCCTTTTTAGGCTTAATCTGTTGCTTAGTAATTTATAATACAAATACTGTATTTCTATCTATTATCATTGCTTTTGTTGCTTTAGAAATTATGATGGAAGCTTTTCAAGTTCAACTAAAACAAAAAATTGCCCATATTTATAATGCCATCTTTCTATTAAGTGCTTTAATAACAAATATTATTAGTAATGGTTTTTATTTATCTACCGTATTCCCCGTATTTTTTATGGCTGTTTTATTATTCATAGCTAGATACATTCATGTCCCTAATAACAAAAAACACGAACAAGAAGCTTAGAAAGAGGAGACACTGTGTACCAATCTTTCAAAGATAATCCAATAAAATATATATTGAATTTATACAAAAAAACAAATACTTTTTTTGGTATACAAGGAAGCTATACGGCACAATTTCTCCTTTATGGAATGTTATTTCTCGTCTTAATTACATTCTCCTTGCTTTACTAATAACAAAAGGATCTCACAATTGAGATCCTTTTTAATTTATATAGAAAATGCTCTTTACCCGCAAGCATATTTTTCATAAATAAAGCTAAGGTTATATTTTTTCTCTAAGCTCATTCTTTGTTCATCATCACACCAATAGAACAAAATATCATGAATCGTTGCATAACGCTTATTTTTAAGAAACAGTTTAAAGAAAGATGGTAAACAGTCATGTAATTGTATAAATATATAATTGCGTAATATTTCTTCTTTATATTTAATGCCCTTACAAATATACAATAATTCTTCACAATAATATGCATGTTGTGGAACTTGGATCATTTCGAAAAATGGCACATATGATAATAACTTTCCAATAAAATGATCATATCGATCCATTATCCCTATCGTCATATGCTCCATCATATCTTTCATTACATATAAATAATCATCTACATGAGTAGTCTTGAGTGGGTCTAATCGATCTGAAATTTGAGAAAGTACAGCCCTTTGGCAAGCTAACACCGCTTGACTAGGTCCATAATATGATAGAAAGTCTGTACACTTACGATACTTTCGTAATAAATCATATGTATATAAGTCATAAACAAAAGTATTACAATACATCGCTAAACTCATCATATCACTATTTAATTGCTCTTTTGATAGTGACTTAGCTCTCTTACACATATAAAAAAATGTAAATTCTAATACTTCTTTATGGGATAATAAATGTTTACAGTCTGTTATACATTTCTCATTAAATTTAACTCTATCCCAAATTTCTACATCTCCATCAGTTAATTCACCAATACGATATTTAATTATTAAATAGTTTAAAGCAACCGCCTGCGTCAAAAGGTCCCACGTTTCATATTCCAATGAAGTATGAACAAACTCAGCTAGCCCTTGAGTTACCATAAAAGTATTCGCTTCTTCATACCAACCAATTTCTTGGCATAAGCGAAGAATACGTACTAAAGTTGGAATTTCGTCTTTATGAAATTGCGGTAAATTTTTTGCTTTATTCATTCCATATACGATAAATGCCGCTAAATTTTCTTCTTTATAAAATTCTTTTTCTTTCCACACTAATATAGTTCGTTCTTTCCCTTCACCTTTTGGATGACAAGGTACAAGCAAAGAAAATAATTCAGCGAAATTATTTGGCTCTATATATGTATCTGTAACCAAATTCCAATTTGGATCGCGCTGTACAGCCTTCATATAATTCCCCTTCCCTTTTATCTACATAGGAAATATTAATACATTATCACATCATTAACAATAAATATTGTTATATTCGAAATCAATCATAATACTTATATCTATCAGTATATCATTTTTTCTCTTATTTATAATTAGGAATGACAAATTTAAATAAACTGTCGAAATTACTAACTGTATACTTATTATATAATGGCTCAGATACATCATGCTAACATATTAGCTTAACCCTATATACTAGAATAATGTATCTGATTTTTATACGTAACGTATTACACTAATTAAAGTCTCACTTCATTCCGTATGCTCTGATATTTCACTTAAAGCAAATCCCGCTTGCTCATCTGCCGATTCTTTTATAGCTAAATCTCCTAGTGCTAACATCCCAACGAGTTGACCACTCTCAACTACTGGCAATCGTCTAATTTGATACTGCGCCATTAACTCTGTAGCCTTTTCAATAGGATCATCTGGAGAAACTGAAACAATGTTTGTTGTCATTACATTTGTAATTTTATTAGATCCAGGATGTTTTTCAGCAATCCCTCGAACAACTAAATCCCGGTCCGTAACAAGACCAACAACTTGTTCATTTTCAACAACCGGAATCAATCCAATCGATTCTTCTTTCATCTTTACAGCAGCTTCATATACATTGTCTAACGGTGTACACTGTACAATATGAGTGCTCATCAAGTCTCTCACTCGTGTCATTTGTATCTCCTCCTTTTTATACATACCATAGCTTTTCCTAAATCCCTTTATTTATTTCAGGAAAATCAGTTGATAAAGGAGAATGAACGCACAATAAAAAAGAGTCAGCATATTGCTGACTCTTTTTTTTATGACCCGTACGGGATTCGAACCCGTGTTACCGCCGTGAAAGGGCGGTGTCTTAACCACTTGACCAACGGGCCATGGCTCCGCAGGTAGGACTCGAACCTACGACCGATCGGTTAACAGCCGATAGCTCTACCACTGAGCTACTGCGGAATAATATATGGTGGGCCTAAA
Organism: Bacillus pacificus; assembly: GCF_020861345.1. NCBI lineage: Bacteria > Bacillati > Bacillota > Bacilli > Caryophanales > Bacillaceae > Bacillus > Bacillus pacificus. The sequence continues at coordinate 4,315,563 of NZ_CP086328.1, forward strand.
TGGACTCGAACCATCGACCTCACGCTTATCAGGCGTGCGCTCTAACCAGCTGAGCTATAGGCCCATATACTTTACAGGGGCAGTAGGAATCGAACCCACACTGGAGGTTTTGGAGACCTCAGTTCTACCTTTAAACTATGCCCCTAAAGGATGCCGACTAGAGGACTTGAACCCCCAACCTACTGATTACAAGTCAGTTGCTCTACCAATTGAGCTAAGTCGGCATAAAAAAATGGTGGCTCGGGACGGAATCGAACCGCCGACACGAGGATTTTCAGTCCTCTGCTCTACCGACTGAGCTACCGAGCCAAACATAAATGGCGGTCCCGACCGGGGTCGAACCGGCGATCTCCTGCGTGACAGGCAGGCATGTTAACCACTACACCACGGGACCATTTGGTTGCGGGGACAGGATTTGAACCTGCGACCTTCGGGTTATGAGCCCGACGAGCTACCGTGCTGCTCCACCCCGCGATGATAAAATATTTACTTTAGAAAAAATGGAGGAGGTAGAGGGATTCGAACCCCCGCGCGACTCTCGCCGCCTGTCGGTTTTCAAGACCGATCCCTTCAGCCGAACTTGGGTATACCTCCATGAAGGAAAAAATATTTTATTATTTATGTCTAAACCATTTTAAAAGAAAATGGAGGAGGTAGAGGGATTCGAACCCCCGCGCGATTCTCACCGCCTGTCGGTTTTCAAGACCGATCCCTTCAGCCGAACTTGGGTATACCTCCGAGACATATAATAAATAAAGTGGAGCCTAGCGGGATCGAACCGCTGACCTCCTGCGTGCAAGGCAGGCGCTCTCCCAGCTGAGCTAAGGCCCCATGTTTTTGGGAATATCGGGAAGACAGGATTTGAACCTGCGACCCCCTGGTCCCAAACCAGGTGCTCTACCAAGCTGAGCCACTTCCCGTTATTAAAAGCGCGCCCGAGAGGAGTCGAACCCCTAACCTCTTGATCCGTAGTCAAACGCTCTATCCAATTGAGCTACGGGCGCATATGGTGCCGAGGGCGGGGGTCGAACCCGCACGGTGGTCACCCACCGCAGGATTTTAAGTCCTGTGCGTCTGCCTGTTCCGCCACCCCGGCATGTCATATTGAAAATTGGAGCGGAAGACGGGATTCGAACCCGCGACCCCAACCTTGGCAAGGTTGTATTCTACCACTGAACTACTTCCGCAAGACATGTATGATTTATTTTATTAAAAGTGCGGGTGAAGGGAGTCGAACCCCCACGCCAAAGGCGCTAGATCCTAAGTCTAGTGCGTCTGCCAATTCCGCCACACCCGCATATTTTGTTAAAATGGTGAGCCATGAAGGACTCGAACCTTCGACCCTCTGATTAAAAGTCAGATGCTCTACCAACTGAGCTAATGGCTCTTAATGGCTGGGCTAGCTGGATTCGAACCAGCGCATGACGGAGTCAAAGTCCGTTGCCTTACCGCTTGGCTATAGCCCATTAATTAAGAATGGTGGAGGGGGGCAGATTCGAACTGCCGAACCCGAAGGAGCGGATTTACAGTCCGCCGCGTTTAGCCACTTCGCTACCCCTCCGACATATATGGTGGAGGATGACGGGATCGAACCGCCGACCCCCTGCTTGTAAGGCAGGTGCTCTCCCAGCTGAGCTAATCCTCCATTTTGCCTGGCAACGTCCTACTCTCACAGGGACAAGGTCCCAACTACCATCGGCGCTAGAGAGCTTAACTTCCGTGTTCGGTATGGGAACGGGTGTGACCTCTCTGCCATCATTACCAGACTGTATTCATTTAAGACAAGAATCATTGTAACTCATTTAACTTTTAAAGTCAACAAGTTTTTTTATGTTCTCTCAAAACTAGATAACATTGCTTCATATTATATGGTTAAGTCCTCGATCTATTAGTATTCGTCAGCTCCACATGTCACCATGCTTCCACCTCGAACCTATC